>NZ_JACCBJ010000001.1:0-2400000 GCF_013408745.1 Leifsonia soli | reverse complement strand
GACGAGTTTCCCAGGAAGCCGCGGAACTCCGCGTACTCCGTCGGCGTGAGCGTGGCGAGCACCGACCACTGCTCGGTGAGGGTGCGCTGGATGTGCTTCACGCGGGCGATGCGCTTGAGTGCGGGCGAGAGGTCGTCGGCGCGCAGGAGGTCGCGGGCGGACTCCAGCTCGTGGAGGACGAGCTTCAGCCAGAGCTCCGTCGTCTGGTGCTGGATGATGAACAGCAGTTCGTCGTGGTGCTCCGGGCGGCTCACCGGGCGCTGAGCGCTGAGCAGCGTGTCGAGTTCCAGGTAAGAGCCGTACGACATCCGCTCCCGGAAGTCGGTGACGATGTCGGGATCGAACTCGCGGGTGTTGTCGCCGTCGGCCATGCTGCAATTCTGCGCCGACCGCCGCAATACTGCAACAGCCGGTCCGGGCACTGTTCCCCGACGATGGCGGCACCCGCCGTCCTCGCTCCGTTCACCCGGGCGTTACCTCCAGTTGCGACCACCGTCGCACCGGGCTCCTAGCGTGGCGCACTGACCCACGAACAAGGCACGCGGTGAGCGGGGACGCAGGGAGGCTCCGGATGGGCAGGCACTACGACCTCGCGGTGGTCGGCGCCGGGATCGTCGGGCTCGGGCATGCCGTCGCAGCCCTCCGGCGAGGACTGACGGTGGCCGTGATCGACCGCGCCTCCGGCGTGCAGGGGGCGTCGGTCCGCAATTTCGGCCACCTCGGCATCACCGGGCAGGAGGGCGAGGCGCGCGCGTACGCCGAGCTCGCCCGCGAGCTGTGGCTGACCCTGGCTCCCGAGGCCGGCTTCTGGCTGCGCGAGTCGGGGAGCATCGTCGTCGCGCGGGCGGACGACGAACTCGCCGTGCTGGAGGAGTTCCGCGAGCGGCGCGGAGGCCACGACGTCCGGCTCCTCACCCCCGCCGAGGTGCGCGAGAGTGTCCCGGTCGCCGACGGCGTCGCAGTGGGCGGCGCCCTGCTGCCCTCCGACCTGCAGATCGACCCGCGCGAGGCCGCCGCGGCGATCGCCCGCTGGCTGGACGCCCACGGCGTCGACTTCTTCTGGCAGACCGCGGTCTCGGGTGTGGAGCCCGGACTGGTGCGCACGCCCCGCGGACGGGTCGCGGCCGACGCGGTCGTCGTCGCCGTCGGGCACGACGTCGACCACCTGTTCCCCGGGATCGCCGAGGCGCACGGCATCGAGCGCTGCGGGCTGGACATGATGCTCGTGGAGGCCGCCCTCGAGCTGCCGCTGGCGACGCCGGTGCTGACCGGCTGGTCCCTCGTCCGCTACTCCGGCTTCGCCCGCACCCCCAGCGCGGCGGCGCTGCGCGAACGCCTCGCGGCCGAGCAGCCGGCCCTGGCGGCGCTGGACGTGAACCTCATGTTCACCCAGCGTCCCGACGGCACCCTGATCGTCGGCGACACCCACGCCCGGGGCGCGGACGCGTCCCCGTTCCAGCACGAGGAGGCGTTCGCCCTGCTGCTGGAGCAGACGCGCGAGCTGTTCGGCGTCGCCGACCTGCGCGTCCGGGAGCGCTGGCAGGGCGTCTACGCGGCCGCGCCGGACGAGTTCCTGGTCGCCGCGCCGGCCCCCGGCGTCCGCGTCGTCTCCGTCACCACCGGCATCGGGATGACCACCGGGCTCGGCCTCGCCGACCGCGTCGTCGACGAGCTGTTCTCCGACGCCCCCGGCGCCCTGATCCCCGCGGGCGCCGCCCGCGTGCGCTAGCACCACCGCAACGAAAGGCACCATCGTGACCCCAGACGGACGCATCACCAGCGAGTTCGACGATGTCACCGTCGACGATGTCACCGTCGGCGTCGGGCCGGTCCGGGGCGGCATCCCGTCGGCGGCGGGGCTCACCGACGACGAGTGGGACGACGTCGACGACCTGGACGAACGGGAGGACGCGCTCGACGAGGGCGACGCCGACGACCGCGACGAGGACGACCTCGCCGATCTCGAACTCGTCGTGCTCGACCTGGCGGGGACGACCGTCCTCGACGACGGCCTGGTGCAGCGCGCGTTCGAGCGCGCCGTAGACGCTGCGGGTCTCGCGTCCTCCGCGGACGGGCGCGCTGCCGTCCTGGCTTTCGTTCACGAGACGATGGGACAGGCGAAGCTGGCCGTGTTCCGCTCGCTGAGCGCCGACGAGGACCAGGCGCAGCACGCGGACGCCGTCTTCGAGTCGACGTACGCCGAGCTCGTGGCCGATGGGGGCCTTCGACCGGTCCCCGGCGCCGAGGACCTCATCCGCCGGCTGCGGGCGACGGGCGTCACCGTCGCACTGACCACCGGCTTCTCGCGGAGGACGTGCGACATCGTCCTCGACGCCCTGGGCTGGCACGACCTGGCGGACGTCACGCTGACACCGGAGGAGGCGGGCCGCGGCCGTCCGTTCCCCGATCTGCCCCTCACCGCGCTGCTGCGCACGGGCGCATCCAGCGTCGAGGGCATGGTCGTGGTCGGCGACACGGCGAGCGACATCGCCTCCGGCATCGCGGCGGGCGCCGGCCTGGTCGTCGGCGTGCTGACGGGCGCGCACGACGAGCAGACTCTGCTCGACGCCGGAGCGGACGCGGTGCTCCCGAGCGTCGCCGACCTGCCGGATCTGCTGGGCTACGAGGCCGACGGCGGCGCCGCTGCGGGACACGGCATCCGGTGACGGTCAAGGCGGTGACCCCGCGCGTCGTCGAGCCGCCGGCGCGCCTGGGGATGGGGGTCAGCGTGTACCCGTCGGCCACGGCCATGGTGTGGCCGGGCGACGCGCACACGCATGAGGCGGTGGCGGTGCCCGGGGTCCGTCTGGCTCCGGGCGACGTCCTGGTCGAGGTCGAGCTGGCGACGGTGTGCGGAACGGACGTGGAGGCGGTGCTCGGCCATCGCCGCACGCAGGCGCCCCTGGTGCTCGGCCACGAGCAGGTCGGCCGCGTCGTCGCGCTCGGCCGCGGCGGCGCCAAGACGACGGACGGTCATCGCGTCTCGCTGGGGGAGCGGATCGTGTGGTCCGCCGCCGTCCCGTGCGGGCGCTGCGTGCGCTGCCGCCGCGGGCTGCAGCAGCAGTGCCTGAGCCTCCAGAAGTACGGCCACGAGCGGATGCGGCGCGGCTGGGAGCTGTCGGGCGGCTTCGCGACGCACACGCACATCCTCGACGGCACGCCGCTGGTGCGCGTCCCGGAGGACATCCCGGCCGCCGTGCTCGCGCCCGCGTCGTGCGCGACCGCGTCGGTGGCGGCGGCGATCGAGGCGGCGGCCGAGCTCGTCCCGCTGGACGGCGCCTTCGTGCTGATCGCGGGCGCGGGGATGCTCGGGGTGACGGCGACGGCGATGGCGGTCGAGGCGGGCGCCCGCGTCGTCGTGAGCGAGCCGATCCCGGAGCGCCGCGAGTCCGCGCTGGCCTTCGGCGCAGCGGGAGCCGCCGACCCTGCCGCTCCCACCGGCTCTTCGACCGGGCTGGCCGCGGTGCTCGCGAAGACGGGCGGTCGTGCTCCGGCCCCGACCGTCGCGCTGGAACTCTCCGGGAGCCCGGCAGCGGCCCGCTCGCTGCTCGACGCCGTCGACGTCGGCGGGGTGCTGGTGCTGGTCGGCCAGTCGGCCCCCGGGCCGGACCTCGGCATCGCGCCGGAGGCCCTGATCCGCCGGCTGATCACCATCCGCGGCGTCCACAACTACGCCGCCCGGCACCTGGAGCAGGCCGTGCGGTTCCTGAGCGACGCGTGGCAGCGCTACCCGTTCGCCGAGCAGGTCGGCGAGACGTTCGCCCTGGCCGACGTGGATGCGGCGCTCGCCGCACGCACGCACCCGCGGGTCGCGGTCCGGCCGTAGCCTGGGGTGGTGTTCGACCGCTTCTTCGACCTGATCCGCGCGGTTCCCGTGCCGGACGACGCCGAGCTGCTGTACGGCGACGACGAGCTGGGCCGGCTCCGCGAGCGCAATCTGCGCCGCTACCTCGCCGTTCCGCACGCGCCCGTCCTGCTGCTCGGCGAGGCTCCGGGCTGGCGGGGGATGACGGTGACCGGTGTGCCCTTCACCTCCGTCCGCGAGGTGGAGGCGGGCGTGCTTCCCGGCCTCGAGCTCCCGCCGGAGCCGCAGGCGCCGTGGGAGACATCCAGCCGCGTCGTCTGGGAGACGATGCGCGAATGGCGGGGCCCGCTTCCCTTGTCGTGGCCGATCTACCCGCACCATCCGTTCGTCGCCGGCCGCCCGCAGACGAACCGCACTCCGCGTTCGTCGGAGGTGCGGGAGGGGGCGCCCGTTGCGCTGGAGCTGATCCAGGAGCTCGGCGTCGAGACGATCGTCGCGGTCGGCCGCAAAGCGCAGGGCGCGCTCGCGGAGGCGGGCATCGAGGCGCCCGCCGTCCGGCATCCCGCGCAGGGCGGGGCGCGGATGTTCTCCGAGCAGCTGATCGCGCTCAACCGCGCGATGCTCGACGCCGGCTGAGGGCATCCGCCCGCTCAGTCGAGCGCGACCGCCCCGCGGTGCTGCCGGGTCTTGTCGAGATACCCGGCCGCGTTCTCGGCGATGCCGCGGACCTCGTCGTCGGTCAGCTCGCGGCGCACCGTGGCGGGAACGCCGGCGACGAGCGAGCGCGGAGGGATCTCGGCGCCCTGGGTGACCACGGCGCCCGCTGCGACGAGGGAACCCGCGCCGATCCGGGCGCCGTTGAGGATGGTGGCGTTCATCCCGATGAGCACGTCGTCCTCGATCGTGCAGCCGTGGAGCACGGCGTTGTGGCCGACGGAGACGCGGTCGCCCACCGTCAGCGGGTAGGCGGGGTCGACGTGGGCCGAGACGTTGTCCTGCAGGTTGGAGTCGCGGCCGATGACGATCGGCGCGTTGTCGGCGCGGACGACCGCTCCGTACCAGACGCTCGCGCCGGGCTGCAGCGTGACGTCGCCGACGACGGTCGCGCCGGGCGCCACCCAGGCGTCGTCGGCGACCTGTGGTGAGCCTCCGTCGGGGAGGGCGAAGAGCATGGGATCTCCTTCCGGCCGTGTTCCCCACGGTACTTGACGGCCATTCACCCATGCCGTATATTCCTCATGGAATAATCAACTCGAAAACATTGAGAGCATGTCCGAACCTCGCACCCTCACCCCCCTCGCCGTCGCCGCGCTCGCGCTGCTCGCCGAGGGCCCGTCGCATCCCTACGAGATGTACCAGACGCTCATGCAGCGCTCGGAGGACCGGCTGGTCAAGGTGCGCCCGGGCTCGCTGTACCACACCGTCGACCGGATGGAGGCGCACGGCTTCGTGCGCGCCACCGGCACCGAGCGCGAAGGCAACCGGCCGGAGCGCACCACCTACGAGATCACCGACGCGGGCACCCGAGCACTCGGCGAGCGCATCACCGAGATCATCGGAACGCCCACCAACGAGTACCCGGAGTTCCCACTCGGCCTCGGCGAGGCGCACAACCTCCCCGTCGACACCGTGATCGCGCTGCTCCGCAAGCGCGTGGGCTTGATCCGCGCCGACACCGGGGTGCTGGATGGCGCCATCGCCGACCTGACGCTGCGCGGGGTGCCCGCGAAGTACTGGCTGGACGTGCGCTACCAGCGAGCCATCGCCGCCACCGAGGCGGACGTGCTCGAGACCCTGATCGCAGACCTCCAATCGGGCGCCGTGTCGTGGTCCGAAGAAAAGCATTGAGAGAAGACCAATGGAACGTCAACTGAAGCCGTGGCCCGCCCTCTGGGCGCTCGTCATCGGGTTCTTCATGATCCTGATCGACACCACTATCGTGTCGGTCGCCAACCCGTCGATCATGAAGGGGCTGAACCTCGGCACCGACTACAACGCCGTCATCTGGGTGACGAGCGCATACCTGCTCGCCTACGCGGTGCCGCTGCTCATCACCGGCCGCCTCGGCGACCGGTTCGGCCCGAAGAACCTCTACCTCATCGGCCTGGTGGTGTTCACCCTGGCCTCCGCCTGGTGCGGGTTCGCCGGGTCCATCGGCTTCCTGATCGCCGCGCGCGTCGTGCAGGGACTCGGCGCCGCCCTGATGACGCCGCAGACCATGGCCGTCATCACCCGCATCTTCCCGCCGGAGCGCCGCGGCGCGGCCATGGGCCTCTGGGGCGCCGTCGCCGGCGTCGCCACGCTGATCGGCCCGCTGCTCGGCGGCGTGCTCGTCGACAGCCTGGGATGGGAGTGGATCTTCTTCATCAACGTCCCCGTCGGCGTCGTGGCGTTCATCCTCGCGATGCGTCTCGTCCCGAAGCTCCCCACGCACTCGCACAGCTTCGACATTCTCGGCGTCATCCTGTCCGGCGTCGGCATGTTCCTGCTGGTGTTCGGCATCCAGGAGGGCAGCACCTACGACTGGGGCGTCATCTGGGGCCCGATCTCGGTCTGGGGTCTCATCATCGCCGGGATCGTCGTGCTCGCCGCGTTCGTCGTCTGGCAGGCGTTCAACAAGAAGGAGCCGCTGCTTCCCCTTCCGCTGTTCCGCGACCGCAACTTCTCGCTGTCGAACGGCGCGATCACCACGGTCGGCTTCGCCGTGACCTGTATGGCGCTGCCGCTGGTGTTCTACTTCCAGACCGTGCGCGGCCTCACGCCGACCGAGTCCGCTCTGATGCTCGCGCCGACCGCCATCTTCTCGGGAGTGCTCGCGCCGTTCGTCGGCCGGCTGATCGACAAGGTGAACCCGCGCAACATCGCCACCCCCGCGCTGGTGCTGTTCGCCTTCGCGCTGTTCCTCTACTCGCGGATGCTGTCCCCGGACGTGAACATCTTCCTGCTGCTCATCCCGAGCGCCCTGATGGGCATCGCGATGTCGGGCGTGTGGGGGCCGATCTCCACCACGGCGACGCGCAACCTGCCGATGAACCAGGCGGGAGCGGGATCGGGCGTGTTCAACACCACCCGTCAGATCGGCGCGGTGCTGGGCAGCGCGTCCATCGCCGCCCTGATCGAGGGGCGTCTCGCCGTCGACCTGCCGAAGGTCCCCGGCGGAGCTGCGAACGCCAGCGAGGCCGCCGCGGGCACCGAGCTGCCGCAGATCCTGCACGCCGGCTTCACCCAGGCGATGGCGGAGTCCCTCCTGCTTCCGGCGGCCGTCGCCTTCCTGGGCGCGCTCGTCGTCGTCTGGTGGGAGCGGCCGAAGCCGCCCGCGTGGGCGCGCCAGGCCGGTGGAGCCGGGGCCGGTGCGGGTGCCGCAGCTGCGGGCGCCCCGGCCGCCGAGGGTGCGCCGGCCGATGCTCCGGTCGCCGCGGGTGCGACGGCTGAGTCCTCCGAGGCCGCCACGCACGGCGCCCACGCCGCCCCGGTCCCGGTGGATGCGACCACCCACGGTGCTCATGCCGCTCCGGTGCCGCCCGCGACCGACCTCGCGCCCGGCGACGAGCCGCCGCACGGCCTTCACGCCGCGCCCGTCACCGACTGACGCCGACCGACACGGAAAAGGGAGGAGGTCGCAGCCACCCCGGCTGCGACCTCCTCCCTTTCGCGTTCCTCGCCGCGGCTCAGGCCGAGAACTCCTCCGCTTCCGTCACCACGCGCACCGCGTTGGACCACGGATCGTCGAAGCCGAGCGACCGGCCGTCCTCACGGGTCTGCACGCCGTAGTGCCGCATCCGCTCGGCCAGAGCACCGACATCGTCGGACGACGGCAATTTCAGCTGCACCTCGCCGAGGCCGAGGGCCAGGCGGCGGCGGCCGGCGCCGCGGCTGTTCCACGTGTTCATGGCCATGTGGTGGTGGTAGCCCCCGGCGCTGACGAACAGGGCCGAACCGCCGAGGGATGCGGTGGCCTCGAAGCCGAGCCGGTCGACGTAGAACTCGCGGGCCGTTGCGACGTCTCCGACCGAGAGGTGGACGTGCCCGACGGAGGCGTCGCCGAACAGGGTCGTCGCGGCCTGCGTCGCCTCCGCGAGCGCGACCCCGCGCTCCGTCAGGTGCTCCGACAGGAAGGCGTTGGGGTCGAGGTACAGCGTGTCCATCTCGACCTGGCCGTGCGTCCAGCTCCACAGCGAGCGGTCGCGGTCCCAGTACAGCTCGACGCCGTTGCCCTCCGGGTCGGTGAAGTAGAACGTCGTGCTGACCAGGTGGTCGGCGCTTCCGGTGAAGGTCCCTGGCGCGCGGCGCGCGACCGAGTAGACGGCGGCCGCCAGCGTCTCGGGGGTGTCGAACACGATCGCGGTGTGGAACAGCCCCGCCTCACCCGGGCCCGCGTGCTTCAGCTCCGGCGCGTGCTCCAGCACGACCGCCGGTGTCGCTCCGCGGCCCAGCACCACCCGTCCGCCCTCGGCGGCGAGGACGCTCAGGGTGACGGCGTCGCGGTAGTACGCGGTCATCCGGTCGAGGTCGGCGACGCGGAGGGTCACCGCGCCCATCGCGGAGTCTGCGGGGAGGAGGTCTGTCATGCCAGACACAACACCCCAGGTCACCGCGGTATTTCTCAAGCCCCGGGCGGAGCGCGCCCCTCGGCGTCAGGTCTCGATCGCGCCGCCGGTCTCGGCCAGGTAGCGGCGCAGCGTGAGGGTGGGGTCGGCGGACTGCATCCGCCGGTAGCGGGCGAAGTCGAGCTGGCTGCGCAGGGAGGCGCCCGACCGCATCCGCTCCGCCTGAGCGCCCTCGACCGACTGGATGCGCGCCGCCTCGGCGAACAGCACCTCCCGGTCGTCGGCGCGGATCACGAGCACGCCGTCGTCGTCGGCGACGATCCAGTGCTCAGCGGAGACGGCGACGCCGTCGAGGAACGCCGACCGCATCGCCGTTCCCGCGGGCGGCACACGGCGGGGCCCGAAGGGATGCGACCCGCGGCTGAACAGGGGCAGCCCGATCTCGCGCAGCTGCGCGGTGTCACGATGGCGTCCCCAGATGACCGCGCCCGACATCCCGGCTGTCGCCGCCTCCAGCAGCATCAGGTCGCCGACGCACGCCTCATCGTCGCGACCGCCGTTGTCGACGACGAGCACGGCTCCCGGGGGAGCGTCGTCGATCGTCTCCAGCAGCACGTCCACGCTGCCGAGGTGGGTGACCGGAGCGGCCGGACCCTGGAAGGGCCGGCCGGGAAGGAGGGCGACCAGGTCGACCGGAGCGGTCCCGACAGCGACTCTCAGACGCACGGCGGCGTCGGCGACGGCGGCTGTCGCGGGAGGCGGAGCGGAGGTGGCTGCAGCGTCCATGACGCGACGCTATACCGCGCGGCATGCGCGCTGCGGCATGCGTGCCGCGCCGGGGCCCACGGCGGACGTTACGCCCCGGTGAGCCGCTCCAGCAGCTCGCGATAGCGCGCCGCCGTGCGCTCGACGATGTCGGCGGGGAGCGCGGGCGGCGTCCCGGTCTTGTCCCAGTTCGCGGCCAGCCAGTCGCGGACGATCTGCTTGTCGAAGCTGGCCATGCGCTCCTCCGGCGTCGGCGCCGACGCGTAGACGGCCGCATCCCAGTACCGGCTGGAGTCGCTGGTCAGCACCTCGTCGGCGAGCGTGATCTCGCCCGTGGTCCGGTCGGCGCCGAACTCGAACTTGGTGTCGGCGATGATGATGCCCCGCGCCTCGGCGATCGCGGAGCCGCGCTCGTAGACGTGCAGCGAGAGGCGCCGCAGCTCCTCCGCCACATCCGCCCCGACCAGCTCGACCGTGCGCTCGAAGCTGATGTTCTCGTCGTGCTGCCCGAGCGGAGCCTTCCACGCGGGCGTGTACAGCGGCTCGGGAAGCCGGTCGCCGTTCTGCAGGCCGGCCGGCAGCGGGATGCCGCATACGCTCTGCGATGCGCGGTACTCGGCCCAGCCGCTGCCCGTCAGGTAGCCGCGGACGACGCACTCGACCGGGAACATGTCGAGCGGCTTCACCAGCATCGACCGCCCGGCGACCGCGGCGGGGATGCGCTCGACGACGGTGTCGCCCACCAGCGTGTGATCGGGGATCAGGTGGTTCGGCACGTCGTCCAGCTGGTCGAACCACCACAGGCTCAGCGTCGTGAGCAGCTCGCCCTTGGCGGGGATGCCCGGCTCCAGCACGTGGTCGAACGCGCTCACCCGGTCGCTGGCGACCACGAGCACGCTGTCCGCGTCGTGGAGGCCGGACGCGCCTACTGGCACGTACAGGTCGCGGACCTTGCCTGAGTAGACGTGGACCCATCCCGGAAGTTCGCTCACCCGTCCATCGTAGGGCGAGCAGCGAACCTCCCGGGCGGGGCCGCTAGGTGAGCAGTTTGGCCTTGGCGGCCGAGAACTCCTCGTCGGTGAGCACTCCCTGCGTGTGGAGCGTCGCCAGCTGCTGCAGCCGGGTCATCATGTCGTCCTCTGGAGCCGCCTGCTGCTGTGCTGCCGCCTGCTGTGCCGCGGCCTGCTGCGCGGCCGCCTGCTGCTGCGCTTGGGCCTCCTGGGCCTGCAGTGCCGCCTGCTGCTGCTCGTACTGCTCCTGCTCGTACTGGTTCTGGTACTTCTGCTGCTGGTGGTGCTGCACACCGCCGGCGACCGCCGTGGCGGTTCCGGCGACGACCGCTGTGCGCGCCGCCATCCCGATCAGTCCCGGGCGTCCGAATCGTCTCAATGGCATGGTGTCCTCCTCAGCCTTCCGTGGTCTCGAGCTCGTCGAAGGCGTCCGCGGCGACCGCGTTGAGCACGGGCGCCGGGATGCGCTCGCTGTGCAGCACGACGCCGCCCGACTGGAAGAACCGGTTCGCCAGATCCTTCGCCCAGAGGTGCTCGATCACGAGGATCGCCCCCGTCGATCCGGGCTCCAGGAGCTCCGCGATCTGCTGCACGTCCTCGTCCCCGGCGAGCCCGGTGGCGTCGAGCGTGATGTCGGTCAACCCGATCTCGTCCCCGATCTCCTCGAGCTCGATGATGTCGACGCTCCCGTCGTCGTGGCGTTCGACGAACACCAGGTCGAGCAGTCGCACCGTGCCGTTCTCGACCAGGTCGAGGATCGCCTCGACGACGCCGGGAGACGGCCGGTCGGTGTCGAACTGAGCGACCATGAACTCCGCCGGACCGTACTCGAATTCGGCCATTTCATCCTCTTCTCCGCGGCCCACCCCGCTGTCACGCGCACCATACTGCGGCGGTGAGCGGCCCGGCAATGCAGCAGTTCTGCGGATCGGGGAGCGGCGTCATGTGCCCGGTCACATTCCTAGAATGGGGATGTCGATCGAAGCGGATGGCCGCCCGACGACCAACCGGGAGGACCTCGATGGCCGAGAAGAACTGGGCGGGCAACTACGAGTACCAGGCGGAGCGGATCGCCCGGCCGGACACGATCGACGAACTCCGGGAGCTGGTGCTGAGCGCCCCCGCGGTGCGCGCCCTCGGCAGCAGGCACTCCTTCAACGACCTCGCCGACACCCCGGGGCTGCTCATCAGCACCGCCGGCCTGCCCGGCGATGTCCGCATCGACGAGGCCGCACGGACGGTCACGGTCGGCGGCGGCGTCCGCTACGGCGACCTCGCGCGCGTGCTGCAGGACGCGGGATGGGCGCTGCACAACCTCGCGTCCCTCCCGCACATCTCGGTCGCCGGCGCCGTCGCCACGGCGACGCACGGCTCGGGCGACCGCAACGGCAACCTGGCCACGGCCGTCGCGGGCCTGCGCATCCTGACGGGGACGGGCGAGCTCGTCGACGTGCGGCGCGGCGACGAGGGATTCGATGGCGCCGTCGTCGGCCTCGGGGCGCTCGGCGTTGTGACGGAGGTGACCCTCGACATCCGGCCGACGTACGATGCGCGTCAGCGGCTGTTCGGCGGCGTGCCGTGGGAGGCCGTGATCGACCGGTTCGACGAGGTCACCTCCTCCGCCTACAGCGTGAGCCTCTTCACGACGTGGGACGAGGAGGCCGTCTCACTCGCCTGGCTGAAGGAGCTGGACGGGGTCGACTCGCTGATCGAGGACGACTTCTTCGGAGCGCCCGCGCTGACCGAGCCGCGGCACATGATCCAGACGATGGATGTGCGCAACACCACCGAGCAGCTCGGTGTCGTCGGCCCGTGGAGCGAGCGCCTTGCGCACTTCCGCTTCGAGTTCACCCCGTCGAACGGCGAGGAGATCCAGTCGGAGTACCTGGTGCCGCGGGCTCGCGCCGTCGAGGCGATCGAGGCCGTCCGCGCGCTCGCGCCGGTGGTGGCCCCGCTGCTGCAGATCTCGGAGATCCGCACCGTCGCGGCCGACGACCTCTGGCTGTCCAGCGCGTACGGGACGGATGTGGTGGGTCTGCACTTCACGTGGTTCCGCGATCAGGCCGGCGTCGAGGCCGTGCTCCCGCAGCTCGAGGCCGCGCTGCTGCCGCTCGGCGCGCGTCCGCACTGGGGCAAGCTCTACGTCGATCGCGACCGCGTCGTCCCGTCCCTCTACCCGCGCCTCGCCGACTTCGCGGCCCTCGCAGCCCGCTTCGACCCCGCCGCGCGCTTCCGCAACCCCTTCCTCACCCGCCTCCTCCCCTGACCCCCACCGTCGAGTCCGCACAAATTGCACACGAAACGCCGCTGGGGCGTGCAGTTTTTGCGTACTCGACGGTGGGGCGGGGTCAGGAGACGCGGGCGGCGATGTCGGTGCGGTACTGGGCGCCCTCGAGGTGGATGCGGTCGAGCGCCGCGTAGGCCCGCGAGCGCGCCTCGGCGAAGCCGGTGCCGCGCGCGACGACCGACAGCACGCGTCCGCCGGTCGCGAGCAGCTCCCCGGTCGCCTCGTCGAGAACGGTCGCCGCGTGCGCGATCGTCACCTCGGGCACGGCGGCCGCCTCGCCGAGACCGGTGATCGGCCGACCGGTCTGCGGCGCCTCGGGGTACCCCTCGCTGGCCAGCACGACGGTCACGGCCGTGTCCAGGGCGAACTCGGGCCGGGGCAGACCGCCGAGGCCGCCCGTCGCCGCCGCGTGCAGCAGCGTGGACAGCGGCGTGACGAGCCGGGGGAGCACGACCTGCGTCTCCGGGTCGCCGAACCGCGCGTTGAACTCGATCACGCGGATGCCGCGGTCGGTCAGGATCAGCCCGCAGTAGAGCAGGCCGATGAACGGCGTCTGCTCGCGCGCCATCGTGCGCACGGTCGGCAGCGCGATCGTGTCGATGACCTCGTCCACGAAGCCCTCCGGCAGCCAGGGCAGCGGCGAGTACGCGCCCATCCCGCCGGTGTTCGGGCCGGCGTCGCCGTCGAGCAGCCGCTTGTAGTCCTGCGCGGGTGAGAGCGGGAGCACGTCGTGGCCGTCGCTGAGCAGGAACAGCGAGACCTCCTGCCCGTCGAGGAACTCCTCGATCAGCACTCCGCCGTGCCGGAGCCAGTGCGTCGCGTGCTCGGCGGCCGCTTCGCGCTCCTCGGTGACGAGCACGCCCTTGCCCGCGGCGAGGCCGTCGGCCTTGACGACGTAGGGCGCGCCGAACTCGTCGAGCGCCCGCTCGGCCTCGGCGAGCGTCTCCGCGCGGACGGCACGGCCTGTCGGAACGCCGGCCGCATCCATGATCCGCTTCGCGTACGCCTTCGACCCCTCCAGCTGGGCCGCCGCCTTTCCCGGGCCGAAGACCGGGATGCCGCGGGTGCGCAGCGGGTCGGCGACGCCGGCGACGAGCGGAGCCTCCGGGCCGATGACGACCAGTTCGATGCCGTGCTCGAGCGCGTACTCGGTGACCGCGACCCCGTCCAGCGGATCGAGCGACGGCTCCACGCGCACGTCCTGCGCGATGCCGGCGTTGCCGGGCGCGGCCACGATGTCGTGGCGCGCCTCCTCCGCGAGCAGTGCGGTGATGATGGCGTGCTCACGGGCACCGGAACCGAGGACGAGAATCTTCACGCCACCATGCTAGAGGGAGTGGATGCGGCACTCCGGCCTCGTGTCGCTGCGGTGGAAGGATGGATGCCATGGCGAGAGCGAAGATCGCGGACGAGGTCGGCGGCCCGGCCGTCCGCGCGGCCGTCGCGGGGGGCGCCGACCGCAACACCACGGCGACGGCCGTGCGGTACCTGCTGCAGCTCCTGGCGGAGCGCGCCCCGGGCAACACGGTCGAGGTGCGGGTGCCTCCGTTCGGCGCGGTGCAGTGCATCCCCGGTCCGCGGCACACCCGCGGGACGCCGCCGAACGTGATCGAGACGGATGCCGCCACCTGGCTGGCCCTCGCCTCCGGGTCGATGACGTGGGACGAAGGGCTCGCCTCCGGCGCCGTCCACGCCTCCGGCCAGCGCGCGTCGCTGGAGGGACTCGTCCCGCTGCGCTACTGACCCGCGCCGGTCCGGCGCAGACGCTGCTGGAGGTCCTCGCGCTCCCGGCGCTGGCGCGCGGCCAGGTCCGTGAGTTCGTCGTCGAAGCGGATGACCACCCGGGTCGCCGCGGATACGTCCTCGTCGATGCGAGCGGTGACCCGCCGAAGTTCGTACTGGAAGCCGGGGTCGTCCTGAACACCCGCCGAACGGGCGACCCCGTAGAAGTGCTCCTGCATGCGGATCATCTGGGAGCGGTAGTAGTGGATGTGCTCTTCCGCCTGCTCGATCCGGTCGCGTGCGGCCGACGCCTCGCGCTCGTGGGCGTCTTCGAGCTCCCCGATGCTGTGGAATTCGGTCATGTGATGCTGTTCACCCCGCCCGTGTAGTCGAGGTTCGCGGTGATGCGGCCGACTCCGTGCTCCACCTTCTGGGCGACCTGACCGGCGAGGACGGCGGTGTCCACGCGGGCACCGGTCACGGTGAGGAAGACCTCCGCGGAGAGCCCCTGCACCGTCGTCCAGGCGGTGGCTCTCGTCGTCGCGTTCTTGACGTGCACCATCGGCGGCAGCATCGAGTGCAGGAGCCCGACGGCGGCGGAGTGGATCATGTCGTCGATCGCCGCCTGTACGGCCTCGGCGGTGCCTTCCAGGCCCTCGCCGATCCCCGCGATCAGATCCTCGAGGTTCTGACCGGTCTGGTTCGAGAAGTATTCGGACACGGCTCGCTCCTTCGTCCGCTTACCGGCCGGCGAACGCCGACGCCCAGCGGGCGTCTTGTTCGCCGGCATGGACGACGGCGTTGCTGATGCCGTTGTAGAGCGAGTGGATGGTGTCGACGTGGTCGTCGATGCGGCGGTTGACCGCCTGGACGGCGTGCTCGTCGATGTTGTCCTCCACCCGCAGCCGTTCGGTGACCACGCAGTCCTCGATGTCCGCCTGGGTGAGGAAGGGGATCGTGAAGGCGCTGTTCTTGGCCTCGAGCAGGTCCAGGTGCATCCGCGCGGTGAGCCCTTCGTTCACGGATTTGATGGTGGTCAGGATGTCGGCGGCGCTGAAAATGTTGGAGGCCAGAGAGGTGGCCGCCAGCGTGTCCATCATGACCATGACCGTGGAGGCGGACCGGCCCGCGGATTCCCCGATCACGGGTACTTGGAGGGCGGTCAGGGCGCCGGCTACCAGCACGGCCAGCGGCTCCCGCAGCATCGGCGGGACCGCGTGGAGGAGGTTCTCCGTGATCTGGTACGAGTTGCGGGCGGGAACTCCGGCGCCTTCTATCCGACCGCTGCCGTCGAAGCGGAAGCCGGTGGAGAGGTTGTGGTTGGTGAGGAGGTCCTGGAACGGTTTGCCTGTGACGTAGATGGCTGCGCCGGTGCCGTTGCCGTGCGCGTTGCCGATGGCATCCCACTCGTTCAGGAAGTTGCGGAGCGGATTCTCTCCGGCAGCGTGCTGCTGCTCGACCCATTTCCGTGCCTGCGGGGACAGGTGCTCCCACGGGTCGGGGCCGTTGAAGCTGGTGCACGACCAGTGCTTCTCCGCCGCGACATACATCGCCAGGTACCCGCCCAGCGAGTGGCCGACGGTGGTGAAGCTCGCGCCGGGGTGCTTGGCCTGCATCTCCGTGGCGTACTTCACAGCCTGCTCGGTCTGTGTCGCCATCACTCTGCCCGCGATGACCGTCTGCGCATCCGTGTTCAGGTCGCCGTGGTGGGCGGGGTTCGTCCCGGCGTACGAGACGTACAGGCGGGAGAGGTCCGGCGTGCCGTTGACCAGGGGCGCCACCGTGATCGCCTGAAACCCCGTTACGGGGTCGTTCACGGGCTCGTCGATGACTTCGAATGTGGTGCCGCCTTGGCCGTCGGTGAAATGTCTGCCCTTAGCTATGGGCGGATTTGTCCAGCCGGGGTCCGCGGAATACACCTCGTTCGCGATTGCTGCGTCGTCGGAGTCAGAAGTCATTTGACGATCTCGGACGTGCCATCGCTGTACGTGAGAGCTACGCGCATCGGGGTAGGAGCAGGAACCCCGGTTGGCCAGGGCTCCCAAGAGGTCGAACCGATTCCGATGCCCAGAATCGCTTGGTATTCGACCTGACCCACGGACACGAGAGCATTGGCAGCCCATGTCCCGCTGCCGCTGACGCTGCCCTCCCGGGTGAAGGCGATTGCCTCGACTTCAGGGTGAGAGCCAATGAACTCGATCGCAGCTTTGCGTTGATTCGCCAGATTCGTCGAATGCTGGTGATTCATTTTTCCTCCATCGATTGAACAGCCACCCAAGCCGGTCGTGATTGCTGCCGCAATCACCGTGACGAGCGCTGCCCTGGCCACTGGTCTATGCAATCGGGGGTGCAGCGTCATTTCAGCACCTCACTTGTTCCATCGCTGTAGATGACCTTGACCGGACCGTGCGGTGAGGATGATCCCGGTGGCACGGAAGGAACTTCATCGCCCCCAGAGAGAAGGATTCCGAGGAGCTCCTGGTATTCCTCTCCGTCAATCATGAGGACGGCATCGGCGTTCCAGTCGCCCGCCCCGTTGACATGGCCCTCGGACGTAAATCTGATGGACTCCAACGCCGGGTGGGGGTAGTCGCGGATGGTCTGCTTGGCGACCTTCCGCTGGTTCGCGAGGTTGTCCTCGGTGTAGAGCTGTTGGTTCACGATTCCTCCAAAGATCGAGCAGCCGCTCAGGCCTGCGGTTGTTCCTGCGGCGATGGTCACGGCGAGCGCTGCCGCGACTATCCGCACGCGTCGACGGCAGTACGTCACGTCAGCACCTCCGACGTCCCGTTGCTGTAGGAGATGGTGACCGGACCTGCCACTGATCCCGGTGGGAGTGTCGGAAAGATGTCGCCCCCGGAGAGGTGAATTCCAAGAAGCTCTCTGTATTCCTTCCCCTCAATAGTGACGATGGCGTTGGCGTTCCAGTCGCCCGCACCATTGACGTGTCCCTCGGATGTGAACCGGATCGACTCAAGCGCCGGATTCGGGTAGTCGCGCATGGTCTGGAGCGCCACCGTCCGCTGATTCGCCAAGTTCTCCTCCGTGGTCAGCTGCTGGTTCACCACTCCGCGAAAGACCGAGCACCCGCCCAGTCCCGTCGTGACACCCGTGGCAAGCGCGACGACGACCTGTCGATACCTCGCCACGCCCGCACCCCCTTCCAACGCCTCTCACACCTAGAGACGCACCATCCCCGCATCCATGACGCCCGACGGTCGTTCAGTTTCGATCTGTGAAAATGGATGCATGAATGACAGTCCGGCCGACCCGGAGCAGACGCCGGAGCCGGACGGGATCGAGGAGACCGTCACGCCCGCCGAGGTCCGCGTGCGCCGGTCGCCGCGCTACTTCCGGTTCATGATCACCGGCGCCGTCCTGTTCGCGATCGTGGCGCTCATCCTCACCTTCTCGTTCCCCGAGAACCCGACCTACGACCGCGGTTCCGTCTTCGGCTTCCTGCTCGCGATCGGCGTGGCCGTGGGGGTCGCCGTCGGCGCGATCGTCGCCCTGGTGCTCGACCGGGTGACCGCCCGTCGAGCGCGCAGCGTCCAGGCGGATAGAATCGACGTGCGCGTCCCCGAGCCCGGGTCGTCGCCCGCGCGGCGTGAGGGCTCGCAGCCGGAGCCCGGCACGAACGACACCAGCACGAGCGACACCCAGAGCTGAACATCCCGACATCCTGAAAGGGGTCCGCTGTGGCCGGAGGCGACGGTCTTCTCAGTCACGATCTGCTACCCGGCGAGAAGGGACCGCAGGACGCCTGCGGCGTCTTCGGCGTCTGGGCCCCCGGCGAGGAGGTCGCCAAGCTCAGCTACTTCGGGCTCTACGCGCTCCAGCACCGCGGGCAGGAGTCGGCAGGCATCGCGACGAGCGACGGCGACAAGATCCTGATCTACAAGGACATGGGCCTCGTCTCGCAGGTGTTCAACGAGAACGCGCTGAACTCGCTGCCCGGCCACATCGCCGTCGGCCACACGCGCTACTCCACCACCGGCGCATCCAGCTGGCAGAACGCGCAGCCGACGCTCGGCTCGACGGCGAGCGGCACCGTCGCCCTCGGCCACAACGGCAACCTGACCAACACGGCCGAGCTGATGCAGCTGGTCCACGAGCGGTACCCGCAGCACGACGGAGAGCTCAGCCGGGGCAACACGACCGACACCGCGGTGGTCACCGCGCTGCTCACGGGCGACCTGGACCACACGCTCGAGTCGACCGCCCTGGAGGTGCTGCCGCGGCTGCGCGGCGCCTTCTGCCTGGTCTTCATGGACGAGCACACCCTCTACGCGGCGCGCGACCCGCAGGGCGTCCGCCCGCTCGTGCTCGGTCGTCTGGAGCGCGGCTGGGTCGTCGCCTCGGAGACCGCGGCCCTCGACATCGTCGGCGCGAGCTTCGTCCGCGAGGTCGAGCCGGGCGAGCTGATCGCCATCGACGAGAACGGCCTCCGCAGCAAGCGCTTCGCCAGCGAGAAGCGCGCGGGATGCGTTTTCGAGTACGTCTACCTGGCGCGCCCCGACACCACGATCTCCGGCCGCGGCGTCTACGAGGCCCGCGTCGAGATGGGCCGCCAGCTCGCGCGCGAGCACGCGGTCGAGGCCGACCTGGTCATCCCGACCCCCGAGTCCGGCACCCCCGCGGCGATCGGCTACGCGCAGGCGTCCGGCATCCCGTTCGGTCAGGGCCTCGTCAAGAACTCGTACGTCGGCCGCACGTTCATCCAGCCGTCGCAGACCATCCGCCAGCGCGGAATCAAGCTGAAGCTGAACCCGCTGAAGGAGGTCATCAAGGGCAAGCGCCTGATCGTGGTCGACGACTCCATCGTGCGCGGCAACACGCAGCGCGCCCTGGTGTCGATGCTCCGCGAGGCCGGCGCGGCCGAGGTGCACGTGCGCATCTCGAGCCCGCCCATCACCTGGCCGTGCTTCTACGGCATCGACTTCGCCTCCCGCGCCGAGCTCATCGCCACCGGCCTCGGGGTGGACGAGGTGCGCCAGTCGATCGGCGCCGACAGCCTCGGTTACCTCTCCGAGGACGGCATGATCGACGCGACCGAGCAGCCGCGCGAGCTGCTGTGCACCGCCTGCTTCACCGGCAAGTACCCGATCGAGCTGCCGGATGCACACCACCTCGGCAAGAACCTGCTGGAGCGCCCGGACGTCGCCGACACGGACGACGGCTCCGACGCGACGTCCGACGGCTGCGAGCCCGGCCCTGACTCCGAATTGGAGCCGCTGCTGAGCTTCGGCGACCCCGGACGCCAGGAGTAGGACCGCTTTTCCGGTGCCGGCGGGCCACGGATACGATGGAGCGGTGACCGACTCCTCCGCCTCCTCGTCCGCCTCCTACGCCGCCGCCGGCGTCGACACTGCAGCGGGCGACCGGGCCGTCGAGCTGATGAAGGCCGCCGTCGGCCGCACCCACGGTCCCGAGGTGCTGGGCGGGGTCGGCGGGTTCGCCGGGCTGTTCGATGTCTCGTTCCTCAAGGACTTCGACCGCCCGCTGCTGGCCACCTCGACCGACGGCGTCGGCACGAAGGTCGCCATCGCGCAGGCGCTCGACAAGCACGACACGATCGGACAGGACCTGGTCGGGATGGTCGTCGACGACATCGTCGTCGTGGGAGCCCGTCCGCTCTTCATGACGGACTACATCGCGTGCGGCAAGGTGGTCCCGGAGCGGATCGCCGCGATCGTCGCGGGCATCGCGACCGCATGCGCGGAGACCGGCACCGCCCTCGTCGGCGGTGAGACCGCCGAGCACCCCGGGCTGCTTGGCCCGGACGACTACGACGTCGCGGGCGCCGCGGTCGGCGCGGTCGAGGCGGATGCGGTGCTCGGTGCCGACCGCGTCCGCGACGGCGACGTCGTGCTCGCGATGGCGTCGTCCGGTCTCCACTCCAACGGCTTCTCGCTCGTCCGCCACATCCTCGCGGCCCGCGGCATCGGGTTCACCGACCGGTCGGCCGAGTTCGGCGGCGTGGTCGGCGAGACCCTGCTGGAGCCCACGCGTCTCTACACCGCGCCGCTGCTGCGCGTGCTGCAGGACCCGGCCCTGACCGGCGCCGTCCACTCCCTCAGCCATGTCACCGGCGGCGGCATCGCCGCGAACCTCGCCCGGGTGCTCCCGGTCGGCTCGTGGGTCGAGATCGACCGCTCCACCTGGTCGCCGACGCCGGTCTTCCGCATCCTGAGCGACCTGGCGGGCAACACGCTCGAGTCGAGCGAGGGCACCTGGAACCTCGGCATCGGGATGTTCGCGGTCGTCGCACCGGATGCGGCGGACGCGGTGGCCGCGGCGATCACGGCCGACGGCATCCCGACCTGGCGCGCTGGCACCGTCTCGACCGCCGCACGTGACCTGACCGGCTTCGAGCAGGGCGCCAAGGGCGTCGACGGCGGCGCCGTCCGCCTCGTCGGCTCCTACGCCGGCTGACCGCACGTCACCCTTTTTGGTCGGAGCGCGACCGGGCGTCCTCCCGCTAGAGTGACGCGTGTGAGCCGACCGCACGCCCGCTTCCGCCTGGCGTCGGCGCTCACCCTGGCGGTCTTCTCCGGCCTCGGGATCGCGGCGGCCTCTCCGGCCCTGGCGGCGCAATCGGTCGCCGCACAGCCGGCGCCGTCCGATGCCCTCACGCCGCTCGTCGACTGCGTGCAGGATGCGCCGCTCGGCGCGGTCGCCGCCCGCACGGTCGTGCTCGGCTACCGTTCGACCGCCTCCGCGCCCGTCTCGGTCCCGGCGGGGAGCGGAGCCAACGACCTCACCTCGGGCGCAGCCGACCGCGGGCAGCCGTCCAGCTTCGACCCGGGTGAGCACCACGGCGTCTGGCTGCTGACCCTGGATGCCGCAGCCGAGCCCGCGCTCGCCTGGCTGCTGGGCGCGACGACGACCGACTTCACCTCCGCGCCCGCGTGCACGGCGGCGACCGCCGTCACCATCAGCACGCCGACGCGCGTGACGGCCGGCGCCACCGTCTCGGTCTCGGCCACCGTCACGCGGATGCTGCTCGCCGCCCCGGGCTCCGGGACCGTCGCGTTCGCCCTCGACGGCGGCGCGCCGGTCGTGGCGGCGGTCTCCGCCGGCGGGGTCGCCCGCGCCGACCTCCCGGTCTCGGCCGCGGGCGCGCACACCGTCACGGCGGCTTTCCAGCCCGAGCAGGGATCCGGCCTCCTCGCCGCAGTGGGAACGGCCGCGTTCACGGCGACGGCGCCGAGTGCTCCCCTGACCGTCGCCACCGACTCCGTCGTCGCCGGGAGCACCAGCGTGCTCGTCACCGTCGCCCGCTCCTCCACGGTCGGCGACGCCACGGTGGACGTCATGACCGCTGACGGCACCGCGCGCGCGGGTGCCGACTATACGGCCGTCGCCACGATGGTCGCACTGGCCGACGGTCAGACGTCGGCGACCGTCCGGGTGCCGCTCGCCTCCCGGCCGGCCGGTTCGGCCGCCGTGACCTTCTTCGTGCTCCTGCAGCGCGCATCCACCGCGGTGACCACCGCCTCCGCGACGGTGGCGCTGCCCGCCGTCCCCGCCGCGACCCCCGCGTCCGCAGCGGGGAAGACGCACGCGGACGCTGCGGCCGCGGTCTCCTCGGTGCTCCCGCCGGACGACCCGACGGCGGGGCCCGGCGCGACGGCGGCGACCGGACAGGACCTCGCCCTGCTGTTCGGCGGAATCCTGCTGACCGCCGGCGGCATCCTCGGCGTCCTCGGGCTCGTCCGTGCCGCGGGGATGCGCGAAGCGCGGACATGACAAACGTCACCCGCAGATCCTGACACCCGCTCTGCTCGTCGCCGGGCGGTCAGCGGCAGCCTGGAGAGGTGAACGAGACACCCGCCATCCATCTGTCCGGCCTGCGCAAGACCTTCGGCGCGCTCACGGCCGTCGACGGCGTCGACCTGAGCATCCGCCCGGGTGAGGTCGTCGCCCTGCTGGGCCCCAACGGTGCCGGCAAGTCCACGACCATCGACCTGGCACTCGGGCTCGCGCGACCGACCGCGGGCGGCGTCGAGCTGTTCGGCGCTCCTCCGCGCGACGCCGTCGCCGCCGGCCGGGTCGGCGCCATGCTCCAGGGCGGCGCCCTGCTGCCGACGTTGACGGTGGCCGAGTCGGTGGCGCTCGTCGCCGCCGCGCACCGGCACCCGCTCAGCGTCGCCGAGGCTCTCGACCGGGCGCGGTGCACCGAGATCGCCCGCCAGCGGGTCTCGAAGCTGTCCGGCGGGCAGTTGCAGCGCGCCCGGTTCGCGGTCGCCGTGGTCTCCGATCCGGACCTGCTGTTCCTCGACGAGCCGACGGCGGCGATGGACGTGGAGGCGCGCCGCACCTTCTGGCAGTCGATGCGCGCGTTCACGGCCGCCGGGCGCACCGTCGTGTTCGCCACCCACTACCTCGACGAGGCGGACGAGTATGCCGACCGCATCGTGATGATGGCGCGCGGACGGATCGTCGCCGACGGCACGCCCGCCGAGGTCAAGGCGGTCGTCTCCGGCCGTCGCATCCGTGCCACCGCCGCCTTCCCGGAGACCCCGGCGAGCACCGCCGCGCTCGCCGCGCTCCCCGGGGTCCGAAGCGCCGACCGGCACGGGGACGTGCTGACCCTCATCAGCGACGACTCCGACGCCACCCTGCGGGCCCTGATCCCCACGCACGACGACATCCACGACATCGAAGTGACCGCGCACACCATGGACGAGGCCTTCCTCGCTCTCACCGAGGCGCGCGACACGGAAGGAGCCCTCTCATGAGCATCGCCTACCTGGGGCGCGAGTCCCTCCGTCAGCTGAAGAACATGCGCGCGATGATCTTCACCCTCGCCGTGCCGCTGGTGATGCTCTTCGCCTTCGGCGGCACCTTCGGCGGCGCGGGGCAGGTGGATGCGGCGACGCACCTCCCCTGGATCGCGGTCACGACCATCCAGGTCGCTGCGTACGGCGGGATGATGTCCGCCCTCTCACAGGCGTTCCAGATCGTCACCGAACGTTCGATCGGGTGGAACCGCCAGCTGCGCATCACCCCGCTGACCGGCACGGGCTACCTGGTGTCGAAGCTTGTTGCCGCGCTGGCGCTCGCCCTGTTCAGCATCGTCGTCATCATCGGCGTCTCCATCGCGCTCTACCATCCCCACCTCTCCGCGGGCAGCTGGATTCTCGCGGCGCTGGGGATCTGGTGCGGCGTCATCCCGTTCGCGCTGCTCGGCATCCTGATCGGGCAGCTCGCCAAGCCGGAGTTCGCTCAGCCGCTGTTCATGGCGGTGTTCATGGGCATGGCCGTCCTTGGCGGCCTGTGGATCCCCCTCCAGCTCTTCCCGGCCTGGGTGGCGGATGTGGCGAAGGCGGTCCCGTCGTACTGGCTCAACCGCGTCGGTCAGCTCGGCGCGCTGCAGAGCGGCGACGCGCTCACGCCGGCGATCGTGCTCACCGCGTGGGCGCTCGCGCTCGGCGCGCTCATCGTGTGGCGCTACCGGCGGGATGCGGCCCGGGGCTGAGCGGCGCTGGGCCGCTGGCTAAGGTAGCAACGTGTTCTCGCGCGAGATGCTGGAGGTCCGTCCGGTCGGATGGCGCGCCCGGCTCACCCACCCGGCGGCGTACCGCTGGTACCCCGGAGCGATGATCGGCCTCCTCTACCAGGTCTCCGTCCTCATCGCCCTGTGGAACTCGTCGGGAACGGTCGGCGAGAAGCTGGGCACCACGGCCCTGCTCGCCGTCGTCTACGTCGCCTTCCTCGTGCTCCCGCCGCTCCTCTGGTGGGAGAGCGAGCCGAGGCGGTACATCGGCGTCGGGCTCTACTTCGCGCTGACGCTGACGCTCTTCCCGCTGATCGGGGTCGTCGCCTGCTGGACCTGGGTCTACGTGGCGTGCGCGGTCGGGATGGTGATCGCTCGCACCCCGATCGCCCTGACGATCATCGGCTCCCTCGGCGCTCTGCAGCTCATCGTCTTCACGGTCGTCGGCACCGTGGAGGACGACTGGTTCATCGCGCTGGTCACCGTGTCCATCGGTGTGATGATGAGCGCGTTCGCCCGGCAGCTCGACGCCCTCCGGCGTCTGCGCAACGCCCAGGGCGAGATCGCTCGGCTCGCCGTCATCGAAGAGCGGGCCCGGTTCTCGCGCGACATGCACGACGTGCTCGGCCACTCGCTCACCGTCGTGACGGTGAAGTCGGAGCTGGCGCGCAGACTCATCCCCACCGACCCGGACCGCGCCGTGGAGGAGATCGCCGACATCGAGCGCCTCAGCCGCTCGGCACTGGCCGACCTGCGCGCCGCCGTCGCCGGGTACCGCGAGATGAGTCTGTCGACCGAGCTCGCCGCGGCGCAGGCCGGCCTCGCCGCCGCCGACATCCAGGCGCACCTTCCCCGCAACGGCGAGGAGGTCGCGCCAGAACTGCGCGAGCTGTTCGGCTGGGTGCTCCGGGAGGGCGTCACCAATGTCATCCGTCACTCCGGCTCACGCAACTGCTGGGTGACCGTCGGGCCGGAGAGTCTCGACATCGAAGACGACGGGCGTGGCCCGCAGGGGAGCGCCCAGGAACCGGCGCCGGTGGGGGCGGACGTCTCGCGCGTCGCCGACGGGGGCTCCGGGCTTGCCGGGCTGAGTGCCCGCGCCGCCCTGGTCGGCGCCAGGATCGCGGTCGGAGCCGGGCCGCGCGGAGGCACGCTGCTGAGCGTGCGGAGGGCGACGTGACCGACACCATCCGGCTGTTGCTGGCCGACGATCAAGCCCTGGTGCGCGGCGCGCTCGCCGCCCTGCTCGACCTCGAACCGGACCTCGAGGTCGTCGCGCAGGTGGGGAGGGGCGACGAGGTGGTGGATGCGGCGCGCGCGTCAGGGGCGCAGGTCGCGCTGCTGGATGTCGAGATGCCCGGCGCGGACGGCATCCAGGCGGCTGCGCTGCTGCGAGCCGCGGTCCCCGCCTGCCGGTCGCTGATCGTCACCACGTTCGGCCGGCCGGGATACCTCCGGCGGGCGATGGAGGCCGGCGCCTCCGGGTTCGTGGTCAAGGACACCCCGTCGGGCCAGCTGGCGGACGCGGTGCGCCGGGTCGCCTCCGGGCTGCGGGTGGTCGACCCCGCGCTCGCGGCGGAATCGCTCGCCTCGGGCGCATCGCCGTTGACGCTGCGGGAGGCCGAGGTGCTCGAGGTGGCCGCGGAGGGCGGGACGATCTCGGACATCGCCCGGCGGCTGCACCTCAGCGACGGGACCGTGCGCAACCACCTCTCCAGCGCGATCGGCAAGACGGGCGCCCGCAATCGTTCGGAGGCCGTCTCGATCGCGACGCGCCAGGGATGGCTCTGAGGCTCCGTACTTGGGGTCGGTGCGGCCGGTCAGCGCTCAGGCGCGCTTCGGAGTGCCCGTCTCCTCGTCCTCGTCTTCGTACGCGTAGGCGTCCTCGGACTCGGTCTCATCCTCCGCCTCGTACTCGGCCCACTTCGCATACTGCTCGTCGTCGCCGTGGGCGTGGCCGGTCAGCTCACGCTCCAAAGCGTCGTAGTTCACATTGGGACTGAACGACTTCAACTGCCGTGCGATCTTGGTGTGTTTTGCCTTCTGACGGCCGCGCCCCATGCGTGACCCCCTTTTGGTCCCAGCCCGGGCGAGAGAGGCTCCCCGGGGATCGAATAGAAACAGTGAAAACTAGCATGGAGTTTAGCATGCGGACATCACGGACCCCCGAGTTCCCGCACAGCGAGAGGTGATGGGATGAGCGTGTGAGCACGACCAGGACCGAGACCCAGGTGGTGGTCATCGGCGCGGGCCAGGCAGGCCTCGCAGTCGCCTACTATCTGCGGCGGTTCGAGCTGACCCCCGGCGTCGATTTCATCGTCTACGACCGCGGTCCCCTGACCGGCGGAGCCTGGCAGCACCGATGGGATGCGCTCAAGCTCGGCAGCGCCCATCACGTGAACGATCTGCCCGGGATGTCGGAGCTCGGTCTCAGCTTCGAGACGGCCGACCGATCGCTCCCGGCGCGCGACATCGTCGCCGGCTACTACCGCCGCTACGAGGACCACTTCGGGCTGCAGGTGCAGCGACCGGTCTCCGTGCACAGCGTGTCCGACCGGGGCGCCGACCTCGTCGTCGAGCACAGCGCAGGCGAGACGGCGACGCGCATCGTGGTGAACGCCTCCGGAACCTGGGGCTCGCCGTTCGTGCCGTACTACCCGGGGATGAACGACTTCGCCGGGCGTCACGTCCACACCTCCACGTACCGGTCGGCCGATGAGTTCGCCGGCCAGTCGGTGGTCGTCGTGGGCGGCGGCACGAGCGCGATCGGCTTCCTGCTGGAGCTGGAGGGCGTCGCGGAGTCGCTGGCGTGGGCCACCCGGCGGCCGGTCGACTTCCGCGACGAGTCGGAGCTCACCATCGAGGGCGGGGTCGCGGCCGTGGCCATGCAGGACGCTGCGGCGCGCGCCGGGCAGGCGCTCCCGTCCATCGTGAGCGGCACGGGCGTGCCGCGGACGCGCCGGATCGCCGCGGGCGTCGAGCGCGGCGTCCTGACGGAGCGGCCCATGTTCACCCGCATCGAGAAGGACGGCGTGCGCTGGCCGGACGGCTCGTTCACCCGCGCCGACGCCATCATCTGGGCGACCGGCTTCCGTCCCGAGCTGCGTCATCTCGCCCCGTTGCACCTGCGGGAGAAGACCGGCGGCCTGACCGTCGCGTCGGGAGCATCCTGGCAGGACTCCCGCATATTCCTCGCCGGGTATGGGCCGCAGGCGTCGACGATCGGCGCGAACCGCGCCGGCCGGATCATCGCGCGCCAGATCATGGCGCAGCTCTGACCGACCGGCGCCGAGGTGCGACATCA
Organism: Leifsonia soli; assembly: GCF_013408745.1. Classification (NCBI taxonomy): domain Bacteria; kingdom Bacillati; phylum Actinomycetota; class Actinomycetes; order Micrococcales; family Microbacteriaceae; genus Leifsonia; species Leifsonia soli. The sequence goes on along the minus strand of NZ_JACCBJ010000001.1, from coordinate 2,373,058 downwards.
TGTCGCCACTCGGCGCCGATACCGGCGACGACTCACGACTCGATCGTGCGTCAGACGGTGACGGACCGGGACTCGCCGTTGAAACGGAGGCCGTCCACACGGATGCCGCCCGCCGAGGCGTCCGGACGCACGTCGAAGTGTCCTTCGGGGGCGTCCGCGCGCAGCCCGAGCCGGGCGCTCAGCACGGCCACGGCTGCCGCCGCCGACCACGCCTGCGGCCGGCACGCCGCCGGGTAGGGGATGGGCGCGCTGCTCTCCGCGGCGCTGTCGCCCGAGTGCAGCTCCGGCATCCGGTATCCGAAGCCGGCCGCCGCGGCGAGGAGCCCGTCTGAGAGCTGGGCGGCCTCCGTGCGGAATCCGTCGCGCGCGAGCCCGGTGATCGCGATGGCCGTGTCGTGGGCCCAGACCGAGCCGCCGTGGTAGCTGAGCGGCCAGTAGCCGCCCGAGTCCGTCGACATGGTGCGCAGACCGTAGCCGGAGGAGAGCTCCGGCGAGACGAGGCGGCGCGCCACCAGGGCCGCCTGCTCCTCGTCGAGGATGCCGGTGCCGAGGAGGTGACCGATGTTGCTCGTGACGGTGTCGACCTTGCGCTTGGCCGCGTCGAGTGCGACCGCGGGGTAGGCGCCCGCGGGGTCGGCGATCCAGAACTCGTCCGCGAATCGCTGCTTCAGCTCGGCGGCCCAGAGGCGCCAGTCGTCGCCGCCCGGGCGGCCGAAGGCGTCGAGCAGCGCCGCGCCGCCGACAGCGGCCTCGTAGGCGTATCCCTGCACCTCGCACAGGGCGATGGGGCCGTCCGCCAGCGTTCCGTCCCGCCACTGGATGGAGTCGCCCGAGTCCTTCCAGCCCTGGTTCGCGAGGCCGTGCCCGGTCGTGTCGATGTACTCGAGGAAGCCGTCGCCGTCGCTGTCCCCGTCGTCGCGCATCCAGGCGAGGGCCGCCTCCAGGTGGGGGAGCAGCGCCTCGACCTCGTCGCGGGGCATGCCCCAGCGCCACGCGTCGTGCAGGAGGCAGACCCACAGGGCCGTCGCGTCGACGGTGCCGTAGTACAGGGGCGGCAGGACGACGCCTTCGCCGGGGATCACCAGTGCCCCCGGCCGCAGCTCGTGCATGATCTTGCCGGGCTGCTCCGCGGTCTCGGCGACCGTCTCCGTGCCCTGGTACTGGGCGAGCACCCGCAGCGTCGACGCCGCGATCTCGTGGCCGAGCGGCAGCAGCATGCGTGCCGCCCAGATCGAATCGCGCCCGAACAGCGTGAAGAACCACGGGGCCCCCGCGGCGAGGAAGACGTCGTCCGGGTGCTCGACGGTCGACATCCGCAGCGCCTGCAGGTCGGCGATCGCGCGATCGAGCCAGGACGACAGCCGGGAGTCGCCGGTCGACGCCCGGAAGGCGGACCATTCCTGCGACGGCTCCGCGCCGGCCACGACGGCCGATGGGTCGTCGACGGTGGTGCTCCACTCCACGACGGCGTCTCCGTGCGCGGGCACCTCGATCTCCCAGCGCAGGGTCACGCGCGGTCCGTCGATGGCGATGGCGGCGCCGGCGGCCGACACGCGGGCCGTGACCGGGCCGCTGCCGATCACGACCGTGTCGTTCTCGGAACGCTCGAGGGTCACGGGATGCTCGCTCCCGGTCAGCCCGGCCTTGACCTTCTGCATGGGGGTGAAGTCGGCGCGCAGGTCCACCTCGACGGTGGTGCGGAGGTCGTCGCCCAGCGCGTTGCGAACGACGATGCGCTCGCCGAGCGCTCCGGCGTCCACGGTCCGTCGCTGGTCGATGCGCACGCGGGGGTCCGCCGTGGCGTCGTCGATGCCGCGCGCGAGTGCGGTGAAGACCGTCGACGCGGCGGCGGGCGATGCCGTGGCGATGTGCTCGGGCGTTGCACCGCCGACCGCGAGAAGGGCGCGATCGAGCACCCGGATGTCGGAGTGGTAGAAGCCGTGGATGCCGTGCCCGTCGATCCGCCCGTCGGCGGCCGACCAGGCCTGGGAGGGGGCGGTCAGCACCACGACGCTGTCGTGGAGGAGCGGCTGGAGGGGCTGGGTCATCGTCAGGGTCGTGCCTTCGTGTTCGTCGCCGGGCGCTCGCGTGGAGCCGGCGTGCTGTTCGGTCGTTCGTTCGTCGGAGGGGGTGGATGGCGAAGCGGGGGTGGATGGGGAAGCCGAGGTGGACGGGGAAGCGGGGGTGGATGCGGGAACGGGAGCGGCTGCGGTTCCCGCCCGGGGAGTTCCGGCCGGCTCGCGGTCCGTCCCGGTGGCGCGGGTCATGCGGCGGCCTCCTCGGTGAGCAGGCGGGGCTCGAGGCGCTCCTCGCGCACGCCGTCGCCCACGCGGGTGACGCGCCAGGCGGACACGCCCGGTCGCTCGGCGACGATGTCGACCAGCGAGCTGCCCCGGTAGACGAGGCCGGCCCCTTCGTCGAGGGCGTACCCGTCGGGCAAGGTTCCGTCAGCCACGGCACGCTGGTGCGCCGGACGTCGCTTCGGGTCGGAGTCGTAGTGCACGGCGAGCGAGCCGGGCACCAGACCGAGCCCGTCGCGGACAGCCGAGATCCCGGGGCCGAAGGAGGAGGTGGTGCCGCCCTCGTGCCAGCACAGGGCGCCCGCCGATCCCCCGGCGAGCACGACACCGCTCCGCCACGCCTCGGCCAGCAGCCGGTCGAGGCCGTGAGCTCGCCAGACGGCCAGCAGGTTCACGAGACTGCCGCCGCTCACCCAGACGACGTCCTGCGTCAGGAGGTGCGTGCGCACGTCGGCGATGTTGGGATGCGGGAACAGCCGGAGGTGCGTCGCCTCGACCCCGGCGGCGCGGGCCGCCTCGAGTTCGGCGCCCTCGACGTGGCGCTGGTCACCACCTGCCGTGTTGATGTGGGTGACGCGCGGCGCGCGTCCGTGCACCTGCGCCAGGTCGATGGCGTGGTGCAGCAGCGGACCGTACACCGAGTCGGTCCACTCGCCGCCGGTCAGCCCGCCGCACGTGGCGAGAATGGTCGGTTCCGTCGCGGTCATTCCTTCACCGCCCCCTCGCTCGAGTTCATGATCCGTCGCTGGAAGATGAAGAACAGCACGGCGACGGGGATGGTCATGATCGCGGCCGCCGCCAGTTTCAGCGGGTACTGACTGCCCTGGCTCAGCTGGCCGCTGGCCAGCCCGGCGACGCCCTTGGTCAGCGTCGTGAGCGAGGGGCTCTGCGTCGAGACGATGAAGTGCGCGAGCTCGTTCCACGATCCCTGGAACGACAGGATGATGATCGTGATGAGGGCCGGACGCGCCATCGGGAGCACGATCGACCAGAACACCCGGAAGGTGCCGGCTCCGTCGATGCGTGCCTGCTCCTCGACGCTCGCCGGGATGGACTCGAAGAAGTTCTTCATGATGAAGACCCCGGCGGCGTCGGTCAGCAGCGGCAGGATCATGCCCGTGTAGGAGTCGTAGATGCCCAACTGGTTGATGACGAGGAACTTGGGGATGAGGAGCACGACCATCGGCACGGACATCACGGCGACCAGTGCGGCGAACACGATCGTCCGGCCGCGGAAGTGCAGCCGGGCGAGCGCGTAGCCTGCGAGCGAGTCGAAGAAGACCCTGCCCAGGGTGACGAAGACGGTCACCACGGCGGAGTTGGCGAACCACACCGGGAAGTCGGAGTTGACGAAGAGCTTCGTGTACGCCGCCGTGGTGAAGGTTTGCGGGATGAGCGCCACCGGGTTGGCCGTCGCCTCGGCGTCCGTCTTGAACGACGTGGCCACCTGGATGAGGAACGGCATGATGTACACCGCCGCCAGCGCGATCAGGACCGCGTAGGTGACGGAGGTCGCGACGATCGTCGCCGTCGAGCGCCGGCGTCGCTGCCGCGCCGGAGGAGGTGTCGGGGCGGGAGCGGTGGACCGCTGTTCCGTCGGGATCGTGGTGGAGCTCATCGGTTCGCTCCCTTCCGCTCGGAGTCGTCGCTGCTCGAGGACGGCACACTGCTCGGCGCACCCGCCGCACCCGTGCCGGCCGCGAGCGCCGGCTGGTACAGCCGCATCCGCCTCTTGGAGACCGAGCGCTCGCGCAGGATCCACCGCTGCAGCAGGGTGAACACGACGATGATGACGAACAGGATGAAGGCGATTGCGGCGCCCTGACCCCACTCCTGGTTGACGAACGAGGTCTGGTAGGAGAGGAACGCAGGGGTCAGCGTCGTCTTGCCTGGCGCGCCCCGGGTGCCGGTGTAGATCTGGTCGAACACCTGCCAGCAGCCGATGAGGCCGAGCGTGAGGACGGTGAACAAAGTCGGGCGCAGCTGCGGGAGGGTGATGCGCCAGAACCGCTGCCAGCCGTTCGCGCCGTCCATCATCGCCGCCTCCGTGATGTCGCCGCCGAGGTTCTGCAGCGCGGCCAGGAAGAGCAGCATGAACGTGCCGCTCGTGGTGAAGACGGCCATGATGATGTACGCCGTCATGGCCACCGACGGCCCGCCCAGCCAGTCCCACCAGGAGACGCCGAGTGCCGTGTTCTGCGTGAGCGCTGCCGGCCCCTGCGTCACGCCGAAGACGGCGAGCAGGTCGTGGATGATGCCCGACGGGTCGTTGAACCAGTTCGGGCCGTGGATGCCGACCCACGACAGCACCTTGTTGACCGCGCCGCTGGTGCTGAACAGGAAGAGCCACAGCACGGTGATGGCGACGGAGCTCGTCACGGACGGGAAGTAGAACGCCGTCCGGAAGAACCCGCGGCCGCGGAGGATCGCCCGGTTCACGAGCACGGCCAGCCCGAGTGACACCGCGGTCTGGATCGGCACGACGAGCACCACGTACCAGGCGTTGTTCTTCAGCGACATGCCGAAGTCCTGCTCGGCGAGGCCGCCGCCGGAGAGGAGCTTCGCGTAGTTGTCGAAGCCGACGAAGTTCACGTTCGAAGAGAACGGGCTGCCCCGGCCGCCCCAGTCGGAGAAGCTGACCCAGAGCGCCATGAGCACAGGGATGACCAGGAAGACGCCGAGCAGCAGGATGACCGGGGCGGTGAACAACCACCCCGAGGCGGCCTCGCCGCGCCGCAGACCGGTGCGACGAGACCGACTCGTGGTTGTGGACATGACGGGTGGGTTCCTTACTTCAGCAGAGCTTCGAGGTTCTTCTGCGTGGCGTCGAGGATCGCCTTCGGGTCACCGGTCGCCAGCGACTCGAGCTTGCTGTTGAAGTCGGTCACGACGTCGGCGGACCCCTTCGCGGTCGGAACGCCCTTGGCGTAGTCGGCTGCGTTCAGGAAGGGCACGAGGTCCGGGTTGGCGGACTTCCACTCGTCGGCGGCCGACTTGATCGACGGCATCGGCCCGAAGGCCTTCGAGAAGGCGAGCTGGTCGTCCTTGCTGGTGAGCTTCTCGACGAGCTTCAGCGCTGCGGCCTGGTTGGGGCTGTCGGCAGCGATGCCCCAGCAGTTGGTGAACTGGAGGGTGCCCTGCCCGGCCGGGCCCTTCGGGAGCTCCGCGACCTTGTACTTGATGTTCGGGAAGTCGGACTTCAGGGCTCCGGTGATCCAGTTGCCCTCGATCGTCATGGCCGCGAGGCCCTTGCCGAACGCCTCGCCGCCCCAGCCGGCGCCGAGGTCCTTCGCGTACTTGAGCTCGCCGCCGTCGAGCATCTTCTTCACGAAGTCGAGCGCCTGCACGTTGGCGTCGCTGTTCGCGGTGGCCTTCGTGCTGTCGTCGTTCATCAGGTTGCCGCCGGCCTGGACCATGAACGACCCGACACGGGCGTACTCGCCCGAGATGCCGAGGCCGACCTGGCTGCCGGTGGTGAGCTTCTTGGAGACCGACTCCAGCTGGTCCCATGTCGTGGGGATGTCGGCGTCGGTGAGGCCCGCGGCCTTCCACGCGTCGGTGTTGATGATGAGCTGCAGCGTCGAGAAGTCCTTCGGGGCGCAGTAGAACTTGCCGTCGTAGGTGAACGACTTCACCAGGCTCGGGTAGAAGTCGCTCTTGTTGCTCAGCTGGTCGCCGTAGGCGAGCAGCGAGCCGTTGGAGGCGTACCCGGCCAGAGCGTCGGTGGAGAGGTAGAAGACATCGGCCGGCTTCTTCGCCGCGAAGCCCTGCGAGAGCTGCTGGTTGAGATCGCTCGCGGCGACGACGGACGCCTTGGTGCCGGAGCTCTTCGACCAGTCGGCGACAGCGGACTTGACCGCGGCCGTCTCCGCGTCGCCGGACGAGCCGATCATGACGCTGAGCGCCTTGTCGGACGACGTCAGCTTTCCGGTGTCGCCGCCGGTGCTTCCGCCGCTGAAGCCGGAGCCGCAGGCCGTGAGGGTGAGCGCAGCCGCGGCGGCGACGGCGCCGCCCGCGAGCCAGCGATGGGTGATCTTGCGCATTCGTGTCTCTCCTTGATGTGAGTGTGCCCGCCGGAGGGGGCGCACGCGTGCAGGGTGGGGGAGGTCGTGGACAACCCGAGGATGGTGCTGGTTGTGGACGACTCGGCGGACGGCGGAGGCGCTGATGCGACGCAGCAATGCGTGCATTGTGACCTCCTCGTCCGTGCCTGGCCCGTCCCTCCCGCGGTTTGATCGATCAAATTTTCACCTGCTACGGTGACTTTGAACGATCAAAGCGGGATGCTTGTCACACTAATCACGACGTTCACGGGGTGTCAAGCAGACCAGTAGGGTCATATCCAGCCGCCGGAGGAGGGAGTCGCGATGGGTTCGCAGCCGACCGTCAGCGATGTCGCCGGGGTCGCGGGGGTGTCGCGCCAGACGGTATCGAACGTCCTCAACGCCCCGGAACTCGTCCGCCCCGAGACGCGCGAGCGCGTCCAGGCCGCCATCCACTCGCTCGGCTACCGCCCCCACGCCTCCGCCCGCCGCCTGCGCACCCAGAAGAGCTCGACCATCGGCATCCGGCTCGACCCGATCACACAGGACGGCATCTCGGGCAGCATCCTCGACCGCTTCCTGCACGCGCTCACCGAGCGCGCCGACCGCCAGGGCCTGCGGATGCTGCTGTTCACGGCCGCAGGGCCGGACGACGAGATCGAGCAGTTCCGCCGGCTCTCGGACGCCGCGGACGTGGACGCGTTCGTCCTCACCTCCACCTTCCACGGCGACCCTCGGACGGAGTGGCTGATCGAGCACGGGCAGTCCTTCGTGACCTTCGGCCGGCCGTGGGGGATCGACGACATGACCGATCCGGAGCACCTCTGGGTCGACGTGGACGGCCGCTCCGGGCTCCGCGACGCCACCGCGCACCTGCTCTCCCAGGGCCGCAGGCGCATCGGGTTCATCGGCTGGCCCGCGGGATCCGGCACCGGCGACGACCGCCGGGAGGGCTGGCTCGAGGCGATGCGCGAGCGCAGCGGGCTGACGGACGACGAGCTGCGCCTGCTCGAGGTCGCGGCCGAGGACCGCGTGCCGTTCGGCGCCGACGCGATCCGCCGGCTGGAGGCACAGGGCGGGCCGGTCGACGGCGTGGTGTGCACCTCCGACTCCCTGGCCCTCGGGGTGCTCACGGTCGCCGGCGGACGCATCCCCGTCGTGGGCTACGACGACACGCCTGTCGCGGCCTCCCTCGGCTTCTCCAGCGTGGCCCAGCCGCTCGACGAGGTGGCGGCCGGCGTGCTGGAGCTGCTCACCGGCGCGCACGGCGGCCGCGTCCGCCCGGACGAGGAGGTCGCCGACCCGCGCCACCGGCTGGTCGCGCCGCGGCTGGTGGTCCGCGACGGCCCGCCGCTGATCGGGCCGCGCTGACCGGCCGACGCTGACCCGGCGGCATCGACCTTCGGGCACTGAGCGGCCCGAAATCCGCGCGTAACGCGCCGTGGAGACAATGGAGGCATGTCTCCACAAGAGCCGCTTCTGGATGCGTCACGAGCGCGTCGCCTTCCCGTCACCGTCTCCATCACCCGCCGTGTCGACGGCAACCGCCTCGCCGAAGTGACCAGGTGGGTCCAGTCCGGGGTCAACCTCGCGAACGGCTACGACGGGTTCCTCGGGTCCGGCTGGGTGCGCGCCCACGCCGACTCGGACGAGTGGCACATGCTCTACCGCTTCGCGGACGCCGACACGCTGGAGGCCTGGGAGGCCTCCGACGACCGCGCCGACTGGCTGTACGAGGGCCGCGAGCTGGTGGAAGTGGCCCGAGTGGAGCGCCGCACGGGCATCGAGGGCTGGTTCGATGCGCCGCAGCCGGGCGTCCCTTCCGCTCCGCCGCGCTGGAAGCAGGCCGTGACCATCTGGCTGGGCTTCTTCCCGCTGTCGCTCCTGTTCACGACCCTCGTCACCTCCGTCGTCCCGGGCTGGCACGAGCTGTGGCCGATCGCGACGGTGCTGATCACCACGCTGTGCCTGACGCCGACGATGACGTACCTGCTCCTGCCGTTCGTCACGCGGTTGCTGCAGCCGTGGCTGCGACGCTGACCGGCGGGCCGGCTCAGGGTTCTCCCTGACCCTCCCCTGAATCCGCGGATTCAGGGCATCGAACCCTTGCATCCTCTCCACTCGCGATATATCGTGATCCCGTCAACAGTCGCGATATAACGCGAGTCACCGACGGCCCCGGCACGGGCCGGAGAAGCAAGGAGCAGGAAGCATGGCACAGGAGAAGTGGCTGATCCAGCCGGGCGAGAGCCGCACGATCGACGTGGAGGTCGTCCGCGCCCTCAAGGTCGGGTTCCTCGGCGGCCAGATCGACATCGTCGGTCACGACGACCCCGGCGCGCGCATCGAGGTGCACTCCGTCACCGGGCGCGACCTCAAGATCGTGGTGGACGGCGACCGTCTCGAGATCGACCATCCGCAGCTGCGCTGGGACAACTTCATCGAGGTCTTCAAATCCATGCGCTCCAGCGCGCGGGCCGACGTCAGCATCCTCGTGCCGCGGGACGTCGCGCTCACGTTCGGCGTGGTGTCGGCGACCGCGCTTGTCTCCGGCCTCCACACGGACGCGCGCCTCAGCACCGTCTCCGGCGACGTGGTCGCCGACGGCCTCACCGGTGACATCGAGCTCAACTCGGTCAGCGGCGAGTTGTCGGTCCGCGATCACTCCGGGCGCATCGTCGCCCACACCGTCTCGGGCGACGTGACGGCGACCGGGGCCATCCGCCGGTTCTCGGCCGACGGGGTCTCGGGGGATGTCATGATCGACGTCACGGGAACGCCCGACGAGATCGCCGTCAACACGGTCTCCGGCGACACGACCATCCGCATCCCGGAGGCCGTCGGCGCCCGCTACCGCGTCAACACCGTCTCCGGAAAGGTGCAGCTCGACAACATGACCGTCGTCGGCGGGATGGGCAAGGGATACACCGGCACAGCAGGCACGCTCGACGGCACCTGGGTCGAGATCAGCATCAACTCGGTCTCCGGCGACGCCGCGGTGCTCCGCAGCGCAGGCGCCGCGCACGGTGCGGAGGCATCGGCGTGACTCCCGTGTTCTCGCACGGGAGCCTCCGGCTCTACCTGCTGAGCCTGCTGGACGAGGCGCCGCGCCACGGCTACGAACTCATCCAGGCCCTCACCGAGCGGTTCGGCGGCACCTACAGCCCGAGCGCAGGGACCATCTACCCCCGGCTGGCGAAGCTGGAGGAGGAGGGCCTCGTCACCAAGGCGGTCGACGGCCGGAAGACGGTGTACCAGATCACCGATGCCGGCCGCGCCGAGCTGGAGGCCCGCAGACCCGAGCTCGACGCGATCGAGGACGAGGTCACCGACTCGGTGCGCCGCCTGGCCGACGAGGTGCGCGCCGGAGTGAACGACGCCATGCGGACGCTGCGGGCCGAGCTCGCCTCCGCCGCTCGCGAGGCGAAGCGCAACGGCTCCCGGGTCGATCCCCGTCAGGAGGCTCGGGACGCCGGGCGGGATGCGCGCGCCGCCGGCAACGCGGCCGCCCGCGAGGCGGAGGCGGTGCTGAACGAGTTCCGTCAGCAGCTCCGGACGGACCTCCGCTACCAGGCCGCTCGCGGCGCGCTCCCAGCGGACATCGTCCCGCTTCTCACGGACGAGCTGAACCGTGTCCGGCGCGTGCTCATCGAGGCGATCGGCCGACGCTGACCGCGATTCGTCCACTTGGGGAAAGAGTCAGTAAATGCTCATCCAGCTCCCAGTGAGACCTCTTCGGGTCGTTCCGCCGCGGCAATCCGCGGGGGAGCGCGCCCGGGAGGAGCAGGCCCCAGTCTTTGCAGAACGACAGGGTTCGGAGGCGCCGACGCGCCGACTTGACAGTGGATTGCCAGCGAGTATGCTCGCCACTCGTGACAAATGAGGGGAGATCCCCGAAGCGCTGGTTGATCGGCGACCCGCTTCCGAGTGAAAAGCTCGAAGGGCAGCTGCTCCCGAAGCACCTCGCGCTACCCATCTTCGCCTCCGATGCGCTGTCGAGTGTCGCGTACGCTCCCCAGGAACTCCTGATGATCCTGCTGCTCGGCGGGCTCGCGTTCCTGACCTTCGCTCCGTGGGTCGCAGCGGCCGTCGTCGTGCTCCTCATCACGGTCGTCCTCAGCTACCGCCAGCTGGTGAAGGCGTATCCCTCCGGTGGCGGCGACTATGAGGTCGCTCACAAGAACCTCGGCGAGAAGGCGGGGCTGATCGTCGCCTCCGCGCTCCTCGTCGACTACGTGCTCACCGTGGCGGTGTCCGTCGCGTCCGGCGTCGACAACGTCATCTCCGCGCTGCCGTTCCTGGCACCCTGGCGCGTCGAGCTGGCCATCCTCTGCGTCATCATCATCGCGGCCATCAACCTGCGCGGCGTGCGGGAGTCGTCGAAGGCGTTCGCGCTGCCGACCTACATCTTCATCGGGAGCATCGCCCTGATGGTCGTGACGGCCCTCGTCCGCACCGTGCTCGGCAACGCCCCGGTCGCGGAGTCCGCCGGCTACCAGGTGCACGCCGACTCGCTCACCCAGGCCGCCGTCGTGCTGCTCCTGCTGCGCGCCTTCTCGAGTGGATGTTCGGCCCTGACGGGTGTCGAGGCCGTCGCGAACGGCGTGCCCGCATTCCGCACCCCCAAGATCCGCAACGCCCGCATCACCCTCGGCCTCATGGGCGGCATCGCGATCACGCTGTTCGCCGGCCTGACCGCCACCGCGCTGATCAGCGGCGTCCACTACGCCGAGAACCCCTGCGACCTGCAGGGATGGGCGCAGTGCGCCACCCAGCCGCAGCGCAGCCTCATCGCCCAGATCGCCGCGGCGACCTTCGGCAACAACACGTTCTTCTTCTTCCTGGTGCAGGCCGCGACCGCGGTCGTGCTGCTGCTCGCGGCCAACACCGCCTTCAACGGTTTCCCGCTGCTCGGCTCGGTGCTCGCCCGCGACTCGTACGCCCCGAAGGCGCTCAACACCCGCGGCGACCGCCTGGTCTACTCGAACGGCATGATCATCCTGGCGCTGGCCGCCACGGTCCTGCTGGTCGTCTACCAGGCGAACCTGACCCAGCTCATCCAGCTGTACATCATCGGCGTCTTCGTCTCGTTCACGCTCGGGCAGTCCGGGATGGTCAAGCACTGGATCACGCTGCTGCGGTCCGGCGGGCAGACCGGCCGAGAACGCACCGGCATCATCCGGTCTCTCTGCATCAACGCGTTCGGCGCCTGCCTCACCGCGATCGTGCTCATCGTCGTCACGATCACGAAGTTCACGCACGGCGCCTACCTCGTCTTCATCTTCATGCCGATCCTGTGGTTCCTGATGCTCGGCGTGAACCGTTACTACCGCGACGTCGAGAAAGAGGTCGAAGTCGACCCGGTGACGACGTTCGGAAGCGTCGGCGACCACGCCATCGTCCTCATCGGCAAGATGCAGAAGCCGGCGCTGAAGGCCCTCGACTACGCGATCGCCGCGCGGCACGACTCGATCGAGGCGGTGCACGTCTCGATCGACGAGGAGGCGACGCAGAAGCTGCAGCGCCAGTGGGTGGACCAGAACATCCATGTGCCGCTGACGATCATCGAGTCGCCCTACCGCGAGTTCGGCGTTCCGCTCATCAAGTACCTGAAGCACCGACGCGAGGAGCACGGCTCCGAAGTCGTGACCGTGTACCTGCCGCAGTACATCGTCGGGCACTGGTGGGAGGCGCTGCTGCACAACCACCGCGCCCGCCGCATCAGCAAGCAGCTCATGCTCTGCCACGGCGTGACCGTCGCCCTCGTCCCGTGGCTGCTCGACTCGTCCTCACTCATCTACGGCCGTCGCTCGCGTCCGCTTCCCGGTCAGGACCGCCGCGGCGAGCCGGTGCGGCCCGTCGCCCGCCGGCCCCTCGTCCCGGCGTCGAAGGCGCACACGCGCATCCACATCCACTCGGTGCCGATCACGATCGGGGAGCCGCAGGAGAGCGCGGAGACGGTCGCCGGGACGATCCCGGAGCCGCGGCCCGATGGCCAGCAGCCGGCCGGGACGGGCGCGGCGGGAGCGGCGGCTCCCGCGCAGAAGAAGGTGCCGGCGCGCGCCAAGCGCTGAGCCTGCGGCGCCGAGTGCGCGACCGCCTCTGCCTCAGGGCCGGGCGTCCGCCGGGAACGCGATCACCGGTCCGTGACCGGGCAGCACCACGGCCGCGTCGCACAGCACGAGGCGCCGGGCGCTGAGTGCGGCCTCGTCGGCGTCGTGCTGGAAGAACGCGGGCAGCTGCTGCAGCTCGCCGCTCTCGCGCAGCAGCGGGTGTCCCGTCACGATGGCATCGCCGGTCAGCAGGGCGCGAGACTCCGGCTCGAAGAAGCAGACGCTGCCCGACGTGTGACCGGGAGACGGGACGAGCCGGAGCGTGTGCCCCGTGCTCAGGGCGACGGCATCGCCCTCCAGCGCGACCGCATCGCGCACTCCGACGTCGCCGAGGCCACCGGCACGCACGGCCGCGATCGCCCAGCGCACGGTGCCGCGCTTCAGTGCAGAGGGCAGCAGGTCGGCGACGGTCACCTGCTCTGTGACGTCGCGACGCACGTTCGGGAGCTCGGCCGGCGCGGCCGCGACGACCACGCCGCGCTCGCCGGCGAACTGCGCGCTCGCCCCGAGGTGGTCCGAGTGACCGTGCGTGATCAGGATGCGCTTCAGGTCGGCCGGGTCGGCCCCCGCGAGACGGATGGACTCCTCGACGAGCGGGCGGTCGACCGGGTAGCCGCAGTCGACCAGCTCGACCGCCCCGCCGCCGTGGAAGACGGTCCAGTTCGAGAGCGGTCCCTCGACGAACAGGATGCCGGGAGCCACCCGTGTGGTCGAACGGATGCTGTGCACCCGATCACCCTAGCCGGGCCGCTTGACCTTGACGTAACGTCAACTCCTAGCGTGGATGACGCCCCGCACGAAAGGAGGAAGACATGGACTGGTCCATCCAGGACATCGCGCGGATCGCCGGCACCACCAGCCGCACGCTGCGCCACTACGACGCCATCGGGCTGCTGAAGCCGAGCCGCGTCGGCGGCAACGGCTACCGGTACTACGACCGCGACTCCCTCGTGCGGCTGCAGCGCATCCTGCTTCTCCGGGAGCTCGGCCTCGGCCTCGACGCCGTCGGCCGGGTGCTCGACGACCGCACGGATGCGGTGCCCGCCCTGCGCGACCACCTGGCGTGGTTGCAGGCGGAGCGGGAACGGCTGGCGCGGCAGATCGCGTCGGTCGAGTCGACGATCCACGCTGTGGAGGAAGGAGAGGAGATCGTGGCCGAGCAGATGTTCGACGGATTCGATCACACGCAATACAAGGACGAGGTGGAGCAGCGCTGGGGGAAGGACGCCTACGCGGCGTCGGACCGCTGGTGGCGCAGCAAGACCGCCGAAGAGCGCGCCGACTGGCAGGCCCGGCAGGCGCGGCTCGCGGCCGACTGGCAGGCCGCCGCGTCCTCCGGCGTCGAGCCCGGATCGGACGAGGCGCAGGCGCTCGCCAAGCGTCACGCCGAGTGGCTGGCTGACATCCCGGGAACCCCGGGGTACGGCACGGGCGCGCCGACAGCCGCCTACCTGACCGGTCTGGGCGAGATGTACGTCGCCGACGAGCGCTTCGCCGCGAACTATGGCGGCGCCGACAACGCGACCTTCGTGCGCGACGCCCTCCGCCTCTACGCCGCCGCCCACCTCGCCTGAGCCCCACCATCGAGTCCGCGAAGACTTACCGCTTTGCGCCCCTTCGGCGTGCAGTTTGTGCGGACTCGATGGTGGGGGTCAGGGGTGGCGGGGGCGGCGCGTGATGCGGTCGTCGAGCCAGTGGGCGGCGACGATGCGCGACGGACGGGATGCGTCCGGCGTGCGCGGCGGGCGCGGTGCGCGGTCGGGCTGCGGGCCTTGGACGAACGGCGAGTCGGCCCGCGCGAAGCGGTCGTGGGCCGACCGGTCGGATTCGAGCAGGATGCCGTCGCGCACGTCGAAACGGACGGCATCCTGCTCGTCCTCGAGGCCGGCCGACTGCTCGGCCGTTCCCTCGAGCTCGCTCTCCAGCCGTGCCGCAGTCGTTGCAGCGTCCTGCGGCAGGCGGATCGCGAAGAAGGGGAGGGTGACACTGCACAGCGGGCCGACCAGGAGCGCGAACGCGAGCGTCCCGATCCCGACGTTCCCGCCGAGCACCCACCCGACGATCAGCACGGTCACCTCGATGGCGGTGCGCACCATCCAGATCGGCCGGCCGGTGCGGGCGTGCAACCCGGTCATCAGGCCGTCGCGCGGGCCGGGGCCCAGGCGCGGGCCGATGTACAGGCCGGTGGCGACCGCGAGCATCGCGAGGCCGGCCACGAAGAACAGCACCTGCGCCCACAGTTCCGTCTGCTGCGGCAGCAGGTCGAGACCCAGCTGCGCGCTCGGACCCACCAGCAGGACGTTGAGGACGGTGCCGAGTCCCGGTCGCTGGCGCAGCGGGATCCAGAACGCCAGGACGACGAGACCGACGAGGTTGGTCACGAAGCCGAACGGGATCCCGGTCTTGAGGGAGAGCCCCTGGGCGAGCACGTCCCACGGCGACAGCCCGATGCCGGCGCGCACCATGAGCGCGATCGCGATCCCATAGAGGAAGAGTCCGATCAGCAGCTGCACGAGGCGGCGGGTGAGGAGAAGTCGGGCGGCCATGGGCACAATCCAATCGCAGTGATTGGACTCGCAACAAGATGCCAATCCGACTAAAGTGGCCTGCATGTCGGATGCCCAACTCACCGCCCGCTCGCTGGAGCACCTTCTCGGAACCTGGCGGACGGGAGCAGCCGGCTACCAGGCGCTCGCCGACCGCATCCGCCTCCTCGTGCTGGACGGCCGCATCCCGATCGGCACGCGGCTGCCCGCCGAGCGCGACCTGGCCGGCAAGCTCGAGCTGAGCCGCACGACCGTCGCGGCCGCCTACCGGCAGCTGCGCGAGGCCGGCTTCATCGACAGCGTCCGGGGCTCCGGCAGTGTCGCCCGCCTCCCCGGCCCGGCGCTTCCGCTGCCCGCGGTGGGCGGCGAGGGGATGCTGGACTTCACCAAGGCGTCGCTCCCGGCCGCATCACCGCTGGCGGCGGCGGCGCGTGCGGCCGCCGAGGAGCTGCCGCGCTTCCTGCCGGACCCGGGCTACGACCCGGTGGGGCTCCCGCACCTGCGCGCCGAGATCGCGGAGCGGTACACCGCGCGCGGTCTGCCGACGACCGCCGACCAGATCCTGGTGACGGTCGGAGCCCAGCAGGCCATCGCTCTGATCGCCCGCACCTTCCTCGGGCGCGGAGACCGCGTCGTCATCGAGGTGCCCACGTATCCGCACGCCATCGAGGCGATCCGCCTGGCGGGCGCACGCCTCGTCCCGATCACGGTCTCCACGCCGGAGTCCGGCCCGCACCGCATCGACGACCAGCCCGACGGCTGGGATGTCGAGGCCATCGAGCAGACCTTCCGCCGCGCGAATCCGGCGCTGGCGTACCTCATTCCCGACTTCCACAACCCGACCGGCGCGACGATGTCGCCGGAGACGCGGGAGCGGGTGCTCGCGGCAGCGGCCGGCCACGGTGCGATCGTGGTCGCCGACGAGACGACCGCTGAGCTCGACATCGACCGGATCGGCGAGTTCCTGCCGATGCCGGCCTACGCCGACTCCGCCGCGACCGGGGCCCCGGTGATCATGATCGGCTCGGCCAGCAAGACCCTCTGGGGCGGACTGCGCATCGGCTGGATCCGCGCCGAGCGCTCGCACATCCAGCGCCTCATCGCCGCGAAGCCGTCCACCGACCTCGGCACGCCGGTGCTCGAGCAGCTGGTCGTCGCGCGGATGATTCCGCAGCTGCCCGAGATCATGGAGGAGCGGCGCGAGCAGCTCCGCCAGGGCCGCGACACCGTCCGGCGGCTGGTCGCGGAGACGTTCCCCGACTGGACGATGCCCGTGCAGCACGGCGGTCTCACGGCCTGGGTCGGGATAGGCGCTCCGGTCAGCTCGGCGCTCGCCCTGGCAGCGCGCAGCCACGGTCTGCTCATCGCGGCGGGGCCGCGGTTCGGCATCGACGGGGCGTTCGAGCGCTTCCTCCGCATCCCGATCACATACACCGCCGACGAGTACGCGCGCGCGTTCACGGCACTCGCCCGGGCCTGGGCGGTCGCCGCCAACGAGCCGGTGCCCTACTTCGACTCCGGGGCGCTCCCCAGCGTCGTCTGAGCGCGGCCGAGGGCCCTCCGCCCGGGGACTCCCGGCGGAGTAGCGGGATGTCGTACCCAGGCATGAAGAAACCGCCCACCCCGCGATGTCATACTTCCTCTGCGCCAGCGTCGGCGCGGTCCTGAAACCGTCGTCCCCGAGGGGAACCCTGTGCACTTCCTCGCTGTCCTGAGCATGAAGAACCGTGCCCTGATCGCGCTCGTCACGATCGTCGCCGCGGTCTTCGGCGGACTCGCCCTGACCAACCTCAAGCAGGAGCTCGCGCCGTCGATCTCGTTCCCGCAGCTGGTGGTGCTCTCCAGCTACCCCGGCGCGTCGCCGGAGGTCGTGAACAACGACGTCAGCACGCCGGTCGAGGCCGCCATCCAGGGCGTCCCGGACCTCGACAGCACGAGCGCGGTCAGCAGCACCAACCAGTCCATCATCACCGCGAAGTTCACCTACGGGACCGACCTCGCCACGGCGGAGCAGAAGATCGACCAGGCGGTCAACCGCATCAAGTCGACGCTGCCGTCGGGCGTCGAGCCGCAGGTGCTCTCCGGCAGCATCGACGACCTTCCCGTCATCCAGCTCGCCGTCACCGGGAAGTCGGACCAGCGCGCCCTCGGCGACGACATCACCAAGCTCGTCCTCCCCGACGTGAAGGATGTGAAGGGCGTCAACGACGCGCAGCTGGTGGGCGAGCTCGGCCGCCGCATCGCCATCACGCCGGACCCGGCGAAGCTCGCCGCGGCCGGCGTCTCGTCGTCCGCGATCAAGGATGCACTGCAGCAGAACGGCGTGCTCATCCCGGGCGGCGACATCACCGAGAACGGGCAGACGCTGTCCGTGCAGTCCGGGACGCAGCTGTCGTCCGTGGAGGACATCGCCGCGCTGCCGCTGATCCGTTCGGCCGGTGCGGCCGGGGCAGGGTCGAGCGGCGGCGCCGCGGCGGGTGCGGGCGGCGCTGCCGGCGCGGCGGGCGCCTCCGGTGCTGCGGGAGCGGCCGGAGCGGCGGGCGCCACGGGCGCAGCGGCCGCAGCGGCGACGGCCACCGCGACCCCGCCGACGATCGGCGACGTCGCCACCGTCGCCGAGACGGACGACCCCACCACCACGCTCTCCCGCGTCGACGGCAAGCCCGCCCTGACGATCGCCGTCACCAAGCTTCCGTCCGCCAACACGGTCGAGGTCTCGCACGCGGTCAACGACCTCATCCCGAGCCTGGAGAAGAAGCTCGGCTCCGGCACGAAGATCACCGTCGTCTTCGACCAGGCGCCGTTCATCACGCAGTCGATCAACTCGCTCACCGAGGAGGGCCTGCTCGGCCTCGCGATGGCGGTCATCGTCATCCTGGTGTTCCTGCTGTCGGTGCGGTCGACGCTCGTCACCGCGATCTCCATCCCCACCAGCGTGCTGATCACCTTCATCGTCATGTGGGCGACCGGCTACACCCTCAACATCATCACGCTGGGTGCTCTGACGATCGCGATCGGACGCGTGGTGGACGACTCCATCGTGGTGATCGAGAACATCAAACGTCAGCTCGTGCCCGGTGCGGACCGGGCGGTGACCATCGTCCGGGCCGTGCGCGAGGTCGCCGGCGCGATCACCGCATCCACGATCACGACGGTCGCCGTCTTCCTCCCGCTCGCGTTCGTGGGGGATGTGACCGGTGAGCTGTTCCGGCCGTTCGCGCTGACCGTCACGATCGCCCTGCTGTCGTCGCTGCTCGTCGCCCTGACGATCGTGCCGGTGCTCGCCTACTGGTTCCTCCGCGCTCCGAAGGCGCACAAGCACGAGGGCGGTCAGGACGTCGAGACCGCCGGCCTGTCGGTGGAGGAGGCGGCCGCGTCCGGGGTCGACGAGCTCGAGCATCCATCGCGGCTGCAGGCCGGCTACCTGCCCATCATCCGGTGGACGCTGAAGCACTCGGGACTGACCATCATCGCTGCGGTCGTCGTGCTGGTGCTGACGTTCCTGTCCGTGCCGTTCCTGAAGACGAACTTCCTCGGGTCGAGCGGCCAGAACTCCCTCACCGTGACGCAGACCCTGGACCCGGGCGCGAGCCTCCAGTCCAAGGACGACGCGGCGAAGGTCGTCGAGAAGAAGCTGCTCGACACCACGGGTGTGCAGACGGTCCAGGTCTCCATCGGCTCCAGCGGCTCCTCGCTGCGCGATGCCTTCACCGGCGGCGGAGGCGGGACGACATTCTCGATCACGACCGACCCGGATGCCGATCAGGAGAAGCTGCAGAACACCATCGAGGACGAGCTGGCCGCCATCAAGGACCAGGGCGAGATCACCCTCTCGGCGTCGAGCGGCTTCGGCGGATCGACCGACATCCAGGTGGACATCTCGGCCAGCAGCAACGCCGACCTGCAGAAGGCGACGGATGCGGTGGTCGCCCAGCTGCGCAAGAAGTCGTCGCTGAAGCAGGTGACCGACAACCTCAGCGCTTCCCTGCCCTACGTCTCGGTGGATGTCGACCGTTCCAAGGCCGCAGCCGCAGGACTCAGCGAGGTGGCCGTCGGCACGATCGTCTCGCAGGCGGTCCAGCCGACGCAGGCGGGGTCCGTCGCGATCGACGACACGACCCTGAAGATCTACCTGCAGAGCGACAACCCGCCGACCACCGTCGCCGGGCTCGCGCAGCTGTCCATCCCGACGGCGGCCGGTGTCGTGCCGCTCGACACGCTCGCCAGCGTGAAGGAGGTCAAGGGCCCGGCGACGGTCACCACCCAGCGCGGACTCCGGACCGCATCGGTGACGGCGACGCCGGCCACGGACAACCTGACCACGGCGAACGCCGACGTCACCGCCGCGCTGAAGGCCGCGAAGCTCCCCACCGGGGCGAGCGCGAAGATCGGCGGTGTCTCGTCGAGTCAGTCCGACGCGTTCCAGCAGCTGGGCCTCGCGCTCCTCGCGGCGATCCTCATCGTGTACATCGTCATGGTGGCGACGTTCCGCTCGCTTCGGCAGCCGCTGCTGCTGCTCGTGTCGGTGCCGTTCGCGGCGACGGGCGCCATCCTGCTGCAACTGGCCTCGGGCATCCCGCTCGGCGTCGCGTCGCTGATCGGCCTGCTGATGCTCGTCGGTATCGTCGTCACCAACGCGATCGTGCTCATCGATCTGGTGAACCAGTACCGACGCCGCGGTCTCGCGGTGGCGGACGCCGTGGCGCATGGCGCGTCGCGACGGCTCCGGCCCATCCTGATGACGGCGCTGGCCACGATCGCGGCCCTGACCCCGATGGCGATCGGACTCACCGGGCACGGCGGGTTCATCTCGCAGCCGCTCGCGATCGTCGTCATCGGCGGACTGATCTCGTCCACTGTGCTGACGCTGGTCGTGCTGCCGACCCTCTACAACCTGGTCGAGGGGCGGCGCGAGCGGAAGGCGGCGCGGAAGGCGGCGAAGCCCGCGGCAGGAGGCGGCCCGGGCGACGGCGAGGGTGGTGGGGGCGGTGGCGCGCCTGTGACTCCCGCGCCCGCCGGGCCGGATCGCTCCGGCGGCACCGATGCGCCGTCCGCTCCGCAGCCGCCTGTCTTCACCCGGCCGGCCGGGGGCTCGCAGGTCTGACCGCCGCTCGCGTCCGGCACGCGCGTCTGGGGTACCCGTCCGGGATCCCAGACGGGGATGCCGGAGGCGGCCACGGCATCCGTGTCGGTCGTCGCTAGGGTCGCGGGTATGAGCGCACTCGGACTCTCCGTCGACCCGCTGTGGCCGCGCGCCGGCGACTGGCCTCCGCTCGGCGCGGACGGTGCGGACCTGACGCTGATCGGCATCCCGACGCAGGAGACCTCGCTTTCTGCGACCGGCGCCGGCGCGACCCCCGCGGCCGTGCGCGACGCCCTGCGCCGCTACTCGACGTTCGCGCCGGGCGCGCCGGTCGAGGGGCTCCGCTTCGCGGACGCGGGCGATGTGCCCTCTCCCGACGGCCCGGAGGGACGCGCGCGCGCCACAGCGGCGATGGCGGAGGCGGCGGCCCGGTCGCGACTGACGGTCGCGGTCGGCGGAGACAACGCGCTGACCGTTCCGGCCGCGCTCGGGTCCGTCGGTGGCGACCTGGGCCGGGCGGGACTGATCACGCTCGATGCCCATCACGACCTGCGGGACGGCACCTCGAACGGCTCCCCGGTCCGGGAGCTCATCGAGGCCGGGCTGGACGGCCGGCGGATCGTGCAGATCGGCATCGCCGACTTCGCCAACTCGGCCGCGTACGCCCGCCGCGCCGCGGACTACGGCATCACCGTGATCCTGCGCGACGAGCTCCACACCCGCCCGCTGGACGACGTCATAGCGGAGGCGCTGGAGATCGCCGGGGCCGCCGGAGGTCCGATCCACGTCGATCTGGACGTGGACGTCTGCGACCGGTCGGTGGCGCCGGGGTGCCCGGCGTCCGTTCCCGGGGGACTCTCGGCGTGGGAGTTGCGCCGCTTCGCGCGGCTGGCCGCCGCATCCCCGCTGGTCCGCTCGCTCGACATCGCCGAGGTGGATGCGACCGCCGACACCCCCGACCAGCGCACCGTTCGTCTCGCCGCGCTCCTCGTCCTCGAGGCCGCCGCCGGCCTCGCCGCTCGCTGACCCCACCCCCGCACCCCCACCGTCGAGTCCGCAATCTTTGGACGCCGGCGCGGCGTGTCGTGTGCAAAGTTTGCGGACTCGACGGTGGGGGCGGGGGTCAGAGGCGGAGGGTGCGCTCGATGAGCGGGACGCCGGGGCGGTAGGCGAGGTGGATATGGCTGGGGGCACGGAGGACCGCGAGGTCGGCGCGCGCGCCGGGCCGGAGGTGGCCGACGTCGTCACGCCGGAGCGCTGCGGCCCCTCCCAGTGTCGCCGCCCGCAGCGCCTCGGCCGGAGTCAGACCCAGCTCGCGCACGGCGAGGGCGATGCAGAACGGCATCGATGACGTGAACGACGATCCCGGGTTGCAGTCGCTGGCCAGCGCGACGGTCGCTCCGGCGTCGAGCAGCCGCCGTCCGGACGGGTAGGCATGCCGCGTCGAGAACTCGACGCCCGGCAGCAGCGTCGCGACGGTCCGGGAGGCGGCCAGCCGCTCCACGTCCTCGTCGGTGAGGTAGGTGCAGTGGTCGACGCTCGCCGCATCCAGCTCCACCGCCAGGGCGACGCCGCCTCCGGGGCCGAGTTGCGCTGCGTGCACGCGGACGCCCAGCCCACACTCCGCTCCCGCCCGCAGAATGCGCTCCGACTGCTCGACGCTGAACGCTCCGGTCTCGCAGAACACGTCGATCCAGCGGGCGTGCGGTGCGCAGGCATCGAGCATAGGACCGGTGACGAGATCCACGTACGCGTCGGCATCGTCTGCGTACTCCGCCGGCACGACGTGCGCACCCAGGAACGTGGTCTCGTCGGTCACCTCGCGCGCGAGGCGGAGCAGCCGCTCCTCGTCGGCGACCGTGAGCCCGTACCCGCTCTTCACCTCGAATGTCGTCGTACCCTGCGCGTGCAGCTCCGCCACGAGCCAGGCCAGTCGCGTGCGCAACGCATCCTCGGTCGCCTCCCTGGTCGCCGCCACGGTGGACCGTATGCCGCCGGCGGTATACGGCCGCCCGGCCATGCGCGCCTCGAACTCGTGCGCTCGGTCGCCCGCGAACACGAGGTGCGTGTGCGCGTCCACGAACCCCGGGATCACGGCAGCACCCGCGACGTCGACCACCGCGTCCGCATCCGATCGGGGCGCCGCAGAGGACGCACCCGTCCACGCGATCCGGCCGTCGACGGCGAGAACGGCCGCGTCCCGGACCAGGCCGAGAGGACCGGGATGCGCCGGGTCGAACGTCGTCAGCTCGCCGATGCCGGTGACCAGCGTCGCGGTCATCGGCCCGGCGCCGCCTGCTCGGCCGCACCCTCGCGCATCGGGATGCGCAACCCGCGCTCCTCCGCGACCTCGACGGCGCGCTCGTAGCCGGCATCCACGTGCCGCATGACGCCCGTCCCCGGATCGTTCGTCAAGACCCGCTCGATCTTCTCCGCGGCGAGCGGTGTCCCGTCGGCGACGACGACCTGACCGGCGTGGATGCTGCGGCCGATCCCCACGCCGCCGCCGTGGTGGATCGACACCCAGGTCGCACCGGACGCCGTGTTCAGCAGGGCGTTGAGGAGGGGCCAGTCCGCGATGGCGTCCGATCCGTCCGCCATCGACTCGGTCTCCCGGTACGGGGAGGCGACCGAGCCGGAGTCGAGGTGGTCGCGCCCGATCACGACCGGGGCGGACAGCTCGCCCGACGCCACCATCTCGTTGAACCGGAGTCCGGCCAGGTGGCGCTCCTTGTATCCCAGCCAGCAGATCCGCGCGGGGAGCCCCTCGAAATGCACCTTCTCTCCCGCCTGGGTGATCCAGCGGCGCAGATGCTCGTCGTCGGGGAACAGGTCGAGCACGGCACGGTCGGTGGCGGCGATGTCGGCCGGATCGCCGGAGAGCGCCGCCCAGCGGAACGGGCCCTTGCCCTCGGCGAAGAGCGGGCGGATGTACGCAGGCACGAACCCGGGGAAGTCGAACGCCCGGTCGTAGCCGCCCAGCTGCGCCTCCGTACGGATCGAGTTGCCGTAGTCGAAGACCTCGGAGCCGGCGTCCTGGAAGCCGACCATCGCCTCCACCTGCGCGGCCATCGAACGGCGTGCGTCGTCGGTGAAGCGTTCGGGGTCGGCGGCGGCGCGCTCGTGCCACTCGTCGACGGTGTAGCCGATCGGGAGGTAGCTGAGCGGGTCGTGGGCGCTGGTCTGGTCGGTCACGATGTCGATCGGCACGCCACGGCGGAGCAGCTCGGGGAAGACCTCTGCGGCATTGCCGACCACCCCGACGGAGAGCGCCCGGCGCTCGTCCTTCGCGGCCAGCGCCTGCGCGACCGCGTCATCGAGGTCGTCCGCCAGCACGTCGAGGTAGCCGTGGTCGACGCGGCGTTGAAGACGGGTCTTGTCGACATCCACGATGAGCACGGCGCCGCCGTTCATGGTGACGGCGAGCGGCTGCGCGCCGCCCATCCCGCCGCATCCGCCGGTCAGGGTGAGCGTTCCGGCCAGCGAGCCGCCGAAGCGCTTCCTGGCCACCGCGCCGAAGGTCTCGTATGTGCCCTGCAGGATGCCCTGCGAGCCGATGTAGATCCACGAGCCGGCGGTCATCTGGCCGTACATGGTCAGGCCGAGCGCCTCCAGTCGGCGGAACTCGGGCCACGTCGCCCAGTCTCCGACGAGGTTCGAGTTGGCGATGAGGACGCGCGGAGCCCACTCGTGCGTGCGGAACACGCCGACCGGCTTCCCGGACTGCACCAGCAGCGTCTCGTCGGCCTCGAGGTCGCGGAGGGTGCGGACGATCGCGTCGAACGCCTCCCAGCTGCGGGCGGCGCGCCCGGTGCCACCGTAGACGACCAGGTCGTCCGGGCGCTCGGCGACCTCAGGGTCGAGGTTGTTCATCAGCATCCGCAGCGGCGCCTCGGTCTGCCAGCCCTTCGCGCTGAGCTCTGCTCCGCGCGCCGCGCGCACCGGTCGGGCTCCATCCATGGTTCTCGTTCCTTTCGTTGCCCCGTCGAGTCCGCAAAGACTGACGGTTTCGGCGCTGATTTCGTGCAGTTTGTGCGTACTCGACGGCGGGGGTTACGGGAGGTGGGCGGCGGCGCGGAGGGCGCCGGAGGTCACGAGGGCGTAGGCGGCCTCGATCTCGGGGGAGAGGTGGCGGTCGGGGCCGGGGCCGGGGACGGCGGTCCGCAGCGCGGCGATCACTGCTCCCGTCGCGGGGCCGGGCTGCAGCGGAGCGCGCAGGTCGGCTCCGCGCGCTGCCGTCATCACCTCGATGGCGATCACGCGCGCGAGCCCGTCGATGGCCCGCCGCAGCTTGCGAGCGGCCGCCCAGCCCATCGACACGTGGTCCTCCTGCATGGCCGACGAGGGGATGCTGTCCACCGATGCGGGCGCGGCCAGCCGCTTCAGCTCGGAGACGATGCCCGCGGCCGTGTACTGCGCGATCATCAGACCGGAGTCGACGCCGACCTCGTGGGCCAGGAACGGCGGGAGGCCCTGGTTGCGCGCGGGATCGAGGAAGCGGTCGGTACGGCGTTCGGACATGCTCGCGACGTCGGCGACGGCGATCGCCAGGAAGTCGAGCACGTACGCGACCGGCGCTCCGTGGAAGTTGCCGTTCGATTCGACCCGCCCGTCGAGCGTGAGCACCGGGTTGTCGACGGCGGACGCCAGCTCGCGCCCGGCGACCAGCTCGGCGTGCGCGACCGTGTCGCGTGCCGCGCCGTGCACCTGCGGCGAGCAGCGGAGCGAGTACGCGTCCTGCACCCGCGTGCACTCCGGCCCCTTGTGGCTCGCGACGATCGGGGAGCCGGCGAGCAGGGCGCGCAGGTTGGCGGCGCTGACCGCCTGGCCCGCCTGCGGTCGCAGCCGCTGCAGGTCGGCGGCGAACACCGCGTCGGTGCCGAGCAGGGCCTCGACGCTCATCGCCGCAGCGATGTCCGCGTCGGTCAGCAGACCGTGGAGGTCGTGGATGGCGAGCGCGAGCATCCCGAGCATCCCGTCGGTGCCGTTGATGAGCGCGAGCCCTTCCTTCTCGGCCAGGACCACCGGCTCGATCCCCGCGGCGGCGAGGGCGTCGGCCGCATCGACCAGCTCGCCGTCGACCCGAACGCGCCCCTCGCCCATCGCGGCCAGCGCGCAGTGAGCGAGCGGCGCGAGGTCGCCGGAGCAGCCGAGCGAGCCGTACTCGTGGACGACGGGCGTGATCCCGGCGTTGAGCAGCGCCGCGTAGGTCTGCACGGTCTGCGGGCGCGCGCCCGTCCGCGCCGTCATCAGCGTGGACAGGCGCAGCAGCATGAGGGCGCGGACCACCTCGCGCTCGACCTCCGGACCGGAGCCTGCCGCATGGGAGCGCACCAGGCTCGCCTGCAGCTGGGCACGGCGGTCGGCGGGGATGAACGTTGTCGCGAGCGCGCCGAAGCCGGTCGAGATGCCGTAGTGCGGCTCGGTGTCGTCGGCGAGGGCGTCGACGATGGCGCGGGAGGCGGCGACCCCGGAGAGGGCGTCGCCGTCGAGCTCGACGCGGGCGTCGTGACGGGCGACGGCGACCACGTCGTCGATGGTGAGCGGTCCGGCGCCGACGGTGACTGCGGTCTGGGTCTGGAGCATGGTCCGATCCTCGCTCCGGGCCGGGCGTCCGCGCTCCGGCTGTAGGCTGCTCGGTGTCCGGTATCCCAGACATACGACGACCGCGAGCGGGGGTGGATGCGGTGAGCAAGGTCCCCGCCGCGGAAAACACCCTGCGTGTGCTCGCCTACCTCGGAGCCCAGCGCGGTCCGGCCCCGGCCGCCGCCATCGCCGCCGCACTGGGGCTGCCGCGCTCGACGGTCTACCACCTGCTCGCCGTGCTGTCCGAGCACGGCTTCGTGCTGCACTTCCCCGAGGCGCGGCGGTACGGGCTGGGCGTGGCCGCGTACGAGTTGTCGAGCGCGTTCTCGCGGCAGCAGCCGCTCAGCAGGCTCGGCCGGCCCATCGTGGCCGCGCTGGTGGATGCGATCGGCGAGTCCGGTCATGTCGCCGTGCTCCACGGCCGCGACGTCGTCTACATCGTGGAGGAGCGGGCGCCGCGTCGGCCGCGGCTGGTGACGGATGTCGGCGTGCGGCTTCCCGCCCACCTCACGGCGAGCGGGCGGGCGCTGCTGGCGACCCTTCCGCGCGAACAGTTGCGCGCCCTGTACCCGGACTCCGACGCGTTCGAGGACCGCACGGGCGCCGGCCCGCACTCCTACGCCGAGCTGCGACGCGTCGTGGCCGAGGCCCGCGAGCGGGGATACGCGACGGAGGACGGCGACGTCACGCCGGGCTTCGCCTCCGTGGCGGTGTCGGTGCGCGACCACGCCGGCTGGCCCGCTGCGGGCATCGCGGTCACCTTCCCGCGGGAGAACGTCCCGGAGGAGGGATGGGATGCGCTCGCCGCCCGGGTGCGCGAGGCCGCGGCCGAGCTGTCGCGCCGCATCCGCGGCACCTGACGGCCGCTAGCGGGTGGGAACCGCGAGCGATTTGGCGTAGCAGACCGACCACGGATCGTCGACGTAGGCCCCGAAGTTGGGGATGCGCGCATAGCCCGAGCGCTCGTACAGCGCGATCGCGGCGTGCTGCAGCGGACCGGTCTCCAGGCGCAGCTCGGCGATCCCCGCATCGGCGGCCGCGGCCTCGACCGCGCCGAGGAGGCTGCGCGCGAGCCCCTGACCCCGCGCGTCCTCGTGCACGAACATCCGCTTCAGCTCGGCGCGGGCACCGGCATCGGCGAGGGCGTCGGCATCGGTGAGGGCGTCGGGCCGGGCGCCGGCGACCAGCGCGGCGATCCCCAGCGCAAGCCCGTCGACGCGCGCGACGAAGACCGTGACGCCCGGACGCTCGAGCTCGGACACATCCAGCAGGTGGCAGCTCTCGGCCGGGTACAGCGCGAAGGCGAACTCGTCGCTCAGCCGCAGCAGCTCCTCGACCTCCGGCTGGCGCGCCGGCTCTGGGCGGATCTCGATCGGCATGCGTCGATGCTAGCGGCGGCGTGTGTCGCCGGTGTTTCCGGTGTCCGCAGGGCGGGCCGGCCGGCGACCCGCCCCGGCCGGCGACCCGCCCTGGCGCGGCGATCAGACCCGGCTGGGCGTCCGGTTCTCGGCGCTCACCATCCAGGCGTACTGCTCGAGGCGCTCGATGATCGCGTGGAGGAGGTCCGCGGAGGTCGGGTCCTCCTCGTCCACGTCGTCGTGCACGTCGCGCATGGTGCGGACGACCGCTTCGAGGCGCTCGGTGATCAGGTCGACGGTCTCGGTCGTGTCGACCTCTCCGTTGGGGAACTCGGGGAGGCTGGTCTGCTCCGCCACCGTCGCGCTCCGCCCGTCCGGGGTCGCGTGGAGGGCGCGCAGTCGCTCGGCGATGACATCGCTGAACTCTCGCGCCGCTTCGACGATCTCGTCGAGCTGGAGGTGCAGGTCGCGGAAGTTGCGTCCGACCACGTTCCAGTGCGCCTGCTTGCCCTGCAGGTGCAACTCGATCAGGTCGACGTGCACGCGCTGGAGGTGCCGCGCCAGCTCCGCGGAGGCGACGAAGCCGTGCTCGGCGTGCTCACGGCGGGTCGGGGCGACGCCGACGGCGGCGGTCCGGCGTACGGGCGCTGTCTTCTGGGTGCTCTTCTTCGCGGTGCTCTTAGTGCTCGCGGTGCTCTTAGTGCTCGTCTTGGACTGGCTGACGGCCACGATGGGGTCCCTTCCATTCGATCGGACGTCCCCGACGGTAGGCCCATGCCGGAGCCTGCGGAAGCGGGTTGACAGGGTCGGAGCGCCCTGGCACTCCCTGGGGGAGAGTGCTAAAATCTGTGGTCGAAAAGAGAGTGCAAAGGGCCTCTCACCAGGTGATCCAGAAGAAAGGGGTACATCCAATGGCCATGTCGTTCGATCCTTTCTCCCAGCTGGACCGGATCGCGCAGAGCATCTTCGACACCAGCCGTCAGCCGCGCATCATGCCGGTCGATCTGTTCCGCGAGGGTGAGCGTTACATCCTGAACGCCGACCTCCCCGGCGCCGATCCGGCGTCGGTCGACGTCGACGTCGACGGGCACCTGCTCACCATCCGGGCGGTGCGCAGCGCGGCCGACCGCGACGGCGCCCGCTGGCTCGCCCAGGAGCGCCCGTACGGCGCCTACATGCGGCAGTTCACGATCGGCGACGACGTCGATCCCGACGGCATCACCGCGTCGTACGACAACGGAGTGCTCAGCGTCATCATCCCGGTGGCCGAGCGGGCGAAGCCGCGCAAGATCGCCGTGGAGTCGTCGGGCTCCAGCGAGACGAAGGCGGTGTCGGCCGGCTGATCCGGCCGGTGTCAGCGTCGGAGAGGAGGGCGCGCCGTCACTGCACGGCGCGCCCTCGCGCCGCCCACTCCAGGCGGCGCAGAGCCTCCGCGTTGCGCACGTGGAGGATGGCATCGGCCACGGCGTCCGGGATGAGGGTCACCGGCCCCGACTCCGGGAACTCCTCCATCCGCACGACGCAGCCAACGCCGCGCGGCTTCACGTCGATGATCACGCGCTCGGAGCCGAACGGGCGCGTCTTCGCCTCGAGCACCATCCGTCGCGGCGGATCCCACTCGTCGACGCGCGTCTCGTCGTTGAGCACGAGCGGCCAGACCCCGATGGAGTGGTGGAGGCGCGATCCGACGGCCGGATACCGGCTGTCGGTCGCGCGCAGGCGCGACGCTCCGACGACCCACGTCGGGTACACCCAGGGGTCGGCGAGGACGGCGAAGACCTCGTCCGGCGTGCAGGCCATGCGGCGGACGTTGACAGACATGTTCACTGCTCCGGAAGCTCGTGGGGATGGGCGGGGTCGGGCAGGGCGTCGACGGGCCGTGCGATGGTCTGGCCGGGCCCGGGGGCGAGGTCCGGCATCCGGGTGAAGCCGAACTCGTGGCGCAGGGCGCTGCGCGCGGCGTAGTACCCGCCGAGACCGTGGACGCCCGGTCCGGGAGCCGCGGAGGAGGAGGCCAGGTACAGCCCGCGACCCGGCATCCGCCAGGGATCCGCCGACAGGACGGGACGGGCCACCAGCTGACCGAAGTCCGGTGCGCCCGCGGAGATGTCCCCGCCGATGTAGTTGGGGTCGTGCTGCTCCATCTGCACCGCGTTCTTGGTCGCCGTCCCGATGATGAGATCGCGGAAGCCGGGAGCGAACTCCTCGATGCGGCGGATGATCGCCTCGGTCTGGTCCTCGGTCGAACCGCGCGGGACGTGCGTGTACGTCCACAGCACGTGCTTCCCCGCGGGCGCCCGCGTCCCGTCGAAGAGCGACGGCTGGGAGACGAGCACGTACGGAGCGTCGCTGGTCCGGCCCGACGCGACGGCGTTCTCCGCGCGAGCGACCTCGCGACGCGATCCGCCCAGGTGCACGGTGGCCGTCTCGTTCAGCTCCGGGTTCGCCCACGGTACCGGGCCGGAGAGTGCGAAGTCGGCTTTGAAGACGCCGTTGCCGTCGCGGAACCGGGAGATGCGCCGCAGGTAGCTGCCGGGCAGCCGGTCGGCGGCCAGGTCGACTGCGGACTTCACGTGGGTGTCGAAGACGACGATCCGCGAGTCCGGGAGCTCGGCGAGCGACGCGACCGGGGTGTCGGTGACGATCTCGCCGCCGTTGGCCACGATGTCGGCGACCATCGCGTCGGCGATCGCCTGGCTGCCGCCGACCGGGACGGGCCAGCCGCGGGCGTGCGCGTAGGTCGCGAGGGTGAGCCCGGCGGCCGCGCCGGCGACGCTCGGCAGGGGCACGGTCGTGTGGGCGAAGACGCCCGAGAGCAGAGCGCCGGGCGCCTCGGTCCGGAACGGAAGGTCCCACCACGGGCCGCCCTGGGCGATGGCGGTCAGCCCGAACCGAGCGGCCACGAACGGATGCCGAGGCAGCTGGAGCAACTGCGATCCGGTGAACTGGGCGACGGCGTCCGCGTCGGCGACCAGCGGTCCGAGCAGCGCACGCCAGGCCGGACCGTCGACCCCCAGGGCATCGGCGGTTCGCTCCAGGTCCCGGTACGCCATCGCGACGCGGCCGCCCGCCAGCGGGTTGCCGTACGACGCCGTCGGCACGATGAAGGGCACGCGCTTCTCCAGCCCGAACCGACGGAAGAAGCCGGAGGCGAGAGCGAGGGGATGCACGGCGGAACAGACATCGTGGCGGAAGCCGGGGAGCGTCAGCTCCTCCGTGCGCAGGCCGCCGCCCACGGTCGCGTTGCGCTCGTAGACGCGCACGGAGAGGCCGGCGCGGGCGAGCGTCACAGCAGCGGACAGACCGTTCGGGCCCGACCCGATCACGACGGCGTCGAGGCTGTTCGCGGAGGGCCTTGTCGCGGAGGGGGCTGTCATACCTCCCTGTATACCCCGCCCCTCGACGCGCACGGAGGGCGATCGGCAGCCCGTTCTCAGCATCCATGCACTATCGTTGACAAGTCGGCTCTTGACACTGCGCGATCTGCGCAGATGGGTTTGTAAGTCAAGCGGGCCGGTTCCCTCCCCGATCAGTGGCAGGGATCACACAATCGTGAACGGCCCCGGACACAGTTCGCCCGGGATTCATCCGGTGCGCTGCGGCGTGCCGCCGCGCACTCGACATGAACCCAGGAAGAACATCCATGCCCGGATACAACAACGACCGACGATCGCAGAAGCCGTCCCGCGGCGCTGCGCCCAAGAGCAGCAACCCCAGCCCCAAGCACCGCGGCTACCGCGCCGAGGAGCCCGCCGCGGGCAAGAAGCCCCGCTGGAGCGCCGACGAGCGCGCCGCACGCGGCCGCTCCACTTACGGCACCCGTGACGACAGCGCAGGCCGCGGCCGCGGCGAGCGACCCAACTGGGAGCCCCGCGGCAAGGATGCGCGCCGCACCGAGCGGGTGTGGGAGGAGCGCGCTCCGCGTCAGGACCGTCCCCGCCGCGACGGCGACGACCGCCCGCGCCGCTCCTTCGACGACCGTGCCGACCGTCCGCGTCGGGATTTCGGTGACCGTGCCGAGCGTCCGCGTCGTGAGTACGACGACCGTCCGCGTCGGGACTTCGGCGACCGCACGGAGCGCACGGAGCGCACCGACCGTCCGCGCAGTGATTTCGGCGACCGGACCGAGCGTCCGCGTCGCGACTTCGGCGACCGGGCCGAGCGTCCGCGTCGTGAGTACGACGACCGTCCGCGCCGTGACTTCGGCGACCGGGCCGAGCGTCCGCGTCGTGAGTACGACGACCGTCCGCGCCGCGACTTCGGCGACCGCACGGAGCGTCCACGCCGTGACTTCGGCGACCGGGCCGAGCGTCCGCGTCGTGAGTACGACGACCGTCCGCGCCGCGACTTCGGCGACCGTTCCGACCGCCCGCGTCGTCAGTTCGACGACCGGGCCGAGCGTCCGCGCCGCGATTCGGACTTCTACCCGTCGCGCGACGAGAAGCCGGCCTTCGTGCCGACCGACGACGTCGTTCTCGAGCGCCTCGAGGCGGACGCCATCCAGGCGGAGGACGTCGACGGCGTGACCTTCGGCGACCTGGGCCTCGGCGGCAACATCGTGCGTGCCCTTGCCGAGCTCGGCGCCGACAAGCCGTTCCCGATCCAGGCGGCGACCCTTCCCGACGTGCTCGCAGGCAAGGATGTGCTCGGCCGCGGCCGAACCGGCTCCGGCAAGACCATCGCGTTCGGCGCGCCGCTCGCGGAGCGCCTCATGCAGCTGTGGGCCGAGTCCGGCAAGTCCGGCGGCAAGCGTCAGCTCGGCCGCGCGCCCCGCGCCCTCATCCTGGCGCCGACGCGCGAGCTCGCCCTGCAGATCGACCGCACCGTCCAGCCCATCGCCCGCAGCGTGGGCCTGTTCACCACCCAGATCTACGGCGGCGTGCCGCAGGGTCGTCAGGTGGGTGCGCTGCAGCGCGGCGTCGACATCGTGATCGGCACCCCCGGCCGCATCGAGGACCTGGTCGAGCAGGGACGTCTGGACCTCAGCGAGGTGCAGATCACCGTCCTCGACGAGGCCGACCACATGTGCGACCTCGGCTTCCTGGAGCCGGTCCAGCGCATCCTGCGCCACACGGCCGAGGGCGGCCAGAAGCTGCTCTTCTCGGCGACCCTCGACTCGGGCGTCGCGAAGCTGGTGGACGAGTTCCTCGTCGACCCGGCCGTCCACGAGGTCGCGGGCGAGGACCAGGCGTCCTCGACCATCGACCACCGCGTGCTCGTGATCGAGCACCGCGACAAGGGCGCCATCATCGAGCAGCTGGCCGACCGCGACGGCAAGACCTTGGTCTTCGCCCGCACCCGCGCCTTCGCCGAGATGCTGGCCGACCAGCTGGAGGATGCCGGCATCCCCGCTGTCAGCCTCCACGGCGACCTGAACCAGTCCCGCCGCACCCGCAACCTCGCGCAGCTCACCAGCGGCCGCGTGAATGTTCTGGTCGCGACGGATGTGGCTGCCCGCGGCATCCACGTCGACGACATCGACCTGGTCATCCAGGCCGATGCTCCGGACGAGTACAAGACGTACCTGCACCGCTCCGGCCGCACCGGCCGCGCCGGCAAGCAGGGCACCGTCGTCACCCTCATCCCGAAGCAGCGCCAGCGCCGCATGAACGACCTCCTCGGCCGCGCCGAGATCGAGGCCGAGTTCGTGCCGGCCGCCCCCGGCGACGACGTGCTCCTCACCCTCGCGCAGTAAGCGACGCTCCCCGCTCAGAGCTCCTGAGTTTCTCGATCGTCTCCCACCGATTCGGTCGAAGAACTCAGGAGCTCTGTCCTTCTCATTGCGGTCACGCGGCCGTGGGGTTACGGTACTGCCTTGATATTCTGCATCGGAACATGAGTTCCAGAGGAAAGGTACCATCATGGCGATTATCAGTGTCACTCCCGAGCAGCTGAAGAGTCAGGCGCAGGTGTATCTCGCTGCGAAGGATGAGATCGAGTCCGCGCTTCAGAAGGTCAACAGCATGAACAGCACCATCGCCGAGGAGTGGAAGGGTGCGGCGTTCGAGGCGTACCTGAACCAGTACGACCAGCTCTACACGAACGTGCAGCAGTTCGAGCAGCTCCTCGAGAGCATCCACACGCAGCTCAACTCGTACGCGGACACGGTTGCGGAGCGCGATGCCCAGGATGCGCAGAGTTTCGGCTTCTGAGCGTCCGCCCCGTCGGATGCGGGTGGCGGCCGTGGCCCTCAGCGTCGCTGGGGGCCTCGGCCTGTTCGCCTGCACGGCCACGGGCGCCGGCGCCGACACGGGCTCCGGTGCCGGCGGCACAGGCGATGGAAGCCTCCGCCTCATTCCGGAGGTCATCTCCAACGAAGGGATCAGTGCGGGGGGACACGCGGACTTCCCCGTCACGGGGCGGCTGTTCCTCCCCGAAGTGGATGACCGAGCCCGTCAGGCGGAGCAGTCGAAGGACGCACTGGCGCGCGCCGCCGAGAAGGTCGCCTTCGACCGCACGACCGGCCCCGCGACGACCGAGCAGTTCGCCGAAACGCGTGGACGGCTGTTTCAGGACTACTCCCACCAGGCCATTCCTGGCGCCGAACGTCGCAGCGCACCTCAGGGTGCGGACGTCTGGCTCGTCGTTCTCGTCGCGGCGGCCATTCCCCTCACGGGGCTCGCGGCCTTTCTCGGCCTCAGACGGTCGTCACGGAGAGCGAGCAGGCATGCCTGACCGGCACATCGACATCAGCCTCGAGTTCACCGGGCAGCAGCTCGACCTGCGTGTTCCGACCGCGGTGACCCTCGCGCGCCTGTCCGACCTCATCGACGCCGTGCTCACCGAGCGCGGCATCCGTATGCCCCCGGAGTGGCGCCTGCGCCTCACGGACAAGCCGATCGCGCTCGGTGAGCACGACGTCATCGGCGACTTCCCGGTCGGCGACGGCGACGTGTTCGAAGTGGTCGTCACCGCGGCAGCCGGCCTCCACTGACGGGAGCAGCGCGCTGCGTTCTATGACCGCGCGCGCCGCAACCCTCACGGCCCGGCGTTCTCCGATCTCATCGGGTTGCGCTTCCGCCGCGCCACGAGCGCCGCGACGAGGCCGCCGATCAAGGACCCGGCCAGGAAGATCGCGATCCACCGGTAGTCGAACGCCTCTCCGCGATCGGCCTGGGCAGCGGGCGTGCTGTCTTTGACCGCGACCGGGTTGGCGAAGGTCTCGTAGATCTTCGCCGGATCCGCGCCGCTCGCCCGGGTGTTGGCGAGCACAGTGGAGAAGCGGCTGCTGAACGCACTGCTCTGCGCGACACCGTCGTTGTCGGCGGCGATGGTGCCGTCCATGGTGCCGAGCAGCGTGTTCGTCTCCGCCTGCGTGCGCTGCACCCCGGCGATGAGGTCGTCGAACTGCGCCGAGTTGTCGTCGATGGCGCGGGCGCTGGCGGCGACGGCCTCCGCGTTGCGACTCGACGTCTCGACGAGCTGGGTGAGGGTCTGGTAGAGCGCCGGACCGGTCTTCTCGTCGAGGTACAGCTCCGACAGGCCGGGCTCCTGGCCGTCCCATGCGGCGGTGGTGAGCTGGATGACGGTGTTCGACTTCTGCGCCCAGAGATCCGGGGCGGCGTCGACGCTCGTGCGAGCCGCCGCGTACCAGGCCTCGAGCTGCTGGAGGGCGCTGGTGAAGTACGACGGCGTCACGTTCAGCTGCGAGAGGCGCGTGATGTCCTGGTCGATCGCCGCACGTGCCGTCGCGACGGTGCCGAGTTCTTTCAGGACGGCGTTGATGTTGTCGATTCCGAGGGTCCGGTAATCCGACACGTCCCGGTCGTCGAGCCGGTCCTCGATCGTCGCGGCCGGGACGACCCCGTAGCGCTTGTACACCGAATCGGCGCTGTGGTCGCGGAACTCCCCGTCGGCGAGCACGGCGGCGCCGAAGGCCGTCTCGCTCTCGCCGGGTGCCCCGTAGAGGAAACGCAGGAGGTTCGCCGCCGCCGTGATGTCGGAGAGGTACGACGTGGTGGCCTGGTAGTCGGCGGCGACAGCGCCGGCTGCGGCGCTCGCGGGCATGAGGAGGTAGCGATCGCTTCCGAGGCTGCGGACCTCGGGGGAGGGCCGGGTCTCGGTGTTCTTCGCCGTGTACTCCAGGAGCGTGTCCCCCTCGAGGTCGTGGAGGTCGATGGTGTAGCCGAGCTCGACGGTGACCGGCTCCGACCTCTGCGTGTTGTCGATGGTGACGATGTTCGTCGTCGGGTCGATCGTCGTCCGATCGGCGCCCGGCTCCGAGGCGCCCGGCAAGGCGACCCTCACCGTGACATTCGACGGCGTAAGTGTGTTCGGCAGCTGGATCTCCACCTGCTCGCTCTGGCCCGCCGGGACGGTGACGGGAAGGGTCTTGGTCACGATCTGCTCGGTCTCGGACGGGGCGGTGCGGAGGACGGTGAGCGCCGGGCCGGCGATGCCGTTGGCGGATGCGTACCTCTCGATCAGCTCCAGCCGGTTCTCGTACAGTGTCGGATCGAGGTCGGTGGCTGACCCCAGCGTTTCGAACAGTTGCGTGTACGCGGCCTGGTCGGTGGAGATGTGGGAGACGAGTGCTGCGATCTCCTGCTCGTACGTACCCCGGGTGCTCGCGGTCGACGATTCCGCCGCGAAGGACCTGCTGATTCTTTCGGCGAGTGCCGTCCGCGCGAGTGCGTCGGTCGAGAGGGCCGAGGGGTCGATCCCCGTGTGGTTCCCGCCGTCGATGGCGACCGTGATGCCGAAGTACTCGACGAACAGGCGCGTCGTCAGCTCGGCCAGTCGGGTGGAGGACGCCTCGAGGGCCTGCTTCTGTTGCTCGAGCGATCCGGCGATTTCTGCGACGTCCGCGTTGTAGGCGACCGCGAGTGCGTCGTACCCCGCAACCGCCTTCTGCAGCTCGGCGAGGGCGCCGGTCCGTGTGCCGCCGGCGTCCGCCGAGGACAGGCCGTCGAGACCCGACCAGGTCCCGTCGCCGGATCGCAGCACCCGGATGTGCTCTGCGAACGCCTGGTCGTAGTAGTCCCGGTCCGACGTCGCCTGGTCGCCGATCGCCGTGGTGCCGTTGAGCACGTTCGTCTTCGCGATCTGCTCCTGGAGCGAGAAGTAGTCCGAGAGCTCGGGCTGCCGGGCGGCGAGCGACCCGCTGATCGAGGTGAGCGTGCCGGTCGTCGATGTGGTGAAGCCGTTCTGCGCCTGGATCCACGCCGAGTTCATCGAGCGCAGGATCTGGGCGAGACTCTCGCTCCGCTTGTGGCCTTCGCCCGTCGTGGTGAGCTGCGGTCGGACGTCGTTCCCCAGCGTCTCGACGAGCGTGGAGTAGCGTCCGACGACCGATTCCATGCCGGCCTGGGCCCCAGAGACATTGGCGGCGACGCTGGCGAAGTACATCTCCACCACCCGGGTGTTGAAGTCGTGCAGGATCGTGGAGACCTCGTTCTGCAGGCGCTGCCGGGCCAACTGGTCGCCGGGGGAGACCCGGTAGTCGATGACGGCCCGGGTGGGGTCGATGTCCTGCAGGGTGAGGATGTCGTGGGTGAACGACCGAGGCAGGACGATGACCGCGCTCACCGCCCCGTCGGAGTACGCTCTCTCGGCGACTCCGCGCGACACCACCTGCCAGTTGTAGCGGCTGTCGTTCGAGACGAGACCGACGAACTCCGTGCCGAACAGGTAGTCGGTGCCGTTGAAGGATGCCGGCTCATCCTCGTTGACGAGCGCGATCACGGGCGCGCTCCGGCCCGCGCTCGTGCCGGGCGCACCGACCGAGCTGGAGGAGGCGATCAGGAGGCCGGCGACGCCAAGCGTCGCCAGTCCGATCAGGATCTTCTTGAGCACCGTACCTCCGGAATCGAGCGAGGAGACCGCCTGGAACAACCATGCAGAGCGCTGTATGTCAGTCCCTATACTAGGATACCGACCAATCCTGAGGAGTGGCGGATGATACTTTTCGACGGGCGGGACAGCCTGGTGTTCGAGCGCGCAGGCGACCAGGTGACGGTCTTGCTGACCGGTGCGCAGATCCGGACGGCCGCGGTCGATGTCGTGCGACAGCACGTGGCGGTGTCCGACGACTGCCCCGAGGAGTATCAGGCCGCCCTCAGCTACACCGTTCCTGCCGGCGCACGTACCATGCGACGGGTCGCGAGCGAAGCGAAGACCCGGCTCGCGAAGCTGCAGGCGGCGCAGCGGCTCGCCGCGCTGAGCACCGCGGCGGACCGCTTCGCGGTGCCGTTCCTGCACCCGGAGAACGTCGTACTGACCGGAGCGGGAGCGGTGTCCGTCCACTCCGGGCTCGTCGGCATCCTCGCTCCGATGGGTTTTGACGACGACCTCTTCCTGCGCGGCTACAAGGCCCTCGTGCTGAGCGTCCTCCATCCGCGGCTGCCCTATGAGAAGCTCGTGGACGGCTCCTCGACCCTCCGCGACCCGCTCAGTGAGCGGATCGTCGCGTGCGGGACCGTGGGCGAGGTGGTCGCCCTGGTGGACGCGGAGGCCGAAGCGGAGGCCGCCGAGTCCGCGCGCCGGACACTGAGCCTCCCGCGGCGGCGGTACCAGGTGACGACGATGCTGGGGGCGGCCGCCGTCCTCACGGCCGTCGTCCTCGCGGGGTTCACCTGGTCGTCGTACGCCGTCGCGATCCCGAAGCACGAGGCCGTCATCGCGGCCCAGTCCAGCTTCGTGGTGGGCGACTACGGCCAGGCCCTGACCGACCTGAGGGACTACCCCGCCGGCGAGCTGCCGAAGTCCGCGCGGTATGTCCTGGCTGTGAGCTCGGTCAAGCTCGCCGACCTGTCCGCCGCCCAGAAGGAGGCGGTCCTCAACAACATCTCGACCAAGACCGACGACAACACCCTCGACTACTGGATCTCCCTGGAGCGCGGCGACCTCGAACGGGCGCTGAACCTCGCCCAGAACGTCGGCGACGACCAGCTCACCCTCCTCGCGTACACGGACCTCTACCAGGCCACGAAGCTCGACACCGCGATGGACGGTGCGCAGAAGCAGAAGCTGCTTGCCGAGTACGCGAAGAAGATCGCAGAGCTGAGCGCACAGCTGGGTGGCACTCCGTGAGCGCTGGGACGACCGTGCCGTTCGGCGAGGACGTCGAGGAAGATGAGGAGCTGCGTCCGGTCGACGACCGGCTCGACCCGAGGACCGTGCTCTTCACGGTGTACCTGCTCGACGAGGAGTTCGGCCGGATCACGCTCACGACCGACCGTCCGTCCGCCGTCTGCGACGACCTGACGCTCGGTGTGGTCGGCGACCGGCTGTTCGTCAACGGCGGTACCGTCCCGGCGGGAGTCACGGAGATCGACGGCCGCCGCCTTCTGGTGGTGGATGCGCACAGTGCCACGACCAGGCATCTCGTCTTCGACCGCGGGGCGTCCTTCCTGATCGGGGACAGCGGCTCGGCGGGTGCCCGAGTGAAGAACGCCGGTACCGTCGTGGTCCGTGGCGACGAGCTCACCCTCGTGCCCGCCGACGACCTGATGTACTTCGGCGCCCGACGCGTCCCCGCGGCCGGCGCCGTGCGGCGGGCGAGTGTCGGCGACGCCGTCCTCACGTCGGAGTACCTGCTCGAGAAGCGCCCGGATCAGTGGAGGCTGACCTCCTTCGCGGATCGGGTCGAGTTCGATCAAGCGGCTTTCCTCCTCCAGGAGCAGGCGGCGGAGTTCCCGCCCGACTTCCCCGACTACCGCCGGAGTCCCCGGATCACGATGGAGCCGCCGTCGGGCACCGTCCGCATCCGGAAGATCGACCCGCCGGAGAAGCCGGACAAGAACAGCATCCTGAAAGCGCTCCTCCCGCCGCTCGGCATGGTCGCGGTGGGCGTCGTGACGAGCGTGGTCTCCGGCCGCAACCCGCTGCTCATGATGGGGATGGGCATCCTGAGCCTCCTGACCGCGAGCTTCACCCTGTCCCAGTTCATCGGCGAGCGGCGCGAACGTCGCAAGCGCGACGGGGCGAGGCGCGACGAGTACGAGCGCTACCTGCTGAACGTCGCGGCCTCGCTCTCTCGGAACACGTCGCGGGAGCGGGAGGTGCTCGACTACGCGGCGCCGAGTCCGGCAGCGCTGGTGGAGCTGGCCGATCGATACGACCCGCGCATCTACGAGAGGCTGCCGCACAACAAAGACTTCCTGCGGGTCTCCCTCGGCACGGGCGACGCCCCCTCCGCGGTCGCGGTCACGGCCGACGTGGACGAACGTGCCGACGGGGAGGACGCCCGGCGGGTCATCGCGCTGGCCGAACGGTTCGCCACGCAGCGGGGAGTGCCGGTGCCGGTGAACCTGCGGGCCCAGACCGTCGGCCTGGTCGGGTCCGGCGACACGGTGACCGCCGCGGTGCAGAATCTGCTGTTCCAGGCCGCCGTGTTCCACTCCTACCGCGAGGTGAACCTGATCGCGCTGGTCACCGAGGAGTCCTATCGCACCGACTGGCGGCGCTGGCGGTTCCTCCCCCACGTCACGCTTCACGGCCTGAACATCCGCGGGCTCGTTCACGACGCGAGGACCCGCGACCTGGTCCTGAACAGCTTCGCCCAGATCCTCGCGCAGCGGAGGCAGTCCCTTCGGCAGGCGGGCCGGGAGACGCCGGCGTTCTTCCCGCACTACGTGTTCACGGTGCTCGATGGCTCGCACCTCAGCGGACACGGGATCAACGAGTACCTGGCAGAAGACCTGAGCGAGCTCGGCGTGACCGTCATCTGGGGCACGGAGGACCGAAAGCTCCTTCCGGAGACGGTGACCGCCCTGGTCGACTACGCGAACCGGAGCGCCGGGACGCTCGTCAATGACGAGGGGGACTACGTCGACCGGGAGTTCGTGCCCTATGAGACGCCGGACGGACTGGAGCGTGCGCTGCGTCGGCTCTCCAACCTCCGGCACGTCGAGGTGCAGAAGAACGCCGTGCCCACCGCCGTCACCTTCCTCGAGCTGTACGGCGTGACGGACGTCGGCGACCTCGGCGTGGGGGAGCGCTGGGCGGCCGCGGACACCTCGAAGACCCTCGCGGTGCCGCTCGGGCTCCGGGGGAAGGACGACATCGTCGAACTCAACCTGCACGAGCGCGCGCACGGCCCGCACGGACTGGTCGCCGGCACCACGGGTTCGGGCAAGTCGGAGATCGTCCAGTCGTTCCTGCTGTCGCTGGCGGTGAACTTCGCGCCAGAGGACGTCGGGTTCCTCCCGATCGACTTCAAGGGCGGCGGCATGGCGAACCTGCTCGCCGGCCTCCCGCACCTCCTCGGCTCGATCACGAACCTCGACGGCGCCGCGTCCGCCAGGGCTCTCGCATCGATCCAGGCGGAACTCCAGAAGCGTCAGCGGCTCTTCGCGCAGTTCGAGGTGAACCACATCAACGGCTATACCCGGCTGTACAAGCAGGGGAAGGCCGGGGGAGTGCGTGCGGACGGCCGCGCGTACCCCTCGAAGCCGCTCCCGCACCTGTTCCTGGTCTCCGACGAGTTCGCAGAGCTGAAGGCCAACCAGCCGGAGTTCATGGACGAGCTGGTGTCGACCGCCCGCATCGGCCGCTCACTCGGGGTGCACCTCATCCTGGCGACCCAGAAGCCGAGCGGGGTGGTCAACGACCAGATCTGGTCGAACAGCCGCTTCAAGCTCGCTCTCAAGGTCGCCGACGTCTCCGATTCGAACGAGATCATCAAGACCCCGGACGCGGCGAGCATCGTCGAGCCGGGCCGCGCCTACCTCCAGGTCGGGAACAACGAGATCTACGAGCTCTTCCAATCGGCGTGGTCGGGGGCGGCCTACGAGCCGGAGAGGACCGACGTGGAGACGGTGGATGAGCGCATCTACCTGATCAACGGCTTCGGCCAGTACGACCTGTGGACGCAGGACCTTTCGGGCGACGAGGCCGCTCTGGAGTCCCGCCCCGAGACGGTGAGCGAGCTCGAGGCGGTGGTCGACCACATCGCCGGGGTCGCGCGGGAGGCCGGTGCCGTTCTCCCGGACAGACCGTGGCTGCCTCAGCTCGGGAGCCGGATCGCGACCCCGCCGGTCGATGCCGGCCCGGGCATCCCGCTCGGTCTGCTCGACATCCCGAGCCGGCAGTCGCAGGAGGTCTACCGGTTCGCGCTCGACGACGCCGGGCATACCGCGGTCTTCGGCAGCCCGGGTTACGGTGCGTCGACGCTGCTGCAGACGATGGTGCTGAACCTGGCGCGGCAGAAGACCCCGGAGCAGATGCAGTTCCTGCTGCTGGATATCGGCACCAACGGATTGCTCCCGCTGGCGCCGCTCCCGCACGTCGCGGACATCGTGACGCTGGAGGAAGAGGAGAAGCTGCAGAAGGCGATGGACCGGATCGCCGCCGAGCTCGCCGACCGCAGGCGTCGCCTGCGCGCGGCCGGGGTCGCGACCCAGGCCCAGTACGAGGTCAAGACGGGCGAGTCGCTCCCGACCATCCTGAACGTTGTCGACGGGTACGACGCGCTGGCGCAGGACAAGCGCAAGGAGGCCATCGACACGCAGCTCCTTCAGGTGCTCCGGGAGGGGGCGGCGTTGGGCGTCTACCTGGTGCTCACCGCGAATCGGCCCAACTCGATCCGGATGAACATGAGCAGCACCATCCCGAACACGATCGCGCTCTACCTGAACGACGAGAACGAGGTCGCGACGCTGTTCGGCCGCGACCGCGTCGTGCAGAGCGAGATCCTCGGCCGCGGCCAGCTGCAGCGGGAGATCCCCACTGCGATCCAGTTCTTCCTGCCGTGCGAGGGCGGCGACGACGCGGCGGTGCTGGACGCCCTCGAGCGCGAGGTCGGCGCCATCGGCGCGGCGTGGACGGGTGTCCGGCCGGAGCGGATCCCGATGGTGCCGGCGGAGTTGACGGTGGAGGCGTTCGGGACGGTCTCGGAGCGAGCGTCGCGGGACACGCTGTTCTTGGGGTTGAACAAGAGCACGGCCGAGCCGGAGAGCTTCGGGCTGTTCGAGGGCAAGAGCCTGGCTGTCTTCCCGGGGACCGCCAAGCAGGCCGCCCTGATCTACCCATTCGTGATCGACAGTCTCGTGAATGCTGTCGATCCCTCAGACCTCGTGATCCTCGACACCCATGACGCGCTGAAGCCGCTTCTCGCCGTCGCGGAGTGTCTCTATGTCGGCAAGGCCGAAGTGAGAAGGCATGCCGAGGCGGTGAAGAGAGCCATCACGGATCTGGTGGAGCATGGAACACAGAAGCGTCGGTGCATCGTGCTCAGCGGTGCGATCGATGTCCTGGACAGGCTCATGCTCTCGCCCGATCAGGTCAGAGAGCTTCTCGGCACCGG
The DNA here is from genome assembly GCF_013408745.1 of Leifsonia soli. NCBI lineage: Bacteria > Bacillati > Actinomycetota > Actinomycetes > Micrococcales > Microbacteriaceae > Leifsonia > Leifsonia soli. Next base: position 2,330,782 of record NZ_JACCBJ010000001.1, on the reverse strand, counting down.
CAGCGACACCGTCCAGTTGATCCTGTTGGACCACGTCTCGAAGGTGAGTGGGAGCTTCTCCCTGATAGCGCCTCTGAAGGAGAACGTGGACCGGATCCTCTTCGGCGGCGACCTGGCCACGCAGCGGTTCGTGGAGAATCTGCCCCTCGCGGTGCGAAAGCAGTCGCTGGGCAAGAATGTGCTGTATTCGCTCACCGACGACGAACTGTTCCAGGTGGTCATCCCGACCGCGCAGCGCGGGGAAGGGTGACGATGACCCTCGAGATGACAGAGGAGTTCCTCGGTTTGGGCTCCATCGTCCGATTGGGCGACGACACCGGAACGGGTCTGCACGTGGTGCTCGCGCGAGGAGCATTCCGGCCGGACAACGCCAGGAACGAGGTCGTGCCCAGGTATCTGGTGGGTCCGCATCCGTACGGGGAGGCACCCGACCGGGAGACCTTCCCTGTTCTGGCCACTGACATCCAGGGCGTCGTTCATCATGGCTACACCGATGCTGCCGATGCCGGATTTCTCGCAGATCTCTTGGATCAGATGGAGAACGGCCGACGTCCGATCACGCGCGCCCGTCACTTCGCCGAAGGGCTCACGACCATCCCCGAGGCCTCGGCCGTCGAGGAAAGTGACGCAGCGGCACGGTCTCGCGCGGATCCATTCCACGAACTCCGTGCCTTGGTTCACCCGACCGGCCGTGAGGGTGTGACGTGACGGTCTCGTCGGGGACGTCCTCGATTCCGGCCACTGACATTCATACTGGTGTTCATCATCGCTACACTGATGCGGTCGATGCAGAATTTCTCGGCAGGGCCAATGGCGATTCGTCGAACTTCGCGGGCCGGTCCCGGAGCATCACGGAGAGGAGGACTCGTGAAGGTCGCGTCGAACATCGGTGCCGCGCACGCAGCCGTCTCCTCGTTCGCTGACATCGAGACGAGCGCGAGAGGGCAGCACGCGATCGTCGGATCGAGCACGGTCTCGAGCATGCACGACGGAGCGCGCATCGCGAACGCCGTTCTGACGAGCATCTCCGACCTGGCATCCCTGGTGAGAAGGCAGGGCGGCAACGTGACTGCGCTGGCAGCCGAGATCGAGAATCGCGACAGGCGAGACGCAACAGGGTGGGGCGAAGCGTGACGCCGGACCCGAGTCCGCACCAGATCGAGGTGGAGCAGAAGATCATGGCTCACGAAGCCACGACGGGAGACGACGTGGCGGCGGTGAGCCGGGTGGACGAGCACTGGGACGAGTATCGGCAGCTGATCCGGCAGAACGCTCTCGTGTTCGAAGACGCCGGCGTCGCTCTGGGCGTTGATCTCCCCGACGTGCAGAAACGCCTGGCGGCGCATCGCGAGCTCGATCGCTATGTCGGACAACTCGCCCAGGAGCAATCGGAGTTCGTAGAAGCGGCCGCCCGGGTGATCCGTTTGGTCGCGGAGGCGGAGTCGGAACGCCTGAGACGCGAGAAAGCGGGTGCACCGTGGGCGTGATCTACCGTTCGGACGACTCGAACAGCGTGAAGACCGCGCTGTCGGCGAATCTCGCGGCCGCTTCATCCGTGCTGGACACGATGGAGACGGCGTCCGACCGTCTGCTCGCCGGACTGAATACCGGAGAGCTGTCCGGAAAGGGCTACTCGGCGGTCGGCGCGTTGTTCGCCGAGATCATCGCACCCTGCATCGCCGCGGCGGCGACCGAGATCGATGCCATTCGGGGAGACCTCGACCGGTACACCTGGGAGGACTCGAAGGTCAGCCGGTACGGCGTGCTGAAAGAGGCCGAACTCACCACGCAGCTCACCGCGGCCACGAAGCAGCGGGACGCGACCGAGCGCTTGATCGAGATCACCGACCGGGCGGCGACGTTGCCGATCGCGGTGCCCGGATGGAGCGATGCGATGGAGGTGAAGAGCCGTCAGCTGGAGCTGGTGCTCGGCCAGCTCGAGAAGGATATTCGCGAAATCGAAGAGCGGCTGACCGCACTGCAGACCTTCGCCTCCGCGACCAGGGGCCTGTTCCAGAACAGCGCCGCGAGGCTCGCGTGCGCCATCGGAGACACCGTCGCCCTCCTGCACCAGCTCGACGGCACCGGCGGCTTCGCGATCGGCGGCGTGGGTGCCGGAGCGGGGCTGGCGGCCAGGAGGAGGCTGCTCGGCTACCTGTCGGCGCTGTCATCGAAGGACTGGACATCCGCGACGCCCGAGGAGCTGTCATCGCTGTTGAAGGATCTGTCCCCGTCGCAGATGAAGACGGTGCTGGCGGCGCACCCGGAGCTGTTGCAGCGGTTCTGGGACAACCCGCCGGCGCCGGAGAAGACGGCCGCGTGGTGGAAGAAGCTCGACGCGAAACAGCGGACCGAATGGGCGAAGGCGGTTCCGCGCTTGATCGGCAACCTGGATGGCGTCCCGCCGCGGGTACGGTCCGACGCCAACCGGACCTGCCTGGTCGCCGACCTCAAGGACGCGAAGAAGCGCCTGAGCGATGCGAAGGCGGACCCGGGACTCACATCCTCGATCGGCGGGATTCGCCAGCTCGCGCTGAGTCGTCTCGCTGAGGCGCAGCAGCTGACCGAAACGCTGTCCCGGATCAACAAGGCCTACGGGAAGGGGCCGACGGGAGATCCGCCGCGCGAGCTGTATGTGTACCAGCCCGGCGAACGCACCAAAGTCGCCATCAGCACCGGGCTGCTCGAAACCGCCGACCACATCAGCGTCGTGGTGCCTGGAATGGGAACCACCGCAAGGGACATTGTCCAGTACGCCAACGCTGCAAAAGACATGCGAAAGCAACAGTCGAGGGCGTCCGGCGTCGATCCAAGCGAGATAGCCGTACTGTCGTGGCTGGATTACGACCCGCCCGGGCAGGCGGACGTGTGGGGCGTCTTGAACGACGACCTCGCCAAAGCGGGAGCGCAACGGCTGGGGAACACGCTGCGGGGGCTGACCGCGGTGAAACAGTGGCCGGCGAACGCGATCGGGCTCTCGGTCATCGCGCACTCCTACGGGACCAACGTCGCCACCCAGGCACTCACCCAGAATGCTGTGACAGCAGGACACGTCGTCCTCCTGGGCTCTGCGGGCATTGCCGGAACCATTCCGTCAGCGGCCGCGCTGCATGTGCCGGGCGGTGAGGTCTACGCGGCCGAGGGAGTCCAGGACGAGTGGGCGAAGTGGGGCCGGGCCAATCCCGGGCGCGTCGACCCCACCAGCCCTGGCTTCGGGGCACACACCTTCACAGCCGAAGACACTGTCCTCGATGGGGTCGAGCTGAAGGGGATCACTCAGCACGGTCCGTTCGGCAACAGTCCGGAAACCCCTGATTCCTACAGCTATCTCGACAACCGGACCTCTGCCCAGTACGGGACGGCGATGGCGACGATGGGGCGGGGGCAAGAAATCCCCTCGGGCGGAACCCCGCTAGACCGGGAGAAGGTGCCGCACCCGGAGCCGCTACCGTCCCCGATTCCGCCCGGAGGGCGCCGATGACCCCCGCGACCGCTAATGGCCATCGAATGGTGCTGCGCGTGGCGGGGCTGGCTGCGCTGCTGGCCATGGGGGCTCTGGTCGGGTGCGCGCCGCAGCCGATGACCGCGAAGGAGATCCAGCAGGTGGAAGACCAAGATAGAGCCGACCGAGCCGCGGCGCAGGAGGAGGTACAGCGCCTGTATGACGAGGCGACTGCGCTAGTCGCCGATACGTGGCCGAACGCACCAGAGATGGGGTGGGGCTACGGGTGTGGTGACTATGCCGATGGAACCGAGTCGGAGAGCTGGGACATTTTCAATCAGTACAAGGGTCCCACGAAGTTCAGTGCGGAGGAGACGGCGGAGCGGGTGGCGAAGTTGTGGACGGACTATGGGTTCCCGACGAAGGTGGTTGAGGACAATCGCATCTACCCGCCGCGGAAGGTGGTGTCGTATCCGCCCTATCTGACGGGAGTTCGCGAGGACGGCTTCGGGCTTCTGTTCACGATCGGGGAGAACTACGCCGACTTCGACGGCAACAGCCGGTGTGCCCCGATCGACCCGGACGACCCGGTCCTGCCCAAGAACTGGTGACCGGTGGTCAGTTCGGCGCCTCGCTGGGCCATGAGAAGGAGCCGCTGCTGTCGCCGAAGCCGTGCGGAGGGCACCGATGACCCCGCGACCGCCCGTGGCCATCGTCGCATGGTGATGCGCTTTGTGGGGCTGGCTGTGCTACTAGCCGTAGGTGCGGTAAGCGGGTGTGCGCCGCAGCCGAAGACCGTGGAGGAGATCCAACAGGTGGAAGACAGCGACAGAGCCGACCGTGCCGCGGTCGAACACGAGATCCAGCGTCTCTATGACGAGGCCACCGCGTTGGTCGCCGACACCTGGCCGACCGCACCAGAGAAGGAGTGGGGCTATGGGTGTGGTGATTATGCCGATGGCACCGAGTCGGAGAGTTGGAACATTTTCAATCAGTACAAGGGTCCGACCAAGTCCAGTCCAGAGGAGACGGCGGAGCGGGTGGCGAAGATGTGGACGGACTACGGGTTCCCGACAAAAGTGGTGGAGGACAACCGCATCTACCCGCCGCGGAAGGTGGTGTCCTATCCGCCGTATCTGACGGGAGTTCGCGAGGACGGTTTCGGGATCGAGTTCACGATCGGGAAGGACTATGCCGACTTCGTGGGCAACAGCCGGTGCGCCCCGGTCGACCCGGACGACCCGCGGCGACCAGAGAACTGGTGACCGGTACGTCCAGACCCGCTGTACGCCGTGTCCACCTGCGTCCTCGCGCCTAGACGATGTGGCGGGTCACAGGCCATTCGGAAGCCGTATTGTCATGATGGGCCAGACCCGTTTCAGCGAAGAAGAGGAGCGCCATGAGCTACGCCGTGACCAATCCCGCCACCGGGGAGACGGTCAAGACCTTCGACACCATCAGCGACGCCGACCTGGAGGCGGCGATCGCCGCCGCCGACACCACGTTCCGCACCTGGTCGCGGTCGACGACCGTGCAGGAGCGGGCCGCGCTGATCCGCCGCGTCGGCGAACTCCACGTCGAGCGCCGGCAGCAGCTCGCCGACATCATCGTGCTCGAGATGGGGAAGCCGGTCGAGCAGGCGCTGGGCGAGGTCGACTTCGCCGGCGCCATCTACGAGTACTACGCGGACCACGCGGACGAGTTCCTGAAGGACGAGCCGATCCAGCTGCTCGACGGAGACGGGTCTGCCGTGGTCCGCCGCTCGCCGCTCGGGGTGCTCCTCGGGATCATGCCGTGGAACTTCCCGTACTACCAGGTGGCCCGCTTCGCGGGACCGAACCTCGTCATCGGCAACACCATCCTGCTGAAGCACGCGGAGCAGTGCCCGGAGTCGGCCGCCGCCATCCAGCAGATCTTCCTCGACGCCGGGTTCCCCGAGGGTGCGTACGTCAACATCTACGCGAGCCACGCGCAGATCGAGACGGTCATCGCAGACCCGCGCGTGCAGGGCGTCTCGCTCACCGGATCCGAGCGGGCCGGCGCGAAGGTCGCCGAGATCGCCGGACGCAATCTCAAGAAGGTCGTGCTGGAGCTGGGCGGGTCCGACCCGTTCATCCTGCTCTCGACCGACGACCTGGATGCCGCCGTGCAGAACGCGGTGGACGCGCGCCTCGACAACAGCGGCCAGTCGTGCAACGCGGCGAAGCGGTTCGTCGTCATCGACGAGCTCTACGAGCCGTTCCTGGAGAAGTTCACCGCGAAGCTCTCCGAGGTCGAGGCGAGCGACCCGACCAGCGAGGACTCGGCCCTCGGCCCGCTGTCGTCGCTGAAGGCGGCGGAGAACCTCGACGAGCAGGTGAAGCGCGCCGTCGACAACGGCGCCAAGCTCGTGCGCGGCGGAGGCCGCAACGGCGCCTTCTTCGAGACGACGGTGCTCACCGACGTGACGCCGGACAATCCGGCCTCCAAGGAGGAGTTCTTCGGCCCGGTCGCGCAGGTCTACCGCGCGAAGGACGAGGACGACGCCGTGCGCATCGCCAACGACACCCCGTTCGGCCTCGGCTCCTACCTTTACACGACCGACAAGGAGCAGGCGTCGCGCGTCGCCGACCGCATCGAGGCCGGGATGGTGTTCGTCAACGTGGTCCTGGCCGACGGGGCCGAGCTGCCCTTCGGCGGTGTGAAGCGCTCGGGGTCCGGCCGCGAGTTGGGCCGGTTCGGCGCCGACGAGTTCGTCAACAAGAAGCTGATCCGCGCCCAGTGGAGCTGAGGGCGGCGCGGAGCGACACGCCACCGGGCACCGAAGGAGCCTGCGGCCGAGGTCGGTGAGGCGACTGGCGAGAGCCAACGAGAAAGGGCCGGGCGTCCGAGACGCCCGGCCCTTCGTCGTCCGTGGTCAGTTGAAGGTGACCACGACCTTGTCGTCGTCGATCTTGATGTCGGCGCTGATGTAACCGGCCTGGCCGGTGAGGTTCTCGCTCGCCGGGTTCCCGCTGTAGTCGGAGCCGGTCATCACCGCCGAGAACTTTCCCGGGCCGATCTTGAACTGGTAGTACGAGTCCGAATCGTCGCTGATCTCGACCTTCGGCGACTCGTCGACCGTCACAGCGACCGTGGACTTCGACACGGACATGTTGCTCGGGTAGCTGAGGTCGATCCCGCAGTCCTCCACGTCGTAGTAAGCCGTCTTGGTGGCGCACTCCGCGTAGTGGGCGTCGACCTGCTTCTGCACCTCGTCGAGGTAGGCCTGCGACGGGGTCAGCTTGAGGTCCTTCACCTGGTAGGAGTCGGCGGCGACGGTCAGCTTCGGGGAGCCGGCCAGCTCGTAGTACTTGTTCGGCGCCTGGATGCTGTACACGCCCGGGTAGGCGACGACCTCGGAGTCCTTCGACGTCAGCGAGTGCTCGGCCCCGGGCACCGAGTAGCCCGGGATGCTCGAGGAGACGAACGGCAGGTTGTAGGTCAGCCCGCGGCTGACGTACCAGCCCTTGTCGTCCTTGTCGAGCTCGATCGTTCCCCGGTACGTCTTGCCGGCGAGCTTGTAGGTCACGCTCGCCTGGGTGAGATCCGAGCTGCGGCTCGACAGCGTGCGGCTCACGACGGGCGCCGTGATGTGCTGCGCCTTGCCGAGAACGGCGTTGGTGAGCAGGAAGTTCTCCCCCTCGGAGGCGTCGACGCGCGCCAGCTTGTTGGCGGCGGACGCGTTCCCCTTGGCGATGTCGTTCAGGTAGTCCTGCGCGACGGCCTTCGCGCCGCCGCCGCCGAGAAGGTTCGCGATCACGACGATCGCCACGATCGCGACGGCGGCGAAGGCGAAGGCGCCGCCGATGACCCACCAGACCCAGTGCGGGACGGCCGGCTTCTTCTTCTCGCCCGTCGGCGGTGCGTACGGATTCGGCTGGCCGGCGTACGGCTGCTGCGGGGCGGGCGCTGCGGCGTACGCGGGAGGCTGCTCCGGCGCAACCGGCGGTACAGGCTGCTGCGGGGCGGGCGGTGCGGGCTGCTCCGGCGCGGGCTGCTCCGGCGCGGGCTGCTCGGATGCGGGCGGTGCGGGCTGCTCCGCTGCCGTCGGCTCAGGCGTTGCCGGTGCCCCCTCGGCAGCCTTGTGGTTGTCGTCCGCGGGCACAGTCGGGTCGCTCAATATTCCCCCTCGATGATGTGATGACGATCGGATGCCGCTTCAGACATGGGCATCGATCAGAAACTTTTCAAGAATATCAGTTTCCGGCCGACTATCCAGTCCTCCGTTGACCGGAATAGGGGGATTGGCGCACTCCGGCCCGATGTCCTGTAGTCTTGCGGGAACCCGGTCAGCCGACGACGTCTCGCACCGGGCCGATTGAGCGCACCTCTCCGCGAGAGTGTGCGCATGTGTACCCGCGGCCACGGCCGCGAAAAAGGAAAAGTATCTCACCCTCCGTCCGGCTGCATCAGCCGTTCACCTCTCCGGCGAGGGCCACTCCCTCTCCGTCGAATCGCCGCGACCGGTCTACTCCGTCGTGGCTCTCTCAGCCGTCCGCGCTCTCTGCGCGGCGAATGGGACCGTCATGGTCCCCAACACCAAATAAGAAGGAAGAAACGATGGCCACAGGTACCGTCAAATGGTTCAGCACGGAGAAGGGCTACGGGTTCATCGCCCCGGATGACGGCACGGCCGACGTCTTCGCCCACTTCAGCGAGATCGCGTCGCAGGGCGAGTTCCGCAACCTGGCCGAGAATCAGAAGGTCGAGTACGAGGTGACCCGCGGCCCCAAGGGCCTCCAGGCATCCAACATCCGACCGGTCTGACCGGTCCTCGATGCGGGGCCGGTTCTCCGGCCCCGCATCGATCCCAAGCCCCTTCGGGCATATCTCGGTGCTGGCGCCCAGGAACGGCGCATATGCTTCGAGAATCTAGGGCGAAACGTCCAACACCTCGGCTGGGAAGTCGTCTGACACAGCGGAGGTCACGCGTGACCGCAACCCTTCTCGGTCCGATCCGGACCACCAAGCCCCGTTCCGGCCGGCCGTCAGTGACCAGCACATACAGCGAACTCCTCACGGAGGTTCGCGGCGAGGGTCTCCTCGAGCGTCGCCGGGGCTTCTACATCACCACCTTCGCGGTCCTCATCCTCGCTCTCGCCGGAGCGTTCGCCGGGATCGTCCTCCTGGGCGACTCGTGGTTCGTCCTGCTGATCGCCGGAGCACTCGGCATCATCTTCACCCAGCTCGCCTTCGTCGCGCATGAGGCCTCGCACCGTCAGGTGTTCGAATCCGGCCCGGCCAACGACCGCGCCGGGCGGTTCCTCGCCACCTGGATGGTCGGCATGAGCTACCACTGGTGGATGACGAAGCACACGCGTCACCACGCCAACCCCAACACCATCGGGAAAGACCCCGACATCGCCCGCGACACCATCTCGTTCACCGAGGCGGACGCCGCCAGGGCCACCGGCATCCTGCGCGCGGTGACGCGCCGTCAGGGCTACCTCTTCTTCCCGCTGCTGCTGCTCGAGGGTGTCAACCTTCACTTCACGTCCCTGCGGACCCTCTTCGGCAAGGCGCCCGTCCCGGGCCGTGGCCGCGAGCTCTCCGCCATCTTCATCCGCTTCGGCATCTACCTGAGCGCCGTCTTCGTGCTGATGCCGGTCGGGGTCGCCTTCGCGTTCCTCGGCGTGCAGCTCGCCGTCTTCGGCCTCTACATGGGCGCCTCGTTCGCCCCCAACCACAAGGGCATGCCGCAGCTGCCCGAGGGCTCGCGCGTCAGCTTCCTCGACAAGCAGGTGCGCACCTCCCGCAACATCCGCGGCGGCTGGTGGATGAACATCCTCATGGGCGGGCTCAACCACCAGGTCGAGCACCACCTCTTCCCGAGCATGCCCCGCCCGCACCTGGCGCGAGCTCGCGAGCTCACCATCGCCCACTGCGCGGCGAACGAGGTGCCGTACACCGAGACGTCGCTCGTCCGGTCGTACACGATCGTCATCCAGTACCTGAACCGCGTCGGCCTCTCGGCCCGCGACCCGTTCGACTGCCCTGCCGCAGGCGCGTACCGCCGGGCCTGACCGCCGGGCCTGACCGCCCGGCGCGGCGTGCCGTCGGGCATCGCGCGTCCATCCGCCGGGCGTCGTGGCGTACGGTGTTGGCTGGAGGTGCCCGATGGGATACATGATGTACGACAGCAGCACGATGATCACGTTCGAGGATCGCGTGCTCGCACATCTCGAAGTGGTGATCGTGTCGAAGCTGCGCCGCAAGGAGTCGTTCGCGCTGAGCTGGCGTGAGACCCCCGAGAACGGCGACGGCCGCTCGACCGTGTGGATCGACCCGTCCATCCCCCTGCGCTTCCGGTTCAGCGGTTCGCGGCCGCCCGCCCTCGACCGCGACTGGGTCGAGCGCCTCGCGGCGGCCGCCGCGAGCTCCTCCGGCCTGATCGCGGTGGACGAGGACGGCCAGCCGGTCGTCGGGTCCACGCACGAGCGAGGGCTGTAGCCCCGGCCACGCCTCGGGGGATGCTGTCTCTCGCTCGACCGTCCCGCGTCGCTACCGTGTGCCTGCGGCCACACGGTGCCGCGGGCAGGGGACGAGGATGCATCCGACGGAGCTCTCTTTCGGCACGTGGTCGCTGTACGGCGGCGGGACGCTCATCGACCTGATCGCGGCGACCACCAACGCCCTGAACGGCGCGCTGCTCGCGCGGCGGCCCGACCACTTCCGCAACTACACCTTCGTCGGCATCGTGCTGATGGCGGTCATCGGCGGGATCGCAGGCGGCGTCACCCGGGATGTGATCCTCGGGGAGACGCCGTCCGCCTTCGTCAACCCGGCCTATCTCGTCTTCAGCGTCACCGCGGGCGTGGTCGGCTACCTCCTCGCCTACGCGCACGGCCAGCTGTTCCGCGAGGGCCTCTTCCAGTTCATGACCTCGTTCTCGCTGCCGTGGTACGCCATCATCGGCGCGCAGAAGGCCACGGGGGCGGGCTACCCGATCGTCGGTGCGCTCGCGATCGCCGTGATCGCGCCGACCGCCGGCCGCTACCTGATCGACGTGACCAGTGGCGTCACCCCCAAGCAGTTCGTGCGTGGGGAGTGGTTCGTCGCCACGGCGGTCGGCACCGGCCTCGTCTGGATCGTGCTCTCGGAGGTGGGCGTCCCGTACTGGCTGAGCGTCGCGGCCGCGTTCCTGGTCGGGTTCACGTTCCGGGTGCTGGCGCTCTATCGGGGATGGGAGGAGCCGCTCGCGCGCGGGCCGAAGGGCCTCAAGGTCCACCCGGACCGACGTCCGCTGCTCGGCCGGAAGCTCTCTGGACGATCGCAGGAGGAGCTCAGGATGCTCGGGCTCACGGTCGACGATGAGCCTGCCGGCTGATCCGGAGGGCCCTCTCGGCGCTCACTCCGGAAGCCGTGCGCACTCCGGGAGCCGTGCGCACTCCAGGAGCCGCACTCACTCGGGGATCTGGGCGAGCGCGTGCCGGGCGAGCGCGGCCATGCGCGGGTTGTCGTCGGAGGCGGTGGCCAGAGCGGACGCCATCGCCACCGCCCAGCCGCGCGCCCGCGCCCAGGTCGCCGCGTCCGGGGTGGTCGGGAGCGCCCGGCGGAACCGCTCGCGCGCCTCCCGGTCGAAGGTCAGCCACGCGGTGGCGAGGTCCGTCGCGGGATCGCCGGAGGTGACGTCGCCGAAGTCCACGACGGCCGTCAGCTCGCCGTCCGGGCCGAGCAGCAGGTTCCCGGGGTGCAGGTCGCCGTGGAGCAGCAGGGGAGGCCCGTCCCAGGCGGGAGCGTCGAGCGCCTCGCGCCAGGCCTGCTCGAGGTCGGCCACCTCCATGCGGCCCGACAGCGAGCGCAGGCGCGTGGCCACGACCTCCCGGCGGGAGGCGAGCGGGACGCCGCGGACCGGGTTGCGCGGCGCTTCGGGTGCCGGCACGGCGAGCTCGCCGATGAAGCGGGCGAGCGGCTCGGCCAGGCCGACGCGGCCGGCGGCGCCGACGGAGGCGCCGTCGATGCCCTCGAACCACTCCACGACGCTCCACGGCCACGGGAAGGACGCGGACGGGACGCCGACGCGGACCGGGACCGGCACGCGGACGCTCACCCGCTCCGCGATCCCGGGGAGCATGAGCTGCTCGTGCTCGATGAGGTGCGCGGCGGCCTCGCGCCGTGGAACGCGGACCGCGAGCCGGTCGCCGAGCCGGTACAACTGGTTGTCCCACCCGTCGCTGACGAGCCGGAGTTCGCCGTCGAGATCGGGATGCCGCTCCGCGAGCAGCCGGGCGACGAGCTGCGCGTCGGTGGGGATGTCGGCGGCGGGCGTGTCACTCACCCGCTCGACCGTAGCAGTCCGTCCGTCTCGGCGAGCCGGGACGCCAGATATCGTCGTCAGTGAGGGCGAAGCGCACGGACGTTGCGTTCAGCGCCAAACTCATGCGGGTTCTTTGTGAAAGCATGGCCACCGGAGGTTTCATGACTCAGCAGCCCGCTCAGCCCCACGACCGCATGCACGCGGTGACGCCGGAGACCCGTGAGCTCGTCGACCTGGTGCTCGACTACTCCCGTCGGCGCATCCTCAGCGAGGACACCCCGCTCGACAAGCCGCTGCCGGAGTACGAGCTGCGCCGCCTGGCCGGCCAGACCGTCTCGGAGAACGGCATCGGTGCGGAGCGCGCCCTCGCGCTGTTCGAGCACGTGCTCGCGCCCGCCTGCATCACCACCGACCACCCGAGCTACCTGTCGTTCATCCCGACGGCCCCGACGAAGGCGGCGACGGCGTTCGACCTCGTCGTCTCGGCCAGCGCGGTCTACGGCGGATCCTGGCTGGAGGGATCCGGCGCGGTCTACGCCGAGAACCAGGTGCTGGCCTGGCTGGCGGCCGAGTTCGGGCTGCCCGCGACGGCCGGCGGCGTCTTCGTGCAGGGCGGGACGCTCGGCAACCTCTCCGCCCTCGTCGCGGCACGGGACGCGGCCCGCACCGAGCGCGGCAACCCGGCCGGCCGCTGGGTGATCGTCTGCAGCTCCGAGGCGCACTCGTCCGTCTCGTCCGCCGCGCGTGTGATGGACGTCGACGTCGTCGCGGTCTCACCGGGGGAGAGCGGCGTGCTGACCGGGGATGCGGTGCGCCCAGCGCTCGAGGAGTACGGGGACGCGGTGTTCGCGGTGGTGGCCACCGGGGGCTCGACCAACTTCGGCATCGTCGACGACATCGCGTCGATCGCCGCCCTGAAGTCCGACTTCTCGTTCTGGCTGCACGTCGACGGCGCGTACGGCCTCGCCGGGATGCTGTCCCCGCTGGCGCGCGATCGCTTCGCCGGGGTGGAGCAGGCGGACTCGGTGATCGTCGACCCGCACAAGTGGCTGTTCGCGCCGTTCGACGCGTGCGCGCTCATCTACCGCGACCCGGAGGCGGGACGGCGCGCTCACACGCAGCATGCCGAGTACCTGGACACCCTCACTGAGACGACCGAGTGGAGCCCCTCCGACTACGCCGCGCACCTCACCCGCCGTGCCCGCGGGCTGCCGTTCTGGTTCTCGCTGGCCTCGCACGGAGCGGCGGCCTACCGGGACGCGGTGACCGCATCCATCCGGCTGGCCGAGCGGGTGGCCGAGGAGATCGAGCGCCGCGACGGCTTCCGCCTGGTGCGGCAGCCACAGCTCTCGGTCGTGGTGTTCGAGCGCGACGGCTGGACCAAGGAGGACTACTCCCTCTGGTCGGCACGTCTGCTGGAGGAGCAGCGCGCATTCGTCACACCGAGCTCGCACGCCGGCCGCCCGAACACGCGGTTCGCCATCCTGAACCCGCTCACCACCTTCGAGAACCTGGTGGGCATCCTCGACACGATGGAGTGAGCGCCCACAGCACACGACGAAAGACCCCGTGCCGGGTGGCACGGGGTCTTCGTCGTTTCCAGAAGGGAGGGTGTCAGACGATGTCGTCCGACTCGCCCGTCCGGCGCGTCACGCGCTCGCCCGTCGCAGGATCGACGGCCGTGCGGGTGGTGGCGACGGAGGTGCGACGCCGGGTGATCAGCACGATCCCGATGATGATGCCGATGACGCCGGCAACCATCAGGATGTAGCCCACCAGGTGGAGATCGATCCAGGCGACCTGGAGGTTGAGCGCGAACGCGAGGATCGCGCCCACCACGACCAGGAAGATGCCAGCGCCGAGGCTCATCCGGCTTCCTCCGGGCCTAGACCCGTCGGCTCCCGGTGAGCAGTCGCACCAGCCAGACGATCACGGCCAGCACGAGCAGGATGATTCCCACCCACAGGAGGAAGTTCAGCGACTGCACGAACCCTCCGGTGAGCAGCAGGATGATCGCGATGATGGCGATGATGATGAGCAGGATGTTCATGGAGAAGTGTCCTTTCCTTGACGCGCTCCACACAACAACTGCTTCACTTGCCTAGCAATCCCCTTGACTTCAGGTTCGTTTCGGCCTAGCGGCGCGCTCGGCTGTGATCCGATCCACGGTCTGCCGCATCTTGGTGAGGAACCGGGTGACCGTCTCCGCTTCGTCCGGGCTGAGCTCGGCGGTCGCGGCCGCGAGCTGCTCCTGCGCTGCCGCCAGCAGCGGGCCGGTGTCGCCCTGCGCGGCGAGCGTCGGGACGAGTTCGACGGAGCGTTTGTCGACCGTGCTCGGCCGTCGCTCCACGAAGCCGCCGCGGACCAGGCGGTCGATGAGCAGGGTGGTGGATGCGCTCGAGACGCCCAGGTACGCGCTGAGGTCCTTGGCGAAGGTCGGACGGCCGGCGGACGTGTTGTCGAGGATGAGCCGGAGAGCGAGCAGGTCGTTCTCGCCGATCCCCATGGCCGCCCCCGTACGGCGGCGCATGGCCGCCTCGGCCGCACGGTAGACCTGCAACGCCTCGAGCACGGCCGTGTCCGGCCGCGGCGTTTCCGGTTCGTGCTTCACCTTCTCCAGTCATGCCTTTCACGCGCTTCCGCGCAATGGGGGTGGACCCGACTGTCGGCGGATTCACGGCCACGGATCGGGCGCGTATGCTCGCGCAGTGGACGAACGAGTACTTCTCGACCGGTACGAGCTGGAGGACAGGCTCGGCCGCGGCGGCATGGCGACCGTGTTCCGCGCGCACGACCGGCGCCTGGGCCGCGAGGTCGCCGTGAAGGTCTTCACCTCCGGCGCAGCCGTCGACGATGCGCGGCGGCGCACCGAGGCGACGATGCTCGCGCGGCTGAGTCACCCGCACCTGGTGGCGCTGCACGACGCGCACTTGGCGGCGGACGGCGACACGACCCCCAGCTTCCTGGTGATGGAGCTCGTCGACGGAGAGGACCTCCGCAGCCGGCTGGAACGCGGACCGCTCGCCCCGGAGGAGGCGGTCGAGATCGCGGTGGGCATCGCGGAGGCGCTCGTGGTCGTCCACGAAGCGGGCATGGTCCACCGCGACCTCAAGCCGGGCAACATCCTGCTGTCCGACGCCAGCGTCCCGGGCGGTCGTTCCGTCGTGAAGCTCGCCGACTTCGGCATCGCGCACCTGATCGGCGCGGAGCGCATCACCACGGTCGGCACCGTCATCGGCACGGCCGGGTATCTCAGCCCCGAGCAGATCTTCGGCGGGGAGCCGGGACCGGCCGCCGACATCTACTCGCTCGGCCTCGTGGTGCTCGAGGCGCTGACCGGCGTCCGCGAGTTCCCGGGCACTCCCGTGGAGGCGGTGGCAGCCCGCTCGGCGCGCGACCCGCGCATCCCGGCGTCGCTTCCGGAGGACTGGCGCGGGTTCCTCGCCGCCATGACCGCGCGGGATCCGGCGATCCGCCCCACCGCCTGGGAGGTCGCGGTGATGGCGCGCGAGCTGGGCCCGCAGCTGGCGGACTGGCAGCCGGACGAGCCCACCGTGGCGGCGGCGATCGGCGGGGATGCGACCGTTGCGGCCGCGCCCGCTGCGGCCGTCCCCGCCGCCGCATCGTCCGCAGGCGATGCTGACGCGGGACTCGCGCCGACGCGCATCCTCCCGACCCGGGGCGCAGGCGCGCCGACCCCCTCCCGCACGCGACGGCGCGGGCTGCTCGCCGGCGGAGTGGCGGCGGCCGCCGTGCTGGTGACCGCGTCGGCGCTCGCGCTCGGCACGATGATGGCGCCGGCGGCTCAGCCCGAGACGGACACGACACCGCGTCCGACGCCCAGCGTGACCGCGCCGCCGACGACGGTCGCGCCCGCCACGACGACGGAGACGACCGAGCCGGTCGCGACGCCGTCGCCGAGCGAGGACGCGGGCCCGGGCAACGACAAAGGACCGGGCAAGGACAAGGGACCGGGCAAGGACACCCCCGGCGGCGGCCCGGGCAAGAACAGCGGAAACGGAAAGGGCAAAGGCTGACCCTCCGACCCGCTTCCCCCGCCCCCCATCCGCCGGTACTGTCGGGGGATGCCGGAGCAAACGAGGACCGCCGCGATCGTCGTGAACCCGGTGAAGGTGGACGCGCCCGCCCTGCGCGAGGCGCTCGCCGCCGCTGAGAAGCGCTGGGGCTGGGCCGAGACGCTCTGGCTCGAGACGACGGAGGACGACCCGGGCACCGGTCAGGCGCGAGAAGCGCTGGAACGCGGCGTCGACGTGGTGATCGCCGCCGGGGGCGACGGCACGGTGCGCACGGTCGCGGAGACCCTGCAAGGCACCGGCGTGCCGCTGGCGCTCCTGCCCTCCGGCACGGGGAACCTGCTGGCCCGCAACCTCGATCTCACGCTCGACGACGTCGAGAACGCGCTCGACTCGGCGTTCGACGGCGACGACCGCTCCATCGACGTGGGTGTGGCCGAGCTGCGCAACGGAGACGAGCCGATCCGCCGGCATTCCTACCTCGTCATGGCCGGCGTCGGCATCGACGCGCGCATGATCGCCGCCACCGACGACGACCTCAAGGCGCGCCACGGCTGGCTCGCCTATGTGAAGGCGATGGGGAAGGTGCTGCGCGACAAGAACGAGCTGCGCATCCGCTACCGGCTCGACGGCGCCGGCGTGCACTCAGCCCGGGCCCACACCGTCCTCATCGGCAACTGCGGATCGTTGCCCGCGAACATCCTGCTGCTCCCGGACGCCGCGGTCGACGACGGCGAGTTCGACATCGTCATTCTGCGGCCGGAGGGGTTCATCGGCTGGCTGCAGATCGTCGTCAAGGTCTTCTGGGAGAACGGCGTGCTCCGGCGGACGACGGTGGGACGCCGGTTCATGGGCGCGGACCGCGAGGTGCGTGCGATGAACTACCTGAAGGGCCGCGAGTTCGTGATGCGGCTGAGCCGCGCCGAGGAGGTGGAGCTGGACGGCGACCTGTTCGGGCGCGCCTCGGCTCTCCGCACCTGGATCGACCCGTCCAGCCTGACGGTGAAGGTGCCGCGCGGCACGTGACCGGCGGCACCGTCACCGGGATCAGGAACGGGCCAGGAGCTCCAGGGTGTCGACGACGCGGTTGGAGAAGCCCCACTCGTTGTCGTACCAGGCGACGACCTTGACGTGCCGCCCGTCGACGCGGGTGAGCGCCGCGTCGAAGATCGACGACGCCGGCTGCCCGGTGATGTCGCTGGAGACCAGCGGCTCGTCCGCGTAGTCGAGGATGCCGCGCAGCGGTCCGTCGGCGGCCGCACGGTAGGCGGCGAGCACCTCGTCTCGCGTGACGTCGCGCTCGACGGTCGTGTTCAGCTCGACGATGGAGCCGACCGGGACCGGCACGCGGATGGAGTCGCCCGACAGCTTTCCGTCGAGCTGCGGGAGCACCAGGCCGATCGCCTTGGCGGCGCCGGTCGTGGTCGGGACGATGTTGACCGCGGCGGCACGGGCGCGGCGCAGGTCGCGGTGCGGGCCGTCCTGCAGGTTCTGCTCCTGCGTGTACGCGTGGACGGTGGTCATGAAGCCGTGCTCGATGCCGGCGAGGTCGTCCAGGACGGCCGCCAGCGGTGCGAGCGCGTTCGTCGTGCAGGAGGCGTTGGAGACGATGACGTGCTGCGCGGGGTCGAAGGCGTCGGTGTTGACGCCGTAGGCCAGGGTCACGTCCGCCCCGTCGGAGGGCGCGCTCACCAGCACGCGCTTCGCACCGGCGGTGATGTGCGCACGGGCGGCGTCGGCCGAGGTGAAGCGGCCGGTGGACTCGAGGACGACATCCACGCCGAGCTCGCCCCACGGCAGGTCGGCGGGCTCGCGCTCGGCCAGCACGCGGATGCGGCGGCCGTCGACGACGAGGG
Source organism: Leifsonia soli (assembly GCF_013408745.1). NCBI lineage: Bacteria > Bacillati > Actinomycetota > Actinomycetes > Micrococcales > Microbacteriaceae > Leifsonia > Leifsonia soli. The sequence continues at coordinate 2,313,172 of NZ_JACCBJ010000001.1, read as the reverse complement.
CGTCGCCGTCGACCTCGACGCTGCGGCCCAGGCGTCCGAGGGAGCTGTCGTACTTCAGGAGATGCGCGAGGGCGGCCGGAGCGGTCAGGTCGTTGATGGCGACGACCTCGAGGTCGGAGTCGCGCTCCAGGAGGGCGCGGAGGGTGTTGCGGCCGATGCGGCCGAAACCGTTGATGGCGATGCGGGTCATGCTGTTCCTTTCGTGGGACCGCATCCATGTTCCGGGCTCGTCGCGCCGGTCGAAAGTGGCTGGCACGACATGGTGCGCAAGCATCCCGCCAGAAGGAATGCCAGCATGCGCAAGGATCGCGCCACGCCGCAGAGGCGACGCGGCCTCAGGCCGAGAAGGTGCGCCGGTACTCGGTCGGCGATGTCCCCAGGATCCGGTGGAAGTGCAGCCGGAGGTTGGCGGCCGTGCCCAGACCGACCTGCGCCGCGATCTGGTCGACGCCCAGATCCGACCGCTCCAGCAGCTCGCGCGCCAGATCGACGCGGGCGCGGAGGACCCACTGCATGGGTGTGTAGCCGGTGTCCTCGACGAACCGCCGCGAGAACGTGCGGGCGGACACGCGCGCGTTCCGGGCCAGCGCCTCCAGCGTCAGCGGCTCGGCCAGGTGCGCCAGCGCCCACTCCCGCGTCTCCGCGAACAGGTCGCCGAGCGGCTCCGGCACGCTCCGCGGAACGAACTGCGCCTGGCCGCCGCTGCGATACGGCGCGGCGACCAGACGGCGCGCGACGCGGTTGGAGAGTCCGACGCCGTGATCGCGCCGGACGAGATGCAGGCAGAGGTCGATGCCGGAGGCGGCCCCGGCCGAGGTGAGGATGTCGCCCTCGTCCACGAACAGGACGTTCTCGTCCACCCGCACCAGCGGATAGCGCGCGGCCAGCCGGCGCGTGTAGTGCCAGTGCGTCGTGGCCCGCTTCCCGTCGAGCAGGCCGGTCGCCGCCAGGGCGAACGCGCCGGTCGAGATCGCCGCCAGGCGTGCACCGCGCTCGTGGGCGGCGAGCAGCGCATCCACCACCGCGGCCGGAGGGTCGGTCGTCGCCGGGGTGCGATAGCCGGGGACGAAGACGGTATCGGCCTGCTCCAGCGCCTCCAGGCCCTCCGCCACGTGATACGAGAGCCCGTCGCCGCCGGCGATCAGCCCCGGTGCCGGTCCGCACACCCGCACCTCGTACGGCATGCTCGGCCGGTTCGAGAACACCTGCGCCGGGATGCCGACGTCGAGCGGCTTCGCGCCCTCCAGCACGAGCACCGCGACGACGTGGTTGGCGCTCACGGCCGCGCGGTGACGATCTGCAACAGGGCCGCGCGGAATGCAGCCGGGTCGTCGACCGCCGGGAACACCTCGTCCTCGAGCCCGCGCACGCCCTCGAACGCCGAGCGTCCGGCGTCGGTGATGGCGAGGACGTGGCGGCGCCGGTCGCCCGGGTCGGGAGCGCGGGTGACGAGGCCCTCGCGCTCCAGGCGGTCGACGGTGCGCGACATCGTCTGCGGCTCGACGTGCGCCATCCGGGCAAGGTCCGACTGCGAGTCGAAGCCGAGTTCGAGCAGATGCAGCACGATCAGGCCCGCATGGGTGAGGCCGCGTTGCTCGAGGGCATCCGCCCAGGCGCGCTCGACGGCACGGGAGGCGGCGCCGAGCAGCCGGCCGAGCGGCCAGTTCTCGGGGCGGTGCTCCTCCGCTTCCGCCGGGTTGGCATCCATACCCTCATCGTACGGATGTCGGGCGCCCACCGCGGCGCCCGCCGCTCAGTCGGTGCCGGAGTCGAACGCTGCGCCCTCGGAGCTGAGGTCGATCTCGCGCGAGAGCTCCGCATCCACCGGCTCGACGCCCTCGAGGATCGCGCGGGCGCTGCCCTCCTGAAGCTCGCCGACCAGCGCGCCGGTCGGGCCCCCGATGAGCCCGGCCGCCGCGTACTGCTCGAGCCGCGAGCGGGAGTCGGCGATGTCGAGGTTGCGCATGGTCAGCTGGCCGATGCGGTCGCCCGGGCCGAAGGCGGAGTTGCCGACGCGCTCCATCGACAGCTTCTCCGGGTGGTAGCTGAGCGCGGGCCCGGTGGTGTCGAGGATCGTGTAGTCGTCGCCGCGGCGGAGGCGCACGGTGACCTCGCCGGTGATCGCCGAGCCGACCCAGCGCTGCAGCGACTCGCGCAGCATGAGGGACTGCGGGTCGAGCCAGCGGCCCTCGTACATCAGGCGGCCGAGGCGGCGGCCCTCGTTGTGGTAGTTCGCGACCGTGTCCTCGTTGTGGATGGCGTTGAGCAGCCGCTCGTAGACGATGTGCAGCAGAGCCATGCCCGGCGCCTCGTAGATGCCGCGGCTCTTGGCCTCGATGATGCGGTTCTCGATCTGGTCGGACGCGCCGAGGCCGTGGCGGCCGCCGATCGCGTTCGCCTCCAGCACCAGGGCCACCGGGTCGTCGAACTCGACGCCGTTGATGGCGACCGGACGGCCGGCCTCGAAGCGGACGGACACCGTCTCGGGGACGACCTCGACGTCGTCGCGCCACGCGGCGACGCCCATGATCGGGTCGACGATGTCGAGGCCGGCATCCAGCTCCTCGAGGCGCTTCGCCTCGTGGGTGGCTCCCCAGATGTTCGCGTCGGTCGAGTACGCCTTCTCGCTCGGGTCGCGGTACGGGAAGCCGCGCGCGACCAGCCACTCGCTCATCTCGGTGCGGCCGCCGAGCTCCTCGACGAACGCGGCGTCGAGCCACGGCTTGTAGATGCGCAGGCGCGGGTTGGCGATGAGGCCGTAGCGGTAGAACCGCTCGATGTCGTTGCCCTTGTAGGTGGAGCCGTCGCCCCAGATCTCGACCCCGTCCTCCATCATCGCGCGCACCAGCAGGACGCCGGTGACCGCGCGGCCGAGCGGGGTGGTGTTGAAGTATGTCTTGCCTGCCGAGCGGATGTGGAAGGCGCCGCACTGCAGCGCGATCAGGCCCTCCTCGACCAGGGCGCGCTTGGCGTCGACCAGGCGGGCGATCTCGGCGCCGTACTCCTTCGCGCGGCCGGGGACGGCGTCGATGTCGGGCTCGTCGTACTGGCCGATGTCGGCCGTGTACGTGCAGGGCACGGCCCCCTTCTCGCGCATCCAGGCGACCGCGCAGGAGGTGTCGAGCCCTCCCGAGAACGCGATGCCGACTCGTTCACCGACGGGCAGACTGCTCAGAACCTTGGACACGGCATCCAGCTTACTTGGCGCACATCCTGAAAAGAGCGGTCAGCCGCGGCCGTCGAGGGATTGCGCTGGGCAGGTTCCGCCGGGCGCCGTGCGCAGCTCGAAGTGCCAGGCCTCGTTCGCGTAGACCTGGCAGAGTCCCCACTCGGCCCCGAAGCGGTTGAGGTAGTCCATCGCCCCGGCGTCGGCGATGTCGACCGCCTCGCCGCGGACGTGGGCGGAGTCGCTGCCGCGCTTCACCCACTTCTCGGCCTCCTCCTCGCTGCCGTACTGCTTCACCGCCTGGGCGAACAGGTGCTCCTGGTAGCGCTCGGAGCGCCAGCCGTCGGCGATGGTGATGGCGGAGCCGGCGCCCTCCTGCCGCATCGCGGACTGCGCATGACGGAGCGCCGCCAGCAGGTCCGGGTCGAGATGGGCGACGGCGGGGCGGTCGCTCTCGAGGGGGAGGGAGGTTCCGTCGGGGATGTAGCCGTCGGCGTCGGTGAGGCCGACGGCTCCCGGACCGCCGCTCCCGCCGCTCCCCGCGGATCCGCCTCCGGGCACGGTCGCCGGAGCGCCCACCGTCTGCGCCAGAGCGCCGGAGCCGGTCGTCGAGCATCCGGCGAGGGCGACGGCGAGGAGGAGGGCGGAGGCGACGCCGACGAGGCGCTTTGTTGGGTGCATGCCTCAACGCTCGCAGTGCCGGGCGGTCGCTCGCGTCCGTCTCGGGGCGCATCCGGGTCCCCCCAGCGGACGACCTCGCGCCCCCGCCGATCCCGTCCGCATTCGTCACGAATGGTCGTCATTCGGCGCGAATGGCGACCATTCGTGACGAATGTGCGCGGTGGAGGACGCTCGGGCTGGCGCGGGGTTTCGCGCAGTGGCTCGCGCGAGGGTATCCGGCTAAGGGAGGCGGGGCGTGCGCGGGGGAGCGGTGCGGCACGGCGCGAGGCGCTCGAAGGCGGACGCCAGCGCGAGCAACGCCGAATCGTCGTACGCGCGGCCGGCGAAGGTGAGGCCGACGGGCATCCCGATGTCGTCCATCGTCCCCATCGGCACGGTGACGGTGGGGATGCCGAGATGACGCGGGACGAGGTTGCCGTTCGCGACCCAGACGCCGTTCCGCCAGCCGAGGTCGGCGGACGCCGGGTTCACGTCCATGTCGGCCGGCCCCACATCCGCGACGGCGGGGAAGACGACGGCGTCGAGACCGAGGCCGTCCATCCACTCCTCCAGGTCGACGCGCCGGGTCTGCTCGAGTCCGCGCAGGCCGTCGGCGAGCTCCGGGATGTCGGACAGCGCTATTCCGGGATGCGCCCGCACCCAGGCGGGGTAGTCGGCGATGTCGTCCTCGAACCCGTCGTACCGATCGGGCAGAGCGCCGTCGGGGTGCGGGAAGATGCGTGCGCCGTCGACGTCGGCCAGGGTGCGGAGGGCCGGATCGCCGTTGGCGGCGAGGAAGTCGTCCCACGCCCACGCGGAGAGGTCCACGATCTCGCGCCGGAGGAACGCGGGGGTCACCAGGCCGCGGGTCGCGATGGACGGCGCGCCGGCCCGGTCGCCCTCGTAGTTCGTCACCGCCGGGAAGTCGACCTCGACGACCGTCGCCCCGTCCGCCTCCAGGTCGCGGCGGGCGCGCTCCCACAGCGCGATGACGGATGCGCGGGTCTCGATCGGGCGGCCCGTCGCGCCGCCGATGCCGCCGCGGCCGCCCGGTCCGCCCTCGCCTGTGCCGGCCTCCGGGTCGGCGTTGATGTACATCCGGGGCACCCCGAACCGCCGCCCCGCCAGCGGGACGCTACCGGCGAGAGCGGGGTACGACGCGGGCCGCAGCTCCGACGCGCGCGGGATCGGAACCCACGGCTGCGCGCGCCAGAAGTCGCCGCGGGTCTCCGGGTCGTCGGCCACGATCACGTCGAGCACCTCGAGCAGGTCGGCCATCGTGCGCGTGTGCGGCACCACCACATCCATCGTCGGCACCAGCGGCCAGTTGCCGCGCACCGAGATCACGCCACGGGACGGCGTGTAGGCGCACAGGGCGTTGTTGGATGCAGGGGCCCGGCCCGACGACCAGGTCTCCTCGCCGAGGCCGAACGCCGCGAAGCTCGCCGCCGTGGCCGTGCCGGAGCCGTTCGACGACCCCGAGCCGAACGCGGCGGTGAGGTAGTCGGCGTTGTACGGAGATTCCGCGCGGCCGTACACGCCGCGCTGCATGCCGCCGTTCGCCATCGGCGGCATGTTGGTGAGCCCGAGCAGGATGGCGCCCCCGGCGCGCAGGCGCTCGATCGTGAACGCGTCCCGCTGGGCGATCAGCTGCGCGAAGGCCGGTGAGCCCGCCGCCGCGGTGAGCCCGCGCGCCAGGTAGCTGTCCTTCGCCGTGTACGGGATGCCGTCGAGCGGTCCGAGCGTCTCGCCGCGCGAGCGCCGCAGATCGGAGGCGCGGGCCTCCGCGATGGCGTCCGGGTTGCGGACCACGACCGCGTTGAGGCGCGGGCCGGCCGCGTCGTACGCATCGATCCGTGCGAGGTACGCCGTGACCAGCTCCTCGCTGGTGGTCGCCCCGGCCTCCAGCGCCCGCCGCAGATCCGCGATGGGCGCCTCCACGACATCGAACGTCATGCGCTCACCGCGGGCTGCTGCTGGGTGATGCAGTGGATGCCGCCGCCGCGCGCGAAGATCGGGCGCGAGTCGACCATCGTTACCCGGCGGCCGGGATACGCCGCCTCGAGGATCTCCGTCGCCTCGGCGTCCGCGCGCTCCTCGCCGAAGCCGCACGCGACGATGCCGTCGTTGACGACGAGGTGGTTGACGTAGCTCCAGTCGACGAAGCCCTCCTCGTCGCGGAGGGTGGCGGGGGCGGGCAGGTCGATGATGTCCCAGCTGCGGCCGGCGACGTCGGTCGTGCCGGAGAGCAGGGCGTGCAGCTCGCGCGAGACCTGGTGGTCGGGGTGCTCCGGGTCGCGCTGGGTGTGCAGCAGCAGCCGCCCGGGGGCGGGGATGGTGGCCACGATGTCGACGTGGCCGTTCGTCCCGAAGTCGTCGTAGTCGCGGGTGAGGCCGCGCGGCAGCCAGATCGCGTGCGTCGCGCCGATCGTGCGGGCGAGCTCGGCCTCAACACGCTCCTTGTCGGCGTAGCGGTTGCGCCGCGGGTCGAGCTGGACCGTCTCGGTCAGCAGCACAGTGCCCTCGCCGTCGACGTGGATGCCGCCGCCCTCGTTGACGAGGAGCGAGCTGATCAGCTCGGCGCCGGTGCGCTCGGCGACGAACCGGGCGATCTCGGCCGACGTGTGCCACTCCGCCCACTCGGGGTCGCCCCAGCCGTTGAACGTCCAGTCGACGGCTCCGAGCACGCCGGGGCGGTCGTCGTCGACCACGAAGGTGGGGCCGAAGTCGCGCATCCAGAACTCGTCGAGGGGAGCTTCGACCTGCTCGATGTGGCTTCCGAGCATCCGGCGGGCGCGGTCGCGCTCGCTCGGGTCGACGACCATCGTGACCGGCTCGAACTCGGCGACGGCGTGGGCGACGGCCGTCCACGCGGCGTACGCCTCCTCGGCCGATGCGGCGTCGTCGCCGAGCGTGAGGCCGGTGCGGGGGAAGGCCATCCAGGTGCGCTCGTGCGGTGCGGTCTCTGCGGGCATGCGCCAGGTCATCGGTGTCCTCCGCGGTCGGCGACGATTGTTGATCGAATGATCAATATCTGAGGCGACCGTACCTATACTGGGCGGACCATGTCAAGAGCACCCCGCCGCCCGCCCGCGGAGCGCCGCGCAGAGCTCTCGGCTGCCGCGCGCGACCTCGCGCTCGCCGACGGGCTCACCGCGGTGACCATGCGGGGCGTCGCCGGCCGCGCCGGGGTCGCTCCCGCCCTGGTCGCGCACTACCACCCGGTGATGGACGAGCTGGTCGCATCCGCCTTCACCGCGGTCGTCGCCGCCGAGCTGGATGAGGTGCGCGCCCTCCTCGGCCGCGAGGACGACCCGACGGCCCGGCTCGCCGCGCTGCTGCGCACGCTGCTGGACGGCACGCGCGACGACGTCACGCTCGTCTGGGTCGAGGCGTGGGCGCTCGGCCGGCGCAACGAGGCGCTCGCCGCGGCGGTGCGCGACCAGATGGACGCCTGGCAGGCGCTCCTCCTCGACGTCGTCGAGCGCGGGGTCGCCGCCGGCGTCTTCCACACGGACGACCCGGCGCAGGCCGCGTGGCAGTTGCTCGGGATGATCGACGGCCTCAACGCGCAGGCCCTGGTGCGTTGGGGAGCGGGCGGCGATCGCGGGCCCGTCCTGGCGCACGCCGTCGAGGGCCTCCTCGGCCTGCGCCGCGGCACGCTCGCCGCCTGAATCCGCTCCGCCGAATCCCCTGCTCAGGCGAGTCGTGACTCGTTGCCTGAATCCGCCCCGAGCGGTGACATGATGTCGGAACTCGGGTCGAGCGGTTGGGGGAGGGATGGGGCGTCAGCCGATCCAGGCCAGCAGCTCGGCGCGGAACTCGTCCGGTTTCTCGATGTGGGCGGAGTGCCCGCAGTCCTCGAACACGACCTCGCGCGTGGTGCCCCCGGCCGCGGCGTAGCGGTCGAGCACGGCCCGCGTCTGCGCGAGCATCGGCTGCGGCGGAGCGACCTGGTCGCCCGGCCATCCCGGGATGATGCCCGCGGCGCCCAGCTGGTTGAGGTCGAAGAACGACGCGTCGCCGACGATCGCGTCGACCGCGCCGTGGATCCACAGGATGGGCGGCTTGGCCGGCGCATCCACGATGCCCGAGGTGTCGAAGTACGTCGGGGCCAGCGTGTTCAGGATGCCGCGGGTGCCCGGCGCGAACCCCGGCCAGTGCTCGGACGGCGTCGAATCCCCCGGGTAGTTGTCGGGCCCGGTCGCCGTGGAGAGCATCGACTCCACCCAGAGGTCCTCATGCTCGGAGACGAAGCCGGGCGCGACGTACGAGGAGCGGTACACGGCGCGCGGCGACGTGGGCGCCTCCTCGCCGGTGTCGCCCGCGGCGAGCCGCGCCACGAAGTCCGGGTTGGCCCCGCCGCCGCCCGTGCCCGAGGCATCCGCATTCAGCAGGCTGCCGTCGGCGGCCGTCCCTCCGAAGCCGTACGGCGAGACGGGGGAGACCAGGGTCAGGCTCGCGACGAGGTCCGGCCGGTCGAGCAGCAGCTGCATGACCACGCCGCCGCCGAGGCTCCAGCCGACCACGTGCACGGCGCCGAGGCCGAGCTCGTCGGCGACGGCCGCGACATCGTCGGAGAAGTCGCGGACGCCGCGGGTCGCATCCACCGGGAGGGTCTCGCTGTCGCCGAACCCGCGGAGATCGACCGCGATGGCGCGCACGCCCTCCGGCAGCGACAGCATGAGCGGCTGCCAGAACAGCGACGACGAGACGTTGCCGTGCACGAACAGCACGGTGCGGAGAGGGTCGCCCGTGGCCGGGCGTTCCAGCACGTTGGCGGTGTAGCGGGAGGTGCGGACGGCGCGGGCGTCGATGCCGGGCAGCAGCGTTCCACTCATCGGGGTGTCTCCTTCGGGTCGAGCACGGGGAGGACCTGCCGAAGTCCGGCATCGGTCATCAGGATCGTGTAGTGGTTCACGTCGTCGGCCTCGTGGATGCGCATCCCGGGCAGCCGCTCGTGCCACTCGGCGACGACGGCGGGGTCGTAGAGGGGCGGTCCGTCCAGCAGGCCGCGGGGAGCGCGCACGAGGTCGATCGGAAGCAGGAGGGAGGCGAGCGCCTCGGCGTAGCCGGCGGACCCGTCGAGTTCGAGCGCGTTCACGGAGACGGCCTCGGCGTCGGCGCTCGACCGGAGCTCCGGGGCGTCCCCGACGAGGTCGTAGGCGACGTAGTCGGCGATCGCGGGGTTCCACCACGGACCGATCGCCGGATGCCGCCGCCAGAACGCCTCATACTCCTCCGGCGACGCGAACCGCATCCGCAGGCGCTCGATCGCGGGGCCCAGCACGACGGCGGGCACGTCCTCGGGCGCGACGCCCTCCGGAGGCGGGAGGGGCAGGCCGCCGTCGATCAGCACCAGCCGCTCGACCCGGTCCGGGTGGCGTTCGGCGAAGCGGACCGCGACGAAGGCGCCCATGGAGTGGCCGGCGACGACGACGCGGTCGAGGGAGAGCGCATCCAGCACCCGGGCCAGGTCGTCGGCGTGCTGGACGAGCCCGAACGGTCCGGGGAGGCCGGAGCTGCGCCCGCGCCCGCGCAGATCGGGCGCGATCAGGCGCCGGCGCGGCAGGCGGTCGGCGGCCAGCAGCCAGGCGCGGTGGCTGGCGGTGATCCCGTGGACGGCGAGGATCGGCATCCCCTCGGCGTCCGGGTGCCACACACCGCCGGCGAGGTCGCCGCCGGCCACCGGGACCGTGAACGGCGCGTAGCCCGCCCGTGTGCTCACCGCGCGCTCCACCCGCCGTCCATCGTGTAGCTCGCGCCGGTGACCATCCCCGCGTCGTCTCCCGCGAGCCACAGCGCCAGACCGGCCACCTCGGTCGGCTCCACCAGGCGCTTGATCGACGCCTCCGTCAGCATCACCTTCTCGACCACCTCGTCCTCCGGGATGCCGTGGAGACGCGCCTGATCGGCGATCTGCTTCTCCACGAGCGGGGTGCGGACGTAACCGGGGTTGATGCAGTTGGAGGTGACGCCGTGCGCCCCGCCTTCGAGCGCGGTCGTCTTCGAGAGCCCCTCCAGGGCGTGCTTGGCCGTGACGTACGCCGACTTGAACTCGGACGCCCGCAGTCCGTGCACGCTGGAGATGTTGACGATCCGGCCGAAACCCCGTTCGTACATTCCGGGCAGCGCCGCACGAATGAGGAGGAACGGCGCCTCCACCATGATCCGCAGCATCAGGGCGAACGTCTCCGGCTCGAACTCGGGGATCGGGCGGACGTGCTGGATGCCGGCGTTGTTCACGAGGATGTCGACATCCACCGCCGCTCCGGCCAGCTCGCCGGTCTTCGACAGGTCGACCTCCCACGCGTCGCCGCCGAGCCGCTGCGCGACCGCGCGCGCCGCGTCGCCGTTCAGGTCGGCGATCGTCACCCGGGCGCCGGCGGCTGCGAACGCCTCGGCGCAGGCCAGCCCGATGCCGCTGGCGCCGCCGGTGACCAGCGCGCGCCTCCCCGTGAGATCGGTCATCGTCGACGCTCCTTCCCGCCGGGCCAGCGGCTTGCGGGCCGCGGATCGCCGTGCGCTCCACGCGCACTCTAACGCTGCGCGTCGGGAACGGGGAAGAGCGGCGGTCGGCTCGGCCGCGCCTCAGCCGTAGACGAGGCAGATGCGCTCCCGGATGGTGTCGAGCGTGCCCATGATCGCGACCGACTGCGAGAGCGGCAGGCGCACATCCTCTCCGCCGCCCGCCGCGATCAGCCGTTCGATCGCGCGCGCCTGGTACTGCATCCCGCGTCCGTCGATGCGCGACTCGTACGTCTCGATGACGTGGCCCTTCGCGTCGACGACCCGGAAGGAGGTGGGGGCGAAGAAGGTCGCGGCGAGTTCGACGCGGGCGTCCGTCCCGATCACGGTGGCGCTGTTGTCGCCCGCGGCGTCCAGCTCGGTGGTGAGGGCCGCCTGAGCGCCGCTCTCGTAACCGAGCAGGATGGACGTCTGGCGGTCGACGCCGGTCGCGGTCGGCGTCGACAGTGCGAGCACCTGGTTCGGCGCGCCCAGCACATCCCAGGCGAACGACACCGGGTAGATGCCGAGGTCGAGCAGTGCGCCGCCGCCGAGAGCGGGGTTGAGCATCCGGGCGGCCGGGTCGGGGTTCGTGAGCTGGACGTGGTGGGCGACGACTGAGCGCAGGTCGCCGAGGGTGCCGTCGCTGATGATCTCCTGGAGGCGCTCCATGTGGGGCAGCCACCGCGTCCACATCGCCTCGAGCGCAATGAGGCCGCCCGCGTGCGCGGCGTCCGCGATCTGCTGCGCCTCGGCTTGGTTCATCGTGAACGGCTTCTCGACGAGCACGTGCTTGCCGGCCGCCAGCGCGAGCAGGGCATTGGGGGCGTGCTGCGGATGCGGCGTCGCGATGTAGACGATGTCGACGTCCGGATCGGCGACCAGGTCTTCGTAACTGCCGTGGGAGCGCGGGACGGCGTGCGCGGCGGCGAACTGTGCGGCAGCCTCCGGGGTTCGGGAGCCGACCGCGGCGACGGTGTGGCCGTCCAGCTGCAGGTCGCGGGTCATGGCGGCCGCGATGCCGCCCGTTCCGAGGATGCCCCACGTGGGGGAGGAGGTCGTCATGCGGTCATCGTACCGACGGGTCGGTCGGTCGGTCGGCCGCTGCCGTCGTCGGAAAGGGAGGAGAAACGCCCCGGCGCGCCATCAAGGAGCCGGAATCGGAGGAGTTTCTGGCCGCGGCGGGTCGGAAGTCCTCCGTTTCGCGCACGGCTGGGGACGGAGGGTGACGGGGCGGGCGAGACGTGGTGCGGCGTCACGCGACCGGGATGCCGACCGCGTCCTCGGCGTGGTGGCACGCCACCTCGCGCAGCGGGATGCCCGGTCCGTGCAGCGGACGCAGCGGGGGGACCGCCGTCCGGCACTCATCGGTCGCCATCCAGCAGCGCGGGTTGAACCGGCAGCCGGAGGGCGGGTCCACCGGCGACGGCGGCTCGCCGGCGAGGATGCGGCGCTGCGCCAGCCGGCCGCGGCCCTCGCGGGTGGCGGTCGGCGTTGCCGACAGCAGGGCCTGCGTGTACGGGTGCGACGGGCTCTCGTAGAGCACGTCGGTCTCGCCGAGCTCGGCGATGCGGCCGAGGTACATCACGGCGACGCGGTCGGCGATGTGACGGACGACGGACAGGTCGTGCGCGATGAACACGATCGACACTCCGAGCCGGCGGCGGATGTCGCCGAGCAGGTTGATCACCTGCGCCTGCACCGACACATCCAGCGCGGACACCGGTTCGTCGCAGACCAGCACGTCCGGGTCGAGTGCCAGGGCGCGCGCGATGCCGATGCGCTGGCGCTGGCCGCCGGAGAACTGGTGCGGGAACCGGGTGAGCATGTCCTCGCCGAGCCCGACCAGCTCCAGCAGCTCCACCGCCCGGGCCCGCCGCGCCGAACGGCCCATCGCGTGGGCCGCGGCGATCGGCTCCGTGACGATGTCGAGCACGGTCATGCGCGGGTCGAGGGAGGCGTACGGGTCCTGGAAGATCATCTGCACCCCCTCGCGGAGGCGCTTGCGGTCGCGCCGGCGTCCGCGGCTCACGTCGGTGCCCCGGTACGAGAGGGTGCCGCCGTCGGGGCGCTCGAGGCCGACGAGCATGCGCGCGAGCGTCGACTTGCCGCATCCCGACTCCCCGACGATGCCGAGGATCTCGCCGGCGTGGAGGTCGAGCGAGATGCCGTCGACCGCCGAGACGGTCGCGGGCCGCAGAGCCGACCCTGTCGCGAAGCGGCGCACCAGGCCCTGCGCGCTGAGGACGACCTCGGCGTCCGGGGCGTCCCCGCGCTCGGCGAGCGGGTCGATGACGGAACGGGTGTCAGCGGACGAGTTCACCGATGAGCTCCTCGGATCGGATGCAGGCCGCACGCCGACCGGGGGCGACCTCTTCGAGCGGGGGACGGACGCTGCGGCAGGCCTCGACGGCGAGATGGCAGCGGGGATGGAACGAGCAGCCCGAGGGGACGCGGGCGGGGCTGGGCGGCGACCCCGGGATGGTGAGCAGATCCGACCCGCGCTGCGCCGCCTGCGGAACCGACCGCAGCAGCGCCTCCGTGTACGGGTGCGCGGGGCGCGCGAACACGGTGTCGGCGTCGCCGGACTCCACGATCCGCCCGGCGTACATCACGGCCACCCGGTCGGCGACCTCCATCACGACGCCCAGGTCGTGCGTGATCAGAAGCACGCCCATCCCGAGCCGGTCGCGCAGCGATCCCAGCAGGTCGAGGATCTGCGCCTGCACCGTCACGTCCAGCGCGGTCGTCGGCTCGTCCGCGATGAGCAGCTCCGGCTCCAGGGCGATGGCCATGGCGATCAGGATGCGCTGGCGCATGCCGCCGGAGAACTGGTGCGGGTAGTCGTCGACCCGGCGTTCCGGGGCGGGGATCCCGACGAGCGCGAGGAGTTCCGCTGCGCGGGCACGCGCCTCCTTGCGGCCGGCGCCGCGGTGCACGCGGAAGAGCTCGCCGATCTGGTCGCCGATCGTCATCACCGGGTTGAGCGCCGACAGGGCGTCCTGCAGGACGAGCGAGATGCGCTCGCCGCGGAGCCGCCTGCGGGCCTCCTCGCCGATGGAGAGCAGGTCGACGTCCCCGAGCCGAAGCACGTCGGCCGTGACGCGGGTGTTCTCCTCGCCCAGCCCCATGATCGCGCGCGCCGTGACGGACTTGCCGGAGCCGGACTCGCCCAGGAGTGCGACGAACTCGCCCCGGCCGACGCGGAGGTCGACCTCGCGGACCGCGGGGATGTCGGGGCCGCCGCCGGTGAAGGCCACGGAGAGATTGCGTACCTGCAGCACGTCGGTGCTGTGCGCGTTCGATGTGTCCACGTCGACATCCTCGCATGTGAGTCGTTTCCGGAATGTTTCAATCAGGAAACATCCGTGCCGAATTTTCAAATCAATGTTGACACAGCTGCCGGATATCCGCGAGATTGGCTGCTGTTGCGCCTGATTGCGCAGCGGCCAACCCTCACCAGGACGAAGGAGACAGCGTGCTCGACCCCTCCCCGCGCTACACCGGCTATACGGCCTACGACTACCTGGAGGCCGGCAAGGACTACCGCGAGTTCCGCTACGCCAAGCAGATCAACCGGGTGCCCGAGTACGCCGGCCTCGACCTCAGCGACGCGCAGAAGGAGCGCACCACGCGCCTCCTCGCCGAGTCGACGGTCATCTCGCTGCACGACCACGTGCAGGTCTTCCCCGAAGACATGACGCAGCTCCGCGACCACATCCGCCAGGGCCGCGAACCAACCGGCTACCAGGGCCTCTCGCGCTCCGGTCTCACCGCCGTGTTCGACAACGGGATGGACGGCACCTGCTGCATCTCGAGCGACGCCGGCTGGAAGTACCAGGACGTGCTCTTCGACCTCGGCGTCCGCATGGCCGACCTGGCCCACCAGGACTTCGTCACCAAGGGCGAGACGATCAAGGACATCGAGTACGCCGCCGAGACCGGGCGGATCGCCCACATCTTCGCGCTCGAGGCGTCGACCATGATCGAGAACGAGGTCGACCGGCTCGACGTGCTGTACGGCTTCGGCGTCCGCCAGATGGGCATCGCCTACTCGGAGGCGAACACCCTCGGCTCCGGCCTCAAGGAGCGCGGCGACGGCGGGCTCACGTACTTCGGCGAGCGCGCGGTCGAGCGGATGAACAAGCTCGGCATCGCGATCGACGTCTCCCACTCGGGCGACCGGACGGCGGTGGATGCCATCAAGGCCTCCACGAAGCCCGTCTTCATCACCCACGCGGGCGCCCGCAGCGTCTGGCCGACCAACCGCATGAAGACCGACGAGACGATCGTCGAGTGCGCGAAGCGCGGCGGCGTCATCGGCATCGAGGCGGCCCCGCACACGACGCTGTCGCCGGAGCACCCGCGCCACTCCCTGGAGTCGGTGATGGACCACTTCCAGTACTGCGTCGACCTCGTCGGCCTGGAGCACGTCAGCTTCGGACCGGACACCCTGTTCGGCGACCACGTCGGACTGCACGACGCCTTCTCGTCCAACCTGTCCCTCGGGCAGGCGCACGGCCACGTCGAGTACGAGAAGGTCGAGTACGTCGACGGGATCGAGAACCCGGCCGAGGAGTTCTACAACATCATCGGCTGGCTGGTGAAGCACGACTACTCCGACGACGAGATCCGCGCCGTCGTGGGTGGCAACACTCTTCGGGTCCTGAAGGAGGTGTGGGTCTGATGCGCCCACGGAAGATCGCGGTCGCGGCGGCCACTCTCGCCGTCGCAGCCCTGACGCTCAGCGCGTGCGCGCCGAGCGCACCGCCCGCGGCGAGCACCGCCACGGCCGGCTCGGCGACGCTCACGATCGCCACGACGACCGATGTCGTCAACTACAACCCGCTCGTCGGCAACAGCCGGAGCGACTACTGGATCACCAACCTGATGTACCCGCACCTGCTGGAGATCGCGAACGACGGCTCGAAGAAGCCGCAGCTCGCCACCAAGTGGGGCTACGTCAACGACACCACCGGGTACTACGAGATCCGCGACGACATGAAGTGGAGCGACGGCCAGCCGCTGACCGCCGAGGACGTGGCGTGGACGATGAACGCGGTGAAGAAGGACAAGCCCTCCGGCACCTTCTACGGCCAGCTCGCGAACCTCGACACGGCGAAGGCCGTCTCGAAGACGCGGGTCGAGTTCACCCTGACCAAGCCGGACTCCTCGATCGTCGACGAGATCGGCTTCTGGGGCAACATCGTCCCGAAGCACGTCTTCGAGAAGGCCGAATCGGTCGCCACCTTCCCGAACGACGGCAAGGACGGCGGCTGGGTCAGCGCCGGTCCGTACAAGCTGTCGGCCGTCCAGGTGGGGCAGAGCTACACGCTCGACCGCGTCGACGACTACCCGCTGGTCGAGGGCGGAACGCCGCTCTCCGCCAAGGTCGTCTACCGGGTCTTCCCGGACGTCAACACCGAGATCCTGGCGCTGCAGAGCGGCGAGGTGGATGCGATCGCCAACGCGCTGCCCCCGGCGCAGGTCGCGAAGCTCAAGTCGACGAGCGGCATCACGGTCACCGAGGCGGTCGGCCTGGGCTACGCCCACATGACCTACAACATGAAGAACCCGGCGCTCGCGAAGCTCGAGGTGCGTCAGGCGCTCGCCCACGCGGTCGACTACGACGCGATCCGCAAGGTCGTGCTGCAGGGGCAGGCCGTCTCGACCGGGTCGAGCCCGCTGATGCCGGTGCTGAAGGACTACTACGACAAGTCGATCAAGGAGTACTCCTTCGACACCGACGAGGCGCGCTCGCTGATGGAGAAGGCGGGCTACACCGCCGGCTCCGACGGGATGTTCCCGGTGAAGTTCCGGCTGATCTACTCCCTCCAGGACAGCGTCACCTCGCAGTGGGCGACCCTCGTCAAGGACAGCGCGGCGAAGGCGGGCATCCCGATCGAGCTCCAGGGCACCGAGCGGAACACCTACCTGGCGATGACCAACAAGGGCGACTTCGACATCTACGCCGGCAACTTCGCCATCATGGACGACCCGGTGACGAACATGACGCTCGCCTACCTCCCCGGAGGCGCCATCAACTACACCTACGTCGACGACGCGAAGCTCAACGATCTGATCGCCCAGGGCGCCGCGACCACCGACAAGAAGGAGAAGGTGAAGCTGATGCGGGAGGCCGCGAAGATCGTGCGGGACAACGTGTACGACAACATCATGTACACGCAGAACCTGTACTTCGCGTCCAGCTCCAAGTGGACCGGGTTCGTCTCGAAGCCCAGCGAGCTGCTGTCCATCGTCAACCCGGTCTCGGTCGCCAGCGCGCACCCGACCGGCAAGTAACGAAAGCGAGGCCGACCCGCGTGTCCCGGTTCCTGTTCCTGCTCCCGAGGCTCGGGAGGGGTGTGCTCACGATCTGGTTCGCCGTGACCGTGACGTTCCTCCTGCTGCGTCTGCTGCCCGGAGACCCGGCGCTGGCGGTCGCCAGCCCGAACATGACCGAGGACACGCGGGCGGCCCTGCTCCAGCAGTACGGGCTCGATCAACCCCTGATCGTGCAGTACGGCATCTATCTGTGGCAGCTCGTCCAGGGAAACCTGGGGGTCTCGTTCACGCAGTCGATTCCTGTGCTCGACGTGCTGATGCAGCGACTCCCGTGGACGCTGCTGCTCACCGGCACCGCACTGGTGCTCACGGTGGCCGTCGGCATCCCGCTCGGGGTGCTGGCGGCCTCCCACCGCGGCCGCTTCCTCGACAAGGTCGTGCAGATCGTCGGGGTGACCGGGCAGTCCATCTTCGTGCCGAGCATCGGCGTCCTGCTGCTGTTCGTGTTCGGGCTGATGCTGCACTGGCTGCCGATCGGCGGAGCGTACGACCAGGACGCCTACGGGATGGCCTGGTACGGCTCGGTCGCCAGCCACCTCATCCTGCCCGCCGTCTCGCTCATGCTGGTGCAGCTCGGCTCCTACGTGCTGACCATGCGCTCCACCCTGATCGACGCGCTGGGGGAGGACTACACGACCCTCGCCCGCGCCAACGGGCTGCCGTACCGCCGCGTGCTCTGGAAGCACGCCCTGCGGAACGCCCTGCTCCCCACCACGACGCTGATCGGGCTCCAGCTCGGGTTCCTGGTCGGCGGCGCCGTGCTCACCGAGACCGTGTTCGCCTACCCGGGCATCGGCCGCGGGATCTACGAGGCGGTCACGCAGCTCGACTTCCCGGTGCTGCAGGGCGCGTTCCTGATGCTCGCCATCACCGTCGTCGTGGCGAACATGATCACCGACACCGTCTACGGATTCCTCGACCCGAGAGTGAAGAAGGCATGACCCAGGCAGCAGTCACCGAGGCCGCGGTCGGCATCGAGCCGGTCGCGCTGGAGAACGGCCGTGCGGCCGCGCAGACCTGGCGGGCGTTCCGCCGCGAGCCGCTCGGGATGCTCGCGCTCGGCGTGCTCATCCTGCTCACCATCGTCGCGATCGCGGCACCGCTCATCGCGCCCTACCCGCCGAGCTACGGCGACCCCGTGCTCGCGCCGCCGAGCGGCGCCCACTGGTTCGGAACCGACAGCCTCGGCCGGGATGTGTTCGGCGAGGTGGTCTGGGGGTCGCAGCAGAGCATCCTGGTCGCGGTGGCCGCGTCCGCGATCGCGATCGTCGTCGGGACGATCGTCGCGGTCGCGGGCGCCTACTTCCGGCGGCTGGACGGCTTCATCAGCGTCGTCGTCGACCTGACGCTCTCGCTCCCCGTCCTCCCGCTGATGATCCTGATCGCCGCGCTGGTCGGCCCGAGCACCACCACGATCATCCTCGTCGTCGCCGCCTTCTCCTGGCCGGAGGTCACCCGCCTCGTGCGGTCGCAGGCGCTGACCGTCGTGCGCCTGCCGTATGTCGACGCCGCCCGGCTGATGACCTCGTCCCCGCTCTGGATCATCGTGCGGCACGTGGTCCCGGCGGTCACCCCCGTCATCGTCGTCTCGGTCGTCGT
This sequence comes from Leifsonia soli, assembly GCF_013408745.1. Classification (NCBI taxonomy): domain Bacteria; kingdom Bacillati; phylum Actinomycetota; class Actinomycetes; order Micrococcales; family Microbacteriaceae; genus Leifsonia; species Leifsonia soli. The sequence goes on along the minus strand of NZ_JACCBJ010000001.1, from coordinate 2,294,895 downwards.
CACCGCATCGCGCGCCGTGCTCTCGGCGGCGGGGCTCGCGTTCCTCGGGCTCGGCGACCCCAACGTCTGGTCGTGGGGACGCATCCTCTACGAGGCGCAGCAGTCGGGCGCGATGTCGTCCGCCTGGTGGCTGACTCTGTTCCCGTCCATCGCGATCCTGCTGCTCGTGCTCTCGGCGACGCTGCTGTCGATCGCCTACAACGACGCGCGCAACCCCAAGTCGCGACGTCGCTGACCGGAAGGAGACCCGTGTTCCGCACCCGCCTGACCGCCGAGGCGCTCGACCGCATCCAGGACCGCGTCCGCTCGCGGCTCGCCGCCGAGGGGCTCGACGCGCTGCTGACCGACTCGCCGGAGGACGTGGCGTATCTGACCGGCTTCTTCCACCACCCGAGCGAACGGCCCGTCGCCGTGTGGATGGACGCCGACGGCGACACCGTCCTCCTCGTCCCCGAGCTGGAGCGGGAGAACGCGGAACGCGAGTCCGCCCGGGCCGATGTCGTGTCGTTCCCCGAGTTCCCCGGTGTCGTTCCGCCGTTCCGCGCGCTCGCCGACCGGGTGGGCCGCGCCGGCCGGGTCGGATTCTCGACCGGGATGACGTGGGAGCGGCAGTCCGCCGCCTTCGCCGAGCTCGACGCGGCCGAGGCCGTTCCGACGGCGCTGGTCACGGTGGCGCGCTACGTCAAGCTGCCCGAGGAGATCGCCCTCCACGCCGAGGCCGCCCGCATCACCGACCGGATGCTCGAATCCGGCGTCGCGCTCATCCGCGAACGCGTCGCGGCCGGCGGCGAACTGCCGAGCGAGGCCGAGCTGGCCTCGCACGTCGGCGGTGTCGGCGTCGCGACGATGTACGCCGGGCACGACGACGTCGTCGTGGTGTCGCCGCTGGCGGGCGGCCTGGTCTATGCCGGAGCCAACTCGGCGTACCCGCACGGTCTGCCGTCCGGCTACCGCTTGCAGCCCGGCGACACCTTCATGCTGTCGCTCGGCTGCGCGGTCGGCGGCCGCTTCGTCGAGGGGGAGCGCACCTTCGTCCTCGGCGAGCCGACCGCCGACCAGCGCCGCTACCACGACGCCGTCCGGCTCGCGCAGGCCACCGGTGCCTCCGCCATCCGGCCCGGCCGCGAATGCCGGCAGGCGAACGCGGACTGCCTCGACGTCATCCGCGAGGCGGGACTCGGCGAGTTCCTCCGCCACCGGCAGGGGCACGGCATCGGGCTGGGGATGCACGAGCCGCCATGGCTGGAGGACGGCGACCCGACACTGCTGGAGGCGGGCATGATCGTCTCCAACGAACCGGGCATCTACATCCCCGGTCACGCCGGTTACCGCATCTCGGACTCCATGCTGGTCACGGAGGACGGCGCGAGGCCGCTGACCTCGTTCCCCCGCGACCTCGACCACTGCACCATCGATCTCTGAACCGCAGCACGACAGCACCGCCATCGAAAGGAACACCGTGACAACAGACGTCTCCCCCGAGTTCGCCGCAGCGACCACCACCGCGCAGTTCGTCGAGATCAACGGCAATCGCCTCGCCGTCGAGGTGCTCGGACCGGAGGGCGCGCCGGTGATCATCACTCACCACGGGGCGCCGGGCCTCGGCTCGCGCGCCGAGCCGCGCGCCAGCTTCGGACGCCTGGCGGACGAGTACCGCGTCGTCGTGTTCGACGCGCGGGGGTCGGGCGAGAGCGAGGGCAACGGCGAGTTCAGCCACGAGCAGTGGGCGGCCGACATCGACGCGCTGCGCGAGTGGATCGGCGCGGAGCGGATCGTCATGGCCGGCGGCTCCTACGGCGGCTTCATGTCGCTCGAGTACGCAACGCGCTACCCGGACCGCGTGCTCGCCCTGGTGCTCCGCGACACCGCCGCCGACAACTCCCACTCGGAGCTGTCGCGGAAGAACGCGCTCGCCTCCGACCGCGTGACCGTCGACATGGAGAAGTTCGACCGCATCGACGAGGGCCGCGTGCGCGACAACGACGACCTCCGCGACTGCTGGCGCGAGATCCTCCCGCTGTACGACTTCGTCTACGATCCGGAGGCCGTCGAGCGGAAGGTCGCGGCGACCCCGTACCGGTACGAAGCGCACAATTACGCCTTCTCGAAGAACCTTCCGACCTATGATCTCAAGGGGGCGCTCCCGGGGATCACCGCACCCACGCTGGTGACCGTCGGGCGGACCGACTGGATCACGCCGGTCTCGTGCTCGGAGACGATCGCGTCGCTCATCCCGGATGCGCGGCTGGCGATCTTCGAGAAATCGGGTCACTCCCCCCAGATCGAGGAGGCGGAGGCATGGACGGACACGGTGCGGGGATTCCTGCACGAAGTGGTGCCGCCGGTGCGGAGCGCGGCGTCCGAGTGAAGGCGCTCGACACCCTCGACGACCTCGACCGCCGGATCATCGTCGCGCTGCAGCACGACGGCCGCGCCAGCTGGACGGCGATCGCGGACATGGTGGGCAGCTCCTCCGCCACCGTCGCCCGCCGCGGTCAGCAGCTGGTGCAGGACGGCGTCGTGCGGATCGCCGTGGTCCCGGCGCTGGGCAGCTCCGGCCAGGTGGACACCTTCCTGGTTCGCCTGAACTGCCGTCCGGGCACGCAGCTCGAGGTCGCTGCGGCGCTCGTGGAGCACGCGGACGTCCGCTTCCTGACGCTGGTGACCGGGCAGTATGACATCATGGCCGAGGTCGTGGTGACCGGAGGCGCCGCGCACTATCCGCAGCTCATCCAGCAGCTGCAGTCCATCGCGGGCATCAAGCGCTGGCGCAGCGACCTGATCATGCACGTCCACAAGGTGCGGCACGACTGGAGCCGGCAGTTGTTCGCCGAGACGATGAAGCTGCCGCAGGAGGACGAGAAGGCGTCGCTGGTCGACGCCGAGATGTGCGAGCCGGACCACCTGGACGAGGCCGACCGCCGCATCCTCGCCGCCCTCCGGGACGACGGGCGCGTCACCTTCCAGGCCATCGGCGACCGGACGGGCATGAACGAGTCGAGCGTGCGGCGCCGCTTCGACCGCATGCGCGCGAACCACTGCCTCGACATCCTGACCCTCGTGCCCGCTGCCGCGCTCGGGATGGGCGCGGAGACGCTGCTGCTGGTGAAGGTCGCGCCGTCCCGGCTGGAGGCGGTCGCCCAGGAGCTGTCCGGTTATCCCGCCGTGCGCTACCTGGCCTCGCTGCTCGACGACAACTCCCTGTTCTGCGAGCTCATCACGCCCTCCGTGGCGGAGCTGAACCAGTTCATCTCGCACACGCTGTCGGTGCTCGACGGGGTCGAGGGATGGACGGGGGCGATGGAGCTGCTGTACCTCAAGCGCGGATTCATCGAGACGCCGTGGTGGCGGGCGCAGGTGGGCTACGCCGACGAGGCGGAGCGCCGGGAGGCGGAGCGCCTGCGGGCGTGACGCTCGCGGCTGCGTCCAGCGCGCTCGGCTCCGTCGGTGCTGCTGAAACGGAGGACATCCCGCGCGTCCGGCTCCGCGCATCCTCCGTTCGTGACGAAACGCCGCGCGTCGCCGTGGGAGTTCCTCCCTTTCCACGGCCGTCCGCGAGGTGGCGGGAAACGGAGGAGTTTCCGTCCGACACTCCGGCGGAATCCACGAAACGGAGGAGTTCCCGAGCCGATCGGACCCGGAACTCCTCCGTTTCGGGCCGAGGATGAGGCGCGTGCGGGGCGGTCACTCCCGCAGCAGGCCCCGCAGCGTCTCGATCGTGTCGGCCTCGGCGGCGTCCTTGTCGTCGCGATAGCGCTTGACCCGGGCGAAGCGCAGGGCGATGCCGCCGGGGTAGCGGCTGGAGCGCTGCACACCGTCGATCGCGATCTCGACGACAGTCGTCGGCGCGACCCACACGGTGCCGGCGGTGCGGCGCACCTCGATCTCCTGGAAGTGCTCCGTCTGCCAGGCGAGCAGCTTGTCGGTGAGGCCCTTGAAGGTCTTCCCGACCATCACGAAGCCGCCCGGCTCGCCGAACGCGCCCTCCGGATCGCGAGCGCCGAGGTGGATGTTCGACAGCAGCCCCTGCCGCCGGCCCGACCCCCACTCCACGGCGAGGACGACCAGGTCGTACGTGTGCACCGGCTTCACCTTCACCCAGCTGGAGCCGCGCCGACCCGCCGCGTAGAGGGAGTCGATCGCCTTGACGACCACGCCCTCCTGCCCGGCGGCGATGGCCTCGCGCGACACGCGTTCCGCCTCCTCGGGGTCGGCCGTGACCTCGCCGGGGATGCGGTGCTCTCCGGCAACGCGCTCCAGTTCCGCCAGGCGCGTCGAGAGCGGCTCGTCGAGCAAGTCGCGCCCATCGACGTGCAGGATGTCGAAGAACCAGGGGCGCAGCACCGTCTCCCGCAGGGCATCCGCGCCGAATCTCGACATGGTCTCCTGGAAGGGCCGGGGCGCACCGTCCTCATCCAGCGACAGCGTCTCGCCGTCGAGGATCACGTCACGGACCGGCAGCCGGCGCGCCACCTCGACCACGTCGGGCAGGCGGTGGGTGATGTCGGCCAGGTTGCGGGTGAAGACGCGCACCTCGTCCCCGTGCCGGTGCACCTGGATGCGCGCGCCGTCCAGCTTGTACTCGACCGAGGCCTCTCCGGTGGTGGCGAGGGCGTCCGCGGCGCTGGGCGCGGAGGCTGCCAGCATCGGGAGCACCGGGCGCCCCACGAGGAGGCCGACGGCGTCGAGCTCCTCCGCGGTGCCGGTGAGCGCGAGCCGCGCGGTCTCGCCCAGGTTTCCGGACAGCATCGCCGCGCGGCGCACGCTGTCGCCGGGGCGGTCGGCGGCGCGGGCGATCGCGTCGGTCAGCACGCCCTCGAGCGCGCCGGTCCGCATCTCGCCGAGGAGCACGCGGGCGATGAAGTCCTGCTCACGCGCGGTCGCCCGCGCGGTGAAGTCGCGCAGGATGCGGTTGCGCTCCCCGGCCGAACCGGATCCCGACAGGGCGGCGAGCCGGTCGAGCAGCGCATCCAGATCGTCGACGGTCAGCGAGGCCTCCGCCGCGGGTTCGCCCATCGCGCCGGCGAGCCCGCGCCAGCCGACGCCGACACGCCCCTGCCGCGCCTTGCCGACGAGGAACCCGACGGCCGGTGCGATCTCGTCCGGTTCGAGGCGGGTGAGCAGCGCCGCGAGCGCATCCACCTTCGCCAGCCGGGACCGCGTGGATGCGACGGTCTCGGCCGTCGTGACGAGCGTGTCGAGGAGCACGCCCCCATCCAACCACCCGCCTCCGACGCCGCCAGCGGGTGGGATCTAGGCTGACGACATGAACCAGGTCCACAACCTCGACGCCGCCTTCGCCCTCATCCCGGAGCCGTGGCAGCCGCACCGCCTCGCGAGCGTCAACGACTACGACGTGAAGGTCGCCCGGCTGCGCGGCGAGTTCGTCTGGCACGCGCATCCCGAGACGGACGAGCTGTTCCTCGTGATCGAGGGACGGCTCACGATCCAGCTGCGCGACGGGGATGTGGAGCTCGGCCCACGGGACGTGTTCGTGGTGCCGCGCGGCGTCGAGCACTGCCCGAAGGCCGACGAGGACGCGCTCGTCGTGATGGTGGAGCCGCAGGGCACGGTCAACACCGGGGACCGGCCCGGCGAGCGGACGGCCGAGCTGCGCGAGCTCGCCGACGAGGTCTGACCGGCCGCGGACGGAGTCGAAACACTCGCAACACCGCCGAAACGCGGGCGAAACGCGCCGCCGATAGCGTCTGGCCATGGGCGAGCTGTTCGGCGGATACACGACCGCGGCGTCCGGCAGGCGTCAGGGCGGCAGCGCCCCCTTCGACGAGATGTTCGCGGACACGGCAGCAGCCGAGGGCGGCATTCGCCCGGCCTATCGCGAGCTGTTCGCGGCCCTCGCCTCGCTCACCCAGGAGGAATTGCGGGGGCGGACGGAGGCGCTCGCCAGGTCGTACCTCGCGCAGGGCGTGACCTTCGACTTCGCCGGCGAGGAGCGCCCGTTCCCGCTGGATGCCGTCCCGCGGGTGATCGAGCAGGACGAGTGGGCCCACGTCGAGGCGGGAGTCAGGCAACGCGTCCGCACGCTCGAGGCATTCCTGAGCGACGTGTACGGCGACCAGAACGCTGTCCGTGACGGCGTCATCCCGGCGGGGCTGATCACCTCGTCGGCGCATTTCCATCGGGCGGCGGCCGGGATCTCGACGGCCAACGGCGTCCGGATCCAGGTGTCGGGCATCGACCTGATCCGTGACGAGGTCGGAGCGTGGCGCGTTCTCGAGGACAACGTCCGCATCCCGAGCGGCGTCAGCTATGTCATCTCGAACCGGCGCGTGATGGCCCAGACGCTCCCCGAGTTGTTCACCTCGATGAGGGTGCGCCCGGTCGGCGACTATCCGTATCGGCTGCTTCAGGCGCTCCGGGCGAGCGCCCCCGACGGGATGGAGAACCCGAACGTCGTCGTGCTGACTCCCGGCGTCTACAACTCCGCCTACTTCGAGCACACCCTCCTCGCCCGGCTGATGGGGGTCGAGCTGGTCGAGGGGCGCGACCTGTTCTGCTCGGGGGGTCACGTGTGGATGCGCACCACGTCGGGACCCCAGAAGGTCGACGTGATCTACCGGCGGATCGACGACGACTTCATCGATCCGCTCCAGTTCCGCGTCGACTCCGTCCTCGGCACGCCGGGCCTGATGCTGGCCGCGCGCCTCGGGAATGTGACGATCGCCAACGCCGTCGGCAACGGCGTCGCCGACGACAAGCTCGTCTACACGTACCTGCCCGACCTCATCCGCTACTACCTCGCCGAGGAGCCGGTGCTCCCCAATGTCGACACCTGGCGCCTGGAAGAACCGGAGTCGCTCGCCGAGGTGCTCGACCGGCTCGACGAGCTGGTCGTCAAGCCGGTCGACGGCTCCGGCGGCAAGGGCCTCGTGATCGGGCCGGACGCCTCCCGCGCAGAGCTCGCCGACCTCCGCGCACGTCTCGCCGCCGACCCGCGCGGGTGGATCGCTCAGCCGGTCGTGCAGTTGTCGACCATCCCCACTCTGGTCGACGACGGGATGCGTCCGCGGCACGTCGACCTCCGCCCGTTCGCGGTCAACGACGGCCGAGACATCTGGGTCCTCCCGGGAGGTCTCACCCGTGTCGCCCTCGCCGAAGGCCAGCTGGTCGTCAACAGCAGCCAGGGCGGCGGATCGAAGGACACCTGGGTGGTCGGCGCCCCGGCGACCGACGGGACGGCCGACCGTTCGGGTCAGCCGCGCCCCGGCGATGCGGCGGAGGGGGCCTCCCGGGTGGCGGGAATCGTCGCCGAGCAGGCGGCGGGGCCGGGTGTCTCCGCTCAGCACGTGCCCGACCACTCCGCGGAGGACGCGCCGCGCTCCGATCAGCAGCAGCAACAACAGCAACAGCAGCAGCAGGGCGTCCCGGAGGAGGTCGCCTCGTGCTGAGTCGCATCGCCTCCTCGCTGTTCTGGATCGGCCGCTACATCGAGCGGAGCGATGGCACGGCCCGCATCCTCGACGTTCACCTGCAACTCCTCCTCGAAGACCCGTGGATCGACGAGGACACCGCGTGCCGATCGCTCCTCAGCGTCATGGGCAGCCCAGCGCCGGAGTCCGCGATCGTCCGGGAGGACGTGCTCCGCATCCTGGCGGTCGACCGCGCGGCGCCCGCATCCATCGTCTATTCGCTCGCCTCTGCGCGCGAGAACGCCCGGCGCGCCCGCGAGATCATCTCGACCGAACTCTGGGAGTGCCTCAACACCACGACCGCACGGATGCCGCGACGGGTGACCAGCGACAAGGTGCACGAGTTCTTCAGCTGGGTGCGAGAGCGGGCGGCCCTCGCCGTCGGGCTGATGGAGTCCGGGGCGAGCCGCGACGAGGCCTGGCACTTCTTCACCCTCGGCCGCAGCCTGGAGCGGGCAGACATGACGGCACGCCTGCTCGCGACCCGGTCGCTGACCGAGGCGAGCGGGCCGAGCTGGACGACCCTCCTGCGCTCCTGCGGCGCCTACGAGGCGTACCTGCGGACGTACCGCGGAGTGCCGTCCGCGAGGAACGCGGCGGAGTTCCTCCTCCACGACAGGCTCTTCCCGCGATCGATCCTCTACTCGGTGGCGCGCGCGGTGGACAGTCTGCGCGAGATCGAGCCGAGACTCGAGCGGGTCGGGGTCTCCGATCAGGCGGCACGGATGCTCGGGCAGGTGCGCAGCGAGCTCGAGTTCCGGCCGGTGGCCGACGTGCTCGACGACCTCCCGGCCTTCATGTCCGCCATCCAGGACGCGACGAGCGCGGCGACGACGGCGGTCGCCATGCGCTACTTCCCCGAGAGCGTTGCGCCGAGCTGGACGGGGGACAGGGCGTGAAACGGCTCAGGATCGTGCATTCGACGGGCTACCGCTACGACGGCGACGTGACCGCCTCGTACAACGAGGCGCGCATGCTCCCCGTCTCCGGCTCCCGGCAGCTCGTGCTCCACTCGTCCCTCGATGTGCAGCCGGTCTCCTCCCACCACCAGTACACGGACTACTGGGGCACCAGGGTCCTGGCATTCGATGTGCTCGCCCCGCACAGCGAACTCACGATCACGGCGAGCAGTCTCGTCGAGGTGCTCGAGGCGGAGCACCCCACCTCGGCTGTCGGCTGGGAGGAGCTCGCCGCCGTCGTCCCGAGGTCCGCCGCGTGCGTCGAGCAGCTCCGTCAGACGGCGCTCACCGCTCCGCCGCCCTCCCTCGCCGAGCTCGCCGGATCCGTCGTGGCAGGCCTGGGACCCGATGTCGACGGGCCCTGCGCCGCCGCCCAGGCGATCGTCGCAGCCGTGTCGTCCGAGATGGAGTACGTGAGCGGAGTGACCGGCGTTCGAACCGCTGCCGCCGAGGCGTGGGACGCGCGGAGCGGGGTCTGCCAGGACATCGCGCACGTCGCGGTCGGGGCGCTCCGCTCGGTGGGGATCCCCGCACGCTACGTCTCGGGCTATCTGCATCCCCAGGCTGACGCCGCCGTCGGGCAGACCGTCGTCGGGGAGTCGCACGCGTGGGTGGAGTGGTTCTGCGGCGGGTGGCACGGCTACGACCCGACGAACAGCATCCCCATCGGCGACCGTCACGTGCGCGTCGGCCACGGCCGGGACTACACCGACGTCACACCCCTGCGAGGCGTCTATGCGGGCGGCAGCGGGTCAGAACTGTTCGTCTCGGTCTCCATCACTCGCGAGGCGTGAGTCTGCGCGCGACGGGCCGACATCCCGTCGCGTTCCGCGGTGACGCAGGATGCGGCGCAGCACCAGCCAGCCGAGCACCAGGCCGGCCGCGGCGTACACCACGATGTCGATGTACTCGGTGTAGCGCTCGACCAGGTGGTACTGGGTGCCGAGCGCGAACCCGGCGCCCACGAGGAGCGCGTTCCACAGCAGCGTCCCCGCGAGGGTGAACGCGGCGAACCGGCCGAACGGCATCCGCGTCGCACCCGCCGGGAGCGAGATCAGGCTCCGGACCAGCGGGACGAGCCGGCCGAAGAAGACGGCCCCGCGTCCGTGCCGGGTGAGCCAGTCGGCGGCCTTCCGGAAGTCCTCCCCCTCGACGAGGGGCAGCCGCGACAGCAGCCGGACGGCGCGCTCTTCGCCCAGCCGCCGCCCGAGGACGTAGAGGAGGGCGGCCCCTGCGAAGCTGCCCAGTGTCGCCGCGAGCAGCACCAGCACTACGTTCAGCGATCCCTGGTACGCGAGGAACCCGGCGAACGGCAGGATCACCTCGCTCGGGATCGGCGGGAACACCACCTCCGCCAGGGAGCAGAGTCCGACCCCGATCTCGCCGAGGGCGGTCATGATCCGGGCGGCGAGTCCGGCGATGCCGCCGAGCTCGGAGGGGTCGGTCTGCGTCTGCAGCGGCGACGCGCCGACGGGCAGGGCGATGAGTTGTCCTGTCATGGCGACGAGGCTACCTGCGGGGCGGTGGGAGAAGGGTGGATGCGCGGCGGCCTCCCAGCCCTGTCCGCATGTCACGCGGCCTCCCGCCGCGGACGATAGAGTGCGCGCATGATCGTCTCGCTGCGTCCGCTCGATCCGTACGGGCCGGATCGCGAGGCCCTCGTCAGCTTCTTGACGGGCAACGACTTCCCCTTCCATGTCGTGACGCGGCCCGATCGCGCGGCGGTGCTCGCTGCGATCGATGCGGGCGCGTACGGCGATGACGACCACGAGGCGTTCTGGCTCGAAGGACCGGGCGGCGAGCGGATCGGGACCGTCCGCTTGGAGGATCTGAGCGACCCGACGCCGCTGGTCGATCTCCGGATCGACGGGCGGGCACGCGGCCGGGGGCTCGGCACGCTCGCCCTGCGCGCGACGACGGACCACGTCTTCGGCACCAGGGCGGACGTGGACCGTCTTGAGGGCCAGACGAGGGAGGACAACGTCGCGATGCGGCGGGTGTTCCTCCGCTGCGGGTGGGTCAAAGAAGCGCACTACCGCGAGGCCTGGCCGGTGGCCGGTGGGCGGCCCGTCGCCTCCGTCGCCTACGCGATCCTCCGTCACGACTGGCGGGAGGGCACGACGACCCCCGTGCCCTGGGACGACGAGCCACGTCGCCGGTAGGGCACTGCTTCGGAACGTGCCCCAGCGGTCCGAAGAATGCGCGCGGAACCTCACGCGGCGCGGACGGCACCTCTCGCGGTCGTGCGGCGGCCCAGGTTCTCTCCGACGGTCCGGATGCCGACCGTGATCCACGCGACCACGAGGAGGGCGAAGAGGGCGACCGAGATCGCGCCGATCGCGACCAGGCCCGTGTGGGCGGCCAGCCCGGCGGTGCCGGTCACGCAGGTGCCCACCGGGAAGGTGAAGGACCACCAGGTCAGGGAGAACGGGAGCCCGGCCCGCGCGGTTCTGATGGTGATGGCGGCGGCCACGGCGAGCCACAGCAGGGCGAACCCGAGGGTGGAGACGCCGTAAACGACGGCGAAGTCCATCAGCGCCCGTCCCGTGGAGGGTGACACCGCGCCGCCCGCGTTCGCGGCCAGGAGGTTGACCGCGGTGATGCTCTGACCGAGGGGACCGAGCACGATCCAGAGCGTCGGGACCATGCCGCGCGGGCCGACCGCGTGGACGGCCAGCCGCTGCCAGAGCTGGACGATGATGATGAGGGATGCGAAGAGACTGAGCCCGAACAGCGCGTAGCAGCCGAAGAGCATCCCCTCTCGCGCCTGCCCGGCGGGAAGCGCCGGGAGGAGGAGCGCACCAGTGGCAGCGGAGACCATCGGGGGAACGACGGGCATGAGCCACCCCCCGAACGCCGAGTCCGCCGTGTTCTCGTGCCGGGTGAACGCCAGGTAGGGCACGATGACGGCGCTGAGCAGTCCGCCGATGGTGCCGATGGTCCAGAGCGCCGCGTCGACGGCGACAGCGGCGGGCGTACCGATGAGGTCCTTGCCGACGAGGATGGCCCCGGCGCCGACCGTGAGGAACGCCATCGGGGGTGCGCCGTAGAAGTGCGCCATGACCGGGTCGAGGTGATGGGTGCGCGCGACTGCGCGGTGGCGGGCCCAATGGACGGCGCTCGCCGTGACGAGGAACACGAGGAGGAGGGACGCCAGGAGCCACACCGCCAGGGCCGCCTGGCGGAGGCCGGGGAACTGGAGGGGGAGCACCGCCGCGGCGTTCGCGACGATCCCGGTCCCCATGACGGAGGCGAACCAGTTCGGGGTGACGTTCGAGAGGGTGAAGCGGGCCATGACGCCAGTCTGGTTTCGCGCACCCGGGTGGAGTAGCGTCACCTCATGGTGGATGCACAAGCAGCGATTGTGGGTGACATCGACATCGTCTCGCTGAAGGTGCTCTCCGCCGTCGCGGAGACCGGTTCGATCGCCGCGGCCGGGAGGGCGGCAGGCCTGACGCAGCAGGCGGCCTCGGCCAGGATGCGTCAGCTCGAAGTCCGGATCGGCCTTCCTCTGCTCCAGCGGATGGCCCGCGGGTCGACGCTGACGCCCGCGGGCGCCGTGGCCGCGGAATGGGCGGCGGAGGTCGTGGAAGCCGCAGAGCGGTTCTCCGCCGGCGTCACCGCCCTGCGCGGGCGCCACGAGCCGGTCTCCGTCGCGGCGAGCCTCACGGTGGCCGAGTATCTCCTGCCCGGCTGGCTCCTGACGAGCCGGTCCGCGGTGCCCGGGCTGCCGGCGATCTCGATCACGGCCACGAACAGCCGGCAGGTGCTCGAGCTGGTCGCGGCGGGAACGCATACCCTCGGGTTCATCGAATCCCCTCAGGACGTCGGCGCCCTCACCGCGGTTCCCGTGGCCCGGGACGAGCTCGTGGTCGTCGTCCCGCCGGCCCACCCGTGGGCGCGCAGGGCCTCCATCCCACTGTCGCAGCTCGCGCGGACGCCGCTGGTGACGCGTGAGCGCGGCTCGGGCACCCGGCTCAGCGTCGAGCAGACCCTGGAGGCGAGCGGTCATCCGCCGGCCCCACCGCTCCTCGAGCTCCCGACCACCTCGGCGGTCCGCACAGCGGTCGCCTCCGGGGCCGGTCCTGCGGTCGTGAGCATCCTGGCCGTCCGAGACGACATCGCGGCGGGACGTCTCGCCCGGGTGCGCGTCCGCGATCAGCGCTTCATCCGCGAGCTGCGGGCCGTGTACGCCGGCGCCGAGCCGCCGGCCCCTGAGCTGCGCGCGCTCCTCGACGTCGCGCGGCGCAGCCGGACGGGGTGATCACGCACGTCGGCGATGATAGGGGGAGGCGGTTCGTGCGACGGCACGACCGGACGGGCCCGGACGGGCTGAACCTCAGGGAGGACACAGTGCCACTTCGCCGGCAGGCAGAGGAGATGCGGGATCTCTACGCGAACGAGATCGCTGCGGCCGTCCACGAAGGACGGACCCCGACCGCCCACCAACTCGCGTCGTGGGCCCGCTACCGCGCCATGGCCGCCTCCGACGATCCTGCGCAGCTGATCCCGTCGTCGTCGCCGCCGGAGACCGGGCGCTCCTAGGCCGCGCGCGGGTGCCCGGCGGAATGGCGGCGGCCGGCGGGGCTCACGCCACCCGCACCAGCGTCTGCTGCCAGCCCGTTGATCCGTCCGGCGCGATCGGGGTGCGCTTCTGCTCCTGCACGCGGCCCGCCCGGTCGGTTGCGCGGACGGCGAGCGTGTGGCTGCCCGCCGTGGCATTCCAGTCGAGCGACCACTGGACCCACGTGTCGGCGTTGATCGGCGTCGAGAGCTTCGCCTGCTGCCAGTCGCCGCCGTCGATCCGCACCTCGACGCTGCGGATGCCGACCGTCTGCGCCCAGGCGACACCGGCGATCTTCGTCGGGCCGGCGGAGAGGGGCTTGTCCACGCGCGGGGTGTCGATGCGGCTGGAGAGCTTGATCGGGGCCTTCGCGCTGTAGCCGCGCGGGGTCCAGTACGCCTGGTCGGCGGCGAACGTCGTCACCTTCAGCTCGGTGAGCCACTTGGTCGCCGACACGTAGCCGTACAGACCGGGGACCACCATCCGCACCGGGAAGCCGTGCTCGAGGGGCAGCGGCTCTCCGTTCATGCCGATCGCGAGGATCGCATCGCGGCCGTCATCGGTGAGGGCGTCGAGGGGCGTGCTGGCGGTGAAGCCGTCGACGCTGCGCGACAGCACCATGTCGGCTCCCCGCCGTGGCCGGGCGAGGGCGAGGATGTCGCGCACCGGGACGCCCAGCCAGCGCGCGTTGCCCACGAGATTGCCGCCGACCTCGTTCGACACGCAGGTGAGGGTGACGCCGTACTCCGACGGGCGCATGTCGACGAGGTCCTGGAAGCTCAGTTCGACGCGCTTCTCGACCATCCCGTCGATGGTGAGACGCCAGGTCGCCGGGTCGACCGACGGGACCGTGAGGGCCGTGTCCACCCGGTAGAAGTCCGTGTTCGGGGTGAACAGCGGGCTGATCCCCGGGACGTCGAGCTCCGCCCCGGCGGGCACCGTCAGCCGGGAGGCCGGGGCCGGCAGCCGCAGCGCCGAGCGCACCGCGGCGATGGATGACGTGGCAGCGGACCCCAGGCGCGAGCCGACCCCGGCCACCAGCGCTCCCGCCGCTGCGACCGAGGTGAGCACCAGGAATCGGCGGCGGTCGACACCCGCCGCGTCCGACCCGGCGGTGTCGCCGCGCCAGGCGCGCAGCCGGCCGATCAGCAGTCGCAGCACGATGGCTCCCGCCACCGCCCCCACCGCTGACGGCAGAAAGCCGAACGGGCTGGCGCCCGCGCGCGTCAGCGTCGCGACGACGGCCGCGACGCCGGCGACCGCGAACAGGGCGACACCCACCCCGCGCCGCCACAGCTCCAGCACTCCGGCGACGGCGGCGGCGACGAACACCGCGACGCCGAGGCTCGCCAGCAGGAACAGCTTGTCGTTCGACCCGAACAGCTCGATCGCCAGCTCCTTCGCCCAACGGGGGACGATGTCGATCACGAACGAGCCGACGGCGACGATCGGGCTCGCGTCGCGCACCGTCAGCAGGGCCACCAGTTCGGCCGCCCCGAGGAACACGCCACCGCTCACCGCCCCGGCGAGTGCGGCCAGGGCGATGGTGCCGATTCTCTTCTTCGCTGACATGCCTGGAGTTCGTGGCGGAGAGGCTCCGCGGATTGCTTCCAATCCGATTCGCCGCCGGGGCCGAACCCCTGATGACCGCCCCGCGGCGGCCGCAACGATCGTCACCATCCCTCGAAGGAGAAGAACCATGCGATCCACAGCTCGTCTCGCAGCGGCAGCCATCCTGGCCGCAGCCGCCCTCACCCTCACCGCCTGTTCCTCGGGTTCGGGCAGCTCCAGCTCCGGCTCGAGCGACTCGGGCTCCATGAGCTCGTCCACCCCGTCCGCCTCGAAGATGGACCCGGCCGCCGACCTCGTCGGCCCCGGCTGCGCGGCCTACGCCAAGCAGGTCCCGTCGGGCGCCGGCTCCGTCTCCGGCATGGCCGAGGACCCGGTGGCGACCGCGGCGAGCAACAACCCGCTGCTGACGACGCTCGTCGCAGCCGTCTCAGGCAAGCTCAACCCGCAGGTCAACCTGGTCGACACCCTGAACGGCGGCGACTTCACCGTCTTCGCCCCGGTCGACGACGCGTTCAAGAAGATCGACCCCGCGACGATCGACACGCTGAAGACCGATGCCGGCACGGCCACGCTGACCTCGATCCTCACGTACCACGTGGTGCCCGGGCAGCTCTCGCCCTCCGAGATCGACGGCACCCACAAGACCGTCGAGGGCTCTGACGTGACTGTCAGCGGCTCCGGCGACTCGATGAAGGTCAACGACGCCAACGTCATCTGCGGTGGCGTCAAGACGGCCAACGCGACCGTCTACCTGATCGACTCGGTCCTGATGCCCCCGGCCAAGTAAGTCCCGGCATCAGCCCGTCCCGACGCGGCCGTGCAGCATCCCGCTGCACGGCCGCGTCGTCTGTCGTGCCCCGTGCGCTGTCAGCGGCCGCCCGATCCGTCGTCCCGCAGGAAGGCGCTGAGCGCCTGCGTCAGCCGGGTGCGGGCCGTCTCGTCGTCGATCGTGGCCGGCCGGTCGCCGGGTTGCTCGCCGTAGTCGCCGAACTGGGCGTGGTCCATGCCCGCGATCTGCACCATCCTGGCGTCGTCGGGCAGCAGCGGGCGACCGGCCGCGATCTTGGCGGGAGTGCTCAGACCGTCCCGGGTGCCTCCGATCGACAGCACCCGCAGGTCGGTGCCGCTGAGGTCGTTCGCGCAATATGAGCCGAACAGGATGAGGCCGGTCACGCCCGGCTGCTCGGCCAGCTGGCAGGCGCGCACCCCGCCGAGGGAGTGGCCGCCCACGTACCAGTCGGTTACCTGCGGGGCGTGCCGGGTGAACGTCGAGAGCGGGCGCTGGTCGAAGAACGCCAGGTTGAGTGTCGGTTTGGTGATGACGACGGTGAGGCCCGTCGCGGCGACGGCGCCGGAGAGCTTGTTCAGGTAGGCGTACGGGTCGACGAGCGCGCCGGGGACGAAGACCAGGCCGTCGCCGGAGGCCGTTCCGGTCGGCTCCATCACGACGGCGTCGCCGGCGTCATGGATGCGGACGGCCGGGTCGCGCCAGGCCATCAGGGCGGCCGAGCGCTCACCCATCATCGGCGTCGACGCCCAGGCGAGGAAGCCGATCACCACGAGGAGGACGACGCCGAGCACCGCGACGACGGCGTTCCGGACGCGGTGACGGGTTCTGCTGGACCGGCTCACGAATCCAGCGTAACCTGACCATAAGCTTGCTGACTAATCTCCAGGCAAGGGAGTTTTGATGTCCCCACGTACCCGCTGGGCCGGGCTGGTCTTCATCAGCATCGGCGTCGCGCTCATCATCGTCGACTCGACGATCGTCAACGTCGCCATCCCCTCCATCGTCGACGAACTGCATATCGGGTCGACCGGCGTCCAGTGGGTGCAGGAGTCGTACACGCTCGTGTTCGCCGCCCTCCTGCTCGTGTTCGGGACGCTGGCCGACCGGTTCGGACGCCGCCGCATGCTGCTCCTCGGCGTGACGATCTTCACGCTGGCCTCGGTGGCGGCCGCACTCTCTCCGACGGGCGCCTTCCTGATCGGGGCACGGCTGCTGCAGGGCGTCGGCGGTGCGATGGTCCTGCCGACCACCCTCTCCCTCATCAACGCGAACTTCCGCGGGAAGGAGCGCGCGATCGCCTTCGCGGTCTGGGGGTCGACCATCGGCGGCATGACGGCGCTCGGCCCGTTGCTCGGCGGCTGGCTGACGACGGCGTTCTCGTGGCGCTGGGCGTTCGGCATCAACATCCCGCTCGGGATCCTCATCGTCGTCGGCGTGCTCGCGACGGTGCCGGAGTCCCGCGACACCCGGGCGGCGCGCAGCGTGGACTGGGTGGGCGCGCTGCTCTCGGTCGTCACCTCCGCGAGCCTCGTCTTCGGGCTCATCGAGGGGCGGACCTACGGCTGGTGGCTCGTGGACACGCGACCGGAGATCGGCGACTGGCGCTGGCCGTTCGACCTCTCGCCTGTGCCGATCGCCTTCGCCGTGGCGGTCCTCGGGGGAGTGCTGTTCGTCCTGCGGGGACGCTCGCGCATCCGGGCGGGCCGCAGCACCATGCTGGCGCTCGACCTCTTCCGCATCCCCTCGTTCCGCAACGGCAACATCGCCGCGACGATCGTGTCGCTCGGCGAGTTCGGCATCATCCTGGCGCTCCCGATCTGGTTGCAGAACGTGCTCGGCTACAGCGCGCTCGACACCGGCCTCATCCTGCTCGCGCTCGCGATCGGGTCCTTCCTCGCGAGCGGCTTCGCCGGCGCGTTCGGCAACAGGATCGCCCCCGTGACGATCGTCCGCGTCGGCCTGGTCGCCGAGATCGTCGGGGTCGCCGGCCTCGGGTTCGTCATCTCGTCCACCACCCCGTGGGGTGCGCTCATCCCCTTCCTCTTCGTCTACGGCTTCGGCGTCGGGCTCGCGACCGCGCAGCTCACGGGCGTGGTGCTGCGGGATGTGCCGGTCGAGCAGAGCGGGCAGGGCTCCGGCACCACGAGCACCGCGCGCCAGATCGGCTCCGCCCTGGGCATCGCCGTGCTCGGGACCGTGCTGTTCGCCACGGCGACGGCGGTGTTCGATGCCCGGCTCGACGACCGTGGGGTTCCGGCCGCGCAGCGCGACCAGCTCGTGTCGGCGGTGGTCGACAGCTCCGGGGCCGCCATCGCCGGGCTGGAGCAGGACCCGCGGACGGCTCCCGTCGCCGCGGACGCGAAGGAGGCGTTCAGCGACGGCACGCGATGGGCGGCATTCGCCGCGGCCGGGTTCCTGGTCGTCGGCCTGCTGGCGACGGTGTCCCTGGGCGGCGGCGCCCGGCGGCCGGGCGACGGGACGGAGGCGGCCGAGGAGGATGAGGCGGCCGATGCGGAGGCACCGGCGGAGCACACCGCCGACGACATCGCCCTCATGGTGCAGCAGCTCGCGGACGCCCTGGAGGCGGACCCCGACCTGAACCGCGCCCGCGCGGTGGCCTCCCGGCTCGATCACCGCTCGCGGGCGCTGCTGACCCGGTTCTTCCGCGACCTCGCGCAGGGGTGACGCCCACTGGGGGCGACCGCGTTCAGGCGGAGGCGCTCCACTGCTCGCCGGGGCGATACGACCCGAAGCTCCACTCCCGGCCGCCGGGGTCGAGCACGCGTGCGCGGCGGCTGCCCCACTCCGTGTCCTCGGGCGGGAAGACCACCCTCGCGCCGGCGTCGACGGCGCGCGCGAACATCCCGTCGACGTCCTGGGTGACGAGGTACAGGCCGATCCCGGTGGAGACCCCGACGAGCGGGGCGACCTGGTAGGCCGCATCGTTCGATGCCACCATCACGACCGTGTCGGCCCAGCGCAGTTCGCTGTGCAGCACGAAGCCGTTCTCGCCGGACTGCAGTTGCAGGACATCGAATCCGAGCGCTTCGAGCCAGGCGATCGCAGCCGGGGCGTCGCGATAGCTGAGGGCGACCGCTGACGAGATCATGGTTCCTCCCGGCCCGGGATGCTCAGTCGTCCTGCACGGACGACGGCGGGTGCGCCTGCAGGTCGGCGCGGATGCCGTCGAGCACGGCGTGCACGGAGACGCGCTTCGCCTCGGTGTCGACGATGTTGGCGGGAACGGTGACGACCAGACCGGAGCGGTAGAACGCCCGGACGCGGAAGCCGCCCTGCCACGACGACTCGTTGCTGTTGTCGTTCTCCGTCCCGCCGGACAGCTCGAAGCGGAGCAGCCCGGCGCGGCTCTCGACGCGGGTCACGACCTGCGCTCCCGGTGTGCTGTCATCGACGACCTCGGCGGCGACGACCGTGTGATCGGTGAAGATCCCGACGCGCAGGGTGACGGTGGACAGACCCGACGCGATGGCGGCGCCCAGGTAGATGATCCGGTGATCGCCGACGGCGAGCTCCAGCTGGCGGATCAGCACAGGAAGCCAGTCGGGGTTCGCGCCGAGCAGCTCCTTCAGCCCGCGCTCGCCGTCGAGCAGCTCGCGCAGCTGGTCCTGGATCGCAGCCGTATCCGTCATGGCCCGCCTTTCGGTCGCCGCCGTGCGCGCGGTGGGGGACCGCGTGTCCATCTCAGCTTATCGCTAGCCAGGCTAGAGGAGCGACGGTCTCCTGACCTTCAGACGACCGGGGAGGCGGGGACCGACGGGGTCACCTTGTACCGGGCTCCGCGATGCGTCTCCGGCAGCCGGTCGCCCGCGCCGTGAAGCTTGTTGCGCAGCGTGCCCGGTGCGTACCCCTCCGGGTAGGCGCCGCGCTTCCGCAGCTCCGGGATGACGAACTCGACGATGTCCTCGAACGTGCCCGGCGTGATGGCGTACGCCAGGTTGAAGCCGTCGACGTCGGTCTCCTCGACCCACTCCTGCAGCTGGTCGGCGATCTCGACGGCCGACCCCACGATGAACGGCCCGAGCCCGCCGATGGCGCCGTTGCGGCCGATGTCGCGCACCGTCCACTCGCCGCCGTCCTCGTTCGGCCGCTGGAAGTTCGCCACAGCCGACTGGATGGCGTTGCTGTCGACGTTGCCGATCGGCTCGTCCAGGTCGTACTGCGACAGGTCGACGCCCATCCAGCCGGACATGAAGACGAGCGCGCCCTCGTCGCTGGTGTACTGCAGGAAGTCCTGGAACTTCGCCTGCGCCTTCTCGCTGGTCTCGTCGGTGATGATCGTCAGCAGCGTGTAGATGCGGGCGGAGTAGCGGTCGCGGCCGGCCGCCTCCAGGGCGTCGCGCAGCTTGCCGACCGTCGCCTTCAGGCCCTCCTTGGTGGAGGCGGCGACGAAGATCGCCTCCGCGTTCTCTGCGGCGAACGCGATCCCGCGCTTGGACGCTCCGGCCTGGTAGATGACCGGCGTGCGCTGCGGGCTCGGCTCGGAGAGGTGGATGCCCGGCACCGTGAAGTGCGTGCCGCGGTGGCCGATCTCGTGCACCTTCGACGGGTCGGTGAAGACGCCGGACTCCCGATCGCGGATGACCGCGTCGTCCTCCCACGACCCCTCCCACAGCTTGTAGAGCACCTCGAGGTACTCGTCGGCGTGGTCGTAGCGGTCGTCGTGCTGCAGCTGGTCGTCGTGGCCCATGTTGCGGGCGGCCGAGGGCAGGTAGCCGGTGACCACGTTCCAGCCGACGCGGCCATTGGTCAGGTGGTCGAGCGTCGACATGCGCCGGGCGAACGGGTAGGGGTGCTCGTAGGCCGTGCCCGCCGTGATGCCGAAGCCCAGGTTCTCGGTCACCAGCGCCATCGCGGAGACCAGCAGGATCGGGTCGTTCACCGGCACCTGCGCGCCGTGGCGGATGGCGGCTTCGTTGCTGCCGCCGTACACGTCGTAGGTGCCCAGCACGTCCGCGATGAAGATGCCGTCGAAGTTCCCGCGCTCCAGCAGCTTCGCGAGCTCGGTCCAATAGGTGAGGTCCTTGTAGCGCCACGCCTGGTCCTCGGGATGCCGCCACATGCCGGACGACTGGTGGGCGACGCAGTTCATGTCGAACGCGTTGAAGCGGATCTGCCTGGTCATGGGTCCAGGATGAGCGAACCGCGCCGGGTCCGCACGCGGTCCGTCATCGGGCGTAACGCTGGCTCGGCTCAACCCCTCTGGCGGAGGTGCTGCCGGGTCAGCTCCGCGAGCTCGTCGTCGCTGAGGTCGTCGTAACGCTTGCCCTCGGAGCGCTCCAGGCGCATCCACCGGACGAACAGCAGGACGAGCACGGGCACGTCGGCGACCTCGGCGATGAACCAGAGCAGGTCGCCGGAGAGGTGCTGGTCGTGGAGCGGGGAGGGGAACCAGAACGGCGTCCGCGCGACGATCGCCGGCGCGTGGTCCAGGATGCCGTCGTTGAGACGCAGCAGCAGGCCGGGGATCGCGTCCAGCACCAGCTCGACGAAAGCGAGCAGGAACTCCACGGTGATGAAGAAACCGGTGCGGACGACGGAGTGCGCGACGATCGGCAGCACCAGCAGCAGGCCGACGAGCGGGGTCAGGACCGAGATGGTCCACTCGGACCAGACCGAGTCGCGCAGGACGGCGGCGAGGGGCGTGAGGAACACGAGGAACACCGCGCACGCGAACACCGGGGCGGCGATGGCGTTGCCGAACGTGCGCACCGGCCAGGAGCGCATGACCCGGTCGGTGCGCCGGCGCCCGGCCGGCCCGAGCGCCACGCGCGCGAGGGCGACGGGCCGGCCGAGCGTGAGGAACGCAGGCACGACGAAGAGCAGCAGCGCGATCCTGGTCGTGAACGCCCAGCGCAGGTCGGTGCTCTCGGCGCCGAGGAACCCGAACGAGATGACCGCGTACGACCCGAGGCCGAGGACGAGGAACGCCGCCGTCAGCCGGAGCGGCCACCGGCGGCCGTTCCGGCGGAGTCGGAGGACCCCGCCGAGGTAGAGGAGAGCGGCAGCGGCGAGCAGGCCTGCTGCGGCAGGGTCGAACGACCAGGTGGTGAGGAAGACGGCGACGGGGGGCGTGAGCGGCTCCGATCGGTGACGGGCGTGCCCATTCTCATCCCCGCCGTGCCCGGCGGCTCGCGCGGTGTGCTCCGTCTGAGAGGAACATCAGCCCGACTCAGAGGACTCCCGGCGGATGCGCCGCTCGCCCATCTAGGCTCGATCCCGGTCGCGCGGACATCGGGCGATGGGGTGCGGGTCGTGACACGGGCGAGGTCTGGATGACGGGCGGCGAACGACGGCGGGCTCTGGAGCAGGAACGCGCGGAGCGCACCGCCGGGCGGTCACGCCGCCGACGGCCGGTCGGCGCCCGGCCCTCCCGCGGAGCCTCGCGCCGCGGCGTCGCGCTCGGCGCCTCCGGTGCGACCATCGCGCTCCTCGCCGGCATCGCCATGGCGCCGCCGGCCATGGCGGAGCCCATCGACATCGTGACGGCGGCGGCCTCCGGTCGCGCGTCCCACCAGACGATGACCGTCTCGGCGATCGTCGCCTCCGCCCGCGTCGACCGCGACGACCCGGTCGCTTCGGCGGTCGCCGGCGTCATCGCCGGGCACGGCGGTGCGGCGGGCGAGCGTGCGGCGGGAGCGATCGTGTCGGCGCTCGCCGTCGGCGGCGTGCGCGAGAAGATCGTCGCGACGGCGCTCAGCTATCTGGGCGACCCGTACGTGCTCGACGGGGCGGACCACTCGGGCATCGACTGCTCGGGCCTCGTCATGGTCTCGTACGCGGCGGTCGGCATCCCCCTCGGACACCTGGTCCATCTGCAGGACGACGCGGGCCGCCCGATCAGCGAGAGCGACGCGCAGCCGGGCGACCTCGTGGTGTTCGACGATGAGGAGCACATCGCGATCTATCTCGGCGACGGGGTGCTCATCCAGGCGCCGGAGGAGGGCCGCCCGGTCGAGATCACGACCGTCTGGCAGGGCGTCCCCCACCACTTCACGCGCCTGCTGCCCTGACGGTCAGCGCGCCCGGCCGTCGATGCCGAGCGTGCGCAGGACACCGGCCACGCGTTCGCGGTCCTCGTCGCCCAGGCCGAGGATCGGCCGCGGAAGGCACGAGCGCGACGCCCATCCGAGCTGTTCGGCGATCGCTGCCGTCACGCGGAGGCTGCCGTGCGCAGCGAAGAGGGTCCACAAGCCCTGCCATTCCCGCGACAGGGCGCTCGCGCGTTCCGCATCGCCGGCGTGGGCGGCGGCGGTGATCCTCGCCGGGTGATCGGGCAGCGTCCCGGCGATCACCGAGTACCACGCGTCGCAGCCGGCGTTCAGACCGGCCGCGCCGGACGCGTCGCCCGAGACCCCGATGGTCACACCGCTCGGGAGGATCGAACGGAGCCGGTCGATCCGGGCGCGTGCTGAGACAGGATCCGCCGGCACCCCCGGGATCTTGATTGAGGCCACATTGCGGAGCGTCGCGATGCGCGCGTAGAGGTCATCGGAGAACGTGACGTGGGTGGTGCCGGGGTTGTCGTACACGATCAACGGCACGGAGAGCTCGGCATCCACGTCCGCGTACAGACCGTGGACGTCGTCATCGGTCAGCGCCTGGTAGGTCATCGGCGCCAGCAGGACGGCCGCGGCGCCGGCGGCCTGCGCGTCTTCCGCGTACTGCTGCACATGACTCGTCCGTAGGCCTCCGATGCCCGCGAAGACCGGGATGTCGCCGGCCTCGGCGACCGCCGCGGACACGACGGCGCGACGCTCCTCACGGGAGAGGTAGGCGTACGATCCGGTGGAGCCGAGAGCGGTGATCGAGTCGACGGGCGCGGCTGCCAGCCGACGCACGTTCGCTCGGAACGCGCCCTCATCGAAGCGGTCCTCGCTGAGGGGGGTGAGAGGGAAGGCGCTGAGGCCGTCGAGAGCGACGTCATTCACATCCCGACGGTAGCAACGACGGGGGAGGGGCCCGCTATCCCTCCCCCTAAGCCGGTTCGGTCGGCGCGTTCAGGTCGCGCAGTGACCGCTCGCGTGCCCACGCCTGAATGGAGGGGTGGGCGGAGCATTCGGTGTAGACGTCGATGGCGACGATGTCTTTGGTGGCGGTGAGTCCGTAGTAGACGCCGTCGGGTCGTTCGGCGCGAATTGAGATATCCATGTCCCCAGAGGTCGGGTTGGTCCAGTCGACGGTTCTGGCAATGGTGAAGCCCTGGCCTTCCCAGTAGGCGGTGAGTTTGTCCGCGATGGGGTGCGGGTCAGGGTCGAACGGGTCGTGCTGGACGGTGGCGGACACCTGGTGAGCAGTTCTCGATCCCACAGTTCCGCACGGTGCGAGGCCCACGTCCTCTGCGGCGGGGTCCCAGGGCTTCTGTTCGATGATCGCGCCACGGTACCAGCCTTCGGTGTGGCCGGTGGCGGCGACGGCGGCGTTGGTGAGGTCTGCCCATTGGCTGAGCAGCTGGGTCATGGTCTTCTGCGGGGCGCCCGGCGTTTGCGGGGCGGGGCCACCGAGTGCGGGTATGGGCATGCATCCTCCTATCAATGACACGCTTGCCACGGCGATCACCGTGGCAGCGCAGATTCTCCCGATTCGACTCATCGCGCTGGCTTCGTGAGTCATCGGGTGGGCCTCAGGCCGCCGATGACTTCCCCGGCGACCGACGGTAGTGAAGGCGGTCACCACCTGCGGCCGTAGTCGTTCGCGGTGCGGCCTGTCGCCGGGGGAGAGCTGTCTCTATCTGGGTCGTCGCGGTGTTCGCGGAACAGGTCTGAGGGGTCGCTGATCGTTGCGGCGGCCGTCTGGTTTCCCCTGTCGGCTGAGCCCTGCCCGAGGGACGACGCCGACGGGGTGGGCGTCGGCGTGTCGTGCAGTTGGTCGAACCGCTTCTGCAGCCGCTTCTCCGCCCAGGCATCGATCGAGGGGTGGGCGGAGCATTCGGTGTAGACGTCGATGGCGACGAGGCCGGTGGAGGCGTCGAGTCCGTAGAAGACGCCGTCAGGTCGTTCGGCACGGAGGAGGACGGACTGCTCGCCGCTGGGGTTGGTCCAGTCAACGGTTCTGGTGACGGTGAAGCCCTGGCTTTCCCAGTAGGCGGTGAGGGTGTCCGCGACCGGGTGCGGGTCAGGCTCGAACGGTGCGTGGTAGACGACCGCCTGTACTTGAGATGCGTCGTCCGATCCCCGGGTGTGGCATGGAGCGAGACCCACGTTCTCGGCGGCGGGGTCCCAGGTGCGGCTCTTGTCCAGTGGGACGTCCTCCTTCCAGTTCTGGGTGTCGCCGGTGGCGGCGATGGCGGCGTCGGTGAGGTCGGCCCATTGGCTGAGCAGTTGGGTGATCGTCTTCTGCGGGGCGCCCGGGGTTTGTGGGGCCGGGCCGCTGAGCGCGGGTATGGGCATGCATCCTCCTATCAATGACACGGTTGCCGCGGCGATCGCCGTGGCACCGCAGATTCTCGCGATTCGACTCATCGCGCTGGATTCGTGAGTCATCGGGTGGGCCTCAATCCGCCGACGACTTCGCCGAGGTGGCCGGTCGTGGTGAGCGCGGCGTTGTAGAGCGCCTCGGTTTTGGGGTCGAGGTAGCCGTGACCTTCGGGGGCGTACCCGTTGAGGAAGTTGAACCCGTCGTGGTTTTCTCCGAGGGCGCTATGGCCCCTGGTCTGCTTCAGCCGGTCGCCGTTGGGGAGGGTTGTGCCCTCGGAGGAGAACGATTGGGCCCCGCGGATGACCGCGGCCGGGGCCAGGGTGCCGGCGGGTGAGAAGGCGGCCTCCGGGTTGGGTTCGGCCCGGCCCCCGACGGTCGAGCCGAACGGGGCGAGTTGGTCCTGCGAGGCGGCGGTCGTGTAGATCGAGGGGAGCCCGCCGGTCTTCTTCACGTGCAGGTCGGCGAGCGAGGTCACCGTGTCGGTGTCGATGCCCGCGGAGCCGAGCATCGTGAACGAGTCCACCGGATACTTCGTGTGGGTCAGAGCGTTCGCGGCCATGGTCGTCCCGTACGAGTGGGCAAGCACGGCCACGGAGGGCAGGTTGCCGGCGCGGCTGGCGCGGGTGCCGTCCAGTTCGATGGCGAACCGCCAGGCGCCGTCCTGCGCCAGTGCGGGATTGTTCACCGTCACGAGGTCTGGGGTGTCGTAGCCCAGCCAGCCGATCACACCATGTGTGTGCCGACCATCACGCTTTCTCTGTTCTTCGTACAGGTTCCACGCGGCCTGTGACCAGTTCCGGGTGGCGTCCGTGGCGTCGGAGTTCATGCCGGGTGCGGCCCAGGTGACGGTGTGGGCGGTGTCGAGGTCGCCGTAGCCGATAGCGACCATCGGCACCGACGCATCCAGGTTGAAGGACACCAGCGAGGCGGACCCTCTCGCGAGCACGTCCTTCAGTGCGCTGAGCACCTTCCGTTGCTCCGGGGTTAGATCGGGCCTTTTCTTCGCACGTTCGTAGATGGTCAGGTTGCAGGTGTTCCGCACGCCGTAGGGCAACCCGGCGAGGTTGCCGAGGATCTCGGGCGCGGCGGTCTGGAACGCGGCCCTCTGCTCGGGGAGCAGCCGCTTCCACCATGTCGCGACCCGGTCCGGAGGCGGGGGATGCTCCCAGAACCGTTGCACGATCTCCGGGTCCTGGGCGATCAAGATGCGCAGTTCTTCCGGGGTCAGCCGGGTCAGACTCTCCATCAGCGCCGCGTTCGCACTCGCCGACCCCGCGATCGCGGACAGTTTGCTCACCGCTGTCGCGAACGCGGCCACCTGTGGGGCCGGGATGACGGGCATGGCGCCCTGCAGAGCCTCGTCCAGTGCGCTCGCGAAGGTCTTCTCGGCAGCGTCATACTCGTGCCCGGCCTGCCTGGCGCGCTTCCGGGCGTCGTCCAGACGCTCCTGGGCGTCCTCGATCGCGAACCGGGCCCGGATCAGCGTGTCCTCGGTGTCCTGCTCCGCGCGCCGGGCGTCGAGCATCGTCCGGCGCGAGGACTCCTTCCCGGACGCATAGGCCCTCTGCAGCGCATCCGCGGCCAGCAGCAGGGCCGCATGCTCGACGCCGAGTGCGGCGACCTTCGCCTCTGCCTCCTCCAGGTCGGCCTGGGCCTCCTCCGCATCCTGCAGCGCCGCGTCCGCCGTGTTCTGCGATGTCGTCATCGACGTCAGCCAGGTCGTCGCGGCGGCGGCGCCCGCTGAGTGCCTCGAGGATGCGATGCGCGCCGCGTCTGCGAGCGTCCGCAACCGGTCCCGGAACACGTCGGCGGCCAGCCCGGACCATGCGGCGGCCTCGAGCCCGGTGTTCACCAGGTCGTCCGCCGCCGTGGCCTGCCCGTCCAGTCGCTCGGCCCACTTCCTGAGGTGAGAGGCCAGGGCATCCACCGTTCCGGTGTCGCCCGGGGTCGGGTCGGTGTCCAACCCGGCCGGCGACCAATCCGCCCATCTAGAACCCAATGACTTCACCCCCGTCGATGCGGAACCGGGAGGCGTCTTCCGCATCCCGCCGTTCGTGGGCGGCCGCCACCTGCTCGAGAGCACCGGACAGCCCCACCACCAACTCATCGACGGCCGACTGCCCGGAAGCCCAATACCGTTCGAAACGGTCCACCGCGCCACGCGCCGCCGACGATCCGAAGCCATCCGCTCCGTCCGCTGCCGGACGGCGTCCGGCGGAGGTGCGCTTCAACGCCTTCGAGCCCTCGCGCAATCGCTCTGCGTCGACCCCGATCCTCGCCATCTATGCTCCAGGTATATCAATGGATATTTTGGACGAGGTTAGCATCGGCGACGAGGTAGCGATCCGGGCATGGCCGCAATCAGGGCGAACGCAGTGAGGGGAGGGATCGCGTCGGATCCCTCCCCTCACGATGCGCAGTGCGTCAGACCTGCGGGGCGCCGCCCGGGCGGCGACGGCCCCGGGTGACGAACAGGTAGCCCGCGATCAGCAGGGCCAGTGCGATCACCGCGATGAGCGGCGCGACGACCGAACCGGTCGAGGCGAGCGAGCCGGCCGTCGAGGCCGATCCGCCGTTCACCGCTCCGTTACCGCCGCCCGTCGACCCGCCGGGGAGGGCGCCAGACGGCTGGCCGTCGGCGGTGACCTCGAAGTTCACCGTCACCGCCTTCCCGCTCTGCGCTCCGGTCACGGTGATGGTGTGGGCGCCGAGCTCCGTCGGCGCGGTCGCCGTGATGGCCGCCGATCCGCCGAGCACATCGGTACGGGGCAGGGCGACCGGGTCGGACTGCATGACGCCGGCGACCTGCCGGTCGCCGCGGAAGCCCGCCAGCGTCGCGGTGATCGGGTCGCCCGGCTTCACCGTGGTCGCGCTGAGAGCCACGGAGGCTCCGGCGCTGAGTGCTGCATAGTCGCGGTTCAGCTCCAGAGCGCGGGCGATGGTGAAGAAGGTGTCGGACTGGTCGGTCAGGCCGACCACGTCCGCGGCGCCCGGCCCGTAGCCGGCGATGCGGAGCTGGGAACCGGTGTGCTGCTGCGAGCCGCCGGCGGCCGCCGTGCCGTATGCCACCTTCATCACGGTGCCGTCGGCGGTCGTCAGCGCGGTCGACAGGGTCGCCGGCGGGGTGCTGTCCACGATCTGGCTGGTGTGGGCGTGGTCGGCGGTGACGATGACCAGGGTGTTGCCATCCTTCTTCGCGAACGCGAGCGCCGCCTGCACGGCCTCGTCGAGGTCGACGGTCTCGCCGATCTGACCGCACGCGTCGGCCGAGTGGTCGCGCTTGTCGATGCTCGCGCCCTCCACCTGGAGGAAGAAGCCGTCGCCGCCCGGCGCGTCGAGCAGCGAGATCGCCTTGTTCGTCAGCGACGAAAGGGACAGGTCGGTCGCCAGGCGGTCGGGGTTCGGGCTGCAGGTGACCGGCGCCTGGTCCGCGCCGCCGACGGTCGCCGTCGTCGAGGCGTACCGGGTCGGGAAGTTGCCCGCGGTGAACAGGCCGAGGAGGGGCTTCTGCTGGTCGGCCGCGGTCACCCCGGCCAGGCCGGCGGCGTCGCCGACCACCTGGTAGCCGCGCTCGGCGGCCTGGTCGAACAGCGTCTTGCCCGACCACGGACCGGCCTTCGCGGTCTGGGTGAAGGAGGCCGAGCCGCCGCCCAGGGTCACGTCGGCGCGGGTGTCGAGCAGCTGCTCGCTGATCGAGCCGAGGCCGCCGTTCTGCAGGGCGTCGGAGCCGCACGATGCGCTGTCCGGGCCGTAGCAGGAGCGGGCGCCGACGTGCGCGACCTCGACGGCCGGCGTCGCGTCCTGGATCTCGGCGGTGCTGACGTTGCCGGTGCGCAGGCCGTTGGCGCGCGCCAGCTCCAGCAGCGTCGCCTGCGGCTTCCCGTCGATGTCGACGGAGACCGCGTTGTCGTAGGTCTTGGTGCCCGTGGCCCAGGCGGAACCGGTGGCGGCGGAGTCCGGGACGTAGTCGGGCTTGCCCTTGTTCGCGCCGTCCTTGTACAGCGAGTAGGTCGTGTACTGGCCGGTGAGCGGCAGCGCGTCGATGCCGGGCAGCATCCCGCCCGCGCCGTACTGGTAGTTGCGGGCGACTGTGATCTCACTGTCGCCCATCCCATCGCCGATGAGCAGGATGACGTTCTTGGCCGGCCCGCTGACGATCGACTGCCGGAGCGCCGTCGTGGAGTCGTCGGGGTTGCGGGCGGCGCCGCCGTTGTCGGAGGTCGCGGCCAGCGCGGGCGCGGGGAGCAGCGCGGCGGCGAGCACGCCGGAGGCGGCGACGAGCACGGCGCCGCCCTTCCAGCGCGAAGCGGAACGGAACATGCGGGGTGGTCCTTTCGGTCGAGTGACCGGACCATCCGACCGGGCGCCGGTGACGCCGGGATGAACCTGAGAGAGCGTACATGTGAACTCTCACAGGGGCCGGGCGCGGCGCCCGTCAGGTGCCGAGTTCGCGCCGCATCAGCCAGCGCACGCGCGCGCCCGAGTGGGCGTCCGTCGCCCGGACGCGCGAGAAGCCGTGCTTCTCGAAGAGCTCGACCGTTCCGACGTAGCCGCTGATCACATCCACGCGCTCGCCGCCCGTGTCGACCGGGTAGCCCTCGACCAGCGCGGCACCGGAGGCGCGCGCGTGCTCGACCGCGCCGTCCAGGAGGTCGTGCATCAGCCCGCGCTTCCGGAAGCCGCCGCGGACGACGAAGCAGACGATCGACCAGGGGTCGCGATCCTCGTCGAGATGCGGGATGGTGCGCGAGTTCATCAGCCGGCGGTACGTCGCCTTCGGGGCGACGGAGCACCAGCCCGCGACGTCGCCGTCGAGGTACGCGAGCACGCCGGGGCCGGGCTCGGTGGAGCATTCGGCGCGCATGTGCGCCACCCGCCCGGCGGTGTCGAGCCGCGCATCCCGGTACGACATGCAGACGCACCCGCCCGCGCCGGGCTTCCGCGGCACCATGAAGGTGGCGAAGTCGTCGAAACGACCGGTGGCGGGGAGGACGTCGACGGCCATGCCGGAAGTGTATTCCGGCCCACCGACGACCTCAGGCGCGCCGACTACGCCCGGCGGGATGCCGTGGCCGCGACACCGGCGAGCGGCCCGCCGCGGAGACCCAGTTCCGGGAAGGCGAGCAGCACCATGTCGACGAGCTCCTCCAGCGGGCGGGTGAGCGGATCGGTGACGGGGAGGCCGAGCTCGGCTTCGTGCTCGGCGATGGTGTCGTCGATCTCGGCGGCGGTGAGACCTTCGTGGTTGATGGTGACGCCGATGACGCTGGTGTCGCTGAACGCCTGGATCAGGGCGATCTCGCTCGCGGCCGTCGGCATCGGCATCATCGGGAAGTCGCCCAGCATCACGCGAGCCGGCGCGTGCTGGAGGATGACGCCCTCCGGCCGGCTGCCGCGCAGGATGGCGCCCGAGCTGAGGTAGGCGGGGTGGCTCAGCGCGCCCTGGCCTTCGACGATGATGACGTCCGGGTCCTCCTCCTCGAACGCGGCGACGACCTGCGCCTCCACCTCGCCGGAGCAGAACTGGGGGATGGTCGCATCGAGCGCGACCGCGTACCGGGCGCCCTGGATCAGCGACGTCTGACCGGTCCCGACCATCACAGCGCGGATGCCCTGCGCGTTCAGCGCTTGAGTGAGCAGTGTGGCCGTCGTGCGCTTGCCGACGGACCCGTCGGTGCCGAGCACCGCGATGCGCGGGCACGTGACATCGAAGATGCGGCCGCTGAAGAGCTTCAGCTCCGCGATCTCCTTCGGTCGCCGCACGTCGTCGATCGTCACACCGGCCACCAGGGCCGCGGCGACGAACTCGGCGTCGTCGTTGAGGTACTCGTGCAGTCCGTTGACCAGGTTCATCCCGCGGTCGATGCCGTCGAGGAGCACGGCGCGGTGGTCGGCGGTCAGCAGACCGTCGGTCGGCGCCATCCCGAAGATGAGGGTGTCGGGGGTGAAGCCGGCACGGTCGAGGGATGCGTCCAGGCTCGCGAGCACCGGGATCCCGTTCGGCGCGCCGTCCAGGACCTCGCCTGCGTCGGCGCCCGCACGGGTGCTGTCGATGACGCTCAGGATCTCGTACTTCTCGGAATGGCGGACGAGACCGTTGGCGGTCTTGCCGTCGAGCCTTCCGAACAGTCCTTCGCAGTAGACGACGGCTTTCACGGACGCGGGCATGGCGCTCCTCTTGTGTGCACAGAGGAGGCGACGAGTCGTGGCCGGATCCGGAGGATCCATCTGTCAACGAGGCGTCTTCCCTGAAGTCGGCGCAGTGCCGGCCCGCGAACCATAGCAGCGCAACCTGGGCGTGGATCTCGTCGTGACTGCTTCCGGGGGAGGGCGCGGCCGTGCCGGACCTCCCCCGGTGCGCTCATTCCCCGGTCGTGCGCGTTCGAGCGCGCCTGCGCCGCAGCATCAGCAGCGCGCCGGCGATCAGCAGCGCCAGGGCGATCAGGCCTGCCATGCCGCTCACGTCGGACCCCGTCGAGGCGAGGGCCGCCGGATCGCCGCTGGACGACGCCGTTCCGGCCGCCGTCACCGTGAAGGCCGCCGAGGCGACGACGGTCCCGCCGATCGACGCGGTGACGGTGTGCGCGCCCGCGGGGACGGTCGGCACCGAGAAGGCGAACGTCAGCGTGCCGTCGGCCTGCGCAGTCGCCGTGCCCAGCGACACCGGGGTGGAGTTGAACACGAGAGCGACCTGCGTGCCCGGAGCGAAATGCGTGCCGCTGACCGTGATGCGGTCGCCGACGGCGCCGGAGCCGGCGGACAGCGTGAGCGCCGTCGGCGGGTTCGTCACCGAGCCCGCGACCCCCTGGGCGCCCAGCGGGAGATCGCACGCGATGCGCCCGCTGTAGAGCGCGTGGCCCTCCGTCGCGCTGCCCGGGCCGGTGCCGTACACGCCGTCGTCCGCCCAGAGGGCTTCGCGCGTCCCCCCGGCGCAGGTCGATGCGGGCGCCAGCGCGAAGCCCTCCAGGTTGTCGTTCGGCAGGCCGGCGGGCCGGCTGTACGCGACCTGCGGGACGATCGCGCCCATCCCGTCGACCTTCAGCACCGTGGACGTGACGCCGCAGGTGTTGTCGCAGAGGGCCCAGATGCGCTGGGTGGCCGTGTCGAACTGCACGTCCATCACGTGGCCCATCTTCGTGTCCACCACCGCGACCCGGTGGAAGGTGTGGTCGCTGTTGAGCGCGTACGCGTACAGCTTCCCGTCGTTCTCGAGGGCGGCGAAGTAGAGGCCGGTGCCGTGCAGCGGGTAGTCGGCGGGCCGGTACGTCGTCCCGGTCGACTGGTCCACGAAGCCGGTGCTCGTGAGGTAGCTGTCCGGCACGAACGTGACGCCCTCGAAGCCGAGGTTGGCCTCTGTCTTATTGCCGGCGTGCAGCTCCGGGAACTCCGCGGTCAGGTTCCACTGGTCGGTCGCGACGAGCTGCGTGGCCGACGACGTGGGATCGATACGGAGGATGGAGTTGAGCGGGATGGTGTTGGCCGCGTTGTTGCGCTCGGTGGTGACGTAGAGCGCGCCGTCCGGTCCGACCGTCAGACCCTCGGAGTCCGGCTGGTTCGTCGCGGTGTCGGTGCTCCCAGGGAAGAAGATCTGCTTCCCGGCGCCCCAGCCGTTGGCGGTGTCGGCCACCCAGAGGCCGTTCTGCTTCACCATGCGGAACACCCAGCTCTTGTTCTTCACGCTGTAGAGCACGTTGGCGTTCGTCGGGTCGAAGGCCAGGCCGCTGACGTCGCGGCCCTCTGGGCCGGTCGTGGTCTCCCACGCGCAGAGCGCATCGGCGACCGCGACGGCGCTGCTGCCCGGCCAGGTGGAGGGGGTCGGCGCGCCCGCGGGGAGGGTGCCCGTTCCGGACGGCGCCTCCGGCTGGCAGGTCAGCGTGCTGCCGCCGCCGTTGCCGCCGTCGGCCGGGTTGGTGAGCACGTTCTGGCACGCGCCGGCGTTGGAGGCGCCGAAGCTCTTGGTCGCGACCGAGGCGAAGGAGCCGGTGCCGTCGGGGCAGCGCGCGTAGGCGCCCGCTCCGAACCCGTTGCCCTCGTCGGTGCCGGCCTCGCCCGCGGTGTAGTCGACGGAGTCGACCAGAGTGCCCGCGGTGCCGCCCGCGCCGTCCGGAAGGTACAGCTTCACGCTGTCCCCACCGCTGCCGAGGCCTTTGGTGGACGAGAAGTACGCGAACCCGTGCGCGGGAACGACCGTGGTCGGGCTGCCGTCCGCGAGCGACGCCGAGAAGGTCGTGGCCGCGGTCGCGGCGCTGCTGTCGGTCTGCAGCCAGCCGGTGATGTCCACATCCACCGACCCGGTGTTGGCGAGCTCGATCGCGTCGCCGACCGGGGTGGCGGTGTTGTCGGACGACACCTCGTTGATGTGGATGCTCTTCCACGCCGGCAGGGCCGGTGCGAAGCGGCTCGTGCCCGGCGAGCCGATGTCGCCGCTGGCCGATGCCCACGACGCCTCCGCGTCGCCGACCGCGGAGAGCTGCCACTGCGACGCGTCGTTCGCCCCGAGGGCCGCGGCGGTCGTGGGCACGCCGGACTTCCCCTGGGTGCGCGGACCCTTCGCGGCGCCGGTGCCCTGGTCGTTGTAGGTGAGCCGGTCGACCAGGTCGGCGACCGCATCCGTCCCGTCGAAGAGGTTGATCTCGTCGGCGCGGCCGAGCCCGGTGGTGTTCCCGGCGAGGATCTTCACGTCGGCGCCGAGCGACCACTCGGACCGGAAGGCGGCATCCGCCGACTCGGTGATGATCGCGGATTCCCCGGACGCCAGCGTCCCGAGCGCGTCCAGCGGCACCGTCCCGGGCGTCTCGCTGTCGTCATCGAACGACCAGCCCGTCAGGCTCACCGGCGTCGAGCCCAGGTTGGTGAGCTCGATGAACTCGCCGCCGGTGGTGCCGGGGCTGTACATCCACTCGGTGATCCGGACGTCGGGGGTCGCCGCGGCCTGGGCCGCAGTCGGGAGTGCGAACGCCAGGGTTCCGGCGGTCGCGGTGGCGGCCAGGACCGCCACGGCTCGGGTTCTGAGAAGTCGCATAGGAACGGAAGCTAACGAAGCCGCCGGTATGCGCGGGGAAGCGGAGGTGAACGGAGGGGGAACGAGTGAGGGGGCCCTCGGGCCCGCGCTCTGCGGTTATATAGTTGACGCATATAAACAACCGACTTCCCACGTACTCGCGCGCACTCTGACAAGGACTCCCGTGGCCCGCACCGGCATCTTCACCAAAGACCACCCGCACTACCGCTGGGTGGCGCTCTCCAACACCACGCTCGGCATGCTCATGGCGACGATCAACTCGTCGATCGTCATCATCTCGCTGCCCGCCATCTTCACCGGCGTGAAGCTCAACCCGCTCGAGCCGGGCAACGTCTCCTACCTGCTCTGGATGCTGATGGGCTACATGCTCGTCACGGCCGTCCTCGTCGTCATGTTCGGGCGGATGGGCGACCAGTTCGGGCGCGTCCGCATCTACAACCTCGGCTTCGTGATCTTCACGCTCGCCGCCGTCGCGCTCTGCCTCGACCCGTTCAGCGGGGGACCGGGCGCGATGTGGCTGATCGTCTGGCGGTTCGTGCAGGGCATCGGCGGTGCGATGCTGTTCGCCAACTCGACCGCGATCCTCACCGACGCGTTCCCCGCCAACAAGCGTGGTTTCGCCCTCGGCCTCAACCAGGTCGCGGCAATCGCCGGAAGCTTCATCGGCCTCATCCTCGGCGGCGTGCTCGCCGAGATCGACTGGCGCGCCGTGTTCTTCGTCTCCGTTCCCTTCGGAGTGATCGGCACCATCTGGTCCATCAAGTCGCTGCACGAGGTCGGCCAGAAGAACCCCGGGCGCATCGACTGGCTGGGCAACGCGACGTTCGGCATCGGACTGATCGCCCTGCTCACCGGCATCACCTACGGCATCCAGCCCTACGGCGGCTCCAGCCAGGGATGGGGCAACCCGTGGGTGCTCGGATCGATCATCGGCGGCATCCTGCTGCTCGCGCTGTTCGTCGTCGTCGAGCTGAAGGTGCCGGCGCCGATGTTCGACATGCGGCTGTTCCGCATCCGCGCGTTCTCCTCCGGCATCTTCTCCGGCTTCCTCGCCGCGATCGGCCGCGGCGGGCTGCAGTTCATGCTCATCATCTGGCTGCAGGGGATCTGGCTGCCGCTGCACGGGTACAGCTACGAGTCCACCCCGCTGTGGGCCGGCATCTACATGCTGCCGATCACCATCGGCTTCCTCGTCGCCGGACCGATCTCGGGCGCCCTCTCCGACCGGTTCGGATCGCGGGCGTTCGCCACCGTCGGGCTGCTCCTGGTCGCGGCGACGTTCGTGGGCCTCCTGCTGATCCCGGTGAACTTCGACTACTGGCAGTTCGCCCTGCTGACCGGCCTCAACGGCATCGGCTCCGGCCTGTTCTCGTCGCCCAACCGAACGGCGATCATGAACAGCGTCCCGGCGAACGAGCGCGGTGCCGCATCGGGGATGGCCGGGGTCGCCCTCAACGCCGGCAGCTCGCTCTCGATCGGCATCTTCTTCTCGCTGATGATCGCCGGGCTGTCGGTCGCGCTGCCGTCGGCGCTGACCAACGGGCTGACATCGCACGGGGTCCCCGCGAATATCGCGGCGCAGGTGGGCAACACCCCGCCCGTCGGCAGCCTGTTCGCCGCCTTCCTCGGCTACAACCCCATCCAGAGCCTGCTCGGGCCGACCGGAATCCTCACCGCGCCGCACGTCGACGGGGCCACGCTGACCGGCAAGGAGTTCTTCCCGCAGCTGATCTCCGGGCCCTTCCACGACGGCCTCGTGGTCGTCTTCATCGCGGCGGCCGTCATGAGCGTCATCGGCGCCGTCGCCTCCTTCCTGGGCGGAGCCAAGTATGTTCATGAGGAGGCCGTCGCACCCGAGCGGCAGGCCACCGAGGAAGGCGAGGAAGTCGGTGCCCACCGCGCATGAAGCTGACGAGCGACCGTCGGCCGGAGGAGACGACGACGTCTCCGGCCGACTCGCCCTGGCCGTCGGGCGGCTGAACCGCCGCATCCGCTCGTCCACCGGCGGGCTCAGCCACGGCCAGCTCTCCGCCCTGTCGACCATCGTCCGCACCGGGCCGCTGCGCCCGAGCGAGCTCGCGGCCATCGAGGTGGCGGCGGCGCCGACGATCACGCGCATCGTCGCCGAGCTCGAGGCGCGCGGCCTGGTGGAGCGGACGCCGGACCCGCAGGACCGCCGCTCGCTGTTCGTCTCCGGCACGGACGCGGGCACCGCGCTGCTGCTGGAGGCGCGGTCGGACCGCGCCCGCGCCGTCGCCGGCATCCTCGCCGAGCTGACCCCGGAGCAGGTGGATGCCGTCCGCTCCGCTCTCCCCGCGCTGGAGCAGGCCGCCCAGGTCGCCCCGCCCGCCTCCTGACCCGCCGGGTTCCGACATCAGGTCGCAACTCGACCCGGATACCGGCAATGACTCACGACTCGTCGCCTGCGGGCGCGGGCGCGACGGGGTCAGGTGAGGGAGAGGAGCGCGGCGGCGACGACGGCGAGCACGAGGCCGACCCATTGGACGGGTGCGACCCGCTCGCGCAGCACGACGGCGGCCAGCAGGATGGTCCCGGCCGGATAGAGCGCGACGAGCACGGACATCGTGGTCAGGTCGCCGAGTCGCAGGCCGAGCAGGATGAGGACGTTGGCGGACGCGTCGAGGGCGCCGCCCGCCACGGCGATGCCGGTGCCGCGCGGTTCGAGCCGGGCGGGCGCATCCCCGTCTCGCCGGGCGGGCCGCCGCCCCCGGAGCACCAGGACGCCGACGAGCGTCCACATCACCGCCCCGTTGACCGCACGGTTGGCGATCAGCGGGACGACCCCCGAGTCCTCCGGCGTCTGGTCGAGCAGGATGAGGAACACGCCGATCATCGCGCCCGCCCCGACCGCCATCAGCAGGGCGCGCGCGGAGGGCCGCACGGCGCCCTTCTCGGGGACGAACCCGACCAGCACCACCGCGACCAGCGCCATCCCGAGCGCCAGGTAGCCGACGGCGCCGAACCGGTCGCCGCCGATGAGGCCCCACGCCATCGGCACGACGGCGGACACCAGGGCGGTCAGCGGCGACAGGATGCTCATGGGCCCGATGGCCAGGCACGCGTACAGCAGGCCGACGGCGACCGACCCGGCCAAACCGGACAGCGCGCCCCAGCCGAGGGCGGCGGCCGACCATGCGCCGCCGGCGAACGGCAGGGCGAGCAGCAGGAGGAGCAGGCCGCTGACGGCGCCGACGGCGGTGGTGCGCACCGGGCCGATGCGTCGTGCCGCCACGCCGCCGAGGAAGTCGGCGGACCCGTAGACGACGGCGCTCAGCAGCCCGAGGACTGCGGCCGGCATCAGCTCCCGGCCAGCCGGTACGTGTGCAGGACGGCTCCGGACTCGAAGCGCCGCAGCTCGGTCAGCTCGAACGTCCACTTCTCGCGGTCGTCGGGGAAGATCCGGATGCCGCCGCCCACCATCACCGGGTAGACCAGCAGCCGCAGCTCGTCGACGAGGCCCCACACGAGCAGGGAGCGGACGAGGGATGCGCTGCCGGCGACGAGCAGAGGACCGCCGTCGCCGTCCTTCAGCGACTGGACGGAGCTCCGCACGGGCGGCTCGAGGGCGGTCGCGTTCCAGCCCAGCTCCGCCGGCCGGGACGTCGCGACGGCCTTGGGCATGGCGTTCATCTTGTCGGCGAACTCGCCGTCGCGCGGGGGCCAGGCCTCCGCGAACTGCTCGTACGTGCGTCGGCCGAGCAGCAGCGACTCGGCCTCGAGCACCTCCTGCAGCTTGAAGGCGCGGAGGTCGTCGGAGCTGAACGGGATCGTCCATCCCGAATGCCGGTGGGTGGGTTCGCCGCCGGGAGCCTCGACGACTCCGTCGAGCGTCATGAACTCGGTCACGATGAGCCGCCGCATGTCCGCGATGGTACCCGAGGCCGGCCTGTGGATGCGGAAGTTCTCCACAGTTCCGCCGAGCCCGGCGGATCGTCGGCGGCCCCGGATACGATCGAGGGATGAGCTTCACCGACGGCTGGATCCCCGACGACAGGGATGCCCCTCCCCTCGACGAGGAGCCGCCGATGCCCGACTTCGGCGACCCGTACGCGGGCGTGCCGTCGTCGGGGGAGGCCGATGCTCCGGGCGCCGGTGGGGGTGCCGCGGTGCGGACGGCCCCGGTCGTGCGCGCGACGCCCGCGCGGTTCGCCTCGGCGGCCGAGGCGCTGCGCACGGTGTTCGGGTACGAGGAGTTCCGCGGGCAGCAGCAGGCGATCATCGAGCGCGTCGCGGCCGGTGGAGACGCCGTCGTCCTGATGCCGACCGGTGGGGGCAAGAGCCTCTGCTACCAGATCCCGTCGCTCCTCCGGGAGGGGACGGGGGTGGTCGTCTCGCCGCTCATCGCCCTGATGCAAGACCAGGTCGATGCGCTGACCGCCGTCGGCGTGCGGGCCGCGTTCCTCAACTCGACGCAGGATGCGGCGGCGCGGTCGGCGGTCGAACGCGCCTATCTGTCCGGCGAGCTCGACGTGCTCTACGTCGCGCCGGAGCGGCTGTCGTCGGAGTCGACGAAGCGCTTCCTCGAGCGCGGCAGCATCGCGCTGTTCGCCATCGACGAGGCGCACTGCGTCTCCCAGTGGGGGCACGACTTCCGTCCGGACTACCTGGCGCTGTCCGAGCTCGCCGAGCGCTGGCCGGACGTCCCGCGCATCGCCCTGACGGCGACCGCGACCGAGGCGACGCACCGGGAGCTCACCTCCCGCCTGAAGCTCGAAGGCGCGGAGCATTTCGTCTCCGACTTCGACCGGCCCAACATCCAGTACCGCATCGTGCCGAAGGTCGAGCCGCGTAAGCAGCTGCTCGACTTCATCACGAGCGAGCACCCCGGCGATGCGGGCATCGTGTACGCCCTGTCGCGGGCGTCCGTCGAGAAGACGGCCGAGTTCCTGTCCTCGCACGGGCTCGCGGCTCTGCCGTATCACGCGGGTCTCGATGCGTCGCTCCGGGCGAGGACGCAGTCGCGCTTCCTGCGCGAGGAGGGCGTGATCGTCGTCGCGACGATCGCGTTCGGCATGGGCATCGACAAGCCGGATGTGCGGTTCGTCGCGCACATCGACCTGCCCAAGTCGGTCGAGGGCTACTACCAGGAGACCGGCCGTGCCGGGCGCGACGGCCTCCCGTCGACGGCATGGCTGGCGTACGGCCTGCAAGACGTGGTGCAGCAGCGCCGCATGATCGACGACTCCCCGGGCGACCTGGCGCACCGGCGGAGGATGACGCAGCACCTGGACGCGATGCTCGCCCTCTGCGAGACGGTGCAGTGCCGCCGCATCGACCTGCTCGGCTACTTCGGGCAGCCGTCCGGACCGTGCGGCAACTGCGACACCTGCCTGACGCCGCCGGAGAGCTGGGACGGCACGGTCCCGGCGCAGAAGCTGCTCTCGACGGTCGTGCGCCTCCAGCGCGAGCGCAACCAGCGGTTCGGCGCCGGGCACCTGGTCGACATCCTGCGTGGCAAGCGCACCGCACGGGTCGAGCAGTACGGCCACGACCGGCTGTCGACGTGGGCGATCGGCGACGACCTGTCCGAGAGCCAGTGGCGCGGCGTCATCCGCCAGCTGATCGCGAAGGAGCTGCTGAAGCCCGAGGGGGAGTACGGCGTGCTCACCATCACGCCCGCCAGCGCCGAGGTGCTCTCCGGCGGCCGCCCCGTGGTGCTGCGCCGCGAGCCGGACCGTCCAGAACGGGCGCCGCGCGCCTCCCGCAGCACCGCGTCCGCCGACCTCGCCGCGGCCGACCAGCCCCTCTTCGAGGCGCTGCGCAGCTGGCGGGCCGGCCAGGCCCGCGAGCAGGGTGTGCCGGCCTACA
Source organism: Leifsonia soli (assembly GCF_013408745.1). Lineage (NCBI taxonomy): Bacteria > Bacillati > Actinomycetota > Actinomycetes > Micrococcales > Microbacteriaceae > Leifsonia > Leifsonia soli. Next base: position 2,255,294 of record NZ_JACCBJ010000001.1, on the reverse strand, counting down.
TCGTGTTCGGCGACGCCACCCTCCGCGCCGTCGCCTCCGCGCGCCCGGCCTCCCTCGCCGACCTGGACGGGATCACCGGCATCGGCGCCAAGAAGCGCGAGGCCTACGGCGAGGCCCTCCTCGCCGTCGTCGCCTCCGCCTGATCGCGCCCGCGCAGTAGCCGCTCCGCGGCGGCTGGCCGCTGCGCCGCTCCGCCGCCCGGCGGAGATCCGCACCCGCGAGGCCGGGATCTCCATCCCTACCGCGGTGCGTCGGGGATTCGGGGGCCTTTCTCCGACGGAAGCCCGCGCCCGCGACCGTTGAGTTGCGACATGATGTCGCAACTCAGGCTGAGTTGCGACATCATGTCGCAACTCGGCGCGCGGCCGGCGCGCGCGGAGGCCGCGCGCCGATTCGCGGCCGCCCCTGTGCCGCCGGCGGAAGGAGGGGTACTGTCCTTCGTTCCGGGCGGTCATCAGGGAATCTTTTCCTGGCCGCCTGTGTTATGACATTGAACGATTACTGCGGCGATCTCGGAGGAGGAAGTAGTAGATGGCACGAATGATCGAAGAGCTCGAGGACGAGACCGGCGCCGTCATCAAGTACAAGCGTCACGTGAACGGCCGGGGCCTGGTCTCGCCGTCCGCGCGTGTGGCCGAGTCGGCCTACATCGAGCCGACCGCCTACGTGGAGGCCGACGCGCGCGTCGGCATGGAGGCGTACGTCGGAGCGGGCAGCTGGATCGACAAGGGCGCCACGGTGGGCGACCGCACCTTCGTGGGCGCGAACGTCCACATCGGCGCTGGCTGCATCGTCGGCAGCGGAGTGAAGATCGGCAGCGGCGCGAAGCTCGGCGAGAACGCGATGGTCGGCAACGGCGCGCGCATCGAGCGCGACACCCAGGTGACGGCCGGCGCCGTCATCGAGCTGAAGGGGTCGGCCGCCGCGCGCGCGGCGCTGACCACGCCGCTCCGGTCGCCGCGTCCGCAGCAGCGCGACCTGCGCGCCGCCCGTACGCCCCGCGCCCCGCGTCGCGCGGCCTGACCCGCGAGCTCACAGAAGACGCCGCCCCGATCGCTCGGGGCGGCGTTCTCGCGTCCGGCACGTGTTGTGCGGGGTGTCACGTCGCGCGTGGTCGGATTTGGAGGTTTCCACAATCGGGCCGAGGGGCGTCGGACTCGTCATTTGTAGGCGGCGCACCGACGTTTTCCATTGACGGACGACCGGTCGTAGCGTGACGGAATCCACGATTTTCGTTAGGAGAGGTCATGGTCGACACTGCCGAACGCGTCCCGAGCGCGACCCCCGCATCCACCTCCGCCACAGGAAAGGCGCCCGCCACGACCCCGGCCCCGGCGACCGCGCCCGCCGTCACCCCGCGCGTCGACGTCGAAGCACTCGGCCGTCAGCTGCTGGGCGACTGGGCCGAGGCCCGGCTGGCGTCCCGGGAGCTGTCGAGGCGCCCCGAGATGCAGAAGGAGGAGGGGCTCTCCGTCGCCGATCACCGCAGGCGTGTGTTCGGGCAGCTGAAGCTGCTGGTCGAGAACGGGCAGGTGCACCGTGCCTTCCCGAAGTCGCTCGGCGGCAGCGAGGACAACGGTGGCAACATCGCCGCGTTCGAGGAGCTCGTCGCAGCCGACCCGTCCCTCCAGATCAAGTCGGGCGTGCAGTGGGGCCTGTTCGGTGCGGCGGTCCTGCACCTCGGCACCGAGCCGCACCACGAGAAGTACCTGCCGGCGATCATGTCGCTGGAGGTCCCCGGCGCGTTCGCGATGACCGAGACCGGACACGGCTCCGACGTCGCCAGCATCGCCACGACGGCGACCTACGACCCGGAGACGCAGGAGTTCGTCATCGACACCCCGTTCCGCGGGGCGTGGAAGGACTACCTGGGCAACGCGGCGGTGGATGCGACGGCGGCCGTCGTGTTCGCGCAGCTGATCACCAAGAACGTGAACCACGGCGTCCACGCCTTCTACGTGCCGATCCGCGACGCGAACGGTGACTTCCTCCCGGGCATCGGCGGCGAGGACGACGGCCAGAAGGGCGGCCTCAACGGCATCGACAACGGCCGTCTGCACTTCGACGGCGTCCGCGTCCCGCGCACCGATCTGCTCAACAAGTACGGAGATGTGGCCGAGGACGGCACATACACCTCGCCCATCCAGAGCCCCGGTCGCCGCTTCTTCACCATGCTCGGCACCCTCGTGCAGGGCCGCGTCTCGCTCGACGGGTCCGCCACGATCGGCGCCAAGATCGGCCTGAAGATCGCGCTCACGTACGCCGACCAGCGCCGCCAGTTCACGGCGGGGAGCGACACGGACGAGGAGGTGCTGCTCGACTACCAGCGGCACCAGCGCCGGCTCCTCCCGCTGCTCGCCACGACGTACGCGGCGAGCTTCGCCCACGAGGTCTTCCTGCACAAGTTCGACGACGTCTTCAGCGGCACGGCCGACACGGACACCGACCGGCAGGACCTCGAGACGATGGCGGCGGCGCTCAAGCCGCTGAGCACCTGGCACGCGCTCGACACGCTGCAGGAGGCGCGCGAGGCGTGCGGCGGCTCGGGCTTCCTGACCGAGAACCGGCTCACATCGCTTCGGCAGGACCTCGACATCTGGGTCACCTTCGAGGGCGACAACAACGTCCTGCTCCAGCTCGTCGCGAAGCGCCTGCTGACCGACTACAGCCGCAAGTTCGCCAAGGCGGATGCGGGCGCGCTCGCGCGGTATGTGGTCACCCAGGCCGCGGGCAAGGCGTACCACGGCTCCGGGCTGCGCACGGTCGCCCAGACCGTCCGCGACTTCGGGTCCACCGCGCGCTCGGTGAACTGGCTCCAGGAGCCGGCCACCCAGCGGGAGCTGCTGACGGGCCGCGTCGAGACCATGATCGCCCAGATCGCCGGCCGTCTCCGCCCTGCATCCAAGCTCGGCAAGAAGGCCGCGGCGGAGCTGTTCAACTCGCAGCAGAACGAGCTCATCGAGGCCGCTCGCGCCCACGGCGAGCTGCTGCAGTGGGAGGCGTTCACGGATGCGCTGGAGCAGGCTCCCGACGCAGGCACGAAGCAGGTGCTCACCTGGCTGCGCGACCTCTTCGGCTTCGGGCTGATCGAGAAGCACCTCGCCTGGTACCTGATGAACGGACGCCTCTCGCCCCAGCGGGCGCAGGCGGTGTCGGCGTACATCGACCGCCTGCTCACGCGCATCCGCCCGCACGCCGTCGACCTGGTGGATGCGTTCGGCTACGACGACCAGCTGGTGCGCGCGAAGATCGCGTCGGGCGCCGAGGCGGAGCGCCAGGCGGAGGCCCGCGCCTACTACGCCGAGCGCCGCGCCGCGGGCACGCTCCCCACCCCCGAGAAGTCGCAGAAGAAGCGCTGACCCCTCTCCCACTCCCACGCCATCAGCTCCTGAGTTTCTCCGCCGAATCGACGCGAAAAGGCGGAAAAACTCAGGAGCTGTTGGTTTGGGACGCGAGGGAGGGGTCAGAGGAGGCCGAGGGCGCGGACGGCGTCGCGCTCGGCGACGAGCTCCGCGACGGACGCGTCGATGCGCTCGCGTGAGAACGCGTCGATCGCGAGGCCCGGCACGATCCGCCAGGCTCCGTCGACCGAGCGGACCGGGAACGACGACACCAGTCCCTCCGGCACCCCGTACGAGCCGTCGGAGACGATGGCGGCGCTGGTCCAGCGCTCTCCCGTGCCGTTCACCCAGTCGTGGATGTGGTCGATCGCCGCGCTCGCCGCCGACGCCGCCGACGACGACCCGCGCACGTCGATGATCTCGGCGCCGCGCTTGGCGACCCGCGGGATGAACTCGTCGGTCAGCCAGCGCTCGTCGACGAGATCGGTGACGGGACGGCCGTCCACTGTCGCGTGGGTGATGTCGGGGTACTGACTCGCCGAGTGGTTGCCCCAGATGACGACGCCGTCGATGGCGCGCACCGGGACATGCAGGTGGCGGGCCAGCTGCGCCACGGCGCGGTTGTGGTCGAGCCGCGTCATCGCGGTGAAGCGCTCCGCCGAAATGTCGGGCGCGTGCGCACTGGCGATGAGCGCGTTGGTGTTGGCGGGGTTGCCCACCACCAGCACGCGCACGTCGTCCGCCGCGCCGGCGTTGATCGCCTCGCCCTGCGGCCCGAAGATCGCGCCGTTGGCCTCGAGCAGGTCGCTGCGCTCCATCCCCGGTCCGCGCGGGCGCGCGCCGACGAGCAGGGCGATGTTGACGCCGTCGAAGGCGGCGCGGGCGTCGTCGGTCACGTCGATGCCGTGCAGCAGCGGGTACGCGCCGTCCTCCAGTTCGAGCGCGGTGCCCTCGGCGGCCCGCAGACCGGGCGGGATCTCGAGCAGCCGCAGGCGGACGGGGGTCTCGCGCCCGAGGAGCTGGCCGGAGGCGATGCGGAACAGCAGCGCGTAGCCGATCTGCCCGCCCGCCCCGGTGACGGTCACGTTCACGGGGGGTGTGGATGCGCTCACGCTGCCGAGCCTAGACCGCCCCCGACGCGCCCGGGACTCCCGGATCGCGGCGTACGGTGTGCGGCATGACGTTCGATCCGAATGCCGACATCAGTGGGGGCCGGGTGCGGCGCCGTGGCCGCACCGCCGGGATCGCGGCGGGAGGTGTCGGCCTCGGCGCCGTCGTCATCCTGCTCGTCTCGCAGCTGCTGGGGGTCGACCTCACCGGGCTGGTCGGCGGGGATGCGAGCGGCGGCACCCAGCAGATCGGCACGGGCGACCAGGCGGTCGACTGCACGACGGGCGCCGAGGCGAACGCGAGCGTCGACTGCCGGATGAAGGGCGCCGCCGCGTCCCTCGAGGCGTACTGGTCGAGCGCGGCGCCGCAGCTCGGCGCCACGTACTCGTCGCCCGAGTTCATTCTGTTCGACGGCCAGACCGGCACGGGATGCGGTTCGGCGACGAGCGCCGTCGGCCCGTTCTACTGCCCGCCCGACCGGACGCTGTACGTCGACACCGGCTTCTTCGACGAGCTGCGCTCGCGCTTCGGGGCGAGCGGCGGCCCGCTGGCCGAGATGTACGTCGTGGCGCACGAGTGGGGGCACCACATCCAGAACATCGGCGGCATCATGGAGCAGCACAGCGGCCGGGAGACCGGCCCGGCGTCGGACAGCGTGCGCACCGAGCTGCAGGCGGACTGCTTCGCGGGCAGCTGGGCGGGCGCCGCATCCTCCACGGACGACCCGAGCGGGCGGCCCTTCCTGGAGCCGATCACGGACGAGCAGATCGCCGACGCCCTGAGTGCGGCGGCCGCGGTGGGGGACGACCGCATCCAGCAGGCCTCCACCGGCCGGGTCGACCCAGAGGGCTGGACCCACGGGTCGGCCGAGCAGCGGCAGCGCTGGTTCACCACCGGGTTCCGGCAGGGCGCCGCGGCCTGCGACACCTTCGCGGTCCCCGCGTCGCGGCTCTGAGCCGCTAGCCTCGACCCATGCGGAGCCTGTACCCCGAGATCGAGCCGTACGACAGCGGAATGCTGGACGTCGGCGACGGCCAGCAGCTGTACTGGGAGGTCAGCGGCAATCCGGAGGGGAAGCCGGTCGTCTTCCTGCACGGCGGACCGGGCGGCGGGACGACCCCGGCGCACCGCCGGCTGTTCGATCCGGAGCGCTATCGCATCCTGCTGTTCGATCAGCGAATGTGCGGCCGCAGCCTCCCGCACGCCAGCGAGCCGGAGCCCGACCTCACCGTCAACACCACCTGGCACCTGGTGGAGGACATCGAGCGGCTCCGCGAGCACCTCGGTGTGGAGCGCTGGCAGGTGTTCGGCGGTTCGTGGGGCAGCACGCTCGCGCTCGCGTACGCCGAGACGCATCCCGAGCGGGTCACCGAGCTCGTGCTGCGCGGCATCTTCACCCTGCGGGCGCAGGAGCTGGACTGGTTCTACGAGGGCGGCGCCGCCGCGCTCTTCCCGGATCTGTGGGAGGGCTTCCTGGAGCCCGTCCCGGCGGGCGAGCGCTCGCGCCTGATGCGCGCGTACAACCGGCTGCTGTTCGACACCGACCCGGACGTGCACCTGCCCGCCGCCGTCGCCTGGTCGCGCTGGGAGTCGTCCACCATCACCCTGCTGCCGCGCCCGGAGCTCGTGGAGGCGTTCACCGAGCCGAGGCACGCCGTCGCTTTCGCGCGCATCGAGAACCACTTCTTCGTCAACGGCGGCTGGTTCGAGGAGGGCCAGCTGATCCGGGACGCGTCGAAGCTGGAGGGCATCCCCACCGTGATCGTGCAGGGCCGCTACGACGTGTGCACGCCGCCGATGACCGCGTGGGACCTGCATCGCGCACTGCCGGAGGCGGAGCTGCACCTGATTCCGGATGCCGGGCACGCCTTCGACGAGCCGGGCATCCTGGATGCGCTGATCGAGGCGACCGACCGGTTCGCCGGCTAACCGGCCAGCGCCGCGAGCGCCTTCCGCAGCTGCGTGGAGGACGTCGTCATCGTGTACGGGAAGTACACGACCTCGACGCCGACCGCGGCGAACTCGCGCTCCAGCCGCATCCCCTTCTCGGTGCCGCGCCAGTCGTCGCCCTTGAAGAACACGTCGAACCGCAGCTCACGCCAGGTGTCGAGCTTGTCGGGGACGGTCTCGGCGACGGCTTCGTCGACGTAGTCGATGCTCTGGACGATCTCGAGCCGTTCCGCGAGGGGGATGACGGGGCTGATGCCCTTGGTGAGCGCGAGCATCTCGTCGGAGACGACGCCGGCGATGAGGTAGTCGCACTGGCTCTTGGCGTGTTTCAGGATGTTCAGGTGTCCGATGTGGAACAGATCGAACGCCCCTGCGGCGTAGCCGACGCGTCGGGTCACGGGCTTCCCCCCTTGGTTTGAGATTTCCTCACCTATTCTGGCGGATTAGTGAGGATTTGTCACCAAGTGATCTCGGGAGACGCCGGGTGTGCCCGTGGCGCGCGTCAGGCGGACTGTGCTGCCCCCAGGAGCGCGCGGGCGATGCGCTGCACGAGGGGCTCGATCTGGCCGAGCGCTGCCCGGTAGGCGGCCTCGCCGCGACCGTAGGGATCGAGGATGTCGCCCTCGTCGTATCCCCGTCGGGTGGGAGAGCCGAGCGAGCGGACGCGGAGTGCCGGGCGATGCGCCGCCGCCCACGCGACCAGGCCGGGGAGGTCCGTCTCGTCCGGCACGTCGGCGATCGCGTCGGCGAACTCCGTCAGCGTGAACGCACGCCGCACGACCCGCGGCTCGTGCTCGGTGACCCAGGCGAGGTGCTGCTGCGTCGCGGTGAGCACCAGGTCCGATCCGGACAGCAGCCGCGTGTCCGCCTGGCGGGCCGTGAAGCCCGAGACGTCGATCCCGCGGTCCTCGAGCAGGCGGTCCATGGGAGGGTTCACGGGCCACCCGCGCTCGGCGTGCGTCCCGGCGGAGTGGACGTGGAATCGAGGGTCGGCCGCCAGCTCCTGCGCCAGCAGGAACTCCATCGCGGGGGAGCGGCAGATGTTCCCCGTGCAGACGGTGAGGATGCGGAACGAGTCGGAGCCGGGCATGCAGCCATTCTTCCGGAAAGCCGGCCGGGCCGTCCCTCCGCTCCGCCGCACCGGGCTGGGCCACCCGAAAGGGGGGGTGCGCCGGCATGGCGTGATGACAGCGACGCGCGATAGATTTAACGGTTTTGGTTCGCGATCTCGCAGGAGTGCGTGCTAGCTTTCTTCTCAGCTCCGCGCAGAAGGCCTGGTCTCACCTCTGTGTTTTTCTGTTCGCGAACTATCAGTATTGGAAGACAGTCCATGGTCCGCAAGGCCAGACACCGCCTCACCAACACCCAAAAGTCCCCCGCTCCCCGCATCTTCACCCGCAACATCGTCGTCACAGCTGTGGCGACGGTCGCCACCGCCGGTATCGCCGTCTTCGGCCTTCCGGCGATCACGGCGTCGGCTGCGCCCTCCAACTACGTCGTCGGCAGCCAGCTGGTCTCCGACGACTTCTCCCGTGTCACCGCGGGCGGATGGGGCAGCGCGCCGATCGGCGGCGCCTACCGCACCACCGGCACGACGCCCTTCTCGGCGACCGGCGACGCCGGCAGCATGACGTTGCCGCGTCCGGGCTCCTCGCTCACCGCCTCCCTGCCGTCGGTCACCGCCGGCGACGTCACGACCTCGGCGACGATCGACGTCCCGCGCATCCCCTCCGGGGGCAACGGCATCTTCGCCGGTGTGCAGACACGCGTCGCCGCAGGCTCGTACTACCAGGCCAACGTCCGCGTGAACGCCGCAGGCGCCCTCACCCTCACGATCCTCCGCGTCAACGGCTCGACCGCCGCTCAGACCACGGTCGGCAAGGAGATCCGCGTCGCTACCGGCCTCAAGGCCGGAGCCTCTGTGCACCTCGAGTTCCAGGCCACGGGGACGAACCCCGTGCATCTGCAGGCCCGGGCGTGGCCCGACGGTCAGGCCAAGCCGGACTGGCAGTCCGTCGCCGACGACTCCAGTGCGAAGCGGCTGACCTCCGCGGGCAGCCTCGCCGCCTGGTCGTACGTCTCCGGATCGACCGCCGCGCAGCCCGTCGCCTTCGACACGCTGACGGCCTCGAGCCTGAAGCCGGTGCAGGACACCCCCGCCCCGACGCCGACGCAGACGCCGACCCCGACGCAGACGCCGACCCCGAAGCCGAGCGACCCGGCCCCGCCGGTCGACCCGGCCCCGCCGGTCACCGAGCCGACCCCGCCGCAGCCCGCTCCGACCGGTGACCCGTCGGTCGACACCTCCGGCACGCGCTTCCCGACGGGAGCGGCCGCCATCGGCAGCACCGCGTACGCGGTTCCCGCCGGTGCCCTGCTCGTGGCTCCCAACGGCTCCGACACCGGCTCGGGCACGGCGTCCGCTCCGTTCCGGACCGTCCAGCACGCCATCGACGTCGCCGGGAACGGCGCGACGATCGTCCTGCGCGCCGGCAGCTACCACGAGTCGCTGACCGTGCCCGCGACGAAGAAGCTGACCATCCAGTCGTATCCGAAGGAGGCCGCCTACCTCGACGGCAGCTCCGTCGTGAAGGGCTGGACGCAGAGCGGCTCGACCTGGGTCGCCGGCGGCTGGAACCACGTCTTCGACTCCAGCCCGACCTACACCCGCGGCGCCGGCGACGGCTCCACCCCGGGCTGGCAGTGGCTGAACCCGTCGTACCCGATGGCCGCGCACCCCGACCAGGTCTGGATCGGCAACGCCGCCCAGCAGCAGGTCGCGAGCCGGTCGCAGGTCCGCCCCGGCACGTTCTACTACGACACCGCGGGCAGGACCCTCGTGCTCGGCACCGACCCGGGCAGCCAGGAGGTCCGCGCGAGCGACCTGCAGAAGGCCATCAGCGTGCAGTCCGCCGGGTTCGTCCTGAAGGGCGTCGGCGTCCGCCGCTACGCACCGTCCGTCCCCGACATGGGTGCGGTGACCGCGTGGAAGGGCGGCGCGCTCTTCGAGAACGTCTCCTTCACCGACAACGCCACCACCGGCGTCTCGCTGGGGGGCGACGGCAACACGCTGCGCTCCGTCACCGTGGCGCGCAACGGCCTGCTCGGCGTCCACGCGAACTCCTCCGACCACCTGACTCTGGACGGAGTGCTCGCGGCGGACAACAACTCCGAGCACTTCAACACCTCGCCGGTGTCGGGAGGCGTGAAGATCACGCGATCGCGGATCATCGACATCCGCAACAGCGCGTTCCTCCGCAACCAGGCGGCCGGGCTCTGGCTCGACGAGTCGGTGTACGGGATGACGATCGCGCACAACGACGCCATCGGCAACGCGGGCAACGGCATCTCGCTGGAGATCTCGTCGACCGCGACCCTCGTGGACAACGTGGCGTCGCGGAACAGCTCGGCCGGGATCAAGCTGAACAACATCAGCTCCGCCAAGGTGTGGAACAACACGCTGAGCGACAACGCGCGCAACCTCGACATCACGCAGGATGCGCGTCGCGGGAACAACGCGTCGGACGCCGGTCACGACCCGCGCCAGGCGTTCCCGGACCCGACCATGACCTGGGTCACCGGGCCGGTCACCATCCGGAACAACGTGATCTCGGGCGGCACGGGCAACTGCCTGCTGTGCGTCGAGGACTACTCGCACCAGCTCTCCGCGGAGCGCATGCAGATCAGCAGCGACTACAACGTGTACCGCCGTGCCTCGGCGTCGTCCCCGTCGTGGGCCGTGATCTGGTCCCGCGGCGCCGGTGACCCCGCCGTGTACCCGACCTTCTCGGCGTTCACGTCGGCGACCGGGCAGGAGGCGCACAGCACCACGGCGGAGAACGCTCCGTCGCTGGCGCCGTCCCAGCTGATCGCGTCCGTGGTCGGAACGGCGACGGCCCTCCCCGGCGACATCGCGTCGCTGATCGGGAAGCCGGCGGGCACCGTCCACGTCGGCGCCTGGTAGCAGGCGCGCCCGCAGCGCGGGATCTCTAGAGCACGTCCTCTCGGCCGTCGCCGGGCACCTCAGCCCGGCGGCGGCCGAGGTCGTGGGTGACGTACCAGAGGTTGGGCAGCACCTGGCAGACGGCGACGCTGATCGCCGAGCCGACGATCGGGCCGCCCGCTCCGATCACGCCGATCAGCCACCAGGAGAGCACGAGGTTGAGGGGGACGCTGGCGAGGATCGGCCACACCTGGAACGTGAGGCCGCGCTTGTCGGTCATGTACATCCCGGCGGGGTACTTGGCCGCCTGCAGGGCGACGAAGACCACGAACCCGCCGACCAGCCAGGGGTCGAGGGTGAACCGGTCGCCCGCGATGAAGTGGGTGAGCAGCGGCGAGAGCGCGGCGAGCACGAGGCCGAGGCCGAGGCCGCCGGCGAGGAACCACAGGGTCGGCTTCATCGGCGACTCGATGCGCGACTCGGAGCGGGCCTTCGCGTAGATCGGCCAGAGGGCGACGCCGGCGGCCGCGATGGTCTGCACCACCAGCCCGAACAGCTGGGAGGCGAGGTTGTACTGCGCCAGCTCGGTGCCTGTCGTCAGGTGGCTGAGCAGCAGGCGGTCGGTCTGCATGGCGATGGGGAGGGCGACCATCTGCACGAGCATCGGCCAGGCGACGCCCATCGCGGGCACGCCCGGGTAGCGCCGCGGGAACGGGACCTCGCGCAGTGCCTTCCCGATCTGCGGGCGGATCAGACGCGCCGCGACGATCAGGCAGATCAGCGAGGCGAGGCCGTTGGCGATGTAGGAGAGCACGGCGAGGAAGCTGCCGGCCGGCGCCGACAGGGCGACCAGCGTCGCGAGGCCGAGGAACATCGCGGGCGCCACGACGGCCTGACTGGCGGTCTGGGTGCTGGTGCGGCCGAGTCCGACCAGCACGCGCGAACCGACCGTGAGCGGCAGCACGAGCGCGAAGGTGCCGAGGCACAGGAAGGCGGCGAGGCTCCCACCGTCGGGCAGCAGCGCTCCGCCGAGGATGGCCGGCCACCAGCCGAGCAGCGAGATCACGAGTCCGACGCCGACGATCGCGGCGGCCGAGCAGAGCAGGATGCGGAACGCCGTCACGATCGTGCTGCGGACCAGGCGGTCCGAGGCGGGCTTGTCGGACCCGGCGACCGCGTTGATCACGACGGCGGCGATACCGAGGTCGGCGAACGGGAGCAGAGCGGGCAACGCAGCGAGCAAGCCGTACTGGGCATAGGCGTCCGTGCCGAAGTTCTGGATGATGAGCCGGCTGTTGACGATGCCGATGAGCCCGGAGATCCCCATCACGACGACCTTGATGACGGCCGTCGACCCGACGGCCCGCACCATCCCGGTCCTCTGCGGTCTCAGGGCCGTCATGCCGGGGTCCGCTCCTCGAAGAGAGCTCGGCCGGCGGCGATGCGGCCGTCGACGGCCGGGAGGGCGGAGCGGATGTCGGCGGCCGTGCGGCGGCGGGCGAGTGCGGCATCCACGCCGTCGGCGATCCGTGCCGCGTCGGCGTCGCCGGGGAGCACGAGGTGGCCGGCGTCGATGAGGAACTCGGCGATTCCGGTCTCCGAGGTGGTGACGACCTCGCAGCCGTGGGCGAGCGCCTCCAGCAGGGGAAGGCCGATCTGCTCGCGCCAGCCCCCGACCCGCCGCGACGGCAGCACGAGCACGTGCGCGCGCAGCAGCTCGGTGTGGATGACGTCCCTGGGGGGATCGACGAGGAGCCGGATGGACGGGTCGGCCTCGGCCGCGGCGCGCGCCTGGTCGAGCATCCCGCCCGACCCGATCAGCGTGAGCGTCGCCTGCGGGCGTCGGGAGCAGATGGCCGGCCAGGCGGCGAGCACGTCGCCGAAGCCCTTGCGGGGGGAGAACGCGCCGAGGAAGACGACACCATCGGGATCGCGCTGGATCGTGCGCCCGGCATCGCAGCGGCACGGGCTCGGGAGGGCCTCGACCGTCAGCTGGCGGCGCGGGCGCCGCGCGAAGGTCTCGCCGTAGAGGTCGCGGGCGCCGGGCGTCCCGTACACGACGGTGTCGAGCCGGTGCCAGACGTAGCCGCTGAGCACGCGTTCGAGGGCGCGGCGGAGGCGGCTGCGCATCCGGGGCGGCCGGCTGGCGAAGGGGTCGAGGTTCTCGATCGCGTAGGTCGCGACCTCGGCGCGGGGCGCTCCGAACAGACGCTTGAGGCCGAGGGCGGCGAGCACGGCGGCGGTCCGGGGGAGGGAGTCGAGGTACAGCGGCTCGTCGACCTCCACCCGCGTGATCCTGCTGCGGAGCGCCATCCGCGCCGCAGCGAGGCTGCCGGCCTGCGCGAGCTCGATGCCCGAGGCGAGCTGCGGGTCGAAGTCGTAGCGCTTGACCCGGTAGACGATCGCGGCGGGGTCGAGTTCGTGGGCGCGCTCCAGGTGCACGCTGCGCACCTGGTCGTACAGGCGGACGTGCTGGTGGTGAAGAGTTGGCGCTTCGCTGGCCACGGGCAGCTCCGGGTCTGGTCGGGCCCTCGTGTCGGGTGTCGGGCCTCTGCTGAGCGAGTCTAGACAGGCGCAGGCCAAATAACGAGATATTCTCAAAAATGCACCCAGTCTTGGGGGTCGGCGCTGGCTCCGACCGTGGAACGGCCCCTAGGGTGGATCGCACCATGACCGAGCCCGAGCGAATCGTCGTCCAGCAGTCCTTCCCGGACCCCCGGCCCACCACCAACCCGTACATCGTGATGCTGCGCGATGCGCTCACGGCGACCCCGGGCCTCGAGGTGCGCACGTTCTCGTGGCGGCGCGCGCTGCTCGGCCGGTACGACGTGTTCCACGCCCACTGGCCCGAGATCCTCGTCGCGGGCCAGAGTCCGGCGAAGGCGCTCGTCCGGCAGGGCCTCACGGTCGTGCTCCTCCTGAAGCTCCGGGTCACCCGCACCCCGATCGTGCGGACCGTCCACAACCTCCACCTCCCGGAGGGCATCTCGCGGCGCGAGCGCGCCATCCTGCGCTGGTTCGACCGGCGGACGACGCTGCGCATCCGCCTCAACCCCACGACGCGGTTCCCGGACGGCACGGCGTACGAGACGATCCTGCACGGCGACTACCGGGAGTGGTTCGGCCGCTACCCGCGGCCGGAGCGCGAGCCCGGACGGCTGGGGTACTTCGGGCTGATCCGCCGCTACAAGGGGGTCGAGCAGCTGCTGGAGGTGTTCTCCCGCGTGCCGGGCGACGACCTGCGGCTGACCGTCGCGGGCAAGCCGTCCACCGAGGAGCTCGCCGAGACGATCCGCGCGCTGGCCGACCGTGACGAGCGGGTGCGGGTGCAGCTCAGCTTCCTGCAGGACTCCGAGCTGGCCGACCTGGTCGGACGCAGCGAGCTGATCGTGCTGCCCTACCGCGACATGCACAACTCGGGAGGGGTGCTCACCGCGCTCTCGCTGGATCGCCCGGTGCTGGTGCCCGACAACGCGACGACCGCGGCGCTCGCCGAGGAGGTGGGCCCGGCGTGGGTGAGCCGGTACGCGGACCTGACGCCCGAGGTGATCCGGGAGGCCGCCGAGCACGCCCGCGAGGTCGAGGGGCGGCCCGACCTGAGCGCGCGCTCCTGGGCGGATGCGGGGCCGCAGCACGCCACCGCGTACCGTCGGGCGATCGGCCTGCTCCGGCGCGGCCGCGCGGTCAGCTCCTGAACCGCGCCTCCCGCACCAGCCGGCCGTTCGCCGCAGCCGATCCGAGCGAGGTGAGGCGCAGGCCGCGCGCCGCATAGCCCGCCGCCACCTCGGAGAGGAGCGTGCGGTGGTCGACCGTGGGGGCCGGTCCGTCGTCGACGCCGTCGACGGCGTCCGCATGCCCGTCGTGGCCGAGGACGATGGCGCCGCGCTCGGCGGAGAGCGCCAGGCGCAGCCGTTCGTCGTGCGGGGCGTCGCGCCAGTCCGCGAGGGTCGGCCCCCACAGCACCGGCTCCATGCCCGCCGCCCTCACCGCGCGCCAGGAGCGCAGGCTCTGCGCGCCGTACGGCGGCCGGAACCAGCGGATGCGGCGGCCGGCGAGGTCCTCCAGCTCGGAGCGCGCGTCGCGCATCCGCCCCGCGAGCGAGTCCGGCGGGAGCGTCGTCAGCCGCCGGTGATCGGGACCGTGCAGGGCGAGCTCGTGGCCGGCGGCCAGGATGTCGTCGAGCAGGCCGGGATCGCGGCGCGTGCGGCTGAGCAGCACGAAGAACGTCGCCGTCGCCCCCGCGTCCGCGAGCGCGCTCAGTACGGTCGCCGTGCGGAACGACGGACCGTCGTCGAACGTCGCGATGACCACCGGCTCCTCGGTGCGGACGCGCATGACGGATCCGACCGGAGCCCCGGCGCGGCGGACGGCGGCGACCAGCGCGTCGCGGACGCTCACTTCTCGGCCCCGTCGGCGGTCCGCGCGTACTCCTGGTAGACGCCGCCGAACGCCGCCCACACCATTCCGGCACCCCGGTAGGCGGCCCGTGAGCCGCGCGCCTGGTGGCCGGGCGACCGGAGGAGAAGTCCCAGTGCCGTCCTCGCCACCCCGAGGACGACGCGCGCGGCGCCGCCGACGACGGCGCGGATGCGCGCGACCGCGCGACCTGCCCGGCCCCCGGCCAGGCGGACGCTGACGACCGCTGTCGAGTTCCCGTGACTCCACGCGCGTCGGAGCACCCACCGGCGGCTGATCCGCGCGGCGGGCACGAGATCGGTGATCACGGACTCGTTGCACCACACCATCCGGTAACCGGCACGGGCGAGGCGGCGGCTGAACAGCGTGTCCTCCCCGCCGCTCAGGCCGAGGTCGAGCGCGAACCGCACGCCGCTCTCGCGCACCTGGTCGAGGTCGAGCAGGAGGTTGCCCGCTGCGGCGACCTGGAGCGGCGTGCCGGTCGGCAGGGACCGCCGCACGAAGAACCGGCCCTCCTCGATCCACCGCCCCGGCGGCCGCTCGAACTCCGCGACCACCCGGCCGGAGACGAGGGCGGGCTCCGAGATCCGCCACACCCGCACGAGCTCGCGCAGCCAGCCGGCGTGGGGATGCTCGTCGTCGTCGATGAAGGCGAGTAGCCGCGAACCGGCGCTCTCGTCGAGCGCCCGGTTGCGCGCGGCCGCGATGCCGGGCTGCGGCTCGACGACGTAGCGGACGCCGGCCTCCTCGGCCGCCGCGCGACCGCTCGCCCCGGCGTCGTTGTCGACCACCAGGACGTCGGTTCTCGTCGCACCCGCGGCATCCAGATCCTCGGCCTGCGCCTTCAGCAGCGGCAGCAGGACGCGCAGCTCCTCGGGCCGGTGGAACGTCGGAACGGCGATGGTCACGGGGAGGCGCTGGTCGGTCATCGCGTTCTGGTCCTCGGATCGGGTGGCGGAGTCACCATGCTCACACAGGTATAGGCTTCACGCCAGCGCCCGGAGGGGGCGGCCGGCAGGAGGGGAGCGGGATGTCGTTCGACGGGCTCGCGGTGATCGTCGTCGGCTACGGTTCCTCCGGACTGCTCGCCGACAACCTCGCTCCGCTGACCAGGAGGCTGGACGGCGCACGGACGTTCGTCGTCGACAACCGCACGACCGACGCGGAGCGCGCGGCGATGCGCCGGCTCTCCGCCGCCGAGGGCTGGGAGCTGCTCGAACCGGCGGAGAACCTGGGCTTCGGGCTCGGCATGAACCTCGCTGCGGAGCGCGCCATCGCCGCGGGGGCGACGCGGCTGCTGCTGCTCAACCCGGACGCCACGATGGAGCCGGCGGACGTGTCCGCGCTGCTCGCCGCGGCCGGCGACGACCCGCTGGTGCTGCTGGCGCCGCGCGTGCTCCGGCCCGACGGATCGGTGTGGTTCGACGGCTCCGACCTGCACCTCGGCGACGGCAGGATCACGGCGACCCGCAACCGCGAGCGTCTCGGCGTCCGCGACGCGGAGCAGTGGCTCAGTGGGGCCTGTCTGCTCGTCACCGCCGAGCTGTGGCGGCGGATCGGCGGGTTCGGCGACGGGTACTTCCTGTACTGGGAGGATGTGGAGCTGTCCTTCCGGGCGCGTCGCGCCGGCGGCCGGGTCGAGGTCGTGGATGCGGCGACCGCGGTGCACGCCGAAGGCGGGACGCAGGGCGACGGGCATGCGGCGAGCGGCGAGGCGAAGTCGGCGACCTACTACTACTTCAACATCCGGAACCGTCTCGTGTTCGCGGCGCGCAACCTCGACGCGGCGTCGGTGAAGCGCTGGCGGCGGGCCAGCATCCCGATCGCCTACGAGGTGCTGCTGCAGGGCGGACGGCGTCAGTTCCTGCGGTCTCCGGCCCCGCTCGCGGCGGCGTTCCGCGGGGTGCGCGACGGTCTGCGGGCCTCTCGGGGTACACGCTCCCGGTGAAAGTCCCCCGAACAGGGGAGCAACAATTGAGGATTTCTCGTCATAGACTGTGAGGGCAACAGAGACCCGACCCTGGTGCACTCCGAAGACCGAGATACGCGGATTCTCGCCCGCCCGTCACGGCCATCGCTTCCGTCGTCGGGTTCGTCCGTACCGACCGACGAGAACGAGAGAAGCCGATGCACAGCAAGGCGAGGCGATCAGGGGATCCGCTCAGCATCGCCATGGTCGGAACGCGCGGCGTTCCCGCCCGGTACGGCGGCTTCGAGACCGCCGTCGAAGAGGTCGGATCGCGCCTGGCCGAGCGCGGCCACCGTGTCGTCGTCTACTGCCGCCCGGGCGATGGCGAGCGCCCCGCCGAGTACCGCAGGATGGAGCTCGTCCACAAGGGCGCGATGCACCGCCGCTCGCTCGAGACACTGAGCCACACGGGCCTGTCCGTCGCCCACCTGCTCCGCCACCGAACGGACGTCGCCCTGGTCTTCAACGCGGCCAATTCGCCGTACCTGCCGCTGATCCGCGCGGCGCGCATCCCGGTCGCCACCCACGTCGACGGCCTGGAGTGGAAGCGCGACAAGTGGAAGGGGACCGGCCGCCGCTACTACCGGCTCGCCGAATCGGCGGCCGTCCGCTGGTCCGACGGGCTCATCGCCGACGCGCAGGGGATCGCGGACTACTACCGCGAGGAGTTCCACGCGCCGACCCGGCTGATCGCCTACGGCGCACCGCGGGTCGCCGAGGAATCCGATCTGCTGGCGGGGCTCGGTCTGCAGCCGCAGGGGTATCACCTCCTGGTCGCCCGCTTCGAGCCGGAGAACCACGTCCATACGATCGTCGACGGATACCGCCGGAGCGGCGCCCGCCTCCCGCTCATCGTCGTCGGCTCCGCGCCGTACGCCGACGCTTACACCGCCCGCGTCCACGACCTCGCGGACGACCGGGTGCGCTTCCTCGGCGGGGTCTGGGACCAGCGCCTCCTCGACCAGCTCTACGCCAACGCCTTCAGCTACCTGCACGGGCACTCCGTCGGCGGGACGAACCCCTCGCTCCTCCGAGCGATCGGCGCCGGAGCGCCCACCCTCGCCTACGACGTCGTCTTCAACCGCGAGGTGCTCGGCGACAGCGGCGCCTACTTCACCACAGAGGCGGATGTCGCCGGCGTCGTCGAGGCGGCGGAGGCCGACCCGGCCGGGCATCCCGCCCGCCGCGCGGCCACCCGCGCCCGCGCGGCCGGCTACGACTGGGACGACGTCGCCGACAAGTACGAACTGCTCTGCCGCGACCTCGCCGACGGCGTGCAGGTGCGCGCGAGGCGGCCTCTCACCGCGCAGCGCGTCGGCTCCGCCCCGCGCCTCACCGGCAAGGCGGTCGAGTCGTGACCGGCGGAACGCTGGACGGCACGGCCGCACGCGAGACGTACGGGTCGGTCCTCCGCCGGCTCGCCGCCGCGCAGAAGCCGGCCGCCCGCAGCGCGCCCGCTTACTCCCGCTTCGTCAACCGCCGGCTCGGCCGGTACCTGACGGCGTGGGCCTACCGGGCCGGGCTCACCCCGAACGGTGTCACGGCGATCAGCGCCGCGTGGACGTTCGCGGCCCTCATCCTGCTGGTCGTGTTCCCGCCGTCCTGGCTGCTGGGCATCGGTGTCGCGCTCATGCTCCTCATCGGCTACGCCTTCGACAGCGCGGACGGCCAGCTGTCCCGGCTGACCGGGCGCAGCAGCCCGGCCGGCGAGTGGCTCGACCACATGGTGGACGCCACGAAGGTCGTCAGCATGCCGCTGGCACTCGGTCTCGGGCTCTACCTGCACGACGCGGTACCGGTCGCCTGGCTCGTCGTCCCCCTCGTCTCGGCGGTGATCTCCTCCGTCCTGTTCTTCGGCATGATCCTCACCGAGCAGCTGCGCCGCCAGCACGGACGGGTCTCCCTGGCCGCCGACGCGCCCGGCCGCCCGTCCTGGCTGCGCGCGGTGCTGGTCCTCCCGATGGACTACGGGGTGCTCTGCCTCTCGTTCGTCCTGCTGGGCTGGCTCCCGGGCTTCCTCGTGCTCTACACACTCATCGTCCTCGCGACGACGCTCTTCCTGTTCGCCGCAGCCGTCACCTGGTTCCGCGAGCTCCGTTCCGAAGGAGGCCGGCCATGACGTCGGACGACACCACCACCCCGCTGCCCACCCCGGACGAGCCGTCGCAGGAGAAGAGGGGCCGGTGGACGCGCAAGCGCATCGCGCTGGTCGCTCTCGCCGCGGTCGGCGGCCTCGCCATCGTGGCCGCGATCGTGATCGCCTCGGTGTACTCCTTCGCCCGTCCCCCGGGCGGCCCGGTGGCGAACGCCCTCAAGCCGGCGGCGACGCAGCTGCCGCGGCCCACCGATGCTGCGACGTCCACTCCAGCGCCCTCTGACGCACCGACGGGGGCGCCGGCGACCGCCTCCCCTGCCAAGCCCGGCGAGATGGATGCGCGCTTCGGCGGGGTCGTCGCCCAGACGGCCGAGGTCAAGCAGGATGTGAAGACGCCGTCGGGTCTGACCGCGAACGTGGTCTCCGTCGAGTCCTACACGGCGACCGCCACCCGCCCCGGCGAGGTCAGCGGACCGGCCGTCAAGGTGACGCTGCGGCTGACCAACGGGACCGGCGGGGCATTCCCCCTCTCGACGGCGACCGTCAATGCCTACTACGGTTCGGGTGCGACGCCCGCGGCGCCGGTCGCGGGCGACACCGCCGCCAAGCCGTTCACCGGATCGCTCCAGCCCGGAGCATCCGCGACGGCGGTGTACGTCTTCACGGTTCCGGCGGACGAGGAGGGAGCGGTCACCGTGACCCTCAGCGACCAGGCGGGCGCCCAGCTCGTGGTGTTCCAGTGAGGCCGGCGGAGGGCCGGGGGATCGAGCACCGGGCGACCGAGGGGGAGAATCGATGAGCTCCAAGCAGTACGCGCAGGCGTTCCGGCGCTTCTGGTACGTCGTCGTCATCGCGACGATCGCGGGAGCGCTGCTGGGCTTCGGCCTGTCGCAGCTGGCGGTCAAGAGCTACACCGCGACCTCGGGGCTGTACTTCTCGCTGAACTTCGGCGGGTCCGCCAACGACCTCAGCCAGGGGTCCACGTACACGCAGAACCAGATGCTGTCGTTCGCGCAGCTCGCCGAGTCGCCCGTCGTGCTCACGCCCGTGATCGACCAGCTCGACCTGGCCATCACGCCGAGCCAGCTGGCCGATTCCATCTCGGTGAGCACGCCGCAGAACACGGTCATCCTCGAGCTCGCCGTGACGGACACCAGCCCGCGTCAGGCGGCGGACATCGCGAACGCGGTGGCGTCCAGCCTGTCGAGCACGGTCGAGCAGATAGCACCGAAGACCGCGCAGGGCGCGGCGACGGTGTCCGTCCGCGTGATCGAGCACGCCGCCGTCCCGAAGTTCGCCTCTTCGCCGAACACCCGGCTCAACGTGCTCTCCGGTCTGCTGCTCGGGCTCATCGCCGGAGCGCTGATCGTCGTGCTGCGCGCCACTTTCGACACCGGCGTCCACAACGCGGAGACCGCGACCGAGGTCGCGAAGGCCCCCCTCGTCGGATCGATCCAGCGCGAGCGGAACAAGGACGGCGTCCCCGTGCTCGTGTCGGCGCCGCTCTCCAACGCGGCGGAGGCCTATCGCCAGCTGCGGTCGAACCTCGAGTTCGTCACGCTCGGCTCGCCGACGCGGTCGTTCGTGATCACCTCGTCGATCCCGGCCGAGGGCAAGTCCCTGATCTCCTCCAACCTGGCGCTCGCGCTCTCCGAGACCGGCCAGCGCGTGCTGCTGATCGACGCCGACCTGCGTCGTCCCGCCATCGCCGCGTACACCTCGCTGTCGGGGAACGCCGGACTGACGTCCGTCCTCGCCGGACGCGCCGACTTCGAGGACGTCGTGCAGCGCTGGGGCGCAGGCGATCTGGATGTGCTGGCCGCCGGCCCCATCCCGCCGAACCCGAGCGAGCTGCTCTCGTCGCGGGCGATGAGCGATCTGCTGGAGCGCCTGCGCGTCCGGTACGACGTGATCGTCATCGACACCGCGCCGCTCGGCTCGGTCGCCGACGCCTCCATCCTCGCGCGCCAGGTGGACGGCGCGCTGGTCGTCGTCGACCGCACCCGGGTGCGCAAGCAGCAGCTCGCGCAGACGGTCGACTCGCTGCAGAAGTCGGGAGCAGCCGTGCTCGGCATCGTGCTCAACCGCGTCGCGTCGGGCAAGGAGCGCAACGCGTACTACATGGCGGAGCAGCCGGCGCGCCGCCTGGCTCTCCCCGGCCGCCGCGGAGCCGGGGCCGCGGCTGAGGCGGGCACGGACACGGACGCGGGGGCAGGCTCGACGAAGCGGCCGTCGAAGGGCGGAGCGGCTCAGAACGCAGCGGCTCAGAACGCAGCGGACGCCGAGTCCGCATCCGACGCGGCGCGCAGTCACAGCGCCTCCTGACCCATGGGCTTCCTCAGCGGCGCGCTCGTCGACCGGCTGCTCCTGCTGGCGGTCGCGCTCGGTGTCGCCGTGCTGGGCTTCCTGGTGCTGCGCCGTGCACCGCGCCTGGCGGTCGCCTCCTGGATCGTCGTGCTGTGCTTCGTGCCGATCTGGCTGGGCTTCGGCATCGGCTTCAACGGCAACTACTACCTGCCGCCCGCCACGGCGGCGGCGCTCCTGGTCGTCGCGGCGCTGCTCCCGGTACGCCGGTTCCGGCTCAGCTGGATGGACGCGCTGATGACCCTCGTCGTGGTGGCGGCGCTCACGTCCATCCTGGCGGGGAACGCGGGCATCGCCCTCGGCGCCGCGATCATCGTCGTCACGTACTTCGTCGCGGGCTACGTGGTCGGCCGCATCGCACCGCTCCGCGTCGACCCGGCGTGGGTCCACGGCGCCATCGCGGTGTGCTTCACCATCGTCGCCGTCCTCGCGATCGTCGAAGGGGTGACGCACTGGAACCCCTTCGTGCTGATCAAGTCGGGCAACTCGCTCTACTCGATCTGGGGAACCATCCAGGAGCGCGGGGGCGTGCCGCGGGCGGAGGGCGCGTTCGGGCACAGCATCGCTCTGGGCGCGAGCCTCGCCATGGCCGTCCCGATCACGCTGGCAGCACCGTTCCGCCTGTGGCTGCGCGGTCTGATGGTGCTCACCATGCTCGTCGCCACCGTCTTCACGTTCAGCCGGATCGGGATGATCTGCGCCCTGCTCGGCGTCGCCCTCTCCGTCCTCTTCATGCGGGATGCGATCTCGCGCCGCGCGCGCATCGCCATCACGACGGCCGTCGTCCTGGCCTCCGCCGTTGTCTTCCCCCTGGTCTCCGCCGTGTTCGACGACGCGGGGTCGGAGGCGTCCAATAGCGCCGACTACCGCGGCGATCTCGTCTCCCTGTTCGGGACGATGAACCTGGTGGGCGTGGCGGGCTCCGCGCAGAAGAACTCGGCCGGCTCCCTCTACTTCGGCAACTTCCGGTCGATCGACAGCCAGCTCATCCTGACGGGGCTGACGAACGGGATCATCGTGCTCATCGCGATCGCGGTCGCGCTCGCCTTCGGCATCCTGCTGGTCCTCCGCGGGAAGGCGTCGCCAGCGACGATCGCGCTCGTCGCGCAGATCCCGGCCTTCGCGACGGTCGCCCTGATCACTCAGTACTCGATCTTCGTCTGGTTCGTCGCGGGCCTCGCGGCGACGACGCAGCTCGCGCCGGACGCCAGCCGTCCGCTCGTCCTCGGGCTTCCCGCGCGCGTGCCGCAGCGGGATGCGTCGCGGGATGAGCTCGCCGCAGGACGCCGCTGAGCCGGGACCGGCGCGGCGGCTGAACCGTCAGCGCCGCGCGACGGCCCGGACGAGCTCCGCGATGCGCCGGCGGTACGACTCCGGGCTGTGCTTGCGCCGCGCGGTCTCGGCGTCGTCGTCGAGGAGCGGCGCCGCAGCGTCCCACTCCGCGATGGTGCGCTCGAGCGCATCGGCCAGGGAGGTCGCGTCGCCCGGCTCGACGGTGACCGTGGTGCGGTAGCCGTCCGTGGCCTCCAGCAGCCCGCTGGTGGCGCTGGCGATGACCGGCCGGCCGCTGAGGATGCCCTCGACGGCCGTGTTGCCGAACGGCTCGTCGGCGACCGACGGCACCAGGACGACGTCGCCGGTGCTCAGGAAGTCCCAGACGGAGGGCTGGAAGCCCCGGAAGGAGACGCGCGACTGCAGGCGCTTCGCCTCGACCTTGTCGCGCAGGTCGCGTTCGTACCACTCGTAGCCGGGGAAGACGGCGCCGACGAGATCGAGCCGGGCGGGGATCCCGCGGGCGTCGAGTTCGGCGATCGCGTCGATGGCGACGTCGACGCCCTTGCGCGGCGAGAGCCGGCCGATGTAGGTCACCCGAAGGTCGCCGTCGAGCTCCGGACGCGCCGGGCTGCGGGTCTCCGGGCCCGGAACGGCGTTGTACACGATGTGGGTGCGGCGGCCGAGGGCCGGAAATGCGCTCTCGAGCACGCCGACACTGAAACGGCTGTTCGCGATGACGCTCTCCGCCAGCAGCAGGGGAGCCGAGAGCACGCGCTTCACGAGACGGGACGCGGTGGCCTCGCCCTCGTGGACGTGCGCGACGACCGGCACGCGGGCCAGCCGGGCGAGCCCGATCCACAGCGGGATGGTCACCGTGTTCACATAGACGGCCGCCGGCCGCTCACGGCGCAGCAGAGCCGAGCCGGCCCGGATGCCGCGGGCCGTGGTGGCGGCGAACCGAAGGAAGCCGCGGGGCCGGAGGACACTCTTGCGGAGGACGGGCGAGGCGCACAGCTCCACCCGCGCGCCCCGCCGTCGCAGCTCGGTGACGAGGGGGCCGTCCCCAGGGATCGCCACGATGACGTCCCAGCCGTCGTCGACCAGCCCGCTCACGGACTCGAGGAGCACCCGGTCGGAGCCGTACAGCTCCGAACCGGGGTGCGCCACGAGGATGGTGCGGCGAGCTCTGCCCGCTCCGCTCACGGGACCGGAACCACCGCGAAGTTGTCGAACCGGGTGGTGACGGGGATGTCGCTCGCGGTGCCCGAGATGTAGGTGCGCAGCCCGGTCGTGCCGGCCACCTGGAGGGCGGCGGTCGTGTCGGTGGCGCTGAGCATCCAGTTCGCGGGTTCCGTGCCGGTCGCGGACCACACCTTGGCGCGGATGGTGGTCGGCGATGTGCCGAACACCTGGACCCGCACCTTGAGCTGGTCGCCCGCGAGAGCGGTCAGCCCGGAGATGTTGGCGGCCTGGAGGGTGGTGGAGCCCTGCAGCAGCTGGAGCTGCACCGCGCCTCCCGACTTCACCCAGACGCGGCCCTCGTAGTCCGCCGATCCGACCATGCGGCCGATCGCGGAGTAGTAGATGCCGCCGCCGGTCGCCGCCTTGTCGGCGGAGATGGTGACCGTGACATCCGACCGGGTCGAGGTGACCGAGTTCAGGGTCGCCGTCTTGGTGAGCCCGGCCCCTGCGACCTGCTGGCCGACACCGTTGGCGGTGTTGAAGCTGGTCGCGCCGCCCGAGAGGGTCCACGCGCCGCCGATGTCGGCGGTGCCCCAGCCGTTGGCCGTCGTCCGCTCGAAGCCGTCC
Organism: Leifsonia soli; assembly: GCF_013408745.1. Taxonomy (NCBI): domain Bacteria; kingdom Bacillati; phylum Actinomycetota; class Actinomycetes; order Micrococcales; family Microbacteriaceae; genus Leifsonia; species Leifsonia soli. Next base: position 2,231,022 of record NZ_JACCBJ010000001.1, on the reverse strand, counting down.
TGAGCGATCGCGTTGGGTGCCGGTGCGGTGGCCGTCACGGTCTTGGTGGCCGTGGCGGTCCCTCCCCGGTTGTCCGTCACCGTGAGCGTGATCGTGTAGGTCCCGGCGGCCGCGTAGGTGTGGCCGTCGCTGGCTCCGCTCCCGGTGGCGCCGTCACCGTACGCCCAGGCGTACGAGGCGATGGTGCCGTCCGGGTCGGCCGATGCGCTGCCGTTGACCGCGACCTGCAGGTTGCTGACCGTCGCCGTGAAGGAGGCGGTCGGCAGCTGGTTCGGCGGGACGGTCGTGGTGACCTGGTGCTGGACCTGGTCGGTCGCGCCCTTGTCGTCCGTCACGGTCAGCGTCACGGTGAACGTGCCGGCCGCGGCGTAGGCGTGGGTTGTGGTCGCGCCGGTGCCGGTCGCTCCGTCTCCGAAGTCCCAGGCGTAGGAGGCGATGGTGCCGTCCGCGTCGGTCGAGCCCGAACCGTCGAACGCTGCCGACAGGTTGGTCACCGACGAGGTGAACGCGGCCGCGGGCGGCTGGTTCGGCGGCGGAGCCTGCACGGTGATGTCGTGCAGGACGCTCGTCGGCGTTCCCTTGTCGTCCGTCACCGTCAGCTTCACCGTGAAGGTGCCCGCGGCGGCGTAGCTGTGGGTCGCGGTCGCGCCGGTCCCCGTCGCTCCGTCTCCGAAGTCCCACGCGTAGGAGGCGATGGTGCCGTCCGGGTCGGACGATCCGGATGCGTCGAACGAGGCGTCCAGGAAGGTCGCGTTCGAGGTGAACGCGGCCACCGGGGGCTGGTTCGGCGGCGGTGCGGTGACGCCCACGTTCTGCGTCGTCGCGTTCGTCGCGCCCTGGTTGTCCGTCACCGTGAGCGTCACGGCGTAGACGCCGGTGCCGTTGTAGGTGTGCGACGCGGTCGCTCCCGTGCCGGTCGAGCCGTCTCCGAAGTCCCAGGCGTAGGAGGCGATGGTGCCGTCCGGGTCGGACGACGCCGACGCATCCACGTTCACCGTCAGCACCGAGGTGCTCTGGGTGAACGAGGCGACCGGCGTCTGGTTCGGGAGGGTGCCCGTCGTGGCCAGGCTGTAGTGGTTGGCCACATCCTGATCCGAGAGGACCGAGCCGTAGACCGCGGCCTCGTCCAGCGTCCCGTTGAAGTACGGGCCGGCGGAACCCCAGGTGTTGTCGCCGCCGATGCGCCAGTAGCCGTTGTAGGCCTGCGCGCCCGTCTGCGGGTTGGTGCCGACGAGCTGGCCGTCGACGTACAGCTTCATGCCGTCGGCGCCCTGCGAGGCGACCGCCTGGTGCCACTGGTTGTTGTTCAGCGGAGTGGGGGAGGTGATGGTGTTCGCCTGCCCGGTCCAGGTGCCGAACACGATCCGTCCGTCGTTCTGCATGTAGACGTGTCGGTCGTAGTTGCTCGACAGTCCGGTCTTGGCGTCTCCGAACCCGATCAGCTTCCCGCCCTTGGTGGTGCTGGTCTTGAACCAGATCTCCTCGGTGTAGGTGGTGGGGTTGCTGATCTGCGTGTTGCTGGTGACGAGACCGCCGGTCGAGCCGGAGTTGTTCGTGTTGAACTTCACCGCCTTGTCGGTGGTGCCGGGCAGCACGCCGGTCTGGTTCTTCGTCGTCGCGGTTCCGGAGTATGCGCCGGTGGTGCCGTACGGGTCGGAGCCGGCGGCGGTGCTGCCGCTGGTCTCCTCGAGCCGCCAGAAGATGTCCGGCGATGCGTTGTAGACGGCCTGGCCGTAGGCGTCCGCGGGGGCGGGCGTCAGCGGCGACGGCCGGCCGGAGGCGATGTACTGGTTGGTGACGGTGGTCTTGTCGAGCACGGTCGGGAAGAGCGACACCTGTCCGATGTCACCGCCGAAGAAGTTGCTCGCCGGCTGGTTCGGCCAGCCGCTCAGGCTGTCTCCGCCGATCCGCCAGTAGCCCGTGTAGGCCTGGCCGGCGGTGACGTCGGTGCGAGCGCCGGCGGGACGGCCGTCCAGGTACAGGCGCATGCCGTTCGCGCCGAGCGACGCGGTGACCTGGTGCCACTGACCGTCGTTGTAGCCGGTGCCCGAGCTCAGCGTCTGCGTCGCGCCGGTGTACACGCCGTAGATGATGCGGCCGGAGTTGTCCATGTAGACGTGCCGGTCGTAGCTCCCGGATGTGCCGGTGTTCGCGTTGCCGAAGCCGATGATCTTGCCGCCCCTGGTGCTGGTGGTGCGGAACCAGGCCGAGACGGTGAACGTGTCCGGTCCGGCGATCGCGGTCGGCGTGACGGCGAACCCGGTGCTGCCGTCGAAGGTCGCCGCGGTGACGCCCGAGATCGGCCCGGCCGCTCCCTGGGTCACGCCGGTCTCCGTGAGGTCGGTGTACCCGATGTGGTCGAGGGCGGTCGTGCCGCCCGCCTCGTCCATCGGCCAGTAGGCGGACGCCCCGGCCTGGGTCACCGCGTCGGCGTAGGGTCCGCCGGAGCTGGTGGCCGCGACGGTCACGGCGTTCGTGTCACGCGATGTGGTGTTGCCGAACGGGTCGTAGACCCTGACGTGGTAGATCGGATGGCTGCCGGGGGTGAGGCCGGTGTCCGTGAAGCCGATCAGCGGTCGCGTGTAGAAGTTCGAGCGCACGGTCGTCTGGTAGACGGGCGTCGTCCCCGCGTCGCGGTAGACCTTGTACGTCAGGTAGCCGTTGTCCATGTCGTAGGTGGCGGCGAAGCTGACGCGCACCTGGCCGGCGTTGAACGAGGCGGCCGTCGGCGTGAGCGGGATGCCCTGCGGGCCGACCTTGTTCGGTGCGGCCGACGGGACGGCGAAACGGGCGAGACCCTGCTGCGCGATGCCGTTCACGGTCGGGAACTCGCCGCCGTAGACGACGTACTTGCTGTTGCCCGAGACGCTCCAGGTGGCCTGGCTCTGCCCGGTGAAGGTGCCGACGGTCCACTTCGGGAACCAGTCGAGCAGCGACGGGGACGGCGTGCCTGCCCAGTTGTAGTAGCCGTACGGGTCGGCCGTGATCGTGCCGGTCGCGGCCTTGCTGAACGCGATCGAGTTGTAGAACGTCCACTGCGGGCTGGTCTGCGGGAAGCCGCCGATGTTGCCGCAGTAGTGCGGGTGGCCGGCGACGTACAGCGGTCCGTTGTCGCCCTGCGGGTAGATGGAGTACGTGTCGCCGTGGCAGTCCTCGACCCAGTTGATCGACCCGGTGTCCGGGTCGGCAGAGAAGCTGCCCTCGAGGTTGCCGCCCTGGCCGAAGACGTAGCCGGAGCCGTAGATGCGGTCGCTGGTGGCGTAGAGGGCTGTGATGCTGGCCTGCGTGCCCGCGTTGCGGACCGTCTGGTTCGCGGCGAAGGGGAGGATGGCGGCCGTGCTGGCGTCCACCGCGGCGAGGCCGTAGTTCGCGACGCCACCGATGTTCTGGAAGCGGCCGCCGACGATGAGCTTGGAGCCGTCCTTGGTCAGCGTCAGCGCATCCACCGGGGCGTCGGCGTTGGCCTGCCAGTTGAGGGTCGAGCCGTCGGCGGCGCTGACCGCTCCGACGTACGCGCGGGCGACGCCGTTGATCGTGGAGGCGTCGCCGCCGGTGTAGACGACCGTGTTGGATGCCGCGACGGCGCGCGTCTGCGACTCCATGATCGGGCGGAACGAGCTGATGATCGTGTTCGTCGCGGTCGAGAACGCGGCCAGGCGGTAGTAGCCCTTGCCGTCGATGGACGTGAAGTCGCCCACCACGTAGATGCGGCTGCCGTCGGGCGATGCGGTGATGCCCAGCGCCTGCGCGTTCAGGTTCGGCGCGAACGGGAGCAGCGCGCCGGTGGTGATGTCGTAGGCGAGGATGTTGTTGCGTGCCACCTCGTTCGTCCCGGCCGGCGACCCTGCCGGACGGGCGGTGGTGAACTTGCCCGCGACGTACACCGTGTTGCCCACGACCGTCTGCGCCCACACGACGCCGTTGATCTGCGGCGCCGGGAGCACGTCATCGCTGACCGTGACCGGCGTCGCCGGGTTCGTCGGGTCGGGCGGCGCCGTGTCCGCTGCGGCGGGCTGCGCGATGGCGAGGCCGCCGAAGACCAGGCCGATCGCCGTGAGGACGGCGGTCAGGATGCCCAGTGAGCGAGAGCGTGGGCGGTGTGTTGTGCTCATGACAACCTCGGTGTCTTTCGGTCGGGGGAGGGAGCGAGGAGGTTGGGCATCGGGGCGCATCAGTACGCTCCGACGGGATGTGTGAGCACCTTCACGGTGCGCCACATGATGACGAGGTCGCCGGTCAGCGACCAGTTCTCCACGTAGTAGAGGTCCAGACGGACGCTCTCCTCCCAGGAGAGATCGGATCGACCGTTCACCTGCCACATCCCGGTGAGTCCCGGCTTGATGTAGAGGCGGCGGTGGACGTGGTTCTCGTAGCCCTCGACTTCGGAGGGCAGCGGCGGACGTGGGCCCACCAGGCTCATGTCGCCGAGGAAGACGTTGACCAGCTGCGGGAGCTCGTCGAGCGAGAACTTGCGCAGGTAGTGGCCGACGCGGGTCACCCGGGGGTCGTGCTTCAGCTTGAACAGCAGGCCGTTGCCGTCGTTCTTCTCCTGCAGGGCGGCGAGGCGCGCCTCCGCATCGACGACCATGGACCGGAACTTGTACATCGTGAAGCGCTCGCCGTTGCGGCCGACGCGCTCCTGCGCGAACACGACCGGACCGTTGTCGTCGAGCTTCACCAGCACGGCGATCGCCAGGAAGAGGGGGGAGAGCAGCAGCAGCGCGATCCCGGAGACGAAGAAGTCGAAGGCGCGCTTGAGCACGTGCTTGCCGCCCTCGAACTGCGGGATCTCCACGTGGATGAGCGGTAGCCCCTCGACGGGGCGGAAGTGGATGCGCGGACCCGCGACATCGGTGAGCGGCGAGGCGAGCACCAGCTCGGTCGCCGTGCCCTCCAGCTTCCACGCCAGCTTGCGGACGAAGTCCCCGCTGCTGAGGGCGCGGCCGGCCACGATCACCGTGTCCGCGCCCAGCCGCGCCGCAGCGTCTGCGACCCCCGACAGGTCGGAGACGATCGGTACCTCGCGCTCGGGGCCGGCGATCCGGCGCCGCATCTCTGCGTCCTTCTTCGCCCCCTTGCGCTTTCCTGTGTCGAGAGCGGCACCCACGACGTTGTAGGCCGCTCCCGACTTCTGGTGGATCTGACGGACGACGTAGTCGACGTCGTCGAAGCGCCCGACGACCAGGGCGCGCGAGAGGTAGTGGTCGAAGATGCGCTGCCGGATGAGCCAGTGGCGCCACAGCCAGCGCGAGAAGAGGACGCCGGCGAGCCCGGCGGGCAGCGCGACGACGAAGTAGCCGCGCGCGATGTCGACCTTGGCGACGAGGAAGAGGATGGCCAGCAGGCCGAAGGTCGTCGCGGTCGCCGAGACGACGCGGCGGTACTCCGAGACGCCGAGGCCGACGACGCGCGCATCCCGCGTGTGGTAGACGGACAGCGTGAACAGCCAGGTCGTCGCGATGATCAGCGACAGGTACAGGTAGTCGATGTGGAACACCGCCGCCGGGGCCGCCGCGTCGTCGAAGCCGAAGCGCACGAAGACCGCGCCGATCGTCGCGGCGAGGATGATGGCCGTGTCGGTCGCGAGCAGGCGGTACCGGTAGAGGCGGGCCCAGGTGCGCTCGGTGCTCAGTCCATGCAGCGCGGTCGGGGCGACCGGGGCGTGGAGGCGCGGGCGGATGACAGTCATGCCTGCGCCCCCACGAGGCGGCCCACCGGGGAGCCGACGGCGGCTGGGGGGAAACCGTGGTCTCGAACGGCTTCACCGCCGCCGACTCCGCTCAGGGGGTGACGGTCGTGGAATCGCGCGCGCCGAGCGCTCCCCGTTCGGATGGGGTTGAGTGCGGGAAGCGCTCGGCGTGGCGAAATCGGGTACACGTTTGTCACCTGCGGGTCGGGTTGGTGCATCTTCGGGTGGTGTGGACGATCGGAGTTCGGCTACCGTTAAGTGACTGTTCCTCACCTATCCACAAAAGTGAGAATACATCGTTTTCCCAGCTTCGCGTCACCCGCTTTTGGGGGTGAAAATTCCTCAACTTCAGTCCGCGAACATCCTCCCGGGGGGCGTCTGTCGGTCGTCGCGCCTATGCTGGCGGCATGTGCGGCAGGTTCGCGATGGACGACAGAGTCAACGCCGAGATCACCGAGTTCGTCGAGGCGACGGGGCGCCGGCCAGAGGAGTGGACGGCGAACTGGGAGGCGGACTACAACATCGCGCCGACCGACGACATCCCGGTGCTCATCGATTCCCCGAAGACCCGGGAGCTGCGGTTCGAGCGCGCGCACTGGTCGCTGGTGCCCTCATGGTCGGACACGCTCAAGCTGAAGTTCCCGACCTTCAACGCCCGGGCGGAGGAGATCGCCGAGAAGTCGACCTGGAAGAAGCCCGTGCAATCGCACCGCGCGATCGTCCTGGCGCGGGGCTACTACGAGTGGCAGGGACCGAAGGGCAGTAAGACGCCGTTCTTCATCCGCTACCCCGAGGGCCGGCTGATGGGGTTCGCCGGGCTGTACTCGTGGTGGCGCGACCACAGCAAAGCCGACGACGACCCCGACCGCTGGGTGCTGACGGCGACCATCCTGACGTCGGACGCCGTGCAGACGCTCGCCGACATCCACGACCGCAACCCCGTCATCCTGCCCGAGGAGATGTGGCAGCACTGGATCGACCCGTCGATCGTCGGAGACCAGGCGCTCGTCGACGAGGCGGTCCGCGCGGGCGTCGCCGAGGCCGAGACTCTGCGCTTCGACCAGGTTGCTCCCTTCAAGACCTCCGACGACGGCCCCCAGCTCATCCGGCCGGTGGACGCGGCCTGACGGCGATCGACCATCCGGCGCGAACTGGCCCTCCGGCGCAAGCTGCCCCCGGTCGAGCCGCGAAGCGACTCAGCGGGTCAGCTCGATGATCGCGCTCCGGTGCGTCTCGATCCGGCGCCCGGTCTCGGCGAAGCCGAGCGACTGGAGCTCGCCCAGGCCCCAGGTGTCCTCCGCGCCATCGACGTCCAGCTCGATCAGCCACACCCGCTCGACGCCGTCGAACCGGCCGCGTTGCGCCGCCTGGTCGACCGAGTATGCGCGGTCCGCCCACCAGGTGTTGCGGCTGTACGGCACGTGGATGGTCACATCCTTCAGCCCGCGGAAGCCGTCCGGGTAGGTGCGCATCGCCAGCCGGGGGCGCTGCGACGGCTTGGCCGACTCGTCGAACACCACGGCGTCGCCGCGCCCGGCGTTGGCGGCCATCGCCGCGCTGACCTCCGCCCAGTCGCTGTCGTTCTTGGCGTACGGACCGCGCTGCAGCGCGTACACCGGCGCACACGCGGCGGCGAACGCGATCGTGGCAGCGGCCGTCACCGCGACCGTTCGCCGCACGTCGCCCCCGAGCGTCCGGCCGAGCACCAGGATGCCCTCGGCCACCAGCAGAGCCGCCGCGGGCGCGGCGAAGGTCGAGTAGCGGCCGGTGTACATCGGCTGCACCAGGTTCACCAGCAGCATCGCGCCGGTCGGCAGGAACAGCCAGGCGGCGCCGACGAGCCGGGTCGAGACCGCGCGGGGGCCCGGCGGCATCGGCGGAGCAGCGCCGGATGCGCGGAGCCGCCAGGTGCGCCAGGCGGGCCAGAGGGCCACACCGATCAGCGGCCACGCGAGGACGGCTACCCACGGCATCCCGAACCAGAGGAAGAAGTACCAGGTGGATGCCTCCTCCGGGGCGCTGCTGAGGTAGGCGATCTGACCGCGCTCGAGGTAGGCGAGGACCGCAAGCGGCGCGACGGAGAGCACCGCAGCGCCGGCGGAGACGGCCCACCGGCGCAGTGTCGCCCGGGGCGCCCGGGAGAACAGCAGGATGGCGGCGTGGGCGACGAGCAGCGTCAGCGAGTACAGGAAGAGGTAGGCCGCGAGCGCCGTTCCGGCCCCGTACAGCAGCCAGGCGACGCGCCGCGCCCCCGGCGCGAGCCGGCGGCCGCCCCCGTCGATCAGCCACACCAGCAGGAGCGTGAGCCACGCGGCGGCGGCCGCCGTGAACGCATACGAGCGCGCTTCCTCCCCGGCGTACGTCAGCCGGGGGAGAACGCAGGCGACGACGCCGGCGACCAGCGCAGCCCGTGCTCCGCCGCGACGGCCGGCGAGCAGCGTGACCGCCGCGACCGCGGCGCCGACCGCGAGCGCGCTCGGCAGCCGGAGCGCGAAGGCGCTCTCGCCCGCCAGCCGGATCCAGCCGTGCATGAACAGGTAGTAGACGCCGTGCACCGCGTCGACGTGCAGGAGCATCCCGAACAGGCTGCCGAGCGGCCGCTTCGCCGAGAGCAGGGTCGCCGCCTCGTCGCCCCAGAGGGACGGCACCCAGCTGAACGCGGCGCAGAGGATGGTCGCGACGAGCCCGGCGGCGACCGCGATCGTCCACGGCCGCACCGCGCGCAGCGGCCGGCCGGCACGGAGATCCGGTTCGACGAGGACAGTCATGGACACAGCTTCTGATCGCCGGGTGAGTACACGCCCAGCCAATCAGACAACGCTGGGCGAACCCCGGGCGAGCACTTCGGAAACTCAAAGCGGCACCGCCCGGCCGAGCGGGGTCACCGGACCCCGGGCGTTCCAGCAGCTCACGCCGGGCGCCCGGGGTCCGCCCCACACACGCCGGGAACACTCGGGCGCCACGGGGGCGCCGTCGTCACATCCAGCGTGCTCGCGGCCGACGCTAGGCCGCCCTGACGCCGACGGGCAGGGGATGACGACCGCGCGAAGCGGTGGTAGTCGCGTCGCCGCTCAGACCTCGCCGCGGCGCGCGCCCGCCCACAGATCGACGCCGGTGTCGGTGGCGTGCTCGTCGATCTCCGCGAGCTCCTCCGGCGTGAACTCGAGGTTGTCGAGGGCCGCGACGTTCTGCTCCAGCTGCTCGACGCGGCTGGCGCCGATGACCAGCGACGTCACGCGCTCGTCGCGCAGCGCCCAGGCCAGCGCGAGCTGCGCGAGGGTCTGCCCGCGTCGCTCCGCGATGGCGTTGAGCGCCCGCAAGCGCGCGACCGCCTCGTCGGTGAGCCAGTCGGCGTCGAACGAGGTCCCTGCGCTCGCGCGCGACCCCTCCGGGACGCCGTCGAGGTATTTGCCGGTCAGCATCCCCTGCGCCAGTGCGGTGAATCCGATGACGCCGACGCCGAGGTCTTCGACCGTGTCGAGCAGGCCCTCGGTCTCGATCCAGCGGTTCAGCATCGAGTACGACGGCTGGTGGATGAGCAGCGGCGTCCCGAGGTCGCGCAGGATCTCGGCAGCGCGGCGGGTCTCGTCCGGTCCGTAGGACGAGATGCCGACGTAGAGCGCCTTGCCCGAGCGGACGGCCGTGTCGAGCGCCTGCATGGTCTCCTCCAGAGGGGTGGAGGGGTCGGGCCGGTGCGAGTAGAAGATGTCGACGTAGTCGAGGCCGAGGCGCTGCAGCGACTGGTCGAGGCTCGCCAGGACGTACTTCCGGCTGCCGCCGCCCTGGCCGTACGGGCCGGGCCACATGTCCCAGCCGGCCTTGCTCGACACGACGATCTCGTCGCGGTACGGCCGGAGGTCTTCGGCGAGGATGCGGCCGAAGTTGATCTCGGCCGCGCCGTAGGGCGGTCCGTAGTTGTTCGCCAGGTCGAAGTGCGTGATGCCGAGGTCGAAGGCGCGGCGGACGATGGCGCGCTGGGTCTCGAAGGGCCGGTCGTCTCCGAAGTTGTGCCAGAGCCCGAGCGAGAGGGCGGGCAGGTCGAGCCCGCTGCGTCCGGTGCGGCGGTAGATCATGTCGTCATAGCGGGAGGGGTTCGCAACGTAGGCCATGCGTCCAGGGTCGCCGACGCGGGCCGGTGCTGTCCAACATCCCGGACGGATCGGATCCATCGGTGGCGCTGCTCGATCGGCCCTGCGCCCCCGGCGCCCTCGGGTGAGACGGAAGCGGCGGCCGTGCCCGGAGGGACACGGCCGCCGCTTCGCGGTCGGGGGCCGGGATCAGGTTCGGCTCGCACCTCGCCGGATCCATCCGATGATGGCGGTGATCACGAAGAGGACGAGTCCGAGGATCGCCAGCCAGATGAGGCCCTTGATGGCGAACCCGAGGATGGCGAGGATCGCCCAGACCACGAGCAGGATGATGATGAGAGCTATCATGCCCACATCTGACTCCCGTCCGGCCGTCCCGTCAATGACGAGCCGCGGGCCTTGCGGCGGGAGCCGGCCTGTGGCATGAGTCGGCGCATCAGACCGCGCCCCACGAACACGGGCCACTCGTATTGGGGCGCGCAACGCCGTGGAGCGGAGGTCTACCGTTGGCGGCATGTTCCGGTTCCCTCGTGAAGCGACGCGCCGGCGGCGGCCCGACCCCGCCGTCGGCTCGTTGCTCGCGGGGGCGATGGCGGGCGGCATCCGTGACATCTACGGCCACACCGTCACGTACGTCCCGGAAGACCTGGTCTACGTCGAGCGGCTGTTCACCGATCTCCGCACCGACGACGGGTTCGTGGGCGACGAGTTCACGCTGCAGAGCCTGGGCTGCCTGATCGGCGAGATCCTGGTCCGCACCGACGGCGGCCGGTGGAGTACCGCCGCGCCGCGCCGGGGAGTCCGCGAGGACGCCGGGCTCGCCGTGGTGCTCCCGAACGGGCGCACGGTGAACCCGATCCGCGCCGCGTACGACCGGGCGGACCGCGGAGCCGACTCGTCGGTCATCCGGTTCCGCCAGGTCGCCCTCGCCTCCTGACGCCTCGGCGGTACTGCCTAGCCGGGTGACGCCGGCCGAGCCCATACTGCGGCCGTGAACGCAGTGCATCCTCCTCGACCCGCCGCCGGACGCGCCATCGCGGGCGTCTCGGCGCTCCTGCTGACCGCCGCCGTGCTCGCCGGGTGCGCCCCGTCGAGCCCGTCCGACTACACCGGCACCTGGACGTCCGACCATCCGTCCGGCACCCGCCTCGAGCTGAGGGACGGCGGCCAGTTGAGCGGCGACGACGGCTGCAACACGCTAACGGGCACGTGGAGCGAGTCGAAGGGGTCGATCACCTTCGGCCCCCTCGCTGCGACGCAGAAGTCCTGCCCCGACATCGATCCGTGGCTGTCGAAGGCCGCGAGCGCGCGCTCCGACGGCGACACCTGACCCGCCCCCATCCCCCCATCCCCCCACCGTCGAGTCCGCGAATTTTGCACGCGACGCGCCGCGCGGGCGTGCAAAGTTCGCGGACTCGACGGTGGGCGGCGCGGGTAGGGTGTGGCCGAGGGAGGAGGCCGCGTGCGGGTGACGTCCTGGCTCCGACGACACGATCCGGGGTTGAGCGCGCTGCGTCGAGCGGCGCGCGCGGCCATCGTCGTGCCGCTGCTGTTCCTGCTCGGGAGCCGTGTGATCGGCAACCCCGAGGTCGCCCTGTTCGGTGCGTTCGGCGCCTTCGCCATGCTGCTCTTCGTCGACTTCGGCGGCCCGTTGCGCGAACGCGTCCAGGCGCACGCCGCGCTCGCCGTGACCGGCGCGATCCTGGTGAGCCTGGGCACGCTCGCGTCGTCGCCGGTGTGGCTGTCCGCTGTCGCCATGGCGGTCCTCGCGCTGGTGGTGCTGTTCGCGGGATCGGTGAGCTCGGTCATCGCCTCGGCCGGAACCTCCCTGCTCCTCGCCTTCGTCCTCCCCGTCTCCGTGCCCGGCACGGTGGCCGACATCGGCCCGCGGCTGCTCGGCTGGGGCATCGCCGCGGTCGTCGCCCTCGTCGCGATCACCCTGCTCTGGCCGGCGCCGGCCCGCGAGCCGCTCCGCCGTCCGGCGGTCGAGGCGTCCCGCGCCCTCGCCGCCCGCATCCGCGCCGAGCTCCCGGCGATGGGGGACGCCGCGGACATCGCCGCTCTGCGCGAGCGCACGGCGGCGGCAGGGGACGCCGCGGTCGGCGCGCTGCAGCAGGTCTTCCTCGCAACGCCCTACCGTCCGACCGGGCTGAGCGCGCCGGCGCGCACGGTCGTCCGCCTGGTCGACGAGCTGAACTGGCTGAATGCGGTGATCGGCCAGATGGTCCGCCATCGCACCGCAGCGCTCGACGGGGAGGCGATCGGCCCGGCACGGGCGGCGGCGTCGCGGCTCGGAGCGGCGGCCGCGGATGTGCTCGAGGAGGGCGCCATCGTGCTCGCCCAGCACGCCGCCGATCCCGCAGCCCTGGAGGCGGCGCTCGATCGCCTCGCCGCCGAACGCGTCGCCGTCGAGCAGGCGACGCTTGCCGTCTCGCCTGTGCCGGGGGGAGCGGTCTCCGACGCGCAGGCCGAGCGGTTCGTGGCGGCCCTGGACCCGGGGTTCCGCGCCCAGGAGCTCGCCTACGCCGTCGAGACCGTGGCGGGCAACATCGTCCTGACGGCGCGGGCGGAGCGACGAACCTGGTGGCAGCGGATGATGGGCCGCCAGCCCGGCGATCTGAGCGGCCCGCTCGCGGCAGCGACCGAACGGGCGACCGGGTTCGTCGGCTGGAACTCGGTGTGGCTGCGGAACAGCATCCGCGGTGCGATCGGTCTCGGCCTCGCCGTCCTGCTCGCCAAGGCGACCGGCGTGCAGCACTCGTTCTGGGTGGTGCTCGGCACCCTGTCCGTTCTCCGCTCCAGCGCGCTGAACACCGGGCAGACCGCCCTGCGCGGCGTGCTCGGCACGGTCGTCGGCGTGATCGTCGGCGCGGCGGCCCTGTTCGTCATCGGCGGCAACCCGGTGGCGCTCTGGCTGGTGCTCCCCGTCGCGATCCTGATCGCGGGCATCGCGCCGGCCACCATCTCCTTCGCGGCAGGACAGGCGGCGTTCACCGTCGTCCTCGTCCTGCTGTTCAACGTCATGGCGCCGACCGGGTGGACCGTCGGCCTCATCCGGATCGAGGATGTCGCCCTCGGCTGTGCCGTCAGCCTCGTCGTCGGCGCCCTGTTCTGGCCCCGCGGCGCCTCGGCGTCGCTCCGCTCGGCCGTCGGAGACGCCTACCTGACCGGCATCGCCTACCTGCGGGCCGCGGTCGAGTTCGGGCTGGCGCGCTGCGACCCCGCGACCCCGCGGAGTGCCGAGCCCCGGCAGGCGTCGCTGCGCGCGGCGGCGGCATCCCGTCGGCTGGACGACGCCTTCCGCACCTATCTGACGGAACGGGGAGCGAAGTCGCGCCCGCTCGCGGAGGTGACGGCGACGGTCTCGGGCGTCGCGGGCATCCGTCTCGCGGCCGACGCGATCCTGGAGCTGTGGCGCGGCCAGGCGGCCGACCCGGCGGAGGGCGAGGGACCGGCCGACCCGAGTGCACCGGCCGACGCGAGTGCCCCGGCTGACGCCAGCGCACAGCCGGATGCCGACGGCACCCCGCGCACGCTCGATCCCGTTCCCGGCGCCGCCGCAGCGCACGCGACCCTCGACGGGCAGGTGGACCGCCTGGAGGACTGGTATCGCGCCCTCGCCACCGCATTGACCGCCCGCGACGACCTGCCGGCGCCGGCACCGTGGGATCCCCACTCCGACCGGTCGCTCGCCTCCGCAGTGCTGGGCGAGCTCGACCACTCGCCGACCGGAGCCGCGACGGCCGTCCGCATCATCTGGACCGCCGACTACCTCGAGGTCGTCCGCCGCCTCGAACGGGCGATCGTCCCGCCGGGCGCAACGCCCGCGCAGCTGCCCGCGGAGGCCGGACGAGGGGGCTAGCCGCGCACTCCCGCCGCGCTGGATGATCTGCACGTCATCATCGCCACGAGGGGAGCACCATGCAGCAGAACGAACCGGCACCGAGCATCCGGGAGGCCCACCGCGCCGCGAGCGCGACGCTGCCGTTCTCCGACGATGCGGATTTCGCGGCAGCCGATCGCGGCTTCCTCGGCACCCTGGACCACCCGGCCATCCGCGACGAGTCCGGCCGGGTGGTCTGGGACACCTCCACGTTCGGCTTCCTCGACGGGGATGCGCCGCTCACGGTGCATCCCAGCCTGTGGCGGCAGGGCCGGCTCGTCCTGAAGAACGGGCTGTTCGAGGTGACGGAGGGCCTGTACCAGGTGCGGGGTCTCGACCTGTCGGTGATGTCGTTCATCGAGGGAGACTCCGGCGTCATCGTCGTCGACCCGCTGCTCACGAAGGAGACCGGAGCCGCCGCTCTGGGGCTGTACCGCCGGCACCGCGGCGACCGGCCGATCGTCGCAGTGATCTTCACCCACAGCCACCTCGACCACTTCGGCGGGGTGCTCGGCATCGTCGGTGCGGAGGACGTGAGCGAGGGCCGGGTCGAGATCGTCGCTCCGGCCGGGTTCATGGAGCACGCCATCTCGGAGAACGTGTTCGCGGGCACGGCGATGGCGCGGAGGGCCGGCTACATGTACGGAGCCGCGCTCGACCGCGGCCCGTCCGGCCAGGTCGGCGCCGGGCTCGGTCTGACGCTCTCGACCGGCGAGACGACCCTGCTCGTCCCCACGGTCGACGTGGCAGCGACCGGCGAGACGCTCACCTTCGACGGGGTGGAGTTCGAGTTCCAGCTGGCGCCGAACACCGAGGCGCCGGCGGAGATGCACTTCTTCGTCCCGCGCTACAACGCGCTGTGCATGGCGGAGAACGCGACCCACAACCTCCACAACCTGCTGACGCTGCGCGGTGCGCTCGTGCGCGACCCGCACGTCTGGTCGCAGTACCTCACCGAGGCGATCGAACGGTACGGCGACCGCGCCGACATCCTGTTCACCTCGCACCACTGGCCGACGTGGGGGCGGGACGAGCTGGTCGCCTTCCTCCGCGTCCAGCGCGACCTGTACGGCTACCTCCACGACCAGACCCTTCGACTGCTGAACCGGGGATTCACCGGCGCGGAGATCGCGGAGGATCTGACCCTGCCGCCCGCGCTGGAGCGCGAGTGGAGCACGCGCGGCTACTACGGCTCGGTCTCGCACAACGTCAAGGCGATCGCCCAGCGCTACCTCGGCTGGTTCGACGGGAATCCCGCACGGCTCTGGCCGCATCCCCCGGAGGCCCTCGCCGCGCGATACGTCTCGGCGCTCGGCGGCGTGGACCGGGTGGTCGCGCTGGCGCAGACGGCGTACGACGACGGGGACTTCCGCTGGGCGGCCACCCTGCTCGACCACGCGGTGTTCGCGGATCCGGGCAGCGCGCCGGCGAAGGCCCTCTACGCCGACACCCTGGAGCAGCTCGCCTACGGTTCGGAGAACGCCACCTGGCGCAACTTCTTCCTCTCGGGCGCCACCGAGCTCCGCGACGGGAACTTCGGCACCCCGACCGCCGCCAACGCTCCGGCCGTGCTCGCCGAGCTGACGCCGGAGCAGATCTTCGACTCGATCGCCATCACCGTCGACGGCCCGCGCGCGTGGGATCTGGACCTGGCGCTGGATGTCGTGTTCAGCGACCTGGGCCGCACCTTCCACCTGACCCTGACGAACGGCGTGCTCATCCATGTCGAACGGCGGAGCGCGGGTGACGCACCGCTCCGCGTGACGATCACCAAGCCGGACTTCCTCGCGCTGCTCGGCGGCGATCCGGCGCCGCCGAGCCTGGTGCTGGAGGGTGACGCCGGTGTGCTGCAGCAGCTGACGGCCGTGCTGCAGCGCGGCGATCCGGACTTCTCCATCGTGCTGCCGTAGACGTCGTCGGGCGCGTCGGGCGCGTCGGCTCGCTCAGGCCCGGCGGGCCGACCGCCGCCGCTGCGGCCGAGACGGCACGGGCTCGGCGGAGCCGCCCACCACGTCCCTCGGCAGGTTGCGCGAGAAGAATAGCGCGCCGCACGACACCAGGGCGAGCGCCCCGAACGACAGTTCGAGCGACCGCAGCTGCGACGTCTCGTACAGCCCCGCGAGCGTGGTCGCGTCGTCGCCGCTCACGCCCGCGTCGGTCGCGATCTTCGGGACGTCGGCGACGGCCACCGGGGTGATGCCGTGCTCGGTGCGCACCTGCACCGCGCTCTTCACCTCGGCGGGCAGCGTGCTCTCTGCCACGGCTCCGGCGAAGACGCTCGAGAGCGACGCGATCATCACCGAGCCGATCAGCGCCGTTCCGAGCGACGAGCCGAGGTTCTGGAAGACGCCCTGGACGCCGCCCGCCTCGCTCAGCTGCGTCGGCCCGACCGCCGACATCGTGACGTTGCCGAGCTGCGAGGCCAGGAGGCCGAGCGCCGCCCCGGCCACGAACATCCCGGTGGCGAACAGCCAGTTGTTGAGCTGGATGTCCACCGAGCCGAGCAGGACGAGGCTGGCCACCACCAGGGTCAGCTGGCCGATGCGCGCGATCAGGCGGGGCGAGAACCGCTTCGACAGCATGGTGCCGAGGACCGAGAAGAGCACGAGTGAGATGGAGAGCGGGAACACACGGATGCCGGTCTCGAGCGCATCCAGTCCCAGGGTCAGCTGCAGATAGATCGGGACGATGAAGAACAGCCCGGCCGTCACCGTGTACTGGATCGCCAGGCTCCCGACGCCCGCGCGCAGCTGCGAGATGCGCAGGAGCGACACGTCGAGCAGCGGTGGCCGGCCCTGCGCCACGAGCCGTCGCTGCCGGACGAAGAAGAGCCAGAGCAGGACGCAGCCGGCCGCCACGAGGTAGGGGACGGGCGACAGCCCGAGCACGGTGAAGGGCGCCCCCGCCCCGGCGAGGATCCATCCCCAGCTCTTGGTCTGCAGCAGCGCGTACACGATGAGAACGAGGCCGGCGGCGGAGAGCAGGACCGAGAGCGCGTCGATCCGGGTGCGCGAGCGCGTGCCGTGGTCGCCGACCAGGAAGCTGAACAGCAACACGACCGCCATGATGAGGACCTCGCCGGCGAAGACGTAGCGCCAGCTCGCATACGTGGTCAGGAACCCGCCGATGAGCGGGCCCGCGGCGACCGCCGCTCCCGACGACGCCCCGATGACGGCGAACGCGGTCACGCGCGCGTGGCCCTGGTAGTTGTCGGCGATCAGCGCGGCGATGGCCGGGATGACCAGCACGGCGCCGAGCCCTTCGACGACGGACCAGCCGAGGAAGAGCACGACGATGTTCGGGCTGAGCGCGGTCGTCAGCGACCCGATGGCGTAGACGATCGACCCGATGACGAGTGCGCGTTTGCGACCCCAGACATCCCCGAGCTTCGCGCCGAGCAGCATGAACGCGGCCATCGTCAGCGTGTAGAACGTGATCGCCGACTGCATGGCCGCGATGGTCGTGTGGAGGTCGGCGACGACGGTCGAGATCGACACGTTCATGACCGTGCTGTCGAGCACCATGACGAACTGCGCCGCCCCCAGCACCGTCACCGCACCCCAGCGTTCCGCCATCGCCGCACCTCCCGCGCCCCTCCCGGTGGCCGCATGCTAGCCCGCGCGCCCGTCGCTGCGACACCCCACGGTTCCGCCGCGGTCGAGCGGACCGGGTGACGGCCGAGGGGCGAAAGTCCCTTCACCGGGGCCGCCGCCCGCCGCGAGGATGTGGCCACGACGAGACGAACAGTGAGACGGGAGAGCGCCATGGGTGACGGGACGAACGCGAGGACCATCGTGCGGGACGGACCCTGGGGGTTCTTCTTCCTGCTGGCCTACATCGGCGCGGCCATCTACTTCATCTCCGTGTCGGACGGCTCCTTCTGGGGCGTCGTGCTCGGGCTGCTCCAGGCGATCGTCTGGCCGGTCTACGTCGTCTATCACGTCCTGGTCCTGCTCGGCGCGTGAGTCACGCGCTCGGGCGGCCGGCCTCGGCGGCGACCCACGGCGAGGCGGTGCTCCGCCGTCCGGGCGGTCGAAGCGGGCGCCGCGCGGGTTGGGCGGAAGAAGCGTCATCACGAAGACGGCGATGCCGCCGAGGCTCGGGATGAGGAGCAGAAGCAGGAGCAGTCCGCTGAGGTCGGCGTCGTGGAGCCGGCGGGCTCCGAGGGCGAGGCCCGGGATCAGCGTCGCGAACCGCCAGCCGACGAGCAGGAGGATGCCGATCGCGATCCCCGGTCCCGGGGTGAAGCTGCCGTCCTCGTCGATGGTCGATCCGACCAGGCTGCCGAGCAGAACGGTCGCGACGAGGACGACGACAATGATCGCGTCGGCCAGCGCCCACCACCAGTACTCGCTCCGGCTCGCCCGGCCGTCGAACCGCGCGTACTTCCTCCAATAGCGCGCGACGGCCTCCGTGAACGGCGCGCCGTAGTAAGGCGCCCAGAGGGGGACGGCCGGCGGCGTCCACGGCCCGGATCCGGTCATGTCGGACTCCTGCGTGCTGCGGCGCCGCTCAGGCGCGGACGGTGTTGTCGGGCAGCCGCCCCTGCGCCTGCGCCGAGGTCCCCGGCTGGGCCAGGAGCACGATCAGCACGATCAGCCCGGCGATGGGGAGCAGCAGCCAGAACAGGTTGGCCCACGAGCGCCCGGTGTCGCGCAGCCGGCGGACGGTCACCGCCAGGTACGGCAGGAGCACGGCCAGGCCGAAGACGGCGGAGAGGCTGCTGCCGAGGTAGATGGTGCCCTGCGGCGTGATGAGATTCAGTGCGTTGAGCGCGGCGGCGCCGAGGTAGACGAACAGCGCGAACCACCAGAACTCGGGTCGTCCCGCCGTGCCGGTGAACGTCGCATACTTCTTGAACGCGGTCGCGATCGCCTCGAAGAACGACATGGTGCCCATCCCTTCTCATGCCCTCTCGTGCTCATGTTCTCTCTGGATGCGAGCGTAGGGTTCCGCGCGTCGCCCGGGCGGGCCCAAAGTCCTCCCGCGGTGCCGGGTCCGCCACGAACAGCGACGCGGCCGTCGGCGCGGTCAGCCCCGCGATCGTCACGGCCATCAGCAGCCCGGCGACCAGGTACGCCACCACGATGAGCGGCACGGGCGTGTGCTCGTCGATGATCGGCGATGGCGCGGCGGTCCACAGGATCGCCACCGCCCACGCGCCCATCGTGATCGGGATCCACCGCACCGTGCCGCGCCGGCGGAGCGCCATCCACTGGGCCGTCGGGATGGATCCGAGGAGCACCGCGCCGCCGACGACCGCCGCGCCGATCCCCACGGGAGTGCGGAGGTCGACGCCGAGGGTGCTCGGCAGCATCCCGATGGCCCAGGCGAGGGCGGCCCCGCCGCTCGTGGCCGCGACCCAGGCCGGGCCGACCTGCGCTCTGCCCGCCGCCCACTGCTGGGCGACCCCGAGGATCGCGCCCTCGGCCGCTCCTCCGGCGACGACGATCGCGTAGGCGACCCAGGTGGGGAGGGCCATTCCCGCGACGGTCACCCCGACGGCGACCGTCGCGGCGACGGCGAACCCGGCCGTCTCGCCGACGGTGACCGCAGCGATCCAGCGGACGATGAACGCCCGCCTCGGCGTTCCGCTCATGTCGTCGGGGTGCTGCCGCCCTGCGGGGGCTCGCCGGTCGTCGGGACGACGGGCGGCTCCACCGGCGCCCCGGCCGGGGGCGCTGCTGCGGGTGCGGCCGGCGCTGCTGCAGGTGCGGCCGGCGCCGCTGCTGGTGCGGCCGGGGCCGCCGGATACGGTGCCGGGGACGGCGCTGCTGCCACCGGCCGGTTCGTCGTGTTCCACGGTCGCTGCCGGCGGAAC
This sequence comes from Leifsonia soli, assembly GCF_013408745.1. Classification (NCBI taxonomy): domain Bacteria; kingdom Bacillati; phylum Actinomycetota; class Actinomycetes; order Micrococcales; family Microbacteriaceae; genus Leifsonia; species Leifsonia soli. The sequence continues at coordinate 2,211,541 of NZ_JACCBJ010000001.1, read as the reverse complement.
TCGAGCAGCTGGGCACCCAGGCCGAAGAACACCATCGCCAGCCAGACCAGGATGTTGAGCCACGGGATCTGGAGCCCGACGATCAGGATCAGCCCGCCGACGAACGAGGTCAGGACCGGGTGGTGCCGGCCTCGGAGGACGAGCCGCCCGAGATAGTGGGCGCTGAACAGGAACGTCGCGAGCGTCAGCACCGTCCAGACCAGGATGCCCGCGAGGGCGAGGGGCGCCCCCACGATCGTCACCAGCAGGAAGAGCAGGGCGAAGGGAACGACGATCGCCGCGATGAAGCCGACGAGCAGGGCGCGCCAGGGCGACGGGATGAGCTGATCGGTCACCCGCTCCAGCCAGCGCGGGATGAGCAGTCCCGCGGCGACGGTGATGAGGCTGAGGGCGACGAGGGCGTACAGCAGGCCGAGGAGCCAGCCGAAGGCCACCGCCCACGGCGAGATCTCGACCGTCGACGCCCGCTGCGGCCGGATGTGGTGCACCGTTCCGGCGACCGCTCCGCTCGCGATCTGTGCGGTGGTGTCGCTGGAGTAGGTCACATCACCGCCGACCGATCCGTCGATGGTGAGCCGCGAGACGCTGACCTCCATGTCCCGTCCGACATCTCCCGCGACGGTGATGGTGGCGGCGGCCGCGACGATGTCGTTGCGGACCGACCCGCCGTCCGAGACCACGATGCTGGAGGCGAAGATGGTGCCGCTGCGCATGACGTCGCCGGAGATGGTGACGTCTTGCCCGGCCAGCCGGATGTTGCCGTCCACGGTTCCGCTGACGGTGATCGTCTGGGCGGCGGCGATGACATCCCCGGTGACGTCGCCGCTGATGTTCACGCTCTGGCCTGCGGCGTACACATCGCCGTCGACGGAACCGGAGACGTCGATGGCCGTGCCGGTGTAGAAGTGCGGGCCGGTGTCCCCGCCCGCTGCGGCCGTCGCGGCCGGATAGGCGGCTGCGCCCCCGATGCCGAGCATCAGGATCCCGGCGATCGCCGTCACCACGGCGAGCCGGCGGCGGTGCGACCGTGCGTTCATCTCAGGACCTCCCCTGTCCGTCATGTGTCGTGTCCCTGGCGCCGTGCTGTCGATCACGTCGCCGTCCCTCAGGTCTCGGGGGTGTGGCCGCGCTGCGGCGGTTCGCCCGTCGCGGCGAGGATCGCCTGCTCCACCCGGTCGTCGGTGCGGTGCCGGCGGTCGATGCCGAACAGGTACACCGCGTCGAGGACGCCCAGAGTGTTCGTGAGGAGCAGGGTGACGAACCAGGGCTTGCTCTGGTTCCGTGCGGCGCGCCAGAGCGACACGCCCTTCCAGGCGAGGCTCCACGCCACGATCGCGCCGAATGCCGCGGCGCGTCCCGGCGGGACATCGCGGCCGCTGATCCACGTCGTCTTCTGCTGCTTGGTCTTCATGCGGCCACTCAAGCCGCCCCGCCTCCGGCCGTGAAGGGTCGAAGGTCCTGGCGCGGGGCCGCCTCGGCGCGGGACGCTCGGGGGACCGACGGATGTGAGGAGCCCCCGATGCCTGTGGAACTGAGCCGCGATGAGATCGACGACGTGCTGGCGAGTCAGCCGGTCGGCCGTCTGGGCCTGACGGACGGTGAGGTCCCCTACGTGGTGCCGATCGCGTACGCCTATCGCGACGGCGACATCTACGCGCACAGCGCGCAGGGCCGCAAGCTCGACGCGCTGCGGAGCCACCCCGAGGTGTGCTTCGAGGTCGACGACGTGGTCTCTCTCGACGAATGGCGGAGCGTGATCGCCTGGGGCACGTTCGAGCAGCTGCTCGGAGCCGAGGCCAGGGAGGGGCTGGATGTGCTCCTCGCTCGGCTGCGTCCGCCGGCGCAGGCGTCGGGCAGCGAGCATCCCGGAGCCGAGATGGGCATGGTGCGGACGCTCGACATCCCGCGCCTGGCCGAAGCGGAAGCGGAACTCGGACGCCCGAACGCCGCCGCAGCGGTCTTCCGGCTGCGCCTGCACACGGTCACCGGCCGTGCGGAGGGCCGGCGATGAGCGACGGGAGGACCGTCGTCGGGTTCGACGGGACGACGGCCGCCTGGCGTGCGCTGGACTGGGCGCTCGACCGCGTGGAGCAGCGCGGCGGGACGCTGGAGATCGTGACGGCGCTCGACACCCGGCTGGGAGCGGCCGTGTTCGGGCCGCACACCGACCTGTCGGAGACCGTCGAGTCGGGGCTCCGCGAGGCGGAGAACCACGCCGGCAGCCGCGCCCCGGGTGTCCCGGTCAGCGCCCGCTGGGTGGACGGACCGCCGTCCGGCGCACTGATCCGCGCCGCACGGGATGCCGCATTGCTCGTCGTCGGCACCGACCGGCGCACCGACGGAACCGGACCGCGGATCGGCTCGCTGCCGCTCCGGCTGGCGGCCAAGGCGCACGGTGCCGTCGCGGTCGTCCCGGACCCGGGCCCTCTGGACACGCGACCCGTCGAGCGCAACGTCGTGGTGGTCGGCGTCGATCGATCCTCGTTCGCACGCTCCGCGCTCGCCCTCGCGGTCGAGGAGGCGAGCTGGCTGGACGCGGACGTGGTGGCGGTGCATGCCTGGGACGTCCCCGAGTCGTTCCAGCGGGCCATCGACGAGGGCAGGAAGGCGGACCCGGAGTTCGAGGCGGCGGAGGCCCGCGTCATTCCCGACGCCGTCGCCGACGTCCCGATCGCCCGCGAGGCGCGCATCCGCCCGGTCGTGGTGCGCCGGAACCCCGCCTCCGCGCTCGTCGACCAGGCGCGGGATGCCGCGCTGCTCGTCGTCGGCACCCGCGGTCGTGGCGCGGTGGCCGCTTCGATACTCGGGTCGATCAGCCATGACGTTCTGCTGAACCTGCCCTGCCCGGTCATCGTCACACCGGCCGAGTACCGGTACGTGGTCCCCGGCACGGACGACGACATGATCTGAACCGACGACGACGGAGGGGAGAACCATGGAGACGCACTCGAGCGTGTCGCCGCCGATCGTCTGCGGTGTGGACGGATCGGACGAGTCGAAGCGCGCACTGCACGAGGCGGCGACCCTGGCGCGGGCGCTCGAGACCCGGCTCGAGGTCGTCATGGCCTGGCAGCATTCGACCTCCATGTACGACGCCTACTTCCCTGCGCCGGAGCAGTCGCCGAAAGTGGTGGCGTACACGACGCTCCAGGAGCTGGTCACGGCGGAGTTCGGGCAGACGGTCCCGGACTGGGTCCACCTCCGCGCCCAGGCGGGCCACGCGGGCACCGTGCTCGTCGAAGCCGCCAGGGACGCCGCGATGCTGGTGATCGGCAGCCGCGGCCTGAGCGGTCTCGCCTCGCCGTTCCTCGGCTCGGTGAGCCTGTACTGCGCGACGCAGGCGCCGTGCCCGGTGCTCGTCGTCCGTCCGGACAGTGGGGATGCGCACCGCCGGTGAGGCGGACGCGCGGAACAGAGGAGTCACGATGAGCACCAATACGATCGTCGGCTGGGATGGTTCGCTCGAGGCCGACGTCGCCCTGGAGTGGGCGGTCCGCCGGGCCGAGCAGCTGGACGACGGGATCATCCTCGTCGATGTCGAGGACGCCGGCCTGCCGGTTCCCGGCCAGGTGATCACCCCGCAGATGGTGGCGGCGCGGCACGAGGCCGCGGATCGGCAGGCGCAGCGTCTCTCCGACGAGCACCCCGGGCTGCGGGTGAACACCCACATCATGGCGGGCGACCGCGTGGATGAGCTGCGCAGCTTCTCGCGGCCCGACAACCTCGTCGTCGTGGGCACCGGTGTGCGCCGCGGTCCGCGGTCGCGCTACCACTGGTCGCTCGGGGCGCGTCTGGCGGCGACCGCGCGCGGGGCCGTCGCGATCATCCCGGCTCTGCCGGACGAGGCCCGCTCGAGGGTCGTCGTCGGAATCGACGGCTCGGAGGTGTCGTTGAAGGCGGCCCGCTACGCCGCACGCGAGGCGCGGAGGCTCGGGCACGAGCTCGTCGTGGCGCACGGCTGGCTCGACCCGCTGATCGCCGTCTCGGACATGCGGATGGAGGGGCCCTTCCTCGGCGAGCTGGAGGAGGAGCACAGGCGGATGCTGGACTCGGTCGTCGACAGCCTCCGCAGCGCGAACCCCGATCTCACGATCTCGTCGTCGCTCGTGCGCGATCAGGTCTACTACGCGCTGGCAGAGCCCGCACGGTCGGCCTCGCTGCTCGTGCTGGGCACCCAGCAGGCCCGCGGTGTCGACCGCTTCCTGCTGGGGTCCGTGAGCCACACGATGATCCTCCACATCGAGACGCCCACGATCGTGGTCGCCCCGGAATGCCTGATCTGAGGCGTGCCTGATCTGGGGAATGCCTGATCGGAGTCGGCCGGCCGGTCCGCGTGGACCGGCCTCAGCCGATCTCGGTCGACGAGGTGTCGACGACCAGCCGGTCGCGCACCGCCGACACGTGCGGCGACGACCACGCGGTGCGGACGGCCTGCGTCCGTTCTGCCCACGATCCGACATGCCCGGTGAGCGTGACCTCCGAGCCGTCCACGGTGACGTGGATGCGCCGGGCGTCGACCACGGCGTTGCGGGTGATGGCGTTGCGGATCTGCTCCTCGACCGCCTCGCCATCAGGTCGGCGGGTCAGCTCGATCCTGCTCTCGACCTCGTGCACGCCGTGGATGCGCTGCACGGCCTTCTTGGCGGCGACGCGCTCGTGGTCCCAGTCGACGGTGCCGAGCAGGACGACGCGATGGCCGTTCACCTCCGCCCGGATGCCCTGGTGCGGGACCCCGGCGGTCCAGGCGAGGATCGCGTCGACGGCCTGGGCGAGCCGGTGCCCGTGCGGTTCGCCGTCGCCGGAGACCAGCCGCAGCTCGTCGGCGACGGTGCGCACGCCGGCGACGCGCTCGGCGGCCTCCACGGCGGCGATCCGCTCGTGCAGCGAGCCCACGTCCCCGGTGAGGGTGACGACCCCGCCGTCGACGGCCACGCCGATGGCCGCGCTGTCCACATCCGGAGCCCAGGCGAGCTCGGCCTCCACCGCTTGGCGGACCGTGAGGTCGTCGAAACGCCGGGCGTGGTCCTTCGCCGGCCGGGCCGGGGATTCCGATGCAGTGTCCATGCCCTCCAGCGTGACCCCGCGCGGGCGGCCGCGGCTGAGTCGAAGGTCCCGCCGGCACGGCCGCACGCTCGGGACCTTCGACCCGGGCGACGATCGCGGCCGGCCCCTAGCCTGTCGCCGGAGGCCGAGCCGTCCAGGGCTCGCCGCAACGAGAGGAAGGCGCCATGCGCATCGATGACGGACGTTTCGACGGGGCCAGGGTGATCGTCACGGGCGCAGGCTCCGGGATCGGACGGGCGACGGCCCTTCGGCTGCTGGCCGAGGGCGCAACGGTGATCGGGACGGACATCAGCGAGTCGCGGCTGAGCGCCCTCGCGGAGGAGGCGGCCACGGAGCGGCTGATCGCCGTGGCCGGCGACGTGTCCGACGAGAGCGTCGTCGGCCGGGTCGTCCAGGCCGCGGACGGAGCGGTCACCTCGCTGGCGAACATCGCCGGGATCATGGACGACTTCCTCCCGCCGGCCGAGGTCGAGGACGAGGTCTGGGACCGGGTCCTCCGGGTCAACCTCACGGCCGTCATGCGGTTGACGCGAGCGGTCCTCCCCGCGATGGTCGAGCGCGGCGCCGGGACGATCGTCAACGTCTCCTCGGAGGCCGGCCTCCGCGGGTCGGCGGCGGGAGCCGCGTACACCGCCTCGAAGCACGCGGTCATCGGCCTGACCCGCAGCACGGCCTTCTTCTACGCGGGGAAGGGGGTCCGCTGCAACGCCGTCGCGCCGGGAGCCACGATCACCAACATCCAGGCAGAGTTCCGCTCCGCCTTCGCGGGCGAGCGGATGGCGCCCTACATGCAGACCAACGTGCCGCAGCCGGCGACCGCGGACGAGCTCGCCGCGGCCATCGCCTGGCTGCTGAGCGACGACTCCGCGAACGTCAACGGCGCCGTCCTGCCGAGCGACAACGGCTGGTCAGTGATCTGACCGGCGGTGCTCCAGCTGGAGGACGGCGGCCTGGGTCCGCCGTTCGAGGCCCAGCTTCGCCAGCAGCGAGCTCACGTAGTTCTTCACCGTCTTCTCGGCGAGGCCCAGCCGCTCGCCGATCTGCCGGTTCGTGAAGCCGTCGGCGATGAGCGCGAGCACCTGTCGCTCGCGGAGGCCGAGGGAGGCGAACCGCGGGTCGTCGGCGGGCTCGCGCAACTGGGACGCCACCCGGGAGGCGATGCGCGGGTCGATGAGCTTCTTGCCGCGGGCGGCGGCGCGGATGTCGTCGAGCAGGGAGCTGCCGCGGATGTCCTTGATGACGTACCCGTCGGCTCCCGCGATCAATGCGGCGCGCAGGGCGTCCTCGTCGTCGTACGCGGTGAGCATGAGGCAGCGGATGGCCGGGTCGTCCTGCTTGACCCGCCGGCAGACGTCGATGCCGCTCCCGTCCGGGAGGCGGACGTCGAGCACCGCGACGTCGGGCCGGACGGCGAGGATGCGGGAGCGCGCCTGCGCGGCCGTCGCCGCCTCCCCGACCACCTCCAGGTCCTCCTGCGCGTCGATGAGCGCCGCGAGGCCGCGACGCACGATCTCGTGGTCGTCGGCGAGGAAGACGCGGATCGGCGTCGCGGTCATCGGGCTCCTTCCGGGACGGGCAGGCGCAGCCGGAGCAGCGTCCCGCGTTCGCTGGATTCGATGTGGAGCTCGCCGCCGCGCAGGCGCGCCCGCTCCGCCAGGTTGTGCAGGCCGCTCCGCCGGGTCGTGTCGCCCAGGCCCCTCCCGTCGTCGGCGACGGCGATCGTGATCGCGTCGGCCGATGCCGTAACGGTGACGGATGCCGTCTCGGCGCCCGCATGACGCACCACGTTCGTCAGGCCCTCGCGCACGAACGCCGCGATGTCGTCCGCCAGCTGCGGCTCGGACACGACATCCACCGGTCCGCCGAAGGAGACGGTCGCCGGGACGGGGAGCCCGCCGCCGACCTCGTGGACGATGTCGAGCAGGCGGTGCCGGAGGCTGCCGCTGGAGCCGTTGTGGTGCGAGAGGGCGAAGATCGCCGTCCGGATCTCGGCGATGGCCTGATCGATGGAGGTGACCGCTCCGTCGATCCGGTCGGAGACGGCCCCTGGCCCCAGGATGGATTCGACGCTCTGCAGCTCGATGCCCGCGCCGAACAGCTGCTGGATGACGTGGTCGTGGAGGTCGCGGGCGATGCGTGCGCGCTCCTCCAGCAGCAGGGCGCGCTGGCGGTCCGCACGGCCGGCGGCCAGCTCCAGCGCGAGCTCGGCCTGGCGGGCGAAGGCGGTGGCGCGCTCCAGCTCGAAGGGGCTGAAGCCGGGGGCGCCGGCGTCGCGGATCGCCACCAGTGCGGCCGTGCGGCCGTCCAGGAGGGCGAACGGTGCGACGAGGATGGGGCCGGCGTCCGGAGCCCCGTCGGGCGCACCGGCCGGAAGACCGACGAGTCGCGTCGGCTGCATCCCCTCGAGCGCGCTGCGCACCTGCTCCGCCTCCGCCACGGCTTCGGCGAGCGACCGGTCGTCCTCGCCTGCCGCCACGATGTGCGGGAGGGAGTCCGTCTCCTGCTGGAGGACGACAGTGGCCCGTGCGCCGAGGAGGGGGCTCGCCCGGTCGACCAGCTCGGTGAACGTCTCGGCCGACTCGCCGCCCAGGATCGACGCCGTCAGCTCCGCCGTCGCGGCCGCCCACGCCTGGCGGGAGCGCGACTCCGCGTACAGGCGCGCGTTGTCGATGGCGAACCCGGCGTTCGCCGCGAGCGCCTTGACGAGCTGCTCGTCGTCCTCGGTGAATTCGCCGGACTCCGGCTCGGTCAGGTAGAGGTTGCCGTAGACCGTGTCGCGCACCGTGATGGGGACGCCGAGGAACGCCGTCATCGGCGGGTGCCCGTTCGGGAAGCCGGCCGAGCGGGAGTCGTCCGCGATGGCAGCGAGCCGGATGGGCCGCGGGTCGTCGATGAGCGCCCCGAGCAGCCCGTGCCCTTCGGGGAGGTGGCCGATGCGGTCGACGTCCTCCGGCGTCATCCCGACGTGGATGAACTGCTCCAGGCCGCCGCCCTCCGCGATCACGCCGAGCGCCCCGTAGCGGGCGCCGACGAGGTCGACGGCGGCCTCGACGATGGTCCGCAGCACGGTCGGCAGCTCCAGATGCGAGACCACCGCGCGATTCGCGCGCACGAGCGCGCGCAGCCGCCCCTGGGTCTGCAGCACCTTCGACGCCTGGTCCACGAGCTGGGCGAGCGCGCTGTCGAGCTCGGCGCGCGGCGCGTCGGGGAACGTAATGGGGTCGTCGCCCGCCATGACTCTCACCCGCTTTCGGAGGCATCCCGGGAGACGCGCGGCGACGCCTCCCTCGCGAGTCTAGCCAGCGGACGGTGCCGGTCACATCCCCGGCGTGAGCAGCCTCGGGGTCAGTCGTCTCCGCTCTCCGGACCGACCAGGATGGTCGGAGCGACCAGGTCGAGCACGAGCCCGTGCGACACGGATCCCAGCCAGGTGCGCGACCACCCGCTGAGGCGGCGGCTGCCGACGACGAGCAGGAACGCGTGCTCCGACTCGAGCCGGAGGCCGGCGACGGGCGTGCGGCGGAGGAGCACCGGCTCCGCCGTGAGAGCGGGATGCGCCTCCCTGGCCTGGCGGACGAGCGCGTCGAGAAGCTGGCGGTGCGCCTCCTCCAGCGAGTCGACGAAATCGTCCTCCGGCACGATCAGCGGCTCCTGCGCCAGCGGCTCCTGCCAGCAGTGCACGACACGCAGCGGCTGATGGAGGGTCACGGCCTGCTCGGCCGCGAACTCCAGCGCGCGCGACGCAACGGCGGAGCCGTCGACGCCCACCACGATGCCGGACCGCTGCCGTGCCACCGCGGGATCCTCGACCGGGACGATCGCGACCGGTCCAGCGGCCTGCGTCGCGAGCCGCGCGCCGAGCGACCAGCCGTAGCGGACGCGCGGTCCGACCCGGTGCGCGGTGCCGACGACGACCAGCGCCGCGGGTGTGGTCTGCTCGGACAGCACCTCGAGCGCATCGCCGACGAGCAGCGCGCTCGCCGTCACCGCGCCGGGATGATCGGCCGCCAGCTCTTCCAGCCGCAGGGCGAGACGCTGTTCCTCCTGCGCGGTGGCGCGTTCGAGCGCGCCGTCGTCGCCGACGAAGAGCGCGCGCTCGACGACATCGAAGACCTCGATGTGGAGCCCGGTGTCGCGGGACAGCCGGAGCGCCCAGGCGAGCGCGGCCTCCGAGGCCACCGAGCCGTTCCAGCAGACGACGATCCGTTTCAGCATCCGTTGTCCTTCTTTCTGTGTGCGCCAGGAGCTCCGCGTGCCGGGAGCTCCGTATGTCAGGACCCGCTCTGGCCCGCTGCGACGTGCAGCACCATCGACCCCCGGGCGCGGCCGTCGCGGAGCCGGTCGATGGCATCGTGCAGCTGCTCGAACGGGATGCCGGTGACCCGCGGGCGGAGCCGGAGGTTGGCCGCGAGGGCGAGGAACCGCATCCCGTCGGCCCGGGTGTTGGCGGTGACCGTCCGCAGGTCGCGCTCCCGGAAGAGCGCATCGGCGTAGGACAGCGCCGGGATGTCGGACATCTCGATCCCGGCGAGGACGACCGTGCCGCCGCTGCGCGTCGCCCGCAGCGCGACCGGCACGAGCTCGCCGGCCGGGGCGAACACGATCGCGGCGTCGAGCGGCTCCGGCGGCGCGTCGTCCTCCGCGCCGACGAAGGCGGCGCCGACCTCCCGCGCGAGCTCCCGGTTCTGCTCGCCGCGGGTCAGGGCGAACACGCGGGCTCCGGAGGCGAGCGCGAGCTGGGCGGTGACGTGACCGCTCGACCCGAAACCGTAGATGCCGAGCGTGCCGCCCGGGACGAGGTTCGCCCGTTCGAGGGCGCGGTAGCCGATGATGCCCGCGCAGAGGAGGGGCGCTGTCGTCTCCGCGTCCGCGTCCGGCGGAAGCGCGTAGACGTAGGCCGCGGGCGCCGTGAGGTACTCGGCGAAGCCGCCGTCCGCATCCCAGCCGGTGTACTCCGACCGCGGGCAGAGGTTCTCTGCGCCCGCGCGGCAGAAGGCGCACTCGCCGCAGGTGCGCCGCAGCCAGGCGACCCCGACGCGATCCCCGCGCGCCAGACCGCGCACGTCGTCCCCGACCGTTTCGACGCGCCCGACGACCTGATGCCCGGGCACGACACGCGGGCGGTGCACCGGGATCTCGTGGTCGACGACGTGGAGGTCGGTGCGGCAGATGCCGCACACCTCGACCCGGACGAGCACCTCGTCCGCCGCGGGCTCCGGCACCGGGATGCGGACGGCCTCCAGGCCTCCCGGCTCACCCGTGGTCCGCCACGCTCGCATGGACGTCATAGCCCGCCTCCTCGAGGTCGAGTCAAGCGGTCCGCTGCGGAGTGCTCCGGGCCGAAGGTCCCGCGGGACCAAGGACCCTTCGCCGCGTTCTCCCGCGCGCGACAGTGGGAACGGAGGTACCCGAATGCAGATCCGCAGATACATCGTCGGCGTCGACGGCTCGCTGCCTTCCCGCGCCGCGATCCGCTGGGCCATCGGCCACGCCAGGGAGCACGGCGCCGAGGTCACGCTCGCACACATCGCCGACGACGAGTGGGGCGCCGTCGGCGCCGAGCTCATCGACGAGGTCGACGCCGGCGCCCGCCGGCTGCTCGACGGCGAGGTCGCGTACGCGCGTTCGCTGGAGGGCACGGCCGGGCTGCGCGCTGAGCTGCTGAGCGGCAGCCCGATGACCGTCCTCGCCTCCCTCGGGGATGCGGAGACCATGCTGGTCGTCGGCACGCACAAGACGGGATTCCACTACGGCCGCGCATTCGGCTCCCGCAGCCTGCAGCTCGCGAATCTCGCTGTCGGCCCGGTCACGATCGTGCCGGACACGGAGTCGCGCCTGCGTCGCGGCGTCGTCGTCGGTGTGGACGACAGCCCGGCGGGCAACGCGGCCCTCGACCTGGCGGCCGACCTGGCCTGCGACCACCACTGCGAGCTCATCGCGGTGCGGTCGGCAGGAGCGTCCGCCACCGGCGCCGCCCGCCGGGAGACGGAACCGGAGCAGCTGGCGCAGTACGACGACGATGCGCGGCGCCTGCTCGCGACGGCCGTCGAGCGCGTCCGCAACCGCCAGCCGGGGATCACGATCCGCAGCCGGGTGGTGCGGCGGCCTCCCGGGACCGCGCTCAACGACATCGCCCGCAGCGCCGAGGTGCTCGTCGTCGGCGACTCCCGCCGCGAGGAGGCCCAGCCGGGAGGTCTGGGCTCCGTCGCCTACGACGTCCTGCTCAACGTGTCGTCGCCGACCATCGTCGTCCACGCTCCGCCCGCGGTTCCGGCGGAGCCGCAACCGGAAGGGGAGGCCCATGTCGTCCGATGATCCCGTCCAGGAGCTGGACAGGGCCGAATGCCGCGAACTGCTCAAGCAGGGCGTGCTCGGCCGGCTCGCCACCACCGTCGGGGGAGAGGTCGACATCTTTCCCGTCAACTACTACTCCGACGGCGACAGCATCCTGATCCGCACCGCACCGGGCACCAAGCTGCTCGAGCTGACCGTGCACAGCGCCGTCGCGTTCGAGACCGACGGCTATACGGACACCGACGCCTGGAGCGTCGTCGCCCACGGCCGCGCGCGCCAGCTCGAGCAGCAGGCCGAGATCGACGAGGCGGATCGCGCGCCCCTGCAGCCGTGGGTGCCGACGCTCAAGTACCGCTACATCCACATCGACGTCACCGCTCTCAGCGGCCGGCGCTTCCGCCGCACGGCGGAGCCCGAGCGCTGGTGACCCCTCCCCGGAAAGGAACGCACATGTCCGATCGGAACGAATCCGCCGCAGAGTCGGAGGACCGCATCCACCCCGGTGGCCGCATCGTCGTCGGCGTCGACGGCTCGGCCTCCTCGCTCTCCGCGCTCCGGCGCGGGGCGCGGATGGCCGAGCGGCTCGGGTGCACGCTGGCCGGAGTGACGGTGTGGGAGTTCCCGCAGTCGTGGCCCGGCTACGTGATGGACGGATGGTCGCCGGAGGCGGATGCGCACACGATCGCGGACGAGGCGGCGGCGGAGGTCTTCGGGCCGACGACTCCGGAGTGGTATTCGAAGGTGATCCGCAACGGGTCGCCCGCACGCCAGCTGATCGCCGAGTCGGAGGATGCCGAGATGCTGATCGTGGGCAGCCGCGGCCTGGGCGGTTTCACCGGGCTGCTCCTCGGGTCGGTCTCCCGCTCGTGCGTGGAGCACGCCGACTGCCCGGTCCTGGTGATCCACGGAGCAGAGGGCGCCGCCCGCCACTGAGGGCGCTGAACGATCGGCACGGACACGCACCCCCTCCGGCCGACCCGAACGGCCGGAGGGGTTCCGTGTCCGTGCCGCTCCGCTCAGCGGAGCGCCGGGGTCTGCAGCTCGGTCGCGAGCGTCCGGCCCCAGTCGCGTGCGAGCTCCAGCTGGCCCGGTTCGAGCACGCTGTTCTTGTCGACCAGGAAGCTCTGCTTCTGCACGAATCGCCGCGACCCCAGTTTCTGGAGCCTCTTCTCGATGCTGTGCGCGGCCGACCCGGTGAACAGCTCCGTCATGTCCGCCCGCGTGTCGAAGGCGGCGAACCGGGCGGGGGCGTTCCCGCAGCTGTCCAGCCACTCGCGGACGCCGATCCCCTCGGCGTCCGGTTCGAGCGTGAGGTGACGATCGGGATCGTCGGCCCAGGCGCCGGCCTCCGTGCGGCTGGCCGGCCGGCTCAGGCCGTGGGCGTGCGTCGGTGCGCCGACGACGACCAGATCGACGTCGGGGAAGGCCTCCGGCGCATCCTTCACGGGGAGGACGGTGACCGTCGCCGCGGAGCGCAGCCCGTCGGCGATCGCCTCGGCCACCGCGCGGGTGCTGCCGAACATGGACTCGTAGATGATGGTCGCGCGAGCGACCGGAGGTGTCTGGTTCATCCCGTCAGTGTGACGATGGCGCGCACAGCTGCGCAGGGCCGAAAGTCACGTGACCGGTCGGGACCTTCGGCTCTACGGCGTCCGGCGGAGTGAGGGCATCGTCGGAGGTGTCGTCATCATCCCGGGTTCGGCCGGGCGCAGAGGAGAGGTCGCGATGTCCTACACGATCATGGTCGCTGTCGACGGGGAGCCGGATCACCGCGCCGCCCTCGACTGGGCGGCGGCGCGGGCCGCACGCGACGGAGCCCGCCTCGAGCTGGTCCACGTGATCGAGCGCTCCTGGGGCGACAGCGCCGACGAGCCGAGCCACCTGCTCGTCCTCGCGGTGAGATCGCTGCTGGACGCCGAGAAGACGATCGCGCTGCACCATGCGCGCGAGGTGCGGGCACGCGGGCCGGTCCCGGCGGGCTCCACGGGGACTGCGGCGGCACCGGCCGACACCGGCGACGACATCGACGTGGGCACGCGCTACTGCTACGGCCACATCGGCCCGGAGCTCGCGGCGGTCTCGCGCGACGCCGACCTGCTCGTGATCGGCACCCCGGCGGAAGCCGACCGGCGCCGTGCTTTCGCCGGCTCGCTCGCCGTGCGCGTCGCTGCCGTGGCGGAGTCCCCGGTCGCGGCCGTCCCGCACGGCTGGGTGGACGGCGGACGCGGCGTGGTGGTCGGCGTGGACGGGGAACTCCAGACGGAGTCCGCGGTGGAGTTCGCGGCGGCAGAGGCCGAGATCCTCGGCGAGCCGCTGACGGTCGCCTGCGCCGGCTACGTCGCGAACCCGCTCCTCGCCGGCCTCGTGCCGGAGATCTCGCTCGGCGACCGCCGCGAGCGCATCGCGGCCGAGGCCGCCGACCGGGCGAAGGAACGGCACCCCGGGGTGACCGTCTTCACCGACGTGCTCGACACGGCGCCGTCCCGCGGCCTCGTCGCCGAGGCCGACGGCGCACGCCTGCTGGTGATCGGCACGCACGACCGCCACGGGATGCAGCGGCTCATGCTGGGCTCGGTCGGCCACGACATCCTGCTCAACGTGCGGACTCCCGTCGTCGTCGTGCGCCGGTCGGGCTCCGGAGCCGAAGGCGCCGGACGCCGGTGAGCCGCCCCGCCACGGCGGTCACTCCGCCGCCAGGCGTGAGCCCGGTGCGCGAAGCCGCAGCAGAGTCCGTCGAGGCGGTGCTCGCCGCGGTCGGATCGTTCACCGCCGGGCTGAGCGGCGCCGAGGCCGCGTCGCGGCTGGAGCGCTTCGGCCCGAACGCGGTGCGCGGCCACCGTGCCCGCCCGTGGCGGGTGCTCGGGCGGCAGGTGCGCAGCCCCATCCTGGTGCTCCTCTTCGCGACCGCTGCGGTCTCCGCCGTTGTCGGCGAGCGGGCCGAAGCGCTCATCATCGGCGTCATCCTGCTGGTCAGCATCGGCCTCGGCTTCGTCAACGAGTTCCGCGCGGAGCGGGCAGCCGATGCGCTGCACGACCGGCTGCGGCACACGGTCGTCGCCGTGCGCGACGGCGTGCGCCGCAGCGTGGACGTCACGGAGCTCGTCCGCGGCGACCTCGTCGCGCTGGCGGTGGGCACCGTCGTCCCGGCCGACCTGCGGTTGATCGAGACGTCCGGGCTGGAGTGCGACGAGAGCATCGTCACGGGCGAGGCCGCCTCCGTCGCGAAGTCCGTCGAGCCCGTCGAGCACGGTGCGGGCATCGGGGATCTCGCGTCGTGCGCGTTGATGGGGACCGTCGTCCACGCGGGCAGCGGCACCGGCGTCGTCGTGGCGACGGCGGGGGAGACCGAGTTCGGCCGGATCGCGGTCGGCCTCGGCGTCCAGAACCCGCAGACCGAGTTCCAGCGCGGGCTCGGCAGGTTCTCGGTGTTCCTGCTCGTCGTCGCGCTCATCCTCTCGTCGGTGATCTTCGTTGCTGCGCTGCTGCTCGGCCGGCCGGTCATCGAGTCCCTGCTGTTCTCGCTCGCCATCGCCGTCGGGATCACCCCGCAGCTGCTTCCCGCGGTGGTGAGCACCAGCCTCGCGGCGGGGTCGCGCGCTCTCGCCCGCCGGCGGGTGCTGGTGAAGCGGATGGTGTGCATCGAGGACCTCGGCGACCTCGACCTCCTCGTCACCGACAAGACCGGGACGCTGACGACCGGGAGGATCGCCTTCGACCGTGCCGTCCCGGTGGGCGGCGTCCCGTCCGACGAGCTCCTCCTGCTCGCCCTGCTGGCCACCGACGCCGATCCCGTCGCCGTCCGGGCATCCGGTCGGGACGCCGCCGGGCTGACCCCGCTCGACGCCGCCCTGCTCGGGGCGCCCGGGGCTGCGGAGGCGCCGGTGGGCGCCTACCGGCGGCTCGCGGTCCGTCCCTTCGACCACGAGCGGCGCCGGTGCACGGCGCTCGCCGCCGCAGCCGGGTCCGAGCCGATCGTGGTCGTCAAGGGCGCGCCGGAGTCGGTGCTGCCGCTGTGCACCGCCCCCGGGGACGCCGTCGCCGCGGAACTGGCGGAGCTGTACGCGACCGGCGCGCGCGTGGTGGCGGTCGCCTCCCGCCCCGCCCCGGGGCTCACCCAGCTCGATGACACCGCAGAGGAGGGCCTCGCGATCCGCGGCTTCCTCGTGTTCGCCGATGCCGTGCGTCCCGACGCCGCCGCCTCCCTGGCGCGCCTCACCGCGCTGGGTGTCGAGGTGAAGATCGCGACGGGCGACAGCGCGACCGTGGCCGAGCGCGTCTGCGACCAGCTCGGCATGGCTCGGCGCGGCACCCTCACCGGCGACGAGGTGGATGCGCTCGACGACCGCGCCCTGATCGATGCGGCGCGCGCGGCCTCCATCTTCGCGCGCGTCTCGCCCGAGCAGAAGGCGAGGATCGTGCGGGCCCTGCGCAGGAAGGGCCGCGCCGTCGGGTTCCTCGGCGACGGGGTCAACGACGCGCTCGCCCTGCACCGCGCGGACGTGGGCATCTCGGTCGATTCGGCGGTCGACGTCGCGAAGGACGCCGCGGACGTCCTCCTGCTGGAGAAGGACCTCGACGTGCTCGCCGACGGGGTGACCGAGGGCCGCCGCATCTTTGCGAACACGATCAAGTACGTGCTGATGGGCACCTCCAGCAACTTCGGCAACATGTTCAGCGCGTCGGTCGCGTCGGTGGTCCTGCCGTTCCTGCCGATGCTGCCCGGCCAGATCCTGCTGAACAACCTGCTCTACGATTCGAGCCAGCTCGCCATCCCGACCGACCACGTGGATGCGGAGCAGCTGCGCGCGCCCGCGCACTGGGACATCCCGGCGATCCGTCGCTTCATGCTGCTGTTCGGCCCGATCAGCTCGCTGTTCGACTTCGCCACCTTCGCGCTGATGCTGTTCGCGCTGAACGCGGCTCCGCCCGAGTTCCGCTCCGGCTGGTTCATCGAGTCGATCGCGACGCAGACGCTGATCGTGTTCGCCGTGCGGACGCGGCGCGTGCCGTTCCTGCGCAGCCGTCCGTCGCGTCCGCTCGTGCTCTCGGTGCTGGCCGTCGTGGCGATCGGCGCGTGGCTGCCCTACTCGCCGCTCGCCGGCGTGCTGGGCTTCACCCCGCTTCCCGCGGTGTTCGTGCTGGCGCTCGCCGCGATGGTGGTCGCCTACCTGGTGCTCGTCGAGGTGGCGAAGATCTGGTACTACGCACGGCTGTCGCGCCCGCCGGAGCTGCCGCAGCGCGTCCGCGCCTACCCGCACCGGGTCGCGCGGCGGGCGTCGCGGTTCACGGCCCGGTCGCCGCGCTCACGCTGACCGTCTCGCCGAACTCGGGCACGCGGGCCGACCAGCCGAGGGAGCGGCGGATGCGCAGCCGCAGCTGGTCGGCGGCATCCGGCTCGCCGTGGGTCAGGTACACCGCGGCCGGCGCGGTCGGCGCCGTCGACATCCACTCGACGATCTGCTGCGCGTCCGCGTGCGCGGAGAGCATGTCGAGGGTGTGCACGCGCGCCCGGATCGGGATGTCGCGGCCGTGGATGCGCAGCACCCGCTCCCCGCGCTGCAGCGCAGCACCGCGCGTTCCGCCGGCCTGGAAGCCGGTGAGCACGATCGCGTTACGCGGGTCGCCGCCGTACGCGTCGATGTGGTGCAGGATCCTGCCGCCTTCGAGCATTCCGCTGGCGGAGATGATGATCGCGGGGCCGCCGCGGAGGTTGAGCAGCTTGGAGTCGTCCACCGTGCGCACGAGGGTGGCCAGCCGGTACATCGCGGCGAACTCGTCGCGCGGGATCCGGTGCTCCTCCGGGTGGCGCGCGTAGATCTCGGAGGCGTCGACCGCCATCGGGCTGTTGAGGAAGATCGGCACATCGGGGATGCGGCCGGTGGCGCGCAGGCGGCTCAGGTGCAGCAGCAGGGTCTCTGCGCGGCCGACGGCGAACGCGGGCAGCAGCACGACGCCGCCGCCGCGGCACACGTCCGTGACGATGCGGCCGAGGGCGTCCTCCGCGTCCACCCGCGAGTGGATGCGGTCACCGTAGGTGGATTCGGAGATGAGCACGTCCGTCTCCTCCAGCGGCGACGGCGGCCGCATCAGCGGGTCGTCCACACGGCCGAGGTCGCCGGTGAAGTGCAGCCGTCCCGCGCCGGTCGTCACCAGCACCTGGGCGGCGCCGAGGATGTGCCCGGCCGGGACGAACCGGAACGTCATCCCTCCGAGGCCGAACGGCTGCGCGAACGCGTGCGGTTCGACGTGCTCCAGCGCGGCGAGGGCGTCCTGCTCGGTGTAGAGCGGGCGGGGCGGCGCGTGCCGGGAGGTGTGGTGGCGGTCGGCGAAGGCGGCCTGCTCCTGCAGCAGCCTCCCGCTGTCGAGCAGGACGAGGCGGCTCAGCTCCGCGGTCCCCATCGTCGCGTGGATGCGGCCGCGGAAACCGTCCCGCACGAGGGCCGGAAGGTAGCCCGTGTGATCGAGGTGCGCGTGCGTGACCACGACGGCGTCCACGCTCGCCGGCTCCACGGGGAACGGCCGCCAGTTGCGCTCCCGCAGCTGCTTGTAGCCCTGGAACAGCCCGCAGTCGACGAGGATGCGCGCGCCGTCGTCCTCGATCAGGTACCGGGAGCCGGTGACCGTGTCGGTCGCGCCGAGGAACCGCAGAGATGCGGTCACGGGGTGACCGGCCGGCGCTGCCCGAACAGGCCGAGGCCGAGGAGGACGAGCCCGAGCTCGGCGAGACCCGCGGCGAAGTAGACCGCCTGCAGCGGGCTGAACGGGATGAACATCATCTGCACGAAGATCCAGATCAGCAGACCGAAGGCGGCGACCGCTGCGGCGAACGCACCGGCGTCGGACTGCCGGCCCACCATGACGGAGGCGAGCAGGTGCGTCCCTCCGACGATGACCGCGAGGATGACCCCGGGCGCGACATAGGAGGTGAACGGGCTGCCGCCGAGGTAGGCGCGGTCGGGCACGACGCCCGCTCCGGTCGTCGTCGTCGCTCCTCCGATGATGAGCGCGAGGCCTCCGGCGACCGCGCTCAGGCCGACGGCGGCCGTCAGGACGGTCAGGACGATGCGGGTCCAGCGTTTCATGTCTCCTCCGAACTCTCGCTCCCAGGATGGCGAGGACGCTGCCGGTCGTTCAGGGTCCAAAGGCCCACGACCGGGCCGCGGGACCTTCGGCCCGGCGGCCGCCGCCGGGCGCGCAGCACACTGTCGGCATACCGAAAGGAGCCGCCCATGCGCGCAGCCGTCGTGAGCCAGTACCGCGAACCGCTCACCCTCGAAGACCGTCCGATTCCGACCCCCGGCCCGGGTCAGGTGCTGGTCCGCCTGGAGGCGTGCGGACTGTGTCACACCGACATCCATGCCATCGACGGCGACTGGCCGGTCCAGCCCGGCCTCCCGTTCGTCCCCGGGCACGAGGGCGTCGGGATCGTGGAGCGCCTCGGCGACGGCGTCACGACGCGCGAGGTCGGGCAGCGCGTCGCGCTCCCGTGGCTGGGATACGCGTGCGGCGAGTGCCGCTACTGCATCGACGGACGCGAGAACCTGTGCGAGTCGCAGCACAACACCGGGTACTCCGTCGACGGCGGGTACGCCGAGTACGCCATCGCCGAGGCGCGGTTCGCCGTCCCGGTCCCCGATGGGGTGTCCCCGCTGGATGCCGCCCCGCTGACCTGCGCCGGCGTCACCACGTATGCCGCGGTGAAGGCCGCACGCGTGGTGCCGGGCGAGCGCGTCGCCGTCTTCGGCATCGGCGGTCTCGGCCACCTCGCGGTGCAGTACGCGCGGCTGGTCGGAGCGCAGGTGGTTGCCGTGGACGTCACCGAGGAGAAGCTCGAGCTGGCGGTCGAGCTGGGCGCGGACCACGCGGTCAACGCGGCCGAGGTCGACCCGGTGCAGGCGATCCGGCACCTGGGCGGCGTGGATGTCGCCATCGTGCTCGCCGTCGCGCCCACCGTGTTCGACCAGGCCTTCCAGTCGCTCAACCGCGGCGGCCGGCTCGTGCTCGTCTCGCTCCCGGCCGACGGCACCCTCACCATCCCGGTGTTCGACACCGTGCTCAAGGGCATCTCGGTGATCGGCTCCATCGTCGGGACGCGGCAGGACCTCGTCGAGGTGTTCGCGCTGCACGCGGCGGGACGCACCCGCGTCGTCGCCGCCCGTCGTGACATCGCCGACGTGAACGAGGCGGTCGCGGAGGTGCTCGCCGGGCAGGTGCCCGCGCGGCTCGTCTTCGTCTACGACTCCGGGCTCCCGGTCGAATCGCCCGCCGACGCGGGCGCAGCAGCACGGGAGTGACCGCTCCCGAGCGCCCGCGCGTCGGGGGACGGCTGGTGAGGGCGGCCCTCCGCTACCGCGTGATCACGCTGACGCTGCTGGTGGGCGTCGTCGCGCTCGTGCTGTTCTTCGCCGGGGCGGTGACCGCCGCGCAGTGGACCGCCGGTCTGTACGCGATCGCGGTGGCCGTCGGCTACACCGTCCGGATGCTGCGGACGCTCGCCACCGGCGGGCTCGGCGTCGACCTGCTCGCGGTCGTCGCGATCGTGGCGACCGTGGCGGTGGGGGAGGTGGCGGCGTCGCTCGTCGTCGTCCTCATGCTGAGCGGCGGGGAGGCGCTCGAGGACTACGCCAACCGCCGGGCCAGGCACGAGCTGGATGCGCTGCTGCGGCGCGAGCCGCGGTCGGCGCACCGCTTCGCGGGGGACCGGCTGGAGGACGTGCCGATCGGCGATGTCCGCATCGGCGACATCCTGCTGGTGCGGCCGGCCGAAGTGGTGCCGGTGGACGGGGCCCTGCTGGATGCCGCCGCGTTCGACCTGTCGTCGCTCACCGGCGAGAGCCTTCCCGTCGACCGGTCGCCCGGCGACGAGGTCCTCAGCGGCAGCGTCAACGGCTCGGAGGCCGTGCGGCTGCGCGCGACGGCCGTCGCCGCCGACAGTCAGTACCAGCAGATCGTCGCCCTCGTCGCGCAGGCGGCGAGCAGCAGGCCGCGGGTGGTCCGGCTGGCCGACCGGTTCGCCGTGCCGTTCACCGTCTTCTCGCTCCTGCTGGGCGCCGTCGCCTGGGCGGTGAGCGGCGATCCCGTGCGGTTCGCGGAGGTCCTCGTCCTGGCGACGCCGTGCCCGCTGCTGATCGCGGCGCCGGTGGCGTTCATCGGCGGCATGAGCCGGGCGGCGCACACCGGCATCCTGGTGCGCACCGGGTCGGTGTTCGAGGTGCTCGCGCGTGCCCGCACCGTCGTCTTCGACAAGACCGGGACGCTGACGACCGGCCGCCCCGTGCTCCGCGAGGTGCGGCCGGCACCCGGAGTCGACGCGACCGAGCTGCTCTCGCTGACGGCGAGCGCCGAGCAGTACTCCTCGCATGTCCTCGCCGCCTCGGTGGTGCAGGCGGCCGAGAAGCGGTCCGTCGCGCTCCGCGAGGTGGCCTCCGCCGAGGAGCACGCCACCAACGGCGTGCTCGCCCAGGTGGACGGACGCCGCGTGGCGGTCGGGAAGCTCGCCTTCGCGCGGGAGTTCGCACCGGACACCCCGCGCGCCGAGATCGGCCCGGGGGAGCTGGCCGTGTACGTCACCGTCGACGACGCCTACGCCGGGGTCATCATCGAAGCCGATCCGCCCCGCCCCGACGCCGAGGCGACTCTCCGCGGTCTGCGCGACCTCGGCGTGACGGACGTCGAGCTCCTCACCGGCGATGCGGAGGAGACGGCCGCGCACACCGCTGCCGCGCTCGGCATCACCCGGTACCTCTCCGAATGCCTCCCCGCCGACAAAGTGCGCAGGGTGGCCGAGATCGCCGACCGTCCCGTGGTCATGGTGGGGGACGGCGTCAACGACGCCCCCGTGCTCGCCCGCGCCGATGTCGGCGTCGCGATGGGTGCGAAGGGCGCGACGGCGGCGAGCGAATCGGCGGATGTCGTGCTCCTCGTGGACGACATCGCCGGCGTGGTCGACGCGGTCGCGATCTCCCGCCGCACCGTCCGCATCGCACTGCAGAGCATCTGGCTCGGCATCGCCGCCTCCGTCGTCCTGATGCTGATCGCCGCCTTCGGCGTCATCCCGGCCATCGTCGGAGCGCTCCTCCAGGAGGCCGTCGACCTCGCGACGATCCTCGCCGCCCTGCGCGCCGCGCGGGCGCCCCGGGCGGCCAGGGCTCCCGTCGTCGGCGGCGGTGCTCCGGCGCAGGTGTGATCCGGGAGGCGAACGGCTAGCATCCACTCATGGCGGACAACGCCCTCGGCGACTACCTGCGTGCTCGGCGCGAATCGGTGCGGCCGGAGGACGTCGGCCTGCCCGAGGACGGCCGCCGGCGCCTTGTCTCCGGGCTCCGCCGGGAGGAGGTCGCGGCGCTCGCCGGGATCAGCTCGGAGTACTACCTGCGCCTGGAGCAGGGTCGCGAACGTCACCCGTCGACCCAGGTGGTCACCGCCATCGCCCGTGCGCTGCTGCTCGCCCCCGCCTCCGAGGAGTTCCTCCACCGGCTGGTGCGGCCGCTGCCCGATCGCGGATACGAAGCGGAGCAGACGCCGGAGGGCGCAGACCGCCTGGCCGCATTCATCGCCGCACTGTCGACTCCCGCCATCGTGCACGACCGGATCCTCGACGTGATCGGCGCCAATCCCCTGGCGGGAGCGCTGTCGCCGTCGTTCCGTCCCGGCGTGAACCTCGTCGAGGCGGCGTTCCTCGACCCGCGCGTGCGCGCCCTCTACGTCAACTGGGAGGAGATGACCGTGCGGCTCGTCTCCTACCTGCGGGCGCAGGCGGCGACGCCCCCGCTGGATCCGCGCCTGCCCGACCTCGTCGCCGGCCTGATGGAGGGGAGCAGCCGGTTCGCCGAGCTCTGGGGGAGACACGACGTGGGGGCTGCGGCGAGCGGGGTGAACCTGCTGTCGCATCCAGTGGTCGGCCCCATCGAACTCGCCTTCGAACGTCTGTGCTTCGCGGGGAGCGACCACCCCGTCATCGTCGTCTACCACGCCGAGCGCGGCAGCGCCTCCGAGGAGGCGCTCGCCCGGCTGGAGGTCGTCGCGTCCGGCGTCGCGGGCTAGAAGCCTTTCTCCTTCATCCACGCGAGCGCCGCGTCGGCGACATCGCGCCACCCGGAGTCCATGGTGAGGGAATGGCCGCGTCCCTCGAACTCCTGGAAGTCCGTGACCGCGGGACCGCCCGCGTAGAGCTTCGCCACCGCTGCGGTCACCGACCGCGGAACGGTGTGGTCCTCCGTCCCGGTGATCAGGAGCAGCGGTCCCCGGTCGGCGACATGGGTGTCGACGGTGGCGGGCGACCCCTTCACGAAGTTCGCCGTCGCATCCTCGAACAGCGGGCGACCCGGCCCGGGGATCGTCCACGCGTCATGGAGGGCGTCCGATTCGGCTTCGGGGATCGCGTTCCCGAACGCGTAGCGGAACTGCTTGGCGGTGAGGGCGACCGTGCGCTTCCTGTTCGCCGGGTTGCCCAGCACCGGAAGGGCCGAGCGCAACTGCGAGAACGGCAGGATGTTGACGCCCTTGATCGGCGCAGGATCGATCGCGACCGCGGCGACGCCGTATCCGTTGGCCAGCAGCTCCTGCGCGATGAGTCCGCCGAAGGAGTGCCCGACCAGGACGGGCTTCACCGGCATCGCATCGATGAGGCCGGCATAGTGTCGGCAGATCGCCTCGATCCCGATGTCGTCGAGGCCGGACGGGTCGGCCCTGGTCTCCTCGACGGTCGCGAGATCGCCCGGCCAGCCGGGGGCGACCGTCTCGTATCCGGCCTCGGTGAACAGGTCCTGCCAGGGCTGCCAGGCGGACGAGTGGATCCAGAGGCCGTGGATGAACATCACGGGCTGAGCGGGCATGGCGGCTCCTTCGATTCGTCGTTCGGGGTCGGCGGGGTCAGAGCGTCTTCACGAGCCCGCCGTCGATCAGGAAGTCGGCGCCGGTGGTGTTGCCGGCGCGGTCGCTCGAGAGCAGCAGGACGAGGTCCGCCACCTCGGACGGCTCGGTGAAGCGTCCGGTGCTGAAGCCGCCCTGCGCGGCGACCACGTCGCGTTTCGCGGTCTCGAAGTCCGTGCCCTGCGCTGCGGCGACCGTCGCGGCGACCCCGTGCTCGCCCAGCCACAGGGGCGTGGACACCGGCCCGGGGCTGATGGTGTTGAAGCGGATGCCGTCCGGCCCGTACTCCTTCGACAGCGCCTTCGAGAGGTTCCAGACGGCGGCCTTCGCTGCGGAGTAGTCGACGATGAAGGGATCCGGCAGGAAGGCGTTGACCGATCCGATGGTCACGACATTGCCGCCGCCGCGCGCCTGCATCCCCGGGATCACCGCGCGGATCGCGCGCACGGCGGCGAAGAAGCTGAGCTGGAAGGTCCGCATCCACTCGTCGTCGCCGACCGCCAGGAAGCCCTCCGTCCGCGGCGTCAGCGCACCGACGTTGTTGACCAGGATGTCCGCGCCGCCCTGGGCTTCTGCGCGCCTCACCAGCTCGGCGGGCCCGTCGGGGGTGGACAGGTCGACGACGACCGCGTCGACGCGGCCGGTGTCGACGAGCGCCGCCAGCTCGGGGGAGACCGTGCGCGACCCGGTGACCACCCTCGCCCCCTCGTCGAGGAACGCCCGCGTGATCGCCAGGCCGATACCCGAGCTCGCGCCCGTGACGACGGCGAGTCTGTCGGTCAGATGCAGGTCCATGGGCGTGACGCTACGGGGGGAGCGCGCGGCGGCGCATGGTCGCCGTTCTCCTGGTAGTCCGGCACCCAGTCCTGCAGGCGTGCCTCCGGGGTCAGCGCGGCGCCCGTACCGTTCCGGCGGACGCGCGCCCGGCGAGTCTGCCGAGCGCGAGCGCCGCCGCCGCGACGGTCAGGAGCGCGCCGACCAGGATCGCCGGCCCCTCGCCGGGGAGGAGGGTCGCCGTCTGCACGCCGAGGGCCACCGCGGCGACCGGCACGCCGAGCTGCCCGGCGGAGGCCACCGCCTGCGTCAACGGCAGGCCGACCGCTCGGGAGGCGCTGTGCGCGATCACCGCGCCCGCGCCGAGCGCCAGCCCGAGCAGCACCATGGCGGGGTGCCCGCCCAGCCCGCGGATGTCGAGGGATGCGCCCAGCCAGACGAAGAACAGCGGTCCGAAGAAGCCCTCCGTCATCCCGAACAGCTGCCGGGCCAGGCGGTGCGGCTCGCCGACGGCGGCGAGGACGAGCCCCAGCGCGAAGCCGGCCAGCATGATCGACAGCTGCGCCAGCTGGGCGATGGCCGCGAACACGAACAGCACGAGCAGGCTCAGGCGCAGCTCCAGCGCGAACCTGCGGCGCTCCGAGTAGGCGTGCGCCCGCCGCCGCAGGCCGGACCGCCCCAGCCAGGTGAGCACGGCGACCAGCGCGACGGAGGCGACGGCGATGACGAGCGCGCCGATCGCGGCGCTGCCCGCGTGCGCGGGGGCGACGGCGAAGGGGAGGGCGATCACGCAGACGACGTCGGCGACCGCGATCTGCGTGACCAGCTGGCCCAGATTCCCCATGGCGAGGCCGAGCGAGGTGAGCATCGGCAGCACGACGGCCGCAGAGGACGACGCCAGGACGATCCCGTAGACCGCGGCGTGCCCGGTGCCGAACGCGCCGGCGAGGGCGACCGCGAGCACGGCGGAGGCTGCTCCAGCGACCGCGGCGCCCGCAACGCCGAGCGCTCCGGTGCGCGACCGGAGCCGCGGGTCCCGCACGGGGATCTGCGAGCCGACGACGACCATCGTGAGGCCGAATCCGATGTTGGCCAGCAACTGCAGGTCCGGGGCGCGCGGGTCGATCAGCCGCAGCCCGGTGTCGCCGATGAGGATTCCGCCCGCCAGTTCGCCGACCACCACGGGGACGTGCCACACGTTCCGCGCGGAGAGCAGCGGGCCGAGCAGCCCGACCGCGACGATGAGCGCCAGCGACGCGGGAGTCATGGCGTCGATGCTAGCAACGGCGTGCGGGCCGCGTCCCCGCGGTCATCCCCTGGCGTCGCCCCTCAGCGACGTTCGAGCGACGATACGTCCGCGGCCGGCAGCGCGTCGTACACCTCGCTCCACTCCGCCTCGTAGCGGACGGGGTCGACCAGACCGGACCGGCGTCGCGCTTCGAGCTCCAGGAGACGCGTGGCCGCGGCGCGGAGGAGGGGGACATCGCCGAACTCGCGGACCTCGCCGGCGACGAGCTCGGAGGCCACCGCGATCCGGCGGCAGCGTGCGCGCAGGTCGCGGGTGAGCCGCGCGGTGACGACGAGGCCGGCGAGGTACATCGTCGCTGCCGCCGCCACGCTCACCACGGGCCCCTGGTCGCCGAGGAAGACGAGGACGACGAGGCACAGGGCCGCTCCGCCGGACGGCCAGCTGCGGCCGAGATGGAGCAGGCGACGTTGACCGGGCGTGGTCCCGGGCGGGTACACCGTGAGCCGCACCTGCTGCCAGATGCGCCGCGTCGCGGGGGAGACGTCGAGGGTCCCCCACAGGGCACGGCCTTCGAGCAGGCGCCGAACCGTCTCCTTCATCGGTCCTCCGTTCTGCGTCGCGATCACCGTCCGCACACCGCCGACGTCCAGGGGGCGGTGTCCTGGTACTCCGGGCGATGCCGGCGACGGGGGTCGACCTCCCGCAGCAGGGCGGCGCCGCGGCAGGGGAGGACGAGCAGGTCTCCGGCACGGAGATCGCAGACCACCGCCTCGACCGGGCGGGGTCCGGCGGCCTCCCCCGCCGGGTGGATGCGTGCGCGCGCGTCGCCCGCGGTCGAGACGCGCCCGATCACCCGGAGTTCGCCGATCTCGATGTCGGCGCCGGCGAGGCGCGCATCGATCCAGACGTCGAGCACTCCGTCGGACGCCGTGTTGACCTGGATGACCCGGGTCACGACGACCGAGGCGATGTCGGTGGGGGACGGCATCCCTCCGGTCCCAGGGATCACGGCCGCCGCGGTGTGGACGCAGGGCGTGCCGCACCATCCGGCCAGGCAGGTGAGGGAGACGCCGGCGACGGTGACGTCGTCGACGGATGCGGTGGTGAACTCGGGCCAGAGGTCGCGGCCGAAGGGGTCGGGCACGGAGGCGCGGAGGGTGGGGAGGATGTGGGTCAGGGTCATGAGGCACCTGCACTGCGGAAGATGATCACAAGCGACGGTTCTACGCCGCCCGAGCGCGTCGCGGGGCGCTCCTAACGGAACCTCAACGCCCCGGCCCGGGAAACTAACGCTTCGCGAATGCGCGTCGCGGCTCGCCCGGGGGAAAGCCGTTAGGACTTCGGCCGAGCCCGTATGGATCGCGTTAGGACCCGGATTCGCGCGCTTCCCCTGACGTTGTATGGGTGATTGGTTCCGGCAGAGCGCCGGAACCCGACGCCTCGTCGTCAGGACGAGGTGCCGATACCCGGATGGAGACATTCCCGTGTTGGACCTGATTTGCGTCGTGGGGATCATCGCGCTCGGCGCGATCGTCGCCCTGGTCGGCAGAGGGGTGGAGAAGCTGTGATCTTCTTCAACCTGCTGGCGGCGGCGTTGGCCGTCGCTTCGATCGCGTACCTGGTGTACGCCCTCCTGAAGCCGGAGAAGTTCTAGAGATGACGTTCTGGCTCTTCGTGGCGATGCTCGCCACGCTCGTCCTCCTGCTCGGGCTGTCCTACCGTCCCCTGGGCGACTACATGGCCGCGACCTTCACGTCGCGGAAGGATCTGCGCGTCGAGCGCGGCTTCTACCGGATCATCGGAGTCGACTCCCGGGTGGAGCAGAACTGGCCGGTGTACCTGCGCAGCGTCCTGGCGTTCTCCGTCCTCGGCGTCCTGCTGCTCTACGTCCTCCAGCGCGCGCAGGCGGTGCTGCCGTACTCTCTCGGCCTTCCGCCCGTTCCCGAGGGACTGTCCTTCAACACGGCGATCTCGTTCGTGACCAACACGAACTGGCAGTCGTACACGCCAGAGGCGACCCTCGGCTACACGGTGCAGATCGCCGGTCTCGCGGTGCAGAACTTTCTGTCGGCGGCCGTCGGCATCGCCGTCGCCGTCGCGCTGGTGCGCGGGTTCGCCGCGCACCGCTCCGGCACGATCGGCAACTTCTGGGTCGACCTGACCCGCGCCACGTTCCGCATCCTGCTGCCGCTGTCGCTCGTGTTCGCGATCATCCTGATCGTCGGCGGAGCGATCCAGAACTTCAACGGCTTCACCAGCGTGAGCACCATCACGGGCGGCACGGCGACCATCCCCGGCGGCCCCGTCGCCTCGCAGGAGGCCATCAAGCTCCTCGGCAACAACGGCGGCGGGTTCTTCAACGTGAACTCCGCCCATCCGTTCGAGAACCCGACGGCGTGGACGAACCTCATCGAGATCTACCTGATGCTGCTGATCCCGTTCTCGCTGCCGCGTACGTTCGGCCGGATGGTCGGCGACAACCGCCAGGGGTACGCGATCCTCGGTGCGATGGCGACGATCTTCGTCGTGTCGCTGGTGGCGCTGACCCTCTTCGAGCTGCAGGGCGGCGGCACGGCCACACAGGCCGCCGGCGGTGCGCTCGAAGGAAAGGAGCAGCGGTTCGGGATCCTCGGCTCCACGCTGTTCGGGACGACCAGCACCCTCACCTCGACCGGCGCCGTCGACTCGATGCACGACAGCTACACGCCGCTGGGCGGGATGATGCCGATGCTCAACATGATGACCGGTGAGGTCGCGCCGGGCGGTATCGGAGCCGGTCTCTACGGGATCCTCGTCGTCGCGATCGTCTCGGTGTTCCTGGCCGGGCTGATGGTCGGCCGGACCCCCGAGTACCTGGGCAAGAAGATCGGCGCACGGGAGATCAAGCTCGCCGGCCTCTACATCCTGACGACGCCGACCCTGGTGCTCGTCGGGACGGGGCTCAGCTTCGCGATCCCGGCGATCAGGGACGACATCGAGAAGGTCTCGATCTTGAATCCCGGGCAGCACGGCTTCTCCGAGGTCCTGTACGCGTTCACGTCTGCAGGGAACAACAACGGTTCAGCGTTCGCCGGTCTCACCGCGAACACGCCGTGGCTCAACGCGGCCCTGGGGACCGCGATGTTCCTCGGCCGGTTCCTTCCGATCGTGTTCGTGCTCGCGCTGGCCGGCTCGCTCGCGTCGCAGGACAGGGTCCCGGCGACGTCGGGAACCCTGCCGACGCACCGCCCGCTGTTCGTCTCCCTCGTCGTCGGCGTCGTGATCATCGTCGCCGCGCTCACCTACTTCCCCGTTCTCGCGCTGGGTCCCCTGGCGGAAGGGCTTCACTGACCATGTCCACTCTCACCGACACCGCGGAACCCCGCGGACAGCAGCACCACGATCAGGGCGACAAGGCCCCGAAGGGCGCCTTCAACGCCCGCCAGCTCATCGCCGGCCTCCCCGGCGCGTTCCGCAAGCTCGACCCGCGGGACATGTGGCACAACCCGGTCATGTTCATCGTCGAGGTCGGCGCGGCGCTCACGACCGTTCTGGCGATCGCCGAGCCGTTCCTCGGTCCGCAGAAGTCCGGCGGAACGGTCACGACCGTGGCCTTCACCTGGGCGATCGCCATCTGGCTGTGGCTGACCGTGCTCTTCGCCACCCTCGCCGAGTCGGTGGCCGAAGGCCGCGGGAAGGCGCAGGCGGCGAGCCTGCGCAAGACGCGCACGACGACGGTCGCCAACCGGGTGACCGGCTACGACGGCAGGAACGATGCGGCCGCGACCCACGCGACGGTCACCCAGGTCGCCTCGGCCGACCTCACACTGGGCGATGTCGTCATCGTCTCCGCCGGGGAGCTCATCCCGGGGGACGGCGACATCATCTGGGGCATCGCCTCGGTGGACGAATCGGCCATCACGGGCGAGTCCGCCCCGGTGGTCCGCGAATCCGGCGGCGACCGCAGCGCCGTCACCGGCGGCACCCGGGTGCTCTCCGACCGCATCGTGGTCGCGATCACCAGCAAGCCCGGTGAGACCTTCGTCGACCGGATGATCAAACTGGTGGAGGGCGCCGCCCGGCAGAAGACCCCCAACGAGATCGCCCTGAACATCCTGCTCGCGGCCCTGACGATCATCTTCGTGGTGGTCGTGCTCGTCCTCGGCCCGACGGCCGGCTTCGCGAACGCGGCTCCGAGCGTCACCGTGCTCGTCGCGCTGCTGGTGTGCCTGATCCCGACCACGATCGGCGCGCTGCTCTCTGCGATCGGCATCGCGGGCATGGACCGGCTGGTGCAGCACAATGTGCTCGCCATGTCGGGACGTGCGGTCGAGGCCGCAGGAGACGTGACGACACTGCTTCTCGACAAGACCGGGACAATCACCTACGGCAACCGCCAGGCCGCGGAGTTCACCGCGCTGGAGGGCGTCGACTCCGCCGCGCTGGTCGAGGCCGCCGCTCTCGCCTCGCTGAGCGACCCGACCCCCGAGGGCTCCTCGGTGGTCGCGCTCGCCGCGCAGCTCGGCTACACGCACGACGGCGAGCTCGCCGGGGAGGTCGTGCCGTTCACGGCCCAGACCCGGATGAGCGGCGTCGACTTCGCCGACGGATCGCAGATCCGCAAGGGCGCCGCCTCCATGGTGGTGGCCTGGGCGGAGGAGTCGGCCCGCGTGCCGTCGTCCGTCCTCAGCGACCTCGACGAGAAGGTCCTGCGCATCTCCGAGGTCGGCGGCACCCCGCTGGCCGTCGCAAGGAAGTCGGCCTCGGGCGATGCGACGATCCTCGGCGTCATCTACCTGAAGGACATCGTCAAGACCGGCCTGACCGAGCGGTTCGCCGACATGCGTCGGATGGGCATCCGGACGGTCATGATCACCGGCGACAACCCCGTCACCGCGAAGGCGATCGCCGCGGAGGCCGGGGTCGACGACTTCCTCGCCGAGGCGACGCCGGAGGACAAGCTCGCGCTGATCCGCACGGAGCAGGAGGGCGGCAACCTCGTCGCGATGACCGGCGATGGAACCAATGACGCGCCGGCGCTCGCCCAGGCCGACGTCGGCGTGGCCATGAACACGGGGACGTCGGCGGCGAAGGAGGCCGGCAACATGGTCGACCTCGACTCCGACCCGACGAAGCTGATCGACATCGTCCGCATCGGCAAGCAGCTGCTGATCACCCGCGGCGCTCTGACCACCTTCTCGATCGCCAACGATGTGGCGAAGTACTTCGCGATCATCCCCGCGATGTTCGTCGGCGTCTTCCCCGGGTTGCAGGCGATCAACATCATGCAGCTGCACTCGCCGTCCTCGGCGATCCTGTCCGCGGTGATCTTCAACGCGATCATCATCGTCATCCTGATCCCGCTCGCGCTGCGCGGTGTCCGCTACCGGGCGACCTCGGCGTCGATGCTGCTGCGCAGCAACCTGCTGATCTACGGACTCGGCGGCATCATCGCGCCCTTCATCGGAATCAAGCTGATCGACCTCCTGGTCAGCCTGATCCCCGGACTCTGAGAAACCAGGAACGGAACTCATCATGAACGCTTCGGCACGGGGAACCGGTCGCCAGTACTGGGTGGGCCTGCGGGCCCTCCTCATCCTCACTGTCGTGCTGGGGATCGCCTACCCGCTTGTCGTCACCGGGATCGGCCAGCTCGCCTTCCCGAACCAGTCCAATGGCTCCGCGGTCACGTCGCAGGGCAAGGTCGTCGGGTCGGCCCTCATCGGCCAGTCCTTCACCGACAAGAAGGGCAAAGCCCTGCCGCAGTGGTTCCAGTCCCGGCCGTCCGCGGCCGGCGACGGCTACGACGGCGGCGCCTCCAGCGGCAGCAATCTGGGGCCGGACAACCCCGACCTGCTGAAGGCGGTGGAGGAGCGCAAGCAGGCCATCGAGAAGACCGACGGCGTGGACGCGGGCCGCATCCCCGCAGACGCGCTCACGGCCTCCGGATCGGGACTCGACCCGCACATCTCGCCCGCCTACGCCTACCTGCAGGTGGATGCCGTGGCCACGGCCAGGGGGATCAGTGCCGACACGGTCCGCTCGCTGGTGGACGCCCACGTCCAGCAGCGCGATCTCGGCTACCTCGGCGAGCCGACGGTCAACGTCCTGCAGCTGAACATCGCGCTCGCCGCGATGGACCCCGCCGGGAACAAGTAGGAACACGGTCGGATGGCGGTTCGAGGCCGGCTCCGGGTGCTGCTCGGTGCAGCACCCGGGGTCGGCAAGACCTACCTGATGCTCGAAGAGGGGCATCGACTCCACGATCTCGGCAAGGACGTCGTCATCGCCGTCGTCGAGACGCACGAGCGCGAGGCCACCGCAGCACTCGTCGACGGCCTCGAACTGATACCGCGCAGAGCGGTCGAGCATCGCGGCATCACCCTCACGGAGATGGACCTCGCCGCCGTGATCGACCGCAGGCCGGCGATCGCCCTGGTCGACGAGCTCGCGCACACCA
Organism: Leifsonia soli; assembly: GCF_013408745.1. Lineage (NCBI taxonomy): Bacteria > Bacillati > Actinomycetota > Actinomycetes > Micrococcales > Microbacteriaceae > Leifsonia > Leifsonia soli. The sequence continues at coordinate 2,179,850 of NZ_JACCBJ010000001.1, read as the reverse complement.
ACGCGCCGGGCTCGGCGAACGCGAAGCGCTGGCAGGACGTCGAGGCGATCCTGGCGGCCGGGATCGACGTGATCTCCACCGTGAACGTCCAGCACATCGAGTCGCTCAACGATGTGGTCGAACAGATCACCGGGGTGCCGCAGCGCGAGACCATCCCGGACGCCATCGTCCGCAGCGCGGATCAGATCGAGGTCGTCGACCTCACCCCGCAGTCGCTGCGCGACCGCCTCGCCGACGGCCAGGTGTATCCCGCCGCCCGCATCGACGCCGCCCTGTCCAACTACTTCCGGCTCGGCAACCTCACGGCGCTGCGCGAACTGACGCTGGTCTGGCTGGCCGATGAGGTCGACCAGTCGCTCCAGCGGTACCGTGCCGAGCACGGCATCCAGGAGAAGTGGGAGGCGCGGGAACGCGTCGTCGTCGCCCTCACGGGCGGTCCGGAGGGCGAGACCTTGCTCCGCCGCGGCGCCCGGGTGGCCGCACGGTCGGGGAGCGGCGAGCTCCTCGCCGTGCACGTGGCCAGCCAGGACGGACTCCGCGAGACCGACCCAGCCGCACTCGCCGCGCAGCGGAAGCTGGTCGAACAGCTCGGCGGAAGCTACCACCAGGTCGTCGGCACGGACATCCCGGAGGCTCTGGTCGCCTTCGCCAAGGCGAGCAATGCGACGCAGCTGGTCATCGGGGTGTCGCGCCGTAACCGGCTCACCGCGTTCCTGACCGGCTCCGGCGTCGGCGCCACCGTGATCCGCGAGTCCGGCGATATCGATGTGCACATCGTCTCGCACGACGCCGCGGGCGGTCGCAACCTCCCCCGGTTCCGCCGCACCGGCGCCCTGAGCGTTCGGCGGCGGCTCTCCGGACTCGCTCTCGCCCTGATCGCCGGGCCGGCCCTGACGCTGGCGCTCAGCCGCATCCGCAGCGACGACTTGCTCACGACCGAAGCCCTCAGCTATCAGCTCCTCGTGGTGGTCGTCGCCCTGGTGGGCGGCATCTGGCCGGCGCTGTTCGCCGCGGTGCTGTCCGGGCTGACCCTCGACTTCGTGTTCGTCACCCCCTACAACACCCTCACCATCGGCCGGCCCACCCACCTGATCGCGCTCGCCCTCTACATCGTCATCGCCGTCCTGGTGAGCGTGGTCGTCGACCAGTCCGCCAGACGGACGCGCAGCGCCGCCCGGGCGGCCGCGGAATCCGAGCTTCTCGTAACCATCGCGGGAAGCGTCATCCGCGGAGGGGACGCCGTTCAGTCGCTGGTGTCGCGCACGCGGGAGGCGTTCGGACTCCGTGCCGTGCGGTTCACGGCCGACGACGGCGCCGTGCAGTCCGCCGATGGCGACATCCCGGCGGATACCCTCCCGACGTCCGTCCCGGTGGGGGAGCGCGGAACGCTGGAGCTGTTCGGCGACGACCTCCAGGCGGCGGACCGGCGGCTGCTCTCGGTCATCGTCACGCAGCTGGAGGCAGCTCTCGAGCACGCGGACCTCAGCACGGCCGCCCGCGAGGTGGGACCGCTGGAGGCCACCGACCGCGTCCGCACCGCCCTGCTCGCCGCCGTCGGCCATGACCTGCGCCGCCCGCTGGCCGCAGCGACCGCCGCGGTGACGGGTCTCCGGTCCGCCGGGAGCCGGCTCTCGGCCCGCGACGAGACGGAACTGCTCGACACGGCGGAGGACAGCCTCCGCGACCTCGGCGACCTCCTCACCAACCTCCTCGACGTCAGCCGCGTCCAGGCGGGTGTGCTCGGGGTCTCGTTGCAGGCCGTGGACCTGGAGGACCTGCTGCCACTGGTCCTCGACGAGCTCGCGGTGAAGCCGGGCGAGGTCACCATCGACGTCCCCGATTCGCTCCCGCCCGTCACCGCCGACCCCGTGCTCCTGCGCAGGGCGATCGTCAACCTCCTCAGCAACGCGCTGCGCTACTCGCCGGAGGGACGTCCGCCCCGCCTGAGCGCCAGCACCTTCGCCGGCTGGATCGAGCTGCGCGTCTCCGACCACGGCCCCGGGGTGCCGGACGACCGCAAGGAGGAGATCTTCCATCCGTTCCAGCGGATGGGGGATACCGACAACACCGCGGGCATCGGCCTCGGCCTGGCGCTGACCAAGGGCTTCGTCGAGGGCATGGGCGGGACGCTGGCGACGGAGGACACCCCGGCCGGCGGCCTGACGATGGTGGTCTCCCTCCCGGTCGATCCGGTCGCCGACCTCGGCCTGCCCGGTTGAGATGGCGGGAGATCGTCCGGCCGCTGCGGGGGCGGCCTAGGCTGGGGCGGGAAAGGGGGGCTCGCCGATGCACAACCCGCTGCGCACGCTGGGACGGGCGGCGGCCGAGGGTGTCCGCAGCCGTTTGTGGCCGGTCCCGGTGCTCGGAGTCGCCGTCGCACTCGTCCTCGGGTTCCTGATCCCGGGGATGGACGCGCGCGTCGACGGGCGACTGCCCGGCTGGCTGGACGCCCTGGTCTTCGGCGGCGACGCGAGCGCCGCCCGGACGGTGCTCGACGCCATCGCCACGTCGCTGATGACGGTGACCGCTCTCACGTTCTCGCTCACGGTGGTCACCCTGCAGCTCGCCAGCAGCCAGTTCTCGCCCCGGCTGTTGCGCACGTTCACCAAGGACTTGTTCGTCCAGACGACACTCGCCCTGTTCTTGGGAACGTTCACGTTCTCGCTGACCGTGCTTCGCTCGGTCCGGTCGAGCCAGGAGAGCGCCGAGCCGTTCGTCCCGCGCATCGCGATCACCGTCTCGTTCGTCCTGGCGATCGCCAGCGTCGTGGCGCTGGTCCTCTTCCTCGGCCACTTGGCGAAGCAGATACGGGTGGAGACGATGCTCGCGGAGGTCCGGGCGGACACGAGCGCGACGGCCTCGTCCGTCCTCGCTCCGCTGGACGCATCCCCTCCCGCTGTCCCGCTCCAGCCGGGCCCGAACGCGGTGCAGCTGGACGCGGACCGGTCCGGCTTCCTGCTCAGCGTCGACACCGCCGCTGTCGCCGCCCTCGCCGCCGAGGCGGGCGGTTTCATCGCGATGGCGCGCTCGACGGGCGACTTCGTGGTCGCGGGGACTCCGGTCGCAACCGTCTGGAAAGACGAATCGGGCCCCCTCGCCGACGACGAACTCGCGACGCTCCGTCGGGGGCTCGTGCACGCGCTCTCCATCGGGCCGGAGCGCACGGGCACCCAAGATGTCGCGTTCGGACTCCGGCAGCTGGTGGATGTGGCCGTCAAGGCGCTTTCGCCCGGCATCAACGATCCGACCACTGCAGTCCATGCGCTCGGTCACGTGTCGGCCCTCCTCTGCGAGCTGGGCGCCTATCGGCTCGGGACGGTCACCGCGTCCGACGCCGATGGCATCGTTCGCGCCGAGTTCCTCCACCCGGACTTCAGCGACTATCTGGAGCTTGCCGTCGCGCAGCCTCTGCACTACGGCGCAGGGGACCCGATGGTCGTCTCGCGCCTGCTGGAACTCCTGCGCGACCTCGCCCAGACCAGCCCGCCGGAGCGCATGCACGCGATCATCGGCTCCCTCGAACGGATCACCGAGGTCGCGCGCGCACAGGATGCCGGCGCCGCGGAACGAAACCAACACGATGCTTTGGTCCGCGAGGTGCGCCGACTGTGCGCCGGCCGTTCCTCAGCCGGGCTGCCTTAGGAAGCTGAGGACGCGCTCCCATTCTCGTCCGATGATGTCGGCACCGCCCTCGACCCGTTCGACGATGGCATCCGGAAACCCCGCTGCGTACCAGTGGGCATCCCGGACGGTCGCGTAGTCGTCGTCGGTTCCGTACAGGATCAGGCTCCTGGTGTCGCTCTGCGGAGGGGGTGCGATGGACTCCTCGAAGGCGCGGCGGTCTCGCGTGATCCCGTCGTCGCCATTCTCCTTCGCCGCGTCGAGCATCCTCTGGAGGCGATCGGAGAAGCCGGCCGGTTCCGGCCAGGGCGATTCGGCGGCCAGCGATCCGCGAGCCTGCTCCGACGCGCCCGCGGCGTGAGACGGCGACGGAGCTGCCACCAGCACCAGCGCATCGACCAGGTCGGGATGACGGGCAGCGAGCACAGCGGCGTAGACGCCGCCTTCGCGCCAACCCACGATACCGACGCGGCCAAAACGTGTTCGCCCGGCCGTGCGCGCCGTCGCCTCCACCTCGCGCAGGTGTCCGGCAAGGTCGTCCGCCCAGCCGGCGACCGAGACATCCGACGGCTCCGATGCACCGTATCCAGGCCGTTCGAAAGTGAGCAGGTGGATGCCGGAGCGCGCCGTCGCCTCCGGGGCCGGGTCGAACCCGGACGCGCCAGGGGTGGGGTGCAGCAGCACCGCCAGTCGTCCGCCTGCGGGATCGCCGAGACCGGCCATGCCCACCTCACGTCCGCTCGGGAACCGCACCGTGCGATACGTCATCGTTCTCTCCTTTCTTCCTCGAGTTCGCGGGCGCTCGCGTCTCCGCGCGTGCGGCATCGGTCGTGACCACCGACGTCAGTCGGGCTCCGGACGAGCAGGGGGCGGGGCGTCCGGGACGGCATCCGCCCTCTCCCGCCGGGCGAAGTACCGCGCGATCGGGACGTCGGTGGACGAGTGGGCGATGATCGAGATCGCGATGGCGACCACGACGAGATGGAAGAGATGGACGGCGTCCGGGCTGCCGCTGCCCAGGACGAGGAATCCGTAGAGCACGGACGCGAATCCCTTCGGCCCGAACCAGGCTGCCGTGAGGCGCTCCTCCCACGGCAGTCCGCTCCCCAGGAGCGCGAGTTCCACGGCCACCGGCCGCGCGACGAGCAGCGTCAGCCCGGCGAAGATGTACCCGAGCAGCGGCACGTCGGCGAGGGCGCTCGGCGCGATGAGCGCGCCGAATACGAAGATGGCGAAGAGCTTGACGATCTCCGAGACGTATTCCCCGAACTCCGCGAACGCACGCCGGATCTCGGGCGCCACCGACGCGATGGTGATCCCTGCGCTGAAGGCGGCGAGGTAGAGATTGGCGCCGGTGAGCGTGCACGACCCGTACACGATCAGTGCGACCGCGACCGGACTCAGCGCCGCGTAGAGCGGGGTCGTCGTGAGGAACCGGATGCGCAGGAGCAATGCGACCGCGATCGGGATGACGATGCCGATCCCGACGCCGCCGACCAGCTCGATGCCCAGAACGCCGTAGTCGACGTCCGGACCACCGACCACGGCGGTCAGTATGAGCACGATCGGCAGTGCGAGTCCGTCGTTCAGCCCGGATTCCACGCTGAGGAGCCCGCGCACGCGACGGGGGATCTCCTCCCGGCCGACGATGGCGGACGCGAATACCGGATCCGTGGGTGCGAGCACCGCCGCGACGAGCATCGCCTGCGCAGGAGGCAGACCCAGCAGCGCCATCCCGAGGCCGGTCGAGATGGCGAACGTCAACGGCATCCCCAGGAGGAGAGCGCGTCCGGGCAGTCGCCAGGCGTGGACGAGATCGCGCACCCCGATCCGCTGACCATCGGTGAACAGGACGACGAACAGGGCGAGTTGCATCGTGGTGGCGATCCACGGATCGTCGGCGTGGATGTCCAGGATGCCGCCGAGCTCCGGTCCGAGTGCGAACCCGACCGCCAGGAACAGCACGGCGGTCGAGAGCACCGTCCGGTGCGCCAGGCCGGAGATGAGGACAGCGGCCACGAGGGTGATACCGAAAGCGAGAATCATTCCGTCAACCCGATCTCGGGCGCGGGGAGGATGCCACCCCGCCCGAGGATGGCAGGCCGTGGGGCGAGATCGCGGCGTTCAGCCCAGGAAGAACGCGCCGTCACGTGGTTCGGCGTCGTCTGCCGCCAGCCAGACAGCGCGGGGGAAAGGCCCCGGCCGCGCGTCGTTGAGCGGCCGGGAGTCTCGGAGCGCTTCGGTGAGCAACCAGAGCGCGGCGGTCGATCGCGTCAGCGCATCGGCGCGCGGGTTCTGCGTGGGCGCCGAGACCCAGAGGACGAGCTCGGACTCGGTGTCGTGCGCGGCGACGACGGCGACGAACGCCTCGACCCAGGCGTCGCGCTCCGTCGTAGAGGAGGGGGCTCTTCCCGCCAGGAGTCGCGCCAGCGTGTGGCCAAGGAGGAAGGCGTTGCAGCGCAGCCAGGTCTCTTCGGAGGAATAGCGGATCGAGGCGACCCATTCGTCCCACTCGATCTCATCGGCCCCGCGGGCGAGCAGATCGGAGGCGACGCTGTGGAAGTGCTGCTGGACCTTCAGCTGCGTGTCGGTGAGGAGGGCTTCTTCGTCGCTGGTCATGGCTCGCTTCCGGGAAAGGGTCGGTCAGGTGCGGTCGTCGATGGCGAGTGTCAGCAGATCGTCGGGTGCAGGCTCGCCGGCGGCTTCGGAGAACAGCTCGAACGCCTCCACGACGCTCGTCTGGTCTGCGGGGTTCAGCGTGGAGAGGATGGAGGCGATCTGCTTGCGTCTGCGCTCGCTGACACGGTCCACCAGGGTCCGCCCTTGCGTGGAGAGGCCGATGAGGACCTCGCGGCGACTGGTCGGGCTCTGCTGCCGCTCGACCCATCCGCCGTCCACCATGCGGTCGATGGTCCGGCTGAAAGTCGAGGGCAGCGCGCCGACGCGGGCAGCGAGGGCTCCGATGCGCAGGGGGCCGGAACCGGCGAGGACGACGAGCACGCGGAACTGCGGCAGTGTCACCTCGTCGAGCGCGTCCGTCATCGATCGAGCGACGATTCCGAGGAGGGCGCGGGACGCGCGGAGCACTTGCCGCGTCGCGTCGAGCGGGAATCCGTCGTCCAGGGCGTGAGCTTCCATGAGAATTCTCTCAGTCTACGGTTAAATGTGCATGAATACAACTGTTGCAAAGCGTCATGCGTGTACGGATAGGAGGGGCCGCCGCGATGAGACGGCCGATCCCGTTCTACAGCAATCCGCATCGACACATGAGGTGACATGGACGACGGCAACCGCATCGAGGACTATGCGCTCATCGGCGATCTTCACACGGCAGCGATGGTCTCCATCGACGGATCGATCGACTGGCTGTGCCTGCCGCGCTTCGACTCGCCGGCCTGCTTCGCCGCGATCGTAGGCGACGACAGCGCCGGACGCTGGCTGCTCGCCCCCGCGGACGCGAGCAGGTCGACGCGTCGACGGTATCGGGAGGACACGCTGATCCTGGAGACCGAATGGGATACTCCCGACGGCTCCGTCCGGGTGACGGACTTCATGCCCGTCCGCGATCGCGCGGCCGACGTCGTGCGGATCGTCGAAGGGCTCGCCGGTCAGGTCGCGATGCGGTCGGAGCTGGTGCTGCGCTTCGACTACGGCCATGTCGTCCCCTGGGTGACGCACAGCGAGAGGGGGATCCGCGCGATCGCCGGCCCGGACGCGGTGCTCGCGAACGCCGACGTCCCGCTTACCGGAAAGGACATGCGCACCGAGGCCGAGTTCACCGTGTCCGAGGGAGACCGCGTGCGATTCGTCCTGACCTGGTTCCCCGCGCACGAGAGCGAACCGATCCCGGCTGATCCGGATCGTGCCATCGTGGACACGGAACGCTTCTGGAAGGAGTGGAGCGGCCGCAGCACGGCGTACGGTCCGCACCGCGACGCCATCCAGCGTTCGCTGATCACCTTGAAGGCGCTGACCTATCAGCCGACCGGAGGCATCGTCGCTGCTCCGACGACGTCGCTCCCGGAGCAGCTCGGAGGGCCGCGCAACTGGGACTACCGCTTCTGCTGGCTGCGCGACGCGACGCTGGCCCTCCAATCGCTGCTGACCGCCGGGTACACCGACGAGGCGGGGGAGTGGCGGGACTGGCTCCTGCGCGCCGTCGCGGGCAATCCCGCGGAGCTGCGGATCATGTACGGACTGGATGGCCGTCGCCGTCTGCCGGAGGACACTCTCGAGTGGCTGGACGGCTACGGAGGATCGCAGCCTGTCCGGGTCGGCAATGCCGCGGCGGATCAGCTTCAGCTCGACGTCTGGGGCGAAGTCCTCGACGGGCTCGCCCTCACCCGGGCGACGATCGGGGCGGGGGAGGAAGCCTGGGATCTGCAGCGGGCGCTGCTGGAGCACCTGGAGACGGTATGGCGCGAGCCCGACAACGGCCTCTGGGAGATGCGCGGCGAACGCCGCCACTTCACCCACTCCAAGCTGATGGCCTGGGTCGCGGCCGACCGCATGGTGAAGGGGGCGCGCCGCTTCCGACTCGACGGGCCCGTTCGCCGCTGGGAGAGGATGCGGGCGGCGATCCGACGGGACATCCTCGCGAACGGGTACGACGCCTCCCGCAACACCTTCGTCCAGTCCTACGGGTCGAGTGCGCTGGACGCATCCCTGCTCCTGATCCCGCGGGTGGGCTTCCTGCCGGGCGACGACCCCCGGGTCGTCGGCACGATCGACGCGATCCAGAGGGAGCTCACCGAGGACGGCTTCGTCCTGCGCTACCGACCGGGACGCAGCGATGACGGCCTGCCCGGAGAGGAAGGGGTCTTCGTCGCTTGCTCCTTCTGGATGGTCGACGCTCTTCTGGGCGCCGGCCGCCGCGACGAGGCGGAGGACCTGTTCACGCGCCTGCTCCGCCTCCGCAACGATGTCGGGCTGCTGAGCGAGGAGTGGGACCCGCACGCCGGCCGGCAGCTGGGCAACATGCCGCAGGCCTTCAGCCATCTGGCGCTCGTGCGCAGCGCCTTCCTGCTCCTCGCCGGTGACGCCTCGACGACGGAGGAGCGCATCCCGGTGGAGTCCGCCTCAGGTCCGCGATGACGTCCCGCGCAGTTCTCCCGCTGCGAAGAGGGCGGCGACTGCCGCGTTGAGCGTCGCCGCTCGCCGCCGGCGGTGGTCGAGGAGGGCGAGCGTCAGCATGGTGGCGGAATGCAGCAGGTCGACAACGCCGCCGATCGGGTGCGCTGCTCGGGGACGCCTCATCGCGAGCGCTGCCTGCACCAGGTGCCGGGCGCCCAGGATACGCAGCACCACACGCAGCCGCTTGTCGGGGCGGCTGCCCAGGATGGCTCCCGAGACGGCGTTCGGAGCGGCCAGCTCGAGCAGCCCGTAGAGCGCACGCAGGATCTCGAGGAACATCAGTGTGCGGCCTTTCCGACGAGACGGACCGCGAGGCTTGTCGCGGCGACGAGCACTGCCGCTCCGGCCGCGGCGATGGTCCAGTGGTGTTTCGACGCCACGAGCTGGGGGCTCCGGGGCGTGGAGCGGTCGTCGAATTCGCCGTGGTAGCCGCGATCGATCTGCTGGTCGGCCGGCTCCCACAGGTTGACCGGCTGATCGTCCGGCCGCGGTTCGCCGGTCTGCTGCGAGGCGAAGCCGGTGCGCGCCAGGTAGCGGTCGAGCAGCCCGGGGGCGACGGCATTGCCCAGCAGGGTGGCGACGGTGCTGGCTCCCACCCAGTATTCGCGCCGCCGCGGGTGGGCGGCGGCCCAGGCGATCGCGCGGCCGGCGACCTCCGGCTGGTAGATCGGCGGGACCGGCTGGGCCTGCTCCGGGAGGCGGGACAAGACCCAGGTGAACTGCGTCGTGTTGAGTGCGGGCATCTGCACCATCGTCGTTCTGATCGCGCTCTTCTCGTGGAGCAGCTCGCATCGGAGGGACTCGTTGAAGCCCTGGATGGCGTGCTTGGCGCCGCAGTAGGCGGTCTGCAGGGGAATCCCCCGGTAGGCGAGAGCGGATCCCACCTGGACGATGGTGCCTCTGTTCCGGCGCCGCATGCGTTCGAGCGCTGCCATCGTCCCGTACACGTAGCCGAGGTAGCTCACCTCCGTGGCCCGGCGGTACTCCTCCGGACTGATCTCGTGGAATCGAGCGAACACGGAGGAGAAGGCCACATTGACCCAGATGTCGATGGGGCCGAGCTCCCTCTCCACCGTATCGGCGGCGCGTTCCACCGCGTCAGCGTCCGAGACGTCCACCGGGATCGTGATGGAGGAACCGCCGGCGAGCTCGACGTCTCGCTTCGCTCCGGCGAGACCAGCCTCGCCCCGGGCGAGCAGCGCAACGCGAGCTCCGTGCTGGGCGAACGCGATCGCCGCGGCCCGTCCTATTCCGCCGCTTGCGCCCGTCACCACGACGGTCTTGTCGTTGAGGTCGATGAGTCCTGGCTTCATGCGGCAGAAGGTACGCCGACGCTCGGGGCACCGGAAGCAGGAAGCGTGATTTTATGCAAATATTGCAAAACTGCACAGGATTCCTGGACTTCGGGCCCCGATCGGACGACCATGCCACCATGACTCAGCTCGATGCGGTGGTCGTGGGAAGCGGCCCGAACGGACTGGCGGCTGCCGTGACCCTGGCGAGGGCGGGGCTCTCGGTCGAGCTCTTCGAACGCAACGCAACGATCGGCGGCGGAATGCGCACGTCCGAGCTGACCCTCCCCGGCTTCCACCACGACGTGTGCTCCGCTGTGCACCCGCTGGCACTCACCTCGCCCTTCTTCCGCCGGTTCCAGCTCGAGCGCCGAGTCCGCTTCCATGTCCCCGAGCTGTCCTACGCGCACCCGCTCGACGGTGGGCGCGCCGGACTGGCCTTCCGCGACCTGGACCGGACGGTCGACCTCTTGGGGGTGGACGGCGGTCGGTGGAGGTCGCTCTTCGCTCCACTCGTCGAGGAGGTCGACGCGCTGGCGAGGATCAGCGGCTCCTCGCCGTTGCGGATGCCTCGCCATCCCGTGACGGCGTTCCGGCTCGCGGAACGCCTGCTGTGGCAAGGCGGCCCGGCGTGGAATGCGGGTTTTCGCGACGAGATGGCCCCCGCGATGCTGACCGGTGTCTTCGCACATTCGACGCTCTCGTTGCCCCGGCTTGCCGCTGCCGCGACCGGACTCGTCCTCGCCACCGATGCCCATGCCCGCGGCTGGCCCATCCCTGCGGGGGGAAGCCAGGCCATCGCAGACGCTCTGGCGGCCGATTTCGAGGCCAATGGCGGTCGCATCGTGCTCGGTGCGGAGATCCGCAGCCTCGGTGACCTCCCGTCCGCGCGAGCGTACATGTTCGACGTGTCCGCCCGTGGGCTCGCGCGCATCGCAGGCGACGCCCTCCCCGGGCGCTACCGTGCCCGGCTCGAGCGCTTCCGCCACGGCAATGGAATCGCGAAGGTCGACTTCGCGCTCTCCGATCCGGTGCCCTGGGCCGACCCGGAGGTCCGCCGGGCGGGGACGGTCCACCTCGGGGGGCGGCGATCGGCGGTGGCTCGATCGGAGAACGCGGTCGCGCGGGGCCGGCTCGACGATCGTCCGTACGTGCTCGTCTCTCAGCCGAGCGCCTTCGATCCATCGCGTGCGCCGGCCGGTCGCCACGTGCTCTGGGCGTACACCCATGTCCCGGCGCGTTCCCCCGCCGATCGAACGGAGGCGGTCGTCGCGCAGATCGAGCGCTTCGCCCCGGGATTCAAGGACACCATCCTCGCGACGGCCTCGCGCACGGCTGACGATATCGAACGGTACAACCCGAACTATGTCGGCGGCGACATTGCGACGGGGAAGGCGGGCCTCCTCCAGCTGGTCCGTCGGCCTGTCGTCTCACTCGATCCGTGGCGCACGCCGTCCGCGGGGATCTACCTGTGTTCCGCCTCCGCCTCGCCTGGGCCCGGCGTCCATGGGCTCGGCGGGTGGCACGCGGCGCTCAGTGCTCTCCGGCACACGTTCGGGATCACGTCGACGCCCTCGCTGGCGCCGTGACAGAGCTCACGACGTGAGCAACGTCTGCTGATAGAGGGCCAGGCGGGGACGGCCGTCCATCGCCGTGTAGACGCTCGTCATGTGGGCGACGAAGGGGGCCGCCTGCCCATCGCGCGTCGCTCGCGCCCGGTAGAGGAGGGCAGCCGAGTCCGCGCCGAGCGGGAGGCGCCGCACATCCGTCAACTCGTAGGAGCTCCAGGGCGGCGCGCCGTCCAGGCTCGCTGCGATCGTCGTCCGATCGAGCACGCTCCCGTCCACCAGGATCATCACGGCGTCGCGTGTCATCAGCTCCGTGTAGAACGCGCCTCCCTGCGAGGAGCAGAGGGCGTCCCAGCCCGCGGACTCGATCCGCACCAGGTTCTCGAGCGACAGTGCCTCCACGGTGCGCACGATACCCGACCTGATCGCAGGCGGCCACGGGCGGCGAATCCAGGCGCTCCTGCCGGGTGTGATTCGTGCATATCTGCAACATTTGCAGATAGCATCGATGCACTATGGGCATCGTTCGGAGACTCGGCGCGTTCTGCGCGTTCATCGCCATGAGTGCCGTGGCCGGTCTCTGCGCCACAGCCGCCGTCGTGCCGGGAGCATGGATGGTGGGTACGACGGGAGCAGGAGGCGTTGCGGCGTTCGAGAGCCTTCCCGGCTATCTCGAGATCGGACCTCTCGCGCAACCCACGACCATCTTCGCCACGGATTCCGACGGCGTCGATCACGCTCTCGCGACGTTCTACGCTCAGAACCGCCTCCCCGTCCGCCTCGACCAGATGTCCGCGGCCGTGAGCGACGCGGCCATCGCCGCCGAGGATCCGCGATTCTTCCGGCACGGCGGTCTGGACATCCAGGGGACCGTCCGCGGTGCCATCGCCACGGCGATGGGAGGGTCCGTGCAGGGCGGTTCGTCGATCACTCAGCAGTATGTCAAGAACGTCCTCCTGCAGAAATGCGAGGCGTTGCCGTCGAAGACCGCCGATGAGCAGGCGAAGGCGAGCGCCTGCGTCGCCGAGGCGACCGGCGTCAGTGCGCGCCGGAAGGTGCGGGAGATCCGGCTGGCGATCGGACTGGAGAAGCGGTACACCAAGAAGCAGATCCTCCAGGGCTACCTCAACATCGCGGGTTTCGGCGGCACCGTGTACGGGATCGAGGCAGCGGCGAGATACTACTTCGGCACGACGGCGGCAGCGCTGACCCCGGCCCAGGCCGCGAGCCTGATCGCCATCGTGAACGAGCCGAGCGCACTCCGGATCGACGAGCCTGCGTCCACGACGAACGGTGCGACGAACGGCTATGCGCTCAACAAGCAGCGCCGGGACTACATCCTCGGCAAGATGCTCGAATATCACCGTCTGACCCGGATCGAGTACGCCGCCGCCGTCGCGACGCCCGTCCAGCCGCACATCACCCCGTCCGTCCGCGGATGCCAAGTGGCCGGCGGTGCCGCCTACTTCTGCGACTACGTGCAGCGCATCTTCCTGAACGACCCGGCGTTCGGTGCCGACGAAGACACCCGCATCGCGCGGTTCAACCGCGGTGGATACGCGATCTATACGAGTCTCGACCTGGACCTGCAACACGCGGCCGAAGCGGTCCTGGCCGATTGGGTTCCCCAGGCCTACGACCGAGCAGACCTGGGCGCCGTCCTCGTCGGCGTGCAACCGGGGACCGGCCGCGTGCTCTACATGGCACAGAACAAGGAGTACACGCAAAGCCCGACCGATACGGGAGCCGAATTCAGCGCCGTCAACTTCGCGACGGACCAGCGATACGGAGGCTCGCGCGGCTTCCAGGTGGGCTCCACCTACAAAGTCTTCACGCTGGCGCAGTGGCTCTCCGAGGGGCACTCGCTCTCCGAGACCGTGAACGCCGACTATCGGACCTACCGGCAGTCGAGCTTCACGGACACCTGCGGAGGCCCGTGGACGGGCACGTACCGGCCGGTGAACGACTCTTCGGGAGAAACCGGGCGGCAGAGTGCGCTCCGGGCGACCGCCCTCTCGATCAACACGGCGTTCATCGCGATGGCCCATCAGCTCGATCTGTGTGCCATCGCCCACCGTGCTCAGGGCTTCGACGTCCATACCGCGACTGGGGGGCCACTCAACACCAACCCCTCCTCCGTGCTGGGGACCAACACGATCGCGCCGCTGACGATGGCCACGGCTTTCGCGGGGATCGCGAACGGCGGCGTCACCTGCACGCCGGTCGCGATCGACCGCATCCTCGACAGCGCAGGGGACGTCGTCGCTGCGCCGAAATCAGATTGCCGGCGGTCGGTGTCCGCGCGCGTCGCGGAGAAGATGGCCGTCGCCCTGCAAGCCGTCACCCGGTGGGGGACCGCTGCCGATCTGAATCGGACGTCGTCGCCGATGCTCGCCAAGACCGGCACGACGGATTCCAATGAGCAGATCTGGCTGGTGGCGGCCACCACGCGGATCGCCGGTGCCTACTGGATCGGCAATGTCAGCGGGCATGCGAACATGCGGGTGATCAGGCCGTCGCACGGCATGACGCCCGCCGCGTCCCGGGTGAAGGTCATGCGCACGATGATGTCCGCAGCGGTCGCCAAGTACGGTGGCGAGTCGTTCGGCGGATCCGACTGATCTCTCGCGGCGTCTCCTCCGAGCTCGACCGCAGCCCCGGGCACAGCCGCGTCAGACGCGAGAACCCCCGGATTCCGCTGGGAATCCGGGGGTTTTCTCGGTGGCTCCGACCGGCGTCGATCCGGTGACCTTTCGATTTTCAGTCGAACGCTCTACCAACTGAGCTACAGAGCCAGGGGATGCGTGAGCATCCACTTAGACGGAAGCCCTTCCGGTGGGAAGGGCTTGTCGCCGTGGCGACCCTGACGGGACTTGAACCCGCGACCTCCGCCGTGACAGGGCGGCACGCTAACCAACTGCGCTACAGGGCCTTACTGTGGTGCTTTTTCAATTGTGCGGTGCTTCTGAGTTTTTACTGCTCATCCATACTAGTGGACACCGTTCGGCGTGACCCCAACGGGATTCGAACCCGTGCTACCGCCGTGAAAGGGCGGCGTCCTAGGCCGCTAAACGATGGGGCCGGATTGTCCCGAATTGCTTGCGCTTTCCGATGACCACCGACGCATAAGCATACGGAAGTGCGAAGGAGAATGCGAATCGGGTTCGGATCCCGGGCGGGTCGGCGTGTGGGGAGCCCGGCACCGGTTCGCGCAACGCCACTCGGAAATCCTCGGGTCGGGCGAAGCAGCGCCATAGTCTGCGAGCCAGGCGGTCCCCCGACCGCTCGTGCGGACGCACGCCGATCCCACCCCCATTCCGGCCTCCGACCAGGACGGAAAAGCGTATGTTGCTAGAGTTGCGCATGTTGACGGTGAGGCGCGTGTGACTCGCGTGACGAACGTCGACGCAGAAGTGAGCGGGCCGAGAAACAGCATGAGACGCGAAACGACCAGCCGAACGGTTCCCCCGACCACCCGCGGCGAACGCCGCCGGGCGGTCCTCGGCGCCCGCGCGACGCGAGCCCTCGCCGCCCTCGTCGTGGGTGTCGTCGCCTCGATCGGCGCCGTCGCCGCCCCCGCCTACGCCGACAACTATCCGAGCTGGCAGGATGTTCAGGCCGCGAAGGCCAATGAAGCGGCCGCCTCCGCTCAGGTCAACCGCATCAACGGCCTCATCGCCCAGCTCCAGCAGGAGGTGGCCGACACGCAGGCCGCCGCGGTCAAGCGCGGCGAAGAGCTCGAGGCCGCTCAAGCGGACTTCGACAAGGCCGCGATCCAGGCGTCCAATCTCGAGTCCCAGGCAGCCGCGAGCCAGAAGAAGGCGGACGACGCGAGCGCGCAGGCGGGCAAGCTCGCCGCCCAGCTCTACCGCACCGGCGGCCGGAACCTCACGGCCAACCTCTTCCTCAGCGGCAACAACGCGACCTCCACGAGTCCGGAGCAGCTGCTCTCCGACCTCGGCAGCATGTCGAAGCTGGTGGAGCAGTCCAACAAGGTGTACTCCGACGCCAAGGCCGCGCAGAACACCGCGAAATCGCTGTCCGATCAGGCGACCGTCGCCAAGGCCGAGCGCGAGCGTCTGCGCGTCGTCGCAGAGGCGGCGATGCAGGCGGCGATCGAGGCGGCGAAAGCGGCGCAGGACAAACTCGCCGAGCAGCAGAAGCAGATCGTCATCATGCAGGCGCAGCTCGCCGCGCTCAAGGACGCGACGGCGCAGACCGTCGCCGGTTATCAGGCCGGCGTCGCGGCTGCTGCCGCAGCGGCAGCAGCCCGCGGTTCCGGCGGACTCCCCGGCGGCTACGTCGGACCGCAGGGGTGGGCGGTGCCCGCAGCCGGTCCGATCACCGACGGCTTCGGCGCCCGTCCGTCTCCCGGCGGCGTCGGCAGCACCTACCACCTGGGTATCGACATCGGCGCTTCCTGCAACGCGCCGATCTACGCGGCCCACGACGGCACGGTCGTCTACGCAGGACCCAACGGGTCGTACGGAAACTTCGTCCTGATCGACAACGGCGGCGGCATCCAGACCGGGTACGCGCACATCCGCAACGGCGGCATCATGGTCGGCATCGGCCAGCAGGTCGGAGCCGGCCAGCCCATCGCCCGCGTCGGGACGACCGGCGCCTCCACCGGATGCCACCTCCACTACGAGGTGCGGGTCGGCGGCGAGAAGATCGACGGCATCCCCTTCATGAGAGACAGGCAGGCCCCCCTTGGCTAACCAGAACGAGAAGAGCAGCCGGGTCCGTCCGGGCCTCGCCATCGGTGCGGGTGTCATGGGCGCGGTCACGGCATCCATCGGCATCGTCACCCCTGCTCAGGCGGTCGACTACCCGTCGTGGAACGACGTCCAGCAGGCCAAGAACAACGTGGCCAACCAGCAGGCGATGATCGACAACATCACCACGCTGATCGGCAACCTCCAGTCCAGCGTGGATGCCGCCCGCATCGCTTCGGAGAAGGCGGCGGAAGCCTACTTCCAGGCCAAGGACGCGCTCGACGCGGCCACGGCGAAGGCCGCCGACCTCGAGAAGCAGGCGGGGGCCGCGGCCGAGAAGGCCAAGACCTCGAAGATGCGCGCCGGGCTCCTCGCCTCCCACCTGGCGAAGTCGGGCGGCGGGGACGTCACCACCGACCTGATGTTGAAGGGTGGGGGATCCGGCGACGCGGCGGACAAACTGCTGTTCCAGCTCGGCACGATGAGCAAGCTGACGGAGCAGTCGAAGGCGGTCTACGAGCAGGCGACGAAGGACAAGAACACCGCCGACGCGCTGACCGCGCAGGCCAAGTCCGCCAAGACCGAGCGCGAAGCCCTGGCCGCCGAGGCGGACAAGGCGCTGGCCGCGGCGCAGTCCGCGCAGGCGGCCGCGCAGTCCGCCCTCGCGACGCAGCAGCAGAAGTCGACGGAGCTCGTCGCCCAGCTCGCCACGCTGAAGAACACCTCGACCCAGACCGAGGCCGCGTATCTGCAGGGGGAGCAGGTGAAGGCGCAGCAGGAGGCCGCGCGCAAGGCGCAGGAGGAGGCGCTCCGGCAGCAGCAACAGCAGCAGGCCGCGGCGCCCAAGCCGCCGGCCTCGTCCGGCGGTGGGGGCGGCGGAGGGTCGGCGCCGGCCGCCCCGAACGGCAACGTCGTGCAGACGGCGATCTCGTACGCGCGCGCGCAGCTCGGCAAGCCGTACATCTTCGGCGGCGAGGGTCCTGTCGGCTACGACTGCTCCGGCCTGACCATGAAGGCGTACGCCTACGCCGGCCTCTACATCGGCTCCCACTCGGTGAACAACCAGTACTACACCGCCGCCAACCGGGGCCAGCTCGTCTCGTACAGCGCCAAGCAGGCCGGCGACCTGATCTTCTGGGGCAGCGGTCCCGGGGACTTCTACCACGTCGGCATCTACATCGGCGGCGGCATGATGATCGCGGCTCCGACCGAGGGCGACGTCGTCAAGGTGCAGTCCGTCTGGGGCTCCCCCTGGCGCCTGGTCGCCCGTCCCAGCGCCTGACCCCACCGTCGAGTACGCAAAAACTGCACGCCATCCAGCCGGATGACGTGCAGTTTTTGCGTACTCGACGGGGGATGGGTCAGTGGCCCCCGGCGGCGAGCTTCGCGATCGCCTTCTGGATGAGGCCGTCGGCCTCGGCCGCGTCGCCCCAGCCCTCGATGTTGACGAACTTGCCCGGCTCGAGGTCCTTGTAGCGGGCGAAGAAGTGCTCGATCTCCTTGCGGGTCTGCTCCGGGATGTCGTCCACATCCTGGATGTGCTGCCAGCGCGGGTCCTTGTAGGGCACCGCGATGACCTTCGCGTCGCCGCCGGCCTCATCGCTCATGTTGAGCACGGCGACCGGGCGGACCTTCACGCCGACGCCCGGGAACACCGGGTACTCGAGCAGCACCAGGGCGTCCAGCGGGTCGCCGTCGTCGCCCAGCGTGTTCTCGAAGAAGCCGTAGTCGGTCGGGTAGACGAAGCTGGTGAACAGCACGCGGTCGAGGTACACGCGACCCGTCTCGTGGTCCACCTCGTACTTGTTGCGGCTCCCCTTCGGGATCTCGATGACGACGTCGTATTCGGCCATTCCGTACTCCTTAGCTCTGTGCGAAACCTGCACTAACGTTACTGGATGCACCTCGACGGATCGGAGGCCGGGCAGGCCTCGCCCGACCCGCAGCGCCGCCCGCGCCTGACCCCGCCGATCGCCGACGCCCGCCGCGCCGTCCGCACGGCGCTCGCTGCGGCGGCGGCCCTGCCGGAGGTCGACCCGCACGACGACCACGGTCCGGAGCGGCCATCGCCCCTCCACCCGGGAGCGCTCGTCCTGGTCGGCCTGAGCGGGGGAGCGGACTCGCTCGCCCTCGCCGCGGCGACCGCCTTCGAGGCGCCCAGGAACGGATTCCGTGCCGGTGCGGTGATCGTCGACCACGGCCTGCAGCCCGGCTCGGATGCCGTGGCCGCCCGTGCCGCGGAGCAGGCGAGCACCCTGGGTCTCGACCCGGTGATCGTCGACCGCGTCGCCGTCGAGGGCGACGGTGGCCCCGAGGGCGCGGCGCGTGCGGCCCGTCACGCCGCGTTCGACCGCGCTCGCGTAGCCACCGGCGCCGAGCGCATCCTGCTGGCCCACACGCTCGACGACCAGGCGGAGACGGTCCTCCTCGGCCTCGCCCGCGGCTCCGGCCCGTCGAGCCTGCAGGGGATGCTGCCCGACACGGGCCGCCTGCTGCGCCCCTTCCTCGGCCTCCGCCGCACTCAGACGCGGGCCTTCTGCGCCGACAGCCTGCTGGAGCCCTGGGACGACCCGCACAACGACGACCCCTCTTACACGCGCGTGCGCGTGCGCACGACGGTGCTCCCGGTGCTGGAGCGTGAGCTCGGGCCCGGGGTCGCCGAGGCCCTCGCGCGGACGGCCGAGCAGCTGCGCGAGGACGACGAGGCGCTCGACGGCCTCGCGCTGGAATGGGCGCTGGAACTGGTCAGCCAGACCGACGACGGCGCGGTCGCGCTCGACGTCCGCGGTCTGGCGGCCGACCCCGCGGCGCTCCGCCAGCGCATCATCCGGCTGGTGGTCTCCGCGGAGTTCGGCGTGTCCCTCACGCGTGCCCACACGCTCGCGGTCGCGGCGCTCATCACCGACTGGCACGGACAGGGGCCGGTCGACCTGCCAGGCGTTAGAGTGGTCAGGCAGAACGGGCTGCTCACGTTTCACCCCACCACGTAAGGACAGCGCCTCCCCCATGGAACTCACGGACGTTCAGAACGACCTGACCGAGATTCTGATCACCGAGGAGCAGATCCGCTCCCGCATCGCCGAGCTGGCCCGGGAGGTGGAGCGGGACTACGCCGGCAAGGACGTCCTGCTGATCGGCGTCCTGAAGGGCGCGGTCATGGTGATGGCCGACCTCTCCCGTGAGCTGCGCATCCCCGTCACGATGGACTGGATGGCCGTCAGCTCGTACGGCAGCGGGACGCAGTCCAGCGGCGTCGTCCGCATCCTGAAAGACCTCGACACCGACCTCAGCGGCAAGACCGTCCTGATCGTCGAGGACATCATCGACTCGGGTCTCACGCTCTCCTGGCTGCTGTCGAACCTGCGCAGCCGCGGCCCGGAGTCCATCGAGATCTTCACCCTGCTCCGCAAGCCGGATGCCGCGCGCGTCGAGATCGACGTGAAGTACGTCGGCTTCGACATCCCCAACCAGTTCGTGGTGGGCTACGGCCTCGACTACGACGAGCGCTACCGCACCCTGCGCGGGGTCGGAATCCTGGCCCCCGCCGTCTACAGCTGAGGCAGCGGGCCGCACGCAGACCGCCCAGAGCGAACACGCAGGCGACCCACAGCGCCCAGGCGGTACTGTGGTCGCACCATGAACGTCAAGAAGATCTTCCGCGGCCCGATTCTGTACGTCGTGCTGGCGATCATCATCGTGTGGATCGGCTCCAGCCTCATCACGATGTCGGGCTTCAAGAGCGTTTCGACGCAGAAGGGCCTGGAGTACCTCTCCCAGGACAAGGTGTCGAGCGCGAAGATCGTCGACGGCGAGAACCGCGTCGACCTGACGCTCAAGGAGCCGGACGGCAACCTGGGCAACCAGGTGCAGTTCTACTACGTCACCCCGCGCGGCCAGGACGTCGTGAAGGCGGTCGACGACGCGAACCTCCCCAAGGGCTACGACGACGAGGTCCCGCAGCCGAACTGGTTCGTCAACATCCTCGGCTTCCTCATCCCGGCACTCCTCATCGGCGTGTTCTTCTGGATCATGATCTCCGGCATGCAGGGCGGCGGGAACAAGGTCATGCAGTTCGGCAAGTCGCGGGCGAAGCTCGTGACCAAGGAGACGCCGAAGGTCACCTTCGACGACGTCGCCGGGTCGGACGAGGCGATCGAAGAGCTGCAGGAGATCAAGGACTTCCTGAAGGAGCCGGCCAAGTTCCAGGCGGTCGGCGCCCGTATCCCGAAGGGCGTGCTGCTGTACGGCCCTCCCGGAACGGGCAAGACCCTGCTCGCCCGCGCCGTCGCGGGTGAGGCCGGTGTGCCCTTCTACTCGATCTCGGGTTCCGACTTCGTCGAGATGTTCGTCGGCGTCGGCGCGAGCCGCGTCCGCGACCTGTTCCAGCAGGCGAAGGAGAACTCGCCCGCGATCATCTTCATCGACGAGATCGACGCGGTCGGCCGTCACCGCGGCGCCGGACTCGGCGGCGGGCACGACGAGCGCGAGCAGACGCTGAACCAGCTCCTGGTGGAGATGGACGGCTTCGACCCCAAGACCAACGTCATCCTCATCGCGGCGACCAACCGTCCCGACATCCTCGACCCCGCGCTGCTGCGCCCCGGCCGCTTCGACCGCCAGATCGGCGTGGATGCGCCCGACCTGCTCGGTCGGAAGAAGATCCTCGAGGTGCACGGCCGCGGCAAGCCGCTGGCGGCATCGGTCGACCTCGAGGTGCTCGCCCGCAAGACGCCGGGCTTCACCGGCGCCGACCTGGCCAACGTCCTCAACGAGGCCGCCCTGCTCACCGCCCGGTCGAACGCGCAGCTGATCGACAACCGCGCGCTGGACGAGGCCGTCGACCGCGTCATCGCCGGTCCGCAGAAGCGCACCAGGGTCATGAAGGACCAGGAGAAGCTCATCACGGCGTACCACGAGGGCGGACACGCGCTCGCCGCCGCGGCGATGCGCCACACCGACCCCGTGACGAAGATCACCATCCTGCCGCGCGGCCGTGCCCTCGGCTACACGATGGTGCTCCCGCTGGAGGACAAGTACTCCATCACCCGCAACGAGCTGCTCGACCAGCTCGCCTACGCCATGGGCGGTCGCGTGGCCGAGGAGATCGTGTTCCACGACCCGACCACCGGCGCCTCGAACGACATCGAGAAGGCGACCTCCATCGCCCGCAAGATGGTCACCGAGTACGGCATGAGCGCCGACATCGGCTCGGTCAAGCTCGGCCAGGCGAACGGCGAGATGTTCCTCGGCCGCGACATGGGCCACCAGCGCGACTACTCCGAGCGGATCGCCGAGCGGGTCGACGCCGAAGTGCGCGCCCTCATCGAGAAGGCGCACGACGAGGCGTGGGAGGTGCTCAACGAGAACCGCGCAGTCCTCGATCGTCTGGCCGCGTCGCTCCTCGAGCACGAGACCCTCGACCACAACCAGATCGCCGAGATCTTCGCCGACGTGAAGAAGCTGCCGGAGCGCCCGCAGTGGCTGTCCAGCGACAAGCGTCCGATCTCGGATGTCCCGCCCATCCCGTTCCCCAAGGCCCCGATCGACGCGGGCGCGGTGGACGGCGGCGTCGACTCCGAGCCGCCGGCGGCGAAGCCGAAGCGTTCGCCCGCGATCAAGCCGCGCCCGGCGACCGCCTAGGGCCGTCGCGCGCATGAGCGGAATCGATCGTCCGCGCATCGAAGCGGCCGTCGCCGAGATCCTCGCCGCCATCGGCGAGGATCCGGCGCGTCCGGGCCTGGAGAGCACGCCCTCGCGCGTGGCCGACTCCTACGCCGAATTCTTCGCCGGGATCGGGCGGGATGCCGCAGCCGACCTCGGGCAGCCGGTTCCGCTCGAGGAGGGCCGCCAGGCCGAGACGGTATTGCTGCGCGACATCGAGTTCCGTTCCGTGTGCGAGCACCATCTGCTTCCGTTCGTCGGCGTCGCGCACGTCGCGTACCTGCCGGGGGACACCGTGATCGGGCTCGGCCGCATCCCGCGTGCCATCGACACCCTGGCGTCGCGCCCGCAGATCCAGGAGCGACTGACCGAGCAGATTGCGGACACCATCGAGCAGGGTGCCGCCGCGCGCGGCGTGCTCGTCGTCCTCGACGCCGCGCACTCCTGCGTCACCACCCGCGGCCCCCGGCAGACCGGCAGCACGACGGTGACCGTCGCCGCTCGCGGGGCGTACACCGACCCCGTGGTCCGGGCCGAGCTCATCGCGTTGATCGGGCGCGGCGTCAAGTGACCCTCATCATGGGCGTCCTCAACGTGACGCCGGACTCGTTCAGCGACGGCGGGCTCTGGCTGGAGCCGGACGCCGCCATCGCGCACGGCCTCGACCTCGTCGCGCAGGGCGCCGACCTGGTCGACGTCGGCGGCGAGTCCACCCGGCCGGGAGCCGCGAGCGTCGACCCGGTCGACGAGCAGGCGCGGGTCGTCCCGGTGATCCGCGAGCTGGCCTCCCGCGGGGTGACCGTCAGCGTCGACACGCTCAACGCGTCCACCGCGCGGGCCGCCGTCGAGGCGGGCGCGGCGATCATCAACGACGTCTCCGGAGGGCTCGCCGACGAGCGGATGCCGGAGGTGCTCCTCGAGACCGGCGCGCAGTACGTCGCGATGCACTGGCGCGGACGCCTCGACGCGGCCGACTCGCGGGCGGTCTATCAGCACACGGTGGCCGAGGTCCGCGCCGAGCTGTCGGCACGCGTCACCGACCTCGTGCGGCGCGGCGTCGACCCTGCCAAACTCATCCTCGACCCCGGGCTCGGCTTCTCGAAGAACGCGCGTCACAACTGGCAGGTGCTCGCCGGGCTGCACGAGATCGAGACGCTCGGGTACCCGGTGCTGATCGGCGCCTCCCGCAAGCGGTTCCTGGGGGCGCTGCTGCCCGAGGGTGCGCCCGCCGAGGCGCGGGATGCCCCGACGGCCGTGATCTCGGCGCTGGCCGCGCAGGCGGGAGCGTGGGCCGTCCGGGTCCACGACATTCCGTCGACCCGGATCGCCCTCGACGTCGTGCGGGCATGGCAAGCTGGACGCGATGAGTAGCCTCCAGGCTCGGCCCGCCGACTCGATCATCCTGACCGGTCTGCGCGTCCACGCCAACCACGGTGTGTTCGACTTCGAACGCGCCGAGGGGCAGGAGTTCGTCGTCGATGTCACGGCGTGGCTCGACCTCTCGGTCGCGTCCGCCGGTGACGATCTCGCCGCGACCGTGCACTACGGCGAGCTGGCCGAGGAGGTCGTCGCGGCCGTGGAGCGCGACCCGGTCGACCTGATCGAGACAGTCGCCGAGCGCGTTGCCGAGACGGTGCTCGCCCATGAGCCGGTGGATGCCGTCGAGGTGACCGTCCACAAGCCGCAGGCGCCGATCAGCGTCCCGTTCGGGGATGTCGCCGTCCGCATCACCCGGGGGCGCGCGTGAACGCCGCGCCGCTGGGGAAGCCGGTCCGCATGCGGGTCGGCGTTCCCGCCGTGCTCGCGTTCGGGAGCAACCTCGGCGACCGTGCCGGCACCATCCAGGCCGCTGTCGACGCGCTCCGGGAGGAGGCCGGCGTCGACGTGCGTGCCGTCTCGCGCCTGTACGAGACGCCCGCGCTGAAGCCGGACGGCATCGATGTCGAGGCGCCCGCGTACCTCAACGCCGTCGCGCTCGTCCGCACCCTGCTCGAACCGCTCGCGCTGCTGGACGCCGTCAACCGCGTCGAGGACCGGCTGGGCCGCGTCCGCGAGGAGCACTGGGGCGACCGCACCATCGACATCGACATCGTCGACTACGACGGGATCGTGTCCGACGACGACCCGCGCATCGTGCTGCCGCATCCGCGTGCCCACGAGCGGGCCTTCGTCCTCGTGCCCTGGCTCGACGTCGACCCGGACGCCCGGCTCGCCGGCTTCGGGCCGGTCGCGGACCTCGCCGCCCGCGCCACCGACCCGGTCCGTGTCTGGGAGGCCCGCTCGTGAAGCGCACCCGTCCGAGCTCGCTCATCGGCCTCGGCGTCGCCGGGCTCGTCATCGGCTTCCTGGCCGAGCTGACCGCCGCGGGGATGGGACAGCCGATCTTCATCCCGCCGCTGACGCTGCCGATCACGCTGGTCGCGGTGGCGATCATCGTCATCGCGTTCGCGCTGCCGATCCGCCGTGCCGTCCGCGGCAGGAGCGTGCGCCGCATCGACCCGTTCCAGGCGACCAGGATCGTGGTGCTCGCCAAGGCGTGCGGCCTGAGCGGCGCCCTGCTCACGGGCATCGGCGTCGGGCTCGGCGCGTACCTGCTCAGCCGGGACGTCCTGCCCGGCGGGAACGCCATCCTGCTGACCGCCCTCGCGACCGCCGGAGCGGTGATCCTGCTCGTCGCCGGGCTCGTGGCCGAGCTGTTCTGCACCCTGCCCCCGGGCGACGACGACGACCGCACGGAGACCGTGAATGCCCGATCGGATTGACCTGAGCGTCGGCGACTGGCGCCGCGTCTCACCCAAGTACGTCCTCGTCGTCATCGCGAGCACCGTGATCACCGGCCTAGTGCTGGCGGCGGCCTCGCTGTTCCTGTGGCTGGTCGGCGGCTGGCCGTTCGGCTGGCTGGCGCTCGTCGTCGTTGTCGTCATCTCGGTGATCGCCCTCATCATCGCCCCGCGGCGCGCCCGCTCGATCGGCTACCGGCTGCGTGACGACGACCTGCTGTTCCGCCGAGGCATCATGTTCCAGCGTTTCGTGTCGGTGCCGTACGGGCGCATGCAGCTGATCGACATCAACCGCGGACCGGTCAGCCGGATGCTCGGACTGGCCGACCTCAAGTTCGTGACGGCCGCAGCCTCCACCGGGGTGATGGTCCCCGGCCTCCCGGAGCCGGAAGCCGCCGAGCTTCGCGACCGGCTCGTCGAGCTGGCAGAGAGCAGACGGGCGGGGCTGTGAGCGCCCCGGATGGCGGCGCGCCGACGGGTCCGCCCCTCGGCCCGCCCCTCACGCGTGCGGAGCGGGCCGCCGAGCGGTACACCGACGGCGAGTGGCATCGGCTGCATCCTGCGACCCCGCTGCTCCGCGGCGGCATCGTGTTCATCGCCCTGTTCGGGTTCGTACTCTCGAACCTGCGCGAACGCCTGATCGGCTTCTTCGTCGGCGCCCCCGACTACGGCGGCGACCCGCTGGACGCGATCTACAACCACGGCTGGGAGGGCTGGGCGCTGCTCGGGGTGGCGGTCGTGCTGCTGCTCTGCTTCGGCGCCTTCTATCTGTCGTGGAGGATGCACAGCTTCCGGATCACCGGCGACGCGGTCGAGGTGCGCAGCGGCATCCTGTTCCGCACCCAGCGCAAGGCGCGGCTGGACCGCATCCAGGGCATCAACGTCGTGCGCCCGGTGCTCGCCCGGATCTTCGGGGCGGCCAAGCTGGATGTGTCGGTCGCCGGCCATGACGCGAACGTGCAGCTGGCGTACCTGGGGTCGTCGCTGGCGGACGGCCTGCGTGCGGACGTCCTGCGGCTGGCGTCGGGAGTGCGTGCCGCGGAGGCCGCGGAGGCCGCCGCGGCGGCTGCTGGTGCGGCGGCAGCGGACGGTGCGGGGGCGACTGCGGAGGCCGTCGGTGGCGAGAACGTACCCGGTGCGGGGCCGTCGCGCGTCGCCGCGGTGGGGGATCTCGTCGGGCGCCGCGTGAACGAGTTCCTGGCGCCCGAGCTCGACCCGAACGCGGCGCCACCGGAGTCGGTCGTGAAGATCCCGCCGCTCCGGCTGCTGGGGTCCCTGCTCTTGAGCGGATTCACGGTCTTCGTGCTCGTCGTCGTCGCGTTCCTGATCTGGGGAGCGTCGAGCGGCGAGCTGTGGCTCCTCATCGTCGTGCTGCCCGGGCTGATCGGTTCGGCCAGTTTCTACATCAACCGGTTCACCAAGTCGCTGCGGTACTCGATCGCCGGGACGCCGGACGGCGTGCGCGTCGGCTTCGGCCTGCTGAGCACGAGCAACGAGACCCTGCCGCCCGGCCGCATCCACGCCGTCGAAGTGCTGCAGCCGCTGCTGTGGCGCCCGTTCGGCTGGTGGCAGATCCGGATCGACACGGCGGGCCATTCCCGCGAGAAGGGGGCGGCCGGGCAGCCGAACACGACGATGCTGCCGGTGGGCGACGCGGTCGACGTCTTCCGCGTCCTGGCGCTGGCGCTGCCCGGCTTCGCCACCGACGAGCACCGGGAGCTGATCGAGTCGGGGATGTCGTCGGCCGGCCGCGACGCCTACGTCGGGAGTCCCCGCCGGGCGGCGTGGATCCGTCCGCTCTCGTGGCAGCGCACCGGCTTCCGCGTGGTGGACGATGCGATCCTGTTGCGCCGCGGTTTCGTCTGGCGGAGTCTCGCGATCGTGCCGCTCGCGCGCCTGCAGAGCCTGGAGCTGCAGCAGGGACCGCTGGATGCGGCGCTCGCGCTCGCCGAGGCCCGTTTCCACACCGTGTCCGGCCCGGTCCGGCCGCGCCTGGCGGCGATCGACGCACCGACCGGCGTCCGGCTGTTCGAGGAGGTGTCGGCCCGCGCCGTCGCCGCGGCCGCCGCCGACCGGAGCCACCGCTGGGGGCAGGCTGCGCCCGACGGCGGCTCCCGTGCCGACGCAGGGCCGCGTGTCGATGCCGCGCGGCGTGTCGATGCAGCACCGCGTGTCGATGCCGCGCCGCGTGTCGATGCCGCGCCGCGTGTCGATGCCGTGCCGCGTGTCGATGCTGCGCCGCGTGTCGACGTTGCACCTCCGATCGAGAAGGAGCACTGATGCTGCCATCCGCCCGTCCGCCTTCGCAGCGTTCCGGCCGGCTCGGCGTGGGGATCGTCGGCGCCGGACGCGTCGGCCCCGTGCTCGGCCTCGCGCTCGCGGGCGCCGGCCACGCGATCGTCGGGGTGTCCGCGGTCTCCGAGCAGAGCCGGGAACGCGCAGAGGCGATGCTCCCCGGCGTTCCGGTGCTCGACATCCCGACCGTGGTGGAACGCAGTGAGCTGGTGATCCTCGCGGTCCCCGCTGCGGAGCTCCCGAGCCTGGTCGCCGGTCTCGCCGCGACCGGCACGTGGCAGCCCGGGCAGATCGTGATGCATACCGCGCCGGGCTTCGGGATCGAGGTGCTGCAGCCCGCGGCGGCCGCCGGCGCCATCCCGCTCGCCATCCACCCGGCCCTCGAGTTCACCGGGACGAGCCTCGACCTCGCCCGCCTCGGCGAGAGCTACTTCGCGGTGACCGCCCCCGCGCCGGTGCTGCCGATCGCGCAGGCCCTGGTGGTCGAGATGGGCGGCGAGCCGGTGGTGGTGGACGAGGGCGATCGGCCCGCCTACGCCGAGGCGATCGCGACGGCGACGGCCTTTTCGCGGTCCATCGTCGAGCAGTCGACGGGGCTGCTGAAGAGCATCGGCGTCGACAAGCCCGGCTCCTTCCTCAGTTCGCTCATCCGCTCGGCGGTGGACAACGCGCTGACCCGCGCGGGAGCGCCGACCCGGCTGGACCTCGATGTGATCGGTGCGCTGAACGACGATGCCTCGGTCGGACCGCTTCCCGGCTCGTCGGGCGGCTCGGGCGGTGCTCGCGACCGCACCGCCGAGGGCGATCCCGACGACGACGGGCGCGGGTGGTTCCTGCGCGGCGAGTAGCCTGGTTCCGGCCGGTTCCGACCCGGCCGGAGGGATGCGCATGCCAGAGATCATCACCACCATCGCCGAGCTGCGGGCCCGGGTCGCGGATGCGCGCCGTGTCGCGCACCAGGACGGCCCGTCCGACGCGCCCACCGGTCGCGTCGTGCTCGTGCCGACCATGGGTGCGCTGCACGAGGGGCACTTGCGGCTGGTGTCGCAGGCCCGTGACCTCGGGGGCTTCGTCGTGGTGTCGATCTTCGTGAACCCGTTGCAGTTCGGCCCGGGCGAGGACTTGGAACGCTACCCGCGCACGCTCGATGCGGACGTCACCGCCCTGGAGGGCCTCGCCGATGTCGTGTTCGCGCCGTCCGCGTCCGAGATGTATCCGAGCGGTCCCTCGGAGACGCGGGTGATCGCGGGGGAGTCGGGACTCCTGTTCGAGGGTGCATCCCGCCCCGGGCACTTCGATGGGGTGCTGACGGTCGTCAGCAAGCTCTTCAACATCGTCCAGCCCGACGTCGCCGTGTTCGGTCAGAAGGATGCGCAGCAGGTGCACGTCATCGGCCGCATGGTCGACGACCTCAACCTCCCGGTCTCGATCGCGGTCGTCGACACCGTGCGCGAGTCGGACGGTCTCGCGCTCTCCAGCCGCAACCGGTACCTGGATGACGACCAGCGGCTCGCCGCCGTGACCCTGTCCCGCGCTCTCGGCGCCGGGGCGGAACGAGCGGGGGACGGAGTGGAGGCGTCCCTCCGCGCCGCCCGCGCGCACGTGGAGGCGGACCCAGCCGTTAAGCTTGACTATCTCGCGATCGTCGACCCGGATACCTTCCGCGAAGCGTCGCCTGACCACCACGGTCCCGCCCTGATGCTGATCGCCGCTCGCGTCGGAACGACCCGGCTGATCGACAACCAGCGCCTCACGACGTGACCCCCGCACCACCGCCCGCCCCCTCGAACGGAAAGACAGCGATGACCGACGCGCAGACCACCGCGGCCGACCTCGGCGACGACCAGCTCAGCGAGGCCGAGATCAGCGAGCAGAAGGCGGTCCGGCTCGGCAAGCGCGACCGTCTGCTCGCCGAGGCGGAGGGCCCCGGCGGTGGCGCCTACCCGGTGCACGTTCCGGTCACCACGACCATCCCGGCCGTGCGCGCGAAGTGGGATCATCTGCAGCCGGACGAGGGCTCTGGCGAGATCGTCGGCATCGCCGGGCGTGTGGTGCACCTGCGCAACACCGGAAAGCTGTGCTTCGCGGTGCTGCAGGCCGGCGACGGCTCGCGCATCCAGGTCATGGTGTCCCTCGCCGAGGTGGGCGAGGAGTCGCTGAGCGCGTGGAAGGAGCTCGTCGATCTGGGCGACCACGTGTTCGTATCGGGCGAGGTCGTCTCCAGCCGCCGCGGCGAGCTCTCCGTCATGGCGCGGGAGTGGCGGATCGCCGCCAAGGCCCTCCTGCCGCTGCCGAACCTGCACAGCGAGCTGAGCGAGGAGACCCGCGTCCGCGCCCGCTACCTCGATCTGATCGCGCGCGATCAGGCCCGCAAGACCGTCCTCGACCGTGCGGCCGCGGTGGCGAGCCTCCGTCGCACGTTCGGCGAGCGCGGATTCGTCGAGGTCGAGACGCCGATGCTGCAGGTGATGCACGGTGGTGCCTCCGCTCGGCCGTTCGTGACCCACTCCAACGCCTTCGACACGGAGCTGTACCTGCGCATCGCGCCGGAGCTCTATCTGAAGCGCGCCGTCGTCGGCGGCATCGACCACGTGTTCGAGATCAACCGCAACTTCCGCAACGAGGGCGCCGACTCCACGCACTCGCCGGAGTTCGCCATGCTGGAGGCCTACCAGGCGTACGGCGACTACAACTCCATCGCCGACCTCACCCAGACGCTCATCCAGGATGCCGCCGTCGCGGTCTCCGGATCGCACGTGGTGACGTGGGCAGACGGCACGGAGTACGACCTCGGCGGCCAGTGGGACCGCATCCGCATGTACGACAGCCTCTCGGACGCCATCGGTGAGGAGATCACCCCGGAGACCCCGATCGAGCGCCTGCGCGAGCTCGCGGCCCTCGCCGGCATCGAGATCGAGCACCCGTTGCCCGGCAAGTACGTCGAGGAGCTGTGGGAGCACTACGTCAAGACCGACCTGGTGCGCCCGACCTTCGTCATGGACTTCCCCGTCGACACCAGCCCGCTGGTGCGCGCGCATCGTTCGCGCGATGGCGTCGTCGAGAAGTGGGACCTGTACACGCGGGGCTTCGAACTGGCGACCGGCTACTCGGAGCTCGTCGACCCGGTCGTGCAGCGGGAGCGTTTCGTCGAGCAGGCGAAGCTGGCGGCCGCGGGCGACAACGAGGCGATGCGTCTCGATGAGGAGTTCCTGCGCGCCCTCGAGTTCGGTATGCCGCCGACGGGAGGCATGGGCATGGGAATCGACCGCCTGCTCATGGCGCTGACCGGCCTCGGCATCCGCGAGACGATCCTCTTCCCACTGGTGAAGTAGCCTCCCAGGAGCCGGCGGTACGATGAAGGCGCTATGAACGACGTCATCAGCGGTATCGTCTGGGCCCTCGCACCGACCGTGCTGGTCGGCCTGCTGTTCTGGGCGATCATGCGCGCGATCGTGCGCGCCGACCGCAACGAGCGCAAGGCCTACTCGCGGCTGGAAGCCGAGGAGCGCGCCCGCCGGGGCCTCGCCCCCAAAGCCTGACCCCGAGAGGGGCACCCCAGTCTCGCGGGTGATCCCGGGCACGCCCAGGCGGACCTCTCGTGTCGTGGCCGTGCCGTTGCCGCGACGGTATGCCGTTCCCGCTACGGTATCCCTGGGGACGCGTTCGCGTCTTTCCGCGGTCGACCGAGGGATGCGTGCATGGAGACGGGGTTCTGGGTCTCGTTCTCCATCGTCCTGGCACTTCTCATCGACTTCGTCATCCGCGTTCTCGCGATCATCTTCGTGCCGCGGAACCGCAAGCCCACCTCGGCCACCGCCTGGCTGCTCGCGATCTTCCTGATCCCGTACATCGGCATCCTGTTCTTCCTCCTGATCGGCAGCTACAAGCTCCCGAAGAGCCGACGGCAGAAGCAGGACGAGATCAACCGCTTCATCATCGACAGCACGGAGGGCATCGAGCGCGTCCGCCGCGATCATCCGTGGCCCCCGTGGCTCGAGGGCGTGGTCGAGCTGAATCGCAACCTCGGGGCGATGCCGCTCGTCGGCGGTAACCGGGCGACCCTCAACGGCGACTACCAGGGCTCGCTCGACGCGATGGCCGAGGAGATCGGCAAGGCGAAGCGATACGTCCACGTCGAGTTCTACATCCTGACGCTCGACAAGACGACGGCCCCGTTCTTCGATGCTCTGGAGGCCGCCGTCCAGCGCGGGGTGACCGTTCGCGTGCTCCTCGACCACATCGCGTCGCTCCGGACGCCGGACTACAAGCGCACCCTCAAGCGGCTCACCGCCATGGGAGCGCGATGGCAGCTGATGCTGCCCGTCCAGCCGCTCAAACGGAAGTACCAGCGGCCCGATCTCCGCAACCACCGCAAGCTGCTCGTGGTCGACGGCCGCGTGGCGTTCATGGGGTCGCAGAACGTCATCGACCGCAGCTACAACAAGAAGTCGAACATCAGGCGCGGGCTGAAGTGGAAGGAGCTCATCGTCCGTCTCGAGGGGCCCATCGTCGCCGGTCTGAACGCCATCTTCATCACCGACTGGTACAGCGAGACCGATGAGCTCCTCCGCCGTGAGACCGAGCCCATCACCGACGAGATCGACGCCAACGAGCTCGACGCCCAGGTCGTGCCCTCCGGGCCCGGGTTCGCCGGCGAGAACAACCTCCGACTCTTCCTCGCCCTGCTGTACTACGCGCAGGAGCGCATCGTGATCACCTCTCCGTACTTCGTGCCGGACGAGTCGATGCTGATGGCGATCACCTCGGCGGTGCAGCGTGGCATCCGTGTCGACCTGTTCGTCTCCGAGATCGGCGACCAGGCGCTCGTCTATCACGCCCAGCGGTCGTACTACGAGGCGCTGCTGCGGGCCGGAGTCCGGATCTGGATGTACAAAGCCCCCTACATCCTGCATGCGAAGCACTTCACCATCGACGACGACGTCGCCGTCATCGGTTCGAGCAACATGGACATGCGCTCCTTCCAGCTGAACATGGAGGTCTCCCTGATGGTGCGAGGGCGTTCGTTCGTGGACGAGATGCGCAAGGTCGAGGACGGCTATCGCCAAGACAGCCGCGAACTCACCCTGGACGAGTGGATGAAGCAGCCGCTCCGTTCCACCGTTCTGGACAACCTGGCCAGGCTGACCTCCGCGCTGCAGTGAGGCGACGCCGCGCGTGCGGAGCCACACCCCGGAATGTCACGCCGGCCGGAGCTCGCGCAGCGGCCTGACCTCGCACCAGCGTTCCGCTGCCGCGGCGAGGCGGTCGTCGGCCGTGACGAGCGGCAACTCGAGGAGGCGGGCGAGAGCCACGTACATCGCGTCGTAGACGGTCAGATTGTCGCGCCACCGCCAGGCGTCCGGCCACAGCGGCTCGTGCTCCACGCGCATGATCTCGAGCCGCGAGAACTCGAGGATCACCTGCTCGGCGAGCTGAGCGTCGCCCGGTCGCCGGAGCGCGTGCCGGCGCATCGCACTGACGAACTCCGGGTCGATCAGGTGAGGGGCCACCAGGATGCACTCCGCCAGTTCGTCGTTCTCCTCGAACGCGGCGAGACCGTCGCGCGACAGCAGTTCGACGAGTGCGCTGCAGTCCATTACCGCCGCGATCATCGGCTCTGCCGGTCGTCGCGGATGCCGTGGACGATCTCCTCGGTGGTGATGTCGAGCGGTCGACGACGCGGAGCCGCGTTCGAACCCTGGCGCTCGCTCAGCGCGTGGTGCTCGACCGTCACCTCCGCCCAGCGCTCCTCGATGCGCAGCCTCTCCGCGATGCGGGTGAGCTGCCTGCGCAGATACTCGGAATACGACAGCCCTTTCGCCGCTGCCGCCGCCTTCAGGCGATCGTTGACGGCCGGATCCAGATCTCTCACTTGCACGGTGACTCCCATGGGTTCAGTTTAGACGTTGATGCATGCAGAAACAAGAGATCTGCATGCACTGTACGTCTATTCTGACCCGGGCGTGCGTCGGAGCGCCCGGCCGCCCTCCGAACTGTGGAGAAGTCGGGTCGGCGTCAGCCTGGGGACGGAACCGCGTCAGCCGCGCGGCCGTAGGCGGACCGTCGGCAGCTCGGGCGCCGGAAGCGGCATACCGTCATAGCCGTCGACCGTGCCGAAACGGCCGTGCGGATCGGCGCCGGCGATCACCTCGGCCTGCCACTGGGTCCGCGAGGCGACGATGTCCTCGTGACTGCGGCCGATGAAGTTCCACCACATCACGATCTGCTCGCCCAGCGGTTCCCCGCCGAGGAGCACGATGCGCGCATCCGTCTCGGCGCCCACCGAGAGGCTCGTGCGCCCAGGGGACAGATAGGCCAGATGCGAGACCGGAACCGGGGTGCCGTCGATCGTGACATCGCCGGCATCGATGAGCACGCCGTGCTCGAAGTCCACGTCGAGCGGGACCTCGATGCGGCTTCCGGCCGGGACGACGATCTCCGCCCCGACCAGCGGGGAGAACACGGTCGCGGTCGTCCCGCTCCCGGCCAGCGAGCCGACGAACGTCCGCACCGTAGCCGGGCCGATGCTGCCCACGGCGGGCGTGTGATGTTCGAAGAACGGCGCGACATCGCGCGAGGCGCCGGGTAGCGCCACCCAGAGCTGGACGCCGTGCAGCCGCTCCGTGCCCGGTGTGGACACCTCGGAATGGCTGATCCCGCGACCGGCCGTCATCAGGTTCAGCTCGCCCGGCCGGACGAGCGCATGGCTGCCGACGCTGTCCCGATGGTCGATCTCGCCCTCGAACAGCCAGCTCACCGTCTGCAGGCCGGTGTGCGGATGCGGCGGGACCTGCATCCCGCCGGTCGCCGACACGTCGTCGGGGCCGTAGTGGTCGATGAAGCACCAGCCGCCGATCAGCGAACGGCGACGCTGGGGGAGGGTGCGCCGGACGGTCATCGCGCGCGGGCCGCCGAGCGGGACATCCCGCGGTTCGAGGATCTCGACGCCCGCGTCCGTGAGCACGGCCGATGTGGCGACGAGCTCGGCCGGATCGCGCTCCAGATTGCTCATAGCGGCATCCTAGGCGTCGGGCAGGAAGGTCGGAGGCGGCCTTCCTAGAATGGTGGAGTGCCCCGGATCGCGACCAGACTCCTCCCCGCCGCCGCGGCGATCCTGGTGGTCGCGGCGCTCGCCGGCTGCAGCACGGCGGCGGGCAAGCCGGTCGAGGACTACTCGGGGGAGCCCAAGGGGGTGGATGCTCCGGCGAGCAGCGCGGGCGGCGCGTCCTGGGCCGCCTGGCTCGACGGGGGCGACCGGTTCGCGATCGTCCTCTACGGCAGCTCCACGTGCCCCCCGAAGGTCGCCAGCGTGACCGCGACCGCGGGCGACACCATCACGGCCACGCTGGCTCCGGCACCCGGAGGCATCTGCACGCGCGACTACGTGCCGCACACCACCGTCTTCGCAACGCCCGACCGCATCGCGAAGGACTCCGGTGTGAGCATCGTCCTGCCCGACTCGACGCTCACGCTGCCCGCCGATCGGGGCTGATCGGCCGCAATCCGCTCGGTCCCCGACGGCACGTCACGCCCACGGCGAACAGGGCAACGGGACAGGGGGAGCGGTGGTTACTCTCTTTGTATCGACGCCGAACCTGCAACGGTGTCGCCGAGGAGTAGACATGTTCGAGAGATTCACCGACCGCGCCCGCCGTGTCGTCGTCCTGGCCCAGGAAGAGGCCAAGATGCTCAACCACAACTACATCGGGACGGAGCACATCCTGCTCGGCCTGATCCACGAGGGTGAGGGCGTCGCCGCCAAGGCGCTCGAGTCGCTCGGCATCTCGCTGGACGCGGTCCGCGAGCAGGTCCAGGACATCATCGGCCAGGGCCAGCAGCAGCCGACCGGGCACATCCCGTTCACGCCGCGCGCCAAGAAGGTGCTGGAGCTCAGCCTCCGCGAGGCGCTGCAGCTCGGCCACAACTACATCGGCACGGAGCACATCCTGCTCGGCCTGATCCGCGAGGGCGAGGGCGTCGCCGCCCAGGTGCTCGTGAAGCTCGGCGCGGACCTCAACCGCGTGCGCCAGCAGGTCATCCAGCTCCTCTCCGGCTACCAGGGCAAGGAGCAGGTCCAGGTCGGGGGCAACGATCAGACCACCGCGCAGGCCGGTAGCCAGATCCTCGACCAGTTCGGCCGCAACCTCACGCAGGCGGCGCGCGACAACAAGCTCGACCCGGTGATCGGGCGCGAGAAGGAGATCGAGCGCGTGATGCAGATCCTGTCGCGCCGCTCGAAGAACAACCCCGTGCTGATCGGCGAGCCCGGCGTCGGCAAGACGGCCGTCGTCGAGGGCCTCGCGCAGGCCATCGTCCGCGGTGACGTGCCGGAGACGCTGAAGGACAAGCAGCTCTACACGCTCGACCTCGGCTCGCTCATCGCCGGTTCCCGCTACCGCGGCGACTTCGAGGAGCGCCTGAAGAAGGTCACCAAGGAGATCCGCACCCGCGGCGACATCATCACCTTCATCGACGAGATCCACACGCTCGTCGGCGCGGGTGCCGCGGAGGGCGCGATCGACGCGGCCAGCATCCTCAAGCCGCTGCTGGCCCGTGGCGAGCTGCAGACCATCGGTGCGACCACCCTCGACGAGTACCGCAAGCACTTCGAGAAGGATGCGGCCCTCGAGCGCCGCTTCCAGCCCATCCAGGTGGCCGAGCCGTCGCTGCCCCACGCGATCAACATCCTCAAGGGGCTGCGCGACCGCTACGAGGCGCACCACAAGGTGTCCATCACCGACGGCGCGATCGTGGCCGCGGCGAACCTCGCCGACCGCTACATCCAGGACCGCTTCCTGCCGGACAAGGCCATCGACCTGATCGACGAGGCCGGCGCCCGCCTGCGCCTGTCGATCCTGTCGGCGCCGCCGGAGCTGCGCGAGTTCGACGACAAGATCGCCGCCGTCCGCTCCCAGAAGGAGGGCGCGATCGAGGACCAGGACTTCGAGAAGGCGGCCAGCCTCCGCGACGAGGAGAAGAACCTCCTCGGCGAGCGGCTGCGCCTCGAGAAGCAGTGGCGTTCGGGTGAGGTCAAGACCACGGCCGAGGTCGACGAGGGTCTCATCGCCGAGGTGCTGGCCCAGGCGACCGGCATCCCGGTGTTCAAGCTCACCGAGGAGGAGTCGGCCCGGCTCGTCTACATGGAGAAGGCGCTGCACGAGCGCGTCATCGGCCAGGAGGAGGCCATCGCGGCTCTCTCGAAGACGATCCGCCGCACCCGCGCCGGCCTGAAGGACCCGAAGCGTCCGTCCGGCTCGTTCATCTTCGCCGGCCCCACCGGTGTCGGTAAGACCGAGCTGGCGAAGGCGCTCGCCGAGTTCCTGTTCGACGACGAGTCGGCCATGATCTCCCTCGACATGTCGGAGTACGGCGAGAAGCACACCGTCTCCCGTCTCTTCGGCGCCCCTCCCGGGTTCGTCGGCTTCGAGGAGGGCGGCCAGCTCACCGAGAAGGTCCGCCGCAAGCCGTTCAGCGTCGTGCTGTTCGATGAGATCGAGAAGGCGCACCCGGACATCTTCAACTCGCTGCTCCAGATCCTGGAGGAGGGACGTCTGACGGATGGCCAGGGACGCGTGGTCGACTTCAAGAACACCGTGATCATCATGACCACGAACCTCGGAACGAAGGACATCTCCGGCGGCCCCGTCGGGTTCCAGATCGAGGGCGACCCGCAGACCGGCTACGACCGGATGCGCGGCAAGGTCTACGAGGAGCTGAAGAAGAACTTCAAGCCCGAGTTCCTGAACCGTGTCGACGAGATCATCGTCTTCCCGCAGCTGGACAAGAGCGAGCTCCTGCAGATCGTCGACCTGTTCATCAAGCGGCTGTCGACCCGCCTGCTCGACCGCGACATGACCATCGAGCTGACCGTCCCGGCGAAGGAGCGGCTGATCGAGGTCGGGTTCGACCCGACGCTCGGCGCCCGCCCGCTCCGCCGCGCGGTGCAGCACGAGATCGAGGACCGGCTGAGCGAGCGGATCCTGCACGGTGAGCTGAACGCGGGCGACCACGTCCACGTCGACTTCGCCGACGGCGAGTTCGTCTTCACGACGACCGCGCGCAAGGAGCCCATCGGCGCCGGGATCAACGCCACGGCCGCGATCGGCACCGGGCCGGCGACGCCGGACCTCGCCGCGAACGAGTGATCGTCGTCGCGACAGCGTGACACACGGAAGGGCCGGTCTCCTCGGAGGCCGGCCCTTCCGCCGTGTTCTGGCTCGGTAGGGTGGAACGGTGAGCGGTGAGAGCGGACCAGGGTTCAGCATCAGGCGGGCGCGGACAGGCGATGTCCCCCGCATCCAGGAGCTGGTGGAGCCTCTGGTGCAGCGACGCATCCTGCTCGGCAAGGAGACCGTCACCTTCTACGAGTCGGTGCAGGAGTTCCGGGTGGCGGAGGACGCCGACGGCAGCCTGATCGGCTGCGGCGCGCTGCACGTGATGTGGAGCGACCTCGGCGAGGTGCGCACGCTCGCGGTCGCCGACGGCTGGCTCGGCAAGGGGGTCGGCAGGGCGCTGCTCGGCCGGCTGGAGGCGGATGCGCGCGAAATCGGCCTGAACCGCCTGTTCTGCCTGACCTTCGAAGTCGACTTCTTCGCGCGCAACGGCTTCGAGGACATGGGGGAGTCGACGGTCGACCCGCAGCTCTACGCCGAGCTCGTGCGCTCGCACGACGAGGGCGTCGCGGAGTTCCTGGACCTTGCGCGCGTGAAGCCGAACACGCTCGGCAACACCCGGATGCTGAAGCGGCTCTGAGTCGCGTCGCAGCGCCTCCGGTCGCTCGCTGAGGGCTCGCGGAACGCCGGGCGCGCCTGCCCGGCGCGCCGCCGTGCGCTGGCTATAGTGCGGGCATGTCGACGTTCAAGAACCCGGTCGGCCCCCAGCCCAGCGGCGTCTACTGGCGCCGCAGGCTCATCGTCCTCCTCGGCGTGATCGCCGTCGTCATCGTCATCGTCCTGATCGTCGTTCGTCCCGGCGCCTCGAACGGAGAGCCCGCCGGCAAGAAGCCCGCGCCGGGCAGCACCACCACCCCGGCCGCTGTGGCGACGAGCATCCCGACCACCAGCGCCACGGCGGACGGCCAGCCGTGCAAGCCCGCCGATGTGAAGGTGGAGGCCGTGACGGACAAGGCCGTGTATGCCGCCGGCGAGCTCCCGCAGCTGTCGGTCGCGCTCACCAACACCGGTTCGAAGGCGTGCACGATCGACGCGGGCACCGCACAGCAGGTGTTCACGATCACCAGCGGGTCGGAGGTCTACTGGAAGTCGACGGACTGCCAGAGCGACAAGGTGGATGCGGAGGTGCTGCTGGAGCCCGCCAAGACGATCTCCTCGAAGGCGCCGATCACGTGGGACCGCACCCGCTCGGACCCGTCCACCTGTCAGGCGAGCCGCGAGCAGGTGCCGGCGGCCGGAGCCTCGTACCACCTGGAGACCACCGTCTCGGGCATCAAGAGCGCGGAGACGAAGCAGTTCATCCTGCAGTAGCTTCGCGCAGGTAGGCGCTCTCGATCTCGCGCACCTCCACGCCGGCTCCGTGCCGTGTCGCCGGATTGCGGCGCGCGATGGCGAGGGCCGCGTCCAGGTCGGGAGCCTCGATGATGCCGATGCCGGCGATCAGCTCCTTGCTCTCGGTGAACGGTCCATCGGTGACGCTCTCGGCGCGGACCGAGCGGGCGGCCGTCCGCGGCGCGAGCGCATAGGCGGCCGCGAGCGCGCCGGATCGGATGAGGTCGGCGGAGTGCGCGTCGTGCTCGGCGAGCTCTGCGGCGTCGTGCTCCGCGGTGGGGTCGGAGAAGATGAGGATGGCGTACTGCGGCATGGTCGGTCCTTCCGTCTGACGGATGTCGTCACCAGGGCGTCGTCTGGCATCCGCGCTTTTCGACTGTGTGTCAGAATGCGGCGTCGAGCTCGCGCTCCCGATCGGTGCTCGCCGCCGTGAACGCGACACGGAGCGCTTCGCGCACGGTGGCGCTGCGGTCGTCCACCCTCGTGGCGAAGCCCAGGCGTGCGGCCTCGGCGGTGCGCTGCTTGCCGCTGACGACCGGGCGGATCTCGCCCGCGAGGCTGATCTCGCCGAACGCGGCGAGGGTGTGGGGGATGGCGCGCTCGGTTGCCGCCGAGGCGATGGCCAGCGCGATGGCCAGGTCTGCCCCCGGCTCGGTCAGGCGCACGCCGCCGACCGTGGACACGTAGACATCCTTGTCGCCGAGACGGATGCCGGCGCGGCGCTCGAGGACGGCCAGCAGCATGGCGACGCGGGACGCATCCACGCCGTTCGTGACCCGGCGCGGGTTGGGGGCGGTCGTGCCGACGACGAGCGCCTGCACCTCGACGGGCAGAGGACGGCGGCCCTCCATGGCGACGGTGACGCAGGTGCCGGAGACCGGTGTCGTGGTGCGGCTGAGGAAGAGGCCGCTCGGGTCGGGCACCTCGGCGATGCCGTCTCCGGTCATCTCGAAGCAGCCGACCTCGTCGGTGGGCCCGAACCGGTTCTTCAGAGCGCGGATGAACCGCAGCGCCGTCTGCCGGTCGCCCTCGAACTGGCACACCACATCGACCAGGTGCTCCAGCAGGCGCGGACCGGCGATCGAGCCGTCCTTCGTCACGTGGCCGACGATCAGCACGGGCAGATCGCGTTCCTTCGCGATGCGGATCAGCGCGCTCGCCACCTCGCGGACCTGGCTCGGGCCGCCGGCGATGCCCTCGGCGGAGCTGCTGGAGACGGTCTGCACCGAGTCGACGATGACGAGGGACGGGTCGACCGCGTCGATCTGCGCCACGATCGTGGAGAGGTCGGTCTCGGAGGCGAGGTAGAGCTCGTCGTGGACGGCGCCGGTGCGCTCGGCGCGCATCCGGACCTGGCTCACCGACTCCTCGGCGCTGACGTAGAGCACGCGGTTGCGCGCCCGCGCGGCGCGGGAGGCGACCTCCAGCAGGAGGGTGGACTTGCCGACGCCCGGCTCGCCGCTCAGCAGGATGGCCGCCCCGGGAACGATGCCGCCGCCGAGCACGCGGTCGAACTCGCCGATGCCGCTCGGCCGACGGTTGGTGCCGTCGGCGGGGTCGATGTCGGTGATCGCCCGCGCCTCCCGGCCTGCCGCGATCGTCACCGGCTTGAGCGCGCGGAGCACCCCGGTCGGCTGCGCCGTCTCGGCCACCGTGCCCCAGGCCTGGCATTCCGGACAGCGGCCCACCCACTTGGCGGTGGACCACCCGCAGTCGGAGCAGCGGTAGTTGACAGACGCCTTCGGCACGGCACCTCCTCGATCGGGGTCAACACTACGGTGAGCCACTGTCATCGGAGGGAGGATCGCGGAGGCCGTGCACAAGTCGCCGCGCGCCCACGCTGTGGGCACATCCGCCGGCCGGTTCTGCGTGCGGCCCTTCTGCGTGTCGGCCGCGGCGTGCACAATGGGCCGCATGGCTGACCGTACGTTCACTCTCCGTTCCGGCCGCGTGGTCGGGCTGACCGGCTTCGGCGACTCCGACGCCGAGCGGCTCGTGATCTTCTGCCACCCCGCTCCGGGGTCGTCGGTGTTCGATCCGGACCCCGACGCGTCGGCCGAGCGCCGCGCGCACATCGTCGCGCTCGACCGGCCGGGCTACGGGTCGAGCGACCCGTGGCCGTCCGGGCATTGGCCGAGCATCGTCCAGGCCGCCGACGACATCGCGGAGTACGTGCGCTCGGTCGTCGTCGCCGAGACCGTGATCGGCGTCACCCGCCCACGGACGGTCGGCGTGGTGGGATGGTCGGCAGGCGGCCGGGTCGCTCTCGCCTTAGCCGCACGCCATCCCCAGCTCGTCGACCGGGTCGCGATCGTCGGAACACCCGCTCCGAACGAGGCGGTGCCGTGGATCGATCCGCAGCTGCAGCAGGTGTCCGATCAGCTCGCCGCGATGGCGCCGGAGGAGGCGATGGGCCGCCTCTCGGCGATGCTCCAGCCGCAGGCGGACGCCGTCGCCGCAGCCGCCGAGCCGGGCGAGGTGCCGCTGGATGCGCTGGGCATCGGCGCCGTGGATGCGTCGGCGCTGGCTCTCCCTGGCGTGCGCGATCGGCTCGGCCGGATGCTGATCGACGCGTTCCGTCAGGGCACCGGGGGCGTGGCGGGCGACATCCTGAGCTACACCGCACGCCCGTGGGGCTTCGATCTCGCGGACGTCACGGCGAAGACGCTGGTGATCGCCGGTCAGGCGGACGCGCTCGCCGGCCACGCGCACGCGGCCTGGTATCAGCGGTCGCTACCGGACGCCCGGATGGAGATGGTGCCGGGCGCCGGACATCTGGCCATCGTCCCGACCTGGGGACGCGTCCTCTCGCACGTCGCCCCGGCGCGCGTGACGCACTGAGGCGGTGGCACTGCCCTAGGCGCTGAGCGCCTCCCGCGTCGCGGCCTCGCCGTGCCGCGGGTACAGCTCGCGCGCACGGGCGGTCACGGCGGGGAGGAACGCGGACGCCCACACCCGGTAGCCGTGGTCGTTCGGGTGGAAGAGGTCTTCGGCGAACTGCGTGAACGCCCCGCGCAGCCCCTGCCGGCGCATGGTCGCGTGAAGGGGCACGACCGTCAGCCCGCGCGCGGAGGCCTCCTCGCGCAGGATGCGGTTGCCCTCAGCGACGAGCCGCTCGTTCCAGGGCAGGTAGAAGTAGGGGAGGTCCGCCACGATGGCGTGCGGCGGGAGCGCGGCGAACACCGCGCGCATCCCCTCGCGGAACCGCTCGGGGTCGAACGCCGCGATGTCGTTGGCGCCGATGGAGACGGTCACGATGTCGGGTTCCAGCTTCGCGAAGCGGGGCAGCTGGTCCGCGACCGCGAGGGCGACCGTGGCGCCCGACACGGAGAGGTTGGCGATCCGGACCGATCGGCCGGTCACCGATCGGAGGTGGTCGGCGATCACGCCGACGTAGCTGTTCTTCGGTGCCGAGGCGCCGATCCCCTGGGCGGCGCTGTCGCCGATGGCCACGTAGAGCAGCTCTCCCGGGTCCTTCTCGGCATCCCGCCACCACTTCGAGTGCACCGGGAGCATCTCGTTGAGCCGGACCCGACCCTCGGCGACGGCGGCCCGCGTGGCCTGGACGCGCCGCCACCCGACGGCGGCGACAACGCTGCCTGTCGCGATACCGAAGACCACCGCGAGGATACGACCGAGAGCTTCCATGCACGGAAGGGTACCCCGGCCTGCCGACCGTCGCCGGGGATTCGGCGCGTCATGGAACGGTGCACGCCGAGGTCTCTTTAAGAAGCGGAGCCTCTCACCTGCCGGGCTCCCGCTCTGATCGGGGGATGACTATGAGTGGTATCCGGGAGATCGTGCCGGATGCGGTGCAGCCCGATACGCGGGCAGCACGACGACGTGCCGCCGCGGAGCACTTCGCCGGCGTGGACGGCGCCCGCGGGATCGCCATCGTCTCCGTCCTCCTGTATCACACCGGCTGGTCGAGTCGAGGGCTCTTCGGTGTCGACGTCTTCTTCGTGATCTCAGGCTTTCTCATCACATTCCTGCTCATCAAAGAGGCGGAGGCGAAGGGCCGCATCCGCTTCGGGCGTTTCTACGCGCGACGGGCGAAGCGCTTGCTTCCCGGGCTCGCGATCACCCTGCTCGCCGTCCTCCTGATCCTCTGGTGGGCGGGGTCGCTGCAGGAGCTGCAGGATGCCGTGGCGACCGCCATCGCTTCGGTGTTCCAGGTCGCCAACTGGCAGCAGCTCGACGCGAACATCGCTTACCAGCAATCGAGCGGCGCGCTGGTGCCTCTCGGCCAGATGTGGTCGCTGTCCGCCACCGAGCAGTTCTATCTTGTCTGGCCGCTCCTTCTGGCCGCGCTCTGGTTCGCCTGCCGCCGCCGGATCGGTCGGCTCGCTGTCGCCCTGCTCGTGCTCCTCGTCCTCTCGGCTCTGGTTTCGCCCCTGCTCTTCGACGGTTCCAATCAGGACCGCCTGTACCTCGGCACCGACGCGCGAGCCGTCGCCTTCGTCGCCGGTGGTGCCTGCGCGGCGATCGTGGCCTGGCTGCGCAGGAGCGGAGGGGCCTGGGCGGGTGACCGCCCTGGCGCCTGGGCACGCGCGGCCGTGACGGCGGTGAGCATACTGTCACTCGGCGTGGTGGTCGCTGCGAGCATCGCGACGGTGAGCTACCAGGACCCGTGGCTGTACCGGGGTGGCTTGGCCGTGGTCGCGGTCGCTGCCGGGATCTTCGTCGCCACACTCTGCCTGCGTGCGAACGCCGTGATGCATGTGTTCGCCTGGCGTCCGTTCGCGGCGATCGGCGTGGTCTCCTACTCCATGTTCCTGCTGCATCTGCCCGTGTTCTGGATCGTGCAGCAGCAGGCGAGGGGTGGCATGCCGCCCCTCGTGCTCTTCCTCGTCGGCGGGCTGATCACCTGGCTTGCG
Source organism: Leifsonia soli (assembly GCF_013408745.1). NCBI lineage: Bacteria > Bacillati > Actinomycetota > Actinomycetes > Micrococcales > Microbacteriaceae > Leifsonia > Leifsonia soli. The sequence goes on along the minus strand of NZ_JACCBJ010000001.1, from coordinate 2,136,401 downwards.
GCGGTGGTGCTGCACCATCTCGTCACCGAGCCGCTTCGGAAGAGGACGTGGCGGCCGCTGTCCGCCGTGCTGACGATCGCGATCGCGTTCGGTGCGGTGCTCGCTGCGGCCTGGTTGCTGCCGCTGGAGCGTGAGGGCCATCCGAAGTCGCATGCCGCGGCTCTTGAGGAGAGCCGGCCCACGTCCGGGTTCCGTGGAGAGGCAGCACCGACCCCCGCACCCGTGCCTCTCGCCCTGAAGAATCCGACAGCGCTGCCCGCGGGTGCGGGTGGCGGTCCCTTCCGCGTGGCCGTGATCGGTGACTCGGTCGCCGAGAACATGTACGACGCCCTCACCCAGTACGGCTCGCCGGCCGTGGCCGCGGTGGATGTGACGGTCGGCGGCTGCGGCATCATCGATGCCGAGAAGGCCCGTTCGGGTGAGGGCTACATCATGGATTCGAAGAACCTGTGCTGGAAGTGGCAGCCCGAGCTGCGTTCGGCGAGTGCCGAGCAGCCGGTGGACGCCTACGTCGTCCACAATCTCTGGGATGCGAACGACCAGCTCATCGACGGGGAGTGGGTCGGCCCGTGTACTCCGCAGTGGCAGCAGCGCTACGCCTCTCAGCTCGACCTCCTGGTATCGATCGGCGATGCCTCCGGACACAAGCCCGTCATCCTCCTCTCCAACGACCACCCGCGCGCTCCTGACGGCCCGCTCAGCCGCGAGAGGCTCGACTGCGTGAACCGCGTCGCTGCGGACGCCGCGGCCCGTCACTCCAACATCGTCACCCTCGACCTCGAGAAGGCAGTCTGTCCTGAGGGTCCGTGCCTCGACAAGGACGCGAACGGCCAAGGCATCTACCGGGATGGTGCGCACTTCAACGCGACAGGCATGGCCCTGTTGGCACCCTGGCTGGAGAACGAGATGGCCCGCGCCTCGACGAAGCGCGCCTCCGGGTGACCCGGTGCGTGGCCGCTCTCCCGATTGGAGACGGCCGCGCGAATCGCGTACGATAGTCCGCGGTACCGTGTCCGAGCGGCCGAAGGTGCAACTCTCGAAAAGTTGTGTGGGTGAAAGCCCACCGTGGGTTCAAATCCCACCGGTACCGCCACGTGCAAGCCCCCGCGATCCCCTGTTCATCAGGGATCCGGGGGCTTCTCGTTTCCCGAATCGGCACCGGATGCGGCTTCTACTTCGTGTCGGCAGCACCGCCCTCGGCGGCGGATGCATCGGTCGCGGCACCGGAACCGGACGCGCTGTCTGCATCTTTGCCCGCTGCCTTGATGTCCGCAGCGGCGGCATTGTCGATGGCCTTCTCGACGATACGGTCGGCCTTCTCGAGCGCTGCGCGGATCTTGACTTCGCCGGGGTTGGAGACGAGGGCGACGATGCCGGAGTGGCCGGGTTCGATGGCGTCCTCGAGCTCCTTCGCCAGCTCCTTCTTGTGATGGAGCTCACGCAGCTTGCCGATGAGACCGCCGCCTGCGCCCACCACGAGAGCGCTGCCGATGATCGAAGGCGGGAACAGGACGCCCAGCACGGCACCGCCGACGGCGCCCCAGGTGAGGCCCTCGCGCGTGCTGTGGTCGGTGGCCTTCTGCACTTCGAGTCTGCCGCCCGCATTCCGTCTGACGACCACGACTCCGTCGATCTTGACCGTCGCGCCGTCCTCGACCTTCTTGAGCGCTTCGTATGCCTCCATCGCGACGTCGGTGTCCGCGAAATCGGCAGCGATGAGCGTGTACGCGCCGTCGCTGATGGCCGCCGCCTCCACGCTGACGGCCTCGTCATCCGCGCCGGTCTTGTCGGCGGGAGTGGATGTTGCATCGGTCATGTCGAGCCTCCTCAGAAGAGCGGCGACTGCCGTTCGGGCGAAAGTATAGGAGCGGACTTCGCTCGCGGCTACGCCGGATCGGCGCCGGCAAGCAACCCCTCCGGATGTTGTGGCCCCCTCGAGCTCTTCGCGCTCTCCCGGCTGGCCGATGCGCCGCCGGAGGACGCCGCGTCTCAGTCGGAGCGGACGACCGCGCGTCTTCGGACAAGCGCCCGATCTCGGTGAAGCCGAGCGAGAGGAACACCGGAAGGACCCCCGAGAAGCGGTTCTTCGTCGCCGACGGAGCGGCCGGGTCGCCAATGGTGTCTTCGCGCGGTCGGCCTCGCGCAGGGCGCCGTCGATCAGCGCCGACATCACGCCCCCGCCGCGCGCCTGAGGGCGTACGGAGAAGCACGCAAGCGACAGCGGGTCGTCGTCCGGGAAGGGATAGCGGGCGAACCGCCGTGTCAGGTAGCCGAGCTGCGACCGGTGCGTCAGCCGTGCCCATCCCACCGGCTCGCCGTCCCTCAGCGCCACGATGCCGGCGCGATCCGCGTCGACCTGGTGATGGAGGTCGTCGCGATTCGCTTTGCGGTCGAGCCGATGGTAGTCCGGGCCCAGGAGCCAGTACTGGCACCAGCATCCATTCGAGGCCCCAGCCGGCCCGAACAGCCTGAGGATATCGGGCCACGGCACAGCGCCGGCCCGTACGACCTCCAACTCGGCTCTCACGGTCACCATGCTCCGCCGTTGGCCGCGGCTCGTCTACCTGGCCGCTCGTCGTCCTCCGCCAGATGACGGGGTTCGTCGGACCGGCTGAGATTGGCCGTGACGCACGGCGGCGGCGGTAGAGTGAACCCGATCCCGGACCCCGATCGCGGGCGTCGACGACCGGACGCTCGCACACGTCAAAGTCGTGATCCTCACACTCCTCCGGAGCGGCCAGGGAGTCGCGTTCACCTTCACCCAAGCGATGAACGAGGGATACGGACGCGAGACCATCTGGATCTCGCCGACCACCGACCTCCGGTTCCAGTTCTTCGGCAGTCGTGCGCCGCAGCTGAACAGGCGGTGGATCGAGGACATGCTGCGGGCGGCCACGAGCAAGACAGGACTCGTGGTGACCGAAGAACCGGTCGACGTGCCGCAACTTGATCGCGTCGCCGGCTGACGGGGCGACGTCTCAGGCGGCCCGCGGCGGGCTCACGCCTCGGCGGGTGCCACCCACCGGCGGGTGACCGCCTGCACGTGCGCGCCGTCCAGGTCGGACAGCTTGATGGCCGCGAAGCGCCGGGCGTTCTCCGACGTCTGGATGCGCGCGGGCGGGTTCTCGGCGGCGAGCACGTCGACGATGACGTCGGCAACGCTCTCCGGGGTCTGCGCGGCGGCCGGGTCGAACGCAGCCGCGGTGCGGGCGAGGTACGCGCGGAGGGCGTCCTCGTAGGGGGTTCCGAAGGCGGCGGGCGTCTCCTCCAGGCCGACATTCGCCACGAACTCCGTCCCGACAGCACCGGGCTCGACGATGGTGACCTTCACGCCGAGACCGGCCGCGACCGGGGTCAGGGATTCCAGGAACCCCTCGACGGCGAACTTGGCCGCGCAGTACGCCTCGTTGAAAGGCTGGCCGACGACGCCGCCGACGCTCGACACCGTGACGATGCGGCCGCGGCTCTCGCGCAGCAGGGGGAGTGCGGCCCGGGTGACGGACACCACCCCGAAGAAGTTGACCTCCATCACGGCGCGCACCTCGTCCAGAGACTCCTGCTCGACCGTGCCGACGTGCCCGGCTCCCGCGTTGTTGAGCAGGGCGTCGAGCCGGCCGTACGCGCCACGGATGCGGTCGAGCTCGGCCGCGACGGCCTCCTCATCGGTGACATCGAGGCGCTGGATGTCGAGCTCGACCCCGGCGTCCAGCGCTGCGGTGCGCAGCCGCCCGGCTTTCGCGAGGTCGCGCATGGTCGCGATCACGCGGAAACCGCGGCGCGCTGCCGCGATGGCGGTGGCGAGGCCGATGCCGGAGGATGTGCCGGTGATGAGGAGGACGGGAGAGGAGGTCATGGGCTCATCCTCGCACCGTCGGAAGCGGCCCACGATGCGGGTGATACTGGAGGGATGACCACTCCGCTCATCCGGCCGGCCGGGCCGGACGAGTACCCGGCGATCGGGGAGCTGACCCACGCCGCGTACACCACCGACTACACCGACCTCTCGCCCCACTACCGCGACGAGCTGAAGCATCCGGAAGCCCTGCTCGACGACTTCGAGTTCTTCGTGGCGGAGGACACAGGGACCGGACAGCTGCTCGGCACCATCGCGCTGCTCCGGCCGGGCCGCGACCAGGGCGGCCAGATCGCGCAGGACGAGCTGTACTTCCGGCTGCTCGCGACCCACCCGTCGGCCCGCGGGCGGGGGATCGGGATCGCCCTCACGCAGTTCGCACTCGATCAGGCGGCGCAGCGCGGTCAGCGAGCGGTCGTGATGAACAGCGGCCCGGTCATGGTCGGTGCGCACGCCCTCTACCGGAAGCTCGGGTTCCGCCGGGAGCCCGACCGCGAGGGCATCGTCGAGCTGCCGGACGGCAGGAGCCTCCAGCTGCTCACCTTCGTCCGCGACGTCGGGGCCTGAGACGACCGAATCTGCCTACTAGCCGCGGATGATCCGCGAGTCGTAGCTTCAGGCCACGCGAAGTGCTGGCCGCTCCGCCCACTGAGAGGAGTTGCTATGACTTTCTGGGATTTCATCGTCTGGACGTTCTGGTTCTACCTGGTCGTCGTCTGCATCACGATCTTCATCCGCGTGATCATCGACGTCTTCCGGGATCCTGAGCTGAACGGCTGGGCGAAAGCACTGTGGGTCCTGTTCCTCGTCCTGGTGCCGTTCCTCGCGGCCTTCATCTACCTCATCGCTCGCGGCGGCCGCATGGCGCAGCGGAGCGCTGCGGGGGCGATGGAGGCGCAGGCCGCGGCCGCGGACCACGTCCGCGCGGTGGCGGGCACCAGCTCGCCGTCTGCGGAGATCGAGTCGGCGAAGCGCCTGCTCGACAGCGGCGCGATCACGCCGGCCGAGTTCGAGACCTTGAAGGGGAAGGCGCTCAGCGGCGCCGCGTGAGCCCGACCGCGCCCCGATGCCGGGCCGTCGCCGTCGCACCCGCGACGACGACGGCCTCGGCCTCGGCCGTCAGCAGCAGTCCGGCGCGCAGGAGCCGTCGGGCAGCGTCTGGCACTCGTCGGTGTCGCAGCATCCCATGATGACCCTCCCTTCTTGATCGATAAGCATCGATGAACTACGATGGACGCATACATTGACGTTTGTCAATGCATGGATGAGAATCGACGTATGGCGATCACCGAACTCCTCCCGCTGCGCGACCTGCAGGCCTGCTGCTCACCGCTCACGAAAGAGGTGCTCAGTGAGGAGAACGCGCACTCGGTGGCGCGGGCGATGAAGGCGCTGGCCGATCCTGCCCGCCTCCGCCTGATCTCGATGGTCGCCGCGCACGACGGGGGAGAAGCGTGCGTCTGCGATCTGACCGAGCCGCTCGGGCTCTCCCAGCCGACGGTCTCGCATCACCTCAAGATCCTGGTCGACGCCGGTTTCCTCAGCAGATCGAAGCGGGGCACCTGGGCGTACTACCGGCTGGTGCCCGGCTCGCTGGACACGGTGTCGTCCTTCCTGACGTCCGTCTGACGGGTCCGCTCAGAGTCCCAGCCGGCGCTCCACGATGTCGGAGGCGACCAGCGAGATGCCGCGCTGGTTGCGGCGCGCGTAGTCGCGGATGAGCGTGAACGCCTGATCGATGGGGACCCCGCGGGTCTGGGCGACGACGCCCTTGGCCTGCTCGATGATGATCCGGCTGTTCAGGGCGAACTGCAGCTGGCGGCGGATGGCGTCGCTCTCGGCGAGGCTCCGCTGGTGGAGGATGCCGATGGTCGCCACATCCGCGAACGCCTGGGCGGCGACCAGGTCGTCTTCCGGCAGGTCGCCGACCCTGTCGCGGAACAGATTGAGGGTGCCGATCGTCTGGGTGCGCAGGCGCAGCGGGATCGCGTCGATGGCGACGAAGCCCTGCTCCAGAGCCCGGTCGCGGAACGCGTGCCAGCGGTCGGGCACCTGCACGATATCGGCGACGGACACCACCGCCCCGGTCTCGAAGCTCTCGATGCACGGCCCGGCGTACGCGCTCAGCTGCATGACCTCGACCAGCCGGCTGGCCTCGCTGGTGGAGGCGATCACGTCGAGATCGCCGTGCTCGTCGGCCAGCATCACACCGGAGGCGGTCGCGCCGAGGAAGCGGCTGGAGAGGTCGACGAGGTTCTGCAGCAGGTCGACGACGTCGTAGTCGTCGACGAGCGTGTCGGCCAGCTGGGCGAACGCCCGCAGGATCCCTTGTTCGCGCGTGAGGGTCATCGCTCCGGACCCTCCTCGCGATCGAGCTCCGACAGGTCGAGCCGCCCATCGAGGATGTCGCGGGAGACCTCCATCATCGACCGCTCCGTCGCGAACGCATGCGCCTGGATGACCATCCGTGCGTCGTCCGCGCTGACATCCAGCTGGGCGAGCACCATCCCGGTCGCCTGATGCACGACACGGCGCGAGAAGGGGTTCGCGTCCTCGGGCGGCTCCTCGCGCCCCGCGGCGGCGAGGGCGCGTCTCAGCAGCGTGCGCCCGGCGGCCTTCGCGAGCCGCGTCGCCGCCTGTGTGTGGGCCTCGTCGAGGGGCAGCGCTTCGCGCGCGTACAGGTCGACCGCTCCGATCCGCAGCGGTCCGACGAGCATCGGGAAGGCGAACAGGGCGCCGACTCCCGCATCGATCGCGGCGGCCGTGAACGAGGGCCACGCGCGACGCGGACGGCCCTGCAGGTCGGGCTCGAGCACCGGACGGCGCAGGGTCAGGGCGTCCCAGCACGGGCCTTCGCCGAGGTCGAACTGCAGCTCGTCGAGGCGGGCGGCCACCGCATCGCTGGCCGAGACCGTCTCCGTGCCCAGCAGGTCCCCGATGGTCGAGACGGCCGTCCCCGTGACGGGGAGCGCCTCCATGAAGGGGCGCCAGTACTCCGCCTGCTGCGCGTCACCGGGGCGCGCATCCACGATGCTCTCGTTCATCCGGTGCCGCTGTCCATTCCACCAACGCTACCGGTCGATAGCTTCGGTGGGTCAAGCGTGCGCCCTCCGTGGGGGAAAGTCCAGAGTCCGCATCGTCCTGGCGGGTGTAGACAAGACCCGTGGGATTGCGTGAGCTGCTCGGCATCGAGACTCCGATCGTGTCGGACCGTTCGGGGGCATGTCCTCCGAGGAGCTGACCGCGGCGGTGAGCGAGGCCGGAGGTCTCGGTTCGTACGGCCTCTACGGCCTGAGCGCTGAGCGCATCCGGGCCGTCGGCGACGACGTGCGCCGGCGGACGGCCCGGCCGTTCGCCCTCAACCTGTGGCTGCCCTTCCGGGGCCCCGGCGAGCCCGAGCCGGGAGGCGGCTTCCCGCGCGACGACGTCGACCGCGCGCTCGCCGCGTTGCGACCGTTGTTCGAGGAGGCCGGAGCTCCCGTTCCCGAGGGACCGGTCGCCCCGCTTCCGGACTTCGACGACCAGCTCGCGGCGGCGTTCGACGCGCAGCCGGCGGCGCTGAGCTTCGTCTTCGGCGTCCCGCCGGCCGACGTCGTCGAGGCGGCACACGCGCGAGGAATCCGGGTGATCGGCACGGCGACGACCGTGCCGGAGGCGCAGGCGCTCGAAGCGGGCGGGGTGGATGCGGTGGTCGCGTCCGGCTCGGAGGCCGCCGGCCACCGCCCATCGTTCCTGTCCGATCCGGCCGACAGCCTGGTCGGCGGACTCGCGCTCATCCCGCAGGTGGTCGACGCGGTGAGCGTTCCGGTGATCGCCGCCGGCGGCATCGCCGACCGGCGCGGTGTCGCCGCCGCGTTCGCCCTCGGCGCCTCGGGCGCGCAGGTCGGGTCGGCGTTCCTCGCCACCCGGCAGTCGGCGGCGCCCGCCCTCCACCGGGACCGCATCCGCACCGCGCTCGCCCACGAGACCGTGCTGACCCGTGCGATGAGCGGGCGCGCGGCGCGGGGACTGCCGAACCGCGCGGTGCGGACGATCGAGCAGGGTGGCGCCATCGCCCCCTTCCCGCTGCAGAACATCCTCACCGGGATCTTCCGCCGGCGAGCGGCCGAGATCGGGGACGCCGACCTGCTGAGCCTCTGGATGGGGCAGAGCGCCGGGCTGTCGCGGCACGACGACGCACGCGAGGTCTTCGCCGAACTGGCCGCTGGGGTGCCGGATGGTCACGCCTGAGTCGGACCGGCAGCACCTCGACAGCGTCACCACCGCCGACGGCACCGTCATCGCCGTCGCGTCGATCGGCGCGGGCCGGCCGGTCGTCTACATCTCCGGCTGGCTGAGCCATCTCGAACACGGGTGGCGGCTTCCCGACGAGCGCGCCTTCTACCGGCGCCTCGCACGCGGCTGCCGCCTGATCCGCTACGACCGGGCCGGGTGCGGGATGTCGGGTCCGGCCCGGCAGCCTCCCTCCCTCGCCTCCGAGCTGGAGCAGCTCGCGGCGGTCGTCGCACCGCTCGGCTCGGAGCCGTTCGACCTCGTCGGCGTCTCGCTGGGCGCGCTGGTCGCGGTGGCGTGGGCGGCCGCCCATCCCGCGACGGTCCGGCGGCTGGTGCTCTACGGCGGCTGGGTCTCCGGCGCCGCGGTCTCGCCGCCGAGCGCACGCGAGCACGTGCTGGCTCTCGTCGGGTCGCACTGGGGTCTCGGGTCGGACGTCCTCACCGATCTGTTCGCCCCGGATGCGTCCGCCGCCGCCCGCGCGGAGTTCGGCCGCTACCAGCGCGCCGCGTCCGACGCGGCGACCGCGCAGTCGCTCCTCGCCCTGAGCTACGCGCTCGATGTCGGCCCGCTGCTGGCGGAGGTGCGCTCGCCGACGCTCGTCGTGCACCGGGAGCGGGATCGCGCGGCGCCTCTCGCGCAGGCGGAGGAGCTGGCGCGCGGCATCCCCGGAGCGGAGCTCGTCGTCCTCCCCGGGCGCTCGCACCTGCCCTGGGCCGGGGATGCCGTGGCGCTCGCCGCCACGATCCGCCGCTTCCTCGGTCTGCGCCCGGTCGGAGCGGCCGAGGGAGGGCTGACGCCGCGCCAGCGCGAGGTCGCCGCCCTGGTGAGCGATGGGCGGACGAACCGCGAGATCGCCGAGCGGCTCGGGATCGACGAGCGGTCGGCCGAGGGGCACGTGGAGCGCATCCGGCTGAGGCTGGGGTTCCGGTCGCGTGCGCAGATCGCGTCCTGGTGGGCGGCGCAGGGCGAGCGGCCGGCCGCTCCGCCGGCACCGTGATCGGCGCCGCGACGGGCGAAGTGGGGTAGTTCCCCGCCTGATCGAGCATCCGAGGCGAGGCAGAGTCGTCCCGACGGCACCACCCGAGGGCAGGAGAGGCCATGACCAGGACGACCGCGACAGGCGACGAAGCGACGGCGGGGTTCGTGCAGCATCCCGGACGCGGACGCTTCAACGCCGCCTTCTTCCGGGTGATGGGGCCGTACCTGGAGGCGTCGCTGCGACCGCGCAAGAGGCGCGTGTTCGCGGGGCTGGCGGGTGAGGTCGCCGAGATCGGCCCGGGAGTCGGTGCGAACCTCCCCTACGTTCCCGCCGGAGCGGCGCTGGTCGCCATCGAGCCCAACCGCTCCATGCACGACGGCCTGCGCGCCGCCGCCCTCCGCGCGGGCGTCGCACTCGACCTGCGGGAGCGGACGGCCGAGCGGACCGGCCTGCCCGACGCCAGCGTCGACAGCGTCATCTCGTCGTTGGTGCTCTGCTCCGTGCAGGACCCGGACGCGGTGCTCGCCGAGATCCGCCGCATCCTGCGCCCGGGCGGCGCCTTCCGGTTCGTGGAGCACGTCGCCGCCCCGAGCGGGACGCCGACCCGCGCATCCCAGCGCCTCGTCCGCCGACCGTGGGCGTGGACCTTCGAGGGATGCTCGTGCGAGCGCGACCTGGAGCACGCCATCCGATCGGCCGGGTTCGCGGCCGTGGAGGTGGAGCGCTACCGCCTCCACACCCCGTTCCTGCCGTTCAACACGCAGATCGCGGGCGTGGCCCGCACCTGACGGGCGTCAGTAGTCCTCGCGGCGGTCCCGTTCGGCGTCGACCACCGGCTCGGCTTCGGCCAGCTCGCTCAGCGTCTGGCGCAGGTGCCGGGTCAGCCACTCGTTCGACGGCTCCCCGGCCGAGACGAGGTCGTCGAGCTGCCGGAGCCGCTCCGCCGCTGAGCCGTGAAGGTCGTCCACGATTGTCCTCCCACCCTCGCGCCGGTCCCCGGGTGGGACCGCCTGCGACGAGGCTAATACGCGCGGCGGCCGATGGCCATGCTCCGGCGCTCGGTTCAGCTGCGGGATGCGGGGGCCGCCGTCTCGCCGCGGAGGATCGACGACATCTTCTTGCCGCGCGCCACTTCGTCGACGAGCTTGTCGAGGTACCGGACCTTCTGCATCAGCGGGTCCTCGATCTCCTCGACGCGGACGCCGCAGATGACTCCGGTGATAAGCGTTGCGTTGGGATTCCAGTGCGGCGCGGCGGCGAAGAAGGTCTCGAGGTCGATCCGGTCGGCGATGGCCGCATCGATGCCCGCCTGGTCGTAGCCGGTCAGCCAGCGGGTGACCTCGTCCACCTCGTCCTTGCCGTGCCCCTTGCGCTCCACCTTGGTCACGTAGAGCGGGTAGATGTCGGCGAACGGCATGGCGAAGATCCGGTGGCTCATGGCGTCAACGGTAGCGCGCACGGCCCCGAGCGTGACCGGTGGATCTCGCCTACCGTGGCGGCTCCGTCGGGCGCGATCGCTTCAGGTAGGCGCGCGACCGGGCGACCTGCTGGTCGAGCGCGTCCACCGTCGTCGCCATGCGCGCCACGGCCTCGGTGCGGTAGGTGTCGATGCTGTCCATCGTCGCGAACACGTTGTCGAAGGCGCGCTGCAGCACCTCCACGTCGACCGCCGACGATGTCTGCTCCTTCTGCACCTGCTCGGTCTGCGTCCTGAGAGCCTCGCCCGTGCGCCCGATCAGTGCGTTGGTGCTGTCGTGCAGCGCGCCGAGCTGGTCGATGACGAGTTTCTGGTTCTCCAGCGCCTGGGCGACGACGACGGCCGTGCGGAGAGCCGAGACGGTGGTCGTCTTCGCGCGCTCGACGCCCTTGATCAGCTCGACGTTGTTCTTCTTGATGACGTCGAGCGCGAGATACGCCTGCACCGAGACGGCGATCTGCGTGGTCAGGTCCTGGCGGCGCTGCCGGATCGGGAAGAGCGCCTCCTTCTCCAGCAGGGTCGCGCGTGCCGGATCGGTCATCCGCAATTCGGCCGCCGCCTCCACCGTCGCCCGGTCGAGCGCTGCGGTCAGCACGACGTACTCATTGAGCCGCTCCGTGGTCTTCCAGAGCGACGCCCGCTCCTTCTCGATCTCCACATTGTCGCGGGCGAGCCACTCCTGGCCATGGTCCAGCGCTTCGACGATGCCGTCGAGCTGCTTCTGCGCCGACTCGAACCGCTGCACGTACTGGCGCAGCCGGCGCCCGCCGGGCACGCGCGACAGCATCCGGTTGCGGCCGGTGAGGTGCTGCGGGTCGAAGTCGCTGACGGTGGCGCGGAGATCCTGCAGCGTGCGGATGACGCCGTACTGCGGGTCGGTGCGCACTGCCTTGCCGCGGGCCGCGGCGAGCGAGCTGGCCGGCCGCTCCAGCAGCTGGCGCGATGCGTCGCTGGAGGCGCGCATCTCGGCCTCTCCCAGGTGTGAGAAGCCGACGATCTTGCGCGTGAACGCGTCCGATCCCGGCTCCGCCGCCGCGAGTTCGCGAATGAAGTCGCGGGCGCGCTGCTCGAGCTCCGCCTCGCGCTCGGCCGAGACGGCCACCATCTCCACAGCCTGCTCCTCCGCTAGTTCCGGCACGGCGTCCGGTGGGCGCAGGGTCTCCTCGGGTGCCTCGTCCATGAGCCGTCCCCTCCCCGCTGTCCTCGTTGCGACGAGGATAGATCGCGTTGCGCGCCGCGTGGAGGGGTTGCAGCGAACCCTCAGGCGCGTACGGGCGACGGGCCCGACCCGCCGGCGCGGAACGGAGGCATGCCCGCAACAGGACGAGAAGGGATGGCGACGACGCGACCCGACGACTGTCTATTCGGCCCGTCGGCGACGCGCGTATCCTCCGGGGCCATGAACAGGACACGCTCGGCCGCGCTCACGGCCATCCTCGCCGCCGGCCTCGCCCTGACGGCGTGCACCCCGCAGGGCGGTGACGTCCCGGGGAAGTGGGGCAGCACCGACCCCGGAGAACCGAACCTCATCATCAACGCGAACGGCTCGTACTCCGGATCGGACGGCTGCAACACGATGAAGGGCACCGGCACGATCTCCGGCAACACCATCGACCTCGGCACCGTCGCCATGACGAAGAAGGTCTGCAACGGAGTGGACACCTGGATGTCGACGGCCGCGAGCGGGAAGGTGGACGGCAATGTGATGACGGTCTACGACTCGTCCGGCGCGCGCATCGGGACGATCGACCGCGACGACTGAGCTCGGCGTCTGCGCTCCCGGAATGGCCGCCTTGCGCGTAGCGTTCGAGACGGTGAGCGCATCGGAAGGAGCGGACGATGACCGACACGGAGAAGACGTCGACGGAGGCTGCGGAGTTCTTCGCCGGGGTGGCGACCGAGTTCCTGCAGCACTACACGCGCGGGCCGCGGTTCGTCGCCGTGACGGGCGTCCCGGCCGCTGACACCGCGCGCGTGGCCGACGCACTCGCGGGAGCGCTGCGCGACGCCGGCCAGCAGGTCGAGCGTGCGACTGTCGACCCGGCCACAGGAGCTGACGCGTTCCGCGATGCGGTCGTCACGCCCTTCCGCTCCCGAGACGGGGTGCTGGTCGTCGACGGCCGCGGCCTGCTCGACGCGGAGTTCCGCGGATTCTGGAACTTCTCGCTGTGGGTCGAGCACGACCCGGAGCGGAGCCCGGACTGGTCGTTCGTCACCACCGGGCAGAAGGATCCGCTCGGCGCGCCGCGCGAGGTGGCGTCGGTCCTGCTGGACGACACCGACCCCGAGCGGCCGCGCCGGCTGTGGGCCGACTCCTGCTGAGGCGCACCCGCTGAGGATGCGCTCCCGCTGAGCCGGCCCGGCTCCCGCTAGGCGCGGGGACGGTCGAAGCGCGCGCCCTCGGGCTTCGAGGGCAGGATCGTCAGGATGAGCACGACGATGCTCCCGAACGGGATGAAGCTGAGGAAGAAGAACGGGCCCGCCAGGTTCGCGTCGTGAAGGCGGCGCCAGACGATCGCCAGGTGGGGGACGATCGTGCCGAGCCCCCAGGCGAGGATCAGCACGCCGACCAGCCAGAACAGCGGGCCGGGAGTCGAGGTGCCGTCGTCGTTCACGGTCGCGCCGATCGATCCGAGCACGAGCGCCAGGACTTCGAGCACGATCGCGACGATGACCGAGAACAGGATCCACCACCAGTACTCGCTGCGGCTGGCGCGCCCGGTGAAGTCCGCATACTTCTTGAAGAAGCGCTGGACGGACTGGCCGAACGACGCCCCGTAGAGCGGCGCCCAGAGCGGGGTCTCGCCGGTCGGTGCGGCGGCGGGAGTTGTCGGGTACTGCGGAGACGTCACGAGGGAGTCCTTTCCAAGACACGTGTTCGGTGAGGTGGAGCGGCCATAGTCAAGCGCATGGGAGGCCGCTGTGCGTCTCTTGTGACGCGGCGTGTCCTCCGGGTGGCCCAGTGGGCTCAGCCGAGGGAGTCGAGCTCCTCGCGGACGAAGCGGGCGAACTGCGCGGCCGCCGCGGACTGCGAGCGGGTGCGGTTGCGTGCCAGCCCGATGATGCGTGTGGCCTCGTCCCGCAGGGGGACAGCGACGATGCCCGGTTCGGCGGGGGTGTCGGGGATGAGCGCAGCGCCGACCCCGTCGCGCACGAGACCGCGGAGCGTCGACAGCTCCGTGACCTCGATGACCGGGTTCATCACGACGCCGTGGGCGGCGAAGTAGGCGTCGGCGATGTGCCGGAGGCCCGACCCGGTGCGCAGGGCGACGAGGTCGTACGGCTCGAGGTCGGGGACGCTCGCCGCCGCCGCTCCGGCGAGGGGGTGCCCCTCCGGCACGCCCAGCACGAGGCGCTCGGCCGTCAACGGCTCCCACTCGATCTCCGGGTCGCGGGGATCGGGGCTCAGGAAGGCGACGTCGGCCGCGCCGTCGCGCAGCGCATCCAGCACGGTGTCCGCCGTGCCGCCGCTCAGCACGAAGCGGATGTCGGGGAACAGGCCGCGGTACTCGCTGATGACCTTCGGGATCAGCCACCCGCCGAACGACGAGACGTAGGCGACCGAGACGGTGCCGCCCGACGGGTCCCGGAGCGCCTCGATGCGGGCCCGCGCGTTCTCCAGCTCCGACTCGGCCCGCACCGCGTGCGCGAGCAGGATCTCGCCGTACTGGTTGAGCTCCAGGTGGCCGCGACGGCGGTCGAACAGCTCGACGCCCATCTCGTGCTCGAGGCGGGCGAGGGATCGCGTGAGGGTCGACTGCGACACCCCGAGGGTCTCGGCGGCGAGAGCAGGATGGCTCTCCGCGGCCAGCGCCCGGAAGTGGGCGATCTCGTCGATCCGCATGCCTCTCATCATGGCGTATCGGCGCGTTCCCCCGTGTGGTGCTCAAATGAGCGGTCTACCCCTGAACGAGTTTTCTGTACGTTCACACACGAGAAACAGTCCCGTTTCACGCCGTCCCTACCGTGGGCGCGGACTCATCCCACACCTCACCGACCGAGGAGAACAATGTCAACCAGATTCGGCAGGCTGGCGCGCGTCGCCGCCGCCGCGCTCGCGGGGGCCGGCCTCGCCGCGGGCTCGCTCGTCGCGACCCCGGCGTTCGCCAGCACCGACGGCACCGGTGTCGTCATCAACGAGGCCTACCTGTCCGGCGGGAGCGCCGGCGCCGCCTTCACGAACAAGTTCGTCGAGCTCTACAACCCCGGTGACAGCGCTGTCAGCCTGGCGGGATGGAGCATCCAGTACCGCCCGGCGACCGGGACGAGCGCATCGACCGGCGTCGTTCCGCTGACCGGCTCGATCGGCGCCAAGGGCTACTACCTCGTCGCCGGCGGGTCGAACGGAACGAACGGGCAGGCGCTGCCCGCCCCGGACGTGGCGAGCGGCGCCCTCAACCCGAGCGGCACGACGGGGACGCTGGTCCTCGCGAAGACCGCCTCGGCGCTGACGCTGCCGACCGGCTCGATCACGGGCGACGCGAACGTCGCCGACCTCCTCGGCTACGGAACGTCGAACACGTTCGAGAAGGCGAAGGCGACGGCGCCGTCGGGCAACACCGACGTCAAGTCGCTGGTTCGCACCAACTTTGCCGACACCGACGACAACAGCGCCGACTTCACCCTCAGCGCGACGATCACCCCGCAGAACGCCGCGAGCGCGCCGGGTGACCCGGGCGACCCCGGCGACCCCGGCACGCCGGGCGACGGCGCCACCACCCCGATCGCGGAGATCCAGGGCACCGGCGACACCAGCCCGAAGGCGGGCACGACGGTCACCACCGTCGGCGTCGTGACGGCGCAGTACGCGACCGGCGGCTTCAACGGCTTCTACATCCAGACACCCGGCACGGGCGGCGCAATCGACCTCCCGACGCACACGGCCTCCGACGCGGTCTTCGTCTACGGCTCGTCCTTCGCCGGGACGGTCGCCGCGGGCGACTACGTGAAGGTCACCGGAGCGGTCAGCGAGTTCAACGGGCTGACCGAGATCACGGCGACGGGCGTCACCAAGCTCGACGCGTCGACGGTCACCGCGCCGGTGCCGGCCACGGTCGGCCTGCCGGGAACGGCCGCCCAGCGGGAGAGCCTCGAGGGCATGCTGCTCGCGCCGCAGGGCGCGTTCACCGTCACCGACGTCTACGCTGCCAACCAGTACGGCGAGATCGGCCTCGCCGCCGGCGACAAGCCGCTGGTGCAGCCGACCGAGGCGGCCCGTCCGGGTTCGCCTGAGTACGCCGCGGTCGTCGCGGACAACGCGGCCCGCGCGGTCACGCTCGACGACGGCGCCTCGACCAACTTCCTGAGCGCGGCCAACAAGTCGAAGCCGCTCCCGTACCTCTCGCTGAGCAACCCGGTCCGCGTCGGCGAGCCGGTCGCGTTCACGAAGCCGGTCGTGCTCGACTACCGCAACAACGCCTGGAAGTTCCAGCCGACCGGCGAGCTCACGCCGGCCAACGCCGATGCCGTGCAGCCGGTCACGTTCACGAACACCCGGACCGCCGCCCCAGAGAACGTCGGAGGCGACCTGCGGCTCGCGACGTTCAACGTCCTGAACTACTTCACCACGACGGGCGACCAGCTCAGCGGCTGCACCTTCTACACCGACCGCGACGGCAACCCCATCACGGTCAACAGCGGATGCGACGCTCGCGGCGCCGCCGATGCGGCCAACCTCAAGCGCCAGCAGGACAAGATCGTCGCGGCGATCAACGGCCTGAGCGCCGACGTGGTGTCGCTGGAGGAGATCGAGAACTCTGCCCGCTTCGGCGAGAACCGTGACTCCGCTCTCGCGAGCCTGGTCACCGCGCTGAACGCGGCCGCCGGATCCGAGGTGTGGGCGTACGTGAAGTCGCCGGCGACCCTCCCGGCGACGGAGGACGTCATCCGCACCGCGTTCATCTACAAGAAGGCGAACGCCACCCCGGTCGGCGACGCGAAGATCCTCGACGACCCGGCGTTCTCGAACGCACGCCAGCCGCTCGCCCAGGCCTTCAAGAAGGTCGGCGCGAAGGACTCGTCCGCGTTCCTCGCCATCGTCAACCACTTCAAGTCGAAGGGGTCCGGCACCGGCGCGGACGCCGACCAGGGCGACGGCCAGGGAGCGTCGAACGCCTCCCGCGTCAAGCAGGCCACCGCCCTCGTCGCGTTCGCGGACGAGCGCAAGGCCGCGCTGAAGACCGACAAGGTGCTCCTCATCGGCGACTTCAACGCGTACCTGAAGGAGGACCCGATCAAGGTCCTCACGGACGCCGGCTACGTCGACCAGGTCAGCACCCGCACGGCGAAGGCGACCTACTCCTTCGGCGGAACGGTCGGCTCGCTCGACCACGTGCTGGCATCCCCGGCGGCCAATGCGGCCATCGCGGGCGCGGACGTGTGGAACATCAACTCGGGCGAGTCGGTGGCGCTGGAGTACAGCCGCTACAACTACAACGTCACGAACTTCTACGCGGCCGACCCCTACCGGTCGAGCGACCACGACCCGATCGTCGTCGGCCTCGGCCTCACGGCGAAGCCGGTCACCCTCAACCTGCTGAACATCAACGACTTCCACGGCAGGATCGACGCCAACACCGTGAAGTTCGCGGGCACGATCGAGAAGCTCAAGGCGGAGTCGGGCGAGGCCAACTCGCTCTTCCTCTCCAGCGGCGACAACATCGGCGCATCGCTGTTCGCCTCGGCGACGGCGGGCGACATCCCGACCATCGACGTGCTGAACACGCTGCAGCTGAAGACGAGCGCCGTGGGCAATCACGAGTTCGACAAGGGCTACGCCGACCTCACCGGACGCGTGAAGGATGCGGCCGACTTCTCGTACCTCGGCGCCAACGTGTACGAGAAGGGCACGACGACCCCGGCCCTTCCCGAGTACGCCACCTTCGACATCGACGGGCTGACCGTCGGCGTCATCGGAGCCGTCACGCAGGAGACCCCGACGCTCGTCTCGCCGGGCGGCGTCTCGTCGCTCGACTTCGGCGACCCGGTGGATGCGGTCAACCGCGTCGCCGGTGAGCTGACCGACGGCGACCCCGCCAACGGCGAAGCCGACGTGCTGGTCGCGGAGTACCACGAGGGCGCCGGCTTCGGCACGCCGGAGGGGGCGACGCTCGACCAGGAGGTCGCCGCAGGCGGCGCGTTCGCGGAGATCGTCACCAAGACGAGCGCGAAGGTCGCCGCGATCTTCACCGGCCACACGCACAAGCAGTACGCCTGGGACGCCCCGGTGCCGGGAGTCGACGGTAAGACCCGCCCGATCCTCCAGACCGGCAGCTACGGCGAGAACATCGGCCAGGTGAAGCTGACGGTGGACCCGGAGACCGAGAAGGTCACCTCGTACACCGCCCGCAACGTCGCCAGGACCACCGACGCCGACGCCGCCCTCGTCGCCGCGTACCCGCGGGTCGCCGCCGTCAAGACGATCGTCGACAAGGCGCTCGCCGACGCGGCTGTGATCGGCAACCAGAAGGTCGGCTCGGTGACGAAGGACATCACCACCGCCTACCTCAACGGAGCGCGCGACGACCGTTCGAGCGAGTCGACCCTGGGCAACCTGGTCGCCGACTCGCTGCTGTCCACTCTCTCCTCGCAGGAGCTCGGCGGCGCCGAGATCGGCGTGGTGAACCCGGGCGGACTGCGGGCGGAGCTGCTGTACGGCACCGACGGGACCGTCACCTACGCGCAGGCCAACGCGGTGCTGCCGTTCGTGAACAACCTGTGGACCACGTCCCTCACCGGGGCGCAGTTCAAGCAGGCGCTCGAGCAGCAGTGGCAGCGGAACGCCGACGGCACCGTGCCGAGCCGGCCGTTCCTCAACCTGGGACTGTCGAAGAACGTCAGCTACACGTACGACGCCTCCCGGCCGGAGGGCGACCGCATCACGAGCATCGTCGTGAACGGCCAGCCGATCGACCCGGCGAAGTCGTACCGCATCGGGTCCTTCTCGTTCCTCCTCCAGGGCGGCGACAACTTCCGCGCCTTCGCGGCGGGGGCCAACACGAAGGACTCCGGGCTGATCGACCGCGACGCGTGGATCAGCTACATCCAGAAGAACAGCCCGCTCTCGCCCAGCTTCGCCAAGCGCGGCGTCGCCGTGAGCGGCGTGCCGACCGGGACGCTGCAGCGCGGTCAGCAGGTCACCCTCCAGGTGTCCAAGCTGAACCTGACCTCGCTCGGCAGCCCGGCGAACACGAAGCTCGACCTCACCTGGAACGGCTCGGCCCCGATCGGCTCGGTGCCGGTGGATGCCGCGGGCAGCGCGACCGTCGCCTTCACCGTCCCGGCGGACGCGGCCGGCGCGAGTGCGCTCGTGCTGACCGCTCCCGACTCGGGCACGACGGTCCGCGTCCCGCTCACCGTGGCGGACGCCCCGACCAACCCGAAGCCGGGAACCGACCCGAAGGCGGCCAAGGAGTCGGCGCTCAAGAAGGCGCTCGAAGACAAGGTCACCGTCGACAAGGACACCTACCGCCCCGGTGACGCGATCCGGGTGACCGTCGGCGCGAAGCACGCCGGTGAGTGGGTGTCGGTCTGGCTGTACTCGAAGCCGCAGAACCTCAGCGGGGGATGGGTGCAGGTGCCGGCGGACGGCGTGCTGACACTCACCCTTCCGAAGGATGCGGGCAACGGTCAGCACAAGCTGTCGGTGCAGGACGCGTCCAACCAGGTGATCGGCTGGACCGCCCTGAAGGTGAAGGCCGACAAGCCGCACACGGGCATCCCGGTCATCGACTGGCTGCTCGACCTGCTGGACCGCCTCTTCGGCTGGTTCTAGCGACACCCTGACGGATGCCGGGCACGCGGGCGCGTGCCCGGCATCCGTGCGTTCGGGGGGCCGTGCGCCGGGGTGTCGGTTACTCGAAATAGAGATGCGTGTGCAGCCGGCAGCCGGGGTTGAAGCCGGCGCCGCACTCCGGGCAGTCGTCGGTGGCGAGGTACTCGGCGATGGTCAGTTCGTGGCCGCAGACGCCGCACAGCACGGCGCGCTGGTCCCGGCGGTCGGCGGGCCACTGCCGGGCGGGGTGTCCGGCCGCCTCGGCGTGGCACAGGTGGCACGGGTAGTACTCACCGCAGCACGCGAAGCGGATCGCGATCACGTCGAGGGGCGACCGGTAGTGGATGCAGCGTGTCTCGTCGTCGACGACCGCGCCGAGCACCGGGGGCCGGCCGTTCATCGCACACCCCGCGCCGCGAGCGCCTCGCCGAGCTGGTCGGCGTGCTTGAGCGACAGGATGAGGAAGGGCACCGCGAAGAAGCGCAGTCCCGGCCGGGCACCTCGCGCGCGTTGCGCCTCGCGGACGTCGCCCGCCAGCCGCCCGAGCACCGGCACCGTGGTCAGCGCGACCGTGAGCAGCACCGCCGCCCGCCCGGAGTCGAACCCGAAGCGGTCGAGCGGTCGCAGCCCGCGCTCGACGGCGTCCAGGAGGTCGCCGACCCGCGTGGTGAGCACCAGCAGACCGGCGAGCACGACGGCGGCGGTCACGCGCGCGGTGTTGGACACCGCCGGTTCCGGCCCGAGGAAGATCAGCTGGGCCGCGAGCGTGACGACGATGAGCCAGCGCAGGGCGACGAGCTGGCGAGCGAGTTCGCGCATCCCGAGCATCCCGTCCCGCAGCCCGGCGACCGCGTACGCGACGACCGCGGTGCCAGCGGCCACCCCCACCGCCCACCACGCGGAGGGGAGCAGCGAGACGGCGAGCACGACGACGAGCAGCAGGAGCAGCTTCGGGCCCGCGGGGAGGCGGTGCAGGAGGCCGTCGCCGGGGCGGTAGAGGCTCAGCATGCGAGCGCCGCTTCGTAGTCCGCGATGACCTCCGCGGGTCGTCCGACCGCCTCCACCCGGCCGCCGGCGAACAGCACGGCGGCCCCGCAGCGCTCGGCGAGCGCCAGGTCGTGGGTGACGAGCACCAGGCGGTGCCCGGTGTCGGCCAGCAGATGGTCGGAGACGCGGCGCGCGTTGCGGGCGTCGAGGTACGTCGTCGGCTCGTCGGCGACGACCAGCTCGGGCTCGCGGACGAACGCACCGGCGAGGGCGAGGAGCTGCTTCTGGCCGCCCGACAGGTCGTGCGACGAGCGCTCACGCAGCGCGGAGAGCCCGAAGCGCTCGAGCGCCGCATCCACCCGCCGTCGCAGCTCGTCGCGGCCGAGGCGCTCGGGCCGGAGCGAGAAGGCGACGTCCTCCGCGACGGTCGGCATCACGATCTGAGCGTCGGGGTTGCTGAACACCACGGCGACGCGCCGCCGGAGCTCGGCGGCCTGCCGCACCGGGTCGAGGCCGAGGATGCGGGTGACGCCGGCGCCCGGGGCGACCAGCCCGGCGAGCAGGCGGGCGAAGGTCGACTTGCCGGAGCCGTTCTCGCCGATCACCGCGACGGTGCGCGCGTCGAGGGCCAGGCTGACGTCGCGGAGCGCGTCCACCTCACCGAGGCGAACGCCGACGCCGTCCAGCCGCAGGGCGGGGACGGCGTCCGGCGCGGGGAGGCTGCCGGGCATCGGGACGCGTCCGGTCACGGGACGCTCGAGTCCGCCGGAGCCGGGGCGTCGGCCGCCACGCCGCGCTGGTCGGTCACCCAGGTGCGGCGGAAGGCCCGCGGGTACGCGCGCACCAGGGTGGTCACCACCGCGGTCGCGATGACGGCCTTCACCAGGTCGCCCGGTACGAAGACGAGGCTCATGAGGGCGGTGGCGTCGAGCGGCAGACGGGTCACCAGGCTCTGCACGGGAACGCCGAACAGGTAGACGACGAGGATGCCGCCCACGATCATCCCGAGCAGCGTCCGCCACCAGACCGGCGTGCGGCGGCCGGCGTGCACGATCAGGCCGATGACGAGCGCGCCGGCGATCCAGCCGAACAGGTAGCCGGCCGACGGTCCGACGAAGGCGCCGATGCCGCCGTGGCCGCCCGCGAGCAGGGGGAGTCCGACGGCGACCAGAGCGAGCAGCACGGCCATGCTCAGTGCTCCGAGCCATGGGCCGAGGATGGCGCCGGCCAGCATCACGCCGAGAGTCTGGGCGGTGATCGGCACCGAGCCGAAGACGGTCACGCCGGACGGCAGGCCGAGCACCGCGACGAGCGCGGCGAAGACGGCGACGCGCGCCAGGTCGGTCGCGTCGAGGCGGCGGCGAGGGGCGATGGGGGTGCTGACGGTCATGCGGACATCCTTACCTGAACACTGTTCACCTGAACGGTGTTCACTATAGTGAGAACGTGGCAGGGAACGAAACCGGACGGCGGCACTCGCGCGACGATGTGGCGGAGGCCGCTCTGCGCATCCTCGACGACCTCGGGCTGCCCGACCTGACCATGCGGCGGCTGGCGGCATCCCTGGATGTGCAGCCGAGCGCGCTCTACTGGCACTTCCCGAACAAGCAGACGCTGCTCGCCGAGCTCGCCGACCGCATCGTCGCGACGCGGCCGGAGGGGAGTGCTGCCGGTAAGGACGCGGGCCCGGAGGCTGCGGGCGGCGCCGACACGGACTGGGCGGATTCCGTCCGCTCGGAGGCCGCCGCCCTGCGCGACGCCCTGCTGGCGTACCGCGACGGCGCCGAGGTGGTCTCCAGCACCCTGGCGCTCGGCCTGGGGTCGCCGGAGACGGTGGACCGCTTCGCCCGCGCGGTCGCGCGGGGCGGCTTCGACGCCGAGACCTCCCGCCGCGCCGCGACCGCGCTGCTGCACTTCGTGCTGGGCCACGTCTCGCACGAGCAGCAGCGCCTGCAGTACGACTCGCTCGGCGTGCTGGCCACGGGCGACAGCTCCCCGCTCGACGAGGACGACCCCGCCGCGGCGTTCGCCTTCGGCGTCGACCTGCTGGTCGGCGGACTGGAGCTCAGTCGCTCCCGAAGGTGACCTTCCAGCCGCCCACGACGTGGACGGCGAGGTTGAACAGGGCGGCGAAGATCGCCCCGAGCGCGGACACCACGATGACCTCGAGCAGTGCGACCACGAGCGTGAACGTCATCACATTGGGGAAGGTCAGGCCGGCGACGAGGTCGGCGCCCTGCGCCCCCGCGATGTCCTCGAGGAAGTTGCTGGCGGCGGCGACCAGGCCGAAACGTTCGAGCGCGCTCCAGATGAGCAGGCCGATCACCACGGTGATCGCCGCAACGATGATGCTGACCAGGAACGACATCTTCAGCGCCGACCAGAAGTCGATGTACACCAGCCGCATCGTCGCGCGCTTCTTCTGCTTGCTGCCCCGAGACGGCATCCGGCCTCCCCCTGTTGCTCCCGCCGTCTCCGGCGTTCCCCGTCGGCCAAGTCTAGGGGACCGTGCCCCGGCCGACCCGCTGGGCGTCCTCCGAGAGTCCATACCGATCGTCCGGTTCTGGAGTAGAATATAGAGGTATTCCGGCGCGGCCGTAGCGGATTGGGGGCGCTGCGGCCGGGTCGGACCGGCCCGTCGGTCCGGCCCGTCTCAGTGGATCAGGTCGGGCAGGCGACGCAGTCGCTCGAGCTCGCCCGGCGGCACGATTCCGGGGAGCAGGACCGTCCACAGATCGCGCAGGCGCTCCAGCAGGTCGGCCCGGCGCGCCACCGTCTCCGAGACCAGCTGCACGCCGGTGTACGCCGGGACGACGACGCTCGCCAGCATCCCCGGGTCGAGGTCCGGACGGAGATCGCCCTCCTCGGCGGCCTGGCGGAACAGGGCCTCCGTGGTCCGCAGCCAGTCCTCGTAGGGCTCCGTCACCGGGGGATCGAACATCGACACGTCCGTGGTCAGCCGGATCCCCGCCTGCACCACGGGGTCCGTCAGCAGCTGGTGCGCGAGCACTGCGCTCAGCCGCACAACGGTTTCGAGCCCCGGGAGGCCCTGCTCGACCACCTCGGCGGCCGCGACCATCGTCCGCCGGTGCTGCTCGGTGATCACCGCGCGGGCCAGCTCGTCCTTCGACGGGAAGTGGAAGTACAGCGCGCCCTTGGTCACGCCCGCCTCGGCGGCGATGTCGGCGATCGAGGCGAGGCCGTACCCCCGGCGGCCGAACACCGCGGCGGCTCCGGAGACGATCGTCCCCCGCGTCACCTGGGCCCGCTCCTGCTTCACCATGATGCGCTCACGTTAACGCACAGTTGCTCCGGGGAGGATGCGACGATTCACCTCCCCGGCGTAGCGTTGGGTCTGCCGGGCCGTTCGCTGCGGGCCGGAAGCACCGCATCCGAATCGAGGGGAGACCGCTGTGCCCACAGTCGCCGATACCGCTGTCGAGATCCTGAGGGATTCGGGGGTGACCCGCATCTACGGCATCCCCGGAGACTCGCTCAACGGTTTCACCGACGCCATCCGCCGCACCGACGGCGTGACGTGGGAGCACGTGCGGCACGAGGAGGCGGCGGCCTTCGCGGCCTCCGCCGAGGCGGCGCTGACCGGCGAGCTCGCCGTCTGCGCCGGCAGCTGCGGCCCGGGCAACACCCACCTCATCAACGGTCTCTACGACGCCAACCGCAGCCGCGTCCCCGTGCTCGCCATCGCCGCCCAGATCCCGGGCGCCGAGATCGGCAGCGCGTACTTCCAGGAGACGCACCCGCAGGACCTGTTCCGCGAGGCGAGCGTCTACACCGAGCTTGTCAGCCAGGCGGACCAGATGCCGCGGGTCCTCGAGATCGCCATGCGCACCGCCATCGAGCGCCGGGGCGTCGCCGTGATCGTCGTGCCCGGCGACATCTTCCTCGCCGACAGCGCCGGCCGCAAGAAGTCGGCCCCGATCACGTTCTCGCCGCGCGTCACCCGGCCGACCGACCCCGAGCTGCAGGCCGCCGCCGACATCCTCAACGACGCCAAGCGGGTCACCATCCTCGCCGGAGCAGGAGCCGAGGGCGCGCACGCGCAGCTGGTCGGCCTCGCCGGTGCCCTCCAGGCGCCCATCGTGCACGCGATGCGCGGCAAGGAGTTCATCGAGTACGACAACCCCTACGACGTGGGGATGACGGGCCTGCTCGGCTTCTCCTCCGGCTACCGGGCGATGGAGTCGTGCGATGTGCTCCTCATGCTCGGGACCGACTTCCCGTACCAGCAGTTCTTCCCGTCGAAGGCGAAGGTCATCCAGGTCGACATCCGGGGTGAGAACCTCGGTCGCCGGGTCCCGCTCGACCTCGGCCTCGTCGGCAGCGTGCGGGACACGGCCGAGGCGCTGCTGCCGCTGCTGAAAGGCCGAAAGGACCGCAAGCACCTCGACGCATCGCTCTCGCACTACGCCAAGACCCGGAAGAGTCTGGACGACCTGGCGGTCAACGACCGCAACCGCACGCCCATCCACCCGCAGTACGTCGCCCGGCTGGTGAGCGAGCTGGCTGCGGAGGACGCCGTGTTCATCCCGGATGTCGGATCGCCGGTCGTCTGGGCGGCACGCTACCTGCGCATGAACGGACGCCGGCGACTGATCGGCTCGTTCTCGCACGGCAGCATGGCGAACGCCCTCCCGCAGGCGATCGGGGCGCAGACGGCGTTCCCGGGCCGGCAGGTGGTCGCGCTCGCCGGAGACGGCGGCCTGGCCATGCTGCTCGGCGAGCTGCTGACGCTCCGGCAGAACAAGCTGCCCGTGAAGATCGTGGTCTTCAACAACTCGTCGCTGAACTTCGTCGAAGTCGAGATGAAGGCGGCGGGGTTCGTCAACTTCGGCACCGGGCTGGAGAACCCGGACTTCGGTGAGGTCGCCCGGGCCATCGGACTGCACGGCCAGCGCGTCGAGAAGCCGGACGACCTCGAGGACGCCCTGCGCACGGCCTTCGCCCACGACGGCCCGGCGCTGGTGGAGGTCGTGACCGCCCGTCAGGAGCTCAGCATCCCGCCCGCGATCACGGCGAAGCAGGTCAGCGGGTTCACGCTGTACGCGCTCAGGACGATCATGAGCGGACGCGGCGACGAGCTGATCGACCTGGCCGACACGAACGTCTTCCGGCGCCTGTTCGACTGACATCGCCGGTATTTTCTCGTTCCTCCGTTATCAAACGGTGTACTGACCCGTCTACAGAGTGACGGCTGCCTTCGAACGGCGGTCGTGACGAAGGGACGGATCATGCACGCAACTCGAAGAATCGTTCACCCCGCGGTCAGAAGGGGCCGCGGTGCCAGGTGGTTGGCGGCCGCGGCCGCGTCGGCCGCGCTCGCCGCGTCCCTGCTGACGGCCGCGCCCGCGTCCGCCGCACCGAACGGCTACCTCGCGCTCGGCGACTCGTATGCCACAGGCCAGGCGATCGGCGGTGCGAAGGGAGCGGATCCGGCATGCTTGCGGTCCCCGGCGAGCTACCCCTCGCAGATCGCGGCCGACTTCGGCCTCGCCCTCACCGACAACACCTGCAGCGGCGCGGTGCTGGACGACGTGTTCAGCACGTCGTCGGCCGGCCGGCCACCGCAGGCCGGCGCGCCGGCGGACTCGATCGGACTGATCACCCTCTCGATGGGCGGCAACGACCTCGGCTTCCGCTCGGTGCTCACGAACTGCCTCGCCGTCTCGGCGACGGGACCGATCACCGACGGGGCGGCGTCCTGCCGCGAGAAGCACACCAGCGGGGGCGTCGACGACATCGTTCAGAAGCTGACGAACGAGGTGACGCCGAAGTTCGAGGCGACGCTCGCGAAGCTGAGGACCACCTACCCGAAGGCCCGCATCCTCGTCGTCGGTTACCTGCCTCTCATGCCGGATGCCGCTCACACCCCGGCCGGCGGCTGCTTCCAGAAGCTGACGCTGCAGGGGACGACCTTCCCGTTCGTCACAACGGACCTCGAGTGGATGCACTCGGTGCAGCGCACCGTCGACGTCCAGTTTCAGCAGGCGGCGGAGAACACGGGCGCGGAGTACCTGTCGCAGCTGACGACGGCCGCCGACCACACGGTCTGTTCCGCATCCGGGCAGCCGTACATCGGATCGCTCGAGCTGAAGGGCCTCTCCGGAGCGACCCCGCAGTCCTTCCACCCCAATGCAGCGGGCCTGAAGGCGACAGGCCAGGCCGTCGCGGCGGCACTCCAGCCGCGAGATGCGTTCCAGGGCATCCGCGGCCAGCTCGCGCCCCTCGGCGGCGACCAGTACCAGCTGCAGATCATTGTGCCGCGCAGCCTGACGTCCGTGCCGGACGTTGCCGCGACGAAGAACGGCGAGTACCTGGGAACCGTGAAGGGCTCCGAGTACTACTACCTGTACCAGCGCACCGGGGCCGCAACGCGCACCTACTACAACACGATCACGGTCACGCCGGGCGATCAGGTCGAGCTGCGCGTCCACCAGAACGGCACGAGACAGGTGCTCACTTCGCTCCCGGACTCCTTCCAGGGGGTGACGGGCCAGCTCGTGCACACGGGCGGCACGTCCTCCGTGCTGGAAATCTGGGTGCCGATCAACACGCTGTACACCACCCCCGGGGTGACGGCACGGAACAACGGGCACTACCTCTCGCACGTGGCCGGTGAGCACGCCTGGTATCTCTCGCTGTCGAGCGTCCCCGGTTACCGGGTGTACCGCCAAGCCGTGACGGTGAACCCGGGCGACGTCGTCACCCTCGATGTGGGCGGCACGGGGGAGAAGCAGACGCTGAGCTAGTTGATGCAGACCGTGGAGCTGTAGTTGGCGGCCGGGCCGGACGGGGTGGGTGCGGGCGCCGGCGGGGCGGTCGCCGCTCCGCCCGCGGACGGGGCGGCCGGCATGATGCCGTCGTCGCCGAGGATCACGGTGACCGTGCTCACGCCGGAGGTCTCCTGCACGGCCGCGCCCGGCAGGAACGCGGCGACGGCCTTGGCCTGCGCCTCCTGGCCGGCCGGGTACTGGATGACGGTGGTCGCGCGGGTGTCCGCGTCGCCAGGGGTTCCGGTCTTGAAACCGGCGGCGGCGAGGGTCTGCGTCGCCGTCGTCGCGGCGCCGTTCGCACTGCCGCCGTTGAGCACGGTCACGCTGGTGTCCGCCGGCTTCGCCGCCGTCGCCTTGTCGTAGGCCGTCGGCGTCCCCATCAGGCTCTGGATGAACGCGGGCATCGCCGCTGTGTCCACCTCGACGATCGAGAGGTCCGACCCGTCCACGGTGATCGTCGGCGTGCCGGAGATCGGGATGGTGGCGGATTGGATCTTGCCGCCGGTCAGGCCCTGCAGCTGGGCGGCCAGCTGCAGGAAGTTCAGGCCGGGATCGGTCTCCAGCGAGCCGCTCACCGCATCCAGCACCTTCGTCAGCTTGCCGGGGTCGAGCAGCGTCCCGGCGGAGAGGAACTTGTGCGCCTCCACCGACAGGAAGTACTGCTGCCGCACCACGCGGTCGAGGTCGCCGCGCGGGAGGCCGTGCCGCTGACGCACGAACGACAGCGCCTGCTTCGCGTCGAGGGTCGACACTCCTGCGGGGAAGTTCGCTCCGGAGTAGGGGTCGTCGACCGCGTTGTTGAGGCAGACCTGTACGGGGCCGAGTGCCTGCGCGATCGTGTAGAACCCGAGAAGCGAGACGCGGACGTAGTGGTCGATGCTCAGGCCGGTGAGGTTCTGCACGGTCTGGATGAGGAGCTTCGCACCACTGGAGGCATCGGTCGCACCGCCGCCGAGCGAGAAGGCGGCGTTGAGCTTGTTCATGCCGTGGCCGGGCACATCCACCCAGGAGTCGCGCGGCAGCGAGATCAGGGTCGCCGACTTCCCGTTCGCGGGGATGTGCAGGATCATCATCGTGTCGGTGTTGGTCCCGCCGCCGTCGTCGGTCGTGCTCAGCTGATCGAGCTCGGCCTGCGACGCGCCGTCCGGCCGGTGGTCGTCGCCGACGAGCAGGATGTTCTGGTCCTGGCCGTCCACGTCGTTGGCGGGCTTGGAGATCACGTCGACGTGCTTGACGCCGCCGACGAACCGGAAGTAGCTGTAGGCGGCGTACCCGCCGACGACGACCAGGATGACCGCGAGGGCCGCGGCGGTCCAGCCGATGATGCGCTTCGCGCGGCGGTGCTTGCGCGGACCCTTGCCACGTCGGCCGCCCGGGGGCGGGGTGGGGGTGCCGTCGTCGCCGGCTCCGCCGCTACCGCCACGGCCGTTTCCGTTACCGCCGTTACCGCCGCCGGGCCCGCCCCGGCGTCCCGCGCCGTCGCCGCCGAGACCCGGGGCGTCGCCGCCGAGCCCGAACGGGTCGAACGGCGCGCCGCCGCTCCCGGTCGGCACGCCCGAGGCCGGTCTGGTCGCGCGCACGGGCCGGCGCGGGTCGGCCGACGGCGCGCGGCCGAAGACCTGCGTCGGCGGCATCTGCTGGTCGCTGCCGCCGGCACCGGGCTCTGAGGCGGGGAAGTTCGGGCGTCGCACACCGAAACGCTAGGGGGCGGCGGCTTGGAACCGCCTGGTTTCGCGCGGTGTTCCCGAGGAATCACCAGCTTTTCCGCCCGGGCTTCACAGCGGAGGCCGGGATGCGACGGCGGTCAGCCTGCGAGAACGCTCAGTCGTCGCAGTCCGCGGGCGGCTCGCACTCCTCGGCGTCGATGGCCGCGTTCATCGTCCGTGCGATCCCGAGCAGGTGCTCCTGCTGGTCCGGCGTGAGGGCGTCGAACAGGATGCGGCGGATCGTCGCCGAGTGCTTCGGCAACGCGCGGACGACGACGCGGCGGCCCTCCCCGGTGAGATGGATCCACGTCGCACGGCGGTCTTCCGCGCACTCCTGGCGCTCCACGAAACCGCGCGCCGCCATCCGGGTGACCTGATGCGAGACGCGGCTCTTCTCCCAGCCCGTCGCATCCACCAGGTCCCGGACGCGCAGTCGCCGCCCCGGCGAGCGGATCAGCGCCATCAGCACTTCGAGCTCGGAGATCGAGATGCCGTCGTCCTGCTGCAGCTGCGCATCCAGGGTCCGTTCGAACCCGCGTCGCATGAGATGGAAGGCGCGGAACAGCTCCAGCTCGTCGTCCGTCAGCTTCCGCGGGTCGGGACGGGTGCGCACGGTGGCCATACGCCATCCTGACACGCGCGCGGGATCAGTGGGCGAGGGCCTCGAGGAAGACGACGAGCACGCCGAGCGCCACCACGGCCGCCAGCACCGCGAGCTGGCGCCAGCCCGAGAGTCCGGTCCGCGACACGGCGATCCACGTGATGACGGCCAGCGACACGATGAGGGCGACGATCGCGATGGTGAGCCCGGTGCGGTCCTCGATCACATCGAAGACGGCGAGCCCGACGGCGATCAGCGGGACCACGAGCACGCCGAGGGCGCGCGACGACACCGCAAGCATGTGCCGGAACTCCGCGATCGACGGGAGGGTGTTGTGCGCGATCATGTGCGAAACGAGGTCGGAGACGAGTCCGGCGAGCAGCACGCCGACGACGGAGATGACCAGCGTCCACAGCACAGTGGGGGAGTCGAGCGCCTCGCCGTGCGCGTTCATCGCCATGAGGATGGCGAGCGCTGTGAAGGTGACGTAGATCCGCTCCCGCAGCCGGTCGCCGGCCTGACGCCGCTCGTCCTCGGACGCATCGGCGGGCAGATGGATGTCGTCGTTCCGGTGTTCGCGCTGGTCGGACATGCGGCGAGCCTAGCCGGGAATGAATCAGGAACCGGGCTGGTTCGCGTTGGATGACACGTCATCAAAAACGAAAGGCTGACATGACGAAGATCGCCATCATCATCGGAAGCACGCGCCCGGGGCGCAACGGCGAGGCCGTCGCCCGCTGGGTCTACGAGAACGCCGCCAAGCGCTCCGGCGTCGAGTACGAGCTCGTCGACCTCAAGGACTGGGACCTTCCGCACCTCGACGAGGCCATGCCCGCCGCCATGGGGCAGTACGCCGGTGAGCACACCAAGGCGTGGGCCGCGAAGATCGCCGAGTTCGACGGTTTCGTGTTCGTCACCCCCGAGTACAACCACAGCACCTCCGGCGCCCTCAAGAACGCGATCGACTACGTCGGCGCCGAGTGGTACAACAAGGCCGCCGGGTTCGTCAGCTACGGCGTCTTCGGCGGCGCCCGCGCCGTCGAGCACCTGCGCCTGGTGCTCTCGCAGCTCCAGGTCGCCACGGTCAGCGCGCACGTGGGCCTCAGCCTCGCCCACGACTTCGAGAACTGGCAGCTGAAGCCGACCGAGCAGCAGACCGCCGCGCTCACCCCGCTGTTCGACCAGCTCGAGGCGTGGTCCGCGGCGCTCGAGACCGTTCGCTCGGGCGCACAGCAGGACGAGGACGAGGCCGCGGCCTGACGTCCCTCCCGGCTTCTGCCCGGTCTGCTACGCCTGGCAGACCGGGCAGAAGTACGTCACCCGCTCTTCGAGCTCGGTCCGGCCGAGGGACGACGACTGGATGCGCGTGCCGCAGCGGCGGCAGGGCTGACCGCGGCGGCCGTACACCCAGGTGTTGCGGCCACGACGCGTGTCGCCGGTCGTCACGCGGACGCTCC
The DNA here is from genome assembly GCF_013408745.1 of Leifsonia soli. Taxonomy (NCBI): domain Bacteria; kingdom Bacillati; phylum Actinomycetota; class Actinomycetes; order Micrococcales; family Microbacteriaceae; genus Leifsonia; species Leifsonia soli. Next base: position 2,105,502 of record NZ_JACCBJ010000001.1, on the reverse strand, counting down.
GATCGCGATTGGCCGTGATGAGCCGGTGGCCGAGGTCGACCGCGGCTGCCAGATCCGCCTCCCGGACCGGCCGCGTCGGCAGCATCCCGCGGAGGAAGCACAGCTCGTTGGCGTAGACGTTGCCGAGGCCGGCGAGGTTGCGCTGGTCGAGGAGCGCGACGGCGACGGGCACGTCCGGATGCTCGGCGAGCCGGCGGAGCGCCTCGCCGGCGTCCCAGTCCGGCCCGAGCAGGTCGGGGCCGAGGTGCCCGACCACGTCGTCCTCCCGGTCGCGGGGGAGGACCTCCAGCACTCCCAGCTGAAAGCCGACGGCCTGCGCCTCGGCCGTGCGGAGCACCGCCCGCGCCTGGTAGCCGGGATGCCGCCAGCGGCCGTCCGGCGGGTAGACCTCCCACGAGCCCTCCATCTTGAGGTGGCTGTGGATGGTGTGGTCGCCCACGTGCATCAGCAGGTGCTTTCCGCGGCTGACGACCTCGTCCATGCGCTGCCCGGAGAGGTCGACCGTCGCGTACGCGGGGACGCGGAAGTCCGTCTGCGTGAGGATCCGGCCGGCCAGGGCGCGGTGCAGGCGCTGGGCCGCCTGGTAGACGGTGTCGCCCTCAGGCATGCTGCACCCGCTGTCGTGGACGGCCCGTCATGCCCGGAGCCGCAATCCGCGTGGGGTCGCAAGGAAGCCGGCCTCGCCGAGCGCGTCGCCGAGCGGCGAGCCGAGAATGAAGCCGCCGTTGACGGTCTCCACCGCGAGCTTGTCCACGCGGCGGGAGGTGACCAGGGCGGCGAGGGCGCGCGCCGCCGCGGCGAGCACGAGGCCGGTCTCATCGGTGGCCTCGCCCTGCTCGCCTGCGGCGACGAAGCAGAGCAGGCTCTTGCCGCCGCGCTCGACGTAGAGCGTCAGCTCGCCGTCGACCAGCACCACGAGCGCACCCGCCTTCCGGCCCGGGCGGTGACCCGTCCCGCTCTCGCCCGGCACGGCCGGCCATGGCAGCGCAGCGCCGTACGGGTTCGCGGGGTCGGTGGCGGCCAGAGCGACCGCCTCGTACGGCCGTCGCTGTGTGTGGTCGCGGGCGTAGGAGCGCAACCGGTCGACCGTCGCCCCGTTGGCGAACTGCGCCCCGCCGAGCGTCTCGATGAAGTAGCCGCGGCGCGCGCGCCCGGTCTCCTCGAATCCGCTGAGCACCTTGTACGCGAGCGCGAAGCCGCCGGGCGTCCCCTCGTTCATCACCGATCCGCGGGTGACGACGCCGTAGCGGTCGAGCAGGGTCTCCGCCTGCCCGTGCGCCCGCACGGTCGAGTCGAGGTCGCGCTCCGGCAGGAGGGACCACCGGCCGGCCGCGGTCGGCGGGCCCATCCGGGTGACCATCGCCGAGCGGGTGGGCACGCGGCCCCGGTACATGCGCGCTCGCGTGGGCTGACGCGGGCGCTTGTGCGCCCCGGAGCCACCGGCGGTGAGCGTGCGCAGCGGTGCAAGCGTGTCGTTGGTGATGCGTCCGGCCCACACCAGGTCCCAGAGCGCGGTCACCAGCTCGGGATCGTCGATCGCCGAGCCGCGTTCCGTGCCGAGCGTGTCGGAGAGCTGGCGGAAGAAGTACCCGCCTCCGCGGCCCAGGGCGTCCAGGATGCCGCGCTGCAGCTCGTCGGGCTCGTGATCGGACGGCGGCGCGAGGGTGAGCGGGGCGGAATCGGCGAGATGGAGGCTGATCCACCCGTCGTCGCCGGGCAGGCTGCCGTCTCCGGACCAGATCACCTCGCCCGTCGCCGTCAGCTCGTCGAGCATGGCCGGGCTGTAGTCGGCCACCCGGCTCGGCAGCACGAGCGACTCCCACGCTGACGCCGGGATGCGCGCGCCGGCCAGCTGCTCGATGACCGAGGCCACCGCATCCACACCGCGCAGCGTGGAACCGACGTGCTGCCACTCGGGCAGGAACCGCCCGAACGTGGCGGTGTCGACCGGCTCGACCTCGTGCCGCAGGGCCGCGAGCGACATCCGCCGCAGCCGCCGGAGCACCTCGGCGTCGCTCCACTCGCTGCCGTGCGCGTGAGGGCGGAACTCGCCCTCGACGACGCGGCCGTCGCGCGCGAGCCGCCGCAGGGCGTCGTGGACGATCGCCGGGCCGAGCCCGAGACGTGTCGCGATGTCGGCCGTCTCGAACGGTCCGTGGGTGCGGGCGAAGCGGCTCACCAGGTCGCCAAGGGGATCGTCGACAGGCTCGATGAAGGCGACGGGAACGCCGATCGGAAGCGGGACGCCCAGGGCGTCGCGCAGACGGCCGGCGTCTTCGATCGCGGAGAAGCGTTCGACGCCCGCGATGGTGACGGCCAGGGCCCGGTGCGTGTCGACCAGAGTCACGAGGTGCCCGGCGGCGGTGGCCCGGTCCGCGTGCGGTGCGGCGGGCTCGGCCTCGCCGTTCCCGGCGTCCTCGGCACCATCGGGGGCTTCTGGGCCATCGGGGGCTTCTGGGCCATCCGGGCTCTCGGCGCCCGCTGCGCTTCCCGTCGCTGCTGTCGCCGCCTCGCCCTCCGCCTCGAGGCGCTCGGCGACCTCCTCGACCGAGAGCGGGCCGAGGAGCCGCAGCAGGTCGGCGACGCCCTCCACGCCGCGCACGCGCCGCTCCGGCGCCAGCCGCTGAAGCTGCAGCTCGACGCGTTCGATGACCGCCGGATCGAGCAGCTCGCGCAGCTCCGCCCGGCCGAGCAGCTCGGCGAGCAGGCCCGTGTCGAGCGAGAGAGCCGCCGCTCGGCGCTCGGCCAGTGGGCTGTCGCCCTCGTACATGAACGCAGCGACATATCCGAACAGCAGCGACCGCGCGAACGGCGACGCCGTCTCGGTCGCCGCCTCGACCAGCCGGATGCTGCGCTGCTCGATCTGCTTCGCGACGTCCGTCAGCGCGGAGAGGTCGTACACATCCTGCAGCACCTCGCGGATGGTCTCGAGGATGATCGGGAAGCTGGGGTACTTGCGTGCGACGTCCAGCAGCTGCGCCGCCTTCTGCCGCTGCTGCCAGAGGGGGGACCGCTTGCCCGGGTTGTACTTGGGAAGCAGGAGGGCCCGGGCGGCCGACTCGCGGAACCGCGAGGCGAACAGCGCCGAGCCGCCGACCTCGGCCGTGACCAGCTCGTCCAGCTCCTGCGGGTCGAAGACGAACAGCTCTCCGCCGGGCGGCTGCGCCTCGGTGTCGGGGATGCGCACCACGATGCCGTCGTCCGCCGCCATCGCTCCCGCGTCGATCCCGTACCGCTCGCGCACGCGCGCCTGCACGGCGAGCGCCCAGGGCGAGTGCACCTGCATGCCGAACGGGGAATGCAGTACGACGCGCCAGTCGCCGAGCTCGTCGCGGAAGCGCTCGACGACGAGCGTCTTGTCCGTCGGGATGTGGCCCGTGGCCTCTTTCTGCTCGCGCAGGAAGGCCAGCAGGTTGTTCGTCGCCCAGGCGTCGAGGCCGGCCTCGACGCACCGCAGCTCCGCATCCGCCGGGGATGCGGTGCTCAGCTCGCGCGTGAATGCGCCGACCGCCCGGCCCAGCTCGGCCGGCCGGCCGATCCCGTCGCCCTTCCAGAACGGCAGCCGGCCCGGCTCGCCGAACGCGGGGGTGACGAGGACGCGGTCGTGCGTGATCTCCTGGATGCGCCAGCTGGTCGATCCCAGCGCGAAGACGTCGCCGACCCGCGACTCGTAGACCATCTCCTCGTCGAGCTCGCCGACGCGGCTGGCCTTCTCGCCCACCATGTAGACGCCGAAGAGCCCGCGATCGGGGATCGTGCCACCGCTCGTGACGGCGAGCCGCTGTGCTCCCGGCCGGCCGGTGATGGCTCCCGTGTCGCGGTCCCAGACGATCCGGGGCCGGAGCTCGGCGAACTCGTCCGACGGGTAGCGGCCGGCCAGCAGGTCGAGGGTCGCGTCGTAGGCGCTCCGCGGAAGGGTCGAGAACGGGGCGCTCTTCCGGACGGTGTCGAACCAGTCGTCGGCGTCGATCGGCTCCAGCGCGGCCGCTGCGACGGTCTGCTGGGCGAGGATGTCGAGCGGGTTCGCCGGGACCGAGAGCGACTCGATCAGCCCGGCCGCCATCCGCTCCGTCGCGACCGCCGAGTGGATGAGATCGGCACGGTGCTTGGGGAAGACAACGCCGCGCGAGATCTCGCCGACCTGGTGCCCGGCGCGGCCGACGCGCTGCAGGCCGCTCGCGACCGACGGCGGTGCCTCCACCTGGATGACGAGGTCGACGGCCCCCATGTCGATACCGAGCTCGAGGCTCGAGGTGGCGACCACGCAGCGGAGGCGACCCGACTTCAGGTCGTCTTCGATGAGCGCCCGCTGCTCCTTGCTGACCGAGCCGTGGTGGGCGCGAGCGAGCACCAGCGCCTCCGCGTCGGCGACCGTCTGCGACCCGCGCGTCTGGCCGGAGCCCCCCATCAGCTCGGCGGGGGCGCGGGTGGCCGTCTGGGCGGCCGTCCCGCCGAGGATCCTCTCCTCGTAGATCTCGTTCAGCCGGGCCGTCAGGCGCTCGGCGAGCCGGCGGGAGTTCGCGAACACGATGGTGGAGCGGTTCTCGAGCACGCGGTCGACGATCGCCTCTTCGACGTGCGGCCAGATCGAGCCGGCCTGCGGGGGAGACCCGTCGCCGGGGTTCTCGCTGGCGTAGGTCGATGTGCCGAGCTCGCTCATGTCCTCCACCGGCACGACGACCCTCAGGTCGAAGCGCTTGCCGGCCGGGGGCGCGACGACCTCCACCGGGGCGTTGCCCGCGAGGAAGCGCGCCACCTCCTCCGGCGGGCGGACCGTCGCCGACAGCCCGATGCGCTGGGCCGGACGCTCCAGCAGCTGGTCGAGCCGCTCCAGGGACAGCGCCAGGTGCGCGCCGCGCTTGGTCGACGCCACGGCGTGGACCTCGTCGACGATGACCGTCTCGACCGACGTCAGCGTCTCGCGCGCCTGGGAGGTGAGCATCAGGAACAGCGATTCCGGCGTGGTGATCAGGATGTCGGGCGGACTGCTCAGCAGTGCCCGCCGGTCGGAGGCCGGCGTGTCGCCCGAGCGGACGCCCACGCTCACGTGCGGCGGCTCGGACCCCAGTCGCTTGGCGGTCTGCGTCACGCCGACCAGCGGAGCGCGCAGGTTGCGCTCCACATCCACGCCGAGCGCCTTCAGCGGCGAGATGTAGAGCACGCGCGTGCCGGGCTTTGCGTCGGAGGGCCGCGGATCGTTGGCGAGGCGGTCGATCGCCCACAGGAAGGAGGCCAGCGTCTTGCCCGAGCCGGTCGGCGCGATCACCAGTGCGTGCTTGCCGTGGGAGATGGCCTCCCACGCGCCCTCCTGCGCGGCCGTCGGCGCGGCGAAGGCCCCCCGGAACCACTCCCGGGTCGCGGGGGAGAATCGATCCAGCACGTCGGCCATCCCTCCATCCTGCACCCCGCCACCGACACTGTCAGGGGCTTCTGGAGGACCGGTGGAGAACGCTCAGCGAGGCAGATTCGTGCGGATGAACGACGAGATGTCGCCCAGCTCGAGCGGGGAGATGGCGTGGCCCATGCCCTCGTAGATGCGGGCGTCCAGGGAGGAGTGGCCGGGAAGCCAGTCGGCGGTCCGGTCGAGCGATGCCGTCGGGATGGCGTCGTCGAGCGTGCCGCGGCCCCAGAAGACCGGGACGCGCGCCTCGGCGAGCTCCGCATCCCGCGGCTGATCGCCCTTCACGACGAAGCCGGAGAGCTGAACGGCGTAGTCGAAGCGCTCCGGGGCGAGGCGCAGCAGCTGGAGGGCCAGCGCGCCGCCCTGCGAGAAGCCCAGGAGGCCCGTCGGCACGCGCGGCTGCTCGTCCAGCCAGTCGAGCACCGCGCGAGCGGCGGCGTCCGCGTTGCCCGCGAGAGGATCGCCCGGGACGTTGGTGAACCGGGAGAACCAGGCGAAGCCCGCGCCCTCCGGGATGGGTGCCCGCAGGGAGGCGATCACCGGCTCGAGCGGCAGGTACGCCGAGATGCCGAACAGATCGGCCTCGTCGGAGGCGTAGCCGTGCAGGAGGACGAGAAGCGGGCGTCCCGCGCGGTCGCGTTCGGAGGCGGACCACAGGACCGCGTCGCGGTCGATGTGCAGGTCGGGGGCGGGGAAAGGCACCCTCCATTCTGCGCCAGGACCCGAAGTCGTCCACAGCCCCCGTCGGAGTGCCGCCCGTCCACAGATCCGTCTGTCCCCCGTAGGCCGCCGCCCTCACCGTCCGTAGGATGCATGCATGAGCGTTCGCACCCCGGATCCGGACCCGACTCCCGACCCGCTGCCCGGCGACGGGCCGCAGCCGGGTCCTGCCTGGCTGTCCGACATCGAGCTGGAGCAGATCCGTCGCCGGCTCCCGCTGCTGTACGTCGAGGCGGTGCCCGTGCGGGTCGACGGGCTCGGGCAGGTGACCGAGGTCGGCATCCTGCTGCGGGCAAACGCGGTCGGGCAGATCACCCGCACGCTGGTCTCGGGGCGCGTGATGTACGGCGAGACGCTCCGCGAGGCGCTGTTCCGTCACCTCGAGAAAGACCTCGGCCCGATGGCGTTCCCGCAGCTGCCGGCGAGCCCGGTGCCGTTCCAGGTGGCGGAGTACTTCCCGATGCCGGGGGTGTCGCCGTACACCGACGAGCGGCAGCACGCCGTCTCGCTGGCGTACGTCGTTCCCGTGACCGGCACGTGCGATCCGCGTCAGGATGCGCTCGAGCTGACCTGGATGACACCGGAGGAGGCCGTGTCCCTCACCGTATCGGAGGAGCTCGAGGGGGGCCGCGGCGCGCTCGTGAAGGCGGCGATGGCCTCGCTCGGCCGCATCGCCTGAGCGTTCGGCGCGATGGCTGCCGAATCACCTCTTGCGCGCTTCGGCTAATGGCATTAGCTTTATGGCTATGAACACTTCCACCGATTCGCAGGTCCACTTCCTGCAGCGTCCGGACGGGCGCGTGAGCTACACCGTCGAGGGCTCCGGGCCCCTCGTGGTCGCGGTGCCCGGCATGGGCGACCTCCGCTCCAGCTACCGCGAACTGGTCGGTCCGCTCGTGGCCGCCGGATACCGCGTGGCCGTGACCGACCTGCGGGCGCACGGCGACTCGGACACGACCTTCACCGAGTTCGGCGACATCGCGACCGGCCGCGACGTGATCGCGCTGATCGAGGAGCTCGGCGGCCCGGCCGTCGTCCTCGGCAACTCCATGGGCGCCGCAGCGGCCGCGTGGGCCGCCGCCGAACGTCCCGACCTCGTCGCCGGGCTCGTCTTCTACGGCCCGCTCCTCCGCGACCCGGCGATGGGACGCGCGGCCACCGGCCTGCTGCACCTGCTCTACCGCGCGATGTTCGTGAAGCCGTGGGGTGCGGCCACGTGGGCCGGCTACTACGGCGGAACCCTCAACCGGGGGAGGAAGGCCCCCTGGCTCGCCGAGCACACGGCGCGGATCCGCGCCTCCCTGAGCGAACCGGGGCGCCTCAGGAGCTTCCGGCGCCTCACGCTCGCCCTCACCCACTCGGTGGTGGAGCCGCGCCTCGCCGACGTGCGGGCCCCGATGCTCGCCTTCGTCGGCGACCTCGACCCCGACTTCCGCGACCTCCCGGCCGAATGCGCCTGGATGGAGTCCATCGGCGCGGAGGTCGTGCGCGTGCCCGACGCCGCCCACTACCCGCACGCACAGCGACCCGACCTCACCGTGCCGACGACGCTGGCGTTCATCGCCTCCCGGCGCGACGGCGACGGCTCGGCCTGGGCGGCCCGTGCCTAGGGCCGGGCTCACGCGTGCTGCCGTCACCGCGGTCGCCCTGGAGCTGGTCGACGAGGGCGGCACGGCGGGCTTCGAGCGGCTCACGCTCGCGGCCGTCGCCGGCCGTGCCGGCGTCGCCGTCCCCAGCCTGTACAAGCACGTGGCGTCGCTCGGGGATCTGAGACGCCTGGTCGCGACCGAGTCGGTCGCGGAACTCACCCGCGTGCTGGCAGGCGCCACCATCGGGCGGGCAGGGCCGGAGGCGGTCCGTGCCGCGGCGGACGCCATCCGCGGATTCGCCCACCGGCACCCCGGACGCTACGCGGCGACGCAGGTGGCGGCTGACGCCGCGGACCCGGCCGATGCGGAACTCGCCGCGCGGGCGGGCGAGTCGCTGACCGTGCTGGCCGGCGTGCTGCGCGGATTCGGCCTGCCCGACGACGAACTGGTCGATGCCATCCGGATGCTGCGCAGCGCGGTGCACGGGTTCGTCACGCTCGAACTGGGCGGAGGCTTCCGTCTTTCCGACGATCTGGACCGCAGCTACTCTGTGCTCGTCGATGGGGTGATCGCCGGAGTGGAGCGGCTGGCCGCCTGACCCGCGAGAGACACGTCCGCTGCGGATCACGCGCCTCCGCGTCACGAAACCGCGGGCACGGTCGTCCCTAGAAGCGACGGCGTCTCTCTCCCGGGGGACCCCTCCCGGGGCCGGTCGTCACGGCCGAGGCAGGGGTCAGGTGTCCAGGTTCACTTCCATAGCGATGGATGCGTCGTCGCGGTTCTCCCGTGGTCTCCCGTCCGCGCTGATCAGTGTCGCCACCGGCCTGATCGCTGCGGTCGTCGCTCTGCTGCGGGCGACCGTACCGACGTTCGCCGGTCAGGGTCCGCATCCCGACGGTGACCGGTACCTCTGCCAGCTGGGGACGGACGCGGTCGAGCCGGTCCTGAAGGACGCCCCGCGTTACTGGGACTTCGCACTCTTCGAGTGGCAGCACACCGGATCGCCCCCGGCCAGCCCGTGCATCCCCTACCCGTCGTCGCAGATCTGGGTGCTTCGGGCGCTCGAATGGTTCTCGTCCGCGATCTCCGGGCGGCCGGGCACCCTCGACTTCCACTGGCTGGTCATCGCGAACGGGCTTCTCATCGGTCTGATCGTCGGGCTGTTCGCGTCGGCGGCCAACCGGGCGTCGCTGGCGGTCCGGCTCCTGGGGAGCGCGCTGATGCTGCTGATCCTCAGCGACCCCGTCTTCGCGTCCTACGCGGCCGGTCCGATGGGCGAGTACGTCGGCCTGGTCGGCGTCGCTCTGGTCGGGGTGGGAACGGTCTACTACTCCACCTTCGGTCGGCAGTGGTGGGGTGTGCTGCTGGTGGGGGCCGGCGGGTGGCTGGTCGTGACCTCGAAGGTGCAGATGATCACGCTGCTCGTACCCCTGGCGGCGATGCTGCTGTGGATCCCGATCTCGAGCCGGCGCGGGCGGCGGAGACGGCGCAGCGTGACCGGTGCGTTCACCGGTCGGATCATCGGGGCCGCGATGGTCGTCGTCTTCGTCGCGTCTGCCGGGTGGATGCTGTCCAACAACCCGAAGGAGTTCCAGCAGATCAATCCCTGGGAACTCATCTCCGTCGGCATCCTCGGGCCGAGTCACACCCCGGCGCAGGATCTCGAGGAGATGGGGTTCCCTGCCGAGATGGCGAAGTATGCCGGGAAGACGGCAGGCGACGAGGGGTCCGTGATGCACACTCCGGAGTGGCGGGAGTACGGCGACCGGATGAACTACGGGACCGTCGCCCGGTTCCTGCTCGCCCACCCGGACCGCGTCTGGCCGCTGTTCAACACGGGCGCGTACGACTTCTTCGTCGCCCAGCCGACCTACATGGGTGCGAACGAACCGGGCCACGGCCCGAAGAAGCAGCCGGCCTTCTCCCTGATCGCCGCCGTCGGCAAGGCCATCAACGGCCTCCACTTCTTCGTGGTGGGCGGGGCGCTCGCGTTCACCCTCGGCGCGCTCGCGCGCCGGAGGTCGCAACGCGGCTCGCCCGCCTGGGGGTTCGCCAATGCCGCGCTGCTGATGGCGGCGTTCACGGTGGTGCAGTTCATCACCGCGGTCTTCGGCGAGGCGATCGAGAACACGAAGCACCTGGTGTTCGCGATCCTCTCCAGCACACTCGTGGTCCCGTTCATCGCGGTTTCCCTGCTCCAGCCCACGGGGAAGCTCGATGGCGACGGCGCACCCGGGGAGGACGCGCCGGCCGACGGGGCGGTGGCTTCCGAGGAGGGCCGGGCGGCGGACACCGAGCCGTGAAACGACGAACGCGGGCGTTCCATCGGAACGCCCGCGTCAGCGGTCGGGAGCGAAGGGGCGTCAGCCCTGGGCGCGGCGCGAGCCGTTGCCGCGACGCACCGAGGTGTCGCCGTGGCCCGCGGTCGCGCGCGGAGCTCCGCCGGAGCGGGACGCGCCGGCCGACTGCGCGCCGGCGGGACGCTGGGATCCGCCGCGACGGCGCGAGCCGCCCGCGGTTCCGCCGCCCGCGGCAGCGCCGTGCGAGCCGGAGCCGTTGCCTGCGCCACGACCGGAGCCGTTACCTGCAGGCTGGCCGCCACGGCCGTTGCCGCCGCCCTGGCCGCCACGGCCGGAGCCGCCGCCCTGGCCGCCACGGCCGGAGCCGGACGCCGTGCCGGCACCCTGGCCGCCGGAGCGGCGCGCACGCTTGCGCTGCGCGTTCGCGCCCTGCGACATCCCGCCGCCGGTCGACTGCGGCACGTGCAGCGACGGCGCGACGCGGGGCGCCACGTCGCCGACGAGGCTGACGACGGCGGTCGAGGTCGCGGTGACGCGCTGCGGGGTGGCGTCGATGGCGGCCTTGCGGAGCAGCGTCTTCACGTCGCCCGCCTGGGCCGAGAGCATGACGGTCACGACGTCGCCGGCGCTGCCCGCGCGGGCGGTGCGCCCGGAGCGGTGGAGGTACGCCTTGTGCTCCGCCGGCGGGTCGACGTGGACGACGAGCTCGACGTTGTCGACGTGCACGCCGCGGGCGGCGACGTCGGTCGCGACGAGCACCTTCACGTCGCCCTGGCCGAAGGCGGCCAGGTTGCGGTCGCGCGCGGCCTGGGCGAGGTTGCCGTGCAGGTCGACGGCCGGGATGCCGGACGCGGTGAGCTGCTTGGCGAGCTTCTTCGCCTGGTGCTTGGTGCGGGTGAAGAGGATGCGGCGACCGGTGCCGGAGGCGAGCGCCTCCACCAGGTCCTTCTTCTCCTCCGGGGTCTCCACCTGCAGCACGTGGTGGGTCATCGCCTCGACGGGGCTGTTCGCGTCGTCGACGGAGTGCAGGACGGGGGAGTGCAGGAAGCGCTTGACGAGCTTGTCCACGCCGTTGTCCAGCGTGGCCGAGAACAGCAGGCGCTGCCCGTCGGCGGGCGTTGCGGTGAGGATGCGCGTGACGACCGGCAGGAAGCCGAGGTCGGCCATGTGGTCGGCTTCGTCGAGCACGGTGATCTCGACGGCGTCGAGGTTCACGAATCCCTGCTTCATGAGGTCTTCGAGGCGGCCGGGGCAGGCGACGAGGATGTCGACGCCGGCCTTCAGCTCGGCGACCTGCTTGTTCTGCGAGACGCCGCCGAAGACGGTCGAGACGCGCAGCCCGTAGGCGTCGGCGAGTGGACGGAAGGCGGTCGCGATCTGGGTGGCGAGCTCGCGGGTCGGCGCCAGCACGAGGGCCAGCGGGCGTCCGGGACGGCGGCGACCGCCGGCGAGGACGGTTCCGAGGCGCGCGACGAGCGGCAGGGCGAAGGCGATGGTCTTGCCGGAGCCGGTCTTACCGCGGCCCAGCACGTCCTTGCCCGCGAGGGCGTCGGGAAGCGTGTCGGCCTGGATCGGGAACGGGGTCGTCTTGCCGTCGGCCGTGAGGACGGCGACGAGCGGAGCGGGTACGCCGAGTTCGGCGAAGGAGAGAGTCAAGGATGTGCCTTTCAGGCATCGACCCGGTCGGCAGGGGCGGACCGGGGAAATGGCGAGCGCACCGAGCGGCGCGATCGTTCGCCGTATGAAGAGAAGCGCGGCGGGGCCATTGGCCCGGCGCGACGCGAAGCGTTCTACGACGCCGCGGGCAGATTCGTCGCCCGCTTCCTCCACCATAGAGCATCCGGCCGTACGAGTGCTGGGAGCGCACTCTCATCCCGAGGTCGTAGACTGTCGGCCCGGAAACGAGAGGTGGCCATGGGCGTGCTGGAATCGGAGCTCGAACGCGAGCGCGCCGTGGTCGCTGGGCTGTATCAGCGGCTGGACGAGCTGCGTTCCGAGACGGAGGAGCGGCTGGCCCGCGTGCGCCGCGACAGCGTGGGGAGCAACCATCAGGCGCGTAGCGAGCGCGACGCCTTCGCGCGCCTCTACGAGGACCAGCTCACCCAGCTGCGGGATGTCGACGCACGTCTGGTGTTCGGCCGTCTGCTGCTGGACGAGCCGGTGGACGGCTGCGACCACCGCTACATCGGCCGCGTCGGCCTGCGCGACGACGACCAGCGCTCCCTCCTGGTCGACTGGCGCGCGCAGCAGGCCGGCGCCTTCTACCAGGCGACGGCGAGCGAGCCGATGGGCGTGCGCGCGCGGCGGCACCTGACGATGTCGGGCCGCCAGGTGACCCGCATCGACGATGAGGTCTTCGACGAGTCCCTGCTCGACGGCGGCAGCGCTGGGGAGCAGGTGCAGGGCGAGGGCGCACTGCTCGCCGCGCTGACCGCGCAGCGGACCGGCCGGATGCACGACATCGTCGCGACCATCCAGGCCGAGCAGGACCGCATCATCCGCTCCGACCTCCGCGGCGCGCTGGTCGTGCAGGGCGGCCCCGGCACCGGCAAGACCGCGGTGGCCCTGCACCGTGCGGCCTACCTGCTGTACGCGAACCGTCAGCGGCTGAGCACCTCCGGCGTCCTGGTCGTCGGCCCGTCGACGGCGTTCCTGCGCTACATCGAGGCCGTCCTGCCGTCGCTCGGCGAGACCGGCGTCGTCCTGTCGACGCTCGGTGAGCTGTTCCCGGGCGTCGAGGCGACCGCGGAGGATGCACCGGAGGCCGCCATCCTGAAGGGCTCTGCCCAGATGGCCCGGCTGCTCTCGCGGGCCGTGAAGTCGCGGCAGAAGGCGCCGGCCGACGAGCAGACCATCGTCGTCGACAACGAGCGTCTGGTGGTCGCGCCCGACCTCATCCAGCGCGCCATCGCCAAGGCCCAGCGCACCGGCAAGCCGCACAACGTCGCGCGCGTGACGTTCGTCAAGCACGCCCTCGCTGAGCTCACCGATCAGCTGGCGGCGCAGCTGCGCGCCTCCGGTTCGACGATCGACGACGCCGACCTGAAGGTGCTGCGCGAAGACCTGCGCACCTCGTACGACGTGCGCGTGCTCCTCAACACGGCATGGCTGCCGCTGACGCCGCAGAAGCTGCTGCAGGACCTCTACGCCCGTCCCGCCTGGCTCGCCGAGCTGGCGCCGCGCTGGACGGAGCAGCAGAGGGACGCGCTGCACCGCGACCGCACCGAGCCCTTCACCGTCTCCGACGTCCCCCTGCTCGACGAGGCCGCCGAGCTGCTGGGCGACTTCCCGGGCCGCCCCGACCCCGCCGACCGGGAGCGCGACCGCCAGCGCAAGCGCGACCTGGAGAACGCGCGGGCGGCCATCCGCAACATGGGCGTCCAGGGGCTGGTGAGCGCCGAGCAGCTGGCCGACGGCTTCGCCGAGCAGGCCGACCGCGGGACGACGGCGGAGCGGGCCGCCGCCGACCGCAGCTGGACGTACGGTCACGTCGTCGTGGACGAGGCGCAGGAGCTGTCGCCGATGCAGTGGCGGGTGCTCGTGCGACGCTGCCCGATGAAGTCGTTCACGATCGTCGGCGACATCGCCCAGGTCGCGTCCGCCTCCGGAGCGACGAGCTGGCAGGACGCGCTGAACCCGATCTTCAAGGACGCCTGGCGTCTGGAGGAGCTGACGGTCAACTACCGCACGCCCGCGCAGATCACCCGCGAGGCGGAGCGCATCGCCTCCTCCGCCGGCCTGCCGATCACGCCGACGCGTGCCGTCCGCGAGGGCGACTGGCCGATCCGCCGCGTCACGGCGGAGCGCGGGGATGCGGCGCTCGCCGCGGCCGTCGCCGGTGCCGTCGCGCACGATCGCGGCATCGACGACGGCGGGACGCTCGCGGTGATCACGACCGCGTCGGACCTGCCGGAGGTCGCCGCCGCGGTGGAGGAGCGCTTCGGAGACGCAGCGGGACGCGGCGCGACCGGCCTGAGCCGCCCGATCGCCGTGCTCACCGGCTACGAGGCGAAGGGCCTCGAGTTCGACGCGGTGGTGCTGGCCGACCCGGATGCGCTGGCCGCCGAGTCGCCGCGCGGCGCCGCATCCCTCTACGTCGCGATGACCCGCCCGACCCAGCGCCTCACCCTCGTCGCGCGCTGACCCCCACCGTCGAGTCCGCAAAAACTGCACGCGGGGCCCCGCGAAAACGTACAAAATTCGCGGACTCGACGGTGGGGGGTGCGGGGGAGCGGGGAGCGGGGTGCGGGTCAGGTGCCGGGGTAGCGCTCGCCGACGGGGATCTCGACGGGGAGGGTGTTGCCGGCCTGCGCGAGCGGGCACGCCCAGGCGGGGTCGTAGGCGCACGACGGGTTGTAGGCGAAGTTGAAGTCGAGCACCAGCGAGGCCTCGCCCTCATCCGTGTCGAGCCCCAGGTCGGCGCCCTTGATGGTGTCGATCAGGTAGCGCCCGCCGCCGTACGTGCCTCCGGGGCGCCCGGCCAGGGCGTCCTTGACGGGGACGAACAGGCCGCCGCCGTACGACGACAGCCGCCAGACGTCCAGCGTGCCCGCCAGCGGGACGCGGACCGTCCCGAGCAGCTCGAACGGGACGACGCCGTCCGTGCCGGTCTCCACGTCCATCCGCGTCGCCTCGGCGGCCGGGCGGATCGGCAGCTCGAACCGCCAGTCGGGGTCGTACGGCGTCACCGGGAGCCCGGTGAAGCCCTCGCGGTCCTCGGGCAGCAGCGGCGACGCGGGATGCGACGAGAACAGGTCGTTGCGGCACGACACCCAGTGCGCGTGGGCCTCGGCCGGGTCGTGACCGGCGAGCCGGCGGACGGACGCGTACAGGGCGAACACCCGTCGCCGCCAGTCCGCGGTCTGCACGGCCGTGACCGCACGGGTCACGGCGCCGGTCTGTCCGCCGGGCACGTCTCCTCCGGGCACGTCTCCACCGGTGAGGGGTTCGGCGTTCGTCATCTGTCCTCCGGTTTCGTGGTGTCGCCCGCGGCCTCCGCGTCTGCCGGAGTCCGCACTTCGGGATCGTAGGCCCAGGTGGGCGCCAGCTGCCGCAGGCGCAGGCCGCGCCACTGCCAGAACAGCCAGAAGGCGTACCAGGCGACGGGCGTGAGCGCGCCGGCGCGGACGATCAGCTGGTCGCGGTAGAGGGTTCGCAGCCGCCCGTGCTCGTCCGGACCGGCGGGGTCCGGGGCGATCGCCATCCGGTGGTCCAGGCGGGGAATCGCGGACAGCATCCCTCCGGTGCCGCCGCCGCTGTCGTGCAGGATGCGCGTCGCCCGCTCGCGCGGATCGGTCGACCGCAGCGTGTCGAGCCGGATGGCCTGGGTGCCGACGGTGAACGCACCGAGCGCCTTCACCCGCACGCGGTGCTCCGAGCCCCACCGCGTCGGGAACCCGCCCGGCTCATCCGACCGGAAGTCGAGCCAGGGCAGGGCGACCTCGCGGAACGCCGTCGGGCTCTGCAGGGCACGCCAGGCGGCATCCGGATCGCAGTCGAGCGTCAGCTTGAGGAGCACGCGCATGATCCCAGTGTCTCCCCAACCCGGCCGCAGCGGGCCGAGGGATGGGCGGTTCCTCAGGCTTCGTCGGCGCGCGCCAGCAGCAGCTCCCGTTCGCGGGCGTTGCCGGTCATGGCGGCGGCGCGCTGGAACTCCTGCCGCGCCTCGTCCCGGCGGCCCAGCCGCAGCAGCAGGTCTGCGCGCACCGACGGCAGCAGATGGTACGAAGCGAGGGTGCCATCGATCGCCAGCCGGTCGACGACTTCGAGCCCGGCTTCCGGTCCGTAGGCCATCGACAGGGCGACCGCGCGGTTGAGCTCGACGACGGCGGACGGCCGCAGCTCGCCGAGGGCGCCGTAGAGCGCGACGATCTCCTCCCAGTCCGTCGCGTCCGGGGTCGGGGCGGTCGCGTGGCAGGCCGCGATGGCCGCCTGCAGCGCGTACGGCCCGCGGCTGACCGGCGGCCGCCTGCTGAGCCGCAGGGCGTCGGAACGCTCCAGGGCGGCGACGCCGCGGCCGATGAGAAGGCGGTCCCAGCGGGCCCTGTCCTGATCCTGCAGCAGGATGGGGGTGCCGTCGTCCGCGGTCCGGGCTCCGAGCCGGGATGCCTGGAACTCCATCAGCGCGACCAGTCCGTGCACCTCAGGTTCGCGCGGCGTCAGCTCGGCGAGCACGCGACCGAGCCGCAGCGCCTCCCGGCAGAGGTCGGGTCGCATCCAGTCGTCGCCCGCTGTGGCCGAATACCCCTCGTTGAAGATCAGGTAGACGACCTCCAGCACCGAGGCGAGCCGCTCGGGGAACTCCGCGCGTTCCGGCACCTCGAACGGCACGCCGGCCGCGCTGAGGGTGCGCTTGGCCCGGACGATGCGCTGCGCCATGGTCGCGGGCGGGACGAGGAACGCCCGGGCGATCTCCTCCGTCGAGAGGCCGCCGAGCAGCTTCAAGGTGAGGGCGACGCGGGCCGCCTGCGGGAGGACGGGATGGCATGCGACGAAGACGAGGCGGAGCAGGTCGTCCCCGATCGGCTCCTGCGCGACGCGTGCCGGGTCGTCCGATCCGAGCTCCTGCTCGAGGTCGTGGGCGATGGCGGCGTAGCGGTCGTCGAGGCGCTCCCGCCTGCGCCATCCGTCGACCGCGCGGCGCTTCGCGACGGTGGTCAGCCAGGCGCCGGGATTGCGCGGGATGCCGCTGACCGGCCACTGCTCGAGGGCGGCGACGAGCGCATCCTGAGCCAGCTCCTCGGCCAGGCCGACGTCGCCGGTGGAGCGGGCGAGCCCCGCGATGAGGCGCCCGGATTCTATGCGCCACACCGACTCGACCGTGCGACGGGTCTCGTCGCGCCGCTCGCCGTCGGTCATCGCCCCGCGTCGCCCGCCACGCGGCGCACCTCCACGCTCCCGCTCGTCAGCGGCAGCCGGCGGGCCCACTCCAGCGCCTCGTCCTCGCCGGCCGTCTGCAGCGTCCACAGGGCGGTCACCCGGGTGCCCGCGTCAGGAGAGCGGTCCGGCGTGGGGCTCTCGCCGTCGAAGCGGATGCGCACGCCGGTCCCGACGGGCTCCAACGCTTCGGCCGCGAGCAGCACACCGGCGCGCACGAGCTCCTGCTCGTACCGGTCGAGCGCGGCGCGGTCCCGGACGGCCGGCTCGGCGCCGTCGCCCTCCTCGGCCTGCGCCATCAGCACGTAACGCATGGTCCCATCCTCTCGTCGAACGCGTGTGGAGTCATCCCTGCGTCGAACGGGATGCGCCGGTTTCGACACGGCTGACGGTGGTGTGCGCTACAACGGGAGCATGGCGATCCGTTACTGGCTGGGCGTTGTGCAGCTCGATCACGTTCTCCGCGGCGTGGCGGGCGGCTTCGCGCAGGTCAACCACGGCGCCCGGGCGCCGCTCGAGCGGATGGGCGCGGCCGACGGCTTCGTGTTCTATTCGCCGCGGGCGTCGTACCCGGACGGCGAGCCGCTCAAGCAGTTCACGGCGGTCGGCCGTCTCGCCGACGACGAGGTGTTCCAGGTGACGCAGGGGCCGGCGATGCAGGGTCCGGCGTCCGACTTCAAGCCGTGGCGGCGACGGGTCGAGTGGGACCATGACGCCGTGGCGACGCCCGTCCGCCCGCTGCTGGGCGCGCTGGACTTCACGCGCGATCGACCCGACTGGGGCTACCAGCTGCGGCGCGGACTCATCGAGCTCACCCGCCACGACTTCGAGCTGATCCGGCGGCAGATGCGGCCGTCACCGGGCGAAACACGGCCGTCGGCCGCGAGCCGCCGCATTACGATGGCCCGGTGACTCAGCCGGCCTCTCTCGACTCCGACACCATCCGCAGCGCGATCGACGGCGCCGTTCCGGCCGCCCACCGCCAGGCCAAGTACCAGGTGCGCTTCGACTGGTCCGCCGAGGGCGCGGCGGCCGTCGCGGCCGACGCCGATGTGGTCGTGTGGGTGGATGCGCTGGCCGACGCCCCAGCGCCGGAGCTGCCCGGCGATGGGGCCGTGCTGGCCGCCGGACTGACCGATGCCTCCGCCGTCGCCCGCTGGATCCTGGCCGAGCAGGTCCGTCTCGGCCGCCGCGCGATGATCGCTCTCGTCGCCGCGGGCGGTGCGACACCGTCGGGCGCGACCCGCTTCGCCGTGGAGGACCTGCTCGCCGCCGGCGCCGTGGTGGATGCGCTCGCTTCCGTCGGCATCGACTACTCCTCTCCGGAGGCTGCGGCGGCCTGCGCCGCGTTCACCGGTCTGCGCGGTGCCGTCGCGCACCTGCTGACGGCGTCGGTGTCCGGCCAGGAGCGGGTCGCCGCCGGCGCCGTTCCCGCCGACATCGCCCCCGCCGGGCGTCTCGACGCGTCGGACGCTGTGACGGTGCTCCGAGCTCCCCGGCAGAACGGTGCGCCCGCGGCGGAATGATCGCCCGCCGGCGTACGTTGCCGTGCACAGGAGGTTTTATCGATGAAAGCCGTGCTGAACGACACCGTGATCGCCGAGGCCCCGCAGGAGGACCTCATCCGCATCGAGGGCAACTGGTACTTCCCTCCGGCGAGCGTCAAGTCCGAGTACCTCGTGGAGAGCGACACCCCGTACACGTGTCCGTGGAAGGGCGAGTGCCAGTACTTCTCCGTGAAGTCGGACGACGGCCTGCTGCAGGACCGCGCGTGGAGCTATCCGACGCCGTACCCGAGCTCCTTCGACCGGGTCGGCAAGGACTACAGCAACTACGTGGCGTTCTGGAAGGACGTCCGCGTCGTCGACTGACGACCGGAGACCGCGATGATCCGTCTCGGCCGCCGCCTGAGCCTCCCGGCTCTGGCGGCGGCCGTGCTCGTGGTGGCGGGCTGCTCGGCCTCGCCTCCGACGCCGACGGTGACGCGCACCCCGACATCGACGCCCCGGCCGACCGGCGCCTCGGCCGCGGTCGCCGCCATCCCGTGGCAGCCGAGCGGGCAGACGACCGTGCTCGAGACGGGCTTGGAGGCGCCCTGGTCGGTGGCGCCGCTGCCGAGCGGGTCGGCGCTCATCAGCGAGCGCGACTCCGGCACGATCGTCGAGCGCCTTCCGCAGGGCGGGCTCCGCACGGCGGGCACCGTGCCGGGCGTCGTCCACACCGGCGAGAGCGGTCTGCTGGGGCTCGCCGTGCAGGCGGAGTCCGCACCGAAGTATCTCTACGCGTACCTCACCACCGCTGACGACAACCGCGTCGTGCGACTGCCGCTCTCCGGGGTACCGGGCAGCTACGCGATCGGTTCGCCGGAACCGGTGCTCACCGGCATCCCGAAGGCGTCGAACCACGACGGCGGCCGGCTGGCGTTCGGCCCGGACGGGATGCTCTACGTGACCGCCGGGGACGCGTCCACCCCCGGAAACGCGCAGGATGTCGCGTCTCTCGGCGGCAAGATCCTGCGCGTGACCCCCGAGGGGCAGGTGCCAGGCGACAACCCGTTCCCCGGGTCGCCGGTGTGGTCGTACGGCCACCGCAATCCGCAGGGGATCGGCTGGGACTCCCGCGGAACGATGTGGGCGAGCGAGTTCGGCCAGAACACCTGGGACGAGCTCAACATCATCCGTCCTGGCTCGAACTACGGCTGGCCGATCGTGGAGGGCGTCGGCGGCGACCCGAAGTACACCGACCCGGTGTACCAGTGGCCGACCGACGCTGCGAGCCCCAGCGGTCTGGCGGTCGTCGGCGACACCGTGTTCCTCGCGGCGCTGCGCGGCGAACGGCTGTGGACGGCGTGGTCGACCGACGGCGCGGCGCCGGTGACGGCCGCACCCTTCTTCGAGGGAGAGCTGGGCCGGCTGCGGGATGTCGTCGCCGTCGGGGACCGTCTCTGGCTGCTCACGAACAACACCGACGGGCGCGGGTCGCCCCGCTCCGGCGACGACCGGCTCATCGCGGCGCCGCTCGTGCCCGCGCAGTCCGTCAAACGCCCGGGCTGACCTCACCCGGGTGGATGCGCTCCTGCGGGTAGTCTTGGGGGGAACCACCGATCGGGAGCAGAACCCTGAGCATCATCCTCGGATACGATCCGACCACCCTGCGCGAACGCGTCGATCTGCGCGCTGCCGGCGAGCGTCTGGAGGAGCTGGGCAGCTTGCGCAGCCTCAGCGCGCTCAACGAGAAGACGGTGCTGCTGCGACTGCTGGGGCGCCTCGACGAGGCGATCGAGATCGGCAACGAGGCGGTTCGGCAGGCGCGTTTCACCGGCGACCGCGAGCAGCTGCTCGGCGCGCGCATCCGTCGGGCTCAGGTGCTGCAGTACCAGGGCAAGACGGACGAGGCGATCGTGGAGCTGACGAGCTGCGTCGACGAGGCCCGCGGCCGGGAGTGGACCGCGCTGGAGGCGTTCGCCATCCAGAGCAGGGGCAAGGTCTCGTTCGATACCGGCGACTACGAAAGCGCTCTCGCCGACATGACCGCCGCCGTCTTCCTGCGCGAGAAGCTGGGCGCGTCCCCGGCCGAGATCCAGGCGGCGCTGACCGCGGTCGCCGTCGTGCAGTCCGCGCTCGACGCGCAGCGCGGATCGGCGCGTGCCGACCGCGGCGAGGGCGGCTCCGATCACGCGTAGGATGCACGTCATGGAGGTAGGGAGCGCTCCGGACGGGACCCGTCGCTGATGGCCGAGCTCGACCGTGTGCGGCGCTGGGCGGATGCCCTGATCGCCCTGCATCTCGACCCGGCCGTCTGGAGCTTCGGCTTCGACAACGCCAAGACGCGCGCCGGCCTGTGCAACTACACGTCGAAGCGGATCACCGTGTCGCGGTATCTGGCGGCGCGATACGAGGACGACGAGATCCACCAGATCCTGCTCCACGAGGTGGCGCACGCGCTCGCCGGTTCCCGCGCAGGGCACGGACCGCGCTGGCGGGCCATCGCGCTCGACCTCGGGTACGAGGGCAAGCGGCTGCACGGCGGCGCGATCGCCGACGATCTGGCGCCCTGGGTGGGCACCTGCCCGAACGGGCACACGCACTACCGCTACCGGAAGCCGGCGCGGGCGCTCGCCTGCGGCGCGTGCAGCCGCCGCTTCGACGCCGCGAACCTCATCTCGTGGCAGCACCGCGAGGTGTCGCCGGCGCAGCGGCGCACCGCCGCCGCAGCGGCCACCGAGTAGCCGCCGCGCCGCGGTCAGGCGTGCGCGACCCCGAGCCGAGCGTCCAGTCCGTCCCGCACGGCGGGCCACTCCTCGCTGAGGATGGAGTACACGGCCGTGTCGCGCCAGGTCCCGTCCGCGCGCAGCTGGGTGTGCCGCAGGACGCCCTCGAACTGCGCGCCGAGGCGCAGGATGGCGGAGCGCGAGCGCGCGTTGAGGACATCCGCCTGCAGCTTGATCCGCTCGAACCCGTGGTCGAAGGCCGTCCCGAGCAGCAGCCGCTTCGTCTCGGCGTTCACGCGCGTGCCCCAGGTCTCCGGCGCGTACGCCGTCCAGCCGATGTGGGCCGAGCGGTTGCCGAGGTCGAAGTCGCCGAGCGTGGTGGTGCCCACCAGGCGGTCGCCGTCCCGGAGCACGACGGCGGTCACGTTCCCGGTGCCCCAGGCGAGGTACCCGAGCATGAACTCCCGCCACTCCTCATAGGTGTCGCGGTAGGCGGCCGGCCCGCCGCCCCAGCCGCCGGCGAATACCTCGGGGTGCCCGATCGCGTCGAACAGGTCGGGAAGGTCGTCGAGGGTGAGGGCGCGCAGGCGGACGGTCGCCCCCTCCAGCGGGACGTCGGCATCCGGTCGGGTGGCGGTCATCCGCCCAGTATGCCAGCCCGTCCGCGGGCCATCCGTGGGTCGCAACACGCCGTTGCCGGCGTCTCAGAACGGCGTGTCGCGACCCATGGATGGGGGAAGTGCCGGGTCGGTAGGCTGGGGGGAGAGGCGGCGGCGGATGAGGGTGCCGTAACCGACTATGTTGGTTACATGGCGACCGAAGCAATACTCACCCGAGGGACCGGCCAGTGGATGGAACCCGTCGACGGCCAGCGCTGGTGGTTCGACTCCGGATCGCTTGCGCTCGACTTCGCCTACACGGGCGAGTTCGCCCACGCCGACGACCCCGCCGGCTCCGATGATGAGCGGCACGCGGTGCGTGACGCCACGGGTCTCAACGCGTGGCTGGTCGAGCGGTTCCCGGAGGTGGCGCCCACCGCGGGCGACCGCGAATTCCGCGACGCCCGGACCCTCCGCACGGCGATCGCCCGCCTCGCCCGGCAGGCCAGCCGATCGGAGGAGCTCTCGCCCGACGACATCGACGTGGTGAACCTCTTCGCCGCGACCCCCGACATCCCTCCGGTGCTCGCCGGGGGCGGCCGTCAGGCGGGCCGCACCAACGCCCGCCCGCACCAGGCGCTCGGCACCATCGCGCGCGACGCGGTGCGGCTGTTCGGGCCGGACGTCGACGGCCGCATCCGCGAGTGCTCGGCCGACGACTGCGAGCTGGTCTACCTCGACACCTCCCGCAGCGGAACCCGGCGCTGGTGCTCGATGCAGCGCTGCGGCAACCGCGCGAAGGTGCGCGCGCACCGTGCCCGCGCGGCTCGCACGCCACAATAGGAGCATGAGCGGTTCCGTCGACCTCAACAGCGACCTGGGGGAGTCGTTCGGCGCCTGGTCGATGGGCGACGACGCCGCGCTGCTGCGCGTCGTGTCCAGCGCGAACGTCGCCTGCGGCTTCCACGCGGGCGACCCGTCGACGATGCTCGCGACCTGCCGCGAGGCCGCCGCGAACGGTGTGACCGTCGGCGCCCATGTCTCCTACCGCGACCTCGCCGGATTCGGGCGACGGCCGATGGAGATTCCCGCCGGCGAGCTGCGCGACGAGGTGCTGTACCAGCTCGCGGCCCTCGCGGGCATCGCCCGGGTGGCCGGGACGGCGGTGCGCTACGTGAAGCCGCACGGCGCGCTCTACAACCGCATCGTGCACGACGCGGGCCAGGCGCGGGCCGTGGTGGACGCGGTCGTCGCTTTCGATCCGACGCTCGCTCTGCTGGGGCTCGCCGGATCCGCCGTCGAGCGGGCGGCCGACGAGGCCGGCGTCCGGTTCGTCCGCGAGGCGTTCGTCGACCGCGGCTACCGCCCGGACGGCACGCTGGTTCCGCGCACCGAGCCGGGAGCGCTGCTCTCGGACGAGCGGGAGATCGCGGCCCGGGCCCTCCGCATGGTCACCGAGGGCCGCGTCGTCGCGGCGGACGGCACCGACCTCGCCGTCGAGGTGGACTCGCTCTGCGTCCACGGCGACACCCCCGGGGCGGTCGCGATGGCCCGCGGGGTGCGCGACGCGCTCGCCGCTGCCGGTGTGCGGGTGGAGCCGTTCGCGTGACCGGCCGCATCCTGCCGTACGGCGACCACGCCCTGCTCGTGGAGCTGGACGGGCTGGATGCGGTGCTCGCCCTGTTCCGCGGGCTGGAGGCCGCATGGCCGGACGGCGTCGTCGAGCTGGTGCCGGCGGCCCGCACGATCGCGGTCGTGGTCGACCCCCGCATCCTGCCGCTGAGCGCCGCCCGCGGCTGGATCGAGCGCACGCGTCCGCTGCCCGCGGACGCGGTCGCGGAGCGCGTCGTCGAGCTGGACGTCCGCTACGACGGCGAGGACCTCGCGGACGTCGCGCGCCTGACCGGACGCACCGAGGCGGAGGTCGTCGCCGTCCACACCGGCACGCGGTGGCGGGTCGCCTTCGGCGGCTTCGCTCCCGGCTTCGCCTACCTCGTCGGCGACGGGACCGTGGACGGCGGCGCGGCCGACGCGCTCGAGGTGCCGCGCCGCGCGACGCCGCGCACCGCGGTGCCCCCGGGCTCGGTCGGGCTGGCGGGAACGTTCAGCGGCGTCTACCCGCGGTCGAGCCCGGGCGGCTGGCAGCTGATCGGCCGCACCGACGCGACGCTCTGGGACGAGAACGCCGATCCGCCCGCGCTGCTCCGGCCGGGGACCGTCGTGCGGTTCCGGGAGGCGCGATGAGCGGGATGCGCATCCTGAGCCCGGGCGCGCTCGCGCTCGTCCAGGACCTCGGGCGGCCGGGCTTCGCCGCCCTCGGTGTCGGCCGGTCGGGCGCCCTCGACCGCGCGGCGCTGCGGCTCGGCAACCGGCTGCTCGGCAACGACGAGGGCGACGCGGGCATCGAGGTGCTCCTCGGTGGGTTCGAGGCCGTCTTCGAGCACGACGCCTGGTTCGCCGTGACGGGAGCGACCGGCCCGCTGCTCCTCGACGACCGGCCGGTGGATGCGCACCAGCCGGTGCGCGCGCACCCCGGGCAGGTCCTCCGCATCGGATCGGCGACCGCCGGACTCCACTGGTATCTGACCGTGCGCGGCGGGGTCGCGGTGCCGGCCGTCCTCGGGTCGCGCTCGCGCGACACCCTGGCCGGCCTCGGCCCCGCTCCGCTGCGCGCGGGCGACCGCGTGCCGGTCGGCGAGCATCCCGGCTCCGACCTGCCGCTGCTGGACTTCGTCCCCGTCGCCGACCCGGCGCCGGGAGCCGTGGAGGTGCGCGCCCACCGGGGACCCCGCGCGGACTGGTTCACCCCGGCCGCGCTGGAGGCCTTCTTCTCCGTCGAGTGGCGCGTCGCACCCGAGAGCGATCGCATCGGCGCGCGGCTCGACCCCGTGCGGGCGCCGGCGCACGCCGCGGGCGTGACGCCGCATCCCGATCCGCTGCTGGAGCGGGCGGTGCGGCACGAGCTTCCCAGCGAGCCGATGGTCGCCGGCGCCGTGCAGGTGTCGCCCGACGGCCGTCCGACGGTCCTGCTCGCCGACCATCCCGTGACCGGCGGATACCCGGTGATCGCCGTGGTCGCCGACGCCGCGCTGGACACGTTCGCGCAGCTGCGGCCCGGTCAGACCCTGACCTTCCGCCACGCCTGACCCCCCCTCTGCCCCACCTCCCCGCCCGCGAAGTGCTCGTCGTGGTCGCCGTCCGCGGCGTGTCGCTCGCAGGTGCGAGCACCTCGCGGGGCGTTAGTCGCGGCGGGTGCCGCTCTGGAAGATGCTGCGCGCCGGGGGCGGCGACGGGACGCTCGTCGCGTCCGTCACAATCGGCGCGCCCGCCGCGAACGTCCGCAGCTCCTCACCGGCCACGGCCTTCGCGGGATGCGGACCGCTCGCCAGCAGGCGCGGCAGCCACTCCAGCGGCAGCGGCGAGTTCGATCCGACCAGCACCACGTTCCCGAAGCGGCGGCCCTTCAGCACCTGCGTCTCGGCGAGCGCAGCGACGTTCTCGACGACCGAGCCGAGCGTCGACACCTGGCTGCGGGCGAAACTCAGCGGCGGACCGTCCGCGACGTTCACGAGCACGATCCCGTCCGGCTTCAGCAGAGAGACCGCCGAGCGGTAGAACTCGGCGCTCGTGACGTGCGCCGGGGTCCGCGAGCCGCTGAAGATGTCCACCACGAGCAGGTCGACCTCGCCGCGCAGCCCGTTCGGGAGCTTGCCGACGACCTCGCGGGCGTCGCCGTGGCGGATGCGGATCTGCGCGTAGCGCGGCAGCGGGAGCTGCTCGCGCACGAGGTCCACCAGGCGGCTCTCCAGCTCGACCACCTGCTGACGCGAGCCGGGTCGCGTGTATGCGATGTAGCGGGGGAGCGTCAGCGCGCCGGCACCGAGGTGCACGGCCGTGATCGGCTGACCGGGCTCGCCGATCAGGTCGATGACGTTGCCCATCCGCTGGATGTACTCGAAGAACAGCTGGGACGGGTCGTCGAGGTTGACGTGCGACTGCGGTGTGCCGTCGACGACGAGCTGGTAGGCGCCCGGCACGAACCGGTCGGGCTCCACGATCGCCAGGTAGCCGCTCTCCGACAGGACGACCGAGGGGTTCTGGGGGGTCGGGTTCGGAGACACACCGGCAGCCTAGTCGCGGCGCGTGCGAGCCGGTGCGGCGCGATCTCCACCCGCGCGCCCACCCGGTCTCCACCCGCGGGCGGTCCCGCCCGGCGTGGCGGGACACGACGCTGGTGGTGTGCCGGAGGTTCCGGCCGCACTCCGTCCCGGAAAGGCGATCATGACCGTCCAGACCCTCGGCAACGCGCTCCTCATCCTGCTGCTCATCGGATGGGTCGGCTACCGGCAGCTGACCTGGCGCCCGGTGGTGATCGCGAAGATGTGGCGGATGCCCGGCATCCTCGCCGTTGTCGGCGCCGTTCTGCTGGTGCAGCAGGTGAAGCCGGCGACCATCACTCCGCTCGACCTCGCGGTCGTCGCCGGGGAGATCGTCCTGTCGCTCGCCATCGGCGCGTGGATCGGCGGCATCGCGCACTTCCGCCGGCTGCCGGAGCCCGTCGTCGGCAAGACCCCGTCCGACATCGCCGTCTACGAGTCGCGCACCGGCGTGCTCGGCCTGGTGCTGTGGATGGTCGTCATCGCGGTGCGTGTGGGCGTCGACGTGCTCGCCGCGCAGGCCGGCTCGCACCTGGGTGCCGCGACCGGCATCATCCTGCTGGTGTTCGCGGCGAACCGTCTCGCTCGGGCTGCCGTCTTCGCCGCGCGCCTCGACCGTCACGCCGCGCTCGCCGCGTGAGCGGGCGTCGTCCACGGCCGGCGGGAAGCATGATGGTCGGGTGAACGTCTCCCTCCGCCCCAGCTGGCTCGCCCTGGCGCTGACCGTGGTCGGCGCCGGGGCCGTCGGCTACGCGCTGATCCGCACCGACTCCGGACACCGCCCAGTGTGGGTGCTCGTCCTCGGGCTGGTCTCGGTGGCGCTGTGGGTGGTGCGCGGCGCGCTCGCGAAGGCCGGCCTCCGTCGCGCCGCCTTCGCGTGCGCCGTCGTCCTCGTCGTCCTGGGCGCGCTCGTCGCGGCGCCCACCGACGGCCTGACCGTCGTCCCCGCCGCGATCGGCGTGCTCGTCGTGCTCGGCGATCCGCGGGATCCGCTGTGGGTCGGGCTCCTCGTCGGCGGCGTCGGGATCGCCCTGGTGGCCCTCGGCGCGGTTCCCGCCGGCACGGCCATCCCGAACGTCCTCACCCAGATGGGCGGGATGCTGCTCGCGGTCTTCGCCGGGCTGAGCCGGCGGCAGTTCCGCGTGTCGGAGGAACAGGCGGCGCTGCTGCGGGAGCGTGCCGTCGCGATGAAGGAGGAGGCGTCGCGGATCGCCATCGCCCGAGACTTGCACGACGTGCTCGCGCACAGCCTGGGAGGCCTCGTCATCCAGCTGGATGCGGTCGACGCCCTCCTCGAATCCGGCGACGCCGACGCGGCCCGGTCGCGCGTGGTCGCCGCCCGCGGGCTTGCGGCGGACGGGCTGGGGGAGGCCCGACGTGCCGTCGCCGCTCTGCGCGACCCGGTGGCCGCGGAGCCCGTGACCGCGGATGCGTTCCCGGGCGCCGTGGACGAGCTCGTGGCGGCGCACCGCTCGCTCGGCGGCCGCGCGGAGCTGCGGGTGACCGGCGACGCCGCGGCCCTCACCGCGCAGCAGGCCGAGGCGTTGCAGCGCGCCCTGCAGGAGGGGCTGAGCAACGCCCGCAAGCACGCGCCCGGACGGCCCGTCACGGTCGAGCTGGTCTGGCAGGATGACCGCGTGCGCCTCGTCGTCTCCAACCCGCTGCCCGCGACCGGGACCCCGGCGTCGGCGCTGGCCGCATCCGGCGGCGGGTACGGGGTCGAGGGGATGCGCGAGCGGTTCGCCGCGCTTCCCGGCGGAGGCACCGCCTCGGCTGCGGTTGTCGCCGGCCGATTCGTCCTGACGGCGGAGGCGATGCTCCGATGACCGGCGACGCGCGCATCCGGGTCGCCGTCGCCGACGACCAGGCGATCATCCGCGACGGGCTGGTCACCGTGCTCGGCCTGCTGCCCGACATCGAGGTGGTCGGCGAGGCCGCGGATGGCGAGGAGGCGGTCGCGCTCGCCGTGGCCGCGCGTCCCGACGTGCTGCTCATGGACCTCCGGATGCCGGTGCTCGACGGCGCGGAGGCGACCGCCCGCGTGCGGCAGGCAGCGCCGGACACGGCCGTGCTCATCCTGACCACCTACGCCGACGACGAGTCCATCCTCGGCGCGCTGCGGGCCGGAGCGCGCGGGTACCTGACGAAGGATGCCGGCCGCGCCGAGCTCGCCGCGGCGGTGCGGGCCGTCGCCAGCGGCCAGACCACGCTGGCGCCCGAGGTCGGCGCGCGGGTGATCGGCGCGCTCACCGGCACGGCCCGCGCCGCGGAGGTCGCGCCGCCGGATGCAGCGGGTGCGCTCGTGGTCCGCTTCCCCTCGCTCACCCGCCGGGAGGCGGAGGTGCTCGCGCTGATCGGCGACGGCCTGAGCAACGCCGAGATCGCCCGGACCCTCTTCGTGAGCGTCGCGACGGTCAAGACGCACATCAACGCCATCTTCGCGAAGCTCGCCGTGCGCGACCGGTCCCAGGCGATCGCGCTCGTCCGCTCCTGACGGGGTCGGCTGCGCCGCTTCCCTCTGACGCACTGCCGGGGAAGGATGGGGGCGTGAGCGACCCGAACGCGGCCACCCCGCCCTCCCCGCCCTCCGCCGATCTCGTGCTCGTGACCGGCGGTTCCGGGTTCCTCGGCGCCCACTGCATCCTCGCCCTGCTCGACGCGGGCCACCGGGTGCGCACCACGATCCGCACGCCCGCCCGCGCCGCCGACGTCCGGCAGCAGCTCGCGGCGGGCGGCGTCGACGACCCGGGCGACCGGCTCGAGTTCGCGATCGCCGACCTGACCTCCGACGACGGATGGGCGGATGCCGTCGCCGGATGCCGCTTCGTGCTGCACGTCGCCTCTCCCTTCCCTTCGTCTCAGCCGAAGGATGCGGACGAGCTGATCGTTCCCGCCCGCGACGGCGCCCTGCGCGTGCTGCGGGCGGCGCGGGACGCCGGCGTCGAACGCGTGGTGCTCACCTCATCCTTCGCGGCCATCGGCTACGGGCACCCGCCGACCGACCGGCCGTTCACCGAGGAGGACTGGACCGACCTCGACAGCGGCCGCCCGCTGAGCCCGTACGTGCAGTCGAAGACCATCGCGGAGCGGGCGGCCTGGGCGTTCGTCGCGGCCGAGGGCGGAGCACTCGAGCTCGCGACCGTGAATCCGGTCGGGATCCTCGGGCCGGTGCTCGGGCCCGACATCTCCACCTCCGTCGAGCTGATCCGCCTGGTGAAGGAGGGACGCCTCCCTCGCCTCCCCGACGTGCACTTCGGCATCGTCGACGTGCGCGACGTCGCCGCGCTGCACCTCCTCGCCATGACGCGACCGGAGGCGGCGGGCGAGCGGTTCCTCGCCATCGCCGGCGAGGTCATGTCGGCGCAGGAGGTCGCGCTGCTCATCCGCGGTCACCTCGGCGAGGCCGCCGGGCGCCGGGTGAGCACCAAGCTGATGCCCGAGTGGATGCTGCGGGCGGTCGCACCCTTCAGCCGGCGCGTGCGCGACTCCCTTCCCGACATCGGCACGGTGCGCCGCGCCACCTCGCAGAAGGCGATCACGGTGCTGGGCTGGAGTCCGCGGTCGCGCGAGGAGGCCGTGATCGCCACCGTCGACACCCTCCCGACCTACCACCCGCGCAGCCGCTGATCTGCTCCGGCCGGGGACCGGGAATAGGGACGCCTGACCCGCGTTATACATCAGGACGTGTCTCCGGTCAAGAAAAGACTGGACACGGCGCGTCCGATTGACATATAGTTGTTCTTTGCGCTCCCAGTCAAACTTCTGCCTTCATATTGCGGTCGGCTCTGACTTTCTCCGCGTGTGCCTGGGCCCGTCCTTTCGGGTCAGATACGCAGCGCGACGTGACTGGGAGTACTCGTCCTGATAGATACACGACCGACAGTAACTGGCCCGACGGGGCCCCGGAGGTTATTTCCTTGGCTGCTGCGCGCAACGCAACCAACACCGACAAGACACCCAAGAACGGACGAGCCGCATCCCGACTCTCCTTCGCCAAGATCACGGACACCCTGACCGTTCCCGATCTGCTCGCACTGCAGACCGAGAGCTTCGACTGGCTGGTCGGCAACGACGCGTGGAAGGCTCGCGTCGCCGAGGCCGAGGCCCAGGGCCGTCAGGATCTTCCCGCCAACACGGGCCTCGAGGAGATCTTCGAGGAGATCTCTCCCATCGAGGACCTCGGCGAGACCATGCAGCTCTCGTTCACGAACCCCTTCCTCGAGGAGAAGAAGTACTCCATCGACGAGTGCAAGGAGAAGGGCAAGACCTACGCGGCCCCGCTCTACGTCGAGGCCGAGTTCATGAACCACCTCACCGGTGAGATCAAGACCCAGACGGTCTTCATGGGCGACTTCCCGCTGATGACCGAGAAGGGCACCTTCATCATCAACGGCACCGAGCGTGTCGTCGTCTCGCAGCTCGTCCGTTCGCCGGGCGTGTACTTCGAGGCCACCCCCGACAAGACGTCCGACAAGGACATCTTCTCGGCACGCGTTATCCCGAGCCGCGGTGCGTGGCTCGAGTTCGAGGTCGACAAGCGCGACCAGGTCGGTGTCCGCATCGACCGCAAGCGCAAGCAGTCGGTCACGGTGTTCCTGAAGGCCCTCGGCCTCACCAGCGAGGAGATCCTCTCCGAGTTCGCCGGGTACCAGTCCATCGAGCTGACCCTCGAGAAGGACGCCATCCTCACCAAGGAGGAGGCGCTCAAGGACATCTACCGCAAGCTGCGTCCGGGCGAGCAGGTCGCCGCCGAGGCCGCGCGTGCGCTGCTCGACAACTTCTACTTCAACCCGAAGCGCTACGACCTCGCCAAGGTCGGCCGCTACAAGATCAACCGCAAGCTCGGCCTCGAGGCCCCGCTGTCGGAGTCGGTGCTGACCGTCCAGGACATCATCGCCACGATCAAGTACCTGGTCGCCCTGCACGACGGCCAGACCACGATCAAGGGTCTGCGCAACGGCGTCGAGACGGACATCCGCCTCGACATCGACGACATCGACCACTTCGGCAACCGTCGCATCCGCGCGGTGGGCGAGCTCATCCAGAACCAGGTCCGCACGGGCCTCAGCCGGATGGAGCGCGTCGTCCGCGAGCGCATGACCACGCAGGACATCGAGGCGATCACCCCGCAGACCCTGATCAACGTGCGACCCGTCGTCGCCGCGATCAAGGAGTTCTTCGGAACGTCGCAGCTGTCGCAGTTCATGGACCAGAACAACCCGCTCGCGGGTCTGACCCACAAGCGCCGCCTCTCCGCGCTCGGCCCCGGTGGTCTGAGCCGTGAGCGCGCCGGCGTCGAGGTCCGTGACGTCCACCCGTCGCACTACGGCCGCATGTGCCCGATCGAGACGCCGGAAGGCCCGAACATCGGTCTGATCGGCTCGCTCGCGTCGTTCGCGCGGATCAACTCCTTCGGCTTCATCGAGACGCCGTACCGCAAGGTCGTCGACGGCCGGGTCACCGACCAGATCGACTACCTCACGGCCTCCGAAGAGGACGACTTCGTCGTCGCGCAGGCGAACGCCCCGCTCGACGCGAACGGCCACTTCGTGGAGGAGCGCGTCCTCGCCCGTCAGAAGGGCGGCGAGGTCGACCTGATCCCCGCCGAGGAGATCGGCTACATGGATGTCTCCCCGCGCCAGATGGTGTCGGTGGGTACGTCGCTGATCCCGTTCCTCGAGCACGACGACGCCAACCGAGCCCTCATGGGTGCGAACATGCAGCGCCAGGCGGTGCCGCTTCTCCGCTCGGAGAGCCCGGTCGTCGGAACCGGTATGGAGGGCTACGCGGCCATCGACGCCGGTGACGTGATCACCGCCGAGAAGTCCGGTGTCGTCACCGAGGTCTCGGCCGACGCGGTCACCGTCCAGGCGGACGACGGAACGTACCAGACCTACTACCTGCGCAAGTTCGACCGCTCGAACCAGGGCACGTCCTACAACCACCGCGTGATCGTGGACGAGGGCGACCGCATCGAGCAGGGCGAGGTCGTCGCCGACGGTCCCGCGACCGAGAACGGCGAGCTCGCGCTCGGCAAGAACCTGCTCGTCGCGTTCATGCCGTGGGAGGGTCACAACTTCGAGGACGCGATCATCCTCAGCCAGAACCTGGTGAAGGACGACACCCTCTCCTCGATCCACATCGAGGAGTACGAGGTCGACGCCCGCGACACCAAGCTCGGCAAGGAGGAGATCACCCGCGATCTCCCGAACGTCAGCCCGGACCTCCTGGCCGACCTCGACGAGCGCGGCATCATCCGCATCGGCGCCGAGGTGCGCCCCGGCGACATCCTCGTCGGCAAGGTCACGCCGAAGGGCGAGACCGAGCTGTCGGCCGAGGAGCGCCTGCTCCGCGCGATCTTCAACGAGAAGAGCCGCGAGGTGCGCGACACCTCCCTCAAGGTCCCGCACGGCGAGGAGGGCACCGTCATCGGTGTCAAGGTCTTCGACTCGCAGGACGGCGACGACGAGCTCGGCTCCGGCGTGAACCAGCGCGTGGTGGTCTACATCGCCCAGAAGCGCAAGATCACCGCGGGCGACAAGCTCGCCGGCCGTCACGGCAACAAGGGCGTCATCTCCAAGATCCTCCCGGTCGAGGACATGCCGTTCCTCGCCGACGGGACGCCGGTCGACGTCATCCTCAACCCGCTGGGTGTCCCCGGTCGAATGAACTTCGGTCAGGTCCTGGAGATCCACCTCGGGTGGATCGCCAAGAACGGCTGGGAGATCAAGGGCAAGCCGAAGTGGGCCGCTGAGCTCCCCGAGGCCGCGTTCTCGGCCGAGCCGAACACGAAGGTCGCCACCCCGGTGTTCGACGGCGCGAAGGAGGAGGAGATCGCAGGTCTGCTCGACGCGACCCTCCCGACCCGCGACGGCGACCGCCTGATCGGCTCCTCCGGCAAGACGCAGCTGTTCGACGGCCGCTCCGGCGAGCCGTACCCGGACCCTGTGTCGGTCGGCTACATGTACATCCTGAAGCTGCACCACCTGGTCGACGACAAGATCCACGCCCGTTCGACCGGTCCGTACTCGATGATCACCCAGCAGCCGCTCGGTGGTAAGGCGCAGTTCGGTGGTCAGCGCTTCGGTGAGATGGAGGTGTGGGCCCTCGAGGCCTACGGCGCCGCGTACGCGCTGCAGGAGCTCCTGACCATCAAGTCGGATGACATCCTCGGCCGCGTGAAGGTCTACGAGGCCATCGTCAAGGGTGAGAACATCCAGGAGCCGGGCATCCCGGAGTCCTTCAAGGTGCTCATCAAGGAGATGCAGTCCCTCTGCCTGAACGTGGAGGTCCTGTCGGCCGACGGCCAGGCGGTCAGCCTGCGCGACTCGGACGACGAGGCCTTCCGCGCCGCGGAGGAGCTCGGCATCAACATCTCCTCCCGCTTCGAGTCGTCGTCGATCGACGAGATCTAAGCGGCAGCCAGACCTACTGACGAATCTTCCATAGGAGAGAAGGAACATTGCTCGACGCAACAACTTTTGACGAGCTGCGTATCGGCCTGGCCACCGCTGACGACATCCGTCGTTGGAGCTACGGCGAGGTCAAGAAGCCGGAGACCATCAACTACCGGACCCTGAAGCCGGAGAAGGATGGACTCTTCGGCGAGCAGATCTTCGGACCGTCCCGCGACTGGGAGTGCTCGTGCGGCAAGTACAAGCGCGTCCGGTTCAAGGGCATCGTCTGCGAGCGCTGCGGCGTGGAGGTCACCAAGTCCTCCGTCCGTCGTGAGCGCATGGGCCACATCGAGCTCGCCGCCCCGGTGACGCACATCTGGTACTTCAAGGGTGTGCCCAGCCGTCTCGGCTACCTGCTCGACATGGCGCCGAAGGACCTCGAGAAGGTCATCTACTTCGCCGCGTACATGGTCATCGAGGTGGATGAGGACGGCCGTCACGCCGACCTCCCCGGCCTCGAGAACGAGCTGCGCCTCGAGATCAAGACGCTGTCCGACCAGCGCGACGCCCGCGTCGCCGAGCGTCTGCAGCGCCTCGAGACCGACCTCGCCGCGCTCGAGGAGGAAGGCGCGAAGGCCGACCAGAAGCGTCGTGTCAAGGACACGGCGGAGAAGGAGATGGGCCAGATCCGCAAGTCCTTCGACGAGGACATCGCCCGCCTGGAGCGCGTGTGGGAGTCGTTCCGCACCCTCAAGGTCGGCGACCTCAAGCCCGAGGACGCGGACTTCAACGAGCTCGTCGACCGCTACGGCCTGTACTTCGAGGCCTACATGGGCGCCGAGGCGATCAAGCGTCGCCTGCAGGCGTTCGACCTGAACGCCGAGGCCGAGCTGCTCCGCGAGCAGATCGCCACCGGCAAGGGCCAGAAGAAGATCCGCGCGATCAAGCGACTGCGCGTCGTCTCGTCGTTCCTGGCGACCGGCAACTCGCCGGCCGCGATGGTCCTCGACGTCGTCCCGGTGATCCCGCCGGAGCTGCGCCCGATGGTCCAGCTCGACGGTGGCCGTTTCGCCACCAGCGACCTGAACGACCTGTACCGCCGCGTGATCAACCGCAACAACCGCCTGCGTCGCCTGCTCGACCTCGGTGCTCCCGAGATCATCGTGAACAACGAGAAGCGCATGCTGCAGGAGGCCGTCGACGCCCTGTTCGACAACGGCCGCCGCGGTCGTCCCGTCACGGGTACCGGCAACCGCGCCCTCAAGTCCCTCAGCGACATGCTGAAGGGCAAGCAGGGTCGTTTCCGCCAGAACCTGCTCGGAAAGCGCGTCGACTACTCGGGCCGTTCGGTCATCATCGTGGGTCCGCAGCTCAAGCTGCACCAGTGTGGTCTGCCCAAGCAGATGGCGCTGGAGCTGTTCAAGCCGTTCGTCATCAAGCGCCTGATCGACCTGAGCCACGCTCAGAACATCAAGGCCGCGAAGCGGATGGTGGAGCGTTCGCGCCCGCAGGTGTGGGACGTGCTCGAGGAGATCATCCGCGAGCGCCCCGTGCTGCTGAACCGTGCTCCCACGCTGCACCGTCTGGGCATCCAGGCGTTCGAGCCGCAGCTCGTCGAGGGCAAGGCCATCCAGCTCCACCCGCTCGTCTGCGCCGCGTTCAACGCGGACTTCGACGGCGACCAGATGGCGGTGCACCTGCCGCTGTCGGTGGAGGCTCAGGCCGAGGCCCGCATCCTGATGCTCGCCTCGAACAACATCCTGAAGCCGTCGGACGGCCGTCCGGTCACCCTGCCCTCGCAGGACATGATCATCGGTCTGCACCACCTCACCACCGTCCGCGAGGGCGCTGTGGGCGAGGGTCGCGCGTTCTCCTCGGTCTCCGAGGCGATCCTCGCGAAGGACCAGGGCACGCTGCACCTCAACGCCAAGGTGAAGATCCGTCTGGACAACTACGTTCCGTCCGACGCGGCCGACACCGGCGCCGAGCCGATCACCGCCATCGTGGAGACCACGCTGGGTCGCGCCCTCTTCAACGAGACGCTCCCGGCGGACTACCCCTACGTGGAGGAGGTCGCCGACAAGGGCACGATCTCGTCGATCGTGAACGCCCTGGCCGAGCGGTACCCGAAGGTGGAGGTCGCCGCGGCGCTCGACCGGATCAAGGACGCCGGCTTCTACTGGGGCACCCGCTCGGGCGTCACGGTGTCGCTGAGCGACATCCTGACCCCGCCGAACAAGGCGCAGATCGTGGCCGGCTACGAGAAGAAGGCCGCCAAGATCACCGCCGAGTTCGAGAAGGGTCTGACGACCGACCTCGAGCGTCGCCAGGAGCTGGTGAAGATCTGGACCGAGGCGACCAACGAGGTGGCCGAGGCCATGCGCGCCAACTTCCCGGCGGACAACACCATCAACCGCATGGTGACGTCCGGTGCCCGTGGTAACTGGCTGCAGGTCCGGAACATCGCCGGTATGCGTGGTCTGGTGAACAACCCGAAGGGTGAGATCATCCCTCGTCCGATCATCTCCTCGTACCGCGAGGGGCTGTCGGTGGCGGAGTACTTCATCGCGACGCACGGTGCCCGTAAGGGTCTGGCCGACACGGCTCTCCGTACGGCCGACTCGGGCTACCTGACCCGTCGTCTGGTGGACGTCTCGCAGGATGTCATCATCCGCGAGGACGACTGCGGCACGACCAAGGGCCTCGACCTGCCGATCGCCACGGTCGGTGCGGACGGCGCCCTCACCCGCGACCCGAACGTCGAGAACTCGGTGTTCGCCCGCACGCTGGCCGCTGACGCGGTCGGCACGGACGGCACCGTGGTCGCGAAGGCGGGCGACGACGTGGGCGACGTGCTCATCGACAAGCTGGTCGCCGCCGGCGTCACCGACATCAAGGTCCGCTCCGTGCTGACCTGTGAGTCGGCGGTCGGCGTCTGCGCCGCCTGCTACGGCCGTTCGCTCGCGACCGGCAAGCTGGTGGACATCGGCGAGGCGGTCGGCATCATCGCCGCCCAGTCGATCGGCGAACCCGGAACGCAGCTCACCATGCGTACGTTCCACACGGGTGGTTCGGCCTCCGCGGACGACATCACCCAGGGTCTGCCGCGCGTCCAGGAGCTGTTCGAGGCTCGTACCCCCAAGGGTGCGTCCCCGATCGCCGAGGCTGCCGGCCGCATCGTCATCGAGGAGACGGACAAGTCCCGCAAGGTCATCCTGACCCCGGACAACGGCGACGAGCCGCACGTCTACCCGGTGCTGAAGCGTTCGACCCTCCTGGTGGAGGACGGACAGCGCGTCGAGCTCGGCCAGCAGCTGATCGTCGGCACGGTCGACCCGAAGGAGGTCCTCCGGGTCAAGGGTGTCCGCGAGGTGCAGAAGCACCTGGTGGGCGGCGTGCAGGGCGTCTACCGCTCGCAGGGTGTGCCGATCCACGACAAGCACATCGAGGTCATCGTCCGCCAGATGCTCCGCAAGGTCACCGTCGTCGACCACGGCGACACCGACCTGCTGCCGGGTGAGCTCGTCGACCGTTCGCGGTACAACGAGATCAACCGTGCTGCGCTGCAGGAGGGCAAGAAGACGGCGTCCGCCCGTCAGGAGGTCATGGGTATCACCAAGGCCTCGCTGGCGACCGAGTCGTGGCTGTCGGCCGCGTCCTTCCAGGAGACCACCCGCGTCCTGACGCAGGCGGCCATGGAGGGCAAGTCCGACCCGCTGATCGGTCTCAAGGAGAACGTCATCATCGGTAAGCTCATCCCGGCCGGAACGGGTCTGTCACGCTACCGGAACGTCTCCGTGGAGGCGACCGAGGAGGCCAAGGCGGAGCGGTACCCCAACCGCATCTTCGCCGATGACTCCGCGTTCAGCGAGAGCGACCTGAGCTTCGTCGACTTCGACAGCTTCAGCTCGGACGACTACACCCCCGGAACCTACAACTAAGGTCCCGTACGACGAGGCCCCCGGCGCACTGCGCCGGGGGCCTTCGTCGTTCCCGGCCCGTTCGACCTGGGAGAATGGGAGCATGTGGCGCCAGCTCTTGCAGTACACGGATACCGTCGGGCGGGCGATGCTCGGCTTCGGAGCCGTGCTCCTGGTGGTCGCCGTGGTGAGCTTCGTCGTGGGCGTCGCCCAGGCCGTCTCCGGCCACGCCGCAGCGACCCTCCCGTACTGGCTCACGACGATGGGATGCGCGGTCGTCGCCGGCGTCCTGGTCTACCTGGCGAGCCGCCGCGGCAAGCTCGGCTGAGCCCGCGCGGGCTTCGTCCGTATTATCGCGCGTCGGGGCTCTGGCCCGTCCGCACCCTCCACCGGAGGATGGAAGCACGCCCCGCGAGAGGGTGCCCCCCACGCGTGTGGCACCCTCTCGCGGGTCTGTCGGCCGGTTCCGGCCGCTGAATAGGGTGGCTACGCCCAGCCGACCGGGGAGTCTCGCCTCCGACCGGCGGGCCTGCCGTTCACCCGACCCCGTCGGCAGCCGCTTCCCGTAGGAGGTCCCCGTGGCGTCCATGACCGAGATCCTCATCCTCCACGGCCACCTGCCGATCGAATACCTCGACCGCGTGGCGACCGAGCCGGCGGCGGACGAGTCCGTCGTGCGCGAGCTGATGGCGCGCGGCGCCATCAGCTCATCCCAGCTGGCGCGTGCCCGCGCCGCGCAGGCCGGCCTCCCGTTCGTCGAGCTCGCCGACTATCCGGTCGACCGCGCGGCCGTCGCCCTCATCCCCGGCGCGATCTGCCGCCGCCACACCGTCCTCCCGATCGCCACGGCCGACGGGATGATCGTCGTCGCCATGGCCGACCCGGGCAACGTGTTCGCGATCGACGACGTCCGGGCGGCGTCCCGGATGAACGTCGCGGCAGCCGTGGCCGAGGAGTCGGACCTGCGTTCGGCCATCGACCGCTACATCCGCGCCGACGACGAGCTCAGCGACCTGACCTCCACCCTCGAAGAGGAGACCGCGCCCTCCGAGGACACCGCCGTCTCCGAGTCGTCCGACGACGACGCCCCGATCGTGCGGTTCGTGAACCTGCTGGTGAGCCAGGCGATCCAGGACCACGCCTCCGACATCCACATCGAGCCGGCCGAGCACGACGTCCGGGTGCGCTACCGCATCGACGGCGTCCTGCACGCCATGCAGTCGGCGCCGAAGAGCATCCAGAACGGCGTCATCTCGCGGCTGAAGATCATGTCGGACATCGACATCGCCGAGCGCCGCAAACCCCAGGACGGCCGTATGTCCGTCGTGCACGGCGGACGTCAGATCGACCTCCGCGTCGCCACGCTGCCGACGGTGTGGGGCGAGAAGGTCGTCATGCGGATCCTCGACAACACGAACACCGGCATGACCCTGACCGACCTCAACCTGCTCGAGCGCAACTTCGAGATCTACCGCGAGTCGTACTCGAAGCCGTACGGCATGATCCTCGTCACCGGACCGACCGGCTCGGGCAAGTCGACGACGCTGTACACGACTCTGAACGCCGTCGCGCGCCCCGAGATCAACGTGATCACCGTCGAGGACCCGGTCGAGTACCGCATGCCCGGCATCAACCAGGTGCAGGTGAACCCGAAGGCGGGGCTGACCTTCGCGAGCGCGCTGCGCAGTATCCTCCGCTCCGACCCGGATGTGGTGCTTCTGGGGGAGATCCGCGACCACGAGACCGCGCAGATCGCGATCGAGGCCTCCCTCACCGGCCACCTGGTGCTCTCGACCCTGCACACCAACGACGCGCCGAGCGCCGTGACGCGTCTGACCGAGATGGACATCGAGCCGTTCCTCGTCGGCTCCGCCCTCGACTGCGTGGTCGCCCAGCGGCTCGCCCGCCGCCTGTGCGACCGCTGCAAGCAGCCCGGTGCGTACGCGCCGGAGGACCTGCGGAGGATGCGGTTCCCGGTCCCTGCCGACGATGCGCCGCCGGCGATGTTCGTGCCCGTCGGCTGCCCGGCCTGCTCGAACACGGGCTACCGCGGCCGGATCGCCGTCCACGAGGTGATGGCGGTCACCGAGGAGATCGAGCGCCTCGCCGTCGAGCGGGCGTCGAGCGCCGAGATCGGCCGCGCCGCGCGCGAGCAGGGGATGCTCACCCTGCGCGAGGACGGCTGGGAGAAAGTCAAACTCGGCCTCACATCCATCGAAGAGATCCTGCGAGTGGTCGCCTAGGAGGGCACATGACGAACGACGACAGCTGGGGCGGCTTCCCGCCGCCGACGGCCAAGCCGGTCTACGAGATCCCCGTGACCCCGCCCGGCGCGACCGCGGCAGGATGGACGCCGGGTCCGGGTGCGCCGCTGGGCGCGCCGCCGGTGTGGTCGCCGCCCGCTGCGGCGGAGCCGGTGTCGCACGTGGCGGCGGAGCCGGCGGAGCCGGTGTCGTACGTGTCGCCGGAGCCGCTGGACCCCGTGGCGTACACGCCGCCGCCCGCGCCGCCCGCGCCTGAGCCCGCCACCCCGGTGTGGTCGCTCGACGAGTCCGCGTCGAACCCAGTCGCACCGGCCCCCGTCAGCCGGCTCATCCCGGCCGGCCGCCGCGCCGCCGCCCCGCCCCCCGAGCCGGAGCGGGAGGCGGTCTCGCACTCGACCACGCCCGGCTTCGATGAGAGCCTCACCGATCCCGAACGCGAAGCCCTCGCGAGGGCCGACAGGGAGCTCGTCGCCGCTCTGCACGAGGTCGTGTACCAGCGCGCCTCCGACCTGCACATCACCGTGGGCGCCCCTCCGATGGTGCGCATCGACGGCGGTCTGCGCCCCGCGGCGAGTACCGAGCCGTGGAACCACGAACGCACGCGTTCTGCTCTGACCAGCCTGCTGACCGAGCGTCAGCTGCAGCAGTTCGAGCGCGAGCACGAGCTCGACTTCGCGTTCACGATCTCCGCCAATGCCCGCTTCCGCGTCAACCTGTACCAGCAGCGCGGCTCGTACGGCGGAGCGTTCCGCCTCATCCCGACCGAGATCAAGCAGCTGGCCGACCTCGGCGTGCCCGACGCGGTCGGGCAGTTCTCGCAGCTACCCCGCGGACTCGTGCTCGTCACCGGTCCCACCGGTTCGGGCAAGTCGACGACGCTCGCTGCCCTGATCGACCTGGTCAACAGCACGCGCTCCGACCACATCGTGACGGTCGAGGATCCCATCGAGTTCATGCACGTGCACAAGAAGTCGATCGTCAACCAGCGCGAGGTCGGCCACGACACCCACAGCTTCAACAACGCGCTGAAGCACGTCCTGCGCCAGGACCCGGACGTCATCCTCATCGGCGAGCTCCGCGACCTCGAGACCATCTCGGTCGCGCTGACCGCCGCCGAGACCGGCCACCTGGTCTTCGCCACTCTGCACACCCAGGACGCCCCGCAGACCATCGACCGCGTCATCGATGTCTTCCCCCCGCACCAGCAGGACCAGGTTCGCGCCCAGCTCGCCGGAACGCTGCAGGGCGTCGTCTCGCAGACGCTCATCAAGCGCGCCAGCGGCACGGGCCGGGTGGTCGCGACGGAGATCCTCATGATGACCCCCGCCATCGCCAACGTCATCCGTGAGGGCAAGACGTACCAGATCGCCTCGATGATGCAGGCAGGACGGGAGTCCGGCATGCGCACGATGGACCAGCATCTCGCCGAACTGGTGAACGCCGGTGTCATCACGCGCCGCGCCGCGATGGAGAAGGCGCACGACAAGGAAGGCATCACCCGTCTCATCCAGCGGGCCGAGTCGCCGACAGAGGCGTCCGCCATGGCGATCGCCGCGAGCGGACTCGACTTCGGCGACAGCTACTCCGGGACGGTGGGCTGACCATGTCCATCAGCACCCCGTACGCCTACAAGGGCCGCGACGCGTCCGGCAAGATCGTCAAGGGCCGGGTGGATGCCACGAGCGAGGCCGCCGTCGCGTCACGGCTGAGAACGATGGGACTGTCACCCGTCTCCATCTCGGAGGCGGCCGAAGGAACCGGGCTCAACCGCGAGATCAAGCTCTCTGCCGGCTCGGGGGTGAAGCTCAAAGAGCTCGCCGTCATGAGCCGGCAGATGGCCACCATGATCGGAGCGGGACTCTCCCTGCTCCGGACGCTGAACATCCTGGCCGAGCAGAACCCGAACAAGAAGTTCACCGCCGTGCTCTCCGATGTCCGGAACCAGGTGGAGAGCGGAATCGCAATCTCGGACGCCATGCGAAGACACGCTGCTGTCTTCCCGCCGCTGATGATCAACATGGTCAAGGCCGGCGAGACCGGCGGATTCCTCGACGGCGCACTGGAGGCCGTCGCCGAGAACTTCGAAAAGGAGGTCAAGCTCCGGTCGGCGATCAAGTCGGCGCTGACCTATCCGGTCATCGTGTTCTGCATGACCATCGTCGGAGTCGCGGCGATGCTGCTCTTCGTGGTCCCGATCTTCGAGAAGATGTTCGCCGGGCTCGGCAAGCCGCTGCCCCTTCCGACGATGATCCTGGTGCAGATCTCGCACGCCATGGTCTTCGTCGTGCCCGTGGTCGCCGTCGCCGGGATCCTCTTCGCCTTCTGGTGGCCGAAGCACAAGAACGACGAATCCGTGCGGAAGCGATTGGACCCGTTCAAGCTCCGGATGCCCGTGTTCGGGTCGCTGATGAAACGCATCGCGATCGCCCGCTTCAGTCGCAACTTCGCGAACATGATCAGCGCGGGTGTGCCGATCCTGCAGGCCCTGAGGATCGTGGGGGAGACCAGCGGCAACTACGTGATCCAGAAGGCCCTGGAGGAGGTCGCCGAAGGCGTGAGACAGGGTGAGGCGATAGCGACGCCTCTGTCGAAGCAATCGGTCTTCCCGTCGATGGTGACGCAGATGGTCGCGGTGGGCGAGGACGCCGGGTCGCTCGAGACCATGCTCGACAAGATCGCCGACTTCTACGAGCAGGAGGTCGAGGCCACCACGGAGCAGCTGACGGCGCTCATCGAGCCGCTCATGATCGCCTTCCTCGGTGTCGTGATCGGCGGCATGGTCGTCGCTCTCTACCTGCCCATCTTCAGCATCGCGTCCGCGGTCGGAGGCTGACCCTCCGCCGGGGGCCACCGGCCGCAAACCGCCCCCGCACTGGGGGCGGAAAAGGGCCGAAAACCCCTCTGACGGGGGATATTTCTCAAAATCCGCCGAGAAATATGGTCATCCCCGTAGCGGTGCTCGCAACCGCTCGCCTCGCATCCAGCACCCGACCGATTGGACACCGCAATGTACTTCCGTCTCATGGGCAAGCTCAACGCTCGCCGCCAGGGGCTGCTCGAGGAGGACGAGAAGGGCTTCACCCTGATCGAGCTCCTCGTGGTGGTCATCATCATCGGCATCCTCGCCGCGATCGCCATCCCGATCTACATCGGGGTCCAGAACAACGCGAAGGATGCGTCCGCCAAGTCGGACCTGGCCAACGCCAAGACGGCCGTCGTCGCGTACTACACCGACAAGGGCAGTACCGCCACGAAGCCGACTTTCGACAGCGGCTCGCCCACCAGCCTCGACACCTACGGCTACACCCTGAGCCCGGGGAACTCGGTGCCGGCCT
Organism: Leifsonia soli; assembly: GCF_013408745.1. Taxonomy (NCBI): domain Bacteria; kingdom Bacillati; phylum Actinomycetota; class Actinomycetes; order Micrococcales; family Microbacteriaceae; genus Leifsonia; species Leifsonia soli. The sequence continues at coordinate 2,062,734 of NZ_JACCBJ010000001.1, read as the reverse complement.
TCAAGTCCGGCTCCACCCCGTCGCCCACCTCCTTCTGCATCCAGGAGACCAGCGCTAGCGGCGCCACGGCGATCTTCCACATCGACCAGACCAACGGCGCCGCGAGCGGCGCCTGCCCGTGATCCTGAACCACTCCTGACAGCGGGGCGTCGCCCACCGGCGACGCCCCGCTTCCGCTCTTCTGCAGCGCCCCCCGATCCACTCTCCACTCCCGGACCCGACTAGGGAGGTGAACCCCCATGAACCGCATCAACACCCTTCTCCGCCAGGACGAGACCCGCGACAGCGGGTTCACCCTCATCGAGGTCCTGGTCGCGATGATGGTCTTCGCGATCATCTCCGTCGTCGTCGCGTATTCGCTCACGCTCTCGATGACGCTCACACGCACCAGCCGCGCCAGCGAAGTCGCGGCCAACCTCGCCGCCCAGCAGGTCGACGTCGCTCGCGCGACGCCGGACATCTTCGACGTCACGAGCGGTATCGTCACGCAGACCCTCGACGGCACCACCTACACGATCACCAAGTCCGTCGGCTGGGTGAACAGCGCCGGCGCGGCGTCCGATTGCGGCAGCGGCAGCGGCATCCTGCAGAACAAGACGCTGAACGTCTCCGTCAGCTGGGACGGCAAGAACCCCTCGACGACGCCGGTGCAGGCGAGCACGCTGCTCGCGCCGGCCGGCCCGATCAACGATCCGACGACCGGCACGATCATCGTGCACGTGACGACAGCGTCTGGTGCGGCGCTCTCCGGCGTTCCCGTGGCCATCAAGGTCGACACCAGTGTGTCGCCGAACACCGCCACCGCGGTCTCCACCGCACCGGATCCCACCGATTCCGACGGCTGCAGCTACGTGCTGAAGGTCGTTCCGGGCACCTACGTCGTCACCGTGGGCAAGACGGGCGATGGGCGCATCAGCAGCAAGCAGGTGCAGGTGCCGGCTGCGCAGACCACGGTGACCGCCGGTCAGTCCTCCGTGCTCGACGTGCAGTACGACACCGCGGCGAACCCCGTCATGACCCTGTCGCCTGGGGCGCCGGCCGGCACGATGTTCCCCGCCGCGCTTCCGATGACCTACGCGCCGCAGGGCGATCCCTATTCGACGAACGTCGCGCCGCTGACGGTGGCGGCCGTGACGACCGCGACCACGCCCCTCTTCCCCTTCACCTCCGGTTACTCCGTCTTCGCCGGCCAGTACGTGCCGGCCGCTGGTGGTCAGCCCCAGTGCCTCTCCGTCGATCCCGGCCAGTGGGTCAACCCGAACGCCTCCGGCAACGTCGGTCAGCGGCCCCCTGCGGTCGGCGTCACACCGGGCTCGACCGGCACGGTGCCGATGCCGGTGATCCGCATCTCGACGTCCAGCAAGTGGATCGTCGCGGTCAGCGCTGTGGCGTCAGCCGCGATCGGCGACCCCGGCTGCGCGACCGGCATGACACTCCGCTACGGCCAGTCGCCGGCTACGGGTGGCGTCGCGAACGTCGCGCTGCCCTACGGCTCCTGGAAGATCTACGCCCTCAGCAACCAGAACGATGCGCTCCAGAGTTCCGCCCTCGTGGACGCGACGAAGATCACGCTCCCGGCCGGCAGCCCGCCGTTCACGGGCGCGAACATCTTCACGATCGATCCGAGGCAGCCGTGATCGCCGCGCTGCGCGAACTCCCGAAGCGCGAGTCCGGGCTGTCCCTCATCGAGCTGCTCATCGCCATCATGCTCACCGGGCTCATCATGACGCTGGGCGTGTGGATGTTCGTCACCGGCACGCACAGTGTCAGCCTCGCGCAGTCGATCGACGGGGGCACCCGTCAGGCGTCGAACGGCATGAACCAGGTGGCGCGCATGATCCGGGCGGCGACGCCGAACCCGCTCGCCAATCCCACGCCCGGCAACCCGCTCAACGCGCCCGCCGTCATCTCCGCCACGGCGACCAGTGTGCAGTTCTACGCCTACGTGAACCTGAGCGGAGCGGAGAGCCCCGTCATGGTCGCGTACGGAGTGAGCGGTGGCATCCTGCAGGAGACGCAGTACCCCGCGACCTCCAACACCGCCGGCGCGAACGGTCACTGGGACTTCGGCGCAGCCAAACCCACCCGCAATCTGTGCAACTCCATTCCGTCGGGGACGGTCGTGTTCCGCTACTTCGACAAGACGCGCGCGGAGCTCCTGCCCGCCAGCCTCACCACGGATACCCAGCGCGCAGCCATCGCCTCCATCCAGGTGACCATCACCATCCAGCCGACCGGTGCGGCCAACGCGGTCTCCATCACCAACACCATCGGCATGGCGAACGTCGGGTAGGGGTCGGGATGCTCACTCTTCTTCGCACGCGCATAGCGCTCCTCCGGCAGGAGCGCGACCGCGGTGTCGCCCTCGCCATGGTCGTCGGCATCGCGAGCGTGCTCCTGCTCCTCATCTCGGTGACCATGACCTTCTCGGTGTCCGGCCTGGTGCGCTCCAACCACGATGCCGACTGGGACGCCGCGATGTCGGCGGCGTTCGCGGGGGTCGCCGACTACCAGGGCCGCCTGACCAACGACCCGAGCTACCAGCAGTACGGCAATCCGGCGTCGACCTTCACGATCGCGAACGGGTCCGCGACCTCGGTCGCGCTGCCGCCGACAAGCCGCGACAACCCCGCCTTCGATGTGAAGCCGACGTCGGCGGGGGGCCGCTGGGCGTCCGTCCCGCTCACGGACGGGCTGCCGGCGAACGCCTCGTTCCGGTACGAGGTGGACAACTCCAAGTACGCGAGCAACGGCATCCTGCATCTGCGCGCGACCGGCAAGGTGGACACCGTCACCCGCAGCGTCGTGGCCAACATCAAGCAGACCGGATTCACCAACTACGTCTACTTCACCGACTACGAAGAGCTCGACCCGACGCTGAACAACATCAATTGCGCGGTCGCGTACGCATGGGCTGCCACCCGCAGCCAGAACTGCCTGATCAACTTCATCGCCGGGGACACGTTCGACGGGCAGGTGCACTCGAACGACACCCTCAACATCTGCGGCGGCACCTTCAAGCAGAAGGTCACGACGGCGAACCCCAACGCAGTGGGCGGCAAGCTCTACTCGCAGACCAACTGCTCGGGCGGCGCGGGGACGCCGACGTTCCAGTCGGGCGCGCCCGTCAACGCGGCACAGATCACCATGCCGCCGCCGCAGGCGCAGCTCGACCAGGTGCGCACCGACATCCCCGTCAAGGTGCCCATCCCCGGCTGCCTCTACACGGGGCCGACCAAGATCACCTTCTCGGTGTCGGGCAGCACCGCGTACATGACCGTCCTCTCGCCGTGGACCAAGAAGACCCAGCTGTCGAACGGTGCGGCCACGGCCGGAACGGCTCCGGCGTTCTGCGGGACGCCCGGGGACCCGACCAAGACGCAGGCGCAGAACGCCGGGACGCTCTCCGACGTCGCCGGCGGCGGGCAGAAGATCGCGATCGGTCCGGCGTCCCAGCTCTACAACAACCTCGCCTACGTTCAGGGCGTCCCCAGTGACTCGGCCAACGCGAACTACTGGGCATCGTCCGCCTCACCGAACCAGAACGGGTTCACGTGCGTCGGCACCGATACCAAGTCGTCGGGCAACGGGCTCGGCTACCCGGTCGTGAACGAGGTGGTCCCTTCGATCGCGAAGTACGACTGCCGCGCAGGCGACGTCTTCGTCGAGGGCACGATGCACAGTTCGATGACGATCAATGCCGAGCACTTCGCCTGGATCACCGGCAAGCTGGTGTACCAGGATGCGGCCAACGACATCCTCGGCCTCGTCGGCGCCGGCGCGGTCTGGGTGTGGAACCCGATCGTGTGCACGAACCCGACTCCGTACCCGGCAAGCAACGGCGCGAGTTGCAGCAACGAGAAGGCCTCCCTGACGTTCGAGGCGACGTCCGGGAGCTCGAACTGCGCACGCACGATCAACGCCGCCATCCTCTCCAACAACCACAGCTTCGAGGTGCACAACTACGACGCGGGGATCCCGCTCGGCTATCTGTGCGTGACCGGGTCGATCGCGCAGGAGTTCCGCGGACCGGTCGGGCAGGGCTCCGGTTCGAGCGGCTTCCTGAAGAGATACAGCTACGACACGCGTCTGCTGAACTCGCCGCCGCCGAAGTTCCCGACCCCGCGCACGACGTCCTACGACGTCAACACCGAGATCGAGGTCAAGACCGCCTTCGACTCGACGGGGGCGCCGCTGCCATGACCCCCGCCTTCTTCGTGCTCGCTCTCGTCTGCGCGGGCGTCTTCGGCGCGCTGATCGGATCGTTCCTCAACGTCGTCGTCTACCGCGTCCCGGCCGGCCGCTCGATCGTGTCGCCGCCGAGCGCCTGCGGCAGCTGCGGCACCGAGATCCGGCCGTACGACAACATCCCGGTCGTCTCGTGGCTGGCGCTGCGCGGCCGCTGCCGGACCTGCCAAAGTGCGATCTCCGCGCGCTATCCGCTGGTCGAGGCGGCCACCGCCGCAGCCTTCGCGCTCGTCGCCTGGTGGTTCTGGGCCGGTCCGCAGGCATTGGCCGCGACGGATGCCGCCGGCGTGACCGCACGCGTCCTGACTGTCGTCGCATTCCTCTACCTCACGGCGATCTCGATCGCTCTGGCGTTGATCGACCTCGACACGCACCGCCTGCCGAACGCCATCGTGCTCCCGTCCTACGCGGTCGGTGCCGTGCTCCTCGGCGCGGCCGCCCTCCTCGGCGGCGACCCGTTCGCCGTGGCGCGGGCAGCGATCGGCGCGTGCGCGCTCTTCGCCTTCTACCTGATCCTCGCACTGGTACGTCCCGGCGGGATGGGCTTCGGCGATGTGAAGCTCGCCGGAGTCCTCGGGCTGTTCCTCGGCTTCCTCGGCTGGGCGCCGCTGCTCGTGGGCGCCTTCGCCGCGTTCCTCCTGGGCGGCCTGTTCTCGCTGATCCTGCTCGCCGGCGGCCGCGCAGGTCGTAGCAGCGGCATCCCCTTCGGACCCTGGATGCTCGCCGGCGCGTGGCTCGGCATCCTGGCCGGACCGACCATCGGGGGAGCCTACCTGGCGCTCCTCGGACTCGCATAGACCCACGCATCACAACGACAGAAGGAGGAACGGATGGCCACCAGCATCGTCGGCATCGACATCGGCACCACGACCATTCGCGCGGTGGAGCTCGCCGATCCCGGCAAGCCGAAGCCCACGCTGCTGCGGCACCACGCGGTGCCCATCCCCGACGGCGCCGCCTCGCGCGGCGAGGTCCTCGAGCCCAACACGATAGCCGCCGGGCTCCGGCAGCTGTGGCAGCAGGGCGGCTTCAAGAGCAAGGAGGTCGTGCTCGGGATGGGCAACCAGCGCGTGCTCGCGCGCGACCTGACGGTTCCGCGCATGTCGCAGACGCGCATCCGCGAGAGCCTGCCGTTCCTCGTGCAGGACATGCTGCCGGTGCCCGTCGCGGACGCGCTGCTGGACTTCTACCCGATCTCCGAGGGGATGCTCGAGACCGGCCCGGTGGTGAACGGTCTGCTGATCGCGGCGGTCAAGGAGGCGGTACTCGGCAACGTGAAGGCCGTCCAGCTCGCGGGGCTCACGCCGGTCGACGTCGACCTGCTGCCGTTCGCCCTGACGCGCGCGATGGTCACGCGTGCCGGTGTCCGCGGCACCGTCGCCCTCGTCGACATCGGAGCGAACACTACGAGCGTGGTGGTCGCGACCGACGGCGTGCCCCAGTTCGTCCGTATCATCCCGGCGGGAGGCGCCGAGCTCACGCAGGCCCTGCGCTCCGGCCTCGATGTCTCCGTCGGCGAGGCGGAGCGGATCAAGGCGGTCACCGGCCTCGCCAGGCAGGTCAACTCCCCGGAGGAGCAGCAGGTGGTCGAGATCGTGTACCGCATCACCGGCGAGCTTCTCAACAGCCTGCGCAACACGATCAGCTACTTCGTCAACACCCGCCCGACGACGCCGGTCGAGAGCATCATGCTCACGGGCGGCGGCTCGCAGCTCCCCGGCATGGGCGAGGCGCTCAGCGAGATGACCCGGCTGCCCGTCGCGCCCGGGGATCCCTTCCACGCCGTCACGCTGTCCCGTCACCTCGACGCAGCGCAGCTCCGGCAGAACCGGTCGGCGCTCTCCGCTGCGCTCGGCCTCGCCCTCGGGAGCGCAGCATGAGCATCAGCCTCCGTCGCCCGTCCGGACCGCCTGACGTCGCCGACCAGAAACCATCGAAGCAGCCGAAACCGTCGAAGCAGCCCAAGCAGCTGAAACGGACGGGCCGGTCCAAGGCGACCACGTCCTCTGCGTCGTCCAAGACGGCGGCGCGTCCCACGACCACTGCGGTCGAGGGCCTGATGGTCGGCGGCGACCCCCGCGTCGATCTGCTGCCTCCCGAGGTGCGCTCGGCCCGGCGCGATGCGCGCACCCGCCGCGGGTTCACCTGGGGTGTGCTCGCGGTGTTTTTGGTGGTCGTGGTGGCCAGCGCGACCGCCTTCGGCTTCAACCTGATGGCCCAGACGCAGCTGTTCGCGGCGCAGGCGCGGACCAACGACCTCCTCGCTCAGCAGCAGAAGTACGTCGAGGTGCGGACCGTCCAGAACCAGGTCGATGTCGCCGTCGCCGCGCAGCAGGTCGGCGATTCCACCGAGGTCGCGTGGGAGCCGTTCATCAGGGCGATCGGAAAAGCCGAGCCCGCGGGTCTCACGATGAAGTCGATCACGGTCGACGCCGCGTCGCCGATCGCCGTCTTCCAGCAGTCGACGGACCCGCTCCAGGGTCCGCGCATTGCGACGGTCACCGTCGTCACCCTCAGCAACGGCTTCCCCGACGTGCCCAGCTGGGTCGCCGCCGTCCAGAAGCTCACGGGTGTCGTCGATGTGAGCGCGGGCACCGTGAACCGCGACGAGACGGGCATCTACACGTCGAGCGTCGTCATCCACGTGGGTGACGGCCTCTACACGAACCGGTTCCAGACGAAGGACAAGTGACATGGACAAGACCAGGCTCTGGATCATCGGCTCCGTCCTCGTCATGGTGATCGTCGGCGCTCTGGGCTGGATCGTCGGCATCCAGCCGCAGCTCGACCAGGCGACCGCAGCAAACGCGCAGACCTCCCAAGTGGAGAGCGCGAACGCCGTGAAGGCGACGATCCTCGCGAAGATGAAGAAGGACAGCGAGAACCTCCCGTCGCTCAAGCAGAAGCTGAGCGAGCTGACCGCTTCGGTTCCCGCGCAGGCCGACTGGCCGACGTTCAGCGACGAGATGAGCGGATTCGCCGCCACCGCGGGCGTGACGGTCATCGCCAGCACGGCGGGCGAGGGCAAAGCGTATGCGCCTCCGCAGGCGGACGGGGCGCCCGCGGCCGCCGGCGCATCGACGGGGTCGAGCTCGGGCACGGGGGCCACCCCGACCCCGACGCCGACTCCCTCGGCGCCGCCGACGCCGGCCCCCGCGCCCACTCCCGCCGACGGGGCCCCGCCGGTCACCACCGACCTGATCGACGCGTCGAACTTCACGGTGATCCCGGTGAGCGTGACCGTGCGTGGCACGGAGGACCAGATCTTCGCCTTCATCGCGTCGGCCCAGACCGGAAAGCGGCTCTTCCTCGTGAACGCCCTCAACATCGACACGGCGCAGTCCGGACCGGGTGCCTTCGACGCGAAGGTGAGCGGCTTCATCTACGTGCTGAACACGGGGACGGGAGCCAAGACCTCCAAGTGACCCCGCCCCGGTCCCGCCTCCCTGGACTCGGCCACCCCCGTTGCTACAGTGGGCGCAACGGGCCCGCCGGGCCGATGGAGGAGCCAGGATGAGCGACACGCCGGACGCGCCGAAGCGCGCGACCTACGAGCCCGGGCCGGACGACGCGCGGCCGGAGACCGAGCAGGCGGCCGCCGAGCAGACCGGCGCGGCCGCGACGGCACCGGGCGCATCGGCCGCCGCGGAGCCGGCCACCGACACCGGAGCACAGGTCGTCGAGCCGCCGTCGAACCCGGTGTCGGCGCGCGGACACATCAACCGTCCCGCCGGGGACGACGAGCAGGATGCCGCCGTCCCGGCCGCCGCCGAGCCGCAGCGTCCCGCCGCGATCGCCGAGCCGGAGCCCGTCGTGACGAGCGACGACGACGTGGCCGCGGCCGTCGCGCGCTCCAGTTCCGAGCCGGGTGCGACCGCCGCCGGCGACGCCACGGTCGACACCGCGTCCCCCGTCGAGTCGGCGACCCCGGTGATCGTCGCCGCCGAAGCAGCGACCGTCCGCCAGGCCGAGACGACCGGGGCCCCCACGACCGGGGCCCCCACGACCGCGTACGGCACCCCGCCCGCCGACGGGACAGCCGCTCCCGCCCCGCAGCCGGTCGCCCCGATCTACCTGCAGCGCCCCGAGCCGCCGAAGAAGAAGAGCAACCGCGGGATCGGCATCCTCATCGCGCTCGTCGGCACGGTCGCGTTCGCCGTGCTGTGGGCCGGCGCCGTGCTTATCGTCGGATCCCTGTTGACGCCGAGCAACGAGTTCGGCCCGGCGCTCGTCCAGTTCTTCACCGGCGGTCCCGCGTTCGGGCTCCGTGGGTGGGCGCCGGTGCTGGCATTCTTCATCGGGATGGTCGTCCTCATCCAGATCCTGAACCGTGCGCGCTGGTGGGCCTACATCCTCGGCGGGCTGTTCGTCGCGGTGTTCGTGTACTTCGTCTACATCGGCGCCGGGCTGATCGACGCGCAGTACTGGCAGCGCAACCCGGACGAGTTCGCGATCCTCATCCGCAGCGCGTGGGTCAACCCGTTCGCGGTGCTCGCCGGCGTCATCGCGCGGGAGATGTCGATCTGGACGGGCGCCTGGCTCTCCGCGCGCGGCCGCAAGCTGAAGGCGCGCAACGCCGAGGCGCAGGCCGACTACGAGCAGCAGGTCGCCGACGCGCAGAACCAGGCCGTCGCCGCCTACGCGCAGCAGGGGTACTGACCGGGGAGGACGCTCAGCCGACCATGCGTGACGAGCGCGTCTACGCGACCGTGGTCGCCTTCTTCGCGACGGGGCTCTACCTCGCCCTGGTCGTCGCCGTGTTCGGGCTGGTCTCCCTCGCGACCGACAGCGATGTCGTCGCCGACCCCCAGGTCGGGCCGATCGTCGGGCCCGTCATGGTGATCGCGTCGGCGCTCATGCTGCTGGTGTTCCTCATCGTGCTGGGCACCCGCGTTCCTGCCGAGCGGCAGCGGATCTCGCCCGGGGTCGCGTTCGGCGTCGGCGTCGCCTGCTACTCGGTCTTCATCGCGGCGGGCGGGGTCGCGGGTGCGGCCGGCGATCCGAATGATCCGTTCCATTACTTCCTGTTCGCGTTCGCGCAGCTGGTGCGCTGGCCGGCCATCACGATCGCGATCCTGGCGTTCGCGGTGACGCTGCTCTATCAGCTGGTGCTCGTCGGACGGTTCCGGCAGCGTGGGCGTCCGCGCTGGCCGTGGGAGGGCGACGAAGACCAGTAGCCGCCGAGCAGTAGCCGCCGAGGCCGATCAGACGCGGACGCGCGCCGGCAGCGACGCATCCACCAGAGGCACCTGCACGCGTGTGAAGCCGCCCTTCTGGATGAACACGCCGCGCCCTGGGGGGAACTCCGACCGGCCCATCCGCGGGAGCGGCGTCTTGAGCAGGATGTCGCCCTCGACCGAGTCCGGCTGCAGCAGCAGCCCGCGCCGGCCGTTCTTCACCTCGCCGAGCAGCGGCCACGACGTGCCCCAGGCGCTCGACTCCGCCTCGGCGACGAGCAGGTGGTCGCTCCGGCGGACGGCGCGGATCAGCTCAACGAGGGGCGAGTCGGCGGGCGTCTGCAGGAAGTCGCCGATGCTCTCCACGAACACCGCGATCCGGCCCTCGGTGTCCGGGTCGGCGATGGCGACGGTGAGGTCCTTCGCCAGCTCGGCCGCGTCCGCAGGGGTGAGGGCGCGGTCCGTCCACAGCGACGATGCGGACAGCGGGGAGCGGGCGCTTCCCACGTAGTACAGGCGCGTCTCGGCGTCGAACCGCGCCACCGCGTCCGCGACCGCCGTCAGCGTCGTCGTGCGACCGCTGGCCGGGGGGCCGGCGACGAGCAGCGTGCCGGACGGCTCGAAGCCGAGCGGGCCGAGGTCGATGTCGCCGATGCCGAGCACGGGGAGTCCGCCCACGCTGTCCGGCAGCGACGCCGGGTCCAGCTCCTTCGGCATGGAGCCGACCGCGGGCGCCGTGGGGATGCCGGCGCGCTCCATCGCCTCGGCGAGACGGCGCACCGCCTCCGACTGGTCCGCGACGGCGCGCGAGCCGCCCAGCACGGCGATCTGGGTCTCGTAGCCGTCGACGATCGCGCGACCCGGGGGAGAGGCGGGCGACAGGATGTCGCTGGGCACGTCGAGCATGCCGTAGCCGTCGTCCGCGAGCCGCAGGACGACGCGGCGCTGGACCAGCGATCCGATCGAGGTCGGGACGGCGCCGGCACGATCGCCGGTCAGCGCGACGTGCATCCCGAGCCGTCGGCCGTCGGCCAGCAGGTCGCGGAACACGTCGTACCACTGCGACCGTCCGGCCGGGATCTCGAAGTCCTCCCGGAAGCTGGGGAAGCCGTCAACGAGCAGCAGGATGCGCGGCTCCTCCTGCCGCCCGGTCAGCGACCGGTACTCGGTGATGTTCGACGCGTTCGCCTCGGCGAAGCGCGGGCCGCGGTCCTCGAGCGTCTGCTTCAGCATCCGGAACAGCCGGATGATGCGCTCCGGGTCGTCGCCGGGGATGATCGAGCCGACGTGCGGCAGCTTCTCGAGCATCCGCAGGCTCCCGGCGCCGAAGTCGAGGCCGTAGACGTGCACGGGCCCGCCGCGCGGAGTGATCGCGGCGGCGGAGGCGAGCGTGCGCAGCACCGTCGACTTGCCGGAGCCGCCGGTGCCGTAGACGGCGAGGTTGCCGTCGACGTCGGGCTGGAAGTAGACGGGACGCTGCTCCTGGCGGTCCGGGATGTCGGACACGCCGAGCAGCAGCTCGGCGTCGGTGCGCTGCCGCAGCAGCCCCAGGTCGTACGCGGCGGCGAGCTCGTCGAGCCACGGGCGCCGGGGAGCGGGGATGTGGGCGGCGGACTGCGCGCGGACGATCGCGGCGACCATCCGCTGCTGGTCGGTCGGGCCGAGGTCGCGATCCGGCTCCTCTGCGGGTCGCTCCTCCTCCCAGCGCACTTCGCCGCCGAAGCGGAGCTCGGCGACCTCGACGCCCGCGCGCTCGGGCTCGCGCGTGGTCCAGCCACCGGCGTACGCCGACTGGAACCGCACCAGGCGGCCGGGTCCGGTCTTCGCCATGCCGCGGCCCGGGATGGACGGATCGAAGTGGGCGGCATCGGCGACGCCGACCACGTCCTGGCTGTCCGACTCGTCGGCCATCCGCAGCGCGATGCGCAGGTTGGTGTTGGCGCGCAGGTTGTCCTTGATGACCCCGGCCGGGCGCTGGGTCGCCATGATGAGGTGGATGCCGAGCGAGCGTCCGCGCTGGGCGATGTCGACCACGCCGTCGACGAACTCCGGCACCTCGCCGACGAGCGCGGCGAACTCGTCGATGACGAGGACGAGCGCGGGCGGGCTGTCCGGGTCGCCGCGCTTCTCCAGCTCCAGCAGGTCCTTCGCCTTCTTCCGGTTGAGCAGGTGCTCCCGGTAGTGCAGCTCGGCGCGGAGGCTCGTCAGCGCGCGGCGCACCAGGTGGGGGCTCAGGTCGGTGACCAGGCCGACGCAGTGCGGGAGGCTGACGCAGTCGGCGAAGGCGGACCCGCCCTTGTAGTCGACGAACAGGAACGTGACCCGGTCGGGGCTGTACTCGGCGGCCATCCCCAGCACCCACGCCTGCAGGAACTCGCTCTTGCCGGCTCCGGTGGTGCCGCCGACCAGGGCGTGCGGCCCTTGCGTGCGCAGGTCGAGGTGCATGGCGTCGACGCCGGCGGAGCCGACCGTCGCGCGCAGAGTCCCCGGGCGCCGCCGCGCGGGCTTCGCCCCGGCCGTGCGGTCGTGGATGGAGGCGTTCTGCCGCCAGCGGTCGACCACCGCACTCGACGACTCGGCCAGCTCGTGTCCGAGCAGGGTCACCAGCGACACGGAGCGCGGGAGGTCGCTGGCGTCGGCGACGAGGGCTCCGGCGTCGATGACGGGGGCCATCCGCTTGGCGTAGTCGAGCGCGGTCGCGGCGCTGACCGGCTCGGTGACGACGTCCTCCACGGTCTCGCCGATGCGGACGAACCCGGCACGCGCGCGGTGCGGCTGGTCGGTGTGCTGCAGGAAGGTGCGGCAGACGGCCGGGAGCCGGTCGACGTCGTCCGAGATCCAGACGGGGAAGACGCCGGCGTCGGCGGCCGCCTCCGCGAGCTGCACGAGGCGGGCGCGGTCGACGGCGACGTCGTCGGAGATGACGACCACGACGGCCGGGACGGGGGACGGCGTGCCGTTGCCGGTCTGCGAGCGTCCCACCTCGGCGCCGCGCTCCAGGGCGGCGCTCTCCTGCTCCATGGCGCCGCGCCGCTGCGGGCCGGCCTTCGCGGACGCGAGGCGCTCCTCCACGAGACCTTCGAGCGCGCTGAGCACCCCGGCGGCGGACGAGGCGCTGTCGGCCAGGTGGCCGCCGGCCAGCGGGCTGTGCGGGGAGGAGGTGTGCGGCATCCACTTGAGCCAGCCGAGTTCGCGCGACCAGCGCGGGGAGACGAGCGCGGCGACCGCCAGCTCGGACGGCGAGTGCAGCGCGGTGAGCTGCACCAGCACCGAGTTGACCGATCCGGCGATCAGGTCGGTGGGTCCGGCGATGCCGAGCGCACCGGACTCGTAGAGGTTGTCGAGCACGGGGACGTCGTCCACCGTCGCGTTGTCGGCGATCACCGCGTCGAGGCGCTCCTGGAACTCGACGATGAGCTCGCCGCGGTCGACCGCCTGCACGGTGTTGCGCGAGCGCATGGTCCCCCGGCCCAGCTGCAGGTTGAGGAACGACCAGTGCTCCGGGCGCCGGGTCCAGAGCAGCGGGCCGCGGCGGACCGCCTCGGCCAGGGCGTCCGCGGTGGTCGGCGTCTCGGCCTGCCGCAGCTCGACTTCCGTCCGGCGCTCCTGCTCCAGCTTGGTGGAGAGCGCCTCCAGCCGCTGCTCGAACAGTGCGATCTGCTTCTTGAGCTTGCGCTTGCCCCGGGTGCGGCCGCTGATGTAATTGCCGACCAGCATCACCGGAGACAGCAGGATGAAGAGCAGGCTGGTCGGGTTCTTGGTGAGGAAGAACATCGCGCCACCGAGCAGCAGCGGGGTGATCATGGCGAGCAGCGGGAAGGGCGGGTCGTCCTTCTCGCCGGGAACCTCGGGTGCCTGGAAGACCTGGCCGGAGTACCGGCGCTCGACGCGCGGCGACCGATTGAAGAACACCGGGCCCGCGGTGGGAGGCGCGGCGGGCAGCTCCGAGCCCGCCTTCACCTCCAGCTCCACCTCGGTGTCGCCGAGCAGCAGGGTCTCCGCGCGCCGGACGGTGAACCGGGTCACCAGCCCGCCGTCGACGACGACGCCGTTCGCCGAACCCAGGTCGACGACCTCCACCCCGTCGCCGGCCTCGAAGCGCACGTGGCGCTTCGACACGAGGGGATCCTGCAGCACGATGTCGCACGACTCGTCGCGCCCCAGCACGGTGCTGCCGGCTCGCAGGGGGAACTCCGCGCCCTCCTGCGGGCCGCTGAGCACCCGCAGGGTCGCGACCACCGGCACGTCGCCGAGCTCGGGGGAGACGTAGTGGAGGCCGGCGTCGGCCAGCGCGACGGTCGCGCCGCTCCCGATCCAGGCCTCGCCGACCGGGGCGTCCGGCGGGAGGACGAGCGGGTCGGCCTGCCCGGGGAGCTGCGCGCGCAGCGTCAGCGCGCCGGGGGCGGCGACCGGACCGGTCCGCCGCGGGTCGATCCGCGCGACGGTCGAGGCGACCTCGGCGATGCTGGCGGCGGCGTCCGCGGTGACGACGATGTCATCGCTGGTCCCGGACGGGCGGGCGAGAGTCAGTTTCAGTCGCACTTCAGCACCATACCCACCTCCTCGCCTTCACGTGGATGGGGACCGCTCCCCATCGCTTCCCCGCTGGTCCACAGGTACGTTGCTGAAGGCAGGATGACCGGAGGACTCCGGCGGTCGCCACCGGAAGGGGAGGAAAAGTGTCCGATCTCGTACTCAAGCTGGACGAGCTGGTGCAGCTGCGCGACGACCTCGACGCCGTCGTGCGCGAGTTCCAGAACGCCGACGACTTCAGCGACTCCGTCGCCGAGGCGACCGGGCACGACGACCTGCACAGCCATGTCCGCGACTTCGCCCACAAGTGGAACGAGAAGCGCAAGGAGATGACCGAGAACGTGAAGAACGTGCAGCAGGTCATCGCCGCTGTGGCGGACAACTTCGTGAAGGTGGACGGCGACCTCGCCAAGGCGCTGGACGAGAAGAAGGGTGCGGACCACAAGTGAGCGACACGGAGTTCCAGCCGCTGACCGGCGACCCCGATGTGCTGGAGGCGAAGGCCCGGCACTACCAGGCGATCGGCGAGGCGATCCAGCGCTCCGTGAAGGAGCTCAACAAGATCCACGACCTCGACGGGTACAAGTCGCAGGCCGTGTCCAAGCTGCAGGAGATGTCGAAGGACACCGCCGAAGACATCAACAAGGCCAAGGACCGCTACTCCAAGACGGCCAACGCGCTGATCACGTACGCGGCCGAGCTGCGCGAGGCGAAGGACGACGCCGACAAGGCGATCGCTCTGATCGAGCAGAAGCAGAACGCGGCGGATGCCGCGCACAAGGCGGCGACGACCGCGCACACCGACGCGCAGAAGGCGAAGCCGGAGGATGCGGCGACGGCGGGGAAGTCGGCCGACAAGGCCGACGACGCGGCCCGAGACGCGAACGCCGCGCTGCAGGCCGCCCACCAGGCCTGGTACGACGCCCGCGACAAGAAGAACCGCGCGGCCGAGAAGGCGGTCGACGCGATCGTCGACGTCGTCGACCACCACAACAACGGCCTGAAGAACCCGGGCTTCTGGGACAAGGTCATGGATGTGATCGAGACCATCGGCGACATCGCCGGGGTGCTGGCGATCTTCCTCTCCTGGGTGCCCATCCTCGGTCAGGTGCTCGTCGTGATCGCGCTGGTCGCATCCATCATCAAGCTCGTCGACGCGGTCGTGAAGTTCGCGAACGGCGAGGGCACCTTCCTCGACATCATCGGGGCCGCCGTCGGCGTCGCGCTCAGCCTGTTCGGCGGCCGTATCTTCGCGTTCCTCGGCAAGGCCGCGCGCATCAAGGCGCTGGCCCGTGCTCCCCGTCTGGTGGGCGGTGTCCGCACCAGTCCGAACGCCATGCTCAAGATGCAGATCGGCAAGCGCCTGATGAAGTCGGCGACCAAGAAGCTGTTCGAGAAGCCGCTCAACGACGTCAACCCGGTCAAGATCTGGCAGGCCGCCGGCGAGTCGGCGGCCGGCCAGCGCGCCGCCTACAAGGCGCTGGTGACCGACGGCGCCGACAAGGCGAAGGCGATGCGGACCCTCCTCGGCATCGACCAGAACGTCGTGCGCGCCGTCTCGCACGACGTCGGCGCCCGCGAGGTCAACCCGCTCACCGTCGTCGCCGCGTACCACCAGGGCTCCGCGCTGATCAACAAGGGCATCGAGCTGGTGAACGCGCCGGGCAAGGTGGACGAGATCGCCAACAAGTTCGACGGAGGCAACCACACCGACCTGCCGAAGATCCCCAGCATCGACCTGCAGAAGTTCGCGCTCGGCCAGGCGGACAAGTATGTTCCGACGTACAAGAGCCACAACGGCTGAGGAGGCTGACCCGGTATGACGCTGCGCCCGCGCGACATCGTCGACTTCACGTTCGAGGCCCCGGAGGGCTGGTACGACGTCGAGCTGCTGAGCGAGGACCCGCGAGGGGACTGGCCGGAGCGGTTCGCCGCATCGCTCGACGCGGGGGAGCAGGCCGCGGGGCTCACCGCCCAGCTGCGCGCCCTGCAGCAGGTGCTGCACGCGGAGGACCCGAGCGGTGCGACGCGGGCCCGCGTGTTCATTCCGATCCCGTCGGCGGGCGTGCTCAACGCGTACCAGACGTTCGAGCTGCTGCAGCTCGAGGTCGACGACACCCCGGAGAGCTACCTCGCCGCGACCGATGCGGACGCCGCGGTGCGCGAGCCGGGCTACGAGACCCTCGGCTACCGCTCCTGGCGGACGGCGCACGCGGTCGGCGAGCTCGTCGGCTTCACGCACCTCACCGCGCTCGCCGACGACGACGCGGGAGACGCGCTCCTGGAGCAGCGGGTGGTGTTCGCGATCTTCCCCGTCGGGTCCGCGCAGGCGTTCCACACGGTGTTCCGGTCGGGATTCATCGGCGGGTTCGACGACATGGTCACCGATACGCAGGCCATCGCCGACTCGCTGCGCGTCACCCTGGGGGAGTTCGCATGACCGACGCACGCCTGACCTCGCTCGATGAGGAGCTGACCATCGTCTTCCCCGGCACGTGGGTGATGATCCCGCTGCACGACGAGGAGGCGGCCGCCCGGCGCATCGCGCGCCTGGTGACCGAGCGGGTCGGCCGCGCCGACCGGCTGGCCCGGGTGCGCCGCACCGCGAAGACCGAGCTGGAGCACCTGGTCGCGCTGGCGGACGAGAGCTCGGCCTTCGCGCTGGCGCTCTCGATGGAGATCCTGCCCGGCGTGCCGTTCCCCGCCTCCATCGTGCTGTCGCGCGAGGAGTGGCCGACCGCGCCGGGACCGGATGACGACACCGCCACGCACCTGCAGCGCTGCTTCCCCGACGACGACGCGCTCGAGTTCTCCATCGGGCCGGTGCGGCGTCGCTCGCAGGTCCGCCAGACCACGTACGACGAGCAGTCGGCCCCCGAGCTGGTCGCCGACTACCGGTTCGCCGTCCCGGACGGCTCGCGCCTCATCCATGCGCGCATCAATGCCCCGATGGCGACCGCTCCGGAGCTCTACCTCGAGCTGTTCGACGCGATGATCGACTCGATCAGCTTCCGCGCTCCGCTCGGGCAGCCGGCTTCCGGCCGCTGACGTTCCCTCCGCCGACCCGTCGGAGGTATTCGCGGGCGATCAGGACGACGGTCGTCACCACGAGCGCCGCCGTCACGACGACCCAGACCACGGCCGCGACCGGGCCGACCGGCCAGAACAGCCAGCCGGCGACGAGGAACGACGCGAGCGCGTAGGGGATGCCGGCGACCAGGACCGCGCGGCCCGGCCGCCAGCCGAGGAACATGATCTCGGTCCAGAACGTCGTCCAGGGCGTCAGCCGGACGGGCAGCAGCGACAGCGCCGTCTTCCCGACCGTCACCGGCCCGATGACGTTGCGCGACCATCCCGTGCTCGACAGGCGCTCGCCCGCATACGACGGTCGCAGGCTGCGGACGACGTACGTCCACGACAGCACGGCGAGCGAGACGGAGCCGAGCGGCAGGGCGACGAACGCGTACCCGAGCAGCGGCACGAGCACCACGAGGGCGAACACCAGGAACAGCACGGTGATCACGGTGTCGCCGCCGGTGACGAACTCGCGCGAGCTGAAGTCCGGGTTCGTGCTCCAGAGCCCGAAGGGCAGAGCAGCCGGGAGAGCGAGGGTGACGGCCCCGAGCACCGTCCAGACGAGCGCGACGAGCAGATACCCGAACGGGCGCAGAGCCCGCTCCGCCTGCGACGGCGGTGTGGAGGAGCGGTCCTGCCGTGATCC
Organism: Leifsonia soli; assembly: GCF_013408745.1. Classification (NCBI taxonomy): domain Bacteria; kingdom Bacillati; phylum Actinomycetota; class Actinomycetes; order Micrococcales; family Microbacteriaceae; genus Leifsonia; species Leifsonia soli. The sequence goes on along the minus strand of NZ_JACCBJ010000001.1, from coordinate 2,045,055 downwards.
GGAGCTGCGCGCAGCGGCGGAGTTCGGGTTCGGCTTCATCGGACTGTACGACGGCATGGCTGCCACGCTATCCCGCTGGCCCGGCGTGGGTGAACCCCGGGACATGGGGAGTGCTCCCCATTCCGTCCACTCCGCAGGCCTGGTTAGGTGGACGTAGCTGGTCGGCCCCGGGGGTACGGCCTCTTTCGAACCGAAGGGATAAGGACCGTCATGGCCAACATGAACGTCACGTACGGCGAGATGACCGATGCCGCCAACCGCCTGATCGCGGGCAAGGACGACATCACCGCGAAGCTCCACGAGCTGCAGAACCTGGTGAACGGGCTCGTGAACGGGGGCTTCGTCACCGACCAGGCGTCCGGCGCCTTCCACACCTCGTACGAGCAGTTCACCAAGGGCACCACCGAGGCGGTGAACGGACTCGACGGGATGTCGCAGTTCCTCACCAAGGCGGCCGACGCCCTGCAGAACGTCGACAGCGAGCTCGCCAAGGGCATCGGCGGCTGAGCCGGACCCACACGACAGTGGAGCGCGGGTACCCCGAACGGGTGCCCGCGCTCTTCTGCGTCCCGCCCCTAAGCTGACTGTCGGCCGATCGGTATCCGGCCGGTCTGGGGGAGTCCACGTGAGCACCGAGTCCGAAGCCGCGCCCGCGAAGCGCACCGTCCGCGTCCGCTGGTTCTGGTGGGTCCTCGCCGCCGCCGCGGTGCTGTGCACGGCCGCCGGCGCCTTCTTCTCCGTCACCACGGTCGCGGCGGCGCAGAGCATGCCGCGCATTGTGGTCGCGCGCTACCTCGACGCCCTCGTCCACGGCCACGCCCGCGAGGCGATGAAGCTGGGCGCGATCACGCCGCGCTCCGGCGACATCCTGCTGACCCAGGCGGCGTACGCCACGGCGACCGACCGCATCACCTCGTTCACGCTCGGCGCGCCGGTCACCCGCCACGGCGTGACGACGGTGGATGCGACGGTCGAGGAGGGCGATCGCCCCTACCACCGCTCCTTCCGGGTCGTCCGCGCGGGCGGTCTGCCGTTCCTGCCGCTGTGGAAGCTCGCGCCCGTCACGCCGGACACCGTCGAGGTCGAGACCGCGGGGCCCAGCGGCCTGAGCTTCACCATCGCAGGCCTCACGCCGTCGAGCCATGACGCTGTCGCGAAGCTGCGCGCGCTCCCCGGCAGCTACCCGGTGAAGGTCAGCTCGTCGAGTGCCGACTACTCCGCGAAGAGCGGCGTCGCCATCTCGCACCCGGCCGGCAGCGTCGTCACTCCGACGGTGTTCGCCGCCGAACTCTCGGACACGGGCTACGCGGACGCGAAGAAGGCCGTCGAGGACTGGCTGGACGCGTGCCTCGCCACCCAGGACGCCGCTCCGGCGAACTGCCCGTTCCTGGTGAAGGAGGAGACGGCGAACGGCGTCCGGCTGAGCGATCTGCGGTGGTCGCTGGTGACGCGTCCCGAGGTCGACATGTACGGCGACTGGTACGACGGAGGGTGGGATGTGCGCGGCTCCGGCGGCTCGGTCACGGCGACCGCGAAGGTGACCAGGCTCGCCGACGGCGCCACCGGGCAGGTCACGACCGGCGACATCCCGTTCGCGTACTCGGGCACGGTCACCTTCACCGGCGACGGCGCGGTCTTCACGCCCGCGCGCGGTGACGGCTCGCAGGGCTGACCGTGGGGAGGTCGACACGGGCGGCGCTGTGGCTGGGCGTCACGGTCGTGGTGCTCGCCACGCTTGCGGGCGCGGTGATGTCGATCGCCACGATCGGCATGGCGCAGGAGTTGCCGCGCACCCTGGTCGCGCGCTATCTGACCGCGTTGGAGCACGGAAAGGCGGAACAGGCGATGCGCATCGCCGGGATCCACCGCTCGGCCGGTGACATCCTGCTGACCGACAAGGTCTATGCCACGGCGACGCATCGCATCACCTCGTTCACGGTCGGTCGCCCGGTGACCCGGTCGGGGCGCACGACCGTCGAGGCCGTCCTCACGCAGGGCGACCAGGAGCAGCGCCGTACCTTCGCATTCGAGCGGACCGGCGGGCTGCCGGGCGTCCCGCTCTGGCGCATGGCGAAGGTGGCGCCGGACACGGTCTCGTTCGAGGTGCAGGCGCCGGACGGGATGACCTACTCCATCGCCGGGATCCGGCCGGCGAACCAGGCGCTGCGCACGATCGTCACGCTGCGTGCGCTCCCCGGCAGCTACCCCATGAGCTTCACGTCGCCCAACGCCGCCTACCGGATCTGGGATGCGGATGTCGCCTCCCGCCCCTCCGGCCGGCCGCAGACCACCCGCTTCCCGGCCCAGCTGTCATCCGACGGCGACACCGCGGCCCGCGCCGCAGTCGACGCGTGGCTCGACGCGTGCGTGGCGACGACCGTCGCCGACCCGGCCGGCTGCCCCTTCGTCGTCGACGACACGACAGACGACGGGTACACCGTGAGCGGCGTCCACTGGACTCTGGACGACCGGCCCTTGGTGGCGGTCGACTCCTCCTGGGCGCACGGCGGATGGATGGTGTCGAGCGACAGGGGGAGCATCGAGGCCTCCGCGACGGTGACGAGCCCCTCCGACGGTTCGACCGGTCAGGCCTCGACGGATCCGTTCGAGTTCGAGTACTTCGGGTTCGTGACGTTCGGCCCCGGCGGCGCCGTCTTCACCCCGCAGCTCTCCGACGGCTCGACCCAGGGCTGAGCCCGGGCGGCGTCCGGTTTCGCCGTGCGCGGACAGGGGCCGCCCGCACCCGCGCTCATTTGACCGACCGCTCCCCGGCGGATACTATTTATCGGGTGTGCGCTCTGTCGCGCGCTTGCTTCGTGCCCGGTTTCCGGGTGAGGAGCGAGCGGGTTGGCACGTACTCATCCGATGGGCAGGGAGACCGCACGGAACCCCCGCCCCCACGGCATATCGGCCGGCCCTGCCGTCCGATTCCCCCCAAGTGCCGTTCCACCCGACGACAGCCTCCATCGTTCACGATGGCGGGCGCGAAGCCGGTGGGTGGCTCATGGGGAAGAAGCAACAACTGTCACCGTGCAGTCCATATAAGGAGAAGTTCAGTGCCAACCATTCAGCAGTTGGTCCGCAAGGGACGGACGCCGAAGGTCACCAAGACCAAGGCCCCCGCCCTGAAGGCCAACCCGCAGCAGCGCGGCGTGTGCACGCGTGTGTACACCACCACCCCCAAGAAGCCGAACTCGGCGCTCCGCAAGGTCGCCCGTGTGAAGCTGTCGAACGGGACCGAGGTCACCGCTTACATCCCCGGTGAGGGCCACAACCTGCAGGAGCACTCGATGGTGCTCGTCCGCGGCGGTCGTGTGAAGGACCTCCCCGGCGTCCGCTACAAGATCGTTCGTGGCGCCCTGGACACCCAGGCCGTGAAGAACCGCAAGCAGGCTCGCAGCCGCTACGGCGCGAAGATGGAGAAGAAGTAATGCCTCGCAAGGGTCCCGCTCCTAAGCGCCCCGTCGTCGCCGACCCGGTCTACGGCTCGCCGGTCGTCAGCCAGCTCGTCAACAAGATCCTCCTCGACGGCAAGAAGGGCCTCGCCGAGCGCATCGTCTACGACGCGCTCGAGGGCGTCGCCACCAAGTCCGGCCAGGACGCGGTCACCACGCTGAAGAAGGCTCTCGACAACATCCGTCCGACCCTCGAGGTCCGCTCCCGCCGTGTCGGTGGCTCGACCTACCAGGTGCCGGTCGAGGTCAAGCCGCACCGCGCGAACACGCTCGCGCTCCGCTGGCTCACCAGCTACGCCAAGGGTCGTCGCGAGAAGACGATGACCGAGCGTCTCACCAACGAGATCCTCGACGCGTCCAACGGCCTCGGCGCCGCTGTGAAGCGTCGCGAGGACACGCACAAGATGGCCGAGTCGAACAAGGCCTTCGCCCACTACCGCTGGTAAGCACCGACCGCCGGTAATAAATCTGGCCGTCCGGGCGTTATACCTCATAGTGCCGCGCCCGGACGGCACCCCTCACTTTCAACACTTCGGAGGAACCCTGTGGCACAGGACGTGCTCACCGACCTGAACAAGGTCCGCAACATCGGCATCATGGCCCACATCGATGCCGGCAAGACCACCACGACCGAGCGCATCCTGTTCTACACGGGCGTCAACCACAAGATCGGCGAGACGCACGACGGCGCCTCGACCACCGACTGGATGGAGCAGGAGAAGGAGCGCGGCATCACCATCACGTCCGCGGCCGTCACCTGTTTCTGGAACAAGAACCAGATCAACATCATCGACACGCCCGGTCACGTGGACTTCACCGTCGAGGTGGAGCGTTCGCTCCGCGTCCTCGACGGCGCCGTCGCCGTGTTCGACGCGAAGGAGGGCGTTGAGCCCCAGTCGGAGACCGTGTGGCGCCAGGCCGACAAGTACGTCGTCCCGCGCATCTGCTTCGTCAACAAGATGGACAAGCTCGGCGCCGACTTCTACTTCACGGTCGACACCATCATCTCCCGCCTCGGCGCCAAGCCGCTGGTGATGCAGCTCCCGATCGGCTCGGAGTCCGACTTCGTCGGCGTCGTCGACCTGATCGAGATGCGCGCGCTGGTCTGGCCCGGCGACGCCAAGGGTGATGTCACCATGGGCGCCAAGTACGAGGTCCAGGAGATCCCCGCCGACCTGCAGGCCAAGGCCGAGGAGTACCGCGCGAAGCTGATCGAGACCGTCGCCGAGAGCGACGACGTGCTGCTCGAGAAGTTCTTCGGCGGCGAGGAGATCACCGTTCCGGAGATCAAGGCGGCCATCCGCAAGCTCACCGTGAACAACGAGATCTACCCGGTCCTCTGCGGTTCCGCGTTCAAGAACCGCGGTGTGCAGCCGATGCTCGACGCCGTGATCGACTACCTCCCGTCGCCGCTCGACGTGCCCGCCATCGAGGCGCACAACCCGCGCGACGAGGAGCAGGTCATCCTGCGCCACGCCGACGCCACCGAGCCGTTCTCCGCGCTGGCCTTCAAGGTCGCCGTGCACCCGTTCTTCGGTCGTCTCACCTACGTCCGCGTCTACTCGGGCCGCATCGACTCCGGCGCCCAGGTCATCAACTCGACCAAGGGCAAGAAGGAGCGCATCGGCAAGATCTTCCAGATGCACGCCAACAAGGAGAACCCGGTCGACTTCGTCACCGCCGGCAACATCTACGCGGTGATCGGCCTCAAGGACACCACCACCGGTGACACCCTGAGCGACCCGGACAACCAGGTCGTGCTCGAGTCGATGACCTTCCCGGAGCCGGTGATCGAGGTCGCCATCGAGCCGAAGACCAAGGCCGACCAGGAGAAGCTGGGCACCGCGATCCAGAAGCTGGCCGAAGAGGACCCGACGTTCCGCACCGAGCAGAACCAGGAGACCGGCCAGACCGTCATCAAGGGCATGGGCGAGCTCCACCTCGACATCCTCGTCGACCGCATGAAGCGCGAGTTCAACGTCGAGGCGAACGTCGGCAAGCCCCAGGTGGCCTACCGCGAGACCATCCGCCGCACGGTGGAGAAGTACGACTACACCCACAAGAAGCAGACCGGTGGTTCCGGTCAGTTCGCAAAGGTGCAGATCAGCCTGGAGCCCATGGAGGTCACCCCGGAGACCTCGTACGAGTTCGTGAACGCCGTCACCGGTGGTCGCGTCCCGCGCGAGTACATCCCCTCGGTGGATGCGGGCATCCAGGACGCGATGCAGGTCGGCGTCCTCGCCGGCTTCCCGACGGTGGGCGTCAAGGCGACGCTCCTCGACGGTGCAGCGCACGACGTCGACTCCTCGGAGATGGCGTTCAAGATCGCCGGCTCGATGGCCTACAAGGAGGCCGCTCGGAAGGCGAACCCGGTGCTCCTCGAGCCGCTCATGGCGGTCGAGGTCCGTACGCCGGAGGAGTACATGGGCGACGTCATCGGCGACCTGAACTCCCGCCGTGGGCAGATCCAGTCGATGGAAGATGCCAGCGGCGTCAAGGTGGTGCGTGCCAACGTCCCGCTGTCGGAGATGTTCGGCTACATCGGTGACCTGCGGTCGAAGACCTCGGGCCGCGCGGTGTACTCGATGCAGTTCGACAGCTACGCGGAGGTCCCGAAGGCTGTGGCCGACGAGATCGTCCAGAAGAGCAAGGGCGAGTGACCTCGGGTCTCAAGCCTTCGGCAACATCCCGTAACATAAGAAACCAATCCCGTAGAGCTTCCGGTCGAAATCCATCGACCGGCGCCTCTACACGAGAGTCCTGAGGAGGACCCACAGTGGCTAAGGCCAAGTTCGAGCGGACTAAGCCGCACGTCAACATCGGAACCATCGGTCACGTCGACCACGGCAAGACGACGCTCACCGCGGCGATCTCCAAGGTGCTTGCTGACAAGTACCCGTCGGCGACCAACGTTCAGCGCGACTTCGCGTCGATCGACTCGGCTCCGGAAGAGCGTCAGCGTGGTATCACGATCAACATCTCGCACGTCGAGTACGAGACGCCGAAGCGCCACTACGCGCACGTTGACGCCCCGGGTCACGCCGACTACATCAAGAACATGATCACCGGTGCTGCTCAGATGGACGGCGCGATCCTCGTGGTCGCCGCCACCGACGGCCCGATGGCTCAGACCCGTGAGCACGTTCTGCTCGCCAAGCAGGTCGGCGTGCCGTACCTGCTCGTCGCGCTGAACAAGTCCGACATGGTGGACGACGAGGAGATCCTGGAGCTCGTCGAGCTCGAGGTTCGCGAGCTGCTCTCCAGCCAGGACTTCGATGGCGACAACGCCCCCGTCGTGCGCGTCTCGGGCCTCAAGGCTCTCGAGGGCGACGAGAAGTGGGTCCAGTCGGTCCTCGACCTCATGGACGCCGTCGACAACTCCATCCCCGACCCGGTGCGTGACAAGGACAAGCCGTTCCTCATGCCGATCGAGGACGTCTTCACCATCACCGGTCGTGGAACGGTCGTCACGGGCCGCGCCGAGCGTGGCACGCTGGCCATCAACTCCGAGGTCGAGATCGTCGGCATCCGCCCGACGCAGAAGACCACGGTCACCGGTATCGAGATGTTCCACAAGCAGCTCGACGAGGCCTGGGCCGGCGAGAACTGTGGTCTGCTCCTCCGTGGCACCAAGCGCGAGGACGTGGAGCGCGGTCAGGTCGTCGCGAAGCCGGGTTCTGTGACCCCTCACACCAACTTCGAGGGCACCGCCTACATCCTCTCGAAGGACGAGGGTGGCCGTCACAACCCCTTCTACACGAACTACCGTCCGCAGTTCTACTTCCGTACCACCGACGTCACCGGCGTCATCTCGCTGCCCGAGGGCACCGAGATGGTCATGCCCGGCGACACCACCGACATGTCGGTCGAGCTGATCCAGCCGATCGCCATGGAGGAGGGCCTCGGCTTCGCCATCCGTGAGGGTGGCCGCACCGTGGGTGCCGGTACGGTGACGAAGATCATCAAGTAAGTCCTTCGACTTCACTCGGAAGAGGGTCGGGCCTTCGGGCTCGGCCCTCTTTCGTGTTATTGCAAGCCTTGACGACGGTGAGGGGTCGGCAGATATGCTGACACACATCATCGGAGAGAAGGAATTGCGATGCAGAATGTCACGATCATCTGCGGGGCCATCGCAGCCATTTCGGTAGCCGCGACCACGACCCTGGCCGTGTCGCCGGCGGCGGCCGGCGGCGGGCTGGTGACCGATGCGACCGGTTCCTCCGCCGGCGAGCTCGCCGCCTCACTGGCGGGTCCTGGGATCGAGATCCTGGGGGCCACCATGCTCGGCGACCCTCAGGCGCTCGGCACCTTCTCGGGCATGTCGACGATGGGCATCGATGAAGGGGTAGCGCTGAGCACGGGACGCGTCGTCGGCCTTCCTGGCGTGCACACGGACGACCGGAGCGGCTATCTGGGCACCCCGGGCGATGACGACATCGAAGCGTCCATCGGTCTGAACACCTTCGACGCTGCCGTCCTCGAGTTCGACTTCACTCCACGTGCCGACTCCGTGTCGTTCACCTACGTGTTCGCGTCCGAGGAGTACCCCGATTGGATCGGGCTGGTCAACGACTCGTTCCGCTTCTTCATCAACGGCACGAACTGCGCGGTGATCGGCGATACGCCCGTGTCGGTGGCGTCGGTCAACCACAAGGTCAACACCGCGTTCTACATCGCGAACAACGCGACCACCCCGCGGGACGGCACGGCGTTCAACGGATTCACGACGCCGCTCACCTGCGAGGCTCCGGTGAACAAGGGGGAGGTCAATCATGCGAAGCTCGTCATCGCCGACGCGCGAGACCATAGCCTCGACTCCACGGTGCTCATCTCCGCCGGGAGCGTGCGATCGAACACTCCGCCGACCGCCGCCGACGTCGCACTGACCGTCGCGCAGGGCGGGTCCGGCGAGGTCGTCTATCCGGGCGCCGACGGCGATGGCGACCCGCTGACCTACACGGTGCTCGATCCGCCGGCGCACGGAACGCTCGTGTCCGGCCCCACCGGTGTCGTCTACACGGCCCCGGCGGATTTCTCGGGACTCGTCACGTTCACCTACACCGTGTCGGACGGTGTCGACGTCTCCCCTCCCTACACCGTCACCGTGCTGGTCACGGCACCCGTGGCGCCAGAGACACCTGTGCTGTCGGCGCTCGACGCGCACCACTCCATCGTGCGGGGCGCCGCCGTCCCGATCACCCTGGCCGCGACCCCGCACGATCCCGCTGCGTCGACCACGTTCGAGATCGTGCAGCCGCCGGTTGCCGGCTTCCTCGTCGTTGAGGGTGGTTCCCACCTCTACCAGAGCGCCGCGGACTTCACGGGCACCGTCAGCTTCCGCTACACGGCCACGCGTTCGGGCGTCACGAGCGCTCCCGGTACCGTCACCATCGACATCGTCGATCCCCCGGCGGATGCGAGCGGTACCGGGGTGGCCGACCGGAGCGACCGAGACCCGTCAGCGGAGGGGAAGACGGCGGCGGCCGCCGGGAGCACAGCGTTGGCGGCAACCGGCACCGATGCCAGCTGGGCCGTGGCCGTGGGAGCGGCGGCTCTGACGCTGGGGGTCGTGCTCGGAATAGGCGGAGTCCTGCGACGGTCGCGTCGGCTCGATGGCTGACGACGTGCTGCGGGTTGGCCGCCGGGGGTTTACCTCCCGGCGCACACGGCGCAGAATTGGTGCACCGTTTCAACCGGACGGTTCGTCGATGAGAGGAGTGCCTATGGATACCAACGGCCTCGCAAACCAGTCCACGCCGCTGACAGGATCTCGTGACGGAAGTTCGGGAGCCGCATAGCGGTCGTGAACCAATGAGTTGAGTGGCGGCGCGAGGCGCCACTCGAGCGGGGTCGGCTTCGCCGGCCCCGCTCTCTTCGTTCTTCCCCTTCTCCTTCCCGTCGCCCCCGATCACGCTCATGGCGCCTCACCGGCGCCCCATGCACCCCTCGCGCCCCGCCGACGCGACACGCCCGGGTTGCAGCATTCGCCGCGATCTGGCAAGATTATCTAGTTCAACATTCCGGAATGTGCGTGCAGGTGTGCGCGCGAACCGGATCACTGCCAGGCAGTGCATAGCCCATCGCGAGAGTCTCCTGCGTTCAGCGCAGGGCGACCGGCGGGACGAGGTTAGGCCGCAGGCAGCAGGACACGCTCAATTCGACCAACACGCGGCAAGGGGCTAACTCTGTGCCGTGCGCAGGGTGACACGCCCGAGCGCGGGGGTCGAGGAGTTGACAGAAGAATAGTGGCGTTCCACGCGTACGTCGCCCGCGTCCAATGCGAAGAACGACTCGAGAGGGTCGTCTCGTACGACGCCATAACAAGAGAGAGAGTCAGACATGGCGGGACAGAAGATCCGCATTCGGCTTAAGTCGTATGACCACGAGGTCATCGACACCTCGGCGCGCAAGATCGTCGACACGGTGACCCGTGCCGGCGCGACCGTCGTCGGGCCGGTGCCGCTTCCCACCGAGAAGAACGTGGTGGTCGTCATCCGTTCGCCCCACAAGTACAAGGACAGCCGCGAGCACTTCGAGATGCGCACGCACAAGCGGCTGATCGACATCATCGACCCGACGCCGAAGGCCGTCGACTCGCTCATGCGTCTCGACCTGCCCGCCGACGTCAACATCGAGATCAAGCTCTAAGGGGGAGTGCCACCATGTCCAACGCTGACACGAAGACTTCCAAGGGCCTCCTCGGCAAGAAGCTCGGTATGACGCAGGTCTGGGACGAGAACAACAAGCTCATCCCCGTGACCGTCATCGAGATCACGCCGAACGTCGTGACCCAGGTCCGCACCCCCGAGGCCGACGGCTACAACGCCGTCCAGATCGCGTACGGCCAGATCGACCCGCGCAAGGTCAACAAGCCGTCCGCCGGCCACTTCGACAAGGCGGGCGTCACCCCGCGTCGTCACCTCACCGAGGTCCGCACCGCCGACGCCGCCGAGTACGCGGCCGGCCAGGAGCTCACCGTCGACGGGACCTTCGAGGTCGGCCAGCTGGTCGACGTCGTCGGGACCTCGAAGGGCAAGGGCTTCGCCGGTGTGATGAAGCGCCACAACTTCCAGGGCGTCTCCGCTTCGCACGGTGCGCACCGCAACCACCGCAAGCCGGGCTCCATCGGCGCCTCTTCGACCCCGAGCCGTGTCTTCAAGGGCATGCGCATGGCCGGTCGCATGGGTGGCGAGCGCGTCACCGTCCTGAACCTCAAGGTGCAGGGCATCGACGCCGAGAAGGGCCTGCTGCTGGTCAAGGGCGCCGTTCCCGGCGCTCGTGGCCGCATCGTTTTCGTCCGCAACGCAGTGAAGGGGGCCTAAGGTAAATGGCTACCTCGATTGACGTCGTCGACCTCAAGGGCAAGAAGGCCGGCTCCATCGAGCTTCCCGAGGCCCTGTTCGACGTTCAGACCAACATCCCGCTGATCCACCAGGTGGTCACGGCTCAGCTCGCTGCGGCGCGCCAGGGCACGCACAAGACCAAGGGTCGCGGCGAGGTCTCCGGCGCCGGCCGCAAGCCGTTCAAGCAGAAGGGCACCGGCCGCGCTCGTCAGGGCTCGATCCGTGCTCCTCAGATGACCGGCGGTGGCATCGTCCACGGTCCGACGCCGCGCAGCTACGCGCAGCGCACCCCGAAGAAGATGATCGCCGCTGCTCTGCTCGGCGCTCTCTCGGACCGCGCCCGCGGCAGCCGTCTGCACGCCGTTCAGGCGTTCACGACCGGTGACGTGCCGTCCACCAAGGCGGTCGTCGACCTGCTGAGCGGCATCGCGACCTCGAAGCACGTGCTCGTCGTGCTCGAGCGCGACGACGTGCTCACCTTCAAGAGCGTCCGCAACGTGCCGACCGTGCACGTGCTGACGTACGACCAGCTGAACGCCTACGACGTCCTGGTGAGTGACGACATCGTCTTCTCGCAGGCCGCGCTCGAGGCCTTCATCGCCGCCAAGACCAAGAAGGAAGAGGTGGACGCGTAATGGCCGTCAACAAGGACCCGCGCGACGTCATCATCGCCCCGGTCGTCTCCGAGAAGAGCTACGGCCTGATCGACGAGGGCAAGTACACCTTCCTCGTCGACACGCGCTCCAACAAGACCGAGATCAAGCTCGCGATCGAGTCGATCTTCAAGGTCGAGGTCGCGTCGGTGAACACCCTGAACCGTCAGGGCAAGACCCGCCGCACCCGCTTCGGCACCGGCAAGCGCAAGGACACCAAGCGCGCCATCGTCACGCTGAAGTCCGGTTCCATCGACATCTTCACGGCCGTCGGCTGAGCGAAGGACTAGAGGAAAACAGACATGGCAATTCGTAACTACAAGCCCACGACCCCCGGTCGTCGCGGCTCCTCGGTCGCCGACTTCGCCGAGATCACGCGCTCGACGCCGGAGAAGTCCCTTCTCCGTCCGCTGTCGAAGACCGGTGGCCGCAACAACCAGGGCCGCATCACGACCCGTCACATCGGTGGTGGCCACAAGCGCCAGTACCGCGTGATCGACTTCCGTCGCAACGACAAGGACGGCGTCGACGCCAAGGTCGCCCACATCGAGTACGACCCCAACCGCACGGCGCGCATCGCGCTGCTGCACTTCGTGGACGGCACCAAGCGCTACATCCTGGCGCCCGCCGGCCTGAAGCAGGGCGACGTCGTCGAGTCGGGTGCCGGCGCGGACATCAAGCCGGGCAACAACCTGCCGCTGCGCAACATCCCGACCGGTACCGTCGTGCACGCGATCGAGCTGAAGCCGGGCGGTGGCGCCAAGCTCGCCCGTTCGGCCGGTGCCTCGGTCCGCCTCGTCGCGAAGGACGGCCCCTACGCCCAGCTGCGCCTCCCCTCGGGCGAGGTCCGCAACGTCGATGTGCGCTGCCGCGCCACCGTCGGCGAGGTCGGCAACGCCGAGCAGTCGAACATCAACTGGGGCAAGGCCGGCCGCATGCGCTGGAAGGGCGTCCGCCCGACCGTGCGTGGTGTCGCGATGAACCCGATCGACCACCCGCACGGTGGTGGTGAGGGCAAGACCTCCGGTGGTCGCCACCCGGTCAGCCCGTGGGGTCAGAAGGAAGGCCGTACGCGCCACCCCAACAAGGAAAGCGACAAGCTCATCGTCCGCCGTCGCAACGCCGGCAAGAAGCGCAAGTAGGAGTTCGAGAAGATGCCACGCAGTCTCAAGAAGGGCCCCTTCGTCGACGAGCACCTGTTTCGCAAGGTGGTCGCCGCGAACGAGGCCAACAGCAAGAACGTGATCAAGACCTGGTCGCGCCGCTCGATGATCGTCCCGGCCATGCTGGGTCACACCATCGCGGTGCACGACGGTCGCAAGCACATCCCGGTGTTCGTCACCGAGACCATGGTCGGACACAAGCTCGGCGAGTTCGCGCCGACCCGCACCTTCCGTGGACACGTGAAGGACGACAAGAAGGGTCGCCGCCGCTGATCGCGGTGGCGTAAGGAGGAGAGAAATGGTGGAGTCGATCGCCCGCGTGCGACACATCCGCGTTACCCCCATGAAGGCCCGCCGCGTCGTCAACATGATCCGCGGCAAGCAGGCTCAGGAGGCCCTGGCCATCCTGAAGTTCGCCCCCCAGAGCGCGAGCGAGCCTGTGTACAAGCTCGTCGCCTCGGCCATCGCCAACGCGCGTGTCAAGGCCGACCAGAGCAACACCTACCTGGACGAGCAGGACCTGTACGTGAGCCGCGCCTTCGTGGACGAGGGGACCACCCTCAAGCGGTTCCAGCCGCGTGCACAGGGCCGGGCCTTCCGCATCAACAAGCGCACCAGCCACATCACGGTCGTCCTCGCGACGCCGGACGAGGCCGAGGCCGCCCCCGTCAGCAAGAAGGCGAGCAAGTAATGGGTCAGAAAGTCAATCCGTACGGCTTCCGTCTGGGAATCACCACCGACCACGTGTCGCGCTGGTTCTCCGACAGCACCAAGAAGGGTCAGCGTTACAGCGACTACCTCGCCGAGGACGTCAAGATCCGCACCCTGCTGAAGACGTCGCTCGACCGCGCGGGCGTGTCCCGCATCGAGATCGAGCGCACCCGTGACCGCGTCCGCGTCGACATCCACACCGCCCGCCCGGGCATCGTGATCGGTCGTCGTGGCGCCGAGGCCGAGCGCATCCGCGCCGACCTCGAGAAGCTCTCGGGCAAGCAGATCCAGCTGAACATCCTCGAGGTCAAGAACCCCGAGGCCGACGCTCAGCTCGTCGCCCAGGGCATCGCCGAGCAGCTCGCCGCCCGCGTGGCGTTCCGCCGCGCGATGCGCAAGGGCCTGCAGGGCGCCCAGCGCGCCGGCGCCAAGGGTGTCCGCATCCAGGTGTCCGGCCGTCTCGGCGGCGCCGAGATGAGCCGCTCCGAGTTCTACCGCGAGGGTCGTGTGCCGCTGCACACGCTCCGCGCCAACATCGACTACGGCTTCTACGAGGCCAAGACCACCTTCGGTCGCATCGGTGTGAAGGTGTGGATCTACAAGGGCGACATCACGAACAAGGAACTGGCTCGCGAGCAGGCCAACCAGAAGCCGTCGCGCGAGCGCAACGACCGTCCGCGTCGCGGTGGCCGGGGCAACGCCCCCGAGACCGCTGGCGCGCCGGCCGCAGCAGGAGTTGAGGCATAACCATGTTGATCCCACGCAGAGTCAAGCACCGCAAGCAGCACCACCCCGGCCGTAGCGGCCAGGCGACCGGTGGCACGAAGGTCTCCTTCGGCGAGTTCGGCATCCAGGCCCTGACGCCCGCTTACGTGACCAACCGTCAGATCGAGTCCGCTCGTATCGCCATGACGCGTCACATCAAGCGCGGCGGCAAGGTGTGGATCAACATCTACCCCGACCGTCCGCTCACGAAGAAGCCGGCCGAGACCCGAATGGGTTCCGGTAAGGGTTCGCCGGAGTGGTGGGTCGCCAACGTCAAGCCGGGTCGAGTCCTCTTCGAGGTCTCCGGCGTCTCCGAGCAGCTCGCTCGCGAGGCCATGACCCGTGCAATCCACAAGCTGCCCCTCAAGGCACGCATCATCAAGCGCGAGGAGGGCGACGCGTAATGGCGATCGGATCCAAGGAGCTTGCCTCGAGCGAGCTCGACACTTTCGAAGACGAGCGTCTCGTCGACGAGCTGAAGAAGGCCAAGGAAGAGCTGTTCAACCTCCGCTTCCAGTCGGCCACCGGCCAGCTCGAGAGCCACGGCCGCCTGCGCGCCGTGAAGCGTGACATCGCTCGCATCTACACCGTGATCCGCGAGCGCGAGCTCGGGATCCGGGCCACCCCGGCTCCGGCCGAGGCGGCGCCGGCCGAGAAGAAGAAGACCCGCGCCAAGAAGGCGGCCCCGGCCGCCGAGGCCGAGGTCGACACCACGAATGAGGAGGCCAAGTAATGGCTGAGACCACCAAGGCCGCGGCCGCGGAGTCGGCGGCTGACGAGGCCCTCGTCCGCGGGTACCGCAAGGCCCGTCGCGGGTACGTCGTCAGCGACAAGATGGACAAGACCATCGTCGTCGAGGTCGAGGACCGCGTGAAGCACCCCCTGTACGGCAAGGTCATCCGCCGCACCTCCAAGGTGAAGGCGCACGACGAGAACAACACCGCCGGCATCGGCGACCTCGTTCTCATCAACGAGACCCGTCCCCTGAGCGCCAGCAAGCGCTGGCGCCTGGTTGAGATTCTGGAGAAGGCCAAGTGATCCAGCAGGAATCCCGACTCAAGGTCGCCGACAACACCGGCGCCAAGGAGCTCCTCGCGATCCGCGTGCTCGGCGGCTCCAGCCGTCGGTACGCCGGCCTCGGCGACGTCATCGTCGCCACGGTCAAGGACGCGATCCCGGGTGGGAACGTCAAGAAGGGCGACGTCGTCAAGGCGGTCGTCGTGCGTGTTCGCAAGAACACCCGCCGCCCGGACGGCTCCTACATCAAGTTCGACGAGAACGCCGCTGTCATCCTGAAGAACGACGGTGACCCCCGCGGCACGCGCATCTTCGGACCGGTCGGCCGCGAGCTCCGCGACAAGAAGTTCATGAAGATCATCTCGCTCGCACCGGAGGTGCTGTAACCCATGGCGAACATCAAGAAGGGCGACCTGGTCCAGGTCATCTCGGGCCGTTCGCAGGCCCGCGGTGGTGACCGTGGCAAGCAGGGTCGCGTCATCGAGGTTCTCGTCGAGCAGAACCGCGTCATCGTCGAGGGCGTCAACTTCGTGACGAAGCACGTGCGCGTCGGCCAGACGCAGCGTGGCACGAAGACCGGCGGCATCGAGACCCACGAGGCCCCGATCCACGTCTCGAACGTGGCGCTGGTCGACCCCGAGACCAAGAAGCCGACCCGCGTCGGCTTCCGCGAAGAGAGCGTCACGAAGGACGGCGTCACCAAGACGGTCCGCGTTCGTTACGCCAAGAAGTCTGGTAAGGACCTGTAATGACCGACACTGCAACCGCTGCTGGCAAAATCCAGCCGCGCCTGAAGCAGAAGTACAAGAACGAGATCTCCCAGCAGCTCCAGGGCGACTTCGGCTTCACCAACGTGCACCAGGTGCCCGGTCTGGTGAAGATCGTCGTCAACATGGGTGTCGGCGAGGCGGCTCGTGACGGCAAGGTGATCGACGGCGCGGTCAACGACCTCACCCTGATCACCGGTCAGAAGCCCCAGGTCACGAAGGCCCGCAAGTCCATCGCGCAGTTCAAGCTGCGCGAAGGCCAGCCGATCGGCGCGCACGTCACGCTGCGCGGCGACCGCATGTGGGAGTTCCTCGACCGTCTCCTCTCGCTCGCGCTGCCGCGAATCCGCGACTTCCGCGGCCTCAGCGACAAGCAGTTCGACGGGAACGGCAACTACACGTTCGGTCTCACGGAGCAGTCGATGTTCCACGAGATCAACCAGGACCGCATCGACCGCGTCCGCGGCATGGACATCACTGTGGTGACCACCGCGAAGAACGACGACGAGGGCCGCGCGCTGCTCAAGCAGCTCGGCTTCCCGTTCCGTTCCACCGACGCGGCCAACTAGGCCCACCTGCGGGCCGGCCGTCCGGCCGGCCCGCTTCCACCACAGGTCGTCAGTCGTGTACCGGCTGAACGAAACCTGGTGACCGTAAGGAAAACCGAAATGACCATGACAGATCCGGTCGCAGACATGCTGACCAGACTGCGCAACGCGAACTCGGCTCACCACGACACCGTGTCGATGCCGCACTCGAAGCTCAAGGCCCACATCGCCGAGATCCTCACCACGGAGGGCTACATCGCGGGCTGGGACGTCACCGACGCCCGCGTCGGCAAGACGCTGACCCTGCAGCTCAAGTTCGGTCCGAACCGCGAGCGTTCCATCGCCGGTATCAAGCGCGTGTCGAAGCCCGGCCTTCGCGTCTACGCGAAGTCCACGGAGCTCCCCAAGGTGCTCGGCGGGCTCGGCGTCGCCATCCTGTCCACCTCCTCCGGTCTGCTCACGGACCGCCAGGCTGAGAAGAAGGGCGTGGGTGGGGAAGTCCTCGCCTACGTGTGGTAATCCGCCATGTCGCGTATTGGAAGACTGCCCATCGACATCCCGACCGGGGTCGATGTGAAGATCGACGGCCAGGCCGTCACCGTCAAGGGCCCGAAGGGTGAGCTCAGCCTCACCGTCGCGGAGCCCATCGAGGTCAAGCTGGAGGAGAACCAGGTCCTGGTGACCCGTCCGGACGACGAGCGCGCTTCGCGTTCGCTGCACGGCCTGACCCGCACCCTCATCAACAACCAGATCATCGGCGTCACCCAGGGCTACTCCAAGGGCCTGGAGATCGTCGGCACCGGTTACCGCGTCGTCCAGAAGGGCTCGGCTGTCGAGTTCGCTCTCGGCTTCTCGCACCCGGTGACGGTCGAGCCGCCGGCCGGCATCACGTTCACGGTCGAGGGCAACAACCGCCTGACCGTGGCCGGGATCGACAAGCAGGCCGTCGGTGAGGTCGCCGCGAACATCCGCAAGATCCGCAAGCCCGAGCCGTACAAGGGCAAGGGCGTGCGCTACGCCGGCGAGGTCGTTCGTCGCAAGGCCGGAAAGGCTGGTAAGTAATCATGGCTCTGGGTACCAGAGGAAAGAGCAAGGCGGCCGCCCGCGACCGCCGTCACACCCGCCTTCGCAAGAAGATCGAGGGCAACGCGGTCCGTCCGCGCCTGGTCGTGACCCGTTCGGCCCGCCACGTCTTCGTGCAGGTCGTCGACGACGCGAAGGGCCACACGCTGGCGTCCGCGTCGACCATGGAAGCGGACCTGCGCACCTTCGACGGTGACAAGACCGCCAAGGCCCGCAAGGTCGGAGAGCTCGTCGCCGAGCGCGCGAAGAGCGCCGGTGTCGAGGCCGTCGTGTTCGACCGTGGAGGCAGCAAGTACGCGGGCCGCGTCGCCGCTGTCGCCGAGGGAGCTCGAGAGGGTGGACTGAACCTGTGAGCGACGAGAACAACAAGGAGCAGACCGTGGCCGATCAGGTAACGGACAGCGCGCAGCCGGTGGAGACCGCTGCGGGCACCGACAACAACACCCGGAGCGAGCGCGAGCCGCGCCGTGGTGGCCGCGAGCGCAACCCCAACCGCGACCGTGGCAGCCGTGACGCCGACAAGAGCCAGTTCCTGGAGCGCGTCGTCACCATCAACCGCGTCTCGAAGGTCGTGAAGGGTGGTCGTCGCTTCAGCTTCACCGCTCTCGTGGTCGTCGGCGACGGCAACGGTCTGGTGGGCGTCGGCTACGGCAAGGCCCGTGAGGTCCCGCTGGCGATCTCGAAGGGCGTCGAGGAGGCGAAGAAGAACTTCTTCCGCGTCCCGCGCGTCGGCAACACCATCCCGCACCCGGTGCAGGGTGAGGCCGCCGCCGGTGTCGTCCTCCTGCGTCCGGCCGCCGCCGGTACCGGTGTTATCGCCGGTGGCCCGGTGCGTGCCGTCCTGGAGTGCGCCGGCATCCACGACGTCCTGAGCAAGTCGCTCGGTTCGTCCAACACGATCAACATCGTGCACGCGACCGTCGAGGCGCTGAAGCAGCTCGAGGAGCCCCGTGCCGTCGCAGCTCGCCGTGGTCTCGACTACGACCAGGTCGCCCCGGCGCGCCTGCTTCGCACCGAGGCAGCGCTGGCCGAGGCCGCCGCGACCGCAAAGGCAGGTGCCTGATGGCTGCGCGTCTGAAGATCACGCAGATCAAGTCGAAAGTGAGCGAGAAGCAGTACCAGCGCGACACGCTGCGCAGTCTGGGACTGAAGCGCATCGGTGACGTCGTCGTCCGCGAGGACAACCCGCAGAACCGCGGGTACGTCAACACCGTCGCTCACCTGGTGAAGGTCGAGGAGATTGACTAATGGCTGAAGAGAAGGCCACAACAGAGGCCGCTGAGAAGCCGGCCGCCAAGAAGCCCGCGACCAAGGCCGCGAGCACGAAGGCTACTGCCACGAAGGCTGCCGCCGACAAGCCGGCCGCCGCGAAGGCTGCCGCCGAGAAGACCAGCACCGAGAAGAAGGCTCCGGCCAAGAAGGCACCGGCGAAGGCCGCTGCCGACAAGGCCGCCGCCTCCAGCACGGACGACACCGTGGCCGCGAAGCCGGCCGCGAAGTCCTCCGCCAAGAAGGACGTCGCCGCTCCGCGCGAGCAGGTCCTGAAGGTGCACCACCTGCGCCCCGCCGCCGGTGCCAAGAAGGAGAAGACCCGCGTCGGACGCGGTGAGGGCTCCAAGGGCAAGACGGCCGGCCGCGGTACCAAGGGAACCAAGGCGCGCTACCAGGTGCGCCCCGGTTTCCAGGGCGGTCAGCTTCCGCTGCACATGCGTGCGCCGAAGCTGCGCGGCTTCAAGAACCCGTTCCGCGTCGAGTACCAGGTCGTGAACCTGGAGAAGCTCGCCGAGCTGTACCCGTCCGGCGGTGACGTCACCGTCGCCGACCTGGTCGCCAAGGGTGCCGTTCGCAAGAACGAAAAGGTCAAGGTTCTCGGCAACGGGGACATTGCGGTTAAGCTGAACGTTGCGGTGGACAAGGTCTCCGGCTCTGCCGAGCAGAAGATCGTCGCCGCAGGTGGCTCCGTCAAGTAGTCATCCGCAGAGCAGCTGAGTCGGGTGGCCGGGGAACCGGCCACCCGACTGACTCTTAGGAAAGCAGGACGCAGGATTGTTTAGCGCCGTTGGGCGGATCTTCCGCACCCCGGATCTTCGCCGGAAGATCTTCTTCACGCTGGGCATCATCGCCCTGTTCCGGCTGGGGTCCTTCATCCCGGCGCCGTTCGTCGACTTCGGCAACGTCCAGACCTGTCTGAACGCCAATCAGGACACCTCCGGCCTGTATTCGCTGGTGAACCTCTTCTCCGGCGGTGCCCTCCTCAAACTCTCGATCTTCGCGCTCGGCATCATGCCGTACATCACCGCGTCGATCATCGTGCAGCTGCTGCGCGTGGTCATCCCGCGCTTCGAGACCCTCTACAAGGAGGGCCAGGCCGGTCAGGCCAAGCTCACGCAGTACACGCGCTACCTCACGATCGCGCTGGGCGTCCTCCAGTCGACGACCCTCATCACCGTCGCCCGGAGCGGCGCCCTGTTCGGCACCACTGCCGTCTCGCAGTGCACGCAGCTGATCACGGACGACTCCTGGTACGCGATCATGCTCATGGTCGTCACCATGACCGCCGGAACGGGCCTCATCATGTGGATGGGCGAGCTCGTGACCGAGCGCGGCATCGGCAACGGCATGTCGCTCCTCATCTTCACCTCGATCGCCGCGCAGTTCCCGTCCTCCCTGTGGGCGGTCGGCCAGTCGCAGGGCATCGAGATCCTGCTGGTCGTGATCGCGATCGGATTGCTCATCGTCATGGGCGTCGTGTTCGTCGAGCAGTCGCAGCGGCGCATCCCCGTGCAGTACGCGAAACGGATGGTCGGCCGGCGCACCTACGGCGGCAACAACACGTACATCCCGATCAAGGTCAACATGGCCGGCGTGGTGCCCGTGATCTTCGCCTCGTCGCTGCTGTACCTGCCGGCGCTCATCGCCCAGTTCAACCAGCCGGCCGCGGGCAAGGCCCCGGCGCCGTGGGTCACCTGGATCACGAACTACCTGACCAAGGGCGACCACCCGCTGTACATGCTGCTGTACTTCCTCCTGATCGTCGGCTTCACCTACTTCTACGTGGCGATCACCTTCAACCCGGAGGAGGTCGCGGACAACATGAAGAAGTACGGCGGCTTCATCCCCGGCATCCGCGCGGGCCGTCCGACGGCCGAGTACCTCGACTACGTGCTCACGCGGGTGACCCTGCCCGGTTCGTTCTATCTGGGCATCATCGCGCTGATCCCCTTGGTCGCCTTCGCGTTGATCGGCGCAAGCCAGAACTTCATGTTCGGCGGCACGTCCATCCTGATCATCGTCGGTGTCGGGCTGGAGACGGTCAAGCAGATCGACTCCCAGCTCCAGCAGCGGCATTACGAAGGGCTTCTGCGTTGACCCGAATGCTGATCGTCGGACCCCCCGGAGCGGGCAAGGGCACCCAGGCCTCCCGCATCACGACCACCTACGGGATCCCCGACATCTCCACGGGCGACATCTTCCGGGCCAACATCAAGAACGAGACGCCGCTCGGCAAGCAGGTCAAGGCCATCGTGGATGCGGGGGACTACGTCCCGGACACCCTCACCAACCAGCTGGTCGCCGACCGGCTCGGCGAGGAGGACGCCAAGAACGGCTTCCTGCTCGACGGGTATCCGCGCACGCTCGCGCAGGTCGACTATCTCGACGAGCTCCTCGCGGGCAAGGGACAGAAGCTGGATGCGGTCATCCAGCTCACCGCCGACCAGGACGAGATCGTGGAGCGCCTGACCAAGCGCGCCCTCGAGCAGGGCCGCGCCGACGACTCGGAGGAGGCCATCCGCCACCGCCAGGAGGTCTACCTGCGTGAGACGTCCCCGCTGATCGACGTCTACCGCGAGCGGGGCCTGCTGGTCCCGGTCGACGGCCTGGGCGCGATGGACGAGGTCGCCGAGCGGATCGCCTCTGCTCTGGCCGAGCGCGGCATCACCCCCGTCGCGGGCGCGTCCGCGTCCGCCGGCGAGTCCGTGGCCTAGAAGTGGTCTTCAAGAGGTCGATCTACAAGACGCCCGCCCAACTGCGCGACATGGTCGCGCCCGGGCGCGCGACGGCGGCATCCCTCGAGGCGGTCGCCGCGGCGGTCCGCCCCGGCGTCTCGACGCTCGAGCTCGATGCGATCGCCGAGCGGGCGATCGTGGAGGCCGGCGGCGCGTCGAACTTCCAGCTGGAGCCCGGGTACCACCACACGATCTGCGCGTCGGTGAACGACGAGGTCGTGCACGGCATCCCGGGTGCGCGCATCCTGGAGCCCGGCGACATCCTGTCCGTGGACAGCGGCGCGATCCTGGGAGGCTGGAACGGTGATGCAGCCCGCACCTTCGTGCTGCCCGATCCCGCGCATCCCGAGGCGGTCGCCGAGCGCGCCCGTCTCTCCGAGGTGACGGAGCAGTCGCTGTGGCGCGGTATCGCGACCCTGGCCTCGGCCCGCTACCTCAACGACGTGGGGGAGGCGATCGAGGACTACATCTCGGCGCAGGGCGACTACGGAATCCTGACCGACTACATCGGCCACGGCATCGGGCGCCGCATGCACGAGGAGCCGCCGGTGTTCAACTACCGCGTCCGCGCCAAGGGTCCGGAGGTGCGCCCGGGACTCGTCGTCGCGATCGAGCCGATGGTGGTCCTCGGATCGCAGGAGACCTACGTCAAGGACGACGGCTGGACCGTCGCGACGGAGGACGGATCGGCCGCCGCTCACTGGGAGCACAGCGTCGCCGTGCACGCGGGCGGCATCTGGGTGCTCACCGCCACGGACGGCGGGGCCGCCGGCCTGGCGCAGTTCGGCGTCACGCCGGTTCCGATCGCCTGATGGGCGCCCGCGAGACGGCGTTCGCTCAGGGCGGCGGGGGATCATACACTCGGATTGGCGGATTCGCGCCCTTTCCCATAAGATAGATCCTTGGTGTCTTAGGCACGTTTCAGACGAGCCTTCCGCCGATCAACGCACGACCAGCAAACCACGACTTTTAGCGACAGTGAGGCTATGGCCAAAAAAGACGGTGTCATCGAGATCGAAGGATCCGTGATCGAGGCTCTTCCCAACGCGATGTTCCGCGTGGAGTTGACCAACGGTCACAAGGTTCTTGCCCACATCTCCGGCAAGATGCGCCAGCACTACATCCGCATCCTCCCCGAGGACCGCGTGATCGTCGAGCTGAGCCCCTACGATCTGACCCGCGGCCGGATCGTCTACCGCTACAAGTAAAGGTCTGCTGTAAGTAACGGCCCCACCCAACGGGTAGCCCCGGGTGAGGTACGAGGACAGCGAACAAAGGTAAGAAACACTCATGAAGGTCAACCCCTCGGTCAAGAGGATCTGCGACAAGTGCAAGGTCATCCGACGCAACGGCCGGGTCATGGTCATCTGCGAGAACCCGCGCCACAAGCAGCGCCAGGGCTGAACGCAGTCATAACCGAATAAGAACACAGGCGATGCCAGATCCCTCGTCCGGAAACGGGCGAGGGGGACACCCCCGGAGGAGGCCGGGGCACCGGGATCGCTGCAGACCTCCACTCATCACAGGAGAAGCCAACACATGGCACGTCTAGCAGGCGTCGACATCCCGCGCGAGAAGCGCGTCGAGGTCGCACTCACCTACATCTATGGAGTCGGCCGCACCCGCGCCCTCCAGACTCTGCGCGAGACCGAGATCTCGGGCGACATCCGCGTCAAGGACCTGACCGACGAGCAGCTCGTCGCTCTCCGCGACTACATCGAGGGCAACTTCAAGGTGGAGGGTGACCTGCGCCGCGAGGTCGCCGCCGACATCCGCCGCAAGGTCGAGATCGGCAGCTACGAGGGTATCCGCCACCGCAAGGGCCTCCCGGTCCGCGGCCAGCGCACCAAGACCAACGCTCGTACCCGCAAGGGCCCGAAGCGCACCGTGGCCGGCAAGAAGAAGGCGCGCTAAGGCCCGCGGCCCGTAGCTCTTAGGATTCAGGAGAAAAAATGGCAGCACCCAAGTCGGCCGCTCGCAAGCCGCGCAAAAAGGAAAAGAAGAACATCGCTGTGGGCCAGGCCCACATCAAGAGCACGTTCAACAACACGATCGTCTCGATCACCGACACCACCGGTGCCGTGATCAGCTGGGCCTCGTCCGGCGGCGTGGGCTTCAAGGGCTCCCGCAAGTCGACCCCGTTCGCGGCGCAGCTCGCCGCCGAGTCGGCTGCGCGTCAGGCGCAGGAGCACGGCATGAAGAAGGTCGACGTCTTCGTCAAGGGCCCCGGCTCCGGTCGTGAGACGGCGATCCGCTCCCTCCAGGCCGCAGGCCTCGAGGTCGGCTCGATCAACGACGTCACCCCGCAGGCGCACAACGGTTGCCGCCCGCCGAAGCGTCGTCGCGTCTAAGTTCTCTTCTCGTCCGCCGCAGGCGGCGGTCCGACCGGGCCGCCGCCTGGCGGCGTGACGAACCCCCCTCAGTAGAAGCAAGTGTCATATAGCGGACACTTAGCCGAAAGGAATCAATAGTGCTCATTGCACAGCGTCCTACGCTCACCGAAGAGAACATCTCCGAGTTCCGCTCGCGGTTCGTCATCGAGCCGCTGGAGCCCGGCTTCGGATACACCCTCGGCAACTCCCTGCGCCGCACCCTCCTCTCCTCCATCCCCGGAGCGGCTGTCACCAGCATCCGCATCGACGGCGTGCTGCACGAGTTCAGCACCGTGCCGGGCGTGAAGGAGGACGTGACCGAGATCATCCTGAACATCAAGGGTCTGGTGGTCTCCAGCGAGCACGACGAGCCCATCACCGCGTACCTCCGCAAGACCGGCGCCGGTCAGGTCACCGCCGCCGACATCTCGGCCCCGGCCGGTGTGGAGATCCACAACCCCGAGCTGGTCATCGCGACCCTCAACGACAAGGCGAAGTTCGAGGTCGAGCTGACCATCGAGCGCGGCCGCGGCTACGTGTCGGCCCAGCAGAACCGCAACGAGTACAGCGAGGCGGGCCAGATCCCGATCGACTCGATCTACTCGCCCGTTCTCAAGGTCACCTACCGCGTCGAGGCCACCCGTGCCGGTGAGCGCACCGACTTCGACCGCCTGGTGGTCGACGTGGAGACCAAGCCCGCGATCAGCCCGCGCGACGCTATCGCCTCGGCCGGCCGCACCCTGGTCGAGCTGTTCGGTCTCGCCCGCGAGCTCAACAGCGCCGCCGAGGGCATCGAGATCGGCCCGGCTCCGGTCGACGCCGTCCTCAGCTCCGAGCTGTCGATGCCGATCGAGGACCTGGACCTGTCGGTCCGCTCGTACAACTGCCTCAAGCGCGAGGGCATCAACACCGTGAGCGAGCTCGTCTCGCTGTCGGAGACGCAGCTCATGAACATCCGCAACTTCGGTCAGAAGTCGGTGGATGAGGTCAAGGACAAGCTGACGGAGATGGGCCTGTCGCTGAAGGACTCGGTTCCCGGGTTCGACGGCGCCCACTTCTACAGCGGCTACGACGAGGACGAGTCCACCACCATCTGAGGCACGTCGCCCGACTCAGCCATCAGACCTTTTCAACACTGGAGATAACCGATCATGCCTAAGCCCACCAAGGGCCCCCGCCTCGGGGGCGGCCCGGCGCACGAGCGCCTCATGCTCGCCAACCTGGCCGCTGCGCTCTTCACGCACAAGAGCATCAAGACCACCGAGACCAAGGCCAAGCGCCTGCGTCCCGTGGCCGAGCGCCTGATCACGTTCGCGAAGCGCGGCGACCTGCACGCCCGCCGCCGCGTTCTGGCCGTGATTCAGGACAAGACCGTCGTGCACGAGCTCTTCACCGAGATCGCGCCGCTGGTCGCCGAGCGTGAGGGCGGCTACACCCGCATCACCAAGCTCGGCTTCCGCAAGGGTGACAACGCGCCGATGGCGCAGATCGAGCTCGTGCTCGAGCCCGTCACCCCGAAGGTGAAGTCGTCCAAGACCACCGCTGCCCCCAAGGCTGCGCCGGTCGAGGAGACCCCGGCGGAGGAGACCCCGGCGGAGGAGACTCCTGCCGAGGAGACCAGCACCGAGGAGACCAGCACCGAGACCGCGGCCGCCGAGGCGGAGGCCGTCGAGGCCGCGACTGCCGACGCCGACGCCGCCGGTGAGACCGACGCCGAGAGCGAGGCGGAGAAGGCGTAACGCCCTCCCCTGTCCGCACGAAGGCCCCGCATCCCCGGATGCGGGGCCTTCGTCGTCCCCGGCCGCCTGTGGGTCGCAACACGCCGTTATGGGGGCCGGGAAGCGGTGTGTTGCGACCCACGGATGCCGGGCACGCCCGGAAGGCGAGGCTTTAGGGTGAAGGGATGACCGACGACACTCTGAGCCCGCTCAGCGAGCGGGTCGCCGCGCCGCCGACCTACCGTCCGCAGCATCCCCTCATCGCCGAGTGGCGCCCGGCCACCTCGGCCGACGTGGATGCGGTGCACGAGGTGTACCGCGCCATCGACACGGCGGACCATCCGAACTACCTGACGAATCGCGAGCAGGTCGAGGAGGAGCTCGGCTTCAGCTTCATCGATCTCGAGCAGGACACCCTCCTCGCGATCGCCGCCGACGGGCGCGTCGCCGCTGTGGGCATCGTCATGGAGCCGCCGCGGCAGGAGAGCCTCGTGCGCGAGTTCATGAACGGCGGCGTCCATCCCGAATTCCGGGGGCGGGGGATCGGGCGCGAACTGCTCGCGTGGCAGCGCGCCCGCGGCGAGCAGAAGCTGGCTGCGTCCGACAAGCGGCTGCCGGGCTGGCTGGTCGGGTACGCCGACGAGCGCGCGCCAGGCCGGCAGCGTCTGCTCGAGGCGGGCGGCTTCGAGGTGGTGCGCTTCTTCCAGACGATGGAGCGCGACCTGGCCGACCCCGTCCCGGACGTGACGCCGGTGGGCGACGTGCGGATCGAGCCCTACCGCGACGAGCTCTCCGCGGCGGTGCATGCCGCCCGCGACGACGCCTTCCGCGACCACTGGGGCAGCCAGCCGCTGTCGGACGAGCAGTTCCATGGGCTGGTCTCCGGCACCTTCGCCGCGGACCTCTCGTACGTCGCGATGATCGACGGCGATGTTGCCGGCATCGTGCTGACCGACGTCGCGGAGGAGGACTGGCCCGGCCAGGGGTTCACCGGCTCGTATGTCTCGACTGTGGCCGTCACGCGCCCCTACCGCGGCCGCCGGATCGCGCCGTCACTGCTGCGCGCGGTGCTGGAGGCGTCGGCGGCGCGCGGTCTCGAGAAGGTCGTGCTCGATGTGGACGCCGAGAACCCCACCGGCGCTCTCGGTCTCTACACCGGGATGGGCTTCGTCACCTCGCAGCAGGAGGTGGGGCTGGTCCGTGCCTACTGAGTCCGTTCCGGCCCCGACGACGCGCTACCGGCTCGACATCGCCTACCAGGGCACCGACTTCAACGGGTGGGGGCGTCAGCCCGGACTCCGGACGGTCCAGGGCACGCTGGAGGATGCGCTCGCCACGATCTTCCGCCGGGCGGGGGAGCCGCCGCTGCTGACGGTCGCGGGGCGCACCGACGCCGGCGTGCACGCGATCGGGCAGGTGGCGCACGTCGACCTGACTCCCGGACAGGTGTCGCTGCTGCGGAAGCCGCACGGCAAGCGTCCGCCACTCTCGGCGGAAGAGGCGCTGGGCCGCCGCCTCAACGGCATCCTGGGGCCGGTGTCCGATGTCGTCGTGCTGTCCGCCACGGTGGCGCCCCAGGGATTCGACGCACGCTTCTCCGCGCTGTGGCGGCGATACGAGTACCGGGTCGCCGATCGTCTCGCCCTCCGCGACCCGCTGCAGCGCCACCGGACGGCGTGGGTGTCGTCGGACCTCGACGTCGAGGCGATGGACATGGCCGCCCACGGACTCCTCGGCCTCCACGACTTCGCCAGCTACTGCAAGGCGCGCGAAGGTGCGACGACCATCAGGACGCTGCAGGCGTTCGCCTGGCGCCGTGATCCGGACGGCGTGCTCGTCGCCGAGCTGACCGCGGACGCCTTCTGCCACAGCATGGTGCGCGCCCTCGTCGGCGCGTGCGTCGAAGTGGGGGAGGGCAAGCTCGGCGCCGGCGATCTCATCGCGCTGCGCGACGAGAAGCAGCGCACGAGCGCCTTCAAGGTGATGCCCGCCCGCGGGCTCACGCTGATGGAGGTCGGCTACCCCGAAGGGGCGGAGCTCGCGCTGCGCGCGGAGCGCACCCGGGCGATGCGAGAGCTGTGACCGCGGCTCACCGGACCAGCCCGTTCTCGTAGGCGAACGCCACCAGTTGCACGCGGGACACGAGCCCGAGTTTGGCGAGGATGCTGCGGACGTGCGACTTGACGGTGGCCTCGGAGATGAAGGCCGTCCGCCCGATGTCGCCGTTGTTCAAACCACGGGCCGCGAGAAGGAACACCTCCTTCTCCCGTACGGACAGGGAGTCGATGGCCTCCGGCCGGCGGCGGGCCAGCGCGCGGAACAACTCGGTGGTCTGCTTCGGCGCGATGACCGAGTGCCCGTCGTGCACGGTGCGGATCGCGGCGAGGATGAAGTCCGGCGTCGCATCCTTCAACAGGAAGCCGTCCGCCCCCGCTCGAAGAGCCGCGGCGACGGCCTCGTCGCGGTCGAACGTCGTGAGGACGACGATGCGCGGGAGCTGCCCCGTCCGATCGCGCCGGATGGCCTCCGTGGCCGCGATGCCGTCCAGCCCGGGCATCCGGATGTCCATGAGCAGCACATCCGGGCGGGCGGACCGCGCCAGCTGCACGGCCTGAAGGCCGTCGGCGGCGGTTCCCGCGAACTCGAGGTCGGGCTGCGACTCGATCATCATCTGCAACCCGGCGCAGAACAGGGGCTGGTCGTCGGCGACCCCGACTCGGATCATGCGGTCACCGTGCTGCGCCCGACCGCCGGGATGTAGGCGGTCACCAGATACCCGCCGGGCTGGTCTTCGTCCGCACCGGCGTCGAGCCAGCCTCCGGCGAACCGGGCGCGCTCCCGCATCCCGATGACTCCGCGGCCTGCCGGGTTGGGCGGCGGCGCGACCCCGGCAGCCGCGGGCCGGGATGCCAGGGACAGGGCGATGCCGTCTCCCCGTTCATCCAGGGCCAGTCGTGCGTGCGCTCCGGACCCGGCGTGCTTGAGGGCGTTGGTGAGGCCCTCCTGCACGATCCGATAGACGGCGAGCTCCTGGGCGGGCGTCACATCGGCGGATTCCCCGAATCGCTCGACGGAGATCGACAGGCCGGCGTCGGACATCCGCGCGATCAGCTCGTCGAGGTCGGTCAGGCCGGGATGCTCCGGGCCGCCCGGTTCGCCCACCAGCGTCTCGATCAGGACCCGGACCTCCGTCAGCGAGGCCCGCGCCGTGTCCGCGATGGTGGTGAGCGACGGTGCGACGGACGCCGGACGGTCGTCGGCGAGGAGACGGGCGCCATCGGCCTGGGCGAGGATCACCGCGAGGGAGTTGGCCATGATGTCGTGGACATCCTGGGCGATGCGCTCCCTCTCGCCTGCGACCATCGTCTCGGCCTCCGCGCTGCGGAGTTCGGCCGTCGTGCGCGCCAGCTCCTTCTCGCTGCGCCGCGTGCGCATCCACACACCGGCGAGCGTCCCGAGGAGCCAGGCGAATGCGCCCGCCCCGGCGCAGAGGACGAAGAACAGCGCCCGCGCGCCGGCGTCGGTGTGGCCGATGCCCTGCGCCCACGACAGAAGGCCGGCGATGGAAACGCCGGCGCCGACCGCGAAGGCCAGGGCGACGACCCGCATCCGCCCGCGCACCGTGGCGGCGACGACGCCGATCACGATCGCGTAGCCGAGGTAGATCAGCCCGTTCTCGAAGATCCCGGACGGGAAGAGCAGCTGCCCGATGAGCACGGCGGTCCCTCCTCCCATGGCGGCGATGGGACTGAGCCTCGAGACCCCGATGGTGCACGCGAGCACGAGGAGAGCGGCCCAGAACGGCACGGTCGACCGCAGTGCCCCGGGCAGGAGCTGATGGCGTCCCGTCTCGGCGATGGCCAGGACGACGAAGAAGGCCACGGCGATGGCGGGCTCGAGGAGCCACCGACTGCGACGCAGGAGTGATCTCATACGGCAACGCTAGGGCGGGTCGATCCGCCGCGGGTGCCATCGCGCCGGATTTCAGCCCTGGGGCTGAGTGCCGTTCAGCCGGTCCGTCCTGCGCGCAGAACGAGCGCGGCCTGAGCGGATTGCGATCACGCGCGTCACGACCGGCCCGTCGCGTCGTCTTTCTTGAGTAGAGGCGTCAGCGTTGCCGCCGGAACGGACGAGGGCAGATGACGACATCACGAAGGACGACTCTTCGGACGCGCTGGCGGGGGCGGCACCGGCCCAGGCCGCCGACACCTGGACCTGGAGCACGGCGACGCATCCGGCCGGCGCCGCCTCCATCGGCCCGCTCGGCTGGGGCACAGCGGGCGGGGGCGTCTACCTCTGGCGCGGGGTGTACTACATCCCGGGCGTCGGCCACATCGATCAGCCGCTCGGCACCTGGCGCGAAGAGAAGGAGACCGGTACCGGCGTGCTCGGGCGAGTCGCCTACACCACCTACGACGGGAAGCCGGCGCTTCCGGACATCGGCCTGATCTCGACCGGCACCACACCCGTCCCACCGACCGTTCGCGTGTCGGCGACCTGGTCGAACGCCATGGTCATCGATGTGGCCCATCCAGGCGATATCACGCAGGGCCTCGCACTGTGTCATTCCGGAACCTCCCCGCAGACGATGGCTGCGGGCGGCTACCGGTGCGGGACCATGGGCTTCGACTGCTCCCCGCCGAGTACTCAGTGCCAGCTCTCGGTGCCCGCCTCGGGTGGCGACTCCGGCGGACCGGTGTGGGACTACGCTCCCGGTGGCATCAAGCTCTACGGCTGGATCACGGGCGCCGGCTTCGGGTACACCTCGTTCGTGCCGACCTGGGCAGTGCAGAACCACGTGTGGACCGAGAGCCAGTCCTGGAGGTCATGGGGCTACCCGCCCGGCAATGACGGCACGGGGTGCTTCGTCACCGCTGCAGGATGCGTCCGCTCCTGAACGGCCCAGCGTTGCTCAGTCCTGCGCTGCTCAGCCCAGGGTCTGGGCCCCGATGACGGACAGCAGCCGCAGCTTGTCCGCGGATTCGCTGCCCGGGATCGCGGTGTAGACGAGCAGCGAGTGCGCGTTGCCCGGGTCGACGAGCTGCTGGCAGTGCAGTTCGAGCTCGCCGACCTCCGGGTGCAGGAAGTGCTTGACCTCCGTCGGCCGGAGCCCGACCTCGTGCGCCGCCCAGAGCGTCCGGAACTCGTCGCTGCGGGCCAGGAGGTGCTCCGCCAGCGCGGCCGCGCGGGATCCGGGGCCGCGGGCCGTCGCGATCTCGCGCAGGCCGGACGCGAACATCCGGCTCAGGAAGTCGTGGTCCCGAGGTGCGTACAGGCGGCGAGAGGCGGGAGCGGTGAACCAGCGCACGCCGAGGCTGCGCTCGGGCCCGCGCAGGGACGCCGTGTCGCCGGTGAGCGCGACGCCCATCGGGCTCTGCCGCAGCGTCTCTCCCAGTTCTGTCACGATCTCGGCGGGGGTGTCGTCCAGCCGATCGAGCACACGCAGCAGACCGGGACTCACGTGCTCGCTCTCCGAACCCTGCGCCGGCGGGGTGTGGCCGGCGAGACGGAACAGGTGATCGCGCTCCGCGTGGGAGAGGTGGAGCCCCTGGGCGATCGAGGCGAGCATCTGCTCGGACGGCTGCGGGCCGCGTTCCCGCTCGAGGCGCGCGTAGTAGTCCACGGACATGTGGGCCAGCGCGGCCACCTCCTCGCGCCGCAGCCCGGAGGTGCGGCGTCGGCTGCCGCGCGGCAGGCCCACGTCCTCCGGTTGCAGCAGCTCTCGCCGTGTCCGGAGGAACTCGGCGAGTCCGATGCGGTCGATCACCCCTCATGTCTACCGGGTGGCGCGCGCCGTAGCCACGGATCGCCGGGCCGTGGCTACGGCCGGCCGGAACGGTCAGGGTGGAGACACCGAGTGAAGGAGGACGCAGTGGCACGCACGATCGACATCCACATCCCCGCCCTGACCGGCCGGCGGGCCGTCGTCACGGGGGCCAGCGACGGCATGGGGTCCGTGATCGCGGCACGGCTCGCGCGGGCGGGCGCGGAGGTGGTCATGCCGGTGCGCGACCGGGCGAAGGGAAACGCGACCGCGGACCGGATCCGTTCCGCCGTCCCGGAGGCGCGCCTGGTGCTGCGCGACCTCGACCTCGCCTCCCTCGACTCGGTCGCCGCGTTCGGCGAGGGGATGCGCGCGGACGGCGACCCCGTCCACATCCTCATCAACAACGCCGGGCTGATGACGCCGCCGGAGCGCCGCACCACCGTCGACGGCTTCGAGCTGCAGTGGGGCACCAACCACCTCGGCCATGTCGCGCTCTTCGGCGCCCTCTTCCCGCTGCTCCGCGACGGACGCGCACGGGTCACCTCGCAGGTGAGCGTGGCGGCGCGCAGCGGGGCGATCGACTGGGACGACCTCGCCGCCGAGCGGAGGTACCGCGCCCAAGCGGCGTACAGCGCCTCGAAGATCGCGCTCGGCTTGTTCGGGCTCGAACTCGACCGGCGGAGTTCCGCGGGCGGCTGGGGGATCAGCAGCAACCTCGCGCATCCCGGAGTCGCTCCGACCAACCTGCTCGCGGCGCAGCCCGGGTACGGGCGCGCGGCGGACACCGGCGCCGTCCGCGTCATCCGCTGGCTGTCCGCCCGCGGCATCCTGGTCGGCACGCCGGAAACGGCGGCGCTGCCCGCGCTGCTCGCGGCGACGGGTCCGGATGCGCGGGGCGGGCGGATGTACGGGCCGAGCGGACCGGGCCATCTGGGCGGCGCGCCGGCGGAGCAGGCCCTGTACGCGCCGCTCCGGGACGTGCAGGAGGCCGCCCGGGTGTGGGAGATCTCCGAGCAGCAGGTCGGCGTCCCCTTGCCGGTTTGACCGGGTACGCCCGCTCCCGTAGTATTGCTCTTTGGTGTCCGCGCCCCCTGCGGCCGGACACACGAACGTGAGCCCTCCACCGGTCCGGTTCGACGCCATCGCGAGCGAACCACCAACGGAGCGGGATTCACGAACACCTCCGTTCGAGACAGAAAGCAGCCACTACTGTGACGCGCACCTATTCCCCGAAGGCAGACGAGATCCAGCGCGACTGGGTCGTCATCGACGCGACCGACGTCGTGCTCGGCCGTCTCGCCAGCCACACCGCCGCCCTCCTCCGCGGCAAGCACAAGCCGACCTTCGCCCCGCACATGGACAGCGGTGACTTCGTCATCATCGTCAACGCCGACAAGGTCGCGCTGACCGGTCAGAAGGCTCTGCAGAAGAAGGCCTACCGCCACTCGGGCTACCCGGGCGGCCTCAAGGCGACCACCTACTCGGAGCTCCTGGAGAAGAACCCGGTGCGCGCCGTCGAGAAGGCCGTCCGCGGAATGCTGCCGAAGAACTCCATCGGCCGCGCCCAGCTCCGCAAGCTGAAGGTCTACACCGGAAGCGAGCACCCGCACGCCGCCCAGCAGCCGAAGCCCTACACGCTCGGCCAGGTCGCGCAGTAACCGCGACGACGTAGACGTTCACGACTTAAAGAGACAAAGGATTATCACCACCGTGGCGAAGATCGCAGACAGCATCGACTCGGCCGAGACCTCGAACGTCGAGTCCTACTCGACCGAGACCCCGGCCTCCGAGGCCCCGGCCGCCCCGCGCGCCGTCCTCTCCGTTCCCGGCGCGGCCGTCGGCCGCCGCAAGGAGGCCATCGCGCGCGTGCGCCTGGTCCCGGGTTCCGGCACCATCACGGTCAACGGCCGTGAGTTCGCCGACTACTTCCCGAACAAGCTGCACCAGCAGCTCATCAACGACCCGTTCAAGGTGCTCGACCTCATCGGCTCCTACGATGTCGTCGCCCGCATCACCGGCGGCGGCCCCTCGGGCCAGGCGGGCGCCTTGCGCCTCGCCATCGCGCGCGCGCTCAACGAGATCGACCGCGACAACAACCGCCCGACTCTCAAGAAGGCCGGCTTCCTCACTCGTGACGCCCGCGTCACCGAGCGCAAGAAGGCCGGTCTCAAGAAGGCCCGCAAGGCGTCGCAGTTCTCCAAGCGCTAACCCACGTCAGCGTTTAGGCTCCGGTCCATGCCCCGCCTTTTCGGAACCGACGGCGTTCGCGGTCTCGCGAACGGCAGTCTCACCGCCGACCTGGCGCTCGGCCTTGCGCAGTCAGCTGCTGCTGTACTGACGCAAGGCCGAAGCGCCGAGGCGCGGCGTGCCGCGGGCAAGCGCCCGACGGCCATCGTCGCCCGCGACCCCCGCGTCTCCGGCGAGTTCCTCTCCGCCGCCGTCGCGGCCGGGCTCGCCAGCTCCGGCATCGACGTGTACGACGCGGGAGTCATCCCCACGCCCGCCGCGGCCTTCCTCATCTCCGACTTCGACGCGGACTTCGGTGTGATGGTGTCGGCCTCGCACAACCCGGCGCCGGACAACGGGATCAAGATCTTCGCCCGCGGCGGCACCAAGCTCCCCGACGTCGTCGAGGACCGCATCGAACAGCACCTCGACCTCGAGAAGCTGACCCCGACGGGTGCCGACGTCGGCCGCATCCGCCGCTTCGCCGACGCGGAGGACCGCTACGTCCTCCACCTCCTCGGCAGCCTCCCGCACCGGCTCGACGGCATCCACGTCGTCCTCGACTGCGCCCACGGCGCCGCGGCCGGGATCTCGCCGGAGGTGTTCACCGACGCCGGAGCGCGCGTGACCGTCATCGGCGACGCGCCCGACGGCATGAACATCAACGACGGCGTCGGCTCCACGCACCTCGACAACCTCGCGAAGGCCGTTCTCGCGGCCGGCGCCGATGTCGGCATCGCCCACGACGGCGACGCGGACCGCTGCCTGGCGATCGACGCCGACGGCAACGTGGTCGACGGCGACCAGATCATGGCGATCCTGGCGGTCGGCATGAAGGAGCGGGGCAAGCTCCGCGACGACACCCTCGTCGCCACGGTGATGAGCAACCTCGGCCTGAAGCTCGCCATGCGCGATCACGGCATCCGCATGGTCGAGACCGCGGTCGGCGACCGTTATGTCCTCGAGGAGATGAACGAACACGACTTCTCCCTCG
Source organism: Leifsonia soli (assembly GCF_013408745.1). Lineage (NCBI taxonomy): Bacteria > Bacillati > Actinomycetota > Actinomycetes > Micrococcales > Microbacteriaceae > Leifsonia > Leifsonia soli. The sequence goes on along the minus strand of NZ_JACCBJ010000001.1, from coordinate 2,010,466 downwards.
GCGGCGAGCAGTCCGGGCACGTCATCATGCGCGAGTTCGCGACGACCGGCGACGGCATCCTCACCGGACTGCACCTCCTCAGCGAGATGGCCCGGCAGGGCAAGTCGCTGGCGGAGCTCGCGAAGGTCATGACCGTGTACCCGCAGGTGATGGTCAACGTGAAGAACGTCGACCACCACGCCGTCCACACCGACGACGGGCTGCGCACCGCGGTCGAGACGGCGAAGAGCGCCCTCGGCGACACCGGGCGCGTGCTCTTGCGTCCGTCCGGCACCGAGCCCCTGGTGCGCGTCATGGTGGAGGCCGCGGATCAGGTCACGGCCGAGCGCCTGGCGAACGAGCTGGCGGACGTCGTGCGAGAGCGCCTGGCCCTGTAGCGGGAGGCGCGGAGCATTCGCCTGCGCCGATCCAGCGCGTGGGCGCGCGGCGTCAGTGTGTCAGTGCGTCAGCGCGTCTCGTGCGCCCGGCGGGCTGCGATGAAGTCCGCCACCGAGTACGCGCGTGACCGGTCGGGCAGCATCTCGGTGCCGTACAGTCCGGCCATCAGCGTGCCCGGGTCGACGTCGAGAGCCGTGGCGATGCGGACGATGGTGTGCAGCTCCGAGTTCGCCTCGCCGCGTTCGACCCGCCCGTAGTTCGTGACGTGCATGTCGGCCAGGTTGGCGATGTCCTCCTGGCTCATCCCGAGCGCGATCCGCGCCTCGCGGACGCGCTGTCCGAAGAGCTCGGCTGCGCGGGAGCGTGGTGCTGGCATGCCTCATGCTTACGGGATATATGCATGCATGGCCAGAGCGCCGCGACCTCACCCCTGTGCGCCTCGGGTCTAAAGACCCGATTCAGAGCTTGCGCAGCAGCACGGAGCTGACCGCGTGGTCGACGTCCTTCCGCAGCACCAGCTTGGCGCGGGAACGCGTCGGCCGGATGTTCTGCAGCAGGTTCGGCTCGTTGATGGCCGTCCAGATGGATGCGGCCCGTGCGCGCGCCTCATCCTCGGTCAGCTCGGCATACCGGTGGAAGTACGACTTCGGATTGGCGAAGGCCCCGCGCTGCAGCTTGAGGAACCGCTCCTCGTACCAGTGCGCGATGTCGCGGGTGCGCGCATCCACGTAGATGCTGAAGTCGAACAGGTCGCTCACCGCGAGCCGGTTGCCGCCTCCGGCCGGCTGGAGCACGTTCAGCCCCTCGACGATGAGCACGTCGGGGCGCCGGACGACGATCTCCGCATCCGGCACGATGTCGTAGCTGAGGTGCGAGTAGAACGGGGCGCGGACCTCCGGGGCGCCGCTCTTGATCGCCGTGACGAAGCGCAGCAGGGCGCGGCGGTCGTACGACTCGGGGAAGCCCTTCCGCTGCATCAGGCCGCGCCGCTCGAGCTCGGCGTTCGGCAGCAGGAAGCCGTCCGTGGTCACCAGCTCGACGCGGGGGGTGTCGTCCCAGCGCGACAGCAGCTCGCGGAGCAGGCGCGCGATCGTCGACTTGCCGACCGCGACCGAGCCGGCGACGCCGATGACGAACGGTGTGCTGGCCGCCCGCTCGCCGAGGAAGTCGCTCGTGACCCTGTGCAGCTGCTTCGCGCCACCCACGTAGAGATTGAGGAGGCGGCTGAGGGGGAGGTAGACCTCCGACACCTCGCGCATGTCGAGCGGATCGCCGAGACCGCGGAGCTGGACGATCTCGGTCTCCTGCAGCGGCAGCCGCGTGTTCTCCGCCAGCTCCGCCCAGTCGGCCCTGCTCAGCTCGACGAAGGGGGTGGAGGAGTCGCCGTTCGGAAGCATAGGGCCCCAATTCTAGGGGGCGCTCCGAGCAGGCTCCCACTATGACCCACGATAGACTCGGGTGCATGTGTGGAATCGTGGGGTACGTCGGTACCGACAAGAGCCTCGAGGTGCTTCTCGGCGGTCTGAAGCGCTTGGAGTACCGCGGATACGACTCCGCCGGCATCGCCGTGATCGGCCCGGACGGGGCCCTCGGCACCGCCAAGAAGGCCGGGAAGCTGTCCGTGCTGACCGAAGACCTGCAGGAGCACCCCATCCCGAACGGGCAGACCGGCATCGGCCACACCCGGTGGGCGACCCACGGCGGCCCGACCGACGTCAACGCCCACCCGCACCTGGGTGACGACGGACGCCTGGCCGTCATCCACAACGGCATCATCGAGAACTTCGCGACGCTGAAGGACGAGCTGCTCTCCGACGGCTTCACCTTCGCGTCGGAGACCGACACGGAGGTCGCCGCCGTGCTGCTCGGCCGCGAGTACCGGCGGACGGGTGACCTGCCCGAGGCGTTCCAGAGCGTGGTCTCGCGCCTCGAGGGCGCGTTCACCCTCCTCGCCATGCACCAGGACCAGCCGCACGTCGTCGTCGGCGCCCGCCGCAACTCCCCGCTCGTCATCGGGCTCGGCGACGGCGAGAACTTCCTCGGCTCTGATGTCGCCGCGTTCGTCGAGCACACCCGCCGGGCGATGGCGATCGGGCAGGACCAGATCGTCACCATCACGCCGGACAGCGTGACGGTCACCGACTTCGCCGGCGCGCCGGTCGAGGTCGAGCCGTTCGAGGTCGCGTGGGACGCCTCCGCCGCCGAGAAGGGCGGCTGGTCGTCGTTCATGGCCAAGGAGATCGCCGAAGAGCCGGATGCGGTGGCCAACACCATCCGCGGCCGTCTCGTCGACGGCACCGTGCACATCCCCGAGCTCGATGCGCTCGGCGACGAGTACTTCGCGGGCATCGACCGCATCACGATCATCGCCTGCGGCACCGCCGCCTACGCGGGCCTGGTCGGCAGCTACGCGATCGAGAAGTGGGCGCGCGTGCCCGTCACGGTCGAGCTGAGCCACGAGTTCCGCTACCGCGAGCCGGTCCTCACCGATGGCACCCTCGTCATCTCGATCAGCCAGTCCGGCGAGACGATGGACACGCTGATGGCCGTCAAGTACGCCCGCGAGGGCGGCGCGAAGGCGATCTCGGTCTGCAACACGCAGGGCGCGACCATCCCGCGGGAGTCGGACGCCGCGCTCTACACGCACGCCGGCCCGGAGGTCGCCGTCGCGTCGACGAAGGCCTTCGTCGCCCAGATCACCGCGCTGTACCTGTTCGGTCTGCACCTGGCGCGCGTGCGCGGCACCCTGAGCGCGGCGCAGCAGCGCGACGCGATCGAGGAGCTGCAGGAGGTCCCCGCCAAGATCGCCACGGTGCTCGAGTCGCACGCCGAGATCGCTCAGCTGGCCAAGTGGATGTCGGACACCCGCGCGGTGCTGTTCCTCGGTCGTCACGTGGGCTACCCGATCGCGCTGGAGGGTGCGCTGAAGCTCAAGGAGCTCGCCTACATCCACGCCGAGGGCTTCGCCGCCGGCGAGCTGAAGCACGGGCCGATCGCCCTGATCGAGCCCGGGCAGCCGGTGTTCGTCGTCGTGCCGAGCCCGCGCTGGTCGGACGAGCTGCACAAGAAGGTCGTCTCGAACATCCAGGAGATCCGCGCACGCGGCGCCCGCGTCATCGCGATCGCGGAGGCCGGAGACGCCGCCGTGCTGCCGTTCGCCGACGAGGTCATCCGGATCCCGCTGGCCGCTCCGCTGTTCGAGCCGCTGCTCGCGGTCGTCCCGCTGCAGATCTTCGCGATGGAGCTGTCGGCGGCCAAGGGCCTCGACGTCGACCAGCCGCGCAACCTGGCCAAGTCCGTCACCGTCGAGTGACGCCGTGATCGCCGGCATCGGGGTCGACGTGGTCGATCTGGCCCGCTTCGAGCGGTCGATCGCCCGCACGCCGAAGCTGCGCGACCGGCTGTTCACGGAGGACGAGCGCCAGCTGCCCGTGCACTCCCTCGCGGCGCGGTTCGCCGCGAAGGAGGCGCTGATCAAGGCGCTCGGCGGCTCCGAGGGCGTGCGCTGGCACGACATGGAGATCGTCCCGGATGCCGAGAGGAACCCCGGTTTCGTGCTGCACAACGTGGTCGAGGCGCAGGTCCGCGAGCGCGGCATCGTCCGCATCCACGTGTCGATGACGCACGACGCGGGGGTGGCGACGGCGTTCGTCGTGGCGGAGTGCGCGCCGTGACCGCGGCGTTCCGCGAGCGCGTCGTCGACCTGGATGCGGTGAGCGCCAACGTCGCACGCCTGCGCGAGCTGGTCGGGACGCCGCACGCGATGGCGGTCGTCAAGGCGGACGCATACGGCCACGGCGCCGTCGAGTGCGCGCGCGCGGCACTCTCGGGCGGGGCCGACTGGCTCGGCGTCGCCGAGATCGCCGAGGGCCTCGCGCTGCGCGAGGCCGGCATCACCGCTCCGGTGCTGGCCTGGCTGCACGACCCGGAGGAGGAGTTCGCCGAAGCCGTGCGCGCCGACCTCGACCTGGGCGTCTCGTCGCGCTCCCAGCTGGAGGCGGCGGCGGCCGTGGCATCGCCCGCGCGGCCGGCCGTCGTGCAGCTCAAGATCGAGACGGGCCTGAGCCGCAACGGCATCCCGGAGTCCGAGTGGGATGCGGTGGTCGCGCGAGCGCGCGAGCTGGAGGTCGCCGGGCTGATCCGCGTGCGCGGGATCTTCTCGCACCTGTCCAACGCCTCACCGGACGACGACCGTGCGGCGATCGCGGTGTTCGAGCGCGCCCTCGACCGCGCATCCGTCGCCGGGCTCCAGCCCGAGCTGCGGCACATCGCCGCGAGTGCGGCGGCTCTCTCGCTGCCGGAGTCCCGCTTCGATCTCGTCCGCCTCGGCATCGCCGTGTACGGGCTGTCGCCGTTCGGTCGCGCGTCGGCCGTCGAGCTCGGACTGCGCCCGGCGATGACGCTGCGCGGCCGGGTGGCCGCCGTCCGGCGCGTGCCGGCGGGGAAGGGCGTCTCGTACGACTACACGTACCGCACCGAGAAGGAGACGACGCTCGTGCTCGTCCCGCTCGGGTACGCGGAGGGGATCCCGCGTCACGCGTCGAATCGCGGTCCCGTCTCGATCGGCGGCCGCACGTTCCGCATCAGCGGGCGGGTGGCGATGGACCAGTTCGTGGTCGACGTCGGCGACCTGGAGGTGGCGGTCGGAGACGAGGTCGTCCTCTTCGGCGACCCCGCGACCGGTGTGCCGGGCGCGGACGACTGGGCCGAGGCCGCGGACACCATCAACTACGAGATCGTGACCCGCCTGGGCGGCCGGCTGAGACGGAGCTACACCGGAGGCGCCCGATGACGGCTGCGCTGCAGGTGCCCGCCGTCCGGCGGATCGCCACCGCCGACGAGATGCACCACCTCGGGCGCGAGCTGGCCGCGGCGCTCCGCCCCGGCGATCTCGTCGTGCTGTCCGGTCCGCTCGGCGCGGGCAAGACCACGCTGACGCGGGGGATCGGCGAGGGACTGGAGGTGCGCGGCCCGGTGACCAGCCCCACCTTCGTGCTGGCCAGGACGCATCCCAGCCTCTCCGGCGGCGCACCGCTCGTGCACGTCGACGCCTACCGCCTGTCGAGTGCGCTCGAGCTCGACGACCTCGACATCGACTTCGCGCGGTCCGTCGTCGTGGTGGAGTGGGGCGCCGGGATGCTCGACGGCGTCGCCGAGTCGTGGCTCGAGGTCGCGATCGAGCGGCCGACGGGCGCGGCCGAGGGCGCGGCCGGCCAGGGGGACGCAGCCGACGCCGAGGTCGACGACGCCGACGAACCGCGCACCGTCACGCTGACCGGGTTCGGCCCGCGGTGGGCATCGGCGGCGGGCCCGTCACCCGTCGATCCCGCTTAGGCTGGAAGCATGCTCCTCGCCATCGACACGTCCGCCGGGACCAGCGTCGCCGTCGTCGACCGGGAGGGCGGAGTCCTCTCGGAGGTCATCGAGACCGACACGATGCGCCACGCCGAGGTGATCGGCACCCTGATCGACGAGGCGCTCACCGTCGCCGGCATCGAGGTGCGCTCCCTGTCGGGCGTCGTGGCGGGGATGGGTCCCGGTCCGTTCACCGGACTCCGGGTCGGGATCGCAGCCGCGAAGGCGTTCGCGATCGGCGCGGGCAAGCCGCTCGTCCCGGTCGTCAGCCACGACGCGGTCGCCTACGACCGCTATGAGGCCGGCCACGCGGGTCCCTTGCTCGTCGTCACGGACGCCCGCCGCCGCGAGCGCTACTGGACGGCCTACTCCGGCGTCGACGAGTTCGGACTCCCGGTCCGCCTCGACGGTCCCGGACTCGCGCGGCCGGACGAGCTGCCGCATCCGGACGTCACGCGATTCGACGCGGACGTGGTCCCCGCCGGCCGGCTCGGGATGATCGCAGAGCTCCGCTACGCGAACCGGCTCCCGATGGACGCCGATGTCGCCCTCTACCTGCGCTCGCCGGATGTGACGCCGTCCGCCGGGCCGAAGCGGGTGACGGCGTGACCGATCCGGCCCGTGCCGTCCACCAGCTGCGTCGCGCCGCGCCCGCCGACGTGCCCGCGATCATGGAGCTGGAGCGCAGCATCTTCGAGAACGACGCCTGGTCGGAGCGGTCCATGCGCTCCGAGGTCGCCGGGGAGCACGGCTACTACCTGGTCGCCTTCGAGCCGGAGTCGCCGGACCGCATCGACGGATACGCCGGCCTCCTCGCCCCGCACGGGGGAGGGGAGGGCGACATCCAGACGATCGCCGTCGCTCCGCACGCCCGCCGTCGCGGGCTGGGCCGCCGGCTCATGCTCGCGCTGATCGCGGAGGCGCGGAAACGCGGCGCCCGCGAGGTGTTCCTCGAAGTGCGCGCCGACAACCCGGGCGCCCAGACCCTCTACCGCGACCTCGGTTTCGAGGAGATCGGCGTGCGCCCGAAGTACTACCAGCCGGACGGCGTGGATGCGATCGTCATGCGTCTCGCCGTCCCCAGCCCGGAGACCACCGTCGCATGACCAGTGCAGCATCCACTCGCCTCGATCCGGCATCCGTGACGGAGCCGCTCGTGCTCGGCATCGAGACGTCGTGCGACGAGACCGGGATCGGGATCGTCCGGGGGACGACCCTGCTCGCCAACACGATCGCGTCGTCGATGGAGGAGCACGCCCGCTACGGCGGAGTCGTGCCGGAGGTCGCCGCCCGCGCGCACCTGGAGGCCCTCGAGCCGACGCTGCGGACGGCCGTCGCGGACGCCGGGATCGAGCTGGCCGATGTCGACGCCATCGCGGTGACGAGCGGTCCGGGGCTCTCGGGTGCGCTCATGGTCGGCGTCGGCGCGGCCAAGGCGCTCGCGGTGTCGCTCGGCAAGCCGCTGTACGCGGTCAACCACCTCGTCGGACACGTCGGGGCCGACCTGCTCGACGCGCAGGGCGGACCGGGGCACCCGGTGGAGCTGCCGACCATCGCCCTGCTCGTCTCGGGCGGGCACACCTCCCTGCTCCTCGTCCGCGACCTCGTCTCGGACGTCCGGCTGCTCGGCGAGACCATCGACGACGCGGCGGGGGAGGCCTTCGACAAGGTCGCGCGCGTGCTCGGCCTCCCGTATCCCGGCGGACCGCAGATCGACCGCGTCGCCGCCGACGGCGACCCGAAGGCGATCCGCTTCCCGCGCGGGCTGACCCGCCCGAAGGACCTCGAGAACCACCGCTACGACTTCTCCTTCTCCGGCCTCAAGACCGCGGTGGCGCGGTGGGTCGAGCAGCGGCAGGACGCGGGCGAGGAGGTGCCCGTCGCCGACGTCGCTGCGTCGTTCCGCGAGGCGGTGGCCGACGTGCTGATCACGAAGGCGCTCGTCGCCTGCCGCGATCACGACGTGCCGCGACTGCTGCTCGGCGGCGGTGTCGTGGCCAACGCCCGCGTGCGCCAGCTCGCCGTCGCCCGGGCCGCCGAGGCCGGTGTCGCGCTGCGCATCCCCGCCCTGTCGCTCTGCACGGACAACGGCGCCATGATCGCCGCGCTGGGCGCGCAGCTCATCATGGCGGGCCACCGCCCGAGCGAGCTCACCTTCTCAGCCGACTCCACCCTCCCCGTGACGGACATCCAGGTCACCGCCTGAGTGGTGCGTTGACACCCTCCGGGGGCCCTGCCACGATAGATCTGATACAGCGTTCTCTCAGGAAATGTGTTTCCGCCGAGGCGCCGACCACCAGCTTCCGCACCGAAGGAGATGGGTCTCATGACCGACCCGAACGCCCCCGTCGAACCGACGGACCCGAACTCGCAGAACGGATCGGTTCCGCCGCCGCCCCCTACTCCTCCCGCGTCCGACACCGGCGCCGTCCCGCCGCCCGCGCCGGGCTACGGCCAGCAGCCGCCTGCCCCGGACTACGGCCAGCAGCCGCCGGCTCCCGGATACGGCCAGCAGCCGCCCGCACCGGGATACGGTCAGCAGCCGCCGGCGCCGGGATACGGCCAGCCGTACCAGCAGCCCTACGGTCAGCAGCCGGGCCAGCCGGGTCAGCAGCCGTACGGCCAGCCGGCCTACGGTCAGCCCGCGCCCGGCTACGCGCAGCCCTACGGGCAGCCGGCCGCCAAGTCGCCGATCCTGAGCATCCTGTCCCTGGTCGGCGGCATCCTGGGCATCCTGCTCAACATCGCCTGGGGCATCGGGTTCCTGTTCGGCATCGCGGCGGTCGTGCTCGGTTTCATCGGCCGCAACAAGGAGCCGCAGGCCAAGGGCTTCTGGCTCACCGGTATCATCCTGGGATTCGTGAGCATCCTGATCGCGATCATCTACTGGATCTTCCTCGCGATCATCTTCGCGAGCATCGCGAGCTACCAGGGCACGTACTGATCAGCGCCCTCTGAAACAGCCCGCCGGCGGCCTCAGAGCCGTTCGGCGAGCAACGCCGTGTGCCGCCCGGCGACCCTGGTGAGGATCAGGGTCGCCGGGCGGTCGCCGTTGAGCCCGAGCCTGCGGCGCAGGGCGGCCGGGTCGACGTCCACTCCGCGCTTCTTGATCTCGAGGGTGCCGATGCCGCGCTGACGGAGCGCCTTCTTGAGGTCCTTCTCGGCGTAGGGCAGCGACTCGAGCACGCGGAAACCGGCGGCGAACGGCGTCTCGGTCGCCCGGTCGGTCGTGATGTACGCGATCTGCTCCGAGAGCATCCGGCCGCCGAGCCTGCGCGCGAGGTCGCCGATGAGCCGCGCGCGGATGACGGCGCCGTCCGGCTCGTACAGGTACTCGCCGAGGGGGCCCGCCTCTTCGTCGGGGCTGTCCGCGTCGGCCGTCAGCTCGTCCGCCTGGTCGCCGCGCAGCACGAGCGCCGCGCGGCGGATGCCGGGGCGGGCGAGTGCACCGAACCACAGCCCGAGCTCGACGACCTGCCCGTCGGCGGACACCCACTGCGCCTCCGCCGTCGAGGGGATGAGGTCGCGGTCGAACCCCGGACCGAGCTTCAGCCCGACGGACCGGCCGGTGGCGAGCTCGTACGCGAAGCCGAGCGAGGGGGTGTAGTCGTCGGGATCGGTGAGGCGCTCCGTCTGGGTGTGGCCGGCCGTGCGGCGGGCCGGGTCGAGGAAGACGCCGTCGATCTCGCGCAGGTCGACGTCCTCAGCGCGTCGGTGTTCGACCCGGGCGCTGGGGAACGGGGCCAGGTTGAACGAGGCGATGGCCGCGGTCACCTCGTCCGCCTCGACCGCCAGGACGTCGAGGTCGAGCGCGGCGATGGCGAGCGCATCGCCGCCGATGCCGCAGCCGAGGTCGGCGACGCGGCGGAGACCGGCGGCACGGAACCGTCCGGCGTGGCGGGCGGCGACCGGAAGCCGGGTCGCCTGCTCCAGTCCCGCCTCGGTGAACAGCATCTGCGACGCGAAGTCGCCGAACTTGGCGACGGCCTTCCTGCGGAGCTTCGACTGGGTCAGGACGGCCGCGACCAGGGCCGGGGAGTGCCCCTGCTTGCGGAGATCGCTGACGATGGCCAGCACATCCCGCTCGCTGCTGTATGGCGGAAGGGAGTCGAGCAGGCGCAGCCCTTCCGGGCTCAGCAGGGCGACCAGCTCGGAACGTTCCATGCGCTCAACGCTACCCCGGACGTCCCGGCCCGCCCGGCCTGGCACTCACGTTGCGTGACTGCTAACGCACCCCCTAGACTCGTGTTAGCACTCTCACTGCGAGTTTGCTAATCAGTCTTAGTAGAGACACTGTTCTTCACAGGAAAGGGGTCAACGTGTCGGTCTCCATCAAGCCGCTCGAGGATCGCATCGTCATCAAGCAGGTCGAGGCTGAGCAGACCACTGCTTCCGGTCTGGTCATCCCCGACACCGCCAAGGAGAAGCCGCAGGAGGGCGAGGTCGTCGCGGTGGGTCCGGGTCGCATCGACGACAACGGCAACCGCGTCCCGCTCGACGTCGCTGTCGGCGACAAGGTCATCTACTCGAAGTACGGCGGCACCGAGGTCAAGTTCGGCGGCGAGGACTACCTCGTCCTGTCGGCCCGCGACGTGCTCGCGGTCGTCGTCCGCTGACGAACCCTTCACCGACGGCCCGGATGCTCTGAGCATCCGGGCCGTCGTCGTTCCCGGCCGCGGCGGTAGAGTCGGACGAGTGGCACCCTCCGACGACCTCAGCTCCCACCGCACGTCCGGACTCGTCTACGCGGTCTCCGCGTACGTCCTCTGGGGCATCCTCCCGATCTACTTCCTGGCGCTCGCGCCGGCCAGCGCCTGGGAGATCGTCGGCTGGCGGGTGATCTTCTCCCTCGGGTTCTGCGCGATCGCGATCACCGTGACGCGCTCCTGGCGGGCGTTCACCGCACTGCTCACCGACAAGCGGGTCCTCTTCACCATGGGCCTCGCCGGAGCCCTCATCTACGTCAACTGGCAGACCTACGTGCTGGCGACGGTGAGCGGCCACGTCGTCGAGGCGGCGCTCGGCTACTTCATCAACCCGATCGTCACCGTATTCCTCGGCGTCGTCGTTCAGCGGGAGAAGCTGCGCGTCGCCCAGTGGGTCGCCGTCGGCGTGAGCGTCGTCGCCGTCATCGTCCTGGCCGTCGGCTACGGCTCGATGCCGTGGATCGCCCTCATCCTCGCCTTCTCGTTCGGCCTCTACGGGCTGATCAAGAAGCGCGTCGGCAACCGGGTGGATGCGCTCTCCGGCCTGACCCTCGAGACGATGTGGCTGACCCCGGTCGCCATCATCCAGCTCGTCGTCGTCGCCGTCACCGGTGCGCTCACGATCGGGACGGCGGGCGTCTGGCACACGGTGCTGCTCGTCGGGGCCGGCGTCATCACGGCCGTCCCGCTGCTGTTCTTCGCGGCGGCCTCCCGGCGTCTCCCTCTCGTCTACATGGGCTTCATCCAGTACTTCGCGCCGTTCATCCAGTTCGTCGTCGGCGTCGCCGTACTGCACGAGGCGATGCCGCCGGAGCGCTGGGTCGGGTTCGCCATCGTGTGGCTCGCGCTGCTCATCCTGAGCATCGACATGATCGTCGCCGCACGGCAGGGCAAGCGCGCGGCCGAGCTCGATCTGGCCCCGGTCGACTGACCGCGCACCGGCCGGAATATCCGTCCAGATTCTGCCGTTACCATTGAGCATCCACAGTCGCGCGTCCTCACACGGGATGCATCTTTGAAGGGGTGAGATGGATCAGGCGGATCCGTTCGGTTTCATCGGTTTGACCTACGACGACGTCATGCTCCTCCCCGGGCATACCGACGTCATCCCCAGTGAGGCGGACACCACCACCCGCCTGACCAAGCGCATCTCGATGGCGACCCCGCTGCTCTCCAGCGCGATGGACACCGTCACCGAGTCGCGCATGGCCGTCGCCATGGCGCGCCAGGGCGGTATCGGCATCATCCACCGCAACCTCTCGATCGAGGACCAGGCGTCGCACGTCGACAAGGTGAAGCGCTCCGAGTCGGGCATGATCACCAACCCGGTGACCACGACACCGGAGGCCACCGTCGAAGAGGTCGACGCGCTCTGCGGCCAGTTCCGCGTCAGCGGTCTCCCGGTCGTCGAGCCCGACGGCACCCTGGTCGGCATCATCACCAACCGCGACATGCGGTTCGTTTCGCCGTTCGAGCGGTCGACCACCAAGGTCCGCGACGTCATGACGCGCCAGCCGCTCATCACCGCCCCGGTCGGCATCGACCCCGACTCGGCCGTCGCCATCTTCGCCGAGCACAAGATCGAGAAGCTGCCCCTGGTGGATGCGGACGGCAAGCTCCGCGGCCTCATCACGGTGAAGGACTTCGACAAGAGCGAGAAGTACCCGGACGCCACGAAGGACGACGAGGGCCGGCTGCGCGTCGGCGCCGCGATCGGGTTCTTCGGAGACGCCTGGCAGCGCGCGATGACGCTGGTGGACGCGGGCGTCGACGTGATCGTCGTCGACACCGCCAACGGCGACAGCGCCGGCGTGCTCGACATCATCCGCCGTCTCAAGGCAGAGCCCCGCGCGTCGCACGTCGACGTCATCGGCGGCAACGTCGCCACCCGCTCTGGTGCGCAGGCGCTCATCGACGCAGGCGCCGACGCCATCAAGGTCGGCGTCGGCCCCGGCTCCATCTGCACCACCCGCGTCGTCGCCGGTGTCGGCGTCCCGCAGGTGACGGCGGTCTACGAGGCGTCGCTCGCCGCACGCGAGGCGAACGTGCCGCTCATCGCCGACGGCGGCCTCCAGTATTCGGGCGACATCGCGAAGGCCCTCGTCGCCGGAGCGGACAGCGTCATGCTCGGGTCGCTGCTGGCCGGGACCTCGGAGTCGCCGGGCGAGCTCGTGTTCGTCAACGGCAAGCAGTTCAAGAACTACCGCGGGATGGGGTCGCTCGGCGCCCTGCAGACCCGCGGCAAGAAGACGTCCTACTCGCGCGACCGCTACTTCCAGGCGGACGTGCCGAGCGACGAGCAGCTGATCGCCGAGGGCATCGAGGGTCAGGTGCCGTTCCGCGGCCCGCTGTCCGCGGTCGCGTACCAGCTGGTCGGGGGTCTGCGGCAGTCGATGTTCTACGTCGGCGCCCGCACCATCCCGGAGCTCAAGTCGCGCGGCAAGTTCGTGCGCATCACGGCGGCCGGGCTCAAGGAGTCGCACCCGCACGACGTGCAGATGGTCGTGGAGGCGCCCAATTACCGTCGCTGACACGCAGGTCCAGGTCTGAGAAACCGCCGCCCGTTCCCTCGGGCGGCGGTTTCGTCTACTCTGGAAGGCTTTGCCCGCCTCCCAGATCAGGATCACCCCCATGAGCCACATCGACGTCTCCGGCGTCTCCTACACGCTCGCCGACGGCCGACCGCTTCTCGACGACGTCTCGTTCCGGGTCGGGGAGGGGCGCGTCGGCGCTCTCATCGGCGCGAACGGGGCGGGGAAGTCGACCCTGCTCCGGATCATCCGCGGTGAGCTCCGGCCCGATGCCGGGGGCGTCGTCATCGACGGCGGTCTCGGGGTGATGGACCAGTTCGTCGGACACGTCCGGGACGACCGGACGGTGCACGACCTCCTGGTGGGAGTGGCGCCGAAGGCGGTGAAGGCCGCAGCCGAAGCGCTGGAGGCCGCTGAGAACGCCATCATCGAACGCGACGAGACCGACACGCAGCTGCGCTATGCGACCGCGCTCGCCGAGTACGCCGACGCCGGGGGATACGAGCAGGAGGTCGTCTGGGATCAGTGCACGGTCGCCGCGCTCGGCGTGCCGTTCGAGCGTGCGCGCCATCGGGCGGTCCGCAGCCTGTCCGGCGGTGAGCAGAAGCGGCTGGTGCTGGAAGCGTTGCTGCGCGGGCCGGAGCAAGTGCTGCTGCTGGATGAGCCGGACAACTATCTCGACGTCCCGGCGAAGCGCTGGCTGGAGGAGCAGCTCCGCGCGACGCAGAAGACCGTGCTGGTCGTCTCGCACGACCGGGAGTTGCTCGCCAACGCGGCGGACAGGATCATCACGCTGGAGCTCGGCGCTGCCGGGAACACGACGTGGACGCACGGCGGCGGCTTCGCCGGCTACCACGAGGCACGGCGCGAGCGGATGGACCGGCTCGAGGAGCTGCGCCGCCGGTGGGACGAGGAGCACGCCAAGCTGAAGGCGCTCGTGCTGCGCTTCAAGGAGAAGGCGAAGTACAACAGCGATCTCGCGAGCGCCTATCAAGCCGCGCAGACCCGCCTCGCGCGCTTCGAGGCCGCCGGGCCGCCGCAGGCGGTGCCGCGCGAGCAGAACGTGCGGATGCGCCTGACCGGGTCCCGCACCGGCCGCCGGGTGCTCCAGGTCGACGACCTGGAGCTCACCGGGCTGATGCGCGCGTTCGACACGGAGGTCTGGTTCGGTGAGCGCATCGCGGTGCTCGGGTCGAACGGTTCCGGCAAGTCGCACTTCCTCCGGCTGCTCGCGGCCGGGGGCACGGACCCCGACCCGGCGGCGGGCCACCTCGCATCGGCGGAGTCCGCCGGCGCGCCGGTTCCGCACACCGGCACCGCGAGACTCGGCGCGCGGGTCGCCCCCGGCCTGTTCGCCCAGGCCCACGAGCATCCCGAGCTGGTCGGGCGCACGCTGCTGGAGATCCTGCACCGCGGGGACGAACGACGTGACGGGCTCCCGCGGGAGGCGGCGAGCCGGGTGCTCGACCGCTACGGGCTCGCCGGGGCCGCCGAGCAGACCTTCGAGTCGCTCTCGGGCGGCCAGCAGGCGCGCCTCCAGATCCTGCTGCTCGAGCTCTCCGGTGCGACCCTGCTGCTGCTCGACGAGCCGACCGACAACCTCGACCTGGTCTCGGCCGAGGCGCTCGAGGAGGGTCTCGCCGGTTTCGAGGGGACGGTCATCGCGGTCACGCACGACCGCTGGTTCGCCCGCGGCTTCGACCGGTTCCTGGTGTTCGGCTCGGACGGCGCGGTCTACGAGGCCGACGAGCCGGTGTGGGACGAGCGGAGGGTCAGCCGGGCACGGTGACGGCTGGTCGGCGTCAGCGGCGGTCCAGCTCGGCGATCCGGTCGATCGCCTCGGTCAGCACCTCCGGGGAGCACGCGAGATTGAGCCGGATGAAGCCGGCGCCGGGCGCGCCGAAGTCGATCCCGGGGTTGACCGCGACGCGGGCCTCCTCGAGGATGCGCGCCGCCGGGTCGTCGCCCCAGCCCAGCTCCCGCAGGTCGATCCAGGCGAGATAGCCGGCGAGCGGCTCGCGGTAACGGGCGCGCGGCAGGCGGTCGGTGAGCAAGACGGACAGGAGCTCGCGGTTGGTCTCGATCGCTCGCAGCACGTCGTCGAGCCAGGGTCGACCGTCCCGGTAGGCCGCCTCGGTGGCGATGCGGCCGAAGTGGCTGGTGCGCACCTCCACCTCGATGGGCAGAGCGTGGATGCGCTCGGCCTGCTCGGGCGACGCCGTCACGAACAGCGCGCACTTGAGCCCCGCCAGGTTCCAGGCCTTGCTGGCGGAGTGCGCGGCGACGCCGATGCGCCGGGCGTCGTCCGACACGCTGAGGAACGGCGTGAAGGTCGCGTCGGAGTGGGTGAGCGGCGCGTGCACCTCGTCGCTCAGAACGAACACGCCGTGGTGGGCCGCGAGCGCCGCGACGGCCTCCAGCTCGGCGCGCGGATGGATCAGCCCGAGCGGATTGTGCGGATTGCACAGCAGGAACGCCTTCGCCCCTCCCGCGAACGCCCGCTCCAGGCCCGCCAGGTCGAGCGCCCAGCCGCGCCCGTCCGTGCCGCCCTCCAGCAGCGGCACCTCCTCGACCACGCCGCCTGCCTCGGGGATGAGCTCGAAGAACGGCGGGTAGACCGGGGTGGTGATGACGACCCGGTCGCCTGGCTCGATCAGCATCCGCAGCGCCTCCACGATCACCACGCTCACGTCGGTGGTGGTCCGGGTCTGCGCAGGGTCGACCTCCCAGCCCCAGCGGTCGCGCGCGAAGTCGGCGAAGGCGCGCTGCGTGCGATCGTCCGGCCCGATGTAGCCGGTGTCGCTGCGGTCGACCGCCGCGTGCAGCGCCGCGGCGACCGGGGGAGCGAGCGGGTAGTCCATCTCGGCGACGAACAGCGGGAGGACGTCGTCCGGATACGCGCGCCACTTCTCGCTGGTGCGCTGACGGAGACGGCTGAGGGGTTCGGCTTCGACGGTCACGACATCCACCTTTCCACAGGCCCCCGACGCCGGACAGGTGCGCGGCCTAGACTGAAGCGCGTGAGTATGGAGATCGAGATCGGCCGCGCCAAGCGCGCCCGCCGTGTGTACGCCTTCGACGACGTGGCCGTGGTTCCGAGCCGCCGCACCCGCGACCCGGAGGACGTCTCCGTGTCGTGGACGATCGACGCCTACCAGTTCTCCATCCCGTTCATCGCCGCCCCGATGGACTCGGTGGTCTCGCCGACGACGGCCATCATGATGGGCCAGCTCGGCGGCCTCGGCGTGCTCGACCTCGAGGGCCTCTGGACCCGGTACGAGGACCCCGAGCCGCTGCTCGCCGAGATCCGCGAGCTCCCGGCCGAGCGCGCGACGAGCCGGATGCAGGAGATCTACTCCGAGCCGATCAAGCCGGAGCTCGTCACCCGCCGGCTCGCCGAGATCCGCGAGGGCGGCGTCACCGTGGCCGGCGCGCTCTCGCCGCAGCGCACCCAGGAGCTTTACGAGACGGTCGTCGACGCCGGCGTCGACCTGTTCGTCATCCGCGGGACCACGGTCTCCGCGGAGCACGTGTCGAAGAACGTCGAGCCGCTCAACCTCAAGAAGTTCATCTACGAGCTCGACGTCCCCGTCATCGTCGGCGGCGCCGCCACCTACACCGCGGCGCTGCACCTCATGCGCACCGGCGCGGCCGGCGTGCTCGTCGGCTTCGGCGGCGGCGCGGCGTCCACCACGCGATCCACCCTCGGCATCCACGCGCCCATGGCCACCGCCGTCGCGGATGTCGCCGGCGCCCGCCGCGACTACATGGACGAGTCGGGCGGCCGCTACGTGCACGTCATCGCCGACGGCGGGCTCGGCAGCTCCGGCGACATCGTCAAGGCGATCGCCTGCGGCGCCGACGCCGTCATGCTCGGCACCACCCTCGCCCGCGCCACCGACGCCCCCGGGGGCGGCTGGCACTGGGGCGCCGAGGCGCATCACTCGCAGCTGCCGCGCGGCAACCGCGTCGCCGTTGGCCAGGTCGCGCCGCTCGAGGAGGTCCTCTACGGGCCGGCTCCCGTGGCCGAGGGCTCTGCGAATCTCGTGGGAGCCTTGCGCCGGAGCATGGCCACGACGGGATACTCGGACGTGAAGGAGTTCCAGCGCGTCGAGGTGGTCGTCGCGCCGTACCGTACGCAGTAGAGCAGCGCCGGCCGATGGCGGCCGGAGAGGGAGAGAACGATGGTGAAGTCCCAATCTGCCCCAGGCGGCGACAGGCATGCGACGCCCGCATCGAACCCGGCCGTGACCTACCCGTCGCGGCTCGGTCCGGCGGAGCGCGCGGCGGCGATCGCGGCGCTCAAGGACACCGAGCTCGACATCCTGGTGGTCGGCGGCGGCATCGTCGGCGCGGGGTCGGCGGTGGATGCGGCGACGCGCGGTCTCACCACCGGACTCGTGGAGGCGCGCGACTTCGCCTCGGGAACCTCCAGCCGGTCGTCCAAGCTGGTCCACGGCGGCATCCGCTACCTCGAGCAGCTCGACTTCCGCCTGGTCCGCGAGGCCCTCATCGAGCGCGGGCTGCTGCTGCAGCGCATCGCTCCGCACCTCGTGAAGCCCGTGCGCTTCCTGTACCCGCTGCACAAGCGGGTGTGGGAGCGCTTCTACATCGGCGCGGGGATGATGCTGTACGACATCTTCTCGTACACAGGAGGTCGGCCTCCCGGCGTCCCGCACCACCGGCACCTGAGCAAGCGGCAGGTGTTGAACGCCATTCCGTCCATGAACAAGGACGCCCTGGTCGGCGGCATCACCTACTACGACGCGCAGGTCGACGACGCCCGCTACGTCGCCAACCTGGTGCGGACCGCGGCGCACTACGGCGCCCACATCGCCTCCCGCGTGCGGGTCGAGGGCTTCATCAAGGTCGGCGAGCGGGTGGTCGGCGTCCGGGCCCACGACCTCGAGACCGACGAGCGGTTCGACATCCGCGCCAAGCAGGTCGTCAACGCGACCGGCGTCTGGACGGACGACACGCAGTCGATGGTGGGGGAGCGCGGCCAGTTCAAGGTGCGCGCGTCCAAGGGCATCCACCTGGTGGTGCCGCGGGACCGCTTCCAGTCGACGATGGGCCTCCTGCTGCGCACCGAGAAGAGCGTGCTCTTCGTCATCCCCTGGGGCCGGCACTGGCTCATCGGCACGACGGACACGGACTGGCACCTCGACAAGGCGCACCCCGCAGCGACCGCCGCCGACATCGACTACCTGCTCGCCCACGTCAACGAGATCCTCAACATCCCGTTGACGCGGGAGGACGTCGAGGGCGTCTACGCGGGGCTCCGGCCCCTCCTTGCCGGAGAGTCCGAGCAGACGTCGAAGCTGTCCCGCGAGCACCTGGTCGCCCACTCGGTGCCGGGTCTCGTGGTCATCGCGGGCGGCAAATGGACGACCTACCGCGTGATGGCGAAGGACGCGGTGGATGCCGCCGTCAGCGCCCTCGACGGCAAGACGCCCGCATCCACGACGATGGACATCGCGCTGGTCGGCGCGGAGGGCTACCAGGCCGCGTGGAACCGGCGCCACCGGATCGCCCAGGAGTCCGGCCTCCACGTCGCCCGCATCGAGCACCTGCTCAACCGCTACGGCACCTTCGCCGAGGACATCCTCGCCCTCATCCGCGAGGACCCGTCGCTGGCCGACCCGCTGCCCGGCGCGGACGACTACGTCGGCGCGGAGGTCGTCTACGCGGCGACGCACGAGGGCGCGCTGCACCTGGAGGACGTGCTCGCCCGGCGCACGCGCATCTCCATCGAGGCGTGGGACCGCGGCGCCTCCGCCGCCCCGGTCGCCGCGTCGCTCATGGCGCGCGTGCTCGGCTGGGACTCCGACCGGGAGGAGCGCGAAGTGCGCACCTACCTGCGGCGGGTCGAGGCGGAGCGCGCCAGCCAGCTGCAGCCCGACGACGAGTCGGCCGACCGCATCCGCCTCGAAGCGCCCGACATCGTCGAAGCCGACGCCGCCGCCGCGAAGTCCGCGTCGAAGGCTGCCGCAGCGAAGGCCGGAACGGCGAAGGCCGGCACGTCCCGGGCCGGCACTCCGACGAGCGCCGACCAGGCGGCGCCGAAGCACGTGCAGGGCGCAGGCGCGGAGGACGCACCCCCGACCGACGGCTAGACCCCAGACCGACGGCTAGACCCCAGACCGACGGCTAGCCGCCGCACCGACGCGAGGCATCGCACGAGGCCCTTCCGGAGTCCGCTCTCCGGGAGGGCCTCCGCGCGCCTCCGGTAGGCTGGAGGCATACCCCCCTTATGCCGGCCCACCCGGCGGATGGAGACGGATGATGGTAGACGTTCGACGGGTGAAGCTGCCCGGGGTCGGAGTGCTCCACACCTTCGTGACCGACGATGGCGGCAAAGTCGGCGTCATCGCGCACCGGTCCGGCCACAGCGACCTGATCACCTTCTCGGACCACGAGGACGGCAGCGACGTCACCAAGGTGTCGCTCCGGCTCAACGAGGATGAGGCCCACACGCTGGCGGAGCTGCTCGGCGGCACGCAGATCACCGAGGCGCTGACGGCGCTCGACCAGATCCCCGGGCTCAGCATCGACTGGTTCACCGTCGACTACGACGACTACATCGCCGGCCAGCAGCTCGGCGCGCCCGGCGACCGCGGCTTCGTCGGCCTCGCGGTCGTCGCCGTGGTGCGCGGGGACTCCGCCAACCCCGCGCCCGCTCCCGACTTCAAGGTGTTCCCCGGCGACACGCTCGTGGTCGCCGGAACGCCGGAGAAGGTCGCGAAGGCGTTCTCGTTCTTCCGCACGGGCGAGGTCGCCCACCGGGTCACCGCCGACGCTCCGCCCGGAGGCTGATCGACGATGCATCTCGGCGAAGACCTCATCATTCTCGGCATCCTCCTGCTCGTCGCGTACGTGCTCGGGCGCCTCGGCAGGCTGGTGAGTCTCCCCGCGATCCCCATCTACATGCTGGTCGGATTGCTGGCCAGTCCGCACACCGGCTGGTTCCCGCTCAACTTCGAGAGCGACTACATCGAGCTCATCGCGATCTTCGGGCTCATCCTGCTGCTGTTCAATCTCGGCCTGGAGTTCGACCAGGACGAGTTCTTCGGCAACTTCGGCAAGCTGATCGTCTCCGGCGGCTCGTACATCGTCATCAACATGGGCGTCGGCCTGATCTTCGGGTTCATGGTCGGCTGGGGAACGCGGGAGGCGCTCATCATCGCCGGGATGACGGCGACGTCGTCCTCGGCGATCGTGACGAAGCTGCTGATCGAGCTCCGGCGGCTGGCGAACACCGAGACCCCGATGATCCTCGGCGTCACCGTCGTCGAGGACATCTTCATCGCCATCTACCTGGCGATCGTCTCCGTCGTGCTGAGCGGCGAGACCGACTTCTGGCCGGTGGTCGGCAAGCTCGCCATCGCCTTCGCCTTCCTGGTCGTGATGTTCACGGTCGCGCGCTGGGGCGGCCGGTTCGTCTCGCGGCTGTTCCGCACCAAGGACGACGAACTCTTCACCATCCTGTTCTTCGGCTTCGCCGTGCTGTTCGCCGGCATCGGCGAGCTGCTCGGCGTGACCGACGCGATCGGCGCCTTCCTCATCGGCCTCGTCCTCGGGGCGACGAAGTACCGGAGGAAGATCGAGCAGATCGCCATCCCGCTGCGGGATGTGTTCGCGGCCTTCTTCTTCCTCAATTTCGGCCTCGCGCTCGACCCGGCCAAGTTCCCGTCCGTGCTGCTGCCCGTCGGGATCGCGGTGGTGCTCACCATCCTGCTCAACATCGGGGCCGGCCAGTTCGTCGCCTGGATCAACGGCATGGGCGTGCAGGCGGGCATCAACACCACGGTCATCCTGCAGAACCGCGGGGAGTTCGCCCTCATCCTGGCGACGCTGTCGCTCGCCGCCGGGCTGGACGAGCGCATCCAGCCGTTCGCCGGTCTCTACGTGCTCGTGATGGCGGTGATCGGGCCGATCCTCGCAGCGAACTCCGAGAAGATCGGTGCGATGATCCTACGGTCCGGGCCGTCACGCCGACGGGACAGGAAGAAGAAGCGCGAGCCCATGCTGGACGAGGAGATCGCCCTGGTCGAGGCAGCGACCGCCGACTTCGACTCGGACGCACGGCGCGAGACGACGAGCGCCGACGAGACGCAGCGGGCCGTCGACCGGATGGTCGAGCGGGCGATGCAGGAAGACATCAGCGGCGAACGGGAACGGGACTGACCATCGAGACGACCACGGGGGCCGAGCCGATCGCCGGCGAGACCACCCTCTTCCAGATGATGCGGCGCCCGCGGTGGATCGGCGCGCTCCTGTTCGCGCTGCTCCTCGCCGCCGGGTTCGCCTGGCTCGGCCAGTGGCAGCTCGAGCGTGCTGTCGAGTCCGGCAAGGCCGTCGAGGCGCCGAGCGAGACGGTGCTCCCGCTTGCGGAGGTCGCCGGTCCGTCGTCGCCCCTCCGCGACGTGGCCGTCGGCCAGCTGGTCGAGTTCACCGGGACGTTCGTGCCGGAGGACTACCAGCTTCTCCACGACCGCCTCAACGACGGACGGAGCGGCTGGTGGGTCGTCGGCCACCTGAACCTGGAGCGGGACGGCCGGCCGGTGGCGCTCGCCGTCGCGCGCGGGTGGGCGCCGGACAAGGCGGCCGCGCAGGCGGCGGTCGAGCGGCTGTCGCGGCAGCCGGATGCCGGTCCGCAGCGCATCGTCGGCCGCATCCTGCCCGACGAGCAGCCCGAGGTGCCGACCGACAAGAAGGACCCCACGGCGATGCGGACGCTCGGCGTCGGCGCCCTCTACAACCTCTGGACCGGCGTCGACGACATGCCCGTGTACGCGGCGTACGTCGTCGAGCGCGGAGCGCCGGCCGGGCTCGTCCAGATCTCCTCCCCGCCGCCGATCGCGCAGACCGAGCTCAACTGGCTCAACATCTTCTACGCGGCCGAGTGGATCATCTTCGCCTGCTTCGCGGTGTTCCTCTGGTACCGCCTGGTGAAGGACGCCAAGCAGCGGGAGGACGAGCTGCGCGAGGAGCAGCTGCTCGAGCGCGAGAAGCAGGATGCGGCTGCCGGGGAGAACCCCCGGGTCGAGCCTTTAGAATAGGCCCATGCCCCTCGCTCCCAAGCTCGAAGACTTCCCGAAGATCCGCGGGGCGCTCCGGTTCTACCAGGTGTTCGCGTACGTCACGGGCATCATGCTGCTGCTCCTGTGCGCCGAGATGATCGTCAAGTACGGCCTCGGGTACGAGCTCTTCGCTTTCAGCAACTACGGAGCCCTCACCTTCGTCCCCGTGCAGACCGCCGTCGCACCGACCGGCGTGGACCTGAGCACGGGCATCCTCATCGCGCACGGCTGGCTGTACGTCGTGTACCTGATCTCCGACTTCCGCCTGTGGAGTCTGATGCGCTGGCCGTTCACGAAGTTCGTGATGATCGCCCTCGGTGGCGTCGTCCCGTTCCTCTCGTTCTTCGTGGAGGCCCGCATCACCAAGCAGGTGAAGTCGTACCTGGCCGGCCGTGAGGCCGAGGCAGCCGACCTCGTGGAGGCGGCACATTAGCGGCGAGACAAGGAGCCCTGACCCGATGAGCACGGATGCGGCGTTCACCGATCTTCTGGGCGGAGCCGACTCCGCCAATCCGTCCGGGCCGGTCCTGGTGGTCGACTTCGGCGCGCAGTACGCGCAGCTGATCGCCCGGCGCGTGCGCGAGGCGAACGTGTACTCGGAGATCGTGCCCCACACGGTCACCGCGGCCGAGGTGGCCGCCAAGCGACCCTCCGGGATCGTGCTCTCCGGTGGACCGTCCTCGGTGTACGAGGAGGGCGCACCGCAGCTCGACGAGGCCATCCTCGATCTCGGCGTCCCGGTGCTCGGCATCTGCTACGGCTTCCAGGTCATGGCGACCGCGCTCGGCGGCGAGGTCGCGAAGACCGGCCAGCGCGAGTACGGCTCGACCGCCGTCCGGATCTCCGACTCCGGCGTCCTGCTCGAGGGGCAGCCGGCCGAGCAAACCGCCTGGATGAGCCACGGCGACTCGGTCGCCCGCGCGCCCGAGGGCTTCGACGTTCTCGCCTCGACCGACGGAACCCCCGTCGCGGCGTTCGCCAACGACGAGCGCAAGCTGTATGGCGTCCAGTGGCATCCCGAGGTCAAGCACTCCGCCTACGGCCAGGCCGTGCTCGAGAACTTCCTCCACAGGGCGGCCGGCATCCCGGCCGACTGGAACAGCGGCAACGTGATCGCCGACCAGGTGGCGGCCATCCGCGCTCAGGTCGGGTCCGGCCGCGTGATCTGCGCCCTCTCCGGCGGGGTCGACTCCGCCGTCGCGGCCGCGCTGGTCCACGAGGCCGTCGGCGACCAGCTGGTCTGCGTGTTCGTCGACCACGGGCTGCTCCGCAAGGACGAGGCGCGCCAGGTGGAGGAGGACTACGTCACCGCGACGGGCGTCCGGCTTGTGACCGTGAACGCGCAGAAGCAGTTCCTCGACGCGCTCTCCGGCGTCAGCGACCCGGAGACGAAGCGCAAGATCATCGGCCGCGAGTTCATCCGCGTCTTCGAGAAGGCGCAGGCCGACCTGATCGCCGAGGCGGCGAGCGAGGGCGACCCCATCCGGTTCCTCGTCCAGGGCACGCTGTACCCGGACGTGGTGGAGTCGGGCGGAGGCACGGGCACCGCCAACATCAAGAGCCACCACAACGTCGGCGGCCTCCCGGAGGACCTGCAGTTCGAGCTCGTGGAGCCGCTGCGGACACTGTTCAAGGACGAGGTGCGCGCCATCGGACGCGAGCTGGGACTGCCGGAGGCGATCGTCTCGCGTCAGCCGTTCCCCGGCCCCGGGCTCGGCATCCGCATCGTCGGCGAGGTCACGCAGGAGCGTCTCGACCTGCTGCGCGACGCCGACGCGATCGTGCGTGCGGAACTGACCGCCGCCGGCCTCGATGCCGAGATCTGGCAGTGCCCCGTCGTGCTGCTGGCCGACGTGCGCTCGGTCGGCGTGCAGGGCGACGGCCGGACCTACGGCCACCCGATCGTGCTCCGCCCGGTGTCCAGCGAGGACGCCATGACGGCCGACTGGACACGACTGCCCTACGACCTGCTCGCGAAGATCTCCAACCGCATCACCAACGAGGTGGACGGCGTGAACCGCGTGGTGCTCGATGTCACGTCGAAGCCGCCGGGGACGATCGAGTGGGAGTGATCCCGCACCGGTAACGCAGAAGGCCCGGGATGCTGAGACAGCATCCCGGGCCTTCTGCGTTAGCGGCGGCGTCAGTCGCGCGAGATCGCCAGCATGCGGAGGATCTCGAGGTACAGCCAGATGACCGTGACCATGATGCCGAAGGCGCCCGACCAGCCGTAGATGCGCGGGGCGCGGTTCGCGACGCCCTGCTTGATCGCGTCGAAGTCGAGCACCAGCGAGTAGGCGCCGAGCAGGACGACCAGGAGGCCGATGATCAGGCCCAGCTTGATGCCGGTGTTGCCGAGCTCGACGCTGTTCAGGCCGAAGCTGCCGCCGGTCACGCCCGTCCACATCAGGACCAGGTTGACCAGCGAGTAGGCGAGGTAGCCGAACATCGCGATGAGGAAGATCTTCGTGGCCTTCGCCGAGGCGCGGATCTTGCCCGAGGCGAAGAGCGCCAGGGTGACGCCCACGACGGCGAACGTCGCGATGACCGCCTGGATGACGATGCCCGACCACTGCGACTCGAAGAACATCGAGATGGCCCCGAGGAAGATGCCCTGCGCGGCCGAGTATCCGAGGATGAGGCCGGGGGAGGGCTTGCGCTTGAAGATGTTGACGAGCGCCAGCACGAAGCCGACGATCGCGGCGGGGATGGCGAGAACGGGGACGAACCAGCCGACGCCGGCGCCCGCGAGCAGGAGGACGAAGCAGATCGCCGTCTTGGTGATGGTGTCTTCGACCGTCATCCGGTCGGTGTCCACGGCCGTCGCCGACGGCGACTGGTACATCTGCTCCAGCTTCTCGGCGGAGACGGTCGCCGCCTGACCGTTGGGGGAGAACGCCGGGTTCGTAGAGAAGGCCGGGTTGTTGAGTGCCATGAGCTCCTCGTTCTATGGGTGGACCGGTTACCGGTCGTCTTCAGTCAAATCTACGGGGTTCTTTTCTGAGAGTTCTGACAGATTGCCATGAATCGAATCGGATCGCGATCCATTTCGCCAGCCAGGCGGCCCCGACGATGACCGCCGTGCTCGTGACGATCGTGATCCAGCCGTGCTCGTAGTCGTGGACGAACAGGGGGAGGAGGGCGCTCCAGGCGGCCGGGAGGAGGAGCACGGCGAACGACGGGAGCGGTCGGAGGCGGACGAGCAGCCAGGCCGCGAGGACGACCGCGTAGCACCAGGCGAAGCCCGAGCCGCCGAGCATGAGCCACGTGAACCCGAGCACGGGCAGCGGCACCGCGACCCGGCGGCCGATCGTCGACGGGAGCACGGCCCACCCAGCGGGCTGCATGAGAGACCCGATGAGGAGGAGGGTGAGGCTGTACGTCGTGGTCCCGAGCACGCATGCGGTCCCGGCGACGAGCATCGCGAGCCCCGCGACCAGACGGGGGCGGTACGCGCCCCAGCGGAGCGGGAGCAGGGAGGCGGGTTCCGTCCAGCCGCCGCGGCCGGGCGCGCCGGCACCCGGCCCGGCGGGATCGCGGGGCGCGGGAGCCGTGCTGGAATCGGCGGACACCCGTCGATTCTGGCACTCCGAGGTGGCCGCGGCGCGGCATGTCGCTGCCCGGGGTGGACCGCGTCCTCCGGGCTAGGATCGGGCCATGCGCGCGCGAACGGCTCCGGTGGTCATCGGCCACCGCGGAGCACCGGGGTACCGGCCGGAGCACACGCAGGGCTCGTACGAGCTGGCGTTCCAGCTCGGCGCGGATGCCGTCGAACCCGACATCGTCGCGACGAAGGACGGTGTGCTCGTCCTCCGGCACGAGAACGAGATCTCCGGCACGACGGATGTCGCGGACCGCGCGGAGTTCGCCGACCGCCGGACGACGAAGGAGGTCGACGGGGTCGCGCAGACCGGCTGGTTCACGGAGGACTTCACGTGGGACGAGCTGTCGACCCTGCGCGCGCGGGAGCGCATCCCGGGCTTGAGGCAGCACAGCTCCACCTTCGACGGCCACTACCCGCTGCTCCGCCTCCGCGACCTGCTCGATCTGATCGACCGCGCGGGCGAGGGCTCTGCGCGGCCGCCCGGGCTCGTGGCCGAGCTGAAGCACGCGACGTACTTCGAGGCGGCGGGGTATCCGCTGGATGAGCTCCTGCTGCGCGATCTGGCGGACGCGGGCTGGACCGATCGCGCCGGAGTGGTGGTGGAGAGCTTCGAGCGCACCGTGCTGGTGAAGCTGCACGACCGCGGATTCCGTGGGCGCCGGGTGTACCTGCTGGAGGACGCGGGCGCGCCGGCGGACCGCGTCGCCGCGCTCGGTTCGTCGGCGCCCGGCTACGACAGCGATCTCAGCCTGCGCGGCCTGTACGCGCTCGGTTCGGCGGCTCCCTCGGCGGCCGACCGGGTGGACGGCATCAGCGTCGAGACCTCCCTGGTGCTGTCGTCCGGCTCCGTGTCCATGGCACTGTTCGGCGAGGACGACGCGGCCGACGTCGGCGCCGTCACTTCGGACCTCGTCGATCTCGCCCACTCGGCGGGCCTCGCTGTGTTCTGCTGGACGCTCCGCCCGGAGAACGCCATGCTGCCCGCCGAGTTCCGCACCGTCGCCGCCGGCGGCACCGGCGCCGATGCGGCCTGGGGGGACTGGCGGCGCCACTTCTCGATCCTGCTGCACTCCGGGGTGGACGGCGTGTTCGCCGACCATCCCGACCTGGCCGTCGCCGTCCGCGACGGCCGCTGACCGCGCTCGCGACCGAATGACGGTGGCAGCGACTAAAATCGACTGCAGACATGACGAGCCTTCCCGACGCCCCGCAGACCACCCCTTCCTCCGTCCCGATCATCCTGGACGGGTGGCAGGGCGACGGCACAGACATCGAGGCGACCGCCGGTGCCCGCGCGGGCGGGCGGGGCTCGCGCGGATCGGCGGGCGCGGGCGGCCCCGGCCCGTGGCGTGGCCCGAGCGAGCGCCTGTTCGACGGCCTCAACCCGCAGCAGCGCGAAGCCGCGGAATACCGCGGCCAGGCCCTGTTGATCGTCGCGGGCGCCGGCTCGGGCAAGACCAGTGTCCTGACGCGCCGCATCGCCGGCCTGATCGAGAGCCGTGAGGCGTGGCCGAGCGAGATCCTGGCGATCACGTTCACCAACAAGGCCGCCAACGAGATGCGCGAGCGCGTCGAGCAGCTCCTCGGCGGCAAGGCGCAGGGCATGTGGATCTCCACGTTCCACTCGGCGTGCGTCCGCATCCTCCGTCGCGAGGCCGAGACGATCGGCAAGACGCCGAGCTTCACCATCTACGACTCCGGCGATTCCCGGGCGCTGCTGAAGCGCATCATCAAGGAGCTCGACGCCGACACGCTCGGCTTCACCGTCGGGAGCGCGGCGAACCGCATCTCGAAGCTGAAGAACGAGCTGACCGACCTGGAGACCCACGCGCGCTCGGCCAACCTGAGCGACCCGCAGGAGGTCATGTTCCTCGAGATCTTCCGCCAGTACACGCGGGAGCTCCGGCGCGCGAACGCGTTCGACTTCGACGACCTGATCGCCGAGACGGTCTTCCTGTTCCGCGCCTTCCCACGGGTCGCGGCGCTGTACCAGAGCCGCTTCCGCCACATCCTGGTCGACGAGTACCAGGACACCAACCACGCGCAGTACTCGCTGATCCGCGAGCTCACGATGCCGGTCGCGCCGGACATCGCCGACGAGCTGGAGGCGCACGGCCGCAACGTCGGCCCGCTGCGCGACGCCGCCGGCGTCATCCCGAGCGCCTCGCTCACGGTGGTCGGCGACTCGGACCAGTCGATCTACGCGTTCCGCGGGGCCGACATCCGCAACATCGTCGAGTTCGAGCGCGACTTCCCCGGCGCCAAGGTGGTCCTGCTCGAGCAGAACTACCGCTCGACGCAGAACATCTTGAGCGCCGCGAACGCCGTCATCGCCAACAACTTCGACCGCAAGGACAAGAAGCTCTGGACCGCGGTCGGCGACGGCGAGAAGATCGTCGGCTACACCGGGTACTCGGGACACGACGAGGCGCAGTTCGTCGCCGACGAGATCGAGAAGCTGCACAGCGCCGGGATGGACTACAAGGACATCGCGGTCTTCTACCGGACCAACGCCCAGACCCGTGCGCTGGAGGAGATCTTCATCCGCTCCGCCCTGCCGTACAAGGTGATGGGCGGCACGAAGTTCTACGAGCGCGCGGAGATCAAGGACGCGATGGCGTACCTGATCACGGTGGCGAACCCGAGCGACATGCTGGCGCTCCGCCGCATCCTGAACACCCCGAAGCGTGGAATCGGCCCGGCGACGGAGACGCAGCTGGCGAGCTATGCGGAGGACAACGGACTCACGTTCCGCGCGGCCATGCGCGATGCCGGCTCGCTCGGTCTCGGCCCGAAGGTGACGAACGCGATCCTGCAGCTGTCGAACCTGCTGGACGAGGCGGCGGCCAAGATCGATCCGTCGAACCCCGCCGGTGTCTCGCCGGTCGCGGACATCCTGACCTTCCTCCTCGACGGGAGCGGCTACCTCGACGTGCTGCGCAACAGCCGCGATCCGCAGGACGAGGCGCGAGCCGAGAACGTGGACGAGCTCGTCGCTGTGACCCGGGAGTTCGCGCGCAACAACCCGGACGGCACGCTGGTCGACTTCCTCACCGAGGTGTCCCTCGTCGCGGCCGCGGACGAGATCGACGACTCGAGCGGCTCGGTGTCGCTGATGACGCTGCACACGGCGAAGGGTCTGGAGTACGACGCCGTGTTCCTCACCGGTATCGAGGAGGATCTGCTGCCGCACCGGATGTCGGCGAACGAGCCGGGCGGTCCTGCGGAGGAGCGACGCCTGTTCTACGTGGGGATCACGCGCGCCAAGAAGCGCCTGTTCCTGTCGTTGGCGATGACGCGCGCGCAGTTCGGCGAGACCGCGGTCGCCATGCCGAGCCGTTACCTGCAAGAGATCCCCGCAGACCTCATCGACTGGCGCCAGTCGCCGGGGTCGGCGAACGGCCGCGGCGGCACGCAGTCGCGCGCGCTCAACGCCCGGCGTCCCGGCCTCGGAGCGGGCTCGGGTGGCACCGGCTGGAACGACCCGCTCTCGTCGTCGACGTTCCGCCAGGAGCGGCCGAAGGCCGAGTGGCCCAACCGCGTCACGGGCAAGGTCCGCGACAACGGCGACCTGGAGCTCGCCCCCGGCGACCGCATCCGCCACGCCGATTTCGGCGAGGGCCGCGTCACCCAGGTGACGGGGCAGGGCGCGAAGCGCGTCGCGCACGTGCAGTTCGACAAGGTGGGCGCGAAGAAGCTCCTCATCAAGATCGCCCCGATCGACAAGCTGTGACGGCGGCCGCCCCGGCAGAGCGGAAGGGCTGGGCGCCGCGCAACCTCGAGGTGGGTATGCGGGCGGCCGTCGCGGTCGCCGTTCCGCTGTTCCTGCTGTTCGCGGCCGGTCGTCTCGATCTGACCGCATACGCGACATTCGGCGCGTTCACCGCTCTCTATGGAAGGAACGAGCCGTATCGGGTGCGCGTGCGGACGCTCACGGTCGCGGCCGTCGCGCTCCTGCTGAGCATCTCGGCCGGGGTGTGGCTCGCTGTGCTCGGCGAACCGCTCGCTCTGCTGGCGGTCGCGCTCGTCGTGGTCGTCGGCGGCGGGACCCTGTTCGTCACGATCTTCCAGATGGTGCCGCCGCAGGCCCTGTTCTTCGTGTTCGCGCTGCTGGTCTGTGCCGCCGTCCCGACGCCGGCCGCGGACGCCATTCCTCGCATCGGCCTGGCTGCCGCGACGGCGGCGTTCGCCTGGGCTCTGACGATGTCCGGGTGGGTCCTCCGTCGCATCCCGGGGATCTCCCGCGGCCCGCTCGCCCGATCCGGGTTCGTGACCGAGCTCCGCCGGCGTCCGGGCGTCGATATCGGCGCGGTCCGTGATCCGCGCGTCTGGCTCACGGTCGCCCAGAACGTCGTGGGGGTGCTGATCGCCGGCGGGGTGGCTCTGAGCTTCGGCCTCGGACACGCGTACTGGGCCGTGGTGAGCCTGGTGGCCGTGATCCCTCCGGCCCGCGCAGCCCATTCGATCTCGCGGTCCGTGCACAGGATCGTGGGGACGGTGGTCGGCATCGCCGTCACTGCTCTGCTCCTCGTCTGGTCGCCTCCCGCCCTCGTGGTGATCTGCGTCATCGTGGTGTGCCAGTTCTTCGCGGAGATCCTGGTCGCGCGGCACTACGGCGCCGCTCTGGTGTTCATCACGCCGCTGGCGCTGTCGGTCTCGCACCTGGCGAGCCCGACGCCCTTGAACGTCCTGGTGGTCGACCGTGTGCTGGAGACCGTCCTCGGCGCGGGCGTCGGCATCGCGCTGGTGCTGCTCGCGCGCGTCGCCGAGCGTCGCCGAGGGCTCGCCGCCTAGCGCTCCCCGGACGGCCGCGGCGCACCGCCGCCGACGTGGTCCGCGCGCACGGCTCGCCGGAGCTTCGCCCGATAGCGCTCGCGCGGGAGGTGTCGCAGCCGGAGCGGCAGCCGCGGATACACCGCAGCCGTCCAGCGGATCGCCCGGTCGAACCGGCGCTGCCGCCGGTCGTCCCAGGCGATCCCGAACTCCTGCCGCACAGGACCGGGGAGGAGACCCCCGGTGACGAGACGGACGAGAGGCAGCGTCGGACGCAGCCACCACGGGACCCTCCGCGGGAAGAGGATCTGGCGGGACACCGCCCGCACATCGTCGTCCACCCGGAGGGATGCGACCATCCGCTCCCAGTAGGTGTCGAAAGCCAGGCGTCCACTCGGCCACCGATCGGGCGTGAGCTGCAGGTTGGACAGCGCCCGCGAGAGCTCGTCGTACGCGCGGTCCTCCTGCGCCGGTGTCAGCGGACCGAACACACGCCGGTGCAGGTCCATCACCGTCTGGTACAGGGTGGCGGCCACCCAGAGCTGGAGCTCCGGGTCGTAGGCGTTGTAGGCCGGGCCGCCCGGCGTTCCCTCCGCGCGGACGGGCGCGTGGGCCCGGTTCACGACCCTCCTCATGGCCGCGCGCTCCGCCGGGGAGCCGAACATCGTCGCCGTGAGGTAGAGCATCGTGCCGTCGAACCGGTCCATCAACCGCGAGGCGAAGTCGCTGTGCTCCGCGACGCCCCACCCGACCGCGGGATTCGCGATCTGCAGCAGAAGCGCCCGGCCTCCGCCCGCAAGGGTCAGTGCCTCGGACACGATGTCCTCGGCCTCGACCGGCCTGTTGCGGGGGTTCCTGCGCACCCGGCCATCCTGTCGCCGCGGCCTGCAAGGGAGCGGAGAGCCGCGCCTGTGCGCCGCTCACCGCGCGACCCAGGTCGAGCGGGCGCGTCGTGGCCGGAGATTCTGTCGGCCGGTGACGCGCGGCCGTCGACCGGGACGGCCGATCGCCGCCGGATCGAGGAAAGCTCCCTCCAGCGCCGCGCGCCGCCCGCGAGGCCGGCGCGCCCGCCGGGCGCGCACCCGCCCGGCGACCATCAGCAGCACTCCGGCCGCGCCGGCTCCCGACCCCCAGAGTGCGGGCGGCAGTGTGTCGGCGCCGGTGTCGGCGAGCCGCGTCTGCGCGAGGGCGGGTCCAGCGTCCAAGAGTGGGATGGCCGGGGTCGTGGCCCTGGTGATCTCGGTCGCGATCCCGAACTCGGAGGTCCAGGGACGCAGGCGCATGCCGCCGCCCTCGGTTTCGGTGCGGGCCGGGTCGATCCGCTCCGTCCAGACGTAGTAGCCGTCGGCCGGAAGCGTGCACGTCGGTGTGGTGTACTCGCCCACTCCGTCGATCACCGTCTCGACGGTGCAGACGGTGGGCGATCCGTCCGGCGGGCCGGCGGTGCGCACGATCGGGTCGGCGAACGGCCCGTGCAGCGTGCTCTCGACGACCGCCGCGACGGGGGTGAAGCCGTCATCGCCGGAACGCACTCCCCAGGTCGGCAGCAGGCCGTCGCCCGCGTCGACGCTCACGGTGAGGTGGTCGGCGATGTCTGCGCCAGGATGCGCCTCGGCCAGAGACGTCTGCGTGCCCACCCGCGGCTGGAAGGGCAGAGGGGACGGACCGGTCACGTGCGCCTCGGCCCGAGCGCTCGCCGTGGACGGCTGCGCGATCAGCACGGCCTGCGCATCCGTCGTCGGGAGGGCGACGGTGATGCGGTTGCCGTAGGGGAGATCCCCCGCCGTCGCGGCGGCGCTCACGGCGACGCTCGCCTCCGTTCCGGTCGGCCGGATCGCCACGTCGGTCCCCGAGCGGATGGTCGCCGTGCTCCCGCCGTCGTCGAAGTCCGCTCCGTCGAGCGTCACCGAGACGGGGTGGGCGCCGGCAGGCAGCAGTTCGGGGCCGGTGATGCGATCGACGGTCAGCTCGACCCGCACGCGGCCGGGTCCTGTCTCCGCGAGCTCGACGACGACGGCGGCGCGAACACCCGTCGACGCGCGACTGCTCGCTTCTGCCACCATCTCGAGCGCTCGCGCGTAGACCGCATCGGCGTCCGCGCCCGCCCGGCGCGCCCGATCCCGGGCCTCTGCCTCGGGCAGCCCAGCGTGCATCCAGGTCGCCAGCTGGCCTGCAGCGGCCGTCATGCGGTCACCGCTTCCGGCCCAGGTCCGAGCGATGTACGCGAAGACCGCGGACTGCTCCGGTGTCCACCCGCCGACCTCGGAGGCGTCCGCATACCGGTAGCCGATGCCGGTCGGCGCTTTCTTGCCGGGATGGAGGCAGAAGCCGAGGGCTCCGTCGTCGAAATGGTAGGCGCCGAGCCACCAGCCGTCCGAGGACAGGTAGCCCGGGCCGTGGCCGTCGCCCGTCAGCGCGCGAGCCGCCGTCGGAGTGAACAGGCTCTGCAGGACGCCCAAGAAGACGGCGAGCCCGGCGAGGCTCACCACGGTGATCAGAGTGAGAGGTCGATACGTCATGCATCCACGGTCGCCGGGAGGCCGGGCGAGAGGACCGCTTCAGCCCGATCGGTGGAGAACGCAGGCTTCTCTGCCGCTGTGAGCACATTCCCGGTTTCGGCTCGTTCAGGCGGAGGGACTACGATTCTGCGTGGCGAAATTATCTCGGCGTCGAGCTATTCTCGCGTCGGACCGCCAGAGAGAAATCAGCCGGCAGCCACGAGCGCACCGGGCAATCAGCGGATTGGATAACCGTGGATCTATACGAGTACCAGGCCAGAGACCTGTTCGAGAAGTACGGGGTCCCGGTCCTTCCGGGCATCGTCGCGGACACTCCGGAGGAGGTGCGCGCAGCGGCCGAGAAGCTGGGCGGCGTCACCGTCGTCAAGGCGCAGGTGAAGACCGGCGGCCGCGGGAAGGCGGGCGGCGTCAAGGTCGCCAAGAACCCGGACGAGGCGGAGGAGGCCGCAAAGGCCATCCTGGGTCTGGACATCAAGGGCCACGTGGTCCGTCGCGTCATGGTCGCGGGCGGCGCCCGGATCGCGCGCGAGTTCTACTTCTCGGTGCTCCTCGACCGCGCCAACCGCTCGTACCTGTCGCTGACCAGCGTCGAGGGCGGCATGGAGATCGAGCAGCTCGCGGTCGAGAAGCCGGAGGCGCTCGCTCGCGTCGAGGTCGACCCGCGCGGTGGCATCGACCACGCCAAGGCCGTCGAGATCGCCCAGGCCGCAGGCTTCCCCGATGAGCTCGTCGAGAAGGTCGCCGACGTCTTCGTGAAGCTGTACGAGGTCTACACCGGCGAGGACGCGACCCTGGTGGAGGTCAACCCGCTCGTCCTCACCGAGGAGGGCGACATCATCGCGCTCGACGGCAAGGTCTCGCTCGATGAGAACGCCGACTTCCGTCACCCCGACCACGAGGCCCTCGAGGACAAGGACGCGGCCGACCCGCTGGAGGCCAAGGCCAAGGCGGCGAACCTGAACTACGTCAAGCTCGACGGCCAGGTGGGCATCATCGGCAACGGCGCGGGACTGGTCATGTCGACGCTGGATGTCGTCGCCTACGCGGGCGAGAAGCACAAGGGCGTCAAGCCGGCCAACTTCCTCGACATCGGCGGCGGCGCATCCGCCGAGGTCATGGCGGCGGGCCTGGACGTCATCCTGAACGACCCGCAGGTGAAGAGCGTGTTCGTGAACGTCTTCGGCGGCATCACCGCGTGCGACGCGGTGGCCAACGGCATCGTGAAGGCGCTGGAGATCCTCGGCGACGAGGCCAACAAGCCGCTGGTCGTCCGTCTCGACGGCAACAACGTCGACGAGGGACGCCGCATCCTGACCGAGGCCGCCCACCCGCTGGTGACCCTCGCGCTCACCATGGACGAGGGCGCCGACAAGGCCGCCGAGCTGGCCGCGAAGTAAGCGAAGGACGAACGAGAATGTCTATCTTCCTCAACAAGGACTCCAAGGTCATCGTCCAGGGCATCACCGGCGGCGAGGGCACCAAGCACACCGCGCTGATGCTGAAGGCCGGCACGCAGGTCGTGGGCGGCGTCAACGCCCGCAAGGCCGGGACGACCGTCACCCACGGCGACGTCGAGCTCCCCGTCTTCGGGACGGTCGTCGAGGCCATCGAGAAGACCGGCGCCGACGTGTCGATCATCTTCGTCCCGCCGGCGTTCGCGAAGGACGCGATGGTCGAGGCGATCGACGCCGAGATCCCGCTGCTCGTCGTGATCACCGAGGGCATCCCGGTGCAGGACTCGGCGGAGGCGTGGGCCTACGCCAAGGAGAAGGGCAACAAGACCCGGATCATCGGCCCGAACTGCCCCGGCATCATCACGCCGGGCGAGTCGCTGGTCGGCATCACCCCGGCGACCATCACCGGCAAGGGCCCGATCGGGCTCGTCTCGAAGTCGGGAACGCTGACGTACCAGATGATGTACGAGCTGCGCGACCTCGGCTTCTCGACCGCGATCGGCATCGGCGGCGACCCCGTCATCGGCACGACCCACATCGACGCGCTCGCCGCATTCGAGGCCGACCCGGAGACGAAGGCGATCGTGATGATCGGCGAGATCGGCGGCGACGCCGAGGAGCGCGCCGCCGACTTCATCAAGGCGAACGTGACCAAGCCGGTCGTCGGCTACGTCGCGGGCTTCACGGCTCCCGAGGGCAAGACCATGGGCCACGCCGGCGCCATCGTGTCGGGCTCCGCCGGCACCGCGCAGGCCAAGAAGGAGGCCCTGGAGGCCGCCGGCGTGAAGGTCGGCAAGACGCCGTCCGAGACCGCCGAACTGCTCCGCGAGGTCTACGCCGCGCTCTGAGCGCGCGACGCACGGACACCGGAGGCCGGGACCACTGCGGTCCCGGCCTTCGTCGTACCCGGTCAGATACTCCCTGCCGCACACCGCGGCCCCGGCGCTACAGTGAGCGCACCGTGCCGGAAGGAGGCGCCGATGGCTCGTCCGACGAACACCGAGCTCTTGCAGCGCATCGCCGCTCTGGAGGAGGAGAACGCCGCCCTCCGCAGGAGCGCTGAGCCGACGGCCGACGGCGACACCGTGCCGATCCCTCGGCCGGAGCCGGTGAAGCGGCAGCGCAGCTGGGCGTGGACGCTGCTCGCGACGGTCCTGATCGTCATTGGCGCGATCCTCGCGCCCGTCGCCGTGATCGCCTCGTGGGCGAAGGTGCAGCTGACGGACACGGACTCGTTCGTCGCGACGTACGCCCCGCTCGCCCACGACCCGGGCGTGCAGGCGT
Source organism: Leifsonia soli (assembly GCF_013408745.1). Classification (NCBI taxonomy): domain Bacteria; kingdom Bacillati; phylum Actinomycetota; class Actinomycetes; order Micrococcales; family Microbacteriaceae; genus Leifsonia; species Leifsonia soli. The sequence goes on along the minus strand of NZ_JACCBJ010000001.1, from coordinate 1,974,779 downwards.
TCGTCACCGATGAGGCCGTGAAGGCTGTGCAGGACAACGTCGACATCGACCAGCTCACCTCCCAGGTGATCGACGGCATCACGGGCCTCGGCACCGGCCCGGTCGCCACCAAGGCGCTGGAGTCGCTGAAGGGGCCGCTGGCTCAGGGCATCGTGTCGCTGCTGCAGTCGACCGTCCAGCGATTCGTGGCCTCCGAGGCGTTCGCACAGGTCTGGCAGCAGGCGCTCCGGACGAGTCACGACCAGCTGATCGCGACCATGCAGAACGACCCGAATGCGGCGATCACCGTCGGCTCGGACGGCTCGGTCGGCATCCAACTCGGCCCGATCATCGACCGCGTGAAACAGCTGCTGGTGGAGCAGGGCGTCAGCTTCGCCGCGCAGATCCCGTCGGTGGATCGCACGATCACGGTCGCCCAGAACTCCTCCATCCCGACACTGCAGCTGTTCTACGGGCTGGCTGTCGCCGCCGGCGCATGGCTGCCCTGGGTCGCGATCGCCCTGCTCGCACTCGGTGTCGTCGTGGCGCGTCGACGCGCTCTCGCGCTCGTCTGGGCAGCGGTCGCACTCGCCCTCGCCATGGGAATCACTCTGGCGGCGATCGGCATCGGGCGGATCGTGTTCGTCTCCTCGGTGTCTCCGTCGCTGGTGCCGTCCGGGCTGGCGCAGACCTTGTATTCGACCGTGACGGACGCGATGATCGCGACCGCGGTCGCCGTGCTGGTGCTCGCCATCGCGGTCGCGGTCGTCGGGTGGTTCTCCGGTCCGTTCGCCGTTCCCCGGCGGCTGCGTGGCTTCTTCGGCGCGGGGGTCTCCTGGGTCCGTGCGTCCGCGGAGAGCCACGGCATCACGACGGGCAGGGCGGGGGAGTGGATGTACGCCCAGCGCACGCTGCTGCGGGCCGCGGTGGCGGTGATCGCCGCGGCGGTCGTGCTGTTCGTCCGCCCGTTGACGCCCGCGCTGGTCATCTGGACCCTGGTGCTCGCAGCGCTCGTGGTCGCGGTGCTCGAGCTCGTGCAACGACCGGCCATCACCGCGCCGGAGACGACCGACGACGAGACGCCGGTCGTCACGGTCTCCTGAGCGCCGAAGTGTCGGCGGCCTGAGCCGTCTGCGCGCCGGTAGGCTCCGTTCGGTCATGAGTCGCACAACCGTCGCCCTGCTCGCCGCGCTGGAAGCGCTCATCGTCGCCGCCATCGGCATCGGGATCTGCCTCGTCCCCATCACCATCCTCTGGGCGGCGCAGTATCAGCTGGGCGCCGACTTCACCGTGGTGTGGCGTTCGGCCGCCGATGTCTGGCTGGTCGGACACGGCGTGAACCTGACCGTCTCGCTCGACCCGCAGACGGTCGCGCAGCTCGGGCTTCCCGGCGCGGCCGTGCCGTTCCAGGTGACGATCGCGTTGCTGGGGTTCGCCGCGCTCACCGCCGGGCTGGGCGTGCGGACAGGGATGCGCGCGGCGGAGACGGATCAGCGTCTCGTCGGCGCCCTCAGCGCGCTCGTGACCTTCGCCGTGATCTCGACCCTGGTCGTCCTGACCGCGGGTTCCCCGATGGTGCAGTCGTCGATCTGGCAGGGCATCGTCCTCCCGCCGTTCGTGTACGGGGTCGGAATCGCGGCCGGTTTCGGGTTCGCGGCGCTGCGCGGAGGAGCTTTCTCCGAGACTCCGCGGTCGTCCCCGGATGACAGGGATGCGACCGGCGCCTTCGACGGCGGCTCCGGCGGCCCGACGTCCGGACGGACGGCCGCACCGGCCGTCCTCGCGGTGCTGCGGACGGCGACCGCACCGATCCCCGGCGCGCTGCGCACCGGAGCGGGTGCCGCCCTGCGGGCGGGGACGGCGGCGACCGCCATCGTGATCGGCGTCGCCGCACTCGTCGTCGCGCTCCTCATCTTCGGCAACTACGGATCGATCATCAGCCTGTACGAGCAGCTCCAGACCGGTGTCGCCGGCGGTGCTGCGCTGACCATCGGACAGCTCGCCGTCATCCCGAACGTGGTCGTGTGGATGGCGTCCTGGCTGGTCGGGCCCGGATTCGCCCTCGGCACGGGGTCGTCTGTGAGTCCGATCGGCACAGCGCTGGGGCCGGTGCCCGGGCTCCCGATCTTCGGCATCATCCCGGCCGGCGGCTGGAGCTTCGGGCTCGTCGGCGTGGTCGTCCCGATCCTTGCGGGCTTCGTCTCCGGGGTCCTCGTCCGCTCCCGCACGGCCGTGCGCGGACTGGACGGTCTGCGGGCGCTCCTGCTGATCGCCGTGGGGATCGGCGCGGTCGCGGGCATCCAGCTCGGGCTGCTGGCGTGGTGGTCGTCCGGCGCCCTCGGTCCGGGAAGGCTGCACGACGTCGGCCCGAACCCGTGGATCGTCGCCGGACTCGCGGCGGCGGAGGTCGCGGTCGCCTCGGCGATCGGGTTGGCGGCGGCCGGGCGCGGCCGGCGGTGACCGAGGCGGTCGCCGAGCGCCGCTAGGCTGGTGGCGTGCTCTCGATCGTGGTGCTGATCTCCGGTGGCGGCTCCAACCTGCGTGCCCTGCTGGAGGCGTCGGAGGACGCCGAGTTCCCCGCCCGCGTTGTGGCCGTCGGCGCCGACCGGGATGCGGACGGCCTGGAGCACGCGGAGCGCTTCGGCATCCCGACCTTCACGGTGCCCTTCACCTCGTACCCGAGCCGCGAGGAGTGGGGCGACGCCCTGCTCGAGCAGATCCGGCAGTGGGAGCCCGACCTGACCATCCTGTCCGGCTTCATGCGCCTGGTTCCGCCGCGCGTGGTCGAGGCGCTCTCGCCGTGGCTGATCAACACCCACCCGGCGTACCTGCCGGAGTTCCCGGGCGCTCACGCGGTTCGCGACGCCCTCGCCGCCGGCGTGACCCAGACCGGCGCCAGCCTGATCGTCGTCGACAACGGTGTGGACGCCGGCCCCATCATCAGCCAGGAGCGCGTGGAGGTGGAGCCGGGCGACACCGAGGCCGCCCTCCACGAGCGCATCAAACCCGTGGAGCGACGGCTGCTCATCGACGCCGTGCTCGACATCGCCAACGGACACATCGACCTCGAGGAGCTTGCCCGAGCATGAGCGGACCCCGTCACGACGCCAGCCTGTACCGCGAGCGGGACATCGTCCCGATCCGTCGCGCCCTGATCTCGGTCAGCGACAAGACCGGTCTGCTCGACCTGGCCGGGGCGCTCGCCGCGGCGGGCGTCGAGATCGTCTCGACCGGCTCGACGGCGCAGACCATCCGCGATGCGGGCCACGAGGTGACCGATGTCGCGAGCGTCACCGGCTTCCCGGAGTCGCTCGACGGGCGCGTGAAGACGCTCCACCCGGCCATCCACTCCGGCCTGCTCGCCGATCTGCGCCTGGCGTCGCATGAGGAGCAGCTCAAGGACCTCGGCATCGAGCCGTTCGAGCTCGTCGTCGTCAACCTGTACCCCTTCGTCGAGACGGTGGCCTCCGGAGCGGTCGGGAACGATGTCGTCGAGCAGATCGACATCGGCGGCCCGGCGATGGTCCGCGCCGCCGCGAAGAACCACGCGAACGTGGCGATCGTGGTGTCGCCCTCCGACTACGACGGCATCGTCGCGGCGGTCGCCGCGGGCGGAACGACCTTCGACCAGCGCCGTGAGCTCGCGTCGAAGGCCTTCGCGCACACGGCCGCCTACGACGGCGCCGTCGCCGCCTGGTTCGCCGGTGACGCCCCCTCCACGGACGACTTCCCCGAGCGCTGGGAGGCGCGGGCCGAGCTCAAGCAGACCCTCCGCTACGGCGAGAACTCCCACCAGGCGGCCGCTCTCTACGCCGACCCGAAGGGCACCGGCATCGCCCAGGCGACCCAGCTCGGCGGCAAGGAGATGTCGTACAACAACTACGTGGATGCGGACGCCGCGCTGCGCAGTGCCTACGACTTCCGCGAGCCGGCCGTCGCCATCATCAAGCACGCGAACCCGTGCGGGATCGCGGTGGCGGACGACATCGCCGAAGCGCACCGCAAGGCGCACGAGTGCGACCCGGTGTCGGCGTACGGCGGGGTCATCGCGGCCAACCGCACGGTCACGCTCGCCATGGCCGAGACCGTGAAGGGGATCTTCACCGAGGTGCTCATCGCCCCGGCCTACGAGCCGGAGGCGCTGGAGCTTCTGCAGACGAAGAAGAACCTCCGCATCCTGCAGCTGCCCGAGGGGTACGCCCGGGCGCTGACCGAGTTCCGCCAGATCTCGGGTGGCGTGCTCGTGCAGGACTCGGATCGGTTCGATGAGTTCTCGTCCGCCGGATGGACGCTGGTGGCCGGCGAGGAGGCGGACGCTGCGACCCGCGCCGATCTCGAGTTCGCGTGGAAGGCGTGCCGCGCGGTGAAGTCGAACGCCATCCTGCTCGCCCACGACGGCGCGTCCGTCGGGGTCGGGATGGGCCAGGTCAACCGCGTCGACTCGTGCACCCTGGCGGTGAGCCGGGCGGGAGAGCGCGCGGTCGGGTCCGTCGCGGCCTCCGACGCGTTCTTCCCGTTCGCCGACGGCCCGCAGATCCTGATCGACGCCGGTGTGCGGGCGATCGTGCAGCCGGGCGGCAGCATCCGCGACGAGGACGTGATCGCGGCGGCGAAGGCGGCCGGCGTGACCATGTACTTCACGGGCGAGCGCCACTTCTTCCACTAGGAGAACGCGCGGCGACGTTGCCTCCGCGGCCGGGTCGCGGGAGAATGGACGACGGTCCACAAGACCGTCACACCTTTTCACCGCGATCCCACGAGGAGACACCGATGTCCGTCCTGCCCGCAGACCTGCCGCACGAAACACTGCACGTCGTGAAGGGGAGGCGGAGCGGCCTCACCATCAGCATCGCGGTCCACTCCACCGTCCTCGGCCCCGCCCTCGGCGGCTGCCGGGTCTGGACCTACGACTCCTGGCAGGAGGCGGTCGCCGACTCGCTTCGGCTGGCCGAGGGCATGACGCTCAAGAACGCCGCTGCGGGCCTCAACCGCGGCGGCGGCAAGGCCGTCGTCTACGTGCCGCGGGGCACGGTGCTCACGCCGACCGAGCGTTACGAGGCCATGCTCGATCTCGGCGACGCGGTCGAGACGCTCGGCGGCAGCTACATGACGGCGGAGGATGTCGGCACGAGCGCGGAGGACATGTCCGTCGTCGCGACGCGCACCGCCCACGTCTGCGGCCTCCCGCCGTCGGAGGGCGGTGTCGGCGAGCCCAGCGATGCGACCGCGGCGGGCGTATACGCCAGCCTGCAGGCCACCATGGAGCGGGCGTTCGGCAGCCGGGATGTCGCCGGCCGCCACGTCATCGTGCTCGGACTCGGCCATGTCGGGTCGCTCATCGCGATGCGTCTCGCCAGTGAGGGAGCCGTGCTGACGGTGACCGACGTGAACCCCGCGAAGCGCGCTCTCGCCGACGCCCTCGGAGCCACGTGGGTGGAGCCGGAGGACGCCCACCGTGTCGAGGGCGACGTGTTCGTCCCCGCCGGTGTCGGCGGCGTGCTGACCGACCGGGTGATCGACGAGCTGCGGGTCGCGGCCGTCGTCGGTCCCGCGAACAACCAGCTCGCGCACCGCTCCGGAGCGGAGCGCCTGGCCGAGCGCGGCATCCTCTGGGCCCCCGATTTCGTCGTCAACGCGGGTGGTGTGATCTTCCTGTCGATGGCGGGCGAGCCCGGCGTGACGGCCGAGGCGACGCAGGAGCGAGTCGAGCGGATCGGCGACACGGTCGCCGAGATCTTCCGCGCGGCCGACCAGCGCGGCATCACCACGCTGCAGGCGGCGGACGAGCTCGCGCTCGGCCGGCTCCGGGAGCCAGCGAACGCATAGCAGCGCTCCGCTAGGTTGGATCCCATGACGTCTTCCTGGGGCCGCCGGCTCATCGCATCCCTTGTCGCTGCCCTCGTGGTGGTCCTCGTCGTTCACGCGGCGATGATCGCCGCGTTCTACGTGGGGAGCCTCGCCGGGTCGTCGGCCCCGTCGGGGGCGTTGATCGTCGCCGTCAGCAACTACTTCTCGCTGACCAGCGTCATCGCCTTCGTGCTGCTCTGGATCGCAGGCTTCGTCGGTGCCTTCGACCGGTGGTGGACGGCACTGATCGCGGGCGTGCTGACCGGTGTGCTCGCGCCTGCGGTCGGGACGCTTCTCACGGCGACGGCGGGGAGCTCCGGTTCGGCGGGCTCGCCGCTCACCGGCGATCTGATCGTCGCGGTGCTCGGCACCCTGCTGGGGATCAACCTGCTCTACGCCGTCGCCATCACCGCGCTCACCCCGACCTTCGGCCGCTGGCTGTTCCGCATCGTCGAGGGCACCCGCAGCCGGTTCGAGACCGACCGCAAGGTCGCGCTCGTCCGCATCCCCGCCGGCAACCTCGCCGAGGGCCTGGTCACCCACATCGACCGTCAGCCGGTGGATGCGGAGCGCGCGGACGCGCAGTGGGACGCCTACGTCGCCGCACTGTCCGCGGCCGGCTGGCAGACCGTCGAGGTGGCGAGCGCCGACACGCTGGCCGACTCGGTGTTCGTGGAGGACACCGCCGTCGTCCTGGGCGACACCGCTGTGATCACCCTGCCCGGCGCGGAGTCCCGCCGCGCGGAGGTCGTCGGCACCGAGGCCGCGCTGCGCGCCCAGGGGCTGCACCTGGAGCGCATCGAGGCGCCGGGGACGCTCGAGGGCGGCGACGTGCTCAAGGTCGGCTCGACCGTCTATGTCGGCCGCGGCGGACGCACGAACGCGGAGGGCATCCGCCAGCTCCGTGCCATCGCGGCGCCGCTCGGGTACACCGTCGTCGCCGTGCCGGTCACCAAGGCACTGCACCTCAAGACGGCCGTGACCGCCCTGCCCGACGGAACCGTGATCGGCTACGAGCCGATCGTGGACGACACGCGCGTCTTCGAGCGCTTCCTCCCGGTGCCCGAGGCCCACGGCACCGCGGTCGTCGTGCTCTCCGACGACACCGTGCTGATGTCGTCCTCCGCCCCGCAGTCGGTGGCGCTCGTCGAGGACCTCGGCTACACGGTCGTCCAGGTCGACATCTCCGAGTTCGAGAAGCTCGAGGGCTGCGTCACCTGCCTCTCGGTCCGCATCCGCTGACCCCCTCCCGTCGAGTGGTGACATCACGTCACCACTCGACGCGATTTCCCGCAACGACTCACGTCTCGACGGGGTATTGCGTTTCCTGTGAACCTGGGCATAAGCTGTAGGGCTGCCTTGTCGCGGCACAACGGACGTGTACATCGAGGCTGGGAGGACGCCATGACGACGATCGAGACCGCACGAAAGATCACCGTGCCCGGGTTCGTCGCCGCCCTCGCGGCCGACGCCCGACCGTCCGGGCGGTAGCTCCCCGCCCTTCGCCGCGCGCCGCGGCGCACGACACCGGGAGCGTCCGCGGGCGCTCCTCGCATCCCCATCACAAGACCCGCCATCGTCGGCGTGTCTTCGGCGACTCCTCCGCGTGCTCGCCGCCGGCTCCATGACGTCGGACACTCACAGAAAACGGATCATCCATGTCTGTCGCCCAGACTCCGAACACACAGACTCCGAACACACAGACTCCGAACACTCGGACTCCGAAGACCGCCGCGAAGCGGAAGAGCACCGCGCGCATCCTGCTGCGCATCCTCCCGTACGCGAAGTCCGCCGCGCCCCGCATCGTGCTCGGCATGGTGGCCGCGCTGTTCGCCAGCCTGGTCGCGCTGAGCATCCCGCAGGTGCTGCGCTGGCTGGTCGACGGCCCGCTGTCGACGGGCGACCCGTCGGCCGTGTGGCCCGCCGCGCTGCTCGTGGTCGGGCTGGGCGCTGCCGAAGCGGTGTTCATCTCGCTGCGGCGCTGGTTCGTGCTGACCCCGGGGACGCACGTCGAGGCCAAGATGCGCAACGCGCTGTACGCGCAGCTGCAGGACCTGCCCGTCGCCTTCCACGACCGCTGGCCGAGCGGCCAGCTGCTGTCGCGCGCGGTGAGCGACCTCAGCATGATCCGCCGGTGGCTGTCCTTCGGCATCGTGCTGCTGGTGGTCAACGTCGTCACCATCGTGGTCGGGTTCGCGATCCTGATCGGGTGGAACTGGATCCTCGGGCTCATCTTCCTGGTGTGCTCCATCCCGCTCTGGATCTACGGGTTCGTGTTCGAGAACAAGTACTCGGTGATCGCCCGGCGCAGCCAGGACCAGGCCGGTGACCTGGCGACGGCGGTGGAGGAGTCGGTGCACGGCATCCGCGTGCTGAAGGCATTCGGACGCGGAAAGCACGCCCTGAAGACCTTCGAGTCGCGCGCGGAGGAACTGCGCGGCACCGAGATCGAGAAGGCGAAGGCCATCGCCGGCATCTGGCTGTGGCTGCTGCTGGTGCCGGATGTCGCGTTCGGCATCTGCCTGGTCGTCGGCGTCTGGCTGTCCGCTCAGGGTCAGCTGTCGGTGGGCGAGCTCGTCGCCTTCTTCGCCACGGCGACCGTGTTGCGTTTCCCGGTGGAGTCGATCGGCTTCCTGCTGTCGATGACCTTCGACACGCGCACGGCGGCGGACCGCTACTTCGACGTGATGGACGAGGTCAACGCCATCACCGATCCGGCCGAGCCCCAGCGCATCGCGGAGCCGCGGGGCGAGCTCGTCTTCGACGACGTGCACTTCCGGTACCAGGACTCGCCGGAGCGCTTCCCCGACCTTCTCGACGGCGTCCGTCTGACCGTCCGTCCGGGCGAGACGATGGCGCTGGTGGGCCTGACCGGTTCGGGCAAGTCGACGCTCACAGCGCTGACGACGCGTCTCTACGACGTGACCGGCGGCGCGGTGAAGGTGGACGGCGTGGATGTGCGCGACCTGACCCGCTACGACCTGCGCAAGGCGATCGCCATGGCGTTCGAGGATGCGACGCTGTTCTCGGCGTCCGTGCGCGACAACGTCCTGCTCGGCCGCGACGACCTCGATCCCGCCTCGGCGGAGGCCGAGCGCGTGCTGACCGAGGCCCTCGAGGTGGCTCAGGCGGGCTTCGTCTACGATCTGCCGGAGGGCGTCGAGACGAAGGTCGGCGAGGAGGGGCTCAGCCTGTCCGGAGGCCAGCGCCAGCGGCTCGCCCTCGCGCGTGCCGTCGCCGCGAACCCCAGCATCCTGGTGCTCGACGACCCGCTGTCGGCGCTCGACGTCGACACCGAGGCGCTCGTCGAGGCCGCGCTGCGCCGGGTGCTCGCATCCACGACGGCCCTCATCGTCGCGCACCGGCCGTCCACGGTGATGCTCGCCGACCGGGTGGCGCTGCTGGAGGACGGCCGCATCACCGCGGTGGGGACCCACCACGACCTGCTCGCGACCAGCGAGCACTACCGCTTCGTCATCTCCAGCCTGGAGGACGAACAGAACGAAGAGATCCTCGAGGAGGTGAACCTGTGAGCACCACGACCGTCCTGGGTGTCGAAGGCGAGGAGCGCAACGACCTCAGCAAGGAGGAGAGCAGGCAGGTCCGGCGCCGTTCGCTGCGCCTGCTGGGCTCCCTGCTGCACCCGCTGCGGGTGCGGCTCGCGCTGACGGCCGTCGTGGTCGTCGTGAGCACGGCCGCCCAGGTGGCCGGCCCCGCCATCATCGCTTTCGGCATCGACAACGGCCTCCCGGCGCTGCTGAAGCAGGACTGGTTCCCGCTGGCAGCCGCCGGTGCCGCCTACCTGGTCACCGGCGTCATCGGCGCCGCGCTCATCGCCTGGTACACGGTGCTGAGTGCGCGGATCAGCCAGGCCATCCTGCTCGACCTGCGCAAGCGGGTGTTCCTGCACACGCAGAAGCTGTCGCTGGAGTTCCACGAGTCGTACACCTCCGGCCGGATCATCTCGCGCCAGACGAGCGACCTGGACTCCATCCGGGAGCTGCTCGACTCGGGCATCAACCAGCTGGTCCAGGGCTTCCTGTACATGCTGTTCATCGCGATCGCGCTGTTCTCGATCGACTGGGTGAGCGGTGTCGTGCTGCTGGTGTCGCTGGTGCCGCTGTACCTGCTGACGCGGTGGTTCCAGAAGCGCTCGCAGGTGCTGTTCCGCATCTCGCGGGTGGCGTCGGCGAAGCTGATCGTGCACTTCGTGGAGACCATGACCGGCATCCGTGCGGTCAAGGCGTTCCGCAAGGAGAAGCGCAACGAGAAGGACTTCGGCGGTCTGGTCGAGGAGTACCGCGACGTGAACGCCCGCGTCATCCAGCTGTTCGGGATCTTCGACCCCGGCCTCGTGATGATCGGCAACGTGACGGTCGGCGTCGTGCTGCTGGTGGGCGGCTTCCGCGTCGCCGACGGCCAGCTTGCGATCGGCGTGCTGCTCGCGGTGCTCCTGTACACGCGGCGCTTCTTCGACCCGATGGAGGAGATGGCGATGTTCTACAACTCCTACCAGTCGGCCGCCGCGGCGCTGGAGAAGATCTCCGGCGTCCTGGAGGAGGAGCCCAGCGTTCCGGATCCGGTGCGGCCGGTCGACCTGTGGTCGGCGCAGGGGCACGTGAGCTTCGACGAGGTGTCGTTCGCCTACAAGAAGGACCGCGTCATCCTGCCGGAGTTCACGCTCGACATCCCGGCAGGGCAGACGGTCGCGCTGGTCGGTTCGACCGGCGCGGGCAAGTCGACGCTCGCGAAGCTGATCTCGCGCTTCTACGACCCGACGGCGGGCGCGGTGAAGCTGGACGGCGTCGACCTGCGCGACCTGCACCCGAAGGATCTCCGCAGGGCGATCGTGATGGTGACGCAGGAGGCGTACCTGTTCAGCGGCTCCGTCGCCGACAACATCGCCCTGGGCAAGCCGGATGCGACGCGCGACGAGATCGTGCGGGCGGCGGAGGCCGTCGGCGCGCACGAGTTCATCGAGGGTCTGCCCAACGGGTACGACACCGACGTGAACAAGCGCGGCGGCCGCGTCTCCGCCGGTCAGCGTCAGCTGATCTCGTTCGCCCGGGCGTTCCTCGCGGACCCGGCCGTGCTCATCCTGGACGAGGCGACGAGCTCGCTCGACATCCCGAGCGAGCGCCTGGTGCAGGAGGCGCTGCAGACGCTGCTCGCCGACCGGACGGCCGTGATCATCGCGCACCGTCTGTCGACGGTCGCGATCGCCGACCGGGTGCTCGTCATGGAGCACGGCCGTGTGGTCGAGGACGGCACGCCCGACGATCTGATCGCGGGCACCGGCCGCTTCGCCCAGCTGCACGCCGCCTGGCGCGACTCGCTCGTGTAGCGGCCGCGGTCGCGGGTCCGGAGGGGACCACGGGGAAGGTCCCGTGGTCCCCTCCGCACGTTAGGGGAGGGCTGTCCCGGTTGGCGACGAGCAGCGTCATGTTCGGAGCACGAGTGCGTCTTAACGGGTGGGGGATTTTCTCTCCGTGTCGATGACTGCTTCGACCTCGCCGGCTTCCTCCGGGTAGAGGACATATGTCGTCGCCGTTCAGTGCTGAACGAGGAAAGGGACGACGTTTATGGATGTGCGAAAGCTCATTTCGGCCGGAATTGCGATTGCATGCGCCGTTGGTGTGGCGTTGGTGGGAGTGACGCCCGCGAACGCTGCTGAGACAGATCCGATGGCGGCAGTTGCTGCGGCGTCGCCGGACACTGTCGCGAACGCTGCGTCGGTGCCCACAACCGATACAGGAACGGACGCGGTGGCGGCGGCCATTGCTGGTACCGATGTGACGGTGCCGGTTGATCCGGCTGCAGGTATCTCCCTCGGCAGCGGCTCGCAAGTGGTGTCGATCGGCCTGCCGTTCGCGCGGAACGCTGGTGACGCGAGTGTGCAGAAATCGGGTGTCGTGTCGTACGACAACAACAACGGCTCGACCACTGTCCCGGTCGTCCAAAGGGACGGCAACGTGCAGATCAACACCGTGATCGAGGACGCTTCCGCACCGAAGCGGTATGACTACCCGATCAGTGTGCCGGCAGGCCAGCACCTCCAGCTCAACGAGGACGGGTCTGCTTCGGTCGTGACGCCAGACGGAGTACCGTCGCTCGCCGTCGCCGCCCCGTGGGCGAAGGACGCCAACGGCAACGCTGTCCTGACTCACTACGAGGTACAAGGAAGCGCGCTGACACAGGTGATCGATTTCGCCGCCACCACGGTTTTTCCTGTTGTAGCGGACCCGTCAGTGACGTGGTTGTGGTGGGGGCGCACGATTACGTACAACAAATCGGAAACAAGGCATATGGCAGATTTCACTAGTGATGCCCAGGCTCTGAGCTTTGCATGTGCGATAGCCGGGGGCGTTGCCGGTGCTGCCGTCTGCGGCGGGATTGCAGCGATCGGACTGCATATCGTGGCGACTGCCGCGCGGAATGCCGCCAAAGCCGGTCGCTGCATGCAGTTGAATTTTCCCTACGTAGGACCGGGGTTGATCTATGACGTCAAATGCTGATGCCGCGAAGTCTCCGCTCTATTACCTTGTAGAGGACTTCGTCGTCGGGTTGCTTTCAGGCGCGGCCTTTGTTGCTTTACAGGTTGCGCTCGCTACGTCTTTCACGTGGACGCTTATTGGCGGCCTGCTTTGGCCGGGCCTGTACTTCTCAGGGCAGCGACTTCGCCGATCTCGTTCTGGGAAGCTGCTCAAGAACAGGGAGTCTCGTGCGGCCAATAACTCCTGACGACCGGCAGCCATTTCCGGCGGGGACCACGGGAGGCTCCCGTGGTCCCCGTCGCCGCTCTCCGGCCGGGGAGGGGTTGGATCAGCCGGCCGGGGACCAGGTCGAACGCGCCCGGGAGGGACGCAGCGTGCGGTGGCCGCCGCGGGCGTGCGGAGTGCGGCGCATCGTGGCGCCTTCGCGGGCCGGTGCCGTGCGGAAGAGGGGCAGGCGCGACAGGATGCCGTCGCGCATCCCCTCGCGCAGCACGACCACCTCGCAGCCCGCGTCGATGCAGGCGCTCGCCGTCGCGCCGTCCGCGTAGTGCTCGCCGCCACCGGCGGAGACGGTGATGCAGTCGCTCACCAGCGCGCGCCCGGCCGTCGCCAGCACGGTGGTGCGGGATGTCGCCGGCGCGACGAGCGAGCGGACGGTGCGGGCCAGCGCCGGCCATTCCGCCGGGCGGATCGCGGTGCCGTCCGAGAAGGTGTCGCCGAGGTCGAGGAGTTCCAGGCGGCGGCCCGTGGCCGCCGCGACGTCGCTGCTCGCCCGCACGGCGCGCTGCAGCAGCGCGACGAGGTCGGATGCGCCCGTCGCGGCGGCGACGGGGAGCGACAGCCCGGCCACCTGTACTCCGAGAGCCGACGCATGTCGCGCGACGGGAACGGCGATGCCCGGGTCGACCCGCAGCAGCACGGCCGTTCCGGCCGGAGCGGACACGAAGGTATCGAGGTCGTACGGGTCATCGACGACGAACAGCCGGACGCCGGCCGCCCAGGCGGAGCGCCGCTGCAGCCAGCGGGCGCCGGGAGTCGCATGCAGCACCCGGCCGAGGTCGGCATCCACCCGGCGCAGGGCGGGGAGGGCCGCTTCGTGCGTGATCGTGAAGCCGGCGCCCTCCGCCGAGATGGTGCCGAGCAGAGCAGGATGCGCGAGCGCGCTGACGTCGTAGTGCACGTCCACCCAGGGGAACGCCTCGCGCAGGTCGCGGAAGCGGCGGGCAGCGCGCGCCAGGTCGATGACGACGACGGGCAGTTCGGGGCCACCGCGCCGCCCGCGCCCGGAGGGACGGCCGTCCACCGCGACCGCCCCGGTCGCCGCGTCCGTGAGGACGGCAGCGGTGCCGGTCGGGTCGGCGGTTCGGGTCGCGGTGGACATCGCCATCTCCTCGGGTGGAACTGCGGCCCGCTCTGCGGCGGGCGACCCCATCGTTCGGGTCGATGAGGTTGTCTCACATCCTGGTCCTGCCCCTGATGGCCCACATCCGGGGGGTCACCTCATTCCGATTGCGTGGAAGCACGGATGAACCTCGGGGTGCGTGCGGAGATGATGGTGCCATGTACCTCCGCGTTGTGATCGTCGACGACCACGAGCGGTTCCGCGAACAGGCGGCGGAGCTGCTCCGCCTGGAGAGCTTCATGGTGGTCGGCGACAGTGCGACCGCGGCCGGCGGCATCGAGCTGAGCCGCCGTCTCGCCCCCGACGTCGTGCTGCTCGACATCGGCCTGCCCGACGCCAGCGGCTTCGACATCGTGCCGGCGATGCGGGCGACCGGAGCCGCCGTCGTGCTCACCTCGAGCCGGTCCGCGACCGACTACGGACGACGCGTCGCCGATAGCGGTGCGGAGGGATTCATCAACAAGGACGAGCTGACCGGTGAGGCGATCCGCACCCTGCTAAGGTAAGCGCGTGAGCGGGGGACAGACTGTCGAGTCTCGCGCGCTCAGAGTGGCCGTCGCCGACGATGCAGTCCTGCTGCGCGAGGGGATCGGACAGATCCTGCGCGCGGGCGGTATGGAGGTCGTCGCCTCGGTGGACACCGCCGAGGAACTCCTGCGCGCCGTCGGGTCCGACGGGGACGTCGACGCGATCGTCCTCGACATCAAGATGCCGCCCACTCACACGGATGAGGGGCTGCGAGCGCTCGAACGCTTGCGCGCCGACGGCTCCCGTGCCGGCATCCTGCTGCTCTCCATGTACACCACGGCGTCGTACGCGATCCGGGCGATGAGCGCCGGCAGCGGCACCGGGTACCTGCTGAAGGACCGCGTCGCCGACGCGGACACCCTCGTCACCGCGGTCCGGACCGTCGCGCGCGGCGGCTCCGTCGTCGACCCCGAAGTCGTGCAGCTCCTCGTCACCGCGCGCTCGTCGGAGGCGACGGTCGAAGCGCTGTCCTCGCGGGAGCGCGACGTGCTGCGGCTGATGGCCGAAGGACGATCGAACGTCGGCATCGCGACCGAATTGCACCTCAGCCTGCGCACCGTCGAGTCGCACATCGGGCACATCATGGCGAAGCTGGGCGTGGAGGACTCCGCCGAGGGTCACCGCCGGGTGCTCGCGGTGCTGCGCTTCCTCGGCCGGGACTCCTGAGCCCATGGATGTCGCGCACACCGCGCGTCCGGAGGCCGCGGTCGGCGGCGTGGATGCGAGGCCCGCACGCCCGGGGGCGGCACGGCTGATCCTGCGCGCGCTGGCCGTCACGGTGACGATCGCTTCCAACGTCACCGCGCAGGTGATGAGCGCGATCACCGGCGACTACGGACCGCGGCCGTCGGGAGTCGGGTGGGCCATCGTCTTCGTCTCCGTCGCGGTCGTCTATGTGGTCTGCGCGGTCATCGCCTGGCGCATCGTGCGGAGCCCGATCCCCGGCTGGCTCATGGTCGGCGCCGCATTCTTCTGGTCGGCGGGCGCCTGGTATCCACTGCTCCGGCCGTGGGGCTGGGTCTGGCCGTGGGTTCAAGGGGCGACGGACTTGTGGGCGGTGTTCGTCGGTCTGCTCGTGCTCTGCTACCCGACCGGACGCCTGGCGGCGCGCTTCGACCGGGCCATCCTGCTCGCCATCTCCATCGCCTTCGCCGTGCGCCTCGGAGGTACCCTGCTCTTCTCCTCGCCCGTCCCCGCCGAATGCGGCTGCGCGATGAACCCGTACGCGGCTCTTCCGAGCGACTCGGCCGACTACTGGCTGGGACTCGCGTGGCGGTTCGTCGGGCTCGCGCTCATGCTCACCGTCGCGGCCCGGCTGATCGCGCGCTGGTTCACCAGCTCGCTCCCGGCGCGCCGCGTGGCATTCGTGATGCCGCTCGCCATCCTGCTGTGGTGCTACGGCACCGTGCAGGACTCGCTGAGCTTCGCGTTCGGCTGGGACGGCGGCTGGTTGCAGTTCGTCCCGCCGGTGGCGATCGCGCTCATCCCTCCGGCCTTCGTCGGAGGCGTGCTCTACGCGCGGGGTCTGCGCTCGCGGATGGCCGACCTCGTCATCGTCGCGCGCGACAAGGTCGACCGCGGGCTGTGGGAGTCGAGCCTCGCCCGGATGCTGCACGACGGCTCGCTGCGCGTGTTCTGGTGGGATGAACCGCTGCAGAGCTACCAGACCAGCGACGGGAGGCCGATGCCCGAGGCGGGCCCGGCCGACCGGCCGGGGCGGTCGGTGCTCGCGATCGACTCGGACCAGGGACCGATCGCCCTGATCGAGCACGATGTCGCGCTCAGCCAGGACGACCGCCTGCTCGATGCCGTGTCCTCCGCCCTGCTGCTGTCGGTCGACAACGACCGGCTGCGCGGGAGGCTGGAGCACACCATCCAGGAGCTCCGCGAGTCCCGTCTGCGCATCGTCGAGGAAGGCTACCTGGCCCGCAGGCGACTGGAACGCGACCTGCACGACGGCAGCCAGCAGCAGCTCGTGTCGCTGGCCATCAGCCTGCGCATCGCTACGGCGAAGGCCGAGGCGCACGGCGACCAGGAGCTCGCGGAGGACCTGCAGCGCGCGTCCGGTCAGCTCGCCGACGCCCTGCGCGAGCTGCGGGAGCTCGCCCGCGGCATCCACCCGACGGTGCTCACCGACGGCGACCTCCGTTCGGCGATCGACGAGCTGGGACTCCGGAGCCACGTGCCCGTCGAGGTCCACGTCGACATCGCCGAGCGGCTGCCCGAGGTCGTCGAAGAGACGATCTACTACTGCATCTCCGAGGCCCTCGCCAATGCGGCGAAGCACGCGCGGGCGCGCACCTGCACGGTCAGCGTGACGCGCTCCGACTCGACCGTCACGGTCATCGTCAAGGACGACGGCCAGGGCGGCGCCCGCATCGAGCCGGGCGGCGGTCTGGAGGGGCTGCGCGACCGGGTGGAGGCCGTGTCCGGCCGGGCGGAGGTGCGCTCGGTCGAGGGGCTCGGCACCATCATCGAGCTGACCATCCCGGTGCAGACTCCCTGACCAGAATTCATCCCCCGTTCACGAACGCGGCCGGGGATCGGCGTACTCAGGGGATGGACGCAGCGCGCGCCCGCCTCACCGGAAGGAACGCCGATGGACATCATCGTCACGGTCGTCGCCGTGATCGTCGTCGCCCTCGTCTTCGACTTCACGAACGGCTTCCACGACACCGCGAACGCGATGGCGACCTCCGTCGCCACCGGCGCCCTCAGACCCCGGACGGCCGTCCTCATCTCGGCCGTGCTGAATCTGGTCGGCGCCTTCCTGTCGACCGCTGTCGCCCAGACCATCTCCGGCGGCGTCATCAAAGAGGGGTCGTCGGGTGTCGACATCACCCCGACGATGATCTTCGCCGGGCTGGTCGGCGCGGTGCTGTGGAACCTGGTCACCTGGTACTTCGGCCTCCCGTCGAGCTCGACGCACGCGCTGTTCGGCGGCCTGATCGGTGCAGCGGTGATCGGCGCGGGCTTCGGCGCCGTGGACTGGGGCGTGCTGCTGAGCAAGGTCATCGTGCCCGCGCTGCTGTCGCCGCTGGTGGCCGGCGGCGTCGCCCTGGTGGCCACCTTCGCCGCCTACCGCATCACGCGCAACGCGCGGGTGCACGGGGCGGAGACCGGATTCCGGCACGGCCAGACCGTGTCCGCCTCCCTCGTCTCGCTCGCACACGGCACGAACGACGCCCAGAAGACCATGGGGGTCATCACCCTGACCCTGATCGCGGCCGGCTACCTGGGCTCCGGGAGCGCTCCGCCGCTCTGGGTGATCGTCTCCTGCGGCCTCGCCATCGCGCTCGGCACCTACCTCGGCGGCTGGCGGATCATGCGGACGGTCGGCAAACGGATCACCGACGTGAAGGCGCCGCAGGGGTTCGCAGCCGAGACGTCGTCGGCGGCGACCATCCTCGTCTCGTCGCACCTCGGCTTCGCGCTCTCCACCACGCAGGTCACGTCGGGAGCCGTCGTCGGCAGCGGGCTGGGCAGGAAGCTCGCCTCGGTGCGCTGGGGCGTCGTCGGCCGCATCGCGACGGCCTGGGTGGTGACGCTTCCCGCCGCGGCGCTCGTCGGCGGTCTGGCGGCGTGGATCGCCTCCGCCAGCATCGCTGGGCTCATCGGCGTCGCCGTGGTCGGGCTCATCGCGGGTCTCGGGCTGTACGCGCTGTCCCGGCGCAACCCGGTCACCCGCCACAACGTCAACGAGGGCGGCGACACCGGGCGTGACGCCGCCGGCGCGCGCTCGACGGCCTCCGTCGGCGCCGGACAGGAGGGATGAGGATGCGACAGCCGATCCTGCATGCGGCGGCGCCGGAGGGGTCCTTCCTCGGCGTCGACTGGGGCTCGTTCGTGGTGGTGCTGCTTGTCGCGTTCGCCGCGACCACGGTGGTCGTCATCGGTTACGCGGTGGCGCTCCGGCTGCTGGCGGTCGGCGCTCCGCCCGACGACGCCGGGGGAGCGGTGGCCGTCCGGACGACGCGACGCCCGGTGGTCGCGACGGTCGGAGCGGCCGTCGGCTTCGCCGTCGCGGGCGCGGCGGTGCTGTTCGGGATCTGGCTCATCGTCCCGCAGTTCCACTGAGTCACCCGCAGCCGCAGTGGCGCGGGGGCCGGCCTACTTCGCCGGCGACTTCACGGCCCAGACCTGCTCGCCGATGGCGAAGGCGGCCCATCCGTTGGGGCACTTGGAGGCCTGCGGCGGGATGCCCTGGACCGGCCACCAGCTGTCCTCGATCGGAGGCTTCGGCGTCGCGACGTTGCCTGAGCACACGTTCGGCGCCAACAGGGTCTTGGACGAATAGGTCATGATCGCCGAGCCGTTCGTGGTGTCGTAGTCGACGCGGATGATCGTCGCGTCGTCCGGGACGAACGTCGGGGAGCCGATGAGCGCGGTGTTCGACGCCTTCATCTCCTTCGCGGTGTCCCAGATCGCCGAGTCCACGTGAGGTTCGAACGCCGTCAGCACCGAGCAGCCCGACAGGGCCAACGCCAGGGCGGACGTCGTCGCGAGGACTCCGACGGTTCGGATGCGGGGCACGGCAGCTCCAGAGGAAGGTGACAAGGATCTCCTACGAGTGAACACTACGGAACTGAATGGTTCATCGGTCGGAGGGATGATTCCGCGCGTCGTCGTAGCGGGCCGCTCGTAAATCTACCCGGTACGGCGTCGTCCCACCGCCCAGCAGGGGTGTGCCCTCCGCGCGGTAGTGCTGCAGCGCGATGTGCTCGTGGTGGACGGCGGGATGCCCGCTCGCCCGCACCACGCGCCACCACGGCACGTCGGAGCCGTAGTACGCCATCACCTGCCCGACCATGCGCGCGGCGCGGGAGCCCAGGGCGGCCGCCACATCCCCGTAGGTCATGACGTGTCC
This sequence comes from Leifsonia soli, assembly GCF_013408745.1. Taxonomy (NCBI): domain Bacteria; kingdom Bacillati; phylum Actinomycetota; class Actinomycetes; order Micrococcales; family Microbacteriaceae; genus Leifsonia; species Leifsonia soli. The sequence continues at coordinate 1,955,662 of NZ_JACCBJ010000001.1, read as the reverse complement.
GGGAGGGATCGCGTCGACGACGTCGAGCACCCGCTCGACGAAGGATGCGCTCTCCCCGTCGTCCGGGGCGGGTCCCTCGTCAGAAGGCCCGCGGTCAGAGTTCGAGGGCACCGATCGTCTCGCCGTACTGCGTCTCGCCGATCGGCTGGAAGCCGCTGCGCAGGAAGAACTGCTCCGGTCCGAGCTCGCCCGACTCCCAGATCACGTAGAGGCGCTGGTGCCCGCGGGCGCGCGCCTCATCGGCCAGCGCGCGGACGGCGAACGTGCCGATCCCGCGGCCCTGGTCGTCGGCGTCGACATTGATGCGCCAGAGGATCGCCTTGAACTCCTCGTGCTCGGCGTTCGGGTCGAAGTTGCCCATGATGAAGCCGACGACTTCGTCGCCGTCGAGCACGACGCGCTGCCACGAGGTGTTCGGATCGGCGACCGCGGCCGCGGCCGAGTAGGAGACCGGAGCGATGAACTGCTCCTGGCCCGGCTTCAGCGTGAGCGCGTTCGCCGCGATCACGGTTCGCGCGCTCAACTCTTCCAGTCTCAACTCAGCCATGACGAAAGGGTAACGTGCGCGGGCGACCGCAGCATAGTCGCGCGGCGGCCGACCGTCTGCCGAGAGAAAATGTCTCGATGTCAAGATAGTTGTCGCGCTCGGGTAAGCTGTCGTCGGCGTAAAACGGCAGACACCCCAGGAGAACCATGGACAAGATCAAGGTTGACGGAACGGTCGTCGAACTCGACGGCGACGAGATGACACGCATCATCTGGAAGGCCATCAAAGACTCTCTCATCCACCCGTACCTCGATGTGAACCTCGAGTACTACGACCTCGGCATCCAGAAGCGCGACGAGACCGACGACCAGATCACCATCGACGCGGCTCACGCCATCCAGAAGCACGGCGTCGGCGTGAAGTGCGCGACCATTACCCCCGACGAGGCCCGCGTCGAGGAGTTCGGCCTGAAGAAGATGTGGAAGAGCCCGAACGGCACCATCCGCAACATCCTCGGCGGTGTCGTCTTCCGTGAGCCGATCATCATCTCCAACATCCCGCGGCTCGTCCCGGGCTGGAACAAGCCGATCATCATCGGCCGTCACGCCTTCGGCGACCAGTACCGCGCGACCGACTTCACCTTCGACGGCCCGGGTACCCTCACCATCAGCTTCCAGCCGAACGGCGGCGGGGAGGCGCAGAGCTTCGAGGTCTACCAGGCCCCCGGCGCGGGTGTGGCGATGGCGATGTATAACCAGGACGAGTCCATCCGCGACTTCGCCCGCGCGTCGTTCAACTACGGTCTCGACCGCCAGTACCCGGTCTACCTGTCGACCAAGAACACGATCCTGAAGGCCTACGACGGCCGGTTCAAGGACCTGTTCCAGGAGGTCTTCGACACCGAGTACAAGGAGAAGTTCGACGCGGCCGGCCTCACCTACGAGCACCGCCTCATCGACGACATGGTCGCCTCCAGCCTCAAGTGGGAGGGCGGCTACGTCTGGGCCTGCAAGAACTACGACGGCGACGTGCAGTCCGACACCGTCGCGCAGGGCTTCGGCTCGCTGGGTCTGATGACCTCGGTCCTGACCACGCCGGACGGCAAGGTCGTCGAGGCGGAGGCCGCGCACGGCACCGTCACGCGCCACTACCGCCAGTACCAGCAGGGCAAGCCGACCTCGACCAACCCGATCGCCTCGATCTTCGCCTGGACGCGCGGCCTCGCGCACCGCGGCAAGCTCGACGGCAACCAGGACCTCATCGACTTCACGCACACCCTCGAGGACGTCGTGGTGAAGACGGTCGAGGAGGGCAAGATGACGAAGGACCTCGCGCTCCTCGTCGGTCCCGAGCAGAAGTTCCTCACCACCGAGGAGTTCCTGGACGCCATCAGCGAGAACCTGAAGGCGCGCCTGGCCTGATCCCCGCTCCGCATTCGTGCCGAATGCGCGCCGTTCGTGACGAATGGCGCGCATTCGGCACGAATCGTTAAGGGGTGGCGCGGGTCAGCGGGCGGTCCAGCCGCCGTCGATCGCCAGGGTCTGACCGGTGATGAGGGATGCAGAGGGCGACGCGAGGAACGCTACGGCACCGGACACCTCCCGCGGCTCCCCGATGCGGTGGAGGGCGGCGATGCGCTCGACGGTGTCGGCACGGAACGCGTCGTCGGAGAGCGCGGCGGACGTGCCGTCGGTCTCGATGAAGGTGGGCGCGACGGCGTTGACGCGGATGCCGTACTGTCCCCACTCGACGGCCAGGCAGCGGGTCAGGTGGACGACGGCGGCCTTCGCCGCACAGTAGGACGCTTCGCCGGGCAGCGCCACGAGCCCGGCCTGCGACGCGACGTTCACGATCGCGCCGCCTCCGTTCTCGCGCATGCTCTTCGCGACGTGCTGCGACAGGAAGAACGTCGAGCGGGTGTTGAGCTGCCAGACGTGATCGAAGGCCTCCTCGGTGACCTCGAGAGCCGGTGCGTCGATCCCGCCGCCGGCGTTGTTGACCAGGATGTCGATGGGACCGCGCTGCTCGGTGACCGCGTCGATGGCCGCGCGGCAGGCGGCCAGGTCGAGCACGTCCATCCGGATCGCGGCAGCATCGACGCCGAAGGCGCGCAGCTCCTCGAGCAGCCCGGCGGAGCCGTCGGGATCGCGGACGCCCAGCACGACGTCGGCGCCCTGGCCGGCGAGCTCGAGCGCGATCTCACGCCCGAGGCCGCGGCTGGCGGCGGTGACGAGCGCGCGCGATCCGGTGAGCGCGAACGGGGTGCGGGCGGGGGCGGGGGCGGCTTCTGCGACCATGGGGGGAGCCTAGCCCGCCGCCGTCCGGCGAACCGTGCGCGGAACGGCCGACCGGCTGCGACGGCCGCGACGCGCGCTCACGCGTCTGTGTAACGACTTCGTTTCGTCTCTTGCAATTCATTTGTTCGTAAGCTTTACTAACAAACATGACGACGACCGAGGTGCAGAGCGGCACCGGGGGACTGGCACCGGGACGGGCGCTCCGTCCGCGCGCCAAGGTGCTCCCCGAGCACGCCCGCAGCCACAACCGGTCGCTCGTTCTGCAGACCCTGTACCGGGATGGACAGCGCAGCCGCGCCGACCTCGCGCGGGAGACGGGGCTCACCCGCGTGACGGTGTCCGACCTGGTCGCCGACCTGCTCGCCGAGGGGCTCGTCGTCGAACTCGGGCAGCGGGAGTCGGCGCGACCGGGCAAGCCGGCCGTCCTCCTCGACATCGACCGTGCAGCGCACCAGATCATCGGAATCGACCTCAGCGACCACGACCGCTTCCGCGGAGCGGTGATGGACCTCGACGGGCGCATCCTCGCCCGGGCCGAGGTCATGCTCGCCGACGACGAGGGCGGCGAGTCCGCGACAGGCGAGGCCGCGGCCGCGAAGGTCGACGCGCTCGTCGACCGGCTGACCGCCTCCACCACCGCTCCCGTGCTCGGAATGGGTGTCGGCTCGCCCGGTGTCGTCGACCTGACCGGCACGATCCTGACGGCGCCCAACCTCGGCTGGGACGACCTCCCGCTGCAGCGACGTCTCGCCGACCGCACCGGGCTGGCGGTCGTCGTCGCGAACGACGCCAACGCCGCGGCGCTCGCCGAGCACACGTACGGCGGCGCTGCGGGCGACATGATGCTCATCCGCGTCGGTCACGGAATCGGCGCGGGCCTCCTGGTCGCCGGCGCCCTCGTCTATGGGAGTCACTTCGCCGCCGGCGAGATCGGGCAGGTCATGGTCGGAACCGACCTGGGCCTGGATGCGACCTACAACCGCGACCAGGTGCTGGAGCACTGGCTCAGCGTCCCGCAGCTGCAGCGCGGGATCCGGGAGGCCGACGCCGCCGGCGCCGACGCCACGCCCATCCTGCGCGAAGCGGGCCAGCGGCTCGGCATCGCGCTCGCGCCCGTCGTCGGCGCCCTCAACCTGTCGGAGATCGTGCTCAGCGGCCCGACCGAACTGCTCGACGGCGCCTTGGCCGAGGCGACCGTCCACACGCTCCGGAACCGGACCATGGCTCAGAACCATGCCGACCTGTCCCTCCGGATGACCACGCAGGGGCAGGACATCGTCCTCCGCGGCGCGGCCGTACTCGTCCTCTCCGGACAACTCGGGGTCTCTTGACACAGCACCACCCGAACTCGACCCCTGCACCGACGGTGTGCTGCGCCCGCAGCCACTGACCACTACGAAAGGAACCAGCAATGAAGAGAAAGCTCGTCGGCCTCGCCGCTGTGGCAACGGCTTCCGCTCTCGTGCTCGCCGGATGCGCCTCGGGAGGCTCGACCGCCGCGAGCACCGACGGCAAGGGCAAGACGGTCACCCTGTGGCTCGTCGGCTCCGACACCCCGGACAAGCTCCGCGACTACCTCAAGACGGAGTTCGCCAAGGAGACCGGAGCGACCCTCAAGATCGAGCAGCAGGACTGGGGAGACATCGTCACCAAGCTCACCACGGCCCTCCCGGACGCCAACAACACCCCGGATGTGACCGAGATGGGCAACACCCAGTCGCCCACCTTCACCAACGTCGGCGCCTTCCTCGACATCTCCGACATGTACAAGGACCTCGGCGGGAGCGACCTGCTGCAGTCCTTCGTCGAGGCCGGGAAGGTGGACGGCAAGAACTACACGCTGCCCTACTACTTCGGCTCGCGCTACATGTTCTACCGCAAGGACATCTACCAGGCCGCCGGCGTGAGCGTGCCGACGACCCTGGACCAGTTCAACACCGACGTGGCCGAGATCACGGCGAAGAACCCGAAGGGGATCGACAACTTCTCCGGCTTCTTCCTCGGCGGCCAGGACTGGCGCGACGGCATCTCCTGGATCTTCGCCAACGGCGGGGACATCGCCACGAAGGACGGCGACAAGTGGAAGGCCACGCTCGAGTCGGAGGAGTCGCTGAAGGGTCTCCAGCAGCTCCAGGACCTGTACAAGAACGCCTCCAAAGCGCCGAACGACGCCAAGGACTCGAACCAGTACATCTACCTGAACGACACCGACCAGACGCTCGACGCCGACGGCAACAAGAGCGGCGACACCTCCCTCGCGGCGGCCACCATCATGGCTCCGGGATGGGCGCACTGGTCGATCGGCGACCTCGGAACGGGCGCAGACGGCAAGCCGACGCGCACCTGGAACGACAACACCTTCGGAACGTTCGTCCTCCCGGGGAACGACGGCAAGCCGGCCCCCGTGTTCGCGGGCGGCTCCAACATCGGCATCTCGGCGAAGACCAAGGAGCCGGGCCTGTCCAAGACGCTCCTGAAGATCATCTTCTCCAAGGAGTACCAGGAGATGCTCGGCAAGAACGGCCTGGGCCCGGCGAACGAGAAGTACACCTCCTCGCTCGGCGACGACCAGTTCGCGAAGGCGCTCATCGAGTCGGCATCCAACTCGAAGCTGACCCCGGCCGCTCCCGGCTGGGCCTCGGTCGAGGCCGGCAACGTGATGGAGGAGTTCTTCTCCAAGATCCGCGACGCCTCCGACCTGAAGGCGCTGGCGCAGGAGTACGACAAGAAGATCGACGCGCTGCTCAACGTCAAGAGCTAGCGCTCTCCACCCGATTGACGCGACGCGCCGTGCCGGGACGCACCGGCACGGCGTGTTGCGTCGACTCGATGACAATCACGGAAGGAGGCCGCACGTGACCGCCACCGAAGACACCCGCATCGCCGTGGCCCCGCCGGCCCCGGCCCGGGACGCACCGCGCCGCCGCCGCGGAAAGCTGACGCCGTACTCGCTGCTGCTCCCGGCCATCCTCATCCTGCTGCTCGCGCTCGGCTACCCGATCGTGTGGCAGCTGATCACCTCGATGCAGCATTTCGGACTGGCGCAGCAGTTCGGCAAGCCAGCCGACTTCGTCTGGTTCGAGAACTACATCACCCTCTTCTCCGACGGCTACACCTGGGTCGTCGTCGGCCGTTCCATCGCCTTCTGCCTGGTCACGGCCTTCGTCACGGTCGTGATCGGCGTCGGCATGGCGCTCCTGATGAACGCGGTGAACAAGGTCGTCCGCATCATCCTGCAGGTCGCCCTGCTGCTCGCCTGGGCGATGCCGGTCGTCGCGGCCATGACGGTGTGGAACTGGCTGTTCGACTGGCGCCGCGGCGTCGTCAACTACGTGCTCACCTCGTGGGGGCTCGACTTCCAGGACCACAACTGGCTGCAGAACCCGCTGTCGTTCTTCTTCGTCGCGATGGTGATCGTGACGTGGATGAGCGTGCCCTTCGTCGCGTTCTCCGTCTACGCCGGGCTGACCCAGGTCTCCACGGAGGTCGTCGAGGCGGCCCAGATGGACGGCGCTCGCGGCTGGCAGCGGCTGCGCTACATCATCCTGCCGATCATCCGACCGGTTCTCGGCATCGTGCTGCTGCTCCAGATCATCTGGGATCTCCGCGTTTTCGCGCAGATCAAGCTGCTGCAGGACAAGGGCTCCATCGCCAGCGAGACCAACCTGCTCGGCACCTACATCTACCAGCTCGGCGTCGGCTCGAGCGACTTCGCGATGGCGAGCGCCGTCAGCGTCTTCGTGCTCGTGCTCACCGTCGCGCTCAGCTGGTTCTACGTGCGCTCCCTGCTCAAGGAGGACGAATCGTGACCACCGCGACCTCGACCCGGCCCGCCGCCGTCGCCGCGCGGCCCCGGCCCCGCCCCCGCCGCCGCATCCGCGTCTCCCGTGTGCTGCTCGGCGCCCTCGCCGTCGTGCTCGCCCTGGTGTGGGTGTTCCCGGTGTACTGGATGGTGAACTCGGCGCTGCTGCCGAACGTCATCCTGCAGAACTCCACGCCGACGTGGCTGCCGTTCGGCGGCTCCTTCGACAACTTCTCGGCGGTCGTCGAGGGAGGGACGTTCTTCCCCGCGCTCGGGATGAGCGTCGCCGTCGCCCTCATCACCGTCGTGTGCTGCCTGGCGTTCGCCTTCCTGGCGGCGCTCGCGATCAGCCGCTTCAAGTTCCGCGGTCGGCGCTCTTTCGTGCTCGCGGTGCTGCTGATCCAGATGCTTCCGGCCGAGGGCCTGTTCATCGCCCAGTACAAGCTGATGGGCACGCTGGGCCTGCTGAACACGGTCGTCGGGGTCAGCATCCTCTACATCGCCGCCGTCGTGCCGTTCACGATCTGGATGCTGCGGGGCTTCGTCGCCGGCATCCCGGCCGACCTGGAGGAGGCCGCCATGGTCGACGGCCTCAGCCGCACGCAGGCCTTCCTGCGGATCACCTTCCCGCTGCTGGCCCCGGGGCTCGTCGCGTCCGGTGTGTACGCGTTCCTGCAGGCGTGGAACGAGTTCACGGTGGCGCTCGTCATCCTGCCGCAGTCGAGCAGCGCGACGCTTCCGCTGTGGCTGCGCGGGTTCGTCCAGCAGTCCGCATCCAGGGCGACCGACTGGGGACAGGTCATGGCCGCCTCCACGCTGGTCGCCGTCCCGGTCATCATCTTCTTCCTCATCGTGCAGGGCCGGATGACCAGCGGCCTCGTCAGCGGGGCGGTGAAGGGGTGAGCGGCGCCTCCGTCGCCCACACCGCCGCCGTCGATCCGGATCTCCGCCGCAGCATCGCCGCCGTCGATCCGGATCTCCGCCGCAGCATCGCCGCCACGCTGCTGCCCGGGTTCGTCGGGACGACGCTGCCCGCCTGGCTCGAGGAACGCCTGCGCGGCGGCCTCGGCGGGGTGTGCCTGTTCGGGCAGAACATCGCGACGGCGGAGCAGTTGCGCGCTCTGACGGACGCGATCTACGCCGCGAATCCGGACGCCGTCGTCGCGATCGACGAAGAGGGAGGCGACGTCACGCGGCTCTACTACGGGAGCGGTTCGCCGTACCCGGGGAACGCGATCCTCGGCCGCCTGGGCGACCCCGGCTACACGGAGCGCGTGGCGCGCCGGGTCGGGGAGGAGCTGCGCCGGGCCGGCGTGAACCTCGACTTCGCCCCGGACATCGACATCAACTCCAACCCGGACAACCCGGTGATCGGCGTGCGGAGCTTCGGCTCGTCGCCCGAGGTCGTCGCGGAGCACGGCGCGGCCTGGACCCGCGGGCTGCAGTCCGCGGGCGTCGCGGTCGCCGCCAAGCACTTCCCTGGGCACGGCGACACAGGGACCGACTCGCACCTCGAACTGCCGGTCGTCGACCTGTCGCCGCAGCAGCTGCGCGAGCGGGAGCTCGTGCCCTTCCGGGCCGTGATCGACGCAGGAGCACGAGCGGTGATGACCTCGCACATCCTGCTCCCGCAGCTGGACGCGGTGCTCCCGGCGACGCTGAGCCCCGCGATCATCGGAGGGATGCTGCGCGGCGAGCTCGGCTTCGACGGCGTCGTCGTCAGCGACGCGCTGGACATGCGGGGCGCGAGCGGCGACCGGGGCATCCCGGAGGCGGCCGTGCTCGCGCTCGCCGCGGGCTGCGATCTGCTCTGCATCGGCACCGAGAACACCGACGACGAGCTCGCCGCGATCGAGCGGGCCATCGCCGACGCGCTCGCGACGGGACGTCTCGCCGCATCCCGCATCGCCGACGCCTCCGCCCGCGTCCGTGCCCTCGCGCGCTCCCTCCCGCCCACCGTCGAGTCCGCGAATTTTGCACGCGACACGGCGGATGAGCGTACAAAATTCGCGGACTCGACGGTGGGGGATGCGGACGCGGCGGACGGGGTGCGGGCGGCGGACGTGGTGGCGGCCGAGCGGGCGTTCGATGTGAGCGAGCACGCGCGGGCGTGGCTGCGGGAGAACGGCGGAGGGCGGTACTCGGTCGTCCGCATCGACACCGAAGCCAACATCGCGGTCGGGACGGCCCCCTGGGGACCGTTCTCCGAGGGGGAGGCGGACCCCGGCAGCCCGTGGGCGGCCGCGTTCACCGCGAACCCGGCCGTCGTGTTCACCGAGAGCGACCATCCCGATCTCGTGCTCGCGGCGCAGTCGCCGGTGCTCGTCATCGGCAAGGACAACCACCGGCACGCCTTCGCCCGCGCCGCCATCGACCGGCTGCGCGCCGAACGCGAGCGCGTGCTCGTCGTCGACATGGGCTGGCCGAGCGACGACCGCGCCTACGCCGACATCGCGACCTTCGGCGCATCCCGGCTGGTCGGACGCGCGCTGCTCGAGCTGCTCGGGCGCCGGACGTGAGACTCGGGATCGACATCGGCGGCACCAAGACCGACGCGGTCGCCGTCGATGAGCTCGGCGCGCTCACACAGAGGGTGCGGCTGGCGACCGGGTTCGGGCACGACGCCGTCCTCGAGACCGCCGTCGCGGCGGTGGCGCGCATCGGCGAGCTCACCGGGCTCGCACCGGGCGGCTTCCAGTCGATCGGGATCGGCGTGCCCGGCATGGTCGACACCGCCTCCGGGCAGGTCGCGCACGCGGTCAACCTCGGACTCGAGCAGCTGGAGCTCGGTGGGATGCTCGCCGGCCGGCTCGGCGTCGGCGTCCGCGTCGAGAACGACGTGAAGGCCGCCGCCCTCGGCGCCTACCACCTGCTCGGGCTGACCGGCACCATGGCGTTCCTCAATCTCGGGACGGGGATGGCCGCAGGCATCGTCGTCGACGGCCGGCTCTGGCGCGGGAGCACGGGCATCGCAGGCGAGATCGGCCATCTGCCCGTCGACCCGCAGGGCGTGCTCTGCGCCTGCGGTCAGCGCGGCTGCCTGGAGACGGTGGCGAGCGGCTCCGGCGTCGCCCGCCAGTGGCCGACCGACGACCCGCTTCCCGTGCGCGCGCTGTTCCTCGCCGCGGCGGAAGGCGACCCCGCCGCGCGGGCGATCACGGCTAGGCTGGCTGCGGGCATCGCCTCCGCGGTGCGCGTCCTCGTGCTCACCGTCGATGTCGGCACCGTCGTCATCGGCGGCGGTCTGAGCCACCTGGGGGAGCGCCTGCTGGGCGAGGTCCACGAGGTGCTGCACGACTGGGAGCGCACGTCGCCGTTCCTGGCGTCGCTCGACCTGCCCGGGAGGGTGCGCCTCGTCCCCGAAGACACCCCCGTCGCCGCGCTGGGCGCGGCACTCGTAGGAGAGAACTGATGGCCGAAATCGTCGTCGTCCGCGACCAGGACGCCGCGGGTGAACTCGCCGCGCGCAGCATCCTCGATCTGATCGCCGCCAAGCCCGACGCGGTGCTGGGGCTGGCCACCGGATCCACCCCGCTGGCGGTCTACCGGGCCCTGGAGCGCGGCATCCGGGAGCGCGGCGTGGACGTGTCCCATGTGCGCGGCTATGCGCTCGACGAGTATGTGGGGCTTCCGGCCGGGCATCCCGAGTCGTACCGCGCGGTCATCACGCGCGAGGTCGTCGAGCCGCTCGGGCTGACGCCGTCGCTCATCCACGTGCCGAACGGGTCGCTCGACGGCATCGAGCACGCCGGCGCCGACTACGAGAAGGCGATCGCCGAGTCCGGCGGAGTGGATGTGCAGCTCCTCGGCATCGGGACCGACGGCCACATCGGGTTCAACGAGCCCGGCTCGTCGTTCGCGTCGGTGACCCGCGTGAAGACGCTGACCGAGCAGACGCGGAAGGACAACGCGCGCTTCTTCGCCTCGGAGGACGATGTGCCGATGCACTGCATCACGCAGGGGCTGTCGACCATCCTGCGCGCCAGGCACCTGATGCTGCTCGCGTTCGGCGAGGGCAAGGCGGAGGCCCTGGCGGGTGCGGTGGAGGGGCCGGTGTCGGCCTCGAACCCCGGCTCGGCCATCCAGCTGCACCCGCACGTGACGGTGCTGGTGGATGAGGCGGCCGCGTCGCGCCTGAAGAACCTCGACTACTACCGCTACGCGTACGCGAACAAGCCCTCCTGGCAGACCCTCTGACCCGTCCCCGACTGCACCGCCGTCGAGTCCGCACAGACTGCACACGACACGCCGCCGGAGCGTGCAGAGTTCGTGTACTCGACGGCGGGGAGGCGGGCGGGTCAGCGGGGGAGCGGGGCGCCGTCGGCGACGACGGCGGTGACGTTCCACTCGTGGTCCAGGAGGACCGCGTCGGCGACGTAGCCGGCGTGCAGCCGCCCGAGGCGGTGGCCCTCGCCGAGCACCCGAGCGGGCGTGCGCGTGAGGGCGGCGACCGCGACGACCGGATCGAGCCCGGCGAGCGTGACCGCGTTCCGGAGGGCGACATCCTGGGTCAGGGTGGATCCGGCGATCGTGTCGGTGCCCGAGAGCACGGCGAGCCCGTCGTGGACGGTGACGTTGAGGCCGCCGAGACGGTAGTCGCCGTCCGTGGCGCCGGCCGCGGCCATCGCATCGGTCACGAGCGCGACACGGCCCGGCGCCTCCCGGAACAGCAGTGCCCCGACCGTCGGGGCGACGTGCAGCCCGTCGAGGATGAGCTCGAGCGTCACCTCGGGGTGGTCGATCGCGGCCATCACGGGCCCGGGCGCGCGGTGGTGGATGCCCGGCATCGCATTGAACGCGTGCGACAGCAGCCGCGCGCCCACTTCGAAGGCGCGGGCCGTCTGGGCGTACCCGGCGGCGGTGTGCCCGACGCCGACCACGACGTCCGCTTCGATCAGGACGCCGATCGCCTCCAGCGCGTTGGGCAGCTCCGGTGCGATCGTCGCCGTCCGGAGCGTCCCGCGGGCCGCGGCGATGAGTTCCTCCACGGCCTCCGGCTCGGGGTCGCGGAGGAATCGTGCGTCGTGGGCGCCGCGCCGCTCGGCGGCGAGGAAGGGACCCTCCAGGTGCGATCCGAGCACCAGCGGGTCGCTCGCGGTCAGCTCGGCGACGACCGCGAGGCTCTCGCGCAGCGACGCCAGCGGGTTCGCGACGTGCGAGACCAGCGACCGGGTGGTGCCGTGCGCGCGGTGCGTCGCGAGGGCAGCGCGCATCTGGTCGATGCCGTCGTCGTAGGGGTGCCCGCCGCCGCCGTGGCAGTGCAGGTCGATGAAGCCGGGCGTCAGCCAGTGGCCGTGGGCGTCGATGACCTGCACGTCGGTGCTGGACGGGCCGAGGCCCGCCGCGTCGTCGTCCGTGCCGCTCCGCACCGCCTCGCGCCACCCCGCGCCGGTGCCGGTCGCGGTGATGTGCGCGCCTTCGGCGACAAGCCAGAAGTCGTCGACCAGCCCCTCCGCATCCACCTTGCGGGCGCTGTGGATGACGAGGCCGCTCACGAGAACTCGCGCCGTCCGTTGATCACGCCGCTGATGGTCGCGATGACGGCGAAGACGATGGCGACGAGGGGCTGACCGAGGTCCCACCAGGCGAACGCCGCCGAACCCATCACGACGATCTCGACGATCGCCTTCACGAAGGGGTCGACGTGCAGCACGGCCCGCGGCGACCGGAACAGCGCCCACAGCAGGATCGCGACGACCGGAGCGCCGATGCCGACGAGGATGTTCCACGGGAGCGGCCAGGCGAGGAAGCCCCAGATGCCGAGCGAGACGATGGCGAACAGTTCGAGGACGAAGCGCAGGATGTCGTTCGGCCCCACCGTGAGCCGGGCGTGCTGGTCGGGTGCGGAGGTCACCACGGCAGTCTACCGAGGCCGTGCGGCCCGGCGGCAGCGGGCGATTCCCCAGCCGAACTCACCGGAAGATGATGGTGCGCGCGCCGTCGAGCAGCACGCGGTCCTCCGCGAACCACTTCACGGCCTGCGTCAGCGTCCTGCTCTCCTCGTCCTGCCCGATGGCGACCAGCTCCTGCACGGTGTTGCTGTGGTCCACCCGCACGACGTTCTGCTCGATGATGGGGCCCTCGTCGAGGTCGCTCGTGACGAAGTGCGCGGTCGCTCCGATCAGCTTCACGCCGCGCGCGTGCGCCTGGCGGTAGGGGTTGGCGCCCTTGAACCCGGGGAGGAAGGAGTGGTGGATGTTGATGGCGCGTCCGGCCAGCCGCTCGCACAGCTCCGGCGAGAGGATCTGCATGTAGCGGGCGAGCACCACGAGCTCGATGTCGTGCTCCTCGACCGCCTCGAGGATGCGCTGCTCGAACGCCGCCTTGGCCTCCGGGCCGCTCACGGTGCGCGACTCGAACGGGACGCCGTAGAAGCCGGCGAGGTCGCGCAGGGTGTCGTGGTTGGAGAGCACCAACGGGATCTCGACGGGCAGCTGACCTGCGCGCTGCCGGAACAGCAGGTCGTTGAGGCAGTGCGCTGCCTTCGACACGAGCACGAGCGTCCGCAGCGGCCGGCCGACGTTGTCGACCCGGTGCGTCATCCCGAACTCCTCGACCACCGGGGCGAGCGCGCGCTCGAACTCGTCGCGTCCTGCCTCGGACTCCACCTGCAGCCGCATGAAGAAGCGGCCGGTGTCGGTGCTCGCGAACTGCTGGCTCTCGGTGATGTTGCCGCGTGCGGAGACGATCGCGCCGCTGACGGCGTGCACGATCCCTGGACGGTCGGAGCAGCTGAAGGTGAGCACCCAGTGGTTGGACGTGGAGGAGTCGGTCACCCGTTCAGGGTAGCGGTCGGCGTGATGAGCCCAGGCCGCGGCCCACCCGGCAGCCCCGGGCGCGTCGATGTTGACGTGCGGGGCGGCGTGCACCACGATCGGTGCATGACCAGCACCGGTGAGGATGCGCCCGATACCCGTACGGGCGCGGCGTCCGCTTTCGACGTGGAGCTGAACGGGCTCAACACCATCCACGAAAGCGAGCGCAAGGGACGGCCGCGCGACCTGTTCTGGCCGTGGTTCGGCGCGAACGTCTCGGTGTTCGGCCTCAGTTACGGCTCGTTCCTGCTCGGATTCGGCATCTCGTTCTGGCAGGCCACGATCGTCGGCGTCATCGGCATCGTCGCGTCGTTCCTGCTGTGCGGCGTGATCGCGCTCGCCGGCAAGCGCGGCTCCGCTCCGACGATGGTGCTCAGCCGGGCCACGTTCGGGGTGGATGGCAACCGCCTCCCCTCGGCGCTGTCGTGGCTGCTGACGGTCGGATGGGAGACCGTCCTGGTCTCGCTCGCGGCGCTCGCCACCGCGACCGTGTTCCAGCAGCTCGGCTGGGAGGGCGGGGTCGTCACCAAGCTGGTCGCGCTGATCGTCGTCGTCGCGCTCGTCATCGTGGGCGGCGTGATCGGCTTCACCCTGATCATGCGTATGCAGATGATCATCACGATCGTGACCGGCGTGCTGACCGTCGTGTACATCCTGCTGGTCCTGAACCACATCGACCTGGGAGCCGTGGCGGCGCTTCCGGCGGGGGACGCGCCGCACGTGATCGGCGGCTTCGTCTTCATGCTCACCGGCTTCGGGCTCGGCTGGGTGAACGCGGCGGCGGACTACTCGCGCTACCTGCCGCGCAGCGCCCGCAGCGGGGGAGTCGTGGGATGGACGACCTTCGGCTCGTCGCTGGCTCCGGTCGTCCTGCTGATCTTCGGCATCCTGCTGGCCGGCTCCTCGTCGAAGCTGAGCGAGGCCATCGCCGCCGACCCGATCGGCGCGCTCGCGTCGCTGCTCCCCACCTGGTTCCTGGTGCCCTTCGTCATCGTCGCGGTGCTCGGGCTGGTCGGGGGTGCGGTGCTCGACATCTACTCCTCCGGCCTGGCGCTGCTCAGCGTCGGCGTCCGCGTCCCGCGCTACGTCGCGGCGGGCATCGACGGCGTCATCATGACCGCCGGGGCGGTCTACGTCGTGTTCTTCGCCACCGACTTCCTCGGGCCGTTCCAGGGCTTCCTCATCACGCTGGGCGTGCCGATCGCCGCCTGGTGCGGCATCTTCATCGCCGACATCCAGCTGCGCCGCCGCGACTACGCGGAGGCCGAGCTCTACGACCGCCGCGGGCGCTACGGCGCCGTGCGCTGGCTGCCGATCGCCCTCATCGTGGTCGGGACCGCGATCGGCTGGGGGCTCGTCACCAACGGCTCCGCGTCGTGGCTCAGCTGGCAGGGCTACCTGCTCGGCCCGATCGGCGGCAAGCAGGGCGACTGGGCGTTCGCGAACCTCGGCGTGCTCGTCGCGCTGGTGATCGGATACCTCGGCACCCTGCTGTTCTCCCGCGGCGCCGTGCGCCGCCAGGAGGAGCGATGACCGGCCCGACCCTCGTGGTCGTCGACATGCAGCAGGTGTTCGGCGCCCCGGCGAGCCCGTGGTTCACCCCGCGCTTCGCGGAGGCGGAGGCCGTCATCGCCGGGATGGTGCCCGCGTTCGACCGCGTCGTGTTCACGCGCTTCGTCGCGCCGGAGCGGCCGGAAGGCGCCTGGGTGCCGTACTACGAGCAGTGGCCGTTCGCGCTCGTCCCGGCCGACGATCCGATCTACGACCTGGTGCTCTCGTTCCGCGACTCCGGGCACCCGGTGGTGACCGAGACGACGTTCGGCAAGTGGGGTCCTGCGCTGCGGGAGGCGCTGGACGGGTCGCAGGATGTGGTGCTCGCCGGCGTCTCCACCGACTGCTGCGTGCTCAGCACGGCACTGGGAGCCGCGGACGCCGGCGTCCGCATCCGCGTCGCGGCCGACGCGTGCGCCGGTCTCAGCGACGCCGATCACCAGCGCGCCCTGGATGCGATGGCGCTGTACGCGCCGCTCATCGAGATCTCCGACAGCACTGCCATTCTCGGCGGCCTCCGGTAGAATCGTCGGTGGTCGGCGGTTCCCGCACGGCCCTGGGCGCGCACATGGGCGCGTAGTCGACCCGCCATCCCCTCCCGGCAGCCAGCTTCAGGCACAGGCGCCGCGGCCCGCATTCGCGGCGGAATGGCCGGGGAACGCCGTCCGTTGGACAGATCCGTATGACTGCCACTTCGACGACTCCGGCGCGCATCGCGCCGAAATTCCCGTGGACCGGGCTGATCGCCCTCGCCGCGGCCACCTTCCTCTCCGTCACCAGCGAGATGATCCCGACTGGTCTGCTGCCGGACATGAGCGCATCCCTGGGGGTGAGCGAGGCCCAGATCGGGCTGCTCGTGACGGTGTTCGCCTTCACGGTGGTGGTCAGCAGTGCCCCGCTCACGGCACTGACGCGGCGCTGGCCGCGCCACGGTCTGCTGATCGGCATCCTGCTCGTGCTCGCCGTGTCGAACGCGCTCACCGCGATCGCGCCGGACTACGCGTTCGTGGTCGGCTCGCGCGTGCTCGGGGGCGTCGCGCACGGGATGTTCTGGTCGATCGTCGGCGCGTACGCCGGTCACCTCGTCCCCAAGGAGCAGATCGGCCGGGCCGTCTCCATCACGCTCGGCGGGGGCACGCTGGCCTTCGTGCTCGGTGTGCCGCTCGGCACGTTCGCCGGGCATGTCTTCGGCTGGCGGCTGTCGTTCGGTCTGCTGGCCGCCCTGATGGTCGTCGGCGCGGTGGTGATCTGGAAGTTCCTGCCCGCGGTCGAGCGGGAGGCGGACGGCAAGCGGAGGCGCGAGCGCGACCGCACGGTTCCGCGTCCGCGCGACCGCACCATCCCGCTCGTCGTCATGGTGTGCGTGATCGCGGCCGTCACCATGGTCGGGCACTACGCGTTCTACACGTTCGTCGTGCCGTTCCTGACCGGGCCGATGGGCGTTCCCGCGGGCAACGTCGGGGCCCTGCTGTTCATCTACGGCATCGCCGGGGCGGGCGGCCTGGTGCTCGCCGGGTCGGTGTTCGGCCCGCGGCCGCAGCTGGGGCTCATCCTCGCGCTCGTCGTGACCGGGATCGCGGTCGCGGCGCTCGCCGTGCTGGCCGGGCAGATCGTGCTGGCCCTGATCGCGTTCATCCTCTGGGGGCTCGCCTTCGGCGCCCTCCCTCCTCTGCTGCAGACGCGGATGCTGCACACGTCGTCCCCGGCGTTCCGCGACACCGCGAGCGCGCTGTATACGACGTCCTTCAACGTCGGGATCGGCGGGGGCGCGCTCGTCGGGTCGCTGATCTTCGACGCGGGCGGCCTGCTGGTGCTGCCGTGGGCGTACGTCGGCCTGCTGGTGGTGTCCGTCGCCCTGGTGCTGGTCGTCGGCCGCATGTCCCGCACCGCCCTCGCCCGCGCCTGACGCCGTCCGTGGGTCGCAACATGCCGTCATCCGCCGGGGATGACGGCATGTCGCGCCCCACGGATCAGGCGGTGACGGAGGTGGAGACGGGCGCGCCGGCAGCCCACACCCGGACGACGCGGAAGTCGGCGTCGAGCAGCACGGCGTCGGCGGCGTAGCCGGGGAGGAGACGGCCGAGGTCGCCGCCGCGTCCGACGGCGGCCGCCGGCGTCTCGGTGAGCGCGCGGACCGCCTCCGCGACGGGGATGCCGACCTCGAGCACCGCACGGCGCAGTGCGTCGTCGAGCGTGAGGGTCGAGCCGGCGATCGAGCCGCCGCCGGCGAGACGGGCGACGCCGTCGCGCACCTCGACGTCGAGCGAGCCGAGGATGTAGTCGCCGTCGGCCGAGCCGGCCGCGGCCATCGCATCCGTCACCAGTGCCATCCGTCCCGGTGCCGCGGCGAACGCGATCCGGACCATCTCGGGATGGACGTGGACGCCGTCGTTGATGATCTCCAGCGTGACGCCGGGCGTGCGGGCAGCGGCGGCGACCGGCCCCGGCGCGCGGTGGTGCAGTCCTGGCATGGCGTTGAACGCGTGCGTGAGGATGCTCGCCCCGGCGTCGAAGGCGGCCAGCGCCTGATCGTAGTCGGCGGCGGTGTGGCCGACCGCGACGGCCGCACCGGCGGCGGAGAAGGCGCGCACCGCGTCCATCCCGCCGGGCAGCTCCGGGGCGATGGTGATCTGCCGGAGCGTGCCGGCGGCGGCCTCCACCAGCAGGTCGATGTCGGCGCGGGTGGCCGGGCGGAGCAGCGCCGGGTCGTGCGCGCCCTTGTGGCCGACGTCGAGGAACGGCCCCTCCAGGTGCGAGCCGAGGATGCGCGGGTCGGCCGCGGTGAGCGCCGCCACCTCCCGGACGCGCCGGGCGAGCTCCGGAACGGGCGCCGTCACCAGGGACAGCACCGAGCGGGTGGTGCCGTGGCGGCGGTGCAGCTCGAGGGCGCGGGCGATCGCGTCCGGGCCGTCGTCGAAAGAGGCGCCCCCGCCTCCGTGCACGTGGATGTCGACGAAACCGGGCGTGAGCCAGGCCCCGGCCGCGTCGGTCACGGTCGAGGACGCCGTTCCCGCCGCATCCATCGCCCCGGGCTCGTCGCGCCACCCGTCGCCGGTGCCGACCGCGCCGATGGTGTCGCCGTCGAAGCGCACCCAGCCGTTCTCGACCACCGTGCCGCCGTCGACCAGCCGTGCCGAGTGGATCAGTCGCGTCGAGTGGATGAGCCGGTCGTCGCTCACGCGACGATCACCTCCATGCCGTGCTCGACGAACGCGGCCCGTTGCTCGTCGGTGATGCCGTCGTCGGTGATGAGCGTCGTCAGCACCTTCGGGCCGCCCAGGGTCGCGAACGCCTTGCGGCCGATCTTGGACGAATCGGCCACCACGACGGCCCGGGTCGCGCGCCGCGCCATCAGCGAGTTGACGCTCGCTTCGCCCTCGTCGTGCACGGTCGCTCCGACGATCGGGTCGATGCCGTTGACGCCGATGAAGGCGATGTCCATCGTGATCTTCTCCAGCACGACGTCGCTGTACGGGCCGACGAGCTCGTAGGAGCGCGCGTGCACGACGCCGCCGGTCATCACGGTCTTGATCTGCGGTCGCATCACCAGCTGCGCAGCGATGTTGATGGCGTTGGTGACGACGGTGAGGCTGGGATGCGGCGAGGGCTCCATGAGGTCGGGGCGAGACCCGAGCACGGTCGCGACGGCGGTGCTGGTCGTGCCGCCGCACAACCCGACCACGGCGCCGCGGGGGACGAGGGCGCTCGCCGCCTGCGCGATCCGCAGCTTCTCGGGCGCGTGCTGCTCGCGCTTGTAGCGGATCGGCAGATCGTAGGCGACCGACTGCCCGATCGCGCCGCCGCGGGTGCGGGTCAGCAGCTGCTGCGAGGCCAGCGCGTCGAGGTCGCGGCGCGCGGTGGCCGCCGACACATCCAGCTTCGCCACGATGTCGTCGACCTCGATCTGGCCGGCCTCGGCCAGCAGGTCGAGCACGGCGTTCAGCCGTTCGGCTCTGTTCATCGCTGTGCGCTCTCCGTTCCGCCTGCCACATCGAACAGGGTCATCAGGCGTGCCGCTTCCCTGGTCACCGCGGAGCGTCCCTCCCGCACGTACTTCCGCGGATCCACGACGTCGGGATGCGCGGCGAGGTACGCCCGGATCGCGTCCGTGAAGAACCGGTTGAGGTGGGTGGAGACGTTGACCTTGGTGATCCCTGCGCGGATCGCCGCCTCGATCGTCTCATCCGCGACGCCGCTGGAGCCGTGCAGGACGAGCGGAACCGGTACGGCGTGTCGCAGCCGGGCGATCAGGTCGAGGTCGAGGGAGGCGGTCCGCTCGGTCATGGCGTGGGAGCTGCCGACGGCGACGGCGAGGGCGTCGACCCCGGTCTCCTCGACGAAGCGCCGGGCCTCGTCCGGGTCGGTGCGGACGCCGGGCGCGTGGGCGCCGTCCTTCCCGCCGATCTCGCCGAGCTCCGCCTCCACCAGCACGTCGTTGGCGTGCGCGTGCTCGACCACCCGCACCGTCGCGGCGACGTTGTGCTCGTAGTCGAGGGCGGCGCCGTCGTACATCACCGAGCCGAATCCGCTCTCGACGGCGCGTCGGGCGAGCTGCTCGTCCTCCGCGTGGTCGAGGTGCACGGCCACGTGCGCGGTCGACTCCCTGGCCAGGGCGAGCGTCGCCGATGCGATGGGGTCGAGCGAGCCGTGATACGCGACGCAGTTCTGCGAGATCTGCAGGATGACGGGGAGCCCGGTCTGCTCGGCCGCGTCGACGAGGGCCTCGGCGGTCTCCAGCAGGATGACGTTGAAGGCGGCCAGCCCGGTGCGGCGGCCGACGGCCGCGTGCAGCAGGTCGGCGGTGGGGACGAGGGGCATGGCGGCGGCTCCGGGATGGTGGCTGATGGGCGAAGAGGTGGACGACGGCAGGATGGCGGCGGGATGGCGGCGGGCGATCTCCGGCTCAGCCGGTCTCGATCCGGGACTCGACGTCCCGGAAGCCGGGCGCGAGCTCGCCGGCGAGCGGGGCGAGCACGGCGGCGGCCGACCAGGCGGTGGCGCGGCGGACCAGGGCGGACGGATCGGAGACACCGGCGGCGAGCAGGCTCGCGACCGCGGCGACGGCCGCATCCCCGGCCCCGGTGGCATTGCCCGTCAGCGGCGTTCCGAGGCGGGCGTGGACGGGCTCGCCTTCGGGCGGCACCGCGAGCATGCCCTCGGCGCCGAGCGAGACGAGGACCAGCCCGGCTCCGGCGTCGAGGAGCACGCGCGCCCCGGCGACCGGGTCGTCCAGGCCGGTCGTCTCGGCCAGTTCGCGGCGGTTCGGCTTCACGACGGAGGCGCCGGCCTCGGCCGCGCGGACGAGCGGCGCCCCGACCGCGTCGATCACGCTGGGCAGTCCGTGCGCGTCGGCGGCGGCGGCCAGGCGGGCGTACACGTCGTCCGGCGCATCCGGCGGGAGGCTGCCCGACCCGACGACGCAGGTCGCGGGAACGACGAGCCGGTCGACGGCGTCGTGCAGGGCCGTCCACTCGGCCGGGGTGAGCGGGCCGCCGGTCTCGTTGATCACCGTCGTCTCGCCGCTCGACTCGTCGAAGACGGCGACGCTGCTGCGCGTCGGCGCGGCGACCGGCACGAGCTCCGAGGGCAGCTGCGACGCCTCCAGATCGTCGGCGAGCCGGAGTCCGGGGGCGCCTCCCGCGGTGGTGAGGATGAATGCGGCGCTCCCGGTCTGCGCCAGCACGCGGGCGACGTTGAGCCCTTTGCCTCCGGCGCGGACGGCCGGGGCGGCCGCGCGATGCGTCTCGCCGGGGAGCAGCCGCGGCACCCGGTACGTGAGATCGAGCGCCGGGTTCGGCGTGACGGTGAGGATCACGACGCCACCTCTGCGCTGGGCTCGACCGACCGCGCCGCCGAACCGGCACTGCGGTCTCGCGCCCGCAGCGCCGCCCCGATCAGCCCGGCGTTCTCGCCGATGCTCGCCGGCAGCAGCACGGGGCGCCGGTGGAAGGTGAGGATGGCGTCGAGCTTCTCCGCCAGCGGCTCGAACAGCGCAGGGCCGGCCTGCGCCAGTCCGCCGCCGATCACCACCGCCTCGGGCGCCAGCAGCGCGACGGTGTGCGAGAGATCGAGCGCGAGCGCATCCACCGCAGAGTCCCAGACCGCGCGGGCGGCCTCGTCCCCGGACTGCGCCAGGGCGAGCACCTCCCGGGCACCAGGAACGTCGGCACCGGTGAGCGCGTTGTACCGCCGCGCGATGGCCGCGGCCGACGCGACGGCCTCGAGGCAGCCGATGCCGCCGCAGGCGCAGAGCGGTCCGTCGGCGACCCGGGAGTGGCCCATCTCGCCGGCCAGGCCGCCGCCGGTGTGCAGCCGGCCGTCGAGGAAGATCGCCCCGGCGATGCCGGTGCCGATCGCCATCACGACCACGTCGCGGTAGGGTGCGGCGGCGCCCAGCCGGTGCTCCGCCTCGCCGGCGCCGCGGACGTCGTGGCTGAACGCCACCGGGACGCCGAGCGCGGCCTCAGCGCGGTCGCGGAACGGGAAGTCGCGCCAGCCCAGGTTCTCGGCGAAGATGCCGACCCCGGCGTCGTCGTCCACGTGGCCCGGCACCAGCAGCCCGGCCGCCTGCGGAACGACGCCCGGGTGCTCCGCCCGGAACCGTTCGGCGACGGCGGCGATCGCCGCCACCACCGCGTCGCCGGTCGCATCGCCGGCGTGCGGGGTCGGGATGCGCACCACCTGCACCAGCCGGCCGGCGGCATCCACGAGGGCGGCCTTGGTGTCCGTCCCTCCGACGTCGAACGCGAGCACCGGTGCGCCGTCTCCCAGCGGAGCGGCGGCCGGCAGCGGGGTCAGGGGCTCTGCGGTCACGAGGGGAGGATGACCGATCGGGTGAGGTTGCGGGGGCTGTCGGGGTCGAGTCCGGCGCGACGGGCGCGGGCCAGAGCGACCCGCTGCGCGCGCACCAGGTCGGCCATCCCGTCGATCGGGCGGTCCTCGAAGCGCGCCCCGGTGGCGGCGACGTCACCGGCCAGCCCGGCCGGCGCCTCGCCGAGCATCCAGGTGACCCGGCCGGGCGCGGCGATCGCGATCGGTCCGTGGCGGTACTCCTTGGCGGGATACGACTCCGTCCACGACTGCGACGCCTCGCGCATCTTGAGCGCCGCCTCGTGGGCGAGCCCGACCGTCCAGCCCGCGCCGAGGAAGCTGTACTGATCCGCGGTGACGAGCTCATCATCGAGGTCTTCCTCGATCGCCGCGGCGGCCTGGTCGATCGCGGGGGAGAGATCGTGGCCGAGCGAGGCGCGGACGAGCGCGAGGGCCGTGGTGGCGAACCGGGTCTGCACGACGGACTGCTCGTCGGCGAAGGGCAGCCGGATGGCCACATCCACCAGTCCGACGAGCGGGGTGTCCGGGTCGCCGACGATGCCGACGGTGCGGGCCCGGTTGCCGGAACCGCGCAGCGCGTCGAGCAGTTCGAGCACCTCGGTCGTCGTTCCCGAGCGCGTGATGGCGACGATGGCGTCGTAGTCCCGGTCGACGAACGCCTCGGAAGCGGCGAACGCATCGGTGACGCCGTGCCCGGCGGTCTCGCGCAGCGCCGCGTACGACTGCGCCATGAACCACGAGGTGCCGCAGCCGACGACGGCGATGCGCTCGCCGGCCGCGGGGAGAAGCGACTGCTCCTCGCGCAGTCCGGCCGCGGTCGCCCACGTCTCCGGCTGCGACCGCAGCTCGGCCTCCATGTGGGCTCCTGCGGTTGGTGCGTGCGTCACTGATCGCTCCTGTTCTGCGCCGTCGGCTGCTGAAATGCGTGTAGGTCTGGCAACAATGATCACTGATGATCGAACTGGTTGTCTAGTGATCATGTTCAATCGTTTCACGGGGTGAACCTCGGAGAGAGCCGCCATCCTGTAAACGCCGTGTAACGATCTTGTGCATTGTTCTTGACGGGACGGTGCTGACGCGTCATGATTTCGATCATCCATTGAGTGCAAGTGCTTGTTTCAAGCTGAAACAAATCACTAAGCATCAACAGCTACGCATCGTCGCGCAGGTTCCATCGGCAGTGACGGTTCGCGTATTCCCTTTGAGAAGTGAGGAAGTCAATGAAGAAGTCACTGCGGTGGGGAGCGGCGGTCGCAACCGCGGCGGTCGCCACCATGACGCTCGCCTCCTGCGGCTTCAGCGGCGGGTCCGGCGGCTCGTCCGGCGGCGCGCAGACGCTCGACCTGATGGTCGCCAGCTACTCGGACAACACCAAGACCGAGTGGCAGCAGATCATCAAGGACTTCGAGGCCAAGAACAGCGATATCAAGGTCAACCTCGACGTCGAATCCTGGACCGACATCAACAACGTCATCAAGACGCGGATCCAGGCGCAGAAGCAGCCCGACATCCTGAACATCGACGCGTTCGCCGGCTTCGCGGCCGACGACCTGCTCTACCCGGCGAAGGACATCGTCTCCTCCGCGACGCTCGACGACTTCCAGGACGCCTTCAAGAAGAACGCGAGCATCGACGGCACCCAGTACGGGCTCCCGTTCATCGCGTCCGCCCGCGCGCTGTTCTACAACAAGGACGACTTCTCCAAGGCCGGCATCTCCGCCCCGCCGAAGACGTGGGCCGAGTTCGAGGACGCGGCCGCCAAGCTGAAGGCCGCCGGGATCACGCCGTACGGCATGCCGCTCGGCAGCGAGGAGGCGCAGGCCGAGACCGCGCTCTGGTTCTACGGGGCCGGCGGCGGCTACGGCGACGCCAAGAAGCTGACCATCGACAGCTCGGAGAACGTCGAAGGCGCCACCGAGATGCAGAAGATCATCACGCAGGGCTACACGGAGGCGAACCCCGGTTCGACCAACCGCACCCCGCTGCTGAACGTCTTCATCCAGGGCCAGCTCGGCATGCAGGTCGGCCTGCCGCCGACCGTCGGTCAGATCAAGGACAAGAACCCGTCGCTGCAGTACGGCATCGCGCCGATCCCGACCAAGGACGGCTCGCCGTTCACCCTCGGCGTCGCGGACCACCTGATGGCGTTCAAGAACAAGACCGACAAGACGGCCTCGATCAAGAAGTTCCTCGACTACTTCTACTCGAAGGACGTCTACACCAAGTGGGTCACGGCCGAAGGCTTCCTGCCGACGACCAAGTCCGGTGCGGAGGCGATGGGCTCGGACGAGACCATCAAGCCGTTCCTCGACCTGCTGCCGAACGCCAAGTTCTACCCGTCCACCAACCCGAACTGGTCGGCCGCGCAGGGCGCGATCCAGAGCCAGATCGGGCAGCTCGGTCAGGGCGCCAAGCCCGAAGACCTGCTGAAGTCCATCCAGGCGAAGGCCGACGGCCAGTAACCCGGATGACCAGCACCGCTGAAGCGACCCGCGCGGGGGCGGCCACCGGCCGTCCCCGCCGCGGGGCGTCCCCCAAGCCCACCGGCGGGGCGTCCGATCTCTGGCACGCCGTGCCGTGGACGCTGCCCGCCCTCATCCTGATCTTCGGCGTCGTGCTGTTCCCGGCCGGCTACATGATCTACAACTCCACCCGGAAGATCTCGATCGCCGGGGTGGACCACGGATCGGTCGGCCTGCAGAACTACATCACGGTGCTGTCGCGGCCGGAGCTCCCCGGCATCCTGCTCAACTCCCTGGTCTGGGTGGTCTCGGTGGTCGTGATCACCGTGGTGATCTCGCTCGCCCTGGCCCAGTTCCTCGACAAGAACTTCCCCGGCCGGCGCTGGGTGCGGATGGCGATCATCGTCCCGTGGGCCGCCAGCGTGGTGATGACCACGACCGTGTTCGTCTACGGCCTCGACCCGTTCTACGGGATCATCAACAAGTTCCTGGTCGACATCCACCTGCTCGCCGAGCCCTTCGGCTTCACGAAGGAGCCGGTTCCGGCGTTCATCTCGTCGATCGGCATCGCGGTGTTCGTCTCGCTGCCGTTCACGACGTACACGATCCTCGCCGGGCTGGCCGGGATCCCCGGCGACATGCTCGAGGCGGCGAAGATGGACGGCGCCGGAGCGTTCCGCGCCTACTTCAGCGTCACTCTCCCGAACCTGCGGAGCGCGATCGCCCTCGCGGCGCTGATCAACATCATCAACGTGTTCAACTCGCTGCCCATCCTGAAACTGATGACCGGGTCCATCCCCGGATACAAAGCGGACACGACGACCACCTACGTGTTCAAGCTGCTCCAGAACGAACAGCGCATCGACCTGTCCAGCGCCCTCAGCGTGATCAACTTCCTGATCGTGCTCGTCGTCGTCGGCATCTACCTGTGGGTCGTGAAGCCGATGAAGGAGGTCTCGTGACCGCGCCAGCCCCCGTCGCCCTCGCCGGAGCGCCGACGCCGCGCCGCCGCCGCCCCCGGTCGGCCGGCGGTTCCTGGCGCGTCGCCGGGAAGACCGTCGCCGGCATCGTGATCGCCCTGGTCTTCATCGCGCCGTACCTGATCATGCTGATCGGCTCGTTCAAGAGCAGGAACAACATCCTCGCCGTCCCGCCGACCTACCTGCCCGAGCAGTGGCATCCCGAGAACTACCTCACGATGTGGTCGACGCCCGAGACGCCGCTGCCGTACAACCTCATCTCCACCATCGTCATCTCCGTGTTCGCGACGGTGCTGGTGCTGCTGGTCTGCGTTCCCGCTGCGTACTACACGGCGCGGTTCCGCTTCCCGGGCCGCGGGATCTTCCTGTTCCTCGTCATCGTGACCCAGATGCTCCAGCCGACCGTGCTCGCGACGGGTCTCTTCAAGGAGATGGTGGCGCTCGGGATCAACGACACCTGGCTGGCGATGATCCTCGTCAACGCCGCCTTCAACCTCGCGTTCGCGATCTGGATCATGCACAGCTTCTTCGCGGGCGTGCCGAAGGAGGTCGACGAGGCGGCGCAGCTCGACGGCGCAGGCAAGTGGACCGTCCTGTTCCGCGTGCAGCTGCCGCTGGTCTGGCCGGGCATCGTCACGGCGATCATCTACACCTTCGTGGCGTCGTGGAACGAGTTCGCGGCCAGCCTCGTGATCCTGTCCACGGATGCGAACCAGCCGCTCTCGGTGGCGCTCACCAAGTTCGTCGGCCAGTACGACGCGGCGTGGCAGTATGTCTTCGCCGTCTCGGTGGTCGCTGTCATCCCGGTCGTCATCCTGTTCATGCTCATCGAGAAGCGCCTCGTCGGCGGACTCACCGCCGGCAGCGTGAAGTAGGGCACCCCCGGACCCGGCGGGAGGCGCCGCGCGTGTGGCGCGACGCGGTCGTCTCCCGCCGTATGAGGACTCTCTCAGGCGACGTCGGGCGGCTGCCGGAGGACCGTTTCCGGCGGGTACCATCCCAAGGGGCGGTCCTCGGTCGGGGATCGGCGGGCGACGGACGGGACGATGACAGCGGGGACCACGAGCACCAGGCGGCCGGAGCTTCTGGGCCGCCCGATGGCGGTACCGCGGCGGCTGCGGTTCGCGGGCCGCGATGTGCCCTGGTGGGCGGCCGTGCTCGTGCTGTACGCCGTCTCGCGGCTGCTCACGACGACCCTCATGCTGGCGTTGTTCATCACCGCCAACGTGGCGCACTGGGACTACGCGAGCCCGCGGATGAACCCGACGTTCTTCACCTTCTCGGGATCGTGGGACGGCTCCTACTACAGCCAGATCGTCGAGCAGGGGTACCCCACCAGCCTGCCGCGCGACAGCGACGGCTCCGTGCAGCAGAATCCCTGGGCGTTCCTTCCGCTGTTCCCGATGGTCGTGCGGGTCGTGATGGTCCTCACCGGGCTGAGCTTCTATCCCGCCGGGTTCGCCGTCGCTTTGGTCTTCGGGGCTGCCGCCAGCGTCGTGCTGTTCCGGCTCGTCGCAGCACGGGCGGGCGTCTCGAGCGCGTTCTGGGCGACGGCGTTCTTCTGCTTCGGACCGCTCTCGTTCGTGCTGCAGATCGCCTACGCCGAGAGCATGTTCTTCTTCCTCATGTTCGCGGCGCTGCTGGCCATGCTCCAGCGGAAGTACTGGCTGATGCTGCCGTTCGGTGTGGCCGCCGCGTTCACCCGGCCCGGTGCGCTGGCCCTGCCGCTCGCGCTCGCGATCGTCCTCGTGGTCCGGATGGTGCTCGTCCGGCGCGGCGCGGACGCGTTCCGGCCGCGGGAGCGCCTGACGATGCTGCTGACCGGCGGGCTGATGGCGCTGGCCGGCCTCGCCTGGCCGATCATCGCGGCCGTGGTGACGGGAACGGGCGATGCCTATGTGGCCACCGAGCTCTCCTGGTGGACGGGATTCATCGGCACCGTCGCGTTCATCCCGCTGACCCCGTGGTTCCTGCTCAGCTGGCGCTACCTGAGCATCCTGGGCGCTCTGATCGTCCTCGCGATCGTGGCCGGGTTCGCGTGGGTGCTGACGCGGCCGTCCGTCCGGGCGCTCGGGACGGAGACCGTCGCCTACGCGGCGAGTTACGGCCTGTACCTCTTCGCGGTGTTCCTCCCGCAGCAGAGCACGTTCCGGCTGCTGCTGCCCCTTGCTCCATTGGCGGGGGCGCGGGGACTCACCCGCCATCGCACGGCGCGGAAGGCGGTGCTGATCGCCGGCATCGCGCTGCAGCCGGTGGCGATCGTGCTGCTCTGGTTCATCGGCTACCCCTGATCCGGTCGTGATCAGCGGGCGAGCTGCCGGGCGACCTGCCGGGAGACCGTGCCGGGAGGCGGCTCAGCCGACGGGCTCCGGCCACGGCACGTCCGGCACGCGCCGGTACCGGGTGCCTGTCGCATCCCAGTGCTCGGCGAGCCGGGCGACGCGCGCGCCGAACTCGTCCAGATCGCGGGCGGCCTCGACGGGCTCGGTGTCGGCCGGTGCCGGCGACCAGCCCACCTCGGCGACCGCGGCCAGCCGGGGGAGGACCATCTCCTCGACCTCCTCGATGGTGCCGACCGTCTCGGTCCACAGGGCGGCCTCCACGCCGAGGATGTGCGCATCCCCGACGCCGGGGATCACCCGCGCCGGATCCCACACGAACGCATCGCGCAGGGTGGTCGGCTTGCCGGTCCAGTCCTGGCCGATCGGGTCGCCCTCGGCGTAGACGATGTCGAGGTAGGCGGCGTCCGACGGCGACAGGATGAGCGACCCGCCGCCGCGGACGAAGGACACGGCGTACTCGGCCGAGCGATCGCGCGGCGTTGTGAAGTCCCAGTACTGCCCGACGGTCCCGGCGGGCAGTCCGTGCGCCTTGCCCATCTCGTGCCAGCCGACCGGCGTCTTGCCGTTCTCGGCGACGACGTGGGCCGCCTCCTCGACGAACGCGACGAAGTCGTCGGGCGCGGTGCTCAGGCACTCGTCGCCGCCGAGGTGGAGCAGCGGACCGGGTGTCAGGGCGGCCACTTCGCGGACGACATCGCGCACGAATCGCCGGGTCACCGCATCCCCCGTCCGCAGTGTGCTGAAGCCGACGTCGGACCCGGTGTACAGCGGCCGGGCCACGCCGTCCGGGTTGAGCACGGGATAGGACGCGAGCGCCGCGTTCGTATGCCCCGGCATGTCGAGCTCGGGGACGACGGTGACGTTCCGCTCGGCGGCGTAGGCGACGATGTCGCGGAACTCGTCCTGCGTGTAGAAGCCGCCGCGGCTGCCGTCGCTGCCGGTCGAGCCGCCGATGCGGGTCAGCTCCGGCCACGACTCGATGTGGATGCGCCACCCCTGGTCGTCCGTCAGGTGCAGGTGCAGGTGGTTGACCTTGAGCAGAACGATCGCGTCGATGAACCGCTTCACTTCGGCGGGCGTGAAGAAGTGGCGGGCGACATCCAGCATCGCGCCGCGGTACGCGTATCGGGGATGGTCGTGGATGCGGACCTGCTCGACCGTCAGCCCGTCGCCGTCGCCGTCGCCGTCGGCCGGGAGCAGCTGACGCAGGGTCTGGACGCCCCAGAACGCACCGGCCGGGGTGGCGGCGCCGATCCGCACGCCCTCGGCGGCGACCTCCAGCGTGTAGCCTTCCGCACTGTCCGACCCGTCGTCGTGCGGCCCCTCGCCGTGCGCGATCACCAGGGCGATGTCGCCGAACGCGGGAGGCTCCGCGACGACCGGCAGGTCGCGCGAGCAGTCGCCGGCGAGCGCATCGCTCAGCAGGCGTCCGACGGTGTCCGCTCCCGGCCCGGCCACGCTGATGCGGGCGGTCGGCCCCAGCACGAAGGGGGAGCCCGGCGACGGCTGGGTGAGAACGGGGCGGGGCACGACCACGGTGGGCTCCCTTGCGGGTCGGGGCAGAGCGGAGGAGACCGACTCCGCCCGCCCCGCGTGCGTCGGCCACCAGCGAGTATCGCAGCGCGTCCGGCGTTGAGCAAGGGTTCCGCCCGGCGTGCGCTTTGCTATGCTTGGCCCGTCGCGACTGGCGCTCAGATGGTCACCATCGGGGAGCGACACGGAACCTCGAGAACACGGATGGATGCGGCCGCGCGCCTGGGTCGCCACGCAATGGTCCATCCCTGTACGAAGGAGCCGGCAATGACCGATACCCTCCCCTCGACGTTCACCGCCCCTCTGGCGGAGGTCGACCCCGAGATCGCGGAGGTGCTGCAGCTCGAGCTCGGCCGCCAGCGCGACTACCTCGAGATGATCGCCTCCGAGAACTTCGTCCCGCGCGCGGTGCTCGAAGCGGTCGGCTCCGTCCTCACCAACAAGTACGCGGAGGGCTACCCGGGCCGCCGCTACTACGGCGGCTGCGAGTACGTCGACATCGCCGAGCAGCTGGCGATCGACCGGGCCAAGGCCCTGTTCGGCGCGGAGTATGCCAACGTCCAGCCGCACTCGGGCGCCTCGGCCAACGCCGCAGTGCTCTCCGCCATCGCGACACCGGGCGACACCATCCTCGGTCTGGAGCTCGCCCACGGCGGCCACCTCACCCACGGGATGAAGCTCAACTTCTCGGGCAAGCTCTACAACGCCGTCTCCTACGGCGTCGACCCGGAGACCTTCCTCGTCGACATGAACGTCGTGCGGGACAAGGCCATCGAGCACAAGCCGCAGGTCATCATCGCCGGCTGGTCGGCCTACCCGCGCCAGCTCGACTTCGCGGCGTTCCGCGAGATCGCCGACGAGGTCGGAGCGAAGCTGTGGGTCGACATGGCGCATTTCGCCGGTCTCGTCGCCGCCGGGCTGCATCCCTCGCCCGTGCCCTTCGCCGACGTGGTCAGCTCGACCGTGCACAAGACCATCGGCGGACCGCGCTCCGGTTTCATCGTGAGCCGCGACACCGAGCTCGCCAAGAAGCTCAACTCGAACGTGTTCCCCGGCCAGCAGGGCGGCCCGCTGATGCACGTGATCGCCGCGAAGGCGACCGCGTTCAAGCTGGCGGCCACCGAGGAGTTCAAAGACCGCCAGGAGCGGACCATCCGCGGCGCGAAGCTGCTCGCCGAGCGCCTGACGGCCGACGACTCCCGCGCCGCCGGCGTCGACGTGCTCACGGGCGGCACCGACGTGCACCTCGTGCTCGCCGACTTGCGCACCTCGGAGCTCGACGGCCAGCAGGCGGAGGACGTGCTGCACGAGGTCGGCATCACCGTGAACCGCAACGCCGTGCCGTTCGACCCGCGGCCGCCGATGGTGACCTCCGGTCTCCGGATCGGCACCCCGGCGCTCGCGACCCGCGGCTTCGGCGACACCGAGTTCACCGAGGTGGCCGACATCATCGCGCTGGCCCTGCGTCCGGGCGCCGACACCCGCGCCCTGCGGGCTCGCGTCGACGCGCTGACCGCCGCGTTCCCGCTCTACCCCGGCCTCACGCCCTCCGGCGCCGAGGCCGTCCAAGTCGAGCTCCCCTCCTCCATCTGACCCCACCCCCCCCGTCGAGTACGCGAACTTTGCACGTTCGCGAGGCGTTCGCCGTGCAGTTTTCGCGTACTCGACGGAGGAAACGCAAGGAGACACCGTGACCGCACAGATTCTGGACGGGAAGGCGACCGCCGCCGCGATCAAGGCGGAGCTGAAGGAGCGCGTGAGCGCGCTGCGTGAGCAGGGCGTCGTCCCGGGGCTCGGCACGATCCTCGTCGGCGACGACCCCGGCTCGCAGTGGTACGTCGCCGGCAAGCACCGCGACTGCGCGGAGGTGGGCATCGCATCCATCCGCCGCGACCTGCCCGCCGACATCTCGCAGGCCGAGCTCGAGGCCGTGGTCGAGGAGCTGAACGCCGACCCCGACTGCACCGGCTTCATCGTGCAGCTCCCGCTGCCCGGGCACCTCGACACCGACGCCATCCTCGAGCTCGTCGACCCGGCGAAGGATGCGGACGGCCTGCACCCGACGAACCTCGGCCGCCTGGTCCTCAACGTCAACCGGCCGATCACCTCTCCGCTGCCCTGCACGCCGCGCGGCGTGATCGAGCTGATGCTGCGGCACGGCATCGACATCCGCGGCAGGGATGTGGTGGTCGTCGGGCGCGGCGTCACCGTCGGCCGCTCGATCGGCGCGCTGCTCACCCGCCGCGAGTACAACGCGACCGTCACCCTCACCCACACCGGCACGCGCGACCTCGACGCGCACCTCCGCCGCGCCGACATCATCGTGGCCGCCGCGGGCGTCGCCGGCCTCGTCACGGCGGCGAACGTCAAGCCGGGCGCCATCGTGCTCGACGTCGGCGTGAGCCGCGTGGAGGACCCGGTGACCGGCAAGAGCGTCGTCGCGGGCGATGTGGCTCCGGATGTGGCCGAGGTCGCCTCCTGGATCTCCCCGAACCCGGGCGGCGTCGGCCCGATGACGCGCGCGCTGCTGCTGCAGAACGTCGTCGAGTCGGCGGAGCGGGAGCTGCTGTGAGCGACGCCGCGGCCGAGCGGACGCATCCCGCGGTCGAACGCGTCGAGGCGGCGCTGCTCGCCGCGGGCGTCGAGCCGCGGGTGCGCTGGTTCGCGTCGGCGACCCCGACGGCCGCGTCCGCCGCGGCCGAGCTCGGCGTCGAGGTCGGCGCGATCGCGAACTCGCTGGTCTTCACGATCGACGGCGAGCCGCTCCTCGTGATGACCTCCGGCGCGCACCGCGTCGACACCGCGTTCCTCGGCGAGCGGCTCGGCGGCCGCATCCGCCGTGCCGACGCGGAGACCGTCAAGGCGGCGACCGGCCAGACCATCGGCGGCGTCGCGCCGGTCGGCCACCCGCAACCGCTGCGCACCGTGGTGGATGTGGCGCTCGCGGACTACCCGGAGGTCTGGGCGGCCGCCGGCCACGCCCACACGGTGTTCCCGACGACCTTCGACGAACTCATCCGCCTCACCGGCGGCGAGCCCACCCCCGTCGAGCCGCCCCTCCTCTAGCCCCACCGTCGAGTCCGCGAACTTTGCACGCGAAACGCCCCCGCGGCGTGCAAAGATCGCGGACTCGACGGTGGGGACGGGGGGACGGGGGACGGGCGTCAGCGGTCGACGACGACGATGAAGCGCTTCGCGACGATGCGCTCGCCGGGCACGCCGCGCAGCTCGCCGAGGGCGGCCAGCACGCGGTCGAGGATGCGCGGCCGCAGCGGCAGCGGAGCCTCGTCCGGCTGCTCGACCGTCCCCGCCGGATAGTCGACGCCCGGCTCCGACGACATCTCGATGTGCGCGCCGCGCAGCTCGCGCACCGGCGCGGGCGGGTCGTCGCGGAACCGGATCAGCCGCTCGATCGTCGCCCTGTACTGCCCGAGGTCGCGCACGTACAGCCGGGCGGGCAGGACGGTGTCCCCGGTGAACAGGATTCCCGTCTGCCGGTCGAAGAACACGACGGCCGACGGCTCGTGCCCGGGCCCGCCGATGACGTCGACGACCCGGCGACCGAGGTCGTACGAGACCGTCGCGTCCGGCCAGGTCGGGAATCCGAAGAACCCGATCACCTCGGCGGGGCTGGTGCCGACGACCGTGGTGCCCGGCCGGTCCCGCAGGAGCGCGTCGCCCGCGATGTGGTCGCCGTGCCCGTGGGAGTGGGCGACGACCAGGGGATACGGCCGCACGAACACAGCCGGGTTGCGGCGCAGCCACTCCGCGATGAGGCCCTCGACGGTCGTGCGCAGCGGGAACACCGCCTCGTCGGCGGTCGCCCCGGTGTCGATGAGCAGCGCCCGCTCCCGCCCGAACAGCAGGTAGAGGAACGGCGCCTCCCAGTGCGACGTCTTGGGCTGCCGCAGCTGGACGGTGTCCGCGTCGAGCCAGACGACGACCGGATCGTTCACTCCCTGTCCACTCACGCGTCACAGTGTGGCACCCGCGGGTGACCGGGAGGTGAACCGGCCCGGGATGCGGTCAGCTTTCGCGCCGCGCACCCTCCGACGCCTGCACGGTGAAGAGGTCGGGCTGGCCGAAGCCGTGCTCGGCGAACGCGCCGTCGAGCGCGACGAGCACGCGGCTGAGGGCGTCCGTCGGCACCAGGGCGATCGCCGAGCCGCCGAAGCCGCCCCCGGTCATCCGCGCGCCGATCGCGCCGTTCGCCTGCGCGGTCTCCACCGCCAGGTCGAGCTCCGGGACCGAGATCTCGAAGTCGTCGCGCATGGAGACGTGGGAGGCGTCCAGCAGTCCGCCGATGGCGCCCGGTCCCTGCTCGCGCAGGGTGCGCACGGTGTCGAGCACACGCTGGTCCTCGGTGACGACGTGGCGGACGCGGCGGAAGGTCACGTCGTCCATCAGTTCGCGTGCGCGGTCCAGGTCGCCGACCGACACATCCCGGAGCGCCTCGACGCCCAGGATGCGCGCGCCCTCTTCGCACGAGGCGCGACGCTCGGCGTAGCCGCCGGTGGCGTGGGAGTGCGTCACGCCGGTGTCGATGATGAGGATCTCGAGCCCGGCGGCCTCGAGCCCGAGGGGCACGACCTCGGAGTCGAGCGACCGGCAGTCGAGGAAGACGGCGGCGTCGCGCTCGCCGAGGAGCGACGCGGACTGGTCCATGATGCCGGTGGGCGCGCCGACGGCGACGTTCTCGGCCCGCTGGCCGACACGCGCCAGGGTGCGGCGGTCGAAGCCGAGCCGCCACAGGTCGTTGAGCGCGACAGCGACGGCCCCCTCGATCGCCGCGGACGACGACAGGCCGGCGCCGACGGGCACGTTGGAGTCGAGCAGGATGTCGACGCCCGGCACGGCGGCCAGGTCGGCGCCGAACTGGCCGAGGGCCCAGGCGACGCCCAGCGGGTACGCCGACCAGCCGGAGAGGACCTCGGGCGCGAGCTCGTCGAGGGAGACCTCGACCACCTCGTCCGCGAACGTGCTCCCGACGCGGAGGACGCGGTCGTCGCGCGCGCCGACCGCGGCGACGGTGCGCCGGTTGATCGCGAACGGCAGGACGAATCCCAGGTTGTAGTCGGTGTGCTCGCCGATCAGGTTGACCCGGCCGGGAGCCGACCACACGCCGTCGGGTTCGCGGCCGAACACCTCGGCGAAGTCGTCGCGGACGCCGGTGCGCAGGTCGGTCATCGGTCAGCCTCTCGGTCGGAAGGGGATGCGGTGCCCGCCGGGGCCACGACGGGCCCGGTGACGAGCCCGGTCACGGAGACCGGCAGATCGCCGACCGGGTTGTCGCGGTCGGCGCGGGCGACGGCGTCGCGGAGAGCCGCGGCCGCCTGCTCGGGAGGGATGTCGCCCACCCAGGCGCCCATGGCCGACTCCGAGCCGGCCAGGAACTTCAGCTTATCCGCGCCGCGGCGGGGCGAGGTCAGCTGCAGCATGAGGCGGATCTCGTCCCGCCGCACGCCGACGGGCGCCTGGTGCCAGGCGGCGATGTACGGGGTGGGGGTGTCGTAGAGCGCATCCACCCCGCGCAGCACCCGCAGGTAGAGGGTGGCCAGCTCGTCCCGCTCCGCGGCGTTCGTCTCCGCGATGTCGGCGACGTGGCGGTGCGGAAGCACGTGGATCTCGATCGGCCAGCGTGCGGCGAAGGGCACGTAGGCGGTCCAGTGCTCTCCGGCGAGCACCACGCGCTCGGAGGCGCGCTCGCGCTCCAGGAGGTCGGGGAACAGCGTCGGCCCGTACGCGTCGAGCGAGCGGATCAGGGCCGTCGTCCGCGGCGTGATGTAGGGGTAGGCGTAGATCTGCCCGTGCGGGTGGTGCAGCGTGACGCCGATCGCCTCTCCGCGGTTCTCGAACGGGAACACCTGGCGCACGCCGGGCAGCGCGGAGAGCTCGGTGGTGCGGTCCGCCCAGGCCTCGATGACGGTCCGCGCACGTGACGGGCTGAGGCTTCCGAAGGAGCCGGCGGTCGCCGGGCTGAAGCAGACGACTTCGCAGCGGCCGACGGAGGTGCGGGTGCGGCCGAGCCCCACCCGCGCGAGATCGTCGAGCCCCTCGGGGGCGTTGTCGTCGACGAGGAGCGGACCGAACGACGGCGACTTGTTCTCGAAGACGGCGACGTCGTAGAGGTCCGGGATCTCGGACGGGTTGGATGGAGTGGCCGGGGCGAGCGGGTCGAGCTCGGCCGGAGGGAGCATCACCCGGTTCTGGCGTGCGGCCGCGATGGACACCCACTCGCCGGTGAGCGGGTCCTGCCGCATCGTCGCGGTGGCCGGACGGGGTGCCGGCTCGCGCAGGTCGGGCTTGCGCTCCGCGCCGAGCGTCGTGTCGGCGTCGTCGTAGTAGATGAGGTCCCGGCCGTCGGAGAGACGGGTGGGACGCTTCGTGATCGAGGCCATGCCATCCTTTCGATTGCGAAAGCGAGAATACCGTCTCTTCTTTCGTATTGACAAGCAATCGCAAGCGTTCCAGCATGGGCGTATGAGCGAAGCCCTCCCCGCGGCGCTCCGGCGCGAACGGATGCTCGAGCTGATCGGGCGTGCCGGCTTCGCCCGGGTGTCGGATCTGAGCGAGGCGTTCCAGGTCTCCGACGTCACCGTCCGGAGCGACCTCGACGCGCTCGATCGCGAGCAGAGCATCCGGCGGGTCCACGGCGGTGCCGTGCTGCGGACGGCGGGGATGCGGGAGCCGAGCTTCGAGGAGGCCTTGGAGTCGTCGGCTGACGAGAAGCGCCGGATCGCTCAGGCCGCGGCCGCGATGGTCGCCTCCGGCAGCAGCGTGCTGCTCGATGTCGGCACGACGACCGCCGCGATCGCCCGCGCCCTGGTCGAGCGCGACGACCTCGAGAACGTGACCGTGATCACCAACGGGCTCACGATCGCCCTCGAGCTGGAGCGGGCGATCCCGCGGTTCGAGGTCGTCGTCACCGGAGGAACGCTGCGGCCGCTGCAGCACTCGCTCGTGGAGCCCCTGGCCGCCGCGCTGCTGGGTCGCATCCATGCCGACATCGCCTTCATCGGCTGCACCGGCGTCCACCCCGTCGGAGGCGTCACCAACGTCAACCTGCCGGAGGCCGACCTCAAGCGCGTCATGGTCGGATCGGCCGAGCGCGCCGTCGTGGTCGCCGACGGCAGCAAGCTGGGCAGGACGCACCTCGGCCGGATCGCCGCGGTTGACGAGGTCGCCGAGCTGATCACGGGGGAGTCCGCGCCCCTGCCCGAGGTGGCGGCCCTGCGGGATGCGGGGCTCCCGGTGATCGTCGCCTGAGGCCTAATCTTGTGCCATGCGACCCGCCACCGGTGAACAGTACGAACTCGACTTCGGCGATCTGAGCGCCACCATCGTGCAGGTGGGAGCGGGCATCCGCTCGCTCCGCTTCGCGGAATCCGACCTCACCGAGCCGTATCCGGTCGGGGAGCAGCCGCCCTCCGCGTGCGGGATCGTCCTGGTGCCCTGGCCCAACCGCGTCGCCGACGGCCGGTGGGAGCTCGGCGGGGAGGCGCGGCAGCTCGACCTGACCGAACCGGCGAAGCGGAACGCCATCCACGGCCTGCTGCGACGTCGTCCGTACGAGCTGGTCGATCGCTCCGACTCTATGGTCACGCAGGCCGCGACCGTCTACCCCGAGCCGGGGTATCCGTTCCTCCTCGACACCACGGTGACGCACGAGCTGCACACCGAGGGGCTGCAGGTCACCCACACGATCAGCAATGCGGGGGAAAGCGCCGCACCGGTGGCCGTCGG
This sequence comes from Leifsonia soli, assembly GCF_013408745.1. Classification (NCBI taxonomy): domain Bacteria; kingdom Bacillati; phylum Actinomycetota; class Actinomycetes; order Micrococcales; family Microbacteriaceae; genus Leifsonia; species Leifsonia soli. Next base: position 1,918,819 of record NZ_JACCBJ010000001.1, on the reverse strand, counting down.
CGCGCATCCCTACCTCCGCATCGCGGACGTCCCGGCGGAGCAGCTGACCGTCACCGTGGCGGCGCGCACGCGGTTCGAGACGGACGACCGCAGCAACGTCACGGGCGAGGCGCCGGTCGCCGGAACGCCGTACGACCTGTCGGCCGGACGCCGGGTCAGCGAACTGGAACTCGACACCGGCTTCGCCGACCTGCCGGACGGGCCGGTGGAGCACGTCCTCGCCGCCGACGACGGCCGCCGTGTCGTGCTCTGGGCCGATGAGGCGTTCCGCTACGTGCAGGTGTTCACGCACCGGTCGTTCGCGACCAAGCCCGGGGGAGTGGCGCTCGCGATCGAGCCGATGACCGCCCCTGCGAACGCCCTCAACTCGGGCCGGGGGCTGCGCTGGCTGGAGCCGGGCGAGACCTGGTCGGTGAGCTGGGGCGTCCGTCCGGAGGGGTTCGGCGGAGAGGCCTATCTGGCCAGCTGGGGGTAGAGCACGCGCACATCCTCGTGGAGGTGCGCCTTGACCTGCTGCGCCACCTCGCCGACGATCGCCTCCGCGCCGCCCTCCTGCACCGTGTCGAGCGCTTCGTCGACGACCTGCCGCGGCGGGACCTTCACTCCCTCCGCGTCCGCCGCCATGTCGGTGTCGACGTATCCGACGTGGACGCCGACGACCTGGATGCCCGCGGGAGCGAGCTCCACACGTGCAGAGTTGCTGGCCGACCAGAGCGCCGCCTTCGTGGCGCTGTAGGAGCCGAAGGCGAGCCAGCTGAGCGCCGAATGCATGCTCACGATGGCGCCTCCGCCGTTCGCCTCGAGGATGGGGGCGAACGCCCGCGTGACGAGCACCGGTCCCCAGAAGTTCGTGTCGAACTCGCGGTGGATCTCGGCGAGGTCACCGGTGACGAGCGACTCGTTGACGGCGATGCCCGCGTTGTTGACGAGGATCGTGACGTCTGTCGCGATCTCGGCCGCCCGCCGGATGCTGTCGGCGTCCGTCACGTCGAGGGCGAGGGGGACGACGCGCGGGTCGCCGGCGGAGATGGTCTCGGGTCGGCGCGCGGCGGCGTAGACCTTCGTCGCACCGCGCTCCAGGAGCGCCGCGACGAAGGCGGCGCCGAGTCCGCGATTGGCGCCGGTGACGAGGGCGACGCGGCCGGTGATGTCGGTCATGAGAGGATCCTTCCGAAAGTAAACCGATCTGTGTACCTGCAATGTACACAGATCGGTTTACATTCTGCAAGCGCCCGATTAGGATCGAGGCATGTCCACAGCCACCGTTTCCCCAAGGCCCAAGCCGCGGGAACGCGTGCTGGCCGCCGCTGCGCGCCTGTTCGTGCGCGAGGGCGTCAACGCGGTCGGCGTGGACCGGCTCGCGCAGGAGGCCGAGGTCTCCAAGCGCTCGATCTACCAGCACTTCGACGGCAAGGATGCGATCGTCGCCACGATGCTCGAGGAGTACGGGCCGAGCGTCGTCGCGGGGTACTTCGAGTCCGATGCGGAGGGGGACCCGCGGGATCGGGTGCTGCATGTCTTCGACGCCCTGCAGGCGGCTGCGCAGGCGAGCGACTTCTACGGCTGCCCCTTCGTCAACGTGGCGACCGAGCTGCGCGACCGCGAGCATCCCGCCGCGGTCGTCGCCCGCGGGTTCAAGGACAGGCTGACCGCCTACTTCGAGCGTCAGGCCGCGGAGGCCGGAGCCGCTGACCCCCGCACCCTCGCCATCCAGCTGACCCTGCTGTTCGACGGCGCCTCAGCGAGCGCCGCCATGCGCGGCGGAACGCCCGACGCCGCGCGCCTCGCCGCCGCCCAGCTCTTCGACGCCGCGACCGCCGCCTGACTCCCCGCCATTCGTGCCGAATGTGCGCTTTGACGCCGTCACACCGCACATTCGGCACGAGTGTGGGCCGCCGGGCTACGGCGCGATCGACAGGAAGATGAACGCCGCGAACAGCACCAGGTGGATGCCGCCCTGCAGCCGCACCGCGCGTCCCTGCACGATGGTGAGGATGCTGACGAGCACCGTCAGCACCAGCAGCACGATCTGGCTCGACCCGAGCCCGAGGTGCAGGGCGCCGGGCAGCCAGATCGACGCGACCGCGATCGCCGGGATCGTGAGCCCGATGCTCGCCATGGCCGACCCCAGTGCGAGGTTCAGGCTGGTCTGCGTGCGGTTGAGGGAGGCCGCCTTGGCCGCCGCGATGCCCTCCGGCAGCAGCACGAGCAGCGCGATGACGACACCGACGAACGACTGCGGCAGCCCGATCGCGGTCACCGCCCGCTCGATCGGCGTCGACTCCAGCTTGGCCAGCCCGACGACCGCGACCAGCGACACGAGCAGCAGCCCGAGGCTGATCAGTGCCGCACGCTTGGAGGGCGCCTCGGCGTGGTCGTCCTCGGTCAACGGTTGGCCTTTCCGGCCGACAGGGAGGAAGAAGTCGCGGTGCGCCACGGTCTGGGTGAAGACGAACATCCCGTAGAGGGCCAGAGAGGCGATCGCCGCGAACACCAGCTGCGGCCCGGAGAACACCGGACCGGGCGTCGACGTGAAGCTCGGCAGCACCAGCGTCAGGGTGGCGAGAGCGGTCACGGTCGCCAGAGCGGCTCCGCTGCCCTGCGCGTTGAACGCCGTGGATTCGCGGCGGGATGCGCTCAGCAGCAGGGACAGCCCGACGATGCCGTTCATGGTGATCATCACGGCGGAGAAGACCGTGTCGCGGGCGAGCTCCGGCGAGTCCTTGCCGGTGGTCATCAGCGTCACGATCAGCGCCACCTCGATGATCGTCACGGCGACGGCGAGCACCAGCGATCCGAACGGCTCCCCGACCCGGTGGGCCACCACCTCCGCGTGCTGCACGGCGGCCAGCACCGTCCCGGCCAGGACGACGGCGATGATCGCGACGGCGACACCGTTCAGCTCCACCGCCCAGAACGCCACGAGGACCACGACGCCGATCGCCGGCACCCCGATCGTCCACCATCGTGCGAGCCAGGAGCCGATCGCTTTCATGCGTCCATCCTGCCAGCACGCCCCTCCGGAGCAGTCGGGCGCATTCCGTCGGCGGCTATCGGCGGGTCCCGCCGGTTCTCGCGCCGCGCACCGCTTGGATGGGCTCATGACCGGGAACAGGACTCTCCGCGCCGCCTCCGCGAGCGCCGTCGCCGTCACCTTCGCTCTCGCCCTGGCGGGATGTGCCACGCCGAGCCCGTCGCCGACCGGATCGCCCTCCGCATCCACGACGACGACACCGCGTCCGACCTCCACCGCGACCACGACCGCGACGCCCATCGACGGCCAGTGCGACACCGGCGACCTGTCGGGGACCATCGGGCGGGGCGGCGGAGGGGCGGCCGGTAGCGTGGAGGTGACGCTCGTGCTCACCAACAACGGCTCCGGCGAATGCTCGCTGCAGGGCTGGCCGGGCGTGTCGTTCGTCGGGGACGGGAACGGTACGCAGCTCGGAGCCGCGGCCGAGTTCGACCGCAGCAAGCCGCATCCCACCGTGGTGCTGCAGCCGGGCGGGACCGCGCAGGCGCCGCTGCGCATCACTCAGGCGCTGAACTACCCCGAGGCCGACTGCCAGCCGAAGCAGGCGGACGGCTTCCGCGTGTACCCGCCGGGCTCGACCGAGTCGCTGTTCGTGAAGGATGCGAACGTGACCGCGTGCACGAAGGACTCCGTGACGCTGCTCACCGTGGGGGCGCTGGTCGCCGGCTGACCCGCCGGCTGTCGGGGTTCTCGCCGGCGGTCGGGGTTCTCGCCGGCGGTCGGGGTTCTCGCCGGCGGTCGGGGTTCTCACCGACGGTCGCGTTCACTGGCAGACGCGCGCGAGCGGCCCGGACCAGCCCGATCGCAGCTCCGCCACGGCCGCATTCGCGTCGGCGACCGCCCGCCGCGGGTCGTCGGCGAAGGCCTCCCCGTCGACGGCGCCCTGCAGGCCCTCCAGGCTGCGGTCCACCGGGGCGAGGGCACGCGCCACCGCATCCGTCGCGATGTCGCTGGTGGCCGCGCGGAACGACGTCACCGCCTCCTGGATGGCCGTGCCGGCTTCCACAGGATGCGCGCCGAGCGCCGCGACGTGCGCATCCAGCGCGGCGTCGAGGGCATGCCGCGCGCTCCGGACGGCCGTGCAGTCGCGGCCGCGCTCGGCCGACGCCTCGGAGAAGAGGGGGAACTCGGAACCCGCCGCGATGGCGAGCATCGCGACGGCCGCGACGCACCCCAGCGTGAGAGCGGCCGCTCCCGGCCAGAGTCGAACGGCCCGTGCCAGCAGCCGGGGCTGCGCGGGGAGGACGGCCGCGTCCACGTCCGCCTCGACGTCGGGTCCGCTCTGGCGCGAGAGGGTCACAGGCGTAACGCTAGAGCCGACGGGTGAACAGTTCGTTGCACGATTCCTGCGGGTCGCTGCCTGCGAAGCAGTCCGGATACGCTGGGTTCCGTGCCTCCCGCCCGATCCGCGACCGGTTCCGCGACGCCGCGCTGGATCGTCCGGCTCGTCGTCGTCACGGCGCTGGTCGGCGTCGGGGCGGGCATCGGCGGCGGCCTCGTCTCCCTGGGCCTGCACGCCCTCCAGCACTTCGCCTTCGGCTACTCCGAAGGCGACTTCTTCGAGGGGCTGCTGAACGCGCCCCCGGTCAACCGGGTCGTGGCGCTCGCCGTCGCCGGAGTCGTGGGCGCCGTCGGCTGGTGGGCTCTCCGCCGCTGGGGGCAGCGGTCACCGGCCCACGCGGTGGTCTCCGTGGAGCAGTCGGTGAACGGCCGCAGAATGCCGCCGGTCGTGACGCTCCTGAACGCGGGGCTGCAGGTGGTCATCGTCGGCCTCGGCGCCTCCATCGGCCGGGAGGTCGCGCCGCGGGAGGTCGGAGCGCTCTGGGCGGGATGGCTCGCCGAGCGGGCGGGACTCTCGGCGCGCGAGCGGCGCATCCTCGTCGCGTGCGGCGCCGGGGCGGGGCTCGCGGCCGTCTACAACGTCCCCTTCGGCGGAGCGGTCTTCGCCGTCGAGATCCTGCTGGCCGAGATCAGCTTCGCCACGGTGCTGCCCGCCTTCGCGGCCTCAGCGATCGCGGCGCTCGTCGCGCGCATCTGGGTGCCGGCGAACCCGCTGTACGTCCTTCCCGAGCTGCACCTGAGCCCGACGATCGTGGTCTGGTCCGTGCTCGCCGGGCCGCTGATCGGATGCGCGGCGGTCGGTTTCGTGCGTGCCGCGCGCTTCGCCCAGGCTCACCGCCCGCGCTCGTGGGGCATCCTCATCGTGATGCCGCTGACGTTCCTCGCGGTCGGGGTGGCGGCGCTCTGGCTGCCCGCAATCCTCGGCAACGGGCGTGCGCTCGGCCAGCTCGCGTTCGCGGCGGCGCTGCCGGTGCTGCTCATCCTGCTCACCACCGTCGTCAAGGCGGCGGCGACCCTCGGCACGATCGGCGCGGGGGCGGCGGGCGGCACGCTGACCCCGTCTCTGGCCATCGGCGCCGGACTGGGGCTCGCGGGCGGCGCCGCGTGGAACCTCCTCTGGCCGGGCGCCGAGCTGCCGGCCTTCGCGCTGATCGCCGCCGCCGCCTTCCTCGCCGTCACGATGCGCGCCCCGGTGACGGGCCTGTTGCTGACGATGGAGTTCACCGGCCAGGGTCCCGACCTCCTCGTCCCGGTGATGCTGTGCATCGCCGGGGCGGTCGCCGTCGGCTACGTGCTGGAGCGGACGCGGGTGACCGGCGTGGCGTGACGCCCTCAGCGCAGGTGCGTGTGGCGCGTCGGTAGCCCCCGATACGATCCCGGAGTGATCTCCACCGTCGCCGTCTCCGGCTACCGCTCGCTGCGCGACCTCGTCATCCCGCTCGGGCGCCTGACCGTGGTGACCGGTGCGAACGGGGCGGGCAAGTCGTCGCTCTACCGGGCGCTGCGGCTGCTGGCGGCCTGCGGGCGGGATGCGGTGGTCGTCGCGGTCGCGCGCGAGGGCGGACTCGACTCCACCCTGTGGGCCGGTCCGGAGCGGCTCGGGCGGGCGATGCTCCAAGGCGACGTGCCCGTCCAGGGAACGGTCCGTCGTGATCCGGTCGCGCTGCGGCTGGGCGTTCTTGGTCACGAAGCAACCTGACTCCCCGAGCGCCTACGGTGCCGGTGCCTCCGACGACAACGATCCTGGACATGCTCTGACTCCTCGCTGTCAGTAGGTCGGGTGAGCCGCGGCTTCCGTCTGACGCACAGCGATGCGCCGGTCGCGCGCAATCGTGACGAGGATGATCGCGATGCCGAGCAGGGCGACCGATGCGTTCGCGGCGGTGAGAGCGATGGCCTCACCGACAGTGGCGCCTTCGAGATGTGCGATGTGGAAGAAGAAGTGCGGCACGGCGAAGATCGAGTAGGCCAGCGCTGCGGGGATCACGAAGTGTGCCTTCGGCTTGAAGAAGGCGATGCCGAGCAGGAGCGCGATGCCGAGGGTCGCGCCGCCGAAGTCTCGGGCGTAGTGCTCGCTGAACGGCGGGGTCAGGTCGACGGTCGGGAAGTAGCGGTAGAAGGTCTCCGGTGAGATCGCGTTCCACGCGCCGACCACGAACTCGTCGAGGAACAAGATCGCGAGTCCGATTCGGATGAAGACGGTCATTGGGGGTTTCTCCTTCGATCTGGGCGGCACGGTCAGTACGCCCGCGCTCCGCGCCGTGCTCGGGTGTCACTGGATATGACCGCGTATGGGGTCCTTTCGTGAGGACGCTGCCGCAAGACCTCACATCGCGAGGCGCTGCCCGGTCGTGACTGATGAGACCGGCAGACGAAGCCACACGAAGGAAGCCAGATGCACACCGCGGAGCGATCAAGCCACAGACACTCTCGATGGGGACGTGCTGGTGCTGTCGTGCTGTCTCTCGTGCTGATCTTCCTGTCGCCCGCGCAGCGTGCTTCGGCGCATAGCCCGCTGGAGTCGAGCACCCCCGAGGCGGGGGCGAGCATCGCGACGATGCCGGCGCAGATTGACCTGACTTTCGGAGCAGCCGTGCAGGAGTCCGGTGCGACCGTCGTCCTGGCCGACGAGCACGGGGGCGACTGGACGGCGGGGGCCGCGGTCGTGGAGCACGGGACGGTCGTTTCCGCCACAGTGAAGCCCGATGCCCCGGATGGCCGGTACGAGATTCGATGGAGTGTCGTCTCCTTCGACGGCGCGCCGATGTCGGGTGTCCTCAGGTTCACCCTTGGGACCGCGGTCGCGGACACCAATCCTCTCGACACGGTACTGACGGCCACGGATGCGTCCTGGGCGCTCGTGGGCGCGTTCGTCGTCGTCGGCGTACCGCTGGTCTACATGGCCTACGGGCTCATCACGGTCTACGGACGTCACGAAAAGAAGGCCGCTATAGGCCAGAAGGAGATACACCATGAATAACACCGAGCGCCGACTGGCGACCGCCGTCCTGGTGATCGGCACCGGCGGGTCGGGGCTTCGGGCCGCGATCGAGCTCGCGGAGACCGGCGTCGATGTGATCGCAGTCGGCAAACGCCCTCGCCTGGACGCGCACACCTCCCTCGCAGCCGGCGGCATCAATGCCGCTCTCGGCACGATTGACCCGGCCGACACCTGGCAGCAGCATGCCGCCGACACGATCACAGAGAGCTACTTCCTCGCCAACCCGTACACCGTCGAGGTCGTCACCCGCGGCGCGGAGGAAGGCATCCGCGATCTCGAACGGTACGGGATGGCCTTCGCGCGCGAGACGGACGGGCGCATCTCGCAACGCTTCTTCGGTGCCCACACCTGGCGGCGCACCGCGCTCGCTGGCGACTACACCGGCCTGGAGATTCAGCGCGCGCTCGTCGCTCGCGTCGAGCAGCTTCGCGTGCCGATCTTCGAGGGCATCTACATCACGCGGCTTCTGGTCCGCGACAATGCGGTGTTCGGCGCCTATGGGTTCGATGTCGCCGACGGCACCCGCTACCTGATCCATGCCGACGCGGTGATCCTCGCCGCAGGCGGCGCGAGACCCGCGGATGCCACAACCGCAGCGACTACCCGGACCTCGACCCGTCGCTCCAGGTCAACCTCGTCTGGTCACCGACGAGCGGCGTGACCCGCGAAGCGATCCCGCCCGTTCCCGATGAGATCACCGAACTCATCCGAGACGTCTCCACAGTCGGGAAGCTCGTCGAGTAGACGCCCTGAGGCGAAAAGGTTCCCGTGACCACGCTCGCCTCACCATCAACGCGACAGCCCGTCGCACTCGCAAAAGGGACGACATCTGGTCGTCCAGAATGGAGCATCAGGAATGGCTGATTCTGCCCCCAACATCCGCCTGCTGGATCAGGCCAATCTGGGTCAGGGTTTCGGCCCGTCGCACGTCATGACGGTGACCATCGAGCTCGAACCCGGTTCGGCCGGCTCGCCGCCACACCGGCATTCCGGTCCGGTTTTCGGCTATCTCATCGAGGGCGAACTCGTCTTCGAGCTGGAGGGCGAAGCGGAGCGCGTCATCCGCGCCGGAGAGGCGTTCTGGGAGCCTGGCGGCGACGTCATCCACTACCAGGCTGCCAACAACCTCACCGACGCCCGCACCGTCTTCGTTGCCGTGATGGTCTGCGCGCCGGATCAGGAAATGCTCACCTTCGTGAGCGACGAGGAGCTGGCCGAGCGGGCGCACCTGCGTCATCCGCGTCCGGCGGTGTGACAGACAAGGAGGGCGGGAGCACGGCTCAGTCGTGCTCCCGCCCTCCTTCGCGTCAAACCCGAGGAAAGCCCTCGCGCCAGGTCGGGTACATCGGGCTCCAGCCGGCGGCGCGGGCCTTCGTGTTGGAGGCCCCTCGACCCAAAGGGGAACCTGCCGGCAGGTCCGCGACCGTCGGCGCGGGGGCACCGAGCCCGGCGGCGTATGAGGGAAGCCACTCGGTAGCGGGCGCCGGCTCGTCGTCGACGATGTTGTACGCCCCATCGGGCCATTCGATGGCCTGAACGGTCGCGGTGATCACATCGTCGATGTGAACGAACGAGGTGATCGCCGGCGTGGCGGGGACAAGCCCGGCTGTGACAGCGTTCGCCATGCGGGCGCCCGGCGCGTACCAGGTGTCGGGCCCGTAGAGCATGCCGTAGCGGAGCACCGTCGCGTGGGGAAGGCGACACACGAGGTCTTCCATCACCTCGATCGGTGAGCCGGCCTGGACCGGGTCGTCCTCGACGGCCGGCGCATTGCCTTCTTCATAGGCCCACGCGATGCTCTGGACCATCATGCGGCCCACATCCGCGGCTTGCGCTGCGGCGACCAGGTTCGCGGTGCCGGCCCGTCGGAGCCGGGCGTTGGCCTCGGTGTCGAAGTCGCTCAGGTCGGTCAGCTCGTGCAGGATGAGATCGGGCGCGGCGTCCGCCATGGCGGCTGTCAGATGCGGGGCGTCGTAGACGTCGACCACGACGGGGCGGGCGCCTCGATCTCTGAGGTAGTCGATGTTCTCCGCGCGACGCGTCGTCGCAGTGATGTCGTGTCCCGCCTCGGCAAGCGCCGGGATCAGTCGGATTCCGATGACGCCGGAGCCACCGGCGAGGAAGATGCGCATTGGTCGTCCTTTCTAGAGGGTCTCGTTGAGTCAGCGGCTCTGCGTGGCGAGCCATTCATCGAAGGTCTGCCGTCCACGACGCGTCCCCGCCTTCGGCAGCAGAGAACCGTCCCGCATGCCACGACCCCAGGCTCCGGGGATCGAGAGCTCGATGACGGGCCGGCGCTGGCCGGTCGCGGCAAGGTATCGCCGTACCAGGTCGGACATCTTCTCCTCCTGCGGCCCCGCGAGCTCGGGTTCGATCCCGCGAGGATCACCGGAGGCGATGGCCACGAGCTCGGCAGCGACCTCAGTGGCCGCGACCGGCTGCGACCGCATCTGCGGCACACCCTGGAACGGGCCGAGTTTGCCGTGGCCGACGAGCTGCCTGGCGAACTCGTGGAACTGTGTCGTACGCAGCAGCGACCAGCCATCCGGCTCTGCTCGCAGTATTTCCTCCTGGGCGGCCTTGCCCGCGTAGTAGTTGGCGTTGACCTTTGCGGCGCCAATGATGGAGATCGCGACGTGATGGGGTACGCCCGCCGCACGTTCGGCGGCGAGCAGATTCCGCGTCACGGTCGTGAAGAACTCGATGGACGCCTTCGTGGAGGTGCTGCTCGTCGCGGACGCGTCGATGATCGCGGATGCGCCCCGAAGTGCTTCCGTGAGTCCGACGCCGCTGATGAGGTCGACACCTGTCTCTCGGCTGATCGACACCGGCTCGTGGCCCGCGGCGCGAACCGCCTCGACGACCTGTGTTCCCAGGGAGCCGGTCGCACCGGCGACGACGATCTTCATCGTGTCACCTCCCAGACCTCGGCGTGATTCGGGATCGGGAGATGATGGGAGTGAGGTTTTCCGTTCATACCCTCCACGACAGCGCAGGCGGCCCGGATGTGAGGTTCTGCCTCACAGATCGGTCGGTAGCCCGGTCAGATAGTCGAAAGGAGGACGTGATGACCCCCGAAGAACGTGAGGCGCTCCATGCTGAGGTGTTGGGCGAGCGACGACACCTGGTCTCCCTCGCATTCCGGATGCTCGGCACCGTCGCCGAGGCCGAAGACGCGGTGCAGGAGACGTACATCCGGTGGTACCGGCTCAGTCAGGAGGAGCGCGATGCGATCGAGGTGCCACGAGCCTGGTTGACCCGCGTCGCCAGCCGCGTCTGCCTGAACATCCTCGATTCCGCACGCCGCAGGCGTGAGCGATACGTCGGTCCGTGGCTTCCAGAGCCGGTCCCGGCATACGCGTTCCCTGCTGTGACGGATGCCGCCGTGGACCCGCTCGAACGTGTCACCCTCGACGAGTCGATCAGCACCGCTCTGCTCGTCGTACTGGAAGCAATGACACCCGCGGAACGGGTCTCGTTCGTCCTGCACGACGTGTTCGCAATGCCCTTCGACGAGATCGCCGAGATCGTCGGACGCACCCCTGCGGCGTGTCGGCAGCTCGCGACCTCGGCTCGTCGGCGTGTGCAACAGAGCCGCCGCCGCCGCGCGTCCCGTGCTGAGCACGACGAGATCGTGCGAGCGTTCGCCGATGCGGCACGGACAGGCGACATCGCCAGTCTCATCACCGTCCTCGACCCGGACGTGGTACTCCGCTCCGATGGCGGCGGCATCGTCACCGCGGCCCGCAACCCGGTCTTCGGCGCGGACAAGGTGGCTCGATTCCTGTTCGGCGCGCTGCGGAAGAACCCGAACGCCGCGGTTCTGGACCAAGAGACCCCCGACGGGCTCGGGTTCGCACTCTGGGACGAAGGCCGCATCATCGGCGTCGTCACCCTCGACGTCGTTGCCGGCCTCGTGACCGACGTCCGTCTGATGATGAACCCGGACAAGCTCACGCTCTGGAACTGAACCTCACATCTCCTCCGTGTATCCGGTCCTGTTCATCGACGGCGCCTCTCCGCGCGCCGCGATTGGAGACAGCGCGTGGCTACGACGCACACCGCGAGCATCGCGAATCAGGACCAGGACTATCGGCGCATCGGCATCAGCCGAGACGAGATCACTCCCTGGGAGGACGGCGCTCGTACCGACGGCCGCAGCGGAACCTACGAGTGGTGGTACTTCGACGCCCATCTCGACAATGGCGCGAAGCTCGTCGTGATCTTCATGACGAAGGACCTCTCCGCACCCAAGCGCCCCCTCAGTCCCATGATCCGCATGAACCTCGACCTACCGGACGGACGCAGCCTGAACTTCATCCGCGACTACCCGGCGGACTCGTTCTCAGCGGCCACAGACCACGCCGACGTGCGGATCGGCGAGAACCGCTTCACCGGCGACCTGACCCACTACGAGATCGACGCGGAGGTCGACGACGTGAAGGTTCATGTCACCCTCGACGCGCAGATACGACCCTGGCGTCCAGAGACCGGATACCTCGTGTTCGGTGAGAAGCGCGACCTGGAGTTCTCCTGGTTGCCCGCCGTACCGCAAGGCGCAGTCCAAGGCTCATACGAGGTCGGCGGGGTCCGCACCGAGGTGACGGGCGTCGGATATCACGACCACAACTGGGGCAACGTCGGGATGATGTCGATCATCCACGACTGGTACTGGGCGCGCGGCCAGGCCGGCCCTTACGCCGTCATCGCCTCGTACATCACCGCGCACGAGAAGTACGGCTACGATCCGATCCCGATCTTCATGCTCGCCCGCGAGGGTCAGATCGTGGCCGACGACGCACGGTTCGTGCGTTTCCTCGCGAAAGACGCCCACACGGACCCGAAGACGGGCAAGCCCGTTGCGAACGTCACGTCGTACTACTACGACGACGGGACTGATCGGTATGTCGTGACGTTCAAGCGCGAGCGCGACCTCGTTGCCAACACCTTCGTCGAGCAGATGGGGGGCCTCCGAAAGCTCGCCGCACGACTCATCCGCTTCGACGGCGCCTACCTGCGCTTCGTCGGGCAGCTCACCATCGAACGATGGTCAGGCGCGAAACTCGTGGAGTCGTTCACCGACGACGCGATCTGGGAGCTCATGTACTTCGGGCATGCTCGCACCGACGAGCGGTCTCCGGTTCGCCCCGCTTGAAAATGCTGCGTCGAACCCATACCGCGCGCGACTTTTACGAAGCGCCACAGTCCGTGCCACGGGGCGGTCGCCGTCGGCTACGTGCTGGAGCGGACGCGGGTGACCGGGGTCGCGTGAGGGGCGTCCCGGTACCGTTGCTCCATGGACGCCGTCTCCGCCATCGACGTACTCGTGTTCTCCGCGGAGTTCGCCTGCTGCGGCACGCCCTTCGCAGCAGGCGAGGAGGTGACCCTCACGGTCCGCGCTCTCACCCAGGATTCGCCTGCCCAGGACGGCGTGCCCACGTATGCGCACGAGCTCCATCCGCATGACGACCGTGTCCCTCTCGCCGATGTCACCGGGCGCGTCGAGCGGATCGTCGCGTCGTACGAGCGGATGGTCCCGGTCCCCGGCGCTCACTACCGCACCAACGATCCCGACGATCGGATCGAACGCGACGTCGACCGGGTGCCGACCGAGGACCATCCGGCGGGCTATGGCGGCCCGGACTACCGGGTGCGCCTGCGCATCCCCTCCGGAACGCTCCTTCCCGATCCGGCTCCCGAGGTCGAGCTGTCGCCCACGCTCGACATCGATGGCCCGCCGCCGCCGCGGATGCTGCCCCTGCTGACGAAGCTGATCACGGACGTAGCGTCCGAGTTCGGAGACGCCGTGGACGTGCTCCGCGGCCGCGACGACGCCTCCGTCACGCTGCAGCCGCGCCGCGAGGGGGCAGCCGCTGTGCGGTGGAACGCCGACCTCGATCAGCTCACGGCGGAGATCGAGTACGCGGAGTGGGCGCTGACCGACGACGAATCGGGCATCGCCGTCCTCCGCGACCTCGTCGCCGCGGCCGCGGCCGGGCGGTTCGCTGAGACGGTGGAGGGCTGGACGATCACCTCCATCGCGACGGCGGCCGAGGGGCGCGTGTACGAGGCGAGGACATCGGTCTCGCGCTTTCCCCTCGGCGGCACCGTGGTCGTGGTGGGAGGGTCCGCCCTCGAGCGTGTGGAGCGCGCCCGGTCCGGCGATCCTTTCGTTCCGTGGGTCGACGCGGTCTGACCTCACTGTGCGGGCGCTGGTGACCGCGTCGGTAGCCCCCGATACGATCCCGGAGTGATCTCCACCGTCGCCGTCTCCGGCTACCGCTCGCTGCGCGACCTCGTCGTCCCGCTCGGGCGCCTGACCGTGGTGACCGGTGCGAACGGGGCGGGCAAGTCTTCGCTCTACCGGGCGCTGCGGCTGCTGGCGGCCTGCGGGCGGGATGCGGTGGTCGTCGCGGTCGCGCGCGAGGGCGGACTCGACTCCACCCTGTGGGCCGGTCCGGAGCGGCTCGGGCGGGCGATGCTCCAGGGCGACGCGCCCGTCCAGGGAACGGTCCGTCGTGATCCGGTCGCGCTGCGGTTGGGCGTTCAGCTCGACGACGGCGGCATGGGACTCGGCTACGCCCTCGACCTCGGGCTGCCGCAGCCGAGCACGGACACCGCGTTCGGCCGCGATCCCGAGCTGAAGCTGGAGACCGTGTGGACGGGCCCGGCGCCTCGACCGTCGAGTCTGGCGGCCGAGCGACGCGGCGGCCATGTCCGCGTCCGCGGTGACGAGGGCGACTGGACGGAGCTGGGCACGTCTCTGCGCACGTTCGAGAGCATCCTCACCGAGGTCGTCGATCCCGTTCGCGCCCCCGAGGTGCTGAGAGTGCGCGAGAACCTGCGCGCGTGGCGCTTCTACGACCACTTCCGCACCGACACGGCGGCCCCTGCGCGGCTTCCGCAGCTCGGAACCCGCACGCCGGTGCTCGCCGCCGACGGGACGGACGTGGCCGCGGCCATCCAGACCATCCGGGAGTCGGGCGGGGGCGACCCCTTCGATGCGGCGGTGGATGCGGCCTTCCCCGGCAGCCGGGTCGAGATCGTGGTCGACGGCGCCCAGTTCTCGGTGGCCGTCCGGCAGCCCGGCCTTCTCCGTCCGCTCGCGGGCGCAGAGCTGTCGGACGGCACGCTGCGCTTCCTGCTCTGGGCGGCCGCTCTGCTGTCGCCGCGTCCGCCGCAGCTGCTCGTCGTCAACGAGCCCGAGACGAGCCTGCACCCCGACCTGCTCCCCGCGCTCGGCTCCCTGATCGTCGCCGCGTCGGCCAACGCGCAGCTCGTGGTCGTCACGCACTCGCACGAGCTGCAGGATGCGATCCAGCGCTCGGCGGCCGACCGCGATGTCGCCGACGATCTGCGTCACATCGAGCTGCAGAAGCAGCTCGGGGAGACGCTCGTGCGCGGCCAGGAGGGCCTCCTCGACCGTCCCACCTGGCACTGGCCCACCCGCTGAGTGCTCGCCGCGTGCTCCGGTGTAGATTTTGGCGTGTGAGCTACCCGGCCCGGCGGCAACGATGGGACCGCACGGTCGCGCGCCTGCTGACGGGACGGCGCCTGGCGGTCAGCCCGTGAAAGAGAGCCGAGCGCCGGGCATCGTGCAGCCTGGCGGATGGCTGGTGGGTGTCACGATGCCCGCGCGGCCGGTGAGCACGTGGGGGATGGCCTGGCGGCTGACCGCACGGTGGTCGGCAACCCTGGTCATGTCCGCCTTCCTCGGCGCCGCCATCTGGTCCGTCGCGGCGACGCCGTCGCCCCAGCGCTGGCTCGTGCTGCTCGCGGTCGTCGGAAGCTGGCTCTACAGCGTCCTGATGACCATCGTCCTCACCGCGGTGCTAGTGCGAGCTCCCCGAGCGCCGCGCCGAGGGTGAACGCGTTGTCTGTAGGGACTTCTCCACGGCGGGATAACGTCCCCCTCCGGTCAAGCCCCCGAACTGGGGCATACCACGATGGTCCATACAGTTCGATGAGAATTGATTAGGAATTCGCCGGGCGGCTAGGGCGTGGCTTGGCCGCCGGGGCGGCCAGTGTCTCGGGGGGATTATTCGTGAAGTTGTTTTCTGCTGCCGGTTCATACCGGTTGCCCGCTTTTCTGCTCGCCGCGGGCCTGTGCCTTGCATTCGGGGCCGGGTCGCTCGCCGCCCCACAGCCGGCACAAGCCATGGACAGCGCGCCGGCCGCTGAAGCGCCTGCCGACTCTCAGCAGGCCGAGTCCGAGGCGGCGGCACGTGAAGTGGCCGCAACCCACAACCACGATGTCGTCGTCGCAGACCAGTCATCGCCGAACGTCCTCGTCAAGGCACGCCCTGACGGGTACATGGAGGCCGTGAGCAGTCAGGTGCCCGAACAGGCGGAAGTCGACGGCGTCTGGACTGCCGTGGATACGACACTTGTTGAGAAGGAAAGCGGCTACGAACCGAAGGTCGCTGCCGTCCCGGTGCGAATCGGCAAAGGCGGTTCCGCGCTCATCGTCTCTGTGAAGTCGGAGTCGGGCGACTGGGTCAGTGAGAGCTGGCCGTACGGCGATCTTCCCGTGCCGACCGTGAGCAAGAGCGTCGCCGTGTTCGCGAATGTCCTGCCGGACGTCGACCTGCGGGTGACCGCGACGAAGGCCGGTATGCGTGAAGTCCTGGTCGTGAAGACGGCGGATGCGGCAGCGGACCCGCGGCTGGACGAGGTTCGCCTGACGATCAAGGGCGCCCGGCTGGTGATGGCGACCGAGACGGACACCATGCAGGCCCACACCGGGACGGGGGACCCCGTGGTCGCCGCGACGCCGCTGTGGTGGGATTCGTCACACGAAAGCGCCAGCGCGGAGTCCGCGGGGGCTGTCGAGCCGAAAGCCGTCGAGGCGACAGTGGACGGCTCGCAGTCGGTGCTGGACGTCGGAGCCGTGACTGACGGGGACGTCACGTATCCGCTGTACGTCGACCCGGACTGGAGCGCATACCTGCAGTACGACTGGTATACAGACCGGGCCTACCCGAACCAGGCGTACTTGAATCCCCCGGAGAACAGCGTCGGGTACGGCATCCAAAACGGGGTCGGCTATCTGTCGCGCGCCTTCTACCGGTTCGATACGACATTCCTCGCTGGGAAATCTGTCTCGAGCGCTCATTTCGATGTCGTGCAGAACTGGGCCAACAGCTGCGCGAGCACGTGGACCCAACTCTGGCAGTACGGTGGCTCGGCTGTGGGCTTCACCTGGAACACTGACCCCGGACTGTGGGTGCGTGCGATCGATGCCCAGGCATACAACAACGGCGGTCCGTGCAGCCCCAACCCGGCGTGGGTCGGGTTCTCCGCCACTCCCACCGCGCAGGACGCCGCGATCTACTCGGCTCCGTTCATCGTGTTGGCGCTCAGGACCGCGGACGAAGGGAATTCGTTGTCCCGGAAGCACTTCCGCTGGGATGCAAAACTCACGGTCACCTATAACTCCCGGCCGAATCAGCCGGTGAATCCCGCAATGACCGCGCCGTCTCGAGGCTGCAGCACCGATCCGAACAATCCCTCCTACGTGTATGGGAAAGCGAAGATCACGATGAAGGTGAACGTCACCGACCCGGACACCGATCAGCCGACGGCCGCCAACTTCTTCCTCAAGAGGATCTCGACCGGTGCCGTGAAGACCACCCCGACGTCCTTCCAGGCTCAGGGCGCGAACTTGACCTACACGATCGATCCGGCCTCCACGACGCTGAGCGCTGTGGAGAAGCTCATCGACGGCGAGAAATACGCGTGGTCGGCGAGAGGAAGCGACAACATCCAGGACTCCGCGACAGATTCTCCGTGGTGCTATTTCGTCGTCGACTCGAGCGCGCCGGCACTACCGACGGTCTCCATCGATACGTCAGGGGGTGCCCAGATCGGATCGCCTCTGACGGCGACGATCACGCCGGCACCTGGTGAGCAGATCGCCGGATATCAACTCTGGTGGACGGACACCGCGAAGACGAGTTCCAGCCCGGCGGCGCCGGTCACCTCGTACACGACCGAGTTGCCGGGGTGCGCCGCAGGAGTGGTAGGGACAGTGCGCGTGATCTGCGCCTCCGCTTCCGGAGGAGCAACCGTCACCGTTGCGCCGATCGCGAATCCCTCGACGCTGTGGGTGGCCGCGTACGACAAAGCCGGCAACGTCTCGTTCGATGCGTCAACGAACTCCTCTGCGGCAGGCGCGCAGGTGGACACGACCCTGCCGCTGGATCTGTCCAGTGGCCACCTGTGGAAGGCGGACACGGATCCACCAGTCGGGTTTTCTGATGTGATCGGGACGGCCTCTGTCACGATGGGGAGCTTCAACGGGTGGGGAAATGATGCCGGCGAGAACGACCCTCAGTTGACGTCGGTCGGGCTGACCGCCCTGAATCGATACATCAAGCCGGGAGTCGGGCACGCCACCGAGGTCGACGGGGGGCAGGTGCCCGGATACACGCTCGAATTTACGCTCGGGCACGTCGCCCGATACGGTGCGGGGAGCAAACAACCCGTGAACTCGCAAGTGCTCTATGCGTGCAAGTACGGCGTGGGCAACATGCTCTCCACGTCCGCCACCTGCGAGGGGACGGGGCTCACGGGGCGCCCGATCGGGTACGACTGGAAGACCGCGGCGGACGTTCCGTCGGGGTATCAGGCTCGGGAGATCTTCCGTTGCCGGATCGGGACGGACTACTTCGTGAGCGTCGTTCCGGCCTGTGAGGGTGGCGCAGCCGTCGAAGGAAGCCGGGGCTTCGTCGCGGTCTACGTCCCCACCACCACGGCGGCAGGCGTGGTGGACACCACCAAATCGTTCACGGTCTCGGCCCGGGTGAAGGCAAACGGTGGAAGCGAAGCCCAGACGATCGTCTCGGCCAGCGGGGCTGCCAACGCCGGGTTCTATCTCCAGAACTCGGGCGGCTATTGGCAGTTCTGTGTCCGCTCTCAGGGCGCGACACTCATGACAGCGTGCGCAAAGGGTGCGGCGATTCCGGCGACGCCCCGGTTCGTGACCGTATCCGGCGTGTGGGATGCGATCAACAAGCAGGTCATGCTGGTCGTTCACGACGAGGACCTCACTGAGGCGACCACGACCACTTACACCCCACCGGCCGACGACAAGGCGGCCACGGGCGCGGTGGTGTTCGGGGCCGCCGGCTCGGGATCCACACCGTTGCAGATCCTCGACGGGCAGATCGCAGACGTGTCTCTCTATCCGGTGGCGTTGCCACGGACCGCGCTGTCCCAAGTCCCCGTCCCCGCTCCCTGACACGCTGCAACGAAACTGAGGATTCGACGTGACATTCTCCACTTGGTTAACTCGCAGCTCGGCGCTCGGCGGCCTCGTCATCGCCACGCTGGTCGCAGCCACCCTGCAGGGCGCGCCTTCCTCCGCCGCTGAGGCGCCGACACCTCCGGCGTGGGCGAAGGTCGTGCCCGGCTCTGCCGCGAAAGAGCACGTCGGCAAGGGCGGCACACCCCCGGAGTCGGCTGCGATCTCCACCGCCCCCGCGCCAACCGGCGACTATCAGGTCGATATCGACGGCGGGGCGAAGGGCGAGTCGATCGCGGTCGACGACACGGCCGGTCGATCCGCCGTCGTCGTCGACGGGAAGTGGCATCCGGTCGGCGACACCGGACTCACGGTCGCCAGCGCCGGAGACACCCAGTCCGCGCCGGATGCGCGCAAGCAGCTCGAAGCTTCCAAGAAGGGGACCGCGAAGGCCGAGGCCAAAGACCGGGCCGAGAAGGTCTCTGTGAAGTTCCTCCCGTCCGCGAGTGCCGAGAAGCTCGGCGCGGCCGGCCCGATCGTGCAACTGAGCCGCGCCGACGGTTCTGCGACCGAGGCGGCGATCGGGGTTCGGATTCCGACGAAGGTTCTGGCTGCGGCGTATGGCGCGGACTTCGCCTCCCGCGCCCACTGGGTTCAGCTCGACGGGACGGCGCTGCCCAAGTCCGGGAAGGACCTGCGGAAGAAGGCCACCTCTGTTCCGTCGGAAGTGGATTCCGAGTCCGGAACCGTGACAGCGGCCCCGACGATCGGTCGCGCACCAGTACTGATGATGGCCCTCGCCACCGCGACGGGCGCGTCCGGGACAGGGGATTTCACGGCTACGTCGCTCAAGCCATCGGCGGCATGGGATGTGTCAGCGCAAACCGGGACATTCAGCTGGAAGTATCCGCTGCGAATCCCGCCGGCGCCTGCCGGCCCGGCCCCCGACCTCGCGCTGTCGTACGACTCTCAGTCCGTCGATGGGCTCACGGGCTCGACCAACAACCAGCCATCCGCGATCGGTGAGGGCTGGTCCCTCGCCGGAAGCGGATTCATCGAGCGCTCCTATGTCGGCTGCGCGGTGGACGACGGCGCGTCGGGGCCTGTGAAGACCTCGGGTGATCTGTGCTTCAAGAACGCGAACGCCACCGTCTCCTTCGCAGGCCACTCCGGAGAGCTGATCCGGGTCGGTGCCACCAATCAGTACCGCCTCGCCGCCGACGACGGCACGCGTTTCACGGAGTACAAGGGAGCGCCGTGCGCCTCCAACGGCACCGCCGACACCGCCTGCTGGCAGATGGTCACTACTGACGGCACTCAGTACTTCTTCGGGCTGAACCAGCTCCCCGGATACGTCGCGGGGAAGCCGACCACCAATTCGGCCTGGACGGTGCCGGTGTTCGGCAACGACGCGGGCGAGCCGTGCCATGCCGACACCTTCGCGGCGTCGTCGTGCCAGCTGGCGTGGCGGTGGAACCTCGACTATGTCGTCGACGTGCATGGCAACGCAGAAGCGTATTACTACAACGCGCAGACGAACATGTACGCGAAGAACGGGTCGACGGCGACCGCCTATGTGCGCGGCGGTGAGCTCGAGCACATCGAATACGGCCTCAGCGCTTCCACCGTCTTCGGTGCCAACGCCGCGTCCGGCAAGGTGTTCTTCAGCTACGACAAGAACGGGCGCTGCTCCGACGGCAGCGGCGCACAGTGCACCACGCAGCCGGCCGCCGGCAACGCCGTCAAGCCGGCGAACGCCGCCTCCTATCCCGACATCCCGTTCGACCAGCTGTGCGCGTCCGGCACCTGCGCAGGCCTGGTCTCGCCGACATTCTGGACGACGTCGAAACTGTCGACGGTGAAGACGCAGGTCCTGTCGGCCGGCGCCTACAAGGACGTCGACTCGTGGGCGCTCAAGCAGTCCTTCCCTGCTCCGGGCGATGGGACGTCGCCTGCGCTGTGGCTGGACAGTGTCACCCACACCGGCTATTCCGGTACAGCCACCTTGACCGAGCCGACGGTGAGCTTCGGCGGCGCGGTCCTCCAGAACCGGGTCTGGGCCGTTGACGGCCTCGCGCCGCTGGACAAGTGGCGGATCGGATCCATCAAGACCGAGCTCGGCTCGACCGTCAGCGTCAACTACTCGGCCCAGGAGTGCGTGCCCGCCGACCGGGCAGCGATCTTCGCAGCACCGCAATCGAACATCAAACGCTGCTACCCGCAGTGGTGGTCGCCGTCGGTGACGCCCCCGCAGGCACCCCAGCAGGATCTGTTCCACAAGTACGTCGTCACCAGCGTCATCGACAACCCCAACACCGGGGGAGCCGGTGCGCCTGCCGTCGAGAAGTACTACGTCTACGGCACGCCCGCATGGCGGTACAACGATTCTCCGCTCGCTCCGGCGGAAAAGCGGACCTGGTCTATCTTCGCTGGTTTCGACACCACCGAAGTTCGCGTCGGACAGGCGACGAAGCCGTCCGAGCAGAACGTCACCAAGTACACCTTCTTCCGTGGATTGGATGGCGACAAAGCGTCACCCGCGGGCGGAGTGAAGTCCGTCCAGGTGGGTGGCGTCCCCGACTACCGCCCGTTCGCCGGAAAGGTCCGCGAACAGGTCGCCACTCTCGGCGTCGGGGGAGCAGTCCTCTCGACGACGACCACCACGCCGTGGGGGTCCGCACCGACCGCCAATGACGGTGTGCATTCTTCGTGGTACACCGGCGACTCTCAAGTCGTGGTGGTCGAGCCCGTATCGACCGGCGGGACTCGATCCACGACCACGACAACGAGTTACGACCCCACCTGGGGGCTGCCGACGAGCGTGCAGACCACCCACACGGACGCGCCGGCGACGTGCGTCACCACCACGTACGCGCCGGCGAACACCAGCCGCTACCTCATCGGAAGCGTGGCGGAATCTCTCACGACTGCAGGGACGTGTGACCAGGCAGCCACAGCGGAGGCCGACCGGCTCATCAGCGATGTGCGCACGAGCTATGACGGCCAAGCTGCAGGAGCGGCTCCGACGACCGGTGACCCGACCACGGTCGAAACCGTCACGTCGATGACCGGAACTTCGAAGACGTGGTCGACCATCGCCACGACCGGCTATGACGCGATGGGCCGGACTCTGCAGGTCACGGACGCCCTCAACCGGATCACCAAGACGGCGTACACGCCGGCCGGCACCGGCGGGCCGACGACCAAGGTGGTCGTCACCAACCCACTCGGCTGGACCTCCAGCACGGAGTTCGACCCCGCATGGGGCGCCGTGCTCAAAGCGACGGATGAGAACAGCAAGATCACGTCCGCCAGCTACGATGCCCTCGGCCGGCGCACGGGGGTGTGGCTTCCCAACAAGTCCCAGACGACCTATCCGAGTGCCCCGTCGACGAAATACACGTACAACCTGTCCCAGAGCCTCGCTTCGACGGTGGCCACCGAGTCCACCATCCCGGGCAGCACCATCACCGCCTACGACCTGTATGACGGTCTGGGCCGGATCGTGCAGCACCAGGCCAAGGCGGTACAGAGCGGGGGTGTGATGACCGACACCGCCTACGACTCCCAAGGCAGGGCGATTTCGAGCACATTGCCGTACTGGGCAACGGCCGCCCCGTCGAGCAGCCTGTTCATTCCGACCAGCATGGCGCAGGTGCCTTCCCGTACGGACACGGTCTACGACGCCGCCGGGCGCACAACCGCGTCGATCCTTTATGCGTACGGCAACGAGAGCTACCGCACCACCACCGCGTATCCCGGAGCCGATCGGGTGGACGTCACCCCGCCCGCGGGCGGTACCCCGGCCAGCACGATCACCAACTCGGCCGGTCAGAGGACAGCACTCACTCAGTACCAGGCTCCCACTCCGACCGGTAGCGGACTCACCACCTCTTACGCATACACGCCGGCGGGCAAGCTCGCCCGGATGACGGACCCGGCAGGAAACGCGTGGGCGTGGCAGTACGACCTGCAAGGCAACCAGATCGTCGCCGACGACCCCGACTCCGGCCACACCACCTCCACGTACGATCTCGCGGGAAACGTCCTCTCCACCACGGATGCTCGAGGTCAGGTTCTCGCGTACAAGTACGACGACCTCAACCGCAAGACCGAGAAGCGTTCCGGATCGCCTACCGGCCCTCTGCTGGCGTCGTGGACCTACGACACGGCGGCGAAGGGCAAGCCGGCGTCGGCAACCAGTTACACGGGCTCGACGGCGGCCGCTCCGGGACTCGCCTATGTGACGTCGACCGACGGCTACGACGACCTCTACAACCCGACGTCCACCACGGTGAAGATCCCGGCTGGAGCCCCGGCCTTCGGTGGCACCACGTACACGGTGACGATGACCTACAACAGCGCCGGTCTGCCGCAACAGCGCACTCTCCCGGCGATCGGAGGGCTGCCGCTTGAGCGCATCCGCATCGGGTACAACGGCATCGGCAGCGTCGACAACGTTCAGGGCGCGACCATGTACGGGGTCACCTCCTACAGTCCGACCGGTCAGCTGGCCGCAATCACGCGCGGCACCAGCGGCTACACGTTGAACACCACCTTCGGCTACGACCCGAGCACCGGGCAGCGCAATCAGGTTATCGACACGGCGTCTACGCCGACCGGCTCCGGCACCCAAGCGAACCGGCTCTACAAGCGCAACCCGGCCGGGGATGTCACGAGCATCCAAACAACGGGCCTCACCGGCACGGACACGCAGTGCTTCCGGTACGACGCCATGCGTGCACTCACCGAAGCGTGGACGCCCAGCACCACGGACTGTGCCGCCGATCCGACAGTGGCGGGACTCGGCGGAGCGGCGCCCTACTGGACCTCGTACGCGGTCGATGCGGCGACGGGAAACCGTACCTCTACGACCAGCCACGCGGCGGCGGGCGATAGCACCTCCATTTACAACTATCCGGCTGCCGGCCAGCCTCATCCGCATGCGGTCGCCGCGGTCTCGGGTGGGGCGTATTCATATGATGCGTCGGGAAACACACTCGTTCGGCCCGGCCAGGTTCTTGACTATGACGAAAGCGGCAAACCCGTCGCGATCACCGCCGCGGGAGTCAGCCAGTCAAACATTTATGATGCCGACGGCGAACTACTGTTGCGAACGGATCCGAATCAAGGCTCCACGTTGTTCCTCGAAGAGTCGGAGGTGAGTTCCGCGAGCGCATCGTCCGCCGTGACCGCAGGCCGTACCTACTCGATCGAAGGTATTCCGATCGCCGAACGGTCCACAAAAGCGAACACGTCAGGATCGACGCTTACCTGGCTCTCTGGCGACCTCAATCACACGCGCGATCTGGCGATCGACAGCGCTTCTGGCAAGGTGGTCCGTCGTTTCGCCGATCCCTATGGCTCGGAGCGCGGGCCGTCGGTCACCTGGGTCGACCAGCATGGGTACCTGAACAAGCCGAAATCCACCCTGACCGGCCTCATTCAACTTGGAGCTCGAGTTTACGACCCGGCGACCGGCAGGTTCCTGAGTGTCGATCCGGTCCTCGCCCCGGACAACCCGCTCCAAAACAACGCGTACGCCTACTCGGCAAATAGCCCGGTGACAAATAGCGATCCCGACGGGCGTTGCTATGTAGCAGGCGCCAAGGATGCTCTAAACATGAACAACAATTGTGGCGGAGGGAAAGGCGGAGCTGCTCCCCAAATCAGTGCTGGCGGGCAGGGGCAGCCCACAAACTACTTCCCGAAGTGGAACGCACCCGAGCGGGCCGAGGGACAGATTGCGGCTGCCGCTCGCAAAGCGAAGCAGCTCTCAACAAGTGGCGTGATATCGATCAACACTGACTTTCTGACTTACGGAAACAGCCCCTCGAAATTTGCCCAAGGCCAGATGGTCGACTGGGACGGGCTCACTGAGGCGACTCTGATTGGCCTGGATGTGGTGAGCATCTTTTGGATGGGCGGAGCGGCATGGAAGATTGTCCGGGTTGGTTCGAAGATCATCGAATTGGCGCGACTTACCGAGTCGAACCCTCCACTGAGTGTGCCCCACCCGACCGGTGACGGAGCAATTCCCACGGGAATCCGAGTCGGACCGGGAATGCCGAGCAAAAAGGGAGGTGGAACCATTTTCCCTGCTGGGCCGGTGGGACCGCTCTCCGATAGGGTGGTCTCCATTCGCATCATGCCGCCCGGAAGGAGCGGTCAAGTAGATTATCCAAATGGTTATGTCGCTTACTACAACGACATTGGTCAAAAGATCAATCCCTACACCGGGCAAACGGTCAAACCAAGTGACCCGTTCGCTCACATACAGCTAGGGGGTTGAGATGGCGTCATTCGGCCTAGAACTGATGGCTTCTGAATTGAGGGCCGATTTGCCTTCCGCACGAATTGACTGGGGCATGGCGGCCGATCTAGGCGAATGGTCCGTCATCGAGTCTCGCCACATTTTCTACCGGAAGCGCGTCGGGTTCCTGCTCGCGTGGGGAGAGTTCCGAGATTGCAACTCGGGTCTGCTTTTGGTGGATGGTGTGCGTCGCACTACCGTGAGCCGACAAACGAGTCACGATGTCTTCAACTGGGAGTTGGGCGGCATGGACGTGGCGGTGGATGAGGCACAGCTTCACCTCACGCTGACGGCTATGAATCCGCGTAACGGAAGGATCGAACTTTGGGCCGATGCTTTGCAACTGCTGTTGGGGAGCACTCCGACTGATGAGATACCCGACCTGAGCCTTGGCTTGGCAAGCGTTCAGCAAGCGGTGCCGACATGGCATACCGCCTTCACCGCGCGGTACGCCGACAATGTCTCTGTCGACGCGCAGGGCAGGTTGTCCCTGCCATAGCCGACAGCGCCGCCTGATGACAGCTGGTTGACGGGAGCGCTCTGTTCTTCGCGCACCCTTTCGGCTTAGCTGCCGCCGCGGCGGATAAGCGACCAGCCGGAATGGACGGGCCCTCCCTATCGAGGAACACGATCATGGACAATGACCGCCCTCGGAGAGCGCGCAGGGCGTCCGTCTGGCACTCCGTCACCGTGTGTACCGGTCTCGGCGCGCTATCCCACGCCATCGCGATGGCACCGTCGGTGGAAAGGACCCCGCCCATGGTCGTCCCCTTTTATGCGCTGTTCTGTTCCTGTGGAAGCTACCCACTTCGGTGCCGCTCCGTGTGGTATTAGGGCTCGCCATCCGATGGTCGAGGCGGCACGTCCTAGCGTCGCGACGCGGGCGGATCCTTGTGTCGCTCGGCGGCGGTCTTCTTGTGGCCGGAGGGTTCGCTGGGATCTTCTCCCACCTGTGGGCTGATGGCGTGATCATCGTCGCAGCCTGTGTCGGGTTCTGCGCCGGCGCAGCGGTGGCGCTGTTCCTGACCGCCTCTCAGAGGGTCGCTGACTCGCCTCAATCGGCCTGAGCCGCCGGTATCGTTTGCGCGTGTCTGAATTCGCGACCTACGTGGAGAACGTCGTGCCGCCGTACCCAGGGACTGGCAGGAAGCGCGACCCCGCTAGCTTGCTCCACGGCTATTACGCGATTATCACCAACGTCGCAGACGGCTACGACGACTACGTTGCCGAGTATTTCAACGATCTCGCGCCCCGAGACTTTTATCGAGCAGGTCCTCCGCGATCCCACCGCTCAACGGTTCCCGGAGTTCGAAGAGTTCGCGCGCCAGGTCGATGACTTGGATGAGCAATTCCGGCGGCTTCTCACTCCGATGCCGGTCGCGCGCGGCGAAAGCTGGTGGACGACACACCTGCCGCTACGCGCTGGGCGCAGGTTCAACGACGAGATGTGGACACTCTTCGACTACCGGGCTGAACTCGCCGAAGAGGAGGGCGGCACGCGGTACTGAGGGGCATGGGGTTCAGCGTTGTCCCCGCGGAAACGGCTGATCGCCCCACCAGCCCACACCGCCGGCGTCGAAGACGAGTTGGTCGGCGAAGCGCCCTAGCGGCTCGCCGATGCTGAAGTCGGCGATGTCCGTCCCGAACTCCTCCGCTGTCGGATCGTCGGTGTAAGCACCGTCGTACTGCTCGCCGTCTGCCGTGACACGCAGCCCCACGGTGGGACCCCACGGTGATCCGTACACGACGCAGAAGCCGTCGTCGAACGCCCACGCGTCGACGACGGTGACCTCCTCCGTGGAAGTCGGGCCGCCCGAACGGAGACGCTCGAGACAGCTCAGCAGAGCGATCTGACCCCACGACCGCTGAGGGAGGGCCCACAGCTCGTCGATCGCGGCGCTGTGAGATTGGGTCACGATCCGATCCCTCAGCCGATCTTTACGAGATCATGCAGCCAGTCGCTCGCCGCTTGGGCGGGTGGTTCCCCCGCCATCGCCGCGAGTGCGGCCTGATACTGATCGCCGAAAATCACACTTGTGATGGTCTTGAGTCTGTAACCCAGGGCCCCTTCGTTCCAGGTCGCGCGGGGAGTGACCTCCCAGAGATAGAGGAACTTCTTCTTCAAGCCGTCCGGTACGCCTATCCACATCGCGTCAGGTCGACGGTCCCGCTCGATGCCGAGCAGGTGCCCCGGGACGAGGAGCGATCGCAGCATCCCTTTAGTGCTGTCGAGGTCGAGTTCCGTGCTCACGGGAGGCAGCGTCGGAGGCCAGTCGGGCCTCGTCTTGGCGAACTCGGACCGAAACGACCGGTCCGGTCTGATGCTCTGCACATCGCTGATCCGAATTGCCGCGTAGCCGTTCATGTGCCCGCTATCGGAGGTCTGTGACAGCAGTACCCACCTTCGTCCGATAGCGAGGACGAACCCGTCGATCGTGTAGCCGGGACGCGATCGCCGACGGATCTTCATGATCTTTTCGCGACCGACGCTGGCCTTCAGTTTTGAGCGGATCTTCGCGCGCGACGTCACGCGTTCATACTGTCATGTCGGATCGCTCGGGCTCCGGGTTAGCCGCGTCACGACAAGGGTGGGCCCGGTGGGGCTCGAACCCACGACCCGCGGATCAAAGGTCCGATGCTCTGCCAACGGCACCACTGACACCTGCGGCGCTTTCGGCCGAAACGTCCAACCCAGGTGAGAATCGCGCAGAACGTGACCCCGCCGCGGTAGGTGATCGCAAGCTTGTCGAACCTGGTGGCGATGCCGCGCCATTGCTTGGCGAAAGCGTAGTATCCCTCGATGACGTTCCGGTCACCGTATGCGACCTTGTCGTTCCCGAGAGGACGACCTCCCCGCGCGCTGTCATTGCGTTGCCCGCCGGTGACTACCATGGCCAACGCCAAACGGGTGACCGCGCCGACCGGAGTTCGTCGGCAGCAGCGGCTCGATCCACGCCCACTGCTCGTCAGTGAAAACCCGACACCGCGACCCCGTAGAACTCATCCCACAAGGCTGTCGCCACCTTGGAGCGGATATGGGAGACACGCCCTAGTCTCGTGCTTCGAGGCGAGCGTGGGGGCTCAGGGTAGCTTCGGGCGAGGCATCGGCGTAGTTGCGACATGCGCTAGCGGAGTGACGAAGGATGGGCAAGTACGTGTGGATGGTCGTGGGATATGGCACCGCCGGGTACGGGGAGGGTTTTGACATGGGTGGGTCGGGCGGCGTCGGCTGCAGAATCGGGCAGACATGTTAGGAACTCTCAGCGACGAACTCCTAGCGCAACTCACTGACGATGGCGGTGAAGAAAACGAAGTGCGGCTCGGCGACTCTTTGACTGTCTTTGATGATTTGTCGGAGGCTGTGAAGGCCGCAGCAGTTCCGAGTCGTATCGCTCTTTTCTGGATAGCAGGGCTCTCGGCGCTTGGCGTTCTCTTGCCCCTGTTGACAATTGGAGCAGCGGCGGCCGCGAACCTTCCGGTGGAGGCAAGAATGGTGCTTCCCGCGATCGCGCTCATTCTTCCATTCCTGGCTATCTATGTCGCCACAGCCATCCCGGTTCTCATCGATCGGAAATTCGCTCCAAAAGCAGCAAGCCAGTCGTTGAGCGTCTACTTCCTTGGTGACTCCCCATTTACTCGCCGCCGCCTCGTGCTTGCGCCCCGAAGTATCTTCCTTCTATCGGGCGGGCAATTGATCGGTCGGATTCCAACCGACGCTGTAGCGACCGTCGGCGTTGACGTCCGTCAGGCAGGGGCGGTAATGGTGGTTGCGCTGGAAGACGGCGTGTTCCTGCCGCTGATGCTCACCGGTCGGGTCGGCGGCCCGATGTCCGCACGTTGGTCCGTCAAAGGCTTGTTGGGCATCGGCAAGTTCAAGGCTGCGTTGCTCGCAGACCTCGATCGGTTCGGAGTGCCCTTCGCCCTGACCGATTGGACAGGTAGACAATAGAGTTCGCCCTCGGGCGAATCGGGGATTCCGGGCTGGCTCTCCCGGTAGCCCGGGCCAAGGTCACGGGGCCGATGATGGTCGGATATCCGCGCTGGTGGAATGAGTCGATCGCCCGCACGAGGTGCCGGATCAATGCGCGATCCCCTCCCAAGGGATGCGGAGGGCGCCCGTCTGGTACTCCATCGCCGTGTGTACCGGACTTGTCACGCTCATTGAGGCGATGGCGCTGTTTCTGCGAGTCCACCGCAGATCCCCGAAACGGACCCGCCAGCCGGTCATATTCCGCACCGTTACTGATCCGTCGCACTGGTCGGAAACGCAGAAGGGTCGAAACGTCGTCAGATGTCTGCAGGTCAGTAGTGGTAACGCGCTTGCAGGATTATCACGTAGGCGTCGTCCACCACGTACACGAGACGGTTGGCTTCATCGATGCGACGCGACCACGCCCCGGCCAGCGCGTGCTTCAGCGGTTCCGGCTTGCCGACGCCCTCGAATGGGTCGTCGCGCAGGATGTCTTCGACCAGGAGGTTGATCCGCTTGAGCGTTCGCCGGTCCTGGCCCTGCCAGTAGAGGTAGTCCTCCCACCCGCCGGCCGTCCACGCGAGCTTGCGCTCACTCACTGGTCAGGTCGTGCTCGGTGGTGTCTCCCGAGCGGGCGCTCTCGATGGCATCGATGAGGCGGCGTGCGTTCTTGGGGGAGCGCAGGAGGTAGGTCGTCTCGAGCAGGGAGTCGTACTCGTCCTTCGACATCAGTACGGCCGAACCGCGCTTGGACGTGATCTCGACTTCGGTCTGGTCGAGGTTGACGCGCTCGATGAGCCCGAACAGGTCGCTGCGAGCCTCGCTTGCCGTGATGGCCATGATTCCTCCAAATGGTACAAGATATCGTACCACTGGACAACGCCGAACGAGGGTGGGCCCGGTGGGGCTCGAACCCACGACCCGCGGATTAAAAGTCCGATGCTCTGCCAACTGAGCTACAGGCCCTCACCTCCAATCTAGCGTGGATTCACCCCGTCCCGTGGCAGGGGCAGAATAGGGGGATGTCTGACCGGTTCCACAAGCCTGCGCTGTTCACGAGTGGGATGTTCGAGGCCTTCATGGGCGGGGAGGATCCCGCGCAGATCAGCAGGGTCGCCCACGAGACCGCGCGTGCGCTCCTCGCCCGCGTGCGCGAGAACCCGGACCCGGAGGTCGTCGACCGGCTGGTCGCGTTCACCGACGCGCACGGCATCGACGCGCTCGCCGAGCTGTGGTCGCGGTCGAACGCCAAGAGCCTGCCAGGCGCCCTGTGGCGCATCTACCTGATCCGGCTGCTCATCCGGCAGGATGCGGAGGGCACTGCGTACCTGTTCCAGCGCGGCACCGAGGTGCTCGGGTCCATCGACGCCGTCGTCGCGGGCGCGCCGGACCCGACGGGACCGGCCGAGATCACGGAGCTGGCCGACCGCATCCTCCGCGGCCTGTTCGAGGGCGACTTCGCCGTCGCGCTCGACCGGGCGGCGGCGTTCTGCCGGGTCGCGGCGGCCGGCGCCGCCTCCGTCGCCGACGACCGTGACGTGCTCGACCCCGAGCGGGCGAGCGAGCTGACGACGCGCGCACTGCGGTTCACCCGCACCGCGGAGGAGCTGACGGCGTGCGCGCGGCTGTGGCGGTCGGACTCGCTCGACTGAAGCCACGGCGGCGACGCGGTCAACCCCCGATCCGGCATCCGCGTTCTCCCGCTGCGAACGCCACGCCGAGAGGGCGCGCGGACGCTCCTGTACACTGGATGTCGCCGGGCCGCAGTAACCCCGGGCTCCAAAACTAGCCGCTTCGAGCGGCCTCGCGCCGAGAGGCGTTCTGCGGCCCGGCACTCTCCTGTCGGGAGAGGCCCGCTCGAACATCGGCGGGTCGAACCCCGGCGGACCGGATGAGAGCGGAGACGACGTGGACGACGCCCCTGCGGTCGACCTCGACGACCTCCTCGTCCGCACCGCGACCGGCGACCAGGAGGCGTTCTCGCGCTTCTACGACCTGACCGCCGCGCGCGTCCTCGGGCTGATCCGCCGCCTCCTCATCGACGCAGCGCAGTCGGAGGAGGTCGCCCAGGAGGTCTTCCTCGAGGCCTGGCAATCCGCTCCGCGGTTCGATCCGAATAAGGGTCGAGCGCAGACGTGGATCATGACCATGGCCCACCGGCGCGCAGTCGACCGGATCCGGGCATCGCAGGCATCGCGCGACCGGGACACGGCCGTGGGCATCCGCGATCTCCCGACCGCTTACGACCAGGTGGCCGAGACGGTGGAGGTCCGGGTCGAGCACGAGAGGGTGGAGGTGGCCATGGCGAAACTCAGCGAGCCGCAGCGGCGCGCCGTCACCCTCGCCTATTACGGAGGACTCAGCCAGTCCGAGGTCGCAGCCGAACTCGGAATCCCGCTCGGCACAGCGAAGACTCGGCTGCGCGATGCGATGATACGGCTGCGAGAGGAACTGGGGGTGACGACATGACCCGCGAGGACGACCCCGACACCGGGCGTCTCGGCTACCGCCTGGGGGCGGACGACGAGCAGGAGGCCCGTACCTTCGAGGAGGTCGCCGCCGAGCTCGCGCTCTCCGCAGAGCCGGTGCAGCCGCGCCCCGAGCTCAAGGCGGCGCTGTTCGCGCAGCTGCAGAGCACCCCGCAGCTGCCTGCTCAGGATGCCGCCCGGCCGGACGCAGCACCGGACGCTCCTCCGGCCGCCGACGCGACTACTGCATCCGACGCGACCTCCGCATCCACCGCTGCACCCGCGCCCACCGCTGCACCCGAGCCGGCGCAGGGCCGTGCAGAGCGCGCTGCGCAGCGCCGCTGGTTCCAGCGCCCCGGCCTGCTCCTCGGCGCCGCTGCCGCGGCGATCGTGCTGTTCGTCGGCGGTGCCGTCGTCGGCTCGACGCTCTCGGGCGGCAACTCCTACCAGTCGCAGCAGGCATCCGCTCTGGCCGAGATCAACGCGGCCCCCGACGTCCAGCGGGCGACCGCGCGGGTCGAGGGCGGCGGCACGGCGACCCTGGTGTGGTCGGGCGAGCTGGGTCGTTCCGCGCTCGTCGCCAACGACCTCCCGGCCCTTCCCGGCGACAAGACCTACGAGCTCTGGTACCTGCGCGACGGCAAGGCCATCCCGGCCGGGACGATGACCCCGGCCGAGTCCGGATCGACCTGGCGGGTGCTCACCGGCGAGATGGCGGCGGGCGACGCGGTCGGCGTCACGGTCGAACCGAGCGGCGGGTCGGACAAGCCGACCACGCCGCCCATCGTCGCGATCGCGTCCTGACCCGTCCCCGACAGGCTCGGGCCACGAGACGACGAACGCCGCCGATCGCACGGATCGGCGGCGTTTCTCGTCGGCGCTGCGACCATCCGGTCGCTCCCGGATCACCCGAAGCGGCCGGAGACGTAGTCCTCGGTGGCCTGCACGGTCGGGTTGGAGAAGATCTGGTTCGTGTCGTTGTACTCGATGAGCTTGCCCGGCTTGCCGGTGCCCGCGATGTTGAAGAACGCGGTGCGGTCGGAGACGCGCGAGGCCTGCTGCATGTTGTGGGTCACGATGACGATCGTGTAGTCGTTCTTCAGCTCCTCGATGAGGTCCTCGATCGCGAGCGTCGAGATCGGGTCGAGGGCCGAGCACGGCTCGTCCATCAGCAGCACGTCGGGGGAGACGGCGATCGCGCGGGCGATGCAGAGACGCTGCTGCTGGCCGCCGGAGAGGCCGGACCCGGGGAGGTTCAGGCGGTCCTTGACCTCGTTCCACAGGTTGGCGCCCTGCAGCGAGCTCTCCACGAGGTCGTCGGCCTCGCTCTTCGACATCCGGCGGTTGTTGAGCTTCACTCCGGCGAGAACGTTGTCGCGGATGCTCATGGTCGGGAACGGGTTCGGGCGCTGGAACACCATGCCCACCTGGCGGCGCACGAGAACGGGGTCGACGCCCGGGCCGTACAGGTTGTTGCCGTCGATGAGCACCTCGCCCTCGACGTACGCGCCGGGGATAACCTCGTGCATGCGGTTCAGGGTGCGGAGGAACGTCGACTTGCCGCATCCCGACGGGCCGATGAAGGCCGTCACGGAGCGGGGCTCGATGGTGAGCGAGACGCCCTCGACGGCGCGGAACTTGCCGTAGTAGACGTTGAGGTCGTTGACTTCGATGCGCTTGGACACTTGATTCCTTGGCTGTCGGGTGGAGGGGTGCGGGTTCAGCGGCCGTACTTGGGGGCGAAGGCCTTCGCGATGATGCGGCCGGCCAGGTTGAGCAGCATCACGATGATGATGAGCGCGAGTGCGCCCGTCCAGGCGCGGTCGATCTGCGCCTGCGCGTGGAGGCCCGCGGCCTGCGTGTACTGGGTGTACACGAAGACCGGGAGGGTCATCATCCGGTCGCTGAAGAGGTCGTAGTTCATGCTCGTGGTGAAGCCGGCGACGATGAGCAGCGGCGCCGTCTCGCCGATGACGCGGGCGATGGCGAGCATGACGCCGGTGACGAGGCCGGCGAGCGAGGTCGGCAGCACCACCTTGAGCACGGTCAGCCACTTGGGGACGCCGAGGGCGAGCGATGCCTCACGCAGCTCGTTCGGCACGATCCGGAGGATCTCCTCGCTGGAGCGGACGACGACCGGGATCATCAGCACGGACAGCGCGACGGCACCCATGAAGCCATTGCGGATGCCGGGGCCGAAGAACAGCGCGAACAGGGCGTACGCGAACAGGCCGGCGACGATCGAGGGGATGCCGGTCATCACGTCCACGAAGAAGGTGATGCCGCGCGCGAGAGTGCCGCGGCCGTACTCCACCAGATAGATGGAGGTGAGCAGGCCGATCGGCACGGAGATGACCGCTGCCATGAGGGTGATCTCGAGCGTTCCGACGATCGCGTGCAGCGCGCCGCCCCCGTCGCCGATGACGTTGCGCATCGACTCCGAGAAGAAGGCGATGTCGAAGCGGGCGAGGCCCTGCGAGACGACCGTCCAGCCGAGGGAGATCAGCGGGAGGAGGGCGACGATGAACGCGGTGGCGACCAGCGAGGTGACCAGCCGGTCCACGGCCTTGCGGGACCCCTCGACCAGCAGCGAGGTCGTGTAGATCGCGACGTCGAACAGCACGGTCCCGAAGAAGATCGCGCCGACGATGTTGAAGTCCTTGGTCGCGCCGCTCGCGGCCAGCATGGCGAAGATCGCCCCGAAGACGACCCAGGAGACGACGAGCATCGTCCACGGCGCCCAGCGCGGCAGCTTGCCCGCGGTGTACGAGTTCACGAGCGGGCGTGGGGCGGTGGCGGTGGTGGTGGCCATCAGTTCGCTCCAGAGAAGGCCTTGCGGCGGTTGACGATGTAGCGGGCGAGCATGTTGATGAGCAGGGTCACCACGAACAGCACGAGGCCGGAGGCGATGAGCGCGTTCACGCCGAGGCCGGTCGCCTCGGGGAACTGCAGGGCGATGTTCGCGGCGATCGTGTTCGGGCTCTGCGCCTGCAGCACCGCGAACTTCACGATCAGGGCGGGGGAGAGCACCATCGCGATGGCCAGCGTCTCGCCGAGCGCGCGGCCCAGGCCGAGCATGATGGCGGAGATGATGCCGCTGCGGGCGAAGGGGAGGACGGCCATCCTGACCATCTCCCAGCGCGTCGCGCCGAGGGCCAGCGCGGCCTCCTCGTGGAGGCGCGGGGTCTGCAGGAAGATCTCGCGGCAGATCGCGGTCATGATCGGGATGACCATGACGGCGAGCACGAGGCCGGCGGTGAGGATGGTGCGGCCGGTGCCGGAGACCGGCGGCGCGAAGAACGGGATCCAGCCGAGGTTGTCGCCCAGCCAGACGTAGAAGGGCTGGACGAACGATGACAGCGTCGCGATGCCCCAGAGGCCGAAGACGACGGAGGGGACAGCGGCGAGGAGGTCGATGATGTAGCCGAGCACCGATGCGACGCGGCGCGGAGCGTAGTGCGAGATGAACAGCGCGATGCCGATGGACAGCGGGGTCGCGATCAGCAGCGCGATCAGAGCCGCCCAGATGGTGCCGAAGACGAGCGGCCACACCCACGACCAGAAGTTCGTCGCGTTGTTGGGCAGCTGGCCGGCGTGGGCGAACAGAGCAGGGATGCTCTGCACGACCAGGAAGATCGCAACGGCGGCGAGGGTGGCGAGGATCAGCGATCCGGCCACGATGGTGCTGGTCGAGAAGACCCGGTCGCCGAGGCGGACCTTCGCCTTCGGCCTGATGGCTCCTACGGTTCCGGCGGTCATTCGTTGCTTTCTCTCATCGGGTGTGCCGTGGGGGGCGGCTGAGGACGGGAGCACCGCTCGGCCCGGGCTGCGTGGCAGCCCAGGCCGAGCGGCGTTGTGTTACTTGATGCTGGCGACGGCCTTGGAGACCTTGTCGGCCAGGTCGCTCGAGAGCGGGGCCGAACCGGCCTGCTCCGCGGCGGCCTTCTGGGCGTCGCTCGAGATGATGTAGTCGACGTAACCCTTGACCAGGTCGGCCTTGGCGGCGTCCTTGTACTCCTGGCACGCGATCACGTAGGAGACCAGGACGAGCGGCCAGGCGCCCTTCTTGGTGTCCTTGCGGTCGATCTGGATGGCCAGGTCGTTGGCCTCGCGGCCGTCGGCGATGGGGGAGGCGGCGACCACGGCGGCAGCACCGTCGGCGCTGATCTTCTCGTAGTTGCTGCCGACCTTGAGCTGGGCGATGCTGAGGCCCGCCGAGCCCGACTCGTCGATGTACGTGATGGAGTTCTTCGCGTTCTTGGTGGCGTCCGCGACACCCGAGGTGCCCTTGGCCGCGTCACCGACCTGGAACGGGAAGGTCTGGGCGGCCGGGGCCGTCCAGACGTCGGGGGCGTTCGCGGCGAGGTACTCGGTGAAGTTCTGGGTGGTGCCCGAGTCGTCGGAGCGGTGCACGACCGTGATCGGAGCC
Source organism: Leifsonia soli (assembly GCF_013408745.1). Lineage (NCBI taxonomy): Bacteria > Bacillati > Actinomycetota > Actinomycetes > Micrococcales > Microbacteriaceae > Leifsonia > Leifsonia soli. The sequence continues at coordinate 1,883,018 of NZ_JACCBJ010000001.1, read as the reverse complement.
GACGGGAGCGAAGCGCCCGAGTTCTGGTCCTTGATCTTGGCGTCGTCCCACGTGGTGATCTTGCCCGAGAAGATGCCGGCGATGGTCGCGGCGTCGAGCTTGAGGTCCTTCACGCCGTCGACGTTGTACGCGATGGCGATCGGGGAGATGTAGACGGGGAGGTCGATGCCCTTGCTGTTCGCGGCGCAGCCGGCGAACGTGGAGGCGAGCTCTTCCGTCTTGAGGGCGGCGTCGGAGCCGGCGAAGTCGGCGGCGCCCGAGATGAAGCTCTTGCGGCCGGCGCCGGAGCCCTGCGGGTCGTAGTTGACGGTGGCCTTGGGGTTGGCCTGCTGGAAGCCGGCGGCCCACACCGTCTGCGCCGCGCCCTGGGCGGACGAGCCGATGCCGTTCAGCGTGCCGGACAGGTTCGAGGCCTTGGCCGTCGTGGTGGACGGCGTGCTGCCCTCGTTCGCCGCACAGGCGGTGAGAGAGATGGCGGCTGCGGCGAGAAGTGCCACGGGAGCGCCGATGCGCTTGAGTTTCACAGTTGTCCCTTCGGGGATCAGTAACAACAGGACGGGGTCGGTGCGACCCGCGTGAGACGCTATTCCCGGTGTCTGTCCAGAGTCCCCCGCGGTGGTAAACGGGAGGTTAACGCCGGGCGTCCTCTTGTCCTCGTGCTCCTGTGAATCCGCGGGTCAGCCGGTGAACCCGGCGCACCCGCTCCGTGTCACGGTGCGGTCTCGACCGGTGCGTAGGTTTCGATCGACACGATGCCCGACGCGGGGTTCGTCGCCGACAGGTGCACGATCGAGAAGCCGCCGGTGTCGAGATCGGCCGCATCGTCGAGGTAGGCGCCGGGCATCGTGCCGGTCGCCAGCGCGATCTCGCGCATGATCTCGGGCAGGACCGGGCCGTGGCTGCACAGCACGGCGGTCTTGCGGGAGCGGACGCGCTTTCCGACGACACCCCGCACCTCCCCGCGGCCCTCTTCGTAGGCCTCCTGGCTGATGCCGTGGTCGCGCTGCGGCTTGATGCCGGTCGCGGCCGCGAGCGGGGCGACGGTGGTCACGCATCGGACGGCGTCGCTGGTCACGATCCGCTTCGGGCGCCAGGTCTGGAGCGTCGCAACGTCGGCAGCGGCCTGCTTGACGCCGCGCTCGGTGAGCGGGCGCGATGCGTCCGAGCCGTCCCAGCGGTCGCGGGGCGCCGCTTTACCGTGGCGCAGGGCGATCAGCGCGAACGTGGAGGTGATGCCCTGGTGGACGAGCGCGTCGAACGCGTCGAGGATCTCGACATCGCGCTCGTAGGTCAGGTAGCCGCGCGCCTTCTTGATCGTGACCCATTCGATGGCCGCGATCTCGCTGTTCGGAACGAAGGTGGAGCGCAGGATGGCCTTCTCGCCGACTTCGGCCGCCCAATAGTGCACGATCTTCTCGCGGCCGCTACTGAGGGGATAGGTCGAGACGCCGAGCGGCACGCCCAGCCCGATCTTCAGGCCCGTCTCCTCCTCGATCTCGCGGACCGCCGTCTGCGGAAGCGTCTCGCCGGGGTCGACCTTGCCCTTGGGGATGGTGACATCGCCGTACTTGGTGCGGTGCACGACGAGCACGACGATCCGATCGTCCACGACGCGCCAGCAGAGGGCGCCCGCGGCGTAGATGGCCGGGCTCACCGCCTCGTTCCCGTACGGGTGCTGCGCGGGCGGTGGCTGTACTGCTGGATGAGCTTGTTCTGCAGGTCGACCAGGGGCTTGCCGTTCTCGTCGAGGTGGTGGCGCGTCCACACGCCGTCCTCGTCGAGCTTCCACGTTGCGGTCCGCTCGTCGAATGCGAGGTCGAAGAGGTCGCCGAGCTCCCGCAGGTGCTCCGGCTCGGTGAGGCGCACGAGCGCCTCGACCCGGCGGTCGAGGTTGCGGTGCATCATGTCGGCGCTGCCGATGTACACCTGCGGGTCGCCGCCGTTGACGAACGAGAAGATGCGCGAGTGCTCCAGGTACCGGCCGAGCACCGAGCGCACCCGGATGTTCTCCGACAGCCCCTCGCGCCCCGGAACGACCCCGCAGATGCCGCGCACCCAGAGGTCGACAGGGACGCCGGCCTGGCTGGCGCGGTAGAGCGCGTCGATGATGGCCTCGTCGACGATCGAGTTGAGCTTGATGCGGATGCCGGACGGCCGCCCCGCCTCGGCGTTGGCCCGCTCGGTGTCGATCCGCTTCAGCAGGCCCTTGCGCAGGTGCAGGGGTGCGACGAGGAGCCGCTTGAACTTCTTCTCGATCGCGTAGCCGGAGAGCTCGTTGAACAGGCGCGTCAGGTCTTTGCCGACCTGGTCGTCGTCGGTGAAGAGCCCCAGGTCTTCGTAGATGCGGGAGGTCTTCGGGTTGTAGTTGCCCGTCCCGATGTGGCTGTAGCTCTTGAGCACGCCCTTCTCCTCGCGGATGACGAGGGCGAGCTTGCAGTGCGTCTTGAGCCCGACCAGGCCGTAGACCACGTGGACGCCGGCCTTCTCGAGCTTCCGCGCCCAGGAGATGTTGTTCTGCTCGTCGAAGCGCGCCTTGATCTCGACGAGGGCGAGCACTTGCTTGCCGGCTTCCGCCGCGTCGATCAGGGCCTCGACGATGGGGCTGTCGCCGGACGTGCGGTACAGCGTCTGCTTGATGGCCAGGACGTGCGGGTCGGCCGCCGACTGCTCCAGGAAAGCCTGCACGCTGGTCGCGAACGACTCGTAGGGGTGGTGGACGAGGACGTCCTGCCGGGTGATCGCCGCGAAGATGTCGGGCTTGGCGTTCGGCTCGCTCGGCATGAGTTGCGCCGGCGTGGTCGGGACGTGGTTCGGGTAGTGCAGGTCGGGCCGGTCGATCTTCGCGAGGTCGAAGAGGCCGCCGAGGTCGAGCGGGGCCGGGAGGCGGTAGACCTCCTGATCGGTCACGTCGAGCTCGCGCACCAGCAGGCCGAGGGTGACCGGGTCGACGTCGTCGGTGACCTCGAGGCGGATCGGCGGACCGAAGCGGCGGCGCAGCAGCTCGCGCTCCAGGGCCTGGATGAGGTTCTCCGTCTCGTCCTCGTCGATCTCGACGTCTTCGTTGCGTGTGACGCGGAAGACGTGGTGGTCGAGGATCTCCATGCCGGGGAAGAGGTCGCCGAGGTGGTTGGCGATGAGCTCCTCGAGGGTGATGAAGCGCACCTGGCCGACGGTCTCTCGCTGGTCGATGCGGACGAACCGCGGCAGCATCTGCGGCACCTTGAGGCGGGCGAACTGCTCCTTGCCGGTACGCGAGTTGCGCACACGCACGGCGAGGTTGAGCGAGAGCCCGGAGATGTAGGGGAACGGATGCGCCGGGTCCACGGCCAGCGGCATCAGCACAGGGAAGATCTGCTGCGAGAAGATCTCGCGGAGCTGCACCTTGTCGGCGTCGTCGAGCTGGTCGTAGGTGACGACGGTGATGCCCGCATCGCGCAGCGCAGGGAGGACCAGGTCGTGGTAGGCCCGTGCGTGGCGGAGCTGCAGCTCGTGCGCCTTCTCGGAGATGTCGGCGAGCACGTCCTGCGGCGCGCGCCCGACATTGGTGGGCACCGCGAGGCCGGTGGCGATGCGGCGCTTCAGGCCGGCGACGCGGACCATGAAGAACTCGTCGAGGTTGCTCGCGAAGATGGCGAGGAAGTTGGCGCGCTCGAGCACGGGGAGCAGCGGGTCCTCCGCCAGCTCCAGCACGCGCTGGTTGAACGCGAGCCAGCTCAGCTCGCGGTCGAGGTAGCGGTCGTCCGGCAGGGTCGGGTCGGGCTCGTAGATGAAGGGGGCGAAGTCGTCGTCGAAGTCGCTGCCCAGGCTCCCGCCCAGCCCCGTGTCGAGAAGGCCGTTCTCCAGAGTCGTCCGCTCGTCCATCCCCCCATCATGGCACCGTGAGGGAGCCCTCGTGACGGGCCTGCGTAAACGGTGGATAAACGCTGGCTGTGGAGAGAAGGGCTGCGCGGGGTCGCGGAGGTCAGGGGCGGACGGAGGTGGGGAGGCGGTCGTTCTCCTCCTCGTACACGTTGAACCGGTACCCGACGTTGCGTACGGTGCCGATCAGCGACTCCAGGTCGCCCAGCTTGGCCCGCAGGCGTCGCACGTGCACGTCGACCGTCCTGGTGCCGCCGAAGTAGTCGTACCCCCACACCTCGCTGAGCAGCTGCTCGCGCGTGAAGACGCGCGACGGGTGCGTCGCGAAGAAGCGGAGCAGCTCGAACTCCTTGAAGGTGAGGTCGAGCTGGCGGCCGTGGGCCTTCGCCGAGTAGCTGGCCTCGTCGATCGTGATGCCGGAGGCCTGGATCTTCGACTGCGAGTGCTCCTGCGTCTGGCGGCCGATCGCGAGACGGATGCGCGCATCCAGCTCGGCCGGGCCCGCGGAGTCGAGAACGACGTCGCTGACGCCCCAGTCGGCGCTGACCGCCGTGAGGCCGCCCTCGGTGAGCACGAGGACCAGCGGGACGGTGACCCCGGTCGTCGTCAGGATCTTGCAGAGCGACTTCGCGCTCGCCAGGTCGCGCCGCGCATCCACGAAGATGAGGTCGCAGCTCGGGGCGTTGACGAGCGAGGCGGGCTCTGCCGGGATCTGGCGCACCCGGTGGCTGAGCAGCGCGAGCGACGGCAGCACCTCGGCACCCGGACCGGCGGCGTCGCCGACCGAGGAGGTCGCCCCTGGAGTGCGGGGCGCGGTGGTGCTCGGCGCAGAGGTCAGGATCAGAAGCTGCGCCACACATTCCTCCTCACCCGCCGGGAAACCGTGCCGTAATGCTACCGGAAACAGCCGCCCGCCCCGTCCGGCAGCCGCTGGGGCCCCGCGCCGGGGCAGAATGGGAGCGTGAGCGACGAGACCCCGGACACCCCTCCGATGCACGCGATGGGTCCGGCTGCCGCGGCCGGCCCCGTGCAGCCGCCGCTGCCGCGGTGGGCGACGCTGACGAGCATCGGGTCGGTCTGGGTGGTCTCCCTGGTGCTCGGCATCCTCATCGGCACGGTCGCGCATCCGTCGGAGTACGCCTCGTGGCTGTCGCTCGCGCTCGGCGTCTCGGTGCTGCTGGGGTTCGTCGCGCAGCTGGCGACGCAGCAGAAGGACGGCTTCATCGACCGCCTCGCGGTGACCTTCGCCGGCAGCTTCGCGATCCTCGGACTCTTCGGCGGCATCCTGGCCCTGGTGTCGGCGGGTGCTGGGTAGACTGGCACCATGCTGGTCGCTCTCGAACTCTTCTTCATCGGCCTTCTGGGCCTGGCCACTCTCGCCATCCTCGGCGTCTCGGGCCTCGTGGTCTACAACCTGTTCCGCGGTCAGCGCTGAGCCTGAGGCCGACGTCATGATCGAGATCCCCACCGATCTCCCCGCCGAGCTGGTCCCCCTCTCCTGGCTGATCGGCGTCTGGGAGGGCACGGGCGTGCTCGACTACGCCGCCGGCGAGGAGCACACGCAGCTGGAGTTCGGCCAGCGCGTCAGCTTCAGCCACGACGGGCTGGGCTACCTCAACTACTCGGCGACCTCGTGGGTGCTCGACGAGGAGAACACGCCGCTCGCGGCCGAGACCGGCTACTGGCGGCTGCGCCGCAAGCTCATCGAGGGCGACGCCGGTCCGGCGATGCTGCCCGGCGTCGGCGCCCGTCCGTTCGGCACCGCGCAGTCCGTCGAAGCGCTGCGTAACTCGCACGGCGCCTTCGACATCGACGTGTCGATCATCCATCCCGACGGCGTGAGCGAGCTCTACGTCGGGCAGGTGGCCGGCCCGCGCATCGACCTGGCGACCGACGCAGTGCTGCGCACGGCCGGGGCGAAGGAGTACACGGCGGCCACCCGCCTCTACGGTCTGGTGGACGGCCACCTGCTGTGGGCGTGGGACATCGCCGCCCTGGGCCAGGAGCTGCGCACGCACGCCTCCGCCCGGCTCGCCAAGGTCGACTGAGAGGCGCCGCCGATGTCCGACCACCCGGAGCCCGAACAGCGCTCGCCCTTCCTCGACCTGCCCGGCGCGGTCGACACCGACGGCACGGGCGTTCCCGCGCACTACGGCAGCCCGCTCTCCGAGCAGCGCGCGCTGGCCGAACGCGGCGCGATCGTCGACCTGTCCGACCGCGCGGTGCTGACCATCCAGGGCCCCGACCGGCTCAGCTGGCTGAACTCCCTCACGAGCCAGGCGCTCACCGGGCTGCGGCCGGGGGAGTCGTCGGAGACCCTGCTGCTGGATGTGACGGGTCGCGTCGAGCACGCCGTCCGCCTGGCCGACGACGGCGAGACGCTCTGGCTGCTCGTCGACCGTCCGGAGGCGGAGGGCCTTCTCGGCTGGCTCGACTCGATGCGGTTCATGCTGCGCGTCGAGCTCGCCGACCGCACCGCGGAGCTCGCTACGATCGGCACCCTCGGCGACCCTCCGCTGCCGCTCGCCGCGCCGAACGGCGTCCCGCTGGTGTGGCACGATCCCTGGCGCGCGGTGACCCCGGGCGGCCACCAGTACGCCCACGGCGAGCATCCCGGAGCGGGATGGTCGTGGAGCGAGCGTCTCGTCCCGCGCGACGCGCTGCCCTCTCTCGTCGCCCGGGTCCGCTCGGGCGAGCTCTCCGCCGCAGGGACGCTGGCGGCCGACGCCCTGCGGATCGCCGCGTGGCGCCCGCGGTTCTCGACCGAGGTCGACGAGCGCACCATCCCGCACGAGCTTGACTGGCTGCGCACGGCCGTGCACCTGAGCAAGGGCTGCTATCGCGGCCAGGAGACCGTGGCGAAGGTGCACAACCTCGGCCACCCGCCGCGCCGGCTGGTCATGCTGCACCTGGACGGATCGGAGGGCGTGCTCCCCGAATCCGGAGCCGTCGTCTCCGCCGGAGACCGCGAGGTCGGCGCCGTGACGTCGTCGGCGGTGCACTACGAGCTCGGGCCGATCGCCCTCGCCGTGGTGAAGCGTTCGACCGACCCCGACGCGACGCTGACCGTTGCGGCGGACGGCGTGCAGGTCGCGGCCGGACAGGAGATCGTGGTGCCGCCGGAGGCCGGCTCGGCCGCGCAGGTGCCGCGCATCCCGCGCCTGGGCGCCGTCACGCGGACGCCGCGCTCCTAGAGCCCAGCGTCCCTGGCGCTTTCGTCCCGTCGTCTCGCCGTCCCGCCGTCTCGCTGGGCCGCTGGGCCGCTGGAGAGCGCTGTCCTCCGCGGTCGCTTGGCGACCGAGTTAGGTTAAGCTAACCTAACCTTCGTGACTGCGACCGCCGGCCTCCTCGCCTCCGACGTGACCATCGCCTACGACGGTGTCGACGTCGTCCACGGCGCCGACCTCCTGCTCCCGCGGGGACGCGTGACCGCCCTCATCGGACCGAACGGCAGCGGCAAGTCGACGCTGCTGCGCGCCATCGCCCGGTTGAAGGATGCGCGCAGCGGGTCGGTGCTGCTGCCGGCCCAGGCCGCCGCCGGCGTCACCGGCGACACCGACGAGGCGGACGCCATGATCGACGCCATCGCCCTCTCCCGCCCGGAGTTCGCCCGCCGCGTCACCCTGCTCGCCCAGAGCCGTCCGACGCCTGCCGGCCTCAGCGTCCGCGAGGTCGTCGGATTCGGACGCCACCCGTACCGCCGGCGCTTCCGCTCCACCGACCCCGACGGCCGCGCCGCCGTGGATCGGGCGCTCGAGCTCACCGGCGTCGCGCCGTTCGCCGACCGCGGCGTCGAGTCGCTCTCCGGCGGCCAGCTGCAGCGCGTGTGGCTCGCCTGCTGCCTCGCCCAGGAGACGGATGTTCTGCTGCTGGACGAGCCGACGACGTACCTCGACCTGCGCTACCAGGTGGAGATCCTCGACCTGGTCCGCGAGCTGGCCGACCTCCACGGCGTCACGGTCGGTCTCGTGCTGCACGATCTCGACCAGGCGGCGGCCGTCTCCGACCGCGTCGTGCTCCTCCGCGAGGGCCGCGTCGTCGCCGCCGGCTCCGCCGCCGAGGTGTACGACCCCGCTCTCCTCACCGACGTCTACGGCATCCGTATCGAGGTCGAGACCGATCCGATCTCCGGCGCCCCGCGAACGCGGGCCGTCGGCGCCCACCACCTCCGAACCGAAAGGACCCGATGAACATCCGACGTCACCTGCCCGTGGCCGCCCTGGCGGTCGCCGCCGTGATCGCGCTGAGCGGCTGCGGCACGACCGAAGCCGCCAGCGGCGAGACGAACAGCGGCGCCGCCCTGACGATCACCGACGCCCGCGGCGAGAAGGTCCGCCTCGACGGGCCCGCCAAGAAGGTCGTCGGCACCGAGTGGAACGTGGTGGAGATGCTGCTCACGCTCGGCGTCGAGCCGGTGGGGGCCGCGGATGTCAAGGGCTACAGCGCCTGGGACACCGCGGAGAAGCTGCCGAAGGGCGTGAAGGACATCGGGACGCGCGGCGAGCCGAGCGTCGACACGGTCGCCGCGCTGAAGCCGGACCTGGTGGTGGCGACCACCGACCTCTCCGACTCGGCCATCGACCAGCTGGAGCGTGTGGCGCCGGTCCTGGTCGTCCGCTCCGCGGACGCCTCCCGGCAGCTGGAGCAGCTGACCGACAACGTCGACCTGATCGCCGAGGCGACCGGGACGGAGGCTCGCGCGAAGACGGAGCTGGCGTCGTTCGACACCGCCCTCGCCGACGGCAAGCAGAAGCTCGCCGACGCCGGACTCGCCGGCGCGAAGGTCGCCTTCGCCGATGGATGGGTCCAGGGCAACAGTGTCTCGGTCCGGCCGTACGCGGCCGGCTCGCTGATCTCCGACGTCAACGAGAAGCTCGGCCTGACCAATCCGTGGACCCTCAAGGGCGACGAGGCGTACGGCCTCGCCGCGACCGACGTCGAAGGCCTGACCTCGCTCGGCGACGTGCAGTTCACCTACATCGCGAACGACGTCGACGGCAGCGACCCGTTCCTGGGCGCCCTCACGGACAACGCCGTGTGGACGTCGCTCCCGTTCGTGAAGTCAGGGCAGGTGCACCGGCTGCCCGACGGCATCTGGATGTTCGGAGGCCCCGCGTCGATGACGCAGTACGTCGCGGCCCTGGTCGACGCCCTCACGACGTGAGCGGGGCCGTCGCCGTCCGCCGCCGGGCCGGCGGGCGGCTCGCGCTGCTCGCCTGCGCGGCCGCGGTCGCGGTGGTGGCGCTCTCGCTCATCCACCTCTCGCAGGGCACGGCAGTGCTCGGGCCCGACGTCCTGTGGCGCGCCCTGACGGGTGCGGGCTCCGGGCAGGCCGACGCGGTGCTCGCCGCCTCCCGGATGCCGCGGCTGGTCGCCGGCCTCGTCGTCGGCGCCGTCCTGGGCGCGGCGGGAGCCGCCCTGCAGTCGGTCTCGCGGAATCCACTGGCCGCGCCGGACACCCTGGCGGTGAACGCCGGCGCCTACCTGGCCGTCGTGGCCGTCGCCGCGTTCGGCGTCTCCCTGCCCGTGCTGCCGGCCGGGGCGGTCGCCTTCTGCGGCGGTCTGATCGCGGCTGTCGTCGTCCTCGGGCTGTCGCGCGGAGGGGCCGGGCCCGTGCGGCTGGTGCTGGCCGGCTCCGCGCTGACGCTCGCCCTGAGCGGGGTCAGCGGGATGCTGCTGCTCTTCTACGCGCAGGAGACGACCGGCCTCTTCGCCTGGGGCAACGGGTCGCTCGTCCAGACCGGGATGGAGGGCGTCGTGCAGCTCCTTCCGCTCGCCGTCGTCGCCTTCGCCGGGCTGCTGGTGCTCGGTCGCCGGCTCGACATCCTCGCGCTCGGGGACGACGGCGCGGTCTCGGTCGGGGTGAACCCGCGCACAACCCGGGCCGCCGTCGTCGTCCTGGCCGTCCTGCTCTCGGCGGTGGCGGTGACCATCGCGGGCCCTGTCGCGTTCGTCGGGCTGTGCGCGCCCGCGATCGTGCGGCTGCTCGCCCCCCGCGTGCCCGGGCTGGCGCGCCATCGGGCGTTCCTTCCGGCCTCGGCGGTGGCGGGGATGCTCGTCGTCCTCATCGCCGACGTGCTGCTCCGCGCGGTGTTCGGCGGGCAGGCCGGGGTCGCGGTGCCCACAGGGATCGTGACCACCGTCTTCGGAGCGGGAGTGCTCGTCTTCCTCGCCTACCGATCGCGGGATTCGTCCTCGAACACCGCCACGAACGCCGCCGTGCGGCTGCGCAGCAGACAAGCCTTCGTCATCACGCTCGTCGTCTGCTGTCTGGCCCTCGTCGCCGCCGTGATCGCCGCCGTCCTGCTGGGGGATGCGCGCCTCCTGCTCGGCGACGTGTGGAACGGCATCACCGGCCGCGCCGGACGGGTGGTGTCGTTCGTGCTCGACACGCGCCTCCCACGGGTCGCCGCCGCGCTGCTGGCCGGCGCCGCGCTGGCGCTCGCCGGCACGATCGTGCAGGCCGTCTCGCGCAACCCGCTCGCCGAGCCCGCCATCCTCGGCGTCGTCGGGGGAGCGGGGGTCGGGGCGATCGCCGTCATCACGGCTGTGCCGCTGGCGAGCTTCTGGCTCGTCGGCGGGGCCGCCTTCGCCGGTGCTGCCGCGGCGGCCCTGCTGGTGTTCGGCCTCGCCGCGCGCCGGGGGCTGGAGCAGAACCGCCTCATCCTGATCGGCATCGGGGTCTCCTCCGGGGCGACGGCCCTGACCAGCCTGTTCATCGTGCTGACCGATCCGTTCAACGGCGCGAAGGCGCTGGTCTGGCTTTCCGGCTCGACCTACGGGCGCACGTTCCCGCAGGTCCTCCCGGTGCTGGTGGTGCTCCTCGTCGCCGTTCCCCTGCTCGCCGCGGCCACCCGCGAACTCGACATCGTCGGCCTCGACCCGGACACCCCGCGTGTGCTCGGCGTGCGGCTCGGCCGGACACGGCTCGCTCTGCTCGCCATCGCGGTCGCGCTGACCGCCGCGGCGGTGGCGGCCGTCGGCGTCATCGCCTTCGTCGGCCTGGTCGCGCCGCATGCGGCCCGGTCGCTGGTGGGGCAGCGGCACACCCGCGTGCTCCCCGTCGCCGCGCTGCTCGGAGCGATCCTCGTCAGCGTGGCCGACACGGTCGGGCGGACGCTGATCGCCCCCGCCCAGATCCCGGTCGGGCTCGTCACGGCCGTGATCGGCGCGCCGTACTTCCTGTGGCTGCTGTGGAGGTCCCGGGCGGAGGCGTGAGCGAGCCGGTGCGGGGAGGTGCCGGCCGGTCGCGGCCGCTGCGGGCTCAGGGGTTCGGCGCCACCGCATCCCACGCCACGGTCAGCTCGCCCAGCCGCCAGCGCGAGCGGCCGCCGGTCACCGGCCAGCCGGCGTCGCGCATCCCCTGGGCGACCGCGATCCAGCGCTGACTCGGGCCGTAGGCGGCGAGCGGCGAGTGGATGCGCCACAGCCGGTCGAGCTCCGCCAGGTAGTCGTGCACGCGCTCGCCCGGCACATTGCGGTGGATGAGCGCCTTCGGCAGCCGCTCTGCGACGATCGACGGGGCGTCGAGATCGCGCAGCCGCAGCGACACGGTCAGCGTGCGGGCGCCCTCCGGGCCGAGCTCCACCCAGCTCGAGATGCGTCCGATCTCGTCGCACGTGCCCTCGACCAGAATGCCGGCCGGCTGCAGGCGCTCGCGCATCCGATCCCAGGCCCCGGCGACATCCGCCTCGCGGTACTGCCGCAGCACATTGAACGCCCGGATCACGGCGGCCTTCCGCCCGGCGGGCAGCGGAACCTCGAACCCGCCGAGGGCGAACCGGATGCGCGCGTCGGTCGCGAAGCCCGTGCGGCCGTCGCGCACCGCCGCCAGCTGCTCGTTCGCCGTCCGCACCCGGCCTGGCTCGATCTCCAGCCCGACCACCTCGACGTCCTGGCGCACCCGGGCCAGCCGCTGCTGAAGCTCCAGGGCGGTGACCCCGCTCGCACCGTAGCCGAGGTCGACGACCACCGGGTCCGCGGTGCGGCGCAGCGCCGGCTGCGCGGCGATCCAGCGGTCGACCCGGCGCAGCCGGTTCGTGTTGGTCGTGCCGCGGGTGACCGTGCCGACCGCACCGGAAGCCATGCTTCCATCCTGCCAGCGGACCGGTCCCCGCGGCGCTCGCGGCCATCCGCGACGCGATAGATTGGGGGCATGGCCGCTCCCTACACCCTGATCCTCCTGCGCCACGGCAGCAGCGAGTGGAACGAGAAGAACCTGTTCACCGGCTGGGTCGACGTGCGTCTCAGCGAGACCGGCGTCGCCGAGGCGAAGCGGGCGGGCGAACTGCTCCGCGACTCCGGGCTCACGCCGGACGTGCTGCACACGTCCGTGCTGACGCGGGCGATCCAGACCGCGAACTACGCGCTGGATGTCGCCGACCGCCTCTGGATCCCGGTTCAGCGCTCCTGGCGCCTCAACGAGCGCCACTACGGCGCGCTGCAGGGCCTCGACAAGGCGGAGACGCTGGAGAAGTACGGCCCGGAGCAGTTCCAGCTGTGGCGCCGCTCGTTCGACGTTCCGCCGCCGCCCCTGCCGGACGACAGCGAGTTCTCGCAGGTCGGCGACCCGCGCTACGCCGGCCTCGGCGACGACCTCCCGCGGACGGAATGCCTGAAGGACGTCATCGCCCGCATGCTGCCGTACTGGGAGTCCGACATCACGCGTGATCTCGCCGACGGCAAGACGGTGCTCGTCACCGCCCACGGCAACTCGCTGCGCGCCCTGGTGAAGCACCTCGACGGCATCTCCGACGAGGACATCGCCGGCCTGAACATCCCGACCGGTATCCCGCTGGTCTACAAGCTCGGCGAGGACTTCACTCCGCTCGAGCCGTCGTACTACCTCGACCCGGAGGCCGCCGCCGCCGGTGCCGCCGCGGTCGCCGCGCAGGGCAAGAAGTAGTCCCGCACACCCTCCGTCGAGTACGCAAAAACTGCACGCGACATGCCGTGTCGACGTGCAGTTTTTGCGTACTCGACGGGGGTCGCCGAGGTGGTGAGGTCAGGAGGCGAGCTCGGGAGCCCAGTCGCCAGTGGCGAGGTACTGCACCTTCTTCGCGATCGAGACCGCGTGGTCCGCGAAGCGCTCGTGGTAGCGGGAGGCGAGGGTCGCGTCGACCGTGTCGACCGCCTGTCCCTTCCACGTCTCACCGAGCACCTTGTCGAACACGCTGATGTGCAGCTCGTCGATGTCGTCGTCGTCATTGCGGATCTCGTCGGCGAGCCGGATGTCCTGCGAGCGGAGCAGCTCGGCCAGCTTCTGCGCGATCTGCACGTCGAGGCGGCCCATCTCGGCGAACGTCGAGCGCAGGCTCTTCGGAACCACCTTGTCCGGGAACCGGTACCGCGCGAGCTGCGCGATGTGCTCGGCCATGTCGCCCATCCGCTCGAGCGAGGCGCTGATCCGCAGCGCGCTCACGACGATGCGGAGGTCGCGCGCGACCGGCTGCTGCCGGGCGAGGATCTGGATGGAGAGCTCGTCGAGCAGAACCGTCAGCTCGTCGATGCGGTGGTCGTTCGCGATGACGTCCTCGGCGAGCGTCACATCGGATTCGTTGAACGCAGCCGTCGCATTCTGGATGGAGCGGACGACCAGCTCGGCGATCTCGACGAGGCGGTCCTGAACTTCCGCCAGCTCCTGCTGGAAGACTTCGCGCATGGGGTGTGGTCCTTCCTGGCGTGCGCGGGCACGCGGGATGTCGGGGCCTTCTGACCCCGTATTGCATGTTCGCCGCGGCAGGTTAACAAACGGTGCCGCGCGGCTGAACACTGTCTAACGTACCCGCGAAAACACGCGGCCGGTGGCGGTATCCGTCCATGCGCGTGCATCGGCATCACCTACGCTTGGGGCCATGGACTCCACCTGGTTGGTGCTGCTGTCGCTGGGCCTGGGGCTCGCCGTCGGCGCCGGTTTCGTGTGGATCCTGCACATCGCAGCCCGACGCGGTCACCACGCCGCCGAGGTGGTGAACCCGGCGGTGCCCGACGGCGTCGACCAGGTGCTGGACGCGCTCGAGTCGGCCGGAGTCGTGCTCGACCCGTCCAACAACGTTATCAAGGCGTCGCCCGGCGCCCACGCCATCGGCCTGGTCTGGAACGGCGCGCTCGTGCATCCGCACCTCGTCGACCTCGTCGACCGGGTCAGACGGAGCGGCGAGTCGCTCACCGAGGAGTGCGAGCTCTCGCGCGGACCGTTCGGCGACGCCGGCATCCACCTGAGCGTCCGGGTCGCCCGCCTCGGCTCGCGCTACATCCTGCTCCTCGCCGAGGACCGCACGGAGTCGTACCGGCTGGATGCGGTGCGCCGGGACTTCGTGGCCAACATCAGCCACGAGCTCAAGACGCCCATCGGAGCCGTCAGCCTGCTCGCCGAGGCGCTCGACGGGGCATCCGACGACCCCGAGCAGGTGCGCCGGTTCGCCATGCGGCTCTCGGAGGAGGCGCAGCGGCTCGCCCGCATCACCCAGGACATCATCGAGCTGAGCCGGCTGCAGGCGACGGACGCGCTCGGCAATGCGACCGAGCTGTCCGCCAGCAAGGTCGTCAAAGCCGCCATCGACCAGAACCGCGTGGCCGCCGAGACCCGCAACATCGAGATCGCCATGCGCGGCGACAAGGAGGCCCAGGTCATCGGCAACGAGAACCTGCTCGTCACGGCCGTCCACAACCTGATCTCGAACGCGATCCAGTACTCGCCGGACGACTCCCGCATCGGGATCGGCGTGCGCAGCACGGGAGGGGTGGTCGAGATCGCGGTGACCGACCAGGGAGAGGGAATCCCCGAGGAGGACCTCGACCGCGTCTTCGAGCGCTTCTTCCGCGTCGACCAGGCGCGGTCGCGCAACACCGGCGGCACCGGCCTCGGCCTCTCGATCGTCAAGCACGCCGTCCAGAATCACGGCGGCGAAGTGCGCGTCTGGTCGCAGCCGGGCCGCGGCTCCACGTTCACGATCCGGCTGCCCGAGGCATCCAGTGTCCGACCCCCGATAGGAGACAACCAGTGACATCCATCCTGCTCGTCGAGGACGAGGCCTCGCTCAGCGAGCCGCTCGCGTACCTGCTGAAGCGGGAGGGCTACGAGGTGGAGATCGCGGAGGACGGCCCCTCCGCGCTGGCCGCGTTCGACCGCGACGGCGCCGACCTCATCCTGCTCGACCTCATGCTCCCCGGCATCCCGGGCACCGAGGTGTGCCGCGAGATCCGCACCCGGTCCAACGTCCCGATCATCATGCTGACCGCCAAGGACTCCGAGGTGGACATCGTGGTGGGGCTGGAGCTGGGCGCCGACGACTACGTCACGAAGCCGTACTCGTCGCGCGAGCTGCTCGCGCGCATCCGTGCCGTGCTCCGTCGCCGGGTCGACGAGGAGCAGCAGCAGGACGACGGCGTGCTGGAGGCCGGCACCGTGCGCATGGATGTCGACCGCCACACCGTCGCCGTCAACGGCGCCGAGATCTCCATGCCGCTGAAGGAATTCGAGCTGCTGGAGCTGCTGCTCCGGAATGCCGGACGCGTGCTCACGCGCGGCCAGCTGATCGACCGGGTGTGGGGGAGCGACTACTTCGGCGACACCAAGACGCTCGACGTGCACATCAAGCGCATCCGGTCGCGCATCGAGGAGAGCCCCTCGGAGCCGCGGATGCTGGTGACCGTGCGCGGGCTGGGGTACCGCTTCAACGCCTGAGGGCCACCGACGAGAGAAGCCGCCCTGCGCGATGCGCGGGGCGGCTTCTGCTGTCCGGGACGCCGGGCGGTGGTTACCGCGCGGCCGGAAGAATCGTCGGCGGCACGAGGCTGGAGTACTCGGGCAGCTGGCCGTCGAGCACCGGCACCTTGAGGTTGACGCCGGTCTCGTCGCCGTACTGGAAGTAGACGGGGAAGAGCGCGCCCGGCTTCGTCGTGAACTCGGGGATCAGCACGTTGCTCGGGCCGCCGTTCTCCGGGTCCTGGCCGAGCTGCTTGACCTGGCCGGGCTGGACGGTGACGTACGCCGCGCTGGAGCTCTGGTCTCCTGCGCTGATGGCGACGCGGTGGCTCTTGGTGTCCGTGTTCACGAGGGTCACCACGAGGTTGCCGACCGTGCCGTTCTTCGCGTCGGTGACGATGATCGCGTTGCGGACGTCGATCGAGCCGACGTTCCCGCTCACGCCATCGCTCGCGTCGTAGTGCTTGGTGGTGGCCTGTGGGGCGATGAAACCGCATCCCGCGGTGCCGAACGCGACGGCCAGGGCGAGGGCGACGGACGCCGCGACTCGAGCTTTCACTGAATGACCCTCCCGGTGATTTTCCCCTGCAACTCTATCCCATGAGGAGGGGTCTTCCCGGCCGTCGGGAGGCGTGAGGGCGAACCTTAGCATGTGCCTCGTGTGGTATCCTATTCATTGCTGAAGGGACAACAAATCTATGCTTTTCGAGGTTGGCGAGACCGTCGTCTATCCGCACCACGGTGCCGCAACGATCACCGAAGTCAAGAAGAGAATCATCAAGGGTGAAGAGAAGCTGTACCTCAAGCTCAACGTGACGCAGGGCGACCTCACCATCGAGGTCCCCGCCGAGAACGTCGATCTGGTCGGTGTGCGCGACGTCATCGGCCGCGAGGGTCTCGACCGCGTCTTCGAGGTGCTGCGCGCTCCGTTCACCGAGGAGCCGACCAACTGGTCCCGTCGCTACAAGGCCAACCTGGAGAAGCTCGCCTCCGGCGATGTCATCAAGGTCTCCGAGGTCGTCCGCGACCTGTGGCGTCGCGATCAGGACCGCGGCCTCTCCGCCGGCGAGAAGCGCATGCTCGCCAAGGCCCGCCAGATCCTGATCTCCGAGCTCGCGCTCGCCGAGAAGACCGACGACGAGAAGGCGTCCAGCCTGCTCGACGAGGTGCTGGCCTCCTAGGCGCTCCTGACGAATTCGAAGGCCCCGTCGCTCCGTGCGGCGGGGCCTTCGTCGTGTCCGGAGGGCGGGCCGCCGGGTACGCTCGACGGGTGGACAGCATCCCCGGACCGCGCGTCGCGGTCGTCGTCGTCGCAGCAGGATCGGGCACGCGCCTGGGCGCGGAACTCCCCAAGGCCTTCGTGCCGTTGCGTGGGCTCACCCTGCTGGAGCGGTCGCTCCATGCCGTCCGCGGCATGCGGCACGTCGCCGACCCGATTGTGGTCGCTCCGGCGGACCGGGTGGAGGAGGCCGGAGTCCTTGCGGCGGCGGTGATGGGCCGCACGGTCGCCGTGGTCGCTGGCGGTGCGACCCGGCAGGCGTCGGTCGCCGAAGGGCTGGTCGTGGTGGATGCGGACGCCGACATCGTCCTCGTGCACGACGCGGCGCGGGCACTCGCTCCCTCCGCGCTGTTCGACGCCGTCGTGGATGCGGTGGTCGAGCGCGGATACGGGGTCGTCCCCGGTCTGCCGGTGAGCGACACCGTGAAGCGCATCGGCGGCGACGGTCAGGTCCACGAGACCGTCGACCGGTCGGCGCTGTCGGCGGTGCAGACGCCGCAGGGCTTCCCACGCGAGCAGCTGCTCACGGCGTACGCGCTCGCCGAGAGCGACGAGACGGACGACGCCGGCCTCGTGGCCGCCGCCGGCTTCCGGGTGGATGTGGTTCCGGGCGACGCGCACGCCTTCAAGGTGACGACGCCGTGGGACCTCCGGCGGGCCGAGGAGCTGCTCGCGGGCTCGGTGACCCCGAGGGTGGGAACGGGGAGCGACACGCATGCCTTCGACCCGACGGCGGAGCTGTGGCTCGCCGGGCTGCACTGGCCGGGGGAGCCGGGACTCGCGGGTCATAGCGACGGCGACGCTGTCGCCCACGCGATCGTGGACGCGCTGCTGTCCGCCGCCGGTCTCGGCGACATCGGCGGGGTGTTCGGGACGGGCGATCCTCGGTTCTCCGGTGCCCACGGCGACGTGTTCCTCGCAGAGGCGCGGCGGCTGGTGGAGGGAGCCGGCTTCCGGATCGGCAATGTGGCGGTGCAGCTGGTCGGCAACCGGCCGAAGTTCGCTCCGCGGCGGCAGGAGGCGCAGGACCGGCTGTCCGCGATCCTCGGGGCGCCGGTGTCGGTCGGGGCCACCACGACCGACGGCCTCGGCTTCGCCGGACGCGGCGAGGGCGTCACCGCGCAGGCGACGGCGCTGCTGCTGGGCTGAATCCGTCCACAGCCCGCGGTGAGGCGCTGTTTTCCCCAACTCGGTCACGGCGGAGCGGCGGCCGCGGTGCGGCCCGTAGGCTTATGCCGTGACTCTTCGGCTCTACGACACCAAGGCGGGCGCTCTGCGCGACTTCGTCCCGTTGCGGGACGGCGAGGTCGGTATGTACGTGTGCGGGCCCACCGTGCAGTCGTCGCCGCACATCGGGCACCTGCGATCGGCCCTCGTCTACGACCAGCTCCGGCGGTGGCTCAGCTACCGCGGGCTCGACGTCACCCTGGTGCGCAACGTCACCGACATCGACGACAAGATCCTGGTCAACGCCGCGGCCGGGCAGGCCGAGGGCGGCAGCGAGGAGTGGTGGGCGCTCGCCTACCGCTTCGAGCTGGAGTTCACGGACTCCTACCGTGCTATCGGCGTCCAGCCGCCCACGTACGAGCCGCGGGCGACCGCCAGCATCCCGCAGATGCAGGAGCTCATCCAGCGCCTGATCGACGCCGGCCACGCCTATGCGGCGGCCGACGGCTCGGGCGACGTGTACTTCGACGTGAAGAGCTGGCCGTCGTACGGCGAGCTCACCCGGCAGAGCATCGACAACATGGAGGCGGCGGCCGACGCCGATCCGCGAGCGAAGCGCGACCCCCGCGACTTCGCCCTCTGGAAGGGCCGCAAAGAGGACGAGCCGCCGTCGGCGGCCTTCCCGTCGCCGTGGGGCGACGGCCGTCCCGGCTGGCACATCGAGTGCTCGGCCATGTCGCGCCGCTATCTGGGGCCGCAGTTCGACATCCACGGCGGCGGCCTCGACCTGCGCTTCCCGCACCACGAGAACGAGCTCGCGCAGTCCACGGCAGCGGGGGACGCGTTCGCGAACTACTGGGTACACAACGGCCTCGTGAACGTCAACGGTCAGAAGATGAGCAAGTCGCTCGGCAACTCGGTCTACGCGGCCGATCTGCTGGGCGCCGCCCGCCCGCTGGTGGTGCGCTACTACCTCGGGTCGGCGCACTACCGATCGACGATCGACTTTCACGACGGCTCGCTGAGCGAGGCCGAGGCGGCGCTCGACCGCATCGCCGGCTTCTTCGAGCGGGTCGAGCGGCGGCTGTCCGGCACGCGGTTCGCCGGGCACGGCGTCGAGATCGTTCCGGAGGCCTTCGCGGAGGCGATGGACGACGACCTCGCCGTGCCGCAAGCGCTCGCCGTGCTGCACGACACCGTGCGTTCAGGCAACGCGGCGCTCGATGCGGAAGACTTGGAGGCGGCGGCCACCGCGCGCGGGCATGTCCTCGCGATGACGGAGGTGCTCGGCATCAACCCGCTGTCGCCGCAGTGGCGCACCGGCGGCTCGTCGGTCGCCGAGTCGGCGCTCGGCGAGCTCATCGAGCGGCTTCTCGCCGACCGGCAGGCGGCACGGGCCGCACGCGACTTCGCCGCAGCCGATCGCATCCGCGACGAGCTGGCGGCGGCAGGAATCACCATCGAAGACACCCCGACGGGGTCGCATTGGAGCATCGGATCATGAAGAACTCGGGTGGAAAGCCCCGCGCCGGGGCGGTGCGCAAGAGCAAGAAGGGCGCCCAGGTCGGCACCGGCGGCCACGGCCGCAAGGCGCTGGAGGGCCGCGGCCCGACGCCGAAGGCGGAGGACCGCGACTATCACCCCGCCGGCAAGGCCAAGGCGCTGCGCGAGCGCGCGGCGGCGAAGGCCGCGCGGAGCGGGCGCGACACCGCGCCGCGCGGCGCCTCCGGCGCGTCGCGCCGGGCCAAGAGCGGAGACGAGAGCGAGATCGTCACCGGCCGCAACTCGGTGCTCGAGGCCCTGCGCGCCGACATCCCGGCCTCGACCCTGTACGTCGCGGCCCGGGTGGAGTTCGACGACCGGATGAAGGAGATCCTGTCGATCGCGACAGGCCGGGGCATCCCGATCCTCGAGGTGATGCGGCCCGAGCTCGATCGGCTCGCCGGGCGCGACGCGGTCCACCAGGGCGTCGCCCTGAAGGTACCGCCCTACGAGTACGCCCACCCCGGCGAGCTGCTCGACCGGACTCTGCGCTCATCCGAGACCCCGCTGTTCGTCGCGCTC
This sequence comes from Leifsonia soli, assembly GCF_013408745.1. Taxonomy (NCBI): domain Bacteria; kingdom Bacillati; phylum Actinomycetota; class Actinomycetes; order Micrococcales; family Microbacteriaceae; genus Leifsonia; species Leifsonia soli. Next base: position 1,862,943 of record NZ_JACCBJ010000001.1, on the reverse strand, counting down.
GACGGCATCACCGACCCGCGCAACCTGGGTGCGATCATCCGGTCGACGGCGGCATTCGGCGGGCAGGGCGTGATCGTGCCGCAGCGCCGGTCGGTCGGCATGACGGCGGCGGCGTGGAAGACGTCGGCGGGCGCGGCGGCGCGTACGCCCGTCGCGATGGCGCCCAACCTGACGCAGACCCTCAAAGACTTCAAGAAGGCCGGCGTCTTCGTGCTCGGCCTCGACGGCGGCGGCGACGTCAGCCTTCCCGGTCTGTCGTTCGCCGACCGGCCGGTGGTGATCGTCGTCGGCAGCGAGGGCAAGGGACTGTCGCGCCTGGTGACCGAGACCTGCGACGCGGTCGTCTCGATCCCCATCAGCGCGGCGACCGAGTCGCTCAACGCGGGAATCGCGGCGAGCGTCACGCTCTACGAGATCGCCAAGCTGCGAGCCGAGGCGCGCGCGGCGAAGTAGCCGGGGACGGGCCCGGCGTCAGACCTTCGAGCGCCAGTCGTCTTCGTCTTCGTCGTCCGCCGCGGCCCCGTTGCCCAGCACCGGGATGCTGATGGTCTCGGTCGGCGGGGCGATCACGGTCGCCTCGTCCCGCCGATGGCGCAGGATGTCGTTGATGTAGGAGGTCAGCGCCTCCGCCAGGGGAACATCGCGTCCCTCCTTCTGCGACATGAACCAGCGGTGCTCGAGCAGCTGGTGGAAGACCTCCGCCGGCTCCAGCTTGCCCTTGAGGTCGGCGGGGATCGAGCGGACGACGGGCTCGAAGACGCGCATGAGCCACTCGTGGGCCATCGCCTCCTCGTCCAGCCCCTCCTTGCCGAGGGTCGCCGCGTACGAGTCCAGGTCGTTCAGCAGGCGACGAGCCTGGTTCTCTCCGGTGTCGAGGCCGGTGAGGCGCAGCAGGCGGCGCTGGTGGTGACCCGCATCCACGACCTTCGGCTGGATGCGCACCTTCGTGCCCTCCTCCGAGGTCTTGATCGCCAGCTCCTCGATGTCGAAGCCCAGCTCGTTCAGACGCTCGACGCGCTCGCTGATGCGCCACCGCTCCGACGACGAGAACGACTCGCTGCCCGTCAGCTCCTTCCAGAGCTTGCGGTAGGCCGCCACGATCCCGTCGGAGAGGCTGATCGGGTCGAGCTCCTCATCCACCCGGCCGCCGGCCTCCAGGTCCATCAGCTCGCCGGCGATGTTGACGCGCGCGATCTCGAGATCGTTCTCGCGCTGGCCGTTCGAGAGCCCGCCCTCGTACAGCTGACCGGTCTCCGCATCCACCAGGTAGGCGGCGAAAGCGCCCGCGTCGCGACGGAACAGGGTGTTCGATAGCGACACGTCGCCCCAGAAGAAGCCGACGATGTGCAGGCGCACCAGCAGGACGGCCAGGGCGTCGACCAGGCGGGTCGCGGTGTCCGGCCGCAGCGTCTGCGAGAACAGCGCCCGGTAGGGGAGCGAGAACTTCAGGTGCCGGGTGACCAGGGCCGCGTTCAGGGGCGTGCCGTTGTCGTCGGTCCGGTTCTTGATCACCGCGACGGGATCGACGCAGGGCACGTCGAGGCGCTGCAGCGTCCGCAGCATGTCGTACTCGCGCTGCGCCATCTCCGCCGTCGTCTCCTTGATGGCGATGACGTAGCCGGAGAGATTCGCGAACCGCACCAGGTGACGGCTGATGCCCTTCGGAAGCACCGCGATGTGCTCGTTCGACCACTCGTCGAGCGGCACGTTCCACGGGAGGTCGAGAAGCGCCGGGTCGACGGTCGCTGCGGTGATGTTGACGGATCCGGCCACGGTGGTCCTCCGGTCGGTGGTGGGGCGGTGTTGTCTGGCGCAAAGCACTCTGCCGCAGCCCGATCCGGACTGCGGCAGAGTGAGGAATCGCTTCTTGGACCTTAGTCGACGACAGCTCCGCCGAGGCGCTCGCCCGACTCCGCGTTGAACACGTGGACGTGGCCCGGCTTCGGGGTGATGAACACCGTGTCGCCCGCGTTCGGGTGGACACGGCCGTCGACGCGGCCGACGATGTCGGTGCGCTTGCCGTCGACCTCGGAGTGGCCGTACAGGTAGCCGTCCGCGCCGAGCTCCTCGACGAGGTCGACCGTGACCTTCAGGCCGCTGCCCTCGGTGTTCGACACGACGACGTCCTCCGGGCGGACACCGATGGTGACCGACTGGCCGGCGCCGGCGAGCGTGTCGCGCTCGACCGGCACGACGGCCGAGCCGAACTTCACGCCGCCATCGGTGACTTCGGCGCTGAACAGGTTCATGGCCGGGCTGCCGATGAAGCCGGCGACGAAGACGTTGTTCGGCTGCGCGTACAGGTCGCGCGGGGTGCCGACCTGCTGGAGGACGCCGTCCTTGAGCACCGCGATGCGGTCGCCCATGGTCAGAGCCTCGGTCTGGTCGTGCGTGACGTAGACGGTGGTGACGCCGAGACGGCGGGTCAGCGACGCGATCTGCGTACGGGTCTGGACGCGGAGCTTGGCGTCGAGGTTCGACAGCGGCTCGTCCATGAGGAACACCTGGGGCGAACGAACGATCGCGCGGCCCATGGCGACGCGCTGACGCTGACCACCCGAGAGGGCCTTCGGCTTGCGGCCGAGGTACGGCTCGAGGTCGAGCAGCTTGGCGGCCTCGAGAACGCGCTGGGCGCGCTCCTCCTTGCCGACACCGGCGATCTTGAGCGCGAAGCCCATGTTCTCGGCGACGGTCATGTGCGGGTACAGCGCGTAGTTCTGGAACACCATCGCGATGTCGCGGTCCTTCGGCGGCACGTCGGTGACGTTGCGCTCGCCGATGAAGATGTTGCCGTCGTTGACCTCTTCGAGGCCCGCGAGCATGCGGAGGGACGTGGACTTGCCGCAACCGGAGGGACCGACGAGAACGAGGAACTCCCCGTCTGCGATCTCCAGGTCCAGTGCGTCCACGGCGGGGCGGGTCGATCCCGGGTAGAGCCGGGTCGCCTTGTCGTAGGTGACTGTCGCCATTTTCTTCTGTGTCTCCTTCACCGGCAGGTACGTGCCGGACGATCCGTTGTGAATGGATGAACGTGGCGTCGACGTCCGATGGGCGTCGATGCCACGTGGCCATAATATGGCATCGGCGGACATGCTCACGACCGGAGCCCCACCCGGACGTGCGGATACCCGCCGGGAGCGCCCGGAGCCGTGCGCTTCCGCTGTACCCGCGCGTCCAGCCCCCGTCTGGTCGATTCCCAGACTGGCGGTTTACGCTTTCCCGGTTGTGTGCGCCGGCGGTGCACCATCCGCTGCGTCCCCCCGCGCGGCCCGTTCGACCCGAGAGCAGTATCCGGAAGATATGAGCCCTATGACCGATCCCGACGACAGTCGCAACAGCGATGTCCGCGCGGCTGCGCGCGAGAAGGCACGACAGCTCCGCACGACGCAGCAGCGCAAGGACCGCAGGAACCGACTGCTGCTGTCCGGCGGAATCGTCGTGGGAGTCCTCGCCGTCGTGGCCATCGTCGCCGTCGTGATCGTGAGCGCCATCCGCCCCACCGTCCCCGGTCCGAAGAACATGGCCAGTGACGGCGTCGTCGTCGGATCGGGCCTGAAGGTCAAGTCGACCACAGCGCTGGCAGCGGATGCGAAGCCGGTCGCCAGTTCGCCGGACCCGGCGGGCAGCACGGTCGACATCCGCATCTACGCCGACTACCTGTGCAAGCTGTGCGGCGACTTCCAGCGCACCAACCTGAAGCAGCTGGAGCCGCTCGTGAAGAACGGCGCGGTGACGGTCGAGATGCATCCCGTCGCGATCTACACCAGCCACTCCGCGGGCACCAAGTATTCCCTGCGTGCGGCCAATGCGGCCGCCTGCGTCGCCAACTACGACCCCAATGCGTTCTGGAAGTTCAATGCGGCGCTCTTCGAGAAGCAGCCGGCGGAGGGCGGCCCCGGACTGAGCGACGATGTGCTGAAGAAGCGGGTGGATGCGGCCGGTGCGACCCGGACGAGCCAGATCGACTCCTGCATCGACGAAGGACGCTTCAAGACGTGGGTGACATCGGCCAGCGACCGTGCTCTGAGCGGGCCCATCCCGAACTCGGACGTCAAGAAGATGACGAACGCCCTCCTGGTGCTCGTGAACGGGAAGCCGTATACCGGGTCGCTGACGAGCGCGGAGGACTTCAAGGCGTTCGTGCTGCAGGCGCAGGGCGACGAGTACTCGTCGACCGGCACTCCGACGCCCACCCCGTCCCCCTGATCCGGCGCCAGCGCCCGCTGCCCTAGGATGGGCTCGGCGGGTGACCGCCGCCGCCGGCTTAGCTCAGTTGGTAGAGCACTCGCCTTGTAAGCGAGCGGTCGCGGGTTCGAGTCCCGCAGCCGGCTCCGTCGCCTCAGGTGCTCCGGGGCGTCCCGCCCTCACGGGCGCGCTCGGGGCGCGGAGAGCGCACCACGTGCGTGGCCGCCAGAAGCAGCCGGTCGAGCGCGTCGGTCGGCGTGGTGTCGTAGCGGACCGCCACATCCCAGACGCGCTCGTAGACCGCCTCGCTGACGGCGAGCGACCGCGGGTCTCTGCGCTCCCACGACGGCTGGTGCACCGGCAGCCGGAGAAGACGCTCCCGCAGCAGGAACGCGACGTTGTCGGCGGGCGCGATGCCCCGCCGGCCGTCGCGGATCGACATCACGAGTTCGCCGATCGTCGTCGCGTGCCGGACCTGCGCGATGGTCATGCCCGCGAACCGGGCGAACTCGGCCACCGTCAACAGATCGGGAAGCTTGGCCGCGTACTCCTCCGCGATGGCTCCGCGGAGCTGGATCCTCGCCGCCTCGCGCCGTGCGATGCGACCGGACGCGTGGTCCGCTGTGGTGTTGTCGGCCATTCTGTTTCCCCCGTCCGTGGGCGTCTCGACGTTGCCGTCCTACCCATAAGGGACGAGGTGTGGCGCGCGGGCATGACGCGGCGCCCAGAACCCGCTCAGCATGCCGCGGCGGCCGGGGGAGTGTCAGGCCGTCCCACCCGCGTCGGTGCGCCGCCGCAGCTCCTCCTCGAGCCGCTTGATGCGCTGGTCGCGCTCGGCCTCCGCGATCTCGCGTTCGAGGGCTGCGAGCTGCGCCTCCGTGCTGCTCGGAGCGCTGTCGTCCCTGGTGGATGCAGCGGCGGGCTCCGTGCGGACGGCGGGCATCCGCAGGGTGCGCGGCCGCGCGGAGGACGGTCCGTACTCGCGGCCGATCGCGAACCACAGGACGCTGCCGATCAGCGGAAGCAGGATGACGATGAACACCCACGCCAGCTTCGGCAGGTGCCGCACCTGGTCGCTCGGTCGCAGGATGATGTCCACCAGAGCGAACACGAACAGCGTCATGACGAGCAGCGGGATGACGAGCATGCCGCCGAGTCTAGAGGGAGCCGTCACCCGAACGTCAGGACCTGCTCGCCCCACCCGGCCCGCAGGCCCTCATCGAGGTCGGGCACCACTCGGTCGTCCGCACCGATGACGAGCGTCGCCCGGCGCCGCGACTCGTACGCCGGCCAGTCCGCGCCGGGCCCCCGGCCGTGCGCGAACTCCGTCCAGCGGCCGCGCATCCGCTCGGACACCCGCTCGGCGACCCCGCGACCCCCGAGCAGGAACGACGGGTCGCGCGGGAGGGCGTCGAACTCGCCCCAGACATACGGGAGGTCCGTGGCATGCGCCGCACCGACACCGGTGAGCCGGAGCAGCGGAGGGGCGAAGTCGAACCGGTAGAGGTGGGTGGGCGCGACGGCGCTGTGACCGGCGGCGACCCAGAGCGCCGGCATCCGGAAGGCGATGTCGGTGGCGACGCGGACGCCGCGTGCCGGCCGGCGGCGGCCGTAAGCCGACAGCACCTGCTCGCGCTCCGGGAAGGTCACTCCGGCGCGCTGCTGCTCGGAGCGCATGGCGTCCAGCATCCGGCGGAGGGCGGTCCGCCGGATCGGGAGCAGCGGCGACCGCATGAGGCGGAACAGCGTCGCCTCGTCGTGCGTGCTTCCGACGATCAGCGGGATCGGGTTCCCACGCCCGTCGCTGAGCACGCGGATCGGCGCCTCAGGGAGCAGGTCGTCGCCGACGAGCGGGGCGAAGGCGAGCATCCCGGGGTGGTCCCGCGGGATCGCGGTGTAGACGGCCGCACCCGCATCCACGATCGCCTCGACCGGGACGCGGCGCAGGTCGCCGGCCGCACCCGCCCCCAGGCGCTCGACGAACGCCCGGGCGACTGTGCCCGCGCGCTCCGGTCCGTACATCGAACCGGCCGGAGGGCTCTGGGCGATGGCGTGGTGGAACAGCCCGGTCGCAGCGGGGGAGGCGAGCAGAGCGGTGACCAGTCCGGCGCCGGCACTCTGGCCGAAGACCGTGACCGCATCCGGGTCGCCGCCGAACGCGTGGATGTTCTCGCGCACCCAGCGCAGGGCGAGCAGCACATCCCGCAGGGCGACGTTCGTCTCGGCGTCGTCCACCCCGACGCTGCGGACGTCGAGGAAGCCGAGCGCGCCGAGCCGGTGGTTCAGCGTGACGAGGACGACGTCGCCTCCCGTGACGAGACGGTCGCCGCGGTAGAGGAGCTGGCTGGATGCGCCCATCGCGTACGCGCCGCCCTGCAGCCAGAACATCACCGGGCGCAGACCGCCGGACGGAGGCTCCGCGGACGGCCGGGTGACGGAGAGGAACAGGCAGTCCTCGTCCATCCGGGTCTCGCCCGGAGGTCCGAGCGGCACGGCCGGGTTCGGCCGCTGCGGGGCTGCTGGTCCGAAGGCGACCGCGTCGGCGACGCCGCTCCAGGGTGCGGCGGGGATGGGCGAACGCCAGCGGAGGCGGCCGGTCGGCGGCTCCCCGTAGCGGATGCCGCGCCAGGTGGACACGCGGCCGTCGTCGCGTCCGCGGACAGCGCCCGCGGACGTGACGACGACCGGCCGACCGTTCACGCCCCGGCGGTCTCCTCCCACTGCATGAAGGGACGCAGCTCGAGTTGGCCGTTGCGCGCCATCGGGTGCCGGGAGGCGATCTCGATCGCCTCATCCAGGTCCTCCACCTCGAGGATGTCGAAGCCGCAGATCCACTCCTTGGTCTCGGCGAAGGGCCCGTCGGTCACGTAGCGCTTGCCGTCGCGGACGCGGACGACGCGCGATTCGGACGGAGCCTGCAGCACTTCGCCGATCAGGCGCTTGCCGTTGGCATCCAGCTCGTCCACCCAGACGTCGACATCGGACTCGTCCGACACGGTGTCCCGCTGGGAATCGGTGACCACGAACATCATGTACTTCATCGTTCTTCCTCTCGATCGCGAACGCTTTCATTCCGGACGTCGAACGAGACGGCCCCTGCTCGACATTCTGGCCCGGGAGATGCCGTTCGCGAAGGCGCCTGGAGCAGAAGGCTCAGCGGATCGCCAGGCGGCCGGCGGCGAGGTTAGTGTAGCCTTACCTAAGTCCCGTCCCCCTGCTTCGGAAGGCCGCCGTGACCGTTCTCGCCCCCACCCGCACCGAGCGCCCCCGGCCCGCGTACCGGCCCTACCGGGCAGCCGTCGATCGGATCGAGCGCCTCAGCCCGCACTTCACCCGCGTGAGCTTCCGGTGCGACGACTTCACGCATTTCGGGACGGAGTGTCTGGATCAGCGGATCAAGCTGCTGTTCCCGCTGGCGGACGGTTCCTTCTCCGACCTCGGCATCGACGACGAGGAGGCGCTCGCCGCGGGGGACTGGTACGAGCGCTGGCGCGCCCTGCCCGAGCATCGCCGCAACCCCTTCCGCACCTACACCGTTCGGGCGATCGACACGGACGGCTGCCGGCTCGATGTCGACTTCGTGATGCACGGCGACGGCGGCCCGGCCGCCCGCTGGCTGCTCGGTGCGGCGCCCGGCGACCGGATCGTCGTGATCGGACCGGACGCACGCAGCGAGCACCGCGGCGTCGGCATCGACTGGCGCCCCGGTGAGGCGCGCGAGCTCCTCCTCGTCGGCGACGAGACCGCCGCACCCGCGATCGCCTCCATCCTGGAGTCCCTGCCGGGCGGCTGCCGGGCGCGGGCGTTCGTCGAGGTGCCCTCGGCCGATGACGAGCTCGAGCTCCGCCTTCCCGCCAACGCGTCGGTCAGCTGGCTGCCGCGCGGAGAGGCGGCGACCGGTACGGCACTCCTGCCCGCCGTCCGGCGCTGGCTCGCCGAGAACCCGCACGTGGTCGCTGCGGCGTCGGCCACCGCGTCCCAGCAGCTCGACGAAGTGGATGTGGACCGCGACATCCTCTGGGAGACGCCCGAGGGGACGCATCCCGGCTTCTACGCCTGGATCGCGGGCGAGTCGGCGGCGGTCAAGACGCTGCGCCGCCTGCTCGTGCGCGACCACGGCATCGACCGTTCGCGCGTGGCCTTCATGGGCTACTGGCGCCTCGGCCGCTCCGAGAACTGACCCGCCGCCCGTCGAGTCCGCGGGCGTCGAATCATGCGGGGACTCCCGACGCAGTGGTCGTCAGCACGCTATGCTCGAATCACACCCCCGGATGCTTCGGCTACCGGGTACGGGGCCCTACGGGGCCCCTGTTTCGTTAACGACCCGGGTGCCGGGGGTCCAGGTGGCCGGCCGCCGCAGGACCCCGTGATCCGCAGACCTGATCTCATCGGGCAACTGGCTGGCAAGCAGCGCTCCCCGGCGGATCTGCTTGATGAACACCGGATTGCGTTCCAGCAGCCGGCTGTTCGGGCGCTCGACGGGACTGAGAAGCGCCCAGCGGCCACCCACTTCATCCGTCAGAATGCTGAGCATCGCAGCGAAGTCGGAGTCGTTGGAGAGCAGGACATACAGATCGGCGTCATCCTGGCACGCGTCGAAGATCAGGTACGACGCGAGATTGACGTCGGATCCCTTCTCCTCCGTCTTCCGGACTTTGACTCTGACCATCTCGCCTGCTTCGTCGAACGCGATCGGCACCGCGGGCATGGCCCGGGTATCGTTTCGGAATTGCCCCTCGTGCACCGAGATCCTCGGATTGGTCTGCAGGGCGCGGATGTACGACTGCTGACGGATGGGTGCGCGCGGATCCGTGCCCAGGGCCGGACGGATGAGCGCCGTGAAATAGCGGACACGCTTGATCGAATGCGAGGGGATCAGCGTTCGAGCGAGTGCCTCCAGGTCGAGCCACTTCGCATCGGGATGGTGCTGGAGCTTCTGCCGATAGAGATTGAAGCCGTCGACGTAGACGTTTGCTGTCGGCTGGGCGCTCATCCGGTCGATGCTATCGACGTGCGCGCGGGTCCCGGTGTCGAGTGACCGCTTACTTGTCTTCGCGTTCGACGCCGCGGAAGGTGTCCGGGTAGTCGTCGAGCCAGGACCAGTGACTGACCGGCCAGCTGATGACGAAGGCTTTGCCGACGACGTCGGAGAGCGGCACGAAGCCCTTGCCCGGGTCGTCCATGTGGTAGCGGGAGTCGGCGGAGTTGTAGCGGTTGTCGCCCATCACCCAGACCGAGCCCTCCGGCACCGTCACGTCGAACGACTTCTCGGAGACCGCCTGCACGCCCGCGGGGAGGAGCACGTACGGCTCCTTGAGCGGGACGCCGTTGACGCTCATCTGGCCGAGGGCGTTGCAGCAGCTGATGTGGTCGCCCGGCAGGCCGATGAGGCGCTTGACCAGGTGCTGGTCGGAGTCCGACGCTCCCAGGCCGACGAAGTCGAGGACAGCGCCGACGCCCTGCTGGAACGCGTTGCCGGTCTTCGGCGGCGCCGGCGGCAGCCATCCGCCCGGATCCTTGAATACGACCACATCGCCGCGCTGCAGCCCGAACACCTTGGGCTGGAGCTCGTTGACGATGATGCGGTCGTTGATCTGGAGCGTGTTCTCCATCGACCCCGACGGGATGTAGAAGGAGCGGGCGACGAACGTCTTGATCAGGAACGACACCAGCACCGCGACCACGAAGATGATCACCACATCGCGCAGCAACGTCTTCCAGCTGGACGTGCGCCGGGCGGAACGTCGCGGGCGCGCGGTGGCAGTACTGTCGGTCACAATCTCTCACCGTAACGTGCCGATGCTGTGAGCCGCATCCGACCTCGAACGGGTGTCTTGTTCGCGACCCCGAGCGGTGAGAGCATCTCACTATCGGCCTAACGGCGTCAGCCGCCGGGCCGTTCTGATCATGCACAGTTCGCTCGGACGACACAGGAGAGCGACGCGACTCGGGGGGCCGCGCCTGACTTCCACCTGGGCGGTGCTCGCTCTGGTCGCCGGAGGTCTGCTGGGCGTCTCCTCGCCCGCCTCTGCCGAGGAGTGCACCACCGCGTGCGCGCCGGCCGGCACGGATGGATCGAGCGGCCACATAGCGGACAAGACCGGTGGCGACGGGTCGGCGACCCCGGATCCGACGCCGTCGGCGGACCCGTCTCCGGACCCGTCCCCGGACCCGACTCCGACGCCGGACCCGACTCCGACGCCGGACCCGACTCCCACTCCCGACCCGACACCGACGCCCGACCCCACTCCGACCCCGACCCCCGACCCGGCGACGCCGCCGGTGAGCCCGCCCGCGTCCGCACCGGGGCCGGCGCCCACGGATGAGATCACTCTCAGCGTGCCGGACCTCCCGCAGTTCCCCACGGTCGACCCGGCCGACCTCGAGCGCGCCGTCCAGCTGGCCAGCGATCTCGCCTCGGCGCAGGAGCAGCTCGCGACGGCGACCCAGGAGTCGGAGACGGCCCAGCGCGAGCACGATCAAGCGCAGGCCGCGGCCGACGCCGTGCGCAAGCAGGCGGACGCCGCCGCCGAGCAGGCCCGCAAGAGCGCCGCCTTGGCGACCGCGCTGCTCCGCTCGTCCGGCGCCCGCTTCCTGACCCAGGACCCGCTCAGCGCGGCCCTGGAGGGCTCGGGCGACCTGCTCGAGCAGCTCGGCGCCGCCGACCGGCTCGCCGCCCTCTCGAAGGACCGCGACGCCGCCATCCGCCAAGCCTCCACCCAGAAGAAGGCTGCGGAGGGCTGGGCCGAGAAGGCACAGAAGGCGGCGGATGCCGTCTCGGCGGTCGACGTCGACAGCAGCCGGCAGGCGGTCGCGACCGCGCAGGCGCAGGTCGATGCGGCGTCGGCCGCCCTCGCTGCGGCGCCGACGGTGATCCAGGCGGGTTCCAGCTGGCAGGTGCTCACCTCCGATCCGACGCTCGTCGCGAGCGGGTGGGCGCTCCCGGTGCAGGGCTCGCTGACCGATGTCTTCGGACCGCGGCCGTCGCGTCCTCTCGGCACGGACCCCTTCCACCCGGGTGACGACCTCGGTGCCGCCTGCGGGACGACGATCTTCGCGGCGGCAGCCGGGACGGTGGTGCGCGCCGGGCCGTTCAGCGGCTACGGCAACTTCGTCCTCATCGATCACGGAGGCGGCGTGCAGACGGCCTACGGCCACATCCGCGACGGAGGCATCGGCGTGACCGTCGGCCAGCAGGTCGCCGCGGGCCAGCCGATCGCGCAGGTGGGCTCGACCGGGCTGTCGACGGGCTGCCACCTGCACTTCGAGGTGCGGGTGAACGGTCTGCAGATCGACCCGCAGCCCTTCCTGGCCGCTCGCGGTGTCGTGCTCGGCCGGCACTGATCCTCAGGATTCGCTGGACCCCGCCCACAAACGGCGGAGCGGGCGTACGGTTCTGGCATGACCGAACTCACGGAGCTGGTCGGCACGTGGATGCGACGCCAGCGCTGGTATTCGACGAAGAACGTCGAGCCGCGCCTGCGGCTTCTCGCGTCGTTCGACGCCGAACCCGCGGACGCCGACGTCCGCGTCGTCACCCACTTCTTCTGCGACGACGCACCGCGCACGCCCCGCGTGTACCAGGTGCCCGTCGTCGCGCGGGCCGGCCGCGACGGCGACGAAGCCGCGCTGATCGGCGAGGCGGGCGGACGGTACCTGTACGACGGTCCGACGGAGGAGGCGTACGTCGCGTCCCTCGTCCAGCTGATGACCGGTCAGGAGCATGCCGAGGGCCGTGATGCGCACGCGCAGGGCCACACGCTCGGCGGCCGGCTCGCGGTGCGGTCGTCGCGGCGACTGACGGGCGAGCAGTCCAACACGTCGATCGTCGGCGAGCTGGAGGACGACCGCCTCGCCCTCATCAAGGTGTTCCGGGTCGTCCAGGACGGCGAGAACCCCGACGTCTCCACCCTGGCCGCGCTCACCGCGGCCGGGTCGCGGCGGACGCCCGCGCTGCTCGGCTGGCTCACCGGCCGCTGGCCCACCCCGGTCGCCGGGACCGCGTCCGGCGAACTCGCCCTCATGCAGGACTTCGTCCCGGGGGCCGAGGACGGCTGGGAGCTGGCGGTCAGCGCCGCGGAGCGCGGCGAGGACTTCACCGACCGCGCGTACCTGCTGGGGGCGGGCACCGCCGAGCTGCACACGCTCCTGGCGCGCTCGCTGCCGACGAAGCGCGCGGCGAAGGAGGATGTCGCGCTCGCCCTCGACGGGATGTTCCGGCGCCTCACGGTCACCACGACCGAGGTCCCCGAGGTCGAGGAGCTGCGGGCCGGGATCGCGGCCGTCTACGAGGACGCCGCCGCGGCGCCTCTTCCGCTGCTGCAGCGCATCCACGGCGACCTCCACCTGGGCCAGGTGCTCTACGCGCCCGACCGCGGCTGGCAGTTCATCGACTTCGAAGGGGAGCCGCTGCGGCCGCTCGCCGAGCGCGCACTGCCCGACGCGACCATGCGCGATGTCGCCGGGATGCTGCGCTCGTTCGACTACGTCGCGGGTTCCCTCGCGCGCCGGGAGACGCCGGTGGATGCGACGGCATGGGCCGCGAACGCGCGGCAGGCGTACCTCGAGGGCTACGCGTCCGTCGCGGGCTCCGAGGTCGATGACTTCCGGCTGCTGCTCGACGCGTTCGAGCTCGACAAGGCGGTCTACGAGATCGCGTACGAGGCCCGGCACCGCCCGTCGTGGATCCCGATCCCGCTCTCCGCGGTGCAGCGCCTGCTGGCGACCCGCGTCAGCTGACCTCGCCAGCGCCGGCGGATTCGGTGCGGGTGGGAACATCGCCCCGGAGCGAGCCGATCATGCTCCGCAGGATGCGGCGAGCGGCGGCCTGGTCCTGCTCCGTGAGACCGGACAGCATGCGGAGCTCGACGGACCGTACGGCCGCGCTCGCCTGCTCGAGACGCCGCCGGCCGCGGGCGGTGAGCCGGGTGGGGAGCACCTTGCCGACGGGCGCCTCCGCCGGCCGGGTCACGTCCCCCTCCCGCTCCAGCGTCTGGAGCAGCACGTTCATCGACTGCCGGGTGACGAACGTGCCGCGGGCGAGCTCGGAGTTCGACAGGCCGGGGCGCTGGGAGAGCAGCTCCAGGCACGAGTAGTGCGTGATCGTCATGCCGAGCGGGCGGAGCACCTCCTCCATGGCTGCGCGCAGCGCGCTGGACGCCTCTTTGAGCAGGTAGCCCAGCGATGTCTCGAGGTCGACGCCGACTCCGTCTTGACTCATGTCAGTATTCTGACATAGATTGAGTCGTGTCAGATAACTGACACGAAATGAAGGAGCATTCCATGCCCGCCACCGGCCCCGACTTCCTCTCGCTGCAGACGCGTGATCTCGCCGCATCCCAGGCCTTCTACGAGCGCTACCTCGGGCTCGTCCGCTCGCCGGCCGGCCCACCGCACGCCGTGGTCTTCGACACGAAGCCCATCGCATTCGCGCTCCGGGACATCGTCCAGGGCACCGATCTCGATTCCGTTCCTCAGCCGGGCATCGGCGCCGCGATCTGGCTGCACGCGACCGATGTCCAGGCCATCCACGACGCCCTCGTCGCCGACGGCCGCACGATCGTCGCCGCGCCCATCGACGGACCCTTCGGCCGCACGTTCACCTTCGCCGACCCCGACGGGTACCACATCACGCTGCACGACCGCGTCTGAGGGTCAGGAATCCGAGATCGTGGCGAGGATGGCGCAGGCGCGCGCGACCACCTGCTGATCCTCGGGGCTGAGCGCGCCGAGCCGCCCCTCCAGCCACGCGTCGCGTCGAGCCCGTGTCGTCTCGGCGAGGCGAGCGCCTTCGGGGGTCGTGCGGAACAGCACCTTGCGGCGATCGCTCGGATCGGCGGTTCGGACGACGTATCCCGCCGACGTGAGTCTGTTGACGCTCTGGCTCATCGACGCGGGAGTGACCTGGGCGACCTCGCTGAGTTCGGTCAAGGTCTGCGGGCCGGTCTTGTGCAGCCAGTTCAGCACGTCCAGGGCGGCGTCGCCGAGGCCGCCTTCCGGGCGTTCGCTGCGGAAGCGCCGGTACAGTCGTCCGACCGTCGAGCGGACCTGAGCGCCGAGGCCGGAGACGGCGAGGGCTCCAGGGGGCCCGGCGCTTGCTTCGGCTTCCATGGGTGATTAGTCTACCTAAGAAGAGTCCTTAGTATGCCTAAGCATCGTTGACCGAGAAGGAAGCCCGCCCACCATGCCTGCCAATCCACTCGGTCTTCTCCTCCGCGGCCGGCGCGCAGGGCACCGCACCCTCGCCTGGGCCGACCCCGGCCTGGATGCGCCGCAGACCTTCACGCTCACCAGTCCGGCCTTCGACAACGGCGCGCCGATTCCCGACCGCCATCGTGGCCGGCTGCGCGGACCGAACGTCTCGCCCGCACTGTCGTGGACCACGCCTCCGGCGGAGACGCGAGAGCTCGTGCTCATCGTGCAGGACCCCGATGTGCCCTTCTCGAGACCCGCCACCCACGCGCTCGCCGTCGGGATCGACCCGGCGGCACACGGCATCCCGGAGAACGGGCTCGCCGAGCCGAGCCCCGTCCGGGGGATCCGGCAGGGCAGAGGCGGGTTCGGCCGACGTGGCTACGCGGGGCCGCTCCCCATCCGCTCGCACGGAGCCCACACGTACGCCTTCCAGCTCTTCGCGCTTGACAAGCCGATCGATCTGCCGGCGTCGTTCACCCTCGCCGACACTGTCCGCGCCATGAGAGGGCACGTCATCGCCCGAGCCCGCCTCGACGGAACCTACGAGATCCGTTAGTCCCTGCACGGAGTCAGTGGCCGGAGAAGCGCGGCTTCCGCTTCTCCTGGAAGGCGCGGAACCCCTCGCGATAGTCGTCCGTGTCGCGCAGGGCCGACTGCGCGGCGTTCTCGGCGGCGACCGAGCCCCAGAAGCCGAGCGAGCCGTCGCGCAGGCCCGAGACGATCCGCTTGCTCGCCAGGAACGCTTGGGTGGCGCCGGACGCGGCCGCCCGGGCTGCGGCATCCACCTCGTCGCGCAGGCCGTCGGCTGGCAGGGATCGTGAGAAGAGGCCACCCGCGACCGCTTCGGCGCCCGACAGGAGCCGGCCGGAGTAGATGAGGTCGAGCGCCCGGTGCGGGCCGAGGCGCGAGACCAGCAGCCAGTGGCCGCCGGAGTCGAGGGCGGCGCCGAGGGCGGCGAACGGCGAGCCGACCTTGGCGTCCTCCGCCACGTAGACCACATCGGTCGCGACCAGGAGCCCCAGGCCGACCCCGAGACACGCGCCATGCGCGGCGGCGAAGGTCGGCGCGGCGAACGCTGCGATCCGGCGTAGCAGGGGAGTGACCAGGCCGTCGAGGTACCCGCTCACGTCGTCGGTCGCGGGGTCGACGCCCGCGATGTCGCGGCCGGCGCAGAACGCGCGACCCTCGCCGCGCAGCACCAGCGCGCGGACGCCCGCCGCCTCCGCCTCGGCGTAGGCCGCATCCAGCGCCCGCAGGTCGTCGGGGCCGAGCGCGTTCAGCCGCTCCGGCGCGTCGAGGGTGACACGGGCGATCCCGTCGGCGATGTCCAGGTCGATCACGGGGCCTCCGCTGTTCAGACGTCGTAGTCGACCACGACGCGGTCGGTCAGGGGATGGGACTGGCAGGTCAGCACGTAGCCGCGTTCGAGCTCCTCCGGCTCCAGCGCGTAGTTCTCCGTCATCCGCACGTCGCCGCTGACCAGCCGCGCGCGGCACGTCCCGCAGACGCCCCCGGTGCACGCGAAGGGCACGTCCGGCCGCACGCGCAGAGCCGCGTTCAGAACCGACTCGTTCGCATCCACCGGCGTGGTCACGGTCGAACTCAGGCCGTCGAGCGTGAACTCGATCTCGGCGGTGCGCTCGCCCTCGTGGACCACCACCGGACGACCTGCGTCGCCGCGGGGTTCGCCCGGTTCGCCGGTCGTGAACAGCTCGAAGTGGATGCGGTCCCGCGCCACCCCGTAGGCCTCCAGCACGTCACGGCACAGCTGCACGAGCTCGAACGGTCCGCACAGGAACCACTCGTCGACGGTCGACGGGGGGACGAGCGTGTCGAGCATCCTGCGCAGCCGCTCCTCGTCGATCCGGCCGGAGAGCAGGGGGGCGGAGCGCTGCTCGCGCGAGAGCACGTGGTGCAGCGCCAGCCGCGCGGGGTAGCGGTCCTTCAGGTCGGCGAGGTCCTCGAGGAACATGACGTCGATCGCCGTGCGGTTCGTGTAGACGAGCGTGAACCGCGCCGTGGGGGAGCCGGCCAGGATGCTGCCGGCGAGCGCCATCAGCGGCGTGATGCCGGACCCCGCGGCGATGCCCACCACGTGCCGGCCGTCCACGCGCGACGGGTCGACCGTGAACGTGCCCTGCGGGCTCATCACGTCGATCCGGTCGCCCGCCCGCAGCTCGCTGGTCGCCCAGGTCGAGAACGCGCCGCCCAGGTCGCGCTTGATCGCGACGCTGATGCGGCCGGGCCGGTCGCCGGTCGGCGGCAGCGGCGGGCGGCACAGCGAGTAGCTCCTCCGCAGCTCATGGCCGTCGACGGTGGCGCGCAGGGCGACGTGCTGCCCGGGCAGGTAGTCGTACTCGCCGCGGAGCCCCTCCGGCACCGCGAAGGTGACCTCGACGCTCGCCGCCGTCAACGGTCGCACGTCGGCGACCGCGAGCGTGTGGAACCGTGCCCGCGCCATCAGGCCTCCCTCACAGTGCCTTGAAATGGTCGAACGGTTCGCCGCACGACCGGCAGACGAACAGCGCCTTGCAGGACGTCGACCCGAAGTGCGCGACCTCGCGGGTGTCCAGCGAGTCGCAGTGCGGGCACTTCACCGACATGCTCAGCCGGACCGGGCCGGCGGCCGACGGGGGAGCGATGCCGTACTCCTGGAGGGCGGAGCGGCCGGCGGCGCTGATCCAGTCGGTCGTCCACGCGGGCGACAGCACCAGCCGGACCCGGACGTCGCCGAACCCCTCCGCGGCCAGGGCGCGCACGACATCCTCGCGGATCGCATCCATCGCCGGGCATCCCGAGTAGGTCGGCGTGATGACCACCTCGACGCCGTCGTCGGAGACCGTCACCTCGCGCAGCACGCCGAGGTCGTCGATGCTGAGCACCGGCACCTCCGGGTCCACGACGGCGGCGACCGCCGACCACGCCCGCGCGGCGTCGGCGTGATGCGTCACCATGACGCCCCCGGATGCTGACGGGCGAGCACCTGCAGCTCCGCGAGCAGGGGTGCGAGGTATTCGGAGTGCCGGCCGCGGCGCCCGCCGCCTGCCGCATGGAAGGCCGTCGGCGGCTCGAGCCGGGCCTCCGCCAGCACGGGGCCGACCTCGGCCTCGAACGGCTCGCGGAGCGTCGAGGGAGGCACGGCCACTCCGTCGAGGGCGTCGAACAGGCCGACTCCTCCCGCGGCCTCGTCGGAGAACAGCTCGTCGACGTAGGGCCAGACGTCCTCCATCGCGCGCAGGGTGCGGCGGCGCGACTCGTCCGTTCCGAGCGCCAGGCGCAGCATCCACTGGTCGGCGTGGTCGCGGTGGTAGTCGACCTCCTTCACCGCCTTCGCGGCGACGCCGGCGAGCACCGGATCGGTGGATGCGCGCAGCCGCTCGTACAGCGGGTGCAGGTAGTGCGCGGCGGCGAACTGCCGCACGATCGTGTGCGCGAAGTCGCCGTTCGGCTGCTCGAACAGGTGCGCGGAGCGGAAGTCGCCCTCGTCGCGCCAGTACGCCAGGTCGTCCTCGGTGCGTCCCGTCGCCGAACCGGCGTAGCGGAGCAGGGAGCGCGCATGGCCGAGCAGGTCGAGGGCGATGTTCGCCAGGGCGACATCCTCCTCCAGCTCCGGTGCCCGGGTGATCCAGCCGCCGAGGCGCTGCGCCAGGATCAGGGAGTCGTCGCCCAGCCACAGCGCGTACTCGGCGACCTCGGAGGACGCGGGCGCGTCGGTGGAGACGAACTCGTCGGAGAGGACGACCGCGCTGAGCTCCACGTGGCCGTGATCGACATCGGGGGCGCCGATGTGCGTGCGCTGCGCATCGGTCACAGGTGCTTCACCCCATCGGCGGCGGTGTAGTAGGTGGCGTGGCGGAAGTTCTTGCCCTCCGGTGCGGTGAAGAAGGCGTCCTTCGCGTCGGGGTCGCTCGCGGTGATCCGGTCGGAGCGCACCACCCAGATCGAGACGCCCTCGCCCCGCCGGGTGTACAGGTCGCGGGCATTGCGCACCGCGAGCTCCTCATCCGGAGCGTGCAGGGAGCCGACGTGCACATGGCTGAGCCCGCGCGAGGCCCGCACGAAGACCTCCCACAGCGGCCACGGCTCCGCGGTCATGCGACGGCCTCCGCGCTCGCGCGCGCGGCGCGCTGCTTCTCGGCGTAGGCGGCTGCGGCCTCGCGGACCCAGCGGCCGTCCTCGTGCGCCTCGCGCCGACGCTGCAGGCGCTGCGCGTTGCAGACGCCGCGGCCGGCGATGACCTCCTGCAGCTCGCTCCAGTCGATCGGGCCGAGGTCGTAGGCCTGGCGCTCCTCGTTCCAGCGGAGGTCCGGGTCGGGCAGCGTGACGCCCAGCGCCTCCGCCTGCGGCACGAGCATGGCGACGAACCGCTGGCGCAGGTCGTCGTTCGAGAACCGCTTGATCTTCCACGCCATCGAACGCGCCGAGTTGGGCGAGTCGCCGTCGGGCGGGCCGAACATCATCAGCGACGGCCAGTACCAGCGGTCCACCGCATCCTGTGCCATCCGCTGCTGCTCGGGGGTGCCGCGCATCAGGGTGAGCAGGATCTCGAAGCCCTGCCGCTGGTGGAAGGACTCCTCTTTGCAGATGCGGACCATGGCGCGGCCATAGGGGGCGTAGGAGCAGCGGCACAGCGGCACCTGGTTGCAGATCGCTGCGCCGTCGACCAGCCAGCCGATCGCGCCGATGTCGGCCCAGCTGAGCGTGGGGTAGTTGAAGATCGAGGAGTACTTGGCGCGGCCGGAGAGCAGCTGCTCGGTGAGCTCGTCGCGGGTGACGCCGAGGGTCTCCGTCGCCGAGTACAGGTAGAGGCCGTGGCCCGCCTCGTCCTGCACCTTCGCCATGAGGATGGCCTTGCGCTTCAGGCTCGGAGCGCGCGTGATCCAGTTGGCCTCTGGCTGCATCCCGATGATCTCCGAGTGGGCGTGCTGCGACATCTGCCGGATGAGGGTGCGGCGGTAGTCGTCGGGCATCCAGTCGCGCGGCTCGACGCGGGAGTCGGCGGCGATGAGCTCGTCGAAGCGGGCCCGGCCGTCCGTCTCGGACGCCGTGTCGGCTGTTGTGGTGGTCATCGTCGACCCTCCCATCGCGATCACTATTTACTGATCGTTCGTTCAGTATATCCGTCGGACGGGCGCGCGTGCCAGACTGGGCGCGTGACCGAGACGCTGCGCTCCGACGCCCTGCGCCGAGGGCGGCCCGGCTACGACCAGCGGGGGATCCTCGAGGTCGCGGTCGCCGCGTTCAACGAGCACGGCTACGACGCGACCTCCATCGGGATGCTCGCCGACCGGCTCGGCCTGTCGAAGTCCGCGATCTACCACCACGTCGCCTCCAAGGACGAGCTGCTCGGCCTGGCGCTCGACGAAGCGCTCGACGGGCTGGAGGGGGTGCTGCGGGCGCCCGAGGCGACGACGGGGGCGGCCTCCGACCGGCTGGCCTTCGTGCTGCGCGGGGCGGTCCGGGTGCTCGCCGACCGGCTGCCGTATGTGACGCTGCTCCTGCGCGTCCGCGGCAACACCGACGTGGAGCGGGCGGCGCTCGCCCGTCGTCGCGCGTTCGACCACGCGGTCGCCGAGCTGGTGGCGGAGGCGCGGGCCGAGGGCTCCCTGCGTACGGATGCGGACCCGGCCGTCGTTGCGCGCCTGCTCTTCGGGATGATCAACTCCCTCACCGAGTGGTACACCCCCGCGGGCCCGCTGACCCCCGACGACCTCGCCGACACCATCCTCGCCCTCGCCCTCCGCTGACCCCGCCCCTCCGCCCCACCGTCGAGTCCGCAAACTTTGCACGTTTTCGGGGGCTTCAGCGTGCAAAGATTGCGGACTCGACGGTGGGGGCTGGGGACGGGGCTATTTGGCGACGAGGGTGAGGACGTCGTAGGTGGCGACGAGCTCGTTGTGCTGGTTCTGGATGCGTGCATCCCACCGCACCTCGCCGTAGTCGTCGGTCTCGCGCGGCGTGATCTGCTTGGCCGTCAGGGTGACGCGGATGCTGTCGCCGGGAACGACGGGCGTCAGGAACCGCAGGTCCTCCAGCCCGTAGTTCGCGAGCACCGGCCCAGGCGCGGGGTCGACGAACAGCCCGGCCGCCCACGACACCAGCAGGTAGCCGTGCGCCACCCGGCCGGGGAAGAACGGGTTCGCGGCCGCCGCCTCCTCATCCATGTGCGCATAGAACGTGTCGCCGGTGAACGTCGCGAACGTCTCGATGTCGTCGAGGGTCACGCGCCGCGATTCGGACTGCACCTGGTCGCCGATCCGCAGGGTCGCCAGCGACTTGCGGAAGGGATGCGGCGGCTCCGGCGACGCGGCGGCGCCGGGATGCCACACCCCGGTGATCGCGGTGAGCAGATCCGGCGACCCCTGCAGCGCGGTCCGCTGCATGTGGTGCAGCACCGCGCGGATGCCGCCGAGCTCCTCGCCGCCTCCCGCCCGACCCGGACCGCCGTGCACCAGATGCGGCATCGGCGAGCCGTGCCCGGTCGAGGTGCGCGCGTCGTCGCGGTCGAGCACGAGGATGCGGCCGTTGTAGGCCGCAGAGCCCAGCACGAACGCGCGCGCGAACGCGGGGTCGTGCGTCGCGACGCTGGTGACGAGGGACCCGCCGCCGCGGGCGACGAGCGCCACCGCCTCCTCCGCCGTGTCGTAGGACAGGACGCTGGCGACCGGCCCGAAGGCTTCGACGGTGTGCGCTTCCGGCGTCCACGCGTCGGCGAAGCGCAGCAGCACCGGGGCGACGAACGCACCCTCTAGGACGGCTCCGGTCGTGCCGTCGGCGCGCACGACGGTCGGCTGGTCGAGCCCTCCCAGCACCAGCTCGCCGCCGGCGGCGACCAGCCGGCCGACCTGCCGCAGCACCTCCTCGCGTTGCGTGCGCGAGGCGAGCGGTCCCATCGTCACGCCCTCGGCGCGCGGGTCGCCGATCACGACGCGGGAGGCGATGCGGTCGCGAACGGCGGCGATCACGTCGTCCGCCAGGGGAGCTGGGACGATCGCCCGGCGGATGGCCGTGCACTTCTGCCCGGACTTCGCCGTCATCTCGACGACCAGCCCTTTCACGTATGCGTCGAACTCGGGTGTCCCGGTGACGGCGTCCGGGCCGAGCACCGACGCGTTGATCGAGTCGGTCTCGCTGGTGAACCGCACCCCGCCGGTCTGCACGGACGCGTGCGCCTTCAGGCGCTCGGCGGTGGATGCCGACCCGGTGAACGCGACCAGGTCGCCGAGCCGCACATGGTCGAACAGGTCGGGGACCGATCCGCTCACCAGCTGCAGGGAGCCCGCGGGCAGGAGCCCGGACTCGACCATGATCCGCAGGGCGGCCTCGGCCACGAACGCCGTCGGGGTCGCCGGCTTCACCAGGGTCGGCATCCCGGCGAGGAAGGAGGGCGCCAGCTTCTCGAGCATCCCCCACACCGGGAAGTTGAAGGCGTTGATCTGCACCGCGACACCCGGCAGGCGCGTGTAGACGTGGCGGCCGAGGAAGCTGCCGTCCTTCGACAGCTGCTCCGCCGGGCCGTCGAGCACGACCTGGGCGTTCGCGAGCTCGCGCCGGCCCTTCGAGCCGTAGGTGAACATCGCGCCGATGCCGCCGTCGACGTCTATCCAAGCGTCGGCCCGGGTGGCGCCGGCCTGCGCCGACAGCGCGTACAGCTCGTCCTTGCGCTCGGTCAGCGCCTGGGCGAGCTGCTTGAGCAGCAGGGCGCGCTGATGGAAGGTGAGCGCGCCGAGGGAGCGCTGGCCCACGGTCCTGGCGTGCTCCAGTGCGTCGGCGAGGTCGAGGCCGGCCGTGCTGACCCGGGTGACGAGCTCGCCCGTGGAGGCGTCGAGCACGTCGGCCGCGCCCTCCTCCGTGTCGGGCGTCCACCATCCGTCGCGGAGGTAGCTGGGCAGGATCATGGGCGGGCTCCTTCGGGGCGAGGGATGCGGGATGCGGTGGATGAGGCGGGCACGGTGGATGCGTAAGCTGACGGCATGGCCGACGGCGACTGGACGATCGAACTGGGCGAGCTCGACACGAAGATGGGCGTGCGCATCCTGGAGCAGTCCGCGGAGCGCGTCGTGGCGACGATGCCGGTGGAGGGCAACCGCCAGTCGTTCGGGCTGCTGCACGGCGGGGCGTCCGTCGCGTTCGCGGAGGCGCTGGGATCGTGGGCGGCCGTCATCCATGCCGGGCCGGGGCGCAGTGCGGTCGGCATCGACATCAACGCGACCCACCACCGGTCGGCGCGCTCGGGCCTCGTGACGGGGGTCGCGACGGCGATCCGGCTCGGCCGCACGATCGCGTCGCACGAGATCGTCATCACCGACGAGGAGGGCAACCGGCTCTGCACGGCGCGCATCACCAACCTCATCATCGACGCTCCGGAGCGGTAGAGGAGCCGGGAGCGTCCCCGGGTTCATCGCCCTCGGTCCAGTCGTAGAAGCCGCGTCCCGACTTCCGCCCGAGCATCCCCTCGGCGGCCATCCGCCGCAGCAGCTCCGGCGGCTCGAACCGCGGCCCGAGCTCGCGCGAGAGGTACTCGGCGATGTCGAGGCGCACGTCCAGCCCGACGATGTCGGTGAGCCGGAGCGGCCCGACCGGATGCTTGTAGCCGAGCGTCATCGCCGTGTCGATGTCCTCGGGCGTCGCGACGCCCTCCTCCACCATCCGGATCGCCTCCAGTCCGAGCAGCACGCCGAGTCGCGACGAGGCGAAGCCGGGGGAGTCGCGCACGGTGATCGGCGTCTTGCCGATCGCGGCGACCCAGCCCTCCGCGGCTTCGGCGGCGGTCGTCGCGGTCGCCGTCCCGGTCACGAGCTCCACGAGGGTGGAGGCGGGCACGGGGTTGAAGAAGTGCATTCCGAGGAACGCGCCCGGTCGCTGCAGCCCCTCGGCCAGCACGTCGATCGACAGGGATGAGGTGTTGGTCGCGAGCACCGCATCCACGGGCAGCAGGTCCTCGGCCCGCCGCAGGGCCTCGCGCTTGAGGCCGACCAGCTCTGGCACCGCCTCGACGGCCAGCCCGGCGCCGTTGAGCGCCTCCCAGGTGACGGTGACCAGCAGGCTCTCCGGGTCGGGCGGTGCGGCGCCGCGACGGACGCTGCCCTCCACTGCGGCGAGGATACGGTCGCGCGCCTCCGCCGCGGCCGACGCGTCCCGTTCGATCACGACCACCTCGGCGCCCGCCATCAGAAAGGCGTGCGCGATGCCCGCGCCCATCCGGCCGCCGCCGATGACGGCGACGCGCTCGGGCAGTGCCGCGTGGTTCACGTGCGTCTCCTCCGTTCCAGGAACTCGGTCATCCTCCGGTGCTTCTCCGGAGAGTCGAACAGCTCGGCCTGCGCCTCGCGCTCGGCGGCGGGATGCCGGTCGGCAGGCTCCCGCAGCACGCGCTTGGTGTGGCGGGTGGCCAGGGGATCGTTCGCGGCGATCCGGTCGGCGAGGGCGTGCGCCGCGGCGAGCAGCTCGTCCGGATCGTGCAGCGACGACACCAGACCCGCGGCGAGGGCCTCCTCGCCGGTCAGGAGGCGCCCGGTCAGCACGAGCTCGGTCGCGAGCGGCAGGCCGACGAGCGCGGGCAGCCGCCAGAGCGCGCCGGCGGCGGCGATGATCCCGAGACCCGTCTCCGGGTTGCCGATCCGCACTCGCGGCGTGCCGATGCGCAGGTCTGCTGCGTAGGCGAGCTCGGCCCCGCCGCCGAGCGCGTACCCGTCGAGGGCGGCGATGACCGGCATGGGGAGCTCGGCGATCCGCGTGAACGCCGAGTCGTTGATGCCGCTTGCGGCGTCCGCGGCGGTGCGCTCGCGCAGCTGTGCGATGTCGGCGCCCGACGCGAACACTCCACCGGAGCCGGTGAGGATCAGGATGCGCGGCGCGCGCTCCAGGGCGTCGCAGACCTCGTGCAGTTCGTCCACCATCCGCTGGTCGATCGCGTTGCGCCGCTCCGGCCGGTCGAGGGTCACCACCACACGGTCGGGGAGCTCGGCCACGGTGAGCCTCCGGGTGTCGCTCATACCGCCTCCACGATGAGGGAGGTGCCCTGCCCGACGCCCACGCACATGGTCGCGAGGCCGTAGCGGGCGCCCTCGCGCTCCATCCGGCCGAGCAGGGTGACCAGGATGCGCGACCCGCTCGACCCCAGGGCGTGGCCGAGGGCGATCGCGCCGCCGTCGGCGTTCACGGTCGCGGGGTCGAGTCCGAGCCGGCGGATGCAGGCGAGCGCCTGGCTGGCGAACGCTTCGTTGAGCTCGACGGCGCCCAGGTCGGAGACGTCGAGGCCGGCTCGCGCGAGCGCTTTGCGCGTTGCGGGCACCGGGCCGAGTCCCATGACCTCGGGCGCGACGCCGGCGCTCGCCGCGGCGACGATACGTGCCCGCGGCTTCAGCCCGTGCCGCTCGACCGCCTCCGCGCTCGCGACGACGACCGCGGACGCGCCGTCGTTCAGCGGGGAGGAGTTGCCAGCGGTGACGACGACGCCGCCGGCCACAACCGGCTTCAAGCGGGCGAGCGCCTCCAGGCTGGTGTCGCGACGGATGCCCTCGTCGGCCGCGACCGGACCTGCGGGGGTGTCGACCGCGAGCAGCTCGGCGTCGAACCGGCCCGCATCGGCCGCCGCGGCCGCCCGCCGGTGGCTCTGCAGAGCGAAGGCGTCGGCGCCCTCGCGGCTGATGCCGTCGATCCTCGCGACCTCCTCCGCCGTCTCGGGCATCGTGTAGGTCGCCTTGTCGCGCGCGAGCAGCCGGGGGTTGGTGAAGCGCCAGCCGATCGCGGTGTCGTACTGCGGGCCGGGCTTCGCGTAGGCGCGCTCGGGCTTGCCCTGCACCCAGGGAGCGCGGGTCATCGACTCGACGCCGCCCGCGACCACGAGGTCGGCGTCGCCGGCCCGGATGCCCTGCGCGGCCTGGATGACGGCGGTCAGCCCCGACGCGCATAGCCGGTTGACGGTCAGTGCCGGGACCTCGTCCGGCAGTCCGGCGAGCAGCACGGCCATCCGGGCGACGTTGCGGTTGTCCTCGCCCGCCTGGTTGGCCGCGCCGAGCACGACCTCGTCGAGCGCGTCGCCGGGAACGCCCGCGCGGCGGACCACCTCGCCGACCACCAGCGCCGCGAGGTCGTCGGGCCGGACGCCCGCCAGCGCGCCGCCGTAGCGGCCGACCGGCGTGCGCACCCCGTCGACCAGGTAGGCCTCCGCCATCGTGCCCTCTCCCTCGACGCCACGAATTACCGAACAATCGTTCAGCAATTGCATCGTCGCAGACCCGGCCCGCGCAATCAACCCGCCTCCCACGCCATCCCCCACCGTCGAGTCCGCAAAGACTGCACGCGACACGCCGCCCGAGCGTGCAGTCTTTGCGGACTCGACGGTGGGCGGAGTCAGAGGGAGGCGGCACGGGCGCGGCGGCGGGAGGTGCGCTCGGCGGCGGAGACGTTGTAAGCGAGCACGAGCACGGCGCACGCGACCGTCGCCGCGGCGGGGAGCACCGCGCCAAGCGGGATCAGCAGCAGCGACAGCACGACGGCCGGCACGCCCCAGCGCAGCACCACCCGCCACTCGTCGCCGTAGCGACGGGAGATGACCGTGTTCGCGAAGTAGAACAGCGCGATCCCGCCCCCGAGGCACACCGAGAGGGCGAGCGGCAGCGGTTCGGCGGGATGCTCGATCGCCGCCGACAGCGCGCCGGAGAGCGCGGTCACCCCCGCCAGCAGCAGGAACGGCAGGAAGGCCACCGTGTCCCGGATGCCTCGCACATCCCCGCGCGCGAGCAGCCGTTCCAGCCCCTGGTGCATGACGTCGACGCCGTAGAGGAAGAACGTCCACGCCAGCCCGGCCACGATCACCAGCCCCAGCAGGCCGACGAGCGCACCGCCCGCCGTCCACGACTCGCTCACCACGGCCACGATGCTCAGCACGGACTCGCCGAGGACGATGATCACCAGCAGCCCGAACCGCTCCGACAGGTGGTCCACATTCAGCGTCTCGAACGCGCCGGACGCCCAGCTCGACGCCGTCGTGACCAGCAGCACGACCTCGAGCGCGATCGCGACCGCCCACAGCACGTAGCCGGCCGGCTCCGGCAGCGGGATGGAGACCAGCCAGAGCACCGCCGTCACACCGTTGTAGACGCTGATCCGGATGCGCGAGGCCACCCCGTCCGCCCACGACAGCCGGATCCAGGCGACGAGCAGCACGATCCGCAGCGCGGCGTTCCCGGCCGCGAAGAGCCAGGCGCGCTCGCCGATCGCCTCGGGAGCGGCGACGGCCATCGCACCGACCGCCACCATCGCCAGCAGCATCACCAGCGACAGCCCTCGCCGGGTGAGCCGCCGCGACACGTTGACGACGAACGTCAGGTTGCCCCACGCCCACCACACCGCGGCGAACAGGGCGAGGAACACCCCGATCGCCGCGAAGCCAGGATGCACGTGGAGGCCGTGCGCCAGCTGGCCGACCAGGGCCACGAAGATCAGATCGAAGAACAGCTCCATCCAGTCGGCCCGGCCCGGGTCGCGGTCACTGCTCCCGACCATCCTCATCGCAGGTCGTGGTCCTCGAAGACGAGGGAGGTCTTGGTGTCGCGCACCGAGGGGATCGCCGTGAGCTCCTCGAGGACGACGCGGCGCAGGTCCTCGTTGTCTCGGGCGCGCACGAGCAGGATGACGTCGAAGTCGCCGCCGACCAGCGCGAAGTGCTCCACCTCCGGGATGCGCTGCAGCCGCTCCCTCAGGTCGTGCCAGTCCGCCTGTTCCACCCGCAGCGTCACGTACGCCGACGATGCGCGCCCCGATCGCCGCGGGTCGACCTTCGCGGTGAACCCGGTGATGACCCCGTCCGACACCAGCCGCGAGACCCGCGAGTAGGCGTTGGCGCGCGACACGTGGGCCGCCTCCGCCACGGAGGTGATGGAGGCGCGGCCGTCCGCGCGCAGAGCGTCCAGGATCCGTACGTCGATGTCGTCCATGGTGCTGGACAGTCTGCCACCGATCCGCGCTGCCCGCACCCGTTCGTCTCGACTCGCGCGCACCCGTAGCGTCCCGCGTCTGCCGAAGTCATGCTGGGGAGGAGCGACGTCTTTCGAAGGAGAACAGATGCACGCGGACGATCTGCTGCCCGGCGACACCCCGCTGCGGCTCATCGATCAGGATGGCGCGTCCCACCCGGACGACCGCCACCGGATGCCCGCCGCCGACACCCTGCTCGAGGGCTACCGGCGGCTCGTGCTCGCCCGCCGGCTCAACGATCAGGCCGACGCGCTGGTGCGCCAGGGGCGTCTCGCCGTCTACCCGTCGTCGCACGGCCAGGAGGCCTGCGAGATCGCCGCCGCGATGGTGCTCGGCGAGCAGGACTGGCTGTTCCCGACCTACCGCGACACCGTCGCCGTGATCGCCCGCGGCGTCGACCCGTTCGAGGCGTTCGTGCTGCTCCGCGGCGACTGGCACTCGGGCTACGACCCGAACCGCCACCGCGTCGCCCCGCAGGCCACGCCCCTGGCGACCCAGCTGCTGCACGCGGTCGGCTTCGCCCACGCGGCCCGTCTCCGCGGCGAGGACACGGTGGTGCTCGCGATGTGCGGCGACGGCGCGACCAGCGAGGGCGACTTCCACGAGGCGCTCAACTTCGCGGCCGTCTTCCACCTTCCGGTCGTGTTCCTGGTGCAGAACAACGGCTACGCGATCTCGGTGCCGCTCAGCAGGCAGACCGCCGCGCCGAGCCTGGCGCACAAGGGCATCGGCTACGGGATGCGCGGCCGGCTCGTCGACGGCAACGACCTCGCCGCCCTGCTCGCGGTGCTCGGGGAGGCCGTCGAGGAGGCCAGGGAGGGCGGCGGTCCGACCCTGGTGGAGGCCGTCACCTACCGCATCAAGTCGCACACCAACGCCGACGACGCCACCCGCTATCGCACCTCCGACGAGGTGGAGCCCTGGCTCGCGCGCGACCCGCTGCTCCGGCTGCGCGCCTGGCTGACCGCCCAGGGGGAGCTCGCGGAGGGCGACGATGCGGAGGCGCACGCTCAGGCGGAGCGGGTCGCCGCCGACCTCCGCACCGCGGTCATGGCCGACGCCGAGCCGCACCCCGAAGACCTGTTCGCCCACGTCTACGCCACACCGACCCCGCAGCTGCGCGAGCAGGCCGCGCAGCTCGCCGCCGAACTCCGCGCCGCGGAAGCGGGTCGGCCGAACACTCAGGAGGCCGCCCGATGACGCTCATGCATGACGCCCCCGCCGGGGCCGACCCCCAGAATGGAGCCGCCGCTCCGGCCGCCGCTCCGGCCACGATGACGATGGCGCAGGCGCTCAACCGCGCGCTCGCCGACGCGCTCGCCGCCGACCCGTCCGTCGTCGTGTTCGGCGAGGACGTCGGCGCCCTCGGCGGCGTCTTCCGCATCACCGACGGGCTGACCGCCCGCTTCGGCGAGAGCCGCTGCTTCGACACACCGCTGGCCGAGTCCGGCATCGTCGGGACCGCAGTCGGGATGGCCATGAACGGGATGCGCCCGGTCGTCGAGATGCAGTTCGACGCGTTCGCGTATCCCGCGTTCGAGCAGATCGTCGATCACGTCGCCAAGATGGGCAACCGCACGCAAGGCCGCGTGCGTCTTCCGCTCGTCATCCGCATCCCCTACGCCGGCGGCATCGGCGGGGTGGAGCACCACTCCGACTCGTCGGAGGCCTACTACGTGCACACGCCCGGGCTGACCGTCGTGTCGCCCGTCACCCCGCAGGACGCGTACGGGCTGCTGCGCGCCGCCATCGCGCATCCCGACCCGGTGATCTTCCTCGAGCCGAAGAAGCTGTACTGGTCGACCGGCGAGGTGGATGTGGAAGCGCCGCTGCCCGAGATCGGCCGCGCGCGTGTGGCCCGCGAGGGCGACGACGCGACCCTGATCGCGTACGGGCCGTCCGTGCCGGTCGCGCTCGCCGCTGCCGAGGCCGCCGCGGAGGACGGCCGCAGCATCGGGGTCGTCGACCTGCGGTCACTCGTCCCGTTCGACGACGAGACGGTCTGCGCGGCGGTCCGCCGCACGGGCCGCGCGGTCGTGGTGGCCGAGGCGCCGGGCTTCGCGAGCATGGCGGCCGAGATCGTCGCGCGCGTCTCGGAGCGCTGCTTCCACCACCTCCTCGCGCCGGTGGGCCGGGTGACCGGGTTCGACACTCCGTTCGCGCCGCCGAAGCTGGAGCGGTTCTACCTGCCCGACGTCGACCGCGTGCTCGACGCCGTGGATGCGCTGCAGTGGGAGGACGCATGACCGCACGGGTGTTCACCCTCCCCGATCTCGGCGAGGGCCTGACCGACGCGGAGCTGGTGCGCTGGCTGGTCGCGGTCGGCGACACCGTCGTCACCGACCAGCCGATCGCGGAGGTCGAGACCGCGAAGTCCGTCGTCGAGGTGCCGTCGCCGTATGCCGGACGGGTCGCGGCGCTGCATGGAGCCGAGGGCGAGAACATCCTGGTCGGCGCGCCGCTGATCGAGGTGGAGGAGGCGGCCGAGTCTCCGGCGGCGGCCGAGTCTCCGGCGGCGTCCGGCGGGTCGGGCGCCGTGCTGGTCGGCTACGGGACGACGACGCACGCCGGCAGGCGGCCCCGGTCCGCGCGCACGACGACCCTCGAGCCGCCGCGCCCGCCCGCCGCGGCTCCCGCGACTCCGGCCGGTCTCGCATCCACCTCGCCCCGGCCGCCGATCGTCCCCGTCGTCTCGCCGGTGGTGCGCGCGCTCGCCCGCAGCCACGGGATCGATCTCTCCACCCTGCGTCCGAGCCGCCCGGACGGCGTCGTCACCCGACACGATGTGGAGGCGGCGCTGTCGGCGCGCGCGCAGGTGCCGCGGCGCGCATCCGTCGCCGGCCCGTCCTCCCCGGTGCCCGCCGCCCCCGAAGCCGCCGCCCCCGAAGCCGCCGCCGACCCGCGCACGGGCCTCACGGTCCGCGACACCGCCGCGTTCTCGCGCCTCCGCCGCACCGTCGCCGAGACCATGACGCGCAGCCGCTCCGAGATCCCCGAGGCGACGGTCTGGGTGGATGTGGATGCGACCGAGCTGTGGGACGGCCGGCGCCGCCTCGCCCGCGGCGGTCGCGCTCCCTCGTTCCTGTCCTTCGTCGCGCGGTTCGCCCTCACCGCTCTCGCGCGGCATCCCGAGCTCGCGGGTCGCGTGACCCCGGACGGCCAGGGACTGCAGCTCTTCGACGGCGTCAACCTGGGCTTCGCCGCCGACACCGACCGCGGCCTGCTCGTCCCGGTCGTCCGCCGGGCCGACCGCCTCTCGGTGCGCGAGCTCGACGCCGAGTTCGACCGCCTGGCGCGGGCGGCCCGCGACGGGACGCTCCCTCCCGCCGATCTCGCCGGGTCGACGTTCACGATCAACAACTACGGCAGCCTCGGCGTCGACGGCAGCGCCGCCATCATCAACCATCCCGAAGTCGCCATCCTCGGCCTCGGGCGGGCCATCGAGCGGCCGTGGGTCGTGGACGGCGCGATCGTGCCCCGGCGTATCCTGCAGCTGTCGCTCGTGTTCGACCACCGGGTGACCGACGGGGGAGTCGCGGCGGGCTTCCTGCGGGAGATCGCCGACGCGATCGAGTCGCCGCTCGGCGCGCTGGCGGACACGCCCGGCGCTGTCGCCGGCTGAGCGTAGGGTGGCGGCATGAGCGACAAGAAGAACGACGACGACTACGACCTCAGCGAGGAGAAGGAGGTCGCGCCGGAGGAGAACATCGACTGGCTGCCGACGCCGGAGCCGACCGACGGCGAGGCGCCGGCACCCTGAGCCGGGTCGCCGCCGGGCCTAGGGTTGGAGGAGTGACCCCTCGCTCGCTCCCGCTCTGGCTCGCGCTCGTCCTCGCCCTGCTCTGCGGCGCCCTGGTCGCACTGCAGTCGCGCATCAATGGTGAGCTGGGCAGTCGTCTGGGCGACGGCTTCACCGCCGCCGCCATCTCGTTCGGCTCCGGCCTGGTGATCCTCACGGTCGCGCTCGCGATCGTCCCCGCCGGACGGAGGGGCCTCGCGCGCGTCCGCGACGCCCTTCGCGGCCGCGGCCTGCGCTGGTGGTACGTCCTCGGCGGCGCCGCGGGTTCGTTCCTGGTGCTGTCGCAGGGGCTGACCGCCGCCGCGCTCGGCGTCGCGCTGTTCACGGTCGCGGTCGTGGCGGGGCAGACCATCAGCGGCCTCGTCCTCGACCGGATCGGCCTCGGCCCGGGAGGGCGCCGGCCGCTGACCGCCGCGCGTCTCGTCGGCGCGATGCTCGCCCTGGTCGCGGTCACGTGGGCCGTGTCGGCGCAGTTCGGCGGCGGCGCTCCGATGTGGATGATGCTGCTCCCGTTCATCGCCGGCCTCGGCACCGGTTGGCAGCAGGCCGTCAACGGTCAGGTCCGGGTCGTCGCCGAGAGCGCGCTCACCGCGACCTTCATCAACTTCGCCGTCGGCACCTCCGTGCTGGTGGTGCTCATGCTGGGGCACTGGGCGCTCGCCGGGCTGCCCGCGCGCCTGCCGGCGGAGCCGTGGCTCTACGTCGGCGGCGCGATCGGCTGCATCTTCATCGGGGTGACCGCGTTCCTGGTGCGGATCACCGGCGTCCTGCTGCTCGGCCTCGCCACCGTCGCCGGTCAGCTGGCCTCCGCACTGCTGCTCGACCTCCTGCTGCCCACCGCCGGCCACGTCCTCGCGTTCTCGACCATCGGCGGCACGCTGCTGGCGATCGTCGCGGTCGCCGTCGCCAGCATCCGCTGGGGCTGGCGCCGGCAAACCGCCTGACAAGAGGCCCGGCGGTCAGTCCAGCGTCGTCAGGAACCGCTCCGGGTCGATCGACCGGCGGTGCCCCTCCCGGCTGTCCGCGGTGATGCCGCCGACGTACAGCCAGCCGAGCAGCCGCTCGTTCTTCTTCAGCCCGTGCATCCGGTGCACGGCCTTCGATCGGGTGTGGTGGCCGGTCCGCCACATCACGCCCCAGCCCGCGTCGTGGAGGAGCAGGCTCAGGATGTGCGCGACGCCCGAGGCCACCGCGTCCTGCTCCCAGCCGGGAACCTTGTCGCTCTTCGTGCGCACCGAGACGATCGCGATCAGCAGGGAGGAGCGCAGCGGCTTGGATGCGAGCTTCTCCGCATCCGACCCGGTCGCCTTCGCATCCCGCACGAACGCCTGGCCGAGCCGCAGGCGGGCGTCGCCGCGCAGCTCGATGAGCCGCCACGGGTGCAGCGCGCTGTGATCGGCGACCCGGCCGGCTGCGGCCACCAGGGGCAGCAGCTCCTCGTGCGTCGGCGCATCCGGCGTCACACGCGAGTACGACCGGCGTGCGGCGACGCGCTCGGCGAGGCCGCCGGCGGGGCCGGCGACCGTCGGGGCCTCCGTCATCAGGACTCCGGCGTGAAGTTCAGCGAGAGGGAGTTCATGCAGTAGCGGTCGCCGGTGGGGGTGCCGAAGCCGTCCGGGAAGACGTGTCCAAGGTGCGAGCCGCAGGAGGCGCAGCGCACCTCGGTGCGCACCATGCCGAGGCTGGTGTCCTCGATGAGCTGGACGGCCTCCGGCCGGACGGACTCGTAGAAGCTCGGCCAGCCGCATCCCGAGTCGAACTTGGTTCCCGACTTGAACAGCTCGGCACCGCACGCGGCACAGGTGTACAGGCCCGCGCGGCTCTCGTCGAGCAGCTCGCCGGTCCACGGGCGTTCGGTCCCGGCCTCGCGGAGCACCGCGTACTGCTCGGGACTGAGTTCCTCACGCCACTCGTTCTCGCTCTTGGAGACCGTGTATCCGTCGGTGTGCCCGTTCGTGGCCGTCTCGTTCTGTGCCATGCCTGTCCCTTTCGTCGTCACCAGACTAAACGGCGTCGCCCCGGCGGCTGTTCCCGTTTCGTCCCGCGACGTGCCGGGCGGAAACAAGGAACACACAGGGCCGGCGTCCTAGGATGATGCGCGAGCGCGGGGCGCGACCGGCACGACCGGCACCGCCCGGCGTCCGTGACGAGGGAAGGCGGTGCGCGTGACCCGGTCTGCCGACGGACGGCCTGCCACCGACCGCACGCCCTCGGACACGGATCAGCTGAGCGATCGGGATGCCGCGATCCTCGCGTTCGAACGCCAGTGGTGGCGTCATGCCGGAGCCAAGGAGCAGGCCATCCGCGAGGAGTTCGGTCTCTCGGCGGCTCGGTACTATCAGTTGCTCGGTGCGCTGATCGACCGTCCGGCCGCCCTCCGCCACGACCCCATGCTCGTCAAGAGGCTGCTGCGGCTGCGCGAGGCGAGGCTGGCCGCCCGACACGCACGGACCCTCCCGTCCGGCGACTGACCCCGAGGACCGCATCCCCCGATGGCTGAGAAGTATCCCCGCGACAGGTTCGACGAGATCCCCGACGACCTGAAGCGCGTCGGCGCCCACCGGGCACCGCGCCCGCGGGGTCGCGGCTGGATCGCGGTCGGATGGGCGGCGCTCGCCACGATCGTGCTGGTCGGCGCCGGCATCTTCGGGCTCTCGGTCATCAACGGCAACCTCTCTTTCCACGGATCGCCGGCCTCGACGTCCCGGTCGCAGACGCCGACGCCCACGCCGACGCCGACGATCGTCCCGACCGTCAACCCGTCGCTGCAGGTCAACGTGCTCAACGGCACGGCCACGGAAGGTCTGGCGCAGACCGTCGGCGACAAGCTGAAGGCCGCGGGCTGGAAGGTCGCCGCCCTGGCGAACGCCGACCGCAACGACCTGGCATCCACGATCGTCTACTACGGCAACCCGGCCAACCAGGCCGCCGCTCTGGGCGTGGTGCAGTCGCTGCCGGGAGCGACCATCCAGCAGAGCAACGCGTTCGACGACACCGGCGCGGACATCACGGTCGTGATCGGCGCGAACTACCGGGGCTGATCCGCGCTCCGACCAGCCCCGGATCCCTTTGTTTCGCGCGTGTTTAACTTTCGCTTCATTTCGTAGTCGATTCACGAAATCTCTGGCGTCGCCGCCTATTGAAAGCATTAGGATCGGGAGTCAACGTGCGGCGACGGATCGCGCGAGCGACACAGCAATGGGAGTAATGCATGGCGAACGGGACCGTGAAGTGGTTCAACGCTGAGAAGGGCTACGGCTTCATCACCGTCGATGGAGGGGGACAGGACGTTTTCGTTCATTACTCCGCGATTGACATGAACGGATACAAGGTCCTCGAAGAGGGCCAGCAGGTCGTCTTCGAGGTCGGCACCGGGCAGAAGGGCCCGCAGGCCGAGTCGGTGCGACTGGCCTGAGCACAGCGAACCAACGAATCTGCGGAGCGCCGTCCCCATCGGGGGCGGCGCTTCGCCGTTGCTCCCGGTGTTCGCCGGTCGCGGAGTGACCTTGCACTCGACAGCGGCGAGTGCCAGAATCGCTTTAGCACTCCATCTGATCGAGTGCTAATAGACGGAATCTTTCGCACACGTCCGGGAGGGACGAGAAACACATGGCAAAGATCATTGCTTTCAACGAGGACGCCCGCCGCGGCCTCGAGCGCGGCCTCAACACCCTGGCCGACACGGTCAAGGTGACCCTGGGCCCGCGCGGTCGTAACGT
This sequence comes from Leifsonia soli, assembly GCF_013408745.1. Taxonomy (NCBI): domain Bacteria; kingdom Bacillati; phylum Actinomycetota; class Actinomycetes; order Micrococcales; family Microbacteriaceae; genus Leifsonia; species Leifsonia soli. The sequence goes on along the minus strand of NZ_JACCBJ010000001.1, from coordinate 1,828,065 downwards.
CGTCCTCGAGAAGAAGTGGGGCGCACCGACGATCACCAACGACGGCGTCTCCATCGCAAAGGAGATCGAGCTCGACGATCCGTACGAGAAGATCGGCGCGGAGCTCGTCAAGGAGGTCGCCAAGAAGACCGACGACGTCGCCGGTGACGGCACCACCACCGCGACCGTCCTCGCTCAGGCCCTGGTCAAGGAGGGCCTGCGGAACGTCGCGGCCGGCGCCGACCCGATCACCCTGAAGCGCGGCATCGAGAAGGCCGTCGCGGCGGTCACCGAGGAGCTCATCGCCTCCGCCAAGGAGGTCGAGACCAAGGAGGAGATCGCGGCCACCGCGTCCATCTCCGCCGGCGACACCACCATCGGCGAGATCATCGCCGAGGCGATCGACAAGGTCGGCAAGGAGGGCGTCGTCACCGTCGAGGAGTCGAACACCTTCGGCACCGAGCTCGAGCTCACCGAGGGCATGCGCTTCGACAAGGGCTTCCTGTCGCAGTACTTCGTGACCGACCAGGACCGCCAGGAGGCGGTGTTCGAGGACCCGTACATCCTCATCGCCAACCAGAAGATCAGCAACATCAAGGACCTCCTGCCGATCGTCGACAAGGTGATCCAGGCCGGCAAGCCGCTCCTCATCATCGCTGAGGACGTCGACGGCGAGGCCCTCGCGACCCTGATCGTGAACAAGATCCGCGGCATCTTCAAGTCCGTCGCCGTCAAGGCTCCGGGCTTCGGCGACCGCCGCAAGGCCATGCTGCAGGACATCGCGATCCTGACCGGCGGCCAGGTCATCTCCGAGGAGGTCGGTCTCAAGCTCGAGAACGTCACCCTCGACCTGCTCGGCCAGGCTCGCAAGGTCGTCATCACCAAGGACGAGACCACGATCGTCGAGGGCTCCGGCGACCCGGAGGCCATCGCCGGCCGCGTGCAGCAGATCCGCAACGAGATCGAGTCGACCGACTCGGACTACGACCGCGAGAAGCTGCAGGAGCGCCTCGCCAAGCTCGCGGGCGGCGTCGCCGTCATCAAGGCGGGCGCGGCCACCGAGGTCGAGCTCAAGGAGCGCAAGCACCGCATCGAGGACGCCGTCCGCAACGCGAAGGCCGCCGTCGAGGAGGGCATCGTCGCCGGTGGTGGCGTGGCCCTCATCCAGGCCGGCAAGACCGCCTTCGAGAAGCTGCAGCTCACTGGTGACGAGGCGACCGGCGCCAACATCGTCAAGGTCGCCATCGAGGCTCCGCTGAAGCAGATCGCGATCAACGCGGGCCTCGAGGCCGGCGTCGTCGTCGAGAAGGTCCGCAACCTCCCGGTCGGCCACGGCCTCAACGCCGCGACCGGCGAGTACGTCGACATGCTGGCCTCCGGCATCAACGACCCGGTGAAGGTCACCCGCTCGGCGCTGCAGAACGCCGCGTCGATCGCGGGCCTGTTCCTCACCACCGAGGCCGTCGTCGCCGACAAGCCCGAGAAGAACCCGGCTCCGGTCGGCGACCCGGGCGCAGGCATGGACTTCTAAGTCCCGCATCACGCAGAGAGGGCGCTTCCCCGTTCGGGGAGGCGCCCTCTTCGCGTGCGTCCCTTCGCGACATCGCGGAGGGCCATCGAGTCGTGACTCGATGCCGGAATCCGGGTCGAGCGGCGACAGGATGTCGCACCTCGGCGGGCGGGGCGGGCCGTTAGGGCGCGACGGGCTTGGGGGAGGCGGGGGAGCCGGCGAGCGGCAGCGAGACGCGGAAGGTCGCGCCGCCTCCCTCGGTGTCGACGACGTCGACCGTCCCATTGTGCGCGGCCACGATGGACGAGACGATCGCGAGCCCCAGTCCGCTGCCCCCGGTCTCGCGGGCGCGCGACGTGTCGGCGCGCCAGAAGCGCTGGAAGATCTTCTCGCGGATCTGCGGAGGGATGCCCTCGCCGTGGTCGCGGACCTCGATGATGCCGCGCTCGGTGCGGTGGTCGATCTGCACCGCGATCTCGATCGGGCTGCCCTCCGGCGTGTAGCGCAGCGCGTTGCCCATCAGGTTGGTGATGACCTGGCGGAGCTTGTTCTCCTCCGCCATGACGATCGCGGGCTCCGAGGGGGCCGGCTGCGTCAGCACCACCTTCTCGCCGGTCGAGATCGGCAGCGGTCCTGTCGTCGCACGGCGGGTGCGGCCGCGGCGCAGGCGCGCCAGCGCCGAGCCTGCGAACGCGATCGGTCCGGTGGCGTTGCTCGGCCGCGCGTCCGTGTCGGGGATCGTCATCGGGACGGTGTCCAGCCCGGGCTCCGTGCTGTCGTCGTCCTCCGGTGCACGCGGCTCCGGTGGCACGACGGTCACCACACGGCCCGGGGAGCCGGCCATCGCGTCCATCGCCGCGTCCTGCGCGATCTTCACGAGGTCGACGCGGTGCAGGTCGAGCGGCTTGGTTTCATCGAGCCGGGCGAGCTCGAGGAGGTCCTCCACGAGGATGCCCATGCGGATCGCCTCCTTCTCGATGCGATCCATCGCCTGAGCCACGTCTTCGGGAGTCTGCAGCGCGCCCATCCGGTACAGCTCGGCGTAGCCGCGCACCGAGACCAGCGGAGTGCGCAGCTCGTGCGAGGCGTCGCCCACGAAGCGGCGCATCTGGTCGATCGTGCGCGCGCGGTCGCTGAAGGCCCGGTCGATGCGGTTCAGCATGGTGTTGAGCGAGCGGTTGAGCCGCCCCACCTCCGTGTTCGGGGTGGCGCCGCCGAGCCGCTGGCTGAAGTCTCCGTCGGCGATGGCCGCGGCCGTCTGCTCCACTTCGCGGAGCGGCGAGAACGTCGTGGTGACGAGCATCCGGGTCAGCCCGGCGCCCACCACGATCACGATCACGCCGAAGCCGAGGAAGATCGCCAGGAAGCTCGCCATCACGGTGTCGATCTGCGATGTCGTCGTCGCCACGATCGCGGTGGCGAGCTCACCGCTGCCCGCGAACGTCTGCGTCGTCGCGAGGGCACGGTACGTGGTGCGGCCGTCGTTGCTCAGCAGCGTGAATCCGCCGTTCATGCCCTTCGCCTCGGGGAGGGTCAGGGTCGTGGGGATCGCCGGACGGTGCGCGTACGGGATGTTCGACCAGTTGCGCTTCACCAGCTTGCCGCTGGAGTCGTACAGCGCGGCGAAGTAGTCTGACGGGCTCGAGTCGGTCGCGATCTGGTCGTCGTCCGACGACGCCGTGCCGAGGTAGGTGTTCAGGTACGACGCACCCGACGCGGCCGAGAGCTGCGCATCCAGCTGGTCGAGAAGCACCGGCTTCAGCATCGACATCGTGCCGATGCCGGTGACGAGCAGCCCGAGCGTCAGCATGAGCACGGTCACGCCCGTGATCTTCGTGCGCAGGGAGATCGCGTTCCAGCGGTCGAGCAGACGTGAGTGCATCAGGCCGTCAGTCTAAGCGGGGGATGCTGTGCCGGGCATGTGTGCGCCCGGTGTGCACCTCAGGCTTTCGCGGCCTTCAGCATGTAGCCGAACCCGCGCTTGGTCTGGATGAGCGGCTCGCTGGAGTGCGCATCCACCTTGCGGCGCAGGTAGGAGATGTAGGACTCGACGATGCCGGCGTCGCCGTTGAAGTCGTACTCCCAGACGTGGTCGAGGATCTGCGCCTTCGACAGCACGCGGTTGGGGTTCAGCATCAGGTAGCGCAGGAGCTTGAACTCGGTCGGGCTGAGCTCGATCGGGGTGTCGCCCACGAAGACCTCGTGCGTGTCCTGGTCCATCGTCAGCTCGCCCGCGCGGATGACCGCGTCCTCGTCGGCCTGCATCGTGCGGCGCAGGATGGCCTTGATGCGGGCGACGATCTCGTCGAGGCTGAACGGCTTGGTGACGTAGTCGTCGCCGCCGACCGTGAGGCCGGTGATCTTGTCCTCGGTGTCGTCCTTCGCCGTGAGGAACAGGATGGGCGCGGTGTAGCCCGCGCCGCGGAGGCGCTTGGTCACGCCGAAGCCGTTCATGTCGGGCAGCATGACGTCGAGGATGATGAGGTCGGGCTCCTCTTCGAGGACCGCGGAGATCGCCTGCGCGCCGTTCCCGACCGCGCGGACGGCGAACCCGGCGAAACGGAGACTGGTGGTGAGGAGGTCGCGGATGTTCGGCTCGTCGTCGACGATGAGAATGCGGGGTCCTGCGTTCATGGAGACAGTATCTGCGCGTCGGCTGGGTCTTAGCTGTGAGCCGTCGGTGCGCCCTGAGTGCACGGCGCTGGCGCGGGCCGTGTGAACGGTGGATGCTGAGATCATGTCTGAACCCACCGTCGTGATCGCCGGGGCCGGCTTGGCCGGCGCGACCGTCGCCACCGAGCTGCGCGAGCGCGGCTTCGGCGGTCGCATCCTGCTTCTCGGTGCCGAGGAGCACCACCCGTACATCCGCCCGCCGCTATCGAAGGAGTACCTGAAGGGCGATGGCGGGATCGAGGATGCCGACGTGCACCCCGCCGGCTGGTACGCCGACAACGCGGTCGAGTTCATTCCGAACGTCGAGGCGGGCTCGTTCGAGGCGGACGCGCACGAGCTGTTCGTCTCCGACGGCGGCCGGATCACCTACGACAGCCTCATACTCGCGACCGGGGCGCGCGCCCGCCCGCTCGGGGTGCCGGGCAGCGGGCACGGCGCGGTGTTCCCGCTCCGCACCCGCGAGGACGCCGCCTGGCTGCGCGCCGCGCTCGAGGTCGGCGGCCGGCGCGTCGTCATCGTCGGGTCCGGCTGGATCGGCATGGAGGTCGCGGCGGCCGCGCGCGGGTACGGCAACGACGTGACCGTGATCGGCCACTCGGCGGTCCCGCTCAGCGGGGCCATCGGTCGGGAGCTCGGCGGCGTCTTCGAGCGGCTGCACCGGGACAACGGCGTCGCGTTCCGCAACGGCGCGAAGGTCGTCGGCGTCGACGGCGGCGAGGAGCAGCACGTCGTGCTGGCGACCGGGGAGCGCATCCCGGCCGACGTGGTGGTCGCCGGTGTCGGCGCGTCGCCGAACAGCCTGGTGGCCGAGCGCTCCGGCGCGGCCGTGGCGGAGGGCGTGCTCACCGACAAGGGGATGCGGACCAGCATCGACGACGTGTACGCCGTCGGCGACGTGGCCAACCCGTTCCTCCCGGCGATCGGCCGGCACCTCCGCAGCGAGCACTGGGCGAACGCGATCGCGAGCGGGAAGGTCGCGGCGCATGCCATCCTGGGCGAGCGCGCGTCGTACGACGACATCCCGTACTTCTACTCCGACCAATACGATCTGGGCATGGAGTATTCGGGGTACGGCCCGCTCACCGCCGGCGCCCGCGTCGTGTTCCGGGGCGACGTCGACTCCCGCGAGTTCATCGCGTTCTGGCTGCGGAACGACCGGGTGGTGGCGGGCATGAACGTCAACGTGTGGGATGTGCAGGACGACATCCAGCGCCTCATCCGCCTGGGCGAGCACGTGGATGCGAGCCGCCTGGCCGATCGGGATGTCGATCTTGCGTCGCTCTGATTAGACATCGCATGTCCGCAATGTAAATGCATATATTTTTGTTACGATATGGTGTGTCCATCCGACCGACGAAAGGATGGACACATGACGCTCGCAACACTGGTAGACCTCGAGGAGTCTCTGCATTCCCTCGACGAGGTGGAATCGTGGGGGGCCGTCGACGTCGATGGAACCCTCAGCGAGGCAGACGTGCTGACTCGCGAGATCGTTCCGCTGACGAGCGACTTCGCAACGATGGGCGGGAGCCGCCCCCGCACGAGGTTCTGAGGCTCGGGCGGGCGTGAAGTGCACTCGCGCCCGCCTTTCCTGCACTCATGCTCCTAATGACGCATCATGACTGAATCACCACCTGCTCCGCCGCTCGTCGACAGCCCCACCGTCGGTTTGTTCCAGAGCTTTGACGACGTGGAGACCCCAGCTCTCGTCTATGACCTTGAGAATCTGGGGCGCACAGTTCAGAGGTTGCGGCGCGATCTCGAGCTCATCCCCGGGTGCGGGCTCAATGTCGCGGCGAAAGCTACGCAGTGCGTGTCGCTTCTCGAGCAGCTGAGCGGTTGGGGCCTAGGAGCCGATGTCGCCTCCGTCGGTGAGCTGCATCTTGTCCGTGAAGCCGGGTTCTCCGAGATCACCGCTACCGGCCCGAGCTTCACCTCGCGCCCGGCGATGAGCGTATTGCGGCGATCCGGGGTCACGCTCGATGTGGACTCCATAGACCAGTTGCGGTTCCTCGCAGCGGACCCCAGTCATCGGAAGGAGATTGGACTCCGTCTTCGAGTCCCCGTGCCCGCTCAGTTCGATTCTCTTCACAGCTTCGGCGACAGGAGTCGATTCGGAGTCGACATTCTCGACCCAGAGCTGCATGCGCTTCTGGCCACACACAGCTTTCGTGTCACGAGGCTGCACACTCACACCGGCCAGCTGACTCCCGCTTCGTTCCTCTTCCACGTGTCGTACCTGCTCCGTGTCGCCGCCGCGCTCCCGACCGTGGCGACTATCGACTTCGGCGGCGGTCTGTTCGATTTCTATGCTGATCGCGCACGGGCACGATCGGCTCTCCGTGAAGCGGGAGCACGAATCTCCGCGTGGTGCGCTGCGCATCGGCGCTCGCTGAGCACGCGATTCGAGCCTGGCGGCGCGCTGCTCGGCCCGCACGGCTACCTCGTGGCCACCGTTCAGTCGGTGCAACAGAGGCGTCCCGTGCCGGACCGCTCCATCGTGCAAGTCGACGCATCCGCGTGGAACCTTGCTCCATGGCACAAACCGCACGTCGCGCTCGCCGATCGGACGAGGCTCGACGCGCCACTGGTGCCGGGGGTTATCGCGGGCAACACGCTCTACGAGAACGACTACTTCGGCGTGGACACGCACGGTCGCGTCTCGGACTATGGCGTTCCGGTATGCGTGCCGGGAGATCGGCTCGTCCTCACGAACGCCGGTGCATACACGACGGCCAACCAGCGCGATTTCAATCTCCTTGGGCGCGTTAGCGAGTATGTGTATGACGGTGAAGGCCTCCGGCGTGTCTCCGGATGGGTGAATCACCAGGGAGATCCACCGTGAACCCGCTGCGCGCGGAGAGTCAGCTGCTCGCAGATCTCGCGAAGGCGCACGCCGATCAGTGCCGGACCCCTGCGGCCTACGCGATGCTGTCCGAACGAGTGCTCTCCATCGACATCGGTGACTCGTTGCGAGCGGAGCTGCAGCTCGCCAGCAGCGCGAAGGCTCTTCGGAGGATGCTCCTCCGTGACGCCGAGAGGGCACGCGGCTCGATCATGCGCAGCCCCGAGAGCGGTACCTTCCTCGACCTCGCAGGAGGGGGGCCGCTGGCCTACACCTACGAGCGCAACCTTCCGGGTCTGAGCATCGAACAGCGCGTGACAGGGCTGGGCGACGGACCAATCCCAGAAGGATGGAGGGCGGCTTCGTTCGTCTTCTCGAGTGGCATGGCGGCGATCGCCTGCGTCCTCGACTGGACGACGTATGAATTCACACGCAGGCATTCCCGGCGGCCCGAGCTGAGATCGCTGACGGAGTACTTCGAAACAAGGATGGTGCTGGAACTCAGCCGACCGAGGGCTGCGGGCGTCGCGATGGTGCACAGTCTGGAGCAACTCTTCGACGCATCTTGTGACCTCATGATGTTCGAGCCGGTCCTGTACAACGGGGATCTCGAGGGGGAGACAGTCGATCGTGTCCGTGGTGCGTGGTCCTCCACCAAGCGCCATCCGCAGGTCGTCATCATCGACTCGACGCTATGCGGCGGACAGTGGCCGGTCGCGGAACTCCTTCGCGGTCTCGGCGATTCGGCTCCTGAGCTGGTGATAGACGTGCGATCGGGGCTGAAGCTCGATCAGCAAGGTCTGGAGTTGGCAAATCTCGGGATCGTGACCTGCTACGCCAGCGACGCATCCGCGACGAGCTGGTGGAGCGAGACAGTGTCGAATCTTCCCGTCGTGCGCGGTGTGCGCGGTGCAGCGCTGAGCGCCGAAGCAGCGTCCGTACTGACCAACGGCTTCGTCTTCGATGCCGAGTATCATCAGCGATTCATCGGTCCGCTCTTCGAGAACAACCGGCGCTTCGCAGGTGAACTGGCGGGCAGCGGCCGCGGATTGTTCCGCGTTGCGCATCCCGGGCTTCGACCGGACACCGCCGAGATTCCTGCGCCGTTCACCGTATTGCAGTTCGCAGACGGCACGCTCGAGGAATACCAAGCCCTGCTCGGCATTGTGCGGGCGGAAGCCATCCGTCGGAAGATCCCGCTGGCTCTCGGCGGAAGCTTCGGTTTCCGCGGACATCGTTACGAAGTCATCGTGCCCTCGGTCGCCACCCGGTCCTGCATGTTCAAAGTCGCGCTCGGGACACGTGCCGGCCCAGGAGTCGACGCTGTGCTCGACCTCTTTCGCGAGCTCGGCGAGTATCCCGACGTGAGGTCCCTGACGCGTCGCTATCCCGATGCTCCGCCTGCGCGCTTCGATCTGCCTGCGCGTCCAACGAGAGGAAGACATGGCTGAAAACGGTGACCGGTCGATACGGCCGATCACGGAGTTGCGTGGGCTCGTGCGAGGAGACGGCGTCCCGGCCGCGGGGCTCGTTCTCCTGAAACTGGTGTCCACGCTGTGCGAAGCGGGCTTCCCGGTAGCACTGGGGTTCGGGGTTGCGGCCATCTCTGCGGCCGACATCACAGCCCTCTGGGGCGCGACACTCGGTCTCGCAGCGCTCGTCTTCGCCCGCGTCGTCCTGAGCGTGGTGGCGCACGTGGTCGGGAAGCGTCTGGAGATCGGGCTTGGCGTCCGCCTCAAGCGGCGCGTCGCGGAACACGTCGCGAAAGCGCCAGGAGGGCGTGATCTCGGGGAGACCCTTGAGATCGCGTCGGAAGACACGGCGACCCTGAGCGACATCTATAACGTCGTCGTTTCCCTGGTCGTGTCGAGCACCGTCTATGTGGTCGTCGGTGTCTTCCTTCTCCTCCAGTCGCCTCTGCTCGGCCTGGTCATACTGGCGGCCGCGCCGATCCTCGCACTCGGAGTGCCCGTGATGGTCAAACCATTGTCCCGGCGCCTTGCGCGACACCGAGATCTCGCCGGCGCGGTGAGCACGATGAGTGTGGACGCGGCGACGGGCCTCAAGGTGCTCAAAGGCGTCGGAGGAGAACGCGTGTTCCTCGATCGGTTCACAGCGATGTCCGGCGAAATGCGCTCGGCAGGTCTGCGCGTGGCCGGCGTGCGCGCACTCATCGATGGGGTGAAGATCGCACTGCCCGCGATCGTGGTGCTTCTGGTCCTCGGGATCGCCTTGGCGCAGCTGGCCTCCGGAGCGATCACGAACGGACAGCTCGTGGCCTTCTACGGCCTGGCGCTGTACCTGGTGGCTCCCGTCAGTGCGGCTGTCAATGGGGCACAGGAGGTCGCCCCGATCGTCGTCGCCGCGGAGCGGGTGGGTCGCCTGCTCCGGTCCTCCGGGGACTTCGAGCCTCGGGCCTCCGGCGGGTACGCGGGCCCAATCCCGCCGAGTCCTTCCAGCGCAAAGGAGCTGGTCGCCATCACCGGACCGGATAGCGAATCGCTCGTGAGTCTCGCCGAGAGCCTCGCGGCCGACGCGACGGACTTACGACCTCGGTTGATCGCAACAGGCGCCGACTACATCTTCGAGGGCACCATCCGCGACCACTTCGGAGCGCACATTCCGGAGGAGGTCTGCCTGCGAGTGAGCGAGGTCGCGCAGGCGACCGACATCATCCGGAATCTGGGCGGGATGGAGGGCGTACTGGACGACAACGGGGGCAACCTGTCCGGCGGGCAGCGGCAACGGATGATACTCGCACGAGCCCTCGCCCGACAGCCGGACGTCCTGGTCCTGATCGAACCGACCACTGGCGTAGACGCAGCGACTGAAGCCTCGATCAGCACGCGACTGCGCGAATCGAGAGCAGGGAAGACAACCATCGTCGTCACCGATAGTCCCTGCTTCCTGCGCGCCGCCGACCGCGTCGTGTTCGCCAGCACGGACGGGACTGTGGAAGTCGGGACCCACGAGCAGCTGATGGAGCGGTCATCGATGTACAGGACCCTGGCCGAGGAGGTGCTCGCATGACCGCAGACTGGCTGCCGGTCGCGAGCAGGCGCGAGACCGTGGAAGCGGTGGCGGCACTCGCGCGGGAGCACTCCAGGCGCGTGCTGCTCCTGATTGGATTCCACCTCTCCGCGGCTGTCCTCGCCGCCATCGGTCCCCTGCTGTTCGGGACGATCCTCGATGAGGCCACTGCCGGGAGGTGGACGGGGCTAGGGCTTGCTCTTGCGGTGCTGTGCGGTGTGGTGGCCGGCCAGGCCGTCGTCTCCTGGCTGGCGCACCGCGTGTCCTATATCACGGGTGAGATCGTGTTCGCCCAGCTGCGCGAGCGGGTCATCGGCGGTATCGTCGCGCTCCCATTCCGAACCGTTCACCGTGCCCCCGCCGGCGACGTGCTCGCGCGGACGACCAATGACATCGACGCCGTGTCCGAGGGCGTGCGGATCGGGCTGCCGGAAGTTCTTGTCGGCTCATTGACCGTGATCGTCACGACCGTGGCGGCTTTCGCCATCGACTGGCGAATCGCCCTCGCGATGATCGTCGGGCTCCCGATCCTCGTCCTGTCCACTCGGTGGTACATCCGGCGTTCGCAGCCGTCGTACGACGAAGAACTGCGGAGCCACGGCGTGTTCGACACGGCCGTGCTGGCCACGATCGCCGGCGGCACCAGTGTTCGGACGCTCGGCCTCGAAGCGGCACGGGCCGAGGCCATGGCGGCGGGTGCGGGGCATGTCGCGGCGGCGGAGAACCGCACGCTGCGCCTCCAGGCCGTGTGGTTCCCGCTCGTCCAGTCCGCGTACTACCTGCCATTGGCTCTCGTCGTGCTGTGGGGCGGGTGGCTCGTCATCGAGGGAGTGAGCTCACTCGGCAGTGTCGTCGCTATCGCCCTGTACGTGCAGATCGTCATCGACCCTTTGGACGATCTGTTGTACTGGGCGGACCAGCTGCAACTCGGCCGTAGCGCCTTCGCGCGCATCCAGGGGGTGGCCGGAGTCCTGCGCGGCACCACCCCTCAGGCTGAGGCGCCGGCTTCGCTCGATCGCCCGGCGCCGTGCACCATCGAGCTCTCATCGGTGTGCTTCGAATATGAGAAGGGCACACCTGCGCTCGGACCCGTGACGTTGCAGGTCGAGGCGGGGACCACAGTCGCGTTGGTCGGGCCGTCCGGCGCAGGAAAGTCCACCCTGGGCTTGGTGCTCTCCGGCATCGAACCACCTAGTGCGGGCGTGGTGCGGATCGCCGGCAGGACGGCCGACGGTGCCGGCGGACCTCCGCGCGTCGTGGTGGTGACGCAGGAGCAGCATGTCTTTGCAGGGACGCTGCGGTACAACCTGCAGCTGGCGCAGTCCGACGTCAGCGACTCTGCCATGTCGGATGCGCTGATGACGGCAGGGACCGCGGAGTGGATCGATGATCACGCATCTGCGCTCGACGACGAGGTGGATGGCGACCTCTCCGCCGAGCGACGCCAACAACTCGCTCTGGCGCGCGTTCTGCTGGCACAGCCGGAGGTCCTCGTCCTCGACGAAGCGACCTCTGCCATTCCACGACAGCAGGCGTTCGGCCTGGAGCAGCGTCTGGGTGAGCTCTTGCCGCAGACAACGATCCTGTCGATCGTCCACCGGCTGGACGTCATGCCGTCGATGGACCGCATCCTGGTCATGGACGGGGGACTGATCGTCGGCGATGGCCGGCATGCCGATCTTCTCGAGTCGAACGCTCTCTACGCCGAGCTCTGGAACGCGTGGCACGACACAGATGCGGCGGGCCGATGACCCCGGGTGCGAACGACGTCCTTCGAGCAAATCAAGACTTCATTGTTCGCTCGGCAGACGCTGCCGCGACGACGCTCTGGCATCCGACGCAGGGAACCGAGGTGACCATCGGGCGGACCGCCGCCTCTATCTTGGGCTTCTTCGCCCTTCCCCGAACCGTGGAGGAGGTGCTCCGACGACTCACGACCGACGCGGCAGAAAGGTCATCGCTCTCCCGAGTGATCGTCGGCCTTCGAGAGGCCGGACTGCTCGTGCCGGTGGCGTCCCCCGAACATGTGCCGCCGGGTGCTACGGGCCTCTTCGGTGCCCCCTTCGCGACGATCGCCGCTGCGCTCAGGACTTCACATTTCGATGCCATTGCCGTAGGCGTCGAGTACGACGCGGGCGCGTCGCAGAAGGCCGGGTCGCGGTCCGCGCCCGATGCCATCCGCCGTGCGAGCGGCAGCCTCTTCACCAGAGCAGACGGACGGGGGATGTACGACCCGGTTCGTGGAAGACGCGTCCTCGAAAACGTGCGACTGGCGGACATCGGGAACCTGTCCGATACGGTGCAGACACGGAACGGTGACATGTTCGAGCGCCTGGAGGAGTTCGCTTCCGCGTGTGCCGACCGACAGACGGTTTCGGTCGCGATAGGGGGAGACCACTCCATCACCTTCGGGCTCGTCTCGGGGCATCTCCGTCGGCGACGACGACTCGGTATCCTCCACATCGATGCGCACTCCGACTACCTGGAGCCGATGCACGGGGACTGGCGGACATCGCTGCACCACGGGAATGTCATGAGCTGGCTGGCAGGGCGGGGTGAGATCGCGACGATCGCTCAGTTCGGAATTCGACAACTAGCGGAAGAGGATCCCGTCCCCGGCGACAAGGTGATGGTCTGGCCGGGCACATCGGCCCTGAGGCTCGACTCGGGCCGGGTCGAGGAATCCCTCGACCGTTCGATGCCGTGGTATCTGAGCATCGACGTGGATGTGCTCGATCCCGCATTCCTCCCGAGCACAGGGACGCCGTTGCCCGGTGGCCTGACACCGGCCGAGCTGACGCAGCTCATCGACCTGGTGTGTCGGGGCCGGGAGATCGTCGGAATCGACCTTGTCGAACTCATTCCGAATGAGTCGGACCACTCGGCCCTGCTCGCTTCGGAGGTGCTGCTCCGGGCCCTCGACGCCGTCTTCCGGCGGTGACCGCCGGTGCGGCCGCTCGAAGCCGGACAGCCGGGACGCATACGATGAGGCCATGAACCGCCGTCGGGACGTCGACCTTGCCACGCTCTGAGCCGTACCTGCCGCCGCTGCGCGTCCCGGTCCGGAGGATCGGCGCGCGCACGTTCGACTTCTCGCGGCAGGTCGCCGTCATGGCGGTGGTGAACCGCACGCCGGACTCGTTCTACGACCAGGGCCGCACGTACGCCTTCGACCGGGCGGTGGACGCCTGCTTCGAGGCGGTTGCGCTCGGCGCCGACTGGGTCGACATCGGCGGCGCGCCCTTCGCTCCGGGCGAGCCCGTGCCGGTCGACGAGGAGATCGAGCGCGTCGTCCCGGTGGTCGCCGCGCTGCGGGCCGGATCCGACGTGGTCATCTCGGTGGACACCTTCCACGCGGCCGTCGCCCGCGAGGCCATCGCGGCCGGTGCGACCGTCATCAACGACACCACCGGGTTGCGCGACCCCGACCTCACCCGGGTCGTCGCGGACAGCGAGGCGACGCTCGTCATCACCCACAGCCTTGCCGAGCCGCGGCGCCCCTTCCCGAAGCCGCAGTACGGCGACGTGGTCGCTGAGGTGTCCGCGTTCCTGCTCGACCGCGTGGAGCGCGCGCAGGCCGCGGGCGTTGCGGAGGAGCGGATCATCGTCGACCCGGGGCACGACCTCAACAAGAACACGCTGCACTCGCTGGAGCTGACCCGCCGGCTCAGCGAGATCGCGGACCTCGGCTACCCGACCCTCGCCGCCGTCTCCAACAAGGACTTCATCGGCGAGACGCTCGACGCCCCGCGTGCCGACCGGCTGGAGGGGTCGCTCGCCGCCGCGGTCATCAGCATCGTCAACGGCGCGCGGATCGTCCGCATGCACGATGTGCGTGCCTCCGTCGCCGCCGTGCGCATGACCGAGGCCGTGCTCGGCTTCCGTGCGCCGGCCTACCTCAAGCACAACATGGGAGACGTGAATGAGTGAGCCCGCCATCCACCGCCTGTCGCCGCTGCCGTCGCAGCCCGAGCTGACCGACGACGAGATCACCGCCCTCTACCAGGAGGGCGCGGGGGAGCCGTGGCTGCGGGTGAACTTCGTCACCAGCGTGGACGGCGCTGCCACCCACCAGGGACTGTCGGGCGGCTTGTCGAACGACGTCGACGGCCGGGTGTTCGAGCTGCTGCGGCGGCTGTGCGACGTGGTGCTGGTGGGCGCGGGCACCGTGCGCGCCGAGGGGTACGGCGCGATGCGGGTCGCCCCGGCGTCGGCCAGAGCGCGCAGCGGGGCGGGGATGACCGCGCACCCGGTGTTCGCCATCGTGTCGGCCGGGCTCGACCTCGACCCGCGCAGCCCGATCTTCCAGGACGCCCCGGAGCGCCCGATCATCCTCACCACAGAGCTGTCGCGGCCGGAGGCGCGCGATGCGCTCTCGGAGGTCGCCGACGTGGTGGTCTGCGGCCGGGACCGCGTGCAGGCCGAGCGCGGACTGCGGGTGCTCCACGAGCGGGGGCTGAAGCGCATCCACTGCGAGGGAGGTCCGCACCTGTTCGCCGACCTGATCGCGGCACGCGCCGTGGACGAGCTGTGCCTGACGGTCAGCCCGAGGCTGGAGGGAGGGACGTCGTCGCGGATCGCGACGGGCGCCGCGCCGATCGCCCCGCTCGGGTTGCGGTTGGCGCACACGCTGGCGGGGGACGACACCCTGCTGCTGCGGTATGTCCGGAACTGAGGAGGCCGAGCTCCGGCCGGAGATCGACGCCGGCCTGGTGCGTCGCCTCGTCGACGCGCAGTTCCCCCGGTGGCGCGGGCTGCCCATCCGCCCGGTCGAGCACGACGGCTGGGACAACCGGACCTTCCGGCTCGGCGACGAGCTGAGCGTCCGGCTCCCGAGCGCCGCCGGGTACCGGGAGCAGGTCGCCAAAGAGCAGGAGTGGCTGCCGCGGCTGGCTCCGCTGCTGCCGCTGCCGATCCCACAGCCGGTCGCGGAGGGGGAGCCGACCGCTGAGTACCCGCTGCCGTGGTCGGTGTACCGCTGGCTGCCCGGCCGGCCGGTGGTGCTGCTGGGCGACGTGTCGCAGGATGCGGCGCTCGCCCAGGCCATCGGCCGCTTCCTGGTCGCGCTGCGGGCGGCTCCGACCGAAGGCGCGCCCGAGCCGGGGACGCACAACTTCTTCCGCGGCGCTCCGCCCGAGGTCTACGGCGAGGAGGCGCTCGCCGCGTTCACGCGCCTCCCGGCCGTCGATGCGGACCGGGCTCGCGCGCTCTGGGCCGAGGCCACCGCATCCCGCTGGGCCGGCGCGCCGGTGTGGTTCCACGGCGATGTCGCGCCGGGGAACCTGCTGACGGATGCGTCGGGCACGCTGTCCGCGGTGATCGACTTCGGCACGTCCGGCGTCGGAGACCCCGCCTGCGACCTCGTGCCCGCCTGGACCATGTTCGAGGGTGCGGCCCGCGATGCTTTCGTCGACACGGTCGGCCTCGACGACGACACGTGGTCGCGGGCGCGCGGCTGGGCCCTCTGGAAGGCCGCGATCACGCTCCGCGACCGCCCCGCCGACCCCGAGGCGCGCACGACCCTCTCCCGCATCCTGCGCTGACCCCGCCCGCCCCCGCGAGCGGAAAACCGCGGTTTGCGCCAGATCTCGCGCCCGATTACGCCGCCTGCAGCGCGTGCGCGTCGAGGATCGTGTACGAGTAGCCCTGCTCCGCGAGGAACCGCTGGCGGTTCTGCGCGAAGTCCTGGTCGACCGTGTCGCGGGCGACCAGCGTGTAGAAGTTGGCCGACAGTCCCGACTCCTTGGGCCGCAGCAGGCGTCCGAGGCGCTGGGCCTCCTCCTGCCGGCTGCCGTACGAGCCCGACACTTGGATGGCGACGGTCGCCTCGGGCAGGTCGACCGAGAAGTTGGCGACCTTGCTGACCACGAGCACCTTCGTCCGGCCGTCGCGGAACTCCTGGTAGAGCCGCTCCCGCTCGTCCACTGGCGTCGCGCCGGTCAGCTGCGGCGCATCCAGCGCGGTCGCGAGCTCGTCGATCTGGTCGAGGTACTGCCCGATGATCAGGATGCGCTCCCCCTCGTGCCGCGCGACCAGCTGACGCACGATGTCGAGCTTCGCGGGAGCCGTCGCCGCCAGACGGTACCGCTCGTCGTCGGGGGCGGCGGCGTAACTGAGCCGGTCCGACGGCGGCAGGTCGACGCGCACCTCGTAGCAGGCGGCCGGCGAGATGAAGCCCTGCGCCTCGATCTCCTTCCACGGGGCGTCGAAGCGCTTCGGGCCGATGAGGCTGAACACGTCGCCTTCTCGGCCGTCCTCGCGAACCAGCGTCGCCGTCAGTCCGAGGCGGCGGCGGGCCTGCAGCTCGGCGGTGAGCTTGAAGACGGGGGCCGGCAGCAGGTGCACCTCGTCGTAGACGACGAGTCCCCAGTCGAGCGCGTCCAGCAGCGCCAGGTGCGCGTACTCGCCCTTCCGCTTCGCTGTGAGGATCTGGTAGGTCGCGATCGTGACCGGCTTGACCTCCTTCACCTGACCCGAGTACTCGCCGATCTCCTCGGCCGTGAGCGTCGTGCGGCGCAGCAGCTCGTCGCGCCACTGCCGGGCCGACACCGTGTTGGTCACCAGGATGAGCGTCGTCGTCTTCGCCGTCGCCATCGCCCCGGCCCCGACGAGCGTCTTGCCCGCGCCGCAGGGGAGCACCACGACGCCGGAGCCGCCGTCGAAGAAGTTGGTCACCGCCTTGCGCTGGTAGTCGCGCAGCGCCCAGCCGTCCTCCTTCAGCCCGATCTCGTGCGGCGTCCCCGGGGTGTACCCGGCAAGGTCTTCCGCCGGCCAGCCCAGCTTGACGAGCTCCTGCTTGAGCTGCCCGCGCGCCCACACCTCCACGACGAACGTCGTGTCGTCACGACGCTCCAGCAGCAGCGGCGCGATCCGCTTGGCGGTCGCGACCTCGGTCAGGACGGCCAGGTCGGTGGAGCGGAGCAGCAGCGTCCCCTCGTCGTCG
Source organism: Leifsonia soli (assembly GCF_013408745.1). Lineage (NCBI taxonomy): Bacteria > Bacillati > Actinomycetota > Actinomycetes > Micrococcales > Microbacteriaceae > Leifsonia > Leifsonia soli. Next base: position 1,811,085 of record NZ_JACCBJ010000001.1, on the reverse strand, counting down.
CGCTCGATGACGAGACGCCCGTACCGGGCGACGGTCTCGGAGACGTCGACCGACACCGTCTGCGGGATGGGGAACTTCGAGTACCGCTCCAGGGTGCCCAGCATGTCCTCGGCGGTGTGCCCGGCGGCCCGCGCGTTCCAGAGCCCCAGCCGGGTGATGCGGTAGGTGTGGATGTGCTCGGGCGCGCGCTCCAGCTCGGCGAAGACGGCGAGGTCGTGGCGTGCGTCCTCCGCCTCCGGGTGCGCGACCTCCAGCAGGACGGTGCGGTCGCTCTGGACGATCAGGGGGCCATCGGACATAGCTCACCAGCCTACGCCCTGCGCCCTGGGGTCCGGCCGGGTGGCCGGGAACCGGGCGCTCCCGCGATCAGGGCGCCGGGCGCACGCCCCGGATGCTCGAGAGGGGGAGTGTCCGCTCGATGTCCGCGGCGCGGTCGCGTCCACGCAGTCGACCCCCGCCGACCCCGGTCGGCTCCAGGAGGTAGTCGACGACCTCGCCGCCGGGCATCGCCACCTCGACGATCACGGTCTGGCGCGCCTTGACCGCCGCATCCAGCTGCCGCGCCAGCCACCGCTCGCCGGTGTCCTCCTCGGCGTCGTCCTCGGCCTGGCGCAGCCGGACGACCAGCTCCGCGTCGCGGTCGGCCTCCTGCGCGGCTCGCGGATGCGCGAACCGCTGCCGCCGGAGCGTCACCTCGCGGCCGTCCGCGTCCTCGGCGACCACCGGGTACCGCGCGTCGCTGAGCGCCCAGAACACCACATCCCGCGGGTACCGGCTCCCCAGCTCGCCGTCTCCGGTCGGGATCAGCCGCAGCGAACTGAGCGACTGGTCGACCTGGATGCTGCGCAGCACCGTCGGGTCGGCCGACCGGACCGCGGAGCGCATGTTCTCGCGCTCCGCCTCGTGCACGCGCACCCGCCCGTGGCGCTCGGCGGCGTCGGCGATCAGGTACTCGATCGGCTGCGGCAGCCCGGTGAGCGAGATCGTGCTCAGGAAGTCGCGGATGCCGTCGGCCGTCTCGCCCGCGGTCAGCGCGCGGTCGACCGAGGTGGCGGAGAGGCGGAACGTCGATGCGAGGGCGCGGGACTCGAGGTCGGCGATCCCGCGCAGCCTCCCCTCGACCTCCGGCGCCAGTGGCCCGGGGGAGACGATGGTGAGGTCGTGCTGGAGGTAGACGCGGTCCACCTCGGACGGGAACTGGGCCGCCATGATCTCGGTGGCGGCCTCCGGGCCGTCCTCGACCAGCGCGGTGCCGGCGGATGACGGCGCCTGGTGCGCGGTGACGCCGAGCCACTCGGCGAGGCGGGTGTGCGCATCCACCCGTCGCTGCGCCTCCTCGACGGCCGCCGGGTACAGCCAGGCGACGTGCTCGCGCAGGCTGTCGCCCCACGCGGCGCGGCTGCGCAGCGCCAGGAGGGTGCGGAGGTCGGCCGGAAGCGCGTCGAGCCAGGCGGCGGCGAGGGCGCGCCAGCGGTCGCGGGTGGGAGAGTGCGACCAGGCGGCGGCGGCCTCCGTCGGCAGCCACATCCCGTCGTCGACCGCCGCGAGGCCGGCGCGCTCGGCGGCGGAGAGGACCACGGGGACGATGTCGGCATCCACCGAGAGCGCCTCGGCCAGGCGCTTGACCGCGGGGAGCGCGAGTCCGCCCTTCTGCAGCCGGCGAGCGCCCTCGCGCCCCAGCTCCGCCAGGAGTTCGGACACGGCCGTCACGGCCTCGAACGCGCGCTCGGAGGCGAGGCGGTCGGTGAACCGGCTCTCCGTGTCCGGCACGGGCGCCAGGGCGGGTGGGGGCGGGGTGCCGAGCAGCTCGGCGGGCGACGGCAGCCCGGAAGCGGGCCAGGTGGCGAGGTGGGTGGTGACGGCGTCGTAGACGACCACGCGACCGGCGGGCGCGTCGGCGCTCGCGTCGGCGTCGGCGTCGGCGTCGGCGTCGGCGGGATGGACGAGCAGGAGGCCGTCGAGGTCGGCCAGCGCCGCCTCCGCCGCCTCGAGCGTCGTCCCGGTCGTCGCGGGCTCGACCTTCAGCCGCCGGGCGAGCTCGTCGGCCGTCAGTGGGCCGCCTCCGCTGCCCAGGGCGACGAGCGCCGCCAGGTGCGTCCGGTCGAGCGGGGCGAGGGCGCGCTGGAGGGAGTCCGCATCCAGGAGGGCGTCCGCCAGGTCGAAGAAGTCGGACACCCCGGTCCGTCGGTAGGTGCGGTGGTGCAGCGCGGAGACGAGCGCAGCGTCGTCCAGCTCCCGCAGCCGGGCTGCGAGAGCGAGTGTGGTGGTCATGGCGCCGAACCGCCGGCCGTCCCGGCCCCTAGCGCCGGCCCTTGGTGCCGTTGGCCGCGTTGGCCGCCCGGTTGCGCCGGGCGCTGACGATGAGGAGGACGATGATCAGCACGAAGGCGATCGGCAGGGCCACCAGGGGGAAGAAGAAGACGGTCGGCCACAGCCCGAGGCCGGAACCCTGGGCCGCGAATTGCCCGGCCGCCGTCCCGATCAGGATGGCTGCGATGCAGACCAGGGAAACGATGACGAGCGCGGCGACGATGTACGACAGGATGCGCTGGAGCCGCGATGCCGGCGGCGGGGTCTGCTGGGTCACGAAATCAAGGATAATTGAGGTTGGTCATCCGATCCCCCATGCGAAGTGAGGTTCCCATGCCAACCGGCAAGGTCAAGTTCTACGACGAGGAGAAAGGCTTCGGCTTCATCAGCTCCGATGACGGCCAGGAAGTCTTCCTGCACGCCTCGGCGCTTCCCGCCGGTGCCGTCGTCAAAGCGGGAACCCGTCTGGAGTTCGGCATCGCCGACGGCAAGCGCGGAGCGCAGGCGCTCTCCGTGCGCGTTCTGGAGGCTCCGCCGAGCCTGGTGAAGATGAAGCGCAAGTCGGCCGACGACATGGCGATCATCGTCGAGGACCTCGTGAAGCTGCTCGACGGCATCGGCGCGAACCTGCGCCGCGGCAAGTACCCCGACAAGGCGCACGGCGCGAAGATCGCCGCCGTGCTGCGCAAGGTCGCGGACGACCTGGATGCCTGAGCGCGGCGACGACGTCGACCCGGTCGCCGAGGCGGAGGTCGCCGAGGCGGCCGAGGCCGTTGAGGTGACGGACGTGATCGTGGATGCGGAGCCGGCCGCACCGCTGGTCGCCGATCCCGAGCTGCTCGCCGCGGTCCCGCTCGCGCTCCAGGCGCTGGCCGAGATCACCCCGGAGGCCACGATCGGCGAACCCCTCGGCCACGTCGTCGAGGGGCCCGGTGTCGTCTCCCTGCTGTTCGCCAGCCGCCTGTCGGGCTACCCGGACTGGCGCTGGACCGTCACCGTCGGCCGCGCCGGCGATGACGACGAGCCGACCGTGCTCGAGGCCGAGTTGATGCCGGGCGACGGATCGCTGCTGGCGCCCGACTGGGTGCCCTGGTCGGAGCGCCTGGCCGAGTACCAGGCCGCGCAGGAGGCCAACGCGAGCGCGGACGCCGAGTCGGATGACGACAGCGTGGACGACGACGAGGACGAGGGTGACGACGAGAGTGACGACGAGTCCGAGGAGGGCTTCGACGACGCCGAGGACGACCACGACGTGCACGACCTGCACGGCGACGACGATGTGGACGGCGTCGACATCGACAGTGTCGACGTCGACTTCGACGAGGAGACGGACGTCGACAGCGACCTCGATCTGGAGGCGGAGGAGGCCGCGGCGCTCGCCGACGAAGACGACGAAGACGACGAGGCCGACGACGAAGAGGCCGACGACGAAGACGACTCAGCGGCGGCGCGTGACGGTGAGGTAGCCGAGTCCGAGGACGCCGAGGACGAGTCCGACGACGATGGTCCAGAGCCAGGTGCCGGAGGCGACCGCCGGGCCGCCGACGATCAGGACGACGACGAGGGCGACCAGCCACAGCGCTAGCCCGACGACGACGGCCCGCCGGTCATCCGTCTTCACGGGGACCGGGTCGGGCCGACGTTCGTCGTCGCGGAGCCAGAGGCGCATCGCGCGGTCAGCCCAGCCGCTCGACCACGTACTCGATGCAGCCGATCAGGGCCCGCACATCCGCCGGCTCGATCGCCGTGAACGTCGCGACGCGCAGCTGGTTGCGGCCGAGCTTGCGGTACGGCTCGGTGTCGACGACGCCGTTGGCGCGCAGTGTCTTCGCGATCGCCGCCGCATCCACGCTGTCGTCGAAGTCGATCGTGACGACGACCTGCGAGCGGTGCGCGGGGTCGGCGACGAACGGGGTCGCGTACTCGACCGACTCGGCCCACGAGTACAGCGCGCCGGACGACTCGCGGGTCCGGGCGTCGGCCCAGGCGAGGCCGCCGTTGCCGTTCATCCACTCGAGCTGGTTCTCCAGCAGCACCAGCGTCGCGATCGCCGGGGTGTTCAGCGTCTGGTTGAGCCGCGAGTTGTCGACGGCGTTCTTGAGGCTGAGGAACTCGGGGATGTAGCGGTCGCTCGCCGCGATGCGCTCGACCCGCTCCAGAGCGTCGGGGGAGAAGAGGGCCAGCCAGAGTCCGCCGTCCGACGCGAAGTTCTTCTGCGGGGCGAAGTAGTAGACATCCGCCTCGCTGACGTCGAGATCGACGCCGCCGGCCGCGCTGGTCGCATCGATCACCGTGAGCGCGCCGTCGTCGCCGTGGACGCGGCGGGCCGGCGCCATGACACCGGTCGACGTCTCGTTGTGCGGCCAGGCGTACAGGTCGACGCCCTCGATGACCTCGACCTCGCTGCGCGACCCGCCGGGCGCCTCGATGACGTGCGGGGCCTCCAGCCACGGGGTCTGCGCGGCCTTGGCGAACTTGCCGCCGAACTCGCCGAAGACGAGGTTCTCGCTGCGCTTCTCGATGAGGCCGAACGCCGCAGCGTCCCAGAACGCGGTCGAGCCGCCGTTGCCGATGACGACCTCGTAGCCCTCCGGCAGGCGGAACAGCTCGCCGAGACTCTCGCGCACGCGGCCGACCAGGTTCTTCACCGGGGCCTGGCGGTGCGAGGTGCCGAGCAGCTCGGCACCGGCCCCGGCCAGGTAGGCGACCTGCTCGGGCCGGACCTTGGAGGGTCCGCATCCGAATCGACCGTCGGCGGGCAGCAGCTCAGAGGGGATCGTGACGTCCGGCATAACTGAAGTGTATTGGCTGTTGCATGCTCAGGACGGCGCGCGCGGGCGCTCCGCCCGGGCCTGCGCCTGGCTGTCGGCCGCACCAAGTAGGCTGTCATCCGACGTTCGCGCGCCGTCACGTGGAGGGGTTCATGACCGATCTGATCGATACGACCGAGATGTACCTTCGCACCATCCTGGAGTTGGAGGAGGACAACATCGTCCCCCTGCGTGCGCGCATCTCCGAGCGTCTCGGCCACTCCGGTCCGACCGTCTCGCAGACCGTCGGCCGCATGGAGCGCGACGGTCTCGTCGTCGTCTCCGGCGACCGCCACCTGGAGCTCACCGACGACGGCCGCCGCAAGGCCGTCCACGTCATGCGCAAGCACCGCCTCGCGGAGCGCCTGCTGAGCGACGTCATCGAGCTCGAGTGGGAGTACGTCCACGAAGAGGCCTGCCGCTGGGAGCACGTGATGAGCGAGCAGGTGGAGCGCAAGCTGCTGACCATGCTCGGCCACCCGACCGAGTCGCCGTACGGCAACCCGATCCCCGGTCTGGGCGAGCTGGGCGCCGCCGACTCCTCCCTCTCCACCGAGAACCTGATCAACCTGGTCGACGTCGTGCGCGGCAGCGATTCCGGGGTGACTGCCAGGATCCGGCGTCTCGGCGAGCCCGCACAGGTCGACCCCGAGCTCCTGCTGCAGCTCAAGCAGGCCGGTGTCTTTCCCGGCTCGACCGGCACATTCTCCCCGGCCGGCTCCTACGTCGCCGTGCAGATCGACGGGTTCGAGACCGGCCTGGAACTGCCCAACGAACTCGCCGCGCATATCTTCGTCGACGCCTGATTCCCGTTACCGATTCGTTAAAAAGCACCCGAAAAGATGTGACAAACGGGGTCTCGTCCCGTAGTCTCTTACGAGTCCGAACGGGCCACCATCCGGCCCATCAGGACCCTGGATCGAGACGCTCCACCCCCCTAGTACCCGTCTCTCGATCCGTGAAGCCGAAGCCACTCGTGCGGACGGGGGCAGCTCCCTAGTGCTGCCGGAGCGTTGGAGGTCACACTTTGGCAGACTCGAGCACGATCGGTCCCCTCCAGGACCGTTCGAACCCGGACCAGAGCAGCACGGACATCACTTCTTCCCCTTCCACCCCCGTCTCCCGCCGCGCGCAGCGCGTGCAGCGTGAGGCCGCCGCGTCATTCCGCCCGGCATCGTCGCCGGCGCGCACGAACGGCCGCGCCGCTTCGACCGCTGTCCGCACGGCCACCGGCTCGACGGCAGCGCAGGCGAAGAAGAAGCGCAAGGGCGGATGGATCCTCAACGCCGGTGTCATCACCGTCGCCACCGGGATCATCGCGACCATGTCCCTCCCTGCTTTCGCTTTCAACCCGAGCGACGCGCAGAGCGCGGGCTTCGGCCCCAGCGCCGCCGACTCGATGAAGAAGGCCCAGTCGCAGACCGTCGAGGTCGGCGGGGTCGCCGCGTCGACCGTGAGCCGCGACGCCGCCTCCGCCACGACGGAGGAGCAGCTGGCCGCGCAGAAGGCCGTCGCTGCCGCGGAGGCCGCCCGACGCCAGGCCGCCGTCGAGCTGGCCACGTACGCCAGCAAGTCGACGGGCCCGTCCGTCTCCGACTTCCTTGCCAACCCGCCGTACCCGAACTTCAGCCTCTCGCAGGTGTTCTCGGTGGCCCAGCAGTACATCGGCACCCCGTACGTGTACGGCGGCGCCACCCCTGCGGGCTTCGACTGCTCCGGCTACGTCATGTACGTGTACGCCCAGTTCGGGGTCTCCCTCCCGCACTCGGTGTCCGGCCAGGCCGCGAGGGGCAAGCGCATCTCGATTGCCGACGCCCAGCCGGGCGACCTGGTGATCATGCCGGGCCACGACGGCTTCTACGCCGGCAACGGCAACATCATGGACGCCCCGGACTCCGGTCGGTCGATCTCGATCCGCCCGATCTGGACCAGCGACTACTACATCGTCCGCCTGGGCATCTGAGCCCGGCTGCCCTTCTCTCCGGACGCACACCCGCGGGTTTCCGTTCGGTGAACACTCCGCACCACAGCACAGGAACGGCGCGCCCCGAATAGGTGGCGCGCCGTTTCTGGGTTACCCTGGCGTTCTGACGCTGCGTCACGCAGCCGCAGATTCGGAGGATCCGATGGCCGGAACGCGTTCCGCCGGGCCGCTGAGGGCGACCGGGTGGGACGAGCGCGGCCTTCCGACGGGATCGAGCATCACGCTCTCCCGCTGGGGCGACTTCCTCGCCTGCCGTCACCACGTCGAGGCCTGCCACCGCCACCATGTGGCGTGCCGCCACCATGCCGCCTCCTCCTTGGGCGCTGTCCGCACGGACAGTGCCCTTTTTGTTTGCCCGAGCACCCTCCCTCCTCTTGTCCCGAAGGGCCGCAGATGAAGACTCTGGTTCTCAACGCCAGCTACGAGCCGCTCGGCGTGATCGCGACGCGACGCGCGATCATGCTGGTGCTGAGCGGGAAAGCGTCGACGATCGCGCAGAGCGGCGCGCAGCTGCACAGCCGCTCCCTGGTGCTGGATGCGCCGAGCGTCGTCCTCTTGAACCAGTTCATCAAGGTGCCGCACCGCCGCATCCCGCTGACCCGCAAGTCGGCGCTGGAGCGGTACGGCCACGTGTGTGCGTACTGCGGCAAGTACGGCGACACGCTCGATCACGTCATCCCGCGCGCCCGCGGCGGCACCCACACCTGGGACAACGTGGTCGTCGCCTGCCTGTTGACTGAACTAACTCCAGAGCTCGTCGTTCGCTCGAGCCGTAGCGACTGGGGGCTGGCGGCATGACAAAGACGCTTGTTCTTAACGCCAGCTATGAACCGCTGGGCGTCGTCTCCACACGTCGCGCGATCTTGCTCGTCCTCGCGGGCAAGGCGTCCACATTGGCAGCCAGCGGTGCTCAGTACCACAGTCGCTCAGCGGTTCTCGATGCGCCGAGCGTTGTGCTGCTGAATCGCTATGTCAGGGTGCCTCAGCGGCGCATCCCTCTTACGAGAAAGTCGGCGTTGGAGAGATACGGCCACGTATGCGCTTATTGCGGACGATATGGCGACACCTTGGATCACGTTGTCCCCCGAGCGCGTGGGGGAACTCACTGCTGGGAAAACGTGGTGATTGCGTGCTTTAAGTGCAACAACACCAAATCGGACTCTTTGCTGTCCGAGTTGGGCTGGAAGTTGCCGTTTGAGCTCAAGGAGCCCCACTTGAACATGGCTTCCTTGATCAGCTTGCGTTGGGACGACCCGACGTGGGACGAGTTTACGACCCCGTGGCGAAAGCACGACCTCCAACTAGCTGGTTGATAAGCTAACCACTCGACAGCACTCCGAACGGGGTGCGGTGGCAGCGCGCCAGCGGGAGGAGGTCAATTGTGACCGAACCGCGAGATCTGCAAGCAATTCGCCTTTCACAGGTGGTGCGCGTGCGGGAGGACCCGGGCGAACCGGTCGGAGTCATTGTCTATGACACCGCCGGCGCCCGGGTCGACCCCATCAATATGTACCTGCGCGACGTCTTCGCCAATGGTGCGTCCCTTCGTACCTGCCGTTCCTACGCCTACGCGCTCGTCCGCTGGTGGCGCTTCCTCGATGCGGTCGAGATTCCTTAGACCCAGGCCGCCTCCGCCGAACACGTTGACTTCGTAGTTTGGATGCGTTCCCACCAGCCGAGGCACGGCGGAAGCGCCTCCGGAGGCCACGCCGGCAACGAAGGGTCGTACGCAGCTCGAACCATCAACCACTCCAACGCAGTCCTAGCGAGCTTCTACGACTACCACGCTCGCCGCGGGACGGGGCCGATGCTCAGTCCGGTCCGCGCCTTGACGGTACGACCGCACGCCCACCACAACCCGATGCACACCTTCAGCGCGCCCATGCGACGAGCGGGCCAGCAGAAGGTGCCGCATGCGACACCGCAAGCTATCCCGGACCAGGTGTTCAACGAGCTGTTCGCACAGCTGAGCTCCAATCGCGACCGTGCGCTGGTGGCCTTCTACGTCAGTTCGGGCGCTCGCGCCTCAGAACTGCTCGAAGTCACCGGCGAAGCAATCGACCCAGGCCAGAATCGCGTGTTGGTCCACCGGAAAGGCGACCGGCGGGAACAGTGGATCCCGGCTTCGCAGGACGCCTTCGTGTGGCTCAGCTTGTACCTCGGCTCGCGGTCGCTTCGTAGTGGGGAACCGGTGTGGCTCACGCTCCGAGAGCCACTGCGACCGCTCAACTACCACGCGCTGAGGAAAGTCTTCCAGCGAGCACAGGAGGTGCTTGGGACCCGGTACACACTTCACCAACTCCGCCACACCGCCGCCTACCGGATGGTTCGGGACCCGAACCTCTCTCTGACAGATGTCGCATGGGTCCTGGGTCACGCGTCGGTCACAACGACGCAGATCTACACGGTGCCGCTGGAGGACGACCTGCTCGCCAGGATGGCCGCGCACTTCGCGCGACCACCAGCGCCGGCAGCTCACAGGCCGGCCAACTATGACGCCGACGCCCTCGACGTCCTGTTTGGTGGGCGCCATGTCTGAGCAGCGTTCAAGACTGATCGACGAAGTCCCGCCCGCCGGTATCGAACCGAGCCAGACGCAGCGACAGCGGGTCTCCCCGCCACCACCGTCCAAGCACCGTGAAGCACCGGTTCGTTCCCCAGAGCCGGTCTCTTGGCCGGTGTCGCTAATGACCTGCGCCGAACTCGTCGAGCTTTCGCTGTCTGCTGTTCCGGTCAGCGCTCGCTTCAGCAATCCGAAGGGTGAACGGAGCGCCCGACGTATCGCGATGCGAGCCGTGACTGGCTGGCTGTCTACGATGCCTGGGCGGAGTTGGCAGGAACGGTGGCTCGCGAGCGGTGTCGAAGACGATCCAGATTGGGCGGATACCATCGTCGCGCACTTCAACTCCACGAACGGCGTCAACTACCAGCGTGGAGTCGTTCCGCGCGGCATCGCGTGGATGTGCGCCGTCGACGCCATCAGACCGAGCTACGAATGGATGCATCGCAATCACGAAGTGGTGCGGGGCCTGCATAACATCGTCTTCGACGTGCGTGATCCCTCAGCTCGCGAAGCGCTGGAAGAAGCGATCGACGAGCACGGCAAGCTCTCGAGCCGCATCGCGGCGCAGAAGGTTAGCGCCCTCTCGCAGCTGGCTCGCGTGCTGGTGCGCACAGGTAAACGCCGGGCCGCAGACATCAGCGTGGACGACCTGCTTGAAGTACGTGAGACGGCGCGTGGTATCCGGAACAATTTGCCGTCCGGCGCTGCCTACGACGCCATGTCTTGGGCGGGGCTTCTCCCCGACGGTGCGCCGGAGAACTTCGCCAAGACGCGTCGAACCCGTCAACGCTCTGTGGAAGAGCTCGTGGACAGGACGGGTATCGCGAATCGGCGCATGCGCAACCTGTTCATCGACTATCTGCGCGCGCGCTCAGCGGCCCTCGACTACACGTCTCTAACCGGCCTGGCTTCCACACTCGTGCAGAACTTCTGGGTAGAGCTGGAAATCCTCCGGCCGGGTATCGACTCACTTGACCTGGACGCCGAACTGCTCGACGAGTGGAAAGCTGGGCTGTGGGTAGTTCGACACGGGACGGGGAAGGGTAAGCGACGCACCACGATCGGGCCGATCCTCCTTGCCGTTCGAGCGTTCTACTACGACCTCGCCGACTGGGCCTTGGCCGAACCCGATCGGTATGCAGCGTTCGCCGCACCGAACCCAGTGACGCAGGCGGACGTTGAAGCGTTTCGCAAGTCGATCAAGCACCAAAAGGCACGCAGCCACGCCAGGACAAGAGTGCGCTTACCCCTACTGCCAAAGCTGCTGGACACAGTCGAATCGACAAAGCGTTGGCACCTCGAAGCGCTCACGAAGGCGCGCAACTGCGCGGTGGGCGAACAATTCGTGGTGTCCGGCATCCAGTGCGAAGTCGTCGGCGCCGAAGCCCGAGAGTTTGGCGGACGCCTGCTCAACGGCTACAAGCGGGCCGGCGGCATCCCCGTGCGCCGGCTAGACAACGGTGACATCTTCGACGCCGTACATGCCGAAGCGAACCACTTCTGGCGGTGGGCAGCAATCAACGTCATGGCGGAGACCGGCGTCCGAATCGAGGAACTCGAGGAACTAACGCACACGGCCCTTGTCCAGTACAAGCTCCCTACCACCGGGGAGCTGCTGCCATTGCTCCAGATCGCCCCGTCGAAGACCGACGAAGAACGGGTCATCCCCGTGTCGCCGGAGCTCGCCTCGGTCCTCGCCGAAATGATCTCGCGCGTAAGACGTGAGGCGGGGACAGAACGGCTCCCGCTGGTGACCCGGTGGGACTACCAAGAGAAGAAGGAGTCCGCACCGATGCCATTTCTCTTCCAACGGGAAATCAACGGCGAACGCCGCACGATAAACCGCGCCTGGATCGGCCGCCATCTCGCGAACGCAGCGAGTGACGCTGGCTTTGTCGGCGATGACGGTGAACCCATCAAGTTCGCCAACCACGACCTCCGCAGAATCTTCACAACCGACGCCATCAAGAACGGGCTCCCTATCCACATCGCCGCGGCGCTACTCGGGCACCGCGACCTGAACACCACCCAGCGCTACAACGCCATCTACGAGGAGGATGTCTACCGGCACTTCAGGAGCTTTATCGATGCTCGACGCGCGCTTCGGCCAGCAGAGGAATACCGCACACCGACCCCGGAAGAATGGGAGGAGTTTCTCGGTCATTACGAACGCCGGCAGACCGAAATGGGCATCTGCGGCCGGGCGTTCGGAAGCTCATGCGCTCACGACGGCGCGTGCCTACGCTGCCAGCTCCTGCGCCCAGATCCAGCGCAAGAAGGCCGACTCCTGGAACGGATCGACAACCTCAAGGCGCGCATCGCTGAAGCGAACGAACAGCGCTGGCTCGGCGAAGTGGAGCTCCTCGAACAGACCCTCGCCGGTGCCTATCAGAAGCTCGAGTCCATGCGGAGGCAGGTTGCCGATGGGCCGACCTTCCTCGGTCTTCCAACGGTGCGAGCCGACGAGTAGCGCCACTTAGCCCGGAGTGTCGGACGACCTATTCTTGGGTAGGTCGTCCGGCAACCGGAAGTCCAGGTCGTGCTCCCCGTTCGGGTCGCCGTGAAGTTCGACAGCCCCCGGCCACAACTGTGCGTGAAGTGCCGTCTCGAGCCTCGCCATCGTCAGGAAGTCCGGCCAGGTCTTGCCGGCAAGCAGCGAGATCAAGGTGGAGTGGTTGATGCCGGCGTCTCGTGCCACATCGCGAACGCCTCGGTCACCCATCGCGGCCTGGAGTTTGAGGGTGAAGCGGCGAGCCATCTCGCCTGCTGGGTCGGTTGACGGCGCGTCCGGCCATGAGCTGGTCAGCTCATTCGGTTTGGTGCGTCCGGTCTTCGCCACAGCACGAGCGTACAGGCGCCCTCCGACGGCCCGAGTCCCAGCGGCGTGCTGTCGCGGGCAGCCGTTATGCTCACGGCATGACGGAACCCAGTTCCTCGGACACCTCCAATGAACCGAGGGTGCTCAGTCAGCACGAGCTGAACCCCGCAGGCCGCCTCTACCTCTATCTCTCCCACGTCGGCGGCCGCGCCGGCAACGAGAACATGGCCGACTGTGTCGCTTCATGGGTAAAGGTTTCTGTCTCAGACCTGCCCGCCCTCTACTCCACTGCTCAATCCATAGCGACGCTAAGCGTCTTAGCGTCGAAGTCGGTCACCACCAACAGCCAGTTGCCCGGAGCCAAAGCCGCCGCTGAGGAACTGGCGAAGGTGGACACCGCGCTCCGATGGGGCGCGGTGTTGCAGGGTCAGGTCGATGCCTTCCGCAACCAATACGACGCAGGCACTCTTCGTGTGCTGGAGATGTGGAGCGAGACGCTGAACCAGTCCCAAGGCTCAAGCCTCGCTTCGACCCAATCGGGCATTGAAGAGGTGAGGATCGCGCTGGCGGACCTCGCGGGGGTGCTGCGTGACGACGAGTCCATCGACGAGCGCGTCCGATCTGCGCTCCTAAAACACGTCAACCTGCTGACCTCGAGCATCGACCAGTTCTTCGTGGGCGGTGTTGACGCGCTACTGACGGAATTGGATCGCTTGCTGGGGTTGATCGTCCGTGATGGCAGCGTCCGTGTCGAGGTCGGAAAGAAGAAGCGGGTGAGGGAGGCAGTCGAGCGGGTCATGGTCGCGGTCGGTCTCGTCGCTAACGTCATCAGCGCCTCTCACACCGCGGCTATCGACATCGGCGGGTTTCTCGCACTCGAGTCCGCCCCCTCGTCGGTGGTAGCACCGGCACTTCAGCTTGACCCGACGGTGTGAGGACACAAGCGCCAGCCAAGCGACGTCGTATCGTGACGGAATGGACGACATCGAGGTTCGGCCGGCGCTACCCGAGGAATGGGCGGCTGTCGGAGGTCTCCGCTGGGATTACCTGCAGGAGTTAGAGGGTGAGGCCGACGCTTCGCGAGATTCGTTCGCAGCACAGTTCGCTGCCTGGGCGGCCACGCACACCAGTCATCAATGCTTCGTGGCAGTCAGCCCGGGTCGCGTCCTCGGCATGGCCTGGCTCGCCGTCACCGACCGCGTACCGAGCGCGCGCAAGTTTGAACGAGCATCAGGCGATCTCCAATGTGCCTACGTCGCGCCCGACCAGCGCAACCGTGGAATCGGAGGCCAGCTCATCGAAGCTGTTCTGGCGCGTGCCGCCGAACTCGGGCTCGAGCGGGTCACCGTACACAGCAGCCCACGTGCTGTTGCTGTTTATGAACGGCATGGTTTTACATCTGACGACGACCGGCTGCTCCACGCGTTCATCGCGCCTACCGACATCTTCGCCGCTAGGAAGGCGGGCCCGCCCGCAGTCAGGTAGCGTCCGCTCGTGAAGGAGTCGAACACCGGCCAAATGCCCTGCCTTGCCGATCTGGGTGAACGCATTTGCATCCTGGGGCCTTCCAACAGCGGAAAATCTACGCTCGCCGTCGCGATCGGGATGGCCGCGGAACTACCCGTCATTCACCTCGACGTGCTGCGCCATATCCCCGGATCCCAGTGGGTCGAACGTGACGCCGATGACTTCGGCCGGCTTCATGAGGCCGCAGTCAGACGGGAGCGTTGGGTGATTGAGGGCAACTACTCAACGTGGCTGCCGCAGCGCCTCGATCGAGCCACTGGTCTGATCGTGCTGGACGTCTCAACCGGAGTCAGCCTTGCCCGTTATTTCCGCCGAACCCTGTTTGAGTCTCACCGTCACGGCGGGCTCCCCGGCGTCGCCGACCGCCTGAATCTGCGGATGATGCGCTGGATTATCGAGGAGACCCCGCGCAACAGGGCCCGCTACCGCGCCACGGCGGAATCTACTGAGCTCCCCGCGATCCTTCTACCAACCAGGCAAGCCCTCCGCGAGTTCTACCGTTCCGAACACCTGCACGCTCCAGTGGACGCCGACGGGCGGATGCCATGATGGGCGAATGAGCGACAATGACTCGTCCACCGTCGTCGACGGCAACGAACCCAGCGAGACGGCATACGACCGCATCGCCGAAGGCTATGCGCAGCTGAACGCATCCAGCCTGATGAACGAGTTCTACAACCGACCTGCGATCATCGAGCTTGCAGGGGACGTCGAGGGGCGACGCATCTTGGACGCAGGTTGCGGTACGGGCCCCATCCTGGCTGACCTGCGCGACCGCGGTGCGGAGGTGGTCGGCATCGACTCAAGCGCGCAATTGCTACAGCACGCGCGGGAGCGGCTTGGGAGTAACGTCGACCTCCGCGTCGCCGACCTTGCCAGCCCGCTCCCTTTCGAGGACGACGCGTTCGACGACATAGTCGCGTCGCTAGTTCTCCACTACATGCCGGACTGGGGCCCCACCCTTGCAGAGTTTCACCGGGTCCTCCGACCCGGCGGTCGGCTCATCGTCTCAGAGGAGCATCCAGCCGCAGTGTTCCTGGCGGACAAGCTCGCCGGTAAGGATCGCGAGTATTTCGGTATCCACAAGCGCCTCGAGAATTGGGACTTCGGCGAGCAGTCCGCAGAGCTCATCTTCTGGGATCGGCCGTTGCACGCCATGACCGACGCTTTCGCGGAGGCGGGCTTTCGCATCTCCGTCATCAGCGAGCCCGGTCCGGCTGCGGAGGCGTTCGAGCGCTTCCCGGAGCTCAAGGACCGCCCCAGTGGGCGGTTTCTCGCGTTCCTCTTCTTTGTGCTCGAAGCATGCTGACGAACGGCCAGTCGGGAGGGCTGGCTTGGTTCAGATGAAGCCGGCGACGGAGGCGCGAGTCGATAACTACTGGGCTGAGGTCTTTGAGGTGGAGTCCGCTCGGGTTTGGGAGCCGGGCATCCGCACGACGTGGACGAAGGACCCCTGGCCCGGCGTGTACGTGCTGGTCCGACCCGGCGTGGTGCGTCTTCGCGCTCCGCGCCCTGAACGGGCGAAGCTCGAACCGGTTTTCCGAACGATCACCGCCGAGGGCGCACTCAACACGCGACACTGGCAGAACGCCCTGGCTGCGTTTTCGCCGCAAGTGCTAGGACCCGCGATTCACTCGTACCGGAGCGACCCTGTGGCGCGGGACTCCTGGGATATTGAGTTGGTATCCGAGCCAGACCTCGCTTTGTTTGCACGCGAAGCGGAGGACGGAGAGTTTGAGGAGTCGGGCTTAGCCAACGCCACCCGAGTGTTCGGTCTTCGGGAGCACGGGAAGCTCGCCGCTGCCACCGGTCTGAGCGCCTGGATGAATGAGCCGTCGGATGTCGGGGTGCTCACCCTCCCGTGGGCCCGGCGAAGGGGCTACGGCCAGCTGGTGGCAGCGGCTGCCGTGAACGAGGCAATCGCGCTGGCAGGCATCGCCCGCTGGAGGAGCCTGGCGAACAATGCGGCGTCGCGTTCTCTGGCGCGATCGCTCGGGTTCGAAGACCGCGGGGAGAACATCGGGATCCGGCTGAGCTTCTAGTTGTTGAACTCCGTTGGCCTGAACCGCATCAGGACGGAGTCGCGCCGCTCGAAACCGACGGACTCGTAAAGGTGAATGGCCGAGGCCCGGGAGGGACGGGACGTCAGGTCGAGGGTACGCAGCCCGCGCTCCCGCGCGAGCTGGATAATCGCAACGAGCAGGCTTCGGGCGATCCCTTTACCGCGCTGCGTGTCATCCACCACGACGTCATCGACGTGCCCGCGCCAGCCGGTCGGGAGGGGGAAGGTGGCGAGGGTCGCCATTCCGACGATCTCTCCGCCGACGCGTGCGACAAAGAGGTTGAGTCCGGGATGGTCGAGCATCGCCAGCATCCGGTTGCGGTCGTAGCCGGCGGTGGACGAGAGTAGCGGAAGGAGGCGCTCCACGGCATCCAGATCGGTGGAACTCAGCGTGGATGCGACCTCGATGTCAGCTGCAGCCTTCATGCACACAACGCTACCCGGAGCTCAAAACCCGTCAGCCCGACCACGTCAACATGCTACGGGTCGCGCTCATCGAAGACGCGCGTGATCCAGCAGCGTAGAAGCGTGAGGGATCAGCTGCACACCCTTTTCGCGTGGCGCTCGCGGATCCATGCGGTGGCCTCGTTAGCTTCCGCCGCTTGGAATGCACGGAGGAATCCCATTCTCGGTGGTGCCGGCTGGAAGGAGCCGAGACGGAACATGCCGGCAAGGCCGGCGAGCACCCCGTCGACGGTTGTCGGATCAACACCGCTGAACAGTTCGTGACTCGTGAGCGCGTCGGTCCCGGCGAAGCCGTGGTAGCGGGCGTCGAGCAGCAAGCACAGTCCGTCGATCCACGGTTGACCGATGCACGCCCATGCCCAATCAACGAGGTGAGGCTGGCCTCCGGCGTTGAAAAGGATGTTGTCCAGTCGGGTATCCAGATGAACGAGTCGCGTGCCGGTGAGTAGTGGCAGAGCAGAAATGGCAGCGTCGGATAGGCGGCTCGCGTTCTCAAGCTCCCAGCGGCCGAGCCTGTCACAGTATTCGGCGGCGAGAATCGGCCATTGTGTGAAGTCCACCGACTCCGTCAGCTTCGGCAGGGGAAGCTCGTTTGCCTCGGGCGACGCTGCCAGTAGGTCGAGAACCGCGACAAGGTGCTCCTCGGACGGTGGTTGAGCGTGGGATCCGTCTATCTCCTCGGAGACTAGGGCGAACCATCCGTCCGCTTCTGCGGAGCCGATGAGTGCAGGCGCTGATGTTCCTGAGGGCAGGACGGACAGCACATCAGCCTCCCGGGAATACAGGGAGGCTGCCGCGCCCAAGCTGTGCGGCGCCGCCTTCACGAACGCACGACGGCCAGAAATGGTGCTGACGCGGGCAGCGACGCCCGGCGAGAAACCACCGGTCTGCTCGTCCACGGTGTCGATATGCGACCCGAGAAGTGCAGCGATCCGGTGCAGCAAGGGTGCTGGAACGTCCGCCCACGGGATGCGGTCGCTAGTTTTCAAAACGGTCGCCCCTCCTTTCCTTCCGCTTGGGCCGGACATTTCGTTTCTCAGTGCCCACTATGCGCGGCTTTCGATGCGACTATCGCTTTGGCCGGTTCCGGCCAGCCGTCCCAGCCACGCAGGTACAGCCGGTAGGTGTCTCCGATGCGGAGTGACCGGCCGACCCGTTGCGCGGCCTCGTCGGGGAACCGTTCCCCGTTCCGGGTCACTTGGAAGGCCCCGCACTGGGCGGTGCCGATCTTCCAGTCGGTGCCGAGGAAACCGCTCTTCGAGTACACCGGGTGATGGCTCGTGGAGGTGATCGTGCAGACCGCCTGCGATTGTACGTTCCACCAGACGCCGTCGACCGCCAGGAAGGCCATAACGAGCAACACGATGGTGAACGCGAAGCCAGCCATGATGAAGCCGAACACTCCCAGACGTCGCCGAGCTGGGGTGACCGGCGGTTCCGGCGGCGTCGGGTGATGCTCAGTCAGCGGGCGTGATTCGAACCCGTCCTGTATCCGCTCCGCCAGCGACTTCCGCCCCATGTGCCCTCCGGGAGAGATGGTAGCGGGCGCGCATCGAGTTCTAGCTAAGCTGAGCGTCGTGGGGGAGGTCGGTGACGTCGCGTTGTCTCGTGAGCCGGTCGTTGTCCGGCAGGCCCAGGCGGCTGATACGGCGTCCATGGCTGAGGTTCACGTGCGGTCGTGGCAGGAGACGTATCGCGGCGTGATGCCCGATGCCGTCCTCGACGACCCAGACGCTGTCGCTCGACGGACGCGTTTCTGGAACACGGTGCTCACGGACAGTCGCTTCTCGGATCGGGTCGCAGCTGTCGCCGAGGTTGGCGGTGCCATCATCGGCATTGCGATGGCTCAGCCGTTGTTATCGGCTGAACCGCAGCAGCTTCATGTGCTCTACGTCCTACGAACGCACCACGGAACCGGGGCAGGTGCTGCGCTCCTGGACGCGGTGTTGCGCAGTGACAAGCCGGCCAGTCTGTGGGTTGCGGACCCCAACCCGAGGGCTCAGGCGTTCTATCGGAAGCACGGGTTCGTCGCCGACGGTAACGCCAAGGACGAAGACGGCGTTCGAGAGATACGTCTCCGGCGTGCATCGAGTTGACGTCTCGGTTCCGCAGCCGACACCGATCGCAGCCGGGCTCAAACTGAGGCGCAGGCGCTGTCGCGCGCCGGAATGAGCTCGTCGATCACGTTGGAGAGGGCATCCGGCAGCTGCTCTAGCGTCGACTTCTGGTCGGCTCCGCTCAACAGCTTGACCTGCGCGTCGAGTTTGTCTGTCACCGCGCGGACTCGGGCGTGCGCAGGGGCTTCAGCTTTCAGCGAGTTGTCGATCCCGGAAAGCCAGGCGGCTGCGCCCGCGGCGTCTCCGTGATCCAGACACCAGGACCGCAGCGCCTCCAGGTTGGTGACGACTGACCGCAGATTCAGGCAGCTGGTTTCTACACCTGCCGCGCGGCCGCTCGGCTCGGTGGAGCAACCAGCCAGGCAGATAGCCACCAACAACGCGGCGATAGCCACTCCTGTTGAAGCGCGGGCGCGCAGTTTCATGATTCCCCCTGTCTACGGTGACATCCATCGCGATCATACTGATCCACATTCGTTTGGCCGTTTTCACTGCTCGATGCGGCGGAAGCGGTTCGCTCGCGAGTCGTACTTTCATCTCGAACACCGGTGAGTTCAATCACGAATCGGGTGACCCATGATCGTTGGCTGTGACGGCTGCCCCGAGCGGTCGCGACTATCTCAGATAATCCACGTCTGACTCATCCAGGAACAACTCAATAGCCCGAATGGTCGTCTTCGTATCGACATGTAGATGAGCGCGGACTCCTAGTTCGGCCGCAGCGTCGGTGTTTTCTCCGACGTTGTCTATGAATAGGACGTCGTTGGGGCTCGCGTCCATGTGAGTGAGTGCGATGCGGAAGGCGTCGCGATCCGGCTTCGTGACCCCGATCTCGTGGCTATAGCAGATCGGATCGAAAAGGTCCGAGAAACCGAAGCGTCGCTCTTCCTCCTCTCGAGCACCATCACCCGAGTTGGAGAGTATGGCGAGGCCAACTGTCTCGCGAAGGCCACGTAGATATTCGAGCAGCTCTTCGTTTGCCACCCCGCAGTATTCGTCCCAGAAATCCGACTGCATCTGAGCGAGGAGGTCATCACTCGCCCCTACAGCTTCGCCAATGCCTCGCCAGTAAAGCTCGGCCACGCCGGTGCGGCGTGTGGCATCAGGCAAGTCAGCTCGTTGATGCGTTGCCTGAAGTCCTCTGCCGTCATGCCAAGCGCTGGTGCCCATCGAGACGCGAACGCATCGGGACGAGCGTCGTCATCGACGGTTTCCAGGACTCCGCCAACATCAAGCGGGAGCCAACGTCGGGTTGAGTCCACTGGCTTGCTCATGCTCACATACTGCCTCACGCTCGGGAGCGTTCGGTCGGGAAGTACGGATCTCTAGTTCAGATAATGCTTCCGCTGCAACAACGTGAAGTCCGACCGCCTGCTCAGCGAGCTGGGCTGGAAGCTCCCGTTCGAGCTGAAGGAGCCACACCTGAACATGGCGTCCCTGATCAGCATGCGCTGGAACGACCCCAACTGGGAGGAGTTCACCGAGCCCTGGCGCCGCCACGAGCTGCAGCTGGCCGGGTGAGCCTCTTCGTCATGGATATCGAGCAGTTGTGGCCGACGCTGTCGGAAGCGACGAGGGCGTGGCTGATCGCCAACAACGGGGATGCCGTCCCTGAGCCGGTGGCGGACGAGGTCGTCGCGGCCGGCGGGGTTCTGACCGAAGGCTCCGCGGAGGATGACGAGGACGGCCTGTATCTCTCCGATGAGGAGACGGATTGGATCGAGGCGGTCGCAAACGGCGAAGGGTGACGCAGCATCTCGACGGCCCCGTCCCGGCGGCGGGCGAAGGGCGGCTTAACGGCCGAAGCGGAAGGCCCTCGTGGGAACCTTCCGTTCGGCGCCGGGGCCGGCAGCGTGACCCCGGTCAGCCCGCGGTGACCTTGCGGCGGTAGATGACCATCGCGAAGGCGTACGCGATGACGAGGATGCCGACGAGCCAGGCGAGGGCGATCCAGATGTCCCCTCCGACCGGCTGCTGCTCGAACAGTGCGCGGATGGTGTTGACGATGGACGTCACCGGCTGGTTCTCGGCGAACCAGGCGACCGGTCCGGGCATCGACGTCGTGGGGACGAACGCCGAGCTGATGAAGGGCAGGAAGATCAGCGGGTAGCTGAAGGCGCTGGCCCCATCCACCGTCTTCGCCGAGAGCCCCGCGATGACCGCGAGCCAGGTGAGGGCGAGGGTGAAGAGGATGAGGATGCCGGCGACGCCGAGCCAGGCCCACACCGATGCTCCCGTTCGGAAGCCCATGATCAGCGCGACCCCGATCACGACCGCCATCGAGACGATGTTCGCGACGACCGACGTGAGGACGTGCCCCCACAGCACGCTGCTGCGGGCGATCGGCATCGACTGGAACCGCTCGAAGATCCCGCCCTGCAGGTCGAGGAACAGCCGGTACGACGTGTACGCGACCCCGGAGGCGATCGTGATGAGCAGGATGCCCGGCAGCAGGTAGTTGACGTACGAGCTGCTGGAGCCGGTGTTGATCGCGCCGCCCAGCACGTAGACGAACAGCAGCATCAGGGCGATCGGCGTGACCGCGGTGGTGATGATGGTGTCGGGGCTGCGCAGGATGTGGCGGAGCGAGCGCCCGGTGAGCACACCGGTGTCGCTGAGAACGGTGGCGGTCATCGTGCTTTCCTTCCTGTGGCGGCCGCGCCCTCGGTGCGGTCGGTGGTGGTGTCGGTGTTCTCGTCTCCCGTGTCGCCGACGAGCGCGAGGAAGACCTCTTCGAGCGTCGGCTGCTTCTCGACGTATTCGACCTTCGCGGCCGGGAGCAGCCGCTTGAGCTCGTCGAGGGTGCCGTTCTGGATGATCGTCCCCTTGTGGAGGATGGCGATCCGGTCGGCGAGCTGCTCCGCCTCGTCGAGGTACTGCGTGGTGAGCAGCACCGTCGTGCCCTGGCCGGCGAGGCGCTTGACCGTCTCCCACACCTCGATGCGCGCCTGCGGGTCGAGTCCGGTGGTGGGCTCGTCGAGGAAGATGATCGGCGGGTTGCCGATCAGGCTCATCGCGATGTCGAGCCTGCGGCGCATCCCACCCGAGTAGGTGGACGCCTTGCGCTTGCCGGCGTCGGTGAGGGAGAACCGGGCGAGCAGGTCGTCGGCGATGCCGCCCGGGTCTTTCAGGTGGCGCAGCTTGGCGACGAGGATGAGGTTCTCGCGCCCGGTGAGCACCTCATCCACCGCGGCGAACTGCCCCGTGAGGCTGATCGCGCCGCGGACGTCGCCGGGCTTGGCCGCCACATCCACCCCGTGCACGGTGGCGGTGCCGCCGTCGGCGCGGAGGAGGGTGCTGAGGATGCGGACGAGCGTCGTCTTGCCTGCTCCGTTCGAGCCGAGCAGGGCGAAGATGGTGCCCGCCTGCACGTCGAAGTCGACCCCGCGGAGCACTTCGACATCTTTGAACGACTTCTCGATGCCGCGGACGCTGATCGCGGGTGCGCTCATTTCTTCTCCTCCTGTTCCGCCTCCTGGACCGCCTTGATGAGGCGGGCCCGCTCCTTGTCGATCCACTTCACGCCGCCGTAGGACTCCGTGTAGGTCTCGGCGAAGTCGATCGGGTCGCCCCCGACGAGCTCGCTGATCGGCGTGCCGTCGATGGCCGCCCGCTCCCACATGTCGGCGAAATCGGAGAGCATCGTGACGAGCGTGTCGCCGTCGGTGATGCCGCCGTTGTACATGAAGTACCGCTCGAACGCCTTCGCGGCGCCGCGGTACGGCTCCGGCAGGGCCTGCACGCGGGCCTTGTACTGCCGGTACTGCTTCTTCTGCTCGAGGGATCCGGTGATCGTCTCGATCCACTTCGCTGCCATGATCAGTTGTCTCCTTCGTGGAGCTGTTCGATCCGTTCTGCGAGGAAGCTCCACGTCCTCCAGAACTCTTCGAGGTAGTCACGACCCCGGGCGTTGAGGGTGTACACCTTGCGGGGCGGCCCCTTCTCGGATGGAACCTTCTCGACATCCACGAGCCCACGCTGTTCGACCCGGACGAGGAGGGCGTAGATGGTGCCCTCCGCGATGTCGGCGAACCCCTGGTCGCGCAGCCACGCGGTGATCTCGTACCCGTACGCGGGCCGACGCGACAGGATGGCGAGCACGATGCCCTCGAGCGTCCCCTTGAGCATCTCGGTCTCTTGCTTGCCCATGGGACCCTCCTTCCTGCTTGCTAGTCAGTGTTGCTGATTACCGGTACATAGTAAGCATGAGTACCGGTAGTTAGCAACACTGAATAGCAAGATTTTTTGCGAGGGGGATGCGCGGCGTTCGCTAGACTCGACGGGCCAGCCTCTGTAGCTCAATGGAAGAGCAGTTCCGTCCTAAGGAAACGGTTGGGGGTTCGAGTCCCTCCAGGGCTGCTCCGGGTGATGCCAAGAGTTCGAGGGATCGTGCGCACCGACCGCCCGTGGATCGGGCGTTGCTCTATGTCCGGGCCGCTATATGAGCCGCGGGCCCCGACCTCGACACCACGCCCTCACCGCCTACCCACCCACCGCTCGATCCTCCGGTGGTCCGGCGTGAAGCCGTGCTCCACGCCCCACAGCACCGCCTGCGTCCGGCTGCTGGCGCCGATCTTGCGGTAGACGCTGCGGATGTGCGACTTGACCGTGTTCGGGCTGAGGTAGGTGAGCTCGGCGACCGCCGCGTTGCTCTTGCCCTGCGTGATGAGGGCCAGGATTTCGGACTCGCGGTCGGTGATCCCTTCTTCCTTCCCGGGCCAGTCGAGTTCCTCGGCGCTGCGGGCTCGCGCGGGGGAGTTGCTCACCACGATCTGGCCGGAGTTCACGGATTCGAGGGCGGCGACCAGCTCCGGTGCCGTGAGGGTCTTCGAGAGGTAGCCGTGGACGCCCTCGAGGGCGATCGTGAACGGCTTCGTCGCTCCGTCCGGGGCTGCCGACATGGCCGCACATTACACCCCTAGGGGTGAGGCGCCCCCTCCTCGCCGGTGGTTGCATGGAGCCATCAACCCCCGACCAGAAAGGGTCAACTGATGAACATTCTGCTGATCGTTATCGCCGTGATCGCCATCGTCCTCCTGCTCACGGGAGGGTTCGTCTCGTCGCTGAACTTCCTGCTCTGGGTCGGGATCGTCCTCCTCGTCATCGCGGCCATCGTCTTCCTCGTCCGGATGCTCACCGAAAGCCGGCGCGTCTGAGACAGGCCAGGCCGGGCCGGGCCGAGCCGGGCGTCGTCAGGTGCCCGAGCCCCGGCGCCGGCGCAGCAGCGCGACGAGGATCAGCACGACTCCGACGATGAGCACGAGGGGGCCGATGGTGCCCCACAGCGGGGATCCGCTCATCACGGAACCGCCGAGCACGTTCAATCCCTGCAGCGTCCACAGCAGTCCGATGAGGACGAGCACGATGCCGAGGATGAGGAACAACCACTTCGCTTTCACGATGCGAGGGTACGTCTCAACTCGTGATCCGTGGGTGCTGCGTCGGGATGCGGGCGGGCCGCCTCAGTCCTGAGGAGGGCGACGCAGGCGCTTCACGTCGGTGCGGCGCTTCTTCGCATCCAGCCGCCGTTCCCTGGCCCCGCGGCTCGGCTTGGTCGGTCTTCGCGGGGCCGCCGGCGGGCGGAGGGCGTCGGCCACGAGGTCGGCGAGCCGGGCGCGCGCGGCTTCGCGGTTTCGCAATTGCGCGCGGTGCTCGGATGCGGTGATCGTCAGCTTCCCGTCGACGATGCGCCCGCTCAACCGCTCGAGGAGCCGCTCCCGCTGGAACGGCGCGAGAACGGCGGAGCCCGCCACATCCCACACGAGTTCCGCCCGGGAGTCGGCGGTGTTCACTCGTTGGCCGCCGGGACCGGATGACCGCGAGAACCGCCACGACAGCTCGGACTCGGGGATCGTGAGTCCGGCGTCGACGCGAAGGCCGGGACGGTGGGCGGCGGGCATGCGTCCATCATCCCCTGAGTCATGGCCGTGGACGCCGCCAGCGGCTCAGGGGCGCCAGCGCAGCTCGATGATCTGGTGCGCGTCGCTCAGGTAGAAGATGTTCTGGCTGCCGTTGTCCACCTCCACGAAACCGGCGGGGTCTCCCCACACGGCCGGGGCGCCGAGGCGGCTGCCGATGTCGTTGACGTGCCAGCCGCCGGCGCTCCACCACAGCTCGTGGATCATCGAGTCGGTGCCGGTGTAGAAGACGTGCTGCGTGGCCACCGGCTGGAACAGTCCCGCCTCGAACGCGTAGCAGGCGAGGCTCCCGCCGAGCTGCGCGGGCGTCGCTGCCGACGCGGCGACGCTCAGGTCGTTGTGGTGCCAGCCGTCGGTGCTCCACCACAACTCGTGGATGTGCCCGTCGAGTCCGATGTAGTCGACGTGCTGACTGCCCTCACCGCGGAACACGTAACCGTGGACGGTCTCCGAGTCGGAGACGCCGGGCGCACCGGTCGCCGCCATGAGGTCGCCCCAGTGCCATCCCGTCGCATCCGCCCAGTATTCGAGGATGTGGCCGCCGCCGGGTACGTCGCTGTCGGTGTGGACGAGCACGTGCGCCGTGCCCTGGTGCTCGAACGAGTAGCCGGTCGGCGCGGAGATGACCGAGCAGAGCGGTGCGCCGGTGGCGGCGCTCAAGTCGTGGTCATGCCAGCCGCTCCCGGCGTTTCGAAGCTCGTGGACATGGCGGTCCCGGCCCTGGTAGACGACCCGTTGCGCGCCGTCGTAGGAGGTCTCGAAGCCGAACGGCTGCGTCAATGTAAGGGGCGCCCGCGCCGCGGATGTCAGGTCGTTGGCGTTCCAGCCGTCGTCCTCCGTGTACCAGAGCTCGTGCACGTGACCGTCGAACCGCACTCCCTGGTAGACGACATGCTGCGAGCCCTGATGGGCCCAGATGTAGCCGGATGCGGTGGTCGCGACCTCCGCTCCGCCCGCCTCCGCGACGAGGTTCTTGACGTTCCAGTCGTCGCTCTGGCTGCTATACAGCTCATACAGCTGGCCGTCATCGCCGTCCTGGTACGAGAAGCCCTGGTAGACGACGTGCCGGGTGAACTGCGCGAACAGCCACGCGGTCGGCCGGTACACCGCGAGTCCCGCGCCCGCGGTCGACGTCGTCAGATTCTTGAGTCTCCATCCCATGATGCCGTCCCCCTCGGTCGACGCCTTCAGGGTACGACCGGGAACCCCGACGGTGGCCCCCCGAATTCCAGAGGCCGCTTCCGCTACTCCCGCGGCCGGTACCGCATCGCGGTTACCCCGGACCGGAACTCCTGCCGATCGATGAGTTCGAGGTGGATGTGCTCCCGCAGCCCGTCGAGCAGGCGCGGCCCGTGCCCCGCCAGGATCGGCTGCACCACGAACACGTACTCGTCGATCAGTCCCAGATCCGCGAGAGCGAGCGGGAGCGTCACCCCGCCGACGAACAGGCCGTCGCCGGGCTGCTGCTTGAGCCGTTCGACCGCCTGGCCGAGGTCGCCGCGCAGCCGCTCGGCGTTCCAGTCGGGCTCGGTCAGCGTGCTCGACACGACGTACTTCTGCGCGCCGTCGATGGCCTCGGCGAAGGGGATCTGCCAGTCCAGCATCCACTCGGGCCATGCGCCGGTGGGCGGTCGCCGCCACGCGGACTCCATCATCTGGTAGGTGACCCGGCCGAAGAGGAGGGCGTCGGCCCGCTCCAGCTCGGCGGTCCAGTAGCGCATCGACTCCTCGTCGGGCGGAAGCCCGGCCTCGTGATGGCAGCAGCCGTCGAGCGTGACGTTGATCGCGTAGCGGAGCGGTCTCATCCCGGTGTCTCCCTTGATGCACGAGGTGGATGCGCGAGGCGCGTTCTCACCGGGACCGTACTCCCTGGATGCCTGCGGTGGGTTAGCCTTTCGGGATGAGCGACCCGACATCCATCGACGACATCTCGATCGGTGGCGACGGCATCCGCCTCGGCCAGTTCCTGAAGTTCGCCGGGCTGCTCGACTCCGGCGGCAACGTCAAAGAGGCCATCATCGACGGCTACGTGACCGTGAACGGCGAGGTCGATCGCCGCCGCGGACGCCAGCTGCAGCTCGGCGACGTCGTCACGTTCGAGGGGCGCAGCGTCCGCGTCAGCCCATAAGGGCGCCCGCGGGATCCGTCATTCGTGCTCCGGCAGAAGCGGCGTGGACCAGCCGGGGTCGCGACCGAGTTGCGCGGCACGGGCGACCGAGGCGGCGCCGAAGCGGTCGCGGACGGCGTCGAGCACGGTGTCGAGGCGCGCTCCGTCCTCCCAGTCGATCGGCAGCTCGGGCTGGAAGGTGTCGGACCGTCCCAAGTGAGACAGCGAGACACCGATGAGGGTGATCCCGCGCTCCGCGATGTCCGGCTGAACGGAGGCGACGAGCGCTCGCGCGATGGTCAGCAGCACGGAGGTGCGGTCGGTCGGGAAGCCGAGCGTGCGCGACCGCGTGGCCCTCGTGAAGTCGCCGAAGCGGAGGCGCAGCACGACCGTGCGGCAGGTGCGGTCGCCGTCGCGGAGCCGGCGGGCGAGCCGGTCGATGATCTGGGTGAGGATGAGGTCGAGCTCCTCGGCCGTGCGCGGGCGGCTTCCGAGCGCGCGCTGGGAGCCGATGGATCCGCGTCGCTTCGTGGCGTTGACCGGACGCGGGTCGCGGAGCCGGGCCAGCGCGTGCAGGTGCGCGCCGGCCGCCCGGCCGAGCAGCCTCTCGGCGGCGGACTCCTCGAGCTCGGCGAGCTGGCCGACGGTGCGGATGCCGAGTCGGTGCAGCTTCTCGGCGGTGACGGCGCCGACGCCCCACAGGCGTTCTACCGGGAGCGGAAGGAGGAACTCCTGCTCCCGCTCCGGCTCGACGAGCAGCAGGCCGTTGGGCTTGCTGACGGCGCTGGCGACCTTGGCGAGGAACTTGGTGCGAGCGATGCCGACCGAGATGGCGAGGCCGACCTCGGTCTGGACGCGTTCCCTCAGTCGTGTCGCGATCTGCTCGGGCGTGCCCGCGATGCGCCGGAGCCCACCGACTTCGAGGAAAGCCTCGTCGATCGACAGGCCCTCGACGAGCGGGGTGGTGTCGCGGAAGATCGCGAACACGTCCTTGCTCGCTGCGGAGTACACGTCCATGCGCGGAGGGACGACGACGGCCTCCGGGCACAGGTCGCGTGCCTGCCGGCCGCCCATCGCGGTGCGCACCCCGCGCGCTTTCGCCTCGTAGCTCGCCGCCAGCACGACCCCGCCGCCGACGATGACCGGGCGGCCGCGCAGCTCCGGCGCATCCCGCTGCTCGACTGAGGCGTAGAACGCGTCGAGATCCGCGTGCAGCACTGTCGCCTCGCCTCGCATCCCGCCCTCCGGTCGTCCGAACCTTCAGGGAGATGGTCGCAGGGACCGCGGACATCGGCCGCAGCGCAGAGGGCTCGGCGGGACCGCGGCGGTCGCCGCGCCGCCGACCGGACTCACGGAAGGTACCGCAGCCACTCCTGCCTCGACAGCCGCACTCGGCGGCCACGGTGGTCGACGATCCACTCGTCGAGGGTGGACGAGATGTAGACCGCGATGATCGTCTCGGCGGTCCATTCGTCGCGTTCGCGCGTCCACCGGATCAGGTGGAACTCCGCCCCGCGGCGCGGCGTCAGCCCGATGGGCAGATCGATGTAGGTCATATCCGCTCCTTCGTTGGACCCGTGCCGGCCGGCGGTCCCGAATCGCCGGCCGGCACGGGCTTCACATCACTGCACGAGGCACGCTAGGGCGGGGAGAGAGGGGGCGGCGTCATCCGGAAAGGGTGAAGTTGCATGCATACGGTGCGATCGGCGCCGGGCGCACGAGGCGGCCACGCTCGCCCGCATCCGCTCTGCCGGTACGGGTTAGTCGTGCGCGGCCTGCGCAGGCTGCAGATCGACTGCTCGCGGAGGAGTGGCGGCCGGACGCGGCGGGCTGACGTCCCCCCTGCATTTCCAGGATACCGGTCGGGCGGGGGCTTGCGGCAAGGCCCACCCCATCCAGCAGAATGGCTGGTCGCACGAGAGATCGTGGCGCGGACGGTGGAAAGAGGATGACGTGATCGACGTGATCATCAGCGGGGGCGGCCCGACCGGGATGATGCTGGCGAGCGAACTGCGCCTGCACGGCGTGGAGGTGCTGGTGCTCGAGCGGGACGCCGAGCCGACGACGGCGGTGCGGTCGCTCGGCCTGCACCCGCGCAGCATCGAGATCATGGACTCGCGGGGGCTGCTCGACCGCTTTCTCGCGGTCGGCACGACGTATCCGGGCGGCGGGCGGTTCGCGGGCATCGCGAGCGCGCGGCCGGTGCACCTCGACACGACGCACGACTACATCCTCGGGATGCCGCAGCCGGTGACCGACCGGCTGATCGCCGAGCGCGCTGCCGAGCTGGGGGCGCTGGTCCGGCGGGGCGAGAGGGTGGCCGGGTTCGAGCAGGACGCGGACGGCGTGAGCGTCGAGCTCACGTCGGGGGAGCGGGTGCGCGGCCGCTGGCTGGTCGGTTGCGACGGCGGGCGCAGCCTGGTGCGGCGGACGCTCGGGATCGGCTTCCCGGGCGAAGCGGCGACCACCGAGTGGATCCTCGGCGAGGCGGAGGCGACGGCACCGGCGGACGAGATCGCGGCGATCGCCGAGGAGGTGCGGAAGACGCACCGCGGCTTCGGCATCGGGCCGAACGGAGAGGGGCTGTATCGGGCGGTGGTGCCCGCGGCGTCGGTCTCCGAAGACCGCTCGATACCGCCGACGCTCGATGAGTTCCGCGCGCAGCTGCAGGCATACGCCGGAACCGACTTCGGCATCCACTCGCCCCGCTCGATCACGCGGTTCACGGACGCGACGCGGCTCGCCGAACGCTACCGCGTCGGGCGCGTGCTGATCGCCGGGGATGCGGCACACATCCACCCGCCGCTCGGTGGGCAGGGGCTGAACCTCGGCATCCAGGACGCCTTCAACCTCGGCTGGAAGCTCGCGGCGGAGGTCGGTGGATGGGCGCCCAACGGTCTGCTCGACACGTACTTCACCGAGCGACACCCGGCCGCGGAGGACGTGCTGACCATCACGCGCGCGCAGAGCGAGCTGATCGCGCCGGAGCCCGGGCCGCAGGCGGTGCGCCGGCTGCTGACCGAGCTGACGGACGTGGACGGCGTCGGCACGTTCCTCGGCGCCAAGGTGGCCGGGATCGCGGTGCGGTACGACGTCGGCCAGGGGCCGGCGGACTCCGGCCTGCTCGGGCGGCGGCTGCGCGACCTCGGCCTGTCGCACGGCCGGCTCTACGAGCACCTGCACGACGGGCGCGGCCTGCTGCTCGACCAGACCGGGGCGCTTACCGTCGGGAGATGGTCGGGGCGGGTCGACCGCGTGGCGGACGCGAGCGACGAGCTCGACGCTCCCGCGGTGCTACTGCGCCCCGACGGCCACGTCGCCTGGGTGGGCGACGACCAGCAGGCGTTGGACGCGCACCTCGCGCGGTGGTTCGGTTCGGTGTGACGCCGGTCAGGATTCGGACGGGAGCGTCAGCTCGGCGATGAGGACCTCGTCGGCGCCGTCCGTCCACGTCTCGGTGCGGGCGATGCCGAAGCCGGCCGGCGCGGCCGTCCTGGCGAGATGCTCGATGGAGTCGAACGGCGTGTGGTCGATGAAGGCCTGCGGCGGGGCGGAGCGGTGGCGGCTGGGATCGAAGGCGAGGAAGGTCGCGGTGACGGCACGTCCGCCGGGACGGAGCACGCGCGCCCACTCGGCGATGGCGGCGCCGGGATGCGGGAACAGCTGCAGCCCGGTGACGCACGTCACGAGATCGAACGCGTCGTCGCCGAAGGGCAGCCGGGTCGCGTCGGCGACGAGGAGCTCGGCGTCCGGACGGTGCCGTCGGGCCTCCGCGATCATGCGCGGGGACAGGTCCACGCCGGTGGCGGCGCCCGCGTAGCCGCGGTCGCGCAGCGCACGCAGCACCAGACCGGTGCCGGTCGCGACATCCAGCACAGCATCCACGCCGTCCAGGTCGACGAACGAGGCGACCGCAGCCGCGAGCGCCCGGTGCATCGCGCTGTCGTCGTAGGTGGGCGCGCGATCGTCGAAGCGCTCGCGCACGGCCCTCAGATGGTCGTCATCGGTCACGGCCGCCAGCGTACCGAGGTCGCGCGTCTCGAGCGAGATCGGCCGGTTAAAGAAGGTGCGGCGGTCGGCTCACCCGAAAAAAGCCGACCGCCGCGCACCGGGAACGCAGTACAGCTGCCCGCCCCCTGCGGTTCAGCCTGCCATCCGTTGCTTAGTGCACACAGTAAAGGGCTTTCCCGGATTGTCAACGGGTCGGCGGAGGTCAGTTCCGGATGTTCACCTCGAGTTCACGCACGATGCGTGCGACGGCGTCCGGCGCCTCCCACGCGGTGAAGTGCCCGCCGCGCTCCAGCCGCTCGAACGACCGGATGTCGGTGTAGCTCTTCTCGGCGAGCGAGCGCGGGTAGCCGGCCTCGTGCCGCTGGACCACGATGGCGGCGGGCACCTCGATCAGCGGGTGCAGCTCGTCGTCGTCCGGCGATTCCCGGTACGGCCGGAAGCTGGTGCCGATGGAGCGCGTGACCCAGTAGAGCGCCGCATTCGTGAGCACGTCATCCACGTCGAACGGCTCCAGACCCTCCCCGTCGCTCCAGGCGGCCACCTTCTCGGCGATCCAGGCGAGCAGGCCGCTGGGGGAGTCGATGAGCGCGGCGGCGAGGGTGTCGGGACGCGTGCCCTGCTGGTGGGCGTAGCCCGACTCCTCGGGGCGGGCGACCGACCGAAGGAACTCCTTCTCCTCCTCGGTCAGCTCGACGCCCGGGCGGGAGCGCGCAGAGAAAGAGGCGTGCGGTGCGATGATCCCGGCGACCGACTCGGGATGCGCGCCCGCCAGCCAGTCGCTGACGCCGGCGCCCACATCCTCGCCGTAGACCAGGTAGCGGTCGTACCCCAGCTCGGCGGTCATCAGGGCGTTCCAGCGGTGCGCGACGCCCGGCGACGAGAACGGCTCCGGCAGCACGGCCGAGTAGCTGTAGCCCGGCAGCGAGGGGATGACGACGTCGCGCTCCTCGGAGAGAAGATCTGCGAGGTCGAGCATCGAGGCGAACGAGTACGGCCAGCCGTGCGTCAGCACGATCGGGAGGCCGGTCCCGCGGCGGGCGGGGAGGCGGACGACGTGCACATCGCAGCCAGCGAGGTCGACAATCCGCTGTTCGTAGCCGACGAGCCGGCGCTCGAAGGCACGCCAGTCGTACCCGCTGCTCCAGCGGTCGACGAGGGCCGCCAGGATGCGGGGCGGGATGCCGTTCGACCACTCGGGACCGGGCGTCGGCTCGGGCAGGATGGTCGCCTCCAGCCGCCGGCGCAGGTCGTCGAGCACGGGCTGCGGCACGTCGATGCGGAACTCCATGGGGTGACGCTAGCGCCTGCCGCCGACACCGGCGGAGGCCGGCTCCGACCCGGTGCGGTGTCGGCAGCGCGGCGTAATGTGGAGGCATGGCCCGCAACCGCGACGAGACCCGTCGCGCGCCTCGCGAGTCCGACCCGCTCGTGGAGGCCGCGCGGTACCGCCTGCGCCGAGACGCGGAGGCGCGCGGAGAGCCGGTGGAGGAGTCCAACCCCGGCCAGCCGACGATGGAGCAGCGCGCCCAGATCGTGGAGACGGCGATCCAGCAGGCGATGCGCCGCGGCGACTTCGACAACCTGCCCGGCGCGGGCAAGCCGCTCCCCGGGCTCACCGGCACGCACGACCCGGACTGGTGGATCCGCCGCAAGATCGAGCGCGAGCAGCTGACGGGGCTGGGCCCGCCCGCCCTGCTGCTGCGCACGGAGGATGCCGAACTCGACGCGAAACTCGACCGGCTCGCGTCGGAGAGCAGCGTGCGCGAGCAGCTCGAGAGCTTCAACCGGCGCGTGATCGAGGCGCGCCGCCAGCTGCAGGGCGGCCCGCCCGTCATCACCCGCACGCGCGACGTCGACGAGGAGATCGCCCGCTGGCGGCAGCGACGCGACGAGCGCATCCGGGAGGCGGATGCGCGGCGGCGAGCCGAGCAGGAGGCGTACGCGGCGCTCTCCTGGCGCGAGCGACGTCGGCTGCGCCGCGGGCGCTGAGCGCGGCCGGCTAGTCCGTCAGGTGCTGGTGCGGGTTGGTGAAGTGGATGCTGTCCGCCGTCACCCCGACGAGCCCCAGCGTGACCCGGAGCAGCTGGGGCGGCAGGCCGTCCGCCGGGGGAGGAGTCGCCGCGCCGAGCGTCAGCGTCTTCCCGTCCGGGCCGGTCGCGGTCACCGAGTCGAGGTAGACCTGCACGTTCCCGCGCAGGGCCATCTGGTCGGCGGTCGTCGCGAGCTTGGGGCCGGTCTCCTTGCGGACAGTCAGGCTGAAGCCGTCGATGGTGATGCTGTCGGCGGAGATCTTGAGCACCGGGATGCGGCTGCCGTCGGCGAGCGGGACGGTCACGACGCTGATGCCGCGGAGGCCGGAGAACGAGAGCGACTGGCTGCCCAGCTGCGCGGGCGGCTGGGTGAATACCGGGGCGCCCGCATCCGGGGCGGCCGGGGTCGCCGGTGCGGACGGGGCGGGGGTGGGGGAGCCGGGCGCCGCAGGGGCTCCGGGTGCACCAGGGATCGGCAGGGTGGGGACGCCCGGGATGCCGGTGGCGGTCGGCGTGGGAGACGGCGTCGGCGTCGGCGAGGTGCACGGCATGATGATCGGGATGCACAGCGCGGCGGGGGCCGCGGTGGGCACCCGGGCCGCGCCGAGCCCGGCGAGGGCGGCGGCGATGCACGCGACCAGCGCGCCCGCGACGATGCCGGAGCGGCCCCGCCTCATGCGGTCGTGCCTTCGACGGTGTTGTGCTGGGCGGCGGCGGGCCCGGCTGCATCAGTCTCCGCGGCTTCCGCGTCGGCCGCCTCCGTGCCCGCCGCGTCCACATCGGCCTTCTTCGGCATCCACGCGACGGTGAGGATGCCGCCGATGCTGCTCAGCAGCATCCCGATGAAGAACCCGCCCAGGTTCACGCCGACGAGCGAGTAGACGGCGACCGCGAGCGCGATCACGCCGTAGAAGATGCGGTGCGCGGGCATCGCCAGCACCAGGATCCCGAGCAGCACCAGCAGGATCGGGATGATCGTCGCCTGCAGCCCCTCGATGCCGAGCTGCACGTGGATCTTGCCGATGTCGAGCTGGCCGGAGAAGAACATCTCGACGCCGCCGAGCGCCGTCAGCAGGCCGCCGACGAAGGGGCGGCTGCGGCGCCACGCCCGGAAGCGTGCGCGGCCGCCCGGCGCCTCCGACTCGTCGGCGGGCGGGATCGGGCCGTTCGCGTGCGCGCGGGCCACGATCAGAAGCATCCCTTCGAGCCGTCGGTCAGCTGGACGTGCATGCCGTTGAGGGTGAAGACGGAGGCCTGGGTGCTCCACGCGGTCTGCTGGAGGTTTGTGATCGTGACCGTGTCCGCATCCTGTGCGAAGTCGCCCGCTGTGCCTTTGGCGGCGGTGTTCACGGTGGAAGCGTCCACGCCGATCCGGATGTTGTGGAACTCGGAGTCGCCCTTGAGGTCGGTCATGCCGATCTGCAGGTCGGAGGCCGAGGCCGGGGTCCCGCCGCCGCCCGCGGTGATCAGCATCCCGACCTTGCCGAGCGGGGTGTCGGTGACGACGGCCTGGCAGAGATCGGAGAGGGTGGCGGACTTGATGTTGGCGATGGCGACCTGGTGCTCCTTGCCCGCGGTGTCGGGAGCGACGCCCGCGTACTGCGAGAAGCCGGTGCCGTCGAGCTTGGTCGCGCTGATCTGGAACTGGCTGCCGGAGACGGCGAACGAGACGGGGACTGCGCCCTGGGCGACGCCGGTCATCAGCACGGTCGAGACGAGGGCGACGGGGACGGCGGCGAGCACGATCCGTCCGGCGTGCGACCCGGCGAGCTTTCGGAACTTCATCGATCCTCCTGTTCGGGGGACTTGACAGCGTCGGCGCAGTCAGGTCCAGATGTGAGCTTAGACGTTATTGACCGGCTGTCAATAGCCGATCGCGCACCTCACGGTCGGGGAGACGGCCGATAGGGTCGAAGCATGGAGACCGACCGGCGCACGCGGCTCACGCCGGACGAGCGCCGGGCGCAGCTCGTCGCCCTCGGGGTGGCGTTCCTCGCCGACAACCCGCTGGACCAGCTCTCGATCGAAGAACTGTCGGCCCGCGCCGGGGTCTCGCGGGGGCTGCTGTTCCACTATTTCGGGTCGAAGCAGGGACTCCACCGGGAGGTCGTGCGGACGGCCCGCGACAGCATGCTGCACGCCACGGAGCCGGTGGTAGGGCTGGCGCCACTGGACCGCCTCCACGACACGCTCACGCGGACCGTCGCGTTCGTCCGCGAGCACAGCGGGACGTTCTACTCGCTCGTGCGCGGGGTCGCCTCCGCCGACACGGAGGTGCGTCAGGTCGTCGAGGAGGCGCGCGGCGAGCAGGCGGACCGGGTGATCGCGGCGTTCCTGGAACTGGGCGTGCCGGACACGCTGCTGCTGCGCATCGGCCTGCGATCGTGGATCGCGTTCGCCGAGGAGGCGCTCGTCGAGAGCGCGATCGGCACGGAGCTGCCGTCGGAGGAGATCGTCGGCTTCCTCGAGCGCAGCGCCCGGGGAGTGGTGGATGCGCTGGGCGCGTCCGCCGGCGGAGGTGCGGAGGGCTAGATGCCCTCCTCCTCGACGTCCTCTTCGGTCAGCACGCCGTCATCCTCGGGCTCGTCGCCGTGCTCGTCGTAGACCGGCTCGGCCTCGCGGGACTGGCCGCCGGTGGGGCCGTCGTTGCCGTCGCCCGGTCCGGGCCAGATGGTCTCGCCGGCGACCGCGTCGTTCGTGACCAGCTCATCGGCGAAGTCGGCTTCGGCTTCCGGGTCGTTCAGCGCGTAGTCGACGTCGCCGTCGGCCGGGTCGGCCCAGCCGGGCGTCTCGCCCGCATCCGTCTCGCCGATCTCGACGCCGTCCACGCCGTCCTCCGGAATCCGATCCATCGCCTCGTCCCTTCCGCTCTCGCCTCCGACGCTACACCCACCGTCGAGTCCACAAACTTTGCACGTGACACGCCGAAGCGGTGTGCAATTTGTGCGGACTCGACGGTGGGGGTGCGGGGGTGCGGGGCTACTTGGCGGTGGGGAAGGTGATGGTCTTGCCCGAGCCGGCGTCCTTCACGGCCGCCTGCGTGAACGCGGCGAACACGGAGGCGTCGGTGAAGCCGCCCTGGTAGCGCTCGCCGTTGACGAAGACGGTCGGTGTGCCGAAGCCGTTGTTGGCCGGGTTCTTCAGCTGCGAGTTGGTCGACGCGTCCTTCGTCATGGTGGTGACGAAGTCGGCGTACGTCTGGTTGTTCACGCAGTCGGTGATCGCCTTCGAGCTGACGCCCGCATCCTTGAAGATGCTGAGGATCTCGGCGTTGGTGAGGCCGGTGCCGGTCTGCTCGTTCGGCTGCTTCGCGAACAGCGCCGAGTTGATGTCCCAGAACTTGTCGGGCTGCGAGTTCGCCACGCACGAGGCGGCGGCGCCGGCGCGCGTCGAGTAGTTGTTGTTCTGCACGCTGTCGAGGATGGCGACGGGATGCACTTCGAGCGTCGCCGTGCCGTCCTGCAGCCACTGCTTGATCTGGTCGTCGTTGGTGGTCTCGAACTGGTCGCAGTAGGGGCACTGGTAGTCGAGCCAGATCTGGATGTGCGCCGTCTTGCCGTCGAGCTTCATCTTCGTGGGCGTCGGCTGGCCGCCGGACGGGATCGCGGGAGTGCTGACCGCGGTCGTCGGGGACGTGAGCAGGATGCCGCCGCTCGCCATGTTCTTCGGGTTGGCGGCGCCTGCGCCCCCGTTCCCCACGGTCGTGAAGATGACGACGCCGATGATGGCGAGCACGGCCACGACGCCGGCGATGACCGAGCCCTGAACGATGATCTTGCGCCGCTTGGCCTTCTTGGCGGCCTCCTCGCGCATCCTCCTGGCGGTCTCACGCGCCTCCTCGCGGCGGTCGCGTTTCGTCGGACCTGTCGATCCTCTGCCAGTTGCCATTCAGCTCATCCCATCGAACAGTGGACAGTTCTCCCATGATCGTAGGGGGACTTTGCTTTGAAGGCGCTGTACCGGGTGCTCTACCGTGGACGCATGCAGTCGAGAGACCGGGCCAGCTGATGCCGTCGGAGCCCGAAGGGCACGAAACGGGCGCGGAGCCGAACGAAGGCCGGGACACCGCGGGGTCCGAGTACGCGGAGCGCCTCCGCCGGTTGGACACCAGTTGGTGGCGCCGGACCCTCAACGTCCAGGCGCCGTACCGGTGGAACATCCGCCGTCTGCATCTCGGGCGGGTGCTGGATGTGGGGAGCGGCCTCGGCCGCAATCTGGCCCATCTGGGGAACAACGGCGTCGGCGTCGACCACAATGCGGACTCGGTGGCCATCGCCCGGGCACGGGGGCTCACGTCGTTCACCAGCGACGAGTTCCCTTCGACTCCGCACGCGGTGCCGGGGGCCTTCGACTCGCTGCTGTTCGCCCATGTGGTCGAGCACGTCGACCCGGACTTCGCCGTCGAGCTCGTCCGCATGTACCTGCCCTATGTGAAGCCGGGAGGACGCGTCCTCTTCATCACACCGCAGGAGCGCGGCTACGCGAGCGACGCGACGCATGTCTCGTTCACGGACTTCGACGGGCTGCGCCGCCTCGCGGACCGACTCGGCCTCACGGTGGAGCGGGAGTACTCGTTCCCCCTGCCGCGCTTCGCGGGGAAGGTGTTCACGTACAACGAGTTCGTTATGCTGACGCGTCTGCCGGGCTGACCCGCGCGGCGTGCCGCGAGTTGACGCGACACGCCGCCCGGCGGCCGCCGGCGACGGCGCGTCGCGTCAACCAGCTGCTGGCGACGGCGGACCGGGGTGCGGCGGGTGCGGTTACTCCGCGGGGGCGGGCGTGCGGCCCAGCTCCACGTCCTCGACGCGGGAGCGCGGCATCGCGAGGCCGGCGACGATGGTCAGCACCGCGGCGATCGCCACTGCGACGAACACCGCCGTCGACGCCTGCTGGATGGTCCCGGCGGCGTGTGCGCCGCCCGCCGACGCTCCGATGATCGCGTTGGCGATGGCTCCGAAGACGGCGACGCCGACCGCGCTGCCGATCGAGCGGGCGAACATGTTGCTCCCGGTCACCACGCCGCGCTCGTTCCAGGGCACGCTCGACTGCGCCGCGATCAGCGTCGGGGTGGCGATCAGGCCCATCCCGAGGCCGACGACGAAGCAGCTGACCGCGACGAACAGCACGGACGGGCTGACCGAGGTCGCCGCGAGCGACACCGCGCCGACGATCGCGATCGCGGTCCCGAGCAACGCCGTGTTGCGGAAGCCGATGCGCAGGTAGAACCGGCCGGACAGGCTCGCCGCGATCGGCCAGCCCAGGGTCAGAGCGGCGACCGCGAGGCCGGACACGATGGGCGCGACGCCGATGGTGCCCTCCAGGTAGGTGGGCACGTACGAGGTGAGCCCGATCAGGATGGCGCCGACGCCGAGCGAGATGAGGGTCGTGGTGACGAGCAGCCGGCGGGAGAACACCCAGAGCGGCAGCACCGGCTCGGCCGCGCGTCGCTCGACCAGCACGAACGCGACGAGCAGGAGGCCGCCCAGCGCGAACGCGCCGATGCTCCACACCGAGTTCCACGCCCAGGCCTGTCCGCCCTCGAGCACGGCGAGGATGAGCAGCGTCATCCCGCCGGTCAGCAGCGCGGCTCCCGCGTAGTCGATGCGGTGCTTCCGCGGTTCGATGCTCTCGTGGAAGCTGCGGATCAGCATCCACGCGGCCAGGATGCACAGCGGGACGTTGACGAAGAAGATCCAGCGCCAGGAGAGGAACTGCGAGAACACGCCTCCGAGCGTCGGCCCGACGACGGAGGAGATCGCCCACACGCTCGCCAGGTAGCCCTGCGTCTTGGCGCGCTCGGCGACGGTGTAGATGTCGCCGGCGATCGTCATCGACATCGGCTGGATCGCTCCGGCGCCGAGACCCTGGAGCGCGCGGAACGCGATCAGCGCGGGCATGCTCCACGCGAATCCGCACAGCACCGACCCGATGAGGAACAGTGCGATGCCGATCAGGACGATGGGCTTGCGGCCGACGGTGTCGGACAGCTTGGCGTAGACGGGGACGGACACCGCCTGCGCGAGCAGGTAGACCGAGAACAGCCACGGGAACTGCGCGAACCCGCCGAGGTCCTGAACGATCGAGGGCACCGCGGTGGCGAGGATCGTCGAGTCGATGGCCACGAGCCCGGTCGTCAGCATGAGGGCGATCAGGATGGGGCCGCGCTCCGACCGGAAGCCGACGCTGGCGCGGGTGGGTTCGTTCATAGAGGTCAACAACGTGGGAGAGGCGCTCGCATTCCCGGCTTGACGTGAAAGAGGGTCGGCGCGACAATCTGAAACATGTCTTTCATAGCTGGGTCGCCGGACGAGGCGGACGCCGACGCCGGCCGCCAGGAACGGCGCACCACGGTCACCGACCCGCGGGCGCTGCGCGCGCTCGCGCATCCCCTCCGCCTGGCCCTGCTCGACCACCTGATGTCGTTCGGGCCGCGCACGGCCAGCGAGTGCGCGGCGGTCGTCGGCTCCACTCCCTCCAACTGCAGCTACCACCTCCGCGCGCTCGCCAAGGTCGGGCTCGTCGAGCCGGTGGATGCGGAGGACGGCCGCGAGCGCCCCTATCGGTCGTCGTCCACCGGCCTCTCCTTCGGCCGCACGGACGACCCCGAGTTCGCCATCGGAGCCGACACCGTCGAGCGCGCCCTCGCCGACCGCCAGGTCGACGAGGAGGCGGCGCTCGTCCACCGCGCGATCGCCCAGCGCGACGAGCAGCCGATCGAGTGGCGCGAGGCGAGCATGCTCAGCGGGTACGCCCTCAAGCTCACGCCGGGCGAGCTCCGCGAGCTCGTGGAGGGACTGGATGCGCTCATCCGCCCCTACATCGCCCTCACCCGTGCGGAGGCGCCGGAGGGCAGCGACGTCGTCGCGCTGCACCTCAACGCCTTCCGGCACCCGGACGCGATCGCGGCGGCGAACGCCGCGCGGGCCGCGGCCGAGCCCGACGAGACCGTCCGGCCCGGCCACATCGAGCCGACCGACGGCAGTGCGTCGTGACCGCGACCGCGACCCGCGAGCGCTCCCCGCTGCTCCGCCGGGACTTCGCCCTCGTCTGGACGGCGGGCCTGGTCTCCGACACCGGCGACTGGCTGCTCATGATCGCGCTGCCGCTGTTCGCCCTGTCGGCGACCGGGTCGGCGCTCGGCGCGTCCACCGTGTTCCTGGTGGAGATCGTCCCGATGCTGCTGGTCGGCAGCTTCCTCGGGGTGCTCGTCGACCGGTGGGATCACCGCCGCACCATCGTCGTCGTCGCCCTGCTGCAGGGCCTGCTGCTCCTGCCGCTCCTCGCGGCGAGCGCCGACCGGATGGGCATCGTCTACGCGGTGGCCGCCGTCGAAGCGGTGCTCGGGGCCATCATCAACCCGGCGCGGCAGGCGATGATCCCGCGGCTGGTCGGCGCCGACCAGCTTGCGCGCGGCAATGCGCTTATCGCCGTGAGCGACAGCCTCGCGCGGCTCATCGGCTCCCCGCTCGGCGGCCTCTCGTTCGCGCTGTGGGGGCTGCCGGGTGTGGTCATCGCCGACGCGGCGTCGTACCTCATCACCGCGACGCTCGTGCTGTTCGTCCGGCCGCAGCGACGGAAGGACGGCGCCGAGGCGACCGCGGACGGCGAGCCGGCGGTCGCGGCCGAGCGGCGCATCCTGCACGAGTGGGTGGAGGGGCTCGCGCTGATCGCGCGGTCCGCGACGCTGCGGACGCTCGCGGGCATCGCGGCGCTCGCCGGGATGGCGCAGGGCCTCTTCCTGGTGCTCTTCCTCGTCTACGTCACGCAGAACCTCGGGGCGGGAGACACCGGCGCCGGGATCATCCGCGGGGTCCAGGCGATCGGCGGGGTGCTGGGCGGCCTGGTGACCGGCGCGCTGGCGAAGCGGCTGGCTCCGCGCTGGATGATCGGCGTCGGGTACCTGGTGTTCGGTGCGCTCTCCCTCCTCACCTGGAACCTCGCTCCGTTCACCACGGCGCTGTGGGTGTACGCCGGGCTGTTCGTCGCCATGGGCGTCCCGGGCGTGACATCGGCGACGGGGGAGATCACCCTCGTCCAGACGACCGTGCCTCCGCGCGCGCTCGGCCGGGTGATCGCCGCCGTCACGACGCTGGACGGCGGCGCGCAGGCGGTCGGCCTGCTGGTCGGCGGTCTGCTCGCCGACTCGGGCGACATCGTGCCGGTGCTCGACGTGCAGGCGGCGCTCTACCTGCTCTGCGGGCTCATCGGGATCGTGGCCCTGCGCGACAGGGCGCCGGCCGGCGGAGGGACCCGTCTTACGTAAGGGAGCGCGCGGGCGCTAGGGTGCTGCCACCGTGGTCCCCCGGAGGTGGATATGACGTTCCGCACCCCGCTCTTCCGCATCCCGCCGTTGCGACGCACCGTCGGAGCGGCGGCGCTCGCCGCAGCGCTCGTCGCGGGGCTGACCGCATGCGACCTGTTCGCGCCGCAGGACACCCTCGACATCGAGGAGGCCAGCGTCGGGTCCAGCGCGACGGTCGGGGACGTGTTCGTCGGCAACGCCGTGCTGGTCACGAGCGACGGCGGCTCGACGGCGAACCTCGTCGTGACGCTGGTGAACCAGGGCGGCGACACCCAGCAGGTGGAGATCGCCCCGACCGGAGGGGGGAGCATCTCGGTGTCCCTCGACCCGCGCGACACCCGTCAGCTG
Organism: Leifsonia soli; assembly: GCF_013408745.1. Taxonomy (NCBI): domain Bacteria; kingdom Bacillati; phylum Actinomycetota; class Actinomycetes; order Micrococcales; family Microbacteriaceae; genus Leifsonia; species Leifsonia soli. Next base: position 1,769,713 of record NZ_JACCBJ010000001.1, on the reverse strand, counting down.
GGCGATCCGCCGGACGACGAGAGCCTGGTGAGCGGTCTGGATGCGGCCCCCGGCTCGCTCACGACCGTGACCGTCACGAGCGGGGGAGAGTCGGTCGGACTCCAGGTGCCGGTGGTGACCGGCGCCCTCCCGCCGTACGGGACGCTCACCCCGGCGCCCTGATCGCTCTCGACGTTCCTGTCCTCGGCTCGGTCCGTCGCGTCCGCCGCTCCGTCGCGACGCGCCGGGCGCGCCTCGAGGCTGGCGCCGTTCGTCCGGCGCATGATATTGACGCGAAACCCGCCCGGGTTCCCGCTGTTTCCGGGGATGTGAACGTAGGGTGTCGGTGTGTGGCGACTGGACAGGAAGACCGAGGATGACGACGCGACGTCGGGCATCCCAGACGATGACGCCCTGAACCCGCGCACGACGACGGCTCCGCACGCGCTCAGCCTGGGCGACCCGGCGCTGGTCGCCGGCAACATCGCCGAGCCGGTGTGGAAGCGCTGGCGCGACGAGATCGCGGCGGTGGGCGGGGTCTCTCCGCTGCTCCACTTCGAGGACAGCCCGCGGACACGCATCGAGCTGAGCACGACGCATCCCGGCGGCCTTCCGCAGTTCATCACCGGGCAGAGCACCCTGCTCTCCAGCCTCATCCGCGACGAGCTGGCCCTGCGCACCGCGCGGGCGGCCGCGAACGCGATCACCGCGAAGGGCATCGAGCTGCGCTCGGTGCGCGGCATCGAGTCGGTGCACCTCGCGATCGGCCTGGCGCAGTGGCGGCACGGCTCCGAGGAGTACATGGCGCCGATCCTGCTGCGCCCGCTCGCCATCCGCCGCTACGGCCGCGACTTCGAGCTGAAGCTCAAGGGCCAGACGTTCCTCAACCCGGAGCTGGCGCGCGCCCTCAACGAGCAGTTCCAGATCACGCTGGATGCGGACGCCTTCGTGGCGCTCGCCGTCAGCAACGGGGTGTTCAAGCCGCAGCCGGTGATCGACCGCCTGCGGGGCCTGACCTCGCACCTGCCATGGTTCAACGTGCAGCCGCGCCTGGTGGCGTCGTCGTTCGCCGACGTCGCGCCAGCGCTGAGCGAGGAGGCGCGCGACCTCGACACCGTGCTGCTGGATGCGCTGGCCGGCAACCCGACCGCGCGCACGACCGTCGAGAGCGCCTTCAACCCGGTGGAGCCCATCCGCCAGGACGAGCGCCCGCCCGCGACCGACACCCTCCTGCTCGACGCCGACGAGGCGCAGGAGAACGTGGTCGCGCAGATCGCGGCAGGCAACTCGCTCGTCGTCAAGACGCTCCCCGGCACCGGAGGCACCCAGACGATCGTGAACGCGATCGGCGCCCTGGTGGCCCAGCACAAGCGTGTGCTCGTGGTGAGCCCCCGGCGGTCGAGCCTCGACGACATCGCCCAGCGGCTGAGCACGGCCGGCCTTCCCGGTCTCGCCGTGACGCCGCGGACGCTGCGTCGCGACCTCATCCAGTCGATCGCGCGCAACGAGAAGGCCACGCAGCCCAAGGTGACCGACGTCGACGAGGCGCTGGTGCGGCTGCGGAAGGTGCTGGTCGACTACCGCGCCGCCCTGACCCGCCGCGACCCGGTGCTCCGTGTCTCCGTGCTGGATGCGCTGCGCGAGCTGTCGCGCCTGTCCCTTCTTCCGGCGCCGCCGTCGACGACGGCCCGTCTCGGCCGTCGCGCGATCGAGGGGCTGGCCCGCGACCGTGCAGCGTCGGCCGACGCGCTGATCCGCGCCGCCCGCCTCGGCGAGTTCCGCTACGGCCCGAACGACTCGCCCTGGTACGGGGCCTCCTTCACGACGACGGAGGAGGGGAAGGCAGCGCACGAGCTGGCGAAGAAGCTCAACCGCGCGGAGCTCCCGCGCCTCATCGACCGCGCGCAGGCCCTCATCGGGCAGACCCGGATGCGTCCGTTCGCCTCGATCGCCGAGCTCGGCGTCTACCTGCGGCTCCTGCTCGACATCCGCGAGACGCTCGACAAGTTCACGCCGTCCGTCTTCGACCGCTCGCTCACCGAGCTGATCGCGGCCACCGCATCCCGCCGCGAGTCGCCGTCGATGTCGAGCGCCAACCGGCGCCGTCTGCGCAAGCACGCGCTCGAGTACGTCCGGCCCGGCGTGCACGTCACCGATCTGAACGAGAGCCTGCGGCGCATCCAGCAGCAGCGCATCCTCTGGAACCGGTTCGCCGTCGCCGGCGTCGTGCCCGAGGTCCCCGTCGGGATCGCGGACGTGCAGGTCGCCTACCAGCGCGTGGCCGAAGACCTCGCGCGCCTCGACATCCCGCTCCGCCGCACCGGCACCCCGCAGTCGCTCGCCGCGCTGCCGGTGGAGGAGCTGACCCGCCAGATCGCCGGCCTCGCCGCCGAGTCCGAGGTGCTCGCCAACCTGCAGGAGCGCACCGCGCTGCTCACCCAGCTGCGCGAGCAGGAGCTCGACCCGCTGATCTCGGACCTCTCCATCCGGCACGTCCCCGAGGCGCAGGTGAGCGCCGAGCTGGAACTCGCCTGGTGGCAGTCGGTGCTCGAGTCGCTGCTCGCCTCCGACCGCGCCCTGCTGAACGCCAACACCGGCGTGCTCGACCGGCTCGAGGCCGACTTCCGCCTGGTGGACGAGGCGCACGCCTCCGCGACCGGCAAGCAGCTGGCCTGGATGCTCGCCGAGACCTGGAAGATCGGCATCGTCGACTGGCCGGACGAGGCCGCAGCGCTCAAGCGCCTCCTGAAGAGCACGACGCCGACGGCGACCACGCTCAACGAGGCCGCGCCGCACCTGGCCCGGCCGCTGGCCCCGGTCTGGCTGATCTCGCCATACGAGGTGCCGTCGATCGGGCGCGAGGTCGGGTTCGACGCCGTGCTGCTGGTGGACGCGGGCGCGTCGAGCCTCGCCGAGAACGTCCCCGTCATCCGCCGCGCCAAGCAGGTCGTCGCGTTCGGCGACCCGGTGACCCAGACGCCGTCGCGCTTCGACATCGGCGTGCACGAGTACGGCACGACCGTCGAGGCCGTCGACGTGGATGCGCTGCACGCCGACTCCGCACTCTCCCGGCTCTCCGAGCTGCTCCCGGTCTACACGCTGAGCCGCAGCTACCGCGCGGGCGGCGAAGACCTCGCCGAGCTGGTCAACCGCCGCTTCTACGGCGGGATGATCGACTCCCTGCCCTGGGCCGGGACGTACCTCGGCCACGGCAGCCTGTCTCTGCACTACGTCCGCGGCGGCCAGGGCATGCCCGACACCGACACCGGTGCCGTCGAGTCGACGGATGCCGAGGTCGCGAAGGTCGTCGAGCTGGTGCTCGCGCACGCCACCGAGCGTCCGCGCGAATCCCTCATGGTCATCACCGCGAGCGAGCGTCATGCCGTCCGGGTCAACCAGGCCGTGCTCGCGGCGTTCGCGAAGCGCTCGGAGCTGGCCGACTTCATCCTCGGCGACCGCGCGGAGCCGTTCACCGTCGTGACGCTCGACCAGTCGGTGGGGCAGAGCCGCGACCGCGTCATCTTCTCCATCGGCTACGGGCGCACCCCGCATGGACGCCTGCTGTCGAACTTCGGCGCACTCGCCGAGCCGGGCGGCGACCGCCTGCTCGCAGTCGGCATGACGCGCGGCCGCCGCGGCATGGACATCGTCTCCTGCTTCCGGCCGGAGGACATCGACGAGACGCGGATGCGGCACGGGATCGCGGCGCTCGCCCAAGTGCTGGGGGAGGCGGACCAGATCCAGGCCGCCGCTCCGGAGTACCTGAGCCCGGACGCCGACCCGATGGTGCTCGACCTCGCGAAGCGCCTGGCCCGCCGCGGGCTCGACGTGCACCTCGGCTACCGCGGCAAACTGACCCTGGTCGCCTCGCACGGCGGCAGGGCGGTGGCGGTGGAGACGGACCACGACGTGTCGAAGGGCAGCCTGCGCGAGTCGCTGCGCCTGCGCCCGGACGTGCTGCGCCGCCTCGGCTGGCACTACCTGCGCGTGCACAGCTTCGAGCTGTTCGCCGACCCCGACGCCGTCGCCGGACGCATCGCCACGCTCATCGGCAAGGGCGAGCCGGACGCCGTGACGGCGCCCATCGTGCTGCCGGGGCTCGTCGACAGCCGTTCGGTCTAGGTCGCCCGTTCGCGGTCGCCCGTTCTAGGCTGGACGGGATGAGCGAGACACCCGGGAGGCGACGGCACCGCCGCGTGCAGCGTCCCGGCGCGCCAGGAACCGACCCGGAGCCGCGTGCCGAACCGCGGGACGAGCCCGCGCCGCCGGCCGCGCCCGACTCCGACAACGCGCCGGCGTGGTCGTCGAACGACGAGCGGCTGCGCCGCGACGTGCCGCCGCACTGGTGACCGCCGCCCCTCCGCCGAGTTGCGACATCATGTCGCACCTCGCGCCGGATAACGGCACCGAGTCACGACCCGACGGGACGGGTACGGGGTCGGGTCAGGGGAGCGGGTCTGCGTGCTTGCCGGCGGGCTGGGGCGGCGACTGCTGCGCCTGCAGGAGGTCGCGGATCTCGGTGAGGAGGTCGAGCTCCGTGATGGGGGCCTCCGGCTCCACGACGCCCTTCTTGCGCAGGCGCTCCGCGCGCTTCTTGACCTGGTTCAGCGGGTAGACGAAGACGAAGTAGACGACGACCGCGACGATCAGGAAGTTGATCACCGCACCGAGGACCGCTCCGAACTTGATGTCGGAGTTATTCAGCGTCACGATCATCGCATTGTCCAGATCGCTCGCTTTGAAGAACGCGCTGATCAGCGGGTTGATCAGGTTGTTCACGATCGCCGTTACGACCCCCGTGAACGCCGCGCCGATGACGACCGCGACGGCCAGGTCGATCACATTGCCGCGGAGGATGAACTCCTTGAACCCTTTGAGCATGACCGGAGGAACCCTTCTACGCGGCGGAACCCGACGACGGCGTCGACGGAGTCGAGGAGGTGGAGGAGCTGGACGACGAGCCGGAGGAGCCGGAGGAGGACGAGCCCGACGAGCCGGAGCCGGACGACGACGAGCCCGAGGCCGAGGCCGGGGCCGCATCCGTCTTCTTCGCCCCACCGCGCGAGTCGGTCCGGTAGAAGCCGGAGCCGTTGAACGTCACGCCGACGGTCCCGAACACCTTGCGGAGCGATCCGCCGCAGTTCGGGCACACCGTGAGGGCGTCGTCGGTGAAGGCCTGCTGGATGTCGAAGGCATGGCCGCAGTCGCGGCACGAGTAGGAGTAGGTCGGCATTCTTCTTCCGCTGCGCTCGCTGTCGGGGTGGTGGTCAGGTGAACTGGACGATGCGGGTCGGCGTGACCGCGCCGTCCACCGGCTGGTCGTGACGCTCGCGCGGCACCTCGTCCACGAGTTCGCCGTCGAACAGGACGGCGTACACCGGGGGACATTTTTCCATGCTGCCGAGCGTCTTGTCGAAGTATCCGCGACCCCAGCCCATCCGCATCCCGCTCGCGTCGACGGCGGCCGCGGGCACCAGGATGAGGTCGACGTCGTTGATCGCGATCGGCCCGAGCAGCTCGCCGACGGCTTCGGGCAGTCCGAACAGCCCCTCCGTCTCGGTCTCGCCGTCGCCGGTCGTCCAGTCGAGCAGGCCGTCCTCGCGCGAGATCGGCAGCAGCACGCGCAGCCCCTGCGCGTGCGCCCAGTTGAGGAAGGGGCGCGTGTCCGGCTCCATCGGGGTGGAGAGGTACGCCGAGACGGAACGGGCGGAGAGGTCGGTGGCGAGGTCGACCAGGTTGCGGGTCAGGCCTGCCGTTGCGGTCTGGCGCTCGGTCGTCGTGAGGTTCTGCCGGCGCTCGCGGAGCTCGGCGCGCAGGGCGCGCTTGCGATGAGCGGCAGTGTCCGGATCCATACGGCAATCCTAGGAGATGCCATCCTGTGCACCCCCGAAATGCGGATACTGTAGGCGGCATGGCAAATCACGACCGCGTTACGAAAGCAGTGATCCCCGCAGCCGGCCTCGGAACCCGGTTCCTCCCGGCGACCAAGGCGATGCCCAAGGAGATGCTGCCGGTCGTGGACAAGCCCGCCATCCAGTACGTCGTCGAGGAGGCGGTCGACGCGGGCCTGCACGACGTCCTGATGATCACCGGCCGCAACAAGAACGCCCTCGAGAACCATTTCGACCGCAACGCCGAGCTGGAGGAGACCCTCACCAAGAAGGGCGACACCGACCGGCTCGAGAAGGTCAACTACTCGACCGCCCTCGCCGACATGCACTACGTGCGCCAGGGTGACCCGAAGGGTCTCGGCCACGCCGTCCTCCGGGCCAAGATGCACGTCGGGCGGGTGCCGTTCGCCGTGCTCCTCGGCGACGACATCATCGACGCGCGCGACGACCTCCTGAGCCGGATGCTGACCGTGCAGGCGCAGCGCCACACCAGCGTCGTCGCCCTCCTCGAGGTCGACCCCGACTCCATCCACCTGTACGGCGCCGCCGCCGTCGAGGCCACGGACGAGGACGACGTCGTGCGCATCACCGGTCTGGTCGAGAAGCCGGACAAGGAGCACGCTCCCTCGAACTACGCCGTCATCGGACGCTACGTGCTGCGCCCGGAGGTCTTCGACGTCCTGGAGCGCACGGAGCCGGGCCGCGGCGGCGAGATCCAGCTGACCGATGCGCTGCAGTCGATGGCGGAGGCCCCCGACTGGACGGGCGGCGTGTACGGCGTCGTGTTCCGCGGCCGCCGCTACGACACCGGCGACCGCCTCGACTACATCAAGGCGATCGTGCGGCTCGCCGTCGACCGCGAGGACCTCGGCCCCGAGCTGCGCCCGTGGCTGCGCGAGTTCGCCTCCGAGCTCGAGGACGAGCCCGTGGAGTTCGTCGAGGAGATGCCCGTCGACCCGACCGGGCCCATCCAGACGCTCTCCGACCGGTCCCGCTGACGGCCGGCTGAAGGAGGACTCCGTTGGCGCTCGTCGTCCCCACCCTCACCGAGGGTCGCGTGGGGTTGCGTCCCATCCGCCTGCGCGACGCGCGCCCGCTGGAGCGGTCGCTGCTCGACAACCGCAGCTGGCTGCGGCAGTGGGAGGCGACCAGCCCGTACGCGCCGGGGTCGTTCGACACCCGGGCGAGCATCCGGTCGCTGCTGGCGAACTCGCGGGCCGGCCACGGCCTTCCGTTCATCGTCGAGTGGGACGGCCGGCTCGCCGGGCAGCTGAACGTCTCGTCGATCGCGTACGGCTCGCTGTCGAGTGCGACGATCGGCTACTGGATCGCCGAGGAGTTCGCGGGCCGCAACATCACCCCGACGGCGGTCGCCCTGGCGACCGACTACTGCTTCTACCAGCTGGGGCTGCACCGGATGGAGATCTGCATCCGCCCCGAGAACGGCCCGAGCCTGCGCGTCGTCGAGAAGCTCGGCTTCCGGTACGAGGGGCTGCGGCGCCGCTACATCCACATCAACGGCGACTGGCGCGACCACTTCTGCTTCGCGCTGGTGTCGGAGGAGCTGAACCAGGGCGTGCTGCGCCGCTGGCTCGACCACAACGTCCCGGACGACGCGGCGGTCATCCCCGCAGAGGACCGCGCGGCGGCGGCCATCCCGCTGCCGATCGCCCGCCATTACTGAGGCGGCTCTCATTCGCGGAGCCCTGCTCGGGCGCTTTCGGTGGAAATGTGCTGAAAGCACGCTGGATCGGGTGACACACCCCCGCGAGTGACGGTGGCACGACCCTCGCCGCCCCTACCGTAGAGGACATGAACGGGGATGTGATGGGCGGTGGGGTCATCGTCGCGCTCGCGGCCGCTCTCTGGCTCGCCTATCTGGTCCCGGTGTGGCTGCGCCGCCGCGAGTACCTCGCCACCGAGCGGAACGCCGTCCGGCTGCAGCAGACGCTGCGCATCCTCGCGGAGACCAGCGAACTGCCCGACGAGGTGCGTCTCGAAGCCACCGCGCGCACGGTCGCGGAGCAGCAGCGCATCCTCCGCAAGTCCGAGCAGAGGACCCTCGCCACCGCTCGCGCGGAGGCCGCGGCCCACGCCCGCCGCGAGCAGGCGCTCGCGGACGAGCGCCGCCGGGCCGCCGAAGAGGCGGAACGAGCCGCCAACGACGCGATCGCGCTGGAGCGCGCCGCGCGTGCTGCCGCCGCGCAGCGCGCCCGGGTGCTCGCCACCTCCGCCGCTCGCCCCGTGCTGTCGCCGCAGCGCCGCCGTCGGCTCCGCCGGGCGCGCGGCCTCTCGACCCTCGTGCTCGTCGCCGGGCTCATCGGGCTCGTCTCGGGCGCCGTCCTGCTCCTCGAGACCGGAGCCTGGCTCCTCTCCGTCGCCTCGCTCGGCGCGGTCGCACTGTCCGGGTGGATGCTGGGCCGCCTCGCGCGGCCGGAGCGCGCCGCCGCGGTCGCGCAGCCGATGGTCCGCACGTCTGTCGTCGCACCGGAGCTGTACGACGACGCGCAGCACGACGACATCCCGGTGCAGGAGCGCCTCCGGCAGAGCTGGACGCCGCGTCCGCTCCCGAAGCCGCTGCACCTGTCTCCCGGAACCGTCGCCGCGGCCGCGATGGCGTCGGTGGATGCGGCGGCCGAGCTGCGTCGCGCGGCCGCGCGTGCCGAGTTCGAGCGGAAGGCGGCAGAGGTCGTGCCGCCGGCTCCTGTGGCCGCGCCGGTCCCGCTGCGCGCGGTGGAGCGGCCGGCCGCGGTGCCGGTGTCCGCGCCCGCTGCGCCGCCCGCCGCGACCGTCCCGAGCCGCTACGCCAGCATGGGCATCCTCGACGAGGTCGACACCGGCAGCATGGACCTGGACGCGGTTCTGCGTCGTCGTCGCGCGGCCAGCTGAGCCCCGCTCGATTTCGACGGGACCGGCGAGGGGTGCTATTGTTTCTAAGCAGTTCCCCGGGGCTATGGCGCAGTTGGTAGCGCGCTTCGTTCGCATCGAAGAGGTCAGGAGTTCGAATCTCCTTAGCTCCACCACCACCGAGAGGGCCGCCCAGCTGGGCGGCCTTTTTGTTTGCCCTCTCGGACCGCCTCAGCGGTTTGTTGGTACACTCGTGCTAACACAGGGGATGTGGGGGGCGAGATGATTCTGCTGGCGATCGTGGCGTGCGAGATCGGGTTCTGGGTGGCGATCGTGGCCGGGCTGATCGCGCGCTACCCGGCCGGGAGACCGAAGCTGGGCGCCGCTCTGCTCATCGCAGCACCGCTCATCGACGTCGTGCTGCTCGTCCTGGTGGCGGCCGACCTGATCGGCGGGGCCACCGCCTCCTGGCACCATGGCCTCGCCGCCCTCTACATCGGCATCTCGGTCGCCTACGGCCACCGGATGATCGCCTGGGCGGACGCGAAGTTCGCGCAGCGGTTCCGCGGCGCCGAACCGCGGCCGAAGCCGACCGGCTGGGCGTACACCGTCGTCTGCTGGAAGGACGCAGCGCGCACCCTGCTCGCCTGCGCGGTGGCCGGGGCGATCCTGGGTGCGCTCATCCTCGTGGTCGGCGCTCCGGAGCGCACGGCGGAACTGCTCGGCTTCTTCCCCGCGCTCGGTCTCATCCTCGGGATCGACGTGCTCTGGGCGGTCAGCTACACGATCTGGCCGAAGAAGGCGGCGCAGCCCGTCGCGTCGCGGGGCTGACGATGCCCCGCCTGATCGACCACGACGAGCGCGACCGCCAGATCGCGGAGGCATCCATGCGGGTGCTGGCGCGCGACGGACTGGCGGGACTGTCGGTGCGCCATGTGGCGGCCGAGGCGGGGATCGCCACCGCCTCCCTCCGCCGCGCCTTCCCCGAGCAGGACGCCCTCCGCCGCTTCTGCCTCGAGCACATCCGACTGAGCGCGACGCGGCGCATCCAGGGCGTCCGGGGCGAAGGCCGACCGGCCGTGCTCGCCGTGCTTGAGGAGCTGCTGCCTCTCGACGAGGAGCGGCGCATCGAGCTGACCGCACACCTCCAGCTCGGCGCGCTGGCGCTGAGCAGCGAGCAGCTGCGACCGGTGCTGCTCCAGTTCAACGAGGGCATCCGCGAGCTGTGCGCCGGCCTGATCGCGGAGCTCGACCGGGTCGGGGAGCTGCGGCCGGGCGCCGACCGGACGGTCGAGGCCGACCGTCTGCACGCTCTGGTGGACGGGGTGGCGCTCCACCTCCTCTGGGACGGCGGCCCGGGGGAGCGAGAACAGGAGCGGGAGCGGGAGCGTGCCGTCGCTGTGCTGACGGCGCACCTCGACGGGCTTCGGGGCTGAGGCCGTTCTGCCGCGATCGTGTCGTCCGCCGGGCTACACGACCAGCAGGATGGCGAGCACGACCATGAGCACCGCGATGCCGCCGTCCAGGATGCGCCAGGCGACCGGCCGGGCGAACACCGGCGCGGCGAAGCGCGCGCCGAAGCCGAGCAGGCTGAACCAGAGCAGGCTGGCGGTCGCTGCGCCCGCGCCGAAGACCCAGCGGCCGGGGTCGCCGTGCGACGCGGAGAGCGAGCCGATCAGCAGCACGGTGTCGAGATAGACATGGGGATTGAGCCAGGTGATCGCGAGGCAGGTGCCGATGGCGGCGGCGAGGGAGCCGGCGACGGCCCCCGAGGCGGTGAGCGATCCGGGGCGCAGCGCCCGGCGCGCGGCGACGACGGCGTAGCCCAGCAGGAAGGCGAAGCCGGCCCAGCGGACGATCTCGAGCGCGATCGGCGCGTTCTTCACCAGCACGCCGATTCCGGCGACCCCGGCTGCCATCAGCAGCGCGTCGCTGGCCACGCAGATGACCACGATCGGCAGGATGTGCTCGCGGCGCAGGCCCTGCCGGAGGACGAACGCGTTCTGCGCGCCGATGGCCACGATCAGGGAGGCGGAGGAGCCGAGGCCGGTGAAGAACGTTGCGAGCACCTCTCGACGCTAAGGGGCTCTCGCGCCTAAGTACAGCTCAGGTTCCTGATGATGCATTAGCATCCCTTCATATGGCGGCCCATGTCGAACACCTGCGGACTCTCGCAGCCGTCGTGGACGGCGGGACCTTCGAGGCGGCCGCCGCTGCCCTCCACATCACGCCCTCGGCAGTGAGCCAGCGCATCAAAGCCCTCGAAGAGCAGAGCGGGCGCGTGCTGGTGCAGCGCAGCAAGCCGGTCGAGCCGACCGAGGCCGGGCGGGTGCTGCTCCGGCTGGCGCGCCAGCTGACCCTCCTGGAGGCGGAGGCGGCGGCCGAGCTCGCGGGCGACGACGGCGCGGCCGGCACACCGCTGCCGCTGGTCGTCAATGCCGACTCGCTCGCCACCTGGGTGCTGCCCGCCCTCGCCCGGCTCGACGGCGTCGCGTACGAGCTGAGCATCGACGACCAGGAGCACACCCTCGACCGCCTGCGCGACGGCACGGCCCTCGCCGCGATCGGGTCCGATCCGGAGCCGGTGCAGGGGTGCACCTCCCGCCCGCTCGGGTCGATGGTCTACCGCGCGGCGGCGAGCCCGGCGTTCGTCGAGCGCTGGTGCCCGGACGGATGGACCGCGGAGGCGGCTGCACGGGCGCCGATGCTGGTCTTCGACCGCAAGGACGCCCTGCAGGACCGCTACCTCGACGCAGTCGCACCGGGCGCCCGGCCGCCGCGCCACTTCATCCCGGCTTCGACTCAGTTCGTCGAGGCCGCCGTGCACGGGCTGGGCTGGGGGATGCTGCCGGACCTCCAGGCGGATGCGCTCGTCGCCTCCGGCGCGCTCGTCGTGCTGGACGACGCGCATACGGCCGAGGTGCCGTTGTACTGGCACCAGTGGACGCTGCGGTCCGCAGCGCTCGACGCCGTCGCCGCGGCGATCGGGGAGGAGGCGCGGCGCGTCCTCCGCCCTACAGCGTCGCCAGCACGAGATCGAGCGCGTCCGCGAAGCGATCGGCGCTCTCGCGCGTGATGCACAGCGGCGGCTTGATCTTGAGCACGTTCTTGTCGTCGCCGGTCGGCTGCACGATGCAGCCCTCCGCCAGCATCCGATCGCACACCCGGGCGGCCTCCTCCGTCGCCGGCTGCAGCGTCTCCCGGTCGAGCACGAGCTCCATGCCGAGATAGAGGCCCATGCCGTGGACGGCGCCGACGAGCGGATGCCGTTTGCCCAGCTCCCGCAACCGCGCCGCGAGGTGGTCGCCGACCTCCGCGGCGTTCTGCTGCAGGCCCTCGTCGCGCATGACGTCGAGGACGGTGAGGCCCACGACCGACGAGACGGGGCTGCCGCCGGCGGAGGAGAAGAAGCTGCCTTCCGCCGCGAACGACGCAGCGATGTCACGCCGGGTGATGACCGCTCCGAGCGGCTGCCCGTTGCCCATGGCCTTCGCGATCGTGATGACGTCCGGCACCACGCCCTGCTGCTCGGAGCCCCAGAAGTAGTGGCCGAGACGGCCGTAGCCGACCTGGACCTCGTCGGCGATGCACACGCCGCCGCGGGCGCGGACGCGCTCGTAGACGCCCGCCAGGTAGCCGTCGGGAAGCATCAGGCCGCCCGCGTTGCCGAACACCGGCTCGGCGATGTACCCGGCGACCGCGGTGCCGGCCGCATCCAGCTCGGCCAGATCGGCATCCAGGTCGGCCAGATAGGCGGCTGCAGAGTCGGGACCACGGTGCCGTCCGCGCAGCGAGTTCGGTGCGGCGACGAGCTTCACCCAGTCCGGCCGGGTCTCCAGAGCCCGCGGGTTGTCGCCCAGGGACGAGGAGACCGCGTCGGAGCCGATCGTCCAGCCGTGGTAGGCCTCGGTGACGGCGAGGATGGTGCGCCGGCCGGTGTGGATCTGCGCCAGACGCAGCGCCAGGTCGACCGCCTCGCTGCCGCTGTTGACCAGGAAGACGGTGTCGAGTCCCTCCGGAGCGATCTCCGCCAGGCGCTCGGTGAAGCGCGAGAGCTCGTCGTAGTGGAACCGCGAGTTCGTGTTCAAACGCGCCCACTGGTCCCGGACGGCGTCGACCAGCCGCGGGTGTCCGTGACCGATCTGCGTGACGTTGTTGACCATGTCGATGTAGCTCTGCGCCCGGGTGTCGACCAGGTGGTGGCGCCAGCCGCGCTCGATCAGCGGCGGATGCGCGAAGTAGTGCTCCTGGACATGGGCGAAGGTGGCGTCGCGCCGGGCCAGGGATGCCTCCGGGTCGGGAGCGCCCACGGCGAGGTCGATGCCGAAGAGCGCGGAGGGGTCGGGGGAGACGGTCGTCCAAGCGCTGAGCGGGAGCGTCGGCGTGACGAGCGCGGGCGGCCGGTGCCCGGCGAGGGTGCTCAGTTGCGCCGTGAGGCGGATGGCGGTGCCGATCGTCTCCCCGGCGTCGACGGTCGCCGTGGTCAGCGGGCGGGTGAGGCCGTCGAGCCACAGGTCGACGGCGTCGCCGCGCAGCAGCCACGACCCTTCGACGAGGGCGAGCTCCCCGGCGAACGGAGCGGTCACGTCGACGCCGGTGGGCGCATCGAGCGTGACGGCGAGGGCGACGGTGGCCGACGGCAGGGAGCGGTCGGGCCGGGCGCGGGTCAGCCGCGCCTCGGTGTACCGGGTGACGGCGTGCCCGTGCTCGCGGCAGACCCGGGCGAGGATGCGGTCCTCCGCGTCGTCGCTCAGCCACACGCCCGCATCGAGGTCGCGTGCCATGACCGAGAGGTCGGCGAGGTGCTCCGGACCGGTCGTGAGTGCGACGAGCCGGCCGAAGCCGGTCGACGGCTGCGCGGGGGCCGGGGCGAGTCGGGCGCGGATGAGCGTCTCCAGCTCGGCCGCATCCAACCGCCGTGCCACGTCGAACGCGACCCACTCGTGGGCGCGGTTCTCGGCGGCGTAGACGTTGTCGGCCTCGAGGGCGACCTGCTGCTCGCCGCTGACGACGAGCACAGCTCCGCGCAGCACGACCAGCGGCCACAGGGCGGCGAGATCCGCGTCGTCGAGCGGCGACTCGGCGTGGAACGCCTCGATGACGTCGAGAACCGCGAGCGGCTCGTCGGGCACATGATGCAGGGCGCTCGTCACGGTCGCGGCCAGTTCGGCGACGAGCCAGCCGTCGGACACGTCGCCGAAGTCGATCACGCCCGGTCCGCCGTGTCCGAGGACGATGTTGTCGTCGGTGACGTCACCGTGGACCGCCTGCACGCGCAACCGGTCGCGCAGCGGACGCAGCCGAGCGAGGGCCGCGTCGGTCGCCTCCCGCACGACGGTGCGCTTCGCGGGCTGGGCGACGTGGTCGAGCAGCAGGTCGACGACCTCGCCGCTGACGCGCGCATCCCACTGGGTCGTCCGGTCGAGCCCGGGGTGGCGGAGGGGCGACAGCCCGGCGGCGACGCGGCCGGCGAGGGCGCCGAGTGTGCGGAGCTGCTCCCGAGACGGGCGGCCGACGTCGGTGAGCGGGTCGCCGTCGAGATAGCGCAGGACGCGGGCGAACAGCGCGGTGCCGCGCACCTCCACCTCGATCAGCTCGTCGCCGCCGGTCGTGGCGATGACCTCCGGGATGCGGATGCCGGAGCCCGCGAGCGCGCGGAGGGCGGCGTTCTGCGCGCGCAGCTCGTCGGCCGAGAACACCGGGTTGGCGAGTTTGAGCACGTATCGCGCGTCGCCGGTGTCGATGCGGAAGTTGCGGTCCTGGTTGCTGCCGAGCTCGCTGATCCGGCCGGCGAGGCCGAAGTTCTTGGCCGCGATGGCCGCCGCGTCGTCGGGGGTGACGTCGGGGCGCGGGAGAGCGGGCTGGGTGAGGAAGTCGAAGTTCGGCAACGGGGCTCCAGGGCTCGGGCGGGGCGGATCTGACGCCAGTCTATTGACGGGGTATGGACGCCATGTCGACCGCGGGGCGAGGTTGTGGACAGCCTGCCGATTGTGGATAACCCCCGGTATCAACTCGGCTCCCGTCCAGCCAACCTTCGGGGGTGTCCGCGTAGCCTGGAGCCCGTGAAATCCTGGAGGACCGCGCTCGGCGCATTCGTCATCGACGTGGCCCTCGTGACCCTTTTCGTGCTCGTCGGGCGCCGCAGCCACGGTGAGGCGAACTCCGTCCTCGGCATCATCGACACCCTCTGGCCGTTCCTCGTCGGCCTGGTCGTCGGCTGGCTGGTGACCTGGGCGTGGTACCGCCCGCTGGCGATCGTCTGGCCCGGCATCCCGATCTGGCTGATGACCGTCGCCGTCGGGATGCTCATCCGCACCGCCGCGGGCCAGGGCGTGCAGCCGTCGTTCATCGCGGTGGCGGCTGTCGTGCTCGGAGCGTTCCTCGTCGGCTGGCGTCTGATCGCGCTGCCGTTCGTGCGACGGCGCCGAACGCTGGCCGCGGCGCACCAGGTCGCGGTCGATCGGGCCGTGCGCTAGCGTCCGCTCAGCCCACCAGGTGCAGCTCCCTGCTGGAGTTGTTCAGCCGGTGCGCGCCGTCCTCTGCCGCGACGACGATGTCCTCGATCCGGACGCCGAATCGCCCGGGCAGATAGATTCCCGGCTCGATCGAGAAGCACATCCCCGCCTCGATCGGATGCTGCTCGCCCTCCACCAGGTACGGCGGCTCGTGCGTCGTCACGCCGATGCCGTGTCCGACCCGGTGGATGAAGAACTCGCCGAATCCGGCGTCGCGGATGACCCGCCGGGCGGCGCGATCGATCTCCTCGCACGGGACGCCGACGGCCACGGCCTCGAACGCGGTCTGCTGCGCGAGGGCCACCACGTCGAACACCTCGCGTTCCTCGTCGGTCGGCTCACCCACGTGGACCGTCCTGGTCGTGTCGGACCCGTAGCCGTCGAGCAGGCCGCCGAAGTCGAGCACGACCATGTCGCCGTCGGCGATGATCCGCGACCCGGGCTCGTGGTGCGGGTCGGCGCCGTTCGGTCCGGAGGCGACGATCGTGAAGTCGACCTGCGAGTGACCGTGCTCACGCAGCAACCGGTCGAGGTCTGCGGCGACCTGCTCCTCGGTGCGCCCGGCGAACGGGACGCGCAGGATGGCGTCGAAGGTCGCGTCGGCAGCGGCGCCCGCCGCCGCGAGCCGGTCGACCTCGTCGGCCGACTTCACCGCCCGCAGCATCGGCAGGGCGGTCGAGATGGCCGCGAAGCGCGCGTCGGGCAGCTTCTCTTGGAGGCCGAGCAGGTGCATCGCCCAGGTGGCGTCGGAGATCGCGTAACGGCCGTCCGGACGGAGCAGGGCGGCCGCAGGGACGTATTCGTCCTCCCCGTCGGACCAGTCGCGCAGGCGGATCGCCCCGGCCGCGCGCGTCTCGGCCGCGCCGCCGTGTTCGAGCGCGGGGACGAGCATGGTGGGCTCGCCCTGCGCCGGGATCACCAGCAGCGTGATGCGTTCGGTCGTGGCGACGGGAAGGTAGTCGGCGAAGTAGGCGAGATCGGGACCGGGCGCGATCACCAGCCCGTCGAATCCCGCCGCTTCGGCCTGGCGCGCCCCGCGCTCCAGGCGCTCGGCGAAGTGCCGCGCGGTGATGTCCTGCATGTGCGTCTCCCTCCGGGGCGACCCGGTCACTCCTCGATCGGCCCGAGCCAGGCGTTCGCGACGGTGTTGTGCGCCGACTCGGCGTCGGACGGGTGGAAGATCCCGGCCAGGACGTCCCGGTACAGACGCCCCAGCTCGTTGCCCGAGAAGAACGTCGAGCCGCCCGAGACGCGGATGGCCTGATCCACGACGCGCCGGGCCGTCTCGGTGGCGCGCACCTTAAGCCCGACCAGCCTCGGGAACCAGAGGCGGCCGTGGTCGGCCAGCGCGTCGACGTCGCCGGCCAGCGCATCCAGCTGGGGGAGCAGCGCATCCTGCTCGATCGCGGCCTCGGCGACGCGCCAGCGGATGTCCGGGTCGTTCGCGTAGCTGCGCCCATCGTTCTTGAGGCTGGTGCGGCGGTGGGCCGCCTCCACCGCGAGATCGAGCGCCCGCGCGCCGATGCCGGTGTAGACGGCGGCGAGCAGGATCTCGAAGTTCGCGAAGATGGCGAACACGAGCGGATCGGGGTTCGG
This sequence comes from Leifsonia soli, assembly GCF_013408745.1. Taxonomy (NCBI): domain Bacteria; kingdom Bacillati; phylum Actinomycetota; class Actinomycetes; order Micrococcales; family Microbacteriaceae; genus Leifsonia; species Leifsonia soli. The sequence continues at coordinate 1,752,885 of NZ_JACCBJ010000001.1, read as the reverse complement.
GCCGGGGTCGAGACGGCGCACGACGCGGTCGGCGGGGGCGCGGGCGCCGTCCAGCACCGTCGTGTTGCTCTGGGTGGCGCGCATGCCGAGGGTGTCCCAGTCCTCGCGGATCTCGAACCCGCCGCCGGTGCGCTCGATGAAGCCGTAGACGATCTTCGGGGCGTCGTCGCTCGTGGTGTCGAGCCCCATCGTGCCGAGCCGGGTCCAGGCGGGGGAGAGCGATGTGAAGATCTTGCGCCCGTGGAAGCGGTACGACCCGTCGGGCTCCGGCCGCGCCTCCGTCGTCGAGCCGAACAGCACCAGGTCGTTGCCCGCTTCGCTGAGGCCGAAGGCGAAGATCTCGCCCTTCCCGGCCTCGCGCAGCACGAATTCGAGGGAGTCGTCGCCGCGGTCGCGGAGGGTCTTGGCGATGCCCGTCCAGACCAGGTGCATGTTCACGGCGAGGGCGGTCGCGGGAGCCGCTCCGGCCAGTCGCGCCTGGAGGCGCGCGGTCTGCTGCAGGCTGAGCCCCAGCCCGCCCAGCTCGGTCGGGACGAGGGCGCGCAGGTACCCTTCGTCGGCCAGTTCGGCGAAGTCATCGGTGAAGAACCGGTTGTCGCGGTCGTAGCCGGCGGCCCGCTCCCGGAAGCGGGAGAGGAGGTCGTCGGAGAGGAGGCTGCTCGCGGGGGACGTGTCGTGCTCGGTCACGTTCCTCACCCTAGGCGAGCGCGACCGGGCACGGCAGGCCCCCGGCTGTTCTGTGGAAAGCCGGGGGCTGTGGAGGATTACTGGGCGGTATAACCGCCGTCGACCAGGTGGTAGCTGCCCGTGATGAAGCTGGCGGCGTCGGACGCGAGGAACGCGACGAGGGACGCGACCTCCTCCGGCTCGCCGAGGCGGCCGAGCGCGTGCTTGCCCTCGAGGAATGTCAGGGTGTCGGCGTCGAGGTTCGAGGCGACGAGCGGCGTGCGGATGAAGCCGGGGCCGACCGCGACGACGCGGACCTTCTGCCCGGCGTACTCGAGCGCGGCGTTCTGCGTGAGGCCGAGGAGGGCGTGCTTCGCGGTCACATACGCGGACGAGTTCGCGAATCCGACGCTGCCCAGGATGGACGCCATGTTCACGATGGCGCCGCCTCCGTTGGCCGCGATGGCGTCGAGCTGGGGCTGCATTCCGTAGAAGACGGCATTGAGGTTGACCTCGATGACCTTCCGCCAGGAGTCGAGCGGGTACTCGCCGACCGGAGCGGACGCGCCGCCGATCCCGGCGTTGTTCACCGCGATCCGCAGCGGGGCGAGCTCGTTCGCCGCGGCGACGCTCGCCGTCGCGAAGTCCGGGTCGGTCACGTCGCCGGCGAGGGCGCGTGCAGTGCCGCCCGCTGCCGTGATCTCGTCGGCGACGGCCTTCGCGTGCTCCTCGTCGAGGTCGGTCACCAGGACCGACGCGCCGCTCGCCGCCAGAGTCAGGGCGACGGCACGGCCGATGCCCGAGCCGCCTCCGGTCACGATCGCGGACCGGTCGGCGACGTCGTACTGAGCCATGAAGATCTCCTTTCGTTATCCGACAACTGTCGGATAACTCCATTGTACGATCGTGCGGTGGATGCACGCCAGCAGAAGACGCTCGCCCGGCTCAGCGCCACCATCCTCGACCTCGCCGGCCGCGGACCGGTGAGCGAGGTCACGGTCAGCGCGCTCGCCGCCGCCGCCGGCGTCCACCGGTCGACGGTGTACGAGTACGCGCCCTCGCCCGCTGCGCTGCTGGAGAGCGTGCTGCGGTCGGAGCTCGACGCGCTGCGCGCCGAGTACCTCGTCGACGTCGAACCGTCGGACGCCGCGGCCGCCGTCGTGGGGGTCACCCGCGCCGTCCTGCGGCACGTCGACGACCACGACATCGTCTACCGCCGCGGCCTCGGGACCGACAGCGGCGCCGCGAGCCTGCACGCCATGCTCAGCGAGCACTTCCAGGCGTCGATCGAACTCCTGCTCGACCAGCACAGCCTGGTCGTCCCGGCGAACGACGACATGGAGAGGCGGGCGATCGCGCGCTACCTCGCAGACGGAATCATCGGCGCGATCGACGTGTGGCTCACCCGGCCGCGGCCTCGAGACGTGGATGCGTTCCTCTCCCTGGTGCGGCGGATCACGCCCGCGTGGTGGCCGGGAAGCGGCGGAGCGCAACCCCCCGACACCGCCTCCGGCGCGGCCTAGGCTGATGGCATGGAACAGCGCATCCTCGGCGGGACAGGACGGGAGGTGTCGGTCGTCGGACTCGGCACCTGGCAGCTCGGAGCGGACTGGGGGGACGTCTCCGAAGACGACGCCCTCGGCGTGCTGGAGGCGGCGGCGGAATCCGGCGTCACCTTCTTCGACACGGCCGACGTCTACGGCGACGGCCGCAGCGAGCAGCTCATCGGGCGGTTCGTGACGGAGCACCCCGAACTGCCGCTCACCGTCGCCACCAAGATGGGGCGGCGCGAGGCGCAGGACCCGGCCAACTTCACCCTGCCGAAGTTCCGCGAGTGGACGGACCGCTCGCGCCGCAATCTCGGCGTCGACCGGCTGGATCTGGTCCAGCTGCACTGCCCTCCCACTCCGGTGTTCTCGACCGACGCCGTGTACGACGCGCTCGACACGCTCGTGGAGGAGGGCGTGATCGAGAACTACGGTGTCAGCGTCGAGACGGTGGACGAGGCCCTCGCGGCGATCGCCCGGCCCGGCACGGCCACGGTGCAGATCATCCTGAACGCCTTCCGCCTCAAGCCGCTCGACCGTGTCCTTCCCGCCGCGCGCGCGGCCGGTGTCGGCATCATCGCGCGGGTGCCGCTCGCCTCGGGGCTGCTGAGCGGCCGGTACAGCGAGCAGACGACGTTCGCGGCGGACGACCACCGCAACTACAACCGTCACGGCGAGGCGTTCGACGTGGGCGAGACGTTCTCTGGTGTCGACTTCGAGGAGGGCGTGCAGGCGGCGCGCGAGTTCGCCGAGCTGGTGCCGGAGGGTGCGACGCCGGCGCAGGCCGCCATCGCGTGGATCATCGCGCAGGACGGCGTCACCACCGTCATCCCGGGCGCGCGCTCGCCGGAGCAGGCGCGCGCGAACGCGGCTGCCGCCGCCGTGCGCCTCCCCGACGGCTTCGACGCGGCCGTGCACCGCATCTACGACAGCCACTTCCGCGCCTCCATCCACCCCCGCTGGTAGCCGCCGAGGTGCTCGCAGGGGCACGCGACACGCCGGGCCGCGCGACAACAACGAGCACCTCACGCGCCCGATCGCGGGGCGCGCGCGAGGAGGAGGTGGGTGATGCGCGCGACGAGGGCCGCCTGGTCGCGCAGATCGTCGGCGGTGATTCGTACCATCCGCCAGCCGAGGTCTTCGACCAGCTCGCGTCGCGTGATGTCCTTGCGCCAGGTCGCGCGGTCGACGCGATGGATGTCTCCCTCGTACTCGAGTGCGACGCGCGGACCGATGTAGGCGAGGTCGACCCGGGCGACGAACCGGCCGGACGGATCGAAGATCGGGTGGTTGAGGATCGGCTCCGGGAGACCTGCGTCGCTGAGCGCGAGGCGCAATCGCGTCTCGCCCGGCGACTCGGCTCCTCGACGTACGCGTTCGAGCGCATGGCGCGCCCGGCCCGCGCCACGCCGCCCCGCCGATGCGGCCACTGCTGCTGACAGGAGCTCGAGTGAGGTGAGTGGCGGCCGGCCTCCGACGAGGGAGTCGCCGGCGACGACCAGCTCCTGCACGTCGAGGAGGGTCGCGAGGTCGAGCCAGGTCTGCTCCGGGCGGGTGACCGGCAGTCCGCGCACCTCCGTGATCTCCCACCGGCTCAGCTTGTGGCCGACGTGGCCGCGCACCACGGGCGCACGGCACGTTCCCGGCACGCTGACATGGATCTCGGCCGAGCACCAGGCGGGCAGGGGTATCCCGTAGAGCGCGGCGGCGGTCGTGTGACTGAAGGCGTAGTCGGTCAGCCGGTGAGCGGCGAAAGCCCGGAGGCGGGCGTCGTCGCAATCGGAGTCACGCGCGATGCGCATCCCGCGGAACGGTGCGACGAGCGAGCGTGAGCGGAGCCGTCCGCGCGAGACTCCGTCGCGTAGCGCCTCAGCGGTTGAGAACGGTTGGGTGAAGGGGTGCGGATCCATCCGCACACCCTCGCACTCGTGCGCCCCTCCTGCCCCGAACTATCCACAGCCCTCACATGAAGTGCTCGAAGATGCGCGCAAGCCCGGCGTGTCGACCGCAACGACGAGCACCTCGCGCGGTGGTTGGGGACGTTAGGAGGGCTGGACGGGGACGGGCTCGGTGTCGGGGATGGGGGAGGCGTCGCGACCCCGCAGGTCGGGGTGGATGCGGTGCGCCAGTGCGGGCACGACGAAGCCGACCAGGGCGAACGCCCCGGCGACCCAGAAGGCTCCCACTGCACCGACGCCGTCGATGAGGAAGCCGGCGAGCGCCGAGCCGAGCGCGGCACCGATCAGCTGCCCGGTTCCGACCCAGCCGTACGCCTCCGCCGTGTCGGAGAACTTCACGCTCGCGGACACGATGGCGAACAGCACGGCGAGGGCGGGCGCGATGCCGAGTCCGGCGACGAGCAGCGTGAGCGACAGCCCCCACCACGACCACAGCATGAAGGTCGACAGCACGACGCCGACGAACACGATGAGCATGCGCCGCGCTGTCGCCCACGGCCCGATCGGCACGTGGCCGAAGGCGAGGCCGCCGACCAGCGAACCGAGCGACCAGATGGCGAGCACGATCCCGGCGAGCGGAGAGCCCTCGCCGAACGTGGCGACGACACCGGCCTCGACCGCCGAGCAGGATCCGATCAGCAGGAAGCCGACGACCGTCGCGAGCAGGACGGGCGGCCGCGCCAGCACCGTCCCGAACCGCCGCTTGCTGCGGGGGATGCGCACCCGGCCGACCTCGGGCGACGAGATGAACCAGCAGCCGCCGGCGAGCATGATCGCCACCGACATCAGGATGCCCTCGACGGTGCCGATCTGCGTCGAGACGAACGTGATGGCGACCGGTCCGGCGATCCAGATGATCTCCTGCGCCGAGGCGTCGAGCGAGAACAGCGGCGTCAGCTGCCGCGAGTTGACCATCTTCGGGTAGATGGTGCGCACGGCCGGCTGGATGGGCGGCATGCTCAGCCCGGCGAAGAACGCGACGCCCATGGTCAGGGGGATGGGCATGACGAAGATGCCGATCGCCGCGACCGCCACGGAGCACAGGGCGAGGGTGGTCCAGAGCACGACGCGCATGCCGAGGACGCCCATCAGCCTGCTGGTCATCGGGCCGGCTATGGCCTGCCCGATGCTCATGGCGCCGAGCACCAGTCCGGCGGCGGCGTACGAGTCGTGGACGCGCTCGATGTGCAGCAGGAAGGCCAGCGACAGCATCCCGAACGGGAAGCGGGCGGTGAGCTGAGCCGCGATGATGCGGGCGACGCCCGGCGTCTTCAGGAGGCTCGAGTAGGTGCTCACGACTATCCACACTATCGGTCGCGGGGGCCGTTCCGCGGGATCATCCACACGGCCCATCCCCACTTTGCGGGGTGTGGAAACTGTGCATAACTTCTCCCCATCTGTGGACGACACGCCCACTAGATGTGGGGGAGTGGAAATGTCGGACCCCCGCTATATAGTGGTCGAGCACACAGAGCCGGTCAGCCTCCCCCCGATGCGGGAAGGCACGGTTCCGCGGGGATTTCCGCCGCTCAGGCGGCTTAGCGAATGAGGGAGAGACAGTGGCAATCACAGTCGTGAAGCGCAACGGCGAGCGCGAGCCGTACGACGCCAACAAGATCAACCTGGCCATCGAGAACGCGGCCAAGGGACTCGACGAGAACATCACGTGGGTGACGCAGATCGCGAGCGAGCTCGAGCTCACGCTGTTCGACGGCATCACGACCCAGCAGCTGGACGAGGCGGTCATCCAGGTCGCCCTCCAGAACGTCAAGGACGACCCGGCGTTCGACACCGTCGCCGCGCGCCTCCTCCTCAAGACCATCTACAAGCGCGTGCTCGGCGACTACGAGAGCCACGACGAGCTGGTCGAGCTGCACACCTCCCGCTTCCGCGGCTACATCGAGCGCGGCGTCGCCGAGACGCTGCTCGACGGCCGCTTCACCACCGCCTTCGACCTCGACCGCCTGGCCGGCTACCTCGACCCCGCGCGCGACGAGCTGCTGAAGTACATCGGCGTCGTCACCCTCAACAACCGCTACGGCATCAAGGCCCGCAACGGCGACTCCCTCGAGGTGCCGCAGTTCTTCTGGATGCGCATCGCCATGGGCCTCTCCCTCAACGAGGCCGACCCCACCAGCCACGCGATCGCGTTCTACGACAAGATGTCGAAGCTCGAGTATCTGGCCGCCGGCTCGACCCTCGTCAACGCGGGCACCGCCTATCCGCAGCTCTCCAACTGCTTCGTCATGGAGATGCAGGACGACATCGAGCACATCGCGAAGAGCGTCCGCGACGTCATGTGGCTCACCAAGGGCACCGGCGGCATCGGCCTGTCGGTCACCAAGCTGCGTGCGCAGGGCTCGCCCATCCGCTCCAACAACACCACCTCCACCGGCCCCATCCCGTTCATGCACACGATCGACTCGGTGCTGCGGGCGGTCAGCCGCGGCGGCAAGAAGTTCGGCGCCCTCTGCTTCTACATGGAGAACTGGCACATGGACTTCCCGGAGTTCCTCGACCTCCGCCAGAACTCCGGCGACCCGTACCGCCGCACCCGCACGGCGAACACCGCGGTGTGGATCAGCGACGAGTTCATGAAGCGCGTCCAGAACGACGAGGACTGGTACCTCTTCGACCCGCTGGAGGTCGCCGACCTCAACGAGCTGTACGGCAAGGCCTTCTCGGAGCGCTACGCGCACTACGTCGCAGAGGCCGAGGCCGGCAACCTGAAGATGTTCAAGAAGATCAGCGCCCGCGCGCAGTTCAAGGACATCCTGATGAGCCTCCAGACCACCAGCCACCCGTGGCTGACCTGGAAGGACACGATCAACAACCGTGCGCTCAACAACAACACGGGCACCATCCACCTCTCCAACCTGTGCACCGAGATCACGCTGCCGCAGGACCGCGACAACGTCTCGGTCTGCAACCTCGCGTCGATCAACCTGTCGCGTCACCTGGTCGACGGGAAGATGGACTGGGAGCGCATCGAGGCCAGCGCCCGCCAGGCGGTCCGCCAGCTCGACAACCTCATCGACATCACCGTGTCGAGCGTTCCGGAGGCCGACTTCTCCAACCAGCAGAACCGCGCCATCGGCCTCGGCGTCATGGGCTTCACCGACATCGTCGAGAAGCTCGGCCTGAGCTACGAGAGCGAAGAGGCCTACGCCCTGATCGACGAGATCATGGAGCACGTCTCCTACGCCGCCATCGACGAGAGCGCCGACCTGGCGCAGGAGCGCGGTGCGTACCCGAACTTCGAGGGCTCCCGCTGGTCGCAGGGTCTGGTGCCCTACGACTCCATCGCCCTCACCGAGGCCGACCGCGGCGTCCCGATCACGGTGGACCGCACCATCCGCCTCGACTGGGACCGCCTCCGCGAGAAGGTCAAGGGCGGCATGCGCAACGCCACCCTCATGGCCATCGCGCCGACCGCGTCCATCGGTCTCGTCGCGGGCACCACGCCCGGCTTCGACCCGCAGTTCTCGCAGATCTTCAGCCGTTCGACCTCCTCGGGCAAGTTCCTCGAGGTCAACCGCAACCTGGTCGAGACGCTGCAGGAGCGCGGCATCTGGCAGGACGTCCGCGAGGCGATCCTGCGGTCGCAGGGCGACATCCAGAACATCGCGGAGATCCCGGACGAGGTGAAGGCCACGTTCAAGACGAGCTTCCAGCTCTCGCCGTACGCCTTCATCGAGGTCGCGGCCCGCGCGCAGAAGTGGATCGACCAGGCGATCAGCCGCAACATGTACCTCGAGACGCGCGACCTCGGCGACATGATGGACATCTACTACGCGGCCTGGGAGAAGGGCGTCAAGACGACGTACTACCTCCACATGAAGCCGCGCCACCAGGCCGAGCAGTCGACCGTCAAGGTCAACAAGGCCGAGGAGATCAGCGGTGGCCGCAAGGGCTTCGCGACCGTCGGGGCTCCGGCTCCCTCGGCCGCTCCCGCGGTGACCGAGACGGCTCCGGCCGCGGCGCCCGCTCGCCGTGGCTTCGGCTTCGGCGGACTCGCGACGGGTGGTGAGAGCAAGTGAACAGCACCAAGATCGAGGAATACTACGTGCCGGTCGACCCGATGGACGACCTGCAGTGCGAGTCCTGCCAGTAACCCGCCGACCGAACGAATAACGAAAGAGACGGAACACCATGGGGATTCTGGGAACGGGAATCGAAGAGGGCCTGCTGCTCAAGCCGGTCACGTACCAGTGGGCGATGGACCTCTACGACCAGGCCGTCGCGAACACCTGGTTCCCGAACGAGATCCAGCTCGGTGAGGACATCGCCGACTTCAAGCGGATGACCGACGAGGAGCGCCACGCGGTCACCTTCCTGATGAGCTACTTCAACCCGAACGAGCTGCTCGTCAACAAGGCCCTGGCCTTCGGTGTCTACCCCTACATCAACGCCGCGGAGGCGCACCTCTACCTCGCCAAGCAGATGTGGGAGGAGGCGAACCACTGCATGTCGTTCGAGTACGTCCTCGAGACGTTCCCGATCGACCGCGAGCAGGCCTACAACTCCCACGTCGACGTGCCGTCGATGGCGAAGAAAGAGGAGTTCGAGGTCCGGTTCATCAAGCGGATGACCGAGCAGGCGCTCGACATCACGACGACCGAGGGCAAGCAGGACTTCATCCGCAACCTGGTGGCGTACAACGTCATCCTCGAGGGGATCTGGTTCTACTCGGGCTTCATGGTGGCGCTCTCGTTCCGCCAGCGGAACCTGCTGCGCAACTTCGGCTCGCTCATCGACTGGGTGGTGCGCGACGAGTCGCTGCACCTCAAGTTCGGCATCAACCTCATCCTGACGGTGCTGGAGGAGAACCCGGACCTGCAGACGCCGGAGTTCGCCGCCGAGATCCGTCAGATGATCCTGGACGCCGTCGAGATGGAGGAGCAGTACAACCGCGACCTCCTTCCGGGCGGCATCCTGGGCCTGAATGCCAACTACATCAACCAGTACGTGAAGTACCTGGCCGACCGCCGCCTGGAGGAGCTGGGCTTCGAGGCCGAGTACAAGGTCTCCAACCCGGCCAAGTGGATGGCGACCGCCAACGACACGCTGGAGCTGGTGAACTTCTTCGAGTCGACCAACACGTCCTACGAGTCGAACGCCAAGGCCTCCACCGGACGCTGATATGACCTCGGAGATCTCTCCGCTGATCACCGCCGCCGCGCTGGACGTCGCTCTCGGGGCTGAATCCCTGTGGAGCGGCGCCGGCCGGCGGCGTTCGGCGTGGCGCGTGCTCGATGTGCGCTGGAAGCTGGGCGGCCCGCCCGGACGCGAGGAGTACGAGCGCGGGCACATCCCCGGTGCCGTGTACGTCGACCTGGACACGGAGCTCGCCGGGCACGGGGAGCCGACGGACGGGCGCCACCCGCTCCCCACCGCGGCGGCCTTCGAGGAGGCCGCGCGACGCTGGGGCCTCGGCGACGGCGACGCCGTCGTGGTCTACGACGACGCCTCAGGCACGTCGGCCGCCCGCGCCTGGTGGCTGCTGCGCCACGCGGGCGTGCGCGACGTGCGGGTTCTCGATGGCGGGATCGCCGCCTGGCGCGACGCGGGCATGCCGCTGGAGAAGGGGCCCGGGGCGACGCCGATCCCCGGCAGCATCACCGTGCGGTTCGGCGCCCTTCCGACCCTCGACGGCGACGCGGCCGCCGCGCTCGCCGCCGACGCGCGAGGGGTGCTGCTGGATGCGCGCGCGGGCGAGCGGTTCCGCGGCGAGGTGGAGCCCGTGGACCCGCGACCCGGTCACATCCCGGGCGCCGTGAGTGCGCCGACCACCGACAACCTCGGGACGGACGGGCGGATGCTCCCGGCCGACGCCCTGGCGCAGCGGTTCGAGGGCCTCGGCATCGGCGCCGACACGCCCGTCGGCGTGTACTGCGGATCGGGCGTCACGGCCGCCCACGAGGCGCTCGCCATGGTCACCGCCGGGCTGCCGATGCCGGCCCTGTACGCGGGCTCCTACTCGGCGTGGTCGAACGACCCGGAACGGCCGGTCGTTACGGGAGCGTGACCTCGGCAGCGCGGGAGCGGCGACCGGCGCCTCCCGCGCGGGTTTCGCAGCGCGTCCACGCACGATTCCACGAATTCCGCTGCCGGATTGCACGAAACCTTCCGGAAACGTCCGCGAAAAACGCCGTTCTCTGCGCGAATTAGTGTTGAGGTGCGGCAACGCCGCTGGGGTATCCTCCCCTTACCCTTGCAATACGCATCAGGCACATTCCTGCACAGGAAGAAGGACAACGACAATCATGCGCATTCGTACCGCGGTTCCCATCGCCGCAGTCGCCGCCGTCGCAGCGCTCGCGCTCAGCGGCTGTGTCGACAACAGCACCCCGTCCGGCAGCTCAACGTCGAGCTCGGCCTCGGACGTGAAGAAGGACGACACCCTCGCCGGGCAGCTGCCCCAGAAGATCAAGGACGCCGGCAAGCTCGTCGTCGGCATGGACAACACGTACCCGCCGAACGAGTACAAGGACGACAACGCCCAGCCCGTCGGCTGGGAGGTCGACCTCGCCAAGGCCATCGGCGACAAGCTGGGTGTGAAGACGGAGTTCGCGATCGCGAAGTTCGACAACATCATCCCGAGCGTCGCCGGAGGCAAGGACGACTACGGCATGTCGTCGTTCACCGACACCACCGAGCGCGAGCAGCAGGTCGACTTCGTCAACTACTACTCGGCCGGCATCCTCTGGGCCTCCCAGAAGGGCAAGAACATCGACCCGGACAACGCCTGCGGCCTGAAGGTCGCCGTCCAGTCGACGACGTACGAGGACACCGACGAGGTTCCCACCAAGTCGAAGAAGTGCACGGATGAGGGCAAGCCCGCCATCCAGGCGCTCCGCTACGACACGCAGGACGACGCGACCAACGCGGTCATCCTCGGCAAGGCCGACGCCCTCAGCGCCGACTCGCCCGTCACCCTGTACGCGATCTCGAAGTCGAACGGCAAGCTCGAGGCGGCCGGCAAGACCTTCGACGAGGCGCCGTACGGCCTCCCCGTCAAGAAGGACTCGGAGCTGACCCCGGTGCTGCAGAAGGCCGTTCAGGCCCTCATCGACGACGGCACCTACAAGAAGATCCTCGACAAGTGGGGCGTCGCCGACGGCGCCGTCGAGAAGGCCGAGGTCAACGCGGCCTCGAAGGGCTGACCTTCATGTCACAGAGCAACACCGCCCGGCCGGCGACGGGATCCGTCCCGTCGCCGGGCGGGACCCGTCCCGAGCCGATCAAGGCGATCAAGCTCCGGCACCCCTGGCGCATCGTCATCGCGGCGATCCTCATCCTCCTGCTGGTCTGGTTCATCGTGGACGCCTCCCAGCGCGAGGCCTACGGCTGGCAGTACGTCGGCAAGTACGTCTTCGACAAGCGCATCAGTGCTGCTGCGCTCGTGACCCTCCAGCTGACGATCTACTCCATGATCATCGGCGTCGTGCTCGGCCTCATTCTGGCCGTCATGCGCCTCTCGCCGAACCCGGTCGTGAAGTCGGTCGCCTGGCTCTACCTCTGGATCTTCCGCGGCACGCCTGTGTACGTGCAGCTGGTCTTCTGGGGCCTGTTCTCGCTGATCTATCCGCAGATCTTCCTCGGCGTTCCGTGGACCCAGGTCGGCTTCACCCTCGACCTCGGGTTCATGCAGAACGCCTTCGTCATCGCGGTGATCGGCCTCGCGCTGAATGAGGCCGCGTACATGGCGGAGATCGTGCGCGCCGGTCTGCTCTCGGTCGACGAGGGCCAGGAGGAGGCGGCGACGGCGCTCGGCATGTCGTGGTGGCAGACCATGACCCGGATCGTCATCCCGCAGGCCATGCGCGTCATCATCCCGCCGACCGGCAACGAGGTCATCTCGATGCTGAAGACGACCTCGCTGGTGGCGGCGATCCCGCTGACGACCGACCTCTACGGGGTCGCACGCGACATCTCGGCGGTAACGTACACGCCCATCCCGCTGCTCATCGTGGCGTCGCTCTGGTACCTGCTGTTCACCTCCCTGCTGATGGTGGGCCAGTACTTCCTGGAGAAGCGGTTCTCCCGCGGCGTCAACGCGCGCCGCCCGGACCGCAACGAACCGGCCCTCGCGACCGGCGCGCTCCCCGCGGCCGGAGCACCGGACGGCAACGACCTCGGAGGCAAGGGATGACCGACACGAAGACCCCCATGGTTCTGGCCGAGGGCGTCTCGAAGAGCTTCGGCTCGAACGAGGTGCTCAAGAGCATCGACCTCAAGGTCAACCCGGGCGAGGTGCTGTGCATCATCGGGCCGTCGGGCTCCGGAAAGTCCACCTTCCTCCGCTGCATCAACCACCTGGAGCGCGTCGACGCCGGCCGGCTCTCGGTCGACGGCGAGGTGGTCGGCTACCGGCAGCACGGCGACAAGCTGTACGAGCTGAAGCCCAAGGAGGCCGCCCGGCAGCGCCGCGAGATCGGGATGGTGTTCCAGCGGTTCAACCTGTTCCCGCACATGACGGCGCTGGAGAACATCATCGAGGCGCCCATCCGTGTGAAGGGGCTCTCGAAGGCGAAGGCGGTGGAGCGGGCGACCGAGCTGCTGGCCCGCGTCGGGCTGAGCGACAAGGGCGACCACTACCCGTCCCAGCTGTCCGGCGGTCAGCAGCAGCGCGTCGCGATCGCGCGTGCGCTCGCGATGGACCCCAAGCTGATGCTGTTCGACGAGCCGACGTCGGCACTCGACCCCGAGCTCGTCGGCGAGGTGCTGGATGTGATGAAGGGCCTGGCCGCGAGCGGCATGACCATGGTGGTCGTGACGCACGAGATGGGCTTCGCCCGCGAGGTCGCCGACGAGCTGGTCTTCATGGACGGCGGCGTGGTCGTCGAGTCCGGCGACCCGCGCGAAGTGCTCAGCAACCCGCAGCACCAGCGGACGCAGGCGTTCCTCTCGAAGGTGCTCTAGCCTCCCGCCATCGGCTCCGGAGTTTCTCCGCCTCGACACGGCGTGTCGGTGCGAGAAACTCCGGAGCCGATAGCATCGCGGGGTGGATGCGAAGCGGCCTGTGGTGTTCGTGACCGGTGCGAGCCGGCCGGGGTCGATCGGCGACGCGATCGCCCGGAACCTCGCGTCGATCGGGTTCGATGTCGCGTTCGGGTATTGGGACGGCTACGACTCGGATATGCCGTGGGGTGCGCATCCCGCCGAGCATGAGGCTCTGGCGGAGGAGCTGCGCCGCCTGGGCGCGCGCGCTCTTCCGGTATCCGTCGACCTGGCGGATGCGGAGGCGCCGGCCGTCGCTGTCGCGCGGGTGCGCGACGAGCTCGGGCCGGTGCAGGCGCTGGTGATGAGCCACGCGCACTCGGTCGACAGCGGCATCCTCGACACGTCGGTGGAGGCGTTCGACCGGCACTTCGCCGTGAACACGCGCGGTTCGTGGCTGCTCATCCGGGCGTTCGCCGAGCAGTTCCCGTCCGGGGCGGCGGGTCTGGGGCGGATCGTCGCGCTGACCAGCGACCACACCGCGCACAACCTGCCCTATGGCGCGAGCAAGGGCGCGCTCGATCGCATCGTGAAGGCGGCGGCCGTCGAGCTCGCGCACCTCGGGATCACCGCGAACCTGATCAACCCGGGGCCGATCGACACCGGGTGGATGACGCCGGAGCTGGTCGAGCAGCTGACGGCGGAGACCGCCCTCGGCCGGCTGGGCCGTCCGCACGACACCGCCGACCTCGTCGCATTCCTGCTCTCCGTGTCCGGCGGCTGGATCACCGGCCAGCTCCTCCACTCCAACGGCGGCTTCCACCTCGACGTCTGACCCGCCCCCGTCCCACCGTCGAGTCCGCAATCTTTGCACGCGACACGCGGTGCGAACGTGCAAAGTTTGCGGACTCGACGGTGGGGCGATGGGGGTCAGGAGGTGAGGACTTTGCGGATGCGCTGGAGGGAGACGGTCTCGGCCGTCCCGAGCGACTGCGCGAAGAGCGAGACGCGGAACTCCTCCAGCATCCACCGCGCGTGCACCAGCGACGGCGGAGAGCCCGGTGCGAGCGGGATGCGTCCGCCGGCATCCGTGTAGAGCGCGACCGCGGTCTCCACCTGCGTCTGCCAGGCTCGATCGCGGCCGGGGTTGGTGGGCAGCGCCTGCATCCGCTGCGTGATGCCCGCCAGGTAACGCGGAAGGTGCCGCAGCTGCTCAAGGCCGGTCGCGGAGACGAACCCCGGATACACGAGCCCGGAGAGCTGGCCCTTCGCGTCGTTCAGCGCCGACAGGTAGGTGAGGGCCGTCACCCCCGCGATCGCCTTCTCGGCCGTGCGCGCGGCGGTGAGGATGCGGGTGACGAGTGCGACCGTCTCGAACATCGAGTCCATCACGATGCCGGAGACGCGATCGCGCACCGCCTCGAACTCGGCGCGCATGAACACCTGGCCGTCGGGCTTCATCCGGTACAGCACCGAGTCGACGACGGCGAGCAGGCAGTCGTCGAACAGCGCTTTGGTGTTCGGGTACGGGCTGGCGGCGAGCGTGAGCTTCTCGGCGGACGTGAGGTGCTGCTGCACGTACGCGACGGGCGAGGGGATGCTGGCGAGCAGCAGTCGGCGCACCCCGCCCGGCATCGCGCGTGCCTGCTCGGCGGGCGTTCCCATCAGGCGGATGCTGACCGCGTCGCCGTCGTCGACGAGCGCCGGGTAGGCGCGGATCACGTTCGTGGTGCCGCCCGGCCCGGTGTGCGTCGAGTCGACGAAGCGCGGGAGCTCGTCGAGGTCCCACGTGGTGAGCCCCGACCGCTCGATCGCGTTCGGCGTCCGCGCCTCGGCGACGGCGGCCACCGAGTCGCGGGCCCGCGAGCGCAGCCGCTCCTGGAGGGCGGCGAGGTCCTTGCCGCTGGCGAGGGTGCGCCCGCGCTCCCCGACGACTTGGAAGGTCGGGCGCAGGTGAGCGGGGAGCCGGTCGAGGTCGAAGTCGGAGCCGCTGACGCGCGAGCCGGTCAGCCGCGAGATCGTCGCCGCGAGCGTGTCGGCGAGCGACGCCGCGGGCCGCTCGCCCTCGTGCGCGCGCATCCCGGCTGTCCCGGACAGCTCGCCGAGCAGGCGCTGCGCCCAGTCGGCGGCGGGCACGACCTGGCGGCGGATCGCCTTCGGCAGCGATTTGATCAGCGCGGTGACCAGCTCGTGACGGAGTCCGGGCACCTGCCAGTCGAAGCCGTCGGGGAGGAGTCCGGCGAGCAGCGGAAGCGGCACCTGGACGGTGACCCCGTCGTCTTCGGCGCCCGGCTCGAACCGGTACCGCAGGGTGAGCCGCTGGTCGCCCTGCCGCCAGACCGGCGGGAAGGCGTCCTCGTCGACCTCGGCGGCCTCCTCGTCCAGAAGGGCCTCCGGCGTCATGGTGAGGAGGTCGGGCGTCTCCTGCCTGGCCTTCTTCCACCATCCCTCGAACGTGCGCGTCGACACCACATCGGCCGGGATGCGCGCGTCGTAGAACTCGAAGACCGCCTCGTCGTCGTTGAGGATGTCGCGGCGGCGGGTGCGCTCCTCCAGCTCGCGCAGCTCGGCCCGCAGGGCGCGGTTGGCGCGGTCGAAGGCCTGATGGGAGTCCCATTCGCCGTCGACGAGCGCGTGCCGGATGAACAGCTCCCGCGACAGCTCCCGGTCGATCCGGGCGTACTGCACGCGCCGGCGCGGGATGATCGGGACGCCGAACAGCGTCACCCGCTCGTAGGCGACGACGGAGCCCTGACTCTTCTCCCAGTGCGGCTCGCTGTACTGCCGCTTGCAGAGGTCGCCGGCGATCGGCTCGGCCCAGGCCGGGTCGATGGCCGCGTTCATCCGCGCGAACAGCCGGGAGGTCTCCACCAGTTCTGCGCTCATCAGCGCGGTGGGCTGCTTCTTGGCGAGGGTGGATCCGGGGAAGATCACGAACCGGGTCTGCCGTGCGCCGAGGTATTCGGCCTGCCGGCTGCGCGGGCCCTTCCCCGCGCCCTTCGGAGCCTGCCCGCTCTCGCGCACATCCTTCAGCCCGATGTGCGAGAGCAGCCCGGCGAGCAGCGAGCGGTGGATGCCATCCGGGTTCACGGACGGCTCGCCGATGGCCAGCCCGAGCGGCTTGGCGAGCTGGCGCAGCTGGCGATAGACGTCCTGCCACTCGCGCACGCGCAGGAAGTTGAGGAACTCCGCCTTGCAGAGCCGGCGGAACGCGCTGGACGACAGCTCTTTCTGCTGCTCCTCGAGGTAGTTCCAGAGGTTCAGCAGGGTGAGGAAGTCGCTGGTCGGGTCGGCGAACCTGGCATGCTTCTCGTCGGCGCTGCCGCGGCGCTCGACCGGCCGTTCGCGCGGATCCTGGATGGTGAGCCCGGCCACGATGGCCATGACCTCGCGGGAGGTGCCGTGCCGCTTCGATTCGACGACCATGCGGGCGAACCGGGGATCGATGGGGAGCTGGGCGAGCTGGCGGCCGACCGCCGTGAGCGTGGTGTCCTCCTTCGACGCCGTGATCGCGCCGAGCTCCGTGAGCAGGTCCAGGCCGTCCTTGATGCCGCGCGAATCGGGCGGGGTGAGGAACGGAAAGGCCGCGATGTCGCCGAGGCCGAGCGAGATCATCTGGAGGATGACGGCGGCGAGGTTGGTGCGCAGGATCTCGGGCTCGGTGTACTCGGGCCGCTTGGCGAAGTCCTCCTCCGAGTACAGCCGGATGGCGATGCCGTCGCTGGTGCGGCCGGAGCGGCCGGAACGCTGGTTGGCGCTGGCCTGCGAGATCGCCTCGATGGGCAGCCGCTGCACCTTCGCCCGTGTGCTGTAGCGGCTGATGCGGGCCGTTCCCGCATCCACCACGTACTTGATGCCGGGGACGGTGAGGCTGGTCTCGGCGACGTTGGTGGCGAGCACGACGCGCCGCCGGATGCCGGGGACGGTCGATGGCTGGAAGACGCGGTGCTGCTCGGCGGAGGAGAGGCGGCCGTAGAGCGGCAGCACCTCGGTTCCGGGGAGGTTGCGGCCGCGGATGGCGTCGGCCGCATCCCGGATCTCGTTCTCGCCGGAGAGGAACACGAGCACGTCTCCGCGTGCCTCGCGGTCGAGTTCGTCGAGCGCGTCGTTGATGCCCTGCAGGTAGTCGCGGTCGACCGACGGCACGGGATCCGGATCGTCGTCGTCGTCCTCCAGCGCCTCGGCGACCAGCGGGCGGTAGCGGATCTCGACCGGGTAGGTGCGGCCGGAGACCTCGACGATCGGCGCCGGCGTGCCGTCCGGCGAGGCGAAGTGCCGGGCGAAGCTCTCCGGGTCGATGGTGGCGGACGTGATGATCAGCTTGAGGTCGGGACGCTTCGGCAGCAGCTGCTTGAGATAGCCGAGCAGGAAGTCGATGTTGAGGCTGCGCTCGTGCGCCTCGTCGATGATGATCGTGTCGTACGCGCGCAGCAGGCGGTCGCGGCGCAGCTCGTTGAGCAGGATGCCGTCGGTCATCAGCTTGATCCTGGTCGCCTTCGAGACCCGGTCGGTGAAGCGGACCTGGTAGCCGACCAGCTCGCCGACGGACTGCCCCAGCTCCTCCGCGATGCGTTCGGCGATGGTGCGCGCGGCGAGGCGGCGCGGCTGCGTGTGGCCGATGCTGGTCCGGCCGAGCTCCAGGGCGATCTTCGGCAGCTGCGTCGTTTTGCCCGAGCCGGTGGCGCCGGCGACGATCACGACCTGGTTGTCGCGGATCGCGCGCGCGATGTCCTCCCGCCTCCGGCTGACAGGCAGTTCGGGCGGGAAGACGATGCGGGGGAGGGTCGAGGTCGAAGACATGAGCCCTCCAGTCTACCGGCGCGCGCGTCCCGCCCGGACGGTCCGCGCCCGGGGTCCTCACCCGTGGTCCCCACCCTGGGGCGTTGCCCCGCGCCCGGGCGTGACGTAGGTTCTCCTCAACCGGTATCGGGTCCGGCGTCGACGGAGACGAGGAGAACCCATGAGTCACGGCTATGCGACCATGTCGGTCGCGAGCATCCTGGCGGAGACGGCGCATCGGATGCCCGACAACGTCGCCCTGATCTTCGCGGGGCAGGAGATCCGCTACAGCGAGCTGTGGGAGCAGACCCGCGCGTATGCGGGGGCGTTGCGGGAGCTGGGCGTCGGCCCGGGCGACAAGGTGGCGCTGATGCTGCCGAACATCCCCGACTTCCCCCGCTCGTACTACGCCGTCCTGGCGCTCGGCGGGGTCGTCGTGCCGATCCATGCGCTGCTGAAGGCCGACGAGATCGCGTACGTGCTGCGCGACTCCGGGGCGTCGCTGCTGATCTGCGCGGCGCCGCTCCTCGCCGAGGGCGCCCGGGGGGCGGCGCTCGCCGGCATCCCGACGCTGTCGGTGCTGGTACCGGACGAGATGTACGAGCAGGCGCCCTTCCCGCGGCTGGAGGAGCTCGCCGCCGCAGCGGAGCCCGTCGACACGTACGTGCCGCGCGATCCGTTCGACACCGCGACGATCCTGTACACCAGCGGGACGACCGGCAAGCCGAAGGGGGCGGAGGGATGCCACTTCTCCCTGGTCGAGCAGGTCAACGTCCTGCTCTCCGGGACGCTCGACCTCGAACCCGCCGACCGCATCCTCGGCTGTCTCCCGCTGTTCCACACGTTCGGGCAGACCTGCGTGATGAACATGGGCTTCCGGGCGGGAGCGGCGGTCGTGCTCGTACCCAAGTTCGACGGAGCCACGGCCCTGCAGCTGATGAACCAGCACGCCTGCACGGTCATGACCGGGGTTCCGACGATGTACATCGCGCTCTTGGAGGCCGCGAAGGCCAACCCGGACCGCCCGCCGCTGCGCTACGGGATGAGCGGGGGCGCGGCCATCCCGGTCGCGGTCATCGAGCGCATGAAGGAGGTCTACGGCATCGACGTGCACGAGGGCTACGGCCTCACCGAGACCTCGCCGGTGGCCTCCTTCAACCACCGCGGCCGGCCGACCCGGGTGGGCACGGTGGGCACGCCGATCTGGGGAGTGGATGTGGAGATCGCCGACGCCGAGGTGGACGACCGCATCCGGCTGCTCCCGCGCGGCGAGCTGGGCGAGATCGTCGTGCGCGGCCACAACCTGATGAAGGGCTACCTCAACCTGCCGGAGGCGAACGCGGAGGCCGTGGTCGATGGCTGGTTCCGCACCGGCGACCTGGGGACGAAGAGCGAGGACGACTACATCACGATCGTCGACCGCAAGAAGGACATGATCGTCCGCAACGGCTACAACGTGTACCCGCGCGAGGTGGAGGAGGTGCTGTCCGCGCATCCCGCCGTCGCCATGGTGGCCGTCTTCGGGGTGACGCACGAGACCCACGGGCAGGAGATCATGGCGGCGGTGACGCTGATGCCCGGCGGCGAGGCGGAGGCCGAGGAGCTGATCGCGTACGCCCAGGAGCGCGTGGCGGCCTACAAGTTCCCGCGGCGCGTCGTGATCGTCGAGACCCTGCCGCTCGGACCGAGCGGGAAGGTGCTCAAGAGGGAGCTGGTGGCCCGGTTCGACGGTGACGCGATCATCGTCGACGAGGTGGACGAGGTGGTGGACGAGGAGTCGCGGCCGGTGGGATGACAGCCCCCGCGGGCCTGGTACCGTGGCGGATATGGTTGCAAACGCAAATACTCCGCTCCTGACCCTGAACAACGGGACGACCATCCCGCAGCTCGGCTTCGGTGTCTTCAAGGTCGATCCGGACGAGACCACCCGGATCGTGACCGACGCCCTCGAGGTCGGCTACCGCCACATCGACACCGCCGCGATCTACGGCAACGAGGAGGGCGTGGGCGCCGCGATCGCCTCCTCCGGCATCCCGCGCGACGAGCTCTTCGTCACCACCAAGCTGTGGAACGACCGCCAGACCGACGCGGAGGCGGCCTTCGACGAGTCGCTCGGCAAGCTGGGCCTCGACTACGTCGACCTGTACCTCATCCACTGGCCGACGCCGCAGAAGGACACCTTCGTGCAGGCCTGGACGTCGCTGGAGAAGATCTACGCGTCCGGTCGCGCCAAGGCGATCGGCGTCTCCAACTTCCTCGTTCCGCACCTCGAGAAGCTGCTCGCCAACACGGACGTGGTCCCGGCCGTCAACCAGATCGAGCTGCACCCGGCGCACCAGCAGCCGGAGGTGACCGCGTTCTCGCGCGAGCACGGTATCGCCATCGAGGCGTGGGGTCCGCTCGGCCAGGGCAAGTACCCGCTGTTCGAGACGCCCGAGGTGTCGCAGGCCGCCGAGGCGCACGGCAAGACGCCGGCGCAGGTCGTCATCCGCTGGCACCTGCAGACCGGGAACATCGTGTTCCCGAAGTCGAACTCCCGCTCCCGGATGGCCGAGAACTTCGACGTGTTCGACTTCGAGCTCACCTCCGACGAGATCGCGGCGATCAGCTCGCTCGAGCGCGAGGGACGCGTCGGCGCCCACCCGGACGAGGTCAACTGATCCACCGGCCGGGAGCGTGCGGCCCACCGCTGTCGCCGCTCCCGGCTAGGCTCGTCGGGTGAGGATCACGTCGGTCACGGGGAAGATCGCCTACGTCGTCGGCGTCTTCGCGTTCATCCTGCTGCTCAACGGGTTCGTCATCGCGAACCTCGTGAACGCCACCCTCGACGTGCTGATCGTCGCCGCCCTCAACGTGGCGTATGTGATCGTCGGGGTGCGCTGCTTCCGCGGCGCCGACGAGAACCGCACCGACCCGCGGCCGTGGTGGCGTGCGACCGCCCGGCCTGCTGCGGGGTTCTGGATCGGCGGCGGCCTGATCCTGCTGGCGTTCGTCTCGGGCGTCGGCGCGCTGGCCAGCCGCCCGGAGGGGGCGCTCATCCCGGCCGTCGCATGCCTGACCTACGCCGTGCTCGGCGCGTTCTACCTCAACTCGTCGGTTCGGCTGCACGGGATGGACCGGCCCGCCTGAGGGCGCACCCGGCTCCGAGCCCGGCCGGATCGAGGGCTTCGGTCACAGCCCTCGGGTCGTAGGGTGAGCGCATGGTGAATCGGCTCGCGGACGCGGTCAGCCCCTATCTGCGCGCTCACGCGGCCAACCCGGTCGACTGGTTCCCGTGGGGCGCCGACGCATTCGCGGAGGCGCGGAGGCGGGATGTGCCCGTGCTGATCTCCATCGGGTACGCGACCTGCCACTGGTGCCACGTCATGGCGCGTGAGAGCTTCAGCGACCCCGTCGCCGCCGGCGAGCTGAACGCCCGGTTCGTCGCGATCAAGGTCGACCGCGAAGAGCATCCCGAGGTGGATGCGGCCTATCTGTCGGCCGCGAGCGCATTCACCGACAACCTGGGCTGGCCGCTGACGGTGTTCGCCACCCCCGACGGGCGGGCGTTCTTCGCCGGCACGTACTTCCCGCCGGAGCCGGTCGGCGGGCGGGCCACCTTCCGGCAGGTGCTGGATGCGGTGGCCGACGCCTGGGAGAACCGGCGCGACGCCGTCCAGTCCGACGCCGCCCGCGTGGGGGAGGCGATGGCGGCGGCGGCCGCAGCGGCGACAGCGGTCGCCGACCTGCCCGACGACCGCGCTCTGGACGGCGCCGTCGAACGTCTCGCCGAGGCGGAGGATCCGCAGTACGGCGGCTTCGGGACCGCGCCGAAGTTCCCCGTCGCGCCCGTTCTCGGGTTCCTACTCGCCCGCCCGGCCGGGCGCGAGCTGGCGCACCGCACCCTGCAGCGCATGGCGGACTCCCCGCTGCGCGACCCCGTCGACGGCGGGTTCTTCCGCTACGCCACCCGCCGTGACTGGAGCGACCCGCACTACGAGCGGATGCTGTACGACAACGCGCTCCTCCTCGACGCCTACTCCACGTCGTGGCAGCAGGGCGGCGCCGCGTGGGCCGAACGGACGGCCGACGGCATCGCCGCGTTCCTACTGGCGGTGCTGCGGCGACCGAACGGAGGCTTCGCGTCGGCGCAGGATTCGGAGAGCGTGATCGACGGCGCCCGGGTCGAGGGGACCTACTACCGGGTGGCGCCCGAGGAGCGGGCCCGGCTGGAACCGCCGGAGGTCGACGCCAAGGTGCTGACCGGCTGGAACGGCTTCGCGATCGGTGCGCTCTCCCGCGCCGGTCGCATCCTGGACCGCCCGGCCTGGATCGCCGCGGCGCGGGAGACGGCCGACCTGCTGCTGGCCCGGCACAGGCGGCCGGACGGGCTGCTGCTGCGCGCCTCCCTCGGCGACCGGGTCAGCGACGCGGAGGCGACGCTCGAGGACTACGGCGGGCTCGCCGGCGGTCTGCTGGAGCTCGCGCTCGCGGGCGGCGGACCGCGGTACGCCGCGGCCGCGCGCGATCTGGTGGACCTGTGCCTGGATGCGGCCGGCGAGGGGACGTGCCCGTTCGAGACTCCGGGCGGGGGCGACCCGGTGCTCGCCGCGACCGGACTGGCCGTGCGCGTCGACCCGAGCGAGGGCGCGTATCCGTCCGGGCTGAGCGCGACCGCGGCGGCGGCGCACACCCTCTACCTGCTGTCGGGGGAGCGGAAGTACGAGCGGGCGGCGCGCGAGGCGATGCGGATGGTGGCCGCGCAGGCCCCGGAGGTGCCGAGCGGGTTCGGGGCGTCGCTGTCGCTGATGTCGCGACTGGCGGAGGAGCCGGAGCAGCTGGTCGTCGTGCGGCCGGGTGGGAACGGGGCGGCCGGCGGTGCCGGAGACGGCGACCTCGTGCGGGTCGCTCGGCGGCATCCCGCACCGCTGGTCGCCCTCGTGACCGAGCAGGAGGCGGCGGACCTGACCGCCGACGGGTTCGAGCTGTTCGCGGGGCGCGTCGCGCGGGACGGACTGCCGACCGCGTATTTGTGTCGCGACTTCGTCTGCCGGCTGCCCGTGACGGACGCGGCCGCGCTGTAGCACGGGCCGGTGCTTCCGTCGGTGGAAAGCGCCTTCATCTCCGACGCACCGCGGTGCGGCAGGAGATGCGGAGCCGACGACTGCGGATCTCCGACGGAAGGGTGCGGCGTCAGCGCCGCACCCGGTAGGTGAGGTGGGCGACCTCCGGGGTGACCCGCTCGCTCAGCAGCTCCAGCTCGAGCGACGGAACGCGGTCGAAGACGCGCTCGCCCGCTCCCAGGGTGACGGGGGCGACGTGCAGGCGCAGCTCGTCGACGATGCCCGCCCACAGGGCCTGGTTGAGGGTCTCGGCGCCGCCGGCAATGGCGACGTCCGCATCCCCGGCGATCGCCCGCGCCTGCTCGACCGCCGAGTGGATGCCGTCGGTGACGAAATGGAACGTGGTCCCGGTCAGCTCCAGCGGGTCGCGCGGGTAGTGGGTCAGCACGAACACGGGGGCGTGGTACGGCGGCTCGTCGCCCCACCAGCCGATCCAGTCGCCGAGCGGCTCGCCGGGGGCCGGCCACTCGTGCCTCACCGGGCCGAACATGTTGCGGCCCATCACGTAGGCGCCGGCCGCGGTGATCGCATCGATCTCGGCGGTGTGGGCATCGGCGTACTCGAACATCCACACGTGGAGGCGGTCGGCCGCGCCCCCGCCCAGCGGGTGCTCGAGCGATTGATCCGGTCCGGCTGCGAAGCCGTCCAGCGAGATGGCGATGTCGGCGGTGACGATTCCCATGCGGGAAGAGTAGTCAGGCGCGCTCGACCTTGTCGAGCATCCCCCAGACGGCTTCGCTCAGTTCGGGATGCTCCAGCGCGATCCGGCGGAGCACACCGTACTCGAAGCGCGCGAACACGTCGCGACCGGCCGAGGGATGGTGCGCCCGCGACTGCTCGTCGGCGAGGTCGAACGCCTCGATGGCCGTCGCCCGGAGGCCGATGACGACCTGCTCGTCGACGCTCGGGAGGTCGGGGATGAACTGCCACGGATCTTCGCCCGCACGGCAGCGGTGCTCGATGATCGCGGACAGTTCGTCGCGCGCCTGCTGACGGAGCAGCTCGATGCTGCGCGGCACCGGCTCGGTCATCTCGCACCCCTCCTTCCCCGGGTCGTCGACGGGACGTTCGCCCGTCGCGCCGGCCCCATCGCCGCGCGGTGGCAACAGCCTAGGCGGTGCCGCCGACGCCACGCCAATCGGGGTGCAACGATGGGTCTACGTGTCGTTCCGTTGCGCGGGATGCGGCGTTGCCGGGCAGTGCCTGGCGCGGCCCGTTGTCACTCGGTGCGGGCGAGGAGGTACGCGTTGAGCTCGGCGGTGAGTGCGGCATCCACCGGGTACTCGCGGCCGTCGAGGTGCGTGACGGGCGCGGCCTGCCGGACGCTGGACACGAGCCAGAGGGCGTCGGCGGCGGTGACGTCGTCGAGCGTCAGCGGTGCGAACTCGGTGCGGAGGCCGCGCTGCTCGAAGAAGTCGAACACGGCCGCCTGCGTCGTCCCGGCGAGGATTCCCTGATCGGTGTTCGGCGTGCGGACGACGCCGTCGGCTAGGGTCACCACGTTGGAGGTGGGGCCTTCGAGCGCGTAGCCGTCGCTGCTGACGAAGAGCACGTCGTCGGCGCCGCGCCGCACGGCCTCGCGCTGAGCGGTCCGGTTGACCGCGTAGGACAGCGTCTTCGCGCCGGCGAGGAGCCACGGTGAGGTCTCGGCGACGTCGTGACGGAGGCCGCGATCCAGCGTGACGACCCGGATGCCGAGGCGTGCCCGCGAGAAGTCCTCGCCCTGGTCGACGAACAGCCAGCCGCTCGGAGCGCCCGAGCCCTCGACGCCGCGGCTGTAGACGAGCTTCGCGTAGAGCTCCGCATCCCGATCGCCGTTCCGGGTCAGGTAGTCCGCGACGCCGGCGCGGACGGCCTCGCGCCAGACATCCAGCGCCGGGTCCGGGAGGTCGAGCAGCGCGGCCGAGTGGGCCAGGCGGGCGAGGTGGGGCTCCAGTGCCTGCGGGTGCCCGCCGATGACGGCGATCGTCTCGAAGACGCCGTCGCCGCGGGTGACCGCGAGGTCGGTGACGCGCACCTGCGGCGCGTCGAAGTCGGACACCACGAACCCGGGGTCGCCGGCCTCCGGCGCTCCGGTCGGCATGGTGATGGTCAGCAGTGTCGCGCGCGTCATGCCCCCATTCTGCCCCGCCCCCTCCCGGGCCCCCCACCGTCGAGTCCGCGAACTTTGCACATCGCCCCCGCGTGTCGCGTGCAAAGTTTGCGGACTCGACGGCGGGGGCGGGGGCTGGGGTGGGGGTGGGGGCGGGTCAGGCGGTCTCGTGGATGCGGAAGGCTTCGTCGTGGGCGAGTGGGAGGTCGGTGACGGCGACGGACGTGACGGATGCGCCGGGCGGGCCGGTACGGAGCCAGTCCAGCATCCCGGCGACCTGGTCCGGCGTCCCCTCGATCTCGGCCTCGACCGTGCCGTCGAGGCGGTTGCGCGCCCAGCCGGTCACGCCGAGGCGCTGCGCGGCCTCCCGCGCACCCCAGCGGAAGCCGACGCCCTGCACGCCACCGGACACGATCGCTCTCCTGCGGATCACAGCCCCATTCTGCCCCTGCTTGAATGGAAGGATGAGCGCACCCGCTGTCCCGGCCGCCGAACGCATCCCCGACCTCCGGTCCGACCTGATCGCCGCGGGTCTGACCGTCGACGCGCTGACCGAGCTGTGGGGCGAGGAGGCGGCGGAGGCGCTGCACCGCGGGCAGCGCGTCCCGGCGGAGCGCGCCCTGCGCCGCCGCGGTCCCTCGGCGCTCGCCACCCTCGCGCGCCTGTTCGTGCTCGGCCGGCCCGTCTCGCACGACGAGGTCGCCGCGGCCCTTCCCGCACTCGGGGTCGACGGAGCGGTCGCGCTCGGGCTCGTCACGCGCGACGGCGACACGGTCGCCTCCGCGGTCGACCTCCGACCGTACGGTTTCGTGGATGCGGCGGGTCCGGCCGAGTGGTGGATCGTCTCCGACCTCGGCGAGCTCGCCCTCGGCCATGCGCTCCCGGAGGACCACGTCCTGGGCGTCGGCGGCGCCTCCCTCACACTCAGCGGACTGATGCTGCAGACCCCCGTCGACAGCGCGCTCGACCTCGGAACGGGATGCGGCATCCAGGCCATGCACGCCGCCCGCCACGCCCGCCGGGTCGTCGCGACCGACATCTCCCGGCGGGCGCTCCGCCTGGCCGCCCTGAACCTGGCCCTGAACGAGATCGACGGCGTCGAGCTGCGGCTCGGGAGCATGTTCGAGCCGGTCGCGGGGGAGCGCTTCGACCACATCGTGTCCAATCCGCCGTTCGTGATCACGCCGCGGGCCGAAGGCGTGCCCGCATACGAGTACCGCGACGGCGGCATGGTCGGCGACGGCCTCGTCGCCGCGTTCGTGAGCGGATGCGGAGAGCACCTCCAGCCGGGCGGCGTCGCCCAGCTGCTCGGCAACTGGGAGTACCGGGGAGCGGGCGACGGCCTCGCGCGAGTGCGGGACTGGGTGGATGCGTCCCCCGCTCCGCTCGACGCGTGGGTGATCGAGCGCGACGTGGAGGACGCGGTCCGCTATTCGGAGACGTGGATCCGCGACGGTGGCACCCGCCCGGGCACCCCGGAGTTCGAGCGGCTCCTCGGTGCCTGGCTCGACGACTTCGAGGCACGGGACGTGCGCTCGGTCGGCTTCGGATACCTCCTGCTGCGCCGGTCGGCCGGGCTGCCGACGCTGCGCCGGTTCGAGCGGCTGCACGGCTCGCTCGGCGCCAACGAGGCCGGGCTCGGCGTGCACCTCGGCGAGGCGCTCGACGCGCACGACCTGCAGGCGGCGCTGACGGACGACGAGCTCGGCCGGCTGCGTCCGGTCGTCGCCGGTGACGTGACCGAGGAGCGGCACCTCTGGCCGGGTGCAGACTCCCCGACGGCGATCCTGCTCCGGCAGGGCGGCGGCTTCGGGCGCACGGTGTCGGCCGACACCGGGCTCGCGGCGCTCGTGGGCGCGTGCGACGGCGAGCTGTCCGTCGCCGCGATCGCGGCGGCGCTGGCGCAGCTGCTGGAGGTGGACGGCGACGCGCTGCTCGCCGACCTGCTGCCCGCCGTGCGCGGACTGCTGACGGACGGCTTCCTCCGGGCGTGACCTCGCGCCCATCCGCATCTGTGGGGCGCAACACGCCGTCATGGGGGAGCCGTAACGGCGTGTTGCGCCCCACAGGGGCGTTCGGGGGCAGGGACCGGGCGGGTCAGAGATGTCGTGCGCGGCGCGCCGGCGGGACGGGACGGGACGCGGCCGCCTCGCGCACCGGGGTGGCAACGGACGCCGACACCGTCGAGCGTGCGAGCGCTCCGTGCCGGGACGGATCACGCCGTACCCGGTGCGATCGTGCGCTGAGGGGACGCTCGCGGAGCATGGCGGCTCCGACGCCGACGGCGAGCACGCACAGGAGCCCGCCCACCCCGACCGCGCCCTGGAGGATGTCGCCGAGCGCGTCGTCCGGCACCGCAGGCGGCGCCGCCCTCCCGGCGAGCCAGATCGCGACGAGGCCGATCCCGACGGTCCCGAGCACCAGAGTGCCCGACCAGGCCAGGATGTCCGGACGGCCCGGTCCCGACGCCTGATGATCCCGCATGGTCGCCTCCCCGGTCTGCGCCTCAGGGACAGGCTCGCCGTTCGCCGAGCGCAGGGAAAGACAGTCGTTCCCGCGGGCGGACGGGCCAGGGCGCGTCAGCCGCGGTCGACCGGCACCAGGGTGACGTCGGCGACGCGTCCGTCCACGACCTCGGCGGTCAGGAAGGTGCACTCCGGCTGCCGTCGCCGGTCGGTCGGCGACCCCGGGTTCAGCAGGCGCAGACCGCCGGGCGAGACGGTGTCCCACGGGATGTGGGAGTGGCCGAACACGAGCACGTCCGCATCCGGGTAGTCCCGCTCGCAGCGCGCCTCGCGGCCGGCAGCAGGGCCGGTCTCGTGGACGACGGCGAACCGCACGCCGTCGAGCTCCACGCGCGCGACCTCGGGGAGACGCCGCCGCAGCTCCGGTCCGTCGTTGTTGCCCCAGACGCCGACCAGGCGCCGCGCCCGCTGCTCCAGGAGGTCGAGCGTCGCCGCATCCACCCAGTCCCCGGCGTGGATGACGACATCGGCCGCATCCACCGCGGCGAGCACCGGGGCGGGCAGGACGCGGGCGCGTTTCGGGACGTGCGTGTCGGAGATCAGGAGCAGCCTCACGATGGCACACAGTACGCAAACCGCCGGGACGGGGCTAGTTTCGCGCTATGGATCTACGCAACCTCGGAAACAGCGGAACGATCGTGTCGGAGTTCGCCCTCGGCACCATGACCTTCGGAGCGGAGGCGGACGAGCAGACGTCGCACGCCATCCTGGAGCGCTACCTCGACGCGGGCGGCAATTTCATCGACACCGCGGACGTCTACACGAGCGGCGCCTCCGAGTCGATCATCGGCCGGTGGCTCTCCCGCAACCCGGGCAGCCGCGACGGCGTGGTGATCGCGACGAAGGGCCGGTTCCCGATGGGCGGCGGCCCCAACGACCTCGGTCTCTCGCGCACCCATCTCCGCACGGCGCTCGACGCCTCCCTGCGCCGGCTCGGCGTCGACCACATCGACCTGTACCAGATGCACGCGTGGGATGCGCTGACCCCGATCGAGGAGACCCTGCGGTTCCTCGACGACGCGGTCGCCTCCGGCAAGATCTCGTACTACGGCTTCTCGAACTACCTGGGCTGGCAGCTCACCAAGGCGGTGCAGGTCGCGCGCGCCAACGGATGGGCGCCGCCCGTGACGCTGCAGCCGCAGTACAGCCTGATCGTGCGCGGCATCGAGCACGAGGTCGTGCCGGCGGCGCTGGATGCGAGCGTCGGCCTGCTGCCGTGGTCGCCGCTCGCGGGCGGCTGGCTGAGCGGCAAGTACCGTCGCGACGAGCCGCCGACGGGCGCGACCCGGCTCGGCGAGAACCCGACGCGCGGCATGGAGGCGTGGGAGGCGCGGAACGCCGACCCGCGCACGTGGGAGATCATCGACGCGGTGGATGCGGTGGCCCGCGAGACCGGAGTCTCCGCCTCGCAGGTGTCGCTGGCGTGGCTGAGCGACCGCCCGGCGGTCACGTCCGTCATCCTCGGCGCCCGCACCGTCGAGCAGCTCGAGGACAACCTCGGCGCAGCCGACCTGGAGCTGACCGGGGAGCAGCGGGCACGTCTCGACGAGGCGAGCGCACCGCACGCCGGCATCTACCCGTACGGCGAGCAGGCGATCCAGCAGCGTCACCGCAAGCGGGAGGGCGGCCGCTAGCCCTTCCGGGTGCTTGCCCCTCCGCGATTCGTCACGAATGGGCGCAATTCGTCACGAATGGCGACCATTCGTGACGAATTGCGAGCCCGGCGCGGCGAGATGGGGCGGGGTGGCCGCTACGACGGAAGGGCGTCCACCTCGACGAGGAGATCGCGGGCGGCGGCGACGACCGCCGCCTGCGGCGCTCGGAGCCCGACGACGACGTCCGCCGTCCCGCCTCCGGCCGCGACCATGCGCAGCACCCCGATCCGCAGCTCCACCGTCCCGCCGGGGATGCGGTGACCGCTCAGCGTGATGACGGGGGAGGAGAACGTGAGCGCCGTCCACTCGTCGGCCGCCGCCGTGGCGTCGTCGGCGATCCCGGCGAGCCACGCCGCGAGGTCGCGCGCCTCGTCGTCGGTCAGGCAGGTGTCGGCCAGCGTCCAGCGCCGCACGCCGTCCTCGACCACGGCGTCGACGACGACGCGGTCGGTCGCCGAGTCGTCGGCGACCGGTCGCAGCTCGACGCTGCGGTCGCCGCCCTCGTCGCGCAGTCTCACGATGCGCTCGGCACCACCGTCAGCACGCGCTCGATGTACTCGAAGAACGCGTTCATGAACCCGCGGAGGAACTCCTCCGTCCCGGGGTCGGTGACCGTGCCGTCGGCCTCGATGAGGCCGGGCCGCATCCAGATGTAGGCCTCCGGCGCGTTCATCTGCGGCGCCTGGAGGAAGCTGAGGACGCTGCGCAGCTGCTGCTGGGCGACGGCCGTGCCGATCTGCCCGGGCGACGCGCCGATGACGGCCGTGGCCTTGCGCGCGATCACGTTCTCGCCGTAGGGGCGGCTGGCCCAGTCGATGGCGTTCTTCAGCGCCCCCGGGATCGACCGGTTGTACTCGGGCGTGACGAAGAGCAGCGCATCCTGCTCCGCGATCAGCGCCTTGTACGCGCGGGCGACCGGCGGGAAGTCGCCGTCGAAGTCCCGGTTGTAGAGCGGAAGCTCGCCGATGGGGATCTCGGTGAACACGAGATCGGAGGGAGCGAGCCGGAGCAGCGCCTGGGAGAGCGTGCGGTTGACGGACTCCGTGGACAGACTGCCCACGAAGTAGCCGACCTTGTACGGAGGTTGGAGTTCGTTGATCGTCGCCATGGTGGCCATGCTGCCCCCACAGGCCGGTGGAGTGAAGCCCCTTAAGTGGCCGTCCGGGCTCGCGAATAGGGCATCTTCCCGATGTCGGCGGGGTGCCTTAGCGAGAAGGCTGAGGTCAACGAGGACGAGGGGATCGGATGATGATGATCGAAGAGTTCGTGGACTTCCGGGTGCGGGCCGGCGAGACGGTGCGCGAGGAGCAGCGGCGCGAGCAGGTGCGGCGCGCCGACGAGCGGGGGCGGTGGCTGCGGTCGGAGCGCCGGGGGCGCCGGGCCGCGGGATCGGACGCCGTCGCCGTCGCGGCGGCCGCCGTTGTGCCGGCCGCCGTCGAGCCGGTCGCGGAAGCCCGGGTCGGGGAGCGCAGGGAGCTGGCCGACGTCGCCCGCTGAGGGCGGCGGCGGGCGGCTGTCTGCCGTCCGCAGACCCGCGTTCGCGGAGGCCACGGATGTCGGTGGCGGGTGGCACGATGATGTCATGCGAGCACCGGCGTCGAGCCCCACGTTGATCGGACGGGAGTCCGATCTGGTGGCGCTGCGCGACGCTCTCCGCGACGCCGAGGCGGGTGAGCCGCAGGCCG
This sequence comes from Leifsonia soli, assembly GCF_013408745.1. Taxonomy (NCBI): domain Bacteria; kingdom Bacillati; phylum Actinomycetota; class Actinomycetes; order Micrococcales; family Microbacteriaceae; genus Leifsonia; species Leifsonia soli. The sequence continues at coordinate 1,721,933 of NZ_JACCBJ010000001.1, read as the reverse complement.
TGGTGATCGGCGGCGAGGCCGGCATCGGCAAGTCCCGGCTGCTGGAGGAGTTCCTGGCCGGGCAGGAGGCGACGGCCACCGTGCTGCTCGGCCGCTGCGTCGACCTGGGCGACGACGCCGCACCCTACGCGCCGTTCGCCGGAGTGCTGCGGCGCCTCATCCAGACGGTCGGCCTCGATCGCGTGCTCGACGCGACCGGTTCCGGAGCCGGAGTGCTGTCGGCTCTGCTTCCGGAGCTCGCCGACGAGTCGGCGGTGCCCCCGCGCATCGGCGCAGAGCGGCTCTACGAGCTCGTGACCGTGCTGCTGGAGAAGATCTCGGGTGACCGCCCGGTCATCCTGGCGATCGAGGACGTGCAGTGGGCCGACCGCTCGACGCTCGAGCTGCTCCGCTTCATCGTGCGGATGGCGGAGGGCGGCCGCCTCCTCGTCGTTCTCACCTATCGCAGTGACGAGGTGCCGCGGGGCCATGTTCTGCGGTCGTGGCTGCCCGAGCTGGAACGCACCCGCCGCGTCACCCGCTGGGAGCTGTCCCGGCTGCGCCCCGAGCAGGTCGCGGAGCTGGTGGCCGAGCTCCTGGGGCGCGTGCCGGACGATCCGTCGCTCGCCCGCGTGACCGAGCTGAGCGAGGGTGTTCCCTTCTTCGTCGAAGAGCTCGTGTGCATCGACGGGCTGCGGTCCGGCGACGACCTCCCGGCGACCCTCCGCGAGCTGGTGCTCACCCGGTTCGAGCGGTTGAGCGACCCGGCGCAGCGGCTGCTGCGGGTGCTGGCGGCGGGCGGTGTGTGCGTCACGCACGAGCTCCTCGCTGCGGTGTTCGAGGGCACACCGGACGAGCTGGATGCGGGAGCGCGCGAGGCCGTCGTCGCCAACCTCCTCTCCGCCGACTCCACCGAGTACTCGTTCCGTCACGCGCTCGTCCGCGAGGCCATCCACGCCGACCTGCTGCCGGGAGAGCGCACGCGGTTCCACGCCCGCTACGCCGAGGCGCTGGAGCAGAGCCCGCAGCGCTCGGCCGTGCAGCTGTCGTCGCATTGGCTCGCCGCCCACGACGTGCGTCGCGCGTTCCTCGCCTCGCTGGAGGCGATGGAGGAGGCCAAGCGCTCCTATGCCTATGCGACCACGGCGGCCATGGGCGACCGCGTGCTGGAGCTGTGGGACCGCATCCCGGACGCGGAGACCCTGAGCGGGCGGGACCGCGCCTCGGTGATCGCGCGCACCGCGTCCGCACTCCGGAACGCGGGCAACAACGAACGCGCGCTCGCGCTGGTCGAGTCCGCGCTGGCGGAGGCCGACGACCTGCCGCCCTCGCGCCGCGCGCGGCTGCTGCGCGACAAGGGGCAGTACCTCGCGAACCTCAACCGTCCCGGCAGTGCCGAGCTCCTGGAGGAGGCGCTCTCCCTGGTCCCGCCCGAGGCGGTGTCGCCGGGCGACCCGTTGCGGCCGCACCTGCTTACCGAGCTCGCCGCGCAGCGCATGCTCGCCGGCCTGTTCGACATCGCGATCGAGACGGCCCGCGCCGCGATCGCCGAGGCCGAGTCGGCGGCGCCCGCGATGCGCTCCGTCGCCCACAACATCCTCGCGGCGTCGCTCATCGAGTCCGGGCGCATCGAGGAGGGGTTCGCCGAGTTCGAGATCGCCGGGCGCCTCGCGGTCGGCGACGCCGGGGCGACGCTGCGGCACGCGGTCAACGCGTCGGACGCCCTGAACTCGGTGGGGCAGTACGCCGAGGCGGTGCGCCTGGCCGAGTCCGGGGTCGCCCAGGCGCGCGAACGCGGGGTCGAGCGCACCTCCGGGGTGTGGCTCGCGGCGAACACGGCGGAACCCCTGATCGCTCTCGGGCAGTACGACCGGGCGGAGGAGATGCTGCGCATCGCGCTCGGATTCGACGACCGCACGGGGGTGACCGCGCAACTGCAGCGGGCGCGTCTCTGGGTGTGGCACGGCGAGCCGCAACGGGCGGAGGCGCTGCTCCGGCGGCTGCGCACGCCTCTGCGCGCGCTGGCCGAGCTGGAGCAGCAGACGCGCCTGTCGCTGGCGCGGGTCTCCGCCGAGGTGGCGATCGCGCTCGGCGACTACGACCGCGCCTGGGCGGAGGCGCGGGGGGTCGGGTCTCTGCCGTTCCGCTCGCTGCCGGGGTACGACCTCCCGGTGCTGGCGTCCGCGTCGCGCGCGCTCGCCGAGCTGGCCGCGCGCGGAGGCGGGGCCGGTGGGGCGTCAGGCCGGGGCGGAGATGCGGCCGGAGGCGACGGCGCGCTCGACGGCGCGCTCGACGTTCTGGCCGAGGCTGCGCGACTGGAGGCCACCCTCGACCGGCTGCGTGCCTGGCCGACCGCGCGGGCGTGGGCCCCGCTCGTGGAGGCCGAGCTCGCGACGGCCCGGGCGGCCGTTTCGGACACCGCGGATCGCGCCGAGCGGTACGCCGACGCTCTCGCAGCCTGGGAGTCCGCCATCGCAGCCGCGGGCGACGCCGTCGCGCCCGTGCACCTGCGGCCGTACGCGCTGCTGCGCGGAGCGCGTGTCGCCCTGGCCGCGGGAGAGCGCTCGCGAGCCGACGTGCTCGTCGCCGAGGGGCGGCAGGCGGCCGTCTCCGGCGGCATCCCGCTGCTCGTCCAGGTCGCCGACGCGCTCGCCGAGCACCCGGCCGGCCGCCCCGCCGCCGTCGCGACGGCGCACGGCCAGCCGCTGACCGAGCGCGAGGAGCAGGTGCTCGCGCTCATCGAGCAGGGCCTCAGCAACAAGCAGATCGGCGAGCGTCTCTACATCAGCGCCAAGACGGCGAGCGTGCACGTGTCGAGCATTCTGCGCAAGACGGGCGCGTCCAGCCGCACCGAGGCGGTCTACCTGGCGTCGAGGCCGCTGCCCTGAGTGTGCCCCGACCGGTCGGCCGCGTCGACTCGTCGCCCCGGTCGACCGCGTCGGCCCGGTCGGGCGCGTCGACTCGTCGGCCCGGTCGGCTCGCGTCGGCCCGCCGGCCGTCCCGAGCGGTCGGCGAGAGGCGCCGGCTCGGTCAGCTCTCGACGGCCACCGCGCACCGGATGCAGAGTTCGGCGGTCGGCCGGGCCCGCAAGCGGTCCACTCCGATCGGCTCCCCGCAGCGGACGCAGATGCCGTAGGTGCCCGTCCGCATCCGCTCGAGCGCGGCATCCACCGCCGCGATGTCGCGGGCCGCGTCCGACCGCTGGGCCTGCAGACGGCTCCACTCCGACGACAGCGTCGGGCCCTCCGGGTCGTGCTCGTCGTCGGCGGTCGACTCCGACCGCGAGGCGAGCAGCACGCCCAAGGACTCCGCCATGCGCTGCGCCTCGGCGAGGTCGCCGCGTCGCCGTTCGTGCAGCAGGGCGGCCAGTTCGTCGCGCTCCTCGGCCGTGAGGACGTCGTCGTCCGTCACCAGCCGCAGCTCGGCGGTCACCGGCTCGTCGGCCGCTGCCCGCTCATCCATCCGTGCCTCGTGCACCAGTGCACCCCTTCCGATCCCCCGACCGTGCTTCTGATCGAGTCAGGGTACGCCCGCTCGATCGATTCCGCCTCTGCGACGCGCGTAGGCTCACCGGGTGCCCTCCTTCCGCGTGATCGTCGCCGTCGGCCGTCTCCGCCCAGGTGTCGACCCGCGCAGTGTGGAGCCGACGGCGGCGGATGCCGCTCGCGAACTCGCCGTCGTGGAGGCGTCGAGTGTGGATGTGGTGGCCGGTGAGGCGCGCATCACCGTCCGGTTCACCGAGGACTCCGCGCAGTCCGCCCTCCGGGTCGCCGAGCACACCGTCGCCGGCCTCGGCGCGGTCGCCGAGACCGGCCCGTGGCGGCTCACCGAGCGCGTCGGTGGCCGCTGGTTCCGCCGGGCGTGACCGCGTCAGGTCGCGAGCCTGGTCAGGCTGCGGCGGGCAGCGATTCCTCGATCAGCCCGAGGATCTCCGGGGCGTCCGGCTCGGTCTGCGGGCGGAAGCGGTGCACGGCGCCGTCGGGCGTGATCACGAACTTCTCGAAGTTCCACTTCACCCGCCCGGCCTTGCCGTCGGCGTCCGGCGACTTCGTCAGCTCCTGGTAGAGCGGGTGCGCGTTGCGCCCGTTCAGCCGCACCTTCTCCATCATCGGGAACGTGACGCCCCATGTGGTGGAGCAGTACTCCTTGATGGCGTCGGTCGAGCTCAGCTCCTGCAGGAACTGGTTGCTGGGGAACCCGACGACGGTGAACCCGCGGTCGCCATAGGTCTCCTGCAGCTTCTCCAGCTTCTCGTACTGCGGGGCGAGCCCGCAGCGGGAGGCGACGTTGACGACGAGGATGACCTTCCCGGCGAATGCCGAAAGGGAGGTCTGCTCGCCGTCGATGGTGTGGAAGGGGATGTCCATCACGGTCATGATCGCAGCGTATGGCGTGAGCCTTCGAGTCGGCTCCGAGTCTGTGGCCCGGCGCGCCGCGCCCTCAGCACTCGATGACGTTGACCGCCAGGCCGCCCTCGCTGGTCTCCTTGTACTTGGTCGACATGTCGAGCCCGGTCTGGCGCATGGTCTCGATCACCATGTCGAGGGACACCAGGTGCGAGCCGTCGCCGTGGAGGGCGAGGCGCGCGGCCGACACGGCCGTGGACGAGGCGATCGCGTTGCGCTCGATGCACGGGATCTGGACCAGTCCGCCGACCGGGTCGCACGTGAGTCCGAGGTGGTGCTCCATCGCGATCTCCGCCGCGTTCTCGACCTGACGCGGGGTTCCGCCGAGCACGGCGCAGAGGGCTCCGGCCGCCATCGCGCACGCCGATCCGACCTCGGCCTGACAGCCGCCCTCCGCACCCGAGATGGAGGCGTTGGCTTTGAACAGCGAGCCGATCGCCGTCGCGGTCAGGAGGTACTGCCGGATGCCCTCGATGGAGGCGCCGGGCACGAACCGCAGGTAGTAGTGGGCGACGGCGGGGACGATGCCGGCGGCGCCGTTGGTCGGCGCTGTGACCACCCGGCCGCCGGACGCGTTCTCCTCGTTGACCGCGAGCGCGAAGGCGTGCAGCCACTCGAGGGCGGTCGCGCGGCCCGGGTCGTCCTGCACGGACTCCAGGTGCTGCCGCATCTTCGCGGCGCGGCGCCAGACGCCGAGACCGCCCGGAAGCGTCCCGTCGCCGGAGAGGCCGCGGGCGACGCACTCGGCCATGGCCTCCCAGATCAGGTCGAGGCGCTCGCGGGTGGCGTCCTCCCCGTGCAGGGCGATCTCGTTGCGCCGGGCGACCTCGCAGATCGGGATGGACTCCCGGTCGCAGATCGCGATCAGCTCCTGGGCGGTGTCGTAGGGGAGCGGGTGCGCCTTGCGCGCGGCCAGGTCGGCCTCCTCGCCGTCCCGCCGGATGAAGCCGCCGCCGATCGAGTAGTACGTCTCCTCGAGCAGGGGGAGCGGCGACCGCTCGCCGTTCGCGTCGCGGCCCCAGGCGCGGAGGGTCAGGGCGTTGGGGTGGCCAGGGAGGCGGGTGCGCGGCTCGAAGGCGATGTCGTCCTTCGACAGCGGGATGCTGCGGCGGCCGGCGAGCAGCAGCGTCGCGCCGGGGGCGAGGTCGGCCCAGGCGCCGCGTACGTCTTCGGGGCGGCACGTCTCGGGCTGCAGGCCGCGGAGTCCGGCGATGACGGCGTCCGGCGTTCCGTGGCCGATGCCGGTGGAGCCGAGCGAGCCGTAGAGGGCGCAGGTGACCTGGTCGACGCGGTCGAGCATCCCCTCGTCGGAGAGGCGGGAGGCGAACGCGGCGGCCGCTCGGAGGGGTCCGACGGTGTGCGAACTCGAGGGGCCGATGCCGATCGAGAACAGGTCGAAGGCCGAGACGTACGCTGTCACTTCTCCAGTGTATGTCGCCCGGCGCGCCGCTTTCCGGCGTCCCCGCGCGCATCCGCGCACGGATCGTGCGCGACCCTGCGGCCGCACGATTTGCGCCAAATCGCGGGGCGAAGCGGCCGCCGCATCCCTCCGCAGGATGCGACGGCCGCCGTCAGGGGAGAGGGGCGGCGCTCAAGCCTTGCGCATGTAGGCGCGGACCGTGAGCGGGGCGAACACCGCGACGATCACCGCGGCGCCGGCGAGGGCGATCCAGCCGTCGGCGCCGAACGTGCCGCTGTTGGCCAGGTCGCGGACCGCGGTGACCAGGTGCGACACCGGGTTGATGTTCACGAACCACTGCAGCCACCCGGGCAGCGTGTTCACGGGCACGAAGGCGTTCGAGAAGAACGTCAGCGGGAACAGCACCAGGAACGAGATGCCCTGCACCGAGCCGGCCGTGCGCGCGATGACGCCGAAGAAGGCGAAGATCCAGCTGATCGCCCAGGAGCAGACGATGACGAGCAGGCCCGCCAGGATCACGTAGCCGAGGCCGCCCGCCGGGCGATAGCCCATCAGGAAGCCGACGACGAAGGTGATGGTCGTCGCGATCGTGTACCGCAGGGTGTCGGCGAGGAGTGCTCCCGAGAGCGGTGCGATGCGCGCGATCGGCAGCGATTTGAAGCGGTCGAACACGCCCTTGTCCATGTCCTCCCGCAGCTGGACGCCGGTCACGACCGACGTGGTGATCACCGTCTGCACGAGGATGCCGGGGATCAGCTGCGGCAGGTACGCCTGCACGTCGCCGGCGATCGCGCCGCCGAACAGGTACGCGAACATCAGCGTGAAGATGATCGGCTGGAGCGTCACATCCATCAGCTGCTCCGGCGTCCGCTTGATCTTGAGCAGGCCGCGGTGCGCCATGGTGACGGTGTTCGCGAGCGTCTGGCGCACGCTCACGTGGTTCTTCAGGTTCCGCTCCGAGGGAGCGGTGATGGTGGTCAGGACGGTCATGCGGAGACCTTCTCTCCTTCGTCGGCGGACGCTTCGTCCGTCTTCTCGTCTTCGACGCCGTGGCCGGTGAGGGTGAGGAACACCTCGTCGAGCGTCGGCTTCTGCACGGACATCTCCGACAGGTGGATGCCCGCCTCGCGGAAGGTCACGAACAGGTCGGTGACCGCATCCGCGTTGCGCATGGGGGCGGTGAGGCGCGAGCCCTCCGGCGAGACCACCGCATCCACCCCGAGCACCGTCTGGATGGCGCGTCGGGCGTCCTCGATGTCGGCCGGGTCGCTGATGCGGAGCTGCAGCGACGACTCTCCGACCGACGCCTTGAGCTCGTCGGCGGTGCCCTCGGCGACGACGCGGCCGCGGTCGATGACCGCGATGCGGTCGGCCAGCTGGTCGGCCTCGTCCAGGTACTGCGTGGTGAGCAGCACGGTGGATCCGGTGGAGACCAGGCGGCGGATGGTGTCCCACATCTGCGCACGGGTGCGCGGGTCGAGGCCCGTGGTGGGCTCGTCGAGGAAGATCAGCGGCGGCTGGGCGATCAGGCTGGCGGCCAGGTCGAGGCGCCGGCGCATGCCGCCGGAGAACTTCTTCAACGGGCGCTTCGCCGCCTCCGTGAGCCCGAACTCCTCGAGCAGCTCGGCGGTCTTCCGCTTGGCCTCGCGGCCGCTGAGCCCGAGCAGTCGGGAGAAGATGATGAGGTTCTCGTTGGCCGACAGGGTCTCGTCGACGGAGGCGAACTGCGCGGTGACGCCGATCAGCTGGCGGACGACCTGTTGCTCCCGGCGGATGTCGTGGCCGAAGATGAAGGCCTCGCCCGCATCCGGCTTCAGCAGGGTGGCGAGCATGGAGATCGTGGTGGTCTTGCCGGCCCCGTTCGGGCCGAGCACGCCGTAGACGGCGCCGGCGCGAACGGTGAGGTCGACGCCGTCGACCGCACGATTGTCGCCGAAGACCTTGACGAGCCCGTGGGCTTCGACGGCCCACTCCGAGCTGCGAGTCATGGTGTTCCTTTCCTGGTGGGAATGGTGATGCTCCGATGCTGCGCCGGCACGCTTACATCGCCCTCACGTGCCGCTTACAGCGCGGGCGAGGGGATGTAAGAGCGTGTGAGCGGGTGTCAGGCGGCGCGCAGGGCGCGGGCGACGACAGCGTTCCGATCCACCCCGGCGAGCGTCAGCGTGCGCGGAACGGTGCCGAGTTCCAGCCCGAACAGGGCGGCGAGGAGGTCGACCTCGGCGGCCCGTTGCCGGCGGTTCGCGACCGTGGCCCGGTGCGCCCGCACGAGCGCCTCCTTCGCCGACGCGCCCCAGCGGGGGCGGGTGACGCGGGGAGCGGCGGCGAGCCGGTCCTCGTCCGGGGGTGTGACGCCGACGACGTGCAGGCTGGCTGCGCGTTCGGCCGCGAGGGCGGCGGCGAGGCCATCCGGGCCGAGGCCCGCCTCGGCGAGGGCGGTGCGCACAGCGGGCCCTCCGTCTGCGGACAGCGCGAGCAGCAGATGCTCGGCCTCGACGAGCGGCGCGTTCCGCTGCTGCGCCTCGGCGACGGCGCGGATCACGATGGGGCGCAGTGCGCGCGATACGGGCTGCCCGGGCAGGTCTGCCGCGGGGTGGGAGGTCTCAGACATTGCGTCTCCTCAGGTCGACGCCGGCCGCGGCGACACGGCGCAGGTGCTTCTTGTGGACCGCCTGCCGCGTGATGCCGAGCGCGTCGGCGATCTGGGTCCAGCTCCAGCCGTCGCGGAGCGCGCGCTCGACCTCGGCGTCTTCGAGGCGGTCGGCGAGCTCACGGAGGGCGACCACCGCGGCCAATCCGTCGGCGACGCCTCCGACGGGGTCCGGGAACGGTGCTTTCGGAGTCATGCAAGCAACTATAGTTGCTTAATCCTCTTTGTCAACCAAAGTTGCTAGCGCGAGGTGCGAGGGGTCGCAACACGCCGTTATGCCGGGCGCAAAACGGTGTGTTGCGACCCCTCGGCGCCGGATGGAGGGGCGCGGCCGGGTCAGGGGCGCACGTCGGCGAGCACAGCGAGGCCGCGGACGACGGCCTCGGCCGGCGGCACGGACGCCACGGCAGCGGATGCGGCCTCCAGCCGGTCCCGACCCCAGGTGCCGGCGATCCGCGCCTCCAGCGCATCCCGGTGCAGGCTCGCGACGTCCTGGCGCCCGTTGGCCCGTCCGGCGAGCGCGAACAGGGTGAGACCGGTGTCGACCCAGCTCCCGCCGGGGGCGGCGCCGTCCGTCGTGGCGCCGTCCGTCGCGCCGTGGCGCTCCGCCGTGCGGGGGTCGAGCATCCACACCGCGAAGCCGGACAGACCGGACCCGGTGACGGGCCGGTCGAGCGAGGGCGGGTTGAGCCGAGCCGTCACCAGGATGCGCCTGCGCAGGGCGGCGGCCGCAGCGTCCGTCTCGTCCCGGTCGACAACGGTCGGGTCCGTGGTGAGCAGCCGCAGTCGCACGACGAGCGCGGCTGCGGCGAGCACGATCGTCCACGGGTTCAGCAGGCGCTCGCCCGCGGTCGGCGCCCCGCCGAAGGCCGCGAGCGCCTGGTCGTAGAGCCGGATGCCTTCCGCCGGGTCGCCGTCGGCCAGGGCGATCTCGGCCATGCCGGCGTAGCCGATCGCGTAATAGTCGGCGTAATCGAAGCCGGTCCGGTCGACCTCCGCGGCGAGATACCGCTCCAGCAGCGTGCGCCCGCGAGCCGTGTCGCCGCTCGAGATCGCGTTCATCGCGATCAGCCAGTCGAGCTGGCGCAGGTCGCCGTCCGCCTGCAGCTGCGCCATGTGGTCGTAGGCGCGCTGCGCCCACTCCAGTGCCTCCGCGGGATGCGCGAGCTGGCTGTGGCACTGGGCGATGGCCTGGGCGGCGGACGCCAGCGACCAGGCGTCCCCCGCCGCCTGGGCGGCCTGCCATGCCTGCGTGGCCGTGGCGAGCGCCTCATCCAGCTCGCCGGAGTTCTCGTGCAGCTGCGCGAGCAGCAGGCTGCCGATGGCCGCACGCTCCGGGTCGGTGGAGGCCGCATACGTCCGGAGCAGCTCGATCCCGGTGTCCGCTCGGCCCGCGTGCAGGACGAGCGCCGCGAGCGCATCCAGCCGGGAGTCGGCGAACGGCTCGCGCCGACGCAGGCGGCGCAACCGCGAGATCGCGCGGGCGGAGGTGCGGAGGTCCACGAACAGGAAGGTGCCGCCCAGGATCGTGTAGCACGCGGCGACCGCCTCGCGGAGCTCGCCGGCGGGCTCCCCGTCCTTCAGCAGGTCCATGATCGCGGGCCCGAAGGCGATGACTTCGGAGTGCGCGCTGCGCAGCGACCAGTAGTAGGCGAGCGTGGCGAACAGCACGGCGGCCGTCTCGCGCCGCTCGCCCTCGATGGCGGAACGGAGGACGGCGACCAGGTTGTCCTGCTCCGCGGTCACCCGCTGGAACGTGGCCACCTGCTGCGGTCCGTGCATCTGCGACAGCGTCTCGCGGCTGAACGATGTGGCCCAGGCGTCCATCCCGGCCAGCACCGCGTCCTCGTCGCGCGCACCCACCAGCTCGTGGTCGCCGAACTCGCGGACGGTCTCGAGCATGCGGTAGCGGAGGAGGCCGGTGCTGCGGTCCTCGGTCACGGTCACCAGGGACTGCGCGACGAGAGCGTCCAGGTCGTCCAGCACGGTCACGGCACCCGCGCCGGCGACGGCCTCCGCGGCCTCGGCGCTGAACCCGTCGGGGAAGCGGGACAGCCGCCGCAGCAGCGCCTGCTCGGACGTGCCGAGCAGGTTCCAGCTCCACTCGATCACCGCGAACAGGGTGCGGTGCCGTTCCGGGGCGGTGCGCTCGCCGCCGGTGAGCAGGGCGAAGCGGTTGCCGAGCCGGCGCTCGATCTCGTCCACCGACAGCGAGCGGGTGCGCGCGGCGGCGAGCTCGATGGCGAGCGGGAGGCCGTCGAGCCGGTCGCAGAGCCGGGCGACGACGTCGAGGGGCAGCACGGCGCCCGGGCGCGCGGCCCGGGCGCGCTCGACGAACAGGGCGACGGCCGGGCCGTACGCGTCGAGAGCGGCAGGCGGGGCGGAGGCGACCGCAGCACCCGATGCGCGTGCCGCGTCTCCGTCGGTGCTCTTCAGCGAGTCGAGCGGGTACACGCGCTCCGCGCCGATCGCGAGCGGCGCGCGGCTGGTCGCGAGCACCCGGACGGTGGTGGTCGAGTCGAGGATGTCCTGCACGTAGGCGGCCGCCGCATCCACGATGTGCTCGCAGTTGTCGACGATGAGCAGGGTCTCGCGCTCGGAGAGGAGGCCGAGGATGCGCGAGCGCAGGTCGAGCTGCGAGCCCGGGTCCGCCGCCCGCGTCGCACGGGCCTCGCGGATGCCGAGGGTCGACGCGAAGGCGAGTTCGACGTCCTCGCCGGAGCGGACGCTCGCCAGCTCGACGACGATGACGGCCGGCGTGTGGACGGCGCGTGTCCCGACCTCCTGCGCGAGCCGCGTCTTGCCCAGGCCGCCGGCGCCGAGGATCGTGGTCAGCCGGGAGGTGGCGATCAGGTCTTCGACCGCCTGCAGGTCGTACTCGCGGCCGACGAGCGCGTTCGGTGCCGTGCGGAGCCCGATGCGCACCCGGCGGGGTGCGCTGGGCCGCTCCTCCTCGTCGGCCGCGAGCAGCTCGGCGTTGAGCGCGACCAGGTCCGGGCCCGGGCGCGTTCCGAGCCGGTCGAGCAGCGCCTCCTTCAGCTCGGCGAAGGCCAGCAGGGCCTCGCTGCGCCGGCCGGCGTCGGCCAGCGCGCGCAGCTGCTCGCGGCGGAGGGTCTCGTCGAGCGGGCGGCTCTCTAGCAGGGGCCGCAGGTCGTCCAGGGCGGAGGCGGGGTCGCCGCCGGACCGGTGTGCGCGGGCGCGCACGAGCAGCAGGTCGTCGCGGAGGGCGCTCGCGGTGCGCTGCAGCGCGTCGGCCAGCGGTGTGCCGCCGAGCTCGGCGCCCGGCTCGCCGCGCCACAGCGCGAGAGCCCGCGATGCCTCGGCGATCGCGGAGGCGGTGTCGCCTGCCCGCAGCGCGGCGGTGGCGCGGTCGAGGCACCGGCGGGCCAGCCCGAGGTCGGTCTGCTCGGGAGCGACGGCGAGCGTGTACCCGCTGGGAGTCGAATCGAGCAGGCCGTCGGCGCTGGCGGTGCGCACGCGCGAGACGAGGGTCTGCAGGGCCGCACGTTCCTGGCGGGGCGGGGCGTCATCCCACAGGTCCTCCACGAGGGAGGGGACGGTCGCGATGCCGCGCGCCAGGGTCAGCGCGACGATCAGGCTCTTGCCGAGGACGCCGGCGGGCTCGGCCAGCGCGCCCGCGCGGTCCTCCACCAGCACCGGGCCGAGCACGGCGACGCGGAGGGGCGGGGGCGCTGACTGCACCCGCCGATCTTAGCCAGTGCGGCCGGCGCTCGGTCGCATCCGCTCACCCGGTCACGATCGGGAGGTGCGCGATCGGCTGGACGGGCAGGGCGAGGGTGGAGGGCGCCGAGCCGATCCGTGCCCCGCCCGGCGCCGTGCCGGCCACCGTTGCGGTGTCGCTGATCGAGCTCCCGAGCATGAGGTCCGCGGCACTGACCGTGTACGTGGCGGTGCAGGTCATCCGCTCTCCCGGCGCGAGGGTGTCGGACGGGCAGGAGACCGCGGAGAGGCCGGACGGGGTGGAGGGAGCAGCCACGGTGTCGGTGACGACGATGTCGGTCATCGTGACGTTCCCGGTGTTCGTGACCACGAAGGCGTACGGGATCTGCTGGCCCTCCGCGGTCGCGGCGCGGGTGTCGGACGTCTTCGCGATGCTCAGACCGGGTTGCGTCTGCTCGGCGACGGTGACCGTCGACGGCTCCGACGAGATCGCCGTCGGGGTGGGGTCGCCCGGTGTCGCCGGCGGCGTCCCGGACGCCGTGGCGGTGTCCGCGACCGAGCCGGCGTCCATATCCGCCTGGCTGACGGTGTACGTCGCGGTGCAGGTGATCGCTTCGGCCGGTGCCAGTGCGGTCTGCGGGCAGCTGATCGGGCTGAGACCGGCAGGGCTGGATGGAGCGGCGAGCCGATCGTCGACGGTGACGCCCTCGAGGTCGACGTTTCCGGTGTTCGTCACCAGGAAGGTGAAGACGACCTCCTGCCCCGCCCGCGTGATCTCGGTGGTCTCGGTGGACTTGAGGATGCTGAGCGCCGGCGCCCGGTCGACGGAGATGGTGAGGCCGGACGTGGGGGAGTCCACGGGCGGCGGGGTGGGGTCGCCGGGCGTCGCGGGCCGGATGCCGTGCGCGGTGGCGGTATCGGTGACCGTTCCGTTGTCCAGGTCGGCCTGGGTGACGGTGTAGGTGGCCGTGCAGGTCGTGGTCGCCTGGGGCGCGAGGGTGGTCTGCGGGCAGGTGACGGCGGAGAGGTTCGCCGGGTCGGAGGGTGCGGTGACCTGGTCGTCCACGGTGATGTCGGTCAGGGTGACGTTGCCGGTGTTGGTTACGAGGAACTCGTAGGGCACCTGCTGGCCCACCTGGTCCAGCGAGGTCGTCGTGGACGATTTGGCCACCGTGAGGGAGGCCGAGGGAGGCACGGACACCGTGAGCGTGCTCTCCGGGGAGGTCGTGCGCGGTGGGTTGGGGTCGCTCGGTGTGGCCGGCGGCAGGCCGGATGCGGTGGCGCGGTCGCCGACGGTCCCGGCGTCGACATCTGCCTGGGTGAGGGTGTAGGCGGCGGTGCAGGTGACCTGCGCTCCGGGAGCGAGCGGTCCCGGCGGGCAGATGACCGGCGAGAGGTTGCCCTGGGTGGCGGGCGCATCCTGGAGGTCGGCGACCTGGATGTCGCTGAGCGTCACGTTCCCGGTGTTCACGACGAGGAAGTCGTAGTCGATGACGCCGCCGACCGCGGTCGGGGGCGTGGCGGATTGCGGCGAGGACTTGGTGACGGTCAGGGCGGGCTCGGTGTCGGCGGTGATGGTGACCGTCGAGTGCGGGGATTCGATCGTCGGCGGGTTGGGCTCGGCCGGGGTGGCGGGCGGGGTGCCGGTGGCGGCGGCGGTGTCGCTGACCGTTCCGTTGTCGATGTCCGCCTGGCTGACGGTGTAGGTGGCCGTGCAGGTCATGGTGGCGGCCGGCGCGAGCGTGGTCCCCGGGCAGCTGATTGCGGAGAGGTTCGCCGGGTCGGAGGGCGCGGTGACCTGGTCGTCCACGGTGATCGCGGTCAGGGTGATAGTGCCGGTGTTGGTGACCACGAACTCGTAGGGCACCTGCTGTCCCGCCTCCCCGACGGCGGGGGCGGTGGAGCGTTTGACGACGGTGATCCCCGCCGACTGGTCGACCGAGACAGTGGCGTCGGACGGGGGCGACGTGACGGCCGGCGGGTTCGGGTCGCCCGGTGTCGCGGGCGGGACGCCGGAGGCGGTCGCGCTGTCGGTGACGGTTCCGTTGTCCAGGTCGGCCTGGGTGACGGTGTAGGTGGCCGTGCAGGTCACGGTCGCGGCCGGCGCGAGGGTGGTCTGCGGGCAGTCGATTGCGGAGAGGTTCGCCGGGTCGGAGGGCGCGGTGACCTGGTCGTCCACGGTGATACCGGTCAGCGTGACGTTGCCCGTGTTCGTCACGACGAAGGTATAGGGCACCTCGTCGCCCACCTGATCCACCGAGGTCGTGGTCGACGACTTGGCGACCGTGAGGGACGCCGAAGGAGGCACGGACACGGTGAGCGTGCTCTCCGGCGAGCTGGTGCGCGGCGGGGTGGGGTCGCTCGGTGTGGCCGGCGGCAGGCCGGATGCGGTGGCGCGGTCGGTGACCGACCCGTTGTCGACGTCCGCCTGGGTGACCGTATAGGTCGCCGTGCAGGTGATCTGGGCGCCCGGTGCGAGCGGGCCGGGCGGGCAGAGGACCGGGGACAGGTCCGCCTGTTCGGCCGGGGCGACCTGCTGATCGTCGACGCTCACATCCATGAGGGTCTCGTTGCCGGTATTCTCGACCAGGAACGAGTATTCGATCTGATCACCGGCGGCCGTCGGCGGCGTCGCCGACTGCGGGGAGGACTTCACCACGGTGAGTGCCGGGTCGGAGGCGACCGTCAGGGTCACCGTCGACGGTTCCGACGCGATGCGCCCGGGGGTGGGGTCGCCGGGACTCGGTGCGGGCTGTCCCGACGCGACGGCGGAGTCGTGCACTCCGCCGCTGTCCACATCCGCCTGGGTCGTCAGGTAGGTCGCGGTGCAGGTGGTGGACGCCCCGGGGGCGAGAGTGGTGACCGGGCAGACCACGGCGCTGAGGTTCGCCGGGTCCGACGGAGCGGAGACGGTGTCGGTCACCTCGAGGCCGGAGACGGCGAGGTTGCCGCTGTTCGTCACGACGAAGGTGTACGGGATGCTCTCCCCGCTGCGCACCACCTCGGTGGAGGTGCTCGACTTCAGGATGGTCAGCTCCGCCTGGTACAGCACCGGAACGGTGCTGCTCGACGGCCCCGAGGTGCTCGGTGCCGGGTCCGGGTCGGCCGGCGTGGCCGGAGGCGTGCCGGACGCCGTCGCGGTGTCGTTCACCGTCCCGGCGTCGATGTCGGCCTGGCTGACCGTGTAGGTCGCGGTGCAGGTGACGGAACCGCCGGCCGGCAGCGTGGTCGCCGGGCACGTCACCGCGCTCAGACCGCCCGGGAGAGACGGCGGCGCGACGGTGTCGGCGACCGCCACGTCCGCCAGGGTCACGTTGCCGACGTTCGACACCGTGAACGTGTACGGGATCTGCTGGCCGACGCGGGTCGCCGCCGTCGTCGTCGTCGACTTCGCCACCGTGAGAGCGGGGGAGGCGACCGCCGGCAGGCTCAGGCTGTCGTCGGCCGAGTCGACCCGTGCCCCGGTCGGGCTGACGGCGTGGGCGGTCGCCGTGTCGGCCACGGCCCCGTTGTTCAGGTCCGCCTCGGTGGTCGTGTAGGTGGCCGTGCAGGTCGCGCTCGCCTGGGGAGCGAGCGGCGCCGAGGGGCAGCTCACCGCGGTGAGGTTGGACTGCGCCGATGGTGCGGCCACCACATCCGTCACCGAGAGCCCGGTGAGGGTCTGGCCGCCGGTGTTGGTGACGACGAACTCGTAGGGCACCTGCTGGCCGATCTGGGTGATCGAAGTGGTGCTGGAGCGCTTGTCGATCGTCAGGCTGTTGTCGACGGGGTCGACCAGCACGACGTACGCCGACGCCGGCGACTGCACCACCGTGCCGCCCGGATCGCGTCCGGTCGCCACGGCCGAGTCGTCGATGCGGCCGTGGTCGAAGTCGGGCTGGGTGGTCGTGTACGTCGCCGTGCAGGTCATCGACGCTCCGGCGGCGAGGGTCGTGGACGGGCACGACACCGCCGACAGATTCGCCTGGGAGGCGGGCGGAGTCTGGGTGTCGACGACGCGTACCTCGGTCAGCGTGGTCGCGGAGTTGTTGGTCACCTCGAAGCTGTAGGGCACCTGCTCGTTCAGGGCGCCGACTCCCGGCGACGACGACGACTTCACGATGGAGATCGCCGGCGGCGTGGAGGGTGCGGGGATGCTGAGTGCATCCGGCGTCGAGCGGACGGCGACGCCGGCCGGCGACGTCCCGGTCGCGGTCGCCGTGTCGGCCACGGCGCCGTTGGTCACGTCGGCCTGGGTGACCGTGTACGTGGCCGTGCACACCTGCGACCGGCCCGGCTCGAGCGAGGGATACGGGCAGGCCACCGGCGAGAGGCCGGACTGCTGGGCGGGCGGGAGCTGCGTGTCCTCGATGTCGACGCCGTCGATGCGGACGTTCCCGGTGTTGACGACCAGGAACTGGTACGTCACGGTCTGGCCGACCGACGTGATGACCGAGACGCCGGAGGTCTTGGTGACCGTCAGCGCGGGCGACTGCTGCGTCGGGATGCCGAGATCGGACGGCTCGGAGGGCGGAAGCGGCAGACCGTTCGCATCCGTGCCCTCGGCCACGGCCGAGTCGTCCACGGTGCCGTTCGCGATGTCGGCGGCGGTCACGGTGTAGGTGCCGCGGCAGGTCGTGGAGGCGCCGGGCGCGAGGGTCTCGTCGTCGCAGACGATCGCGGACATCCCGGCCGGGCTGGACGGGAACGCAGGGGTGTCGTCCACGCGCACGTTCGAGACCGGCGTCGTCCGGATGTTCGTGACCACGAACTCGTACGGCACCTGCTGGCCGATGTCGGTGATCAGCGTCGTCGTCGACGACTTCGCGATCGTCAGCGCCGGATTCGTCGTGATCCGCAGCCGCGAGGGAGGCGCCTCCACCGGTTCGCCCGTCGGCCCGATGGCCGTCGCGGTCGCGGAGTCGGCGACCACGCCATGGTCGAGGTCGGCCTGGGTGACCGTGTATGTGCCGGTGCAGTCGACGGTCCGACCCGGTGCGAGAGGTGCCGGCGGACAGGCCACCTGGCTCATGTTCGCCTGCACGGCCGGCGGCGTCTGGGTGTCGGCGACGGTCACGTCCGTGACGTCGACGTTGCCGGTGTTCCGCACGGTGAAGACGTACGGCACCTCCTGTCCGACGGCCGTGACGCGCGTGACGGCGGACGACTTGGTGACCGTGATGGCGGGCGATTGGATGGCCGGGATGATCGTGCTCGACCGCGCGGTCGTGTAGGTGTTGTTCGCCACGTCGACCCCGGTCGCTGTCGCGAAGTCGCTGAGCCATCCGTTCGTGATGTCGGCCGCGGTCACCGAGTAGGTGGCCGAGCAGACGGCGATCTGGCCCGGCGAGAGGGTGGTCCGGTCGCAGGCGATCACCGACAGCCGGCCCTGGGTCGCCGGGGCGACCTGGGTGTCCTGGATGGCGATGTTCCGATAGGTCGTGGACGAGTTGTTCGTGACGGTGAACGTGTAGCGCACCGGCTGCCCGACCGAGCTGAAGGAGTTGGTCGATGAGGCCTTCACCATCGTCAGCGCTGCTGGAGTCGCGTTGACGGACGCCGCCGATTGCGGGGAGGTGACGGTCGTCCCCGCCGGATTCCGCCCGGATGCGGTCGCGAAGTCGTTCACCGAGCCGTTGCCGAGATCCGCCGCCGTCACCTGGTAGGAGCCCGTGCAGGTCATGGATGCTGCGGGGTTCAGGGTGGTCTGCGGGCAGGAGATCGCCGACATGTTCGCCTGCGATCCGGGCAGCACCTGCGTGTCCGCGACCGCCACGTTCGTGAGCACCTGGTTCCCGGTGTTCGTCACGACGAACGAATACGGCACCTGCTGGCCGACGGCGGACACCGAGGTCGCCGTCGTCGACTTCACGATCGTCAGGGCGGAGATCGGGGAGAAGAGCTCGACGCGCGAGGGGGACGACAGGACCGGGTTGCCGCCGGGGTCGGTCCCCGACGCCCGGGCGTGGTCGGCGACGACGCCGGCGTTCACATCGGCGGAGGTGACCCGGTACGACGCGGTGCAGGTGGTCGACGCCCCGGGAGCGAGCGTCGTCGCCGGGCACGTCGGCGCGGTCAGGTTGCCCGGCAGGGACGGGGCCTCGACGGTGTCGGTCACCACGATGTTGTCGACCACCACCGTGGAGTTGTTGGTCACCAGGAACGTGTACGGGATGACCTGCCCGATCGACGTCACGGCGGCCGTCGTCGTCGCTTTGCGGATGGTCAGCGAGCCCGGCAGCTGGGTCGGGATGGAGAGGTCGGACGGCTCGGAGGTCACGGCGGCCCCGCCCTCGGGTGCGCCGGAGGCCGTCGCCGAGTCCGCGAGCGTGCCGTTCTGGAGGTCCGCCAGGGTCGCCGTGTACGTGCCGGTGCAGGACTGCGACTCGCCCGGAGCCAGCGCCGGGTTCGGGCAGGTGATCGCCGACATGTTCGCCGGGGATGCCGGCGGCGTCGGCGTGTCGGTGACGGACACCCCGAACAGCGTGACGTTCCCGGTGTTCGTGACGCGGAAGACGTAGGGGATCTGCTGGCCGACGGAGCTCGCCAGGGTGGCCGTGGTCGACTTGACCACCGAGATCGCGGGGCGGGCGCTGGTGATCGTGAGCGTCGCCGGAGGCGCGGTGACGGTCGCGCCCGCCGGATCGAGGCCGCTGGCCGTCGCCGTGTCGCGCACCGACCCGTTGTCGAGGTCGGCCTGGGAGACGGTGTAGCGCGCGGTGCAGGTCGTCGAGGCCTGGGGTGCGAGCGTCTGCGTCTCGCACAGGATCGCGGAGAGGGCGGCCTGCGATGCGGGCGGCGTCTGGGTGTCGACGACCGCGATGTCGTGCAGCGTCACCTGCGAGCGGTTCGTCACGACGAACTTGTACGTGACCACTTGACCGACCCGGGTGATCGCCGTCGTCGACGACGCCTTGCTCACGATGAGGGAGGCGGGCGGCGTCACGGTCAGGGGAGTGTCGGCCGGCGGGTTGAGACCGTCGAGGCCGGCGGTCCCGTCGGGGAAGTTGGCCGGGCCGTTGGTGTAGGTGCCCGGCACGGTGGCGGTCACCTGCACGGTCACGGTGCAGGCGTTCTGTCCCTGGTTCAGGGTGCCGTTCACGACGACCGAGGCGGACCCCTGCGCAGCCGTGACCGCGCCGCTCGCGCATGTCGTCGCGTTCACCCCGGTGGCCGTCACCCCGGACGGCAGGTCGTCGTGGAACCCCCAGCCGTTCTTCGCCGCCAGCTCGGAGGTGTTCGTGATCGTGTAGGTCAGCGTCGACGTCTGGCCCGACGCGATCGTCGACGGGCTGAACGCCTTGTCGAGCTGCGGGGTCACATCCAGGATCTGGGGGAGGTCGAACGCGCCGTCGTTCCCGGCCACGACCGCGCTCTGGTTCTCGAGCTGCATGCCGACGGTCGGCGTCCCGGTGCTCGGCACCTTGATCGCCGCGGAGACGAGACCGGCGACCATCGTGGGCCCGAACGGTCCCGAGCCGTACTGGACCGCGCCGGGATAATGGCACGGGTCGAGCTGCGTCGCCAGCACGTTCTTCACGCCGTTGACGTAGAGCGAGAGGGTCTCCGAGGGGTTCCCCGCGCTGTTCGCGGTGCAGTTGGTCGCCGCGACGATCGCCGTCGTCTGGTAGAAGTGGCCGGGGATCGCCGGTATGGCCGTGCTCGTCCGCAGCTGGATGCCCGGGACGGTGCCGTTGGCCGTGTAGGCCGTCACCGCCTGGTTCTGGGCGGCCGCCGCTGTGGAGTACCCCTGGAACTGGCCCATCGCGTTCGCGAGGATCTGCACCCCCGAGATCGGGCATCCCGGGTTCCACCCGGGCGGCGCGGTCGTCGTCGACCCGTTGACGATGTAGCCGTTGCAGTACTGCCCGTCGGCCCAGCGGGGGTCCGCGTAGTAGGTCTCCGCGTTCGCGCCGGAGACGCCGGGAACGTAGCTGCTGCCCGGGGTGCCCTGGTACGCCGTGATGTTGATCGCGGTCGATGCCGCGTTCTGGCCGGAGAAGTCCTCGGTGAACAGGGCGGTCGGCGGCTGCGGGGTGCCCGGCGTTCCCGCCGTCGTCGCCTCCGCCTGCTGGGCGGGGAGGCCGACGCCGACTCCGGTGACGATCAGCCCGAGGATGGCGACGGTCGCCACGACCGCTCGCCGGATGGTGGGATTCCGGTGACGCATGAGAACTTCCTTCCGGCGTTCGCCCCCCACCCGGAGCTGCGAGAGTGCTCCGGTGGACGCCTGCCTGACAAGCTAGGTGGGCATCTCCCGGCTCGAAAGACAGCGCCGCGTGGCCCACCCGGCGGTCGCGTGGTCCGCGTAGGCTCGGCGACATGGCGTTCGACTGGTCGCAGTTCTATGAGAAGCAGGGCGGGCGCGGCGTGCGGCCGACCTTCCAGAGCGCCCTCTCCGCCTGGGACGGGGAGCCGGGCGATGCGGTCGATCTCGGCTGCGGCGACGGCGTCGAGACCAGGCACCTCGCCGAGCACGGGTGGCGTGTGCTGGCGGTGGACGCCGACCCCGGCGTGGAGGAGCGGGTGCGCGCCGGCCTGTCGCCGGACGCGTCCGAGCGTGTCGACGTGCGGCGCGCGTCATTCGAGACGCTGGGCGAGCTGCCTCCCGCGGATCTCGTCTACGCGGGCTTCGCGCTGCCGTTCTGCGACGAGTCGCACTTCCCATACTTGTGGGCCGACATCCGCGAGGCGCTGCGGCCCGGCGGCCTGTTCGCCGGCGAGCTGTTCGGCCCGCACGACGAATGGGCCGGCCGGCCCGGGATGAGCTTCCATGAGCGCGGCCAGGTGGAGGGCATGCTCGCCGGGATGGACGTGCTGCAGCTGGTGGAGGACGACCGTCGCGGGATGTCCTTCGAGGGCCCGAAGCACTGGCACGTCTTCCACATCGTCGCGCGCGCCTGACCGCGCGGGGACGTCAGCGGAGGGACGTCAGCGGAGCGTCTTGCGCGCGGTGATCTGGCCGGTGTCGAAGCCGAGCAGGTGCAGACCGCCGTGGAAGCGGGCGTGCTCGATCTTCATGCAGCGGTCCATCACGACCGTCAGGCCCTTCGACTCGCCGTACTCGGCGGCCTCCTGGTTCCAGATGCCCAGCTGCACCCACACGGTCGGCGCGCCGATGGCGAGCGCCTCGTCGATGACGGCCGGGATGTCGGCGGGCTTGCGGAACACATCCACGATGTCCGGCACCTCGGGCAGCGACGCGAGGTCGGGGTAGGCCTTCTCGCCCAGGATGGTGTCCGCGTTCGGGTTGACGAAGTACAGCCGGTAGTCGCTCGACTGCTGCAGGTAGGTGCCGACGAAGGAGGACGACCGGGCCGGGTTGGGGGACGCGCCGACGATCGCGACGGACTTCGCCCCGCGCAGGATCTTCAGGCGCTCCTTGGCGTCCGGTCCGGCCCAGGTGCGCTGCGACTTCAGGAGCTTCGCGAGGGGGGAGTCCGACGGCAGGGCGCAGCTCAGTCCGTTCGCGAGCTGGACCTCAGTGGTGGCTTCCGTGGTGGCTTCCGTGGTGGGAGTGGTCATGCTGCGTTCGCCTCCTCGACGGCGATCGTGAGCGCCTGATCGAGATCGTAGATGATGTCGTCGACGTCTTCGATCCCGACGCTGATGCGCACGACGCCCGGCAGCACGCCGGCGTCGAGCAGCTGCTGCTCGGTGAGCTGCGCGTGGGTCGTCGAGGCGGGATGGATCACCAGCGTCTTCGCGTCGCCGATGTTGGCGAGGTGGCTGGCGAGATTCACCGACTCGATGAACCTCTGGCCGACCTCGCGGCCGCCCTTCACCACGAAGCTGAACACGCTTCCCGGGCCCTTCGGCAGGTACTTGAGCGCACGGTCGTGGTGCGGGTGCCCGGGCAGTCCGGCCCAGAACACCTTCTCGATGCGCGGGTCGGCATCCAGCCACTCGGCCACCGCTCGCGCATTGTCGACGTGCGCCTGGATGCGATAGGGCAGCGTCTCGACGCCCTGCGCCAGCAGGAAGGCCGAGTGCGGGGCGAGCACCGGGCCGATGTCGCGCAGCTGCTCGGCGCGCAGCCGGGTGAGGAACGCGTACTCGCCGAAGTTGCCCGACCACTGCAGGCCGCCGTACGAGGGGACGGGCTCGCCGAACAGCGGGAACTTCGAGGAGTGCCAGTCGAAGCGGCCGCTCTCGACCACGACGCCGCCGAGGGTCGTGCCGTGCCCGCCGAGGAACTTGGTGGCCGAGTGGATGACGATGTCGGCGCCCCACTCGAACGGCCGGTTGAGGTACGGGGTCGCGATCGTGGAGTCGATGGCGAGGGGGATGCCCGCCGCGTGCGCGACCTCCGCCAGCCCTTCGATGTCGGCGATCTCGCCGGACGGGTTCGCGATCGTCTCGGCGAACACCAGCTTCGTGCGGTCGGTGATCGCGGCGGCGTAGTCGGCCGGGTCCGCGCTCTGCACGAAGGTGGTCTCGACGCCGAAGCGCCGCAGGGTCACATCCAGCTGGGTGATCGATCCGCCGTACAGGTTCGCCGAGGCGACGATGTGGTCGCCCGCGCCGACGAGGGACGCGAACGTGATGTACTGCGCGCTGAGGCCGGAGGCCGTCGCCACCGCGCCGAGGCCGCCCTCGAGGCTGGCGACGCGCTCCTCGAACGAGGCGACGGTCGGGTTCGCGAGGCGCGAGTAGATGTTGCCGTACTTCTGCAGGGCGAAGCGGGCCGCGGCATCCGCCGTGTCGTCGAACACGAACGCGCTGGTCTGATAGATCGGCAGCGCGCGCGCTCCCGTCACGGGATCGGGGATGTTGCCCGCGTGGATCGCCCGCGTGCGGAAACCGTATTCGCGATCTGCCATGGGGGTCACGCTACCCGACGCCGCCGACGGCCCGCGGCGGCCGACGTAACACGCGGCAACCCGGTTCGCTACCCTGGGGCCAGGTCCGATGCGGGGCCCCGGACGACGGTTCAGTACCCGGTGAGCGACAAGACTGGCCAAGGAGTCGCACCGTGTCCTGGATCGTCCTCATCGTCTCCGGCGTGCTCGAAGCCGTCTGGGCCACCGCCCTCGGCCGGTCCGCCGGGCTCACCCGGCTCTGGCCGACCGTCGTCTTCGTCGTCGCCCTCGTCGCATCCATGGCCGGGCTGGCCTTCGCGATGCGCGAGATCTCGACGGGCACCGCTTACGCGGTGTGGGTCGGCATCGGCGCCGCCCTCACGGTGCTGTACGCCATGGCGTTCGGCGGAGACGGCTTCTCGCTCGTGAAGGCGCTGCTCATCGTCGGCCTGGTCGGCTGCGTCATCGGGCTGAAGCTGGTCGACTGACCGCGTCAGGCGACGGCCGACACCCAGACGGCGGCGAGCGCCAGCAGGGCGATCAGCAGCCAGGACACCAGGCCCGTGACGAGCGCGCGCCAGCCGGTGCCGACCAGGGTGCGGAGGCGCACCGCCGTCCCCAGGCCGAACAGCGCCATGGCGAGCAGCACGGTCTGGAGGGTGTCCGCGCCATCCGTCACGAGGGACGGGAGCGGCACGAACGTGCGCACGAGAACGGCCAGCAGGAACCCGGCGACGAACAGCGGAACGATGGGCGGGCGCTTCACGCCCGGGTCGCCCGCGACGTGGCGGCGACGCTCCACGACCGCGGCGACCGCCACGACCGGGGCGAGCATCAGCACGCGGGTGAGCTTGACCACGACCGCAACGGCGAGCGCTCGTGCACCCGCCAGCTGCGCGGTCGCGACGACCTGTCCGACGTCGTGGACGCCGGCGCCCACCCAGTGGCCGAACTGCCGCGCATCCAATCCGAGCGGATGCCAGAAGAGCGGAAGGACGAAGATGGCGAGCGTTCCGCACAGGGTCACCAGGGCGACGGGGGTGGCGGCCTCCTCGTCCTTGGGCTTCACGACCCCGCTCATGGCGCCGATGGCGGACGCGCCGCAGATGGAGAAGCCGGTGGCGATCAGCAGCGGCTGGTGACCGGGGAGGCGCATCAGCCGACCGATCCAGAAGGTTCCGGCGAAACTGAGCAGCACGACGCCGACGGTGGTCAGGATGGCGACCCAGCCGAGCCCGGCGATGTCACCGAGGCTGAGCTTCAGTCCGAGCAGGACGACGCCGATGCGCATCAGCCGTTTGGCGCTCAGGGACAGACCGGGGGCCAGGCGTCCGGCGACGGCCGGCCGTGCGACCGGGAGCTGACCGACCACGATCCCGAGCACAACGGCCGCCGTCAGCCACGGGACGACGGGGACCAGCCAGTGCACGCCCCACGCGACGGCCGCAGCCACGGCGCACGCCACGACACCGGGGAGCCAGGGCAGCGTTCGGGCGGTCGGCGACGGAGTGCTCACCGACCCATTCTGTCGGCATCCCGCTGTCGGGCATTCGACCTCCGTACCGCGAGGACTCCGTCCGCGCCGCGGTCCGTCGGAGATCTGCGGCCGTTCGTCCGACGGACGCGGGCGGTTCCCTAGAGCGATGTCAGCAGCCGCGCGCCGTCCGGGACGCCGAGGCCGGTGCACGCGTCCCACCCCGCCGTCGCCCGGTAGGCGCCGTTGTCGCCGGTCGTGATGTCGCGGAAGCCGTCCGCGACCTGCCCGGCCGGCACCGCGTCGTACAGCCGCGGCTGGAGGAGACCGAGCGGCGTGCCGGTGGACTGCGCGAGTCGCGCGACCAGCGCGGCCCACAGCGGGGCCACCGCGCTCGTGCCGCCGATCACGGTGTCCTGGCCGTCGACGCGGATGCGGTAGCCCGTCTGCGGATCGGCGACCGCGGAGACGTCCGGCACGCCGCGTCCGCCCGCGCCGTTCCTGGTGCCGCCCGCGTCCGTTCCGTCCGCACCGGACGGCACCCCGACGCCCGCCTGCCAGGACGGCAGCGGGAAGACGGCGCTCACGCCTCCTCCGGTGGCGCCTCCGCCGGTGCCGTTGTTCCAGACGACCTCCGAGCGCACCGTGCCGGTCGAGACGTCCGCTTCGAGCCGCGTTCCCCCGCAGGCCAGCGCGTGCGGCGAGGAGGCGGGGAAGTCGACGTGCGGCCGGCCGTCACCGACGCGGTCGCTGCTCCCGTCGTCGCCCGCCGCGGCCGTGGTCGTCACGCCGAGTGCTGCGGCGTCCTGCAGCGCCTGGTCGAACGCCGTGCGGGCCTGGGCGGTCCAACCGTCCTCCGACTGCCCCCAGCTGATGCTGATCGCAGCGGGCGTCGGCTCCGCGTGCGCGGCGGTCGTCACCGCGTCCAGGAACCCCGCGTCCGTGTTGGGCGCGAAGTAGACGACGATCTCCGCCTTCGGGGCCAGCGCCCCCGCCACCTCGATGTCGAGCATGACCTCGCCGTCTGCGCCGTTCGGGTTGCCGTCCGGCGCGTTCGAGCCGCCGTCGACCCCCACCGCGCGGACGCTCGGGGTCGGGATGCCGAGTCCGGCGAAGTAGGTGTCGAGGTCCTTCTGCACGTAGCCGCCGCCCAGCTCGATGATCGCGATGGTCTGACCGCTGCCGTCGGTGCCATCGGGGAAGGAGTAGACCGTCCCGAGCTGCGGGGGCGTGTAGCTGGTGTTGACCGCCGCGGCGGGCACGTAGCGGTACTGCGCGCGCGCCTGCGGCCGGTCGTCCAGCCCGAGGACGGCGGTCACGACCCCGGCGAGCGCCGCCGGGATGCTGAGGCCGCCCGTCCGCTGCCGGTACACCGCGGCGCCTTCGCCGGCGCCCTCCGCGCTCGACTGCGCCAGGTCGGTGCCGAACACGCGGGCGACGGTCTGCACAGGACCGGAGACGCGGATGCGCCGTGCGCCCGCATCCACCTCGTCGATGCTCACGCCGAGGCCCTCCAGGGTGCGGCGCACCAGCTCGACGTCGTCGGGCGAGGCTCCGTAGCGCTCCGCGAGCTCGTCCCGGCTGAGCGGCTCGGCGAAGGCGCTCTCGGGGAGCTCGGCGCGGCGGCGCAGCACGAGCGTCGCATCCACGCGGGTGTCGGGCGCGAGCCCCCCGTGCGCGTGGAAGCCCGGGCGCTCCGGCCGTTCGCTTCCGGGAAGGGGGACGAGGTCGAGGGGCTGCTCCGCATCGGTCATACCCCTCGGTCTACCACCGGCCCCCGACACGGGACAGTGCATCCGCGACCCCCGCGGACTACACCCAGCTGGGCAGCCACATGTGGATCTGCCAGAACCAGAACGGCACCTGCTGCCCCGTCCAGATCGGCCAGAAGAACGCGCTCACCACGGCGCACGCGGCCAGGAAGACGCCGGTCCACAGGATGCCGCGCCGCCGTCGCGGCTCCGGATCGGTCCGCCGGCCGAGCACGATGGCGATGGCGGCCGTGAGCGCGAGGATCAGGTACGGCTCGAAGGCGATCGAATAGAACGTGAAGATGGTGCGACCCATGTACAGCCACCACGGCAGGTATCCCGCCGCGAGCCCCGTGAGGATGAGCCCGATGCGCCAGTCGCGGGTGCGGACGAGCCAGTACAGCAGGAACAGGATCGCCGCCGTTCCCGCCCACCAGATCAGCGGGTTGCCGAGCGAGGTGATCGCGGCGGAGCAGGAGTCCCACGCGCAGCCGTCCTTGCCCTTCGTCGTCCCGACGTAGTACATGCTGGTCGGCCGCAGCATCAGCGTCCACGTCAACGGGTTCGACTGGTACGGGTGCGGCGTGTGCAGGTTGATGCTGTAGTTGTACATCTGCGTCTGGTAGTACCAGAGGTTCTGCGCCCAGAGCGGCACCCAGGCGAACGCGCCCGTCCACTGCGCGTGCGCGGCCTCCGCCCAGTGGCGGTAGTAGCCGTCCTTCGACAGGATCCAGCCGGTCCAGGTCGCGACGTAGGCGACGAACGCGAGCGGGACCATGAGGACGAAGGTCGCCGGCGCCTGCTTGAGAAGCGCGCCGCTCGCGTAGAACGGCAGCTTCTCGCGGCGGCGGGCCACCGCATCCACCACCACCGTGTACACGGCGAAGAAGGCGAGGAAGTAGAAGCCCGTCCACTTGACCCCGGCGCACAGCCCGCACAGGATGCCCGCGGCGATCAGCCACGGCCGCCACCACAGCACGGGCCCCCACGCCGGGTCGCCGCCGGACGAGCGCGCGGCCGCCACCTTCGCGGCGAGACGGTCGGCGGCCCAGCGCCGGTCGAGCAGGATGCAGCAGAACGCCAGCAGCGCGAAGAACATCACGAAGTTGTCGAGCAGCGCGACGCGGCTCATCACGATGGCGTGGCCGTCGATCGCGAACAGGAACCCGGCGATCGTGGCCAGCATCGTCGAGCGGAACAGCGTCCGCGCGATGAGGAAGACGAGCAGGACCGCGATCGTCCCGACGATCGCGGTGGAGACCCGCCAGCCGAACGAGTTCGCGGGACCGGTGGCGGCCATCCCGAGCGCGATCAGCCACTTGCCGAGCGGAGGATGCGCGACGAACGACGGGTCCGCGTCGAAGATCTGCGTCTCCCCGGCGGCGAACCGGGCGTCGGCCTTGTCGGGCCAGCTGCCCTCGTAGCCGAGGTTCCAGATGGTCCAGGAGTCCTTCACGTAGAAGGTCTCGTCGAACACGAGCGCGTGCGGCTGGCCGAGGTTCCAGAGCCGCAGCACGGCCGCGAGCAGGGTCACGGCGACGGGTGCGCCCCACATCCACAGCCGCAGGCGGCCGGGGGTGCCGAGGACGCGCGCCCACCAGTCGTCCAGACGTGTGCCGACGGGGACCGCGGCGACGTGCGCGGCCGGGAGATCGGTCGGAGGAGCAGAGGTCACCAGGCCATGCTAGGGCGGCGGGCTCCGCGTCGCCTTCCGACTGACAGACTAGACGGCATGATCATCCTGGCCGCGACCCCGATCGGTAATCTCGGCGACGCGTCCCGGCGGCTGATCGAGGTGCTGTCGGCGGCGACGGTCGTCGCGGCGGAGGACACCCGGGTCGCGCAGCGCCTGCTGGCCGGTCTCGGCGTCGAGAACCGCCCGAGGCTGATCGCCCTGCACGACCACAACGAGCGCGAGCGCGCGGCCGAACTGGTGGAGCTGGCCCGCGACCAGGACGTCGTGCTGCTCTCCGACGCCGGGATGCCGACGGTGTCCGATCCCGGCTTCCACCTCGTGGAGGCGGCAGCGGCGGCGGGCGTCGGCGTGACGGCGCTGCCCGGGCCGTCCGCCGTGCTGACGGCGCTCGCCGTGTCCGGCCTGCCGACCGACCGCTTCACCTTCGAGGGCTTCCTCCCGCGCAAGCAGGGGGAGCGGCTGTCGACGCTGCGAGCCGTCGCCGCCGAGCCCCGCACCATGGTGTTCTTCGAGTCGCCGAACCGGCTCGCCGCATCCCTGACCGACATCGCGACCGCGCTCGGCGCCGACCGCCGCGTCGTCGTCTGCCGTGAGCTGACGAAGCTCTACGAGGAGGTGCGCCGCGGCACCGCGGCCGAGCTGGCGGCGTGGGCCGCCGAGGGGGTGCGCGGCGAGATCGTCGTGGTCGTTGCCGGCGCGCCCGCGCGGGCGGCGGACCCGGAGACGGCGGTGCAGCAGGTGCTCGCGCTGGTCGCGGCGGGCAGCCGGCTGAAGGATGCGGCCGCCGAGGTCGCCGAGGCCACCGGGCTCGGCAAGCGCGACCTCTACCAGGCGGCGCTCGAGCGGCGCGGCTGAGGACGCCCCTCCACGCGCAACCCGTTCTCCACGGTGCAACCCGTTCTCCACGGTGCAACCCGTTCTCCACAGGCGGAGTAACAGACGGAATCGCGCGCGTCCGCGCCCGTAGGATAGTCACCATGTCCGACGGCTCTTCCTTCTACATCACCACGCCGATCTTCTACGTGAATGATGTCCCGCACATCGGGCATGCCTACACGGAGGTCGCGGCCGACGTGCTCGCCCGCTGGCACCGCCAGGCCGGCGACGACACCTGGCTGCTCACCGGCACCGACGAGCACGGCCAGAAGATCCTGCGGACCGCGACCGCCAACGGCACGACGCCGAAGCAGTGGGCCGACAAGCTGGTGACCGAGGAGTGGCTGCCGCTGCTCGACACCGTCGACATCGCCAACGACGACTTCATCCGCACCACCGACGAGCGGCACGAGGTCAACGTCCAGAAGTTCCTGCAGAAGCTCTACGACGACGGCTACATCTACGCCGGCGAGTACGAGGCGCTCTACTGCGTGGGCTGCGAGGAGTTCAAGCCGCAGAGCGAGATCGTCGACGGCACGGGGGAGTACGAGGGCCAGAAGGTCTGCGCCATCCACTCGAAGCCGCTGGAGCTGCTGCAGGAGAAGAACTACTTCTTCCGCATGAGCCAGTTCGCCGACCGTCTGCTGGCGCTCTACGAGGAGCGCCCCGACTTCGTCCAGCCCGAGTCGGCCCGCAACGAGGTGGTCAGCTTCGTGCGGCAGGGCCTGAGCGACCTGTCCATCTCGCGGTCGAGCTTCGACTGGGGCATCAAAGTGCCGTGGGACGAGTCGCACGTCGTGTACGTGTGGTTCGACGCGCTGCTCAACTACATCACCGCCGTCGGCTACGGGCAGGACGACGAGGAGTTCGCCCGCCGCTGGCCGGCGAACCACCTGGTCGGCAAAGACATCCTGCGCTTCCACGCGGTCATCTGGCCCGCCATGCTGATGGCCGCGGGCCTCGAGGTGCCGAAGCGCGTGTTCGGTCACGGCTGGCTGCTCGTGGGCGGCGAGAAGATGTCCAAGTCCAAGCTGACGGGCATCGCGCCGACGCAGATCACCGACACCTTCGGGTCCGACGCGTTCCGCTACTACTTCATGCGCGCCATCAACTTCGGGCAGGACGGCTCGTTCAGCTGGGAGGACCTCGCGGCACGGTACCAGGCCGAGCTCGCCAACGGGTTCGGCAACCTGGCGTCGCGTGTCGTCGCGATGGTGACGCGCTACTTCGAGGGCATCGTGCCGCCGGCCGGCCCGTACCGCGATGTCGACCTGCACGTGCAGGAGGTCGTCCGCACGGCGGCGGCCGACGCCGACGCGGCCATCTCGCGCCTGGCGATCCACGACGCCCTGACGGCGATCTGGCGGATCGTCGACGAGCTGAACGGGTACATCACCGAGCAGGAGCCGTGGGCGCTGGCGAAGGACGACGCCCAGCGCGAGCTGCTCGGCACCGTGCTGTACACGGCGGCCGAAGGGCTGCGGTCCCTCGCGGTACTGCTCTCTCCGGTGATCCCGGCGGCCACCGCCAAGCTGTGGGAGGCGCTCGGCGTCTCCGGCGAGCTGGGCGCGCTCACAGCGCAGCCGCTCCGCAGCGCGGGCGAGTGGGGGCAGCTGCCCGCGGGCACGGAGGTCAACGGACTCGAGGCGCTGTTCCCGCGGATCGACGCGGAGGCGGGCGCCGCGGTATGACGGACCCGTCGTTCGTCCGGCAGCGGCACGTCACCGACGGCCGCGACCTCAGCTATCCTCCGCTGCCCGAGGCGCTCACCGTTCCCGTCTACGACAACCACACGCACCTCGAGATGGCCGACGGCGCGGAGCCGCTCGACTACCGCGAGCAGCTCGACCGCGCGTCGAGCGTCGGCGTGCGCGGCGTCGTGCAGGTGGGCAACGACGTCGAGACCTCCCGCTGGTCGGCGGAGACGGCTGCCGTGGAGCCGCGGATGCTCGCCGCCGTCGCGCTGCACCCGAACGACGCGCCGGACTACGACGAGCGTGGCGAGCTGGACGACGCGCTCGCCGTGATCGCCGAGCTCGCGGGCCGGCCGCGGGTGCGTGCTGTTGGCGAGACCGGCCTCGACTTCTTCCGCACGGAAGAAGGCCCGCGACGCGACGCCCAGTTCCGCTCGTTCGAGGCGCACATCGAGATCGCCAAGCAGAACGACATCGCGCTGCAGATCCACGACCGAGACGCGCACGCCGCCGTCGTCGCCACCCTGAAGCGTGTCGGCGCCCCCGAGCGCACGGTGTTCCACTGCTTCTCGGGCGACGTGGAGCTGGCCCGCATCTGCGCCGAGAACGGCTGGTACATGTCCTTCGCGGGCACCGTCACGTTCAAGAACGCGCCGGGCCTGCGCGCGGCGCTCGAGGTCGCGCCGCGCCACCTGGTGATGGTGGAGACGGACGCCCCGTTCCTCACGCCGACGCCCTTCCGAGGCCGCCCGAACGCGCCGTACCTCATCCCGTACACGCTCCGCGCGATGGCCGAGGTGATGGGGACCGACGCGTCGACCCTGGCCGCGCAGATCAACTCCAACACCGAACTGGTCTACGGCCGCTGGGACAGTGAGCCCGTCGGGCCGCCGCCGACCCGGCCGATCGGGATCATCGCGTGAGTGAGCTCCGGCTGCTCGGCCCGGCCGAGATCCGCGACCTGGCGGAGCTGCTCGACGTCACTCCGACGAAGAAGCTGGGCCAGAACTTCGTGATCGACGCCAATACGGTCCGGCGGATCGTCCGCGTCGCCGAGGTGCAGGCGGGGGACAGCGTCGTCGAGATCGGCCCCGGCCTCGGATCGCTGACGCTCGGCCTGCTGGAGGCCGGCGCCCGCGTGGTCGCGGTGGAGATCGACGGCCGTCTCGCCGCGCAGCTCCCCGTCACGGTGGCGCAGCTGGCCCCGGACGCCGCCGAGCACCTCACCGTCGTCCACCGCGACGCCCTCGCCATCACCGAACTGCCGGTCGATCCCGTCCGCCTGGTCGCGAACCTCCCGTACAACGTCTCCGTCCCGGTGCTCCTGCACTTCCTGGAGCACTTCCCGAGCCTCCGCTCGGGTGTCGTGATGGTCCAGGCCGAGGTCGGCCACCGGATCGCTGCGCAGCCCGGCTCCAAGGTCTACGGCGCCCCGAGCGTGAAGGCCGCCTGGTACGGCACCTGGCGCACGGCGGGGTCGGTCAGCCGCCAGATCTTCTGGCCGGTGCCGAACGTCGACTCGGTCCTCGTCGCCTTCGAGCGCCGCGACGACGCGCCCGGCGACGAGCAGCTCCGGCTCCGCACCTTCGCCCTCGTCGACGCAGCATTCCAGCAGCGCCGCAAGACGCTGCGCCAGGCCCTCGCCCCCGTCTACGGCGACCCGCCGTCCGCGGAGGCGGCCCTGCAGGCGGCCGGGATCTCCCCGTCGTTGCGCGGTGAGCAGCTCGCGCTGGCCGACTTCGCGCGCCTCGCGGCGGCCAGCCCGGCGTGACGGCGACGCCCCGGCCGGCCCGGAGGCTCGTGCATCGCACCCACTGATCCGTGCGGACATGCGCCCAGGCGGCGCCCAGCCTGACGGTCCTCGGGTGTGTAGGTTGGAGGCATGGTGGACGCGTGGGACGTCGACGGCGTGCATGTTCGCGCCCCGGGCAAGATCAACGTGTTCATGCGCGTCGGTGCGGTCATGGAGGACGGCTACCACGACGTCGCGACCGCCTACCAGGCCGTCTCGCTCTATGAGGATGTGCGGGCGTATCACGCCGACGACTTCTCGGTGAGCTTCGGGGGCAGCGTCGACACGAGCGGCCTCCCGCGCGACGAGTCGAATCTGGCCATCAAGGCCGCTCGGCTGCTCGCCACGCGGACCGGCTACGCGAGCGGGGTCCGGCTGGAGATCGACAAGCACGTCCCCATCGCCGGGGGGATGGGCGGAGGCTCGGCCGACGCCGCCGCCACCCTGGTCGCGTGCGACGCCCTCTGGGGCACAGAGCTCGGGCGCGAGGAGCTGCTGACGCTCGCCGCGACGCTCGGCGCCGACGTGCCCTTCGCGCTGGTGGGCGGAACGGCCATCGGCACCGGCCGCGGCGACCGGCTGAGCCCGGCGCTCGCCACCGGGCAGTTCCACTGGGTGCTGGCCCTTCCGGAGGGGGAGCTGAGCACCCCGCGCGTCTACAGCGAGCTCGACCGGCACCGCGAGCGTCACGCCGCCGACATCGCGCCGGCGCAGGTGTCGCCGACCGTCGAGTCGTCGGTGCTGCAGGCGCTTCGCGCCGGCGACCCGGCCATGCTGGCCGAGGCGCTGACGAACGACCTGCAGGCTCCGGCCATCCACCTCGTGCCCGAGATCGCGGACGTGATCGAGCTGGGCGAGATGAACGGCGCGCTCGCCGGGATCGTCTCCGGCTCCGGCCCCACCGTCGCGTTCCTGGCGGCCGACCTCGATTCGGCCATCGACCTGCAGATCGCGCTCAGCGCGGCGCGGGTGCGGGCCGTGCGGGCCACGGGTCCGGTGCACGGGGCGCGCATCCTGGGCGACTGAGGGCATCGTCGCCCCCCGTACTGCCAGGCGATCGGGGGCAGATCTCCTTCGCGGGCGACCGGAGGTCCGGCAGGAGGCGGAGCCACGCCGGCCCGACACAGGCGATGCCCGAGGATGCCCGGCCACGACACGCGTCGGGTTGAGACGATCCGCTCGGAAATCAGAAGCGTATCCACGTCCCGGGCCGGGCATCCCAGGTGTCTCCAGCGTAGCCAGCGCCGGGCCGCCGGTTGCTACCCGGACGGGGAAACCGTCAAGACTTGACGGGTCTCCTCCGCGACAGGCTCCGGAGGTCGCGGCGGGAGCGCAGCCCGAGCTTCGACAGGATGTTGCGGACGTGGAAGTTCACGGTCGTGACGGAGACGTAGAGGCGCTCCGCGATCTCCTTGTTGGTCATCCCGGCCGCGAGCGCGTGGGCGACCTGCCGCTCCCGCGTGGTGAGCGTCGCGAGCGGGTCGACGGCCGAGGTTGCCACCGCGGTCTCGTCGAGCAGCCGGACGCAGCGGGCCAGGTACCCCGCGGCGCCCAGCCGGCGGAACGTCTCGGCCGCGGCCTCCAGCTGCGCCCGCCCGCGTTCGGTGGCGGCGGGGGACGCCCCGGGCTGCGCGAGGGCGAGACGCCCGGCGTCCAGCGCGGCGACGGCGCGGGGGAAGGGGAAGAGCTCCGCTCCCGGCTCGTCGACGGCGTCGCGGTAGGCCTCGACGGCCTCGGGGATGCGACCCTCCGCCTCGAGCGCCCGCCCCTCCAGCCAGCGCAGCGAGCCGTAGTACGGGCGCCACATCGGGGAGGCGGCGGCGCGCTCGTACGCCTCGCGCGCCTCCTCCGGCCGGCCGAGGGCCGCGAGCGCGTCGACGCGGTAGCTGAGCCAGCCGAGCGTCGAGCCCCGTGAAGCCGCCGCCTCCGCCTGCTCGACGGCGGCCAGCTGGTCCCGCGGGCGGCCCAGCGCGCGGCCGAGCTCGGCGCGCGCGAGGTGCGGAAGGTCGCCGTCGTACGATCCGGTGATGCGCGGGTCGGCGTGCGCGGCCGCGCGAAGGCGCTCCTCGACCGCCTCCGCCTCTCCGCGACCGGCGCGCACCAGGGCGGACGTCCACAGCGCGATCGGCCAGCAGGACAGGTCGGTCTCGTCGAGCGCGAGTGCGACGGCCGTGTCGGCGAGGGTGACGGAGTCCTCCCATTCGCCGGTGAGGAACAGGATGTGCGCGTACATGGTTCGCGCGAATCCGGCCGTCCAGCTGGAGGGGAAGCGCCGCACCAGTTCTGCCGCGCGGGCCAGGTCGGCCCGTGCCCGGCCGATGTCGCCGCTCAGGATGAAGACGCGGGAGCGGCTGACCAGCGCATCCACCGCCGCGGGCGACTCGTGCCCGACGAGGAGCTCGTCCAGCTCCGCGGTGAGGGGGCCGAACAGGTCAGGTCGCCGCGAGTGGGCGGCCGAGTTGATCGCCCAGCCGAGCAGCCGGGTGAGGTCGTCCTGCGGAGCCGCCAGCCAGCGGAGGGCGGGGTCGGCGACCTCCACGGGCGCGGGCGACGCGGCGATGTGCTCGCGCGCGGCGTCGAGGTGGTCGATCACCCCGGCGAAGTCGCCCATCGCCATGAGGACTTTCGGAAGCGCCTCCGCCGCGTGGGAGCGCAGGGCCCGCTCGTCCGGGGTGCGCGCAGGGCGTCGCTCGAACTCGAGTGCGAGGGCCAGTGCGCCGGGCAGGTCGCGGGAGAGCGTGCGCAGTTCGAGCAGGACCGCGTCGCGCGTCGGCGAGGGAGGGGTCGCCTCGAAGGCGGGGCGCAGGTCGAGGATGCGCTCGTGCATCCGGAACCGCATGGCGATGAGCCCGAGTTCGAGCAGCGCGCGCTCCGCATCGCCGTCGTCGGCGAGGTCGACCGCCGAGCGCGCGTAGCTGAGGGCCTGCTCGGCCTGTCCGAGGTCGGACACGGTGAGCGCGGCCGACAGCAGCTCGGCGACGAGGGTCGGGTCGGCCCGGTCGGCGGCCTCGACCCGGTGCCGCAGCGCGCGGTGACCGGACAGCACCTCGGAGGCGACGCGGTGGATGGCGACCCGCCTCTCGAGCGACAGCTCGCCCGCGAGGGCGTCGGCGAGGATGGCGTGCGCCGGTTCGACCCGGACGACGCCGTCGCGCGTCTCCGCGAGGACCAGGCCGCGGGCGACGGCGCCGTGGACGTCCACATCCATCCCGAGGCGCTGGGCGATCGTGCCGGCCACCGGGAGCGGCAGCGGATCCCGCAGCACCGCGATGAGCTCCGCCGCGGCGCGCACCGACGGATCGGCGCCGTCCAGCGAGGCGGCGATCGCGGTGGCCAGCGGGGTGATCGCGGTGGCCGGGAGGTCCCATCCCGCCGGGTGCAGGGCCTGGGCGAACGTGTCGCGCAGCTGGCCGAGCAGGACGCTGAGCAGCAGCGGCGAGCCCTGCGTCGCCTCCGTCAGGCGCGTGGCCGTTCGGCGCGAGACCGGATGTCCGAGGATGTGCCTGGCGAGCTCCTGGGTGTCGCCGACGGTGAGCGGCGTGAGCTCGATGCGGGCGTGGTTCGTCGTGGTGGACGCGAGGTCGTCGAAGAGTCCGGAGACGCTGTTCTGCTGCGGCCGCGTGGCCGCCGTGAACAGGAACGACTGCTCGGCGAGCCTCCGGACCAGGAAGCGGAGGGCGCGCGCGGACGGCTCGTCGACCCATTGGGCGTCATCGACGATGAGGCACACCGGCCCGTCGATCGCGTCGATCGCGTCGAGCAGCAGGCGTCCGACCGTCAGCGGGTCGTCGCCGGGCGACGGGGGACGGATGGCGCCGGCCGCGCCCCGCCTCGTGCCCGACCGGAGGGCGTTCAGCCCGCGGACGAGCGTCTCGACGGTCGCGTAGGCGAGGTCGGACTCGAACGAGTCGGCGTGCACCCGCAGCACCGTCCAGCCGTCGAGCCGCTCTGCGACGTCGGCGAGCAGCGCGGTCTTTCCCATCCCGGCCTCGCCGGTGACGAGCACGGCGCCGCCGCGCTCCTGGGCACGGTGGGCGACCAGAAGCATCGTCTCGCGGGCGCGGTCCCGTCCGAACAGGGGCCGCTCGTCGGCCCGCACCTGGTCAGTCACGTACCGCTCCCGTCCCCGTCGGCCGCGTCGGGTCGGGTTTCGCGACCGATCCTCAGGATCATCGCACAGCATCCACCCGAGTTCGGTCCCCAGTCCGGGGGAGTGGACGTTGAACCCTCCGCGTGCGTGCTCAGCCCTCCAGCTGCTCCGACAGCTCCAGCCAGCGCGTCTCGAGGTCGGCGATCTCACCCTCCAGCGTGCGCAGCTCCTCGGTGAGACGGCCGAGACCCACGTAGTCGCTCTGATCGTGACGCGCCAGTTGCTCGTGCTTCGCGGCGACCTGGTCGCCCACCTTGGCGAGCCGGCGGTCGAGCGCGGACAGCTCCTTCTCGGCGGCGCGCAGGGCTGCGCCGGAGAGCGCGGGGGCCGACGGCGTCGTGGCGGAGCCGGCCGCGACCGCTGCCGTGCCTGCGGCGCCGGAGGGCGCCGGGCCTGCGGCGCTCTCCGCCCGCCGAAGCCGCAGGTACTCGTCCACCCCGCCGGGCAGGTGCCGCAGGCGGCCGTCCAGCACGGCGTACTGCTGGTCGGTGACACGCTCCAGCAGGTACCGGTCGTGCGAGACCACCAGCAGCGTCCCCGGCCAGGAGTCGAGCAGATCCTCCATGGCGGCGAGCATGTCGGTGTCGAGGTCGTTCGTCGGCTCGTCGAGGATGAGCACGTTCGGCTCGTCGAGCAGGATGAGGAGCAGCTGGAGGCGGCGTTTCTGACCCCCCGAGAGGTCCTTCACCGGGGTGGAGAGCTGGGCGTTCGAGAAGCCGAGACGCTCGAGCAGCTGCCCGGGCGTGACCTCCTTGCCGCCGGCGAGGTACGTGGTCCGCTTGCCCGCGACGACCGCGGAGACCCGCTCGTCCTGCACGTCGTCGAGCTCGGCGAGCTGCTGCGTGAGCGTGGCGATCCGCACGGTCTTCCCGCGCTTCACCGTCCCCGAGTCCGGCTTCACCGTTCCCGCGACCAGCCCGAGCAGCGTCGACTTGCCCGCGCCGTTCACGCCGAGGATGCCGGTGCGCTCGCCGGGGGCGATCCGCCACTCCACGTCGCGCAGCACGGTCTTCGGCGGGTACGAGACGGACACGTCGATCAGGTCAACCACGTCCTTGCCGAGGCGGGAGGTCGCCAGCGTGGTCAGCTCCACGGTGTCGCGGGGCGGCGGCTCGTCGGCGATCAGGGTCGCCGCCGCGTCCATCCGGAACTTCGGCTTCGAGGTGCGGGCCGGAGCGCCGCGGCGCAGCCAGGCCAGCTCCTTGCGCATCAGGTTCTGCCGCTTCGTCTCCGCGAGCGAGGACATCCGGTCGCGCTCCACGCGCTGCAGGACGTAGGCGGCGTACCCGCCCTCGAACGGCTCGACGATGCCGTCGTGCACCTCCCACGTCGTCGTGGAGACCTCGTCGAGGAACCACCGGTCGTGGGTGACGACGACCAGGGCGCCGGAGGCCGGCGACCAGCGTCCCTTCAGGTGCTGGGCGAGCCAGGCGACGCCCTCCAGATCGAGGTGGTTGGTCGGCTCGTCGAGGAACAGGATGTCGTGGTCGTGCACCAGCAGGGCCGCGAGCGCGACGCGGCGGCGCTGGCCGCCGGACAGCTCCCCGATCGTCGCCTCCCAGCGGATGTCGGACACCAGTCCGGCGAGGACGTCGCGGACGCGTGGGTCGCCCGCCCAGAGATGCTCGTCGCGGTCGCCGACGATGGCATGCCCGACGGTCAGCTGCGACGGCAGCTCGTCGCGCTGGTCGAGCATCCCGACCGTCACGCCCCTCCGTCGCGTCACCCGGCCGGAGTCCGGCTCGATGCGCCCGGCGAGCAGCTGCAGCAGGGTCGACTTGCCGTCGCCGTTGCGCCCGACGACGCCGACACGGTCGCCCTCGGCGAGGCCCAGCGTGACGGAGTCGAAGACGGTGCGCGTCGGGTACTCCAGGTGAAGGGATTCCGCGCCGAGAAGGTGAGCCATGAGGGTCTCCAGCCTACCCGGGAGGCGGAGCTAGACTCCCGCGCCGTCGGTGGGACCTGTTACAGTTTCCGTATCAGCGCCCCCCCCAAGGCTCGAGCCGTTCGGCTTCCTCAAATGCGGGGGGTCTTTTTTATGCCAGATGTTGTTTGCGTCGCCATTCTCATAACATCGATTGTGTGCACAAGCCGTTTCTCTCCCTCCATGAGCAGGTTGAACTCCTCGCTCAGCGAGGACTGGATGTGGGTGACGCCCAGCAAGCCGCACACGCGCTTCATCGCCTGAACTACTACCGCGTGAGCGGATATGGGCGAGAGTTCCAGGTCGCGCCCTCGCGGGGAGACGACGACTACGACGCCGGCGCGTCGCTGGAGCGCATTCTTGGACTCATGGACCGCGATGCCCCGCCTCCGGCTCTTGCTGACGGAAGCGCTGATCGAAATCGAAATCGGAGTCCGTTCCCGTTTCGCGCACGAGGCGGGACGCGTGCACGGTTCGCAGGCGTTCTATCTCGAGTCGGCCGCCTATCTGGACAGCACTCCGGACGTGGGGCGCCACATCGCAAAGATCAGACGAGAACTGCTTCGGCCTCAGCTCCGTACCGTCGCGCGCTACCGTTCCGGCGATGACCTTTCAGCGGTCCCCATTTGGGTCGCTATCGAGGTGGTCACCTTCGGTGCGCTCGCCAAAATGGTGTGGTACCTGGATCCACCGCTTGCCGCGCAGCGCACGGCAGACGCCGCTGGTCTGCAGCGCACGGGGTTCGGGTCCAGTATCCACAGCTTTGCTGTCCTGCGGAACGTGTGTGCACATCATGGGCAGTTGTGGCATCGCTCCTTCGATGTCATGTTCGCGACGCTTCCAAAAGAGAAGAAGAGAGAACCTCGCCACGAACCGTCGAGCGTCTACAGCGGCATCGTCGTCGCGAAGCGTTTCCTCACGGGCATGAACCGGCTGCCGGATTGGTCGGCGCGGGTGTCCGCGCTTCTCGACGAAGACGACGAGTTCCGAGCTGGCATACTTCAACCGAAGCCGAGGTGAGAGCACGGCCCTATCCGGCGGGCGGAGCTAGACTCCCGGCATGGTCACCCACACCGTCGTGAACCAGGCCCCACCGCGCGTCGACGTGGACGAGTTCGCGGCGAACCTGCCGCTCCGGGAAGGGGTGGAGCGGTACGACGCCGGCTGGGCCGTCCCGTCGCTCGGCGCGATCGGCCGGCTGGTCGGATCCGCCGCGTTCCAGCGGGATGCCGAGCTCGCCAACCGGCACGAGCCGGAGCTCCGCGCCTTCGACCGCTGGGGCGACCGCATCGACGAGGTCGAGTACGACGACGGCTACCACCGGGTGATCGCCGCGGCGGTCGCCGCCGGCGCCCACACGTCCGCGTGGGCCGACCCCCGCCCGGGCGCGAACGTCGCCCGGGCCGCCGCCTTCCTGCAGTTTGCGCAGGTCGAGCCGGGCCACGCCTGCCCGGTGTCGATGACGCACGCGGCGGTGCCCGCGCTCGCCGCGTCGGAGAGCCTCTCCGACGAGTGGCTGCCGCGGCTGCTCAGCCGCGACTACGACGGACGGCTGATGGCGGGCAAGACGTCCGCGCTGTTCGGGATGGCCATGACCGAGAAGCAGGGCGGATCGGATGTGCGGGCCAACACCACGCGCGCGCTCGCCGATGGCGACGGACGCTGGCTGCTCACCGGCCACAAGTGGTTCTGCTCCGCGCCGATGTCCGACGCCTTCCTCGTGCTCGCCCAGACCGCGAACGGGCTCTCCTGCTTCCTCGTGCCGCGCGTGCTGGACGACGGCCTGCGCAACGTCTTCCTCATCCAGCGGCTGAAGGACAAGCTCGGCAACCGCTCCAACGCGTCGAGCGAGGTCGAGTTCGACGACACGGTCGGCTACCTGCTGGGGGAGGAGGGCCGCGGGGTGCGCACGATCCTCGAGATGGTGAACCGCACGCGTCTCGACTGCGTCTACGGCAGTGCGGCGGGGATGCGGCAGGCGGTCGCGGAGGCCGCCTGGCATGTCCGGCACCGCGCGGCGTTCGGCCGGCGGCTGATCGACCAGCCGGCGATGGCGGCGGTGCTCGCCGACCTGGCGCTGGAGTCGGAGGCGGCGACGGCCGTCTCGCTGCGGCTGGCGCGCGCCCATGACGCGGACGCCCCCGAGGAGGAAGTCGCGCTGCGCCGGCTCGCCACGGCCGTCACCAAGTACTGGGTCTGCAAGCGCGGGCCCGGGCATGCGTACGAGGCTCTGGAGTGCCTCGGCGGCAACGGCTACACCGAGGCGTTCCCGCTGGCCCGGCGGTATCGGGAGCAGCCGGTGATGGCGATCTGGGAGGGTTCCGGCAACGTCATCGCGCTGGATGTGCTGCGTGCGCTCCGGCGCGAGCCGGCGGCGGCGGAGGCGTTCGACGCCGAGCTCGCCGCCGCGCGCGGCGTGTACCGGACGTTCGACGGGCACCACGACCGGCTGCGCGCACGGCTTGCGGCCGCTGCGGCGTCCGCGTCCGACGATCCCGCGTCGGCGGAGGCGGCGGTGCGTCCGCTCGTCGCCGCTCTCGCGGTCGCGCTGCAGGCGTCGCTGCTCATCCGCACAGCGCCGGCGGCCGTCGCCGACGCCTTCGTGGCGGCGCGCCTCGGCCCCGAGCGCGGCGCCCTCTACGGCGAGCTCCCCGCGGGCCTCGACCTCGCCGCCCTCACCGCCCGCGCCTGACCCCGCCCCGCCCCGCCGTCGAGTCCGCGATTCCTTACCGCGACACGCCGCTCGAGCGGTCAGAAATCGCGGACTTGACGGCGGGGGCGGGGACGGCGGGGCGGGGTGGGGGCGCGGGTCAGGCGGCGGGGGCGCCGATCGCGCGGTAGAACTCGGCGACGGCCTTGCGGTTGTAGGCGTGGTAGTCGAAGTGGCTGTCCGGAACGTCGCCACGGAGGAACGCGCGCATCCCCTCGGCGACGCCGTCCACCGACTGCGGGACGATCATCCCGCTCCCCGGCGGGAGGGCGTTCTTGGCCGAGGCGAACTCGACGGTCACGATCGGCAGCTGCAGCACCAGCGCCTCCAGCAGGACCATCGGCTGGCCCTCGTAGTCGCTCGACAACACGAAGCAGTCGGCCTTCGCCATGATGGCGTGCGGATTGCGCTGCATCCCGGTCAGGAACACCGAGCCCTCGAGACCCAGCTCGGCGACCAGACCCTCGAGCTGACCGGCCAGCGGACCCGATCCGACGATGACGAGGCGCGTCCGCGGATTGTCCGCGTGCACCGCGGCGAAGGCCCGGATGAGGCGCGCCTGGTTCTTCTCCGGCGACAGCCGGCCCACGTTGACGAACGTCGTGACGTCGTCGTCCGCGAGCAGCAGCTCGGCCCAGTCCGGGATGCTCCCGGTCTCCTCGTCGAAGGTCAGCTCGTGCAGATCGGCGGCCGCGTTCTCCAGGATGTGCTCGGCATCGACGGTGTTCAGCGCCGACACGAACTTCTCCGGCGCGGCGTACTCGGCGAGGGAGTCCCGGTTGATCTCGGAGAGCGTGGGGGAGACCGAGACCAGGTGGTCGTACTGGCTGTACAGCGTGAAGATCTGCGTGAGGCTGTGCAGCATCCGCTTCTCGCCGTTGACCTCGCGGTGCGCGTCGGACGCCAGGTCGTTGTGCAGCCAGATCGCGCGCTGGGCGTCCGGGGAGTGCAGCAGCAGGGTCGCCCAGAACGGTCCGTACCCGGAGAAGTCGACGACGTAGTCGAACCGGCTCTCGCCGAAGCAGCGGTACCACTCGTCGTCCCACAGCCGGTTCTGGGCCGGGATGTCGGCGTGCTGCGCGATCCGCCCGCGGCGGAAGTCGAGGTGCCGGGCGGCGTGGAGCAGCTTCGTCCCGTTCATCCCGCCGACCCGGGGGAACTGCCGGACAGCGGGATGGATCTGCCGCTGCTTGGCGATGACGACCCGTGACCGGCTCTGCGCGAAGAACGCGGAGACGTCGTACCGCTCGTGATCGATGTTGTTGAGCAGGTTCAGGGCGGAGGTCGTGATGCCGTTGGGGCGCATCCCGCCGAGGTACAGCAGGATCTTCTGCCGTCCGTCGTCGGCGAGGTCGGTGCGCAGGCGGTACCCGTCGCGCACGCCGCGGAACACGATGTCGACGACCCGGC
This sequence comes from Leifsonia soli, assembly GCF_013408745.1. Lineage (NCBI taxonomy): Bacteria > Bacillati > Actinomycetota > Actinomycetes > Micrococcales > Microbacteriaceae > Leifsonia > Leifsonia soli. The sequence continues at coordinate 1,679,539 of NZ_JACCBJ010000001.1, read as the reverse complement.
GCGAGGCGCCGCCGTCCTCGTACGGGGTGAACCGGCGCTGCATGTCGAGGTAGCGCTCCCGCGACTCGGCGGGGATGGCGTCGCCTGCCTCGGCGATCGCGTGCAGCGCGTCGCCGACCTCCCGGGCGGAGAGCAGCACGGGGCCGGGCCACTCCTCCGGCTCGAAGTACAGCCCGCGGGTGCCCGCGTAGTCGGCGAGGTCGGGCGTGAAGAACACGATCGGCCGGCCGGTCTGCAGGAAGTCGAAGAAGATGCTGGAGTAGTCGGAGATGAGGATGTCGCTGGCGCCCAGCACCAGGTTGGTCGGGATCTCGTTGGGGACGAGCATCCGCTTCAGCTCGGGACGGTGCGCGGCCAGGGCGTGCACCGTCTGGTGCGTCTTCAGCAGCACGGCGTAGCGGCTGGTGTCGATGCGCTCCTCGATCTGCGCGATGTGCGCGAGCAGCGCGTCGAGGTCGTCCTCGGGGCGGCCGAAGGTCTGCCCCTTCCACGTCGGCGCGTAGAGCACGATCTTCCGGTCGCCGACCGGGATCCCGGCCGCGATGAGCCGCTGCCGGACCGTCTCGCGCCCGGCGTCGTCGAGGAACTGCCGGTCGATGCGCGGGTAGCCCTCCTCGACCAGGGTGCCGCGGTAGACGCCCGTCAGTTTGTAGCCGGTCTCGTACATCTGCTCGGACATGAACGGGTTCGCCGAGAGCAGGTAGTCGGCCTGCACGAAGTTGCGGACGATGTTCGCGGTGGCGAGCGCGCCGTCCTCGATGTCATAGCCCATCCGCTTCAGCGGCGTGCCGTGCCAGGTGTTGAGGTAGACCTGGCCGGGACGCTTCGAGAAGTCCGGCGGGAAGGTCGCGTTGTTGACGAGGTACTGGCTCGTCGCGAGCGCACGGTAGTAGGCGGCGGACCCGTAGCGGACGAAGCTCACCCGGTCGTCTCCGGCGAACTCCTGGACGGCGGCGCGGTACTGGGTCAGGTCGGACAGCGCCCAGATGTGGGTGAGGTGAGCGAGGTCGGGGCTGGCGAGCAGCTCGCGGAAGATCGCCTCGGGGTTGTCGAGCATCCCGTTGCCGGAGAACGATTCGTAGAAGACCGACCCCTGCACGATCGGCTGCCGACGCCAGTGGGCGTGGATCTCGTAGCGCGCGGCGCGCTTTACCCGAGAGGGAAGTCGCTTCAGTCGGGAGAGTCTCATCGCGCCCGAGTTTATGAGAGCGGCATAACAGTCTGCTGGGAGCAGCTCCCGTCGTTTGCGCTGCGCGAATTACGTGCGTTGGATAATGCAAACATATGCATATTCATATCTGTGTTCCTATGCTTAGAGGAAGGGGCTCGAACGGAGTGACTGCACGATGAAAGGGGTATGAGGTGCGAAAGATTCTGAGCGTGTCGCAGGCGTACCACCACCCGGATTCGTACGGCAGAGTTCAGCACTACAACAAGTTCAGCAACGGCAAGTACACCTACGGGTCGTGGGCGCCGAAAGGTACCTACTCCAAACCGGCCGCCTGCTACACGGGCGTCGTGGCATACAACTACAACTTCAAGGCGTCATGACGTCACGGATTCTCAGAATCGCGGGCGCGGCGGTTGCGATCGTTGCGACCGCCGCGCTCACGGCGTGTTCCCCGTCCGCGAACGTCCAGGATCGTCCCGCGGCCGCTTCGTCGTCTTTCCAGGGCGAGGTCCCAGAGTTTACGGGCCCGTGGGCCGCCGAGTTCGCTGAGGCCTATCGGTCGACGACGAGCGAGGTGGTGCACAAGATCCTCGCCAAGGGGTCCATCACGGACCAGGACTACGCCTCGGTGTCGAGCCAGTTCGTGACGTGCATGAAGGACAAGGGATTCGCGGTTGAGATCACCGGCCCCTACGGCGAATCGACGGTCAGCGGCGACGGTGACATCAATGCGGGAGCGAACGCGTGCAATGACGACATGGCGGTGATCTCCGCCCTGCGCTTCAGTACGACTCGAAACCCGCAGCACCTCGATGAGAACACGATCATGGTTGCGTGTCTGCACAAGAAGAAGCTGGTGCCCCCCAGCTACAGCACCAAAGACTATGAGGCGGACCTGCAGACCCAGAAGTTCCCCTTCAGCGTCGACTCGGCCGACTTCCTAGCGTGCACCGGCGACCCGCTGGGCCTCTCGGCGGGGAAGTGAACCGGATCATGCCACGGCTCTCCGCCCCGCTGCTTGTCGTCGGGGCGTTCGCGATCCTCTCGCTCGGGACTGTAGCGGGTGCTGTGCTGGTCCCCACTGCCGCGCCGCAGAGCATCGCATCGACGGTGCGACCGACCTCGGTGCAAGCGACCGAGATCACGACGACGGATGAACAGACGGCGACACTGCGGGTGACCGCACGGCCGGCACAGAAGCTCTCGAGCCGGGCGGTGGGCACCATCACCGCAGACGACTGCCAGCCCGGCAGCACCGTAGCGTCGGGGAGCGCTGGGCCCACTGTGAACGACGCCGTGCTCGTCCACTTGGCTACCTCGCAGCCGCTGTGGCGGGACCTGAGCGTGGGGGACACCGGAGCAGACGTTCGGTCACTTCAGGCCGAACTCTCGCGCCTCGGCCAGCCGGTCGAAGTCGACGGACGTTTCGGCGCGGGCACGCTGAGAGCGGTGAGCCGGATGGCCGAGACCGCCGGCGCGTCCGACGCACGGTCGTGGAGCACTCTTCCCTTCGCCCGGTTCATCTGGCTCCCCGCGGCCTCGGTCGTGATCGCGTCGTGCGACACTGGCATGGGTCAGGAGGTCGCGGCGCAGGGGCCCGTCGCAACGCTTCCGCAGGGGGTGTCCGAAGCGGTACTGACTCCGTTGCCGGACGATGTCATGGCTGGAGACCGAGTGGTCGTTGCCGACGGTCTCACCATCCCCGTCGACGCCGCAGGCAGGATCACCTCCGCCGCCGACCTCGAACGTTTGGCTGCGTCGCAGGCGTACCTGCGATATCGGGGCTCGAGCTCCGATTCGGGCCCGAACGGGAGCGAGGCGGCGGGGCCCGACGGATCGGCGTCGAAGCCGGGGATGTCCGTTCAGTACCGCTTGGCTCAGCCGACGACGGTTTTCAGCGTTCCCGCGGCTGCCGTCTACGCCACGACCGGGAGCACGGGGTGTGTCGTCGACGAGGGACATGCCAGAGCTGTGACAATCGTCGGCTCTCAGCTCGGCGAGACCTTCGTCGTCCCCCGTGACGGCTCACGGATCGGCTCGATCAGCCTCGACACCCGGAAGGCGCCTCGCTGCTGATGCCTGTCGACGATGCCCCGCAGGTCGTGGCGGCCGGGCTCGGCCACCGCTTCACCGATGGGCCCTGGCTCTTCAGCGAACTCGACCTCGCTCTGCGGCCGAATCGGACCTACGCTCTCGTGGGACCATCCGGGTCGGGGAAAAGCACACTGCTGAGCATCCTGGCCGGGTGGGTCGAGCCCGCGACAGGCAGTCTCCGGCGGGACGGCATCGACTCGATCGCCTGGGTCTTCCAGAACCCGCTCGGTGTGGCCCGCCGCACCGCTGAGGACCACGTGGCTCTCCCGCTGCTGGCCCGGGGCCATTCACACCGCAGTGCACGGGTCGAGGCGCGCACGATGCTCGCGCGAGTCGGACTGTCTCACGTCGCCTCGGCGCCCTTCGCGAATCTGTCCGGTGGAGAAGCCCAGCGGCTCATGCTCGCCCGAGGGCTCGCATCTCGACCGGACATGCTTCTCGTCGATGAACCGACGGCCCAGCTCGACACGACCACAGCGGAAGACGTGAACCGCGCCATCGCCGCGAGTGCCGGTCACGGGAGCATCGTGGTGATCGCCACCCACGATCGACGCACGAGGGATGCGTGCACCGACGTCATCGAGTTGGGGAGGAGCGCGTGAGGATACGGATCGCGCTGACGGAAGCCGCGCTCAACGTCGCCTCGGGAACGACGCGTGTCGCCCTTTACGCGATCATCGCGGCCGCCGTGGTGACCGTGCTGGCCGGTGCGGACGTGCTGACCGTCGGACGAATCGGCGACGACGCCGCTCGCTACCGGGAAAGCGGAGGCTCGACGCTGATCTACCGGATGGCGGGCGCCATCGACGGCGAAGCCTGTGACAGCCTCACGGAGCTCGCCGGAGTGAACGCTTCCGGGGCGATCCGCCACGCGGGGAGTGATCTGGCCCCGGCCGCCTTGCCCGCTCAGCGGATCCCCGCCTTCGAGATCTCGCCAGGCTTCTCCCGGTTCACCTCCCTCGGGGATCCGCGGCCCGGCCAGGGCGTGCTCATCTCCGAAGACGTGGCGCACACCCTCGGAATCTCCGCTGGATCGCATCTCGCGCTCCGCAACGGGAACGCGCGCGTTGGCGGACTCTTCGCCTACCCGTCCGACGGCAGGCTGCCGGGCTACGGCTACTCGGTTCTGGCACCCGCCGACACGCGCGCCGCCTTCGACGAGTGCTGGGTCGAAGCGTGGCCGGCTGGAGGCGACGTGGTCAGCACACTTCCTGTGGTGCTCCTGCCGGGCGCACAGGGCGGTACGGGCGAGGAGTCCGGGCCCGCCGCTGTCGGCCCGCAATTGCTTCAGCTCAACGCCTCCCATGGGACGCAGTTCGACGGCGGTTCACTGTTCGATCAACGCCTGACGCGCTTCGCGCCCGCAGTGGCAGCCGTGGTCATCCTGGGTCTCGGCTTCGCGGCAACGACGCGTCGACGGCTCGAATTGGCCGCGGCCCGTCATGCTGGTGTGCTGCCGGGTGCGCAGCTGCTGCAACAGGCAGCGGAGTGCGTCGCCTGGGCGGTGGGAGGCTGCATTCTGGCCCTCCCGGGGCTGACCGGTCTGATCCTCGCTCAGACGGCGACGGATCCGACATCCCTCTCCGGTCTGGCTGGGAAGACCCTCGCGGTGGTGACACCTGCCGCGATTCTGGGCACCCTGGCAGCCACGCTCTGCGTTCGCGAACGCCATCTGTTCCGGTACTTCAAGGCGCGGTGATCGGCGGTTCCTGCCTCGCTGCAGTCTGCTCGGAGCCGCTCACGCCTCCGCGTCGAACCCCAGGCTCAGCTTGCGGAGGAGGCCGGCGAGGCGTTCCGCGTCGGCCGCGGACAGGCCGTCGAGGAGGTCGGCCTCCGCATCCACCAGACGGGTGATGGCCGCATCCACCCGGGTGAGCCCCTGCGCCGTCATCTGAACCAGGATGCCGCGGCCGTCGTTGGGGTCGGTACGGCGCTCGACCAGGCCGCGGGCGACCAGCCGGTCGATGCGGTTCGTCATGGTGCCGGACGACACGAGCGTCTGCTGCAGCAGCGACTTCGGGCTCAGCTGGTACGGCGCGCCCGCACGTCGGAGAGCGGCGAGCACGTCGAATTCCCAGGAGTCGAGGTCGGAGCGCTCGAACGCTCCCCGGCGTGCGCGGTCGAGGTGCCGGGAGAGCCGGTCGACCCGCGAGAGCACCTGGAGGGGGGCGAAGTCGAGGTCCGGACGCTCGCGCAGCCAGGCGTCCACGATGCGGTCCACCTCGTCGCGTGCGTCGGCCATCCCCCCATGCTATTGGGGGTTCGTCCTGGGTGCGTCTGGCAGACTGTCCTGTGCGCGAAACGCGCGTTCCGCCTTGGTGTAATGGCAGCACGACAGCCTTTGGAGCTGTGAGGTCCAGGTTCGAGTCCTGGAGGCGGAGCGACCGACCCGCCCGACCCCCTGGAGGGACATTGACCGACCAGAATCTCGCCATCGTCGTTCTCGCGGCGGGGCAGGGCACGCGGATGAAGTCCGCCACTCCCAAGCTGCTGCACCCGCTGGGCGGCATCCCGATCGTCTCCCACGTGCTGGCGACCGCGCGCGAGCTCGACGCCGCGCACGTGATCGCCGTCGTGCGACACGAGCGCGACCGCCTCGCCGAGGTGATCGCGGCCGACCTGCCGGAGGCGGTGATCGTCGACCAGGACGAGGTGCCGGGCACCGGACGCGCCGTCGAGCTGGCGGTCGAGGCGCTGCCGGCCGACTTCACCGGCGACGTGCTCGTCGTGAACGGCGACGTTCCGCTGCTCGACGCCGGAACGCTGCGCGAGCTCATCGAGCGGCACCGTGCGGGCGAGGCGGCGGCGACTATCCTCTCGTCGTTCCCGGCCGACGCGACCGGATACGGCCGCATCGTGCGCACCCCGCAGGGCCACCTCGACCGCATCGTCGAGCACAAGGACGCGACGGAGGCCGAGCGCTCGATCGGCGAGATCAATGCCGGAATCTACCTGTTCGGGCTCGGCGCGCTGCGCGACAAGCTGGCGCTCGTCTCCACCGACAACGCCCAGGGCGAGAAGTACCTGACGGACGTGATCGGGCTGCTCCGCGAGGCCGGCTTCGACGTGGATGCGCTCCCGGTGGCCGAGTCGTGGCTGGTCGAGGGCATCAACGACCGCGCCCAGCTGAGCGACGCGGCGGCGAAGCTGAACGCGCTCATCGTCCGCACCTGGCAGCTCGCCGGCGTGACCGTGCAGGATCCGGCGACGACGTGGATCGACGTCAAGGCCAAGCTCGCGCCCGACGTCACTGTCCTCCCCGGCACGCAGCTCCGCGGCGCCACCGTCGTCGAGACGGGCGCGACCGTCGGACCGGACACGACGTTGACCGACACCGAGGTCGGCGAGGGCGCGACGGTCACCCGCACGGACGCGACACTCGCCGTCATCGGCGCCGGCGCGACGGTCGGCCCGTTCTCCTACCTCCGGCCCGGCACCGTGCTCGGTGCGCGAGGCAAGATCGGCACCTTCAGCGAGACCAAGAACGCGGTCATCGGCGAGGGCACGAAGCTGGCGCACTTCAACTACGTGGGGGACGCCGAGGTGGGCGAGAAGGGCAACCTCGGCGCCGGCGTCATCACCGCGAACTACGACGGAGTGAACAAGCACCGCACGGTCATCGGCTCCCATGTGCGCATCAGCACGAACACCGTGCTCGTCGCGCCGGTTAGGATGGGTGACGGAGCGTACACAGGGGCGGGCACGGTCGTCCGCAAGGACGTCCCCGCCGGAGCCCTCGCCATCACCGTCGCTCCTCAACGCAATATCGAAGGCTGGGTCGCGGAGAAGCGGCCGGGCACGGACGCCGACAGAGCGGCTCGCGAGAGCGACGCGTCGGAAGAGAGCGGAGCGTAAGTGTCAGGGATCACCGCGACCGGCCAGAAAAGACTCGTCCTCATCTCCGGTCGCGCGCATCCTCAGCTCGCCCAGGAGATCGCCGAATGTCTCGGCAGTGAGCTCATCCCGACCGACGCGCGCACCTTCGCCAACGGCGAGATCTACGCGCGCTTCGATGAGAGCGTCCGCGGGTCGGATGCCTTCGTCATCCAGTCGCACACGTCGCCCATCAACGAGTGGCTCATGGAGCAGCTCATCATGGTGGATGCGCTGAAGCGCGCCTCGGCGAAGCGCATCACCGTCGTGGCGCCGTTCTACCCGTACGCCCGTCAGGACAAGAAGGGCCGCGGCCGCGAGCCGATCTCCGCCCGCCTCGTCGCCGACCTGTTCAAGGCCGCCGGCGCGGACCGCATCATGTCCGTCGACCTGCACGCCGCGCAGATCCAGGGCTTCTTCGACGGACCCGTCGACCACCTGTTCGCCATGCCCGTGCTGCTCGAGCACATGCGCCGGGAGCTCGACCCGTCGACGCTGACGGTCGTGTCGCCCGACATGGGCCGCGTCCGCGTCGCCGACATCTGGAGCGACAAGCTCGGTGCGCCGCTGGCGATCATCCACAAGCGACGCGACCCGCTGGTGCCGAACCAGGTCTCGGTGCACGAGATCGTCGGCGACGTCAACGGTCGCGTCTGCCTGCTCGTCGACGACCTGATCGACACCGGCCGCACCATCGTGAAGGCCGCCGAGGCGCTCAAGGAGGCCGGCGCAACGGGCGTCGTCGTGGCGGCGACGCACGCGGTGTTCAGCGACCCGGCCGTCGAGCTGCTGCAGAGCGAGGCGATCGACTCGGTCGTGGTGACCGACACCCTGCCCCTGCCGGAGCACAAGCGCTGGGAGGGCCTGACGGTCCTGCCGATCGCTCCGCTGCTCGCCAGCGCGATCCGCGAGGTCTTCACCGATGGTTCGGTGACGTCGATGTTCGACGGGGCCGCGTAGCACCCTCCGTCTGAAAGGGAGGACTTTCCGGGCCGATTGTGCCCGGGGCCCTCCCTTTCGCGTATCCGCTCGGCGTGTCGGCTGCGCTCTCCTCCGTTTCCATCGGCCGGCCGGGTGGCCGGTCGGTGTGATGCGGCGAGCCGTTGGAGAGCGGTGCCCCCGCACGCTCATCACGGAAGCCGGTGCGGCGTCGACGGGATGAGGCCCGGTGGCCACGGCGCGCACGGAGGATGTTCCGCCGTGCAGTGACGAGCCATCCTCCGTTTTGCGCCTTTTGGGGTGGCTGCTGCCGCTTCCACCTCCCTTTACGCACCGCCTCGCCTCGCACACCTCCGAGCGCGAACGGAGGAGATGCGCGTGCCGGCCCCGGCATGTCGCCACGAACGGAGGATGTGGCAGTTAGCCGCAGCCGGGAACGCCTCCGTTCGTGACGCCTACGGGAGCTGGTGCGGCGTCGACGGGATGAGGCCGAGCGGCGCCACCCAGGTCGCGTCCCCCTCGGTGTTGAGCGCGTAGCACTGCCAGCCCGGGCCGACCGGCCCGGCGAACTCGAACCGCGCGGACGAGCCCTGCGCCTCCGGCTGGTAGTGGCGGGCGTACACCGAGCAGGTGTATTCGGCCGTCTGCGTCTGGATGCTGATCGTGAGCAGGATGCCGGGCAGCAGCAGTGCGCTCAGCGCGACGACGACGAAGACCCGGCTGGCGACCGTCATCGTCCGCCCGCGGAGCGGTCGCTCTCCGAGCGGCTCGTACTCCGCGAGTTCCGGATGGTCGTCGTACGTCACCCTCCCATCCTCCCTCGCTCCCGCCGTCGAGTACACAAAAATTGCACGCCGATCGTGGGATCGGCGTGCAATTTTTGCGGACTCGACGGCGGGCGGGAGTCGCGAGGAGGGTCAGTGGGTGGAGGGCTCGGTCTCGATCTCGGTGCGGTCGCCGGACCACAGGGTGTGGAAGACGCCGTCCTTGTCGACCCGCTTGTAGGTGTGCGCGCCGAAGAAGTCGCGCTGGCCCTGCACGAGGGCGGCCGGGAGGCGCTTCGAGGCGAGCGAGTCGTAGTACGACAGCGCCGAGCCGAAGCCGGGCACCGGGACGCCGGAGAGCGCAGCGGTGGCGACGATGCGACGCCAGGCAGCCTCGCCCTCGCGCACCGCGTCGGCGAAGTACGGCGCCTCGAGCAGCGTCGCGATGTCCGGGTTCTCGTCGTACGCGTCGGCGATGCGGTTGAGGAACTGTGCGCGGATGATGCAGCCGCCGCGCCAGATCTTGGCGATCTTGTCCTTGTGGATGTCCCAGCCGTACTTCTCGGCGCCGGCGATGATCGCGTCGAAGCCCTGCGCGTACGCGACGACCTTCGAGGCGTACAGCGCCTTCGACACGTCGTCGGCGAACGCCTGGACGTCCTCCGCCTTCTGCACGTCCGGCCGCGACTGGATGGTCGCCTGAACCGCCGCGCGCTGGGCCGGCTTCGACGAGACGGCGCGGGCGAAGACGGCCTCCGCGATGCCGCCGACCGGGACGCCCAGGTCGAGCGCGTTCTGCACGGTCCAGACGCCGGTGCCCTTTGATCCTGCCTGGTCGAGGACGATGTCGATGAACGGCTTGCCGCTCTCCGCATCCACCTGGCGCAGCACCTCGGCGGTGATCTCGATCAGGTACGACTCCAGGTAGCCCTTGTTCCACTCGGCGAACACGTCCGCGATCTGGGCCGGCTCCAGGCCGCCGATGGTGCGGAGCAGGTCGTACGCCTCGGCGATGAGCTGCATGTCGGCGTACTCGATGCCGTTGTGGATCATCTTCACGAAGTGCCCGGCGCCGTCGGTGCCGACGTGGGTCACGCACGGCTCGCCCTCGGCGACCGCGGCGATGGACTCGAGGATGGGTCCGAGCGTCTTGTACGACTCCACCGAGCCGCCCGGCATGATCGACGGGCCGTTCAGTGCGCCCTCCTCACCGCCGGAGATGCCGGCGCCCACGAAGTGGATGCCGGTGGGCGCGATGCGCTTCTCGCGCTCGATGGTGTCGTGGAAGTTCGCGTTGCCGCCGTCGACGATGATGTCGCCCGGCTCGAACCGCTCGACCAGCTGGTCGATGACCGCGTCGGTGCCCTTCCCCGCCTGCACCATGATGATCGCGGTGCGCGGCTTCGACAGCGAGGCGACGAAGTCGTCGATCTCCTCGGAGCCGACGAAGCCGGCCTCGGGGTGCGCGTTCATCAGGTCTTCGGTCCGCGTGTAGGTGCGGTTGTACACGGCGACGGTGTTGCCCTCGCGCGATGCGAGGTTGCGGGCCAGGTTCGACCCCATCACCGCCAGACCGACGACGCCGATGTTGGCGGTTGCTTCCTGTGACACGTAGTGCTCCTTCGTATAGCCGCGACGGACGAGGGCCGTCCGCCACGACGGGGATGTAGTCGGGGGTCAGCTCTCCCGCGGGTGGCAAGAATCGAGCAGTCCCTCCAGCGTAGCGCGACGCCCGGTCAGCCGAGCCGGAACGTGGTCCGCGGGATGTCGTCCACCAGCCGGCGTGCGAGCACGGCGGCGTCCTCCTCGCTCACCCGGTGTTCGGCGACCAGCGTGGCGAGGTAGGACGCATCCACCCGACGCGACATGTCGTGCCGGGCCGGGATGGAGCAGAAGGCACGCGTGTCGTCGATGAACCCGCTGGTCTTGGTGAAGCCGGCGCTGTCGGTGACCGCCCGCCGGTAGCGCAGGATGGCGTCCGGTGTGTCGATGAACCACCACGGCGCCCCCGCGTACACGGAGGGGTAGAAGCCGGCCAGCGGGCCGATCTCGCGTGAGAACGTCGTCTCGTCGACCGTGAACAGCACGAGCCGGAAGGTGGGATGCGTCCCGAAGTCGCGCAGGATGGGCGTGAGCGGCCGGGTGAACGCGCCGACGGCGGGGAGGTCGTGGCCGGTGTCCGGTCCGTACGCGTCGAAGGTGGGCCGGTGGTGGTTGCGGAGCACGCCGGGGTGCAGCTGCATGACCAGGCCGTCCTCGGCGGAGAGCTCGGCGAGCCGGTAGAGCAGGTTGCGGCGGTAGGCGGCCGCTTCGCCGGCGGTGAGCGTTCCGTCGAGTGCCGCCCGGTGGATGCGCGACGCCTCGGCCTCGTGGAGCGGATCGCTGCCGGCGTCGATCACGCCCGTGTCGGTAGCCGTCCCTCCCGCCTCCGCGAACGCCCGGCGGCGGCGGCGCAGCGCCTCCAGCAGCCCGGGGTACGTCGTGGTGTCGACGTCGGCGACGGCGCTGAGCCGCTCCAGCCGCGCCGCCCATCCGGGTTCGTCGGGGTGCATGTACCGGTCGGCGCGGAAGGTCGGGATGACGCGGCCGGGGAAAGTCGCGTCGGCGGCGAGCCGGTGGTGCGCGGCCAGGTCGTCGGCCGGGTCGTCCGTGGTCGCCAGCACCTCGATGCGGAAGCGCTCGAACAGCGCCCGTGGCCGGAAGGCCGGGTCGGCGAGCGTCGCGCTCAGCTGGTCGTAGAGCGCGTCGGCGGTGGCGGGGGACGGCTGCTCGGTGAGGCCGAAGACCTCGCTGAACTCCGTCTCGAACCAGAGCCGGACCGGCGTGCCGAGGAAGACGTCCCAGTGCTCGCAGAGCCGCCGCCAGATCGCGCGCCCGTCGGCCGTGGACGGTCGGCCGTCGCGGGCGAGCCCCAGCTCGTCGAGGGGCACGCCGACAGCGTGCAGCATGCGTGTGACGTAGTGGTCGGGCGTGATGAGCAGGGCCGCCGGGTCCGGGAACGGCTCGTCGTCGGCGAGCATGCGCGCATCCACGTGTCCGTGCGGCGACAGGATCGGCGCCGTCGCCACCTCGGCGTACAGGCGCCTGGCGATGTCGCGCACGCCCGGGTCGGCGGGGAACAGGCGGTCGGGATGCGGCGCGAGGGCGGTCATGCGGTCGGGACTCCGTTCGTGGTCGGTGCGGTCGGTGCGGTCCGGGGTGCTGGTCCGGTGGAGTCGCGGACGGTCAGGTGCGTGGGGAGCGTGACCGCCTGACGCGCCATCGGCGCCGGCCCGCCGTCGAGACGGGACAGGAGCATGGCGACCGCGGTCCGGCCCGCCTGCTCGATCGGCGCGGTGAGCGTCGTGAGGGGAGGGTTGCAGAAGTCGGCGCCGAAGATGTCGTCGCAGCCGACGATGCTCAGGTCGTTCGGGATGCGGACGCCGCGCTCGCGGAAGCGCGGGAGCATCCCGATCGCGAGCAGGTCGTTGAAGGCGATGCAGGCGGTGACGCGCGAGTGGAGGACCGCATCGGCCGCCGCCGCCCCCGCATACTGCCTCGGCGCGAACGGCCCGAGGCGGACCGCCTCGACGCCGTAGTGCTCGGCGGCGCGGACCAGTGCGCGCCAGCGGCCCTCGTTCGGCCACGAGGTGGCGGGCCCCGCCGCGTACGCGATGCGGCGGTGGCCGAGCGAGACGAGGTGGCCGACGGCCTGCTCAATCGCGCTCGGCGTGTCGATGAACACGCTCGGAACGCCCCGGGTCTGCCGGTTCACGGCGACGAGCGGGATCTCCTTGGCGAGGGCCGTCAGCCGCCGGTCGGTGAGCCGGGAGGCGGCGAGGATGGCGCCGTCGAAGGAGCGCCGGAGCTTGTGCAGCGTCCCGTCCTCCAGCTCGTCCGACTCCTCGGTGTCCACGAGCAGCTGCGTGTAGCCTGCGGCCTTCAGCTGGTGCTGGGTGCCCCGGATGATGCCGAAGTAGAACGGGTTCGTCACGTCCGAGACGAGCACGGCGATGGCGCGGGTCCGTCCGCTCGTCAGCGCGCGGGCCTGCGAGTTCGGCACGTAGTTGAGCTCGCGTGCGGCGCGCTCGATGCGCTCGCGCGTGAGGACGTTCACTCGGCCCGGGTTGGAGAGCGCCCGCGAGACCGTGGAGGTGGCGACGCCGCTGAGCGCTGCGACGTCCGCGAGGGTCGCTGGGCGGTCGTTCCCCGCACCGGTGAGAGGGCTCATGCCGATATCAGAGCACACGATGGCAAATTCTGGCAATCGCTTGCAGTCCGATTTGCCTCGCTCTTAGAGTCGCAGCCATCCTCCCCGGCCCCACCGGGTCGAGGCCACGATCCCTGCTCAAAGGAGAGTCACGAATGAGATCACGTCTTGCGCTCGGCGCGGTGGCGGCCCTCGCGGCCGCAACCCTCGCGCTCACCGGATGCTCCGGCTCCGGTTCCTCTTCCTCGTCGTCGGCGGGAGGGAAGGTCGACGGCACCGGGAAGACCCTCGATGTCATGATCGCGGCCAACGCGCTCTATCCCACCCAGCAGCAGAAATGGTTCTCCGACGTCTCGGCCCAGTTCCAGAAGGAGACGGGGGCGACCGTGAAGTTCGAGACGTTCGCGTCGGCGAACGACGAGCTCACGAAGATCCAGACGTCGGTGCTGAGCGGCCAGGGGCCCGACATCTACGACCTCGGCACCACGTTCACACCGACCGCGTACTCCACGGGCGCGTTCGTCAAGCTGACGAAGGACGACTGGGAGAAGGTCGGAGGCCGCGACCGCTTCGTCCCGGCGACACTCGGCATCTCCGGTCCGAGCGCGTCCGACGAGGTCGGCATCCCGTTCCTCAGCCGCCCGTTCGTCCTGGCGTACAACACCGAGCTGCTGAAGGCCGCGGGCATCGACAAGCCCGCCACCACCTGGGACGGTCTGGCCGCGCAGGCGAAGAAGCTCACCAGCGGCGATGTGCACGGCATGGCCGTCGCCTACGCGGACAGCTTCGACCCCTGGAAGTTCGTCTGGGCCATGTCGATGCAGCAGGGCAACACCCTGCTCGACCTGAAGACGAAGAAGGCGACCATCGACGACGCCGCCGTGAAGAAGGCGTACCAGACGTACTTCGGATGGCTGACCGAGGACAAGGTGGTCGACCCGGCCGCGATCGGCTGGAAGAACGCGCAGGCCGTCGCCGCCTTCGCCGCGGGGAAGGCCGCCTTCCTCCCGATGGTCTCCTCGTCGTCGCAGGTGTCGCTCGACGCGTCGCCGGTCGCCGGGAAGTACGCGTACGCCGTCATGCCGACCGTCCCGCCCGGGGCGTCGAAGCTGCCCGGTGACGGCAAGGCCGCCGCCACGATCATCTCGGGCGACAACATGGTCGTCGCGAAGTACTCGAAGAACCAGGACCTCGCCTTCGCGCTCATCAAGATGCTGACGAGCGAGGAGAACCAGGTCGCGTACACCAAGACGTTCGGCGACCTGCCGACGAACGCCGCAGCCGCCAAGCGGATCGAGGAAGGCAACCAGTTGCTCGGCCCCATCCTCGACGCCGGGACGAAGGCCTACGGGACGCCGTTCTCCGGCGCCTGGGGCGACACCCAGCTGGCGCTCGTGAACGTGGTGGTGCAGTCCATCCCGGCTCTCTCGTCGGGCGGTGTGTCGTCGTCCGACCTGCAGTCGCGGCTGAAGGCCGCGCAAGCGACCGCCCAGGCCGCGCTGAGCAAGGCGAAGTAGTCGGACCGATGTCGAATCCCACCATCGCCGCGCCGCAGGGCACGGCGCCGGCCGACGGCTCGCCCGCGGGACGCGCTCCCGCGGGCGGCCGCCCCGGCTCCGCCCGCCGGGGCTCCGCCCGCAGCGGCCGCCGCCGCGGCCTCGAACGACGCAACCGCCCGCTCTGGATGCTGCTCCCCGGCGGCATCCTGATGCTGGTCGTCATCGTCGTCCCGCTGATCGTGGCCGTCGTGATGTCGACCCTCGACCTCGACCAGTACACGCTGCAGAGCTGGCTCCAGGCGCCGTTCGTCGGACTCGGCAACTACGTGGAGGCGGTCGCGTCGTCGCCCCTGCTGCGCTCGATCGGGATCAGCGTCTCGTTCGCGGTCATCGCCGCGGTCGTCACCCTGCCGATCGGGCTGGCGGCGGCGCTCGCCACGCAGAACCGCTTCCGCGGCCGTGCCCTGGTGCGCTCGCTGTTCCTCATCCCGTACGTGCTTCCCGCATTCGTCGTCGGCACGCTGTGGCGCACGATGCTGCAGCCGGGCGGTGTGGTGGACAGCATGCTCGGCGCGGTCGGTGCGCATCCGGGGCTCTGGCTGAACGGGCCGCTCAGCTACTGGTCGCTGATCATCGTGCAGCTCTGGACGTCGTGGCCGTTCTTCTACCTGCTGGTCGTCGCCGGCCTCCAGAGCGTCGACCCGGAGGTGCACGAGGCCGCGGCGATCGACGGCGCGACCTGGTGGATCAAGCTCCGCTACGTGATCCTGCCCTACCTGCGCGGCTCGATCCTGCTCGCGCTCATCATCGCGTTCCTGCACAACATCAACGCCTTCACCCTGCCCTTCGTGCTGTTCGGCGTCCCGGCGCCGCAGGACGTCGACGTCCTGCCCGTGCTCACCTACACCACCAGCTTCCAGAGCTTCCGGTTCGGCCTGAGCGCGGCCATGGCGATCTGCTCGCTCGTGCTGATCGCCATCCCGCTGTTCGTCTACCTGCGGGCCGTGAAACTCGACTCCGGAGAGGAGGCGCAGCGATGACCGTCGTCCGCTCGAGTGCCGACGTGCACCGCCTGCTCCCGCGCTGGCTGATCGTCACGATCATCGCCGTGCTGCTCGTGATCGTGCTCGGCCCGGTGCTCTACATGCTGTTCGCGTCGGTGAACGCGGATGTGTCGGTCGCGGCCGGTGCGTTCCTCCCGACCGAGCTGCACCTCGACAACTACCTGAAGGTGTGGACGACCGTCGACCTCGGAACCGGTCTCGCCAACAGTGTCGTGATCTGCGGCGCCGTCGCGATCGTGTGCGCGTTCCTTGCCGTGGCCACCGCGTACGTCCTCGTCCGGTACGAGTTCCGCGGGCGGCTGTCGTTCCTCCGGGCGCTGCTCGGCCTGCAGTCCATTCCCGGCACGCTGATGCTGCTCCCGGTGTTCGTGCTGTTCTCGTCGACCGCGTCGCTGCTGGGCGTGCAGATCATCGGGACGCGCTGGGCGGTGTTCATCACCTACCTCACCTTCGCCCTGCCGTTCTCGACCTGGGTCATGGTGACCTACCTGCGCGGACTGCCCAAGGCGCTGGAGGAGGCGGCCCGCATCGACGGAGCGTCGTCGTGGCGCATCCTCACCGGCATCGTCGTGCCGCTCAGCTGGCCGGGGATCGTCGTCTCCGGCATCTTCGCGTTCCTGCTCGGCTGGAACGACGTGCTGTTCGCGTCGGTGCTGACGAACCCCGAGACGCGGACGGCGGCGGTGGCGCTGCAGGTGTTCGGGGCGACGCAGGAGGGCGGCGCGGTGCCGCTGTACGGCCAGATGATGGCCGCATCCCTGATCTGCGCACTGCCGGTGGTGGTGCTGTACCTCGTCTTCCAGCGGTACCTGGTGGGCGGATTGACATCCGGAGGAGTGAAGTGACCAGTGAGTGACGTGAACAGTGGAGGAATGACCGATCGCGCGACGTGGACCCTGTCCGGGTTCGGCGACGAGATCGACGCGGACCCCGTCGTGCAGACGGCGGTGCTGCAGGCCCTCGGTGCGAGCTTCATCGAGGTGCGGAGCGCGTGGGGCGTCAACATCGTCGACCTCGACGCGGCGCAGCTCGACCGGCTCGCCGCCGTGTTCGAGGAGCGCGGGATGGGCGTGTCGGCCATCGCGTCGCCGGTCGGCAAGGTGGATGTGGCGCTGCCGGTCGAGCACGAAGTGGAGCGGCTGGGCCGCGCGATCGCCGCGGCCGAGCGCCTGGGCTCCCGCTACATCCGGCTGTTCTCGTTCTTCCGTGCGGAGGGCGTCGCGGTGGAGAGCATCCGCGACGACGTGATGGTGCGGATGCGCGCGCTGGCCGATCGCGCGGAGGCCGCCGGCGTGATCCTGCTGCACGAGAACGAGAAGGACATCTACGGGGACACCCCGGAGCGCTGCCTCGACATCGTCGAGACGGTCGGCTCCCCGGCCCTCCGGCTGGCGTGGGACAGCGCGAACTTCGTGCAGGTCGGCGTCGCGCGTCCCTTCGACGACGGCTACGCGCTGCTGCGTCCGCACCTGGAGTACCTGCAGGTGAAGGATGCGCTCTCGGCCACCGGCGAGGTCGTCCCCGCCGGCGAGGGCGACGGCCAGCTGCTCGAGACCCTCACCGCGCTCCGCGACGACGGCTACGCCGGCTTCGCCTCGCTCGAACCCCATCTCACCGACGTGAACGCGCTCGGCGGCTTCTCGGGGCCTGCGGCCTTCGGGCGGGCCGGGCGCGCGTTCCGCCTCCTCACCGACCGGATCGGAGTGACCCTCGCATGACAGACCCCTCACCCGCAGCCCCGCTGCGCGTCGGCATCGTCGGCTGCGGCATCATCGGCCTCAACCACGCCCGCGCGATCCTGCGGCATTCCCGCCTCGCGATCACCGCTCTGGTGGATGCGGTCCCCGCGGCCGCGCGCACGCTCGCCGACACGATCGCCGCAGAGTCCGGCGCCGCCCGCCCGGCCGAGTTCACGACGCTGACCGCGGCGCTCGCGGCCGCTCCGCTCGACCTCGTCGTCATCTGCACGCCGAGCGGACTCCACGTCGCGGCGGCGCGCGAGGCGATCGCCGCAGGAACGAACGTGGTCATCGAGAAGCCGCTCGACACCGACATGGGCCGCGCGCGGGAGATCCTCGACCTCGCCCGCGCAGCCGAGCGCGACGGCCTCGTCGTCTCCGTGATCAGCCAGCACCGGTTCGACCCGGCCTCCCGGGCGATGGCCGACGCCGCGCACACCGGACGGTTCGGCCGCGTCACGAGCGGGGTCGCGTCGGTCGCCTGGTGGCGTAGCCAGGAGTACTACGACTCCGGGCAGTGGCGCGGCACCTGGGAGCTCGACGGGGGAGGCGCCGTGATGAACCAGGGCGTCCACACCGTCGACCTGCTGGTCTGGTTCCTCGGCCGCCCGGTCGAGATCACCGCTCACACGGCCCTGCTCGCGCACGAGCGGGTCGAGGTCGAGGACATCGCCGTCGCGACCATCCGCTTCGCGTCCGGCGCGCTGGCCGTGCTGCACGCGACCACCGCGGCGTTCCCGGGTCTCGCGGTGCGCATCCAGGTGCACGGCGACCGCGGCTCTGCGGTCGTGCACGACGATCAGCTGGAGGCGTTCTTCGCGGACGGCGACACCGCCGACCGCGCAGCCGACGTGGTCCCGGCGGGCGAGCTGCGCGGCGGCGACCGCGGACCGGACGCCTTCGTGACCGGGCACCTGCGGCAGTATGAGGACATCGTCGACGCGATCGACTCCGGTCGCGCCCCGGGCGTGCGGGTGGAGGACGCGTTCGCGTCGCTGTGCGTCGTCCGCGCCGTGTACCTGTCGGCCACGCTCGGCCGACCGGTCCGCTTCGACGAGGTGGTCGCGGGCGAGCTCGACGATGTCGTCGTCACGACGGGGGTGCCGGCATGAGGTTCTCGGTCTTCACCGCATCCACTCCGGAATGGACGCCCGAGCAGGCGGCCGGCATCCTCGCCGAGCAGGGCTGGGACGGCATCGAGTGGCGCATCACCGACCAGCAGGACGCCGCCGAGCCGGGATTCTGGGCCGGCAACCGCGCCACCTGGCCGCTCACCGGGCTGGAGGACCGGCTGGACGACATCGCCAGGATCACCCGGGAGTCGGGCCTCGCGTTCTCCGGCATCGGCGGCTACGCCCGCTGCGACCAGCACGAGGACGTCGAGCGGATGCTGGCCGCCACCGCGCGGCTCGGCGCCGGGCAGGTGCGCGTCACCATGCCGCGGACCGACACCGGCGACTACCGCGCCCTGTTCGCCGCCGCCCGCGCCGACATCGCCTGGGCCGCCGAACGGGCGGCGGCGCACGGGGTCAAAGCGCTGGTCGAGCTTCACCACGAGACGATCACGCCGTCCGCCTCCGCGGCGTTCCGGCTGCTCGACGGGCTCGATCCGGAGCACGTCGGCGTCATCCACGATCTCGGCAACCTCGTCATCGAGGGGCGCGAGGAGACCTTGGCGTCTCTCCAGCTGCTCGGCCCGTACCTGGCCCACGTGCACGTGAAGAACGCCGCGTGGGTGCCGGGCGACCCGGAGGAGGACGGCACGGTCCGCTGGCACCACGAGTGGGCGCCTCTCCGCACCGGTGCCGGCGACGTGGATGCGTACTTCCGCGCGCTGCACGCCTTCGGGTATGACGGCTGGGTGACCTGCGAGGACTTCTCGACCGACGTGCCGCTCCGGGAGCGCACGCGCGACGACCTCGCCTATCTGCGCGCGGTCGCGGCGCGGACCGCCACGACGGCGGCGGCATGACGCCGCCGCCGAGGTCGGCCCGCCACGCCGTCCGGGTCGCGCACCTCGGCCTCGGCGCCTTCCACCGCGCCCACCAGGCCTGGTACACGCAGGCGGCGAACGACGCGGGCGGCGACTGGGGGATCGCGGCCTTCACCGGTCGCAGCCCCGAGGCCGCACGCGTGCTGGCCGCGCAGGACGCCGTCTACACGCTGGTCGAGCGCGGCGCGGACGGCGACGCCGCCCGGGCGGTGGACGCCCTGAGCCGCGTCCACGACGGCGCCGATGGCGACGCCTGGCGCGCGACCATCGCCGACCCGGACGTCGCGGTGCTCACCCTCACCATCACGGAGGCGGGGTACCGGCCGGGCGCCGGAGCCCCGGCGCGGGTGCTCGACGGCCTCGCCGCCCGCCGGACGGCGGGCGCGGGCCCCCTCGCGGTGGTGAGCTGCGACAACCTCCCGAGCAACGGCGACGTCATCCGGGAGGCGGTGCTCGCGCTCGCCGCCGCCGACGCCGGCCTGAGCGACTGGATCCGCACCGAAGTGTCGTTCGTCTCCAGCATGGTCGACCGGATCACGCCAGCGACCACCGACGCCGACCGCGAGGAGGTGCGCCGCCTCACCGGCTGGGACGACGCGGCGCCGGTCGTCACCGAGCCGTTCACGGAGTGGGTGCTCGCGGGCGCCTTCCCCGCGGGACGGCCGGACTGGGAGGCCGGGGGAGCGCGGTTCGTCGCCGACATCGAGCCGTTCGAGCGCCGCAAGCTGTGGCTGCTCAACGCCGGCCACTCGCTGCTGGCCTACCACGGGCTGCTGCGCGGCCGGGCGACCGTGGCCGAGGCCGTCGGCGACCCCGCCCTGCGCGACGAGCTGGAGCTGCTCTGGTCCGAACAGCGCACCGAGCTCCCGTTCGACGACGCCGTCGTGGATGAGGCGCTCGCCGCCCTGCGCGACCGGTTCGCCAACGGGCGCATCGCGCACCGGCTGGCCCAGATCGGGGCGGACGGCTCGCAGAAGCTCGGCCCGCGCATCCTCGACCCGCTGCGCGCCCGGCTCGCCGGCGGCCGAGCCCCGGGCGTCGCGCAGGCGGGCGTCCTCGCCGCGTGGGCCCGGCACCTCGCCGGTTCCGCCCCCGCGGATGTGAACGACGCGGGGGCCGCCGGGCTCGCGGTGCGCCTCCGCGACGCGCGGACCGACCGGGACCGCGCCGCCCTCGTCCTCGACGCCCTCGCCCCCGACCTCACCGAACGCACCGACCTGGCCGGCCTCATCGCCGACCGCATCGCATCCCTGCAAGGAGCCCCCGCATGAGAATCACCTCCGCCGACGTCCTCGTCGCCAGCCCCGGCCGCAACTTCGTCACCCTCCGCATCACGACGGAGGACGGCGTCGTCGGACTCGGCGACGCCACCCTCAACGGCCGGGAGCTGGCGGTCGCCGCCTACCTGAGCGAGCACGTCGTCCCGCTGCTGATCGGCCGCGACGCGCACCGGATCGAGGACACCTGGCAGTACCTGTACCGCGGCGCGTACTGGCGGCGCGGCCCCGTGACGATGGCCTCGATCGCGGCGGTCGACACGGCGCTGTGGGACATCAAGGCCAAGGTCGCCGGCCTGCCGCTCTACCAGCTGCTCGGCGGCCGCAGCCGGACCGGGTGCCTCACCTACGGCCACGCCTCCGGCGCCGAGCTGCCGGAGCTGTTCGACTCGGTGCGTGCGCACCTCGAGCAGGGCTACCGGGCGATCCGCATCCAGACCGGCGTGCCCGGCCTCGGCTCGGTGTACGGCGTGGCGTCGTCGCCGAACGCGGTCGCTGGGGCGGACGCGGGCGCGGGAGGCAGCACCGCCCGCTACGACCACGAGCCGGCCCGCCGCAGTGCGGTGCCGGTGGAGGAGCAGTGGGACACGCGTGCGTACCTCCGCCACATCCCCGGCGTCTTCGAGGCGGTGCGCAACGAATTCGGGCCGGAGCTGCCGCTGCTGCACGACGCCCATCATCGGCTCACGCCCATCCAGGCGGCGAAGCTCGGCAAGTCGCTGGAGCCGTACGACCTGTTCTGGCTCGAGGATGTGACCCCGGCCGAGAATCAGGCCGTGCTGCGCCGCGTGCGGGAGCACACCACGACGCCGCTCGCGATCGGCGAGGTCTTCAACACCATCTGGGACTACCGGGAGCTGTTCGAGGAGCAGCTGATCGACTACGTGCGGAGCCCCGTCACCCACGCCGGCGGGATCACCGGGCTGCGGCGCATCTTCGACTACGCGGCGGTGTACCAGATCAAGTCCGGAGTGCACGGGCCGACCGACGTGTCGCCCGTGGGCCTCGCCGCGGCCATCCACCTGGGGGTCGCGATCCCGAATTTCGGCATCCAGGAGTACATGAAGCACAGCCCGGAGACGGACGAGGTGTTCCGGCCCGGGTACCGGTTCGAGGACGGACTGCTCGTCCCCGGCGAGGAGCCGGGCCTGGGCGTCGACTACGACGAGGTGCTCGCCGAATCCTTCCCGTACCAGGCGGCATACTTGCCGGTGAACCGTCTGCTCGACGGCTCGATGCACGACTGGTGACCGGCGACGCAGGGAAGGAGCGCACGTGGAGCGTGTGCAGGTGGTGGTGATGGGCGTGTCCGGTTCGGGCAAGAGCACGGTGGGGGAGCAGCTCGCGGCGCGCCTCGGCGTGCCCTTCGTCGACGGCGACGCGCTGCACCCGCCCGCGAACGTCGCCAAGATGGCATCGGGCATCCCGTTGACCGACGACGACCGCATCCCGTGGCTGCGCGAGGTCGGCCGGGTCCTGGAGGACACCGCCCCGGAGGGCGTCGTCGTGGCGTGCTCGGCGCTCAAGCGGGCGTACCGCGACCTGATCCGGTCGGAGGCGCCCGGTGCGGTGTTCGCGGAGCTCGACGGCTCGCGGGAGCTGCTCGCGACGCGGATGGCCGCCCGGCCGGGCCACTTCATGCCGGTGTCGCTGCTCGACTCGCAGCTCGCCACCCTCCAGCCGCTCCAGGACGACGAGAGGGGCATGCGCCTCGACGTCGCCCGCCCGCCGCACGAGCTCGTGGATGCGATCGCGGCAGAGTTGGCCGCCCGCGCCTGACCGGCCCGTCCGGCCCGTCCGGTCCGACCGGCCCGTCCGGTCCGTCTGTGGGACGCAACTCGCCGTCATGGCGTGGCCGTAACGGCGTGTTGCGACCCAGGGAATGAGTGCGCCGGTCACGTCCAGCCGCGGCAGAGTACGGCCGACCTGCGAGGGCGCCGCGATCGGGTAGACTCGGCAACTGAACTTCGGCGAGGGATGCTGCCCCCAGCATCCGTGATCGACGCGGTGGAGCAGGCTACGCAGTCTTTCCTCGCGCACTTCGATGCGTTCGAGTCGAACAACAACCACACTGCGGGCCTCGCGGCTCGCCCGACAGCCGGACCCCGTCCGGTGAGGAGACACCATGGCAGACGAGTCCAACAAGGTCGCAGCCGAGCTGCGCGAGAGCTTCGGCAAGGGCGCGGCGCGCAAGATCCGTGCCGCAGGCAAGATCCCCGCCGTCATCTACGGTCACGGCACCGACCCCGTCCACATCACCGTCCCGGCGCACCAGGTCGGCCTGCTGCTCCGCAAGGCGAACGCGGTCCTCGACCTCGACATCGCCGGCAAGGCACAGCTCGCGCTCGTCAAGGACGTGCAGAAGGACCCGGTGTCGCAGATCATCGAGCACCTCGACCTCATCCTGATCCGCCGCGGCGAGAAGGTCACCGTCGAGGTGCCCGTGCACATCGAGGGCGAGCCCTACTCCGGCACGATCGCCATGCTCGAGGTCAGCACCATCCGCCTCGAGACCGAGGCGACCCACATCCCGGAGCGCATCGTCGTCGACGTCACCGACGCGCCGGAGGGCACCCAGTACCTCGCGAAGGACTTCGACCTCCCGGCCGGCTCGACCCTGGCCGAGGACGAGGACCTCCTCATCGTCAACATCGCGGTGCCGGCGTCCGCCCGTGCCGAGGACGAGGAGACCGCAGCGGCCGAGGCCGCCGCGGACGCCGAGGCCGGCGAGAGCGCCGAGTAAGTCCCTCCCATGGAATCCCCCCGTCCGGCGTCGTCCACGGGACCCGCCGACGGGCCGTGGCTCGTGGTCGGGCTCGGCAACCCCGGGCCCGGCTACGCCGCCACACGTCACAACGTCGGTCAGATGGTGCTCGACGAGCTCGCCTCGCGCGGTCGTCTCACCTTCAAGACCCACAAGACGAACGCGACGGTCGCCGAGGGTCGGCTGACCCCCGGCGGCCCGCGTTTCGTCCTGGCCAAGCCGAACACGTACATGAACGTGTCCGGCGGCCCGGTGTCGCAGCTGCTGCGCTTCTACTCGCTCGACCCGTCGCACCTGATCGTGGTGCACGACGAGCTCGACATCCCGTTCGACACCATCCGCCTCAAGCACGGCGGCGGACACGGCGGCCACAACGGCGTCCGCGACGTGATCGCCGCGATCGGAACGGGCGACTTCACGCGCGTCCGCGTCGGCGTCGGCCGGCCGCCCGGCTCGTCGGCCGCGGCCGACCATGTGCTCAAGGGCTTCTCGTCGACGGAGCGTACGAACCTGCCGGTGCTGGTGGCGGATGCGGCCGACGCCGTCGAGCAGATCGCCTCCGACGGCCTCACCCCGGCGCAGAACCGCTTCCACGCGCGCTGACCCGCACCGCCCGGAGCCGTCCGTCCCCTGCGCCGCCCCCGCCCGCGCCGCTCGCGCGCCGCTCGGCGCAGCGAACGGAGGACATCTCGGCCCTCCCGGCCCTCGCAACCTCCGTTCCCCGCGTCCGCCGGCGCGTCGCGGCGAAATGTCCTCCCTTTCGGCACGCTGCTACTCCGCGTCGGCCGGCGCGTCGCGGCGAAATGTCCTCCCTTTCCGCACGCTGGTCACCCCGTGTCGGCCCGGGCGATCCTCCCTTTCCGTCACTTCGTCCTCCCTGCTCGGCCGAACCTCCGCTTTCGCCTCCCTCTCTGCAGGTCGGAAAGGGAGGAGAAACGCAGCCGTCTACCGCGTGTCGGCCGGAAACGGAGGCGAGAGCGTCACGGACGGCCGCGGCGACCTCCGTCCGCGACGCCGCCGGAAACGGAGGGACGGGGGCCGCGAGGGACCGTCAGGCGGGCGGGAGCGTCGCGATCAGGGTCGCCGTGTACACGGCGAACGAGACGATCGGCGCCGCCGCGGCCACGATGATGGCCACGACGCCGAACGGCCGTCCGCGCTTCGTCGCCACCGCCACGATGCCGAGCACGAGCGCGAGGATGCCCAGCGCCGTCCCGAGCAGGATCTGCACGCCCATGAGGACCGCGACGGGCGCGAACGCCTCCGCCTGCTGCGCCGTCAGGTCGCTCGTGTTGAAGGAGAAGCTGGACGACGTGCGCGTCGCGAGCGGTCCGGCCGAGACGCCGACGACCACGGACGCGATCACCGAGAGGACGAACACCGGGATGGCGATCGACATCGCGGTGACCCCCAGGGCACGCGAGCGCGGGGGAGCGGGCGGGGCCGCCCAGCCGGCCGGCGCGAAGGCCGAAGGCGGGGGCGGATAGGCGCTGTAGTACGCGGGCTGGTTCGGGTCGGTCACGGGTCCCCCTCGTATTCGGGCCGCCTCACGGCGGATGCTCAGCCAGAGCGTAGCGGACACGCGGCCCCGGGTCAGCCATCACGCGTACCGTGAGCGGCATGGAGTTGTTCACGCGCGAGTGGGGCACCGGCGACCGCCTCGCGATCCTGGTCCACGGGGTCATGTCGGACTCGCGGAACTGGCGCCGGGTCGGGCCGGTGCTCGCCGAGCGCGGCTACCGCGTCATCGCCGTCGACCTGCGCGGTCACGGCCACAGCCCCCGCACGGAGGAGTACTCGGCCGAGCTGATGGCCCAGGACATCGTGGACACGGTGCCCGCGCATCCCGAGCTGGTCATGGGCCACTCGCTCGGCGGGCTGACCGTCAGCCTCGCGATCGAGCGCCTCGACCCGCGGCGTGTGATCTACGTCGACCCCGCCTTCTCGTGCCCGGCCGCGAACCGGTTCCAGCAGCTGCTCGCTCCGGCCTTCCTGCGCACTCTGGCGCGGCAGTCGGCGGCGCGCATCGCGAAGCGCAACCCGCGCTGGGATCCGGCCGACGTCGCCATCGAGGTCGAGACCTTCAAAGCGTTCGACCGGGCCGTCCTCCCGGTGGTGGTGACCCCCTCCGCCATGCGCGCCCCCGAGGTCATGTCGGTGCCGTCGCTCGTCATGCTGGCGGACAACTCGCAGCTGGTGAAGCCGGAGCTGGCCGAGCGGCTGAGCTCGGAGGGGTACGAGGTCCGGATCGTGCCCGGCTCCGGGCATGTCATCAACCGCGACGACCACGAGGGCTTCATGCGGGCGCTCGAGGGATGGATCTGAGCCTCCGACCTGTCCGTACCCCCTCGATCTGTCGGCCGTCCCACGTAGAATCGTCCGAGTGATACTCCAGGGTCTGGTCGCCGCTCTCGCACGCGAGTCCTCGTTCGCCGATGCGCTCGGCTATGCGGCGCGCGACGCCGACTTCTCGCTGACCGACGGCCTGCGCGCACCGCTCCTCGCGGGGCTGCTGCGGCGCCGTGCCGAGCAGGGGGCGTCGCAGGCGATCCTGCTCATCACCGCGACCGGTCGCGAGTCCGAGTCCATCCGCGGCGCGCTGCCGTGCATCCTGCCGGATGCCGAGATCGTCGAGTTCCCCGCGTGGGAGACGCTGCCGCACGAGCGGCTGAGCCCCAGCCCCGAGATCGTCGGCAAGCGGCTGAGCGCCCTCCGGCGGCTCGCGGACTGGTCGGAGGGCGACCGGAGCACCCCGTTCATCCTGGTCGCATCGGTGCGCGCGGCGCTGCAGCCGCTCGCCGACAACCTCACCGACTATGCGACGGTCGCCCTGCGGACCGGCGCGCGCGGCTTCGACCTCGGCGGTCTGGCGTCGCAGCTGGTCGACCTGGCGTACGGCCGCGTCGACATGGTCACCCGGCGCGGCGAGTTCGCCGTCCGCGGCGGCATCCTCGACGTCTTCCCCCCGACGGCCGACCACCCGTACCGCATCGACTTCTTCGGCGACGAGGTGGATGCGATCCGCGCCTTCTCGGTGGCCGACCAGCGCTCGATGCCCGAGCCGATCGCCGAGGTGAGCCTGCCGCCGAGCCGCGAGCTGCTGCTCAGCGAGTCGGTGCGCCAGCGGGCGCGCGAGATGGAGCACGAGTTCCCGAGCCTGTCGGCCATGCTCGCCAAGATCGGCGAGGGCATCCCCGTCGAGGGGATGGAGTCGCTGGCTCCCGCGCTCGTCGACCGCCTCGTCCCGCTCACCCACTACCTCCCCGACGGCGCCGCCGTCGCGGTGCTGTCGCCCGAGCGCGTCGCCTCGCGCGCGGTGAGCCTGGCCGAGACCAATCGCGAGTTCCTCTCCGCCGCCTGGAGCGCGGCGACCGTCGGCGCGGCCGCCCCGATCGACCTCGCCGCCGGCGACTTCCTCACGCTGCAGCAGCTGAAGGACTCGGTGAAGTTCAGTCGTCCCGGCTCCCCGAGCCCCGACCACGCGTGGTGGACGATGAGCGGCTTCCAGGCCGACGAGGTCCTCCCCGAGGAGCGCGAGCTGGAGGAGCACCTGCAGGTGCGCATCCACGCCGAGGCCGTCCCCAGCTTCCAGGGCAACGTCTCCGGCGCCGTCGAGCACGTGGCCGCCCGGCTGCGCGACGGCTGGAGCGTCGCCATCGTCGCCGCGGGCAACGGCCTGGTCGAGCGCGCGGCCGACGTGCTGGCCGAGTCCGAGCTGCCCGCGCGTCCCGTCGACGAGTTCCCGGCCGACCCGGAGCCCGGCATCGCCTACCTCGTCAAGGCCACGGCCGAGCACGGCTTCGAGATGCCGGAGACGAAGCTCGCGCTGATCAGCGAGGCGGAGTTCTACGGCCGTGCGGCCGGCTACGACTCCCGCCAGGTCAAGAAGCTGGCCGCGCGGCGGAAGAACGTCGTCGACCCGCTGGCGCTGAAGCCCGGCGACTACGTCGTGCACGAGACGCACGGTATCGGCCGGTTCGTGGAGCTCACGCAGCGCGAGGTCTCCAGCGGCGGGCGCAACGCCGTGAAGTCGAAGCGCGAGTACCTCGTGCTCGAGTACGCGCCGTCGAAGCGCGGCTATCCAGGCGACAAGCTGTACGTCCCCACCGACCAGCTCGACCTCCTCACGCGCTATGTCGGCGGGGAGGCTCCGCAGCTCTCCAAGATGGGCGGCAGCGACTGGGCGGCCGCGAAGGGCCGCGCGCGCCGCGCGGTGCGCGACATCGCCGTGGAGCTGGTCAAGCTCTACTCGGCCCGCATGGCCAGCAAGGGCCACGCGTTCGCTCCGGACACCCCGTGGCAGCGCGAGCTGGAGGAGGCCTTCCCGTTCGCCGAGACGCCCGACCAGCTGCAGACCATCGACGAGGTGAAGGCCGACATGGAGCGGCCCATCCCGATGGACCGCCTGATCTCGGGCGATGTCGGCTTCGGCAAGACCGAGATCGCCGTGCGCGCCGCGTTCAAGGCGGTGCAGGACGGCAAGCAGGTCGCGATGCTCGTTCCGACGACGCTGCTCGTGAAGCAGCACGCTGAGACGTTCCAAGAGCGCTTCGCCGGGTTCCCCATCCACCTGCGCCAGCTCAGCCGGTTCCAGACCGACAAAGAGGCGCGTGAGACCCTGCGCGGCATGGCCGACGGCACGGTGGATGTCGTGATCGGCACCCACCGCATCCTGGCCGACGGCGTGAGCTTCAAAGACCTCGGGCTCGTCATCATCGACGAGGAGCAGCGCTTCGGCGTCGAGCACAAGGACGCGCTGAAGAAGCTGAAGACCAACGTCGACATCCTCGCGATGAGCGCGACGCCGATCCCGCGCACGCTGGAGATGGCGGTCACCGGCATCCGCGAGATGTCGACCCTGGCGACACCGCCGGAGGACAGGCACCCCATCCTGACCTTCGTCGGGCCGTACTCGGACAAGCAGGTGGCGGCGGCGATCCGCCGCGAGCTGCTGCGCGAAGGCCAGGTGTTCTTCGTGCACAACCGGGTCGGCTCGATCACGAGCATGGCGGCGAAGCTGGCCGAACTCGTGCCGGAGGCCCGGATCGGCGTGGCCCACGGAAAGATGAACGAGCACGCCCTGGAGCAGGTCGTCGTCGACTTCTGGGAGCGGCGCTTCGACGTGCTCGTCTCCACGACGATCATCGAGACGGGTCTCGACATCGCCAACGCGAACACGATCATCATCGACCGGGCCGACAAGTACGGCCTGAGCCAGCTCCACCAGCTGCGCGGTCGTGTCGGCCGCGGCCGCGAGCGCGCGTACGCGTACTTCCTGTGGGACGAGAACAAGCCGCTGAGCGAGACGGCCCACGACCGGCTGTCGACCATCGCCGCCAACAACGACCTGGGCAGCGGCATGCAGGTCGCCCTCAAGGACCTCGAGATCCGTGGAGCGGGCAACCTGCTCGGCGGCGAGCAGTCCGGTCACATCGCGGGCGTCGGCTTCGACCTCTACCTGCGGATGATCGGCGAGGCGGTCTCCACCTTCCGCGGGGAGGTCGCCGAGGGGCAGACCGAGCTGCGGCTGGAGCTCCCGGTCGACGCGCACATCCCCGAGGAGTACGTGGACAGCGAACGGCTGCGGCTGGAGGCGTACCAGAAGCTCTCGACGGCCAGCTCGCCCGCCGCGAAGGACGGCCAGATCGATCTCGTGCTGGAGGAGCTGACCGACCGCTACGGCACGCCGCCGGAGGCCGTGACCAACCTGGTCGCGGTGTCCCGTCTGCGTCGCGCAGCGCAGAAGGCGGGCCTCGGCGAGGTCGTGGCGATGGGATCCAACCTGCGCCTGGCGCCGGCCGTCCTGCCCGACTCGCTGCAGGTGCGCCTGCAGCGCATGTACCCGGGGTCGAAGTACCACGCCGCGCCGAAGGTCGCGACCGTCCCGCTTCCGCGGGTGAACGGCGAGGCGCTGGACGACACGTCGCTCATCACCTGGGTGGCGGACCTGCTCGGCGCGCTGTTCCCCGAGAAGGAGCCGGCCGCGGCCGAGCGCGCCAGCTGACCGCCGCATCCGTGGGTCGCAACACGCCGTTATGCGGCAGCCGAAACGGCGTGTTGCGACCCACGGATGCGCAGGGTCAGGGGTGTGCCGGGTGCGGGTGCTCGCGGCGGTTGCGGCGGGCCAGCGCGCTGACGAGGAACCCGGAGACGACGATCGCGACCGCCGA
Organism: Leifsonia soli; assembly: GCF_013408745.1. Taxonomy (NCBI): domain Bacteria; kingdom Bacillati; phylum Actinomycetota; class Actinomycetes; order Micrococcales; family Microbacteriaceae; genus Leifsonia; species Leifsonia soli. The sequence goes on along the minus strand of NZ_JACCBJ010000001.1, from coordinate 1,650,003 downwards.
CCCGAGCAGCACGGCCAGCGTGCCCTCCGCCCGCACCTCCTCCGACCCGGCGAACGCCAGTTCGTTCATCAGCAGGGACACGGTGAACCCGATCCCGCCGAGCGCGGCGACGGTGATGAGCCCGAAGAGGGAGATGCGGCCGCGTTCGTCGCCGCGCTTCGTGAACGAGCCCAGCCATCCGCCGAGGGTGATGCCGATCAGCTTGCCCACCGGCAGCGCGACCAGGATGCCCCAGAACGCGGGCGAGAGCTCCGACGGAGCCACGGCGGGGATGGGGACGAGCGCCGCCGAGAACGCGAACAGCGGCAGGATGAGGCCGTTCGACCACGGCTCCAGCACGTGGGTGACCCGCCCGGCGGGCCGGCGCGACATCACCAGGCCGAGGGCGACGCCCGCGATGGTCGCGTGCACGCCGGAGTCGTAGACCAGCCACCAGGTGAGCAGCGCAAGCAGCACCATGAGGACGCCCAGCGGCCACCGCATCCGCCCGTGCAGCATCCGGCTCAGCACGCCGAACACGGCGACCGCGACGGCGGCGAGCAGGAGCTCCACCAGGTTCGGGTCGGTGGTGAAGAACACGGCGATGATGACGATCGCGATGAGGTCGTCGAGCACGGCGAGGGCGAGCAGGAAGACGCGCAGCCGGTTGGGCAGACCGCGGCCGAAGACGGCGAGCACCCCCAGGGCGAAGGCGATGTCCGTCGCCGTCGGGATGGGCCAGCCCTGCGACAGGCCGGTGCCCGCGGTCAACGCCAGGTAGATCCCGGCCGGCACGATGACGCCGGCGACCGCGGCGATCGCCGGGTGGATGGCCTTCTGCACGCTGTTCAGCTCGCCGACGACGAGCTCGTGCTTGAGCTCGACCGCGACGATGAAGAAGAAGACCGCGAGGAGGCCGTCGCTGATCCAATGGCCGACGCTGAGGTCGAGCGGGCCGGAGCCGAGGTGGGCGTGCTGCACGTCGAGCAGCGCAGGGCCCACGGGCGTGTTGGCGAGGAGGAGGCCGAGCGCGGCGGCGCCGAGGAGGAGTCCGGCGGCGGTGCGCTCGGATCGGATGATGCTCATGCGGTCACCAATCATGCGGGGTCACGGAAACGACGCCGACCAGACTTCCCGGCACACCGCTCTCGACTCTACCCGGTGGCAGGATGGATGAATCGTAGAGCGAGGAGGTCCGCATGGGCGAGGCAGTGGGTCGGGACGCCGGACCGGTCGTGGTTCCGGAGGCCGCGACGAAGCTCGACGAGCTGGTCGCCGTGATGGCCCGCTTGCGCGCTCCGGGCGGGTGCCCGTGGGATGCCGACCAGACCCACGAATCGCTGGTGCAGTACCTGATCGAGGAGACCTACGAGCTCATCGACGCCATCGAGACCGGTGACCGCGACGAGCTCCTCGAGGAGCTGGGCGACGTGCTCTACCAGGTGCTCTTCCACGCCGACATCGCCGCGCACACGCCCGGGGAGGACTTCGACATCCAGGATGTCGCCGCCCACATGACCGCGAAGATGGTCGGCCGCCACCCGCATGTCTTCGGCGACCGCACCGCCGCGGACGCCCGGCGCGCGGAGACCGCGGACGACGTGGTCGGGTTCTGGGACGAGCTGAAGAAGCAGGAGAAGCCGGGCCGCACGAGCGTGCTCGACGGCATCCCTCAGGGCATGCCGTCGCTCGCGCTGGCCGACAAGCTGCTCGGCCGCGCTCAGAAGGTCGGGCTGCTCGATCTGCAGGAGTCGGGCGGCGTCCAGGTGGGAAGCGAGGACGAGCTCGGCCCGCTGCTTCTCGCGATCGTCGCGTCGGCCAAAGCGCAGGGGCTGGATGCGGAGCGCGCGCTGCGCTCGACGCTGCGCGACCTGCAGGACGAGATCCGCGACCAGGAGTCCCTCCCGCCGAGTGGTGACATCACGTCCGAATTCGACCCGGATTAGGGCATCCGCTCACCGTTCGACGCCCGGGCGGTGGTGGCGGCCGAGGGGGACGACGAGAGGGGTCCCTGTCACGGGATCGTCGGCGATGACGGACTCGACCCCGAACACGTCGCGAACGAGCTCGGCGGTGACCACCGCGGCCGGATCGCCGGCCGCCACGACCGACCCCGAGCGCATGGCGACCAGGTGCCCGGCGTAGCGCGCGGCCAGGTTGAGGTCGTGCAGCACCATGACGACGGTCGTCCCGCGGGCGGCGTTGAGGTCGAGCATGAGGTCGAGCACATCCAGCTGGTGGCTGAGGTCGAGGAAGGTCGTCGGCTCGTCCAGCAGCAGGATGTCGGTGCGCTGGGCGAGCGCCATCGCGATCCACACGCGCTGCCGCTGACCCCCGGACAGCTCGTCGACGGGCCGGTCGGCGAGGTCGGTGACGCCGGTCGCGGTCATCGCCTCGGCGACGGCCTCGTCGTCGGCGGCCGTCCAGCGCCGGAACCAGCCCTGGTGCGGGTAGCGGCCGCGCGAGACGAGGTCCGCGACGGTGATGCCGTCGGGTGCGGTGGGCGACTGCGGGAGCAGCCCCAGGCGCTGCGCCACCTGCTTCGTCGGCAGCGAGTGGATGTCGGAGCCGTCGAGCAGGACGCTGCCGGAGGCGGGCGGCAGCAGCCGCGACAGCCCGCGCAGCAGGGTCGACTTGCCGCAGGCGTTCGGTCCGACGATGGCGGTCACCCGGCCGGACGGGATGTCGAGGTCGAGCGCGTCGACCACCACCCGTCCCTCATAGGCGAGCGACAGGTCGCGGGCGGCCAGCTCCGGCACGGCGGATGGGGTGTCGTGTGTCATGTCAGCCTCCACGGCCGATGCGGTTGGTCCTGGCGAGCAGCCAGAGCAGGGCGGGGGCGCCGACGATCCCGGTGACGACGCCGACCGGCAGCACGACCCCGGGCAGGGCGAACTGGGCGACGATGTCCGCGACGACGAGGATGAGCGCGCCGAGGAGCGCCGACGGCACCAGGGCCAGCGACCCGCGGCCGAGCAGCCTCCGGGCGATCGGCGCCGCCAGGAACGCGACGAAGGAGACGGGGCCGGCGACGGCGACCGCGAGCGCGGCGAGGGCGACGGCCACCGCGACCACGAGCAGACGGGTGCGCTCCGGCCGCACGCCGAGGCCGGCGGCGAGGTCGTCGCCGAGCGACAGCGCGCCGAGCGGGCGGCCGATCAGCAGGGCGCACGGGATGAGCACGGCCGTCCCGATGCCGAGCACCAGCAGCGCCGCCGGGTCGACCGAGTTGAGGCTGCCGGTGATCCAGACCAGCGCCTGCTGCACATCGGAGATGTCGGCCCGGGTGAGCACGTACGAGACGATCCCGGCGCTGAAGGCTGCGATCCCGATCCCGATCAGCACGAAGCGATAGCCGCTGACGCCGCGCCGCCACGCCAGCAGGTAGATCAGGGCGGCGGCGACGAGGGTGCCTGCGAGCACGACGGCCGAGAGCGCCGGCCCGGTCAGCCCGAACCAGATCAGCGCGACGGAGCCGGCGGCGCTCGCCGCAGCGGTGATGCCGATGATGTCCGGGCTCGCCAGCGGGTTGCGGGCGACCGACTGGATGAGCGCGCCGGACATCCCGAGGCACGCTCCGACCAGGGCGCCCGCGACCAGCCGCGGCAGGCGCAGCTCGAGGATCACGAACGACGTCAGCCGGTCGGCCCGGCCGATCAGCGCGGCCAGCACGTCCGCCGGGGCGACCGCTGCGGCCCCCAGGGTGAGCGAGACGGCGGCGACGAGCACGACGAGCAGCGCGAGCACCAGCGACACCCGGAGTGCGCGCGAGCGTCCGCGCCGACGGTCGGCGCGGACGTCGGCACGGGCCGCCTCGACCGTCCCGCTCACAGGCTCACCAGCCGCCGGCGCCGCACCAGCGCGATGAACACCGGAGCCCCCACGAACGCCAGGACGACGCCCACCTGCAGCTCTCCGGGCGGGGCGACGACGCGGCCCAGGATGTCGCAGGCGAGCAGAAGCGCCGGCGCGGCCACCGCGGAGTACGCGAGGATCCAGCGGTAGTCAGCCCCGACCACCCGCCGGGCGATGTGCGGGACGATGAGGCCCAGGAACGCGATCGGGCCGACCGCCGCGGTGGCGGAGCCGCAGAGCAGCACGATCGCGACGCCGCACAGGGCACGGGTCACGCCGACCCGCTGCCCGAGGCCCCGGGCGACGTCGTCGCCGAGCGCGAGGCCGTTGAGCAGCCGCCCGAGACCGAGCGCCAGGATCGCGCCGGCCGTGAGCGTCGGCAGGACCTGCCACAGGACGCCGAACCCGCGGCCCGCGAGCGACCCGACCTGCCAGAACCGCATGGCGTCGAGCGATGTCCGGCTGGTCAGCTCCACCGCCGTGATCAGGGAGCCGAGCGCGGCGGAGACGGCCGCCCCCGCGAGCGCCAGCTTGACCGGCGTCGCGCCCTCGCGCCCCAGCGACGACACGGCGTAGACGAGCGCGGAGGCGAGCGCCGCCCCGGCGAACGCGAACCACAGGTACCCCGACGGCGACGTGACGCCCAGCACGGCGATCGCGACGACGACGGCGAGCGACGCCCCGAAGTTCACGCCCAGGATGCCGGGGTCGGCCAGCGGGTTGCGCGACAGTCCCTGCATGACGGTTCCCGCGAGGCCGAGACCGACTCCGGCCACGAGCCCGAGCAGCGTGCGGGGGAGCCGGCTGTCCACGACGACCAGGGAGTCCTGGTCGGTGCGGTCGTAGTGCAGCAGGGCGTGGACGACGTCGGCCGGCGCGATGGTGCGGGCGCCGACCATGAGGCTCAGCACCGCCACGACCGCGAGCAGGACGGCCGCGACGGCGAAGCCCGCGAGCAGGCGGCGGCGCCGGGCGCGCGGGGACGACCCCACGCGACCGCCCGCCTGCCCGCCCGGGATCCCGGCGGCGGGCGCGTCGACGCTCGCGGACACCTGCTCTACTCGACCTTGTCGGCGGCCTTGGCCAGCTCGGGCACGTAGCGGTCGAGCATCCACGGGATGCTGAGCACGCTGGGCGCACTGGTGGCGGCGACGAACGACTCGCCGACGATCGGGGCGAAACGGCCGTCCTTGATGGTGGGCATCGCGGCGACGAGCGGGTCGGAGGTGAATGCATCCACCGACGACTGCTTGTCGAAGTACATGACGAGGAGATCGGTGTCGATCTTCGACAGGTTCTCGTAGCTGAGCTGGTAGAAGAAGCTCCCGTCGCCCTTCGAGGAGTCGAGCGCGGCGATGCTCGCGGAGTTCTTCAGTCCCAGGTCGTTGAGGAGCTGGACGCGCGGGTCCTCCGCGCGGTAGACGTTGAGCTTGCCCGGCTCGTTGGCGGCGGCGTAGAAGAACGTCTTGTCCTTCAGCACCGGGTACTTGGCGGCCAGCGCGGCCACCGAGTCCTCGGTCTTCGCGACCAGGGCGTCGGTCTCCTTCGTCATGCCGAGCGCCTTGCCGACGATGGCGGTCTGGTCGCGCCAGCTCGTCGCCCACGGCTTGTCCGGGTACGCGACGACCGGGGCGATCTTGCTGAGGGTGTCGTATTCGGCCTGCGTCAGGCCGGAGTACGGCGCGAGGATGATGTCGGGCTTGGCCGTGACGAACTGCTCGAACGGCACCTCGCCGCTGTCGGCGTCGATGATCTGCGGGGTCTTCCCGCCGAGCTCCGTGATGCGGTCGGCATCCCACGGCAGCACGCCGTCGCTGTCGCCTCCGTAGCTGAACGAGGGCATGGCGACCGGGACGATGCCGAGCGCCAGCACGATGTCCTGCGCACCCCATCCCCAGGTCGCGATCCGCTTCGGCTTCTCGTCGATCGTCGCGGAGCCGAGGGCGCTCTTCACCGTGACCGGGAAGGAGCCGGAGTCGGCGCTCGAGCTGCTCTGCGCAGCCGATCCGCCGGCGCTGCAGCCGGTGAGCACGAGGGCGGCGGAGGCCACGATCGCGGAGGCGATCACGGCGAGACGCGACCGGCGGCGGGCACGGGGGACAGGCAGCATGGTTCTCCTCGGGAGGGGATGGGATGGGCGGCTGCCGACGACACGGTCGGCGCGATGTAAGGCAAGCCTAACCTAATCCGGATGACGGAACCAAGACCCGTCGTGAGCGCCGGGCGCGCGGCCGCGAGACGTGCGGCAACGCAGCAGCGCGCGGATGGCCGGCAGCGCGTCCGCCCGGTTCAGGTCGCCATTCGGGTGAGACGGCGCCTCGCGGCGGCGCGCTCCTGGTGGTCGGCGGACGCGTTGTCGGCCTGTGTCTGGCAGCGAGCAAGCGCCGTGGTCGGACGGATGCGACTCATGCCAGGTCCTGTGGTGAGGACACCACCGAGCCCCGCACAACGGCGCGGCCTCAGGGTGGCAACGGGGGGAGTTTACGCCGGAGCGGCGGGCGTGCACCATACCCGGAATCGGCGCCTCGCCGCCCCGTCATGGAAGAATCGAGCCATGGCCACTCCGATCACCCCGCCCCGCGGCATGCGCGACTTCCTCCCCGCTGAGAAGGCCCGCCGCGAGCATGCCCTCGGGGTGATCCGACGCAGCTTCTCGGCGCACGGGTTCGATGAGATCGAGACCCCCGTCGTCGAGGACGTCGAGCGCCTGCACTCGGGTCTCGGCGGCGACAACGAGAAGCTCTCGTTCAGCATCCTGAAGCGTGGGCTCGACGGCGACGACCTCACCGCTGCGATCGACACCGGCGACCTGCTGAGCCTCGCCGACCTCGGCCTCCGGTTCGACCTGACGGTGCCGCTCGCCCGCTTCTACGCCACGCACCGAGCCGAGCTGCCCCCGGTGTTCCGCAGCATCCAGATCGCCCCGGTGTGGCGGGCCGAGCGTCCGCAGAAGGGCCGCTACCGGCAGTTCGTGCAGTGCGACATCGACATCATCGGCGAGGCGTCCCAGCTGGCCGAGGTCGAGCTGATCACCGCGACGGCCGCCGCGCTGGAGGCCCTGGGGCTGACGGACTGCACGATCCGCATCAACGACCGGCGCATCCTCAACGGGCTGCTCGAGTACTGCGGCTTCGACGAGACGCGCTGGCCGCAGGTGCTCATCTCCATCGACAAGCTCGACAAGATCGGCGCAGACGGCGTCGTCGCCGAGCTCGCCGAGGGCGGGGCGGACGCGGCGGCCGTGCTCGGCGGCATCCTCTCCGACCTGGAGCCGCACCTGGCCGACGGCGGCGTCGAGCTCACCGTCGAGGCGATCACGAGCATCCTCCCCGAGGGGATGGACACCGACGCCGTCGCGGATCTGGAGGCGCTCGCGCACGCGCTCGACACCCTCCCGCCCGGCGTCGCGCTGCGGTTCGACCCGACGCTCGTTCGCGGAATGGGCTACTACACCGGCACCATCTTCGAGATCGCGCACCCGGGCTCCGGGAGCTCGGTCGGCGGCGGTGGCCGCTACGACGGCATGATCGGCCGGTTCCTCGGCACCGACGTGCCGGCCGCGGGGTTCTCGATCGGCTTCGAGCGGGTCGTCGACCTGATCGAGGTGCCCGAGGACGCCTCCGCGGAGTCCGTCGTTCTGGTGTACGACCCCAGCGTCCCGCTCGACCGTCTCGTCGCCATCAAGTCGGAGCTGATCGCACGCGGCCACCGGGTCCGCCTGGACCGCCGCGCCAAGAACCTGAAGGCCGTGCTCGACCGCGCGGCCGCGGCGGGCTTCCGCTCCTTCGCGTTCGTCGACGCGGACACGGCGGACGCCGCCGCCCTCCAGGTGAAGCCGCTGAACTGACCGGCTCATCCGGCATCACTAGACTGACGTCGTAATCCCACGAAAACCACGCAAGGAGACAGTTGTGGCTGCAATCGAAGCTGTAGGCGCTCGCGAGATCTTGGACTCGCGCGGCAACCCGACCGTCGAGGTCGAGGTGCTCCTCGAGGACGGCACGGTCAGCCGTGCCGCCGTCCCGTCCGGCGCGTCCACCGGGGCGTTCGAGGCCTACGAGCTGCGAGACGGCGACAAGGAGCGCTACCAGGGCAAGGGCGTGCTGAAGGCCGTCGACGCGGTGCTCGACGAGCTCGGCCCGGCCATCGAGGGCTTCGAGGCCTCCGAGCAGCGCCTGGTCGACGAGGCCCTCATCGACCTCGACGGCACCGACAACAAGAAGCGCGTCGGCGCGAACGCCATCCTCGGCGTCAGCCTGGCCGTCGCGAAGGCCGCGGCCGACTCGGCCGACCTGCCGCTGTTCCGCTACGTCGGCGGACCGAACGCCCACGTCCTGCCCGTCCCGATGATGAACATCATCAACGGCGGCGCGCACGCCGACACGGGTGTCGACATCCAGGAGTTCATGGTCCTCCCGCTCGGTGCGGAGACGTACTCGGAGGGTCTCCGCTGGGGCGTCGAGACCTACCACTCGCTCAAGGCGCTGCTGAAGTCGAAGGGGCTCAACACCGGCCTCGGCGACGAGGGCGGCTTCGCCCCGGAGCTCGAGAACAACCGTGCGGCGCTCGACCTGATCTCCGAGGCGATCGAGAAGGCGGGCTTCACCGTCGGCCGCGACATCGCCCTCGGCCTCGACGTCGCATCCACCGAGTTCTTCGAGAACGGCGTCTACCGCTTCGAGGGCCAGGAGCGCACCGCCGCCGAGATGAGCGCCTACTACCAGGAGCTCGCGGCGAACTACCCGCTCGTCTCCATCGAGGACCCGCTGGCCGAGGACGACTGGGAGGGCTGGGCGCACCTTACCGCCGAGCTCGGTACGAAGCTGCAGCTCGTCGGCGACGACCTGTTCGTCACCAACCCGAAGCGTCTCGCAGAGGGCATCACGAAGCACGCGGCGAACAGCATCCTCGTCAAGGTCAACCAGATCGGCACCCTGACCGAGACGCTCGACGCCGTGTCGCTCGCGCAGCGCAGCGGCATGACCGCCGTGCTCTCGCACCGCTCCGGCGAGACCGAGGACACCACGATCGCCGACCTCGCCGTCGCAACGAACGCCGGCCAGATCAAGACCGGCGCCCCGGCCCGCTCGGAGCGCGTCGCCAAGTACAACCAGCTGCTCCGCATCGAGGAGGAGCTGGGCGACGCCGCCGTCTACGCCGGCCGCAGCGCGTTCCCGCGCTTCACCGCGTAGGGCCTGGCCGCGAGGTGCTCGTAGATGCGCCCCCGCGCGGCGTGTCGCGCGCCACTGCGAGCACCTCGCGGGGCGAGGGTAGGGTGCTGGGGTGCGGATCGAGCAGCTCATGCGGACCGAGTCGGAGGTCGTCCCGCTCGTCCTGTTCCTGGCGCTCGCGGCGCTCTTCGCCCTGCTCGGGCTGTTCCTCGTGCTGCGGCCGGGCCGGAGCGCCGAGTTCTTCGCCGATGAGGATGCGCACCGCCGGTTCCGCGCACGCGACGTGCGGGCGCTCGGCGCGGTCTTCCTCGTCGGCGGCGGCGCGCTCGTCGCGCTCGGCGCCGTGCGTCTCGCGGGCATCCTGACCGCCGGCTGAGCGCATCCCGACACCCCGTGCCGCCACGGGCCGCGGGGATGCGATCGCCTACGATGGGAGGGGGCCGACCGGTCCCGATCCGCCAGCAGCATCCCACCCGGAGGGCTCATGCCGAAGCCGCGCACGCAACGCGTCCCGGTGCGCATGTCCCGCCCGAGCGGCACCGGCCGGTGGCTGCGCCAGCTGCACTTCTCGGCGTTCTCGCTGGTGATGATGGGCGTCCTCGTGGTCGCCGTCCTCATCCTCGCGCCGACCGTCCAGGCGCTCATCGCGCAGCGCCAGCAGATCGCCGACCAGCAGCACGCCGTCGATCAGCTCGCGGCCCAGGTCGACACCCTCACCGACCAGCGGGCGCGCTGGAACGACCCCAGTTATCTGCGGGCCCAGGCCCGCGACCGGCTCTACTACGTCATGCCCGGCGAGGTCAGCTACCTCGTGATCGACGACCGCCCTCCGGCGGCGAAGCAGGACACGACCCCGGTCAGCTCCAAGCTGGTGAAGACGCAGACCGACTGGGTCGGCTCCCTGTTCGGCTCCTTCATGGGCGCCGGACTGACGCAGGCGACCCCGCAGCAGCTGAGCGGAACCCCGGCCCCCGACCCGACGGCTCCCGCCACCGGGTCGCCCACCCCGAAGAAGTAGCGCCATGACCAGACCTCCGTTCGACCCCGTGACCGACGAGGACATCGCCGTCGTCTCCGAGCAGCTGGGCCGCCCCGCGCGCAATGTGGTCGGCATCGCCGCACGTTGCGTCTGCGGCCGCCCGACCGTGGTCTCGACGGCGCCGCGCCTGGACGACGGCACGCCGTTCCCGACCTTCTACTACCTGACGCATCCCGCCGCCACCGCGGCCATGTCCGCCCTCGAGGCGACGCAGGTGATGGCCGAGTACAACGACCTCCTCGCGGAGGACGACGACGTCGCGACCGCCTACCGCGCGGCGCACGAACAGTACCTGGCGGACCGCGAGTCCATCGCCGTGGTGGAGGAGATCGCCGGCATCTCGGCCGGCGGCATGCCCTCCCGTGTGAAGTGCCTGCACGCCCTCGCCGCGCACGCCCTCGCCGCAGGCCCGGGCGTCAACCCGATCGGCGACCTGGCGCTCGCCCGCGGCGACTGGTCGCCCGCGGTCTGCGAGTGCCGCATCGACGTCGCCGGGTAGGGGTGCACGGTGGGGGACCGGATGCGGCGATCGGCCGCGCGTGAGCCCGACGGGGCGGGGCGCGGCGGGGAGGCGCCTGTCCGTCGTCGCAGCGCGCGTCCGCCTGCTGCCGCACGCCGGGTCCGCCGCCTCGCCTCGGCCGCCGCTGTGGCCGCCATCGCCGTCGCCTCCGCCCTCGTCCCGGTCACGGCCGCCCACGCCGACCAGGTGCGCGACCTCGAGTACTGGCTGAACGACTACGGCTTCACCCAGGCCTGGAAGACGACCCGCGGCGCGGGCGTGAAGGTCGCCGTCATCGACACGGGCGTCGACGGCTCCGTGCGCGACCTCGCCGGCGCGGTCGTCGGCGGCACGGACGTCTCGGGCGTCGGCGCCGCCTCCGGGCAGAAGCCGCTCGGCGATGCGGAGAGCGCCGACCACGGAACGTGGGTCGCCTCCCTCCTGGCCGGCCGGGGGACAGGACCGGACAGCGGCGTGCTGGGCGCGGCGCCGGAGGCCGGCATCCTCACCGCCTCCGTCGCCCTGGGGAAGGCGATGGGACCGGTCGGCAGCGACGAGCAGATCGCCGAGGCCGTCCGCTGGGCGGTGGACAACGGCGCGTCCGTGATCAACATGTCGCTGACCCGCAACACGCTCGACTGGCCCACCAGCTGGGACGACGCCTTCCAGTACGCCTTCGCGCACGACGTGGTGATCGTGGCCGCCGCGGGCAACCGGGGGAGCGGAACCAGCGAGGTCGGGGCGCCGGCGACCATCCCCGGGGTGCTCACCGTCGCGGGTGTCGACCGGGCGGGCAAGGCGAGCTTCGACGCGTCCGCCCAGGGCATCACGATCGGCGTCTCGGCGCCGAGCGAGCAGCTCGTCGGCGCGAGCCCCGGCGGAGGGTACGTGCAGTGGGCGGGCACCAGCGGTGCGACGCCGCTGGTCGCGGGAGCCATCGCCCTGGTGCGCGCCGCGCATCCCGAACTGAAGGCCCCGGATGTGATCGAGCGCATCATCCGCACGGCCAGACCCGCGGGAGGGGCCGTTCCGAGCCCCATCTACGGCTACGGCCTGCTGGATGCCGCAGCGGCGGTGACGGCCTCCGTCCCGCACGTCACCGCGAACCCGATGGGCGATCTGGGGGACTGGATCCGCATCCACCGCCGGGCGGAATCGCCGTCGACGCCGGCGCCGTCGACCCCCGCTCCCGGCGGGGATCCGCAGGCAGCGCCCGTCCCGGCGAAACTGACCCCCGAGCGCGCGCTACCATGGAGTCGGTTCTTCTGGCCGCAATGGAGCGTCCTCACCGCATTCTGGCTGCCATTCGGTCTGATCGCCGGCTTGCTCGCTCTCGTCGCCCTCGGCGGCGTCGGCGCGTGGCTGCATTTCAGGCGGATGCGCAGCAAGGAGTAATGTAGGCCCAAACTTATCGGTTAGAGGAGACGCATCACTGTGCCCAAAATCCTGATCGTCGGCGGCGGATACGCCGGCTTCTACACCGCGTGGAAGCTCGAGAAGCAGCTCCGCCCGGGCGAGGCCGAGGTCACCATGGTCGACCCGCTGCCGTACATGACGTACCAGCCGTTCCTGCCGGAGGTCGCTGCCGGCTCGATCGAGCCGCGTCACGCGGTCGTCGCGCACCGCCGTCACCTCAAGACCACCAACATCATCACCGGCAAGGTCACGTACGTCGACCACGCCCGCAAGGTGGCGACGATCCAGCCGCCCGTCGGCGAGGCGTACGAGTTCGAGTACGACATCGTCGTGGTCACGGCCGGCGCCGTCTCGCGCACGTTCCCGATCCCGGGTGTCGCCGACCAGGCCGTGGGCCTCAAGAACATCGAGGAGGCCGTGTACATCCGCGACCAGCTCCTCACCAACTTCGACAAGGCCGCCGGGCTGCCCGCCGGCCCGGAGCGCGACCGCCTCCTCACGGTCGTGGTCGTCGGCGGCGGCTTCGCCGGCATCGAGATCTTCGCCGAGCTGCGCTCCTTCGCCAGCTCGCTGCTGAAGCGGTACCCGGAGCTGTCGTTCGAGGACACGCACTTCCACCTGATCGAGGCCATGGGCCGGATCATGCCGGAGGTGTCGCTCAAGACCAGCCACTGGGTGATCAAGAACCTCGCGGAGCGCGGGGCTCAGATCCACCTGGAGACCCAGCTCACCAGCGCGGTGGACGGCGTCATCCAGCTGTCGACCGGCGAGAGCTTCGAGACCGACCTCATCGTCTGGACCGCCGGTGTCATGGCGAACCCCACGATCGTGCGTCACACCGACCTGCCGATCGAGGAGCGCGGCCGCCTCCGCGTCCGCGCCGACCTCCGTGTCGGCACCGACGAGGAGATCATCGAGGACGCCTGGGGCGCCGGAGATGTCTCGGCCGTCCCCGACCTGACCGGTGCCGGCGTCGGCGGCTACTGCGTGCCGAACGCCCAGCACGCCGTGCGCCAGGGCAAGCTGCTCGCGAAGAACATCGTGGCGTCGCTGCGCGGCGAGCTGCCGCGCCAGTACTACCACAAGAGCCTCGGCGCGGTCGCCGGCCTCGGCGTCGGCGTCGGCGTGCTGCAGTCCGGCAAGATCGCCATGAAGGGCGTCATCGGCTGGCTCGCCCACCGCGGCTACCACGGCCTGGCCATGCCGTCGTGGGAGCGCAAGTGGCGCGTCATCTGGGGCTGGTGGAACAACTTCTGGCTCGGACGCGACATCGTGTCGCTCGAGGCCGTGCAGCACCCGCGCGCCGGTTTCGAGGAGTTCGCCGCCCGCCCGAAGCCGGCCGTCGAGGCCGCTCCGGAGGAGCCGGCGAAGAAGGCTCCCGCCCGCAAGAAGCCCGCTGCCGAGAAGCAGCCGGCGGAGGTCACCGCGAAGTAGTCGCGGAGCGAACACCGCGAAGGCCCGGCCCCCGAGGGGGCCGGGCCTTCGTCGTGCGCCTTGGCGAGTCCCCCCAGCGGGACTCGAACCCGATTGTGTCCCCTTGCGGCGCCTAAGGTCCTGCCAAATCCGCGGGACTACGAGGAGTTTCGATTTCAGGCGACACGTTTGATCTCTAGAGCACGGACGATGTGCGGGCGAAGGACGTCGAATGAACGACAAAGATCCACCGCCTCAGCTGCCGACTTTGACCGAGACCTTGCCGAGAGTTCCATCGCGGTTCAGTGAGCAGGAGGCGATGTCGAAGATCGGCGACGTGCTGCCGTCGGCGTTCTGCGTCTCGCCGCTCTGAATAGTGAGCGTCACATCGAAGCCGTCGGCCGTGGGGCTGAAGTCCGACTTCGCCAGCGCGCGACGATCGGGCGCTGCCGACCGCTGGGCGGCGTAGGCGTTCCAGCACGTGGTGGTCGCCTCATCGCTGGTCTCGATCGGCGCCGTAGCCCTCGGAGTCGCGGGTGAAGCTGACGACGTTGCCGATGGCGCAGCCGACACTGTCGGTGCCGGCGACTCGGTCGTTGTGCAGCCGGACAATGCCAAGAGGGCGACGCCCGCAGCGAGGACAGATGAGCGGATACGCATTGCAGCAGTCTAAGGTGCGACGGCAGTCGCCATCCCGACCGCGCAGATGACGGCGACGACGATTGGCAGTATCCGTGCCACGGCATCGAGATTCCTGCGGACTGTCTGCGGACTGGAAGAAATGTGGTCGCGGTGTGGGGCGAGTCGTATGCCGGCCCCTGACGGTCTCGTAACCGGATCCGAACATCGCTGCGCGCGCCCGTTCGCAAGCGGGAGCCGGGCGAGTACCCCCAGTGGGACTCGAACCCACACTCGGGCGAGTTTAAGTCGCCTGCCTCTACCGATTGGGCTATGGGGGCCGATGGTGCGGCGGGCGGCGACCGGGCGGCCGCCGGACGGGTCTAGCGGTCGCGGTACGGCGACTTGACCATCTGGACGATCGCGGCTGTGGCGATCCCGCCGCCGACGATCACGACGAGCCAGATGAATCCGATGAGCAGACCTTCCATGCCGTCAACGCTACACCGTCGCCGCCGCGTGCCGCTTCTGCGAACTCCTTCAGCAGTTCCGGAGCCGTTCTCCAAGCTTCCGCGGCACACTGCTCGCAGACACCCTTTCTGGTGAGGTGTCCCCGGTCCGGCCGGTGCCCGGGATCCCCCGACGCGGGCGCTGGCCGGGCCTCCACCACGCACACGTGCGATGGCGAGTGGATGTCCGACCCCGGTTAGGCTCGACGCGTGACCACCCGGTGCCCCTGCCTGAGCGGCGAGACGTACGACGCCTGCTGCGGTCCCCTGCACCGCGGCGAGCCGGCCCCGACCGCGGAGCGGCTGATGCGGTCCCGCTTCAGCGCGTTCGCCCTCGGCGACGACGCCTACCTGCTGCGCAGCTGGCATCCCTCCACGCGGCCCGCGACGCTGGAGCTCGACCCGGGCCTCCGGTGGTACCGCCTCGACATCGAGCGGACGGAGCGCGGCGGCCCCTTCGACCGGGACGGCGTCGTCGAGTTCGTCGCGCACTACAAGGGCACCGAACGCGGGAGCCTGCACGAGGTCTCCCGGTTCGAGCGAGAGGGCCGCGACTGGTTCTACGTGGATGCGCTGAGCGGGTCCTGAGACCGGGTCGCGGCAGAGCGCGCTACGGCACCGTCCGGTCGAGCGCGGGCGCGACGTAGCGCTCCCACAGCCACACCGCGACGCTCGCCGCCGCGAACCCGGCAGCGACTCCCACGATCGCGATCACGCCGACGCCCCGCTCGACGAGGGAGGCGACCGGCAGCAGCAGCGCGAAGAGGACGGTGTACACGACCAGGCTCAGTCCGCCCCAGAGCCAGCGCGACCACTGCGCGACCGCGCGCCCCGCGAGGCCCCCGAGGGGCAGCAGCATGACCGCGGCCGAGCCGATGCCGATGAGGGCGATCGCGTTGACCAGCTCGACCAGGAAGGCGCTGAACGCCCCGGTAGGAGTCTCGAGCAGCCCGACGGCGAGCCAGGCGAGCACGCCCAGGGCCGCGACGGCCGAGATCTGCACCGCGGCGATCCGCCCGCGCCGCGCGCGCCCGGCGTGCGGCGCCATCGACAGCCCGAGCACGAGCGCGAACAGCAGCGCAGGCGACAGGCCGAGCAGGCGCGAGCCGAAGGCCGCGACCGCGACCACCACGAGCAGTTCCGGCCGCACGACGATCCGCGGGGCCGGGAGGCCGAGGTGCGGTGCGATGCCGCGCCCGGCGAGCACCCATACGGCGTTCACGGCGGTGACGGCGATCCCGATCGCGAGCAGCACCCGCACGTAGGCGCCCGGGTCGGAGAGCGGAGTGGAGAGGGTCACCAGCACGGCAGCGGCGGCGCCGACCACGGGTGCGAGCCAGCGCGGCTGCGGGGCACCGGATGACGTCGTCGTGGTGTCGGCCCCCGCTCCCGACCGTGCAGAGCCCGACGCGCGCTCCGATCGAGCGGCCGCGCCGAACAGGGCGGACGCCTCCGAGACGTCCGATCGCGGCCGGTTGCGGCCGAAGACGGACACGCCGCGGCGGCGCTCCCGCTCTGCGCGGTCGGCTCGGCCGCGGGCGAGGGCGGCGGTGAGCAGCCGTGCCGGCAGGACCAGCAGGAGCAGCGCGGCGATGGCCAGGCCGGCGGAGCGCATCCACCCGGGCAGGGAGGCCGCCGTCACGACCGGCGCCGAGGCGTTCGAGAACGGAGTCGCGATCCAGCCGCGGGTGTCGGGATGGAGCGGTCCGGTTCCGGATCCGCCGCCCGCGGCAGGCGGGGCGGGTGCCGCGGGGGTCGGCGTCGGGCTCGGCGTGCGCGTCGGCGACGGCTTCGACGGAGTGGTCGCGCCGGCGACGCTGAGCGCGACGGCGTTGCTGCCGCCGCTGACGTTGCCCGCGTCATCCCGTTGCAGGGCGGAGAGCGTGTACGCGCCGGCGGGGAGGGCGCCCTGGCACGACCACGCACCCGCGGCGACATCCGCCGTGCACACCACCGTCGTGCCCTGGGAGGTCGTCGCGTAGAGGGTCACGTGCGCGCCGGACTCTCCGGTCCCCCCGAACGCGACGGTCTCACCCGCGCGGGCCGAGGCGCCGCTCGGCGGCGAGGTGATGCCGGGAGCAGCGGGCGCCGTGCGGTCGACGTCGATGGTGACCCGGTCGCTGACGGCGGACGACCGGGAGGAGAACGGCGCCGTCTGCGTCGCGCTCACGGTGTGCTGTCCGTCGGGGAGCGAGCCGCTGAGCACGCATGCCCAGGCCCCGTTCGCGTCGGCCGGGAACGTGCAGCTCGCACCCGTTTCGGCCGTCACGGTGACGCTCGCGCCCGGGTACGCGGTGCCGCGGATGCTCCCGCTGGTCGCGACGACGCCGGTTCCGGCGATCACCGGCGGGTGGAGCACATCCACCCGTGTGCTGTCGGAACCGCTTGCGGTGGATTCGGCGCGGACGGGGACGCCCTCACCGTCGGGAAGCGAGGCGAGCGAGCAGCGCCAATCGCCGTCGTCGTCCGCCGTCGCCGTGCAGCTCTCCGCCGAGCCGGGGGAGGAGCCCGCGGAGACGGAGACGGTGTCCTGCGGGGTCGCTGTGCCCGAGACGGCCAGAGGGAAGCTGCGGACCAGGTCGGGAAGCCGGTCGATGCTCACCGGGCGCGGCGTGGGGGGCGGCGTCGGCGTGCCCGACGGCGTCCCCGTGTCTGTCGGTGCGGCGGCGGGCGGCGTGGGCGCGACGGCCGGGCGCGCGGAAGCGGACCCCGGCGCGAGGCCGGTGCCGGTGAGGAGGGAGGCTGCAGCGGACAGGGCTGCGGTGGTGGAGACGACTGCGGTGGTGCCGGATGCTGCGGTGGAGCCGGATGCTGCGACGGCGGACGTCGATGTGCCGGGTGGCGGTGGTGACGCGGCGGCCGGGGGAGCGGTGTCGATCAGGCCGGCCGCGCTGAGGAGGAGGACGGCGAGCGCGGCATTGGCAGCGGTGCGCACCAGTCGGCTCGACCCCCGTGGCCGGACTGGTGGTGACACGTCGCTCGTAAATCCCCGCATTCCTCCCCATTCCAGGGGGTGGCGGTATGACGTGTCAAACAAATCGCCGTATTTACGGCATACTGTGATCTGGGTCAAATGTCCCACTTTCTCCCGCGCGACGGCGCGCGGGCGGAGCCCGAGGAGTCCGGATGACGCGCATCCCGGTCGCAGACCGTCGCACCGCCCTCGTCCAGGCTGCCCTCCGCGTGATCGCCCGCGACGGTGTCGCCGCGGCGACGACGCGCCGGATCGTCGCGGAGGCCCGGATGCCGCTGGCCAGCTTCCACTACGTCTTCGCCTCCCGCGACGAGCTGATGGCCGAGCTGATCGAGACCGCCGTCGGCAGCGAGCAGACCGATGTCGCCCCCGCGCTCTCCGTCGACGCGGCGCACGGGGGGATGCGCGACGCCATCCGCGCCGGCCTCCAGCACTACTTCGACGGGGTGCGCGCCGATCCCGGCCGCGAGAAGGCGATGCTCGAGCTGACCCAGTGGGCGCTCCGCGAACCGGGTTTCGAACCGCTCGCCCGGCGCCAGTACGCGAGCTATCACGAGGTCGCCGCGCAGGCCGCCGCGGAGACCGCCCGGCTCGCCGGACACGAGTGGACGCGTCCCCTCGACGAGATCGCCCGCATCCTCGTCTCCTTCACCGACGGGCTCACCGTCGGCTGGCTGGTCACCGGCGACGACGCGGCGGCGGCCGCCGTGATGGATGTGGCGGCCGATGCCCTCGCCGCCCTCGCCGTCCCGTCGGGCGCCGGCTCCCGCGCCGACACCCCCGCCGCCGACGCCCCGCACCACCGCACGACGCACCACACCCCCGCCCCCTCGACGAACGCAGGTACACGATGACGAACACGACGACGCCGGCGGTCTTCGCCGAGCCGGTGCGCAAGGTCCCCGGGCGGTGGATCGCCGCCTTCGCCGTCGCCTGGCTGGGCGTGTGGATGGCGCAGCTGGCGCCCATCCAGAAGCTGCTTCCCGACCAGGTGCAGGCGCAGCTGCACTCCGACTCGTGGGTGGACAACGTCATCGCCTTCGGGGTCATCTCGGGCATCTCCGGCGTGTGCGCCATCGTCGCCTACCCGCTGACCGGCGCGCTGTCCGACCGCACAACGAGCCGGTTCGGCCGCCGCCGCCCGTGGATCGCCGCCGGGGCGGTCGTCTTCGCGGTGTCGCTGGTGCTGCTCGGGCTGCAGACGACCATGGTCGGGATGGGCGTGTTCTGGTCGCTCGCGCTGACCGGCTTCTGCATCCTCACCGCCGCGCTCACCGCCACGATCAGCGACCAGGTGCCGGTCGACCAGCGCGGGTACGTCAGCGGCTGGATCAGCGCCCCGCAGGCGATCGGGATCATCCTCGGCGTCGCCCTGGTCACCTACGTCTTCGTCGGAGCGTTCGTCGGATACACGGCGATGGCCGTGCTCCTCGTGGTTCTCGTCCTGCCGTTCCTGTTCCTGCCCGACGCGGTTCTTCCGGCGGAGCTGCGGGAGCGGATGTCGTTCCGCGGCGTGATCGAGGGGCTGTGGATCAGTCCGCGCGAGCATCCCGACTTCGGCTGGACGCTGCTCAGCCGCGTGCTCGTCAACTTCGGCAACGCGTTCGGCACGTCGCTGCTGCTGTACTTCCTCGAGTTCGGGCTGCGCGACCCGAACGCCGACGACGACCTGCTCATCCTCATCCTCGTGTACATGGTGTTCGTGATCGTGGCGTCGCTCGTGCTCGGCCGCCTCTCCGACCGCCTCGGCCGGCGCAAGGCGTTCGTCTTCGCCTCCTCCGCCGTGCAGGGCGTCGCCGCGCTGCTGCTCGCGTTCGTCCCGCAGCTGTCTGTCGCGATCGTCGCCGCCGCGCTGCTCGGCATCGGCTACGGCTGCTTCCTGTCGGTGGATCAGGCGCTCGCCACCCAGGTGCTGCCCGACCCGGAGAGCCGCGGAAAGGACCTCGGCATCATGAACATCGCCCTCGCCGTTCCGCAGGCGGTCGCTCCGCTGTTCGGCGCGATGATCGTGGCGGCGCTGGGCGGCTTCGCCGGCCTGTTCGTCCTGTCGGCCGTGTTCGCGTTCGCGGGAGCGCTCGCGGTCGCCCGAGTGAAAGCGGTGCGCTGATGAGCGACCTCGACCTGTCCACGCCACCGGCCCCGGCCGAGCGGACCTGGACGACGCCCGACGTGTTCTGGCCGTCGCTGTCCGCGGCGACCGCCCGGCTCGATCCTCCGCTCGCGGTCCTGCACCTGCCGGCGCTGCGGCACAACGCGCACGACCTGCTGCGCCGCGCGGCCGGGGCCGCCGGGACGGACCGGCCGACGAAGGCCATCCGGGTCGCCTCCAAGTCGGTGCGCGTGCGCGCGGTGATGGATGCCGTGCTCGCCCTTCCCGGGTACGCAGGCGTCCTCGCGTACACCCTCCCGGAGGCGCTCTGGCTCGCGGAGGGTGACGCGGAGCACCCGCCGATCGAGGACGTCGTCGTCGGTTACCCGACGGCCGACCGTGCCGCGATCGCCCGGCTCGCCGCCTCTCCGGAGCTCGCCGCCCGCGTGACGCTCATGGTCGACTCGGTCGCACACCTCGACTTCATCGACGCAGTGGTTCCGCCGGCGCAGCGCGAGACCATCCGGCTGTGCCTCGAGCTCGACTCCTCCTGGTTCGCTCCGGTGCTCGGGCACGTGGGCGTGTTCCGATCGCCGCTGCACTCGGCCGCGGCGGTGCGGACGGTCGCGGAGGAGATCGCGCGGCGTCCGGGCTTCGCCCTCGTCGGGATGATGGGCTACGAGGCCCAGATCGCCGGCCAGGGCGACAACCCGCCCGGCAAGCCGGCCTGGGGTGCGACGCTGCGGTGGATGCAGAAGAACTCCCGCGACGAGCTCCTCGGCCGCCGCGGAGAAGCGGTCGCCGCCGTTCGCCGGATCGCGGACCTCGAGTTCGTGAACGGCGGAGGCACGGGCTCCATCGAGTTCACGGCCTCCGACGAGTCGGTGACCGAGATCGCGGCGGGCAGCGGACTGTTCGGCGGCCACCTGTTCGACACCTACCGGGCGTTCCATCCCGCGCCCGCCGCCTCCTTCGCGCTGTCGGTGGTGCGCCGGCCGAACGCCGGGACGGCGACCCTGCTCGGGGGCGGCTGGATCGCCTCCGGCCCTCCCGGTCCCGACCGCATGCCGAAGGTCGAGTGGCCGACCGGGCTGAGCATGGTCGCCCGCGAGATGGCCGGCGAGGTGCAGACCCCGCTCACCGGGGCGGCGGCCGGCGTGCTCCGCATCGGCGACCGGGTCTGGCTGCGGCACACCAAGTCGGGGGAGCTGAGCGAGCACGTCGACGGCTTCCAGCTGGTGGACACGGTGGACGGGCGGGCCCGCGTCGTCGGGGAGGCCGCCACCTACCGCGGCGACGGGAAGGTCTTCCTGTGACGGCGGTCGGCGGCCTCTGGCGCACGTGGGGGCGGACGGAGGCGGTGCGCCCGCAGCGCGTGGAGCGGCCGGCGAGCATCGACGCCGTGCAGCGGGCCGTGCAGGCGGCGAACCGGACCGGGATGCGCGTCAAGGCGGTCGGCGCGGGACACAGCTTCACCGGCATCGCCGTGGCGCCCGGCGTGCAGCTCGACCTCGAAGACCTGAACGGCATCCGCGACGTCGACCTCGAACGCGGTCGGGTGACGCTGCTCGCCGGCACGCACCTCCACCAGCTGCCGCGGCTGCTGCGCCCCCACGGCCTGGGGCTGGAGAACATGGGCGACATCGACCGGCAGACGATCGCAGGAGCGACATCCACCGGCACGCACGGCACCGGCGGATCGTTCGGCGGCCTGGCGACCCAGATCGTCGGCCTCACGCTCGTGACCGGGACGGGCGAGCTGCTGCACATCGACGAGACGGAGAACGCCGAGCTGCTGCCCGCCGCGCGCCTCGGGCTCGGGGCGCTCGGCGTCATCGTCGACATCACCCTGCAGTGCGTTCCGGCCTACCTGCTGCAGGCGGTCGAGCGACCGGAACCGCTGCAGGCCACGGTGGAGTCGTACCTCGAGCGCTCGGCGGGGGAGGACCACTTCGAGTTCTACTGGTTCCCGCACACCGAGACGGCGCTCACCAAGACCAACACCCGGCTGCCGCTGACGGCCGAGCGCAAGCCGCTTCCGCGCGCCGGCCGCTGGGTCGACGACGAACTGCTCGCCAACGGCCTGTACCGGGGAGTGTGCGCGCTCGGGACGGCGGCGCCCGCCGTCATCCCGCCGTTCAGCCGGCTCGCGCAGCGCCTGACCGGCAACCGCGACTTCACCGACCACGCGCCGCGGGTGTACGTCACCAACCGCACGGTGCGCTTCCGCGAGATGGAGTACGCGCTGCCGCGGGAGGCGGTTCCGGAGGCCTTCGGCGAGGTGAAGGCGCTCATCGAGCGACGGGGATGGCGCATCTCGTTCCCGATCGAGGTGCGGAGTGCGGCGGCCGACGACAACTGGCTGTCGACGGCGTACGGGCGCGAAACCGGCTACATCGCCGTGCACCGCTACTACCGGGAGGATCAGCGCGAGTACTTCGCGGCGGTCGAGGAGATCATGGTCGCCCACGACGGACGCCCCCACTGGGGCAAGCTGCACGGCAGGGATGCGGAGTCGCTGCGCGCGACCTACCCGCGCTTCGACGACTTCCTCGCGGTCCGCGACCGTCTCGACCCGGACCGCCGCTTCGAGAACGCCTACCTCCGCCGAGTCCTCGGCCCCTGACCTCGTCCCGGCCCTCCGCCGAGTGGTGACTTGATGCTGCAAAACGGACGCCGGAAGCGACAACGACTCACGTCTCGACGGCGACGGGCCGCCGGAGGGGCGGCGTTAGAAGCTGCCGCCCATCTCCTGGAGGCGCTCGACGCGCTGCGGGATGGGCGGGTGCGTCGAGAACAGGCGCGCCATGAGGCCCGGCTTCAGCGGGTCGTTGATCCACAGGTGGGCCATGGACGAGTTCTGCTTCTGCATCGGACGGCCGTACGCCTCCAGCTTGAGCAGCGCGCTCGCCAGCGCATCCGGGTGACGGGTCGTCATCGCGCCGGTCGCGTCGGCGAGGTACTCGCGCTGGCGCGACACGGCCAGCTGCACGAGGGTCGCCACCAGGGGAGCGACGATCGCAGCGATCAGGCCGAACACCAGCACGACCGGGTTGCCTCCGCCGTTGTTGTTGTTCCGGTTGCCGCCGAAGAACGCCATGCGCAGGAAGATGTCGGCGATGAAACCGATCGCGACGGTCAGGCCGAACACGATCATCCCGAGCCGGATGTCGTAGTTGCGCACGTGCCCCAGCTCATGCGCCATGACGCCCTCGAGCTCGGCGTCCGTCATGATGTCGAGCAGCCCCGTGGTCGCGGCGACGGAGGCGTGCTCCGGGTCGCGGCCGGTCGCGAACGCGTTGGGGGCCGGGTCGTTGACGATGTAGACGGCCGGCATCGGCGTCCCCGTCGTGATGGACAGGTTCTCGACCACGTTCCAGAGCCGCGGATTGTCGGCCTTCTGGATCGGGATCGCGCCCGACATGCTCAGCGCCTGACTGCTCGCCAGGTAGTACTGGAACAGCGCGTAGAGCACCGCCCCGATGAGCACGACCACGAGGATCGTGTAGCTCTGATAGATGTACGACGCCAGCCATCCGAGCGCACCGATGAGGACCAGGAACAGCAGGATGATGAAGACGGTGTTGCGCTTGTTCCTGGCGATCGCCCTGTACATCTAGGCCCTAGAACTGGACGCGCGGAGGCTCGGCGATCGCGGCGAGGTTCTCGACCTCGAAGAACTCGCGCTCCGTGAAGCCCAGGCGTCGGGCGAACAGGTTGTTGGGGAACACCTTGATCTTGGTGTTGAACTCGCGCACTCCGCCGTTGTAGAACCGGCGGGACGCCTGGATCTTGTCCTCGGTGTCGACCAGGTCGGCCTGCAGGCGCAGGAAGTTCTGGCTCGCCTGCAGCTGCGGGTAGGCCTCAGCCACGGCGAAGATGCTCTTCAGCGCGGTCTGCATGTGGTTCTCGGCGACGGACGCCTCACCCGGCGTCTGCGCGGACAGCGTCTCGGCGCGGGCCTTCGTCACCGACTCGAAGACGCCGCGCTCGTGCGCGGCGTATCCCTTGACCGTCTCGATGAGGTTCGGGATGAGGTCGGCGCGGCGCTTCAGCTGCACCGTGATGTCGCTCCACGCCTCGTCGACGCGGACCTTGAGGGTGACCAGCGAATTGTAGGTGGCCCACAGGTAGATCCCGATGATCGCGACGATCACGACGACGATGATGACCGGAATGAGCCATTCCATGTTCGCAGAACTCCTTGTGTGCCAGGCGCCGGGACGAGCAGGTGCGCAGACCTCATCCTAGCTTCGGCGGAGCGCGCTCTCACTGCGTTCTCATCACACTCGAAGCAAGCGCATCGGCTGTGGACAGCATCCTCGCGCGGGCTCGCGGAGGGCAGAATGGGGCCGTGAGCGAAGCAGTGACGCGGCGTCGTCCCGGACGGCCGCGGAAAGAACGCGGAGAGGCGTCCGCGCGCTCGTCGATCATGCGGGCGGCGGCGGAGGAGTTCGCCGAGCGCGGGTACGAGGCGGCGTCGCTGCGGGCGGTGGCGCGTCGTGCGGGCGTCGACCCGGCGCTCGTCCACCACTACTTCGACGACAAGGCGGATCTGTTCACCGCGACCCTGGAGGCGCCGCTGCGACCCGACCGTGCGCTGGACGTCATCCTCGCCGGCTCCCGCGACGACGTCGGCGAACGCCTGGTCGGCTACCTGCTGGAGCGGCTGGACGACGAGAGGTCCAGCCGCCGCATGGTCGTCATCCTGCGCACGGCCCTCAGCTCGGGCCCCGGCACGCGGATGGTGCGCGAGTTCCTGCTGCGCGAGGTCCTCTCGAAGCTGGCGGGTCTGGTCGGGGGAGAGGATGCGGAACTGCGCGCCGAGCTCGCCGCCAGCCAACTGGTGGGCCTGATGATGACGCGGTACGCCCTCCGGGTCGAGCCGATCGCCGGCGCACCCCGCGACGAGCTCGCGCGCCGGGTCGGCGCGGTCGTGCAGTGGCACCTGTTCGGAACGGTGGGCGGCCAGCCGGCGGCCGCTCCCGCCGATGCGGACGAGCCCCGTGACGCGGACAAGCCTCGTGACGCGGACGACCCTCGTGACGCGGACGACCCTCTTGACGCAGAGGGTGCTCCAGGCGAATAATTCATCGCATGATGAATTCGCGGCGAGCGTCCGCGGACACGGGCGACGACGCCCTCACCGATGCGATCGTCATCGCGGGGCTGCGGGTGCGACGCGGGCGCACCGACGTCCTGCACGGACTCGACCTCAGCATCCCGCGCGGTCAGGTCGTCGGCCTGCTCGGGCCGAGCGGATGCGGCAAGACCACGCTGATGCGCGCGGTCGTCGGGGTGCAGAAGGTGAAGTCGGGCACCGTGACGGTGCTCGGCGAGCCGGCGGGGACGGCAGCGCTCCGCCACCGCGTCGGTTACGTCACGCAGGCGGCCAGCGTGTACGACGATCTGACCATCCGCCAGAACCTCGAGTACTTCCGCCGGGTGCTCGGCGCGAGCCGCGCCGACGTCGACCGTGCCATCGCGGCGACCGACCTCGACGAGCACGCCGGCCGGCTGGTGTCGACCCTGTCCGGCGGCCAGCGCAGCCGCGTCTCGCTCGCCGCCGCCCTGCTCGGCTCGCCCGACCTGCTGGTGCTCGACGAGCCGACGGTCGGGCTCGACCCGGTGCTCCGCGTCGAGCTGTGGACCCTGTTCCACCGGCTCGCCGAGGCCGGAACCAGCCTCCTGGTCTCCAGTCACGTGATGGATGAGGCCAGCCGGTGCGACCGTCTCATCCTGATGCGCGACGGCGCCGTGCTCGCGGATGCGACGCCGGCCGAGCTGCTCGCCGAGACGGGGGCCGACGATGCGGAGGGCGCGTTCCTCGCCCTGCTGCGGCGACACCGCGCCCGGCACGCGCTGCCGGATGCGGAACCGGACGCGGAGCCGGAGCCCGGGACGGAGGTGGATGCGCCGTGAACCCCACGCGCACGCTCGCGACCGCGGGTCGCGTGCTCACCCAGATCCGCCACGACCCGCGCACCGTGGTGCTCCTCCTGGTGGTGCCCGCGCTCCTCATCGGCCTCGTCGCGTGGATCTTCACGGACACACCGGTGTTCCAGACGATCGGCCCGGCCATCCTTGCGCTGTTCCCGTTCATCGTGATGTTCCTGGTGACCTCCATCACCACCCTGCGGGAACGGAGGACGGGCACCCTGGAACGCCTGCTGTCGATGCCGCTCGGGCGCAGCGACTTCATCCTCGGCTATACGCTCGCCTTCGGCGTTCTCGCGGTGGTGCAGGCTCTGATCGCTTCGGGGTACGCGCTCTGGGTGTGCGGGCTCGACGTCGCCGGCGACCCGTGGCTGCTCGTCGCCGTCGCGGTGACGGACGCCGTGCTCGGCAGCACGCTCGGGCTCTTCGCGAGCGCGTTCGCGCGCACCGAGTTCCAGGTCGTGCAGTTCATGCCGCTGCTCGTGTTCCCGCAGATCCTGCTCGGCGGGATCTTCCTCCCGCGCGACCAGCTCCCCGCCGGGCTGCAGGAGCTGAGCGACTGGCTGCCCCTGTCGCACGCGGTGGATGCGCTCAACGCCGTGGCCACCGACTCCCACGACGCCGCCTACGTGGGAGGCCAGCTCCTCATCATCGGGGCGTTCGCGGTCGCCGCCGTCGTCTTCGGCGCCCTCACCCTGCAGCGCCGCACCACATAACCCCCGCCTGGGACCCCCGCACTCGCGGCCCGGCGGATTAGACGGTGGCGGTCGCGTCCTCGTCGGGCTCGGGCAGCTCCGCGGTGCCCGTGTAGCGGTAGCGGACGCGCGTGCCGGTGGCGGGCTCGTCCAGGAGGTGCCACTCGGTGCCGACGTTGTCGCCGTCGCCGATGATCGAGACGTCGCGGATGACGTCCTTCGGCTTCCCGTCGACGAACGACTGGATGACCTCGGCGTAGACCTCGGAGTCCGGGTTCAGCAGAACGGCGATGTAGTGGTCCGACTCCCGGACCTCGCGCGCCGGCACCCACAGCCGCTCGTCGAACTGCACCAGCGTGCCGCCGTCGGCGGCCGCGTGCGGCTTGACGCCGGTCACGATCCCGTCGAGCCAGGTGTCGCCGTCGCGGTAGGCGTACAGCTCGCGCATCGGCGTCTCGTAGTCGGCCTCGTCGGCCCCGTCCTGATCCAGGTAGTCCAGCGGTGACGTCGTCATGCCCCGAACCTTACCCCGGGCCGCAGCGCGTCCGCGAGCAGCGGCGCGAGGTCGCCGCGCGCGCCCTCGGCCACCTCGACCCGCTCCAGCCCCTGCCACGCGGCCGTCGTCTCCAGCAGCGGGAGGAGCCGGTCGATCGTCGCGGGGGGAGCACCCGGCTCCGTCCAGGCCGACTGCACGCGCAGAACGCCCGCCTGCCGGTCGCTCTTGAGGTCGATGCGCCCGACCAGGGCGTCGTCGAGCAGGATCGGCAGCGAGTAGTAGCCGTACACGCGCTTCGGCGCCGGCGTGTAGATCTCGATGCGGTAGTGGAAGCCGAACATCCTCATGGCCCGGTCGCGGTACCAGACCACCGGGTCGAACGGCGACAGCAGCGCGGCCGCCTCGACCCGGCGGGGCTTGCGCGCGTCGCGGTGCATCCACGCGCGCAGCGGCCGCCCGGCGCTCTCCCACCCCGGCACCTGGACGGGCACGAGCTCACCCGCGTCCTCCAGCTCCTGCAGGGCGGTCGCGACGCGCGGGCCCTTGATGCGGTAGTAGTCGGCGAAGTCGCGCGCCGTGCCGATCCCGTAGGCGACCGCCGCCCGGCGCAGGAGCTCGCGGATCGCGTCCTCGTCGCTCACGGTCTGCTCCAGCGCGCTCGCGGGCAGCACGTCGGCGGCGAGTCCGTACCGCCGCTGGAACCGGGTGCGCCCGGCGATGGCCACCTCGCCGAACAGGAACATCCGCTCCAGGGCGCGCTTCACCTCCGACCAGCCCCACCACGGGCCGGTGCGGTGATTCGCGTCGTGCTCGATCTCGCCAGCGACCAGCGGACCGTTCGCGGCGAGCTCGCCGCGCAGCCACTCCACGGTGCTCTCGTTGACCTCGAACCAGCTCCCCGGTCCGCCGTACCGGGCGCGATAGGCGCGCATCCGCCAGGCGAACAGCGGCCAGTCCTCCGTGCGCAGGAAGGCGGCCTCGTGCGGCCAGTACTCGGTGTACGGGCCGCGGGCGTCGAAGGTCAGCCGGTCGAGCAGGGTGCGGTCGTAGGCGCCGAGCCGCGCGAACGCGGGAAGGTAGTGGCTGCGCTCGAACACGTTGACCGAGTCGATCTGCAACAGCCGCAGGCGGTCCATCAGGCCGTTGAGCTGGCGCGTCCCCACGGTCTCGGGATGCGGCCGGCCGAAGCCCTGCGCGGCCAGGGCGATGCGACGTGCGAGTGCGGGGGAGACCTGTTCGACCACGCGACGACCCTATCGACAACCCCGGACACCGGACGTTCACCGCCGCGTCACCGATACGCGACCGCCCGGACGCCTGACCTTCCTACCGTGACGACGTCCGGGCGCTCCGCCCGGTCGACACCTTGCACTGGAGGAAACCCGTGATCAACAAGCGCGCACGTGTCGCCGGCTTCGCCGCCGCGGCCGCCGTCGTCGCACTCTCGCTCTCCGCCTGCTCCGGTGGCGCGAGCGCCAGCACCGCAGACACCGCGAAGATCAGCACCGCCACCGACGTCGCGTCCGCCGGCGGGATGGACGCGCTGGTCGCGGCCGCGAAGAAGGAGGGCAGCCTCAACATCATCGCGACCCCGGGCGACTGGGCGAACTACCAGGAGATCTTCGACGGCTTCACCAAGAAGTACGGCATCACGATCAACCCGAGCCAGGACAGCGCCTCCAGCCAGGAGGAGATCGACGCTGCCAAGAAGCTCAAGGGGCAGGACACCGCTCCGGACACCTTCGACATCGGCTCCTCGGTCGCGCTCGCGAACACCGAGTACTTCGCGCCGTACAAGCCGACCGGCTGGGACGACATCCCCGACAGCCAGAAGGAGAAGACCGGCCTCTGGAAGGTCGGCTACTACGGCGTCATGGCGGTCGGCTACGACGCCAACAAGATCAAGACGCCGCCGAAGTCGTTCGACGACCTGCTGAAGCCGGAGTTCGCGGGCGCCGTCGCGCTCAACGGCAACCCGACCCAGGCGGCCGCCGCGGCCGGAGCGGTCGCCTACGCCACCCTGCAGAACGGCGGGACGCTCGACGACCTCACCCCGGGCATCGACTGGTTCACCAAGCTGAAGAAGGCCGGCAACTGGAACGCCGCCGACGGCAAGCCGAACACCATCGCCTCGGGCGAGACCCCGGTGCTGCTCGACTGGTCGTTCAACCAGAAGGGCTACGCCACCTCCGACACGATCAAGGGCGGCGGCGTGAACTGGAAGTACGTCGTGCTCCCGGGCACCGCGTACGTCGGCTACTACAACCAGGCCGTGAACAAGGACGCCCCGCACCCCGCGGCCGCGCGCCTCTGGGAGGAGTACCTCTACAGCGACGCCGCCCAGAACGCATGGCTGAAGGGCGGCGCCTACCCGGCGCGCGTCGACGCGATGGAGAAGGCCGGGACGCTCGACAAGGCCGAGTTCCCGGGCAAGCTGGAGAAGGTGGCTGTCATGAACGACAAGCAGGCCACCGACGCCGGCACCCTCCTGAACGCCAAGTGGGCGAACGCGGTCGGCTGATGACCGAGACCGTCACAGGCGCCGCGGCGCCTGCGGTCGGACGCGCCGCCGCCGGAATCTCCGAGACGGAGATCCGGCGGCGGCCGTCGTCGGCCCGGGCCGCGGCCGAGCGGCCGGGACGACGCCGCAGGGGCGGCGCGGCCGCCGTGCTGGGGCTGACCCCGTTCGCGTTCTACGTCATCGTGTTCCTCGCCGTCCCGACCGTCGTCGCGGTGGGCAGCGGATTCCTCGACGACGCCGGCCGCTTCACCTGGGCGAACCTGACCGGGCTCGCCGAGCCGGCCATCGCCGGCTCCTTCTTCGGCGCGTTCTGGCTCTCCGCCGTGACCGCCGTCGTCGGCGCGATCGCGGGGGCGGCCCTCTGCTTCGCCCTCCTCCGTTCGCGGTCCGGCGGCGTGACCCGCTCCCTGGTGGATTCGGCCAGCAGCGTCCTCGCCCAGTTCGGCGGCGTCATGCTCGCCTTCGCGTTCATCGCCACGATCGGCGCGCAGGGGCTGGTGACCGTGCTGCTGCGGAACGTCGCGCACATCAACATCTACGAGCACGGCGTGTGGCTGTACACGGTGCCCGGCCTCATCCTCCCGTACCTCTACTTCCAGATCCCGCTGATGGTCATCACCTTCATGCCGGCCCTGGAGGGACTCCGCCCGCAGTGGCTGGAGGCGACCGCGACCCTCGGTGGGAGCCGCTGGACGTACTGGACGCGCGTGGGCGGCCCCATCCTCCTCCCGTCGTTCCTCGGCAGTCTGCTGCTGCTCTTCGCCAACGCGTTCTCGTCGTACGCGACGGCCGCCGCCCTCGTCGGGCAGGCCAACAACATCGTCTCGCTGCAGATCCGGCAGGCGCTGATCAGCGAGACCGTGCTCGGCCGGGCGAACCTGGCCGGCGCGATGGCGCTCGGGATGCTCCTGGTGATGGTCGTCGTCATGCTCGGCTACTCCGCGCTGGTGCGACGGACGGCCAGGTGGCAGCGGTGAGCCGCGCCGTCGAGGCCCGCCCGGCCCGGCGCCGCGCGCACGAGCTCCGGCTCGGCCCCGGTCCCGTCGTCCGCGCGGTGATCTGGACGCTTCTCGGGCTGTTCTTCCTCATCCCGCTGTTCTCCATGGTCGAGTTCACCCTGCGCACCGCGAAGCCCGGCGTCTACAACCTCGACCGGTGGGTGGCCGTCTTCTCGGGGGAGACGACCCGGTACGACCGCGTCTACCAGGGGCTCGGCAACTCGCTCGTGCTCGCGGTCGTGACGGTCGCGATCGTCCTCCTCGTGCTGCTGCCGACGATCGTGCTCGTCGAGCTGCGCTTCCCGAAGCTGCGGCGGCTGCTGGAGGCGATCTGCCTGCTGCCGATCATGATCCCCGCGATCGTGATGGTCGTCGGACTCGCTCCGACCTACGCGGTGGTGACCCAGATCTTCGGGTCCGGTGCCTGGACCCTCGCCTTCGCGTACGGCATCACGGTCCTGCCGTACGCCTACCGGGCGATCCAGAGCAACGTCGCCGCCGTCGACATGATCACCCTCAGCGAGGCCGCCCGTTCGCTCGGCGCCGGCTGGTGGACGGTGTTCTGGCGCGTCCTCGTTCCGAACCTGCGCCGCGGCATCCTCGCCGCCTCCGCTCTCTCCGTCGCCGTCGTGCTGGGCGAGTTCACGATCGCCTCGCTGCTCTCCCGCGTCAACCTGCAGACCTCCCTGCTGCTGGTGTCGCAGTCCGACCCCTTCGTCGCGGTCATCTTCGCGCTCCTCGCGCTGGTGTTCGCGTTCATCCTCCTCGTCGTCGTCGACCGCCTCGTGAGCGTCCGGCGCCGTCGCACCGCGAAAGGCTGACATGACCGCCCTCGAGACCCCGCTCCTCTCCTCCCGCACCGGCTCCACCGTCGAGCTGCGCGACCTCGTCCGCGACTTCGGCGGCGGCGTCGGGCTGTCCGGCTTCGACCTGGAGGCGGCGCCGGGGGAGCTGATCGCGCTCCTCGGCCCGAGCGGCTGCGGCAAGACGACCGCGCTCCGCTCCCTGGCCGGGCTGGAGCGGGTGGACAGCGGCAGCATCCTCATCGACGGCCGCGACGTCACCGACGAGCCGACCAGCCGCCGCGACCTCGGGATGGTGTTCCAGTCGTACTCGCTCTTCCCGCACCTCACCGCCGGGCAGAACGTGGAGTTCGGTCTGCGGATGCGCAAGGTCGCCCCGGCGGACCGCCGCCGCCGCGCGGCGGAAGCCCTCGAACTGGTGGGCCTCGACCACCACGCCGGCCGGTACGCGCACCAGCTCTCCGGCGGTCAGCAGCAGCGCGTCGCCCTTGCCCGCGCCCTGGTCACCGAGCCGCGCGTCCTGCTGCTCGACGAACCGCTGTCGGCGCTCGACGCGAAGGTCAGGGTGCAGCTGCGGGACGAGATCCGCCGCATCCAGACCGAGCTCGGCATCACGACGTTCTTCGTTACCCACGATCAGGAGGAGGCGCTCGCCGTCGCCGACCGGGTCGCGGTGATGCGCTCGGGCCGGATCGAGCAGATCGGCAGCCCCGAGGAGCTCTACCACCGCCCGGCGACGGCGTTCGTCGCGGAGTTCGTCGGCCTGACGAACCGGGTGGACGGAGTCGTCGCGGGTGGGCGGCTCACGGTCCTCGGGCACGAGGTGCCGCTGGCCTCCGACGCGGCGGAGGGTCCCGTGACCGCCTACCTGCGGCCGGAGGACGTCGTCCTCACCGCCGGAGGCATCCCCGGCGTCGTGCTGACGACGAGCTTCCTCGGAGCCCTCCGGCGCACGCGCGTCCGGCTGGAGGACGGCACCGAGCTGTCGCTGCAGCACGGCGCCCGCGAGCGGCCCGAACCGGGCGAGCGGGTGGCCGTCGGACTGACCGGATCGCCGGTCACCGTCGCGCCGCGCGACGCGGGAAATGGGGCAGTCCCGGCGCGCTGACCGCGGAGTAGAGTCCGCGCATGTCCAGCGAGACTCCGAATCGGGGTGGACGTGCGGGGGAAGACGCCGAAGTCGCTGTGCAGATCGATCCCGCAACGTTCGAGAAGACCCAGTCCCTCACGGACATCGCACACCGCATCTCGGTGCACGATGTCATCACCTTCCCGTGGTTCCGTCCCATCGACACCATCAGCCCCACCCACACGGTGGGGAAGGGGCGGACCAACCTGACCCTCATCGCGTCCGACATCATGCAGACGGACACGACCGGCACGCCCTACGCGTCGTTCACGTACCGCCCGACACCGTCCGGCGGCCCGGGGGTGTCCGTGCACTTCACGCCGGGCGACTACGGAGCGACGGCGGTGGGCGACTACGTCGTCACCTTCGTCATCGCGACGAACGGCAGCGTGAACCTCACCGTCGGCGGCTTCGCGGGCGGCACGACGCCCACCGGGCTCGGCGCACGGACGGTGAACGGGAACGTCGCCGTCGTCGTCGGGCTGAAGCACGTCCCGCCGACGCAGGTGACGTACGCCTCCATCCAGCAGACCGGAGGGGCCGGCTGGCAGTGGTACCGGACGGTCATCGAGTACCCGCCCCTGATCCTGCAGCTCTGACCGGGCTCGCTGTCAAGGGGCCGAGAGCCGCGGCCGCGTTTCTCCGAAGGGACACGGCCGCGGCCTACACTGACGGTCATGTCCGACACCGACCGCCCCGTCCCGTCGCCCACGACTGCGCCCGGAGCCGGCCAGGAGGCCAACCGCGCCCCCGCCCGCGCCTGGTTCCAGCGCCGCCGGCAAGAGCTCGGCGAGCCGATCGAGGACGCCGACGAGACCGTCCCGCGCGGGATGCGCATCGCCGGGGCCTGGTCGTGGCGGCTGCTGGTGATCGGCGCGGTCCTCGCCGTCGTCATCTTCCTGATCATCCAGCTCAAGCTCATCGTCATCCCGGTGCTCATCGCTGTGCTGCTCTCGGGTCTGCTCGTGCCGTTCAAGGACTTCCTCGTGCGGCACCGCTGGCCGAAATGGCTGGCGATCGTCGTCGTGCTGATCACCCTCGTCATCGTGGTCGGCGGCCTGCTCTATCTGGCCATCTGGCAGGTGACGCGGCAGAGCGGCGAGCTGCAGAAGCAGTCGGTCGCCTCGTTCAACGACCTGCAGGCGTGGCTGACCAGCGGACCGCTCGGGCTCAGCCCCGACCAGATCAGCAACGCGTTCGCGTCGATCGGGAAGTCGATCCAGCAGGACGGCCAGGTCTTCCTCTCCGGCGCGCTGTCGGTCGGCTCGACCCTCGGGCATGTCTTCGCCGGCGCTCTGCTGACCCTGTTCAGCACGATCTTCATCCTCATCGACGGCAAGAGCATCTGGGGCTGGATCGTCCGCGTCTTCCCCAAGCGGTCGCGTGCGGCGATCGACGGGGCGGGCAAGGCCGGCTGGGTCACGCTCCGGAACTTCGCCAAGGTGCAGGTGCTCGTCGCCTCGATCGACGCGCTCGGCATCGGCCTCGGCGCGTTCTTCCTCGGGCTGCCGCTGGTGATCCCGATCTCGGTCCTGGTGTTCCTCGGATCGTTCATCCCGGTGGTCGGCGCGGTCGTCACCGGGGCGCTCGCGATCTTCATCGCGCTCGTCTTCAAGGGCTGGGTGTTCGCGCTGATCATGCTCGGCGTCGTCCTGCTGGTGCAGCAGATCGAGGGACACATCCTCCAGCCGCTCATCATGGGCAGCGCCGTGAAGGTGCACCCGCTCGCCGTGGTGCTCGCCGTGGCGGCGGGATCGCTGCTGGCCGGCATCCCGGGCGCGCTGTTCGCCGTGCCGTTCGTGGCGGTCCTCAACGTGATGGTGCACTACGTGGCGAGCGGCGTCTGGCGGAACGCTGCACCGTCCGACTACACGCCGCCAGAACGCGCGATCTGGGAGACGGTGCCGCGGCCGGTGCGGCGCCCGCCCGCGCGGCCGTAGCGCCGATATGCATACAGTCGCCGGCATACGAGCGCCGCTAGGCTGAGCGGGTGGCAATCGCGACCGATCACACGCGCACCCCGTTCGCAGGCCCCAGCCTGGACGAGTTCGAGGCTGCGCGCGCCATCGTCGCCCACGTCGCCCAGCCGACGCCGATGGAGACCTCGCGCTTCCTGAGCGACGTCTTCGGCGCCCCCGTGATCCTCAAGTGCGAGAACCTGCAGCGCACCGGCTCCTACAAGATCCGCGGAGCATACAACCGGTTGTCGAAGCTGAGCGCGGAGGAGCGCGCACGCGGCGTCGTCGCCGCCTCCGCGGGCAACCACGCGCAGGGCGTCGCCTTCGCCGCCCGCGAGCTCGGCATTCACGCGACGATCTTCATGCCCGTCGGCGTCGCCATCCCCAAGTTCCAGGCCACGCGCGCCTACGGGGCGGATGTGGTGCTCAGCGGCAGCGTCGTCGACGAGACCCTCGAGGCCGCTGCCGACTTCGCGGCCGAGACCGGCGCCGTGCTCATCCCGCCGTTCGACCACCCGGACGTGATCGCCGGCCAGGGCACGCTGGGCCTCGAGATCCTCGACGAGGTGCCCGACGTCGCGACCGTGATCGTCCCGATCGGCGGGGGCGGCCTCATCTCGGGCGTCGCCAGCGCGATCAAGCAGCGCGCGGCGCTCTCCGGGCGAACGGTGCGGATCATCGGCGTGCAGGCGGCGAACGCGGCCGCCTACCCTCCGTCGCTCGCGGCGGGGGCGCCGACGGAGATCTCGCTCACCGGCACGATCGCCGACGGCATCGCCGTGCGCCGCCCCGGCGCGCTCAACTTCGAGATCGTCCGCGAGGCGGTGGATGAGATCGTCACCGTCTCCGAGGACGACATGGCCCGCGCGATGGTCCTGCTCCTGGAGCGCGCCAAGCTCGTGGTGGAGCCGGCCGGCGCCGCGGGTGTCGCCGCGATCCTCGCCGGATCGGTGACAGCCGATGGAAAGACCGTGGCCATCCTCTCGGGCGGCAACATCGACCCCCTGCTCATGCAGCGCGTCATCAGCCAGGGTCTCGCCGCCTCCGACCGGTACCTCAAGCTGACCATCATGCTTCCGGACCGCCCGGGCCAGCTGGCGCGCATCGCCGAGATCCTCGCCGGTGTCAACGCCAACGTGGTCGAGGTGCTGCACACCCGGCACGGGCGCGGGATGCAGCTCAGCCAGGTGGAGCTCGACGTCAGCGTCGAGACGCGCGGCACCGACCACCGCCGCCAGGTCATCGACGCGCTCCGCGCCGCGGGCTACGACCCCGTCGTCGACGACGAATAACGCCGACAGCTCCTGAGTTTTTCGCTCGTTTCGCGGAGAAACGGCGGAAAAACTCAGGAGCTGTTCGCGTGGGTGCCGGGGTGCGGCGGGGCGTTACTGGCCGGTGTAGGTCTCGACCTTGGTGACCTCGACGGCGATCTGACGGCCGTTCGGGGCGGTGTACTCGGTCGTGTCGCCGACGTTCAGGCCGAGGATGGCCGCGCCGAGCGGGCTCTGCTCGCTGTAGACGGGGAGGTCGGTCCCGGCCGCCATCTCGCGGTTGCCGATGAGGAACACGCTCTCGTCGCCCGCGATCGTCGCGGTGACGACGGTGCCGGGCTCGACGACGCCGTGGCTCTCCGGCGCCGCGCCCACCGTCGCGTTGCGCAGGAGGTTGGTCAGCTGGACGATGCGGGCCTCGATCTTGCCCTGCTCGTCCTTGGCCGCGTGGTAGCCGCCGTTCTCCTTGAGGTCGCCCTCCTCGCGGGCCGCCTCGATGCGCTTCGCGATCTCGTTGCGGCCGTTGACGCTGAGCTCCTCGAGCTCGGCCGCGAGACGGTCGTACGCGTCCTGGGTCAGAAACGTGACCTGAGACTCCTGAGACATGATGAACTCCTTCGCGCCTGCGGCTGCCGCCACGGGGCGGCCAGCACGCGAGCAGATGGTCCGGTTCGGTACCGGTGCTAAAGTCGACGCCCCGGCCACGGCCGGGGCGTATCCGCACAATACTAGGTCAGCCAGCAGGTGTTGATCAAACCCGTGTTGGGCGTCATGATCGTTCGGATCGACTCGGTGTGGGAGGTCACGCGCGTCTCCGAACCGGGGTACTCGACGATGCGCCAGCCGACGATCGCGAAGTCCTCGTTGAGCGCCTGGAGGGCACAGGTCACGGGCGTGCCCGGCGGCGCATTGATCGTGAACGAGATGTCGACGTGATGGTCGTCGGGGATCGTGTAGGCGGTG
Source organism: Leifsonia soli (assembly GCF_013408745.1). NCBI lineage: Bacteria > Bacillati > Actinomycetota > Actinomycetes > Micrococcales > Microbacteriaceae > Leifsonia > Leifsonia soli. Next base: position 1,613,670 of record NZ_JACCBJ010000001.1, on the reverse strand, counting down.
TCGGTCGTCTCGAGGTTCGCCTGGTTGTTGTCCCAGCCGGCCCAGAAGACCCACCCGGTGACGATCGCGACGAGGGCGACCGCTCCGCCGATGAGCAGCCAGCGGTCGCGCCGCTTCCGCTGGGGGGTGCGGCCGTAGCGGGTGTCGAGCGTGGGGACGCGCGGCGTCGCAGCCGAGGGCGCGGAGGCCGATGGCGTGGGAACCGGGGGAGTCGGGGTCGCCGTCATGCGTGCACCGCCATGCCGTCCAGTCCCGCCTTCCGCTCAGGAGCCTCCCGCCGGGCGACGGTAGGCTGATACCAGACTAGGAGAGAAAGCTGTGAATGCTGGCGCCTCCTGGCCCACCGACATCCTGCGGGCCGCCCGGCCGACGGAGGAGTCGCCGCTCATCGACTCGAAAGTGGAGACCTGGATGCCCGAGATCGACCTCGTCGCCGAGGTGCGTGCGTGATCGCCGACGCTCTGCTGCGCGCCTCCGTCCTGCTGGCCGCCACCCCGACGCCAACGCCATCCGGGACGCCCGACGACGATTCGGTCACCCCCGGCGTGATCGGCTTCGTCATCACCTTCCTGCTGGCCGTGGTCGTCGTCCTGCTGGTGATCGACATGGTGCGCAGGATCCGGCGCGTGCGCTACCGCGCCGAGATCGCCGAGAAGCTGGATGCGGAAGAGGCCGAGCGCCGGGGCGACGGGCCCGAGCAGCCGTAGCGGCCGTCCCCTCGCGGGTCGTCCGGGTCAGAACGCCTGCGCCACCCGCTCGGCGAGCAGCGCGACGCCGATCAGGGTCATGGCGATCGCCGAGACGCGTGCCATGACGACCGTGCCGCGCGGGCGTGCAGCCAGCAGCCGCCGGGCGAGAACCGCGACGGTGAGGTAGACGACCGCGCAGGTCGCGACGAACAGCCCGCCGAGCATCAGCATCTGCGCCGCGGGGGCCCAGCCTCCGTGCGCCGAGGTGAACTGCGGCACGAGCGCGACCAGCACGAGCAGCCCCTTCGGGTTGAACCCGCTGACGCCGGCTCCGCGCAGGAAGGACGCGACGGACGACGCGCCGCCGGTACCGTCCGCACCCGTCTGCGCGGCGATCGGTGCGGCCGACCTCGCCAGCCCGCTGATCCCGAGCCACAGCAGGTAGAGGGCGCCGCCGACGGTGAGCACGTCGAGAAGCACGGGATTGGCGGCGACGAGCGCGCCCAGTCCGACCGCGACCGCGACGACCACCACGAGGTACCCGAACAGGATTCCGCCGATCGAGGGCAGCAGCGTCCGGCCGCCGAGCCCGGCGGTGACCGCGTACGCCCAGTCGGCGCCCGGCGTGCAGACGAGGAGGGCCGCGACGCCCCAGAAGCCGAAGACCAGTGCCGGATCCATCGCCGTCCTCCCTTCGCCCGCGCTCTGCGGTGCACTGGAAAGCTATGGCGTAGGAGGCCGAAAGTGCTTGCCACTTTCGTGCATGCGGTGCGTATTCGTGGAAGAATCTGCCGCATGGATGCGATCGACAGGGAGATTCTCGCTGCACTGCAGGAAGACGGCCGGCTCAGCCTCACCGACCTCGCCGCGCGCGTCGGGTTGACGCTGTCGCCGTGCCACCGTCGCGTGCGCGAGCTGGAGAACGCCGGCGTGATCGAGCAGTACCGCGCCGTGGTCTCTCCCGCGGCGGTCGGGCTCGACTTCGAGGCGATCGTGTTCGTCACCATCGACCGGACCGACCCGGAGACCGTCGGGGCGTTCGAGGAGGGGGTGCTCGCCATCCCGAACATCGTGCAGGCCGAGCGGCTGTTCGGCGACCCGGACTACATGCTCCGCGTGCTGACCGCCGACCTCACGGGATACCAGCAGCTGTTCGATGGGCCGCTGGGGGCGCTGCCCGGCGTCCGCAAGCTGTCGTCGACCCTGGTCATGAAGCAGGTGACCGGCCGGAGGGCGCTGCCGACCTGACCCGTCTCCACTCAAGCGGGTCGCGGGTCAGCCGGCGTTGTAGGCGGGGTGCAGCGCGATCAGCAGTGTCGCCGTCCAGTGGCAGAGGAACGCCAGCACGGTCAGCGTGTGGAAGATCTCGTGGAAGCCGAAGCGCCCGGGGAACGGGTTCGGCCGCTTCATGCCGTAGATCACCGCACCGGCGGTGTACATCAGGCCGCCGACGAGCACGAGCACCATCATCGCGACGTTGGCGTCGACCAGGTCGACGATGTACATCATCGCCGCCCAGCCGAGAGCGACGTAGATCGGCACGTACAGCCAGCGCGGCGCGCTGATCCAGAACACCCGGAAGCCGATGCCGATGAGGGCGCCGGCCCACACCAGCGAGAGCAGCAGGATGCCCTTCTCGGGTGGGAGCGCCAGCACCGCGAGCGGCGTGTACGTCCCCGCGATCAGCAGGAAGATGTTGGCGTGGTCGATGCGCTTCAGGATGATCTTGGTGCGCGGGCGCCAGTTGAAGCGGTGGTACAGCGCCGAGTTGCCGAAGAGCAGCATCGACGTGAGCATGAACACGGCGGACGCCCACTTGGCCGGTGCGCCCTGGGCGAGGCTGATGAGGACGATGCCCGCCGCGATGGCGACCGGGAACGTCGCAGCGTGGATCCAGCCGCGCCAGGTCGGCTTGACCTCGCCGGGGAAGGCCGGGGAGGCATCCAGCAGCGGGATGTTCGGCAGTTCCGGGCCGCCGTCGCGCGCCTCGCGCTCGTCCGCCTGGACGGCCGCGTCGGAGGTGCTCAGGTCGGCGGCAGGCTCCGCCAGCAGCTCGGCGACGTCCTCGTCGGCCGCGCGGTCGCCGGTCGTACCGGTGTTCTGACTCTCTCGGGGCGACATAGACCAAGAGTAGGGGAGGACGGGTGGCCGGATGCTGTGAGCCGGCCCCGGTCGACCGCGCTAACGTAGCAGCGTGAGCAGACGCGGAACGCCGGGGATGGGCCGGCTGGAGGCCAGCGGGCTGCTCTACGGGCTCTACCAGAAGCGCCTCCGCCGTGACCTCAATCGCGAGTCGCTCCCGAAGCACGTCGCCATGATCATCGACGGCAACCGCCGGTGGGCGCGGCAGGCCGGCATGACGACCGTCGCGCACGGCCATCGTGCGGGCGCCGCCAAGATGCACGAGTTCCTGGAGTGGTGCGACGAGCTGGGCATCCAGGTCGTCACGCTCTACCTGCTGTCGTCGGACAACCTCACCAACCGCGAGAGCGGCGAGCTCGGCGACCTCATCGACATCATCGCCCAGCTGGCCGACGACCTCTCGCACTACCGCGACTGGCGTGTCAAGCACGTCGGGTCGGCGACCGGCCTCCCTCCCCGGTTGCTCGAGGCGCTGGCGGATGCGGAGAAGCGCACCGCCGCGAACACCGGGATGCACATCAACCTCGCGGTGGGCTACGGCGGCCGCAAAGAGATCACCGACGCCATGCGCAGCATCGTGGCGGCGCACCACGCGGAGGGCGGCAGCCTGGAGACGCTCGCCGACCTCCTCACGCCCGACCTGATCGGCGAGCACCTCTACACCGGAGGCCAGCCCGATCCCGACCTCGTCATCCGGACCTCGGGGGAGCAGCGCCTCAGCGACTTCATGCTGTGGCAGAGCGCGCACAGCGAGTTCTACTTCGTGGAGGCGCTCGGACCGGACCTCCGCGAGGTCGACTTCCTGCGCGCGGTGCGCGACTACTCGCGCCGCAATCGCCGTTTCGGCGGCTGAGCGCGGCACGCGGCGCCCCCTGTTCCGTTTCGTCCCCGATTTCCGGCTAGCCGGTCGGCTCGGCCAGAATCGGAGGGTGACAACGGTCGAGGAGTATGCCCGCGGGTTCGGCGAAGAGCCCGGATATCTGGATTACGGACGGGTCGGTCCGCTGTCCGCCACCGTGCGGGCGGAGGCGATCGGGCAGTACGAGATCCTCTCCAAGGCGCGCTTCGGCACCATCGACCGGATGGGCGCGGAGGACGAACGGGTGCGGGACGCGGTCAGCGCCCTGACCGGGTTCCCCGCCGACCAGGTGGCGTTCCAGCCGAACGCGTCGAGCGGGCTGCTGCACGCGGCGTTCGGGCTGACCGGCGGCGACGTGCTCCTGTCGCTGGCCGAGTTCCCCTCTCTCACCTACGCGGCCGAGCGCGCGGCGCGGGCACTGCGCGTCATCACGCCGACCTGGCTGGAGACGGACGGCGGCCGCGTGACGCCTGCGCGCATCCGCGAGCAGCTGACCGACAGCACGTCGGCCGTGATGGTGAGCCTCGTCGACTCCCGGACCGGCTACCTCGCCGACATCGACGGCATCCGCCAGGTCATCGGCGACCGCCTGCTGATCGTCGACGCCATCCAGGGCTTCGGCGTCGTCGACGCGCCGTGGGAGGTCGCCGACGTCGTCGTGTCCGGCGGCCAGAAGTGGATGCGCGCGGGCTGGGGCACGGGATTCCTCGCGCTCAGCGAGCGCGCGGTCGACCACCTCACCCCCGTCTTCAGCGGCTGGACCGGGTCCGGGCCGCAGCAGCCGTGGGACGAAGTGCTCGAGCCGGTGCGCGGTGCTGGCGCCTTCTCCGTCTCCAACCCGGACCGGGTGGCGCAGGCGCGCTTCGCCGCGGCCCTGGAGGAGGTGGCCTCGGTCGGCGTGAGCGCGATCTCCGCGGCGATCTCCGACAACGTCGAGCGCGTGCTGCAGCTCGCGGACGAGTTCGCGGTGCCGGTCAGCTCCTCGCGGAGCCCGGCGGAGCGGGCGGGGATGATCGTGCTGGAGCCGCTGCCCGAGCAGCTGACCGTGCTGGGCGCCTCCCTGCACAATCACGGCGTCTCCGCCTCGGTGCGGGCGACGAACGTGCGCATCAGCGTCCACGCGGGCACCACGGCCGAGACGCTCGATATGCTGCGGGCGGCGTTCACCTCGTACGCGTCCGCCGCCTGATCGGGCGCTCCGCGGCCTCCCGCGCCACCCTCCCAGAACGGGGGGTGAATGTTCACCTGAACGAAACACGACACGCTGTCCCGCGGTCGGACGGGTGTCGGCGGCCGGGCGTAGGTTCGTCGCATCGGGCACCGCGCCCGATCGAGACGGCCACAAAAGTTCGTCTCGAAACCAAGCGGCCGTCTCGTCAGTGAGATCCGCCGGCTCCCGAGGGAGCGGCGGGGTGGGAGTGGTCGTGGCGGAATCAGCAACCCGACAGGCAGCAACCCGGTCGAACGGCGAGGCAGCGGGAGCGGCGAAGACGAGTGAGCGCACGTATGTGCTCGACACGTCCGTCCTCCTCTCCGATCCGAAGGCCATCTTCCGTTTCGCGGAGCATGCTGTCGTCATCCCCGTCGTCGTCGTCAGCGAGCTCGAGGGCAAGCGCAACGACCCCGAGCTGGGGTACTTCGCGCGGCAGGCGCTGCGCAACCTCGACGACCTGCGGGTCGAGCACGAGCGGCTCGACTTCCCGATCCCCGTGGGGGACGGCGGCTCGCTGCGGGTGGAGCTCAACCACTCGAACATGTCGGTTCTGCCGAGCGGAATGCAGCTCGGCGACAACGACTCGCGCATCCTCGCGGTCGCGCTCAACCTGTCGAACGACGGGCTCGACGTGACCGTCGTCTCCAAAGACCTTCCCCTGCGCGTCAAGGCCGCCTCGATCGGCCTCGCCGCGGAGGAGTACCGGCACGAGCAGGTGGTCGACTCCGGCTGGACAGGCCTCGCCGACATCTCGCTGGGCAGCGACCAGATGGCCGCGCTGTACGAGGACGAGTGGATGCGGACGGAGCTGGCCGCCGACCTCCCGATCAACACCGGCCTCGTCATCCACTCGGACCGCGGCTCCGCCCTGGGCCGTGTCGTCGCCGAGGGCGAGGTGAAGCTGGTCCGCGGCGACCGCGACGTCTTCGGGCTGCACGGGCGCTCGGCCGAGCAGCGGCTCGCGATCGACCTGCTCCTCGATCCGGAGATCGGAATTCTCTCGCTCGGCGGCCGTGCCGGCACGGGCAAGTCGGCGCTCGCGCTCTGCGCCGGCCTCGAAGCGGTGCTGGAGCGCAGGCAGCACAAGAAGATCATGGTGTTCCGCCCGCTGTACGCGGTCGGCGGCCAAGAGCTCGGCTACCTGCCCGGCGACGCGGGCGAGAAGATGAACCCGTGGGGCCAGGCGGTCTTCGACACGCTCGGAGCACTGGTCTCGCAGAACGTGCTCGACGAGGTGCTCGACCGCGGCATCCTCGAGGTGTTGCCGCTCACGCACATCCGCGGCCGGTCGCTGCACGACGCGTTCGTGATCGTGGATGAGGCCCAGTCGCTGGAGCGCAACGTGCTGCTGACGGTGCTCAGCCGGATCGGTCAGAACTCGCGCGTCGTGCTCACGCACGACGTCGCGCAGCGCGACAACCTCCGGGTCGGGCGCCACGACGGCGTCGCCAGCGTGATCGAGACGCTGAAGGGTCACCCGCTGTTCGCGCACGTCACGCTGAGCCGCTCGGAGCGCTCCGCGATCGCCGCCCTGGTCACCGAGATGCTGGAGGCGAACGAGCTCGCGTAGCCCGTCGCCCGTCGCCCGTCGCCCGTCATGAATCATCGCCCTCCCTCGTCTTCGTCGATGACGGGGGAGGGCGCATGACTGCTGCCGACATCCAGCGGGTGCTGAGCGTGATGGATGCGCTGGGCGTCCCGCGCGGAGAGCTGCTTCCAGAGGCCGACAACGGCGGATACGACGCTGCCGCGTGCGAGACTCCGGGCGGCCTGGTGCGGTTCCGGTCGGCGCGGGTGACGCCACGCAAGTCGGGTCTGTTCGTCGCCGTCTGGCGTCGTGCGTCCGACGGCGGCACCGAGCCGTTCGGCGTGGGCGATCAGCGTCGGCTGGTGGTCGTCGCGCGCGAGGGGAGCGACGTCGGGGCGTTCGTGTTCCCGAGCGAGACGCTCGCATCGCGTGGTGTCGTCTCGGTCGACGGTGTGGGGGGCAAGCGCGGCTTCCGGGTCTATCCGCCCTGGTCCGCAGCGAACAGCCCGCAGGCGGCGGCGACGCAGCGCTGGCAGTGCGCCTCATTCCTCCCGCTCACCGACGACGCCCCCGCCGACCGCTTCTTCTAACGCGACCCACGCAATCCGCTCCTGAGTTTTTCGCACGAAAGACGGCGTTTCGAGCGAAAAACTCAGGAGCTGTTTGCCGCGGTGGCCGCGCGCAGGGGGCCTGCCAGCCAGCGCTCGACCTCGCGCGTGGAGCGCAGGCGAACGACGGTGAGGTGCGGATAGGCCCGCTCGGCGGCGGGAACGCGCTCGGCGTAGGCGTTCCGGGTCGAGATCGACCAACGGATGATGTGCTCCGGGTCGCGGAAGATCGTCCGGAGCGGCGGTTCGCGATTGCCGTTCCAGAGCTCCTTGCCGTGGATGCGGCGTCGGAGCGTGCGGTGAACGACCCGCGGCAGCGTCACCCGGACGAACGGCAGATCGAGCCAGACCAGGAGGTCGGCGCGCTGGGCCAGAAGGTCGCGCACCGCGGAGTACTGCCACTCGGTCGTCCACGCGTCGGCCGCGGTGAAAGCGCGCACGTCGTCCGCGAACTCCGGCCGCGGCTCCCATCCCGGCCCGTGGAAGAGTCCATCGATCTCGGTGTGCGGTCCGCCGGTCAGCTGCGCGATGCGCCCGGCAAGCGTCGTCTTGCCGCTGCCCGACACCCCCGCGACGAGCACCCGCCGCGGCCTCTCCGGCAGCGCATCCGCATACGACAGCACCCCCCGACTCTAATTCCGTGCCCCCGTCGAGTACGCAAAAACTGCACGCAGAATGCCGATTCTGCGTGCAGTTTGTGCGTACTCGACGGGGGAGGGTCAGCCGGGGTGCGTCATCGAGAGGACGTCGAGGGCGGCGTCCAGCTGGTCGAGGGTGACCTCGCCGCGCTCGACGAAGCCCAGGTCGATGACGGCCTCGCGCACGGTGATTCCCTTGGCCACGGCGTGCTTGGCGACCTTCGCGGCGGCCTCGTACCCGATCACGCGGTTGAGCGGCGTCACGATCGACGGGCTCGACTCGGCGAAGGCGCGGGCGCGCTCCAGGTTGGCCTCGAGGCCGTCGATCGTCTTGTCGGCGAGCACGCGGCTTGCCTGGGTGAGCAGACGGATCGACTCCAGCAGCGCGGTGCCCATGACCGGGATGGCGACGTTCAGCTCGAACAGGCCCGACGCGCCGCTCCAGGCGATGGTCGCGTCGTTGCCGACGACCCGCGACGCCACCATGAGCACGGCCTCCGGGATGACCGGGTTCACCTTGCCGGGCATGATCGAGGAGCCGGGCTGGAGGTCCGGGATGTGCAGCTCGCCGAGTCCGGTGTTCGGGCCGGAGCCCATCCAGCGGAGGTCGTTCGAGATCTTCGTCAGCGAGACGGCGATCGTGCGGAGGGCGCCGGACGCCTCCACCAGTGCATCGCGGTTGGCCTGCGCCTCGAAGTGGTTGCGCGCCTCGGTGATCGGCAGCTCGGTCTCCTCCGTCAGCAGCTCGATGACGAGCTGCGGGAAGCCGAGCGGGGTGTTGATGCCGGTGCCGACGGCCGTCCCGCCGAGCGGGACCTCGGCGACGCGGGGGAGGGCGGCGCGGATGCGCTCGATGCCGTAGCGGATCTGCGCGGCGTACCCGCCGAACTCCTGGCCCAGGGTGACCGGGGTCGCATCCATGAGGTGCGTACGCCCGCTCTTCACGGCCTCCGCCCACCGCTCCGCCTTGGCTTCGAGCGAGACGGCGAGGTGGTCGAGCGCCGGGATGAGCTCGTCGATGAGCGCACCCGTCACCGCGATGTGCACCGAGGTCGGGAAGACGTCGTTGGAGGACTGCGAGGCGTTCACGTGGTCGTTCGGGTGCACCGGGCGGCCCAGGCGGCGCGACGCGAGCGTCGCCAGCACCTCGTTCATGTTCATGTTCGACGACGTGCCGGATCCGGTCTGGTAGACGTCGATCGGGAACTCGGCGTCGTGCGCGCCGGAGGCCACCTCATCGGCCGCGGCGGCGATCGCGTCGGCGATGTCCTGGTCGAGCACGCCCAGCCGGGCGTTCGCGAGGGCGGCCGACTTCTTGATGCGCGCGAGGGCGGCGATCTGGGCCGGCTCGAGCACGTCGCCCGAGATGGGGAAGTTCTCGACCGCGCGCTGCGTCTGCGCGCTGTACAGGGCGTCCTTCGGGACGCGCACCTCGCCCATCGTGTCGTGTTCGATGCGGTACTCGGCGTCCGCCGGGGTGTCCACCACGGTGTGTGTTTCCTTTCTGTTGGCGGGAGCTGGTGTCAGTCGCGCATGCCGACGACGACGTCGGGGACGACCCGGCCCTCCGCGAGCCGGTAGTTGGCTCCGACGATCGCGAGGGTATTCTCGGCGACCGCGGAGGAGATGATCTCCGACTGCGCGAGCAGGTCGGAGACGGTGTCGCGCAGGTGCTCGCGTCCCACCGCCGAGGCGTCGACCCCGGACGGGTCGACGGCGCCCGGGCCAGCGATACGGTGCACGGCGGGGACGATCGGCGCGATCAGGTCGGCGATGTGCGGCGGGAGCGGGTCGGCGTCGGCGGCCTGGGAGGCGATGGCCGAGGCCACCGCGCCGCAGCTGTCGTGGCCGAGCACGAGGATGAGCGGGACGTTCAGCACGGCGACCGCGTACTCGAGCGATCCGACGACCGAGTCGGAGACGACCTGTCCGGCGTTGCGCACGACGAACGCGTCGCCCAGCCCGAGGTCGAAGATGATCTCGGCGGCGAGGCGGGAGTCGGCGCACCCGAAGATGGCGGCGACCGGCTCCTGGCCTCCCGCCACGACCTCACGGCGCGTCACATCCTGGTGCGGATGCTGCGGCTCGCCCGCGACGAAGCGAGCGTTGCCCTCGAGCATGGCGTTCCAGATCTTTCCGGGGCGCGTTGTCGGCACGGTTATTGTCCTCCTCCGAGTGAGCGGATCTGATCGGCCAGCGACGACGCCACCGTGCGGAACTCGGTGTCGACGGCGGTGCCGAAGACGATGACGGAGCTGTGGCCCGCGTTGGTCACCAGGGCGTAGTCGACGTTGCCGTTGCCGGAGCCGCTCGCGCGGTTGTCGTAGACGTCCCAGGTGACGCCGTCGATGTCGCGGGTGCCCGCGATCCTCGACTTGGCGACCTGATCCGACACCCAGCTGTCGTTCGCTCCGAAGCCTTGCGTGATCCCGATGAACTGCTTCTTCGGCGTGATCAGCCCGATGTACCAGGAGTCGACGCCGTCGGCGGTCTTGGTGCGCAGCTCGGCGTTGTTCGACGTCCAGGTCGAGGGGAGTTTCGGCACGAGCAGGCGGTCCGGCTCGCTGCCCTGCGCCTCCTGGGCCACGGCGGCGTAGTCGACGGGCGCCTTCGTCGCCGTCGGATTGCCGCGCGGCACGACGAGCACGATCACCGCGACGAGAGCGAGCGTCGCGATGAGCGAGTAGATCAGGTTGTTGATCGTCTGCCGGTTGCGGTGGTTCGCCGAGTTCTGGGCCTTGCGGGCCGCCGTCTCCTCTGGCGTCTCCGGGCGGCCGAGCTCGGCGACGACCGCGGGCGGCTTGCTGGTGCGGGGGCTCATCCGCCCAGGGCTTCTGAGGACTGTGAAGCTTCTGAGGACTGTGCAGCTTCTGACGACTGCGGAGCGGTTGCCGCGCCCGAGCGCGCCGCATCCAGCCGCGCCTTCGCGCCGATCAGCCACTCCTCGCAGTGACGGGCGAGCGCCTCTCCGCGCTCCCACAGGGCGATCGACTCTTCGAGCGTCGCCGAGCCCTGCTCGAGCTCGCCGACCACGCGGATCAGCTCGTCGCGCGCCTCTTCGTAGCTGAGCGCGCTGAGCGGGTCACCCGCGGGGGCGGTCTCGGAACTGGGCATGACGTCCATTCTATTTGTCCCGCTGGAGGTCCGCTGGGGCCGACGGGTGGTCGGCTCCAGCCGCCGTGCCGTGGCCGGCGGGCGACGGAAGCCGGTCGCCCGCGGTCGCGGCGAACGATCCGCCCGACACGGTGACCCGCAGCTCGGTGCCGGTGGATGCCTCGGCCGGGTCGGTCACGACGTGGCCGGCCGGCGTCTGCACGATCGCGTAGCCCCGGTCGAGCGTCCCCTGCGGCGACAGCGCCCGGAGCTGGCCGCGCAGCTCGGCGACCCGCGTCGTCTCACGCTCGACGCGTCGGGCGACCAGTTCGGTCCCGCGGGCGACGTACCGGGTGAGCTCCTCGGCGCGCGCGTCGACGATCCACGACGGCGACGCGAGGACCGGCCGGGTGCGCAGGTGGCCGATCCGGTCGATCTCGTGGGCGATCCGCTGGGTGACGCGGATGCCGATGCGGGCGCGGGCCTGCTGCACGCGCGCCAGCTCCTCCGCCACATCCGGCACCACCCGCTTGGCCGCGTCGGTGGGGGTGGAGGCGCGGAGGTCGGCCACCTCGTCGAGCAGGGGCCGGTCGGCCTCGTGGCCGATCGCGCTGACGATCGGCGTGAGCGCTGCCGCTGCGGCCCGCACGAGCCGCTCGTCGCTGAAGCCGAGCAGGTTCTGGAAGTCGCCGCCGCCGCGGGCGACGATGATGACCTCGACCTCGGGGTCGGCGTCGAGCGTGCGGATCGCGGAGACCACCTCGGTCACGGTGCGCTCGCCCTGGACGGACGCGTGCACGACCCGGAAGCGCACCTGCGGCCAGCGGAGCTGGGCGTTGCGCAGCACGTCCTTCTCGGCGTCGGAGTCCTTGCCCGTCACGAGGCCGATGGTGTGGGGGAGGAACGGGAGGCGCTTCTTGCGCTCGATCGCGAACAGGCCCTCGGCGGCGAGCTGCTGGCGCAGCCGCTCCAGCCGCTCGAGCAGGTCGCCCAGGCCGACGTGCTTCATGTCGTAGACCTGCATGGTGAGCGTGCCGCCCTTGACCCAGAAGTTCGGCTTGATCGCGGCCACCACGCGGTCGCCCTGCTTCAGGTCGGCGGGGATGCGCGCCTTCACGGACGACCAGATCGTGAAGCTGATCGTCGCGTCCTCGTTCAGGTCTTTGAGTTTTCCGTAGACGTTTCCGCCCGAGATGCCCCACTGGGTGATCTCGCCTTCGACCCAGGCGGTGCCCAGCCGGTCGATCCATCCCTTGATCTTGCTGTTGAGCAGCGCGACGGGCCACGGGGCGTCCACGGTCGGCGGAGCGGCCTGCATGGCGACCGTCGTCGTCTGGCTCACCGCCGTCTCCCATTCCGTGCTCAGCGCGCTCACGTAGGATCGAAGGGTGAGCGACGCAACCATCAGCCTCCCGATGCCGCGCATTCCCGGCGCCAGGCGACGGCTTCAGGATAACCCGGTCGTCGGACATAAGCGGGTGCTGCTGGCCGCACCCCGCGGCTACTGCGCCGGCGTCGACCGCGCCGTCGTCGCCGTCGAGAAGGCGCTCGACCTGTACGGAGCGCCCGTCTACGTGCGCAAGCAGATCGTCCACAACGTGCACGTCGTGTCCGAGCTGGAGCAGCAGGGCGCGATCTTCGTGGACGAGGTCGACGAGGTTCCGCCGGGCGCGCACGTCGTGTTCTCGGCCCACGGGGTGTCACCGGCCGTGGTGAACGCGGCCGCCGCCCGCGGACTCCAGGCGATCGACGCCACCTGCCCGCTGGTCACCAAGGTGCACCGCGAGGCCGTCCGGTTCTCGCGCGACGACTTCCAGATCCTGCTGATCGGCCACGAAGGCCACGAGGAGGTCGAGGGCACCGCCGGAGAGGCTCCCGACCACGTCACCCTGGTCAACGGCCCGGGCGATGTCGACTCGATCGTCGTCGACGACCCGGACAAGATCGTCTGGCTGTCGCAGACCACGCTCTCGGTGGACGAGACGATGGAGACGGTCCGCCGCCTCCGCGAGCGCTTCCCGAACCTGCAGGACCCGCCGAGCGACGACATCTGCTACGCGACCCAGAACCGCCAGGTCGCGATCAAGAAGGTCGCCGAGCAGGCGGAGCTGGTCATCGTGGTCGGCTCGGCCAACTCGTCCAACTCGGTGCGCCTCGTCGAGGTCGCGCTGGAGTACGGCGCGAAGGCCGCCTACCGCGTCGACTACGCCAGCGAGATCAAGCAGGAGTGGCTCGACGGCGTCGCGTCCATCGGCGTGACGAGCGGCGCATCCGTGCCGGAGGTGCTGGTGCAGGAGGTGCTCGACGACCTCGCCGGTGCCGGCTACCAGGACGTCCAGGAGGTCAAGACGGCGGAGGAGGACCTCATGTTCTCGCTTCCGAAGGAGCTCCGCAAGGACATCTCGGGCAAGCAGGATGCGCGGGCGCTGGGTGGTCGCGGCCGCTGAGCCGCACGCGGTCGCCCGGGGTGAGTCCGGACGCTAGGGCGTCTGGACCGGCGTCGTCGGGGGCGTGACCCCGCCGTAGAACCCGAGCAGCACGGGGTCGGTCGCGAGCACCGCTCCGGCGAAGATCAGCAGTGCGACCATCGCGACGATCCCGGCGACGAGGGGCACCCAGAACGCCAGGCGGCGCTTCACCAGGAGCCACGCGGCGAAGCCTGCCGACACGACCCAGATCACGGCCATGACGATCGAGCCGATGAGCACGAGGGTGCTCACCACCGGCGCTGGAACGTACTCGCCGAGGCCGTTCGTGCTGTGCAGCAATTGCATGGATGCCGGGATCGCCTGAAGCGTCGCGATCGAGTACGTCATCCCGAAGAAGCCGAAGACGCCGAGCAGAACCGTCAGCGTGAGGTTCCAGGTGGGAGCGGGACGGCCGTCGGCGCCGGGTGCCGCCGGGACGCCTTCCGGCGGGCGCTGGCCGAGGACCGGGGCCGCGGGTGCGGCCGGGACGTCGTCCTCCCGTTCCAGCGGACGCGACGTGTCGAGGCGGTCCGCGTCGGCGGGCGGACGCCACACCCAGCCGGGAGGCGCGAGCTCCCCGTACTGCGGGCGCGGCCGGTCGTCCGGCTGCGGTTCCTGCTCGGCCATCGTGGCCGCCTCCCTTGCTGGTGCGCGCGGTGCGCGTGATGCGGGCGGCGGTGCGTGACGCATCCGCCGCCCGCGGATACTACTTGCCGGAGTGGCCGGCCGAGCCGAGCTGCTTCGTCGCCTCGACGACGCGGGCGGCCATGGCGGACTCGGCGACCTTGCCCCAGGCGCGCGGGTCGTAGGCCTTCTTGTTTCCGACCTCGCCGTCGATCTTGAGCACGCCGTCGTAGTTCTCGAACATGTAGCCGGCGATCGAGCGGGTGAAGGCGTACTGCGTGTCGGTGTCGATGTTCATCTTCACGACGCCGTTGCGGACCGCCTCGGCGATCTCCTCGTCGGTCGAGCCCGATCCGCCGTGGAAGACGAGGTCGAGCGGCTTCGGGCCGTGGCCGTACTTCGCGGCGAGGCCGTCCTGGATCTCCTTCAGCAGCTCCGGGCGCAGCTTCACGTTGCCGGGCTTGTAGACGCCGTGGACGTTGCCGAAGGTGAGGGCGGCCATGTAGCGGCCGTTCTCGCCGAGACCGAGGGCGTCGACGGCCTTCTCCGCGTCGGCGAGGGTCGTGTAGAGCGCCTCGTTGGAGCCCTCGTGACGGACGCCGTCCTCCTCGCCGCCGACGACGCCGATCTCGACCTCGAGGATCGCGTTGATGGCCTTGGTGCGCTTGAGCATCTCCTGAGCGATCTCGAGGTTCTCGTCGAGGGGCACGGCCGAGCCGTCCCACATGTGCGACTGGAAGATCGGGTTGCGGCCCGCCTTCACCTCCTCCTCGGAGGCGGCGATGAGGGGCAGCACGAAGTCGTCGAGCGCGTTCTTCGGGCAGTGGTCGGTGTGCAGCGCGACCGTGATGGGGTAGTTCTTGGCGACCTCGGTCGCGAACTTCGCGAACGCGAGCGCTCCGGTCGCGCGGGCCTTGACGGTCTGGCCGGCGAAGTAGTCCGCACCGCCGGTGGTGACCTGGATGATGCCGTCGCTCCCCGCCTCGGTGAGACCCTGCAGCACGGCGTTGATCGTCTGCGACGACGACACGTTGAACGCCGGGTAGGCGAAGCCGCCGGCCTTCGCTTTGTCGAGCATCTCTGCGTACTGGTCCGGCGTGGCGATGGGCATTGCGGCTCCTTGGGGATCGGGGTGTCGAACGCCCTCATCATACCGAGGCGCTCCGGTCCGGCCCGGGGCGGGTCGCGTGCGGGCGGGTGCGCGGGTGCGCGCGTGCGCGGGTGAACATCCGTGCAGACCCCCTCACGCGGCAGGGGGTGGTCGATACACTGGCAGCGTCCGGCGGCGGGCATCCGCACCGGCATCGACGACGACGTTCCGAATCCGTCCGGGAGGACCCATCATGAGCATGACCGACACCGCCACGAACTTCCAGCACCCGGACAGGAACCTGGCGATGGAGCTGGTGCGGGCGACGGAGGCGGCGGCGATCCGGGCGACCCCGTGGATCGGCCGCGGCGACAAGAACGCGGCCGACGGCGCCGCCGTGGATGCGATGCGCAAGTTCCTCGGGACGGTCAACTTCGACGGCGTCATCGTGATCGGCGAGGGAGAGAAGGACAACGCTCCCATGCTGTTCAACGGCGAGCACGTCGGCAACGGGCGCGGCCCGGCGGTGGACATCGCGGTCGACCCGATCGACGGCACCTCGCTGACCGCGGCCGGACGGCAGAACGCGCTGTCGGTGATCGCGGTCTCCGACCGGGGCACCATGCTCGACGCCTCCTCCGTCTTCTACATGTCGAAGATCGTCACCGGACCCGAGGGCCACGGGGTCGTGGACCTGTCGCAGTCGATCGGCGACAACATCCGCGAGCTGGCGAAGGCGAAGGGCAAGCCGGTCGTCGAGATCCGGGTGGCGGTGCTCGACCGCCCGCGGCACGAGGGGCTGATCGAGGAGATCCGGGCGGCCGGCGCCGGCACGCGGCTGCTGCTCGACGGGGATGTGGCCGGCGGCATCAACGCCGCTCGCTACGAGTCGCGGATCGACATGTGCGTCGGCATCGGCGGCAGCCCGGAGGGCATCACCACGGCGTGCGCCATCAAGGCGCTCGGCGGGTTCATGCAGGGGCGGCTCGCCCCGAAGGACGACGCCGAGCGTGCGCAGGGCGTGGCCGCGGGACTCGACATGGACAACATCTACGGAGCGGACGACCTCGTGAAGGGCGACAACACGTTCTTCGTTGCGACCGGCGTGACCGACGGCGGTCTCGTGGAGGGCGTGCGCCGAAAGGGTCCGATCATCCGCACGGAGTCGATCGTGCTGCGCTCGAAGTCCGGAACGGCCCGCCGCGTCGTGGCCGACCACCTCGCCGCGAAGTGGCTGGAGCCCGACCAGCTCTGAACTGGCGAGGCGGGGCCGGGAGGGCCCTGCCGATGCGTTCGGGCGCTCAGGCCGCGCCGGTGTCGCGCTCGGCCTCGAGGGCGCGGGCGCGCTCCTGCTCCTCGATGGCGAGCTTGTCGATCCCGTGCATGTCCCGCGGCTCCAGTTCGCTGACCAGCTCGAACGCGGTCAGCTCGCGCGGCGCCTCCTCGATGCCTTCGATCACGCCGATGACCTTCGACTCGTCGAGCGCGTTGAGCTTGCGGGCCGCGGGGAACACCTGGCGCTCGAAGGAGCCGACGAACCCGTTGTAGTCCTTGACCGTGCGCTCGAGCGAACGGCCCAGCTTCTCGATGTGGCCGGCGGTGGTCGAGAGCCGGCTGTAGAGGGTGCGGCTCAGATCGAAGAGCTGCTTGGCCTCCTGCGTCAGCACATCCTGCTGCCAGCTGAACGCTACGGTCTTGAGCACCGACCACAGCGTGACGGGCGAGGCGAGGGCGACGCGCTTGCCGAAGGCGAACTCCATGATCGACGGATCGGCCTCGAGCGCGGACGACACGAGCGACTCGCTCGGGATGAATGCGATCACGAGCTCGGGGGAGGACTCGAGACCCGTCCAGTACGCCTTGCTGCCCAGCGCGGTGATGTGGTCGCGCACCGCCTTGACGTGCTGCTTGAGCAGCGCCTCGCGCTGCGCGGCCTCCGGGCCGGTCGCCGTCGCCGGGATCTGGCTGGCCTCGAGGTAGGCGTTGAACGGCACCTTCGCGTCGAGCGCAATGCTCTTGCCGCCGGGGAGCCGCACGATCATGTCGGGGCGGCCGGCGCCGGACTCCGAGTGGATGCTCGACTGCACATCGAAGTCGACGCGCTCGATGAGACCGGCGGCCTCCACGACGCTCCGCAGCTGGGTCTCGCCCCAGACGCCGCGCGTGCTGTTGGAGCGGAGGGCCGACGCGAGGGCCTCGGCCGTGCTGCGCAGCCGCTCCTCGGACTCCGCCGCCGACCGCAGCTGCTGGGCGAGCTGCCCGTGCTGCTGGTTGCGCTGCGTCTCGAGCTCGATGACCTTGCGCTGCATGTCGGTCAGGCTCTCGCGCACCGGAGCGAGCGCCTGGAGCACCTTGCTCTCCGCACGCTCGCGCTCCGTGCGCGCCTCCGCCTCGGCGCGGTGCCGCTCCACCGTCTCGCGGTACTGCTCCTGGGCGGCGCGCAGCTGATCCTGCAGCGCATCCACCCGGCTGTGCGCCGCGGCGAGATCGGCACGGATCTCGGACTGTACCGCGGTCTCGGCAGCGCGCAGCTCGGCGAGCTCGGCCTGGTGCTGCGCGGCGACCACAGCCGGGTCGACGAGCGGCGTCGCGGGCTCTGCCGCCGGTCGCGAACGCACGAGCCGCAGGACGGCGACGCCCGCGCCGATGGCGCCGACGACGAGGCCGATCAGGAGGCCGAGGAGCAGGGCGAGGATGTCCATGCCCTCAGTGTGTCAGCAGCCGCCGACACTGCCGTCTGCGCGCCCCGCGAGTCCGCGTCCTCTCCCGTCGAGACGTGAGGAATCGCCGGAATCCGCCGCGGATTGCGGCATGATGTCACGACTCGATCAGGCGGCGATCGGGATCCCGATGCGCCCGAGCCGGGCTCCGGTCAGCTCGGCCAGGTCGGCGATCGTCGCCGCGTCGTGGCGCCGGGCCGCGTGGATCATGATCGCGGCGCAGGCCTCCGCGTCCGCCAGGGCGTCGTGGTGCGCGAAGTCCTCGAACCCGGCCGCCATCGCGGCGACCGGCAGACGGTACGACTCCAGGTGGTACGTCTTCCGCGCGACCTGGAGGCTGCACAGGTAGCTGTACTCCGGGCACGCGACGAACGTCGCCGCGCACGCCGCGCGGATCACGCCCATGTCGAAGCCGGCGTTGTGGGCGACGAGGTGGTCGTCCTCCGCGAACTCGACCAGGTCGGCCAGCTGGTCGACCCAGCCCGCCGCATCCGCCACATCCTCCGGGCGGATGCCGTGGATGCGCACGTTCCACTCCTGGAAGACGTCGTGCCCCAGCGGCGGACGGATGAACCATCCCGCCCGGTCCACCACCTTGCCGTCCCTGACCTTGACGAGTCCGACCGAGCAGGCCGACGCGGCGGAGGAGTTGGCGGTCTCGAAGTCGATGGCGGTGAAGTCCAGGGTCACGTCGTCATGCTGACACGGCCCACCGACGCCGCCCGGCATCCCGCCCGCGCGCCGCCGCATCCACCGCGAGGTGCTCGCAGTCGCGGTCGGCACGCCGAGTGGATGCGCACCTGCGAGCACCTCACCTGCCCGGCCGGGCGAGTGTCGGGCGCGACGCGTACGATCGGCCGCATGCGATCCCGTCAGTTGCGCGACCTCCATGCCGCCTCGTTCGACCGTGCGGCCGACATCTACGACGCCTCCCGGCCGACCTACCCCGCGGAGGCGGTCGGCTGGCTGCTCGACGGCGTGGAAGGGCCGGTGCTCGACCTGGGCGCCGGCACCGGCAAGCTGACCGCGGCCATCGTCGAACGGGGCCGCGAGGTCGCTGCGGTGGACCCGTCCCCGGAGATGCTGCGGGTGCTCCGCGAGCGCCTTCCGGGGGTGGACGCGCGCGAAGGCGCTGCCGAGCGCATCCCGTCGGCGGACGACGCCTTCGGACTGGTGGTCGTCGCGCAGGCCTGGCACTGGGTGGATGCGGACCGTGCCGTGCCCGAGGTCGCCCGGGTGCTCCGCCCCGGCGGCCGGCTGGGACTGATCTGGAACGAGCGGGACGAGAGCGTCGGCTGGGTGCGCGAGCTGGGGGAGCTGATGGATGCGGGCTCGGCCGCCTTCGACGACGAGGCCGATCCGGTCGTCCCGCCGCCGTTCGGTCCGCTGGAGCGTCACGAGACCCGGTGGGTGCAGGCCCTGACGGTCGACGGCCTGCTGGATCTGGCGCGGTCGCGCAGCTACTTCATCACGAAGGATCCGGACGCCCAGGCCGCCGTGATCCAGTCGTTGCGGCGTCTCGCCCGTGAGCATCCCGACCTCGCCGGTCGCGACATCATCGAGCTGCCGTACGTGACCCGCAGCTACCGGGCGACGCTGCACGGCTGAGCAGGGCGGCCGCGTCCGGCCCGCCCCGTAGAATGGACGACCGTGGCTCTCACTATCGGAATCGTCGGGCTGCCCAATGTGGGCAAGTCCACCCTGTTCAACGCGCTGACCAAGAACGACGCGCTCGCCGCGAACTACCCGTTCGCGACCATCGAGCCGAACGTCGGCGTGGTGAACCTGCCCGACCCGCGGCTGGACCGCCTGGCCGAGCTGTTCCACAGCGAGCGGATCGTCCCGGCCCCGGTGTCGTTCGTCGACATCGCGGGCATCGTGAAGGGCGCCAGCGAGGGTGAGGGGCTCGGCAACAAGTTCCTGGCGAACATCCGTGAGGCCGACGCGATCGCCCAGGTGGTGCGCGGCTTCAGCGACGCCGACGTCGTCCACGTCGCGGGGAAGACCGACCCGGCCGGCGACATGGAGACCATCAACACCGAGCTCATCCTCGCCGACCTGCAGACCCTCGAGAAGGCCGAGCAGCGGTACGAGAAGGAGGTCAAGGGCCGCAAGCTGGAGCCGGTGGTGCTGGAGACCGCGCGCGCCGCGATCGAGTACCTGAACTCGGGCAAGCCGCTGTCGACCTCGTCGATCGACCTGGAGCCGGTCCGCGAGCTGGGCCTCCTCACCGCGAAGCCCTTCATTTACGTTTTCAACGTGGACGAGGACGTGCTGACCGACGAGTCCCGCCGCGCCGAGCTGGCCGCGCTGGTCGCGCCGGCTCAGGCGGTGTTCCTGGACGCCAAGCTCGAGTCGGAGCTGATCGACCTCGACGCTGCCGATGCCGCGGAGCTGCTCGCCTCGACCGGCCAGGAGGAGTCCGGCCTCGACCAGCTCGCCCGCATCGGCTTCGACACCCTCGGCCTGCAGACCTACCTGACCGCCGGGCCGAAGGAAGCGCGCGCCTGGACCATCCACAAGGGCTGGAAGGCCCCGCAGGCGGCGGGCGTCATCCACACCGACTTCGAGAAGGGCTTCATCAAGGCCGAGGTCATCTCCTTCGACGACCTGATGGATGCCGGAAGCATCGCCGAGGCCCGCTCGCGCGGCAAGGCGCGCATGGAAGGCAAGGACTACGTCATGCAGGACGGCGACGTGGTGGAGTTCCGCTTCAATGTGTAGCTGATCTGGGGTTTCTTTCGATTCAAGCACCGAAGCGGCATCGTCTGTTCGTCTCCCGACGGATGCGGGCATACTGATGCGGTGAAAACTGCGCGATGGAATTGGATAGTTCTCGTCGTTGCGAGCGGGATCTGTCTAGTTGTTGGCGTAGTTGGCGTCGCTGTCGGGGCTCTACGCGCGACGCGGGAGCCCATGGTCTTCCTCATGTTGAGCGTCGCATTCCTCATCAGTGCTTTTGTCCTCCGGCGCAGTTACAAACGCTACGAGGCGGAAGTTCTGCCGCTTGCGACCCAGGAGTTAGAAGCCGCGGGCGAAGCCGAAACGCCAAATCCAAGTGCCTAGCTCTGACGTAGCGTGGTCGAGTTCCGCTTCAACGTGCTGGTCTGGGGTTTTTGCCGCGCGCCGTCCTCAGCGACCACATCAGAAGCCGGAACCGACCCCGAGCCTCTCCCGCGGTCACCAGTTCCGTGAGCCGGGGGACCCCTTGAAGGGCCCGACGACGGCACGTGTGATCCAGCCGCCGTAGAAGTCTCCGGGCTGGGGCGTGACGACCTCGCCGTCGACCGTGCACTCGTCCATCTGCTGTGCGTAGACGGCGACGCGGTCTCGGAGCGACTCGAATCCCGGCGACGGGTGCGGGTAGTTCCACGCGCTGGCGGACCGCACCTCGACTCCGCCTCGCACGTCCAGATATCGCGCGGTTCCCTTGAATTCGCAGAACGATGAGCCGTCCGCGTCGGCCAGGGCGCCGGTCACGAAGTCCGCTATCGGCAGGTAATAGACCGGCGGATGGCTGGTCTCGAGCACACGGACGACGTCTCGGGTTTCAACGATGAGCTGGCCGCCCAGACGGATCGTGACGGACGCGTCGACGCGCTCGATGCGCGGCGGCCGCGGGTAGTCCCACACGGACTCCTGTCCCGGTCCTGGGATCTCCGGGCGCGGTCGGGGCACCTGTTCACTCTACGTCAGCGGTGATTCACTGGAGTATGGCCGCCTCGCCGATGTTCCCGCTCGGATCGGTGCTGTTCCCCTTCGTGCCGATACCGCTGCGTGTGTTCGAGCCGCGGTATCTCACGATGGTCGGGCGACTGCTCGACGAGGACGAACCGGAGTTCGGCGTCGTCCTCATCGAGCGCGGACCCGAAGCCGGGGGCGGCGACCAGCGCGCCTCGGTCGGGACGATGGCGCGTCTGGTGAGCGCCGCCGCGCGCCCCGACGACCTGCTCATCATCGCCGTGGGGACCCGGAGGGTCACGGTCGAGCGCTGGGTCGACGATGACCCGTATCCCCAGGCCGAGCTCTCGACGCTGCCGGATCTGGAATGGTCCGAAGAGCTCGCACCCCTGCGGACTGAGGCACAAGCGGTCGTCCGCCGTGTGATCGCCCGGGTCGCGGATCCGGACGCGGATGCCGACATCGAGCTGGCGGACGATCCGGTCGCAGCCGTATGGCAACTGGCGGCGATCGCCCCGCTGGGCGAGTACGACAGGTACACCCTGTTGAGATCGACATCGATGGGCGGGCTTCTGCGCCAGCTGATCGATCTGACCATCGAGGCAGAGGAGCTCTGGTCCGCCGAGTGACGCATCCGGCTACCTTTCACCTCCCCACGACCGGCTGACGCGAACGTCGTGGACGAGGTCTCGCGGCTCGAGCGCTCCGGAGTGCGTCCGGCAGGGCGGGTCCTCTGTCCACGATCGCAGGATGCGTTCTCCACGACTGCGCAGCACCGGGTATAAATGCATCTAAATAGGGATGATGTCCTGGCGGGCTCGCACGAGCCTTTCAGCCGGTGCGGCGATGGAGTATCGGATGGGTTCGGCGAACGACGACGTGGAGGCTCTCCTCTTCGAGAGCAAGACCACCGCTCCGCTCTTCGACGCGGCGTACGTTCACCGGCAGGACCTCATCGGGTCGCTCCGCGCCGGCAACTCCCGGATCGTCACGGTCGAGGCGCCCGCAGGCTACGGGAAGACGTCGCTCCTCGCCGAGTGGAAGCAGGTCGAGGACCGGGCGACGGGGTGGCTCACGCTCCGTCAGGACGATGACGACCCGGCCGCCGTGATCCGCCTTCTCGCGCGGGTGTGCACGGCGTTCGCCTCGGAGGCCGAGTCGGTCTTCACACAGATCGCGACCACCCAAACGGGAGTGCTGAGCAGGCTGGCGCCGGCGCTGGCGCTCGCGCTCTCCTGGTGCGAACGGCCGTTCGTCCTGTTCATCGACGACGTCCACGTGCTGAAGACGGTCGGGTGCATCGACGCGTTGGAGGTCGCCCTGGCTCGGGTGCCGGCCGGATCGCAGGTGGTCCTGGCGAGCCGGCAGCACGTGGCGGCGTTGGCCCGGGAGCGGGTGGCGATGTCCGCGTCGAGGGTCGGAGCGGCCGAGCTGCGCATCGACGTCGCCGGGGCGGCGAGGATCGCCGCCGAAGCCGGCGCACGTGTAGCCCCCGGCATCCTTGCCGAATGGGTGGAGCGGTGCGATGGCTGGGCGGCCGGGCTGCACATGTACGCCCTGCTCTCGCGCAGCCGGCCGTTCGCCGTCACGAGCGACAACAGCGCACTCGCCGACTACCTCTACCGGGAATGCGTGCGCGACCTCCCCGAGGACACCCGGCAATTCCTGCTGCGCACCTCGATCCTCGGGACCCACATCCCGGACCTGTGCGACGCGGTGCTGGATCGCACCGATTCGATCCGGGTCCTGCGCGACCTCGAATCGCGCCAGCTCTTCGTCACGGCGGACGCGGACGGCCGCGCCTACCGTCTGCATCCGCTGTTCAAGGAGTACCTGGCGGATCAGCTGCAGCTCGAGTCGGCTTCGCTCGTGCCGACGCTGCATGCCCGCGCGTCGCGCTGGTTCGCGGAGCGCGGCCAGCTCCCGGCGGCGATCGATCATGCGATCGCGGCGGGAGACTTCCCCACCGCGACCGCCCTGGTGACCGCCGCCGGCCTCCCGGCCTACGAGGCGGGGGAGAGCGCGACACTCGGCCGCTGGTTGCGCGAGATCGGCGACGCCAACCTCCTCGCGAACCCGTCAGCCGTCGTGGTGTTCGCCTGGTTCGCCGTCCTCGCGGGATCCGATGACGACGCCCGGAAGTGGGGAACCCTGTTGGGGATGGTTCCCGATGACGCCGACGCCGCCGGGATCAATGTCGCTTCGGCGAAGGCCATGATCCGGGCCATCATGATGCGCGACGGCATCGACTCGGCCCTCGAGGACGCCGAGTTCGCCGCCGAGGTCGAACCGCTCGAGAGCCCGTGGCGGGACCCCGCCATCCAGATCCTGGGCAGCACCCTGCTCCACGTCGGCTACGAGGAGCGCGCGACGGTCGTGCTCAGCGAGGCGATCCACCTCGCCGGCGCCCACGGCAATCCGGCCTCCATCGTGATCTGCGAGTCCGAGTTCGCCTTCCTCGCGATCGAGGCCGGAGCGTGGGACCGCGCGACGCCGCACGTCGAGAGAGCCCTGGACACCATCCGTGCGGGAGGCATCGAAGGCTATGTCATGTCGGCGTACGCGCACGCGGCCGCCGCCTGTGCGGAGCTCCATGCCGGTCGACGGCTGTCGGGTGGACAGTACCTCGCCCGGGCGATGTCGGAACGTCAGCGCTGCGGGAGCGCCGTGCCGCTCCTCGGCATCCCGACACGGTTGCTCCTCGTTCGCGCACAGCTGATGGTCGGCGATGCGGACGCGGCGAGGATCCTCCTCGACGAGATCGACGACATCCTTCCGCCGGGTGTGCCGGGGGACGCCCTCGACGTGCGGATCGCGTCCGCGCGGGATCTGCTCGCCACGCACACGCGGACGCTGGAGCGGCGCGCCGAATCCGTGGCGCTCACCGCGGCCGAGCAGCGGGTGCTTCCCTACCTGCAGACGCACCTGACCCGACCGGAGATCGCTGAGCGTCTCTACGTCTCGCCCAACACCGTCCGGACCCAGATCCGCGCGATCTTCCAGAAATTCGGCGTCTCGTCGCGGTCGGACGCGGTGCAGCGGGCGCTCGAGCTGGAACTCCTCGGCAAGGCGACCGAGCTCGTGCCGATCTGACGCTGATCTGCGTGGTGGCCGTCACCACCCGCGCAGCACGGCGGCCTTCGGCCCGGCCACGAGCGTTCGGGCGGGGACGTCCTCCGCGACCACGGCGCCCGCGGCGATCACGGAGTCGCGGCCGATGGTGACGCCGGGGAGGATGGTGGCGCCCGCGCCGATCCACACGTTCTCCTCGACGGTGATGGGGCCGCCGGTGAGCCAGATGCGACGGTCGTCGGTGTCGACGGGATGGCCGACGGTGATGAAGGTCGCCTTCGGCGCGACCATGACGCGCTCGCCGAGGCGGATGCCGGCGTAGTCGAGGAACGTGCAGTTCTGGTTGATGAACACCCGCTCCGCGAGCTCCAGGTTGCGGCCGTGATCGGTGAAGAACGGCGGATAGATGGTCGTCCGCGGTGGGAGCGGACGGCCGAGGATCTGCGCAAACAGTGCGGCCTTCCCCTCCTCGTCGTCGAAGGGGAGGACGTTGAGGCGGGAGGTCAGGGCCGTCACCTCGAGCACCCGCTCGGACATCGCCTGGAACTCGGGACTGTGGATGCGCATCAGCAGCTCGGACACTCCACGATCCTGGCGCGGTCCTGCCCTCGGCGGCAGCGGACACGCCCGCACCCGCCCAGGGCACGGCGCACGCTACGGTGGGGCTCGGACCACGCACATCCAGGAGGAACCTATGCCGTACGCCGTCGACTTCGAGAACGTCTCCACCGTTGGTCTGGAGTCGTCGCCGGTGGCGGACGCGCTTGCCGGGCTCCGCGCCAACGAGGCGCGCTACTTCCGCAACAAGTACGACCACGTCTTCACCGTCGGCAGCGCGGACGAAGAGAAGGGGGCGGTGGATCGGGTGGCGCGGGTCCTGAAGGAGGAGCGCGGCATCGTCATCGCCTCTCCGGCCCTCGAAGCCACCGACTTCGAGGTCGACGGGATCCGGATGACGTACGTCTTCTACGAGTCCGGGCTGTCGATCAACGTGTTGTACACCCTGGCCGAGGGCGGCAAGCGTGCGGTGGGCTTCAAGCTCTCGGACGGGATGGACGTTCCGGAGGAGCTGTCGTCCTTCAAATTCGCCCGGCAGAAGTCGCGCCTAGCCGGCACGATCCGCGGCTCGTATTTCGTGATCAAGGGCGAGTTCTAGCCATATCGACCGTTCACACGACGGCGCGGACGAACTCCGCGACCGTCGAGACGATGAGGTCGCGCACGCCAGCCGCCCCGATCACGGAGGCCTTCGGCACCCGCATACCGTGATCGGCGCCCGGGACCTCGACGACGCGGATGCGGCCGGAGGCGCCCGGCCCGGATGCGCCGACCTCCGCGGCGCCGACCTCGGCTGCGCCGACCTCGGCTGCGCCGACCTCGGCTGCGCCGACCTCGGCGGCGATCACGGACGCTGAACCGAACGGATCGCTTCCGCCTTGCACGACGAGCACGGGGACGACCGGTGCGAGGAGTTCGTCGAGCCGCGACCGCTCCGGCGTGCCGGGCGGGTGCAGCGGAAAGGCGAGGCAGACGACCGCCCGTGCGTCGAGCGCCGCGGCCGTGCGGCAGGCGACGCGCGCGCCGGCGCTCCTGCCGCCCACGACCAGCGGGAGGTCGCCGGCGAGCTCGCGAACCCGCGGCGCGGTCTCCTCCCACGCGACGTCGAGCGTCGCCGGCCGTGCCGCGACGCGTTTGCCCGCCACGCGCCACGGCTGTTCGTAACGTACGACGGTGATGCGCTCGGCGGGGAGCCGGGCCGCCAGGGCGCCCAGGTCGACGGCGTCGATGCCTCCGCCGGCACCGTGGCCGAGCCAGAGCACCGCTGCCGGATCCTCGGCCGGGGAGACGGTCAGGCGGCCGGGGCCGACCGTGGTGGGGACGTCGATCTGCATGCACTCGACGCTACCCGTCCCGGCCCGAGGAGGGCGGCCGGCGTCGTGACCTGTGGAGAATCGGGCGAGAGCCGGCGCTGTGGACGGAAATACGCACATCCACAGGCTCCGGCGCTCACGGCGGATCTTGTTTCCGCCCGTCGCCGGGCGCACCATGGAAGTGGCGAAGCGGGTGCCACGGGTCGGATGGGGTGATCACGATGGTCGCGGACTCACGGGTGTGCAGAGTGTGCGGAGAGCCGATCTCCGCGGAACGACGGCTGGTGCCGACGTCACGCGGGGCCTGGACGGTGGTGACGGTGTCGGTCGGATGCCGGAATCCGCTGTGCCGGAAGGCCACGGCGACGCCACGACGCGCCGCCCCGCCGGGGACCGCTCTCGTCGCCTGACGCCGCCGGCGACCGCCCTCACCCGGCGGCCGGCTCCGACGCGCCCTGCGGCCGCGTCCTCCCGGGTCGCACGAACACCAGCAGCGCCAGGTGCACCACCGCGAGAGCGGTCGCGACCGCGACGGCGGCCAGCCAGCTGCTCCCGGTCGCACCTCCGCTGAACAGCAGCCCGAGCACCGTGGTCGCGACGATCGCGCCGACGTAGCGCGAGGTCTGGAAGATCCCGGCGGCGACACCGCTGTCCTCCGGCCGGGCGGCCGAGTAGAGCGCCTGATTCATCCCGATGCTGACCACGCAGTAGGGGATGCCGAGCGCCGCCGTGAGCAGCAGCACCACCCAGGGCGCGGTGGTCGCGGCGGCGACGGCGAGCAGGGCGGCGCCGACGACGAGGGCGACCGCGCCGGCGATCAGCGTCGGCCGCAGGCCCACGGACTCGATGGCGCGCGCGGCGAGCGGCGTGACGACGATCGTCACCGCCGCGAGCGGGAACATCAGCAGCCCGGCGACCCCCGCGCTGTAGCCGCCGTGGGTCTGCAGGTACTGCGGGAGCCCGAAGAAGGCGGAGTAGTACACGACGTTGAAGATCGCGAAGCTGAGGTAGACCAGCATCAGCCGCCGGTTCGCCGCGAGCAGCCGCAGGTCGAGGAACGGGTGCGCCGTGCGCAGCTCCCGCCAGACGAACAGGACGGCCGCGACCGCGCACACCGGCAGCAGCCACCAGAGCGGCTGCGGGTGCAGGTCGAGGAGGAAGATCAGCAGCGACGTCAGCGTGGCGACGAACAGCAGGATGCCGGGGATGTCGGACTCGGCCAGGGTGCGCGCCAGCGGGGTGCGCTCCTGCTTCTCCGCCGTGCGCGGGGCGAAGAACCACACGCCGGCGAACGCGATCAGCGCCAGGGGGACGTTCACCCAGAAGATCGACTGCCAGCCGAGGAACGTGATCAGCGCGCCGCCGAGCACCGGCCCGATGGCGGCGCCCGAGGTGTTGGCGATCTGGATGCGGCCGAGCAGCCGGGGCGTCCCGACCCCGGAGGTGGCCGCGAGGGGCCGCAGCAGGGCGATCGCCGACGGGAACGCGGTCGCCGTCCCCACCGCCAGCGCCACCCGGCCGACGCAGACCGCGGCGAGGGATCCCGAGAACGGCGTGAGCACGCACGCGAGCACGACCACGAGCATCCCGAACAGGAACAGGCGGCGCGGGCCGAACCGGTCGCCGAGCCGGCCCATCAGCGGTTGGCCGGCGGCCGAGGCCAGATAGAACGACGTGATGACCCAGGTCACGGCCGTCACGCCCACCTCGAAGTCGTGCTGCAGCGGCACGAGGGCGACGGCGATCATCGACGAGTTGAGCGGGTTCAGCAGGGTGCCGAGGCTGAGTGCGGCGACGGCCGCTCCTGTGCGCGGGCGCGGGCGCGGGCGCGCCGAATCGTCGGAGGGGGTCACTCCATCCACGCTACCCGGCCGCGCCGGCGGGAGCGGTCAGTCGGCGAGGTCGTCCGTCGTCACGGGGACGGTGGCGCGGTAGGGGTAGGCGGGCATCGACGAGTACTGCTCCTCGTCGGCCAGCTCGTACACGTCGTAGGCGAGGGCTCCGGCGAACAGGGTGGCGACGCGGATCTCCCCGGGCGGGCATCCGCCGATCAGGGGCACGACCACGACGCTGTCGAGGGTCCGGCCGTCCTCGTAGAGGAGAGCCGCTTTGATGGTTCGCGTGAGTGCGTCCATGACCGGACTGTACGGCGGTTCCCGCACCCCCGACTTGACGGCGCGCGGTGGTTCGGAGAAAGTGATCCCGAGAGGAAGGACTCGCGTGGGAACCTTGATCTACGACGGGGCAGACGGGTTCACGTTCGACGACCGTGTGCTCGCCCACCTCCAGGCGGTCGTCCAGACGAAGCTGCGGCGCCGGGAGGGATTCCTTCTCATCTGGACGGATCGCACGGCCGGGTCGGACGGCGTGCTCCGCTCGATCTGGCTCGACCCGTCCATCTCGCTGCAGTTCGTGTTCGCCGGCACGGAGCTGCCGGAGCTGAACCGCGACTGGCTGACCCTGCTCGGCGAGCGGGCCAACAGCAACTCCGGTCTGATGCTGGAGGACGATCTGCGCGCGGAGATCCGCGAGGAGGTCCCGGAGGGGACCTACCGGGCGAGCAGGACGAGGAACGGAAAGCGCCGCGAGGGGGCCTGACGTGGGCCGGCTCATCTACGGCACCGCCCCCCAGCAGTACGAGTTCGACGACCGCACCCTGGCGCACATCAAGATCGCGGTGGTCACGAAGCTGCGGCGCCACGAGAGCTTCCTGCTGAACTGGCAGATCCCGGCCGAGTTGGGCGGGGGCCGGGTGAGCCTCTGGATCAGCCGCGACATCCCCTTGGCCTTCGTGTTCAGCGGCAGCCGGCCGCCGCGACTCAATGAGCGCTGGATGGACGCCCTGTTGCGGACCAGTCAGCGGACCGGGGGCATGGTGATCGTCTCCGAGGCGGAGGCCGAGGCGGTCGCCGACCACAGCGAGAGAGGGGACTGACATGTCGTTCCAGGCATACCTCGACGCCGTCGAGGACAAGACCGGCAAGACGCCGCGCGAACTCGTCGCGGAGGCGGGGGAGCGCGGCTTCGGGCCGGGCACGAAGGCGGGCGAGATCCTCGCCTGGCTGAAGGACGACTACGGGCTCGGGCGCGGCCACGGGATGGCGATGGTGCACGTGATCACCAAGGGTCCCGAGATCGACACGAAATTCGTCGGAACGGACGGCGTCCACCGGGACGAGTCCTCGACGCTGTGGCTCGACGGGAAGGCGACGAAGCCGGCCGGCTGAGCGCGGCCGGCCGAGCCGACGGCCTGAATCGACCGCCCCGCCGCGATCAGGGCAGCAGCGCGAGCTTGCCGCCCGGGTGACCCTCCTTCAGGAACGCGAGGGCCTTCGGCGCCTCGGCGAGCGGGTAGGTCCGCGCCACCGGGACCTGGAGGCGGCCGCTTCCGGCCAGCTCGAGCAGGCTCCCGCGCACCGAGTCGCGGAACGCCTGGCTCTCCGGCTGCGCGCCGAAGACGGCGTGGAATCCTTCCTCCTCCGCCCGCCGGGCGGCCACGATCGTCACGATCCGGTTCCGGTCGGGGACGAGTTCGAGCGAGACATCGACGGCCTCCTCGGTGCCGACCGTGTCGAGCGCCGCCGCGATCGGGCCCTGTGCGGCCTCGGTCGCCCGCTCGGCGAGTCCCGGTCCGTAGGCGATCGGCAGGCCGCCGAAGCGCCGCACCCGGGCGAAGCTGGCCTCGCTCGCCGTCCCGATCACGCGGGCGCCGATCTCGACCGCCTGCTGCAGGATGCTGACACCGACCGCGCCGGAGGCCCCGTGAACCAGGATGGTCTCGCCCGCGCGCACGCCGGTCACGTCGAGCATCTGGGCGGCCGTCGTGCCGACGAGCAGGAGGTTCGCGGCCTCCTCGTCGGCGAGCCGGGCGGGTTTGGCGAAGACGTCCTTCGCCGGAACGGTGACGGACGTGGCATAGCCGCCCTGGATGCGGAACGCGACGACCGCGTCGCCGACGGTTCCGCCGCCGGATGCGATCTCGGTATCCGGACCGATGGCGGAGAGGACGCCGGCCACCTCGTAGCCGATCGGGACCGGGAGTTCGAGGCCCTCCCGCGGTGCGGACACATGCTTGTAGTCCGCCGGATTGACGCCGGCGGCACGCACCTCGATCGTCACCTCGCCCTGGCGGGGTTCCGGGAGCTCGATCTCCGCGAACTCCCACGTCTCCGGCCCGCCCCAGCGGGTCGCTCGCCACTGTCGTGCTGTCTTCTGGCTCGCCATGCTCGCAGTCAACTCCCGCAGGCTGTGCGCCGGCTCAACACAGGCCGAGCGACCGGTCGCTTCACCGGCCGGCCGCTTCACCGGCCGGCCGCTTCACCGGCCGGCCCGGCCCCTCAGCGGGCGGAGACGGGGTCCGTCGCCCGGCCGCTGTGCCGCGCGCGGCGCGGACGGGTCGGTGCGAGTCGCAGCATCTGGGCTGTCGAGCTGTCGTCCAGCTCGACGAGGTCGCCCCGCGACTTGATGAAGTCGCTGAAGGAGCGGTATCCGAGGGCCTTCTCGCTGAAGGACGGGTCCATCCGCTTCATCTGCCCCTTCACCGTCGAGCTGTGCAGCCACGGCGAGTCGTCCTTCTCGTGCCCCAGCTGCATGGCTCGGGCGAGGAGGCGGGTGGCGACGTGCTGCGGGTCCTCGCTCTGCTCTTCGTCCGCGTCGGCCACGCTGGCCGCCGGGGTGGACCGTTTGCGGCTGCCCCGCTTCGCGCGCGGCGCCGCTTCGGCGACGGCCTCCGTGGTGGGAGCGGACGAGTCGGCCTCGCCGGAGCCGGAAGCGGCGCCGTCGGCGGCGGCGCCATCGGGTGCTTCCTGCTCGCCGGCGTTCTCGGCGGCGACCGCCGTGACCGGCTCGATGCCGGGCGCGACCTCGACGTCGTCGGCGTCCGCCGCCTCGTCGCGGGCGATGCCGGGGAGGTCGTCGTAGCTGACGAACTCGTCGCATGCCGCGGCGAGCGTCTTGGCCGTCGAGCCGGCCACGCCGATCCCGATCACGTAGCGGCCGAGGCGCTTCACCCGCTGGGCCAGCGGGATGTAGTCGGAGTCGCCCGCGACGATCACGACGTGCGTGAGCTCCGGGAGCCGGAAGAGGTCTTCGACCGCGTCGACCGCGAGCCGGATGTCGGCGCCGTTCTTGGCGTAGGCGGCGGCCGGGAAGAGCTGCACCAGGTCGACCGCGCGGCCGACGAGCTGGCCGCGGTACTCGGCGTTGACGGCCGACGACCAGTCGGCGTACGCCCGGGTCAGCACCAGCGTTCCGAACGACGAGGAGAAGTCGATCACCGCGCCCAGATCGACGCGCGCCTCTGCCAGCTTCTCGGCGAAGCCTGCCTTCGGTGCCGTCGAACTCGACTTGGGGCGGTCGCGCATGTACGAGCCGCGGCCGTGCACCTGGTCGTAGCGGGATATGACGATGTTGTCGAAGTCTATGTAGACAGCGACACGGCCGTCTCCGGGTTCACTCATGCTGCCACGATAGCTTGCGGCCGCCGTGAGCAGACCGGGTGGACGCGAGGTGTGGACGGCCGGCGGGGCTGTGGATGGGCGCCAGGCCGGGTCGCCCATCCACCCGCCGGTGGGGTCTGCGCGCCCGTCAGGCCCGTGCGTACCGGTCCGCCACATCGAGCGCCGCGTCGATCGCGGCGAGACCGCGTCGCAGCTCGTCCTCGCCGATGACCAGCGGTGGCGCGACGTGCACGCGGTTGAAGTGGGTGAACGGCCAGACGCCGGCCGCCTTGCACGCCGCCGCGACCTCGGCCATCGGCGCAGCATCCGGCCCGGCCGCGTTGAACGGCACCAGCGGCTCCCGGGTCTCGCGGTCGCGCACCAGCTCCAGCGCCCAGAACAGCCCGCGGCCGCGCACCTCGCCCAGCGACGGATGCCGCTCCAGCCACGAGCGCAGCTCGGGTTCGACCACGCGCGAACCCAGGTCGCGGACCCGGTCGAGGATGCCGTCCCGGTCGAACACGTCGAACGTGGCCACGCCGGCCGCGCACGCGAGCGGATGCCCGGAGTAGGTGAGGCCGCCCTGGAACGCGACATCGTCGAACTGCGCGGCGATCGCATCCGAGATGACGACACCGCCGAGCGGCACGTACCCCGAGTTGACGCCCTTCGCGAAGGTGATGAGGTCGGGCACCACGTCGAAGGCGTCGACGGCGAACCACTCGCCGACCCGGCCGAAGCCGACCATGACCTCGTCGGCGATGTACACGATCCCGTACCGGTCGCACAGCTCCCGGACGCCCGCCAGATAGCCGGGCGGGGGCACGAGCACGCCGTTCGTGCCGACCACGGTCTCGGCGATGAGCGCCGCGATCGTGCCGGCGCCCTCCAGCACGATGACGTTCTCCAGGTGCTCCAGTGCGCGCTGCGTCTCCTCCTCCGGGGAGGTGGAGTGGAACGCGCTCCGGTACGGGTACGGGCCGAAGAAGTGCGCGACCGACGGGTCGCTCGGCTCGTTCGCCCAGCGCCGCGGGTCGCCGGTGAGGGCGATCGCGGTGGAGGTGCCTCCGTGGTATGAGCGGTACATCGACAGCACCTTGCGGCGTCCGGTCACCCGGCGCGCGAGGCGCACCGCGTACTCGTTCGCGTCGGCGCCGCCGTTCGTGAAGAAGACCTTGTTCAGCGTGCCCGGCGCCACCTCGGCGATGCGCCGTGCGAGCTCGCCGCGCACGTCGTTGGCCATCGACGGCTGCACCGTCGCCAGGCGTCCGGCCTGCTGCTGGATCGCCGCGACGAGGTCGGGATGCTGGTGCCCGAGGTTGAGGTTCACCAGCTGCGAGCTGAAGTCGAGGTACGCGTTGCCCTCGTAGTCCCAGAAGGTGGAGCCCTCGCCCGCGGCGATCGGCAGCGGGTCGATCTTCGCCTGCGCGCTCCACGAGTGGAAGACGTGCGCGCGGTCGTCGCTCCGCACCTGGCGTTCGGCCTCCGCATCGCCGAACGGATGCTCGACGCCGTGCCGGTCGAGGTAGCCGGTCCGTGTTCCGGTGGTCGGGATGGTGTCTGTCATCGTCGTCTCCTCGCTCCTGCGTCTCGGGGGCTCACGCGTTCCGGGGGCTCACGCGTTCCCGGGGAACGCCAGCTCGATGCGCGAGTGCTGGGGATCGGGCCAGCGCGTGGTGACCACCTTGCTCCGCGTGTAGAAGTGGAACGACTCGGGGCCGTAGATGTGCGAGTCGCCGAACAGCGAGTTCTTCCAGCCGCCGAACGAGTACGCGCCGACCGGGACGGGGATGGGCACGTTGATGCCGACCATCCCGACCTCCACCTCGAACTCGAAGCGGCGCGCCGCTCCGCCGTCGCGGGTGAACAGGGCGACCCCGTTGCCGTACGGGTTGGCGTTGACGAGCTCGATCGCCTCGTCGAACGTGTCGACCCGGACGACCGACAGCACCGGTCCGAAGATCTCGTCGTCGTACGCCTTCATCCCGGGCTTCACGCCGTCGAGCAGGCTGACGCCGACGAAGAAGCCGTCGCCGTCGAAGGAGCGGGCGGTGCCGTCCTCGACGACCGTCGCGCCCTCCGCCGCGGCGCCCGTCACGTAGGAGGCCACCTTGTCGCGGTGCTCGCGCGTTATCAGCGGTCCCATCTCGCTGGCCGGATCCGTGCCGGGGCCGATCCGCAGGGCGCCGAGGCGCGACTGGATGGCCGGGACCAGCCGGTCGCCGACGTCGCCGACGGCGACCACCACGCTGACCGCCATGCAGCGTTCGCCGGCCGAGCCGTACGCCGCCGAGACCGCCGCGTCGGCGGCCGCGTCGATGTCGGCGTCGGCCAGGACGACCATGTGGTTCTTCGCGCCGCCGAGCGCCTGGACGCGCTTGCCGTTGGCCGAGGCGCGCTGGTAGATCGAGCGGGCGATCGGCGTGGAGCCGACGAAGCTGACCGCGGCGACATCGGGGGAGTCGAGCAGGGTGTCCACCGCCTCCTTGTCTCCGTGCACGACGTTGAGCACGCCGTCGGGCAGGCCGGCCTCGCGGAACAGCTTCGCCAGGAAGACGGACGCGCTCGGGTCCTTCTCGCTCGGCTTCAGCACGA
This sequence comes from Leifsonia soli, assembly GCF_013408745.1. Taxonomy (NCBI): domain Bacteria; kingdom Bacillati; phylum Actinomycetota; class Actinomycetes; order Micrococcales; family Microbacteriaceae; genus Leifsonia; species Leifsonia soli. The sequence goes on along the minus strand of NZ_JACCBJ010000001.1, from coordinate 1,579,341 downwards.
CGGTGTTGCCGCACGCGATGGCGCTCGCGACCATCCACAGCGGCACCATGACCGGGAAGTTGAACGGGGTGATGCACGCGACGACGCCGACCGGCTGCTTGACGCTGTGCACGTCGATGCCGGTGGACACCTGCTCGCTGTACTCGCCCTTGAGCTTGTCGATCAGACCGCTGGCGAACTCCACGTTCTCGAGCCCGCGGCCGATCTCTCCCGCGGCGTCCGAGAGCACCTTGCCGTGCTCGCTCGTGACGATCGCGGCGAGCTCGTCGCGGCGCTCCGTGAGCAGGTGGCGGAGCCGGAACATCACGTCGGCGCGCTTGGTGAGGCTGGTGGCGCGCCAGCCGGGGAGGGCGGCGCGCGCTGCGGCGATCGCCCGCTCCGTCTCGGCGGCGTCGGCGAGCGCGACCTCGTGCTGGCGCTCGCCGGTGGCCGGGTTGAATACCGGGCCGGTGCGCAGGGCGCCGGCCGGCTCGGCGGTCTCTTCGCCGGCGATGACGTGACGGATCAGGGCCACGGGGATCCTCCTCGTGCTTCGGCCGGACGTTCTGCCCGGCACTGACAGTAAGCTTGTCTCCCAATGATCACAGAGCAGGGGCGGTAGCAGGGATGCCAGATCGTCGGGACCCGCAGGCGGGCCGAACAGTTCGTCCGGATGCCTCCGCGCCGTCGTCCTCCGTGCTGCCGACCGTGCGCGAAGTGCTGCGCATGGAACCCGTCGCCGTCGCGCTGCCCGAGGTGCTCACCGGCCGCGAGCGGCTGGATGCGCCGGTGCGCTGGGTGCACGTTGCCGAGACGGCGGAGGCGGCCCGGCTGGGCTCGGGGGGCGAGCTGCTGCTCGCCACCGGCGTGGGCTGGCCGTCCGACGACGCGGCCCTCCGCCGGCTCGGACGCGTGCTGGTCGACGCCGGGGTCGCCGGGCTCGTGCTGGAGCTGGGGGTGCCGATGCCCGCCGCACCGACCGCCCTGGTGAAGGAGTTCCAGGCCGCGGGGCTGCCGTTCGTCGTTCTGCACCGCGAGGCGCGGTTCGTCGCGATCACGGAGGCCGTGCACTCCCGCATCATCGCGGAGCAGATGGTGGCATTGCGGGCGCGGGACGACATCCACGCGCTCTTCACGGGCCTGAGCCTGCGGGGCAGCCCGGCCGACTTCATCGTGGAGCAGGCGGCGCGCGTGCTGGGGTCGCCGGTCGTGCTGGAGGACACCAGCCACCGGGTGATCGCGGCCAGCGGGCTGAGGGCGAGTGGAGTTGCGGCGAGCGGCGTTGCCGCGAGCGGGACCGGGATGGGTGGAGTCGCGGCGAGCGGCGGCGGTGCGGCGTCCGCTCCCGCGAACGCATCGGGCGAGGACGAGCTGGCCGGCTGGGAGCAGCGGTCGCGGGCGGCGCACCGGTCGGCGGAGGCCGGGTGGACGATCGTCCCGGTCGAGGCGCGGGGCATGCGCTGGGGACACCTCGTCGGGCTGCCGGGGGAGCCGCATCCCGCCGGACGTTCCAACGTGCTCGAGCAGGCCGCGGTCGCGCTCGCGCTCAGCCGGCTCTCCGACCGCGACGAGGACGAGTGGACGCGGCGCAGCCACGACGCGCTGCTCGCGGCGCTGCTCGGCCGCCGGTTCGCGGGGGAGGGCGGGGTCACCGCGCGGTTCGAGGCGGCGGGGTTCCCCCTCGCCGGGCGGCCGGTCGCCGGGGTGGCGGTGCGGCTGCGCTCGGGCACGCTGCCCGTCTCCGCCGCCGCGCGGGCGGTGGAGGCGGCGCGGGCGGCGGGCGTCGACGCGGTCGCCGGTCGGCATCCCGAGCAGCCGGGGACCCTCGTCGTCGCGGTCTCGGCACGGCCGGGACGGCAGCTCGGGGATGCGCTGTTCGGCTCGATCGCGGACGCCATCGGCTCTGTGCGCCTCGACGACCCGGCGGCGGGCGTCGCGGTCGGCTCGGACGCCCGGGGGATCACCGGGCTGCTGTCATCCCTGGAGGAGGCGGTCGAACTGGCGGCCGGGTCGGCCGCGCGCACCGACTCCCGCCTCGGCCGGCGCCCGCTCATCCAGCGCGTGCAGCACCGCCCCCTGCTGCGGCTGGTCAATGCGCTCGGGAGCGATCCGCGGCTGCTGGAGCACACCGAGCAGCTGCTGCGGCCGCTGATCGAGCACGACCTCGCGACGGGCGGCGACCTCGTCGAGGTGCTGCGCGCCTACCTCAGCCACCCCGGCAACCGGACGCGCGCGGCGGCGGCGAGCCATCTGTCGCGGTCGGTCTTCTACCAGCGCATCGCCCTGATCGAGGACCTGCTCGGGATGGACCTGGACGACGGCGAGACCGTCGCGGCCCTCCACGCCGCGGTGCTGACCCGGGGCCGCGCGGCGACCTGAGCGGGCCGCTGCGCGCGCAGATTTGCGCCAAATCTCAGCCAGAGGCGTTGGGGGCGGGGGCGCGGCGGGTCAGGAGTCGAAGCCGAGGCCGACCGCATCCAGGGTGCGCAGGAAGGCGTTGCGGTGGCCGGCCCGGTGGTCGGCCTGATCGAGCGACCAGCGGGTCAGGTTGATGCCGATCGCCGCGGCCGGTTCCGGCGGGAACGGGAGGGGACGGGTGCGCACCATCTCCAGCTCGGTCCGCTCGGTCGTCCGCCCGGCGAGCAGGTCGAGCATCACCTTCGCGCCGAAATGCGTCGCCGCGACCCCGAGGCCGGTGTAGCCGGCCGCATAGGCGACGCGTCCCTCCCGCGCGGAGCCGAAGAACGCGCAGAACCGGCTGCAGGTGTCGATCGCGCCCGCCCAGCGGTGCGTGAACGTCAGCCCCTCCAGCTGCGGGAACGTCGTGAAGAAATGCCCGGCCAGGCGCTGGAACGACGCCGGGCGGTCCTCGTACGCCGACCGCACCCGGCCGCCGTAGTGGTACACCGCGTCATAGCCGCCGAACAGGATGCGGTCGTCGGCGGTCAGACGGTAGTAGTGGAACTGATTGGCCGAGTCTCCGATGCCCTGCCGGCCCTCCCAGCCGATCGACCGGCGCTGGGATGCGCTGAGCGGCTCGGACATGAGCACGTAGTCGTACACGGGCACGGTCGCGAGCCGGTTCCGCCGCAGCAGGCTCGGGAAGACGTTGGTCGCGAGCGCGGTGCGCCGCGACCGCACGGTGCCGGTCGGCGTCTCGAGCACCGTGCCGTCGCCGATGCTCTCCACCGGGCTGCGCTCGAAGATCTCGACGCCGGCGTCGCTGCACGCCTGCGCGAGCGCGCGCACCAGCTTCGCGGGGTGGACGAGCGCCGAGTCGCGCGTGCGCAGCAGGGCGGCCTCGTAGGTCGGCGAGTGCACGAGCGCCTGGGCCGCATCCCGATCGAGGAAGGTCGCATCCGGCCCCTCCGACTCCCGGAGCCACGGGACCTGGTGCGGTTCGGTCGCGACATCCAAGGCGCCGTTGCGCTCGAACTCGGCGTCGAGCCGCAGCTCGGCGACCGTCTGCTCGATCTCGTCGAGGTTGCGCATCCCGAGCCGCTGCAGCTCGTCGAACTCGCCGGGCCAGCGGGTGCGGCCGTTCTCGTCGCCGTGCGTGAGGCTCGCCTCGCAGAAGCCGCCGTTGCGGCCAGACGCCGCCCAGCCGACGCGCCGGCCCTCGAGCAGGACGACCCGTGCGGACGGATCCTCGCGCTTGGCGAGCAGCGCCGTCCAGAGCCCGGTGTACCCGCCGCCGACGACGGCCAGGTCGCAGCTGATGTCGCCGTGCAGGCGGGGATGGCGCTCGGCGGGGGCGTCCTCCGTCCAGAACACGGCCTGCCTGCTGGGGGCGAGCGCGTGCCGCACGACGGAGGCGTCGGGACGCTGTCGTTCGAAGACGGTGCTGGTCCGGGATGGGCTCACGCCGCCATTCTGCCCGACCGCGCGTCGGCCGTTCGTCGGGAAAGTCGCGGTGCGCCGTCCAATCCGTCCGGCCGGCGGACCGGGATCTGCGCCTGAGGGTTCTCGCACGACGCGGCGGGTGCGCGAATCGTCCGAACAAGTAATGTTGGCCGCGCACCACGAAGGGAGGCGGACGTGAACCACGGAGCGGGGCGCGTGACCATCGCGGGGCTGGCCGAACAGCTCGGCCTCTCGAAGGCCTCCGTGTCGTACGCCCTCAACGGGCTTCCCGGTGTGAGCGACGAGACGCGCGAGCGCGTGCTCGCCCTGGCGGAGCAGCTGGGATGGCATCCCAGCTCGTCCGCGCGCGCCCTGTCGCGGGCGCGGTCCGACACGATCGGCATCGTCCTGCGGCGCGACCCCAGCCTGCTCGGTGCGGAACCGTACTACATGAGCCTGCTCGCCGGCGTCGAGTCCGAGCTGGCGGAGACCGGCCAGTCGCTGCTGCTGCGCATGGTCGGCACGGACTCGGGCCAGGAGGTCGCCGCCTACCGCCGGTGGAGCGCGGAGGCGCGTGTGGATGGCGTGATGCTCTTCGACATCACGTTCGACGACCCGCGGCCGCGGCTGCTGGAGGAGCTCGGTCTCGCGTTCGTGCTGCACGGCAACCGGGAGGCGGTCGCGCCGGGCAAGGTGCTGCTCTACGACGCGCGGGCCGACGCCGGCCTGCTCGTCGAGCACCTGGCCTCCCTCGGCCACCGGCGGGCGCTGCACATCGCCGGACCCGCCGAGTTCGAGCACGAACAGGACCGGCGGGACGCCGTCGCCGCCCGCGGAGAGGAGCTCGGGCTCGCGTTCTCGTTCGCGGCCTCCGACTACTCGATGGAGTCGGGGGAGCGGATCGCGGCGGAGCTCCTGACCGCCGACACGTCGATCACGGCGGTGCTCACGTCCAACGACCTGCTCGCCCTGGGGGCGCAGACCGCGCTCACCCACGCCGGGCGCGAGGATGTCGCGATCGTCAGCTGGGACGACTCCCTGCTCTGCCGGCTCGGCACCCGCCCGATCACCGCCCTCGACCGCTCCCCGGAGGAGCAGGGGCGCCGGTCGACGCGCCTGCTGCTCGATCAGCTCGCCGGCCGGCCCGCGTTCGACCGCCGAGCTCGGCCGAGCCGGCTCGTGCCGCGCGCGACGAGCATCCGCGCGGGCGAGCACGCCGCCCGCTGAGCGCGCCCGCCCGCTCGCCCGCGAGGTGCTCGCAGTCGCGGGCAACACGCCGCGTCGCGCCGCATCTGCGAGCACTTCGCGCCGCATCCCGGACGGAGGGGCGAACGGGCGGTATACCCTCGGACGAGGTGAAGTCAAGGATTGACACCTGAACCGGTTAAGTTAGGCTCAGCGTGGCGCTCCCGGGTCCGGCTCTCGCACCAGGGCCGGGATCGCCCCCATCAAGAGACGAAGGAGTCACAATGAGGAAACGCGCCATCGCCGTCGCGGCACTGGCCGCAGCGGTCTCGCTCGTGGTCGCGGGCTGCAGCAGCTCGGGATCCGGAGGGTCGTCCAGCGGATCGACGCTCACGTACTGGGCGAGCAACCAGGGGACGAGCCTCGACAACGACAAGCAGGTCCTCACCCCCGTCCTGAACGACTTCACGAAGCAGACCGGCATCAAGGTCAAGCTCGAGGTCATCGGCTGGAACGACCTGCAGACCCGCATCCAGACGGCGGTCACCTCGGGCCAGGGCCCGGACGTCCTGAACATCGGGAACACCTGGGCCGCCTCCCTGCAGGCGACCGGCGCGTTCCTGCCGTTCGACGACGCCAACATGAAGGCGATCGGCGGAAGCGACAAGTTCGTGAAGGCCGCGCTCGACACCGGCGGCGCCGAGGGCAAGCCCGTCACCAGCGTCCCGCTGTACGGCCTCGCCTACGGCCTGTACTACAACAAGAAGATGTTCACGGACGCCGGCGTGCAGCCGCCGACGACGTGGGAGGAGCTGGTCGCCGCCGCGAAGAAGCTCACCAACGGCAGCCAGTACGGTTTCGCCCTCGCAGCGGGCAGCTACACCGAGAACGTCCACTTCGCGTTCATCAACTCGGCCCAGAACGGCGGCGAGTGGTTCGACAAGAAGGGCAACCCGACGTTCGACAGCCAGGCGAACATCGACGGGATCAAGCGCTACCTCGACCTGATGCAGACCGACAAGGTCGTCAACCCGTCCAACGCGCAGTACGACAACGGCGTGCAGGCGGTCAACGACTTCGCCACCGGCAAGGTCGCGATGATCCTCAGCCAGAACAACGCCGACGCCTCGATCGTCGCCAACGGCATGAAGAACGACCAGTACGGCGTCGTCCCGTTCCCGGCTCCCGAGGGCGGCAAGGACATCGCCACCTTCATCGCGGGCATCAACCTGTCGATCTTCAAGAACACCAAGCAGAAGGATGCGGCGCTCAAGTTCGTCAAGTACATGACGAGCGAGGACGTCCAGTCCACGCTGGGCAAGCCGTACGCGAGCCTGCCGGTGCTGAAGGACGCCAAGCCGGTCTTCACCGACAACGCCGAAGAGGCCGCGACGTTCCAGAAGATCTACAACGACATGTCCAAGCCGCTCCCGCTGGTGCCGGCCGAGGACCAGTTCGAGAACACCGTCGGCAAGGCGATGAACGACATGTTCGCCAAGATCGCCACCGGCAGCACGGTCTCCGACGCCGACATCAAGTCGGCGCTGCAGAACGCTCAGGACCAGGTCAAGCAGTCGCTCGGCGGCTGACACCCGGAGACCAGCTCGCCGGGCGGGACGCGGCCACCGCGCCCCGCCCGGCGGACAGCCACACCCCCAAGGAGACTCATGTCGACGACGACAGACGTCCGCGGCCCGGCGCGCAGCGTTCCGGCCGCCGCAGCAGCACCGCCCCAGCCCAAGCGCCGCCGCCCCAAGGGATGGTGGCTGCCCTTCATCCTGCTCGCACCGGCGATCGTGTTCGAGCTCCTCATCCACGTCGTCCCGATGCTCACCGGCATCTGGATCAGCTTCACGCAGCTGACCAAGTTCTACATCGCCAACTGGGGCGAGGCGCCATTCGTCGGCCTCAAGAACTACGCGGTCGCGCTCGACTTCAACGGGTCGGTCGGCGCCGGGCTGCTGCGCTCGTTCCTCGTGACCGTCGGCTTCACCATCCTCGTCGTCGGCCTCTCCTGGGTGCTCGGGATGGCGGCCGCCGTCTCGCTGCAGGGCCGGTTCCGGGGGCGCGCGTTCTTCCGCACGCTGTTCCTCGTGCCGTACGCCCTCCCGCTCTACGCCGGCATCATCACCTGGAAGTTCATGTTCCAGAAGGACACCGGCGCGATCAACCACTTCCTCTTCGACAACCTGGGGCTGCCGGGCGACAAGCCGTTCTGGCTGATCGGCGGCAACGCCTTCTGGTCGATCGTGATCGTCGCGATCTGGCGGCTCTGGCCGTTCGCGTTCCTGATGCTGATGGCGGGACTCCAGTCCATCCCGGCCGAGGTGTACGAGGCCTCCGCGGTCGACGGCGCAAAGCCCTTCCGGCAGTGGCGGGCGATCACGCTGCCCATGCTGCGTCCGGTCAACTCGGTCCTGCTGCTCGTCATGTTCCTGTGGACCTTCAACGACTTCAACACACCATTCGTGCTGTTCGGGAGCACCGCCCAACCCGCGGCGGGCGACCTGATCTCCTTCCACATCTACAACGCCTCGTTCCTGACCTGGAACTTCGGCTCGGGAGCCGCCATGAGCGTCCTGCTGCTGCTGTTCCTGCTGATCGTGACCGGCGTCTACCTGCTCACCGTCAACCGGAGGAACCGCAATGCGTGAGACCCGCTCTTCCCACGTCTTCCGCTGGGTCACCATCGCCGTGCTGACCGTGTTCACGGTCGTGCCGCTGTACGTCATGATCACGTCGTCGGTGAAGCCGCTCTCGGAGGTGCAGTCCGCCTTCACGTGGTGGCCGCAGACGATCACGTTCCAGCCGTTCATCGACATGTGGTCGACCGTCCCCCTGGCGTCGTACTTCGTGAACTCGCTCATCGTGTCGAGCGCCGCCACCCTGATCTCGCTGGTCATCGCGGTGTTCGCCGCGTACGCCGTCTCGCGGTACCGGTTCAAGGGCCGGAACGTGTTCACCACGACGGTGCTGTCGACGCAGATGTTCCCCGGGGTGCTCTTCCTGCTCCCGCTGTTCCTGATCTTCGTGAACATCAACCAGGCGACCGGCATCCAGCTCGTCGGCACCCGGTGGGGCCTCATCATCACGTACTTCACGTTCGTGCTGCCCTTCTCGATCTGGATGCTCGCGGGATACTTCGACGGCATCCCGCGCGACCTGGACGAGGCCGCGAAGGTCGACGGCTCCGGTCCGATGGGCGCGCTGTGGCACGTGGTGCTCCCCGCCGCCCGCCCCGGCTTGATCGCGGTCGCGATCTACTCGTTCATGACCAGTTGGGGCGAGGTGCTGTTCGCATCCGTGATGACGACGGACGAGAACAGGACGCTCGCGGTCGGCTTGCAGCTGTACTCGACCCAGACGAACGTCTACTGGAACCAGATCATGGCGGCGTCGCTGGTCGTGTCCATCCCGATCGTCGTCGCGTTCCTGCTGCTGCAGCGCAACTTCGTGGCCGGTCTGACCGCCGGCGCCGTGAAGTGACGCGCGCCCGCATCCCCTCCTCCCTCTGAAAGGCACCATGGATCGCCCATCCCCGGTCTTGCAGGTCGACGACGCCCCCGTGGTGTGGCTCGGCGCCAACTTCTGGTCGCGCAGCGGCGGCCCGCTCATGTGGACGCGGTACGACGCGGCGCTCGTGCGGGAGGAGCTGCGCGTACTGGCCGAACACGGCCTGAACATGACCCGCTCCTTCTTCTACTGGCCCGACTTCCATCCGACCCCGGACTCGCTCGACGAGCAGTGCGTCGCGAACTTCGCCGACTTCCTCGACGCCCACACGGAGGCCGGGATGACGACGGTCCCGACGTTCCTCGTCGGGCACATGTCCGGAGAGAACTGGGATCCGGCCTGGCGCGACGGCCGCGACCTGTACCGGGACGTCTGGTTCGTCGGCCGGCAGGCCTGGTACGTGCGGGAGCTGACGGCGCGGTTCGCCGCGCATCCCGCGGTCGCCGGCTGGCTGCTCACCAATGAGGTGCCGATCTACGGCGGGGAGGCGCCGCGTCCCATCGTCGACGCGTGGGCGTCGCTGCTGGTGGATGCGGTGCGCGCAGGCGGAGGGACGCAGCCGGTCGCGGTCGGCGACGGCGCCTGGGGCATCGAGACGACCGGCCACGACAACGGCTTCTCGGTGCGCGACCTGGCGGCGTTCACCGACTTCATCGGGCCGCACGTCTACCGGATGGAGACCGACCAGGTGCGGCAGCACCTCAAGGCGGCGTTCATCGCGGAGCTGGCGGCGACCGACGGTCTGCCGGTCATCATGGAGGAGTTCGGCCTGACCAGCGACTTCGTCTCGGATGCGGGGGCGGCCTCCTACTACCGGCAGCTGCTGTACTCGACCCTCCTGGCCGGCGCGACCGGCTGGATCGCGTGGAACAACACCGACTACGACGACCTCGCCGATCAGCGGCCGTACTCGCACCATCCCTTCGAGATGCACTTCGGGATCACCGACCGGCACGGCAACCCGAAGCCCCCGCTGCGCGAACTCGCGCGTTTCGCGCAGGACCTCGCCGCGATCGAGCTGCCCGCCGTGCGGAGGGCCCCGGTGGATGCGGCGCTCGTCGTCCCCTCGCACCTCGCCGAGGACTACCCGTTCACGCAGGAAGAGGAGCGCGCCCACATCGTGGCGACGGGGGAGCAGGCCTACGTCGCCGCGCACGAGGCGCACATCCCCGTCGCGGTGGTGCGCGAGAAGGAGGACGGCGGTCTGCCGGCCGGGTACGGGCTGTACCTGCTCCCGTCGGTCAAGCAGCTGTGCGCCACCTCGTGGGAGCAGCTGGTGTCGCTCGCCCGCGACGGCGCGACCGTGTACGCGTCGTACGCGCACGGGCCGAGCGGTGTGCAGCGCGGCCCGTGGTGGGCGCACACGGAGGAGCTCTTCGGCGTGCGGTCCGACAGCGCGTACGGGCTCGCCGAGCCGGTGACGGACGCGACCGTGACCGTGCGGTTCACGGAGGCGTTCGGGTCGATCGCCGCGGGGACCGAGCTGTCGTTCGCGGCGGCGGGGAACGAGAACGGACGCACGTACCTCCCGGTGCGGGCGACCGCGGGCCGCGTCGTCGCGGTGGATGCGCACGGCCGGCCGGCGATCGTGGTGCGCGATCACGGCGCCGGGCGCGCGGTGCTGTCGACCTATCCGCTCGAGTACTTCGCGTCGGCGCAGGCCCGGGTGAACCCGGAGGAGACCTGGCGGCTGTACGACGCCCTCGCCGCCGTCGCGGACGTGGAGCGGGATGTCCGCATCGACGATCCGCGCGTGTTCACCGACGCGCTGGTGCACGAGGACGGCCGCCGTTTCGTGTTCTTCGTGTCGCAGCACGACACCGCGGTCACCGTCGAGCCGACCGTCACCGGCGGCGAGCTGCGCACGCTCGACGGCGACGCATCCCCGTCCATCGCGCTCGACCCCTACGGCGTCGCCATCCGCCTCCTCGCCCTCGACTGACGCCCCGTCTCCCGCGGGTCTCCGCCCCCGTCGAGTCCGCAAACTTTGCACGCCCGCGCCGCGTGTCGCGTGCAAAAATCGCGGACTCGACGGTGGGGGCTAGGGGGTGGGGGCTAGGGGCGGGGAGCGGGGGCGTGGCGGTCGAGGAAGGCGTACACCTCGGTGGCGTCGACGCCCGGGAAGGTCCCGGTCGGGAGCGCGGCGAGCAGGGACGTGGGAGTTCGCGCGGCCGGCCAGGCCATCCCCTCCCAGCGCTCGGCGAGAGCTTCGGGCGGCCGGCGGCAGCACGACTCGTCCGGGCAGCGTGACACGGCGCGGTGCGTCGTCTCACGGCCGCGGAACCACTTCACGTGCGCGAACGGCACGCCGACGCTGACCGAGTAGTCGCCCTCCTTGGCCTTCTCGACGCGGGAGGTGCACCAGAAAGTGCCGCTCGGGGTGTCCGTGTACTGGTAGTACGGGCTGAACCGGTCGGCGACGTCGAACACCGTGCGCGCGGTCCAGCTGCGGCACACCGGCGTCCCCTCGACCGCGCCGAGCGCATCCGACGGGAAGGACACGGCGTCGTTCTCGTACGCCTTGATGATGGTGCCCGACTCGTGCACCTTCATGAAGTGCACGGGGATGCCGAGGCGTGCGGTGGCGAGGTTGGTGAACCGGTGCGCCGCGGTCTCGTACGACACCGCGAACGCGTCGCGGAGGTCCTCCATCGAGATGCGCCGGAAGTTCTTGGCCTCGGTCAGGAAGGCCACCGCATCCTTCTCGGGCAGCAGCAGCGCGGCCGTCAGATAGTTGGTCTCGATCCGCTGACGCAGAAAATCGGCGTAGTTTCTCGGCTCGTCGTGGTCGAGCACGTGCGAGGCGAACGCCTGCAGGATGGGGGAGCGCGAGTCGCGGGAGGCCGACTGCTCGGTCGGAAGGTAGATCCGCCCGTTCCGCCGGTCGGTGACCGAGCGGGTGGAGTGCGGCAGGTCGCCGACGTAGTGCAGCTCGTAGCCGAGGTGGTCGGCCATGTCGGTCACCGTCTGGTGCGACACGGGGCCGCCGGCGTGCCCGACGGCGGCCAGCAGGTCGGCGGCGATCGCCTCCAGCTCGGGGAAGTGGTTGTCGCGCGCCCGCATCGTCGCCCGCAGCTCCGCGTTGGCCCGGCGCGCCTCCTCCGGGGTCGCGGCGCGCTCGCGATGCAGCCGCTCCACCTCCTGGTGAAGGGCCAGGATCGCCTGCAGCGTCGCGTCGGGCACGGTCTTGCCGACGCGCACGGGATCGATCCCGAGGGAGGCGAACACCGGTCCGCGCTGCGCCCGCTCGACGGCGATCTCGAGGGCCGAGCGCTCGTCCGGGGGCTCCGGGGCGAGCAGGTCGTCGACGGTCACGCCGAGCGCGTCGGCGATCGCGCGGAGCAGCGCGAGCCGCGGTTCGCGGTTGCCGTTCTCGATGGTCGACACCTGCGACGGCGCGCGGTCGACGGCGGAGGCGAGTGCCTCCAGCGTCATCCCGCGCCGCTGCCGGAACGCGCGGATGCGCCGCCCGAGGGTGAGCGCGTCGGCTGCGGGCTGGTCGTCGTGCACGTCGTCGATGACGGTCATAGTGGCCATGCTGACAGTCGCGCGAAGTTCTGGCAAACAGAAGAACCTGTGAATTTCTGTCGACCGATCCGGGTCGGGCGGTGCGCGGCGGGCGAAGGATCGAGTCATCCGATCCGACCGATGGAGGTCCAGACATGGAAAACCGGACGACAGAGCCCCGCCCCGGCGACACGACCCAGACCGCCGCCGAGCTGCAGCTGGAGTGGGATGCCGACCCGCGCTGGTCGGGCATCCGCCGCGACTACACGGCCGACGACGTCGTCAGCCTGCGCGGACCGGTCCGCGAGGAGCAGACCCTCGCGCGCCGCGGCGCCGAGCGCCTCTGGGAGCTGATCCGTCGCGAGAGCAGCGCGGACGACCCGCGCTGGGTCGCCGCGCTCGGAGCCCTCACCGGGAACCAGGCCGTTCAGCAGGTCCGCGCCGGACTCGAGGCGATCTACCTGTCCGGCTGGCAGGTCGCCGCCGACGCTAACCTCGCGGGCCAGACGTACCCCGACCAGAGCCTGTACCCGGCCAACTCCGTCCCCGCCGTGGTCCGCCGCATCAACAACGCTCTCTTGCGCGCCGGCCAGGTCGAGGGCACCGACGGGCCGGTGGCCGACTGGATGGCGCCCATCGTCGCCGACGCCGAGGCGGGCTTCGGCGGCCCGCTCAACGCCTACGAGCTGATGCACGCGATGATCCAGGCGGGTGCGGCCGGCGTGCACTGGGAGGACCAGCTGGCCAGCGAGAAGAAGTGCGGGCACATGGGCGGCAAGGTGCTCGTGCCGACCGGCCAGCACATCCGCACCCTCAACGCGGCCCGGCTGGCGGCCGACGTCGCAGGCGTGCCCACCATCGTGATCGCCCGCACCGACGCCCTCGCCGCGACGCTGCTCACCAGCGACCACGACGAGCGCGACGCCCGCTTCCTGACCGGGACGCGCACGGCCGAGGGGTTCTACGAGGTCGAGAACGGCATCGCGCCGGTCATCGCCCGCGGGCTGGCGTACGCGCCCTATGCCGACCTGCTGTGGGTGGAGTCGGCCGAGCCGGACCTGGAGCTCGCCCGGCGCTTCGCCGAGGCGGTGCACGCGGAGTACCCGGACAAGCGCCTCGCCTACAACTGCTCGCCGTCGTTCAACTGGCGCCGCCACCTCGACGACGAGACGATCGCGCGGTTCCAGCGGGAGCTCGCTGCGATGGGATACGCCTTCCAGTTCATCACGCTGGCCGGCTTCCACGCCCTGAACCACTCCATGTTCACGCTCGCCCGCGACTACGGGCGGCGCCACATGAGTGCCTACGTCGATCTGCAGGAGGCGGAATTCGCCTCGGAGAGCGACGGCTACACCGCCACCCGCCACCAGCGGGAGGTCGGCACCGGCTACTTCGACCGGGTCGCGACCGCGCTCAACCCCGACAGCGCGACGCTCGCCCTCACCGGCTCCACCGAGGAGCACCAGTTCTGACCCCTCCCGCGCGCCCCACCATCCGCTCCTGAGTTTTTCGCCCGACACGCCGTGGCGGAGCGGAAAAACTCAGGAGCTGCGGGCGGCGCACGACACCACGACGACAAGGAAGAAAGACATGATCGAGATCACCGGGCCGCGCGACGACGCGACCGACACCATCCTGACGCCGGAGGCCATCGCCTTCGTCGACCACCTGCACCAGGCGTTCGCCGCCCGGCGGCAGGAGCTGCTGGCCGAGCGTCAGCGCCACCGCGCCGAGGCCGGCAACGGCCGCGACCCGCGTTTCCTGAGCACGACGGAGGCGATCCGCGACGACCGCACCTGGCGGGTGGCCGGAGCCGGGCCCGGGCTGGAGGACCGCCGGGTCGAGATCACCGGCCCGACAGACCCGAAGATGGCGATCAACGCCCTCAACTCGGGAGCCCGTGTGTGGCTCGCCGACCTGGAGGACGCCACCAGCCCGACCTGGGCGAACATCGTCGGCGGCCAGAGGACGCTGCACGACGCGGTGCGCGGCCGCCTCGCCTTCACCAGCACGGAGGGCAAGGAGTACCGGGTCACGACCCCGTTCGAGCACACGCCGACGATCGTGATGCGCCCCCGCGGCTGGCACCTGGTCGAGAAGCACCTCGCGTTCACCGACCGGGCCGGGCGCACGGCGCCGGCCAGCGCCTCCCTCACCGACTTCGGCCTGTACTTCTGGCACAACGCCGCGGAGCTGGTCGCGAACGGCCGCGGACCGTACTTCTACCTGCCCAAGCTGGAGTCGCACCACGAAGCTCGGCTCTGGAACGACATCTTCGTCTTCGCGCAGCAGCGCATCGGGATGCCGGTCGGCACCATCCGGGCCACGGTCCTGATCGAGACCATCCCGGCGGCGTTCGAGATGGAGGAGATCCTGTTCGAGCTGCGCGATCACTGCGCCGGCCTCAACGCCGGCCGCTGGGACTACATCTTCTCGATGATCAAGACGTTCCAGGGCCGCGGCCGGCGGTTCGCGTTCGGCGACCGCGACCGCATCACGATGACCGTCCCGTTCATGCGCGCATACACGGAGCTGCTGGTCGCCACCTGCCATCGGCGCGGGGCGCATGCGATCGGAGGGATGAGCGCCTTCATCCCCAACCGCCGGGATGCGGAGGCGACCGAGCGGGCGCTGGCCCGGGTCGCCGACGACAAGCGGCGCGAGGCCGGCGACGGCTTCGACGGCACCTGGGTCGCGCATCCCGACCTCATCCCGACCGCGCTCGCCGAGTTCGACGCCGTGCTCGGGGACCGGCCGAACCAGGTGGACCGCCTGCGGGACGACGTGCAGGTGAGCGCGGACGATCTGCTGGACGTGCGCGGCGCGGACGCGACCGTGACGGACGCCGGGGTGCGCTCGAACGTGTCCGTCGCGCTCCGCTACATCGAGGCCTGGCTGCGCGGGACGGGCGCGGTCGCGATCGACGGCCTGATGGAGGATGCCGCGACGGCCGAGATCTCGCGCTCGCTGCTGCGGCAGTGGATCGACAACCGGGTCGTCACCGCCGAGGGGACGGCCGTGGACCGCGAGGCCGTCGCGCGCATCCTGGAGGAGGAGCTCGCTCGCTTGAGTGCCGTTGCCCCCGCGGGCGATCGGTTCGCGGACGCGGCGGAGCTGCTGCGCGAGGTGGCGCTGGGGGAGGAGTTCCCGACCTTCCTCACCATCCCGGCGTACGCGCGCTACCTGGTCGACACACCCGACGCGTCCTCGCAGGAGCTCCCCCTCGCCGGATGACGCCTCGAATCCGTCGAGTCCGCGAACTGTGCACACATCCGCCGCGTGTCGCGTGCACAGTCTGCGGACTCGACGGGGGTGGGAGGTCAGGGATGGTGTTCGAGGTACTGCCGGAGCACGGTGGCGTGGTTGAGTTCGGGGTCGCGTGCGCCGACGAGTAGCGTCACCGTCGGATGCGTCCGGCCGAGCTCACGCAGCGCATCTACCGCCGGATTGCCGTCCAGCTCCGTCTCGTACCGGTGGCGGAACTCGTCGAACACCTCCGCTTTATCCGCCGGACTCTGGTGGAACCAGCGGCGCAGCTCTGTCGACGGGGCGACCTCCTTGAGCCACTCGTCGATGTCGGCGCGGGCTTTACTCACGCCGCGCGGCCAGAGCCGGTCGACGAGCACCCGGAAGCCGTCGTCGGCCGCGGGCGGATCGTAGATGCGTTTCACCGTGAACACGGGATGCCTCCTTCGGCCGGAGTGTCCGAGTGCGGTCGTTCTGGGGCCAGTGTCGCGCGCAGCTCAGCCGGTGGCCAGCAGCGCGTCGGTCTCGGCGGCCGTCGGCGCCGTCGCCGGGCCGCGTCGCGTGACCGCGATCGCGGCCGCCGCGTTCGCCCGCCGTGCGGCGTCGAGCGGTGTGGCGCCGCGGGCCAGAGCCGCCGCGAGGACGCCCCCGAACGCGTCGCCCGCACCCGTGGTGTCGACGGCGTCGACGGGGAAGGCCGGCAGGTGCGCGGGCGCGGGGTCGTCGGTGGCGACCCAGCATCCGGAGGAGCCGTCGCGGACGACGGCGACCCCGCCCTCCCGCAACGAGCCGCGGAGCGACCCGGCGGCCGGGGCGGGATGCGCGTGCGTGCGCAGGAGGCGCGCCTCGCGGGCGTTGGCGCTCAGCACGTCGGTGCGGCGCAGTGTCGTCTCCAGGAGCTCCGGGTTGAGCGCTCCGACCAGCGGGGACGGGTCGAAGACGACGCGCGTCTCCGGGCCGAGCGCCGTCAGCCAGCCCGCGACGGCCGGTCCGGATCCGGGATGCGCGAGGCTGTAGCCGGAGACGTACACGACGTCCGCAGCGCGGGGCTGGACGGCATCCAGGTCGGCGCGGCTCAGCATCCCCTCGGCGCCGGGGGCGGTGACGAGCGTGCGTTCCGCCGCACTGTCGACGAGGACGACGCAGTAGCCGTTGTCGACGCCGTCGAGCGGCGGGTTCGCGACCGAGATGCCTTCGCGCCAGAGCGCCTCGGCGACGACCTCGCCGAAGGGTCCGCTCCCGGAACGGCCCGCGAACACGACGTCCGCGCCGTCGCGGGCGGCGGCGGCCATGACGTTGAAACCGCCGCCGGCCGCCATGCCCGCCGAGGAGGCCAGGACGTCGCCGCCGCGCTCCGGCAGCGCATCCACCGTCAGGAGGAGGTCGACGACGACCGTCCCGGTGAAGATGAGGCGTCCGTCAGCCATGTCGCCTCCGCAGCTCCAGCAGTCCGTCGACCAGGGGTTCCAGGTCGAGCGCGTTGACCCTTCGGACCGTCTCGACGGCCGTGCGCGGCCACGTGGCCGCTCCCGTGGCCCCGAGCACGGCTCCCGCCATCGCGCCGATGGTGTCCGTGTCCCCGCCGAGCCCGGCGGCGCGGCAGAGCGTGTCCCAGGCGGCATCCGGCTCGGGATGCGCCGGTTCCGCCCCCGCGACGGTCACGGCGACGAGCGCGAGGGCGGCGACCACGGACTCCTGCGCGGCGACCGACGTCCCGACGACGTCGGCGATGGCGTCGTCCTGCTCTCGCGGCGGCAGGCCCAGGAGGAAGGGGATGGCCCACTCCAGTCGCGCGGCGATGTCGCCCCCGGTCACCCAGTGGCCGCGCCTGGCGCCCTCGCGTGCGGCGGCGACCGCCACATCCAGCGCCTCCGGGGTGTCGGCGCCGTCGATGCCGGCGCTCACCGCGGCGCCGACCGCCGCGGCGCTGGCGATGCCGATGCCGGTGTTGTGGGTGAGGGCGCTGACGGACACGACCGCATCGACGAAGCCGCCGAGCGGCTCGACGGGCACGGCGATGCCGACCGGCGCGATGCGCATGGCGGCGCCGTTGGTCGCCCCGAACCGGCCGGCCTCTTCCGGCGGCATGCCGTCCTGCAGGCGCTGCAGGGCGGCGCGGGTGCTCGGGCCGAGCAGGTCGAGCGAGCCGCGCGACTCCATGGCGCGCTCCCACGCGAGCAGCTCGCCGGCGAAGACGGCGGGACGGACGGTGCCGCCGCCGTCGATGAGGAGGCGCGCGAGCAGCACGGCCTGCTCGGTGTCGTCGGTGATGGAAGCCGCCGGCATCCCGGCCGCGATCTGCTGGTGCGGGCCGGCTGCGACGAACCCGCGGAGGGCGCCGTGGTCGGCGGCGATCCGCTCGCGCGACATCGACTGGGTGGGCATGCCGAGGGCGTCGCCGAGCGCCAGGCCCTGGAACGCGCTCAGGGCCCGGGCGCGCGCGGTGTCTCTCACAGCGGCGCCAGGAGCGCCCCGCGCAGCCGCTCGCTCAAGTCGGGCGGGACCTCGACGCCGACGCCCAGCGCCTGGATGGCGCGGCTGAAGTAGTTGCGCGCCGCGGCGGCCAGGGTGATGTCGACGATCTCGCGGTCCGTGAATCCGAGGTCGCGCAACCGCCCGGCGTCGTCGGGGGTCATCGTGGAGGAGTCCGTGCTGAGGCGCTCGGCGTACTCCATCATCGCGACCTCCGCCTCGCTGAGCCCGGCGTCGTGGTAGTCGCGGGCGATGCGCTCGAGCTCGTCCTCGTCCATGATCGTGAGCGACTTGCGCCCGTGCGCGAGGCGGCACTGCTGCGACCGGAGCGCCTGGGCGGCGGCGAGGGTGACGAGCTCGTACCGCCGCTTGCCAAGCGTTGGCACGATCGCGTGTACGAGGTCCTCGAACGCGTGGAACGCCTCCGGGTTCGTGCTGAGCACGCGGGTGTACTCGGCGACGTAGCCGAGGTCGTCGAGGTCTTCGGCGTACAGCTCGGCGACGGCGCCGGTCGCGTCGGACGGTTCGGGGCTCTCGATGATGGACACGGCGGTCTCCTCCCGTGAGGTCCGTCTCATTCTCACGCGCGCCGATCCCTGCCGTCGAGTCCGCGATCTTTGCACGCGCCTCGCCGGGCGAGCGTACAAAGATCGCGGACTCGACGGTGGGGTCAGTGGGCGAAGGCTCCGGCTTCGGAGGGGGAGTCGGCGGGCTTCCGGAGGAAGAACGAGCCGGCGACCGCGAACAGCGAGATGATCGCGCCTGCGAAGAACGCCGCGCGGATGCCGCCGGCCTGCGCCGCATCCACTCCGGCCCCGCCCGCGGCCAGGGCCGTGCCCTGCAGCGTCAGCACCGCGATGAGGAGGGCCGTGCCTGCGGCTCCGCCGACCTGCTGGATGGTGCCGAGGATGGCGCTGCCGTGCGAGTAGAGGTGCGGCGGCACGGCGCCGAGACCGGCGGTGAACAGCGGCGTGAACATCATCGCGAGCCCGAGGCTCATGACGACGTGGGCGGCGATGACGAGACCCACCGGGGTGTGCTCGGTCACCATCGTGAGCGACCACAGCACCAGGCTCACGAGGATCGAGCCGGGGACGACGAGCACCCGCGGGTCGAACCGGTCGTACAAGCGGCCGACGAACGGCGCCGCGAGCCCCATGATCAGCCCGCCCGGGAGCAGGATGAGACCGGTCGAGAGCGTGTCGAGGTGCAGCACGTGCTGGAGGTACAGCGGCAGCACGATGATGACGCCGAACATCGACGCGGTCGTGATCGCCATCAGCACGATCGAGATCGTGAAGATCGGGAACCGGAACGTGCGCAGGTCGAGCAGGGCCCGATCCCGGCGCTGCAGGAGCAGCTGGCGCGTGATGAACGCGGCCAGACCCAGCACGCCGACGATGAGCGACCCCCACAGCATGACCGGGCTCGCGGACGCGCCGCCGGACTCGCCCGAGAGCGTGAGGCCGTAGACGAGGCCGCCGAACCCGAGCGCCGAGAGGATGACCGACAGCACGTCGATCTTCACCTTCTCGGTCTCGGTCACGTTCTCGACGAACTTCATGCCGATCAGCAGCATGATCAGGGCGATCGGCAGCACGATCAGGAAGATCCAGCGCCACGGCAGGAAGTTCAGGATGAGGCCGGAGATGGTCGGGCCGATGGCCGGGGCGACCGAGATCACGATCGAGACGTTGCCCATCGTCCGCCCGCGCATGGCGGGAGGGACGAGCGTCATGAGCGTCGTCATCAGCAGCGGGATCATGATCGCCGTGCCCGACGCCTGGACCACGCGGGCGGCCACGAGCACCAGGAATCCGGGCGCGAGCGCCGCCGACAGCGTGCCGAGGGAGAACAGCGACATGGCGGCGATGAACATCTGCCGCGTCGTGTACCGCTGCAGCAGGATGCCCGTGATCGGGATGACCACCGCCATCGTCAGCATGAAGGCCGTCGACAGCCACTGCGCGGCGAGCGCGTCGACGTGCAGGTCGTCCATCAGCTTGGGGATGGCGACGGTCATGATCGTCTCGTTGAGGATCACGACGAACGTGGCCGCGAGCAGCAGCCAGATCACGCGCTGGTCGCGCGGGGCGATGCGCGGCGCGGCAGCGGGCGTGGCCGGCTGCCCGATGGCGCCGGCATCGACCGAAGGCACAGGTGAGGTCCTCTCAGTCACCGGTACAACCTATCGGTGACCACCGACGCTCGGGGTGTCCGCGACCTGAACTGTGGATGAGTTCGCTGACCGCAGAACGGGGGAATAAATCGCGTCCGACGCCGTCCGGCCGCGCCTATCCGCCGAGCCCCGCCACGGCTCGCACCGCCTCGCCGACCGCCGGCGCCACGGCGGCGAGCTGCTCCGCCGTCACCTCCGGCCCCCACGAGAACCGTACGGCCGTCCGGGCGACGTCCTCCGGGTAGCCCAGCGCCAGCAGCACGTGGGAGGCGTCCTCGCTGCCCGCGGCGCACGCCGATCCGCTGGACGACACGACACCGCGCCGTTCGAGTTCCAGCAGCACCGCCTCCCCGTTGATGCCGGGGAAGACGAACGATGCCGTGCCGGGGAGCCGCGACGTGGGATGCCCGGTCAGGGATGCGCCCGGCGCCTCAGCGAGCACGGCCGCGACGAACGCGTCGCGTGCCGCAGCAGCGGCCGTCGCACGCTCCTCCAGACCGGAGGCGCTGAGCCGCGCGGCCGTCGCCAGCGCCACCGCACCGGCCACGTTCTCCGTCCCCGACCGGCGCCCGCGCTCCTGGCCGCCGCCGTGGATCACCGGCTCCAGCGGGATGCGCCCCTTCACGTACAGCGCGCCGACGCCCTTCGGCGCCCCGAGCTTGTGGCCGGAGACGCTCAGCGCATCCACTCCCAGCGTCCGCACGTCGAGCGGCAGCCATCCCGCCGCCTGCACGGCGTCGCTGTGGAACGGGATGCCGTGCTCGTGCGCGATGGCGCTGAGCGCGGCGATCGGCTGCACGGTCCCGACCTCGTTGTTGGCGAGCATCACGCTCGCGAGGGTGGTGTCGGGCCGGAGCGCCGCGGCGAAGGCCGCCGGGTCGACGAGCCCGTCCCGGCCGACCGGGACGATCGTCGCCTCGAAGCCGTGCAGCCGGACGAGGTGGTCCACCGATTCCAGAACGGCCTCGTGCTCGATCGGCGTCGTCACGAGGTGGCGTCCGCGCGGATTCGCCAGCGCGATGCCCTTCACGGCGAGGTTGTCGGCCTCCGTCCCGCCCGAGGTGAAGGTGACCTCGGATGGGCGGCAGCCCAGCCACTCCGCCACGGCCGCGCGGGCGTCGGCCAGGCCGCGCGCGGCGGACTCGCCCACGGCGTGGTGGCTCGACGGGTTGCCGAAGTCGCCCGTCAGGTAGGGCCACATCGCCTCCAGCACCTCCCGGCGGACCGGGGAGGTGGCGGCCGCGTCGAGGTAGATCACTCCACCACCACGTCCAGTCCGAGGTCGAGCGACCGGACGCTGTGGGTCAGCGCGCCGGACGAGATCACGTCGACGCCCGTCTCCGCGATGGCGCGGACCGTCGCCAGGCTCACGGTGCCGCTCGCCTCCACGATGGCGCGGCCGGCGATCAGGGCGACGCCCTCCCGCAGCTCGTCGACGGTGAAGTTGTCGAGCATGATCGTGTCGACGCCGGCCGCGAGCACCGGCTCGATCTGGTCGATGCGGTCCACCTCGACCTCCAGGTGGGTGGTGTGCGACAGCTGCTCGCGCACGCGGAGCAGCGCCTGCGTCACCGAGAGGCCGCTCTCGGCGGTCAGCACCGCGAGGTGGTTGTCCTTCGCCATGACGGCGTCCGACAGCGAGTAGCGGTGGTTGTGGCCGCCGCCCGCACGGACCGCGTGCCGCTCGAAGGCGCGCAGGCCCGGCGTGGTCTTCCGCGTGTCCACGATGCGGGCGGAGGTGCCGGCGACCTCGGCGACGAAGGCGGCGGTCTGCGTGGCGATGCCGCTCATCCGCTGCACGAAGTTGAGGGCGACGCGCTCGGCCTGCAGCACCGAGCGGGCCGGTCCCTCGACCGTCGCGATGGCGTCGCCGGTCGCGAACGTCGCGCCGTCGGGGATGTGCACAGTCACGGCGATCGCCGGATCGGTCAGCGTCATCGCGGCCGCGAACACCTCGCCGCCCGCGAAGGTGCCCGGCTCGCGCGCCACCAGGCGCGCCGTCGCCCGGGCCGTCTCGGGGATGAGCAGCTGGCTGGTCACGTCTCCCCACGGCGCATCCTCGACGAGGGCGGCCTGGACGACGGTGTGGATGAGCGGGCGGGTCAGCATGCTGCGGGAACCTCGAGACGGGTCGGCTGGGGGAGCAGGACGGTGTGGGCGGGCTCTCCGGAGCCCGGGAGCGGGAAGTCGGAGCGGAAGTGCGCCCCGCGCGACTCCTCGCGGGCGAGCGCCGCGGCGACGACGAGGCGGGCGAGGGTGAGGAGGTTGGCATCCTCTCCGGAGGACGGGGTCGCGTCGATGGCGGGCATCGCGGTGGCGGCGAGCTCGTCGGCGGCCTCGGCGAGACGGGAGCCGTCGCGGTGGACGCCGGCGGCCTCCCACATCAGCGCGCGCAGCCGGCCGCGGTCGAAGGCGCGTGCGGGACGCACGATGCCGGTGGAGACCGAACTCGACCGAACGGCGGACCCGGAGGCATCCGCCTCCACACGAACCGCCTCCTCCGTCCACGCCGGAGGCTCGGCCCAGGGGGCGTCGATCGCGCCGGCGGCGCGGTGGGCGAACACGAGGCCGTCGAGCAGGGAGTTGGACGCCAGCCGGTTGCCGCCGTGGGCGCCGGTGCAGGCCACCTCGCCGACGGCGAACAGCCCGCGGACGCTGGTGCGCCCCTCCGCGTCCGTCACGACGCCGCCCATCGCGTAGTGCGCGGCGGGAGTGACCGGGATGGGGCGGCGCGCCCAGTCGTGGCCGGCGGCGCGCGAGGCGGCGTCGATCGTCGGGAACCGCGCGGCGAGGAACTCCGCGCCCAGCGCCGTCGCGTCGAGCAGCACCGGGCGGCCGCCCTGCGCGGCCATCTCGACCGCGATGCCGCGGGCGACGACGTCGCGCGGCGCGAGCTCGGCGTCGGGATGCACGTCGAGCATGAAGCGCTCGCCCGCGGCGTTCCGCAGCACGGCGCCCTCTCCGCGCACGGCCTCCGAGACCAGGAACGCGCCCGCGCCGTCGTCCGCCGCGCCGTCGTCCGCCGCGCCGTCGTCCGCACCGCCCTGCAGCGCGGTCGGATGGAACTGGGTGAACTCCAGGTCGGCGAGCAGGGCTCCCGCCCGCCAGGCCGCGGCCACGCCGTCCCCGGTGGCGACCGACGGATTGGTGGTGTGCGCGTAGAGCCGGCCCCAGCCTCCCGTGGCCAGCACCACCGCGTCGGCCTCGATGGTCAGCGCCTCGCCCTCGACGGTCAGCGACACCCCGGCCGCCCGGCCGCCCTCGACGATGACGTCGCGGAGGAACGCCCCTTCGACGACCGGGATGCGCGCCGCCGTCACCGCGGCGACCAGCGCGCGCTCCAGCTCGGCCCCCGTCGCATCCCCGCCGGCGTGCAGCACCCGGGCCGACGAGTGCGCCGCCTCGAGCCCGCGCGCGAGCGTGTGGCCGTCCCGGTCGAACGCAGCGCCGCGGGCGATCAGCTCGCGGACGCGGTCCGGCCCGTCGGTGCAGAGCGCCTCCACGGCCTCCCGGACGGCGAGCCCGGCTCCGGCGCGGAGGGTGTCGGCGATGTGCGCGTCGACCGAGTCGTCGGGGAAGAGTGCCGCGGCGATCCCGCCCTGGGCGTACGGGGTGCTTCCGGAGGCGACGGACGCCTTGGTGACGACCGTGACGTCGTGGCCGAGCGTGTGCGCGCGCAGCGCCGCGGTGAGCCCGGCGATGCCGCTCCCGACCACCACCACGCTGCTCATGTCAGGCCGCCATCGTGGTGTCGGGCCGGGCGGCCAGCATCCGCTCGAGCGCCACCCGGGCCGGCTCCGCGACCGACGCGGGCACGCTGACCTGGTTGACGACCTCGCCGCGGACGAGCCCCTCGAGCACCCAGGCGAGGTAGCCGGGGTGGATGCGGTACATCGTCGAGCAGGGGCAGACGACGGCGTCGAGACAGAAGATGGTGTGCTGCGGGAACTGGGCGGCCAGCCGCTGCACCAGGTTGATCTCGGTGCCGATCGCGAAGGTCGAGCCCGCGGGCGCCGCCTGGATCGCCTTGACGATGTAGTCGGTGGAACCGTACTCGTCTGCCGCATCCACCACGTCCATCGGGCACTCGGGGTGCACGATCACGCGGACGCCGGGGAACTCGGCGCGCGCGTGGTCGATCTGGCCGACGGTGAAGCGCTTGTGCACCGAGCAGAAGCCGTGCCACAGGATGACCTGGGCGTCCTGGAGCGTCTGCGCGTCCGTCCCGCCCCACGCCTTGCGCGGGTTCCACAGCGGCATCCGCTCGACGGGGACGCCCATGGCCTTCGCCGTGTTGCGGCCCAGGTGCTGGTCGGGGAAGAACAGGACGCGCTGCCCGCGCTCGAACGCCCACTCCAGCACGGTCGCGGCGTTGGAGGAGGTGCAGACGATCCCGCCGTGCTCGCCGCAGAACGCCTTCAGCGCGGCCGACGAGTTCATGTAGGTGACCGGGATGACCGGCACGCGGCCGTCGGCGTCCGGCTCGGTGCCGTACAGCTCCTCGAGCTGCTCCCAGCACTCCTCGACCGAGTCGAGGTCGGCCATGTCGGCCATCGAGCAGCCGGCGGCCAGGTTCGGGAGGATGACGCGCTGCTCCGGCCGCGACACGATGTCCGCCGTCTCCGCCATGAAGTGGACGCCGCAGAAGACGATCGTCTCGGCCTCCGGGCGGGCCTTCGCGGCGTTGGCGAGCTGGAAGGAGTCGCCGACGAAGTCCGCGTACTGCACAACCTCGTCGCGCTGGTAGAAGTGGCCCATCACCGCGACACGGTCGCCGAGGGTCTCCTTCGCGGCGCGGATGCGGTCGCCGAGCTCCTGCGCGGTCGCGGTGCGGTACTCCTCGGGCAGCTCGCCCTGGCGGGGGGCGTTCGCCGGGATGGGGTCGCCGAGCGACGCGCCGGGGCCGTAGGAGGGGGCGGCGGCGTCGAACGTCCACGGCGCCTCCACCAGGTCGGGGGTGCAGGTGTCGCCGTCGAGCTGTCCGGCGGCGATGAGCCGGATGGTGGTGTCGACCGAAGCGATGGTCATGCGTTTCTTCCTTCGAACGGGTGCTGCTGGCGGGGGAGCGGCCCCGCGTCGGCGAGGTCGATCTGGTCGTTGTAGCGGTACAGCCGCGGCGGGCGGTGCGGGGTTCCGGTGAGGTACTCGTCCGTGGCGACGACCGTGCCGGAGGCCTCGATCGTGCGGCGGAAGTTGGCGGGATCGAGCGCCCTGCCGAGCACGGCCTCGTGCACGCCCCTCAGCTGGGCCAGCGTGAAGCGCTCGCCGAGGAAGGCGTGGGCGATGCGGGAGTACTCCATCTTCGTGCGCAGGCGCCAGAGCGCGTACTCGACGATCACGTTGTGGTCGAACGCGAGCTCGGGGAGGTCGTCTGCGGGGAACCAGCGCACGTTGTCGCCGACGCTCGCGCGCTCGGCCTCCTCGCTCCGGACGAGCGCCCAATAGACGACGGAGACCACGCGCTCGGCGCCGGGGGAGCGGTCGGCATCGCCGAAGGCGTAGAGCTGCTCCAGGTAGCTCGGCGTCAGGCCCGTCGTGTCGCTGAGCGTCCGGGCGGCGGCGAAGGCGAGGTCCTCGCCGACCCAAAGCGGCCCGCCGGGCAGCGCCCAGCGTCCCTCGAACGGCTCACGGATGCGGCGCACGAGCGGCAGCCACACCTGGGGGACGCCGCCCGTCTCGTCGTCGGTGCGCAGGGCGAAGATGACCGTCGACACGGCGAGGATCGCACTCGCGCGTTCGTGCCGTGCCGTCATGCTCCACTCCCGTCACCTAAAGGTCAGTGTGACTCTAACGCTTCTCCATCTTAGTGTCACTGCGACCAAAACGCGAACGCCCCCGAACACCGCCGCTGATTCGTCACGAATGGGCGCCATTCGTCACGAATGGCGCCCATTCGTGACGAATGGCGCGAGGAGCGAAGACGCGTGCGCACGGGACGGCGGGAGCGGATATGCTGGCCGGACAACCGAATACCGGGCCAACGAGGTCGATGCGGGAGAGTCGCGCGCACGAGCGCGGCACCGAAGGAGCAATCCTCCCCGACAATCTCTCAGGTACGCGTACCGCATCGGACTGGCCACTCTGAAAAGCAGGACGGCGCCCGCCGCCCTCGCCCACGGTGAAAGCCGCGCATCCCGTCCGGGAAGCGAGGTGAAACTCTCAGGCCGGATGACAGAGGGGGAGTTCTTCCCGGGAGCGGCGACGCTTCCGCAGCCCCCGGCCGACGGCCGGCGATCGGAGAACTCATGACCTCGCAGAGCACGCCAAACGGTACGGACGCCGAGCGCACCTCCCCGCTTCACGACGCCCACGTCGCCGCGGGCGCCTCCTTCACGGACTTCGCCGGCTGGCAGATGCCCGTCCGGTACTCCTCCGACCTCGCCGAGCACCACGCGGTGCGCACCGCGGCCGGTCTCTTCGACCTCTCGCACATGGGCGAGATCGTGCTCATCGGCCCCGAGGCCGGTCAGGCCCTCGACTACGCGCTGGCCGGCAGACTCTCGGCGCTCGCCGTCGACCAGGCCAAGTACAGCCTCCTGCTGTCGCGCTCCGGCGGCATCGTCGACGACCTCGTCGTCTACCGCACCGGCGACGACCGCTACATGGTGGTCGCGAACGCCTCGAACCGGGATGCGGTGGCCGCCGAGCTGCGCGACCGCACCGCCCCCTTCGACGTCGAGGTCTTCGACGAGTCCGACGACATCGCGCTGATCGCGGTTCAGGGGCCCGCCGCGCTCTCCGTCCTGCTCGCCACCCCGGGGCTGTCGGCGGACGCCGGAGCCATCGGCGGCTCCGACTTCGGCGAGCGCCTCTCGGCCCTCAAGTACTACTGGTCGCTCCCGGCGGAGTTCGAGACGCATCCCGTGCTCATCGCGCGCACCGGGTACACCGGCGAGGACGGCTTCGAGCTCTACGTCGCCCCCGACAACGCCCGGGCGCTGTGGGACGCGCTCGTCGAGGCCGGCACCGAGCAGGGGCTCGTCCCCGCGGGTCTCGCCAGCCGCGACACCCTCCGCCTCGAAGCCGGGATGCCGCTGTACGGCCACGAGCTCGGCCTCGACACGATGCCGGCGCAGGCCGGGCTCGGCCGCGTCGTCAACCTGGCGAAGGACACCGACTTCATCGGCCGCGCGGCCAGCGAGGGGGGCCCGCATCCCGACGCCCGCGTGCTCGTCGGCCTCACCGGCGAGGGCAAGCGCGCCGCCCGTGCCGGTTACCCCGTCTTCGCGAAGGACGACGTGACCGGCGACGACGCCGAGGTCGGCGTCGTCACGTCCGGTGCGCTCTCCCCGACGCTCGGGAGGCCCATCGCGATGGCGTACGTCGCGCCGCGCTTCGCCCGTGAGAACACCCTGCTCCAGGTGGATGTGCGGGGCACCCGCCTGCCGTTCACCGTCACCGCCCTCCCCTTCTACAGCAGAAAGAAGCGTTAGCCATGGCCGCAGAACGAGACCTGAAGTACACGCCCGAGCACGAGTGGCTCCTGGTCGACGGCGACGTCGCGACCGTCGGCATCACCGCGTACGCCGCCGAGAAGCTGGGCGACGTCGTGTTCGTCGAGCTGCCCGAGGAGGGAAGCGATGTCACCGCCGGCCGCGTGGTCGGCGAGATCGAGTCGACCAAGTCCGTCGGCGAACTGTTCGCCCCGGTGGACGGCACGGTCGCCGAGGCCAACAGCGCCGTGGTCGACGCCCCCGAGCTGGTCAACTCCGACCCGTTCGGCGCCGGCTGGCTCGTGAAGGTCCGTTTCACCGAGCTGCCCGACACCCTCCTGAGCTACGACGAGTACGCCGCCCTGACCGGCGAGTAAGGTTCCCCCACCTCACATGACCGACCTCTTCCCAACGCGTCACATCGGCACGGACGGCGACGCGCAGCGCACCATGCTGTCCGCGATCGGCGCGGCCGCCTCCCGTGAGTGGGCCTCCGTCGAGGACCTCGTCCACGCGGCCGTCCCCGACTCCATCCGCGTGGACGACGACCGCGTGTCCGCGCTCCCGGCCCCGCTGAGCGAGCGCGCCGCCCTCCCCGAGCTGCGTGCGCTCGCCGCCCGCAACACCGTCAATCGCAGCCTCATCGGGCTCGGCTACTACGGCACCATCACGCCCGCCGTCATCAAGAGGAACGTGCTCGAGAACCCGGGCTGGTACACGGCGTACACGCCGTACCAGCCGGAGATCTCGCAGGGCCGGCTGGAGGCGCTGATCAACTTCCAGACCATGGTCTCCGACCTCACGGGCCTCGACACGGCGAACGCCTCGATGCTCGACGAGGGGACCGCGGTGGTCGAGGGGATGCTGCTGGCGCGCCGCGCATCCAAGGCGAAGTCGCCGCGCTTCGTCGTCGACGTCGACACCTTCCCGCAGACGCTCGCGCTGCTGCGCAACCGGGCGGAGGCGGTCGGCATCGAGCTGGTCGTCCTCGACCTGGCCGGCCTGCCGGCCGACTCCCCGGAGCTGAGCGACGCGTTCGGCCTGTTCGTGCAGTACCCCGGCGCCTCCGGGCGCGTGTGGGACCCGAGCGCCGTCATCCGCACCGCGAAGGAGGCGGGGGCCGTCATCGTGGCCGCCGCCGACCTGCTCGCCCTCACCCAGCTGCGCGCCCCCGGCGAGCTCGGGGCGGATGTCGCGGTCGGAACCAGCCAGCGTTTCGGAGTCCCGATGGGCTTCGGCGGCCCGCACGCCGGCTACATGGCCGTCAGGAAGGGCCTGGAGCGGCAGCTCCCCGGCCGCCTCGTCGGCGTCTCGCAGGACGCGGTCGGCAAGCCCGCGTACCGGCTCACTCTGCAGACCCGCGAGCAGCACATCCGGCGTGAGAAGGCGACCTCCAACATCTGCACCGCCCAGGTGCTCCTCGCCGTGATGGCGGCGATGTACGCCGTCTACCACGGGCCGGCCGGGCTGCGCGCGATCGGGCGCCAGGTGCACCTCACGACGGCCGCGGTCGCCGAGGCGCTGCGCGCGTCCGGTGTCGAGGTCGTCTCGCGCTCCTTCTTCGACACGCTGCAGGTCGAGGTGGACGACGCGTCCACCGTCGTCGCCCGGGCGCACGACCGCGGCCTGCTGCTGCACGCGACGGACGCCGGTCTCGTCTCGCTGAGCATCGACGAGGAGTCCGCCGAAGACCTGCGTGACGGCGACTTCCCGCTCGGCGACCTCATCGAGGTGCTCGGCGGGACGGTCGACGGGACGGCGACGCTCGCCCTCACGGGCGAGGCTTCGTACGACCCGGCGCTCACCCGTGAGTCGGGCTACCTCACCCACCCCGTGTTCAACACGCACCACTCCGAGACCGCGATGATGCGCTACCTGCGGCTGCTGCAGGACCGCGACTACGCGCTCGACCGCGGCATGATCCCGCTCGGCTCGTGCACCATGAAGCTCAACGCGGCGACCGAGATGGAGGCGGTGACCTGGCCGGAGTTCGCTGCGCTGCATCCCTTCGCGCCCGCGGCCGACGTCGCCGGGTCGCTCGAGCTCATCGACCAGCTGGAGCGCTGGCTCGCCGACGTCACCGGCTACGACACCGTCTCGCTGCAGCCGAACGCGGGCAGCCAGGGCGAGCTCGCCGGCCTGCTCGCGATCCGCGGCTACCACCGGTCGCGCGGCGACCTGCAGCGCACGGTGTGCCTCATCCCGCAGTCCGCCCACGGCACGAACGCGGCCTCCGCCGTGCTCGCGGGCATGAGCGTCGTCGTCGTGGCGACGGACGAGCTCGGAAACGTCGACCTCGACGACCTGCGCGCCAAGATCGCGGAGCACGCGGACACCCTCGCCGCGCTGATGATCACCTACCCGTCGACCCACGGCGTGTACGAGCACGAGGTGGTCGCGATCACCCGGGCCGTGCACGACGCGGGCGGCCAGGTGTACGTGGACGGCGCGAACCTCAACGCGCTGCTCGGCTACGCCCGGTTCGGCGACTTCGGCGGCGACGTCAGCCACCTCAACCTGCACAAGACGTTCTGCATCCCGCACGGCGGCGGTGGCCCCGGCGTCGGGCCGGTCGCCGCGAAGGCGCACCTGGCGCCGTTCCTCCCCGGGCATCCGCTCGCGCAGGACGCGACGCATCCGCTCGCGGGCGGCGGCCGGGTCGAGCACGGCGGCGCGCCGGTCTCGGCCGCGCCGTACGGCAGCCCGAGCATCCTGCCGATCAGCTGGGCGTACGTCCGGATGATGGGGGCAGATGGGCTGAAGGATGCGACCGGAGCGGCCGTGCTGTCGGCCAACTACGTCGCCGCCCGGCTGCGGGAGCACTTCCCGGTGCTCTACGCGGGGGAGGACGGCCTGGTCGCACACGAGTGCATCCTCGACCTGCGTCCGCTGACCGAGCGCACCGGGGTCACGGTCGACGATGTCGCGAAGCGGCTCATCGACTACGGCTTCCACGCTCCGACGATGTCGTTCCCCGTCGCCGGCACCCTCATGGTGGAGCCGACCGAGAGCGAGGACCTCGGCGAGCTCGACCGATTCGTGGCCGCGATGATCGCGATCCGCGAGGAGGCCGACGCCGTCGCGGCGGGGGACTGGCCGTCCGACGACAACCCGCTGCGGAACGCTCCGCACACCGCGGAGGCCGCGGTCGCGTCCGACTGGACGCACCCGTACTCGCGCGAGCAGGCCGTGTACCCCGTCCCGGCCCTGGTCCGCACCAAGTACTGGCCGCCGGTGCGCCGCATCGAC
Organism: Leifsonia soli; assembly: GCF_013408745.1. Lineage (NCBI taxonomy): Bacteria > Bacillati > Actinomycetota > Actinomycetes > Micrococcales > Microbacteriaceae > Leifsonia > Leifsonia soli. The sequence continues at coordinate 1,548,735 of NZ_JACCBJ010000001.1, read as the reverse complement.
CAGGCGTACGGCGACCGCAACCTCTTCTGCGCCTGCCCGCCCCCCGAGGCCTTCGCCTGACCCGTACCCCACCTCCCCGCCCCTCGCCCCCCACCGTCGAGTCCGCAAACTTTGCACAGAATCGCCCCGCGAAGCGTGCAAAGATCGCGGACTCGACGGTGGGAGGTCAGGCGAAGATGTGGGGGAAGAGGGCGACGGCGACGGGATAGCCGACGAACGAGACGATGTCGATGATCGTGTGGGCCACGACCAGCGGCATCACGCGGCCCCAGCGCGTGTAGCACCAGCCGAAGACGGTCCCCATGATCGCGTTGCCGACGAACGGCCCGAAGCCCTGGTACAGGTGATAGCTGCCGCGCAGCACCGCGGCCCCCAGGATGATCGACCAGGTCCCCCAGCCGAGCTGACGCAGCCGCGTGAAGAGGTACCCGACGACGATGACCTCCTCCTGCAGCGCGGCACGAAGGGCGGCGAGGACGAGCACCGGCACCGTCCACCAGTGCGCGTCCAGTGTGGAGGCCTGCACGGCGACGGTGATCCCGAGCAGCCGGGTGATGGCGTAGAAGAGGATGCCGGGGATGCCGATCACGAGGAACAGCAACGCCCCGCCGCCCAGGTCGCGGGCGGGCCGGGTGAGGTCGAAGCCGATCCGCCGGAAGCCGCTACGGTGCGGCTGCCAGAGCAGGTAGACCACCAGGGCGACCGCGAACAGGGGGAACAGGTTGCCGAGCACCTGGTACAGGAAGTCGAACACCTCGCGGCTGGACTGGACCGGGTTGACGTCCGCCTTCTGGTCCGCCAGGGGAGTGCTCTGCGTCGACCGGTCGATGATCGTGACGATGGAGTAGATCGCCGATTGCCCGAGCGAGAGCCCGAGCACGATCGCCACCTCCCACCACAGCCGCGGGCGCGCGGCGCGCTCCACGGGGGTCTCTCCGGCCCAGGTCAGCGCGTCAGCCATACCGGCATCCTGCCAGCCCGGAGGGCAAACCACTGAATCATTGCATTGCACGATCAAATCCACCGTTTTTGTGCGCATCGTGCAGGAATCCACCGACTGAGTTACCACTCTGTAACGTTTTCCCGCGCTGTTTTGCAATCGCTGGCAGCGATACCTAGGGTCATTCTTATCCCGCGCGGACCAGGCTTCTCGCATGCCCGTTCCGACGCACACTTCGCACAGGAGGAACATTGCACATCAACGGAAGAAAGGGCAGGTTCGCGGTCAGCGCGGTCGCCGTCGCCGGCGTCGCAGCACTCGCGCTGTCGGCCTGCACCACGTCCGGGAGCACCGGCACCTCGTCCGCTGCCAAGGGCGGCACCGTGACGGTGGCGGTCGTGAACGACTTCACCTCGTTCAACTCGCAGACGCCGCAGGGCAACCTGGACACCAACGGCCAGGTCGGCTACCTCGACGGCTCGTACGGAACCGGGTTCCAGTACATCGACAACAACTACAAGATCGTCCACGACGACAAGTTCGGCACGTTCGAGAAGACCTCGGACGACCCGCTGACGGTCAAGTACACCCTGAACAAGGACGACAAGTGGTCCGACGGTGAGCCCGTCACCGCCGATGACATGATCCTCGCCTGGGCCATCGCCTCCGGTCACTACGACTCGGCCAAGTTTGACAGCGACGGCAACGTGACCAGCGGAACCCAGTACTTCCAGATCGCGGGATCCACGGCCGGCATCGACTCGACGGACTTCCCGACGGTCAGCAACGACAACCGCACGATCACCCTCAAGTACGCCACCCCGTACGTCGACTGGGAGCTCGTCAACCCGATCGCGCAGCCCGCGCACATCGTCGCCAAGAAGGCGGGCCTCTCCTCGGCCGCCGACCTGACGAAGCTGCTCAAGGGCCTGCCGAAGGGCGACCCGGCGAACCCGGCCCCGGCCGACCCGACGCTGAAGAAGGCGGCTGACTTCGTCAACACCGGCTACGACGTCACCGCGTTCCCGACCGACAAGGACCTGCTGGTCTCCTCCGGCGCGTTCGTCGTCTCGTCGTGGACCCCGGGTCAGTCGCTGACGATGGTGCCGAACAAGTACTACGCGGGCGGCCTCAAGCCGAACGTGGACAAGATCGTGTTCCGCATCATCCCCGACGCGAACGCCCAGGTCACCGCTCTCCAGAACGGTGAGGTCGACATCATCAACCCGCAGGCGTCCGCCGACACGATCTCCGCGCTCAAGCAGACCAGCGCGAAGATCCTGACCGGTGCGCAGGCGTCGTACGACCACCTCGACCTGAACTTCGGTTCGCAGGTGTTCTCCGACCCGAAGGTCCGGGAGGCGTTCCTCAAGACCATCCCGCGCCAGCAGATCCTCGACTCGATCGTCACCCCGGTCGACTCGAAGGCCAAGGTCCTGAACTCGCAGATCTTCCTGCCGAACCAGGAGCAGTACGCGGGCACCGTCAAGCAGAACGGGTCGGACAAGTACGACAAGGTCGACATCGACGGCGCCAAGGCGCTCCTCGCCGGTGCCACCCCGACCGTGCGGATCCTGTACAACACGAACAACCCGAACCGTGTCGACGAGTTCCAGTCGATCCAGGCATCTGCGTCGAAGGCCGGCTTCAAGATCGTCGACGCCGGATCGCCCGACTGGAGCAAGCTGCTCCCGGGTGGCGACTACGACGCCTCGCTGTTCGGCTGGATCAGCCCGGGTGCAGGTACCTCTGCCCTTCCGCAGATCTTCGCCTCGCAGGGTGGCGGCAACTACAACCGCTACACCGGCACCAACGACCTGGCGCTCAAGTCGCAGACCACCCTGGACAAGGATGAGCTGACGAAGATCGAGTACCAGATCGACAAGCAGACGTTCTCCGACGCCTACGGCCTCCCGCTGTTCCAGCTGCCGGGTGTCTTCGGCGCGACGAACCGTGTCGAGAACGTGAAGTACAACGGAAACCAGAACGGTCCGTTCTGGAACTTCTGGGAGTGGTCGGTCAAGTCCTCCTCCTCCAAGTAACACCTCCGTCAGAGAGAGTGCCCGGGAGAACCCCGGGCACTCTCCCTGCGGCGGGGCGTCGGTTCTCGTGCCGGCGCCCCGTATCATGTACTCGGTGGACGCGATCCGTCCACCCTTGAGATACGCGCCAGGCGGCACCCCCTCCGCCGCACCCCCGATCGGCGCGTCCTGTCAGTGAAGGTTTTGAACCTATGGCGAGTTTCATCCTGAGACGCCTTCTGGTCTCAGTGCTCATCATCATCGCCGCTTCGTTCCTGATGTACATGCTGGTGGCCTACAGCGCCGACCCGCTCCAGGACCTGCGAAGCAGCAACTCCCCGAATAAGACGCAGCTCATCAACGCGCGCATCCAGCTCCTGCAGCTCGACGTCGTGCCGCCGCTGCGCTGGCTGCTCTGGCTGGGCGGTGCGGCCAAGTGCCTCATCCCGTTCGCCAACGCCTGCGACCTGGGGTCCACCGTCTCCAACGCGAAGGTGGTCGACATCCTCCCGCAGGCCCTCGGGTCGACGGTGCAGCTGGTCACGTTCGCCCTCATCCTCGCGATCCTGCTCGGTGTCACCATCGGCATCGTCACCGCCCTGCGGCAGTACAGCGGACTCGACAACGTCGTCACGTTCCTCAGCTTCTTCCTGTACTCGCTGCCCGCGTTCCTCGTGGCGGTGCTGCTGAAGGAGTTCGTCGCGATCGGCTTCAACAACTTCCTCGCGCATCCGACGATCCCGTGGTGGGTGGCCGTGCTCATCGGTGTGGTCGCCGGCCTCATCTGGCAGTCGCTGATCGGCGGAGATCGGAGGCGGCGGCTGCTGACGTTCGTCATCTCCGGCGTCGCGACCGCGGGCGTCCTGCTGCTGATGTCGGCGATGAACTGGTTCCTCGTTCCGGGTCTCGGCCCGGTGGTGATGATCATCCTCATCGCCGCGACGGTCATCGGCGTGACCGCGCTGATCTCCGGCCTGCAGAACCGGCGGGCGCTCATCTCGGCGGCCATCGCGGGAGCGGTGAGCCTGGTCTGCTACTTCGCGCTGCAGCCGCTGTTCACCGTGTCGACGGTCGGCACGATCGTGATCCTCGCGATCGTGGCCATCATCGTGAGCCTCGCGATCGGCTGGTTCGTCGGAGGCTACGACCGCGGCCAGAACATGCGGATCTCGGTGATCGTCACGATCGTCTCCGGCTTCCTGATCATCGTCGACCGCTTCATGCAGGCCTGGCCGCAGTACTTCCAGGACACCAACGGCCGCCCGATCGCGACCGTCGGCTCCTCGACCCCCGGCCTCGAGGGCGACATGTGGGTGACCGGACTCGACACGTTCACGCACCTCGTGCTTCCGACGATCGCCCTGCTGCTCATCTCGTTCGCGTCGTACACCCGCTATTCGCGGGCCGGGATGCTCGAGGTGCTCAACCAGGACTTCATCCGCACCGCGCGCGCCAAGGGCCTGCCGGAGCGGACGGTGGTCGTGCGGCACGCGTTCCGCAACATGCTCATCCCGATCACGACGCTCGTCGCGTTCGACGTGGGAGCGCTGCTCGGTGGTGCCGTCATCACGGAGCGCGTGTTCGCGATCCCCGGCATGGGCTCCCTGTTCAACGCGGGACTTCAGCGCGGCGACCTCAACCCCGTCATGGCCTACTTCCTCGTGATCGCGGCCATGGCCATCCTGTTCAACTTCCTGGCAGACCTCGCGTACGCCGCACTCGACCCGAGAGTGAGGGTCCGATAAATGTCCGTCAACGACACACGTATCGCCGACGAGCTGCAGGCGCCGAGCGCCCCGCCCGTGAGCCAGGGCAAGCTCGTCTGGAAACGGTTCCTCTCCAACAAGATCGCCGTCGCCAGCGCGATCCTGTTCATCCTGATCCTGCTGTTCTCCATCTCGGCGATCGGCCTCGGCCCGATCCCCGGCTGGTGGAAGTACAACTTCACCGAGCTCAATGACCAGGTGCAGCAGGGATCGCCGACGTGGGAGCACCCGTTCGGTCAGGACCGCATCGGCAAGGACTACTTCGCGCTGACGATGCGCGGCATCCAGAACTCGATCCTCGTGATGGTCGTCCTCGGCCTGATCGCGAGCGTCGTGGGTGTCGTCGTCGGCGCCGTCGCGGGGTACTTCCGCGGCGTGGTCGACGCGATCCTCATGCGCATCACCGACGTCTTCATCGTCATCCCGGCGCTGGTGATCGGCTCGGTCGTGGGTCACGCGTTCGGCGGTCTCGGCGCGTTCTTCCTGGCGCTGATGCTCGGGTTCTTCTCGTGGATGGGCATCGCCCGTCTGGTGCGCGGCGAGTTCCTGTCGCTGCGCGAGCGGGAGTTCGTCGAGGCGGCGCGGGTCGCCGGCGCCTCCGACGCGCGCATCATCTTCAAGCACATCCTGCCGAACGCCATCGGTGTCGTCATCGTGGCCTCGACCCTGATCATGGCCTCGGCCATCCTGCTCGAGACCGCGTTGTCGTACCTCGGCTACGGCATCCGTCCGCCGGACGTCTCGCTCGGCCTCCTGATCAGCTCGAACCAGTCGGCGTTCCAGACCCGTCCGTGGCTGTTCTGGTGGCCCGGTGCGTTCATCGTGACGCTCGCGCTGCTCGTCAACTTCGTCGGAGACGGCCTGCGCGACGCGTTCGACCCGCGCCACCGCCGGTTCAACCTCCGCAAGATGCGCGAGGAGGAGCCGGAGGAGGGCGAAGGCGACGGCCGGAGCCCGAAGACCGGAGCGGCCCTCGCGGAGGACGTGCTGTGACGCCCGCCCGCGTCGCGCTGCTCCCGGCCCGCTCAGGCCAGGAGCAGCGCGGCGACGGTGCCCGCGAGCAGGAGCACCAGCACCGCGAGTCCGGCGAGGTGCCAGCGCACCGTGACCGGCGTCTCATCGGCACGGCCGGCGTCGATGGCCCCCGCGTCCTGCAGCATGCCCCAGCGGCGGCGCACGACCTCGGCGGCCGCACCCGACTCGGTGCCCAGCAGGTCGCCGGGGCGGCGCACGCTGTCCTCGACCCGCGGGCGGCCGATGCGGCCCTTCGTCTCGTTGCGGGTGGCGCGGAGCGTGCTGCCGGTTCCGGGCGCGGGAGCGGCCCACACCGGGATCTTGCGGCCAGGGGTGTACAGCGTCAGGGCGTACTTGGTGTCGACCGCGATCAGCGCCTCCCACGGGATGCGGACGGTGCGGGTGACATTGACGACCGTGATGCCCTCGTCGGCGACCGTCAGCTGCGGACGCCAGAGCATCGCCCAGGCGACGAATGCGAACAGCGCGCCGGGCACGATGTAGAGCAGCCGGGCGTCGTGGACGCTGAACAGCAGGCCGATGGTCAGCGCGGCAGCGGCCGCCCAGATCAGAACGGCAAGGACCCGGTTGAACCGGGACACGAAAACCTCGCGTTCGGCGGGGGAGACGTAGGGCATGGGTCCATGCTCTCATCCCGCCGGAACGCCCCCGAAAGGAACCACGAATCATGACCGAGACCAACCCGGTCCGGGCGACGGCGCAGGCCGGCGGCCCCGTCCTCGAGGTGAACGACCTCTCCGTCGACTTCGGTGTGGACGGCGTCTGGGTGCCCGCCGCGAAGAACCTGAACTACCAGATCAAGGCGGGCGAAGTGCTCGCGATCGTGGGCGAGTCCGGTTCGGGGAAGAGTGCGAGCTCGATGGCGATCCTCGACCTCCTGCCCAAGAACTCGCGCGTCCGCGGCTCGATCAAGCTGGACGGCCGCGAGCTGACCGGCCTCAGCCAGCCGCAGATGCGGCGCGTGCGCGGTCGTCAGGTCGCCGTGATCTTCCAGGAGCCGATGACGGCGCTGAACCCCGTGTACACGGTGGGCTTCCAGATCGTCGAGACGCTGCGCATCCACTTCGGCATGTCGCCGCACGAGGCCAAGGAGCGCGCGCTCGAGCTGCTCGCCATGGTCGAGCTGCCCGACCCGAAGAAGGCGTTCAACTCGTACCCGCACCAGCTGTCCGGCGGCCAGCGTCAGCGAGCGATGATCGCCCAGTCGATCTCGTGCGACCCGAAGCTGCTGATCGCGGACGAGCCGACCACCGCGCTCGACGTGACGGTGCAGGCCGAGATCCTGGAGCTGCTGCGCAGCCTCCGCGACCGGCTCGACAGCGCCATCCTGCTGATCACGCACGACATGGGCGTCGTCGCCGACCTCGCCGACAACATCGTCGTGATGCGCAAGGGCGACATCGTCGAGTCGGGCACGGTCGCGCAGGTCTTCGCCGAGCCGAAGCACCCGTACACGATCGCCCTGCTCGACGCGGTGCCGCACCTCGGCCAGCGCGAGGACGAGGAGATCGACACGACGGCCGCCCTCGCCGCCGGCACCGAGCACCCGGACGCCGCATTCGTCGAGCGCATCCGTGCGAACGAACGCGCGGCGCAGGCCGAGCACGAGAAGGCCGAGATGGACAAGCGCGAGGTCGTCGTCGACTTCCGCAACGTCGCGATCGAGTACCCGAAGCACGGCCGCGTGCCTGCGTTCCGCGCGGCGAGCGACGTCGACCTGAAGATCCACGAGGGCGAGGTCGTCGGCCTGGTCGGCGAGTCGGGCTCCGGCAAGACGACGCTCGGCCGCGCCGCGATCGGGCTGTTGCCCATCCACTCCGGTCAGCTCGTCGTCGCCGGACAGGACATCAGCAGCCCGAGCCGCGACGAGATCCGCAAGCTGCACCGCAACGTCGGCATCGTCTTCCAGGACCCGTCGTCGTCGCTGAACCCGCGCCTCCAGATCTCCGACTCCATCGCCGAGCCGCTGCGCCTCGCCAAGAAGCTCAAGGGTGCGGAGCTCTCGAAGGAGGTCGACCGCCTGCTCGACAGCGTCGAGCTGCCGCGCGCCTACCGCAGCCGGTTCCCGCACGAGCTGTCGGGCGGCCAGAAGCAGCGCGTCGGCATCGCCCGAGCGCTGTCGCTGAAGCCGCAGGTGCTCATCGCCGACGAGCCGACGAGCGCGCTGGACGTGTCGGTGCAGGCGCGCGTGCTGCAGCTGATGCAGACCCTCCAGAAGGAGATGAACTTCGCCTGCCTGTTCATCACCCACGACCTCGCCGTCATCGACGTGCTGGCCGACCGCATCGCGGTGATGCACCACGGTCGTCTGGTCGAGGTGGGGACGCGCGACGAGATCCTCCGCTACCCGAAGGAGGCGTACACGCAGCGCCTGCTGGCGGCCGTGCCGCTTCCGGACCCGGAGCAGCAGCGCGCCCGCCGCGCGCTGCGGCTCGAGCTGCTCGCCGCGGGTTCCGACGACACCGCGGCGACGCCGGGGTCGCAGCAGCCCGAGCCGCCGGTCGCGCAGGGGCTCTGAGCCGCTTCGACGACACAGGGGAGGGTCGGTCCACCAGGACCGGCCCTCTTGTGCGTCTGCGGCGGAGGAAACCCTGCACGGGCCGCTCGAAGGCTCCTCCCTTTCGCGACATCGTCCCGAGCGGCGCGTCGGATCTCCTCCGTTTCGCTCGGCCGGAGCGGCTCGCTGACAGCGGACACGGAGGAAGGGGCGCGGATCCACGATAGAATGGACTGTTCCCCTTCTTCCTTCTGACGAGAGTCGAGTCTGTACGCATGTCCGAGAACGCCGTCGCCCGCCGCGATGATCTGCGCAATGTCGCGATCGTCGCCCACGTCGACCACGGCAAGACCACGCTGGTCGACGCCATGCTCAAGCAGACGAACTCCTTCGACGCGCACGCGCACGTCGAGGAGCGCGCGATGGACTCGAACGAGCTCGAGCGCGAGAAGGGCATCACCATCCTCGCCAAGAACACGGCGATCTCGTACAAGGGAAAGCACGCCCCGAACGGCCCGATCACCATCAACGTGATCGACACCCCCGGCCACGCCGACTTCGGCGGAGAGGTCGAGCGCGGCCTCTCCATGGTCGACGGCGTCGTGCTGCTGGTGGATGCGTCCGAGGGCCCGCTGCCCCAGACCCGCTTCGTGCTGCGCAAGGCGCTCGAGGCGAAGCTCCCCGTCATCCTCGCGGTGAACAAGACCGACCGCGGCGACGCCCGCATCGACGAGGTCGTCGGCGAGAGCCAGGACCTCCTCCTCGGCCTCGCGAGCGACCTGTCGGACGACGTCCCCGACCTCGACCTGGACGCGATCCTCGACGTCCCCGTCGTGTACGCCTCCGGCCGCGCCGGCGCCGCGAGCCGCAACAAGCCCGCGAACGGCGAGCTGCCGGACAACGACGACCTCGAGCCGCTGTTCGAGGCGATCCTCGAGCACATCCCGGCCCCGAGCTACGATCCCGAGGCGCCGCTGCAGGCGCACGTGACCAACCTCGACGCATCGCCGTTCCTCGGCCGTCTCGCGCTGCTCCGCATCTTCAACGGCACCCTCAAGAAGGGCCAGACGGTCGCGTGGGTCCGTCATGACGGCGACGTGCACAACGTCCGCGTGACCGAGCTGCTGATGACGAAGGCCCTCGACCGCTACCCGGCCGAGTCCGCCGGCCCCGGCGACATCGTCGCCGTCGCCGGGTTCGCCGACATCATGATCGGCGACACTCTGGCCGACCCGGACGACGTGCGTCCGCTCCCCGCGATCCACGTCGACGAGCCCGCGATCTCGATGACGATCGGCACCAACACCTCGCCGCTGGTCGGCAAGGTGAAGGGCCACAAGCTCACTGCGCGCATGGTGAAGGACCGCCTCGACCGCGAGCTGGTCGGAAACGTCTCGCTGCGCGTCCTCGACATCGGCCGCCCCGACGCGTGGGAGGTGCAGGGCCGCGGCGAGCTGGCCCTGGCCATCCTCGTCGAGCAGATGCGCCGCGAGGGCTACGAGCTGACCGTCGGCAAGCCGCAGGTGGTCACCAAGAAGGTCGACGGCAAGACCTTCGAGCCGTACGAGCACCTGACCATCGACGCCCCCGAGGAGTACCTGGGCGCGATCACGCAGCTGCTCGCCGCCCGCAAGGGCCGCATGGAGAACATGGCGAACCACGGCACCGGCTGGGTGCGCATGGAGTTCATCGTCCCGTCGCGCGGCCTGATCGGCTTCCGCACCGAGTTCCTCACCACCACCCGCGGCACCGGCATCGCGAACGCGATCTCGCACGGCTACGACGAGTGGGCCGGTCACATCGTCACCCGCAGCAACGGCTCGATCGTGGCCGACCGCGCGGGCGTCGTGACGCCGTTCGCCATCATCGCGCTCCAGGAGCGCATGACGTTCTTCGTGAACCCCACGGAGGAGGTCTACGAGGGCATGGTCATCGGCGAGAACTCGCGCGCGGACGACATGGACGTGAACATCACCAAGGAGAAGAAGCTCACCAACATGCGCTCCTCCACGGCCGACACGTTCGAGTCGATGACGCCGTCCCGTCAGCTGACGCTGGAGGAGTCCCTGGAGTTCGCCCGCGACGACGAGTGCGTCGAGGTGACCCCGGAGGCCGTCCGCATCCGCAAGGTCGAGCTGGATGCGACCGCCCGCGGTCGCGCCGCCGCCCGCCTCAAGCGCCAGGACGCCGCCGCCGTCTGATCCCGGCGCACCACCCCGTTGACGCGACACGCCGTTCCGGCTCCGGCCGGGACGGCGTGTTGCGTCAACCGGATGGCCGCGGACGGCACTGCCTAGCCAGGGCCGGGCGGTCATCCGGGAGAATGGACAGCATGAAACGCCGTCTCGTCGCCCTGCCCCTCGCCGCCGTCCTGCTCCTGGGCGCCGCGCCCGCGCTGACCGCGTGCAGCTTCCAGGGCGTCGTGAAGGATGTGTCGGGCGGCAACGTCGATCTGGGTGGCAAATCCGTCCCGGCGGACTTCCCGAAGGAGGTGCCGCTCGCCTCCGGCGACGTCGTGTTCGGCGCCGGCCTCGGCTCGGGCGCCGACAAGGTGTGGAACGTGACCGTCAAGGTCGAGAACGGCGACGCGTACACCGCCATCGAGAAGCAGCTCACCGATGCCGGGTTCACCGGTCAGTTCGGCACGCGCGGCCCGAACGGCGGCGGAACGGGCACCTTCAGCAACGGAACCTACGGTGTGCTCGTCGTCGTGACCGACGCAGGCAGCAACGGCTGGGTCGCCAACTACTCGGTGTCGAAGGGCAGCGCGCCGAGCCCGACGCCCCCGGCCGGCTAGGCGAAGAGCCCCGCCCCCACGTACGAGCCCTCGTGCGCCCCGGGCGGGACGGCGAACACGCCGGACCCGACGTGACGGACGTACTCGTTCATCAGGTCGTTCTGCGCCAGCCGCTGCTGGATCGGGATGAACTGCGTGCGCGGATCCCGCTGGAACGCGATGAAGAACAGACCGGCGTTGAGGCGGCCCAGCTCGTCGTTGCCGTCGACGAAGTTGTAGCCGCGGCGCAGCAGCTGCGCGCCGCCGTTGGTGGTGGGATGCGCGAGCCGCACGTGCGAGTCCGGGTCGATCGCGGTCCCGCCGTCCTTCGCCAGAGCCAGGAAGTTGGGGTCACTGAACTCGCTGCCGCCGGAGAGCGGCGCCCCCTCGCCCTTGTCGCGGCCGATGATGCGCTCCTGCTCGCCGAGCTGCTGGCGGTCCCAGGTCTCGATGACCATGCGGATCTTGCGCGCGACGAGGTAGGAGCCCCCGGCCATCCACCCCGCGCCGTCGCTGCCGGACGCCCAGACCTGGTCGTCGACCACGGTCTGGTCCTCCGACTTGATGTTGGCGGTGCCGTCCTTGAAGCCGAACAGGTTGCGCGGTGTCACCTGGGCGCGCGAGGTCGACGAGGTGCGGCCGAAGCCGAGCTGCGACCAGCGGATCGCCGCGCGCCCGAAGGCGATGCGCGAGAGGTTGCGGATGGCGTGGACCGCTACCTGGGGGTCGTCGCTGCACGCCTGCACGCACAGGTCGCCGCCGCTGATCGGTTCGAGCAGCGCGTCGCCGGGGAACCGTGGCAGGTCGACCAGCGCCGCGGGCCGGCGGGAGGCGATGCCGAACCGGTCGTCGCCGCTCGCGGTGCGGAACAGCGTCGGGCCGAAGCCGAAGGTCAGCGTCAGGCCGCCGGGCGGGAGGTCGAGCGCCTCGCCGGTGTCGTCCGGCGGGGCGTCCATCGGACCGGACGCCGGGCCGTACTTTCCCGCCGGGCGTCCCTGGGTCATGCGTGCCGCCGCGACCGTCCAGTCGCGCAGCAGCTCGATCAGCCCGTCGCGGTCGAGGCCGGGGGAGGCGTCGAACGCGGCGAAGTGGAGGCGGTCCTGCGCGGGAGTCGTGATGCCGGCCTGGTGCGGGCCGTAGAACGGATACGTCGTCCCCGAGCTTGAGGTCGCGCCGACCACCGCGCGGTCGACCGCGACGCCCGCTCCCAGGCCGACGACCCCGGCGCCGATGGTCGCGCCGGCGAGGCCGAGCATCCCGCGGCGGGACAGGCCGGAGCGCCCGCCGACCTGGTCGGTCTCAGGGTGCTCCGTCTCCTGGCGCTCGGTCTCCGGGCGCTCGGCGTCGTGGTTCTTCGTGCTCACGTGACTACTTGACGATGATCGAGGTCAGGTGGCTGAGCGGCTCGCTGAGCGCGTTGACCTGGTCGGAGAGCTCCTTCACCTGCTCGGTGCTGAGCTCCGTGTAGCTGACGAAGCCGTCCCCGGAGCGGTACTGCGCGAGCGTCTTCTCGATGGTCCGGAACTCGCCGTCGAGCTTGGCGACGACATCCTTGCCGCTGCTGCCCTTCTGCTCGGCGATGTCGCGGACGACGCCGTACGCCACCTGGGCGCCCTCGAGGTTCGCCTGGAAGTCCTGCAGATCGGTGTGCGAGAAGGCCTCCTCCTCACCGGTGATCTTCGACCCGGCGACCTCCTCCATCAGGCCGATGGCGCCGTTGGAGATCTGGTCGATCGTGAGGGTGAAGTCCTTGGCGTGCACGAGGTCGTACAGGCGCTGGGTGTCGGTGACGAGCTTGTCGGCGAGCTGCGTGCGCGTGGCGGCGTCGGACGGCGTGTAGCCGGCGGGAGCCCACAGGTCCTTCTCGATACGGTGCCAGCCCGTCCACTCCTGGCCCTCGGCCAGGTCGGCCTCGCGCAGGTCGAGCGCCGGGTCGAGGTCGCCGAACTGCTCGGCGGTGGGCTCGATGCGCTCGTAGAAGGAGCGTGCCGCGGCGTACTGCGCGCGGGCGGCCGCGTCGTCCCCGCCCGCGTAGGCGGCGGCGAACGTCTTGGTGGCGGTCAGCAGCGCGCCGGACTGATCCTTCACGTAGCCGGCGTAGTTGGCGACGGCCTGGGCGACCTGCTTGCTCTCGCTCTGCGAGACGGTCGTGCCGGAGCCCGGCGCCACGGTGAACTTCGCGACGTGCGCCGGCTCGCCCACCATCCCGACGCGGCACGCCGAGAAGTAGTCGCCCTCGGCCAGCTGCACGACGTAGTTGACGGTCGTGCCCGGGCCGATGTTCTCCTTCTCGCCGACGATCCGCAGCTTGTCGGTGGCCAGCAGCTCGAACTCGTTCACGTCGGTGCCGGTGTTGGTCACCTGGAACGTGATCGGTCCCGCCTTCGCGGTGTTGGTGGAGACCGTGCACGTGTCGTCGCTCAGCGTGACCGCGATGGCCTCATCCGAGGCGGTGGCCTGGTTCGGCACGCAGCCGGTCAGCGCGACGGCGAGGGCGGCGGTTCCGGCGAGGGAGCCGGCGGCGGCCGTGAGGCGGCGGCGGGCCGGACGGGAGACGGGCGTGCGGGTGGTCGCCTGGCGCGATCGGGGCATGGGTGTGCTGTGCTTTCTCTCGTGGGGCGGCGAGGGGTCGGGAACGGGGCTGGAAAGGGGGATCAGGACGGGATCGGCGCGTGCGGCGCTGCGGCCGCGGTCGGCGTCGGAGCCGGCCGTTTCGCGGAGCGGTGCTGGCGGATGTAGAAGTACCCGACCACCGCGAGGTAGATGAACCACGCCGCGACCTGGAGGGCGGTCGGCGACGGGTTGAAGTTGAGGATGCCCGCGGCGAGCGTGCCGTACCAGCTGGAGGCGGGGATCGCCCGGCTGATGTCGTACGCGTGGACGCCGCCGCCGGGGAGCAGCCCGGCCTCCTGCAGGTCTCCGAGGCCGTAGGCGAGAACGCCGGCGGCGACCAGGATGAGGAAGGCGCCGGTCCAGGTGAAGAACCGGCCGAGGTTGATCTTCACCATGCCGCGGTAGAGCAGGAAGCCGATCACCGCGGCGGTGGCGATGCCGAGCAGGGCGCCGACCGCGGGCTCCCAGCTGCCGCCGGTGCTGGCGACGGTGGCCCAGACGAACAGCGAGGTCTCGATCCCTTCGCGCCCGACGCTGAGCATGGCGAGCACGACGACGCCCCAGCCCGCGCCGACGAGGGCCGAGTCGAGCCGGGAGTGGAGGGTGGACTTCATGCTGCGGGCGGTCTTGCCCATCCAGAACACCATCCAGGTGACGAACCCGACCGCGACCAGCGAGAGCGAGCCGCCCAGGATCTCCTGCGCCTGGAAGCTCATGCCGTACGGGCCCCAGGTGAGGACGGCCCCGATGCCGAGCGGGACGACGAGCGCGATGCCGACGCCGATCCAGAGTTTGGACAGAACGTCGGTGCGGCCGAGTTTGACCACGTAGGCCACCAGGATGGTGACGATGAGCGCCATCTCGAGGCCTTCGCGGAGGCCGATCAGGTAGTTCGCGAGCACGGGGGACCTTCGTCGGGGGAGGGGATGATGATTGGTAAGGCTAACCTTACCCAACCGAGCGTAGAGCACGCTCCTGGAACTGTCCAGATAGGATGCGAGGATGCTCAGCCGGATCGTCAGCGCCATCCTCCTCGTGCTGGCGGGGGCGGTCTTCGGGGCGATCGGGACGATCGCCCACCAGTACTCCGTGACCTGGGGGATCGCCATCCCGCTCGGTCTGATCGGCTCGCTCCTGGCCTTCACGGCGCTGCTCGTCGGTCTGCGGCTCCTCGGCCCCAGCCGGCTGCCCGCGCTGCTGGCGGCGCTCGGCTGCATCGCCGTGATCCTCGTGTTCGCGCAGCAGAGCGCCGGGGGCTCCGTGCTCATCCAGAACGACCTCGCCGGACAGGTCTGGCTGGTCGGCCCCATCCTGATCGCGGCCGTCGTGATCGCGTGGCCCGACGTGAAGACCCGGCAGCCCGCCCGCGACGGCCTAAGCTAGAGGGACAGCTCCACCTGAAGGGATCCGATCCACTGTGACCTATGTCATCGCTCTCCCGTGCGTCGATGTGAAGGACAGGGCCTGTATCGACGAGTGTCCGGTCGACTGCATCTACGAGGGCGAACGGTCGCTGTACATCCACCCCGACGAGTGCGTCGACTGCGGCGCCTGCGAGCCGGTCTGCCCGGTCGAGGCGATCTACTACGAGGACGACCTGCCCGAGGAGTGGAAGGACTACTACCGCGCGAACGTGGAGTTCTTCGACGACATCGGCTCGCCCGGCGGAGCGTCGAAGGTGGGCGTGATCTCCAAGGACCACCCGCTGATCGCCGCGCTGCCGCCGCAGGCGCACTGACCCCGGCGCACCGATGACGAAGGAGCGCTGACGTGGCGCTGCAGGAGCTCCCGGACTACCCGTGGGACCAGATGGCGCCGTACGCCCAGCGGGCGCGGTCGCATCCCGGCGGCCTGGTGGACCTGTCGATCGGGTCGCCGGTCGACCCGACGCCCGATCTCATCCGTGAGGCGCTCGCCGCCGCGACCGACGCGCACGCCTACCCGCAGACCGTCGGGACGCCCGCATTGCGCGAGGCGATCGTCGACTGGTTCGAACGCAGGCGCGGCGTTCCCGGGCTGACGGTCGAGAACGTGCTGCCGACCATCGGCTCGAAGGAGCTGGTCGCGCTGCTGCCGTTCATGCTCGGGCTCGGCGACGGCGACATCGTCGTGCACCCGCGCGCCGCCTACCCCACGTACGCGATCGGCGCCGCGATGGCCGGAGCGACCGCCGTCGCGAGCGACGACCCGGCCGAGTGGCCAGAGGGCACGCGGCTGATCTGGCTGAACTCGCCGGGCAACCCGGACGGCCGCATCCTCTCGGTCGACGAGCTGCGCGCCGCGGTCGCCCGCGCCCGCGAGCTCGGCGCCTACCTCGCGAGCGACGAGTGCTACGCCGAGCTGGGCTGGGAGGCGCCGTGGGATGCGGAGCGCGTCCCGAGCATCCTCGACCCACGGGTGATCGGGCAGGACCGCCGCGACATCCTGGCCGTCTACTCCCTCAGCAAGCAGTCCAACCTGGCCGGCTACCGCGCCGCCTTCGTCGCGGGCTGCCGCACAGTGGTGGCGCGGCTGGTCAACGTCCGGAAGCACGCCGGACTCATGCTTCCCGCGCCGCTGCAGGCCGCCATGGTCGCCGCGCTCGGCGACGAGCAGCACGTGGAGGCGCAGAAGGCGCGGTACCGCGCGCGCCGCGAGCAGCTGAAGCCGGCGCTCGAAGCGGCGGGGTTCCGGATCGACCGCAGCGAGGGCGGGCTCTACCTGTGGGCGACCGAGGGACGCGACGCCTGGGAGAGCATCGGACGGCTCGCCGACCTCGGCATCCTCGCCGGCCCCGGCCACTTCTACGGAGACGTCTACCCGGAGCACGTGCGGCTGTCGCTCACGGCGACGGACGAGCGCGTGGCCGCCGCGGCGGAACGCCTGCGATCCTTTGGAGACAACCTCTAAGGGGTCCGGGCGGCCTTTGCCCGATGCCGCAGTTGTCGCCGGCGTTCGTTAGGCTGTACCGGCACGGCCTGTCGAGCGGACGGCGCCGGGCAGCGCTGCCACGATCGGCGCGCACCTTTGACCACCCATATGGGCGACTAACCCACCAGGAGGCGTTGTGAGCGGACTCGGCACCGAGAGCACTGGCACCGAGAAGGCCGTATCGGAGGCCGACCTCGCGACGGCCTCGCTGACCTATCCGGGCGGTGTCGCAGAGTTCCCGATCCGGCCGAGCGTCGACGGGGCGTCGAGCATCGACTTCTCGACCCTGACGAAGCAGACGGGGCTGACCAGCCTGGACTACGGCTTCGTGAACACCGCGGCTACGCGCTCGTCGATCACCTACATCGACGGCGAGCAGGGCATCCTGCGCTACCGCGGCTACCCGATCGAGCAGCTGGCCGAGAACTCCACGTTCCTCGAGGTGGCGTGGCTGCTCATCCACGGCGAACTGCCGTCGGCGTCGGAGCTGGCGGACTTCGACGAGCGCATCCGCCGTCACACCCTGCTCCACGAGGACCTGCGACGCTTCTTCGACGCGCTCCCGCACGATGCGCACCCCATGTCGGTGCTGTCGAGCGCGGTCTCGGCGCTGTCGACCTTCTACCAGGACTCGCTGAGCGTGCACGATCCGGAGCAGATCGAGCTCTCGACGATCCGTCTTCTCGCGAAGCTGCCGGTCATCGCCGCCTACGCGCACAAGAAGAGCCTGGGCCAGGCCTTCCTGTACCCGGACAACTCGCTGAGCTTCGTCGACAACTTCCTGCGCCTCAACTTCGGCACCCTGGCGGAGCCGTACGAGGTGAACCCGGTGCTGTCGCGGGCGCTGGAGCGTCTGCTCATCCTGCACGAGGACCACGAGCAGAACGCATCCACCTCGACCGTCCGCCTGGTCGGGTCGACGCAGGCCAACCTCTTCGCCTCCGTCTCCGCCGGCATCAACGCCCTGTACGGCCCGCTGCACGGCGGTGCCAACGAGGCGGTCCTGCAGATGCTCGCCGGCATCCGCGACTCGGGCGAGAGCGTCCAGAAGTTCGTCGAGCGGGTCAAGAACAAGGAGTCCGGCGTCAAGCTCATGGGCTTCGGTCACCGCGTCTACAAGAACTTCGACCCGCGCGCCAAGCTCGTCAAGCAGTCGGCCGACGAGGTGCTCGAGGCCCTCGGCGTGCACGATCCGCTGCTCGACATCGCGAAGGAGCTGGAAGAGGTCGCCCTCGCCGACCAGTACTTCGTCGACCGCAAGCTCTACCCGAACGTCGACTTCTACACCGGCGTGATCTACAAGGCCATGGGCTTCCCGACGCGGATGTTCACCGTGCTGTTCGCGATCGGCCGCCTGCCGGGCTGGATCGCCCACTGGCGCGAGATGAACCTCGACCCGGCGACGAAGATCGGCCGTCCGCAGCAGCTGTACGTCGGCTCCCCGGAGCGCGACCTCGGCCGCTGAACCGTGCGTCCGGCACCGAGTCGTGATCTGATGTCACCATTCGGTCCGGATTCGGACATCTGGTCACGACTCGACGTCATCGGAGACGCGGCACCGGCCGACGAAGGAGCGATGTGGGCGACGACACCCCCCGGCTGAGACGGCATCATCGTGTCCTGCGGGTGGTCGGCGGCGTCCTCGCCGCGCTGCTCGTCCTCGTGGTCGTCGCCGGCGGGGTCGGCGTGTGGACGATCACGCGATCGTTCCCGCAGACCGCCGGGACGGTGGATGTGCCCGGCCTCACCACGCCGGTCACGGTCTACCGGGATGACGCGGGCGTTCCGCAGCTCTCCGCCTCCACCGCGGACGACCTGTTCCGCGCGCAGGGCTACGTGCACGCGCAGGACCGCTTCTGGGAGATGGACTTCCGCCGCCATGTCACGGCCGGCCGGCTGTCGGAGATGTTCGGTGCGAGCCAGGTGCCCACCGACACGTTCATCCGCACGCTCGGCTGGCGCCGCGTCGCCGAGCAGGAGGTGAAGCTCCTCGACCCGACCTCGCTGCGGTACTACCAGGACTACGCGGACGGCGTGAACGCGTACCTGAAGCAGCGGTCGGGCGCCGGGCTGTCGCTGGAGTACGCCATCCTCGGTCTGCAGAATCCGTCGTACAAGCCGGAGCTGTGGACGCCCGCCGATTCCATCGCCTGGCTGAAGGCGATGGCGTGGGACCTCCGGTCGAACCTCGAGGACGAGATCGACCGCGCGCTGCTGGCGACCAAGCTGAAGCCGGAGCAGGTCGCGGAGCTCCATCCGGGTTACCCCTACACGGGCCACCCCACGATCACCGATCTCGGCGGCGGGAACCCGCGGACCGTGACGCCCGACGCCCGGCCCGGCGCTGTCGCCGACTCCGCGTCCGGCGACGCGGCGGCCGGGGATGCCGCGCTGTCGCCGACGGCGTACGCGTCGCAGCTGGAGCAGGTCGCGGCGAGCGTCGACCGGCTGCCGCAGCTGATGGGTCCGGCCGGCGATGGCATCGGATCCAACTCGTGGGTGGTCGGCGGGGCGCACACCGCGAGCGGCAAGCCGCTGCTCGCCAACGACCCGCACCTCGGCGCCGCGCTCCCGTCGGTCTGGTACCAGATGGGCCTGCACTGCACGACCGTCGGGCCGGCATGCCCGTTCGACGTGTCCGGCTTCAGCTTCTCGGGCTTCCCCGGCGTCATCATCGGCCACAACGACCGCATCTCGTGGGGGTTCACCAACCTCGGACCGGATGTCGCGGACCTGTTCGTCGAGAAGGTGACCGGAGACACGTACGAGTACGACGGCCAGCAGGTGCCGCTGGAGAAGCGCACGGAGCGCATCCGCGTCGCCGGCGGGAAGGACGTCACGATCACCGTCCGGTCGACGCGGCACGGCCCGATCGTCACCGACATCGGCGATGCGTACGCCGTGATCGCGAAGGACCAGGCGGGCAAGCTCGGCGTTCCGGCCCAGCAGTTCCAGCTGTCGCTGGCGTGGACGGCGCTCACTCCAGGGACCACGGCGAACGCCATCTTCGCCTTCGACACGGCCCGCGACTGGCCGAGCTTCCGGGCGGCGGCCGAGCAGTTCCAGGTGCCGTCGCAGAACCTCGTCTATGCGGACGTGGACGGCAACATCGGCTACCAGGCGCCCGGTCTCATCCCGACCCGCGCCGGCGGGGACGGCACGACGCCGCAGCCCGGGTGGACCAGCGCGTACGGCTGGACGGGCAGCATCCCGTTCGGGCAGCTGCCGTCGGTCTTCGACCCGCCGTCCGGGTACATCGTCACGGCCAACAACGCCGCCGTCGGGCCGGGCTTCCCTCAGCTGATCACGGCCGACTGGGATCAGGGCTACCGCGCCAACCAGATCGAGGTGCGGCTGAGCGCCCTGATGGGCGATGGCAGGAAGCTGACGGCGAAGGACATGTCGGCCATCCAGGCCGACACCTACGACGCCAACGCGGCGAACCTCGTCCCGGTGATCCGCGCGGTGGCGGAGAAGCCGGATGCGTCCGCCGACGTTCAGCAGGCGGCCCGCCTCCTGGCGGACTGGGACTATCGCGACGACGCCGACAGCGCGGCGGCGGCCTACTTCGCGGTGTTCTGGCGCGAGCTGCTGCACGACATGTTCGCCCGCAAGATCCCGGCGGCGACGGCGCCGACCGGCGGCGACCGCTGGTTCAGCGTCGTCGGATCCCTCGTCGGCCAGCCGGAGTCGTCGTGGTGGGCGGAGGCCGACCTCGGCATCACCGATCGCGACGCCATGGTGGCCTACGCGGCCGGCCGGGCGTGGAAGGAGACCGGCCGACTGCTCGGCGGCGACGTGTCGTCGTGGCGCTGGGACCGCCTCCACACGCTCACGCTGAAGAACGCGAGCCTGGGGGAGTCGGGTGTCGCGCCGATCGAGGCGCTGCTCAACCGCGGCCCGTGGCACGTCGGCGGCGGCAGCAGTGTGGTGGATGCGATCGGCTGGGATGCGACGGAGGGGTTCGCGGTGCAGCGCGTGCCGTCGATGCGGATGGTCGTCGACCTGTCCGACTTCGACAAGAGCACGTGGATCAATCTCACGGGAGCGTCCGGTCACGCGTTCGACGCGCACTACACGGACCAGACGGACCTGTGGGCGGTGGGGAAGACCCGCCCCTGGCCGTTCACCCCGGCCGCCGTGAAGAAGGCCGCAGACCAGACCCTGACGCTGCGCCCGGCGCGCTGACGCGCGACGATTCGTGCCGAATGCGCCGCATTCGTGCCGAACGGCGCGCATTCGTCACGAATGGCGGCGGGGGATGCCGCTCAGGCGGAGGTGAGAGCCGCCCAGGCCATGCGCTCCAGGACAGGGCGCACGACCCCGGGGGCGACGTGCAGCGCGCCGACGCGCGCGGTGTGCGGCGTCGAGTTGAGGAGGCCGAAGGTGCCTTGCACGCGCACGCGCAGCTCGTCGTCGGCGAGAGCGGGCTGCAGGGCGCCGAGCACGCCCATCCACACCTCGACGTAGCGGCGCTGGAGCCGGCGGACCTGGCGGCGGGCGTCGTCGTCGAGCGCGTCGAGGTCGCGGTCCTGGACGCGGATGGTGTCGGGCTCGCCGAGCGCGAAGTCGATGTGGAATCCGATCAGCGCGCGCAGCGCCGTCGCGGCATCCGTCGCGGCCTCCTCGACCGCCTGACCGCCGGCGAGCAGGCGCTCGCTGACTCCGATCAGGAGCGCTCCGAGCACGGCCTGCTTCGACGAGAAGTGCCGGTACACCGCCGGTCCGCTCACGCCGACGGCGGCTCCGAGGTCTTCGATCGACACGCCGTTGAAGCCGCGCTCGGCGAACAGGGTGGCCGCGGCGTCGAGCAGCGCCGCGCGGCGGTCGGCCTTGGCCTGGCTGCGCTGCGTCGGCCGCTCGAGGGGAGCGGCGGGGCTCGGCTGGGTCATCGTCCTCGATGGGGTCGGGCCGCCCGGTCGGCGACGCTGGACTTTTCGGTTAATGAACACTAACCTAAAAACCGAGTTAGTGACCACTAACCGGATGTCGACGACGACATATGGAGCAGCATGCCGACCCTGACCAGTGAGGCGTCCGCGACGGATGCCCGGTTCGAGCAGAACGACGCCGCCCAGCGCGAGCTCGTCGCCGATCTGCGGAGGCGGCTGGCCGTCGCGGCCGCCGGAGGCCCGGAGCGCGCCCGCGAGCGCCACGTCGCCCGCGGGAAGCTGCTCCCGCGCGACCGCATCGACGCCCTCCTCGACGAGGGCAGCCCGTTCCTCGAGCTGGCGCCACTGGCGGCGACCGGGATGTACGACGACGAGAGCCCGGCGGCGGGCGTCATCGCCGGGATCGGCCTGGTGGCCGGACGCCATGTGATGGTCGTGTGCAACGACGCGACGGTCAAGGGCGGCACCTACTACCCGATGACCGTGAAGAAGCACCTGCGGGCGCAGGAGGTCGCGCTGGAGAACCGGCTGCCCTGCATCTACCTGGTCGACTCGGGCGGCGCGTTCCTGCCGATGCAGGACGAGGTGTTCCCGGATCGCGACCACTTCGGCCGCATCTTCTACAACCAGGCCCGGCTCTCGGCCGCGAAGATCCCGCAGATCGCGGCCGTGCTCGGCTCCTGCACCGCGGGCGGCGCGTACGTGCCCGCGATGAGCGACGAGACGGTGATCGTCCGCAACCAGGGCACCATCTTCCTCGGCGGCCCTCCGCTCGTGAAGGCGGCCATCGGCGAGATCGTCAGCGCCGAGGAGCTCGGCGGCGGCGACCTGCACGCCCGCACCTCGGGGGTGGTCGACCACCTCGCGGAGGACGACGAGCACGCGCTCGCCATCGTGCGCGACATCGTCGCGACCCTCCCGCCGCCCGCCGCGCCCGCCTGGGCGGTGGCGGAGACGGTCCAGCCCGCGGCGGACCCGGCCGAGCTGTACGGCGTCGTCCCGGTCGACGTGCAGGCGCCCTACGACGTCCACGAGGTGATCGCCCGCATCGTCGACGGCAGCGGCTTCCACGAGTTCAAGCCCGAGTACGGCACGACGCTCGTGACGGGCTTCGCCCACATCCACGGGCACCCCGTCGGCATCGTCGCGAACAACGGCGTGCTGTTCAGCGAGTCGGCGCTCAAGGGCGCGCACTTCATCGAGCTGTGCGATCAGCGCGGCATCCCGCTGCTCTTCCTGCAGAACATCTCCGGCTTCATGGTCGGCCGCGACTACGAGGCGGGCGGGATCGCCAAGAACGGCGCCAAGATGGTCACCGCGGTCGCGACCGCTCGCGTTCCGAAGCTCACTGTCGTGATCGGAGGATCCTTCGGGGCCGGCAACTACTCCATGTGCGGGCGGGCCTACTCGCCGCGCTTCCTCTGGATGTGGCCCGCCGCCCGCATCTCGGTGATGGGCGGCCAGCAGGCGGCC
The DNA here is from genome assembly GCF_013408745.1 of Leifsonia soli. NCBI lineage: Bacteria > Bacillati > Actinomycetota > Actinomycetes > Micrococcales > Microbacteriaceae > Leifsonia > Leifsonia soli. Next base: position 1,525,812 of record NZ_JACCBJ010000001.1, on the reverse strand, counting down.
AGTGTGCTCGCCACCGTCAAGCGCGACCAGCTGGAGGCGCGCGGCGAGGAGTGGTCCTCCGGCGACGAGGCCGCGTTCCGTGCCCCGATCGCCGCTCAGTACGAAGAGCAGGGCAACCCGTACTACTCGACCGCCCGGCTCTGGGACGACGGGGTGATCGATCCGGCCGAGACCCGTACCGTACTGGGCCTGGCGCTCGACGTCGTCTCCCGCTCTCCGCTGCCCGACACCGCCTTCGGGCTCTTCCGGATGTGATCGCGTGACCTCCACCCCCTTCCGCACCGTCCTCGTCGCCAACCGCGGCGAGATCGCCTGCCGCGTTATCCGCACCCTGCAGCGCCTCGGCATCCGCTCGGTCGCCGTCTACAGCGACGCCGACCGCGACGCTCCGCACGTTGCGCTCGCCGACGTCGCCGTCCGCATCGGGCCGGCCGCCGCGCGCGAGAGCTACCTCGACGTCGACCGGATCGTGGAGGCCGCCCGCCGCACGGGCGCCGAAGCCGTCCACCCCGGGTACGGCTTCCTCTCCGAGAACCCCGCGCTCGCCGAGGCGTGCGCGGCGGCCGGCATCGTCTTCGTCGGCCCCGGCGTCCACGCGCTCGAGGTCATGGGCGACAAGATCACGGCGAAGCACGCGGTCGCCGAGCACGACGTTCCGACGATCCCCGGCATCGCAGAACCCGGGCTGAGCGACGACGAGCTGATCGCGGCCGCCGAGCGCATCGGGTATCCCGTGCTGGTGAAGCCGTCGGCGGGCGGCGGGGGCAAGGGGATGCAGGCGGTGCGCGCCGCGGCGGAGCTCCCGGAGGCGCTGCGGGCGGCCCGACGCGTCGCGGCCGCCGCGTTCGGCGACGACACGCTGTTCCTGGAGCGGCTGGTCGCATCCCCCCGGCACATCGAGGTGCAGGTGCTCGCCGACCGCCACGGCGGGATCGTGCACCTGGGCGAGCGCGAGTGCTCGCTGCAGCGCCGACACCAGAAGGTGGTGGAGGAGGCGCCGTCGCCGCTGCTGGACGCGGCGACCCGCGCGCGCATCGGCGAGGCCGCCTGCCGGGTCGCGGCGAGCGTCGGCTACGTCGGAGCCGGGACGGTGGAGTTCCTGGTGTCGGCCGATGCGCCGGACGAGTTCTTCTTCATGGAGATGAACACGCGCCTGCAGGTCGAGCATCCCGTGACGGAGCTGGTGACGGGCCTGGACCTCGTCGAGCAGCAGGTGCGGATCGCCGCGGGGGAGCCGCTGTCGTTCGCCCAGGCCGATGTGCGGCTGCACGGCCACGCCGTCGAGGCGCGGGTGTACGCGGAGGACCCGGAGCGCGGGTTCCTCCCCGCCGCCGGGCACGTGCTGGCGCTGCGGGAGCCGGAGGGCGACGGCGTGCGGGTCGACAGCGGCATCGTCGCGGGCATCCCGATCGTCACCGACTACGACCCGATGCTCGCCAAGATCATCGCCTGGGGCGATGACCGCGACGTGGCGCTCGCCCGGCTGCGCGGCGCGCTCGCCGGCACCAGCATCCTGGGCGCCGTCTCCAACCTCGCCTGGCTGGTCGGGCTCGTCTCCGACGACGACGTCCGCGCCGGGCGGATGGACACCACGCTGATCGACCGCCGCTTCGCCGAGCAGACGCCCGCGCCGGCGACGGAGGCGGAGCTCATCGCCGCTGCGCTGCTCGCGCACCGCGACCGGTGGCGGCAGCCGCCGGCCGGCGTCGGGGCGCTGTGGGGCGCGCCGACGGGATGGCGCCCCGGCCGGGCGCGCCCCGCGCGATACGACGTCGACGGCGTCACGGTGTCCGTCGGCGGACCGGCCGACGACGCGACCGTGCACGTGCTGCGGGATTCCGCCGGTGCGGCGCACGAGGATGCCCACGAGGCGGCGCACGCCGCGCCGCGCCGCGCCTCCCTCCGCCTGAGCGAGCCGGACGCCGCGGGGCGGCCCTCGGTCGCGCTCCTCGACCTCGACGGAGAGACCATCCGCTTCGACACCGCGCGCGACGGCGACACCGTCTGGCTGGCGCGCGATGGCCGTTCGCGCCCGCTGCGGCTGCGCGACCGCGCGACGCGGCTGGCCGAACGCCTGGCTGCCGTCGACCGCGGGACGCTCGCCGCGCATCCCGAGCTCCGTTCGCCGATGCCGGGGACCGTCGTCGCCGTCCCCGTCGAGACCGGCGCGCGCGTCGCCGCGGGCGACACCGTCGTCGTCGTCGAGGCCATGAAGATGGAGCACCGCCTGGTGGCGCCGGTCGACGGCGTCGTCTCGGTGCACGTCGCAACCGGCGACCTGGTCCGGCTCGACCAGCTCGTCGCCCGCGTGGACGCGGACGACGCGGGCGATTCCGGCGAGCCCAGCGCCATCACCGACGTTCCGCCCCAGCAGGCGGACGCGGCGCCGACACGACCGGCCGCCGCACAGCGATAGTCACCACGAGAGACAGGACCCGCATGACCATGCAGATGACCCGCCCCACCGGCCCGTCGGCCGGAGCCGGAGCCGCCGGGGCCGCCGACACCGATGTCGCCGGCTTCGCGCTCACCGACGAGCAGCGCCGCCTCCGCGACGAGGTGCGCGACTTCGCCGACACCGTCGTCGCGCCCGCGGCCTACGAGTACGACACCAAGCGCAGCCTCCCGTACGACATCATCGCCGAGATGGGCCGGATGGGCCTGTTCGGCCTCCCCTTCCCGGTCGAGTACGGCGGCCAGGGCAAGGACTACCTCTCCCTCTGCCTCGCGGTGGAGCAGCTGGGACGCGTCGACCAGTCGATCGGCGTCACCCTCGAGGCCGGCGTCGGCCTTGGGGCCATGCCGATCTTCCGCAGCGGCACCGAGGAGCAGAAGCAGGAGTGGCTGCCGATGCTCGCGCGCGGCGAGGCGCTCGCCGGCTTCGGGCTCACCGAGGCCGAGGCGGGTTCCGATGCGTCCGGCACCAAGACGACGGCCGAGCTGCGCGACGGCGAGTGGGTGATCAACGGCACCAAGCAGTTCATCACCAACTCCGGCTCCGACATCACGCGGCTGGTCACCATCACGGCCGTCACGGGCGAGGAGAAGCGCGCGGACGGCTCCGTGAAGAAGGAGCTGTCGGCGATCATCGTCCCCACCGGCACGCCCGGCTTCGTGGCGGAGCCCGTGTACGACAAGGTCGGCTGGCACACCTCCGACACGCACCCGCTGACCCTCACCGACGTGCACGTGCCCGAGGCTAACCTGCTGGGGGAGCGCGGTCGCGGATACGCGAACTTCGTCGCGACGCTCGACGAGGGCCGGGTGGCGTTCGCCGCGCTCTGCACCGGCGCGGCGCAGGGCTGCCTGGAGGAGGCGATCCGCTACGCCGCGAGCCGGAACGTGTTCGGCCGCCCCATCGGCTCCAACCAGCACATCGCCTTCAAGATCGCGCGGATGCAGGCCAGGGTCCACACCGCCCGGCTCGCCTACTACGACGCCTGCTACAAGCTGATGGCCGGCAAGCCGTTCAAGATGGAGGCGTCCATCGCCAAGCTGGTCTCCAGCGAGGCCGCCATGGACAACGCCCGCGACGCCACGCAGATCTTCGGCGGATACGGATTCCTCAACGAGAACCCCGTCGCGCGCCACTACCGCGACTCGAAGATCCTGGAGATCGGCGAGGGCACGAGCGAGGTCCAGCTGATGGTGATCTCGCGCGCGCTGGGCTTCTCCGCCTAACCTGAACCCGCAGCCGCCAGCTCCTGAGTTCTTCCTCGCTGCACCCGGCGTGTCGCCGGAAAAACTCAGGAGCCGGCGGTGAGAGACCCTCGAAGGGGAGGACGCATGATCGACAAGACCGTCGGAAGCGCCGCGGAGGCGGTCGCCGACATTCCGGACGGCAGCATGCTCGCGGTCGGCGGATTCGGCCTGTGCGGCATCCCGAGCGCGTTGATCCAGGCGATGCTCGATGCCGGGACCACCGACCTCGAGGTGGTCAGCAACAACTGCGGCGTCGACGACTGGGGTCTCGGTCTGCTGCTCGCCGAGCACCGCATCCGCAAGATGGTCAGCTCGTACGTCGGCGAGAACAAGGAGTTCGCGCGTCAGTTCCTCTCCGGCGAGCTGGAGGTGGAGCTCACCCCGCAGGGGACGCTCGCCGAGAAGCTGCGCGCGGGCGGCGCAGGCATCCCCGCCTTCTTCACCCCGGCGGGCGTCGGCACCCAGATCGCGACGGGCGGCCTCCCGCGCCGCTACGCCGCGGACGGTTCGGTCGCGGTCGCGAGCGAGCCGAAGGAGGTGCGGATGTTCGACGACGCCGAGTACGTGCTGGAGCGGTCGCTGCGCCCCGACTTCGCGCTCGTGCACGCCGCGAAGGGCGACCGGCACGGCAACCTCGTCTTCCACGCGGCCGCGATGAACTTCAACCCGCTCGCCGCGATGGCCGGGCGCATCACCATCGCCGAGGTCGAGGAGCTGGTGGAGCCGGGCGAGCTCGACCCGGGCGCGGTGCACTGCCCCGGCATCTTCGTGCAGCGGGTCGTGCACGCGCCGGGCGTGGAGAAGCGGATCGAACGGCGGACGGTCGCCGAAGGGAGCGCACGATGAGCCTCAGCCGCACCGAGCTCGCCGCGCGGGTGGCGCGCGAGCTGGAGAACGGGCAGTACGTCAACCTCGGCATCGGGATGCCGACGCTCATCCCCAATTACATCCCGGAGGGCGTCGAGGTCATCCTGCACTCGGAGAACGGCGTGCTCGGCGTCGGCCCCTATCCCGCCGACGACGCCGTCGACCCCGACCTCATCAATGCGGGGAAGGAGACGGTCACCGTGAATCGCGGCGCCGCCTTCTTCGACTCGTCGCTGTCGTTCGGGATGGTGCGCGGCGGGCACGTCGACCTTGCCGTCCTCGGCGCCATGGAGGTGTCCGAGCGGGGCGACCTCGCCAACTGGATGATCCCCGGCAAGATGGTGAAGGGCATGGGCGGGGCGATGGACCTCGTGTTCGGCGCCAAGCGGCTCATCGTGATGATGGAGCACGTCGACCGGGAGGGCCGTCCCAAGATCGTGACAGAGTGCAGCCTCCCGCTGACCGGCATGGGATGCGTCGACCGCATCATCACCGATCTGGCGGTCATCGACGTCACCGACGACGGCCTGGTGCTGCGCGAGCTGGCGCCCGGCGTCACGGTCGACGAGGTGGTCGCCGCGACCGGCGCGCCGCTGCGCATCGAGCTGGAGGAGGCGGCATGAGGGAGATCGAGCAGCGCGGGCTCTACTACGAGGAGTTCGAACCGGATACGCGGTACCTGCACCGGCCGGGCCGCACGGTGACGGAGGCGGACAACGTCCTCTTCACGACCCTCACCATGAACACCCAGGCACTGCATCTGGATGCGGCGTGGTCGGCCCGGCAGCCCTTCGGGGAGCGGCTGGTGAACTCGATGTTCACGCTGGCGACGATCGTCGGCGCGTCGGTCACCCAGCTGACGCAGGGCACGATCGTCGCGAACCTGGGGTTCAGCGAGGTCTCCTTCCCGCATCCGCTGCACCACGGCGACACGCTCTACTCGGAGACGGTGGTGCTGGCGAAGCGGCTCTCCGCCTCCCGCCCCGGCCAGGGGATCGTCACGCTCGAGCACACCGGACGCAACCAGGACGGCGTCGTCGTCGCGACGGCGACACGCCAGGTGATGGTGTGGTGCCGGGACGTCTCTCCGGCCGCGACCGACCCGGGCGCCCCCGACACCGGCGGGGCGGACGCTGCCGGGTCGGATGTGGACGGGATTCTGTGAGCGAGGCCCCGGCGTTCCCCTGGGGGCCGGCGCTGCTGTTCTGCCCCGCCGACCGGCCGGAGCGGTACGCGAAGGCGCTGGAGCGGGCGGATGCGGTGATCCTCGACCTCGAGGATGCGGTCGACCCCGCCCGGCGGGTGGCCGCCCGGGAGGCCCTGGCGGCGTCGGACCTGGACCCGGAGCGCGTCATCGTGCGCGTCAATCCGGCCGGGACCGACGACCACGACGCCGACCTGTCCGCGCTCGCGGCGACGCCCTATCGCGCGGTGATGCTGCCGAAAGCCGAGCGCCCGGCCGATCTCGACGGGCTCCGCGACTACGCCGTCATCGCCCTCTGCGAGACGGCCGCGGGCGTGCTCGCGGCGCCGTCGCTTGCCGCCGTCCCCGAGGTGATGGCCCTGATGTGGGGTGCGGAGGACCTGGTCGCGTCGTTGGGCGGCACATCCAGCAGGCACGCGGACGGACGCTACCGCGATGTGGCCGTGCACGCGCGGTCGGCGGTGCTGCTCGCGGCCGCCGCCTCCTCCGTCCACGCCGTCGACACCGTCCACCTCGACATCGCGGATCTCGCAGGGCTCGCTGCTGAGGCGGAGGATGCCGTGGCCGTCGGATTCGCTGCGACCGCGTGCATCCATCCCGGTCAGGTGGAGACGATCCGCGCCGCCTACCGGCCCGATCCTGCGGAGGTCGCGGCCGCCCGGGAGCTGCTCGCGGCCGCCGAGAACGCGGGCGGAGGAGTGTTCCGCCACGAGGGCCGGATGGTCGACGGACCGGTGCTCGCACACGCCCGGGCGGTGCTCCGGCGTTCGTGATGAAACTGTGACCTGGCTTTCCTCCACGGTTCACCCGTTTCGTCCTTCGCGCGTCGGAGGCATGTCGTACGCTGCAAGTGTTCAATCGGGAATCCACCGTTCTCGAATCGATTCGAGAGCCATCGATTCGCGGAGAACGGACATACGCGGCGGTTGGAGGTCGCGGGGGAGGGGGAGACATGCCACAGCTGCTTCCCCTGCGCCTGCTCGAGACCGTCGGCCTGCGCAGCAGCGCCGCCGCCGACCCGCGCGCAGGTTCCGCTGAGCCGCCGACCGGCGTCATCGACGTCGACCCGGCCATCGCGAGCACCGGCCCGCTGTCGATCATCGCGCCCCGCCGCATCGGCGAGAGCGACCTCGCGGTGTACCCGCTGTCGCTCGGCGCGAGCGTCTTCGGCTGGACGGCCGACGGCGACACCTCGTTCGCCATCCTCGACCGCTTCACAGAGCTCGGCGGCGACTTCATCGACACCGCCGACAGCTACGTCGGCGGCCGCAGCGAGGTGCTCATCGGCACGTGGATGCGCGAGCGCCGCAACCGCGACCGCATGGTCGTCGCGACGAAGGTCGGGCGGCACCACGACAACCCGGGCCTCGGATCCGTCAGCATGATCCGCGCCGTCGAGGCGTCCCTCGAGCGGCTGCAGACCGACCACATCGACCTGCTCTACTTCCACGAGGACGACCCGGAGACGCCGCTGGAGGACAGCCTGGCGACGGCCGAGTGGCTGATCGAGAGCGGCAAGGTGCGCTACCTCGGCGCGTCCAACTTCACTGCGGACCGGCTGATCGAGGCGCGCATCCTGGCGTCGTCCGGCCTGCCGAAGTTCGTCGCCATCCAGACCCAGTACAACCTGATGCACCGCAGCGAGTTCGAGAGCGCGCCGCGGATCGTCGCGGCGGCGCAGGGGCTCGCCGTGATGCCGTACTACGCGCTGGCCAACGGCTTCCTCACCGGCAAGTACCGCGGCAAGGGCGACCTCACGGCCGGCGCGCGCAGCGTCCGCGCCTCCGCGTATGTGAACCGTCGCGGTCAGCGCGTGCTCGCGGTGCTCGACCGGATCGCCGCGGAGCACCGCGTCGCGCCCGCCAGCATCGCCCTCGCCTGGCTCCTCGCCAAGCGGACGATCGCCGCGCCGGTCGCCAGCGCCAGCCGCCCGGACCAGGTCGACGCGTTGATGGCCGCCGCGGGCATCCGCCTCACGCGGTCGCAGATGCTCGACCTCGACCGCGTCTCCGAGTAGTCCGCGTCCTCGCTCGCGCGCCTGTGGGGCGCAACACACCGTTCCGCGACGTGCGTCACGGCGTGTTGCGCCCCATAGAACGCGTCGGCGCGGGTCAGACCTCGGCCAGGATGCGGTCGAGCGCGCGGTGCAGCGCGGCGCCCGCGGCGATCGCGTCGCCCACATAGCCGCCGGCCATGGCGCCGTCGCGCGCGAGGATGAGGTCGTCCGCCGCGTCGCCCGGTCGCGGGTGGCCGATCTGGCGGAACAGCTCCTCGATGCGGTCGGCGTACCAGTCGCGGTGGGCCGTCACGGCCACGCGCACGGGGTCCGTCTCATCGGCGAACTGCGCGGCGGCGTTGATGAACGGGTCGCCGTGGAAGCCCGGGCTCACGGCCTGCTCGTTGATCGAGTCGACCAGGGCGCGAGCGATGTCGCGCGGGTCGTCGTGCGCGGCCTCCTGCTGGGCGAACCAGTCGCGCACCTGGCGGTCGCGGCCCTCCACGTAGGCGATGATCAGCAGGTCCTTCGACCGGTAGTGCTTGTAGAACGTCGCCTTCGTCACGCGGGCGCCCGCGATGATGCGGTCGACGCCGACGGTGTGGATGCCCTCCTGGTAGAAGAGCTGATCCGCCGTCGCGAGAATCTTGACCTTCGACGGCGCGGGCGGCCGGATGGTCGCTCGGGCACTTACGACCATCCGGCACGACTCCTTGTTCGGGGGAGGCGGGGCGCCTCCGGGCTGCTGTCAGAGGCCGATCGCGTCCGCCGCGAGGCGCCGGACACGATGGCTTTCACAGTATAGCGGTAGACAGACGATTCTGTTTGTCCTCTTTTTCTCAGCCCAGGCATCCCGGGTGCTCTGGCGTAGGGTGGAGGGGATGAACAGCGCAGTCGACCTCCCGCTCGGTATGGCCGACCTCACCTTCGCGGCGTCCGGCGAAGCGCTGGTCCGGCGGACGGTTCTGCCGAGCGGTGTCCGCATCCTCAGCGAGCAGGTGCCCGGCGCCCGCAGCGCCACGCTCGGCTACTGGGTCGCCGTCGGCTCGCGCGACGAGAGCGACGGCCAGCCCGGGCATCCCGGATCGCTCGGCTCGACGCACTTCCTCGAGCACCTCCTCTTCAAGGGGACGCGCACGCGCACCGCGCTCGACATCGCGGTCTCGTTCGACTCCGTGGGCGGCGAGCACAACGCCATGACCGCCAAGGAGTACACCTGCTACTACGCGAAGGTCCAGGATCGGGACCTCGCCATGGCGGTCGAGGTCATCGGCGACATGCTCACCTCGTCGCTGCTCGATCCGGCCGAGTTCGAGAACGAGCGCGGCGTGATCCTCGAAGAGCTCTCCATGGCGGAGGACGACCCCGCCGACGTCGCCAGCGAGCGGATGTTCCAGGCCGTCCTGGGCGACCATCCGCTCGGCCGTCCCATCGGCGGCCGCCCGGACACCATCCGTGCGGCGAGCCGCGACGGCGTCTGGGAGCACTACCGCGCCAACTACCGGCCGCAGGACCTCGTGGTGACGGCCGCGGGCGCCGTCGATCACGACCTCCTGGTCGCGGGCGTCGAGCGCGCTCTCGCCGCAGCGGGCTGGGACCCGGAGCTCGCCGCCACGCCGGTCGGCCGCCGCCCGGCCGTCCCGGCCGACATCCGCCGTGGAAGCCCCATCGTCACGGTCGAGCGCCCGATCGAGCAGGCCAACGTGTTCGTCGGCATGCCCGGCATCCTGGCCACCGACGAGCGCCGCACGACGATGAGCGTCCTCAACTCCATCCTCGGCGGCGGGATGTCCAGCCGCCTCTTCCAGGAGGTGCGCGAGCGCCGCGGCCTGGCCTACTCCGTCTACTCGTTCTCCGGCTCGTACTCCGACGCCGGCGTGTTCGGCCTGTATGCGGGATGCGCCCCGGCGAAGGCGCGCCAGGTCACCGAGCTGATGCTGGACGAACTGCAACGGCTGGCATCCGGCGGCGTCACGGCCGACGAGCTCCGCCGTGCCGTCGGCCAGCTCTCCGGCGGCGCGGCCCTCGCGCTCGAGGACTCCGACACCCGCATGTCCCGTCTCGGCCGCGCCGAGATCACGCTCGGTGAGTTCGCCGATCTCGATGAGAGCCTCCGGCGCCTCCACCTCGTCACCGCCGACGATGTGCGCGCCCTCGCCGCCGACCTGGCGGACCGGCCGGTCTCCGTCGCCGCGGTGGGGAGCGTCACCGACGACGTGTTCGCCGGCCTCGCCTCCTGACCAGCCCGTTCTCCCGATCCATCTCCGAAAGGTCCCGTTCGTGCCCCACTACATCTACCTCGTGCGCCATGGCGAGCAGCAGGATGCCGAGCACGGCCTGCCGGACGGCCCGCTCTCGCCACGGGGCAAGCGTCAGGCGCAGCTCGTCGCCGAGCGGCTGAGCGGCATCCCGTTCACCTCGATGTACCACTCGCCGCTGGTGCGCGCAGCGGAGACGGCGGCGATCATGGCCGAGCGGATGCCCGCGCTCGAGCCGCAGCCGTCGAGCCTGCTGTTCGACTGCATCCCGTCGGGTCCGACGCCGGACATGCCCAAGGCGTTCGAGTCGTTCTTCGGCCCGGTGACGGAGGCGGAGATCGAGGCAGGCCGGGCGCAGATGGACGACGCCGTCAACGAGTTCCTGACCCCGGCGATGGGCGACCGGCACGACCTGCTGGTGACGCACAACTTCGTGATCGGCTGGTTCGTCCGGCACGTGTTCGACGCGCCGGCCTGGCGCTGGCTGGGGCTCAACCAGGCGAACTGCGGCCTGACGATCATCCGCGTGCGCTCGGCCAAGCCGCCCGTCCTCGTGGTGCACAACGACCTCGGCCACCTGCCGGTCGAACTGCGCACCGGCCTCCCCGAGCTCCAGCCCGTCTGACTCCGCCCCGCCCCGAGCCCGCAGCTCCTGAGTTTTTCGCCCCCTGGGCGCCGATTCGCGCGAAAAAGTCAGGAGCTGTCGGCGTCAGACGAAGGCTTTGCGGAACCAGTCCGTCGCGTTGGGGTTGTCGTTGTACGGCGGGATGGGCTCGTAGCCGTGCGAGCGGTACAGGCCGCCCGCCGCCTCCAGGCTCGCGTTCGTGTCGAGCACCAGCTCGGTCGCACCGAAGCCGCGGGCGCGCAGCTCGAGCTCGGCGAGGATGGCGCGGCCGTAGCCGTTGCCGCGGGCCGACGGCGTCACCCACAGATGCTTGATCTCGTACCGCACGACGGATGCATCGTCCTGTGCCTCCGCCGACGGGACGCGCAGTTCGCGGATGCCGCCGCATCCCACCTCGACGCCGTCGTCGTAGGCGAGCAGGAAGACCCCGTTCGGCGCGACGAACTGCCCGGGATCGGGGAACGACGTGCGGTACGCGCCCTGGGCGCTCGGGAAGGTCGCGGCGCGCTCGGCGAAGTAGTCGGACAGCATCCGGTGGGCGGTCGCGTCGGTGACGGCGACGTCTGCGAAAGACACCATCGGCCCAGCGTAACGCGCCCCGCGGGTAGGCTGATCGGGTGAGCATTCGCGTGGCCGTCGCCGGAGCGACCGGAAAACTGGGAAGCGTGGCGGTCCGTCTCATCGAGCAGGCCGACGACCTGGAGCTCGTAGCGCGGCTCGACTCCCGCTCGCCCCTGGAGGACATGCTCGGCGCCGACGTGCTCGTCGACATGACGGTGCCGCAGGTCAGCGGCCGGATCGTCGCCTTCGCGGTCGATCACGGTCTGAATGTGCTCGTCGGCACGTCCGGCTGGTCGGCGGACCGCATCCTCGACCTGGAGCGACGCGTCGCCGAGCACGACGGGCAGGGCGCCGTCGTCATCCCCAACTTCTCCCTCGGCTCCGCCCTGGGAACGGCGTTCGCCACCGTCGCCGCCCGCTTCTTCGACTCCATCGAGATCGTGGAGGCGCACGGCGCGGGCAAGGTCGACTCGCCGTCGGGCACGGCGGTGCGCACCGCGGAGCTCATCGGCGCGGCACGCGCCGCGATCGGCCCGGTGGAGGCGCCGCACTCCGATCAGCGGGCGCGCGGGCAGCAGGTCGCCAGTGTGCCCATCCACAGCCTCCGGATGCGCGGGGTCGTCGCCCAGCAGCAGGTGATCTTCGGAGGCGCCGGGGAGCAGCTGACCATCCGGCACGACACGGTCGGCCCGGAGGCGTACGAAGCGGGCATCCTGCTCGCGCTGCGCGCGGCGGCGACCGCGACGGGCGTGACGGTCGGCCTCGACAAGCTCGTCGACCTGGGGATCGCCGAGCCGAACGGCGAGCCGCCGCGCCCGACCGTCCGCGACGCGGGCGACGACGGCACCGACCCCGGCCGATGACCGGCGAAGCGATGAGAGGCCGGCTCCCCGGATGAGAAACCGCCTGGCCGCCCTCCTGATGGCGGTCCTCCTGCTCGTCTACCTGGTGCTCGTCACCCAGCGCGCGGTCATGCTCGTGCTGACCGGTGAGCCCGTCGGCATCGCCATGGGCGTCGCCCTGATCGTGCTTCCGTTCATCGCGGCATGGGCGATCGGCCGCGAGCTGCTGTTCGGCGCGCGCACGGAACGCCTGGTGCGGCAGCTGGATGCGGAGGGCGGTCTCCCGGTCGAGGACCTGCCGACGCGCGCAAGCGGCCGGCCGCTGCGCGATGCCGCGGACCGGGAGTTCCCGCGCTATCGCGCGGAGGTCGAGGCGGAGCCGGAGAGCTGGCGGGCGTGGTTCCGGCTGGGGCTCGCCTACGACGCGTCGGGGGACCGCCGCCGCGCGCGCGAGGCGCTGCGGCAGGCGATCCGGCTGGAGCGGGCGCAGGCGAAAGCGGGCGGGCCCGCAGCCCGCTGACGGCCCGCTGACAGGCCTCTGGGCGCGACCGCTGGGCGCGCCGGCGGAGCACGGCGGCAGCCGCGCGTCAGGCCGCTCGCACCTCCACGAGCCGGTCCATCGCGTCCTCGATCGTCGGGTCGCGGAACACGAAGCCGTCGCCGAGCAGCGCGCGCGGCACCACCAGCTGGTCGGCGAGCAGCAGCTCGCGGCCCGCATCCTGCAGGACCAGCTCGATCGCGAACCGCGGCACCGGCACGAGGTACGGCCGGCGCACCGCCTGCGCGAGCGCGCGCACGATCTCCCCGGCGGTCGCGGGCGTCGGCCCCGCGATGTTCACCGGCCCCTCGAGCGACGAGGTCAGCAGGTGGACGAGCGCCGCCGCCTCGTCGTGCAGGCTGACCCAGGGCCAGTGCTGGCGACCGCCGCCGAGGGGACCGGCGAGTCCCGCCTTGGCGAGCGGGAGCAGCGGCGTGAGGGCGCCGCCGCGCCCGATCACCACACCGGTCCGGGCGAGGGCGACGCGCGTGGCGGGCGGCGCGAGCCGGGCGGCGGCCTCCCAGGCGTCGACGACGTCGGCGAGGAACCCACGTCCCTTCGTCGCCGCCTCGGTCAGCTGCTGGCCGGGGCGGTCGCCGTAGTAGCCGACCGCCGACCCGCTGACGAACACCGCGGGCGGGCTGTCGGCCCGGCGCATCCCCTCGGCGAGCGTCCCGGTCGCCTGGAGCCGGGATGACAGGATGCGCCGCTTGGTCGCGCGCGTCCACGGCAGGTGCTGCAGCGAGCTGCCGGAGAGGTTCACGACCGCGTCGGCCCAGTCGAACACGCCGGGATCGACGGAGCGTTCCTCCGGCGCCCAGCGGAGTTCGTCCGAGCCGGCCGGCTCACGCCGGACCAGCCTCCGCGTCTCGTGTCCGGCTTCGGCCAGCTGACGACGCAGCTCGCCGCCGATCATGCCGGACGCGCCGGCGAGCAGTACGCGCATGTGCGGCCGCCTGCGGCTCAGGCCAGCGACGCGTCGAGGGTGATCGGGATGCCGACCAGCGCCCGCGACACGGGGCACGTGCGCTTGGCCTCGTCGGCGAGGCGCTGGAAGTCCTCCTCGGAGAGGCCGGGGACCTGGGCGGTCACGGTCAGGTGGCTGCCGGTGATGCCCTGTGCGGGATCGAAGGTGACCGCAGCCGTCGTGCGGATGCTCTCCGGCGCGTTGCCGAACTGCGCGAGCACGTTCGAGAACGCCATCGAGAAGCACGCGGCGTGCGCTGCGCCCAGGAGCTCCTCCGGGGTGGTGACCTCGGCGCCGCCCTCGGAGCGGGCCTTCCAGTTGACGGAGAGCTCTGCCGCGTGCGACGAGTCGAGCGTGACCGTTCCGGAGCCGCTCGTGAGATCGCCGTTCCAGACGGTGGTGGATGCGCTGGTGACTGCCATGAAGACCTCCTCGTGACCCTCTGCCGCCGAGCGCGGCCGGGCCTCTCCACCCTACTGACGGGTTCCGGCGCCGTCACCGGGTGCTGGGCGGATTCCCGGCTGGGCCGGCGGGGGTCGCGGCTCGACGGGCGGTCACGCTTCGACGGGCGATCAGGCCCCGGCGGAGTGCCGGATGAGTCGCGCGCGCACCAGCAGGAGGTACAGCTGGCAGCCGAGGCAGTATCCGAACACCGAGTTCAGGAAGGCCGCGGCGAACGCCAGCGCCGCGGCGATCGGCAGCGCGAGCGGCACACCGGCCACGAACAGGACGAGGCCCACCCCGGTGACGAGCAGCCCGACGGCCTGCGCGAAGGTGGGCGGCGCCGGGTCCTCGAGCTCGGCGGGAGGCGCCAGGCGCGGACGGATCACGGCGCGGAAGAGCAGTCCGTACGGGTGGCGGCGGATGCCGGCGACGGCGCCCCAGGCGAAGAGGAGCGCGATGACGAGCAGCAGCACCGCCGCCGCGGTCGTCGCCCCGATCAGCGAGAGGAACAGGTCGACGAGGAGCAGCACCGCCGTGATCCCCGCGCCGAATCGCGGCGATCGCGGGTCGATGCCGGGGCGGCCGGATGCACCGGACGCCGTCGAGGGGGATGCGGCGGTGGCGGCGGACGCCGCCGGATCAGGCTGAGACATGGTCGCTCCCGAGGATGCGGTGGAGGGTGAGGCGGACGTCGTCCGCGCGTGCCGCGCCGCCGATCCTGGCGCGGACGGCGCCCGTGGCGTCGAGGACGAGGGTGGTCGGCGTCTGGAGGATGCCGAAGCGTGTCGCGAGCTCGGGCCGGTCCGTCAGGTCGACCTCCGTATGGCTCACGCCGTCGGTGCCGGCCGCGACGCCGTCGAGCACACGCGCGGTGGAGCGGCAGGGCGCGCAGAACTCGGTGGAGAACTGCAGGAGGGTGGCGCGGCCGCCGAACGCGTCGACGCCGACCTCGGAGGGGGCGACGACGTCGTGCCCGCCGACCGTCCGCGCGCGCCCGGTCGTCGCGCGCCAGAGGAGGCCGGCCGCCGTGACGACGGCGACGAGCCCGAGCAGGATGCCGAGAGCTGCGAATCCGTTCACAGCCCGGGACGCTACGCCGACGTCGTCCACAGCGCACCGAATGTGACCTCCTGTGACGGCGACCCGATAGCCTGGTGGCATGGCTGCTTCCGAGAATCCGTTCGGCCAGGTCCTCGTCGCCCTGGTCACCCCGTTCACCGCCGATGGCGAAGTGGACTGGGCGGCGGTCGAGAAGCACATCGACGACGTGATCCAGGCGGGTGCCGACGGGATCGTCGTCACCGGCACGACGGGGGAGACCTCGACGCTGACCGACGCGGAGAAGCTCCGTCTGGTCGAGGTGGGCAAGTCGGTCGCCGCCGGCCGGGCCAAGATCATCACCGGCGGCGGGTCCAACGAGACCGCGCACGCCATCCAGCTGTACCAGCAGAGCGAGAAGGCCGGGGCCGACGGCGTCATGGTCGTCACGCCGTACTACAACAAGCCGACGCAGGCCGGAATCCTCACCCACTTCCGGATGATCGCCGACTCGACCGACCTGCCGGTCATCCTCTACGACATCCCGGGCCGCACCGGGGTCCCCATCAAATACGAGACGATCCTCCGCATCGCCAAGCACCCGAACGTGCTCGCGATCAAAGACGCGAAGGGCGACTTCAGCGAGGTCAGCCGGGTGCTCAACCAGACCGACCTCCTCTACTTCTCGGGCGACGACGCCAACGTGCTTCCGCACCTCTCCATCGGGGCGAGCGGGCTCATCGGCGTCACGGCGAACATCGCTCCGACCCCCTACCGCCAGATCGTGGATGCGGTGAACGCCGGAGACCTGGCGACCGCCACCGCAGCCCACCGCAAGCTCGAGCCGCTCGTGCGCGCCGTGATGACGCACGTGCCCGGTACCGTTGCTGCCAAGTACATCCTCCACGGCCTCGGCCGCATCTCGAGCCCCCGCGTGCGTCTCCCGCTCGTCGGGCCCGAGGAGTGGGAGGCCGCTCAGATCGAAGACGAGCTCGACCTCGTCCACGACATCCCCGGTGTCGACTTCTCGAACTTCCGCCCCGACCGCAATGCGGCCGCGGGCGGTGCGCTCCCGAAGATCGCCGGGACCACACGCTGACGACCGCACAGGCGGTCGAACACATGGCGGGCGCGCGAAGCCCCGCGAAGAACACAGAAATAGGAGGGCACATGCCCAACCTCGTCGCCGAGCCTCCCGCGCTCGAACCCGGAACACTCCGCATCATCCCGACCGGCGGTCTCGGTGAGATCGGCCGCAACATGACCGTCTTCGAATACGAAGGCAAGCTCCTCATCGTCGACTGCGGCGTCCTCTTCCCGGAGCAGGACCAGCCGGGCGTCGACCTGATCCTCCCCGACTTCCAGCCGGTCCGCGACCGGTTGGACGACGTCGTCGGCGTCGTCCTCACGCACGGTCACGAGGACCACATCGGCGCCGTGCCGTACCTGCTCAAGCTGCGGCGCGACATCCCGCTGATCGGCTCGGGCCTCACGCTCGCCCTGGTGGAGGCGAAGCTCAAGGAGCACCGCATCCAGCCGTACACGCTCACGGTGAAGGAGGGGCAGGTCGAGCAGCTCGGCCCGTTCTCCCTCGAGTTCGTCGCGGTCAACCACTCCATCCCGGATGCGCTCGCCGTGGCGATCACCACGCCGGCCGGCGTCGTCCTCCACACCGGCGACTTCAAGATGGACCAGCTGCCGCTCGACGACCGCATCACCGATCTCCGCGCCTTCGCGCGGCTCGGCGAGAAGGGGGTCGACCTGTTCCTCGCCGACTCCACCAACGCCGACGTCCCCGGCTTCACTCCGCTGGAGCGCTCGATCGGACCGGTGCTCGACGCCGTCATCGCCCGCGCGCCCCGCCGCGTGATCGTGGCGAGCTTCTCCAGCCACGTCCACCGCGTGCAGCAGGTGCTCGACGCGGCCGCCGCGAACGGCCGCCGCGTCGCACTGCTCGGGCGTTCGATGGTCCGCAACATGACCATCGCGGCGGAGCTCGGCTACCTCAAGGTGCCCGAGGGTGTGCTGATCGACTACAAGAAGGCCGCCGACCTCCCCGACGACGAGATCGTCCACATGTCGACCGGTTCGCAGGGCGAGCCGATGGCCGTCCTCGCCCGGATGGCGAACCTCGACCACCAGATCGAGGTCGGCCCCGGCGACACCGTGATCCTCGCGTCGAGCCTGATCCCGGGCAACGAGAACGCGGTCTACCGCGTCATCGACGGGCTCACCAAGCTCGGCGCCAACGTGGTGCACAAGGGCAACGCGAAGGTGCACGTCTCCGGTCACGCGGCCGCGGGCGAGCTGCTCTACTGCTACAACATCCTGAAGCCGAAGAACGTCATGCCCGTGCACGGCGAGTACCGCCACCTCGTGGCGAACGCGCGCCTCGCCATGGACACCGGCGTTCCCGAGAAGAACACGATCCTGGCCGAGGACGGCTCGGTCGTCGACCTGCGCGACGGCGTCGCCCGCGTCGTCGGCCAGCTCGACCTGGGCTTCGTGTACGTCGACGGCTCCAGCGTCGGCGAGATCACCGACGCCGACCTGAAGGACCGCCGCATCCTGGGGGAGGAGGGCTTCATCTCGATCATCGTCGTCGTGGAGGCCGCCACCGGTCGCATCGTGACCGGTCCGGAGGTGCACGCCCGCGGATTCGCCGAGGACGACGCGGTGTTCGACGACGTCAAGCCGAAGATCGCCGCCGCGCTCGCGGAGGCCGCCCACAACGGCGTCCGCGACTCGCACGCGCTCTCGCAGGTGGTGCGCCGGACCGTCGGCCGCTGGGTCAACACCAGCTACCGCCGCCGTCCGATGATCGTGCCCCTGGTGATCGAGGCCTGACCCGGTCGGGAGCGGCGTGGCCGGGATCGTTACCCGCCCGAAACACGGCGGCGGGTACCGTTCGTCCATGAACGCGTTCCGCATCCGACCCGCCGTCCCCGGCGACGCGCGGGTGCTCGCGGACATGCTGGTGGAGGCCGCGAACTGGAATCCGGTCCGCACCAGACCGCGGGTGACCGTCCTCGACGATCCGTCCGTCCGCCACTACATCGCCGGCTGGCAGCGGCCGGGCGACTTCGGCTGCGTGGCGGAGGATGCCGCCGGTGTTCCGGTGGGCGCCACGTGGGCACGGCTGTTCTCGCCGAGCGATCCGGGCTACGGCTTCGTCGCGCCCGGCGTTCCGGAGCTCACCCTCGGCGTCTACCCGCACTGGCGGGCGCAGGGGGTCGGCCGGGCGCTGCTGCGCGAGCTGGCCCGCATGGCCGCAGCCCGCGGCCACGCGCGTCTCAGCCTCAGCGTCCAGCGCTCCAACTTCGCCCAGCGCCTGTACGTCAGCGAGGGCTACGTGACGGTGGCCTCGGGGGAGGGCTCCGACACGATGGTGCGCACAGTCCGCTGACCCGGCCGGATTTCCACAACTCAGGCGCGGGAACCGCGCGATGACGGGGGCACGACGTACCGTTGTCGCATGGCTACGAGCACCAAGTCGAATGCACGCGCCCGGAACTCCGGTCGCGGCGGGTCGACCGCGCGCAAGCCGGCGTCGAAGACCGCGCAGCAGAAGACGGTCGCCTACCCGGCAGCCGATGCGGGGCCCAGTCCGCTGATCCGCGCGTGGATGGGCCTCGCCCACCTCACCGGCGGGGCGTTCCGCGCGCTCGGCCCGGAGAAGCTGGCGAAAGAAGAGCGCCGTGACGGGTTTCCGTTCTTCCTGGTCCTGCTAGCAGCCGCCGGTGCCGTCATCGAGTGGTTCTTCATCAACAACCAGGTCGCGCGCATGCTGGACGCATCGACGTTCGGTCTGCTCTTCGGGCGCGTCGCGTTCGCGCTCCCCGTGGTCATGGTGCTGTTCGCCGCCTGGCTGTTCCGGCATCCCAGCTCGGTGCACGACAACACGCGCATCGGCATCGGACTGAGCATCCTGCTGCTCATGGTGTCCGGACTGTGCCATCTGTTCAGCCCGCACCCGTCGCCGAGCGACGGCGTGAACGCACTCGCGCAGGCGGGCGGTGTGCTGGGGTGGCTGATCGCGGCGCCGCTATCGCTGCTGATCACCCCGTACGGCGCGGGCGCCGTCATCATCCTGCTGCTGATCCTCAGCCTCTTCATCATCACCAAGACGCCGCCGAACAAGCTGCCCGAGCGCATCCGCGAGCTGTACGCCTACCTCTTCGGCGCGCAACTCCCGACGGAGGACGAGCGCCAGGAGGCGAAGGAGGCGCGGACGAAGCAGGTCGAGCTCGACGGCGTCGACGAACCGGAGCAGGAGGCGAACCTGCCCTGGTGGCGCCGGAACAAGTCCCAGCGCGAAGAGGACCCGGAGTACGACGCCGCGCCGGCGGACGGCCTCACCGAGGTCTTCGGCGCGGGAGGGCGAGGGAAGGGCGAGTTCGCGACCGCCCTCGAGCCCGACCCCGCCAGCGACCACTACAACACCGAGGTGCTCAGCGAGCTGGCCAACGCCGAGGACGCCCTGCACCGTTTCACCGGCGAGCAGCCCCCGACCGCCGTCGCGCCGCTCCCGCCCGTCGGCGGAGCGCCCGGCGGTGCTGCCGTGCTCCCCGGCTTCCAGGCGGGCGCGGAGGACTTCGACGAGGATGTCGCCCCGCCGGCGCTCCCCGAGCCGTCCGCTCCATACAACCTCCCGTCCGCCACGATGCTCTCCGCCGGAACACCGGCGAAGACGCGCTCGGGCGCGAACGACGAGATCGTCGCAGCGATCACGTCCGTCCTCACTCAGTTCGGCGTCGATGCGAAGGTCACCGGCTACTCGCGCGGCCCGACGGTCACGCAGTACGAGATCGAGCTCGGTCCCGGCGTGAAGGTCGAGCGGGTGACCGCGCTCAGCAAGAACCTCTCGTACGCCGTGGCGAGCAACGAGGTCCGCATCCTGTCGCCCATCCCGGGCAAGAGCGCGATCGGCATCGAGATCCCGAACAGCGACCGCGAGATCGTGTCGCTCGGCGACGTGCTGCGGTCTCCCGCTGCCACGAAGAGCGTCCACCCGATGACGATCGGCGTCGGCAAGGACGTCGGCGGCGGTTTCGTCGTCGCGAACCTCGCCAAGATGCCCCACCTCCTCGTCGCCGGTTCGACCGGCTCGGGCAAGTCGAGCTTCGTCAACTCGATGATCACCAGCCTGCTGATGCGCGCGAAGCCGTCGGAGGTCCGGATGGTGCTCATCGACCCGAAGCGCGTCGAACTGACGATCTACGGCGGCGTTCCGCACCTCATCACCCCCATCATCACGAACCCGAAGAAGGCCGCGGAGGCCTTGCAGTGGGTCGTGAAGGAGATGGACATGCGGTACGACGACCTCGCGAGCTTCGGCTTCCGGCACATCGACGACTTCAACCGCGCGGTCGTGAACGACGAGATCGTCCTGCCCGCCGGGAGCGAACGCAAGCTCAAGCCGTATCCGTACCTGCTCGTGGTGGTCGACGAGCTCGCCGACCTGATGATGGTCGCCCCGCGCGACGTGGAGGACTCGATCGTCCGCATCACTCAGCTGGCGCGCGCGTCCGGCATCCACCTGGTGCTGGCCACCCAGCGGCCCTCGGTGGACGTCGTGACCGGTCTGATCAAGGCCAACGTCCCCTCGCGCCTCGCGTTCGCCGTCACCAGCGTCACCGACTCCCGCGTCATCCTCGACCAGCCCGGCGCGGACAAGCTGATCGGCCAGGGCGATGCGCTCTTCCTGCCGATGGGCGCGTCGAAGGCCATCCGCGTGCAGGGCGCGTGGGTGAACGAGGACGAGATCCAGAAGGTCGTCGACCACGTCACCCGGCAGGCGCGACCCGAGTACCGCCAGGACGTCACGGTGTCGGCCGAGAAGAAGCAGATCGACTCCGACATCGGCGACGACCTGGAACTCCTCCTCGCCGCCGCCGAGCTCGTGGTGTCGTCGCAGTTCGGCTCCACCTCGATGCTCCAGCGCAAGCTGCGCGTCGGCTTCGCGAAGGCCGGTCGCCTCATGGACCTCCTGGAGTCCCGCGAGATCGTCGGGCCGTCCGAGGGGTCCAAGGCGCGCGACGTCCTGGCGACGGCCGAACAGCTCCCGCAGGTGATCGCCCGGCTGCGCGGCGAGGAGCCGCCGGCGGGTGCGGCGCCGTCCGCGCCGAGCGCGGCCGCCGGAGTCGGCGCAGGCGCGGGCACCGCTGCGGCCGCGGTGCCGGGCCCGGCACCAGGGGCGGGAGGTTCCGACATCGACGACCGCTACGGAAACGATCCGGTCGCGGCGATGACGGCGGGCTATCCTGAGGTCGAGGGCGACTCCGACGAGGACGCCTGGCAGCTGACCGACAGAGAGTAGACGACCGCGATGTCGGTGCCCGACACCCCTCCGCCCGCCGCGGCGGACGGCGGAACTGAGCACGTGAGCAACTGGAACCTGCCCAACGCGATCACGGTCGTGCGCATCCTGCTCGCCCCGCTGTTCGTCTGGATGCTGCTCGCCGACGGCGGTGACGACGGCTGGCTCCGGTGGGCCGCAGCGGCCCTGTTCATCGTCGCGATCGCGACGGACGGCGTCGACGGGGCCCTCGCCCGCCGGCAGGGACTCGTCACCGATCTCGGCAAGCTCCTCGACCCCATCGCCGACAAGGTGCTCACCGGCGGCGCGCTCATCGCGCTCTCCATCCTGGGCGAGCTGCCCTGGTGGGTGACGATCGTCATCCTGGTCCGCGAGATCGGCATCACCGTCTACCGCTTCGTGGTGATCCGCCAGGGCGTCATCGCCGCATCGCGCGGCGGCAAGATCAAGACCATCGTCCAGTCGGTCGCCATCTCCTTCGCGCTCGTCCCGCTGTGGACGGTGTTCGGGGACTGGATCTTCTGGGTGAACGGCATCCTCATGACCGCTGCCGTCATCCTCACCGTCTGGACCGGGATCGACTACCTCTGGCAGGCTTGGAAGGGCCGGAGAGCGAAGCGTGCCGTCGCGTGAGCCCTCGGCCACCGAGGCCGTCGTCCGTTCGCTGATCGACCGCGGGCTCACCGTCGCCGCGGCCGAGTCGCTGACCGGGGGGCTGCTCACCGCAGAGCTCACGAGCGTCCCCGGCGCCTCCGCCGTCGTCCTCGGGGGAGCCGTCGTCTATGCGACGGAGCTGAAGCACACTCTGCTCGGCGTGGATGCCGACCTGCTCGCGACGGAGGGCCCCGTCCACCCCGAGGTCGCCCGGCAGCTGGCCGCCGGCGTGCGCGACCGGCTGGCCGTCGCGGGTCGGCGCGCGGACATCGGCGTGGCGACGACGGGTGTCGCCGGACCGGACCCGCAGGGCGGCAGGCCGGTCGGAACCGTCTACGTCGGCGTCGCCTCCGACGCCGGTGCGCGATCGATCGCACTAGCGCTGACGGGAGACCGCGACGGCATCCGCCGGCAGACGGTCGTCGAGGCCGTCAGGGCGCTCGCGGAAGAACTGGGCATAACGGGTGTTTGAGAGTCCCGGATTACCGCGGGAATACGCGGTGTTTCGGTCTGGTTACACCTGCTGCATTCACAAGAAAAGCCCAGTAGCCCTCGATATCGTGGAGCGCAGGGATGCGGTACATTCGTATCCCATCGATACGTCGGCAGGGTAAGAGAGGGAGGCTCCTAATGATTCTTGTACGTCAGGAAATCGGCGACGTGCTCAGGGACTTCCGCCTGCAAAAGGGTCGTACGCTCCGCCAGGTCGCCAGCAAGGCGAGTGTCGCGCTCGGGTACCTCAGCGAGGTCGAGCGCGGGCAGAAGGAGGCGTCGAGTGAGATCCTCGCCTCCGTGGCCGACGCTCTGGAGACGCCGGTCTCGGTCATCATGCGCGAGGTCGGCGATCGGATCGCGGTGCTCGAGGGTCTCGAGCCGGTCATTCCGGACACGGTTCCGGACGAGTTCGTCTCGGCGATGGACTCGGACCTGGTCGCCCGCTGATCCCCGCACGCTCAGGAGGACGCCCCGCTCTCGGCGGGGCGTCCTTCGTTTACCTCCCCCCTGCTCTCCTGGAATAAGGACACATGAAGCTCAGCGAGTTCCAGCGCGCCGTCTCCGACGAGTTCGGCAGCACCTACGGCCAGACGCTGCTGACCGACCTCGTCATCGGCGAACTCGGCGGCCGCACGCCGAACGAAGCCATCGCGGCCGGCCTGTCCCCGCGCGACGTGTGGATCGCCCTGTGCAAGGAGACCGGTGTGCCGCAGTCGCACTGGTACGGCGCCGGCAAGCCCGCCCCCAAGCGCTGATCCGAGCCGCGACACGCCAATTCCGGTTCTCGAAGATATGTTCGGAACTGGCTACACTTCTTCACATCGGCAGTCGAAAACCGGTTGTCCACAGATGCGCGTCCCTCGCTTCGGGTGTCGGACGTCACTCCTAGAGTCGAACCGTAGCGAAGCCCACGAAGGAGAACCGCAAAATGCCATCACCCGCAGACCGCGAGAAGGCCCTGGAAACAGCCCTCGCGCAGATCGACCGCCAGTTCGGCAAGGGCTCCGTCATGCGACTGGGCAGCGACGAGCGCGCCCCCGTCGAGGTCGTGCCGACCGGCTCCATCGCCCTCGACGTCGCGCTCGGCATCGGCGGCATCCCGCGCGGCCGGATCGTCGAGATCTACGGCCCGGAGTCGTCGGGTAAGACGACCCTCACCCTGCACGCCATCGCCAACGCCCAGCGGGCGGGCGGCATCGCGGCCTTCATCGACGCCGAGCACGCGCTCGACCCGGAGTACGCCCGCAAGCTCGGCGTCGACATCGACGCGCTCCTCGTCTCGCAGCCCGACACGGGTGAGCAGGCACTCGAGATCGCGGACATGCTGGTGCGCTCCGGCTCCATCGACCTGATCGTCATCGACTCCGTCGCCGCGCTCGTGCCCCGTGCCGAGATCGAGGGCGAGATGGGTGACGCGCACGTCGGCCTCCAGGCCCGGCTGATGTCGCAGGCGCTCCGCAAGCTGACGGGTGCTCTGAGCTCGACCAACACCACGATGATCTTCATCAACCAGCTCCGCGAGAAGGTCGGTGTGTTCTTCGGAAGCCCCGAGACCACCGCCGGTGGTAAGGCGCTCAAGTTCTACGCCTCCGTGCGACTCGACATCCGTCGTATCGAGACGCTGAAGGACGGCACGGACGCGGTCGGCAACCGGACCCGCGTGAAGGTCGTCAAGAACAAGATGGCTCCGCCCTTCAAGCAGGCCGAGTTCGACATCCTCTACGGCGTCGGGATCTCGCGCGAGGGCAGCCTGCTCGACTTCGGTGTGGAGCACGGCCTCGTGAAGAAGTCGGGTGCCTGGTACACCTACGAGGGCGACCAGCTCGGTCAGGGCAAGGAGAACTCGCGCAACTTCCTGATCGCCAACCCGGACATCGCGGCCGAGATCGAGCAGAAGATCAAGATCAAGCTGGGGATCGTGGCCGACCCGAACGCGGTGGCGGAAGAGCCGTCGAACGTCGGGTCGATCGAAGACAAGCTGCAGGCTCGAAAGGGCGCGTGATCGTGCCCTTCGCCTCCCGGAGGGGATCCTCGTGGTGGTGAAGTTTCCGTCCTCGCCGGAGGGCGACCAGGGCGACGGGTCCGTGACCCCGGAGGCGGGGGAGCGGGAGCACCTGGCTCCCGTGACCCCGCTCCGGCGGGCATCCGATCGCCGCACGGATGGCGACGACCATCCGTCCCGGCGCGGCCGGGCATCGCGAGACGGTGCGGCGCGAGACGGCGCGGCGCGAGATGGCGCGGCGCGACCGGTCGTGGCTCTCCCGGCGGACGGAACTCGGCACGACGGAGCGACGTCTGCCGCCGACGCCGGGTGGAACAACACCTGGGGGGCGGAGCCGGCTGCGCCGTCCCTGGCAGACGAAGCGGAGGCCGACGAGGAGACGGTCCGGCAGGCGCGCAAGACCTCCGGGGTCGCGATCCGCCAGCTGGCTCGGCGGGGCATGTCGCGCTGGGAGCTGGAGCAGCTGCTGAACCGTCGCGAGATCGATCCGGAGGTCTATGGGCCGGAGCTCGATCGGCTGGAGGTGCTCGGCGTGATCGACGATGCCGCTCTCGCTACGACGCTCGCCTTCACCCAGCACAGCCGGAAGGGGCTCGGACGCACCGCGATCGAGCAGGAACTCAAGCGCCGTCACATCGAACCGGAGCTGATCGAGGCCGCGCTGGCCGACATCGGCGACGACGACGAGCTGGAGCGCGCGACGGAGCTGGCCGTGAAGCGCATCGGGCAGCTGTCCACCTACGACGACGAGACCGCGCGCCGACGCCTGCACGGGTTCCTGGCGCGCAAGGGCTATGCGTCCGACGTCGTCCGGCAGGCGATGGATGCGGCGTTCGCGACCCGGCGCTCGCGCGGCGGTTCCGGGGTCCGCTTCCAGTAGCTCAGGGGCGACGTGCCGCCCCGCGGAGCACGTCGCCCGCGGGGCGGAGGGAAACGTAGACTTGTCGCCATCATGAGCATCCTGGAACAGCACAGCGTCATCGCGCCCTCCGAGGCGGCAGTCCGTCCCGACGGCCGGGCGCGAACCTACGAGGTGCGCACGTTCGGCTGCCAGATGAACGTCCACGACTCCGAGCGCCTCAGCGGCTCCCTCGAGGCGGCCGGGTACGTCCCGGCCGACGGCGAGGAAGCCGACATCGTCGTCATCAACACCTGCGCGGTGCGCGAGAACGCCGACAACAAGCTGTACGGCAACCTCGGCCACCTCGCCGGCGTGAAGCGGCGGCACGAAGGCATGCAGATCGCCGTCGGCGGCTGCCTCGCCCAGAAGGACAAGAACGTCATCCTCGAGAAGGCGCCCTGGGTCGACGTCGTGTTCGGCACGCACAACATGGGCGCGCTGCCCAGCCTGCTCGAGCGCGCCCGGCACAACGACGCCGCCGAGATCGAGATCCTCGAGTCGCTCGAGACGTTCCCGTCGACGCTCCCGACCAAGCGTGACTCCTCCTACTCGGGCTGGGTCTCCATCTCCGTCGGCTGCAACAACACGTGCACGTTCTGCATCGTCCCGTCGCTTCGCGGCAAGGAGAAGGACCGCCGCCCCGGCGACATCCTCGCCGAGATCCAGGCGCTGGTCGACGACGGAGCCATTGAGGTCACCCTGCTCGGGCAGAACGTCAACTCCTACGGCGTGGAGTTCGGCGACCGCCAGGCCTTCAGCAAGCTGCTGCGCGCCGCCGGCCAGATCGAGGGCCTCGAGCGCATCCGCTTCACCAGCCCGCACCCCGCCGCCTTCACCGACGACGTGATCGACGCGATGGCCGAGACGCCGTCCGTCATGCCGCAGCTCCACATGCCGCTGCAGTCCGGCTCCGACCGCATCCTCCGCTCCATGCGGCGCTCCTACCGCTCCGAGAAGTTCCTCGGCATCCTCGACCGTGTTCGCGCGAAGCTGCCGGACGCGGCCATCAGCACCGACATCATCGTCGGGTTCCCCGGCGAGACCGAGGAGGACTTCCAGGACACCCTCCGCGTCGTCGAGGCCGCGCGCTTCGCGTCGGCGTTCACCTTCCAGTACTCCATCCGCCCCGGCACCCCCGCCGCGACGATGGAGGACCAGGTGCCGAAGGAGATCGTCCAGGAGCGCTACGACCGGCTCACGGCCCTGCAGGAGCGCATCTCGCTGGAGGAGAACCAGAAGCTCGTCGGCCGCGAGGTCCAGCTGCTCGTCGCCAACGGCGAGGGCCGGAAGGACGCGGACACGCGCCGGCTGAGCGGCCGGGCCGAAGACAGCCGCCTCGTCCACTTCGAACTGCCCGAGGGCTCGGAGGTTCCGCGTCCGGGTGACGTCGTCACGGTGAGCGTCACGCAGGCGGCGCCGCACCACCTCATCGCCGACTCCGCCGACGGCGCGCTCCTCCGCATCCGCCGCACCCGCGCGGGCGACGCCTGGGACCGCGCAGAGGCCGAGTCCTGCGCCGTCCCGGCGCACGGCGGCGCGGCGGCGGGCGCAGCGGCCGGCCGGGTCTCCCTCGGCCTGCCCACCCTCCGCACGCGCGAACCGCTCACCTCCCCGGGCGTCGGCACGATGCCGATCTACGACCCGACGGACGGACAGCGCTGAGCACGGCGCCCGTCCCACCGCTCGTCGCGATCGTCGGCGCGACCGGAACGGGCAAGACCGACCTCTCGCTGGCGCTGGCGGACGCTCTGCGCGCCCGGGGCGGGAGCGCCGAGGTCGTCAACGCCGACGCGATGCAGCTCTACCGCGGTATGGACATCGGCACCGCGAAGCTCCCGGCGGACGACTGGCGCGGCATCCCGCACCACCTCTTCGACGTGCTCGACGTCACCGACGAGGCGACGGTCGCCCGCTACCAGCCGGAGGCGCGCGAGCGGATCCGGCAGATCGCCGGTCGCGGCAGCGTGCCGATCCTCGTCGGCGGCTCCGGCCTGTACGTGTCGAGCGTGCTCTTCGACCTGCGCTTCCCCGGAACCGATCCCGACCTGCGCGCCCGCCTCGAAGCCGAGCTCGCCGAGCACGGACCGGGGATGCTGTTCCAGCGACTGGCCGAGCGCGACCCGGAGGCCGCGCGACGGATCGGATCGCGGAACGGCCGCCGCATCGTCCGTGCCCTCGAGGTCGCCGAGCTGACCGGCACCTCCGTCACCGGCGCGCTGCCCGACGAGCCGGCCCTCTGGCACGAACCGAGCGTGGTCATCGGGCTCACCGCGCCGCGCGAGGAGCTCGTCG
Organism: Leifsonia soli; assembly: GCF_013408745.1. Taxonomy (NCBI): domain Bacteria; kingdom Bacillati; phylum Actinomycetota; class Actinomycetes; order Micrococcales; family Microbacteriaceae; genus Leifsonia; species Leifsonia soli. The sequence goes on along the minus strand of NZ_JACCBJ010000001.1, from coordinate 1,498,107 downwards.
CCCGCCTGGACGCGCGCGTCGACCGGATGTGGGCGGACGGCCTGCTCGCCGAGGTGACCGCCCTGATCCCGCAGGGCATCGACCGCGGCATCACCGCCCGCCGCGCGATCGGCTACGCGCAGGCCCTCGCCGAGCTGCGCGGCGAGCTGTCCCGCGCGGACGCGATCGCCCAGACCCAGCAGCTGACCCGCCGCTACGCGCGCCGCCAGGTCAGCTGGTTCAAGCGCTACCCCGGCATCCACTGGCTCGACTACGACGCGCCCGACCTGGTGGATGCCGCCCTCGCGCTGGTCGACGCGGGCACCGGCCGCCGAGGCGAGACCACCCCGGCAGGTCGCTAGGCTGGAGGCCATGGCGACCATCCACTTCACCAAGGGTCAGGGCACCGGGAACGACTTCGTGCTCTACTCCGACCCGGAGGGGCGCCAGCCGCTCACCGCGACCCAGATCGCCGAGATCTGCGACCGCCACTTCGGTGTCGGCGCCGACGGCGTGATCCGCGCTGTCCGCTCCGCCCATCTCCCCGAGGGCGAGGCGGCGCTGGCGGAGGACGACGGCGCCACCTGGTTCATGGACTACTACAATGCCGACGGGTCGCCGGCGGAGATGTGCGGAAACGGCATCCGCGTGTACGTCCGCTACCTGCTCGAGAGCGGCCTCGCCGAGCTCCCGGAGGGCGGGACGATCGCCATCGGCACGCGCTCCGGCGTGCGCGACGTGCAGCGCAGCACCAACGGCTTCCAGGTCGACCTGGGCCGCTGGCGACTCGACGGCGGCGAGCCGCTCGTCCGCGCGAAGGAGCTCGCGGTCGCGCGGCCCGGGCTCGGCATCGACATGGGCAACCCGCACGTTGTGGTCGCGGTCGCCGACGACTCCGAGCTCGACGCGGCCGATCTCTCCTACATCCCGCACATCGAGCCGTCGCCCGAGCACGGAGCGAACGTCGAGTTCGTGGTGCCCCACGAGCCGCTCGTCGTCGATGGCGTCGGCCGCATCCGGATGCGCGTGCACGAGCGCGGCAGCGGCGAGACGCTGTCCTGCGGCACGGGCGCGGCGGCAGCGGCGCTCGCGGTCCGGTATTGGGCAGGCGACGGCGCGCCGAACCAGTGGCGCGTGGAGGTGCCGGGCGGCACGGTCGGCGTCCGCATGTTCGCCACGGAGGACGGCGAGCACGTCGGCCTCTCCGGTCCCGCCGCCCTCGTCTTCACCGGCACCCTCGACCTCGCCTGACCCCCCACCGTCATCCCGATCCAACAGCTCCTGAGTTTTTCGCCCGTTTCGCGGTCGGAAGGGCGAAAAACTCAGGAGCTGTCGGTTGGGGTCAGGCGTCGGCGTGCGAGCGGGCGCGGAGGACGCGGTAGCCCTTGGAGGTCGCGGCGCGCGTCGTGGTCAGCTCCGGGAAGGTCGCCTGGATCCAGCGCTGCAGGGAGTCGCTGCCCAGATTGCGCTGCACGACGAGCCACGCGTCCGATCCCGGCTCCAGGCGGGGGAGCCAGCGCTCCAGGATGTTGTGCAGCTCGTTCTTGCCGACGCGGATCGGCGGATTCGACCAGATCGTCGTAAAACGCACGTCATCGGGAACATTATCCGGCGTCACCGGGTTTACATTGGTGAGACCGAGCTTCTGCGCATTCCTGCGCACCAGGTCCAATGCTCGGGTGTTGACGTCGACGGCCCAGACCGTCGCATGAGGGGATTCGAGAGCAAGTGTGAGAGCCAGCGGCCCCCAGCCGCAGCCGAGGTCGAGGAACTGACCGCCGGGCGGCGCTGCGGGGACATGGTCCAGCAGCACTCGCGTACCCATGTCGATGCGCTCGGGGCTGAAGATCCCGTTCGCCGTCACCAGCTCGTACGTCTGGCCGGCGAGCTGAACGGTGAACGGCCGCAGGTTCAGCTCGCTCTCGGGCGCCGGGGAAAAGTAGTGATCTCCGCTGGCCATAAGCAGACCGTACAGGACACGAACAAACTAGGGTTAACCCGGATCGGGGAACTGAATGACTGATAAGACCGACATCCGCGACCACGACGCTGACGACGTGGTCGCGCGCGTGCTCGCCACGCAGGACAATCGCGCGTCGGTGACGCTGTTCGGCTCGGATGCGTCCTCGCGGGCGCAGGCGCTGCAGGCCGACGCCGTCGACGGCGGACTGCACGACGGCGAGCAGTTCGACCGCGAGGAGCGTGCGGCGCTCCGCCGTGTGTCCGGGCTCTCCACCGAGCTGCAGGACGTCACCGAGGTCGAGTACCGGCAGCTGCGACTCGAGAACGTCGTGCTGATCGGCGTGTACTCGCAGGGCTCCCTGCAGGACGCCGAGAACTCGATGCGCGAGCTCGCGGCACTGGCGGAGACCGCAGGGGCCGCGGTGCTCGACGGTCTGCTGCAGCGGAGGCCGCATCCCGACCCCAGCACCTACCTCGGCCGCGGCAAGGCCGAGGAGCTGGCCGGCGTCGTCGCGGCGCTCGGCGCCGATACGGTCATCGCCGACACCGAGCTCGCACCCAGCCAGCGCCGTGCGCTGGAGGACGTCGTGAAGGTGAAGGTGATCGACCGCACCGCGGTGATCCTCGACATCTTCAGCCAGCACGCCAAGAGCCGCGAGGGCAAGGCGCAGGTCGAGCTCGCACAGCTCGAGTACCTGCTCCCGCGCCTCCGCGGCTGGGGCGAGTCGATGTCCCGCCAGGCCGGTGGCCAGGTGGGTGGAGCGGGCGCAGGCATGGGCTCGCGTGGACCGGGTGAGACGAAGATCGAACTGGATCGTCGCCGCATCCACACGCGCATGGCGCGGCTGCGCAAGCAGATCGCCGGCTTCAAGCCCGCCCGCGAGGCGAAGCGCGCCAACCGCAACCGCAACTCGGTGCCGTCGGTGGCGATCGCCGGGTACACCAACGCGGGCAAGTCGAGCCTGCTGAACCGCGTGACCAAGGCCGGCGTGCTGGTCGAGAACGCGCTGTTCGCCACGCTGGATGCGACGGTCCGCCGCTCGGTGACCGCCGACGGCCGGCTGTACACGCTCGCCGACACCGTCGGCTTCGTGCGCAACCTGCCGCATCAGCTGGTCGAGGCGTTCCGCTCGACGCTGGAGGAGGTCGCCGACTCGGACGTCATCCTGCACGTGGTCGACGGCTCGCACCCGGACCCGGCCTCGCAGCTGGCGACGGTGCGCGACGTGATCGGCGAGGTGGGTGCGCGCGACATCCCGGAGATCGTGGTCTTCAACAAGGCCGACCTGATCTCGGCGGACGACCGCCTCGTCCTGCGCGGACTCGAGCCCGGCGCGATCTTCGCGTCGGCCCGCACCGGCGAAGGGATCGACGAGGTCCTGGCCGCCATCGCGCGGCTGCTGCCCGATCCCTCCCTGGAGGTGGAGCTGGTGGTGCCGTACGACCGGGGCGACCTGATCTCGGCGCTGCACGAGCGGGGTCGCGTGATCTCGACCGAGTACGTGGAGGAGGGCACCCGCGTGACCGCGCGGATCATGCCCGAGTACCACGCGGCGTTCGAGCCGTTCGAGGTGGCCGCGACCTCGTAGCGCGGAGCCGCAGCCCGGAGGCCGGGCGGAACTTCTGTGTCGCTCGATGACACGGGAGGTTCCGCCCGGCCTTCTGCGTTGCTAGATTGCCTGACAACCGAAGCGGGCGACCGCTGACGTGGTGCGACAGCCGAGCCCGGCACCCGCCCGAGTGAATCCCTCCCCGCGATGCCCGCGGGCGGGACGCCCTTGTGCCGCTGTCCGACCATCCGAGGAACCCATGAGCTGTACCGAGGCCCGGTTCTCCTTCGAGCTGTACCCGCCGCGCACCGACCGCGCCGCGGCGGCGCTCCCGGGGACGATCGACCGCCTGGCCGCCGCACGTCCGGATTTCATCTCCGTGACGTATGGGGCGGGCGGGTCGTCGCGCACGGCGTCGCTGGACGTGCTGCGGTACATCCTGGAGCACACCGACGTCAGTGCGATGGCCCACCTCACGTGTGTCGGATCGTCGCACGAGGAGGCTCATCGGTTGATCCGAGAGTTCCTCGACGCGGGGGTCCGCCGGTTCCTCGCGGTGCGCGGCGATCCGCCGGAGGGTCTGGCCGAGGGGGAGGACGGGATCGGCGACATCCGCACGACCGCCGAGCTGGTGCAGCTCATCCACCGCGTCCAGGCGGAGCGCGCCCCCTACGGCGAGCTGGCCGTTCCCGGACTGCCCGCGCAGGCCGTTCTGGAGCACAGGGAGCACGTGCAGATCGCCGTCGCCGCCTTCCCGAACGGGCATCCATCGTCGCATTCCGTCTCGCAGGACATCGACGCCCTCCTCGCCAAGCAGGCGGCCGGGGCGAACCTCGGGATCACTCAGCTGTTCTTCCACGCGGAGGACTATTTCCACTTCGCGCAGCGCGCGGCCGAGGCCGGCGTGACGTTCCCGATCCTGCCGGGCATCATGCCCGTGACCAGCCCCGCGCGGCTGAAGCGGATGCTGGAGCTCAGCGGCGAGGACCTGCCCAGCGACCTCGCCATCGAGCTCGAGGTCGAGCCGACCGACGAGGGCCGCCGCGAGATCGGCATCGCGTGGGCGGCACGGCTCGGCGAGCGGCTGATCGCCGGCGGCGCCCCCGGACTCCACCTGTACACGTTCAACCAGCACGAGGCCGTCCTGTCCGTGCTGGACCGCATCGGCGCCCTCCCGGCGACCAGCGGCATCGCATCCACCACCCCGGCGAACCCGGCCACCGAGAAGGAACCAGCATGACCGACACCACCTCCGCCGCTCCGGCCCGCCCCGCATTCCCGGCGGGCACCATCCTCGGCTACCCGCGGATCGGCCGCCGACGCGAGCTCAAGAAGGCCGTCGAGGCGTTCTGGGCCGGCGCCATCGACGCCGACGAGCTGGAGGCGACCGCCGCCGACCTCCGCGCTGCGACGCGGGAGCGCCTCGCCTCACTCGGGCTCGGCCCCACGGACGCGTCCATCCCCGAGAGCTTCAGCTTCTACGACCAGGTGCTGGATGCGGCGGTCACCGTCGGCGCGCTGCCGTCGCGGTTCGCCGGCCTGGCCGGGGCCGACGGCTCCGTCGATCTCGCGGGCTACTTCACGATCGCGCGTGGCGAGGGCGAGAACCCGCCGCTGGAGATGACCAAGTGGTTCGACTCCAACTACCACTACCTGGTGCCGGAGATCGGCCAGGAGACGCCGTTCCGGCTCGCCTCCGACCGCATCGTCCGCGAGTTCGAGGAGGCCCGGGCGGCCGGCTTCGTCACGCGCCCGGTCATCGTCGGCCCCGTGACGTTCCTGCTGCTGAGCAAGGCGGCGGACGACGCGCCGGAGGGCTTCCGCCCGCTCTCGCGGCTGGCCGACCTCCTGCCCGTCTACACCGAGCTCCTGTCGCGGCTGTCGGCGGCAGGCGCGCCCTGGGTGCAGCTCGACGAGCCCGCCCTCGTCAGCGAGAGCATCGACGAGCCCCGGGATGCTGTGGTCGCCGCCGCGCGGGAGGCGTACGACGTGCTCGGGGCCGCGGCCGACCGGCCCGCGCTCTTCGTCGCAGCGCCCTACGGCAGCCTGGACGACGCCCTGCCCGCGCTGGCCGCCACGCCCGTCGAGGCGATCTCCCTCGACCTCGTGCGCGGATCGATCCCGTCCGGGCTCGACGCGGCGACGGCGTCCGCGCTGGCCGCCAAGACCCTCGTCGGCGGCGTGGTGGACGGGCACAACATCTGGCGCGGCGACCTGGAGGCCGCGTTCGGGAAGCTCACCGAGCTGCTGTCGCTGAGCCCCGACGTCACCGTGTCCACGTCGACGTCGCTGCTCCACGTCCCCCACGACGTGGACGACGAGCCGGAGCTGGACGAGCGCCTGACGTCGTGGCTCGCCTTCGCCGACCAGAAGGTCGCCCAGGTGGCCGTGCTCGCGCGCGGCATCGTGGACGGCCACGAGTCCATCCAGGAGGAGCTGACCGCCGCGACCGCCGCGCTCGCCGACCGCGCGTCCGCGCCGGGCGTGCGCGTCCCGGCCGTGCGCGAGCGCGAGGCGGCGCTGACGGAGGCCGACTTCCGTCGCGGGGCGTACGCGGACCGGCTGGCGGCGCAGGATGCTGCGCTGAGCCTGCCGTTCCTCCCCACGACGACCATCGGATCGTTCCCGCAGACCGCGGACATCCGCCGGTCGCGGGCGCAGCTGGCGAAGGGGCTCATCACCGAGGCCGAGTACCTGGGCCGGATGCGCGACGAGATCAAGCGCGTCGTCGATCTCCAGGAGGAGATCGGGATCGACGTGATCGTGCACGGCGAGCCGGAGCGCAACGACATGGTGCAGTACTTCGCCGAGAACCTGGAGGGCTTCGCGGTCACCCGCAACGGCTGGGTGCAGTCCTACGGATCGCGCTGTACCCGCCCGTCGATCCTCTGGGGCGACGTCTGGCGCCCGGCGCCCATCACGGTCGAGTGGTCGGCGTACACGCAGAGCCTGACCGAGAAGCCGGTGAAGGGGATGCTGACCGGGCCGGTCACCATCCTGGCGTGGTCGTTCGTGCGCGACGACCAGCCGCTCGGAGAGACCGCGCGCCAGGTCGCGCTCGCCCTGCGCGACGAGATCGCGGACCTGGAGGAGGCCGGCATCCGTGTCGTCCAGGTCGACGAGCCCGCGCTGCGCGAGCTCCTGCCGCTCAAGAAGGCTGCGCAGGGGGAGTACCTCGACTGGTCGGTCGGATCGTTCCGCCTCGCCACGTCGGGCGTCGCGAACGGAACCCAGATCCACACCCACCTCTGCTACTCGGAGTTCGGCGTGGTGATCGACGCCATCCGGAACCTGGATGCGGACGTGACGAGCATCGAGGCGGCCCGCAGCCGCATGGAGGTCGTCCACGACATCCAGCGCTCCGGGTTCGAGCACGGCATCGGGCCGGGCGTCTACGACATCCACTCGCCGCGGGTGCCGTCGGTCGCCGAGGTGACCGAGCTGCTGGAGACGGCGCTGCAGGCCATCCCCGGCCGCCAGCTCTGGGTGAACCCCGACTGCGGACTCAAGACCCGCGGGTACGACGAGACCGTCGCCTCGCTCCGCAACATCATCGAGGCGACGCGGGGGGTGCGCGAGCGGGCGGCCGTCAGCGCCTGATCCCGGTCCCGCCGGCGACCTCCGGTCCCGGTACGCTCACGGCGTACCGGGACCGTCGGCGTCCCGGCCGCCGCGCGTGTGAGGATGGGCGCATGGTGCGCATCCCCGACGAGGAGTTCGAGCGGATGGTCGGCGACATCTTCGACGCGCTGCCCGACGACATGGTGCGGCCGCTGGAGAACGTCGCCATCCTCATCGAGGATCAGCCGGACGGAGCGCGGCCACGCCTGTTCGGGCTGTACAGCGGGAGGCCGCTGACCCGGCGCTCGGTGTACGGCTTCGGCGAGCTGCCGGACCGGATCACGCTGTTCCGCAACAACCTGGAGGCGTCGGCGGCCTCGGAGGACGACCTGCGGGCACGCGTGCGGCTCACGCTGGTGCACGAGATCGGGCACTACTTCGGCCTCTCCGACGAGCGGCTGCGCGAGCTCGGCTGGGCGTAGCCGCCCGCCGAGTCGTGAGTCGTCGCCGGAATTCCGGCCGAACGGTGACGTCTTGTCGCCACTCGGCGGGAGGGATGCTGCTCAGACGGCGCGGAGGACCGCCACGACCTTGCCGAGCACCTGCGCGTAGTCGCCGAGGATGGGCTCGAAGTTCGAGTTGCGCGGCAGCAGCCAGGTGTGTCCGTCGCGCTGGCGGAAGACCTTGACGGTCGCCTCCTCGTCGAGCATGGCCGCGACGATGTCGCCGTTCTCGGCCGTGTTCTGGGCGCGGATGACGACCCAGTCGCCGTCGCAGATCGCCGCGTCGATCATCGACTCGCCGACGACCTTCAGCATGAACAGTTCGCCGTTGCCGACGAGTTGGCGGGGGAGCGGGAAGACCTCGTCCACCTGCTGCTCCGCCGTGATCGGGATGCCGGCGGCGATGCGGCCGACCAGAGGGACCATGGCGGCGTCGCCCACCGGCGTCTGGTTCTCGTAGTCCGGAGCGGCGTGGGACGACGAGGGCAGGTCGATGAGGATCTCGAGCGCGCGCGGCCGGTTGGGGTCGCGCCGCAGGTAGCCGCTCAGCTCGAGCTGGTTCAGCTGGTGGGTGACGGACGACAGGGAGGAGAGGCCGACGGCGTCTCCGATCTCGCGCATGCTCGGCGGATAGCCGCGCTGGCTCACCGAGCGCTGGATCACATCGAGGATCGCCAGCTGCTTGTCGCTCAGGTTCTTGCGGCGACGGGTGCCTCCGCGTGCCTGGTTCTCGTTCGACACGGGCGTCCTCTCCTGGCGTCGGCGGTCCTGCGGGGATGCTCCCGGCAGGAATGTCGGTGGTACCTGATCTGATGTCCTCAGACAGTCGAAACTGTATCCGCGTCGGGAAGGGAAGACAAACATGTGTTCGAGTGTGTCGCGAACTTCGTCCCCGAATTCCCGCTCTGAGACCATCTTGCGGATTCGGACATTCGAAGATACATTCGGAACACAGCTTCGCACCCGCGAGTCTGAGGAGGTCACGACAATGAGTGCAGTACTGATCAGCGAGTCGGTTCCCACCCTTCGTGCGGTCCCGCCACTGCCCGAGGGAGCACGGGTCCGCCTGCGGCTCACGCGTCGCGGTCGCGCTGTGCTGTCCGCCCTCGTCGCACTGCCGCTCGTGATCGGCGCTCTCGTCTTCGCCCTCAACGGCGGCGGCGCCGTCGCCACCGGCGAGCAGACCCATGTCAGCTTCCAGTACGTCACCGTGGAGTCCGGCGACTCCCTCTGGTCCGTCGCGGAGCGCGTCGCACCGAACGCCGACCCGCGCGACGTGATCGCCGACATCGTCTCCCTCAACGGTCTCGACTCCGCCGTCGTCTCGCCCGGCCAGCAGCTCGCCGTCCCGGCCAAGTACGCGCACTAGGGCCACGGTGCGCGCAGCTGTGGCGCGATAGGCGCCGGGGCAGGCGGTGGTGCACAGCGCTTTCGCGCCCGAGCCGATCTGGCCCTCTCGTTGCGGCCGGACGTCGTGCTCCGTCGCAGGGCGTCATCCGGCGAGGCGGCGCCCGGGCGCTGACTACGATTGAAGGGTGACTTCTCTCTCCAAGCTGCCGATCCGCGACGACCTGCGCGGTCGTTCGCCGTACGGCGCTCCGCAGCGTCCGGTGCCCGTCGCGCTCAACGTGAACGAGAACACGCATCCGGTGCCGGAGGACGTCGCCGCCGACATCGTCGCCCGCGTCGCCGCTGCGGTCGGCGGAGTGAACCGCTACCCCGACCGCGAGTTCACCGAGCTGCGCACGGCGTTCGCCCGCTACCTCGGCCACGACCTGACGGCGGAGAACATCTGGGCGGCGAACGGCTCCAACGAGGTGCTGCAGCACATCCTGCAGGCCTTCGGCGGCCCGGGGCGGACGCTGCTCGGCTACGCGCCCACCTACTCGATGTACCCGCTGCTCGCCTCCGGAACGGGCACCGCCTATGTCGCCGGCGCGCGCGACGCCGATTACGAGCTGAGCCCGGAGACGGCCGTCGCCGAGCTGCGCGAGCACGACCCGGACATCGTGATCCTCTGCTCGCCGAACAACCCGACCGGTACGCCCCTCGGGCTGGAGACCATCGAGGCCGTCTACGACGCCACCCCGGGGATCGTCGTCGTCGACGAGGCGTACGCCGAGTTCATGCCGGACGGCGTGCCGTCCGCCCTGACGCTGCTGCCTGGTCGTCCGCGCCTCCTCGTCTCGCGGACCATGAGCAAGGCGTTCGCCTTCGCGGGCGCGCGGGTCGGCTACCTCGCCGCCGACCCCGCCGTCATCGACGCCCTCCGGCTCGTTCGGCTTCCGTACCACCTGTCGGCCCTGACCCAGGCCGCCGCCCTCGGCGCCGTGGCGCACTCCGACGAGATGCTGGCCACGGTCGGAGACATCCGGCATCAGCGCGACCGGCTGGTGACGGAGCTCGCCCGGCTGGGCTACACGCCGCACAGGAGCGGCAGCAACTTCGTGCTCTTCGGCGGGGTGGACGACCCGCACGCGACATTCGAGGCCCTCGCCGAGCGCGGCATCCTGATCCGGGATGTCGGCATCCCGCACCACCTGCGCGTCACCGCGGGAACGGAGGCCGAGACGACCGCCTTCCTGGAGGCTCTGGCCGCCCTCGGCCGGCCCGCGCAGGACGACGCGGTCGCCGACGACGCCCCGGACAGGGTCCGGAACGCCCCGGTAGACTCGGACGCATGACGAATCGCGCCGCCACTGCCACGCGGGAGACGAGCGAGTCCAGCATCGAGCTGAGCCTCGACCTCGACGGCACCGGCACCTCCGACATCCGGACGAGCGTTCCCTTCTACGACCACCTGCTGACCGCGTTCGCCAAGCACTCGCTCACCGATCTGCGCATCCGCGCGACCGGCGACACCGACATCGACGTCCACCACACGGTGGAGGACATCGGCATCGTCCTGGGCCAGGCGATCCGGGAGGCGCTCGGCGACAAGTCGGGCATCTCGCGGTACGGCGACGCCCTCGTTCCGCTCGACGAGGCCCTGGTGCAGGCGGTCGTGGACATCTCGGGCCGCCCCTATCTCGTGCACACCGGGGAGCCCGCCGGCTTCGAGCTGCACCTGATCGGCGGCCACTTCACCGGCTCGATGGTCCGTCACGTCTTCGAGGCGATCTCTTTCAACGCCCGCATCACGACGCACATCACCGTCGTCGGCGGCCGCGACCCGCACCACATCGCCGAGGCCGAGTTCAAAGCCTTCGCCCGCGCGTTCCGGCAGGCGAAGGCGCTGGACCCGTTGATCAGCGGCATCCCGTCCACCAAGGGTGCGCTGTGACCGTGGCGCGCACTCCGGGCAGCACGCCTCGGGTCGTCGTCTTCGACTACGGCACGGGCAACGTCCACTCGGCCGTCAAAGCGCTGGAAGCGGCGGGGGCCGACGTCGAGCTGACGGGCGACCGCACGCGCGCGCTCGAGGCGGACGGCCTGCTGGTGCCGGGGGTCGGAGCGTTCACCGCCGTGGCCGAGGCGCTGCGCGCGTCCCACGGCGACGAGGTCGTCGACCGACGCCTCGCGGGCGGACGGCCGGTGCTCGGCATCTGCGTCGGCATGCAGGTCATGTTCGAGCGCGGCGTCGAGAACGGGGTGGAGACCGAGGGGCTGGGGGAGTGGCCGGGGACGGTCGACCTGATCCGCGCCGACGTCGTTCCGCACATGGGCTGGAACACGGTCCGCGCGCCCGAGGACTCAACGCTCTTCGCCGGGCTGCGCGATGAGCGCTTCTACTTCGTCCACTCGTATGCCGCCCAGGACTGGACGCTGGAGGCGTCCGGACCGTTCGCCCAGCCGAAGGTGACCTGGGCCGACCACGGCTCGCCGTTCGTCGCCGCGGTCGAGAACGGCCCCCTGAGTGCGACGCAGTTCCACCCGGAGAAGTCGGGCCGCGCCGGCATCCAGCTCCTCCGCAACTGGGTCGACGCGCTCTAGCCGTCCCGACCTCGCCGACTCCGGCTCCACCCGTCCGCCGCCGCGGACCGACACGAGGGAACACATGACCGACTTCATCAGCACGCCCCGGCTCGTCCTCCTCCCCGCGGTGGATGTGGCGGACGGCAAGGCGGTTCGCCTCACCCAGGGCGAGGCCGGCAGCGAGACCAGCTACGGCGACCCGGTGGAAGCCGCGGCCGAGTGGAAGGCGGCGGGCGCCGAGTGGATCCACCTGGTCGACCTGGACGCCGCGTTCGGCCGTGGGGAGAACCGCTCTCTGCTGAAGAAGGTCATCCGCGAGGTCGACGGCGTGAGCATCGAGCTCTCCGGCGGCATCCGCGACGACGCCTCCCTGGAGCACGCCTTGGAGGCGGGGGCGACCCGCGTCAACCTCGGCACCGCCGCGCTGGAGAACCCGGAGTGGGCCGCCAGCGCGATCGGCCGATACGGCGAGGCGATCGCCGTCGGGCTGGATGTGCGGGGGACGACCCTCGCAGCGCGCGGCTGGACGCGCGAGGGCGGCGACCTCTGGGAGGTGCTCGACCGCCTGGAGGACGCGGGCTGCGCACGCTACGTGGTCACCGACGTCACCAAGGACGGAACGCTGCGCGGCCCGAACCTGGAGCTGCTGCGCCAGGTGCTCGACCGCACCGAGCGTCCGGTCGTCGCCTCCGGCGGCATCTCCGACCTCGACGACATCGCCGCTTTGCGCGAGCTGGTGCCGCTGGGGCTCGAAGGCGCCATCGTCGGCAAGGCGCTGTACGCCGGCGCGTTCACGCTGCCCGAGGCGCTGGATGTCGCGGGACGCTGACGACGCCGAACCGCACGGCGGCGACGGTGCCCGGGGCGACGGTGCCCGGGGCGACGTTGCCCGGGGCGACGGCGCCGGCCGCGCCGCGCCCGGTGTGAGCACCCCTCTCGCGCGCCCCAGCGAGGAGGGCGCCGCCCGGCTGGCCGGGTTCGCCGCCTCCCTCGCCGACTCGGCCGGTCAGCCGTGGCAGGGGCGCGAGTTCGACGACAATCCGTTCGGCGAGGACGACGGCTCCGCTCCAGCCGCGCTGCTCGGTGCGCTGGCCGCCTTCCGCGCGGGAGAGACGGGCGCGGAGACGGTGGTGGATGCGCTGCGCGACGTCCGTCTGCTCGTCCCGCTGATGGCGGAACTCGGCGACGAGGGCCGAACCGACGCCGGGATGCGCGTCGACAAGACCCAGGAGCTCTCGATCGTGACGGTCGCGGGTCCCGACGGGCGCACGGTCCAGCCGGTCTTCTCGTCGGTGACCGCGCTGCAGACGTGGAACCCGGCCGCGCGCCCCGTCCCCGTCGACAGCCGCCGGGCCGCGCTCGCCGCCGCGGCGGAGGGCACGGAGCTGATCGTGCTCGATCCGACCTCCGAGACCGAGTTCGTGCTGCGCCGGCCCGCGGTCTGGGCGATCGCGCAGGGGACGCCGTGGCTGCCGAGCGACCGCGACGCCGAGGTGGCGTCGGCCTTCGGCGCGTCCATCGCGTCGGAGCTCGGCGTCCACGAGGTCACGCTGCTCCCCGGCGACCCCGGCAGCCGGCTGGCCGGTGAGGAGCTCGTGGTGCGGCTGTCCCTCGCCGCCGGTCTCACGCGCGAGGAGCTGGACGCCATCCTGTCGCGCCTGGCGCAGCGGTGGGCGGCGGACGACGTGATCGCCACCCGGGTCGACTCGCTGCGGGTGCAGCTCGTCGCCTCCGGGGACTGACGCGGCACGGCCGGTCCGTGGGCGGATGCGGCGCTTAGGCTGGAGGGACCATGACCGTCTTCGCCGCCATCGTGCTCTTCCTCAACACCCTCTTCAACGTCTTCGCCTGGCCTCGGTTCTTCAGCAGGGTCCGCACGGACGCGCGAGCCCGAGATGCGGCTGGGCGCGCGACGCCGTTCCTGATCGTGCACGGCGTGCTGCTCGGGGCGGCGCTGCTGCTGGCCGCGCTCTCCGCTGTGGCGGGTGTGCTGCTGCTGGTGGCAGGCTGAGGGCATGCCTCTCACCATCACCGGCGACGCCGAAGCCGACGCCCTCCTCGACCAGTCGCCGTTCGCCCTGCTGACCGGGATGCTGCTCGACCAGCAGATCCCGATGGAGACCGCGTTCGCCGGTCCGGCGAAGCTGCGCGACCGGCTCGGCTCGCTCGAGCCGGCCACGATCGCCGCGCTCGACCCGGAGAAGCTGGCGGAGGTCATGAAGCAGACGCCGGCCGTCCACCGCTTCCCCGGGTCCATGGCCGCGCGCGTGCAGGCGCTCGCCGCGGCGATCGTCGGCGACTGGGGCGGAGACACCGCGGCGATCTGGACCCGGGGCGACCCGGACGGCGCCGAGGTGCTGCGACGGCTCAAGGCGCTGCCGGGATTCGGCGAGCAGAAGGCGAAGATCTTCCTCGCGCTCCTCGGCAAGCAGAAGGGGCTGACGGCCCCTGGCTGGCAGCAGGCTGCTGGGGACTACGGCAGCGAGGGCTACCGCTCGGTCGCCGACATCGTCGACGCCGACTCGCTCGCCCGCGTTCGCGAGCACAAGCGTGCGATGAAGGCAGCGGCGAAGGGAAAGTGACCACAGGAGGCGGCCGCCGGCGTTCCGGAGGCCGCCGCTGTGGAGAACCCGCTCCTGTCGGTGGTCGCCGGTAGTCTCGCAGAGCGGGTGGCGCACCGGTCGCCCGGAAGCGGAGGGAGGTCGCCGTGTTCCTGCTCGACGGGATCATCGTTACGAGCGCCAGCGACCTCACCGAGGCGTCGAAGTGCGAGTTCGCCTTCCTCCGCACGCTCGACGTGAAGCTGGGCCGGCTCGAGAAGACCGAAGAGATCGACGATCCGATGTACGTGCGGTCGTCGCGCATGGGCGACGAGCACGAGCACCGCATCCTCGAGCGCTACCGCGAGCGATTCGGGAGCGGCGTCGCCGAGATCGAGCGTCCCGAGCAGCTGACGGCCGACGCCCTCGCCGACGCCGTCCGCCGCACGTCCGAGGCCTTCGAGCGCGGGGCGGAGGTCGTCTTCCAGGCGACCTTCTTCGACGGGTCGTTCGTCGGGTTCGCCGACTTCGTCGTGCGGCTGCCCGACGGCCGCTACCGCGTGCAAGACTCCAAGCTCGCCCGCAGCGCCCGCGTGACGGCGCTGCTGCAGCTCGCCGCCTACGCGGAACAGCTGCGACGGATGGGCGTGGATGTCGACGACACGGTCGAGCTGCTTCTCGGCGACGGGTCGGTGAGCGAGCACTCTCTGACCGACATCGAGCCGGTGTACCGCAAGCGGCGCGCCCGGCTGCTGACGATCGTCGCGGAGCACGCGGCCGATGCGGGGCCGGTCGCCTGGGGCGATCCGCGCTTCACCGTCGACGGGCGCTGCGAAACGTGCGACGCCGAGGTGCAGGCGTCCCGCGACGTGCTGCTGGTGGCGGGGATGCGCGTGACCCAGCGCGAGCACCTGCTCGCGGCGGGCATCGCGACCATCGACTCCCTCGCCGCCTCGACCGGGCCGGTCGACGGCATCCCCGATGGCACGCTCGACGGGCTGCGCGAGCAGGCACGCCTCCAGCTCCAGGCGGTGCCGGACGCCCCGCCGCCGGTGCGCGTCTTCAACGCGCCGGTGCTGGCGGTGCTGCCCCATCCCGATGCCGGCGACATCTTCTTCGACTTCGAGGGCGACCCGCTGTACACCGAGGGCGCAGGCGAGCGGTGGAACCTCGACTACCTGTTCGGCCTGGTCGACCAGGAGGAGCGGTTCACCGCGTTCTGGGCGCACGACTTCGCGGCGGAGCGTGTGGCGCTGGAGGCCTTCCTGGCGTTCGTCCGCGAACGCCGCGCCCAGTACCCCGGCATGCACATCTACCACTACGCGGCCTACGAGCAGACCCACCTGCTCGCCCTCGCCGCCCGGCACGGCGTCGGCGAAGAGGAGGTCGACGGCCTGCTGCGCGACAACGTGATGGTCGACCTGTACCCGCTGGTGCGCAAGGCGGTCCGCGTCGGGTCGCGGTCGTACTCGATCAAGAAGCTCGAGCCGCTCTACATGGGCGACGAGCTCCGCGAGAGCGACGTGACGACGGGCGCCGACTCGATCACCGAATACGCGAATGCACGAGATCTGATCGCGCTCGGCCGGCTGGAGGAGGCACAGCCGCTCCTCGACGACATCGGCGACTACAACCGCTACGACTGCGTCTCCACGCTGCGCCTGCGGGACTGGCTGATCGCCCGCGCGACCGAGAACGGCATCCCGATCGGCGCGGCGCCGATGGAGGAGACCGAGGCGTCGCCCGAGGCGTCGCCGCTGCGGGCGGGGCTGCTCGCCTTCGCCGGTGACCCGCTCGACCCGCATCGCGATGCGGATCGTCGAGCGATGGCCCTCGCCGCTGCGGCGATCGACTTCCACCGGCGCGAGCAGAAGAGCTTCTGGCAGTCGCACTTCTCGCGGCTGATCCAGCCGATCGAGGAGTGGGGCGAGACGCGCGACGTGCTCGTCGTGGAGAGCGCGACCGTGCTGCGCGACTGGTATCTCGACGAGGGACAGCGCGTCGAGCGGCGCGAACTGCTGCTCACCGGCGCCTGGGGTGCGGGGAGCGCCGTCCGCGTGAGCGAACGCACCGGGCCGTACCTGCTCTACGAGTACCCGGGGCCGTTCCGGCAGCCTCGGGCTCAGCCCGGAGCGCGGGCCGCCCGCACGGTGGCGGTGATCGACGCGCTCGACGACGGCTCGGTCGTCGTCCGCGAGACCCTTCCCCCCGAGGTCGCTCCGTACCGCGACCTGCCGAGCGCGCTCACCCCGGCGGCACCGCCGGACTCCCGGCGGCTCGGCGAGGCGATCCGCGAGTGGGGCACCGCCCTGCTGATCGCGCGCCATCACGAGACGTGGCCGGTGGATGCGACGATCGATCTGCTGCGGCGCACACCGCCGCGCACGCGATCGGGCGCGCTCGTTCCGGATCCGTCGGAGCGGGGCGACACCGGCGGTGGCGGTGACGGCACCGGGCGGATCGACGCGGTCGTGGCGAGCCTGCTCGATCTCGACCGGTCCTATCTGGCGGTTCAGGGCCCGCCGGGGACCGGCAAGTCCTACCTGGGCGCGCACGTCATCGCGCGGCTGGTGGCCGAGCACGGCTGGAAGGTCGGAGTGGTGGCGCAGTCCCATGCCGTCGTCGAGAATCTGCTCGACCGGGTGGTGGCGGCGGGCCTCGACCCCGATCAGGTCGGCAAGGTGCCGAGCGGCGGCTCCCGGCCGGAGCAGGCGGCCGCGGCGGGCGTGCCGGCCGCCGAGCCGGCCTCGGAGACGGAGACGGCCGCCGCTACGCAGACAGCCGCGGAGATGCCACCTCGCTTCACGCCTCTGGCGGCCAACGGTCATCTCGAGTTCGCGGGCGTCAATGAGCAGCGCGGATTCGTGCTCGGCGGCACCGCGTGGGACTTCGCGAACGCGGGACGTGTCCCGCGGGGCAGCCTCGACCTGATGGTGGTGGACGAGGCCGGGCAGTTCTCGCTGGCCTCCACGATCGCGGTCGGAGTCGCGGCGAAGAACCTCCTGCTGCTCGGCGATCCGCAGCAGCTGCCGCAGGTCAGCCAGGGGCGGCACCCCGAGCCGGTCGACGGCTCCGCGCTCGGCTGGGTGAGCGACGGCCACGACGTGCTGCCGGCGGAGTACGGGTACTTCCTCGCGGAGACGCGGCGCATGCATCCCGCTCTCGCCGCCGCCGTGTCCACTCTCTCGTACGAGGGCAGGCTCCGGGCGCACGAGGGCGCGTCCGACCGCGAGCTCGGCGGGGTCGCCCCGGGTGTGCATCCCGTGCCGGTGCTGCACGTGGGCAACTCGACCTCGTCGCCGGAGGAAGCCGAGACCGTCGTCGCCCTCGTCGACGACCTGCTCGGCCGCTCGTGGAGCGACCCGGATGCCGGACGCATCGACGACCCCCTCGCGGAGGACGACATCATCGTCGTGACGCCCTACAACGCCCAGCTCGCCGAGGTGCGGGCGCTGCTCGACGCGGCCGGGCACCGGGAGGTCCGGGTGGGGACGGTCGACAAGTTCCAGGGCCAGGAGGCCGCGGTCGCCATCGTCAGCCTGGCGGCCTCGTCCGCGGTGGATGTGCCGCGCGGTGTGTCGTTCCTCCTCATGAAGAACCGGCTGAACGTCGCCATCTCGCGGGCGAAGTGGGCGGCGTACCTCGTGCACTCGCCCGAACTCACGGAGTTCCTCCCGACCACTCCCGCCGGGGTGGGGGAGCTGAGCGCGTTCATCCGGCTGGTGGAGGGGGCAGAGCGCAGCGCGGCGCTGCCGGTCGGCTGAGGGAGCCGAGGGCGGTCCTGCCGCTGTGCGGCGCGTCCTGTTACGCTCATCCCGTGTCACCGGAGGAGCTGCAGACGCTCGCGCACCTGCGCCGGGCCAGGGACCTCATCGACCGCGACTATGCGAAGCCGCTCGACGTCCCGACCATGGCCGCCCGCGCCTTCATGTCGCCCGCGCACTTCTCCCGCCAGTTCCGCGCGGCGTACGGGGAGACGCCGTACAGCTACCTGATGACCCGGCGGATCGAGCGGGCGATGGCGCTGCTCCGCACCGGCATGTCGGTCACCGATGCGTGCATGGCGGTCGGCTGTACGTCGCTCGGCTCGTTCAGCTCGAAGTTCAGCGAGGTCGTCGGGATGACGCCGACCGACTACCGCGCACGGGAGCACGAGGCGGTCCGGGCGATGCCGGACTGCATCGCGAAGCAGCGCACCCGGCCGGTGCGCTCGAAGGCCTGACCGCCCGATTCCGTCCACAGACGGCGCGATCGGCCCGTTCTCCACCTGAGCAGTTTTGGAGAAGCACGCTCCGATCCCCGTTCCTAGAGTCGACTCATGACCGTTTCACTCCAGTACTCGCAGATCACCGTCCTCGACCCGGAGGAGTCGCTCGCGTTCTACCGCGACGCCCTCGGCCTCGACGTCATCCAGGACGTCACCTCCGGCGACCACCGCTGGGTCACCCTCGGGGTGGCCGGCGACGACGGCGCGGCCGTCGTGCTCAGCGACCCCCACGCAGGCCGCTCCCAGGCGGACGGCGACGCGCTCGCGCAGCTCGTCGTCAAGGGCTCCCTGAGCCCGACCGTGTTCCGCACCGACGACCTCGACACCGCCTTCGAGCGCGTGCGCGCTTCGGGAGCCGAGGTCCTCCAGGAGCCGATCGACCAGCCGTGGGGTCCTCGCGACTGCGCCTTCCGCGACCCGTCCGGCAACATGGTGCGCATCCTGCAGTCGACACCCGCGACGCAGAACGCCTGATCCGACCGCCGGTGTGCGCGGCCTCACGTCGCGCACACCGGCAGCGTCATGCACTACTGACCGACACCGGCACGAACTCGCGGACCGGCCGGGCGATGGTCGCAGCGCACGTGCTCAGCAGCGGCTCGGACAGCCGCTCGCCCACCTCCACGGTGAGGCGATCGTCGCCGTGCGCCAGCTCGACCGTCCAGCCGTGCGGGTGGGGATGCTCGGCCAGCGGCCGGAACGCCGCGATGCGGTCGTCTCCGGTCTCGGCGCGCGCGAACGCCTCCGCCGCCTGCGCGACCGTGCTCAGACAGGTGCGTCCGCGGAGGAGCTCCGGAACGACACGGCCCTCCGCGTGCCGCTCCACGACGCGGGAGGCGTCCTCCGCGCCGACCCGGCCGTAGAGGAGCCCCTCCGGGAACGCGATCATCGTCGCGGCGAAGCGGTCCCCACCGAGGTGGGAGCACTCCCAGGTCAGCTCGGGATGCTCGGCGGCCAGGGCCTCCACCACCGGCCGCCCGCGCACCGCGCAGCACTGGTCGTGCCGGGCGTGCGCGCACACCGCGTAGATCGGCGCTTCACTGGGTTCGCCGGCGCTCCCGTCGAGCGGAAGCGTCAGCAGCTCGGCGGGGTCGTCCACCGCGCCCCAGCGGATGCCCTCCCGCCCGGGGCGGCAGTCCACCAGCGCCCACCGCCACGACGTCTGGTCGCGACGCAGCGGCGCCCGCAGCCGGGTGCGCCGGATCGCGAGCGGACGGATGCCCGCCTCCTCGGCTCGCGCCACCACGCGCGCCCCGAGTGCAGGATCGAGGGCGGAGTCGAAGAACGCGTGCCGACCCCATCCGCTCTCGATCTCCACGAGCAGCCAGCGTTCGCCGAAGCCTGCGGTGCCGGCCAGCGGGTCGTCGCGCTGCAGGGCGCGATCGCTGCACGGCATCCACTCTCCGGCTCCGGCCGGCGCCCGCGCGGATTCGGCGCGGACGCCGTCTCCGGGAGCCCCGGAGCCGGCATCCGGCACGGAAGTGCGCGGCGGGAGACCGGTCACGTCGCTGTCGCGGTCCCGAAGTCGGCGGTCGCGCTCCGCTCGCCGTCGCTCGACACGCCCGCATCATCCGCCGGGTCGACGTCCGGGTAGGCGGCGTCCGCCCAGCCCGGCTGCGGCACCAGGATCCCCTCGCGCAGCAGCCGCCGCGCGACGACGACCGCGGAGCGCTCGTCGAGGGGCAGCTCACCGAGGGCGACCGGACGCCCGTCCAGCAGCCGCTCGACCGCCGCGCGGGCGGCGATCGGCAGCGCCACCGTCTTGGTCGGGAGCCGCACGGTGACCGTCTCCACCTCCACCGTGACGTCCGGGACGAGTCCCTGGCGCGCGGCGACGACGCTGTCGACGGTCAGATCCGCGGCGGCGCCGATGGTCTCCAACGGGCGGACGGGAGCGGGCGGGGTGTCCGACCGCTGCCGACGGCGCAGGCGGCCCGCCACCGCGTCGGCGACCGCAGAACGCGAGGAGGGGTCGCTCAGCGCGGCGATCAGCGCCTCCACCGTCTCCTCGACGATCGGGGCGACCGCCTCGGGGTCCGCCGGGTCGAACCCGAGCGGGAGCGAACTGCGCAGTGCGGCGGCGTCGGCCGCGCGGGCGACGGCCTCGCGGACCACGTCGTGGCGCGTGTAGGCGGCGACGCCGATGGTCAGGTGCACAGAGACGCCCCCGAGGGCCTCCGCCGAGTGGATCCATCCGCGCGGCAGATACAGCGCGTCGCCGGGGCGGAAGGTCTCGTCGATCGCGGGCGCCTCCTCGGCGCGGGCGGCGACGGCGTCGCGGCGGTCGCTCCAGGGCTGATCGCGCAACGGGTCGACATGCACAGGCTCGTGGATGCGCCAGTGCTTCTCCCCGGCGATCTGCAGCACGAACACGTCGTGCACGTCGTAGTGCGGGTCGAAGCCGCGGGACGACGCCGGCGTGATGTACGCGTTGACCTGGGCGGGATGCCCGAGCTCGACGGCGAGGCGCCGGGCGAACTCCGCGATCGGCGGCCAGGTGCGGTGCAACCCTTGGAGCACCAGGGTCGCTCCGTCCGCGAACTCCGCCAGCACCTTCGCGGAGTCGAGCTGGTCGCCGACCTCCGCGCCGAAGCCGCCCGGGCCGGTGAACCGCGACGGCGGGAGGACGGCTCCCTCCTTCGCCATGCGGACGAACGGCGTGCGGATGGCGCGCGCCGAGACGAGTTCGTCGACGGCGTCGATGCTGAACAGGTCGGAGAAGTCGTCGGGGAGCGCGGCGGCGCGGGTGAACAGCGGCTTCCGGCCCCAGTGGTCGGCCGCGAACTCCGCGCGGTCGACCGGCACGCAACGCGAAAGCGCGGGCCGGTCGCCCGGCCCGCGCTCCTGGGTCGTCATCAAGCGGACCCGTCGGCTCCGCCGTCGTGGCCGCCGGGATTGGCTCCGCCGTCGGCGGGGCCTTCGCCCGCGGCCGAGCCGTCGGCTCCGCCGTCGTGGCCGCCGGGGTTCGCTCCGCCGTCGGCCGGGCCTTCGCCCGCGGCCGAGCCGTCGGCTCCGCCGTCGTGGCCGCCGGGATTCGCTCCGCCGTCCGCGGGGCCTTCGCCGCCGCCGACCGCGTCTGTGGTGATGTCGTCGTCGTTGATGTCGCTCATTCCGTCTCCACTCCGTCCGCGGGAACGCTGACGCCCCTCACCCTACGCGCGGCCCAGCGCCTCCGTAAGGGCGGTCCGGTGAACGGGCGGCGTCACATTTCGCAAGACGTTTTGACCGTCGTCCGCGGCTCGGGGGAGGCTCGGACGTGCCGCCACACCGTCCGTCGGCACACACCCCCCTTCACGAGAGAGAGGCGCAGCCATGTCCGACGCCACCCCGTCCACCCCCGCCCTTCCGGAGAAGCCGAAGCGCTCCCGCACCGGCCTGTTCGTCGGCATCGGCATCGCGGTCGTCGCCGTCATCGTTGCCGTCGTGCTGGTCGTCGTGAACCTCACGGGGTCGGGCGCCGCCACCGCGAAGAGCGTGACGGTGAAGATCGGCACGACCGAGGCGTCCTCGCCGTACTGGGCCGTCCTGAAGAAGGAGGCGGCCAAGGAGGGCATCGACATCCAGACCGTCAACTTCCGCGACTACACGCAGGCGAACCCGGCGCTCGCCGACGGCCAGCTCGACCTCAACCTGTTCCAGCACCTGCAGTTCCTCGCCAACTACGACGTGCAGGCGAAGCAGAACCTGGTGCCGATCGGTTCGACCCTCGTCGTCCCGCTCCCGCTGTACTCGACCAAGCACACCAGCCTCGAGAGCATCCCCCAGGGCGGGAAGATCGCCATCCCGAACGACCCGACCAACCAGGCGCGCGCTCTGCTGGTGCTGCAGAAGGCCGGACTGCTGAAGCTCAACGACGGCGGAAGCACCCTGGCCACGCCCGCCGACATCGACGCCGCCGCCTCCAAGGTCACGGTCATCCCGGTGGACGCGGCCCAGACCGCACCGGCGCTCAGCTCGGCCGACGGCGCCATCATCAACAACAACTACGCCCTGACCGCCGGCATCGACCCGAAGTCGGCGCTGTTCCAGGACGACCCGAAGTCGGAGACCGCCGAGCCGTACATCAACGCCTTCGTCGCCCGTGAGAAGGACAAGGACAACCCGACGTACCTGAAGATCGCGAAGCTGTACCACACGAAGGCCGTGACGGACGCGGTGCTCGCCGAGTCGAAGAACACCGCCGTCATCGTCGATCGCCCCCAGTCCGACCTGATCGGCATCCTCGACGGCCTCAAGAAGACCATCGAGGCGGCCAAGTAGTGGGGGACCGCGACAGCGCGTCGCCGATCATCGAGTTCCGCGGCGTCACCAAGAGCTTCGGCTCCGGTGACGCCGCGGTTCCGGCCGTCGACCGGCTCGACCTGACGATCGCGCGCGGCGAGATCTTCGGGATCATCGGCTACTCGGGTGCGGGCAAGAGCACGCTGGTGCGGCTCATCAACGCCCTGGAGCATCCCACCGCCGGGTCCGTGATCGTGGACGGCCGGGATCTCACGCAGCTGAAGGAACGGGAGCTGCGCGGCGTGCGCGCGGGGATCGGCATGATCTTCCAGCAGTTCAACCTGTTCCGCTCGCGCACGGTGTTCGGGAACGTCGCCTACCCGCTCAAGGTCGCGGGGTGGCCGGCGGACAAGCGCAAGCAGCGCGTCGCCGAGTTGCTCGCCTTCGTCGGGCTCACCGACAAGGCGTGGAGCTACCCCGATCAGCTCTCCGGCGGGCAGAAGCAGCGCGTCGGGATCGCCCGAGCGCTGGCGACGAACCCCGACATCCTGCTCGCGGACGAGGCCACCAGCGCGCTCGACCCGGAGACCACGTCGGACGTTCTCGCCCTGCTCGCGCGCGTCAACCGCGAGCTCGGCGTCACCATCGTCGTCATCACGCACGAGATGGAGGTGGTGCGCTCGATCGCGGACCGCGTCGCCGTGCTCGACGCCGGCCGGGTGATCGAGCAGGGCACGGTGTTCGAGGTCTTCTCCGACCCGCAGACGCCGACGGCGCGGCGGTTCGTCGGCACGGTCCTGCGCAACCAGCCGGGGGAGGCGGACATCGAGCGTCTCCGCGGCAAGCACGCCGGGCGGATCGTCTCGGCGCGCATCCACGACGACGGCCGTCTCGGGTCGGTGCTGTCGGACGCGGTGGGCCGCCACAACGTCCGTTTCGAGATCGTCTACGGCGGCATCTCGGCGCTGCAGGGCCGGTCGTTCGGCAGCCTCACGCTGGAGCTCCTCGGCGAGCCCGGCGATGTGGATGCGCTGATCGCCGAGCTCCGCGCGGTGACCGAGGTCGAGGAGGTGGCGGCATGACCGACTGGTCGACCCTGTGGCCGGTGTACCTGGAGTCCATCGGCCAGACGCTGTGGATGGTCGTCGCCACGCTCGTGCTCGGCGGCATCCTCGGCCTCGCGCTCGGCGTCCTGCTCTACACGACGCGGCGCGGCGGACTGCTCGAGAACCGTGCGCTCTTCACGGTGCTCAATGTGGTCGTCAACTTCATCCGGCCCATCCCGTTCATCATCTTCATGACCGCGATCGCACCGCTGACGCAGTTCGTGCTCGGCACGTTCCTCGGCACGCCCGCCGCGATCTTCCCGATGACGATCGCAGCGACCTTCGGGATCTCGCGGATCGTGGAGCAGAACCTCGTCACCATCGAGCCGGGCGTGATCGAGGCCGCAAGAGCGATGGGGTCGAGCCCGTGGCGGATCATCACGACCCTGCTGATCCCCGAGGCGCTCGGCCCGCTCATCCTCGGCTACACCTTCATCTTCGTCGCCATCGTCGACCTGTCCGCCATCGCCGGCAGCATCGGCGGAGGCGGCCTCGGCGATTTCGCGATCTCGTACGGGTACCAGCGCTACAACTGGGCCGTGACGTGGATCGCGGTGATCACGATCGTCGTGCTGGTGCAGGCCGCGCAGTTCCTCGGGAACTGGCTGGCGCGCAAGGCGCTCCGCCGCTGAGCGATCCGTGGGTCGCGACACGCCGTTGCCGCGCCGTCGAGACGGCGTGTTGCGACCCAGGGATGCGGACGACGGTCAGGGGCCGGTGTAGCGGCCGACCGGCCGCAGGCGCAGCGGGCGCTGCGCGTACTCGTCGATGGCGTGCACGATCCAGCCGACCGTGCGGGCCGTGGCGAAGACCACCTCGCCCGCGTCGTCGCGCATCCCCAGGGCGAGGGTGGCGGCACCGAGAGCGAGGTCGACGTTGGGATGCGCGCCGGTGCGCTCGCGCACGACGTCGCAGACCGCCCGCACGGCGGCCGTGACGGCGGCATGCCGGGGGTCGTCGGCGATCATCCCGAGCAGGATGCGCGCCCGGGGGTCGCCGTCGGGGTAGAGCGGCTGGCCGAACCCAGGGACGGGTCCGTGCGTTGTGACGACGGCGTCGGCCACGGCGCGGGCCGGGTCCTCGCCGGAGACGACGCGCTCCAGCAGACGGTGGGCCGCGCGACTGGCGTTCCCGTGGAGGGGCGAGTCGAGCGCTCCCAGTCCGGCGACGACGACGCCGTAGGGGGTGGCGCGCGCGGAGGCGGCCGCGCGGGCGGCGAGGGTCGAGACGGCGATGTCGTGGTCGAGCAGCAGCACGAGGGCGGCGTTGAGCAGGGCGACGTCGGCCGCCGGCGCCGCGGAGGCGCGCGGGGCGAGCCGGGCGAACAGGCGGGAGGGGAGATCGGGGTCGGCGTCGGCGTGCGTGGGCAGCACCTCGACCATCCCGGCCACCAGGCGCTCGGCGGCCGAGGCCACCACGACCGGGTCGAGGGAGGCGCGCAGCGGGTCGGCGGCCGCGAAGGCGCTCACGGCGACGAGCTGGCGGTCCCGGTCTCCCGCCGCGGCCGGGAGGGCGACGGCGACGGCCCGGGCTGCGTCGAGGCCCGCGCCCGCCGCGAAGCGAGCCGTCGCATCCCAGGCTCCGGTGAGGGCCCAGTGCGCGACCGTCTCGAACGGTTCCGCGGCGAGCTGGTCGACGGGACGGCCGCGGTAGCGCAACTCGCCGTCCTCGATGGAGGCGAAGTCCGTCTCGATGACCATCAGCGGGCGGCCCTCCGAGCGGTCGGCGTCGGCCGGCGGTCGCCGCCGCCTGCTCGCGGCGAAGCGCTCGACCTCCAGCGGATCGAAGCTGGAGCCGTCGGCGGTGCGCTCGCGGCCGAGCCGCCCGCGCGCGACGTACGCGTACAGGGTCTCCAGCTTCACACCGAGCCGCTCGGCGGTCTGCTCGGCGGTGAGGCGGGGGAGGGCATCCATATTGATCCAATCAACATTGACGATGTGTTGCATCCACGTTCACACTACCGATATGGACAGGATGGACGACACCCTCATCGACGTTCCGCGCGGCCTCACGAACGTCGTGGCCGCGCGCACCGAGCTCGGCGACGTGCGCGGGCACGAAGGCTTCTACCACTACCGGCAGTACTCGGCGGTGGATCTCGCCCGGGAGCGGACCTTCGAGGAGGCGTGGCACCTCCTGCTGTTCGGCGCGCTGCCGACCGCCGACGAGCTGGCGGCGTTCCGCGCGCGGATCGCAGCGGCGCGATCGATTCCGCCCGCCGTGATCGAGCTGCTCCCGGCGATCGCGCGGCTGACCTCCGGCGGGGATGCGCTGGCCGGCCTCCGCATGGCGCTCACCGCTGTCGCGGCGGCCGACGGCGCCCGTCCGCTGTACGACGAGAGCGCGGATGCCCGGGTGGAGGACGCGATCCGGACCGCCGCGGTCACCCCCGTTCTGCTTGCACGGCTGCACGCGCTCGCCGACGGCCGTGAGCCGGCGCAGCCCCGCGACGATCTGGGCTACGTCGCCGGGTACCTCCACCTGGTGACCGGGCGCGTTCCGACGCAGCAGGAGGAGCGCGCGCTCAGCGCGTACATGACCGCGGCGATCGACCACGGGTTCAACGCCTCCACGTTCGCGGCGCGGGTGATCGCATCCACCGGGGCGGACCTCGCGTCGGCGGTGGGCGGGGCGCTCGGCGCTTTGTCCGGCCCCCTGCACGGCGGAGCGCCGAGCCGGGCCCTGGACACGCTGGACGAGATCGGCACGCCCGACCGGACGGACGAGTGGGTGCGCCGCACGCTCTCGCAGGGCGGCCGGGTGATGGGCTTCGGGCACGCGGTGTACCGGACGGAGGACCCGCGGTCGCGCATGCTCCGCGCGTTCGCCGAGGGGTTCGGCGGCCCGCGGGTCGACTTCGCCGTCCAGGTCGAGCGGCGCGTGCAGGAGCTCCTCGCCGAGCTGAAGCCGGGACGCGAGCTGCACACGAACGTGGAGTTCTACGCGGGCGTCGTGATGGAGCTGTGCGGCATCCCCCGGTCGATGTTCACGCCGACGTTCGCCGCGGCGCGCGTGGTGGGATGGACGGCCCACATCCTGGAGCAGGCGGCCGACGGGAAGATCCTGCGGCCGTCCTCGCGGTACGTCGGACCCGCGGCGCCGGAGCCGCTGCCGGCGCGGCAGGAGGCCGTGCGCTGAACCGGCGGTAGGGGGCCGGCGGCACCGCGCCGCCGGAACGGACGCGCTCGCGCGTCACTCGCGCGGCGAGTACACCGTCAACGCCGCCGGCCGCACCCGGAGGGTGATCCTCCGGGGCTCGCCGGGCGTCTCGGTGGACGCTTCGCCGTCGTGCGCGTAGCCGGGGTCGTCGCCCCGCGCCGCGATGGTGATCTCCTCGACGGTCCGCGCCTCCAGCGCAGGAGGGCCCTGCAGGAAGGGCATCCGGGCGACGAGGGCGTCCGTCCTGCCGCCGAAGGCGAGCGCGACGGCGCCGCGGGAGCGCGGCTTCCCGTCGGCGAAGAGGATGCGGACGTCGAGCAGGTGGTCGTCGAGCCGTCGCCGCTCGATCGGTGCGACGGCGACCGGGTAGTACCGGTCGACGCCCACGAACACGGACCAGACCGTGCGCGTCCGCCCGTCGATCTCGACCTCGAGGGGGTCGCCGCGGCGGACGACCCGGATGGCCGCGATGAGGGCGGCGATCGGCTTGCCCAGCCGCTTCTCGTGCTTCTCGCGCTCCTCGACGAACGCGGGATAGAGGCCGACGGAGGCCGTGTTCAGCACGGTGATCGTCTCGCCCGTGCCGAACGTCAGGTCCGCGACGTCGACCTCCCGGCCGGACCCGGCGGCGAGAGCCCGCAGCGTCGCATCCATGGAATCGAGCAGGGCGGCTTTCGCGAAGTGGTTGAACGTGCCCCCGGGAAAGACGAGGAGCGGCAGCCCGGCCGCTCGGGCGCGCTGGGCGACCGCCGCGACCGTTCCGTCGCCGCCGGAGACGCCGAGCACGGTCGGCGGGGTCTCCGCGGCGAGCCGCCGTTCGATGACGTCGCCGATGTCGTCGCCGTCGGCCAGCTCGTGGACCTCCGCCTGCGGAAGACGCTCCCGCAGCAGCGGACCGGGTTGCGGGCCGCCCATCCCGCGCCCGGAACCGGGATTCACCACGATGAACACGCCCTCCCCGGTCCCGGTCGCCGGGAGGTCGATCATCCGCGCGGTCGGTGGGTCGCGGCGCACGGCCGGCTTCACCGCGGGGGTGAGCAGCTTCACCCCGACCGCGGCCCCTGCGCCGATCGCGGCGCCTCCCACCACATCGGAGAGCCAGTGCGCACCGGTGTGCAGGCGCGAGTACCCGACCCCGGCAGCCAGCGGCGCGAGTGCCGCGCCGGCGGCCGGCCACTCCAGGGCGACGCCGGTCGCGAAGGCGGCGGCGCTCGCCGTGTGCCCCGACGGGAACGACGGCGAGGTGGGGGAACGCTCCAGCCGCCGGGCGAGCGGGATGGAGGTGAGCGCCGGCCGGTCGCCGCCGACCAGGCGCTTCCCCACCAGGTTGGCGACGAGGCTGGCGAGCCCGAGCGAGGCGAGCCCCCGCGCCGCCGCGCGCGGGCGGCCCAGGGCGACCAGCACGGACGCAGCGGCGAACCACAGCGTGCCGTGGTTGGCCGCGCGGGTGAGCCCGCGCCAGAACCCGTCCGACACCGCCCCCGTCGTGCGCGCGTTGATGCGCGAGGCGACTCTCGCATCCCAGCGCTTCACGCGGGCGGGGAGCGAGAGGCGCCGGTGAGGGCGGCGCGACGGGCGGGACCGGGGGCGTCGACGGGATGCTGCCATACCGCCAACGTACGCCGAGACCGCGTGGCGGAGCGCCCGACGGGCGGTAGGATCGACGGCGTGAGCACGCACGTCATCTCCCAGCCCAACGAGCACCAGCAGGACGTCGTCGGCAGCGACGAGCACGGAACGCTCGTCCGCAGCCTCAGCACGACCCTGCCGCCCGCGCTCGGCAACCTCCTCGCCACGATCGTGGTGCTGGCGTCGCTGGTCATCGGCATCTGGAGCCTCGTGGCCACCTGGTCGGGCAACGCCGAGGACTTCCTGCCCTTCTTCCAGGTCTCGGTTGCCGCCACCGTCGTGTCGCTCAACGCGCTGTACGCCCGCCGCACCTTCAGCTACGTCATCACGCTGATCGGCGCGATCCTGTGGCTCTGGGTGTCGGTGACGCCGTTCGCGCCCTTCTTCCAGGTGCTGCTCCAGGCGATCACCGTGGTGATCATGCTCGCCGGTGTCGTGTTCTCGACCGCCGCGGTGCGCCTCAGCAAGCAGCCTCGCTTCTGAGCGCGGACCCGCGGCGCGGCACGGACCCGACAAGCACCGACCCGACCGCGCCGGCGGATCCTTCCGCACCACCCGCCGAGACCCTGTCGCGGCGGCGGCACTTCGTCGACCTGTCGCCGCTCCGCGAGTCGCCTGCCTTCGCCCGGCTGTGGGCCGGCGGCGCGATCTCCGGCATCGGCTCGCAGATGACCATCGTCGCGGTCGGCCTGCACATCTACGACCTCACGCACTCGACCCTCGCGGTGTCGCTGGTCGCCCTGTTCGCCCTGGTCCCGATGATCGTCTTCGGCCTGTACGGCGGTGTGCTCGCCGACGCCTTCGACCGGCGCACGGTCGCGCTGGTGACCGCCGTCGTCGCCTGGTCGTCGACCGCGGTGCTCGCGCTGCTGGCCTGGATGCACATCCCGGTCGTCTGGCCGCTCTACGTCATCACGACGATCAACGCCGTCGCCGGGGTCATGATCGGGGCGACCCGTCAGGCGATCACTCCGCGCCTGCTGCCGGTGAGCCTCCTTCCGGCCGCCAGCGCGCTCGGCGGCATCAGCATGGGCGTGATGGTGACCGTCGGCCCGGCGCTGGCCGGACTCCTGGTCGCGACGGTCGGCATCCCCTGGACCTACACGGTGGATGCGCTGCTCTTCACGGCGGCGTTCCTCGGCATCTTCACCCTCCCATCCATCGTGCCCGAGGGGGAGCGGAAGGGCGCAGGTCTGTCCTCGGTGCTGGAGGGCCTGCGGTTCCTGCGCACCGCGCCCAACCTCAGCATGACGTTCGTGCTGGACGTCATCGCCATGACGTTCGGCCAGCCGCGGGCGCTGTTCCCGGCGGTGGGCGCGCTGCTCATCGGCGGCGGACCGATCACGGTGGGCATCCTGACGGCCGCCGGCGCGGTCGGCACGCTGCTCTCCAGCGTCTTCTCCGGCCGGCTCGGCGGCGTGCGCTGGCAGGGCCGCGCGGTCGAACGGGCGATCGTCGTGTACGGCGCCAGCATCCTCGGCTTCGGCATCGTGCTCGCGGTGGTCGCTCTCACCGGGACCGCGGGCGGCGGAGCCTCCCTCGTGCAGGCGAACCTGCCGGCGCTGATCGCCGCGACCGTGCTGCTCGCCGCATCCGGGGCCGCCGACAACGTCAGCTCGATCTTCCGCATGACGATCCTGCAGGCCTCTGCTCCCGATGCGATGCGCGGCCGGCTGCAGGGCGTCTTCACCGTCGTCGTCACCGGCGGACCGCGGCTCGGCGACCTCTACATCGGTGTCCTCGCCCTGACCGGAGCGCTGTGGTTCCCTCCGCTGCTGGGCGGCCTGCTGATCGTCGTCCTGGTCGCCACGATCGCGCGCATCCAGGGCTCGTTCCGCCGCTACGACGCGCTCGCCCCGACGCCCTGAGACGGCCTCGGCGCGCCGGCTTCGGCCGCGGGCTCAGCTCTCCCGCACCACCTGGTCCGGCCGCTTGTCCGGCCGGAGGCCACGCCACGACGGCTGCCGCAGCCGCCCGGGCCCCGTCCACTCGGCGAACTCGACCTCTCCGACGTACTCCGGCCGCACCCAGTGCGCTCCGCGCGCATCGGCGGACGGTACGCCCTCGAGGGGCGGCGTCTTGCGCTCGTGCGCCCCGAGCTTGGCGGCCAGATCGTCCAGCACCCGGTCGGTGAAGCCCGTCCCCACCTTGCCCACGTAGCGCAGGGTGTCGCCGTCGGGGATGCCGAGCAGCAGCGCGCCGATGGTGTCCGCCCGCCTGCCGTTGCCGGGCGTCCACCCGCCGATGACGACCTCCTGCGTGAGGTGGTGCTTGATCTTGATCCAGGAGCGCGACCGGCGGCCGGTCGCGTACGTGCTGTCCCGCCGCTTCGCCATCACCCCTTCCAGCCCGAGCTCGCGACTGGAGGCGATGGCGTGGTCGAGGTCGCCGTCGAACGCCGGAGGCACCTGCACGGCGTCGCTGCGGCCCGGCCGCAGCACCTCGGTCAGGAGCGCGCGGCGCTCGTCGTAGCTGTCGCGCGTGTGCTTCCGGCCGTCCACCTCCAGCACGTCGAACACCATGTAGTGCGCCGGGGCCCGTTTGAGCGCGGCCTGCACGTCGCCGGGACGGGTCAGCCCCATCCTGGTCTGCAGCAGCCCGAAATCGGGCCGGCCCTTCGGATTCAGGGTGACGATCTCGCCGTCCAACACGAGATCGTGATCGCCGGCGAGGTCGACGAGCCCGGCGAGGTCGGGATACGTGGAGGTGACGTCGTTGCCGTTGCGGGTGGTGAGCCGCAGCCGGCCGCCACGCACCTCGGCGATGGCCCGGATGCCGTCCCACTTCATCTCGAAGGCCCACTCGTCCTCGTCGGTCACGTCGGCCGGCGAGCCGAGGGTCGCCAGCATCGGGGACACCGGGTCGCCCGTGATGGCCGGACCGGGGTCGCGATGCGTCCGGTGGTCGTCGTGCCCCTCCGTCTTCATCAGGTGGATGAGCCAGTTCTTCTCGTCGCCGCCCTGCGCCGTCCGGATGAGTGCGAACCTCCTCGGCTCGCCGCCGAGGCCGCCGTCCGGCTGGCCGTGCAGCGTGGCGATCACCTCGTCGTCGCGCCACTTCTCCAGCTTGTAGTCCCCGTGGTCCCAGATGTCGACGTGCCCCGCGCCGTACTCGCCGTGCGGGATGTCGCCGGCGAATCCGCCGTACTCGAGCGGGTGGTCCTCGGTGTGCACCGCAAGATGGTTCTGCTTCGTGTCCGTCGGCGGGCCCTTGGGGAGCGCCCAGCTGACGAGCACGCCGTCGTTCTCCAGCCGGAAGTCCCAGTGCAGCCGGCGGGCGTGGTGCTCCTGGATGACGAACGACCGCCCCTCCCGGGCGGCTGGCCGTTCGCCGGGCACCGGCTCCGGCGTCTTCGTCGCATCCCGCATCGACCGGTAGGTGGACAGCCGATCGGGCTCCGACACGTGACCGCCGTGGCCGGACGCGCCGTCCCCGGCGGAGAGGTCGGCCAGCGGGTCGCCGCGGCGCTTCAGCCGCTGCAGGACCTCGCGGTAGTCCAGGTGCTCGAGCTTCTTGGAGGCCAGCTCGCGCCAGGTGCGGGGCGCAGCGACCGTCGGATGGAAGCGGCCGCGCAGCGAGTACGGCGCGATCGTCGTCTTCGCACCGTTGTTCTGGCTCCAGTCGACCAGCACCTTCCCGGCGCGCAGCGACTTCTTCATGTCGCTGACGACGAGGTCGGGATGGTCCGCTTCGAGCGCGCGGGCGAGCTCGTGCGCGACGGCGCTGATCTGCTCGCTGGTCTGGGAGCCGTCGAGCGCGGCGTACAGGTGGATGCCCTTCGAGCCGGAGGTCACGGGGAAGGGGTCGAGTCCCATGTCGGTGAGGATGGCGCGCGCCAGCCTGGCAACATCGGCGCAGTCGACCAGGGTGACGCCCTCACCGGGGTCGAGGTCGAGCACCAGACGGTCCGGATTCCTCCGTTCGCCGCCGCGCCCCACCCGCCACTGCGGGACATGGATCTCGAGGGACGCGATCTGCGCCAGCCAGATCAGGGTCGCCCGGTCGTTCACCAGCGGGTAGGTGTTCGTGCTCGTCTTGTGCGTGATGGAGGCCTGGCGCACCCAGTCCGGTGTGGAGGCGGGGTCGAGGTTCTTCTGGAAGAACACCTCGCCGGGATCGTCCGGCGTCCCGACGCCGTGCACCCAGCGCTTGCGTGTCGCGATCCGGTCGCGCACGTGCGGGATCATCACGTCGGCGACGGCGTTGTAGTAGCCGAAGATGTCGGCCTTCGTCGTCCCGGTCTCCGGGTACATGACCTTGTCGAGGTTGGTCAGCTTGAGGCGGTGGCCGTCGATCTCGACGACCTCGGTGTCCTGCGCGGCCATGCCCTCACCGTACGCCCGGCACGGCCGTCGCGGATGCGTTCCGGCGCATTCCCTGATCATGGCTTGAAAATGCGCCTTTTGCCGGACACGATGGGCACATGAGGGCCATATGGACGGGCGCGATCACCTTCGGTCTGGTCAACGTTCCGGTGAAGGTATACAGCGCGACCGAGGATCACGACGTCCCGCTGCACCAGGTGCACGACGCCGACGGCGGCCGTATCCGCTACCAGCGGCGCTGCGAGATCGACGGGAAGGTCATCCCGTACGAGCACATCGTCAAGGCGTACGACGACGGTGAGCGCACGGTCATCCTGACGGCGGAGGACATGGCCTCGCTGCCCTCCGAGCGCAGCCGCGAGATCGACGTGGTGGAGTTCGTGCCCAACGACCAGCTCGACCCGCTGATGTTCGACCGCAGCTACTATCTGGAGCCCGACTCCAAGTCGCTCAAGGCATACGCGCTCCTGCGGAAGACGTTGGAGGACGAGGAGCGCACGGCGATCGTCGAGTTCGCCCTGCGCCAGAAGACCCGGCTCGGCGCGCTGCGTGTGCGCGGCAACGTGCTCGTCCTGCAGGCGCTGCTCTGGCACGACGAGATCCGGGCGGCCGAGTTCCCGTCGCTGGATCAGACGCCGCGCATCTCCGACCGCGAGCTGCAGCTCTCGAGCGCCCTGATGGAGAGCTTCGCCGGCGACTTCGAGCCCGAGAAGTTCAGCGACGAATACCAGGACGAGCTGCGCAAGCTCATCGACGCGAAGCTGGAGCAGGGTGAGAGCGTCGACACGGCCGCCACCTTCGGCGAGGAGGAGGAGAAGAAGGGCGGAGGCGAGGTCATCGACCTGATGGAAGCCCTCCAGCGCAGCGTCGACCGCAGCCGCTCCTCGAAGTCCACCGCGGCCAAGAAGCCCGCGGAGAAGAAGCCGGCCGAGAAGAAGCCGGCAGCTCGGAAGACCCCGGCGAAGAAGTCTGCGAAGAAGCCCGCGTGACGCGGCTGAAGCGCAGCAACCCGTCCGGCCCCGGCTACCACCGGAGGATGACCGACTCGGGACCGGTGTACGAGGACGAAGCGGGCAACACGATCGTCGATGAGCGCGAGCTGGAGCGCATCCGGTCGCTCGTACTGCCTCCGGCCTGGCAGGACGTGTGGATCTCGCCCGACGCCCGTGGGCACATCCAGGCCGTGGGGACCGACCAGGCCGGCCGCCGCCAGTACCGCTATCACGACTCCTGGAGGCTGCACCAGGACCGCGTCAAGTTCGAGCGGGCCGCGCTGCTGGCGGAGACGCTGCCGTCGGCCCGCCGTAAGGTGACCATGGACTTGCGGGAGGAAGGGTTCGGCCGCGACCGCATCCTCGCGGCGGCCTTCCGCATCATCGACCTGGGCAGCGTCAGGATCGGCAGCGAGGAGTACCTGCACGCCAACGGGAGCCGCGGTCTCACGACCCTGCTCTGCCGCCATGCGCGCATCGAGGACGACGACATCACCCTCACGTTCCCGGCGAAGTCGGCACAGAAGTGGACGAGCACCATCACCGACGCCGACCTGGCCGAGCTGCTGCGGCAGGTCCAGGCGCTCCGCGGCCAGCGGTCCCGGCTGCTGTCCTGGAAGGACGGCACCTGGCACTCCATCCGCCCGGCGTCCCTCAACGAGTACATCCGGCGGCAGACCCGCGGCGAGTTCACCGCGAAGGACTTCCGCACACTGCACGGCACGATCGTCGCGGCGGAGGCGCTCGCCGAGCTGGGCGTCGCCGGGTCGGACTCGCAGCGGAAGAAACGGATCAGCGCCGCCGTGAACGAGGCGGCGGCCGCGCTCGGCAACACCCCGGCGATCGCGCGCAACAGCTACATCGATCCGCGCATCTTCGACCGCTACCGCAGCGGAGAGGTCATCGACACCTCCGGGGGCCGCACCCCGGAGCCCGCCCTCCTCGACCTCCTCTCCACCAGCTGACGAACCGACATCTCCTGAGTTTTCCGCCCGACACGCCGTCGCGGAGGCGAAAAACTCAGGAGCTGCGGGTGTGGGTCAGTGGTCGGTGGAGGCGGAGAGCGGCGAGGCGATCTCCTCCAGCGACTTGCCCTCGGCCTTCACGCCCAGGAACAGTTCTACGAGGCCGGCCGCGATCATCAGCCCCGCGCCGATGTAGTACCCGATCACGACCGAGTGGATGCCGCCCTCGATCAGGGTGCCGAACAGGATCGGGCCGATGATGCCGCCGATGCCGGTGCCGACCGCGTAGAAGAATGCGATCGCCATGGCCCGGGTCTCCATCGGGAAGATCTCGCTGACGGTCAGGTACGCCGCGCTGGCGCCGGCCGAGGCGAAGAAGAACACGACCATCCAGCACACGGTGAGCCAGAAGGCGTCCAGCGCTCCCGCGTCGAACAGGATGGCCGTCCCGACCAGCAGGATGCCGCTGCCCACGTACGACAGGGTGATCATGAACTTCCGCCCGACGGTGTCGAAGAGGTGACCAAGCAGGAACGGTCCAAGGAAGTTGCCGATCGCGATCGGGACGAGCGCCCACGGGGCGACGTCGTCCGGCACGTTCAGCAGCTTGGTGAGCACCAGCGAGTAGGTGAAGAACACCGCGTTGTACAGGAACGCCTGCCCGATGAACAGCGAGAGCCCGAGCACGAACCGCTTCGGGTACTGCGTGATCGCGACGCGCACGATCTCGCCGAATCCGGTGGACCGGCGCTGGTGGATCTCGATCTCGCGGTCGCGGGGAACGGTCTCGAGCGTCTGGCGGGTGTCCTTCTCGACGCCCTCCTCGATCTCGTCGACGAGCTCCTCGGCCTCCTCGTCGCGGCCGTGGATGAACATCCACCGCGGCGACTCGGGCACGTTGCGGCGGACCAGCAGGATGATGAGGCCGAGCACCGCGCCGAGCCCGAACGCGATGCGCCAGCCGATGTTCGGGGCGAAGATGTCCGTGTTCAGCAGGAAGACCGTCAGCACCGCTCCGAAGGCGGTCCCGAGCCAGTAGGACCCGTTGATCGCCAGATCGACCAGGCCGCGGCGGCGTGCCGGGATCAGCTCGTCGATCGCGGAGTTGATCGCCGCGTACTCGCCCCCGATGCCCGCGCCCGTGAAGAAGCGGAACAGGAAGAACATCCAGGGCGTGACGGCGAACGCCGTGAGCACGGTCGCCACCAGGTAGAGCCCCAGCGTGATGATGAACAGCTTCTTCCGGCCGAACCGGTCGGTGAGATAGCCGAACACCAGGGAGCCCGTACAGGCGCCCGCGACGTAGATGGCCGCGGCGAGCCCGACCTGCGCCGTGGTGAGTCCGAGACCGCTGTCCGGTTCGGTGAGGCGGCTTCCGATGGCGCCGACGATGGTGACCTCGAGGCCGTCCAGGATCCACACGGTCCCGAGTCCGACGACGACGAGCCAGTGGAAGCGGGACCAGGGGAGGCGGTCCATGCGAGCGGGGATGGCTGTGCGGATCGTCTTCAGCGACGCCGCGTTCGTCTGCGATGTGTGAGCTGTCACCCGGGGGACAGTACGAGTGCTGTGCGTCTCCCGGCAGAGCCTTGACAAATCGACCGCGACTTGTTTGTGCCGTCCGGTAGCTCACTCGAAGTCTCCGTGTCAACCCCTTGTTGGGGCAGGGGGTGCCTTGTTTATCGTGGCTAACGAACCACCGAACCGCGAGGGGCGGTGGGACACCCGATCTGAGAGCACGAACGACTGTTGCCCGTGCGTACACGGGCTGAATGGGATGAGACGATGACGACGCTCGAAGTGACCAACGACCCGGTACGGGACTACCTCAACGCCATCGGCCGCACGCGGCTCCTGACCGCCGAAGAGGAAGTGGCCCTGGCCAAGAGGATCGAGGTGGGAGTGCTGGCCGGCGAGCGGCTGGCGATCCGCCCGAACCTGACCCCGCGCGAGAAGCGCGAGCTGCAGTACCTCGCCGACGACGGCAAGCGCGCCTTCGAGCGCTTCATCGAGGCGAACCTGCGCCTGGTGGTCAGCATCGCCAAGCGCTACGCCGGCCGCGGCCTCCCCGTGATGGACCTCATCCAAGAGGGCAACCTGGGCCTGGTCCGAGCGGTGGAGAAGTTCGACTACCGCACGGGCAACAAGTTCTCGACCTACGCGACCTGGTGGATCCGCCAGTCGATCCTGCGCGGGATCGCCGACACGGCCCGCCTCATCCGCATCCCCGTCCACACGGTGGAGAAGATCGACAAGCTCGACCGCATCCGCCGCGACCTGGGCGGAGAACTGGGCCGCACGCCCACTCTGGAGGAGATGGCCGAGGCGTCGAACCTCGCTCCCGCCGAGGTGCACAAGCTGCAGATGAGCGACTCCGAGACGGTCTCGCTGGCCGTCCCGGTCGGCGAGAACGAGGGCGCGGAGCTCGGCGACCTCATCGAGGACGGCGACTTCGCCGGCCCGCCGGAAGCCGTCGAGGTGGAGTTCCGTCACCGCGACCTCGAGGAGCGCCTCCGCGAGCTGCCGCCGCGCGACGCCAAGGTGGTGCGCATGCGCTTCGGCCTCGACGGCCACAAGCCGATGACCCTCGACGAGGTCGGTGAGGTGTACGGCATCACCCGCGAGCGCGTCCGCCAGCTGGAGACCCGCAGCCTGAAGCGCCTGCGCTCGCCGGAGCTGCTCGAGTACCTGCGCTGACGCCAGGCGCCTTATCGCGAGCCCGTCGATGGCCGCCCGCACCCGAGGGATCGGGGCGTGCGGCCATCGGTGATTTTACGGATGGACGTCATGGATGCCCGTTCCCGCCGTCTTACGAAGTGAGGGTCTCCCTCGGCGAATCGACGGCGAAAGGAACACCATGCGTAGACGGAAGACCATGCGACGGAGCGGTCGAGTCGGGTGGAAGGTGGCGGCGTCCGCCGTCGTCGCGGCACTGCTGATGGGCGCAGGCGGCGTCGCCGCCTCGGCGGAGCCGGCGTCCGACACCTCCGTCGAGAAGAACCTCGCTCTGGGCGGCACGGCGACGCAGTCGTCCACCTGGCAGTGGCTCCCGTCGGCGACAGCGGACAAGGCGATCGACGGCAACCCGGACGGGACCCTGTCGAACGGTTCGGTCACGCATACGGACGCGGGGCAGGACTCGTGGTGGCAGGTCGATCTCGGACGCACCGCGACGATCTCGGCGATCGAGATCCTCAACCGCACGGATTGCTGTCAGGAGAGGCTCGAGGGGGCCCGCCTGTTCCTGTCTGCGAAGCCGTTCGACACGACTCTCACTCCGGAGCAGCAGGAACGCCGAGCGGGCGTGACCACCTACACGCTGGGAAGCTATGCGTTTCTCCGCCAGCAGCAGATCAACCTTCCCGCGCGCTACGTGATGGTGCAGGTGCCGGGATGGAAGCTCTTCTCGCTGGCGGAAGTCCGCGTGCTCGGCTCCTGAGACGACCGGAGCACCGGCGGTCAGCGTCCCGGAGGCGAGTCGGCGTCGACCTCGTCGGCGCCGAGCGCGCCGATCTCCTCCGTCAGCTGCAATCCCTGGGCGCTGTTGGACGAGACGGTGAGCTGCTCCAGCCAGGTCTTGTTGATGCGGGGATGCCGTCCGCCGCTGTAGCGGAAGAGCAGCGGGATCGCGGGATCGACCCAGATCGCACTGCGGCCGTCTCCGACGCCCTGTTCGTCGCGCCAGGAGAAGAAGAACCCCTCCTTGCGACGCAGCTTGAGCCCGATCACGATCTGCAGATGCGCCAGGACCCGGTCCTCGAAACCGATCTCGGTGGTTCCGCCGTAGATGAGCTTGCCCATGGGTGAAACGTACAGGACGTTCGCGGAATGCCCGCATCGGCGTCCGTCCGTGACATGCGCTACACGCAGATCCCGGCCTGACCGGCTGGCCCGAGCGATGCTGCTGCGCTGACCGCGGGCGGTCCGCGTCCCGCCGAGAGGGCGTATCGTCCAGCGCATGAGCCCCACCCGCATCCTGGTCACCGGCGCCACCGGCTACATCGGCGGCCGTCTCGTCCCCCGGCTGCTCGCCCGCGGCCATGACGTGCGCGTGCTGGCGCGCTCGCCGCAGAAGCTGACGGACGTGCCCTGGTCCGGTCAGGTGGAGGTGGTGGAGGGCGACCTCCACGACGGCGACGCCGTCGCGCGCGCCGTGCGCGACGTGGACGTCGTCTACTACCTGGTCCACGCCATGCGCGCCCGCGGAGACTTCGACGAGGAGGAGGCGGCCGCGGCCCGCACCGTCGCGGAGGCTGCGAAGGCGGCGGGCGTGCGCCGCATCGTCTACCTCGGCGCCCTGCATCCCGATGGGGAGCTCTCCCGGCACCTGCGCTCGCGCGTCGCCGTCGGCCGCATCCTGCTCGACTCGGGCGTCCCGACGGTCGTGCTGCAGGCGGGCGTGGTGATCGGCTCCGGGTCCGCGTCGTTCGAGATGATCCGGCATCTGACCGAGGTGCTCCCGTACATGCCAGCGCCGCGCTGGGTGCGCAACCGCATCCAGCCGATCGCCATCCGCGACGTCCTCCACTACCTGCTGGAGGCCGCCGACCTCCCGCCGGAGGTGTCGCGCCCGTTCGACATCGGCGGTCCGGACATCCTCCGCTACGGCCAGATGATGAACGCGTACGCGGTGGAGGCCGGGCTGCCGCAGCGGCCGATCGCCTCCCTGCCGGTGTTCACCCCGTGGCTGGCGTCGCAGTGGGTGAACCTGGTGACGCCCATCCCGCGCAGCCTCGCCGTCCCCATCATCGAATCGCTGCAGTACGACTGCGTGATGCGCGAGCACGACATCGACGCGGTCATCCCGCCGCCGCCCGAGGGGCTGACGTCGTACCGGCGGGCCGTCCGGCTCGCCCTCGCGCGCGAGCGGTCGGGGGAGGTGGAGACCAGCTGGCAGGACGCATCGGTCGCCGGCGCGCCGAGCGACCCGCTGCCGAGCGACCCGGAGTGGTCGGGGCACACCGTCTACACCGACGTGCGCGAACGCGACTCGACGGCCGATCCCGAGCTGCTGTGGCGCGTCGTCGAGGGCATCGGCGGAGAGCGCGGCTGGTACTCCTTCCCGCTCGCGTGGGCGCTGCGCGGCTGGGCCGACAAGCTCGTCGGCGGCGTCGGTCTCCGCCGCGGGAGGCGCGACGCCGATCACCTGAACACCGGCGACGCGCTCGACTGGTGGCGGGTGGAGCGGATCGAGCGGGGAAGCAGCCTCCGGCTGCGTGCCGAGATGCGGGTGCCGGGGCGTGCGTGGCTGGAGCTCGCGGTCCGTCCGCGGGAGGGCGGAGGGTCGCAGTACCGTCAGCGTGCCGTGTTCTTCCCACGTGGGCTGTCTGGCCGGCTCTACTGGTTCGCGATCCTGCCGTTCCACGGCGTGATCTTCAACGGGATGGCGAACCGGATCGTGTACGAAGCGGAGCACCCTCAGGCGGCTAGCCGCGTCGCACGCCCGACCCGGCAGCAGAATCCGACGCCGGGGTCGCCTCGGAATCCGACCCGGAATCCTGCTCCGGGTCCGCTGCCGGATCGTCCGACCCGGCAGCAGGGACCGACGCCAGCGTCGTCGCGCTGAGGTCGCGGAGGAAGCGGGTCACCGTGTCGCGGTCATCGGGGCTGAGCGAGCGCACCACCTCGAAACGGCGGGCGTGCTGCAGCCCCATCGTCCGCCGGACCTCGCGGTGCGTCTCCGGCGTGATCTCGACCGTGACGGCACGGCGGTCGGTGGGATGCGGGCGGCGCACGACGTGCCCGGCGCGCTCGAGGCGGTCAAGGAGCTTCGTCGTGGATGCGGTGGAGATGTGCAGATGGTCGGACAGCGCGCCGGCGGTCACCGGCACGTCGGCGTTCATCGAGGCGATGATGTACCGCAGGGCCCGCATGTCGGTCTCGTTGAGCTTCATGTGCGTGCGTGACTCGAAGCTGAGCCGCTGGTCGGCCTCGCGCCACTCGCGCATCGCCGTCAGGAGGCGCAGGATCTGCGCCATCTCCGCTTCGCTCAGATCGTCGTGGCGGACGAGCTCCTGTCGCGGATCGATGATGCGCGGATCGGTCAGCGATGCCGAGATGCGCTTCGCGTCGCGTCGCGCGTCATCCCGGGCCGGTGTCATGCGGACATCCTATTCCCATCTGTAAGAAGCGTGCTAAGTTATTTGCTACCCAAGCTAGACAAGGGAGCGCCGGGTATGACACAGCTGCACCCCGAGGTACGGACTCCTGACGCACCGACCGCTGACGGAACGGCGGCCGGGGACGGCGCCCTGGCGCTCGACCTGGCAGCGGTCGAAGAGCGACTCGGAGCCTTCTTCGACGCTCGGATCTCGGCGGCCTCCGCGTACGACCCGTCGTACCGCAGGCTGTGGGAGTCGGCGCGGGATGCGGCCGAAGGCGGCAAGCGCATCCGCCCGCGCTTCGTCCTCCTGGCGTACCGCGGACTCGGCGGCGCCGAGCGCGACGTGGCCTGCACCGCTGCGATGGCCTACGAACTCCTGCACACCGCTTTCCTGCTGCACGACGACGTCATCGACGGCGACACCGTCCGGCGCGGCCGGCCCAACACCGCGGGCGAGTTCGCCGCGGACGCCGTGGCCCGGGGGGCGAGCAGCCACCGCGCCCGGCGCTGGGGCGAGTCCGGCGCCATCCTCGCCGGCGACCTGCTGCTGCACGCGGCGGCCACTGTGCTCGCGAGGGCCGACACCGACGAGTGGACGCGGGAGCGCCTCCTCGACATCCTCGACCACAGCGTGTTCGTCACCGCGGCGGGCGAGCTCGCCGACGTCGCCCTGTCGGAGCGGCTCGGCGATGACGCCCCCGCGCTCGAGGACGTCCTCGCCATGACGGAGCACAAGACGGCCGCCTACTCGGTCTCCGGGCCGCTGATGACCGGCGCGCTGCTCGCCGGCGGGGGAGAGGACGTGCTCGCGTCGCTGGCCGAGTACGGACGGCTCGTCGGCATCGCCTTCCAGCTCGGCGACGACCTGCTCGGCGTCTTCGGCGCGGAGGACGTCACCGGCAAGAGCATCGTCAGCGACCTCCGGCAGGGCAAGGAGACCTCTCTGATCGCCTACGCCCGCGGAACAGCCCGGTGGGAGGAGGTCGCACCCTCCCTGGGCCGCGGCGACCTCGCACCCCACGAGGCCGGGCGTCTGGCGAGCGTGCTCGAGGAGTGCGGCGCCCGCCGGTTCGTCGAGCGGCTGCTCGCCGACCACGTCGATCGTGCGGTCGCGCTGCTCGACTCCCCGTCCATCCCGCCGGCACTGGCCGAACCCCTCGCCGACGTGGCACGCTCCTGCATTGGGAGGATCGTATGACTCGAGCGCCCGAGGCCCCGGCGGCCACCGTGCCGACCGACCTCGCCACCTACACGGAGGCGGCGCATGCGGGTGCTGCCACGATCATCCACGCGTACTCGACGTCGTTCGGGATGGCGACCCGTCTTCTCGCCGCGCAGATCCGACCGCGCGTGGAGGATGTCTACGCGCTCGTCCGCGTCGCCGACGAGATCGTCGACGGCGCGGCCGCCGAGGCCGGCCTCGACCTGGACGACCAGCGCGCGCTGCTCGACGCGCTGGAGGACGACACCGAGCGCGCGATGCGCACGGGATACAGCGCCAACGTCGTGGTGCACGCCTTCGCGGTGACCGCACGAGCGACCGGCATCGGGGTCGAGCTGACCCGGCCCTTCTTCTCGTCGATGCGACGCGATCTCAGCCCCGTCGACTTCACCGCGGAGGAGCTGCGCGAGTACATCTACGGCTCCGCCGAGGTCGTCGGGCTGATGTGCCTGAAGGTCTTCCTCTCCGACCATCCGGTGACCGATGCCACGCGGCGGAGGCTGGAGGCCGGAGCGCGACGGCTGGGCTCCGCTTTCCAGAAGATCAACTTCCTCCGCGACCTGGCCGTCGACTGGACCGAGCTCGGCCGCAGCTACTTCCCGGGCATCGACCCGGCCCGGCTGACGGAGCGCCAGAAGCTCGCCCTCGTCGTCGACATCGACTGCGACCTCGGAGCGGCGGCCGACGTCATCCCGGAGCTGCCGGACAACTGCCGCAGGGCGATCATCGCCGCGCACGGGCTGTTCTCCGAGCTGAGCGACCGCATCCGGATGACGCCGGCGAGCGAGCTGCTCACGCGCCGGATCAGCGTGCCCGCGCGCGTCAAGGTCGCCATCCTGGCCCGGGCGACCGTCTCGGCGGCGCTGCCGCGCTCCGCCTCGGGATCGCGGCCATGAGCGGGCAGACCGCCGTCGTCATCGGCGGCGGGATCGCCGGTCTCGCGACCGCGGCCCTGCTCGCCCGGGAGGGATACGGCGTCACCCTGCTCGAGCAGAACGCCGCCGTCGGGGGCCGGGCGGGCTCCTGGGAGCACGACGGCTTCCGCTTCGACACCGGGCCGTCCTGGTACCTCATGCCCGAGGTCTTCGACCACTTCTTCCGGCTGATGGGCACCTCCACCGCTGAGCAGCTCGACCTCGTCACCCTCGACCCCGGCTACCGCGTGTTCTCGGAGGACGGCCGGCCGCCGCTCGACATCCTCGCCGACGGCGCCGCCAACCGCGCGGTCTTCGAGCGGGAGGAGCGCGGCGCGGGCGCCGCGCTCGACCGCTACCTGGCCGGAGCGGCCGAGACGTACCGTCTCGCCGTCGACCGCTTCCTCTACAGCACCTTCGCCGACCTCCGCCCGCTGCTCGCCGGAGACCTGGTGCGGCGGCTGCCCCGCCTCGCCCGGCTCCTCCTGGAGCCCCTCGACCGCTACGCCGCCGGCTTCGTGCGCGACGTCCGGCTGCGCCAGGTGCTCGGCTACCCCGCGGTGTTCCTCGGGACATCGCCCGACCGCGCGCCGAGCATGTACCACCTGATGAGC
Source organism: Leifsonia soli (assembly GCF_013408745.1). NCBI lineage: Bacteria > Bacillati > Actinomycetota > Actinomycetes > Micrococcales > Microbacteriaceae > Leifsonia > Leifsonia soli. The sequence continues at coordinate 1,454,580 of NZ_JACCBJ010000001.1, read as the reverse complement.
CACCTCGACCTCGACGACGGCGTGCGGTATCCGCTCGGCGGTTTCGCCGCCCTGATCGACCGGATCGCCGCGCTCGCCGCGGACGCGGGCGCCCGCCTCCAGACCGGGGCCAGGGTCGTCGCCATCCGCACCACGGACTCCTCGCCGCGTCCGCGGGCATCCGGTGTCGACTACCGGGACGCGTCCGGCGCTCTGCACTCGATCGACGCGGATGTCGTCGTGTCGGGCGCCGATCTGCACCACACCGAGACCGTTCTGCTGCCCGAGGCGCTGCGCACCCACCCCGAGAAGACGTGGGAGCGCCGGGACCCGGGCCCCGGCGTCGTCCTGGCCATGCTCGGCGTGCGCGGGAGGCTGCCGCAGCTGACGCACCACAACCTCTTCTTCACCACCGACTGGAAGGCGAACTTCGAGACGATCTACGGGCCGGACCCGGGCATTCCCGACCCGGCGTCGCTGTACGTCTGCATGCCGAGCGAGACGGATCCCGACGTCGCGCCGGAGGGGCACGAGAACCTGTTCGTGCTCATCCCGGTCCCCGCCGACGTCTCACTCGGCGCCGGCGGGATGAACGGAGCGGGCGACCGCGCCATCGAGCGCGCCGCCGACGCCGCCATCGCTCAGATCTCCGCCTGGGCGGGCATCCCGGATCTCGCCGACCGCATCGTGGTGCGGCGCACGGTCGGGCCGGAGGACTTCGCGACCGAGTTCAACGCCTGGAGCGGAGGCGCCCTCGGCCCCGCCCACACCCTGCGGCAGAGCGCGTTCTTCCGACCGGGGAACGCATCGAAGAAGGTCGACGGCCTGCTGTACGCGGGATGCTCGACGATCCCCGGCATCGGCCTCCCGATGTGCCTGATCAGCGCCGAGCTGGTGCTGAAGCGGCTGCGCGGCGACGGCGGTGCGGGTCCGCTGCCCGAGCCCCTTCCCGCCCCGCAGGCGGAGCGGGTGCCGTGACCTTTCTCTACCTCGGCTGCCTGCTGATCTCGCTGGCGGCGATGGTGCTGCTCGACGCTCGCTTCCGGCTGGTCTTCTGGCGGGATGCGCGCCGGGCGGCGATCGTCCTCGTCCTCGGCCTCGCCTTCTTCCTGGCGTGGGATGCCGCCGGTATCCTGCTCGGCGTGTTCGCCCGGGGAGAGTCGCCGTTGATGACCGGCGTGGAGCTCGCTCCGGAGCTGCCGCTGGAAGAGGTCTTCTTCCTCCTCTTCCTCTGCTATCTGACGCTGGTGGCGGTGTTCGGCGCCCGGGCCGTGCTGGATGCGCGGCGCCGGGCCGACGGGCGCCGGGAGCCGGAGCGGGAGAGTGCCCGGTGACGTACGCGCTGCTGAGCATCGTCTTCCTGCTGATCGCGGCGTCGGTGCTCGCCGTCGCTCTCGCGACCGCCCGCGACCGCGCTCGTCTCGTGCGTCGCTGGTGGGGTCCGGTCGCTGTCGCGGCCGCCGCCATCCTGGTGCTGACGGCGGTGTTCGACAACCTGATGATCGGGGCGGGATTCATGACATACGACGGTGCGCGGATCAGCGGCGTTCGCCTGGGACTCGTGCCGCTCGAGGACTTCGCCTATCCGATCGCCGGCCTCCTGCTGCTGCCCGCCCTCTGGCTGCTGACCCGGCGGCGGGGGAGCGGGTCGTGACCGCCGTGGCCCCGGCAGCTCCGTTCCGGCAGCTGGTGCTGGCGTCGCGCCCGCTCAGCTGGATCAACACCGCGTTCCCGTTCGCGGCCGCCTACCTGCTGACGACCGGGCGGGTGGACGCCACCTTCGTCGTCGGGACGATCTTCTTCCTCATCCCGTACAACCTGGCGATGTACGGCATCAACGACGTCTTCGACTACGAGTCCGACCTCCGCAACCCGCGGAAGGGCGGGGCAGAAGGGGCGCTCCTCGACCGGTCGGCGCACCGGCGCACGCTGATCGCGGCGGCGGTGACGACCATCCCGTTCGTCGTCTACCTGGTGATCGTCGGGTCGCCGCTCTCGTGGCTCGTGCTGGCCTTCTCCCTGTTCGCCGTGCTGGCGTACTCGGTCAAAGGTCTTCGCTTCAAGGAGGTGCCGTTCCTCGACTCGGCGACCTCCAGCGTCCACTTCGTGAGCCCGGCCCTGTACGGACTGGTGCTCGCCGGCGCGACCTTCACTCCGCAGCTCTGGCTGGTGCTGCTCGCGTTCTTCCTCTGGGGCGTCGGCAGCCATGCCTTCGGCGCCGTCCAGGATGTCGTCCCCGATCGCGAGGGCGGCATCTCCTCCATCGCAACGGCGATCGGCGCGGCGGCGACGGTCCGGCTGGCGATCGGAGCGTGGGCGGCCGCGGGCGTGGCGATGCTGTTCACCGCCTGGCCCGGACCGCTCGCTGCCGTGCTTGCCATCCCGTACATCGCCGCCGCCGCACCGTTCTGGTCGGTGCCGGACGCCGAGTCCAGCATCGCGAACCGCGGTTGGCGCCGCTTCCTCTGGATCAACTACGCGTGCGGCTTCGTCGTGACGATGCTGCTGATCGTGTGGGTGCAGGTGCGCTAGTCGCGCTTCGGCAGCTGCTGCAGGGTCCAGGCGTTGCCGTCGGGGTCGGTGAAGTCGACGAACCGGCCCCAGGCGAGGTCCGCGACGCCGCGCGCCTCGACGCCGTGCTCGGTGAGGTGGGCCAAGGCCGCGTCGGCGTCGGGGACCACGATCTGGAGTCCCTTCATCGTTCCGGGCGCCATATCGGTCAGGCCCTCGCCGAAGGCGATGGAGCACGCGGAGCCGGGAGGCGTGATCTGCACGAACCGGAGTTCCGGCGAGACGCGCTGGTCGTGATCGGCGTTCCAGCCGAGCGAGTCCACGTAGAAGGCCTTGGCCCGGTCGACGTCCGTCACCGGGAGGATGATGAGCTCGATACGCCAGTCGCTGATGGTCATGGTGACACCCTTTCGTGTTCTGTTGTCACCAGGCTAGAAGCCGATGCGGTCAGTTTCCGGCCGCAATCGGATTTCGGCGTTTTCGCGGCCACGCGCGCTATCGTCGTAATCTCCCGCCCAGCCAGAACCGAAAGCGACGCCCCAGCGATGAGCGACTCCCCGGCCGCCCCGAGCCCCTACGAGGTCCTCGGCGTCCGACCGGATGTGAGCCACGACGATCTGCGTCGCGCGTACCGTCGGCTGCTGCGGGAGACCCATCCCGACACCGGAGGCACAGCGGCCGCGTTCCAGGCGGTGCAGCGGGCGTGGGAGCTGGTCGGAGACCCGGAGGACCGGGCGCGATACGACCGCGGAGAGAGCATCACGGTGGATGCCGTTGCCGGCGACTCCGCGGGCGGCGGCTTCAGCGCGACCTTCCACACCGCGCATGCGTCCTCGCGCGGCGCGACCGTCCGCGCCCGCAGCTACGGGCACCCGGGTGGGCGCTCGCGCGAACGCTTCCTCTCCCTCATGCGCGAGTGGATGGGCCGGGGCACCGACGACCGCGACCCGTACGACCCCGCGCTGGTGCGCTCCGCTCCGCGCGAGATCCGCCAGCTGCTCGCGGTCGCGCTCGCCGAGGAGGCGACGGCCCGCGCGGTCTCCGGGCTCGGCATCGGCTTCACGATCTGGAACGACGTCGCGGTCCATCCCTCCACCGACGCCAAGATCGACCACATCGTGCTCGGCCCCGCCGGACTGTTCGCCATCCGCTCGGCCGACTGGGGAGCCCCGGTGAAGCTGGCGAAGGGCGAGGTGGTCGGCGAGGGCGTCGGCCCCGACGAAGAGCCCTTCCACGACCTGTACCACGCGGCCAAGAGCTTCGGGCGTCAGGCCGGCGTGCGGTTCACCGGGTACATCATCGTCGTGCCGGACGACGACCTCGACGTCCCCTTCGACGTCGTGCGTCGCGGCCGGCTGAGCGGCTCGATCCTCGTCCGGCGGTCGCTCCTGCCGCGACTGCTCCGCGACGGCGCCGACGCGGCGGGGCGCGAGAGCGTCGACCGCGCGTTCGAGCTGCGGACCCGGCTGCAGGAGGCCGTGCGGTTCGTCTGAGCGGTGACGCTCTAGACACAGCGCGACCCGCGCGAGGAGAGTGGACGCCATGGTCACCCCACTCGAGATCTTCAGCGGCTTCAGCGTCGACGACATCGCCGCCGCCAGAACCTTCTACGGCGAGACCCTCGGGCTCGCCATCCACGACGGCCCGATGGACAACCTCGACCTCGAGCTCCCGTCCGGCGGTCACGTCTTCATCTATCCGAAGCCCGATCACACGCCGGCGACGTTCACCATCCTGAACCTCGTCGTCGCGGACATCGACGCCGCGGTCGACGACCTCAACTCCCGCGGAGTCGCGACGGCGATCTACGACGATCCGTCGTTGCCGACCGACGACAAGGGCGTGCTGCGGGGACGGGCGGCCGATCGCGGACCGGACATCGCCTGGTTCCGCGACCCGGCAGGCAACGTGCTCTCGGTGCTGCAGAACTGACGCGCGGCGCTCAGGCGCGCTCGTCGTCGCTGTCGAGGTCGCCGCTCTGCAGCAGATCGCGCTCGTGCTCCGGCAGGTCGTCCGTCGAGCGCGGGACGGTGGAGACGAGCTGGAAGGTCGCCTCGTCCGGCCAGGACCGGTCGTCGACCAGCTCGTAGACATCGAATGCGGAGGCGCCGGCGAAGTCGGACGGCACCCGGATACGGTTCGGAGGCACATCCACGTCGCTCGGGAGCGTCAGGGTGTTCGCGGGTACTCCGTCGTCGCCGAGGAGCACGGCGCGGAACGCGTGGGGACGGGAAATCGACACGCTGACACGGTAAGCGTCTCCCGCTGGGAGATCGAGCCCTCCACGGCTTTCGCTCAGCGGCATCCCGACCAAGTCACGGCGGCCGCACGGGAGTTCTACACTGTGCACGTGGACCCCTTCATCGTCTCCCTCTGGATCCTGGCCGCCGCCTGCGCTGCGACCTGGGTGCTGTCCCTGATCACCCGTGAGTACTCGTGGGTGGACCGCATCTGGTCGATCGTGCCCGTGGTGTACGTGTGGGTGTTCGCAGGAGCGGCCGGTCTTGCGGACGCCCGCCTCGACCTCATGGCGGTCCTCGTCACCCTGTGGGGAGCCCGGCTCACCTTCAACTTCGCGCGGAAGGGCGGATACGCCCCGGGCGGAGAGGACTACCGCTGGGTAGTGCTGCGCGGGAGGATGAGCCCGAGCGCGTTCCAGCTGTTCAACCTCCTCTTCATCGTCGTCTACCAGAACATCCTGCTGCTGCTCATCGCGCTCCCGGCGTGGACCGCCTACCAGCACCGGACACCGTTGAACGCGCTGGACGTCATCCTCGCCGCCGTCTTCCTCTTCCTCCTGACCGGCGAGACCATCGCCGACCAGCAGCAGTGGAACTTCCACCGCTGGAAGAAGCTGGAGGTGGCGGCCGGCCGCGAGCCGTCGCCGCGCTTCCTGCAGTCGGGGCTGTTCCGGTTCTCGCGCCACCCCAACTTCTTCTTCGAGCAGGCGCAGTGGTGGGTGCTCTTCCTGTTCGGCTGCGTCGCCGCCGGATCGCTCCTCCAATGGACGGTCCTCGGCCCGCTGCTGCTGACCGCGCTGTTCATCGGCTCGACGGTGTTCACCGAGAGCATCAGCCTGTCGCGGTACCCGGAGTACGCGGCGTACCAGGCGCGCACCTCGCCCGTCATCCCGTGGTTCCCCGGGCGCGGTGCGGACAGGCCGCGCGTGTCGCCCGAATCGCGGTGACGGACCCCGCCCGCGGCTGAGAACCCGGGCTACGGTGGAAGCATGTCCTGCATCCGGTTCAACACCCCCGCCCAGCGCCGCGCCATGCAGAACCACCGGCCGGCCATGCTCACCGCCGAAGAGGCCGCAGCGCTCCACCCGGCCCCCGAGGTGACCGAGAGCAAGCTGCGCCGCCTGCGGCTGCTCGCCTCCGACCCGAATCCGAAGATCCGGGAGGCCGTCGCCAGCAGCTACAACACACCGGAGGACCTGTTCGCGACGCTCGCGAAGGATCCCGACGCCGGCGTCCGCGGCTGCGTCGCCAAGAACGAGGCGACGCCGTGCGACATCCTGCGCGAGCTCGCCGACGACCGCTCCGAGACGGTGCGCGGCTGGGTGGCCGTCAACTACTTCGTTCCAGCGGACGTGATGGAGAAGCTCGCGTCCGACCGCAGCCGCACCGTGCGCAGCCTCGTGAAGTGGAAGGCGTCGCTGGCCGAGGAAGGACCGGCGGCCGACGCGGTCGCCCTGGCCGGCGAGGCGCAGCCGGCCGACGAGAGCCGCCCGGTCCCGGTGGCCTGACATGGCCGGTTCCGCCCCGCACGCGTCGCCGCAGGCCGCAGCGCGGTCCAGCGTCCGCGTCGACTCCTGGGCCTGGGCGGTCCGGCTGTTCAAGACGCGCTCGGCGGCGTCCGATGCCTGCAAAGCCGGTCACCTCAAGGTGAACGGCGAGCGGGCCAAGCCCGCCCAGCCCGTGAAGGTCGGCGATGAGGTCCGCGCCCTCGTCGGCGGCGTCGAGCGCATCTACATCGCACGTCGCCTCATCACCAAGCGGCTGAGCGCCGCGGCCGCCGCCGACTGCTTCGACGACCGCACTCCGCCGCCGCCACCGCGCACCGAGGCGCCGGCCGCCGTGCTGCGTGAGCGCGGCGCCGGGCGCCCGACCAAGCGGGAACGGCGGCTCCTCGAGCAGCTCAGGGGCCGCTGATGGCGTTCGCCCGCGTCGGGATCTCGGGCTGGACCTACGCGCCGTGGCGAGGCGTGTTCTACCCGCCGAAGCTGCCGCACCGCCTCGAGCTGGAGTACGCGGCGGAACGCCTCGACTCCATCGAGATCAACGGGAGCTTCTACTCCCTGCAACGCCCGACGAGCTACCGGATGTGGGCGGAGCGCACCCCGGACTCCTTCGTGTTCTCGGTCAAGGGCGGCCGCTACATCACCCACATCCTGCGCCTGAAGAACGCCAGGGGCGCCCTCGCGAACTTCTTCGCCTCCGGGGTGCTCGCCCTCGGTCAGAAGCTTGGGCCGCTGCTGTGGCAGCTGCCGCCCACCCTGGCGTTCGACCCCGCCGAGGTCGACGCCTTCCTCGGGATGCTGCCCCGCACGACCGCCGAGGCGGCGGAACTCGCGCGCGAGACGACGTTGGAGGAGGACCGCACGCACCTGATACCGGGGGAGGAGCGGCCGCTTCGGCACGCGGTGGAGGTGCGGCACGCGTCCTTCGACGTGCCGGAGTTCACCGCCCTCGCCCGCGCGCACGGCGTCGCGATCGTGCTGGCGGACGCCGCGGGGCGCTATCCGGTCATCCGCGAGACCACCGCCGACTTCTGCTACGTCCGGCTCCACGGCGACGAGGAGCTGTACACCAGCGGATACACCGACGAGTCGCTCGACCGCTGGGCTGCCGAACTGGGCGGCGTCCTCCGCGGTGGGATGGATGTGTACGCGTACTTCGACAACGACGTGAAGGTGCGCGCCCCCTATGACGCCATGGGCCTGCGTGACCGCCTTGCCGACTGGACGCCGCGTCCTCACTAGACTCGGGAGGGTGCAGGGTGAGAGCGCCGTGGTGAGTTCGCGGGTGTGGACGATCCCCAACATGCTCAGCTTCCTCCGGCTCGCGCTGGTCCCGGTGTTCCTGTGGCTGGTCATCGTCGGGGAGGACGGCTTCGCCCTGCTCGTGCTGGTGTTCTCCAGCGTGACCGACTTCCTCGACGGCTTCCTCGCCCGCCGCCTGCACCAGGTGTCGCGACTCGGGCAGCTGCTCGACCCCGCCGCCGACCGGCTCTACATCTTCGCGGCGCTCATCGGGCTGTGCTGGCGCGAGGTCATCCCGTGGTGGCTCTTCGTGGTCATCGTGGCCCGGGATGTGATGCTCGCCGTCCTCGGCGTGATCCTCGCGAACAACGGCTTCGGCCCGCTTCCCGTCCACCATCTGGGAAAAGTGGCCACCTTCTGCCTGTTCTGGGCGCTCCCTCTGCTCATGCTGGGGGAGGCGTTCGCGCCCCTCGAACCCTTCTCCCTTCCGCTGGGCTGGGCGTTCGCACTGTGGGGCGCGTTCCTCTACTGGTGGGCCGGCATCCTGTACATCCGGGAGACGGCACGGGTAATCCGCCTTCCGGCCGATGACACGGGCCCGCGATCGGATACGCTGGACGGCAAGGAGGTTGACGGTGCCTGAAGACATTCACCCGAACGGTCCGGCCGACGGAGCCGATGACGCCGCCAAGGGCCCCCTGCGGGACGCGGCGGGCAACGAGGACACGACCGCGCGTTTCGGCGAGGAGTTCATCTCGAAGATGTACCCCTCGGGCGAGGTGTCGCCGGAGGAGCAGGAGGCCATCGCCGCCCTGCCGTCCGGCTCCGCCCTGCTGATCGTGCGACGGGGGCCGAACTCGGGCGCCCGCTTCCTCCTCGATGCCGACGTCACGACGGCCGGCCGCCATCCCAACGCGGACATCTTCCTCGACGACGTGACGGTCTCGCGCCGCCACGCGGAGTTCACCCGCCGCGGCACCTCCTTCGAGGTGCGCGATCTCGGCTCCCTCAACGGGACGTACTACGACGGCGTCCGGATCGAGAGCGCGCTCCTCGCCGACTCGGCCGAGGTGCAGATCGGCAAGTTCCGCCTCACGTTCTACGCCTCGCGTCACGACCTCGCCGCAGCGGCGAACGGCTAGTGGCCCGGCCGGCCACCAGGGCCGCCGACGGCGCTCCGGCCCTGCTCAGCATCGGCCAGGTCCTCGCACGGCTCACCCCCGAGTTCCCGGACCTGTCGTCGTCGAAGCTGCGCTTCCTCGAGGAGCGCGGTCTGGTGTCGCCGGCCCGGACGCCCTCGGGCTATCGCAAGTTCTCGTCGACCGATGTCGAGCGGCTGCGCGCCGTGCTCGCGATGCAGCGCGACCACTACCTGCCGCTGAAGGTCATCAAGAAGTACTTCGCCGACCTCGATGCCGGGCTGGACCCGGCGTTCCCGGGCACCGCACCGACGGGGTCCATCCTCGCGGGCACGCGCCGCTACCGCCGCGACGAGCTGCTGCGTGAGGCGGGCGCCGACGCCGAACTGCTGCAGGATGCGGTGAGCGCCTCGCTGCTGCCCGCATCCGATGCCTACGGCGACGAGGCGCTGACCGTGCTGCGGGCCCTCGCCGAGCTGCGCCGCAGCGGAATCGAGCCGCGGCACCTCCGCGGATTCCGCGCGGCGGCGGAGCGCGAGATCGGGCTCATCGAGACCGCGCTCGTCCCGATCGCGCGCCGCAACGACGTGAGCAGCAAGGCCAGGACGGCCGAACTCGCCCGCGAGATCGCGGCGCAGCTCGACGTCGTGCGCGGCAGCATCATCCGCTCGTCCATCGCCCGGCTGCGGCCGTGACGGCCCCGGCGCCTCGACACGCCGAAACCGAAAGGGCGGATGTCGTTGCCCGGCGACCGCCGCATGGGTACCGTGGATGAAGCGACGCGGATGCGACGCGCGATCCACAACCCGGGGTGAGAGGCGAACAACATGAGCGAACTGAGTCGTGAAGACGGCGTCGCCCGGTACGACCTCGGACTCCTCTTCACCGACGGCCTTCCCGAGATGGACGATGTGAACGGCTACCGCGGTGCGGTCGCCGCCCGCGCGGCCGGCATCTCGTACCGCCAGCTCGACTATTGGGCGCGCACCGGACTGGTCGAGCCGACCGTCCGCGGCGCCGCCGGGTCGGGGTCGCAGCGCCTCTACGGCTTCCGCGACATCCTCGTGCTGAAGCTCGTGAAGCGCCTGCTCGACACCGGCATCTCGCTGCAGCAGATCCGCACCGCGGTCAACCAGCTGCGCGAGTCGGGCGTGAACGATCTCGCCCAGACCACGCTGATGAGCGACGGCGCGAGCGTGTACCTGTGCACGTCCAACGATGAGGTCATCGACCTGGTCAGCCGCGGCCAGGGCGTCTTCGGCATCGCCGTCGGCAAGGTGCTGCGCGAGGTCGAGTCGAGCCTCGTCGAGCTGGACACGCAGACGGACGCCATGGACGAGCTCGCCGCTCGTCGCGCCGCGCGCACCCGCGCCTCCTAGCCCCGCCCCGCGCCCCGCCCTCCGCCCCTCCGTCGAGTACGCAAAGATTGCACGCTCCGGACCCCGGAAGCGTGCAATTTGTGCGGACTCGACGGAGGGCGCGAGCCCGGGTCAGGAGGGGGCGTTCGCGTACTCGCCGATGCGGGCGGTGCGCAGCACGCGCTCCAGCAGAAGGTCGAAGTTGTGCGCCATCTCCTGGGCGCTCTCGCCCGGCCACACGTGCAGCGGCTTCGCCGCGCCCTGCGCCTGCTGCAGCGACGTACGCTCCGGCAGCTGGGGCGACAGCACGAGCGGCCCGAACATGTCGCGCAGCTCCTTGATGCGGAACTGGTGCTCCAGGGACTGCACGCGCGCGCGGTTGACGATGATGCCGAGCGGCTGGAGGCGCGGGGAGAGTCCCCGGCGGATCTCCTCGATCGCGCGCAGCGCGCGGTCGGCGGCGGCGACGGAGAAGAGACCGGGCTCGGTCACGACGGCGACGCGGTCGCTCGCCGCCCACGCCGTCCTGGTCAGGGCGTTGAGCGACGGCGCGCAGTCGATGAGGACGAGCTCGTAGTCGTGCTCGACGTTGGCCAGCGCCTCCTCGAGCTTCCAGATGTCGCGGATGCTCGGGTGCGGGCCGTCGAAGTTGATCGCGGACGGGCTGCCGATCATGACGTCGATCGTGCCGGAGCGGCCCTTCGTCCAGCCGGACGGGGCGATCGCCGCGCGCACGATCTTCTCCTTGGGGGAGGCGAGCACGTCGGCGACGTTGAGGTGACCGGCGACCTGGATGTCCATGCCGGTCGAGACATCCGACTGCGGGTCGAGGTCCACGACCAGCGTCCTGAGGCCCTTCGCGAACGCCGCCGACGCCAGACCGAGCGTCACCGTCGTCTTTCCGACACCGCCCTTGAGGGAGCTAACGCTGAGTACGTGCACGAGAGCCACGTTACCTTCACTAGTCTTAGAGAACCTAACCGTTTGCTGTGTGGTGTTCACCCCTGCTCGAAAGGTCCCCATGTTCCGAAAGATCCTCGTTGCCAACCGCGGTGAAATCGCCATCCGGGCCTTCCGGGCCGCGTACGAGCTCGGCGCCGAGACGGTCGCCGTCTTCCCGTATGAAGATCGCAATTCGATGCATCGGTTGAAGGCGGACGAGGCCTACCAGATCGGCGAGCCGGGGCACCCGGTTCGCGCCTACCTGGATGTGGACGAGATCATCCGCGTCGCGAAGGAATCCGGCGCTGACGCCATCTACCCCGGCTACGGCTTCCTCTCCGAGAACCCGGACCTGGCCGAGGCGGCCCGTGCGGCCGGCATCACCTTCATCGGCCCGTCCGCGTCCGTCCTCGAGATGGCCGGAAACAAGGTGACCGCGAAGGAGCACGCGATCGCCGCGGGCGTCCCCGTCCTCAAGTCCACCCCGCCGTCGCGCGACATCGACGAGCTGCTCGCGGGCGCGGACGAGATCGGCTTCCCCATCTTCGCGAAGGCGGTCGCCGGCGGCGGCGGACGAGGGATGCGCCGGGTCGCGAGCAAGGACGACCTCCGCGGTGCGCTCGAGGAGGCCATGCGCGAGGCGGACAGCGCCTTCGGCGACCCCACGATGTTCCTGGAGCAGGCCGTGCTCCGCCCCCGCCACATCGAGGTGCAGATCCTCGCCGACAACGACGGCGACACGATGCACCTGTTCGAGCGCGACTGCTCGGTGCAGCGCCGCCACCAGAAGGTCGTCGAGATCGCTCCGGCCCCGAACCTGTCGGAGGACATCCGGCAGGCGCTCTACCGCGACGCCGTCGCGTTCGCCCGCTCGATCGGGTACCAGAACGCGGGCACCGTGGAGTTCCTGCTCGACACGGCGGGCGAGCGCGCCGGCCAGCACGTGTTCATCGAGATGAACCCGCGCATCCAGGTCGAGCACACGGTCACCGAGGAGATCACCGACGTCGACCTCGTCCAGTCGCAGATCCGCATCGCCGCGGGGGAGACGCTGGCCGACCTCGGCCTCAGCCAGGAGACGGTCCACATCCGCGGGGCGGCGCTGCAGTGCCGCATCACCACGGAGGACCCGACGGCCGGCTTCCGGCCCGACACCGGCAAGATCACGACGTACCGCTCGCCGGGCGGCGCGGGCATCCGCCTCGACGGCGGCACCATCAACCCCGGCGCCCAGATCAGCCCCCACTTCGACTCGATGCTGGCGAAGCTCATCTGCCGCGGCCGTGACTTCCCGGCCGCCGTCCTGCGCGCCCGCCGCGCCCTCGCCGAGTTCCGCGTTCGCGGTGTCGCGACGAACATCCCGTTCCTGCAGGCGGTCATGGAGGACCCGGACTTCATCGCAGGCAACGTCTCCACCTCCTTCATCGAGGAGCGCCCGGAGCTGTTCAAGGGCCGCGCGTCCAAGGACCGCGGCACCAAGGTGCTCAACTGGCTCGCCGACGTCACCGTCAACCAGCCCAACGGACCGCGTCCGCTGAGCGCAGACCCGGCCGAGAAGCTCCCGGAGATCGACCTGAGCGCGCCGGCTCCCGCCGGCTCGCGGCAGCGCCTGCTCGAGCTCGGTCCGGCCGGCTTCGCCGAGGCGCTGCGCGCGCAGAAGGCCCTGGCGGTCACCGAGACGACGTTCCGCGACGCGCACCAGTCGCTGCTCGCCACCCGCGTGCGCACCCGCGACCTGGTCGCGGTCGCGCCGTACGTCGCGCGGATGACGCCGGAGCTCCTCTCGGTCGAGGCCTGGGGAGGCGCGACCTACGATGTCGCGCTCCGCTTCCTCGGCGAGGACCCGTGGGAGCGTCTGGCCACGCTGCGCGAGGCGCTGCCGAACATCAACATCCAGATGCTGCTGCGCGGCCGCAACACCGTCGGCTACACCCCGTACCCGACCCAGGTGACGGACGCCTTCGTGCGCGAGGCCGCGGCGACCGGCGTGGACATCTTCCGCATCTTCGACGCCCTCAACGACGTGTCGCAGATGCGCCCGGCGATCGAGTCCGTGCTCGCCACCGGGTCGGCGATCGCCGAGGTCGCGGTCTGCTACACCGGCGACCTGCTCGACCCGGCGGAGGACCTCTACACCCTGGACTACTACCTCCGGCTCGCCGAGCAGATCGTCGAGTCCGGTGCGCACATCCTCGCCATCAAGGACATGGCGGGTCTGCTGCGCCCGTCCGCCGCCGAGAAGCTCGTCGCGGCCTTCCGCGAGCGGTTCGACCTCCCGGTCCACGTGCACACGCACGACACCCCGGGCGGCCAGCTCGCGACGCTCCTCGCCGCCTCGCGCGCCGGAGCGGACGCGGTGGATGTGGCCAGCGCCCCGATGGCGGGCACGACCAGCCAGCCGAGCGCGTCGGCCCTGGTCGCCGCCCTCGCCCACACCGAGCGCGACACCGGCATCTCCCTGACCGCGGTCGAGGACCTCGAGCCGTACTGGGAGGCCGTCCGCCAGGTGTACCGGCCGTTCGAGTCGGGCCTGCCCGGCCCGACGGGCCGCGTGTACAAGCACGAGATCCCCGGCGGCCAGCTCTCCAACCTGCGCCAGCAGGCGAAGGCGCTCGGCCTGGCCGAGGACTTCGAGCTCGTCGAGGACATGTACGCGGCCGCCAACCGCATCCTGGGGCGCATCCCCAAGGTGACGCCGTCGTCGAAGGTCGTCGGCGACCTCGCGCTGCACCTCGCAGCGGTCAGGGCCGACCCGGACGACTTCGCCGAGAACCCGCAGAACTACGACATCCCGGACTCGGTCGTCGGCTTCATGGCGGGCGAGCTGGGCGAGCTGCCCGGGGGATGGCCGGAGCCGTTCCGCACGAAGGTGCTCGCGGGCAAGACCGTCAAGGTGGGCGTCGAGGACCTCTCGGCCGACGACAGCAGCGCGCTCGAGGGATCGAGCGAGGAGCGCCGTGCGACCCTCAACCGCCTGCTCTTCCCCGCTCCCACCCGGATCTACGAGCAGATGCGCGAGCTCTTCGGCGACCTCTCCGTCGTCGACACCCTCGACTACCTCTACGGTCTCAAGCAGGGCTCGGAGCACGTCATCGAGTTCAGCCGCGGCGTGCGCCTGTACGTCGGCCTCGAGGCCATCGGCGAGGCGGACGAGAAGGGCATGCGCACGGTCATGACCACGCTCAACGGCCAGCTGCGGCCGGTGTTCGTGCGCGACCGCAGCATCGTCGTCGAGACCAAGGCCGCCGAGAAGGCGGACACGGCGAAGCCGGGCCAGGTGGCCGCGCCGTTCTCGGGCGTCGTCACGCTGCAGGTCGCCGTCGGCGACGCGGTCGCGGCGGGTCAGGCGGTCGCCTCGATCGAGGCGATGAAGATGGAGGCCGCCATCACGGCACCCGTCGCCGGGACCATCGAGCGGCTCGCCATCCCGAAGACGCAGCAGGTCGACGCGGGCGACCTGCTCGTGGTGATCCAGCCCGCCTGATCGGGATGCGCATGACCGCCCCGGCCCGGGGCGGCCTACAATGACGAGTCGGCGGGACACTCCCGCGGCAGAAGGAGGACGAGACGACGTGGCAGACAGGTCCGACGCCGACGCGCCCGAGGAGCGCGCCCCGCGCGACCTCGTGCCCGCGGATGACGAGCTGACGCCTGCGCGCCCGTTCGAGCCGACGCTGTCGCCGTCGCCGTCGCGGGAGCCGGTGCTGGATGTGGAGTCGACGCTGAGCATCGCCGTCGACCTCCCGCCGACGCCGCCCCGGGAGATCCCAGAGGACGAGGCGGCCGTCGCGATCGACGACGTGCCGGTCGACCCGGGCTTCGTCGCGTCGCCCGCGGAGCCGACCACCATGTCGGTCGCCATCGTCGCCTCCCGCCTCGCCGCGACGCCCGAGGCGCCGGAGGGCGCGGCGGAGCCCGCAGCGGAGATTCCGCCGCTCCCGGCGGCCGACGCGTACGCCGGGTCGCGCCGCGACCGCCTGCGCGGCGAGCAGTCCGGCCAGCCGGAGCCCGCCGCGATGCTGACCGCGGATCGCCTCCTGGAGGTCAACCGGAAGACGCGCCCCGGTCCGGAGGGCCCGTGGCAGCGCTTCGTCTACAACGTCACCTTCCGCACGGTGAATCTCGGCGACTCCGCCAAGGTGCGCGCACGCAAGGAACTCGACCACCGCATCCAGAAGCACTTCGAGGGCGGCGCCCGCTTCGTGCCCGTGCTCACGCGCAAGGGCGGCGTCGGCAAGACCACGGTCACCACGCTGCTCGGGATGGCGCTGGCGTCCGCCCGCGAGGACCGCATCATCGCCATCGACGCGAACCCGGACCGCGGGACGCTCTCGGAGCGGGTGCCGCGGCAGACCCGTTCGACCGTGCGGGACGTGGTGCACAAGGCGGCCAGCATCGGCGGCTTCACCGACTTCTCGGCACTGGTCTCGCGCGACGAGACGCGGCTCGACATCCTCGCGTCCGACACCGACCCGATGCTCTCGGAGGCGTTCGACGAGAACGACTACAACGTCGTCGCCGACCTCTCCGCGCGGTTCTACTCGATCGTGCTCACCGACTGCGGCACCGGCATCGTCCACTCGGTCATGCGCGCGACCCTGCAGCGCGCCGACTCCCTGGTCATCGTGTCCGGCGGAAGTGTGGATGAGGCGCGGCTGGCCTCCGAGACGCTCACCTGGCTGGAGGCGAACGGCTACGGCGAGCTCGTCCGCAACGCCGTCGTCGCGCTGAACACCGCCACGCACGCTACGAACCTGGTGAAGCTGGAGGAGATCGAGGCGCACTTCCGCTCGCGGGTGCGCGAGATCGTCCGCGTCCCGTACGACCCGCAGCTCGCCGCCGGCTCGGTGGTGTCGTGGAAGGACCTCAAGCCGCTGACCCGCCTCTCGGCGCGCACGCTGGCCGCTCTCGTCGTCGAGGGCCTGCCGGCGGAGCGCGACTGAGCATCCCGACCGTCCGCCCGATCCACCGAGGAGTACCTGTGACCGAGCGTCAGATCCGCCTGTTCGGCGACCCCGTGCTGAAGACCCCGTCCGATCCGATCGGCGAGATCGACGACGGCGTGCGCGGGCTGGTCGAAGACCTGGTGGACAGCGTCCTCCCGCCGGGCCGCGCGGGCGTCGCCGCCCCGCAGATCGGCGTCAACGAGCGTGCGTTCAGCTACAACGTCGACGGAACGGTGGGCTACGTCATCAACCCGGTCCTCGTCGAGGTGTCGGGGGAGCCGGAGCTGATGGACGAGGGCTGCCTCTCGGTGCCCGGCCTGTGGTTCAAGACGCTCCGCTATCCCTTCGCCCGCGTGAAGGGCATCGACCTCGACGGCAACGAGATCGAGGTCTCGGGCACGGGCGTGCTCGCGCAGGCGCTGCAGCACGAGACCGACCACCTCGACGGCACGCTCTACCTGGACCGGCTCGACAAGGAGAGCCGCCGCGAGGCGATGAAGCAGGTCCGCGAGTCGGACTGGTTCTGACGCTGCCGCGCGCGCGGCGCTCAATAGACTGGCCGTATGCGAATCGCGGTCACCGGAGGATCGGGCAAGCTCGGACGCACTGTCGTGCGCGAGCTGCGGAAGTCGGGGGACGTCGTCGTCTCCCTGGATGCGGCGGGGGAGCGCGGTCCCGGCTTCGTCCGGGTCGACCTCACCGACTACGGGCAGACGGTGGATGCGATCTTCGGTGTCAACGACGAGCACGACGGCTTCGACGCGATCGTGCACCTGGCGGCCGTCCCGGCGCCGGGCATCCTGACCGATGTGGCCACGTTCCACAACAACATCCGGGTCACCTACAACGTGTTCCAGGCCGCGCGCCGGGCCGGCATCCGTAATGTCGTGTACGCATCGAGCGAGACCGTCCTGGGCCTGCCGTTCGACGTGCCGCCGCCGTACATCCCCGTCGATGAGGACTACCCCGCGCGGCCGGAGAGCACCTACTCCCTGGTGAAGCACCTCGAGGAGCAGATGGCGATCGAGCTGGTGCGCTGGGATCCCGCGCTGAAGATCGTGGCGCTGCGCTTCTCCAACGTGATGGATCCGGAGGACTACGCCGCGTTCCCCGCGTTCGACGACGACCCGTGGGCGCGCAAGTGGAACCTGTGGGGCTACATCGACGCCCGCGACGGCGCCCAGGCCATTCGCCGGGCGCTGGAGTGGGACACGACCGGGTTCGACCGGTTCATCATCGCCGCCGCCGACACCGTGATGAGCCGCCCCAACGACGAGCTCGTCGCCGAGGTGTTCCCCGGCGTGCCGCTGAAGCGCGAGCTGGGCGTCAACGACACGCTGCTGTCGATCGACAAGGCGCGCCGCATCCTCGGCTACGCGCCCGAGCACTCCTGGCGCGACGAGGTCTGAGACTTCGCTCCCTCCCTCGCGATTCGTGCCGAAACCTCGAGATTCGTCACGAACCGCGCGCATTCGTGACGAATCAGCCGCAGCATGCACTGCGGGAGACGGTTGTGGATGGACGACTTCTCCACAGATTCGGCCGCTCGGCCTTGCGACACCCGGCCTGACGAGACGATGAAGCATGCGAGGCAATCGAACGCTGACTGCGTCGGCGACCACACGCGTGGCACGGCACCCCGATCCGCTGCGCCCTTTCCACGGGGTTCGCGTCGCGATCGCGCCGAGCAGCGTCCGTTCACTCTGTCATGCCTATCTTCCACTTCTGCCGGAAGGGGCCTTCTTCAGCCATCAGACCGCGGCCGAGTTGCTGGGCGTTCCGCTTCCCGCCGACGTCACGGACGGAGCGCTGCACGTCTCGGTATCCTTCCCGCGCACGCCGCCGCGCGGCCGGGGCGTGATCGGGCACAGTCTGGGAGTACTCTCCGGTGAGTCGGTCGACGGGCTGCCCGTCTGCTCACCGGAGCTCGTGTGGTGCCAGCTGTCGACGGTGCTCGGCGCACTGGACCTCGTCGCGGCCGGAGATCATCTGGTGGGCGCGCGCTCGCGTGACGCTCAGACGGATGTCGGTGCCCTCAGCGATGCAGTCGATCAGTGCAGCGGCACGAAGGGCGCACGTGCACGAGCGTGGGCGCTCCCGCGCATCCGTGTCGGCGCCGACTCACGGCCAGAGACGCTCCTTCGACTGCTGCTGGAAGAGCTCGGATTCTGCGACCTCGAAGTCAACAGCCCGGTCGTCGTCGACAGCGGCAGACTGACCCTTCATCCGGACCTCAGCATCCGCGAGCGGCGGATCGCGTTCGAGTACGAGGGTGACGGCCACCGGGAGCGACGGCAATGGGGCGTCGACATCAGACGTCACGAGCACTTCGAAGCCGAAGGGTGGCGGATCGTCCGTGTCACCGCGGACGATCTCTTCCACAATCGTGACGCCCTGGTCTCTCGTCTCGCGCGATTCGTGACGAATGACGCCCGTTCGGCACGAACGAGCGCGATTCGTGACGAATCGTGAAGGGGAAGGGGGGCGTCAGTGGGCGAGCGAGAAGCCCTCGGTGCGGGGGTTGTCGCTGTAGATGCCGTCGATCACGTCGGCGAAGTCGGCGAGGATGACGTTCCGCTTGATGCTCATCTTCGGCGTGAGGTGGCCGCTCGCCTCACTCAGCTCCGTCGCGAGCACCACGAACTTGCGGACGCTCTCGGCCCGCGAGACGCCCGCGTTCGCGTGGTCGATGGCGCGCTGGATCTCAGCGTGGACCGCCGGGTTGACCGAGGCTTCGGCGAGGGTCATGTCCTTGTCCTCGCCGTTGTTGGCGAGCCAGGTCGGCAGCATCTCCGTGTCGAGCGTGATGAGCGCGGAGATGAACGGCTTCTGGTCGCCGACGACGATCACCTGGCTCACCAGCGGGTTCGACCGGATCGGGTCCTCGAGCGCTGCGGGCGAGACGTTCTTGCCGCCGGCGGTGACGATGATCTCCTTCTTGCGGCCCGTGATGGTGAGGAATCCGTCGTCATCGAACGCGCCGAGGTCGCCGGTGCGGAACCAGCCGTCGTCGAACGCGGCCGCGGTCGCCTCCGGGTTCTTCCAGTACTCCTTGAAGACGTTGATGCCGCGCACCTCGATCTCGCCGTCGTCCGCGAGACGCAGGTCGACGCCGGGCAGCGCCGGGCCGACCGTGCCGATGCGGAAGGAGTCCGGCCTGTTCACGGTGGCGGGCGCCGTGGTCTCGGTGAGACCGTATCCCTCGAGGACCTTGATTCCCAGGCTGTGATAGAAGTGGCCGAGGTGCGACCCCAGCGGGGCGGAGCCGGACACGGCGAACTTCACGCGGCCGCCCATCGCGGCGCGGAGCTTGGAGTAGACCAGGCGGTCGTACAGCGCGAACTTGAGCTTCAGCCCGAAGGGCACCGAACCGGCCTCGACGGCCTTCGAGTGCTCGACGGCGACCTCGGCGGCGGCGCGGAAGATCTTGCCGCGGCCCGCGGACTCCGCCTTCTGCTCCGCCGAGTTGTAGACCTTCTCGAAGACCCGCGGCACGGCCAGCAGGAACGTGGGCTTGAAGCTGCCCAGCGCGGGCAGCAGCTGCTTGGTGTCGGCCTGGTGGCCGACCTTCACACCGCCGGTGACGCAGAGAACGGCGATGAAGCGCGCGAAGACGTGCGCGGTGGTGATGAAGAGCAGAGTGGATGCGCCGCCCGGCTGCTGCACGACCTGCTTGAGCGCCTCGGCCGAGTTGCGCGAGAGCTCGACGAAGTTCGAGTGGGTGAGGACGCATCCCTTCGGCCGTCCGGTCGAGCCGGAGGTGTAGATCAGCGTGCCGATGTCGGAACCCTTGGCGATGCGGCGGCGACGCTCGATCTCCTCGTCGGGCACGCCGACGCCCGCGGCGGCCAGCTTGTCCAGGTCGCCGAGGTGCAGCTGCCAGACGGTGCGGATGTCGGGGAGCTCCGGGTGCACCTCGTCGAAGCGCGCGTGCATCTCGGCGTTCTCGAGGAACACCGCGATGGCGCCGGAGTCGGACATGTTCCACTGGATCTGGGTGGGGGAGGACGTCTCGTAGATCGGCACCAGCACGGCCCCGGCGAACCAGACGGCGAAGTCGATCAGCGTCCACTCGTACCGCGTCTTCGACATCAGCCCGATCTTGTCGCCGGGCTGGATGCCTGCGGCCACCAGGCCTTTCGCGAGAGCGATCACCTGGCGGTGGAACTCTGCGGTCGTGATGTCGCGCCATCCGTCGCCGTCGGGCAGGCTGAACAGCGGCTGGTCCGGCGTCTGCGCCACGCGGTCCACGAGCAGGTCGGTGGCGTTGGCGTCCGGGTCTGCTGGGACGATCGCGGGGGTCAGGATCTCTTTCACGGTAGCTCCCTCGGTACCGGCGGGCGGGCGTTCGGCCGAATGGCTGGGGGCGATTCGGTTGATTACACTCTAGATGGTCCCGCTGCGGCTCGCCCGAGACCCGGCCCGACCGCCCCTCCCTCTGACCATCCCTCCAGGAAGGCCCCCACGTGCACGCCATCGGCATCGACATCGGAGGGACCAAGATCGCAGGAGCCCTCGTCGACGAGCTCGGAACGATCGTCCGGGAGGACCGCGTCCCCACCGACGCGACGCGTCCGGAGGAGATCGAGAACGCCGTCGTCGCGATGATCGAGCGCCTCAGCGACGGGCCGGAGGAGATCGCCGGCGCCGGAGTGGCTGCGGCGGGATTCATCGACGCGGCGCAGTCGACCGTGTACTACGCGCCCAACATCAACTGGCGCCACGAGCCCTTCCGGGAGAAGCTCGAGGAGCGCCTCGACATCCCGGTCATCATCGAGAACGACGCGAACGCGGCCGGCTGGGCCGAGTTCCGGTACGGCGCGGGCCGCCTCGTCTCCGACATGGTGGTCCTCACCATCGGCACAGGCGTCGGCGGGGCGATCGTCAGCAACGACCGGCTGTTCCGCGGCGGGTTCGGCGCCGGAGCCGAGATCGGGCACATGCGGGTCGTCCCCGGCGGCCTGCCCTGCGGCTGCGGCGCGCACGGCTGCATCGAGCAGTACGGATCGGGCCGCGCGCTGCAGCGCATGGCGAACGAGCTGGCGGACGCCGGCGGCATCGGCCAGGGCCTCGCGGACGTGCGCTCGAGGACCGGCGCGCTGACTGGAACGGACATCAGCGCACTGATCACCGAGGGCGACCCGGGCGCCCTCGCAGCGCTTCGGCAGCTGGGCGACTGGCTCGGGCAGGCCTGCGCGAGCCTCGGAGCCATCCTCGACCCTCAGCTGTTCGTCTTCGGCGGCGGTGTCGCGCAGGCCGGCGAACTGCTGCTGGAGCCCATCCGCCTGGCGTACCTGGAGAACCTGCCCGCCCGCGGCTTCCATCCGGAGCCCGAGTTCGCGATCGCGGAGCTGGTGAACGACGCCGGCGTGGTGGGCGCGGCCGATCTGGCACGACTGCACGCATCCTCGCTCTAGGCGCACCGCGGGGATAGGCTTCGGTTCGATGTTCTACTGGCTGATGAAGTACGTGATCGCGGGGCCGCTGCTGCGCGGGATCTTCCGGCCGTGGGTGGTCGGGCTCGAGAACATCCCTGCCGACGGGCCGGTGATCCTGGCGAGCAATCATCTGTCGTTCATCGACTCGATCTTCCTGCCGCTCGAGGTCGACCGGCACGTGTCGTTCCTCGCGAAGAGCGACTACTTCACCCGCAGGGGACTGAAGGGATGGGCGACAAAGGCGTTCATGAACGCGACCGGCCAGCTGCCCATCGACCGCTCCGGCGGCAAGGCCTCGGAGGCGTCGCTCAACACCGGGCTCGCCGTGCTGGCCCGCGGCGAGATCCTCGGCATCTATCCGGAGGGCACGCGCAGTCCCGACGGCAAGCTCTACCGTGGGCGGACGGGCGTCGCGCGGATGATCCTGGAGGCCGGCGTCCCCGTCGTGCCCGTCGCGATGGTCGACACCGCCCGGATCATGCCGATCGGCCGGCGCTTGCCGAAGATCGGGCGCATCGGGATCATCGTGGGGGAGCCCCTGGACTTCTCGCGGTTCGACGGGATGGAAGGCGACCGCTTCATCCTGCGCTCGGTCACCGACGAGATCATGTACGAACTGCAGCGCCTGGGCGACCAGGAGTACGTCGACGTGTACGCCAGCACGGTCAAGGAGAAGCGGGCGACGCTGTCACAGTAGGACGGCCCCCACGGCTTTCGCGATAGGCTCGGATATCCCATCCATCCCTTGAGTGAGCGGAAGACCAGTGCTACAGACCACAGAGCCCGTCGTGCGACCTGACGAGTCCGTGATCGAGGGCCTGGAGTATTGGCGCACGCTCCCGATCAAGCAGCAGCCGGCCTGGCCGGACCCGGAGGCCGCGGCCGCCGCGTCCGCTGAGATCGCCACCCTCCCGCCGCTGGTGTTCGCCGGCGAGGTCGACCAGCTCCGGACCCGGCTGGCCCGGGCCGCCGAGGGCGAGGCGTTCCTCCTGCAGGGCGGCGACTGCGCCGAGACCTTCGCCGGGGCGACAGCGGATGCGATCCGCAACCGCGTCAAGACCGTGCTGCAGATGGCCGTCGTCTTGACCTACGGCGCCTCGGTGCCCGTCATCAAGATGGGCCGCATGGCGGGGCAGTTCGCCAAGCCGCGCTCCAGCGATACGGAGACGCGCAACGGCGTCACCCTCCCCGCCTACCGCGGCGACATCGTCAACGGCTACGACTTCACGCCGGAGTCGCGCGAGGCCGACCCCAGCCGCCTGGTGAAGGGGTACCACACCGCCGCCTCCACGCTGAACCTCATCCGCGCGTTCACGCAGGGTGGTTTCGCCGACCTGCGCCAGGTGCACAGCTGGAACCGCGGCTTCGCCGCCAACCCGGCGAATCAGCGCTACGAGGGTCTCGCCCGCGAGATCGACCGCGCCATCAAGTTCATGGAGGCGGCCGGTGCCGACTTCGACGAGTTGAAGCGCGTGGAATTCTACTCCAGCCACGAGGCGTTGCTCATGGACTACGAGCGCCCGATGACGCGCATCGACTCCCGGACGGGCACGCCGTACAACACGTCGGCGCACTTCGTCTGGATCGGCGAGCGGACGCGCGACATCGACGGAGCGCACGTCGACTTCCTGTCGCGGGTGCGCAACCCGATCGGCGTGAAGCTGGGCCCGTCCACCTCCCGCGACGACATGCTGCGCCTGATCGACAAGCTGGACCCGGAGCGCGAGCCCGGCCGTCTGACGTTCATCACACGCATGGGCGCCGGCACGATCCGCGATGCGCTTCCTCCACTGCTCGAGGCCATCAAGCGGTCAGACGCGAAGCCGCTGTGGGTCACCGATCCGATGCACGGCAACGGTCTGACGACGCCGACCGGCTACAAGACGCGCCGGTTCGACGACGTCGTGGACGAGGTCAAGGGCTTCTTCGAGGCGCACCGCGCCGTCGGCACGAACCCGGGCGGCATCCACGTGGAGCTCACCGGCGACGACGTGACCGAGTGCCTCGGCGGCTCCGAGCACATCGACGAGGCGACGCTGGCGACGCGCTACGAGTCCCTCTGCGACCCGCGGCTCAACCACATGCAGTCGCTCGAGCTGGCATTCCTGGTGGCCGAGGAGCTCTCGGCCGGCTGAGGCGCCTGACACGGGGAGACGCCTGACGCGAGGGGAGGCGCCGTCCGCCGCGCGGCGGACGGCGCCTCCTTCCGCGATCCATCAGATGCCGCTGCGGAGCGCCGTCGCCGGTTCGATCCGCGCGGCGCGGCGGGCCGGATACATCCCGGCCACGAGGCCGATCGCGGTGCCGAGAGCCGGGGCCGCAATCGCCACCCACCCGTCCATCGCGGGCGCCCACTGCTGGGTCGCCGCAATGACGACCACCGCGACGACGCCGAGGGCGGTGCCGGCGAGTCCGCCGATCACGCCGATGATGCCCGTCTCGACCATGAACTGCGACCCGATGTCGCGGGAGGTCGCCCCGAGCGCGCGGCGCAGGCCGATCTCGCCCGTGCGTTCCTTCACGGAGAGGATCGTGACGTTGACGATGCCGAGCGCACCGGCCAGGAGCGAGATGATGCCGAGGAGGAGGAAGGCGACATTGGTGTCGGAGCGGGCCTGCGCCGCACGTTCCGAGCCGCTGACGACCTGGGGCCGGAAGCTGTCCGGCGCGTTCGGCGACAGCGCGATCGGGACCTGGTGCTCGATCAGCGGGCCGAGCCCGCGCTTCACCCGGAGGTGCAGTTCGTCTCCAACGGGCGCCTCGAAGTCGTGACGTGCGGTGGAGTCCGGGATGAGCACCGCCGACAGCAGATCCGTGCGCTGCTCGGTGCGGTCGAGGATGCCGATGACGGTGTACGCGAGCGTTCCGATGAAGACGGTGGGCTGACCGTCCACGCGTGACACGCCGAGCTCTGCCGCGGCGTCCTTCCCGAGCACGGCCACGCGGTCGGCGCGGCCGCGGTGCCCGGTGTCGAAGGTGCGGCCGGTCGCGATGTGCGCGCCGACCGCATCCAGGAGGCCGGGACTCGCGGAGAACACGATGGGCGGGAGGGTCTGCGCCGCGGACGGGTCGTTCACCGGGACGGTGGTGATGGCGGCGTCGGCAGTGGGCACCTCGGCGATGAGGCCGGCGGCCTCGACGCCGTGGAGGCCTGCCGCCCGGCGGTCGGCATCGGACGGGAAGGCGGTGACCGGTCGGGATGCGCCCGAACTGTCGCGGGTCTTCTCCGGCTCGACGAGGAAGTGGGTCGCCTGCGTCGGGTCGAGCTGCCGGGCGAGTTCGGCGTTGGTCGTCTGGGCGAGCCCGTAGGTGACCACGAGCGAGCCGATGCCGAGGACGGTGCCGACCGTGGTGAGCAGAAGGCGCCCCGGGCGTCCGCCGAGGCTCCTGACTGCCTCCGCCGCGAGATCCTGGGCCGTGAAGCGGTCCGGGTCGGCGGGCCGCCGGGGCCTCGCGAAGAGGCGGCGGATGAGGGCGGGCGGCTTCATCGCTCCTCCACCGTGCCGTCCTCCACCGTGCCGTCCTCCACCGTGCCGTCGACGATGCGGATGACGCGGCGCGCGCGCTTCGCGACCGCTGCGTCGTGCGTGATGATGACGACGGCCATCCCGTCGGCGTTCAGCTCCTCGAAGAGGTCCATCACCTGCCCCGAGGTGTTCTGGTCGAGGTTGCCGGTGGGCTCATCGGCGAGCAGGAGCTTGGGGGACGTCATCGTCGCGCGGGCGACGGCGACCCGCTGTCGCTCGCCGCCCGAGAGGGTCAGCGGTGTGTGGTCGACGCGGTGGCCGAGCCCGACGCGCTCGATCGCAGTCCTGGCCAGGTCGACGCGCTCGGCCCGCGCCACGCCGCTGTACAGCGTCGAGAGCAGGACGTTCTCCAGCACCGTCCGTTCGGGGATCAGATGGAACGACTGGAAGACGAAGCCGATGCTGCGTGCGCGCAACCGGGCACGCTCCTCGTCGGCGAGCCCGGTCGTCGGGACCCCGTTGAACCGGTACTCGCCGGTCGTCGGACGGTCGAGCAGCCCCAGCAGGTTGAGCAGGGTCGACTTGCCCGACCCACTCGGCCCGACGATGGACGCGTAGCCTCCCTGCTCCACCGCCAGATCGGTCGGGTGCAGCACTTCGACGGCAGGCGGCCCCGGGAAGATCTTGGTGACGGCGTCGAGGCCGAGGAGCACGTCGTTCACCGGCCGACCACCACCCGGTCGCCTGCGGCGATCTTCCCGCTGATCTCGACGAGGCCGTCGGCCGCGAGGCCGGTCTTCACCGTGACCACGCGGGTGGCGTCGCCTTTCGCCACCTCGACCCGGCTCTCGCCTCCCGGCCCCGCTGTGAGGGCGGCGGCCGGCACGACCAGGACCTTCCCCGCCGTCGCCTTCACCGGGATGATGACGCGCACGTTCTGCCCGCGCAGCTGCTCGACCTGCTTCGGGGTGGGCGAGATGAGCGCGAGTGCGACGTCCCACGACCGGCCGGACTTCTTCTCCTCGCCCTCGTCGGCCTTCCGCGGCTTCACGTTCGTGACGGTGGCCGCCAGCTCGGAGCCGTCGGGGAGTTCGATGGACGCGGCCAGCCCGCTCTTCAGCAGCTCGGCGTCGGCGGCGGTGGCGCGAGCCGTGATCGCCAGGGTCGCTCCCGATACGGTCATGGCGGCGCCTTCGAGGATCTTCCCGCGGGCGGTGCGCACCTCGTCGACCCGGCGCGGGAGCGTCGGCAGGAATTGGACTTCGTTGGCCGGCAGCGGGGTCAGGGCCTCCTCGTTCGCCTTCGCGAGGTCCTCCTGCGCCGCGGCGAGGGCTTTTCGAGCGTCGCCAACGGCCCCGGACTCGGCGCTGGTGTCCGGCGCGGAGAGGCCGACCGAGAGTTGCGTCTGCGCGAGTCGGAGCGCGTC
Source organism: Leifsonia soli (assembly GCF_013408745.1). Taxonomy (NCBI): domain Bacteria; kingdom Bacillati; phylum Actinomycetota; class Actinomycetes; order Micrococcales; family Microbacteriaceae; genus Leifsonia; species Leifsonia soli. Next base: position 1,428,390 of record NZ_JACCBJ010000001.1, on the reverse strand, counting down.
CTCGGCGCGGGCGATCGCCGAGCCGTCGCCGCCCGAGCGGGCCGTGGCCAGCTCGCGTTCGGCATCCCTCACGGCGTTCTCGAGCTCCACGCGCCTCGCGGCGTCGGCTCCCTTGCTCGCCGCGGCGAGTTCGCGCTGTGCGCTCGCGAGCGCTTTCTCGGCGCCGGCGACCGCTTCCTGCGCGCCCTCGACGGCGGACTTCGCCTCCGCCTTGACGGCCGGCGGGGCGTAGCCGACCCGCTGGTACAGGGCGACGACGGCGTTCGCCGTCGCGGCGTCGTAGACATCGGACGCGCCCGGGTCGATCCCCACGGCACGGAGCGCCTCCTTCAGTTGGGCGACATCCGGCCCCTTCTGTCCGGCACGCAGCGTGCGGTAGGCGGGAAGCGCCCCGGGGAGGACGATCACCGGGCGCCCCGCGACCTCCAGCGCCACGCTGAGCGCGTCGAGCGTCGCGCCGACCTCGGGGACCGTTCCCGTCACGACGGCGGGCCCCTCCAGGTCGCCGGCGGCGACTTTCACCTCGACGGCATCGTCGAACGCGGCGTCTCCGCGCAGTTTCACCGTGTTGGAGAGCACCCTCGACTCGACGGGGACGGTGATCGGACCGCCCTTCCCCGGTGTCTCGGCGGCGTCGGCCGACGAGAGCAGGGCGCCGCCGGCGTACCCGGCTGCGAGGCAGACGACGGAGGCGCCGGCCACGAGCCACAACAGCCGATTGCCTCGCAGCACGCGCGACCAGCCGGATGCTGCCGGTGTGCTCTGGCCGTCTGTCCCGGCCGGGGCGGCAGCGGAGTCGTCGCCCGGGATGAGGTCGTCGATCCCGACCTCATCCACCGGCCGGCGGTCGGCGCGTCGACGGATCCGCATCATCATTTCTTGTCGCCGTAGGCGTCGACCAGCTCGTCCAGCTCGGCTTTGTGCTCCCGCACGAACTTCTCCTCGAGTTCGAACTGCACGGCGAGCTTCGCGTTCTCGTAGCCCGTCTTCGCGTCGCAGCGGAAGTCGGCCAGGGCGACCTTGATCTCCAGGTCGCGGAACTCCTTGATGTCGGCGGCCGACGGCTCGGACGGCTGACCGTCCCCGGTCGCGTCACCCGGGGCGTCGTAGAGGGCACTCATCTTCTCCGACACGTGATTCATGGCATCCGCCTTCGTGTCCATCTCGGAGTACCCGGCGTCGGCCATGCAGTCCGACCAGTTCGCCGCGGCCTTCTTGACGGCGGGCGACTTCTCGACCTTCTCGAAGAGAGCGGAGGCGGAGTCGAGAAGTTTCTTGTACTTCTCGTCCTCCCAGAAGGAGGTCTTCGTCACCGAGCGGTACGCCTCGTTCAGGCACCCCGTGGCGGTCGTGCCGCCTTCGGCCTCGGTGCCGCCGTCGGCGTCGGCGTCGTCGGCCCCGGCCTCCGTCGCCGGGCCGTAGAGCGCTTCGTAGTAGGCGGTCTGCTGGGTGTCGGACAGCGAATCCACGTAGTCCTGGTTGGGGTCGTCCTTCTCGGAATTGAGTCCGCGGGAGAAGCCGTAGCCGTTCTTGGAGACCCAGTCCTCGCTCTTCTCACTGTCCGGGCCGCCGACGGTGATGGTGGACGCCGCGCTGTCGGACGGCTTGTACTCGAACCCCTCGTCCGTCATGCACTGGGCGGCGGCCTTCTGGACCGCGCGCTCCTGCTTTCGGAGCGCCTCCTTGTCGTCCAGCCCGCCCAGCGGCCCGAGGATCTTGTACAACGGGCTGTCCTTCGCGTCGAGCGAGGACGAGGTTGCGTCGCCGGCGCAGCCGGTCAGCGCTGCAGATGTGACGGCGAGGACGGCGAGCGAGGCGGCGAAGCCGACGCGGCGAATGCGGCGGGGGTGGGTCATGTCTGTCGATTCCTTTGTCTCGGAGGCGGGGCGGCCGGGCGGCCGACCCGCTTCCGTCGATTCCAGCGGAGCGACGCAGTGGCTGTCGTCGCCTCCGTGGATGATAGGACTCATCCCTTGGTACGAGATATGGAAAAGCAGAGTGTTAACAACTAATATTTGAGCAAGGCGAACGGTCTACGCGGGAAACGACGGCGCCGATCAAGCGGCGGAAGGAAGCGGAGGCGCGCTGAACGCGGCGGCCGGTCAGAACCCGGCGAAGTTGACCGTGATGGTCGAACCCTTGGGTGCCTGGGTGTTGGCCGCCGGCGACACCTTCGAGACGACGAACGCACTCGGTGCGACGTCGGCGATCGCGCTGTACTTGAGAGTGAATCCGGCGTCGGTGAGCGCCTTTTTGGCGTCGCTCCAGTTCTTCCCCACCACGTCCGGGATGGTGACGGGCTCCGGGCCCTTCGACGTCTCCAGGAGGAGCGTGTCGCCGGGCCGGACGGGCTCGTGCTGCGGCTGGGCGGAGATGACGTCGCCCTCCTTGACCGTGTCGCTGTAACTCTGCGGGCCCGCGGAGGTGAGGAGCTTGACCTTGCCGAGGATCGCGGAGGCGTCCTCCACCGACTTGCCTGCGACATCCGGGATGGGGCCGACCGACACGACGAGATTCACCGCCGCGGCCTCGAAGTAGTCGCCGCCGCCGGAGATGTCCGCTCCGGTGTCGGCACGGGTGGCCGAGATCACGGTGTTCGCCGGAACCTTCGCGTCGAACTGCTCGGCGACCGTTCCGACCTTGGCCCCGACGCCGGTGATCGCGCTCTTCGCCGTGTCGAGCGTCGTGCCGGCGAGCGGTGGGATGGTCACCGGCTTGGGCCCCTGCGACACCCGGAGCGTCACCGTGCTTCCGCGTCCGGCCGGGACACCGGCGTGCGGGTCGGTGCTCGACACCTTCCCCGCTGCGACGGTCGTGCTGTACTCCGGAGTCTGAGCGGTCTTGAAGCCGAGCTTCTGCAGCTGCGAGGCCGCGGCGTCCGGCGCCGTGTTCACGACATTCGGGACCGCGACCAGTGAGCCGGGACCCGCGCCGAAGTACCATCCCGTTCCGGCCGCGACGCCCGTGAGCACGAGCACGAGGGCGAACAGCCACCAGCCCTTCGAGCGCCGCTTGGCGGCGGCCGCCGTCAGCGTGGTCGCCGCGGCGGGGGTGTTCGACGCCACCTGCTGGCGGATCGCCGGGTTGATGATCTGGGTGTCGCCCTCGTCGATCTCGTACGCGGGAGGCAGGACCATTGTCGGCTGCAGGACGGCTTCGCCCCGGAGCGCCTTCTCGGCCTCCAGCAGCCGGTCGAGCATCTCGCGCGCGTCGCGCGGCCGGCGGTCCGGATCCTTCTCGGTCGCCCAGAGGACGAGCTCGTCGAGTTCGGCGGGAACGGCCGGGTTCTTGCTGCTCGGCGCCGGGACGGCGTCGTTGGCGTGCTGGTAGGCGATCTGCATCGGCTGCTCGCCCTGGAAGGGCTGCTGGCCGGTGAGCATCTCGTACATCATGATGCCGAGCGCGTAGATGTCGCTGCGGGCGTCGGCGACGCCGCGGGTGACCAGCTCGGGGGAGAGGTAGGCGATCGTCCCGAGCAGCGCCTGGCCGGTGGCGGTGTTGGCGCTGGCCGCCCGGGCGAGCCCGAAGTCGCCGATCTTGATGCGGCCGTCGTCGGCCAGCAGGACGTTCTCCGGCTTGAGGTCGCGGTGGACGATGCCCGCCTTGTGCGCGGCCGCCAGCCCGGAGAGCACCGCCTCCATGATGTCGATCGTCTGCTCGGGGGTGAGCTTGCCGTAGTCCTTCAGCAAATCGCGCAGGGTGATGCCGGGCAGGTACTCCATGACCAGGTAGGCCATGTCGGAGTCCTGGCCCTGGTCGAAGACGTTGACGACATTGGGATGCGCCAGCCGCGCGGCGGAGCGCGCCTCCTGCACGAAGCGGCTCTTGAACGTGGAGTCGTCGGCGAGGTGGCCGTGCATGATCTTGATGGCGACCCGGCGCTCCAGGCGCAGATCGGTCGCGAGATAGACCGTCGCCATGCCGCCACGGGCGATCCGCGAGCGCACCTGATACCGGCCGTCGATGAGACGTCCGATCATCGGGTCGGTCTGGCTCGTGGTCACGGATCGAGTCTAGGGAACGAGCCGTGATCGAACCCTGCAAAACACCGGTGGACGCCGTGGCTGTGATCGGGCTGTGACATTCCGGCTCAGCCGAGCTGGGCCAGCCAGGTGCGCGCGGACGTCTCCCACTTGGCGTAGGCGTCGGGGAACGCCGAGATCTGCACGGCCTGCGCAGCCTGGGTGACGCTCATGCCCATCCACCCGGGGATGTCGAGGAGGCCGCGGGTGCGACCCGCGTTGGGATTGCCCGCCCCGCCGTAGAAGGCGAGGGTCGCCCTGGTCGGGTCGAGCACCTGCTCCGGCGTGCCCCACCCGGTGCTCGGCCGCTGCTGGAACAGCCCGAGGGAGTCGCGGTCGCCGTAGCGGACATTGCGGAGGCCGGATTCCTGCGCCGCCGCCGCGAGAGCGACGACGATGCCCTGGTCCGGAACGCCCTGCCGGCGGCCGACGGCGATGATGAGCTGCGCGTTCGCGCGCATCTCGTCGGTGAGAGCGACGACCTGCCCGGCGGACGCGGTGGGCAGCGGTGCGGGAGCGGCGACCGGTGCGGGAGCCGCGACCGGCGCGGCCGTGGGCGTGTCGAGCGCCGCTGCGGTCATTCCGGGGATGTGGATCTGCTGCCCGGGGAAGATCAGGCTGGAGCTGCTCAGGCCGTTGGCGGCGAGCACCGCGCGCGTGGTGACGCCGAATCGGCCGGCGATGCCGCTGATGGTGTCGCCGCGCACGACCGAGTACACCGTGGTCGCGGGGGCGGCCGGTGCCGCGGGGGCCGGGGCCGCCGGAGCGGGGGCCGCGACCGCTCCCGCCTGCGCCAGGGCGAGGACCTGGCCGGGGAAGATCAGGCTCTTCCAGCTCAGGCCGTTCATGGCGAGCACAGCGGCGGTGGAGAGCCCGAATCGCGCGGCGATCCCCGAGACCGTGTCGCCCGACTGCACGCGATAGGTGGCGGGGGCGTCGGCGACGGCGGTGCGCGGAGCGGACGTGAAGGAGGAGGCGGCCGGCGTCATGCCGATGGTGCTGCCGAGGGCGGCGCGTTCGAGGGGGCTGACCTCGCCGGTGTCGCCCGCGCGATCGGTCGCGCGGTCCTCCCGCGGCGCCGCCTGTGCGGGGGTGACGAGGTTCAGGGTCACGGCGAGCGAACTCGCCACCGCGATCGGCACGGTTCCCAGGATGCCGCGCGACCTGCCGGTGTCTGCCAGAGCCATGTGACCCCCCTCTTCGAGTGACACGTTGCCCATCACGCTGACACAGAAGAAGAAAGGAGTCAACAGGAGTGACGGATGTGAAACGGGTTTACATGATCGTAACAATTACCCCGGCTTCTCGCCGGGTGGTGATCCGTGGCACGCTGGTGGGGTGACCGAGCACGTCCAGACCACCGAGTGGTTGACCGTACCCGACCTCGTCGAGCTGATGGGACTGAGCGTGAGCCGCGTCCGTCGGCTCATCGAGGACCGCCACCTGGGAGCCAAGCGCGTCGACGGCGTGCTCAAGGTGCCCGCGTCCTTCCTGAAGGACGGGCAGCCGCTAGGCGAGCTCCGGGGCACGTTGATCGTCCTGGCGGACGACGGCTTCAGCGACGAGGAGTCCGTCGACTGGCTGCTCGCCGAGGAGGAGAGCCTGGGCACGTCGCCCATCGAGGCTCTGCGCGCCGGCCGCAAGGCCGAGGTGCGCCGCGTGGCCCAAGCGCTGGCCTGAATCGGCCGAAGCCGGCAGCTCGGGCTCAGGCGCTCCGACGCGTGACAGCGACCGCGAGGTCGCGGAGCTGGCCCGTGGCGGCTGCCCCGAGCGGCGCAGCATCGAGCGCCTCGATGGCGCGCGCCACGTTCTGGGCGATCATGCGCTCCACCGTATCGACGGCCCCGGACTCGCGGATGGTCAGCTGCATCGTCCGGATCTGCTCCGGCGTCAGCTCGGGGTCGCCGAGCAGCTCGTCCAGTGCGGCCCGCGCGCCGGAGGGGATGGCCTGACGCGTCAGCGCGATCAGGACCGTCCTCTTGCCCTCGCGGAGGTCGTCGCCGCTGGGCTTGCCCGTCACGTCGGCGTCTCCGAAGACGCCGAGCAGGTCGTCGCGCAGCTGGTACGCGATGCCGAGCGGGAGACCGAACGCCCGGAGCGCTTCCAGCTGCCCGACGGTGGCGCCGGCCAGGCTCGCGCCGATCAGCAGCGGGGATTCGATGGAGTACTTGGCCGACTTGTAGACGATGACCCGCTCCGCGCGCTCCAGCTGCTCGGAGTCGGGGCGGCCGGACCAGCCGATCTCCTCGAAGATGTCGAGGTACTGGCCGGCGGTGACGTCCAGCCGCATGCGGTTGAACTCCGCGCGCGTCGCGCGGCGTGCGGGTGCGCTCACCAGCTGCGTCAGGCCCTCGTCGAACAGTTCGTCGCTGAGGATGAGCAGCAGATCGCCCAGGAGGGTGGCGGCGCCGGTGCCGAACATCGCGCCGGAGCCGCCCCATCCCTCGGACGCGTGGAGGTGCTCGAAGCGCTTGTGCGCAGCGGGCTTGCCGCGGCGGGTGTCGGAGTTGTCGATCAGGTCGTCGTGGACGAGCGCGGCGGCGTGGAACAGCTCGAGTGCACTGGCGACCGAGACGACGGCGTCGAGCGCGCCGCCGGCCGTCACGGGCCCGGTCTCGCCGCCGTCGTCGCCCGCGTCGTCGGCGGTGCGGACGGCCTGCCATCCCCAGAAGCAGAACAGCGCACGGAAGCGCTTGCCGCCGCTGAGAAATTCCCTTGAGAACGCCGCTACCGGAGAGAGCTCGTCGGCGATGGAGACGAGAATGGAGGCACGCGCATCGAAGAATCCATCGATTCTTGACTGGATGAGGTCGACGAATCGGATGCTTTCAGACACACGCCTAGCCTAGCCAGACACGTGAGGTCTAGAATCGACCTCACTGAAGCCTCGAACCCGCGAGAAAGAGGGGGAATCGGATGCCGCTTTCGGAACATGAGCAGCGCCTCCTCGAAGAGATGGAACGCAGTCTCTATCAGAACGACGCAGATTTCGTCGCGAAGGTCGGGGGCAAGCGGGCACGTCCCGCCTACCGGTCGATCGTCCTCGGCATCCTGCTCGCCGTCGTCGGTGTCGGCGTCCTGATCGCCGGGGTCTACTACCGTCAGCCGATCGTCGGCATCCTGGGCTTCGTCGTGATGTTCGCGGGCGTCCTCGTCTCCATCGCCCCGGGCAAGCGCGTCGCCGTCGAGCCCGGAGCCGCCGAGCCGAAGAAGGCGAAGGCGCGCGGCGGCCAGACGGGCTTCATGGACCGCATGAACGACCGCTGGGACAAGCGCAACGACGGCGGCGAGGGCTAACCCTCCACTCCGCTCCACCCGTTCTTCATCGAAGGGCCGATCGTCTGATCGGCCCTTTTTCGTGCTCCCGGGACGTCCCCGGCGCTCCACTTTCCTCCACCCAAGAATTCCGCGTGATTTCAGGGCACGGCGTCCCCATTTCGGGGCAATATGGCCGAAATGGGCGACTTTGTGGATGGAAGTGGAGTAAAGTGGAGTCACACCGCAACCTGGGCCGGGAGAGTGGGGGTGGCAGCCGATGTTCCTCGGTACGCATGCCCCCAAGCTGGACGAGAAGGGGCGCATCATCCTGCCGGCGAAATTCCGGGATGAGCTCGCGTCCGGCCTCGTCCTGACCCGCGGCCAGGAGCACTGCGTCTACGTCTTCTCTCAGCGCGAGTTCGAATCGCTCCACGAGAAGATCCGCCAGGCGCCGGTGACGAGCAAGCAGGCCCGTGACTACCTGCGCGTCTTCCTCTCGGGGGCGAGCGCGGAGGTCCCGGACAAGCAGAACCGGGTGACCATCCCGTCCGCGCTGCGCACGTACGCGGGACTCGATCGCGACCTGGTCGTGATCGGCGCGGGCAGCCGCGCGGAGATCTGGGACGCCCAGGCCTGGGAGAAGTACCTGGCCGAGCAGGAGGCAGCGTTCGCGAACACGGAGGAGGAGGTGATCCCGGGACTCTTCTGACCCCGCGTCCCTGGCGCCGGACTCCCAGCCATACGCCCTGACACCACTTCCCCGGTGTCAGGTCGGAATGGATGGGGATCCGGATCCAGGGGCAGGCGGCCCGTCCCGAACGACCATGACCGAATCCGACGACACCTCCCGCATCCACACCCCGGTCCTCCTGGAGCGCTGCATCGAACTGCTCGGTCCCGCGCTGACCAGGCCGGGCGCCGTCTTCGCCGACGCGACCCTCGGGATGGGCGGCCACTCCGCCGGCATCCTGGAGCGTTTCCCCGATGTCACGCTGGTCGGACTCGACCGCGACCCCGAGGCGCTGGCGATCGCGGGGGAGCGGCTCGAGCGCTTCGGCGACCGCGTCCACCTCGTCCACACCGTCTACGACGGCATCCGCGAGGCCATCGAAGGGCTCGGATTCGAGGCGGTCGACGGTGTGCTGTTCGACCTCGGCGTCTCCTCCCTCCAGCTCGACCGCGTCGAGCGCGGCTTCTCGTACTCGAAGGACGCACCGCTCGACATGCGGATGGACGGCACGAGCGAGCTCACCGCGGCGACCGTTCTCGCGGAGTACTCCGAGGCCGACCTCCGCCGTATCTTCCGCGACTACGGCGAGGAGAAGCTGGCGGGGCGCTACGCCTCGCGCATCGTGGAGTCGCGCGAGCGCGAGCCGTTGGTGCGCTCCGGTCAGCTGGTCGACCTGATCATCAAGGCGACGCCCGCGGCGCTGCAGCGACAGGGGCATCCCGCCAAGCGCGTGTTCCAGGCCCTGCGGATCGAGGTCAATCAGGAGCTCGCGGTGCTGCAGCGTGCGATCCCGGCTGCCATCGACTCCCTCGCCGTCGGCGGCCGCATCGTCGTGGAGGCGTATCAGTCGCTCGAGGACCGCATCGTCAAGCGGGAACTCCAGGCGCGGTCCACATCGAGCGCTCCCGCAGGACTTCCCGTCGAGCTGCCCGAGCACCGGCCGGAGCTGAAGCTCCTGATCCGCGGCGCCGAGCTGGCCGACGACGACGAGAAGGCCGCCAACCCGAGGGCCACCCCGGTGCGCCTGCGGGCGGCCGAACGGGTGCGACCGGCGAGCGGCGCATCCACCGGCAAGGACGAGACGAGGAGGCGTTCGTGAGCGGCAATCTGGCAGAAGCGGTCCCGGTCACCGGGCGCAGGCGCCCTGCGGCCCTGTGGCGGGGCGGCGCCCTCCCCGCCCCGGTGGAGGAGCAGAAGCGCACCCACCTGGAGGTCGTCCCGACCCGGTCGCAGCGACGCGCTCGTCCCCGGGCACTGTATGCGGGCATCGCCGTCGCGACCCTGCTCGGCGTCGTCGTGGCGCAGCTGCTCCTCAGCATCGGCCTGTCCCAGGGCGCCTACCAGCTGCAGACCCTGGAGTCGAAGCAGACCGAGCTGCAGCGTTCGTACCAGGCGGTCTCGGAGGACCTCAACCGCGTGGCTTCGCCGCAGAACCTGGCCGCGAACGCGAACGCCCTCGGCATGGTCAGCAACAGCAACCCGGCCTACCTGCGCCTGTCCGACGGGGCGGTGCTCGGTGCGCCGCTCCCGGCCAGCGGGGCGGCGGGGACCGTCACCGGGACGCAGGGCAACCTGGTGCCGAATGCGCTCCTCGCGGGCGTCTCGCTGGTGACGCAGCCGCAGCAGCCGGTGAATCCGTCCACAACGGCGGGGCAGGCTGGGAATTCCACAACTCCGGGTGGGGCTACCGCCTCGGGTGCCACTCCGACCGTACCGTTGCAGGGAGCGTTGCCGACCCCGGTGACGCACTGACGACGGGACGGATGCGGGGCATGGTCAGCAAGAAGATGCTGCGGCGGCGGACCGCCGTGACGGTCCTCGCCGTCGCGGCGACCGTCGGCATCCTGGGCGCCAAGCTGGTCGACATCCAGGTCGTGCGGGCGGATGCCCTGCAGCGGCAGTCGGTGACGGCGAAAGAGGTCTCGACCCCGCTGCTCGGCAACCGCGGCGACATCGTCGACAGCGACGGAACGGTGCTGGCCACCACGATCTACACCTACACGGCGGCGGCCTCCCCGAAGGATGCGATCGCCGGCGGCCGGGACAAGATGGTCGAGGCCGCCGCGAAGATCGGGGCGATCACCGGTCAGGGCGGCGACGCGGTCGTCGCCCTCATCGATGCGGCGCTCAAGGCCGACCCGAAGTCGCAGTACGTACTCATCAAGTCCGGAATGGACGTCGGAACGTTCGACAAGCTCGACAAGCTGCCGTACCCCTGGCTCACCTTCACCAAGAAGCAGGCTCGCAGCTACCCGAACGGCGCGGTCGCCGGCAACCTGCTCGGCTACCTGTCGCAGGGCGGCGACGCCGGGCTCGAGGCCAGCGAGAACGGCTGCCTGGCCGGCGAGAACGGCGAGGAGACGTACCAGCGCGGCGCCGACGGGGTGGCCATCCCCGGCAGCACGGTCGTGCAGAAGCCCGCGAAGGACGGCGGCACCCTCAAGCTGACCATCGATTCGGATCTGCAGTGGTTCGCCCAGCAGACGCTAGCCCAGCAGGTCGCCGCGACCGGGTCCAAGTTCGGCTTCGTGACGGTGGCCGAGGCGAAGACCGGGAAGATCAAGGCGATCGCGCAGGTGCCGTCGCTCGACCCCAACAACATCGACGCGACCGATCCGTCCTTCTGGCGTCTGCAGCCCCTCACCGACCCGCGGGAGCCCGGCTCCACCTTCAAGGCGCTGACCGCAGCGATGCTGATCGACCAGGGGAAGGCGACGCCGACGTCCCAGGTGCTCGCGCCGTACTCGTGGCAGTCCGGCAACGGGGCCGATCTGCACGACTCGGGATACCACGCCCCGCTCCGGCTCACGCTGACCGGAGTGCTCATGATGTCGTCCAACACCGGGATGTCGCAGCTGGGCCGCGCACTGAGCGACCAGACGCGATACGACTATCTGAAGAAGTTCGGGATCGGCGACCCGACCGGGCTTCCGTACCCGGACGAGTCCTCGGGCGAACTCCACCCCGTGAAGGACTGGGACGACCAGACCAAGTACGCGACGATGTTCGGTCAGGGTGTCTCGGCCACCCAGCTGCAGATGGTCGGCGCGTACCAGGCGCTCGCCAACGGCGGCACCCGCATCCCGCTGTCGCTGGTCGAAGGCTGCCAGCACCCGGACGGCTCGGTGACGGACATCCCGAACACCAAGCCCACGCCGGTCGTGTCCGCGCAGGCGGCCGCGACGACGCTCGGGATGCTGGAGTCCGTCGTCACCGACGGCGAGCTCAAGAAGCAGCTCCAGATCCCCGGCTACCGCATCGCCGCGAAGACCGGAACGGCCCAGCAGCCGGACGGCAAGGGCGGCTACCTGCCCTCGTACTACGTGTCCGTGATGGGCGTCGCGCCGGTCGACGATCCCCAGTACGTCGTTTCGGTCAACCTCGGGTTCCCGACTACCATTACTTCGTCGGCAGCCGCCGCTCCGCTGTTCCACACGATCATGAGTCAGGTGCTGAAGACCTACCGGGTGAAGCCTTCGACGTCCAGCCCGGCGGACTATCCGCCCTACTACTAGACAGCACAACGGAAAGTGAGCCACGTGACAGGACCGGCGCCCTCTTCTCTGCGCCCCGAGCATCCCGTCGCCCGCCCGCTCGCCCAGCTGGTAGCGGAGTTCGGGCTGGAGTGCCGCGGCGACCTCGACGGGGTCGAGGTGACCGGCGCGGCCCTCGCGAGCTCCGCCGTCGAACCCGGCGACCTCTACGTCGGCGTGCCCGGCCGCAACTCCCACGGCGCGTCCTACGCGACCGCCGCGGCGGACGCGGGTGCCGTCGCCGTGCTCACCGACGAGGAGGGTGCGGCCCTCGCCGCGGAGTCCGGCCTCCCGGTCATCGTCACGCCTGAGCCGCGCGCCGCACTGGGCGCCGTCTCGGCGTGGATCTACCGCACCGACGAGAACTCCGCGACGCTGTTCGGCGTCACCGGCACCAACGGCAAGACCAGCGTCGTGTATCTGCTCAACGCCATCCTCGGCCAGCTGGGCGTCGTCTCCGGCCTCAGCTCGACCGCCGAGCGCCGCATCGGCGAGACGGCCATCACCAGCAAGCTGACCACTCCCGAGGCGAGCGAGCTCCACGCGCTCCTCGCCCGCATGCGCGAGGAGGGCGTCCGCGCCGTCGCCATCGAGGTGTCCGCGCAGGCGCTCACCCGCCACCGTGTCGACGGAATCGTGTTCGACGTCGTCGGGTTCACCAACCTCAGCCACGACCATCTCGACGACTACGACGCCATGGAGGACTACTTCGCGGCCAAGCTCGAGCTCTTCCAGCCCGACCGCGCCCGCCGCGGCGTCGTCACGGTCGACTCCGACTGGGGTCGTGCCCTGGTCGAGCAGTCGCGCATCCCCGTCGCCACGCTGTCCAGCTCGCCCGGCTCCGACTCCGAGTGGCTGCTGACGGTGCTCGAGGAGACTCTGACACGTACATCCTTCGCGCTGGAGGGTCCCGACGGCCGGCGGCTCGAGACGAGCATCCCGCTGCTCGGTGCGTACAACGCGGCCAACGCCGCGCTCGCCATCGTCATGCTGGTCGAGTCGGGATACGACCTCGACGCGATCGGAGCGGCCCTCGCGCGCGACGGCGGCATCGACGCCTACATCCCCGGCCGCGCCGAGCGGCTCTCGGGCGACCGCGGCCCTGTGGTGTTCATCGACTACGGCCACAGCCCCGACGCCTTCCTCTCGACCCTGAACGCGCTGCGCAAGGTGACCGAAGGCCGCATCATCATGGTGTTCGGCGCCGACGGAGACCGCGACACCACGAAGCGCACCGACATGGGAGCCATCGCCGCCCGCGGCGCGGACGCCGTGGTGATCACCGACTTCCACCCGCGCTGGGAGGATCCCGCGAGCATCCGTGCCGCCCTGCTCGATGGAGCGCGGGGCGCCGTCCCGGACCTCGAGCTGTACGAGGTCCCCGACCCGCGTGCCGCGTTCCGCACCGCGCTGTCCCTGGCGGGCGAGGGCGACGTCGTGCTGTACGCCGGCCCCGGCCACGAGGACTACCAGGAGGTCGCGGGTCAGCGACTGCCGTACTCGGCCCGCGACGACGTCCGCCTCGCGCTGCGAGAGGCGGGGTGGCTGTAGATGATCGCTCTCACCCTGGCCGAGATCGCCGAGGCGACCCGCGGCACGCTGCTGCTCGACGGCACCCACGTCTCGCCGGAGACCGCGGTCTCTGGACCCTCCACGACGGATTCGCGCGAGGTCGTCCCCGGCGGGATCTTCTTCGCCAAGCCCGGCGAGGTGACCGACGGCCACCTGTTCGCCCCGCAGGCGGTGGAAGCGGGCGCCGCTCTCGTCGTGGTCGACCACCCGCTCCAGCTGCCGGTCCCTCAGCTTCTGGTCGACGACACCGTGGTGGCCCTCGGCGACCTCGCCACCGAGGTCATCGCCCGCGTGCGTGCCCTCGGACGGCTCAAGATCGTCGGGATCACCGGATCGAACGGCAAGACCACCACAAAGAACCTGCTCCGGGCCGTGCTCGAGCAGGTTGGTCCGACGATCGCTCCGCGCGCCTCCTTCAACAACGAGGTCGGCGCGCCCGTGACCATGCTGCAGGTGACGGAGGAGACGCAGTTCCTCGTCGCCGAGATGGGGGCGAGCGGCATCGGCGAGATCGCGCGCCTGGTGCGCATGGCGCGGCCGGATGTCGGTGTCGTCCTCAAGGTCGGGCTCGCGCACGCGGGCGAGTTCGGCGGCATCGAGAAAACCCTGCAGGCCAAGACCGAGATGGTCACCGACCTGCTGGAATCGGATGTCGCCGTGCTCAACATCGACGACCCGCGCGTGGCGACGATGGCGGACAAGACCGCCGCCCGCGTGCTCTGGTTCGGGCTGGACGAGCGCGCCGACGTGCGCGCGACCGATGTGGTGTCCGACCGCCGCGGCACCTCCTTCACCCTGCACCTCCCGTCGCGCGACGGCGGAGACGGCCCCGGCTCGGAGCCGCAGTCGCGTCCCGTGCGGTTCCAGGTGCTCGGCGAGCACCACGTCATGAACGCCCTGGCCGCTGCGGCCTCCGCGTACGTCCTCGACGTCGACATCGACACGATCGTGTCGGCCCTCCAGACCGTCAAGACGGCGGAGCGCTGGCGGATGGAGGTCATGGGCGGCACCGAGGTGACCGTCATCAACGACGCGTACAACGCGAGCCCGGACTCCATGTCGGCCGCGCTGAAGACTCTGGCGCAGATCGCCGAGCCGGACGGCCGCACCATCGCCGTGCTGGGCGAGATGAGCGAGCTGGGGGAGTTCTCGGGCGAGGAGCACGACCGCATCGGCCTGCTGGCGGTCCGGCTCGGCATCGATCAGCTCGTGATCGTCGGCCCCTCCGCGCGCCGGATGCACATCTCGGCGATCAACGAGGGCTCCTGGGATGGCGAATCCCTCTACTTCGACACGCAGGACGCGGCGTTCGACCACCTCAGCGGTGCTCTGCTCCCGGGTGACACGGTGCTGGTGAAGTCCTCCAACTCGGCCGGGCTGCGCTTCCTGGGCGACCGACTGGGAGAATCGTTCTCGTGAGAGCCCTGCTGACCTCCGGTGCGCTGTCGATGGCGTTCACGCTCTTCCTGACCCCGCTCTTCATCCGGCTGTTCCGCCGGCTGCAGTGGGGACAGTTCATCCGCGACGACGGACCTCAGAGTCACCATGCCAAGCGGGGCACGGCCACGATGGGCGGCATCGTCGTCATCCTCGGAACGCTGTTCGGCTACTTCACGGCGCTCCTGCTGACCGGAGACGAGACGAGCGTCTCGGCGCTCCTCGTGCTGTTCCTCATGGTGGGACTGGGCGTCGTCGGCTTCATCGACGACTTCCTCAAGACCCGGCGCGAGCGGAGCCTCGGGCTGACCGGCTGGGCCAAGGTCGCCGGGCAGGTCATCGTGGCGACCGTGTGGGCGTTCCTCGCCATCCGCTTCCCGAATGGGAACGGCTATACCCCGGCGACGATGACCGTGTCCTTCATTCGCGATCTCCCGGCGATCGACTTCGGTTCGATCACCAAGTTCGGCGTCATCGGGGTGCTCGTCGGCTACGGCCTCTACCTGATCTGGATCAACTTCCTGGTCGCCGCGACCTCGAACGGCGTCAACGTCACGGACGGCCTCGACGGGCTCGCGTCCGGTGCGTCCATCCTGGCGATCGGCGCATACATCATCATCGGCTTCTGGCAGTCGATCCAGTCGTGCGCGAACGCGAAGCTGAGCGTCGAGAACGTGGCGAAGTGCTACGACGTGCGCGATCCCTTCGACCTCGCGATCGTCGCTACGGCGATCGTCGGCGCTGTCGTCGGGTTCCTCTGGTGGAACACATCGCCCGCGCAGATCTTCCTCGGCGACACCGGCTCGCTGGCGCTCGGCGGCGCGGTCGCCGCCCTCGCCATCCTGAGCCGCACCGAGCTGCTGCTCGTCCTCATCGGCGGCATCTTCGTCATCGAGGCGGGGTCGGTGATCGTGCAGCGCGCGTACTTCAAACTGACGCACGGCAGACGCATCTTCCTGATGAGCCCCATCCATCATCACTTCGAACTGAAGGGATGGGCGGAGGTGACGGTCGTCGTCCGGTTCTGGATCATCGGCGGCCTGCTCGTCGCCGCCGGCGTCGGTTCGTTCTACCTGGAGTGGCTGGCCACATGACGGCCTCGAACGACGCCCTCGCGGAGCGCCTCGCTGCGCTGACCAGCTGGCACCACGACTGGAGCGGCCTGCGGGTCGCCGTGTACGGTCTCGGCGTCACCGGGTTCTCGGTGGCCGACACGCTCGCCGAGCTGGGCGCCCAGGTGCTGGTCGTCGCCGCGAAGGCCGACGACGAGCGGCGGATGCTGCTGGAGGTCATCGGCGCCGAGCTTGTCGAGGAGCCGGATCTGGCGACCCCGCCGGACCGCCTCGTCGCGTTCGACCCGGAGCTGGTCATCGCGTCGCCGGGCTTCCACTGGGACCACCCGCTGCTGGTCTGGGCCGAGCAGCGCGGCACCGCCGTCTGGGGCGACATCGAACTCGCCTGGCGGCTGCGCGACAAGGTCGCGCGGCCGGACGGCCGTCAGGGCCCGGCCGACTGGATCTGCGTCACCGGAACGAACGGCAAGACGACCACCGTGCAGCTGACCGCGACGATGATCCTCGCCGGCGGCAACCGCGTCGCTCCGTGCGGCAACATCGGCGTGCCCGTGCTCGATGCCATCCGCGACCCGGAGGGCTACGACGTGCTCGTGGTCGAGCTCTCCAGCTACCAGCTGCACTGGGTCAACCGCAATGCGGGCGGTGAGCTGTCACCGTTCTCGGCGGCCTGCCTGAACATCGCCGACGACCATCTGGACTGGCACGGCTCTCTCGAGGCGTACATCGCCGCCAAGGCCAAGGTCTACGACAACACCCGCGTCGCCTGCGTCTACAACAAGGCCGACGAGAACACCCTGCGCATGGTCGAGGAGGCGGAGGTCGTCGAGGGCGCGCGCGCCATCGGCTTCGGTCTCGGCGTCCCCGGCCCGAGCGACTTCGGGATCGTGGACGGCATCCTCTGCGACCGCGCCTTCCTCGACGACCGCGCGAACGCGGCGCTCGAGCTGACCACGCTCGACGAGCTGCAGGAGGCCGGGCTCTCCGCGCCGCACGTCGTCGCGAACATCCTCGCCGCCAGCGCTCTCGCCCGGTCGTACGGCGTGCCTCCCCAGGTCATCCGGGATGTGCTCACGGCCTTCCGGCTGGACGCGCACCGCATCGAGCTGGTCCGCGTCCAGGGCGGGGTCAACTGGGTGGACGACTCGAAGGCCACCAACCCGCACGCCGCCGATGCGTCTCTGCGCGCCTACCCGTCCGTGGTGTGGCTGGTCGGCGGCCTCCTGAAGGGCGTCGACGTGGATGCGCTGGTCGCCCGGCACGTCGGCCGGCTCCGCGGCGCCGTCGTGATCGGCGTCGACCGCGCGGAGCTCGTCGCCGCATTCCGGCGACACGCGCCGGACCTTCCCGTGCTGGAGGTCGACGCCGACGAGACTGATGAGGTCATGCCGACGGCGGTCCGACTGGCCGGTGGTCTCGCTCGCGAGGGGGACACCGTGCTGCTCGCTCCGGCGGCGGCGTCGATGGACCAGTTCGCCGACTATGCAGAACGAGGCCGCCGCTTCCAGTCGGCCGTGAACGAGTACGTGGGAGGTGAGGCGGATGACGAGTCCGCCCCGCGTCCCGACCCGCGGCAGGACTGAGCGCCCGGGCCCGGCGGCTCCTCCGTCCGAGCCGCGTTCCGGTGCCGCCGCCCGCATCGGTGCGCTGACGACGCGCATCCAGCTGGGCCGCGGGATGACCTCCGAGTCGGCGAACTACTTCCTGCTGCTCGGGATCACCCTGTTCATGGTCGTGTTCGGCCTGGTGATGGTGCTGTCCTCCTCGTCGGTGGAGGCCCACAACGACGACGACAACTTCTTCTCCCGGTTCTGGTCGCAGGGCGCGTACACGCTGGTCGGCCTGCCGCTGATGTTCCTGGTCTCGCGGATCCCGCGCGCGTTCTGGAGGAAGACGATCTGGTTCTTCCTCGGCGCCGCCTGCTTCCTCCAGCTGCTCGTGCTGCTCACGCCGCTGGGCGTCGAGATCGGAGGCAACCGCAACTGGCTGCGCATCGGCTCGGTGACCGCCCAGCCGTCGGAGGCCATCAAGCTCGCGCTCGTGGTGTGGCTGGGGGTCGTCCTCGCCCGTAAGCGCGACGTGCTCGACCAGTGGAAGCACGTCGCCGTGCCCGTCGTCCCGATCGCGGGAGGCGCTGTCGCTCTCGTGCTGCTCGGCGGCGACCTGGGAACGACCATGATCCTGGCGGCGCTCATCCTCGGCGCCCTGTACTTCGCGGGCGTCCGGATGCGGTACCTGGCCACCGGCGTCGTCGCCGTCGGGGCGTTGGCGATCGTCGTCGCCCTGTCGAGCGCCAGCCGTGTGGGCCGCATCGCCGCCTACTTCGGCGGGACGAGCGTGGCCAACCCGGACGTCGACTGGCAGATCAAGAACGGCTTCTACGCCCTCGCCTCCGGCGGCGTCTTCGGTGTCGGGCTGGGCAACTCGCACTCGAAGTGGTCGTGGCTGCCCGCAGCGGACACCGACTTCATCTTCGCGATCATCGGCGAGGAGCTCGGACTCATCGGCGCGGTCCTCGTGCTCCTGCTCTTCGTGATGCTGGCGGTCGTCTTCCTGCGCATCATCCACGCATCCACCGATCCGTTCGCGCGCGTGACGACGGCGGCCATCATGGTGTGGCTGATCGGCCAGGCGTTCGTCAACATCGCCGTGGTCCTGGGGGTGATCCCGGTGCTGGGCGTACCGCTCCCACTGATCTCTGCGGGTGGGACTGCGATGATCAGTTCCATGATCGCCATCGGAATCGTGCTGTCGTTCGCGCGGCAGTCGCACCGTGACTCCCTGTCGGCCTCCGAGACCGGTTCGGCGGGCCGCGGGGCATGACGCGGTACCTTCTCGCCGGCGGGGGCACCGCCGGCCACGTGAACCCCCTGCTCGCCGTCGCCGACCGGCTGCGTCGTGACCAGCCGGATGCGGAGGTGCTGGTGCTCGGGACGAAGGAGGGGCTCGAGGCCCGTCTGGTCCCGCAGCGGGGCTACGAACTGGCGACCATCCCGAAGCTCCCGTTCCCGCGCCGCCCGAATGCGGCAGCCCTGCGCTTCCCCGGCGAGTACCGGCGCAGCATCTCGACGGTCCGTGCGCTGATCCGCGACCGCGGGATCGACGCGGTCGTCGGCTTCGGCGGCTACGCCGCCGCTCCCGCATACTCGGCGGCCCGCCGCGAGGGCGTCCCGCTCGTGCTGCACGAGGCGAACGCGCGGCCGGGACTCGCGAACCGGCTCGGCGCCCGCTACACCCCGTGGGTCGGCGTGGCGTTCGAGGGCACCCCGCTGCCGCATCCCACGTTCGTCGGCATGCCGCTGCGGGTGGAGATCGAACAGCTGGATGCCGCCGCCGCGCGCCCGCAGGCCGCCGCCGAGTTCGGACTCGACCCGGACCGGCCGACCCTGCTCGTCACGGGCGGCTCCCTCGGCGCACGCCGGATCAACCAGACCATCGTCGCGCGGGCCGCCGAACTGACGGCCGCGGGCTGGCAGGTGCTGCACATCCAGGGCGGCAAGGGCGAGCTGACCGACCCGGGCGTCGAGCACTACCGGCTGGTCGACTACTGCGACCGCATGGATCTCGCCTTCGCGCTCACCGATGTCGCCGTCGCCCGGGCGGGCGCCGCCACCGTGTGCGAGTTCGCCGCGCTCGGCATCCCGGCGGTGTACGTGCCGTTCCCGATCGGCAACGGCGAGCAGCGGTTCAACGCCGCGGGCGTCGTCGAGGCCGGCGGCGGCGTGCTGGTCGACGACGCCGCGTTCACCCCGGACTGGGTGGACGGCAACCTGCTGCCGTTGCTGGCGGATCGCGGGCGCGTGGCCGAGATGGCGCGCCGGGCCGCGTCCGTCGGCGTCCGCGACGGATCCGACCGCATGGTCGCGCTCATCCGCTCGGCGCTCTGACCGTCGCCGCTCTGACGCATCCCGCCGACCCGTCGGAGTGGCTGGGGCCGATCCGCAGGGTCGCCGCGTAGCCTCATACTGGATGGAGTCCCTCTCGCGTAACCGAAAGCTGTACCTGTGACGATCAAGCCCGACCTGACCCTCGCCCTCCCGGAGGAGCTCGGAAAGCTCCACTTCGTCGGCATCGGCGGCTCTGGGATGAGCGGCATCGCCCGCCTGTTCCTCGAGGCCGGCTACACCGTGACCGGATCGGACGTGCGGCACTCCGCGAACATCGACACCCTGCGGAACCTCGGAGCGACGATCGCCATCGGCCACGACGCCGCGAACGTCGGCGACGCCGACACGCTGGTCGTCACCGGCGCCCTCTGGCAGGACAACCCGGAGTACCAGCTGGCGCTCTCGAAGGGTCTCCCGGTGCTGCACCGGTCGCAGGCCCTCGCCTGGCTGATCAACCGCACGCGGCTGGTCGCCGTCGCCGGCGCGCACGGCAAGACGACCTCAACCGGCATGATCATCACCGGCCTCCTCGGCCTCGGCGAGGACCCGAGCTTCGTGAACGGCGGGGTCATCGCCTCCCTCGGCACGAGCTCGCGGACAGGCACGGGCGAGCTGTTCGTGGTCGAGGCGGACGAGTCGGACGGCTCGTTCCTGCTCTACGACACGGCGGTCGCCCTGATCACCAACGTCGACCCGGACCACCTCGACCACTACGGCTCGCTGGAGGCGTTCGAGGACGCCTTCGTGGCCTTCGCCCGCGAAGCGGACGAGTTCGTCGTCGTCTCGTCCGACGACCCCGGCGCGGTCCACGTCACCCGCCGGCTGCGCGAGCAGGCGCCGGACAAGCGCGTCGTCACCTTCGGCGAGGCGGAGGACGCGGACGTGCGCGTCCATTCCATCGTCACCGACGGCCCGGTGTCGTTCACGCTGCGCTACCGGGGCGAGGACTACTCGGCACGGCTGCGGGTACCAGGGCGCCACAACGCCATCAACGCGGGCGGCGCGTTCGCGGTGCTGACCGGCCTCGGCTTCGACCCGGCCGCCTCGCTCGCCGCCATCGCCGAGTTCGGCGGGACCGAGCGCCGCTTCGAGCTGCACGGAACGGTCGGAGGCGTCAGCGTCTACGACGACTACGCGCACCACCCCACCGAGGTCGCCGCCGCGCTGTCCGCCGCCCGCACCGTGGTCGGCGACGGCCGGATCATCGCCGTCCACCAGCCGCACCTGTACAGCAGGACGCGCCTGTTCGCCCGGGAGTTCGCCGAGACCCTCGAGCGCTACGCCGACGAGACCGTGGTGCTCGACGTGTACGGAGCGCGCGAAGACCCGGAGCCCGGCGTGACGGGGGCCCTCGTGGCGGACCGCTTCGAGCATCCCGAGCGGGTGGCCTTCATCGCCGACTGGCAGGAGGCCGCCGACCACACCGCTCAGATCGCCCGGGAGGGCGACTTCGTGATCACCCTCGGCTGCGGCGACGTGTACCGCATCGTGCCCCAGCTGCTCGACTCGCTGCGCCGGGAGCACCCGGACGCACCCGGCGCGTAGCGGGCCGCTCGGTGAAGCGTCCTCAGGGGTACGACCGGCGGGAGGTGCCGGCGACGCCGCCCGCACCGGCGCGGCACGAGCCGGAGGCCCGGGACGAGCGACGGCAGGATGCCGCGCCCGCGGGCCGTATCGGCACGGTGACCGAGCCCATCCCGGTGATCCGAGACACACCGACCGCGCCGCCGGGCGAGACCCCGGCCGCACGGCCCTCCCGTGCCGACCGGACGGCCGAGACCTCGCCGTATTCGCGGCTCCCCACCAACCGCGAGATCGACAAGGCGCTCCGGGCGGCGCGCCGGGAGCGCAAGCGCCTCGAGCGGGGCGAGGTGCGCCGCTTCACCAAGCGGTCGCGCCGCCGCAGGATCGCCTGGCTGGCCGCCGCCGCCGTGGTCGCGGGCCTCGTGCTCTCCGTCGCGCTCGTCGCGTACTCCCCGCTGCTGGCGCTGAAGCACATCCAGGTGACGGGCACCTCCCGGCTGGACGCCACGACCATCGAGAAGAAGCTGTCCGATCAGCTGGGCACGCCGCTTCCGCTGCTCGACCAGGCGGGCATCTCGAGCGACCTCGCGGCGTTCCCGCTCATCCGCAGCTACACGGTGGAGAGCCACCCGCCCGACTCGATCGTGATCCGCGTGGTGGAGCGGCAACCGGTCGGCGTCATCCAGCAAGGGGCCGCGTACACGCTGGTGGATGCGGCCAAGGTGCCGATCTCGAGCAGCGAGAAGCGCCCGGACGGCTACCCCCTGATCGCCGCGAGCGGCGCGGCGGCCGACGTGGATGCGGACTCCGGGTTCGCCGCCGCCGCCAGCGTCCTCAGCGCCCTTCCCGACGACGTCCGCGCGCAGGTCGACACGATCGCGGCGAAGACCAAGGACGACGTGAGCTTCACCCTCCGGGGCACCGGTGCGACCGTGGTGTGGGGGAGCGCGGAGGACTCGTCGCTCAAGGCGGCGGACCTCGGCGCCCTGCTGAAGAGCGCGCCGGGATCCTCCCGGTACGACGTCTCGTCGCCCCACAGCGTGACGACGGGATGACCCCGATGCGCACGACTTTTCCGACACGCCTGGCGGGATACCCGGGCGCCGCCCCGGCCCACCTAACGTCGGATCGAGAATTGCATACTCAGCAAGACTTTAAGCCTCAGCTAGAGGTTGAAGGTTCCAGTGGAGGCCGGACGTGACAGCACAACAGAACTACCTCGCCGTGATCAAGGTCGTCGGCATCGGCGGAGGCGGCGTCAACGCCGTCAACCGCATGATCGAGCTCGGCCTCCGCGGCGTCGAGTTCATCGCCATCAACACGGACGCGCAGGCGCTGCTGATGAGCGACGCCGACGTGAAGCTCGACGTCGGCCGTGAGATCACGCGCGGCCTCGGCGCCGGAGCGGACCCCGAGGTAGGCCGTCGCGCCGCCGAGGACCACGCGGAGGAGATCGAGGAGGCCCTCGCGGGCGCCGACATGGTCTTCGTCACCGCCGGAGAGGGCGGCGGCACCGGAACCGGTGGAGCCCCCGTCGTCGCGCGCATCGCGAAGTCGATCGGCGCGCTCACCATCGGTGTGGTCACCAAGCCGTTCTCGTTCGAGGGCAAGCGCCGCCAGCAGCAGGCCGAGGCCGGCGTGCAGCGCTTGAAGGAAGAGGTCGACACCCTCATCGTGGTGCCGAACGACCGGCTGCTGGAGATCAGCGACCGCGGCATCAGCATGCTCGAGGCGTTCTCCACCGCCGACCAGGTGCTCCTCGCCGGTGTTCAGGGCATCACCGACCTCATCACCACCCCCGGCCTGATCAACCTCGACTTCGCCGACGTGAAGTCGGTCATGCAGGGAGCCGGCTCCGCCCTCATGGGCATCGGCTCCTCGCGCGGCGCCGACCGGGCGATCAAGGCGGCCGAGCTGGCCGTCGCCTCCCCGCTGCTCGAGGCCTCCATCGATGGCGCCCACGGCGTCCTGCTCTCCATCCAGGGCGGATCGAACCTCGGCATCTTCGAGATCAACGACGCCGCCCGCCTGGTGCAGGAGGCTGTCCATCCGGAGGCCAACATCATCTTCGGTGCGGTCATCGACGACACCCTCGGCGACGAGGTGCGCGTGACCGTCATCGCGGCCGGATTCGACGGCGGCGAGCCGAGCACGCGGCCGGCCGCGGTGGATGCGCGCCGCGCCAGCTTCGTCGAGGCGGGCTCCGAGGAGTCGCAGGTGGCCTCCTCCGCCGAGGTCGAGGCCGGCGAGATCCCCGCGCCCGTGACCACCGACGCCTGGCACACCGGCGAGAGCCCGGTGGCCGAGGCGGCCCAGCAGAAGGACCCGGCGTTCGACGACGAGAATGACGACCTCGACATCCCCGACTTCCTCAAGTAGTCCGCTGACCGAGCGGCTGGCCGCGGTCCGGGAGGGTGTCGCAGACGCCGCCCGGGCCGCCGGCCGTTCGCCCGCCGAGCTGACCACGATCGTCGTGACGAAGTTCCATCCGGCCTCGCTCGTCCGCGAGCTGGCCGCGTTGGGCGTGCGCGACGTGGGGGAGAACCGCCACCAGGAGGCGCAGGAGAAGGCGGCGGAGCTCGCCGACCTCGACCTCACCTGGCACTTCGTCGGCCAGCTGCAGAGCAAGAAGGCGCGGCAGGCGCGGCGCTACGCGTCCGTCATCCACTCGGTCGACCGGTTCTCGCTCGTCGACGCCCTCGCGGCGCGCGAGGGGGAGGGCGACAGCGATCTGGACGTCTTCGTCCAGCTGAACCTCACCGACGACCCCGCGCGCGGCGGCGTCGCCGATCGCGACCTGGAGCCGCTGGTGGAGCACGTGCTCGCGGCCCCGGGGCTGCACCTGCTCGGCGTGATGGCCGTCGCCCCGCTCGGCGAGGAGCCGGCCAGGGCGTTCGAGCGCGTCCGCGCGGCCTCGGGGCGGGTCCGCAGCCTCGCGCCGGAGGCGACATCCATCTCCGCGGGGATGTCGCAGGACTACCGCGAAGCCATCGCCGCCGGCGCGACACACCTTCGGATCGGGACGGCCATTACCGGGAATCGGCCGGAGCTTCGTTAATCTCGAGAAGAAGAGTTCGAAGTGCGTGGCGAGGCGTCGACGCGCAGGTCTGTACGGAGGAACCATGGCCAACCCGCTGAAGAAGACGATGGTCTACCTGGGCCTCGCCGACGAGGAGCTGGAGTTCGAGGAGCAGCCGCAGGAGCAGGCTCATCACCAGCCGCGCCGCGAAGCACCGGTCCACACCCCGGCCGCATCGCCGGTCCAGGCCGTCCCACACCCCGCTCCGGTCGCGCCCGCGGCCGGCCGCGCTCCGGTCACGCCGCTGCGCAAGTCGTCCACCGCACGGAATGCATCGGTACAGGAAATGAACGAGATCCTCACGGTCCACCCCCGCCAGTACCGCGACGCCCAGGCGATCGCCGAGTCGTTCCGGGAGGGCATCCCGGTGATCATCAACCTCTCGCAGATGAGCGAGGGCGACGCCCGCCGCCTCATCGACTTCGCCAGCGGCCTCTCGCAGGGCCTCTACGGCAAGATCGAGCGGGTCACGCCGAAGGTGTTCCTGCTCTCTCCCAGCCACGTCGTCGTCTCGGGCGAGCACGGCGGCCAGGACGCCGAGGTCGACGCGTCCTTCTTCGCCCAGGCCTGACCCTGCGGGCTCCGGCCCGTCGACGCTCGAAGCGCACCGCCTCCCTCGTCGTCCCCCGCGGACGCTCAGGGGACGCGGTGCGCTTTCGTCCATACTGGGAGGGTGTTTGTCGTCTCCCTCATCGCGACCGTCCTCTACTACGCGTTACTGCTCTACTTCTTCGTGCTGTGGGCCCGGTTCGTGCTCGACCTGGTGCGCGTGTTCGCGCGGCAGTGGCGCCCGCGGGGGTTCGGGCTGGTGCTGGCCGAGTCGACGTACGTGGTGACCGACCCGCCCATCCGGTTCTTCCGGCGGATCATCCCGCGCGTCTCGATGGGTCCCGTCGCGATCGACTTCGGCTGGAGCCTCACCATGCTCGTCGTGATCATCGGCTTGTACGTGACCCTGGGATTCCGCTGAGCGTCGCTCCCGTGTTCGGGGGAGGGCCCGTTGTATCGTTGACGAGCCGACGCGCCGGGCAGGCGCTGGAGTGCGCGACTCCCGCCCGCTTTGCTAGCGTTGGCTGAACGCGTTTCTGTTCCAATTTCACGATCTAAGGTGGCTTGCCATGGCGCTGACTCCGGAAGATGTAGTCAACAAGCGGTTCCAGCCGACGAAGTTCCGCGAGGGCTATGACCAGGACGAGGTCGACGACTTCCTCGATGAGGTCGTCGTCGAGCTGCGTCGCCTGAACCAGGAGAACGAAGAGCTCAAGCAGCGCCTCGTGGCGGCCGACTCGCGGATCGCCGAGCTGCAGCGCAGCGGCGGCCAGGGCGGTGCCGCCCCGGCGGCGGCCGCGGCCGCACAGGGCGCCGACAACGGCGAGGCCGAGCGCCTCCAGCGCGAGAACGAGGAGCTCAAGCAGCGCCTCGCCCAGGCCCAGCAGGAGGCCGCCCAGGCCAAGCAGCAGGCCGAGCAGGCGCAGGCCGCTCCGGCCTACCAGGCGCCCGCGGACGACGCGAACGACCCCAACGCCACCAACAACCTGCTCCAGCTCGCCCGCCGGCTCCACGAGGAGCACGTGCGCGAGGGCGTGGAGAAGCGCGACCAGCTCATCGCCGAGGGTCACGCGACCGCTGCCCGCATCGTCGCAGAGGCGGAGTCCAAGCAGCGCGCGCAGATCAGCGCCCTCGACCAGGAGCGCACCGGTCTCGAGCGTCGCATCGACGAGCTCCGCACCTTCGAGCGCGACTACCGCAAGGGCCTCAAGAGCTACATCGAGGGCCAGCTCCGCGACCTCGACGCGCCGGTCCAGGGCGGCGGCGCACAGCCCGGCGGCTCGGCCTCCGGCAGCCGGTCCGCGGCTCCCGTGAGCGGCTCGGTCCCGGCGCCGGTCCCCGCGGGCGGCTCCGACGACTCGGGCCAGGGGCAGCAGCCTCCGGCGTTCCCCGGCTTTGGAGGCTAGTCCCTCCCGGTCCAAGGTCAGCATCAGGGCCTTGGCGGTCCTGGCGGTGGTCGCGCTGTGCGTGTACCTCGTCGACCAGATCGCCAAGGTCCTGGTCGTCTCGAACCTGTACGAGGGCCAGCAAGTCGAGGTCCTGGGGCAGCTGCTCCAGTTCCATTTCGTCAAGAACGCCGGTGCGGCCTTCTCCATCGGCAGCGGCTCCACGTGGATCTTCTCCATCGTCGGGGTCGGCGTCCTGGGCTTCGTCATCTGGTACGCCCCGCGCATCCGCTCCACCGCGTGGGCCGTGCTGTTCGGTCTCCTGCTCGGCGGCCTGCTCGGCAACCTGACCGATCGGCTGTTCCGGGAGCCGGGATTCGGCGTCGGCCATGTGGTCGACTTCCTGCAGATCCCGCTGCTGCCGGCGATCTTCAACCTGGCGGACGTCGCCATCGTCTCGAGCATGGCGCTCTTCCTCATCCTCACCCTCCGCGGTGTCGGACTCGACGGCCGTCACACGCACGACGAGGACGAGGAGGATGCGGTGGAGGAGGGCGACCCGGCGATCGGGCCGGAGCCGGAGAGCGGGACGCAGTCCGACACCGGGACGCAGACCGACGCGGCCCCCGCCGCCCCTGCTCCCGCCGAGCCGCACGACGACAAGCCGCAGGGCTAGATGGAGTCGCGCAGCTTCCCCGTCCCGGACGGCCTGGAGGGCTCGCGGGTCGATGCGGGTCTCGCCAAGCTCCTCGGGTTCTCCCGCAGCTTCGCCGCCGAGATCGCCGAGGCCGGAGGTGTGACGGTCGACGGCCGTGACGTGGGCAAGTCCGACCGCCTGTCGGCCGGATCCTGGCTCGAGGTCTCCTGGCAGCCGAAGTCCGACGTCGAAATCGTGCCCATCGCCGTTCCGGACCTGACGATCGTCCACGACGACGACGACATCGTGGTCATCGACAAGCCGGTCGGCGTCGCAGCCCACCCCTCCGTCGGCTGGGAGGGTCCGACCGTCCTCGGAGCACTGGCCGCCGCGGGATTCCGCATCTCGACCTCCGGCGCCGCCGAACGCGCTGGCATCGTCCACCGCCTCGACGCGGGCACCAGCGGTCTCATGGTCGTCGCCAAGTCGGAGCGCGCGTACACGGCGCTGAAACGCGCGTTCCACGACCGCACGGTCGAGAAGATCTACCACGCCGTCGTCCAGGGCCACCCGGACCCGCTGACCGGCACCATCGACGCCCCGATCGGACGGCATCCGCGATCCGACTGGAAATTCGCGGTCGTTGCGGGCGGGAAGCCGTCCGTGACGCACTACGAGACGATCGAGGCGTTCCCCTCGGCCAGCCTGCTGGAGATCCACCTGGAGACCGGGAGGACGCACCAGATCCGCGTTCACATGGCCGCACAGCGGCATCCGTGCGTCGGGGATGCGATGTACGGCGCCGACCCCGCCCTGAGCGCGAAGCTCGGCCTCACCCGGCAGTGGCTGCACGCCGTCCAGCTCGCCTTCGCGCACCCGGCGACGGGGGAGTGGGTCACCTTCACGACGACCTATCCCGCCGACCTGCAGCACGCGCTGGACGTCCTCCGAGAGTCGTAGAGCGGACGTCGGAGGACGGCCTTAGGCTTAGATCGATGTCCGACTCCTTCGTCCACCTCCACGTCCACAGCGAGTACTCGATGCTCGACGGGGCAGCGCGTGTCAAACCCCTGGTGGAGGCTGCGGCCGCCCAGGGGATGCCCGGTGTCGCGATCACCGACCACGGCAACATGTTCGGCGCGTTCGACTTCTGGCGGACGGCTACCGACGCCGGGATCAAGCCGATCATCGGCACCGAGGCCTACCTCACGCCGGGCACCCACCGCACCGACAAGACCCGCATCCGCTGGGGCGACGGCGGCGGGGACGACGTCTCCGGCTCGGGCGCGTACACGCACATGACGCTGCTCGCGGCGACGACCGAGGGGATGCACAACCTCTTCCGGCTCTCGTCGTACGCCTCGATGGAGGGCTACTACTTCAAGCCGCGCATGGACCGCGAGCTGCTGAGCCGCTACTCGAAGGGCATCATCGCCACGACCGGCTGCCCGTCGGGCGAGGTGCAGACGCGCCTGCGGCTCGGGCAGTACGAGGCGGCGCGTGCGGCGGCGGCCGACTACCGCGACATCTTCGGCAAGGAGAACTTCTTCGCCGAGATCATGGACCACGGGCTCGGCATCGAGCGCCGGATCATGTCCGACCTCATCCGGCTGGCCAAAGACCTGGGCCTCCCGCTCGTCGCGACCAACGACCTCCACTACACGCACGCGGAGGACGCCAAGAGCCACGCCGCTCTGCTGTGCGTGCAGTCCGGCTCGACGCTCGACGACCCGAACCGCTTCAAGTTCGACGCAGACGAGTTCTACCTGAAGACGCCGGAGCAGATGCGGCAGCTGTTCCGCGACTACCCCGACGCGTGCGACAACACCCTCGCGATCGCCGAGCGCTGCGACGTGAAGTTCGACACGGCAGCCAACTACATGCCGCGGTTCCCCGTCCCGGAGGGCGAGACCGAGCAGACCTGGTTCGTCAAGGAGGTCGAGAAGGGCCTCGAGCAGCGCTACCCGAACGGCATCACGCCCGAGGTGCGCAAGCAGGCCGACTACGAGATCGGCGTCATCTCGCAGATGGGCTTCCCGGGCTATTTCCTCGTCGTCGCCGACTTCATCAACTGGTCGAAGCGGAACGGCATCCGCGTCGGCCCCGGCCGCGGCTCCGGCGCCGGCTCGATGGCCGCATACGCGATGCGGATCACCGACCTCGACCCGCTGCAGCACGGCCTCATCTTCGAGCGCTTCCTCAACCCCGACCGCGTCTCCATGCCCGACTTCGACGTCGACTTCGACGACCGTCGTCGCGGCGAGGTGATCAAGTACGTGACCGAGAAGTACGGGTCCGAGCGCGTCGCGCAGATCGTCACGTACGGCACCATCAAGGCCAAGCAGGCGCTGAAGGACTCGGGACGCGTGCTCGGCTTCCCGTTCTCGATGGGCGAGAAGCTCACCAAGGCGATGCCGCCGCCCGTCATGGGCAAGGACATCCCGCTGACCGGCATCTTCGACAAGGACCACCCGCGCTACAAAGAGGCGGTCGACATCCGGGCGGTCGTCGAGACCGACCCGGAGGCGAAGACCGTCTTCGACACCGCGCTCGGGCTCGAGAACCTGAAGCGCCAGTGGGGCGTGCACGCGGCCGGCGTGATCATGTCTTCCGACCCGCTGATCGACGTCATCCCGATCATGAAGCGGGAGCAGGACGGCCAGATAGTCACGCAGTTCGACTATCCAGCCTGCGAGTCCCTCGGCCTGATCAAGATGGACTTCCTGGGGCTGCGCAACCTCACCATCATCAACGACGCCCTGGACAACATCCGCGACAACCGCGGAGAAGAGCTCGTCCTCGAAGACCTCGAACTCGACGACCGGGCCGCGTACGAGCTGCTGTCGCGCGGAGACACCCTCGGCGTGTTCCAGCTCGACGGCGGCCCGATGCGGTCGCTGCTCCGCCTGATGAAGCCGGACAACTTCGAGGACATCTCGGCACTCATCGCGCTGTACCGGCCGGGCCCGATGGGCGCGAACTCGCACACCAACTACGCGCTCCGCAAGAACGGGCAGCAGGCGATCACGCCCATCCACCCGGAGCTCGCGGAGCCGCTCGCCGACATCCTCTCGACCAGCTACGGCCTCATCATCTACCAGGAGCAGGTGATGGCGATCGCGCAGAAGGTCGCCGGCTTCTCGCTCGGCCAAGCAGACATCCTGCGCCGCGCCATGGGCAAGAAGAAGAAGTCGGAGCTGGACAAGCAGTTCGAGGGCTTCTCGCAGGGCATGCAGGCCAACGGCTACTCGATGGACGCCGTCAACAAGCTCTGGGAGATCCTGCTCCCCTTCTCCGACTACGCGTTCAACAAAGCGCACTCCGCCGCGTACGGCGTGATCTCGTACTGGACGGCGTACCTCAAGGCCCACTACCCGGCGGAGTACATGGCCGCGCTGCTCACCAGCGTCGGCGACTCCAAGGACAAGATGGCGCTCTACCTCAACGAGTGCCGCCGCATGGGCATCAAGGTGCTCCCGCCGGACGTCAACGAGTCGAACCTGTACTTCGCCGCCGTCGGCGAGGACATCCGCTTCGGCATGGGCGCCGTCCGCAACGTCGGCGCGAACGTCGTCGAGGGCGTCCGGGAGGCCCGCGAGAGCAAGGGGCGCTTCGAGTCGTTCCACGACTTCCTGAACAAGGTGCCCATCCACGCGGCGAACAAGCGCACGGTGGAGTCGCTGATCAAGGCGGGCGCGTTCGACTCGCTCGGCCACACCCGGCGCGCGCTCGTCGAGGTGCACGAGGATGCGGTCGAGTCCGCCGTCAAGATCAAACGCAACGAGGCGAACGGCGACGTCGGGTTCGACTTCGACAGCCTGTGGGGTGAGGACGAGGCGGCGCAGACGCAGCACCACATCCCGCAGCGGCCGGAGTGGGCGAAGCGCGACAAGCTGGCCTTCGAGCGCGAGATGCTCGGACTCTACGTCTCCGACCACCCGCTCGCCGGGCTGGAACTGCAGCTGGCGAAGCTCGCCAGCACCGGGATCGCCGAGCTCGTGGCGTCGGAGAACATCCAGGACGGCGAGACGGTCACGATCGCGGGACTCGTGACGAGTGTCCAGCACCGCGTGGCGAAGGCGTCCGGCAACCAGTACGGCATGATCCAGGTCGAGGACTTCGGCGGCGAGCTCACCGTGATGTTCATGGGCAAGGCGTACCAGGAGTACTCGCCGCAGCTGCAGGGCGACGCGATCGTGGTCGTCCGCGGCCGGGTGAGCCTGCGCGACGACGGGATGAACCTGCACGCGTTCTCGCTGATGACGCCGGACCTCGGACAGGCGAACGACTCCGGTCCGCTCGTCATCACGATGCCCGACCAGCGCGCGACGACCGACACCGTGGTGTCGCTCGGTGAGGTGCTGGCGCGGCATCCGGGCGAGAGCGAGGTGCGCCTCCGTCTCGTGAAGGGCCAGGTCGCGCGTGTCTTCGAGGTGCCGAAGCCGGTGAAGGTGAGCGCCGACCTCTACGGCGAGCTCAAGGGTCTGCTCGGCCCGCACTGCCTGGTCTGACGCCCGTCCCACCGCCGAGGTGCGACATCATGTCGCATCTCGGCGCGAGTGGCGACATGATGTCGCACCCCGATCGGAGCGGGAAGGACGCGAAGCGTCAGACGGGGGTGCCGGGGCGCCAGTAGGTGCGCTCGTGGTAGACCAGCGGCGCGTCGTCCTCGCCGAGGCCGCCCTGCTCGATCTGCACGATCACGACCGCGCTCTGGTGCACCTGGACGCGCTCGATGATGCGCCCGACCATCCAGGCCGTCGTGTCCTTGATGACCGGCAGCCCGTGCGGCCCGCGGTACCAGTGGTCGCCGATGAACCGCTGGCTGTTGTCGCCGGACAGCGTCTGGGCGACGTCGCGATTGCGCACGCCGAGGGTGTGGATGACGACCCGGTCGGTCTCCGCGATCGCCGGCCAGCTCGAGGCCGAGAGCGCCATGTTGAAGGTGGCGAGCGGCGGGACGGCTGCGAGCGACGCGAGCGACGTCACGGTGAACCCGACGGGCGTGCCGTCCTCGCGCTGCGCCGTGACGATGGCCACCCCGGCCGCGTGGCGGCGGAACGTCTGCCGGAACGCCGCGAGGTCCGGGGTCGCGTCGCCGATGGCGCCGTCGGTGGGGTCGGGGGATGCGCTGTTCATACTGATGGATACAAGCCCGAATCTGTGTCGACCATTCCGCGGGGGAGGGACGTGCCCGAGCGGATAGGGTGGATGGGCCATGATCCAGACCATCGACCTCCGCGGTGTCCAGCCTACTCGCGCCGCCTTCCAGCGACTCGTGCCCCGTCCCGTCGTGGACGTCCAGGCGGCGATGTCGGTCGCCTCCGCGCTGATCGACGACGTGCGGCAGCGCGGGCTCGCCGCCCTCGCCGAGCAGGCCGAGCGCTTCGACGGGGCCGCGCCGGCCTCCGTCCGCGTTCCCCAGGCGGAGATCGACGCCGCCATCGAGGCGCTTCCCGCGGACGTCCGTGAGGCGCTGGAGGAGGCGATCGCGCGCGTGCGCGAGGCGACCGCCGCGCAGGTGCCGCCGCCGGCCGAGACCGTCCTCCGTCCCGGTGCCACGATCGTGCAGCGCTGGGAGCCCGTGGAGCGCGCCGGACTGTACGTGCCGGGCGGCAAGGCCGTCTACCCGTCGAGCGTCGTCATGAACGCGGTGCCCGCACAGATCGCGGGCGTCGCCTCCGTCGCCATCGCGAGCCCTCCCCAGCGCGAGTTCGGGGGAGCAGTCCACCCGGTCATCCTCGGGGCCGCCGGCCTCCTCGGCATCGATGAGGTGTACGCGATGGGAGGCGCCGGTGCGATCGGCGCGCTGGCGTACGGCGTCGAAGAAATCGGCCTGGAGCCGGTCCAGGTCATCACCGGCCCCGGCAACATCTACGTGGCGGCCGCGAAGCGCGTCGTACGCGGTCAGGCGGGCATCGACTCCGAGGCCGGCACGACCGAGATCCTCGTGATCGCGGACGACACCGCGGACCCCGCCTACGTCGCGGCAGACCTGGTCTCGCAGGCGGAGCACGACGAGGCGGCCGCCTCCCTGCTGGTCACCGACAGCCCGGCGTTCGCCGAGCGCGTTGTGGCAGAGCTGGATGCGCTGGCCGGCGCGACCAAGCACAGTGAGCGGGTGCGCACGGCCCTCGGCGGCCCGCAGTCCGCCGTGGTGCTCGTGGACGATCTCGCCGCGGCTGCAGCGTTCAGCAACGCCTACGGCCCGGAGCACCTGGAGCTTCAGACCGCCGACCCGCAGGAGCTGCTGCGCTCCATCCGCAACGCGGGCGCCATCTTCCTCGGCCCGACGTCGCCGGTGAGCCTCGGCGACTACCTGGCTGGGTCGAACCACGTGCTCCCGACCGGCGGACAGGCGCGTTTCTCGCCGGGCCTGGGCGCCTACTCCTTCCTCCGCCCGCAGCAGGTCGTCCAGTACGACCGGGACGCGCTGCGGGAGGTCGCCGACCGGATCGTGGCCCTGTCGACGGCGGAGGACCTCCCGGCGCACGGAGAAGCGGTCACCCAGCGGTTCCGCACCCGCTGAGCGATAGAATCCCTTCATGTTCTGCCCCTTCTGCCGTCACCCGGACTCCCGCGTCATCGACTCCCGGACGAGCGACGACGGGCTGTCGATCCGCCGCCGCCGGCAGTGCCCGGAGTGCGGCCGCCGGTTCTCGACGACGGAGACGGCGAGCCTCAGCGTGATCAAGCGCAGCGGGGTGGCCGAGCCGTTCAGCCGCGAGAAGATCGTGCTCGGCGTGCGGAAGGCGTGCCAGGGGCGCCCGGTGACCGACTCCGATCTGGCCGTGCTGGCGCAGAAGGTCGAGGAGACCATCCGCTCGACCGGTGCGTCGCAGATCGAGGCCAACGACATCGGCCTCGCGATCCTGCCGGAGCTGCGCGAGCTCGACGAGGTGGCGTACCTGCGGTTCGCCAGCGTCTACCAGGGGTTCGACTCGCTCGACGACTTCGAGGCCGCCATCCGCTCCCTGCGGCTGGCGCATGTGGAGCCTGCCGGCGCTCCTTCCTGAACCTCGGTCGCAGGCTCCCTCGGCGCTGGGGTCGCGGCATCGCTGCGCGCTGCCCTGAGCTCCACCGCGCGGAGCCGGTCGAGGTCGAGTAGCGGGGCCGGGTATTCTCATACCGGCATGTATCGCGCACTCTTCGACCTCGTCCTGTCCCGGCTCGACCCCGAGCGGGCCCATCACCTCGCGTTCGTGGTGATCCGCGCCCTCCCGGCCGTCGGCCTCGGCGGGCTGGCGCGCCGGTTCACGGCGCCGGATCCGTCCCTCGCCGTCGAGGCGCTCGGGCTGCGGTTCGACTCACCGTTCGGCGTGGCGGCCGGATTCGACAAGGACGGTGAGGGCGTCCTCGGCCTCGGCGCGCTCGGCTTCGGCCACGTCGAGGTCGGCACGATCACCGCGCGCCCGCAGCCCGGCAACGACAAGCCGCGGCTGTTCCGCCTCATCCCGGACCGCGCCGTGATCAACCGGATGGGCTTCAACAACCACGGCGCCGGTGCGGCGGCGAACCGGCTGCTCCGGGTTCGCCGTTCGGCGAAGCGCCCAGTGCTCGGCGTGAACATCGGCAAGTCGCGGGTCGTCGCCGTCGAAGACGCCACGGAGGACTATCTGACCAGCGCCCGCGCGCTCGCCCCGGTCGCCGACTACCTGGTGGTCAACGTCAGCTCCCCGAACACGCCGGGGCTCCGCGGCCTGCAGGAGCTGGAGCTGCTCGGCCCGCTACTCACCGCGGTGAAGGAGGTCGCCGGTGCGACACCGCTGCTGGTCAAGATCGCGCCAGACCTCACGGACGACCAGGTCGAGCGCATCGCGCGTCTGGCCGTCGAGCTCGGGCTCGCGGGCATCATCGCCACCAACACCACGATCTCGCGGGAGGGTCTTCGCACCGACCCCGCCGTCGTAGCGGCGGCGGGCGCCGGCGGGCTGAGCGGCGCCCCGCTCGCGGCGCGGTCCCTCGAGGTGCTCCGACTCATCCGCGCCGTCGTACCGGCCGAACTCTGCGTCATCTCCGTCGGGGGCGTCGAGACGGCGGAGGACGTACAGGAGCGCCTGGATGCCGGAGCGACCCTCGTGCAGGGCTACACGGCGTTCCTCTACCGCGGCCCGCTCTGGGCCCGGCAGATCAACCGGGGGCTGCTACGCCTCCGGCGTCCCCTGGTGGAAGCGTAGGCGCCAGCGGCCCGAGCTGCGCACCCAGAGGGAGCTCCGCAGGGTCGCGCCGCGCGCATCCGTCGTCCGTGCGGTGAGCAGCAGCGTCTCTGGCGCGACGCGGTCGACGGCCAGCAGCTCCATCGCCGCGGCCGGGTCGTCGTCGACGGCCAGCTCGGAGATCAGCGCATCCCGGCCCCACAACCGGCCCGAACGCCCGATCTCCTCGAACGAGGGATGCAGCAGCTCGGCGAGCCGGGAGGCATCCGAGCGGACCGTGGGCTCCAGCAGCTCGCGCTCCAATCGCGCGACGACCTGCTCGTCCGTCTCCTCGGCGGCGAGGTCGTCGAAGAGGTCGAGTTCGACGGAGGCGTCCTGCGGCGCGGGGGCGGCGACGGCCGCAGCGGGTGCGGCAGTGGCCGCAGCGGCAGCGGGTGCCGGCTCCTCGGCGACGGCCGCCCGACCGGGCCACCCCGGGCCGATCGGGATGGGGTCGCCCTTCTGGTACGCGAGGGCGACGGCGCGCGCCCGCTCGTCCGCCGCCTCGTTCAGCTCATGACCGGCGTGTCCCTTGACCCACTCGAACCGGTAGCTCCGGCCCTGCAGGGCGCGGTCGAGGCGCTCCAGCAGCTCGCGGTTCAGGACGGGGGCGCCGTCGGCCTTGCGCCAGCCCTTGCGCTTCCAGCCCGGCATCCACTTGGTCACCGCGTTGATCACATACTGGCTGTCGCAGAAGATGTGCAGGTCGTCGCCGAGGTGGGCGGTCGCCTCCAGCAGGTCGATGACCGCCATGAGCTCGCCCTGGTTGTTGGTGCCGTGCGGCCAGCCTCCCGCCGACCAGTGGTCGTCGTCCACGTACCAGGCCCAGCCGGCCGGGCCGGGGTTGCCGAGGGCGGAGCCGTCCGCCGCCGCGACGATCGCCATGTCAGCTCGGGAACTGGCCGCGCTTGACCTGCGGCTTCGGCAGGCGCATGACCCGCAGCTGCAGAGCGCGCATCGCGGCGTACCAGCGCAGGCCGCGCTCCACCTTCGTCGCGCCGAACTTGGCGCCGATGCGCCTGCGCACCAGGAAGCCGAGCGCGATGCAGTCGATGACCGCGATCAGGAAGAAGCCCCAGAGCGCGAAGAGGCCGTAGACCTGCATCTCCGGCCACGGCAGGAACGTCAGGATGATGACGATCAGCATCACCGGGATGAGGAACTCGCCGATCGAGAACCGGGCGTCGACATAGTCGCGCACGTACCGGCGCTGGGGTCCGCGGTCGCGTGCGGTCAGGTAGCGGTCGTCGCCGGCCGCCATGCCGATGCGCGCCTTCTCGCGCGCCTCCGCCTGCTTCTGCCGGGCGACGCGTGCCGCTTCCTTGCGGTCCGTCGGCACCAGCGGGCGCTTGCGGGCGGCCTCCTGCTGGCGGCGGGAGGGCGTCGGTGCGCCCTTGCCCTGCTTCAGCCGGGCAGCCGTCTCTTCGGGGGTCTCGGCGGCGGGCGTCTCCGCCTCGCTCGCCGCATTCTGTCGTTTCGCCAACTTCGAGCCTTCGCTTGTGGGGTCCGCTTAAGATTACCCGCATGACAGACAGCCAGCAGACCCCTGTTCCCACGGCCGCCGACGACACGGCGGACGGTTCGGCCCCCGGCGTCGAGGCGAAGGTCCGCGCCGCGGTCGAGGCGGGGTTGCCGTCGGCCGTCGCCGACCTCTCGAAGCTCGTCCGCATCCCGTCGGTGTCGTGGTCCGCGTTCGACCCCGAGAACGTGCGCCGCAGTGCCGACGCGGTCGCCGCCCTCCTCACCGACACCGGGATGTTCGACAGGGTCGAGGTCAAGCAGGCGCCGATCGGCGACGGCGACACGCTCGGGCAGCCGGCCGTGCTGGCGACGCGGGCCGCGAGGAACGGGCGACCCACCGTCCTGCTCTACGCCCACCACGACGTCCAGCCGGAGGGCGACGAGGCGAACTGGGACACTCCGCCGTTCGGGCCGACCGTGCGCGGCGACCGCCTCTACGGCCGCGGGGCGGCCGACGACAAGGCGGGCGTCATGGCGCACGTGGCGAGCGTGCGGGCGCTGCGCGACGTGCTGGGCGACGACCTGGAGGTCGGCCTCGCCGTCTTCATCGAGGGGGAGGAGGAGTTCGGCTCCCGCTCCTTCGCGAACTTCCTGGAGCAGAACGCAGCCGCCCTGGCCGCCGACGTCATCGTGGTCGCCGACTCCGACAACGTCGATGTGAACACCCCCGCGCTGACGGTGTCGCTCCGCGGCAACGTCACGTTCCGCCTCACCGTCTCGACGCTCGAGCACGCCTCGCACTCGGGCATGTACGGGGGAGCGGCTCCGGATGCGATGCTCGCGCTGGTGAAGCTCCTCGCCACCCTGCACGACGACGACGGCGCGGTGGCCGTCGACGGCCTCACCTCGTACGATGCCGCGGCGGAGCCGCCGGCGTTCACGGAGGAGCAGCTCGCCGAGGACGCCGCCTTCCTCCCGGGCGTCACCAGTGTCGGACGGGGCCCGATCCTGTCGCGGATGTGGTCGCAGCCGACCATCACGGTCACCGGGATCGACGCACCGAGCGTCGCCAACGCGTCCAACACCCTGCTCCCGGGCGTCGCCGTGCGGATCAGCTCCCGCGTCGCACCGGGCCAGCCCGCCCGTGAGGCCTACGAAGCGCTCGAGCGCCACCTGCGCGCGCACGCGCCGTTCGGCGCGCACATCGCGATCGACGATGTCGACCTCGGCGATCCCTTCCTCGTCGACACGGACGGCTGGGCGGCGACCGAGGCGAAGCGCGCGATGACCGACGCCTGGGGAGCCGAGGCGGTGGAGACCGGCATCGGCGGCTCCATCCCGTTCATCGCCGACCTCGTCCGCGAGTTCCCGGAGGCGCAGATCCTCGTCACCGGGGTCGAGGACCCGGACACGCGCGCCCACAGCCCCAACGAGTCGCTGCACCTGGGCGTGTTCAAGCGCGCCGTGCTGACCGAGGCGCTGCTGCTCGCGCGGCTCGACGGGCGCACCGCATCCTGAGCGGATCCCGCGGTCTGCCGAATTTCCAGCTCGGCGACGTACAATCGACCCAGATTTCGTTCCGAAGTCCCGTTTCGTCCTTGTGAGGAGTCCCATGACCGACACAACGCTGACCGCGACCAAGGCCCACGGAGTCGGCCTGACCGACGCCGCGGCATCCAAGGTCAGGAGCCTGCTCGAGCAGGAGGGCCGTGACGACCTGCGTCTGCGCGTCGCCGTCCAGCCCGGCGGATGCTCGGGTCTGATCTACCAGCTGTACTTCGACGAGCGCATGCTCGACGGAGACGCGACCGTCGACTTCGACGGGGTGGAGGTCATCGTCGACAAGATGAGCGTTCCGTACCTCGACGGCGCGACGATCGACTTCGAAGACACGATCCAGAAGCAGGGATTCACGATCGACAATCCCAACGCGACCGGTTCCTGCGCGTGCGGAGACTCCTTCCACTGAGCGCCGTATAGCACAGAGAATCACATCGGGCCGCCCTCCACAGGGCGGCCCTTTTGTTCGGATCAGGGTGTCAGTCGGAGTAGGGTAGACACAGCCACATACAGTTGCATGTGAACTGTCCAGTAGTCACTCGAAAGGTCACCGGTGCGTCACAATCGCCGTCTCCGATGGGCTGCCATCCCGATCGCCGCGACGCTCGTCGTGGCACTCGCGGGCTGCACGCAGGCTCAGCTGCACGGATTCCTCCCGGGCTTCGTCGAGGGCGAGCCGCCCGTCACGAACCACACCGACCGCATCAGCGGCCTCTGGGTGACCAGCTGGATCGTCCTGCTCATCGTCGGCATCATCGTCTGGGGCCTCACGCTCTGGGCGGTCATCGTGTACCGCCGCCGGAAGGGCCAGACCGGCCTCCCGGTGCAGCTGCGCTACAACATGCCGATCGAGATCTTCTACACGATCGTGCCGCTCATCCTGGTGCTCGGCTTCTTCGCCTTCACCGCGCGCGACCAGAACGCGATCGAGAAGCCGTACGCGAACCCGGACGTCAAGATCCAGGTGTACGCGAAGCAGTGGGCGTGGGACTTCAACTACGTCAGCGACAACGTCTACGACCCGGGAATCCAGGTCCAGCCGGATGACAACAGCGCCACCCCCGGATCGGTCCAGGAGGGCGAGGTCCCGACCCTGTACCTGCCCGAGAACAAGAAGATCACGATCCAGCTCGACTCGCGCGATGTGATCCACTCGTTCTGGGTGCCGGCGATGCTCTACAAGAAGGACGTCATCCCGGGCAAGACCAACTACATGTACTTCGAGACGACCGACCGCACGGGCACCTTCGTCGGCAAGTGCGCCGAGCTCTGCGGCGAGTACCACTCGGCCATGCTCTTCAACGTCAAGATCGTGCCGCAGTCGGAGTACGACGCACACATCAAGAGCCTCCGCGACCAGGGCTACGAGGGTCAGCTGGGCTCCGAGTACGACCGCAACCAGAACCTGCCCGGAACGGGCGCCCCGCAGGGCAACGAGTAGGACGCACAGATGACGACGACAGCACCGGCACCGGGAGCCACCGCCGCCCCCAAGCCAGCGCCCACGATCCTCACCGCGAACGGTGTGGAGCGCAAGGGCAACATCCTCGTGAACTACATCACGTCGACGGACCACAAGACCATCGGGTACATGTACCTGGTCTCGTCGTTCGTGTACTTCCTCATCGGCGGCGTGATGGCGCTGATCATCCGCGCCCAGCTCTTCGAGCCGGGCCTGCAGGTGGTGGCGACGAAGGAGCAGTACAACCAGCTCTTCACCATGCACGGCACGATCATGCTGCTCATGTTCGCGACGCCGCTCTTCGCCGGCTTCGCCAACGTGCTCATGCCGCTGCAGATCGGCGCACCGGACGTGGCGTTCCCGCGTCTGAACGCGCTGGCGTACTGGTTCTACTCGTTCGGATCGCTCATCGCGGTCGCCGGCTTCCTCACCCCGCAGGGCGCCGCGTCGTTCGGCTGGTTCGCCTACGCACCGCTCTCGAGCACGACGTTCTCTCCGGGGATCGGCGGCAACCTCTGGGTGGTGGGCCTCGGCCTCTCGGGCTTCGGCACCATCCTCGGCGCGGTGAACTTCATCACCACGATCATCACCATGCGCGCGCCGGGCATGACCATGTTCCGCATGCCGATCTTCACCTGGAACACCCTGGTGACCTCGATCCTCGTGCTCATGGCCTTCCCTGTCCTCGCCGCGGCCATGTTCGCCCTCGCGGCCGACCGCGTGTTCGACGCGCACATCTACGACGCGGCCAACGGCGGAGCCCTGCTCTGGCAGCACCTCTTCTGGTTCTTCGGGCATCCCGAGGTGTACATCATCGCTCTGCCGTTCTTCGGCATCGTGTCCGAGATCTTCCCGGTGTTCAGCCGGAAGCCGATCTTTGGATACAAGACCCTGGTGTACGCGACGATCGCCATCGCCGCCCTCTCCGTGACGGTGTGGGCGCACCACATGTACGTCACCGGCTCGGTTCTGCTGCCGTGGTTCTCGCTGATGACGATGCTCATCGCCGTTCCGACCGGCGTGAAGATCTTCAACTGGATCGGCACCATGTGGCGCGGGTCGCTGACCTTCGAGTCGCCCATGCTCTGGTCCATCGGCTTCCTGATCACGTTCACCTTCGGTGGTCTGACGGGCGTCATCCTCGCGTCGCCGCCGCTCGACTTCCACGTGTCCGACACGTACTTCGTGGTCGCGCACTTCCACTACGTGGTCTTCGGAACCGTCGTGTTCGCCATGTTCGCCGGCTTCTACTTCTGGTGGCCGAAGTGGACGGGCAAGATGCTCAACGACCGGCTGGGCAAGTGGCACTTCTGGCTGCTGTTCATCGGCTTCCACACGACGTTCCTCATCCAGCACTGGCTGGGCGTCGTCGGCATGCCGCGCCGGTACGCGACGTACCTGCCGTCCGACGGCTTCACCTGGATGAACCAGGTCTCGTCGATCGGCGCCGGCATCCTCGCGATCTCGATGATCCCGTTCTTCGTGAACGTGTACCTGACGGCGCGCAACGCGCCCAAGGTCACGGTCAACGACCCGTGGGGCTACGGCCGTTCGCTCGAGTGGGCGACCAGCTGCCCGCCGCCGCGCCACAACTTCACGTCGATCCCGCGCATCCGTTCGGAGTCGCCTGCGTTCGACCTGAACCACCCCGAGGCGGGCATCCCGATCGGCGTGGGTCCCGCGAAGGACGCCCCCGACGCCCCTGTGCACGACGTCGCGAACGACGAGGTGAAGTAACCCATGCGCGCAAATGCCATCCTGTTCTGGATCCTGTCGGCCTTCTTCCTGCTCTCGGCGGTGGTCTACACGCTGTGGAACCTGCTCGACGAGATGCACCGCAACGTCGAGTGGGTCGGCACCGTCGCCCTGCTGCTGAGTGCGATCCTCGCCGCGTTCATCGCGTTCTACGTCGGCCGCTCCCACGCCTCGCAGGGGGGAGAGCTGCCGGAGGACCGCCTCGACGCGAACATCGACGACGGCGACCCGGAGCTCGGCAACTTCAGCCCGTGGAGCTGGTGGCCGGTCTCCCTCGCCTTCGGCGCGGGTCTGGTCATCCTCGGCCTCGCGGTCGGCTTCTGGATCTGCTACATCGGCGTGGCCTTCAGCCTCGTCTGCATCGTCGGCTGGGTCTACGAGTACTACCGCGGATACTTCGCGCGCTGACCCCGGCGTCCGCGCCTAGTGAGGGCCGTCTCCCACGGGAGGCGGCCCTCAGTGCGTCTGGGGCGCTTCCGCCCTTCCGTGCGCGCGTGACCGAGGCTTCTCCGCCGCTGCGGCCCGGCCGGCAGCCTCATCTGTGGGACGCAACATGCCGTTATCCTGACGACATAGCGGCGTGTTGCGACCCATGGATGGCTCGGTCGTGGGCGACGAGGTGGCGTCTCCAACTGCCGCTGCGCCGAGTGCGGCGTCGCGCCGTCCCGTCCGCCTTTCGGCGCCCGGGGGATCCAACGGGCATTCCCCCGCGTTTGTCGCTCTGTGGGACGCAACACGCCGCTATCCCGCCGTCGTAACGGCGTGTTGCGACCCCCGAGTGGGCCAAGCGTCGCGCGCGCTGGTTCGGGCGCAGGACCGGCTCCATCCAGTGGACGCAACACGCCGTGGCTGCGTCGCGACGTGCGGCGTGTTGCGTCCACTGGGTGGCGGGGACGCCGCTGACGGGAGGGACGGAGCAGGCCGCGTTAGCGGCGGGTGAAGTGGAGGACGTCGACGGATACGCGCGTCGCGTCGACCTCGGACGGGATGACCGCCGCCGTGGCCGCGTGGCGCGCCGACGGGCCCATGCCCGCCAGAGCCTCACGTAAGGAGGGCGTGAGCGCGAGGTCGTACGCGACCGGTTCGCGCGCCAGGAGGGCGTACAGGGGCTCCGCGGTGGCGATGACGTCGTCCGCCTTGTCGGAGGGGATGTCGAGCATGCTCCCGGTGGCGCGAAGCGAACCGAGATGCTCGGTGCGGGGGACCACCACGACGAGGGTTCCCCCGGGACGTAGGACGCGGTGGAACTCGGGAAGGTTGCGCGGCGCGAACACGTCGAGCACGGTGTCGGCCGAGTCCGAGCGCACGGGCAGCGGGCGCCAGGTGTCGGCGACGAGGCCGTCCACCCGATCCGACGAGCGCACGGCACGAGCGACCGCCTGCGCGGACAGGTCCATGGCGAGCCCCAGGGCTTGCGGCAGGGACGACAGTGCAGCGCGGAGGTAGTGGCCGGTCCCGGCGCCCGCATCCAGCACCCGCGACCCGACGGCGGACGCCGCCACGG
The DNA here is from genome assembly GCF_013408745.1 of Leifsonia soli. Taxonomy (NCBI): domain Bacteria; kingdom Bacillati; phylum Actinomycetota; class Actinomycetes; order Micrococcales; family Microbacteriaceae; genus Leifsonia; species Leifsonia soli. The sequence goes on along the minus strand of NZ_JACCBJ010000001.1, from coordinate 1,385,767 downwards.
CGTCGGCGATGGGGGAGTAGGCGCCGCCCTCGAGCACGAGGTCGCGCGCATCCAGCATCTCGGTGGTGTCGCCCAGGTGCTTGGTGCCTCCGCCGAGGAGCGCGACGTACCCGCGTTTGTTCACGTCGTGACGGTGTCCGTTCGCGCATCCCAGCGTCAGGCGGTCGACCGGCTCCAGATCGGCCTCGCAGACGGGGCAGCGCAGCCAGGCGGCGAGCCGGGACAGATCAGCGGACAAGGGCAGCCCCTCGGTCGAAGGAACAGGAGACAACGGGCGGGAACGCGAAAGCGCCGGCGCGAATGAACGCACCGGCGCTTCCGATGGAGGCGGGCCTCAGTGGTGGTCGTGGCCCGACTCGAGCTCGTTCCGGGTCGGCGGAACGATGCGGTCCTCGAAGAACCAGCGGGACAGGCCCGCGCGGACCCGGTTCGCCGCCGTGATCTTGCCCCGTCGGTTCGGACGCAGCATCAGCGGCTCGTACGACTCGAACGACACCAGACGCCAGCGCTCGTAGTCGCTGAGCTGCTCGTGCACCTCGATGAACTCACCGCCGGGCAGCTTCACGATACGGCCGGTCTCGAAGCCGTGGAGGGCGATCGAGCGGTCCTTCTTCTGCAGCGCGAGGCAGACGCGCTTCGTCACGAAGTACGCGATCACCGGACCGACGAACAAGAGCGCCTGCAGGGTGTGGATGACACCCTCCATCGTCAGCTTGAAGTGCGTCGCGATGATGTCGGAGCTCGCCGCCGCCCAGAAGACCGCGTAGAACGTGACGCCGGCAGCGCCGATCGCCGTGCGGTTCGCGGCGTTGCGCGGACGGTCCAGGATGTGGTGCTCGCGCTTGTCGCCGGTGATCCACGCCTCGAGGAACGGATAGATCATGACGGTCACGATGAACAGGCCGAGGATCGCCACCGGGATGATGATGTTGAACGACCAGGTGCGGTCGAGCCAGACGAACTCCCAGCCCGGCGGCACCAGTCGCAGGGCGCCGTCGGCGAAGCCGATGTACCAGTCCGGCTGCGTTCCCGCGGACACCGGGGAGGGGTCGTACGGGCCGTAGTTCCAGATCGGGTTGATCGTGAACAGCGAGGCCATCAGCACCAGAACGCCGAAGACGATGAAGAAGAAGCCGCCGGCCTTCGCCGCGTACACCGGGAGGACCGGGTAGCCGACGACGTTGCCCTGCGTGCGCCCGGGAGCCGCGTACTGCGTGTGCTTGTGGATGACCACGAACATGAGGTGCAGCGCGATGAACGCCACCACCAAGGCGGGCAGAAGCAGGATGTGCAGCGTGTACAGGCGGCCGACGATCGCCGTTCCGGGGAACTCGCCTCCGAAGAGCAGGAACGAGATCCAGGTCCCGACCACCGGCAGGCCCTTGATGAGACCGTCGATGATGCGGAGGCCGTTGCCCGAGAGCAGGTCGTCCGGGAGCGAGTAGCCGGTGAAGCCCTCGGCCATGGCCAGGATGAAGAGCACGAAGCCGATCACCCAGTTGAGCTCACGCGGCTTGCGGAACGCGCCCGTGAAGAAGATGCGGAGCATGTGCAGGCCGATGGACGCCACGAACAGCAGGGCCGCCCAGTGGTGGATCTGACGGACCAGCAGACCGCCGCGCACCTCGAACGAGATGTTCAGCGTGCTCTGCATCGCCGAGGACATCTCGATGCCCTTCAGCGGCACGTACGAGCCGTTATAGGTGACCTCGGCCATCGACGCCTGGAAGAAGAACGTCAGGAACGTTCCGGACAGCAGGATGACGATGAAGCTGTAGAGCGCGACCTCACCGAGGAGGAACGACCAGTGGTCGGGGAAGATCTTGCGACCGAACTCCTTGACGGCGCCTGAGATGCTGGTGCGGTCTTCGAGGTAGTTCGCGGCTGCCGCCGTGAAGCCACCCTTCTTGGCCGTCGTCGTTGCCGCGGGTGCGGCGGTCGTGGTGCTCAATGGCGCTCCCAGAAGCTTGGGCCGACAGGCTCGGTGAAGTCGCTGCGCGCGACCAGGTAGCCATCGGCGTCGACGGTGATCGGCAGCTGCGGCAGCGGCCGCTTCGCCGGTCCGAAGATGACCTGCGCTTCGTGCGTGATGTCGAACTGCGACTGGTGGCACGGGCAGAGCAGGTGGTGGGTCTGCTGCTCGTAGAGCGCCACCGGGCACCCGACGTGCGTGCAGATCTTGGAGTACGCGACGATGCCGTCGTAGTTCCAGTTCTCCCGGCCCTTGGACACGTGCAGGTCCTCGGGCTTGAGGCGCATGAGGAGCACGGCGGCCTTCGCCTTCTCCTCCAGCATGTTCTCGGCCTCGTTGAGGCCCTCGGGGATCACGTGGAACGCGCTGCCGAGAGTCACATCCGACGCCTTGATCGGGGTTCCGGTTGGGTCGCGGGTGAGCCGGACGCCCTTCGCCCACATCGTGTTCGAGAGCAGCTCCACCGGGTCCTCGTTCTCGGGCGCGAGGCCGCGGAACAGGACGACGGCGGGAAGCGGGAACGCGATCAGCGCGCCGATGAGGCTGTTGCGCACGAGCGTGCGCCGGCTGAAGCCGGACTCCTCGTCGGCCTGGCGGAAGATCTCGGCGGCACGCTCGGTGGTCGCCTCGCTGCCGCGCACCGGGTGACGGAGGTCGACGCCCTCCTTCTCGTGCATGAGCGCCTTGCCCCAGTGGACGGCGCCGATGCCGATCGCGAGGAGCGCGAGCGCTCCTCCGATGCCGATGAACAGGTTGTTCAGGCGGACCGAGCCGGGGTCGCCGTCGACGATCGGGAAGGCGAGGTAGGCGGCGACCGCCCACACCGAGCCCGCGATCGACAGGTAGAACAGCGTGTAGACCGTACGCTCGGCGCGCCGTTCCTTCCGCGGGTCGAGGTCGGTGACGCGCGGGCGGTGAGGCGGGAAGCCGGGGTTCTCGACGGCGTCGCGGATGATCACCGCCGTCCCGGGGTCGCCGGTGCGGTGCGCCTCAGACGAACTGGCGGGCGTCAGCTCGCGACCGCCGTTCTCGTCCTGTGCCATTGCTCTCCTTCTTACGCTGTGGTTCGTGCCTGTGCGGGCCGACTAGTTGGACTTGGCCGTGATCCACACGGTGAGGGCGACGATGGCGCCCAGACCGAAGATCCAGAGGAACAGGCCCTCGGCGACCGGGCCGAGGTTGCCCAGCTCGAAGCCGCCCGGGGACGGGTTGTTCTGGATGTACTTCAGGTACGTGATGATGTCGGCCTTGCCCTGCGGCGTGATGTTCAGGTCGTTGAACACCGGCATGTTCTGCGGGCCGGTGACCATGGCCTCGTAGATGTGCTTCGCGGTGACGCCGGTCAGCGGCGGGGCGTACTTGCCCTCGGTGAGCGCTCCACCCGCGCCGGCCACGTTGTGGCACATCGCGCAGTTGATGCGGAACAGCTCGGCGCCGTGGGCGGCGTCGCCCTTCCCGTCGAGGAACTTCTGCTCCGGGATGGACGGTCCGGGGGCGAGGGAGGAGACGTAGTCGGCGAGGGCCTTGACCTGCTCGTCCGTGAACTGGACTGGCTTCTCCTGGGCCTGCGGACCCTGCATCTGCATGGGCATGCGGCCGGTGCCGACCTGGAAGTCGACGGCGGCTGCGCCGACGCCGATCAGGCTCGGAGCCACCGAGCTGCCCTGGGCGTCGAGGCCGTGGCAGGTGGCGCAGTTGGCCTGGAAGAGCTTCTTGCCCTCGTCGACCGAGTTCTGGCTGGCGGCGGCGACCTGCGGCTCGGCGGATGCGGTCGTCGTCGTGAACGCGGCGTACGCACCGCCGGTCAGGCCGAGGCCGATCGCGAGCAGCGCGATGGTGGCCAGCGGGTGCCGGCGGCCGGCCTTGCGGGCGGGCTTGCCCGTTCGGGGCTGGGTGGCCGGGCGGGGGTTTTTCGGACGCATGGGGTGAAGAACGCTCCTGTTTCCTATCGGATGATGTAGATGACCGCGAACAGTCCGATCCACACGACGTCGACGAAGTGCCAGTAGTACGAGACGACGATGGCGCTCGTCGCCTCCTTGTGGCCGAAGATCTTGACCGCGAACGCGCGGCCGATCACGAGCAGGAACGCGATGAGGCCGCCCGTGACGTGGAGGGCGTGGAAGCCCGTTGTCAGGTAGAACGCCGATCCGTAGGCGTTGGAGCTGAGGGAGATGCCCTCGGAGACGAGGGTCGCGTACTCCAGCACCTGGCCGGAGACGAAGATCGCGCCCATGAGGTAGGTCAGCGTGAACCACTCGACCATGCCCCAGCGCCAGAACTGCAGGATGCCGCCTGCGCGGCGCGGCTGCATGCGCTCGGCCGCGAACACCCCGAACTGGCAGGTGACCGAACTCAGGACCAGGATGATCGTGTTCGTCAGCGCGTACGGCACGTTGAGGTGCTGCGTCTCGGCGGCCCAGAGATCGGGGGACGTGGACCGGAGGGTGAAGTAGATCGCGAAGAGCCCCGCGAAGAACATCACCTCCGAGCCGAGCCACACGATCGTGCCGACGGCCACGACATTGGGCCGGTTGATCGCCGGCGCACTCGCTGAGGGAGAAATGGAGGTGCTCGTCACGTAACCCATTATGGCTGAAAAGGTGCCCTGGTTTTCCCACCTGCGAGGCGTGAATCGACCCGAATTGCGGTTAGGACAGCCTTACCGGCCGCAGATCGACCGCTATCGCCGTGGCGTGTCGCCCGCCGATAGGATCGCTTCATGGTCCACACGCAGTCCTGGTCGTCCGTGCTGACGTCTCTCCTGGCGGGGGAGCACCTGAGCGTGGCGGACGCGGCCTGGGCCATGGATGAGGTGATGACCGGCGAGGCGACGGACGCCCAGCTGGCGGCGTTTCTCATCGCGCTGCGCGCCAAGGGCGAGACGGTGGATGAGATCGTCGGGTTCCGCGACGCGATCCTCGACCACGCCGTCCCGCTCGTCGTCGACCCGATGGCCCTCGACATCGTCGGCACAGGAGGCGACCGGTTCGGCACGGTGAACGTGTCGACGACGGCCTCGATCGTGGCCGCCGCCGCCGGCGTTCCCGTCATCAAGCACGGGAACCGCGCGGCGAGCTCGTCATCCGGCTCCTCGGATGTGCTCGCCGCCCTCGGCATCGACCTGACGCTCCCCGCGGACCGGGTCGCCGAGGTGCTGAAGAAGGTCGGCATCACGTTCGCCTTCGCGAGCGCGTTCCACCCGGGATTCGCCCACGCCGGCCCGGTCCGCGCCCAGCTGGGCGTCCCCACCGTCTTCAACTACCTCGGACCGCTCTGCAACCCGGCGCGCCCCGAGGCGTCCGCGGTCGGCGTCGCGACGCTCGACCGCATCCCGCTCATCGTCGGCGTGTTCCAGACCCGCGGGGCCACCGCGCTGGTCTTCCGCGGCGACGACGGGCTCGACGAGCTGTCGACCACCGGTCACAGCCACGTCTGGGAGGTCTCTCGGGGCCTCGTCACCGAGCACGACATCGACCCGCGCGATCTGGGCATCCCCCGCGCGCGCATCGACGATCTGCTCGGGAAGGACGCCGCGTACAACGCGGCGGTCGTGCGTGCCGTGCTCGCGGGCGAAGAAGGCCCCGTGCGCGACATCGTCCTGCTCAACGCGGCGGCCGGGCTCGTGTCCTTCGAGCTCGCGTCCGACCCGTCGAGGGTCCAGGAATCCATCCTGGATCGGTTCCGTTCGCAAATGGCGGTCGCTGCCCGAGCGATCGACTCCGGGGCTGCGGCCGCGAAGCTCGACGAGTGGGTGGCGGCGACGCACTGACACGGTGGAGCATTCCACTGGAATGGAAGGAAAGGTTTCGATGAAGAAGCTCATCAACGACGTCCCGGACGTCGTGGCCGAGTCCCTCGCGGGCTTCGGCCGAGCGCACGCGGACATCGTGAAGGTGTCCCAGGATCCGCGCTTCGTCTCCCGGGCCGACGGCCCGGTGCAGGGCAAAGTCGGTCTCGTCAGCGGCGGTGGCAGCGGCCACGAGCCGCTCCACGCCGGCTTCGTGGGCAAGGGGATGCTGGACGCGGCCGTGCCCGGCGAGGTCTTCACCTCGCCGACGCCCATGCCGATCGTCGAGGCCACCAAGGCCGCGGACGGCGGCGCCGGTGTCCTCCACATCGTCAAGAACTACACGGGCGACGTGCTCAACTTCGAGACGGCCGCCGACCTGGTGGCCGCGGAGGGCATCACCGTCCGCTCCGTGGTGACCAACGACGACGTCGCCGTGCAGGACTCCCTGTACACCGCCGGCCGGCGCGGCGTCGCGGGCACCGTCCTCGTCGAGAAGATCGCCGGGGCGGCCGCCGACCGCGGAGACGACCTCGACGCGGTCACGGCCGTCGCCGAGCGCGTCAACGCGAACGTCCGCTCGATCGGCCTCGCCCTGACGGACGGCACGGTGCCGCACGCCGGCGAGCCCGGTTTCGTGCTCCCCGAGGACGAGATCGAGTTCGGCGTCGGCATCCACGGCGAGCCGGGGCGCGAGCGCATCAAGCTGGAGCCGGCCGATCGCCTGGTCGACCGGATGATGGATGCGATCCTCACCGACCTCTCCTTCGACGGCTCGCAGGTGCTGCTGTTCGTGAACGGCATGGGCGGGACACCGCTGTCGGAGCTGTACATCCTGTTCCGTCGTGCGGCCGAAGTGCTCGACGAGCGCGGCATCACGCTCAGCCGCTCGCTCGTGGGCAACTACGTGACGTCGCTCGAGATGCAGGGCGCATCCATCTCGCTCCTGAAGCTGGACGACGAGCTGACGCAGCTGTGGGACGCGCCCGTCCACACCGCGGCGCTCCGCTGGGGCCTGTAGCAAGCCGGAACCGACAATGAGGAGGACGCGTCGATGACGCTGGACACGAACTGGGTGAGGCAGTGGATCTCCGCCGCGGCGGAATCCATCGGCGAGCACAAGCAGGAGCTGAACACGCTCGACCGGGAGATCGGCGACGGCGACCACGGCGAGAACATGGACCGCGGGCTGCGCGCATCGGTCATCGCGCTGGAGAAGCTGCCGGACGACACCACGCCGAACGCGGCACTGCGATCGGTCGCCATGACCCTGATCTCGACGGTGGGAGGTGCGTCCGGTCCGCTCTACGGCACGGCGTTCCTCAAGGCGGCGGATCCCGTCGGGGACGCCGCCGCGATCGACGAGGCGTCGCTCGTCGCGGCCCTGACGGCCGCGCGCGACGGCATCGTGTCCCGCGGAAAGGCCGAACCCGGCGACAAGACCATGATCGACGCGTGGACGCCGGCGGTCGACGCCGCTGCGGCCGCCCAGGAGTCCGGGGCCTCGGCCGCCGGCATCCTGGCGGCCGCGGCGGAGGCCGCCGAGAAGGGAGCGGTGGCCACCGAGCCGCTCGTCGCCCGGAAGGGGCGTGCGAGCTACCTCGGCGAGCGGTCGGCCGGGCACCGCGACCCGGGCGCCCAGTCGACCGCGCTGCTCCTGCGGGCTGCGGCGCAGACCGCCGAGGCGGCCGGATGACCGCGAAGGTCGGCGTCGTCTTCGTCTCGCACAGTTCCCAGATCGCCGCGGGGATGGTGCAGCTCGCCGGTCAGATGGCCGGTTCGGTGCGGCTGGTCGCCGCGGGCGGAACCGACGACGACGGCATCGGCACCAGCTTCACGAAGGTGATGTCCGCGGTGTCGGAGGCCGACAGCGGTGACGGCGTCGTGGTGATCAGCGATCTCGGCTCTGCGCTGCTCACGGCGGAGACCGTGCTCGACATGCTCGACGACGAGCAGCGGTCCCGCGTGCGCGTGGTGGACGTGCCGTTCGTCGAGGGCGGTGTCGCGGCGGCTGTCGCCGCGGAGTCCGGCGGCGGCCTGGACGAGGTCGTGGCCGCGGCCGAGGGCGCCGTCGATGCGTGGGCGGGGCGGGAAGGCAGCACGGCCGCCTCAGCAGAGGCGGCAGCAGAGCCGGCGGCAGAGCCCGCGTCCGCCGGTCCGTATGAGCGCGAGGTTCTCGTCCGCAACCCCGAGGGGCTCCACGCCCGGCCGGCGGCGGAGTTCGTGAAGCTCGCGAACACCTTCCCGGTGAAGGTCACCGTGAACGGCAAGGACGCGAAGAGCCTCCTGGGCATCATGTCGCTCGGGCTCACCGCGGGCTCCACGGCCCGCATCGCCTCCGACGATCCGGACGGCCGCGCTGCCGTCGACGCGCTCGCCGACCTGGTCGACACCGGCTTCGGCGAGGTCTGACCGCTCCCGCATCCCTCACACCGTCAGCTCCTGAGTTTTTCGCCCGACACGCCGTAGGAGAACCCGAAAAACTCAGGAGCGGGCGGTGGGGGTCAGAGGGATCGGGGGAGGAGGGGGAGCTGCATCTCGCGCTCGTCGGCCGTGCGGTCGAGCGGGTAGGGCTGCGTGCGGCCGGTGAACGTGAAGCCGCGGCGCAGATACGAGCGGATGGCGGGCTCGTTGTCCTCGTGCACCTCCAGCAGAAGGCGGTCGCCGCGGCCGCGTGCCCAGTCGATCACCGCATCCAGCAGAGCGTCGGTGATGCCGTGCTCGTGCCCGCGCCAGTCCGGGGTCACGTAGACGCCGACCAGGTACGGCTCGCGCGTCGGCGCGGACTGGTAGCCGCCCATGCTGCCCAGCCAGCGACCGTCGTCCGCCACCGCGGCGAACAGCCGGCTCGTGGACGACGTGTTCGCCGCGCGCCGGCGCCAGTGCTCATCCGGATGCGTCCGCGCGTGATCGAGCGTCTCCAGGAACGCGATCGGCGCGTCCTCGAGCATCTCGAACCGCAGCGCGCGATACGCCTGCCAGTCGTCCTCCGTGCTGGCGCGGACCGTCCAGCCGGCCATGCTGCTCAGTCCCGCGCGGACAGCAGGGTCTCCGCCTCGGCGAGGAGGATCGCCGTGCAGAGCCCGTCGAGCGCGGTCGTCAGCTCGTCGAGCGGAGGGAAGGTCGGGGCGATGCGGATGTTCGCGTCGCGCGGGTCGTCGCCGTACGGGAAGGTCGCCCCGGCCGGAGTGACCGCGATCCCTGCCTCCTTGGCCAGCTGCACGGCACGCTTCGCGGCGCCGTCGAGCACGTCGAGGCTGACGAAGTAGCCCCCGCTCGGCGCCGTCCAGGTGCCCCCGCCCCACGGCGCGAGCCGCTCGCGGAACGCCGCATCGACCGCCGCGAACTTCGGTTCGAGGATGGCGCGGTGCTTCTCCATGTGCGCGGCGAGGCCGTCCGCGTCGCGGAGCAGCTCGACGTGCCGCAGCTGGTTGAGCTTGTCGGGGCCGATGCTCTGCGCGGAGAGGTTGTGCAGCATCCACTCGACGTTGGCCGGGGAGGCGCCGAAGAACGCGACGCCGGCGCCCGGGTAGGTCACCTTGGAGGTGGAGGCGAACACGAGCGGGCGGTCCGGGTTTCCGGCCTCGGCGGCGAGGGCGAGCACATCGATCGGCTCCGGCCGCTCGTCGGAGAGGTGGTGGACCGCGTAGGCGTTGTCCCAGATCAGCCGGAAGTCGTCCGCCGCGGGCAGGGACACGAGCGCCCGCACGACCTCCTCCGAGTACACGGCGCCGGTCGGGTTCGAGTAGACGGGGACGCAGAACATGCCGCGGATGCTGTCATCCGTCTCCAGCAGGGACGCGACCGCCTCGATGTCGGGACCGTTGTCGTCGGAGGGCACCGGGATGAGCCGGATGCCGAACCGCTCGGCGATGGTGAAGTGCCGGTCGTAGCCGGGGACGGGCGCGAGGAAGCTGATCGGGCGGCTGCTCCACGGCAGCTCGCCGCCCGGCACGCCGTGCAGCAGCGCGAACGCGATCGTGTCGTGCATGAGGGTCAGGCTGGAGTTGCCGAGCGCCAGGAGCTGCCCGACCGGCACGCGGAGTGCGTCCGCGAAGATCGCCCGGAGCTCGGCCAGGCCCGTCGGTCCGCCGTAGTTGCGCAGGTCGGTGCCCGCCGCATCCCGGTAGCGCCCGTCAGGCAGGTGCAGCAGGTCGTCGGAGAGGTCGAGCTGCTCGGCCGACGGCTTGCCGCGCGTGAGGTCGAGCTTCAGGCCGGCGGCCTTCAGGTCGTCGTAGGCGCGGGCGAACGCGGAGTGCGCCTCGCGGAGCGCGGCGGTGTCGAGGTCGGCCAGGGGAGAGGGCCGGAGGGCGGAGGCGGAGTGGGCTGCTGACGTCACGTCATCGATCGTACCGGCGCTGCTTCACGGCGCGCCCAGCCGGCGTGTGCGAACATCCGGAGTGTGACCGACGATCTGCAGAAGGGCCGCGGCCGGACCCGCGCGAAGATGACGACCGCCATCGGCTCCGGAGTGGTGGTCGCCGTGGTCGTCGGGCTGCTGAACGCCTGGCATTACGCGGCCATCGCGGGGTGGGCGGCCGCCTGCATCGTCTACATCGCCTGGGTCTGGCTGTCCGTCTGGCGGCTCGACGCCGACACCACGAAGGACCACGCCACGCTGGAGGATCCGGGCCGGCGCACCACCGACCTGCTGCTGATCCTCGCGTCGGTGGCGAGCGTGGTGGCCGTCGTCTTCATCCTGGTCGATGCGAAATCTCTCAAGGGCGGAGCGCAGCTCGGCGTGGCGCTGCTGGCGATCGTGAGCGTCGCCCTCTCCTGGACGCTCGTGCACACCGTGTACACGCTCCGCTACGCCCGCATCTACTACCGGACGGGCGGCGGCATCGACTTCAACCAGGAGGAACCCCCGCGGTACAGCGACTTCGCGTACCTGGCATTCACGCTCGGGATGACGTTCCAGGTGTCGGACACGAACATCCAGAACGCGTTCATCCGTGCGACGGTGCTGCGGCACACGCTGCTCTCGTACGTGTTCGGGACGGTCATCGTCGCCGCGACGGTCAACCTGGTCGCCGGGCTGACCTGATCGTCAGCGCGTGTAGCTGACGAAGCGGTAGCGCATCCCGTTCGAGCCGGTGAGCCAGTCGCCCGCGTCGATGTCCCAGCCGTCGCCCGGCTCCGGAGCACGGGTGTCGCCCGCGATGTCGAGGTCGATCTCGGTGACCTCCAACCGGTCGGCCGTCGGCAGCGTCTGCCGGTACAGCTCGGCGCCGCCGATCACCCAGACGGTGGGGGAGTCCGCCGCCGAAGCGAGGGCCTCCTCCACCGAGTGCGTCACGATCGCGCCGGGCGCCGCCCAGTCGCTCCGGCGCGTCACCACGATGTTGTCGCGGCCGGGGAGCGGCCGGTAGCGCTCGGGAAGCGACTCCCAGGTGCGGCGCCCCATCACCACCGGATCGTCGCCGGTGAGGGCGCGGAAGTGGCGGAGGTCCTCGGTGAGGTGCCAGGGCATCACGCCGCCCGCGCCGATCACCCGGTCATGGGCCTGCGCCCAGATCAGTGCGATCGTCATACGGCGACGGCGGCCCGGATCGCCGGGTGGTGCTGGTAGTCCTCGACCACGAAGTCCTCGAAGCGGTAGTCGAAGATGCTGTCCGGCTTGCGTGCGAAGCGCAGCGTCGGCGCGGGATAGGGGTCGCGCGTGAGCTGCTCGGTCACCTGCTCGATGTGGTTGTCGTAGATGTGGACGTCGCCGCCGGTCCAGACGAACTCTCCGGGCTCGAGGCCCACCTGCTGGGCGACCATGAGGGTCAGCAGCGCGTAGGAGGCGATGTTGAACGGGACGCCGAGGAACATGTCCGCGCTGCGCTGGTACAGCTGGCAGGAGAGCTTGCCGTCGGCGACGTAGAACTGGAAGAACGCGTGGCAGGGAGCGAGCGCCATGTTCGGGATGTCGGCGACGTTCCACGCGGAGACGATGATGCGGCGCGAGTCGGGGTCGCTGCGGAGGGTGTCGATGACCTGCTGGATCTGGTCGATGTGCCGGCCGTCCGGCGCCGGCCAGGACCGCCACTGGACCCCGTAGACCGGGCCGAGCTCGCCGTCGGCGTCCGCCCACTCGTCCCAGATGGTGACGCCGTTCTCGCGCAGCCAGGCGACGTTGCTCTCGCCGCGCAGGAACCACAGCAGCTCGTACGCGATCGACTTGAAGTGGACGCGCTTCGTGGTGATCAGCGGGAAGCCGTCGGCGAGGTCGAACCGCAGCTGCCGGCCGAAGACGCTGCGCGTCCCCGTCCCCGTCCGATCGGATTTGTGGGTGCCGTTCGTCAGCACGTCGCGCAGGAGGTCCTCGTACGGGGTCGCAATCTGGCTCACACCCCGATGCTACTTCCCTCCCCACCGCCGAGTCCGCAGAGACTTACCGCTTCTCGCCGGGAAACGTGCAATCTGTGCGGACTCGACGGTGGGGGTGGCGCGCTCGGGACGGAGGCTCTGCTGCTGGGTGACGGCGCGTCGTAGTCTGGGGCCATGGACCGGGGAGCGGCCGATCGGCACAGCGACGACGAGCTGGCGAGCGTGCTCGAGGACGAGGTCGCGCGCATCACGTCTGCCATCCCGATCATCCGTTCCGAGGCGCCGCGCGTGGAGCAGGAGGAGGCGGCAGGCGGCGACGACCCGGCCGACGGGGCAGACGGCGACGCGGATGACGACGCGCACGGCGACACGGATGACGACGCGGACGAGGGGAGCGGCCCGCCGACGCAGGCCATCAGCTTCGACGATCTCCCGGTCCGCCGGGAGCCGACCGGGCCCCAGCCGACCTTCAGCCCGTGGGTGGCGACGGCGGCCATCCCGATCCAGCGCAGCGAGCGGGAGCCGGCGCCGCACACGGGCGCTCACGCGCTGCCGGCGGCGGAACGGGAGCCGGAAGCCACGGACGAGCTGCACCGGCCGGGCCGCCATGCCTCTGCGCCGTCGCCGGAGCGCGGTCCGGAGCCGGCGCCGGACCGCGAGCCGGAGCCGGCCGTCGCCCCGCCGGCCTATCCGCCGCTCGTCCGCGCCGAGCCGCTCGGACTCGTGCCGGAGGAGCTGGCTCCGCGCGACTCGGAACCGGTTCCGGTCGTCCCGGCTGTCCCGCTCGTGACGCCTGCCGCCGCCGCGGCGCCGATCGCGCCAGAGACATCTGCCGCCGGCGGCGCGCGTGACGACGAGGGCGCCCCGACCGTGACACCCGTCGCCGTCACGGCATCCCCTGCCGCCACCGGCGATGTGGCCGCCGTGGCCGCCCCCGCAGCCGCGTCCGCCGCCTCCCCGGGTCGGATCCGCGGGCTCTTCGCCCCCGAGTCCGCCGACCTCGAACCCACTCCCGTGGATCTCCGAGTCGGACGCGCATCCCGGATGTTCTGGCTCTGGTTCGCCGCCACCTCCTCTCTGATCAGCGTCGGGGTCGGCGCGACGCTCTTCGTGCTCGGACTGAGCCTGCGGCAGCTGCTCGTCGCCACCCTCGTCGGCGTCGCGCTGTCCTTCCTGCCGCTCGGTCTCGGAACCCTCGCCGGCAAGTGGAGCGGCCAGCCCACCCTCGTCGTGTCGCGGGCGTCGTTCGGGCTCGTCGGGAACATCGTCCCGACCTTTCTGGCGCTGATCGTCAAGCTGTTCTGGGGGTCCGTGCTGCTCTGGCTCGCGGGATCGGCCGCCGGCGCCCTGACCGTCTCGGAGAACTGGCCGGGGAACGCGGTCCTCGCGACGTCCGCGGCGCTCGCCGTGACCATCCTGGTCGCGGTGGCGATCGCCTACGTCGGCTATGCGCTCGTCGCGCGGGTGCAGCTGGTGCTGACCATCGCCTCCGCCGCGCTCATCGCCCTGATGGTGGCCGCGACATGGCGACATGTGGATGTGTCCCGCGCGCTCGCCGTGCCCGACGCGCTGTGGACGCACGTCGTCACGGGCGCCGTCCTCGTGTTCAGCTATGTCGGACTGGCATGGGCGATGAGCGGCGCCGAGGTCGCGCGCTACCAGCGCCCGCTCTCGTCCGGGGGTGCGGCGATGCTGTGGGCGACGTTCGGGGCCGGGGTGCCTCCGCTCCTGCTGGTGTCGTACGGCGGGCTGCTGGCCGCATCCAACCCGGGTCTCGGGCCCGAGCTCGCGCGCGATCCGGTCCGGGGCCTCGTGCAGCTCGGACTGCCCGCGTGGTATCCCGCGCCGCTGCTGCTCGCGGTGGGCCTGTCGCTGGTGTCCGCTCTGGTGCTGACGGTCTACTCCGCGGGCTTCACCCTCGATGCCTCCGGTGTGAAGCTCGGGCGTCGCTGGAGCACGCTGATCGCGGGAGCCGCCATCGCCGCGGTCGGCGTCGCCCTGGCCGCGACGGTGACCGACCTCTCCACGGTCATCCGCGGGGTCCCCACCGCTCTCTCGGTTCCGGTCGCGGCGTGGGTGGGCGTGTTCTCCGGCGAGATGATGCTGCGCACCCGGCGCTTCCACCAGGCGTCGCTGCTCACCCGCGGGGGCGTCTACCCGGACTGGCGGTGGACCAACCTCGCCCTGCTGGCAGGAGCGACGGCCGTCGGGCTCGGCACCGTCAGCTCGCCGCTGCCGTGGCTGGCGTGGGAGGGCTACCTGTTCCGGCTGGTGGGCGTCGACCCGAACGCGGGGATCGGCGCGAGCAACATCGGCGTGGTCATCGCTCTGGCGATCGGGATGTTCGGGGTGCTCGTGACCGCCGTTCCCGCGGTGCGGAAGCAGGAGGCGGCAGCGGCCTGATTCGCGCTGTCCCTCCACAGGCCGGAGCGCTGTCCACATCCCCGGTCCGCCGGGTGCCGCTCCGGCCGCATCCCGTAGGCTGAACGACGTGCCGCACACCCTCGCCTCCGTCCGTGACACCATCGAGCAGCTCTGGCCGCTCGCGGGTGCCGAGAGCTGGGATGCGGTCGGGCTGGTGACGGGCGATCCCGACGCCGCGATCGAGCGCATCCTGCTGTCGGTGGATGCGGTGGCGGCCACCGTGGACGAAGCGGTCGAACTCGGCGCCGACCTCCTGGTGTCCCACCATCCGCTGCTGCTCCGCGGCGTCACGAGCATCGCGGAGGACCGCTACAAGGGCGCACTGCTCGCCCGGCTGATCCGCGGCGGCGTCGCCCTGTACGCCGCGCACACCACCGCCGACGTGGTCGCAGACGGAACCAGCGACGTGCTCGCGGCACGCCTCGGCCTCCGCGACACCCGGCCCATCTCGCCGTCGGCCGACGGCGTGACGGGCATCGGGCGCGTCGGCGACCTGCCGCAGCCCACGACGCTCGGCCAGCTCGCCCGCGCGCTCGCCGAGGTGCTCCCGCCCACGGCCGGGGGAGTCCGGGCCTCCGGCGACTATCACCAGCCGGTCACCCGGGTGGCCGTCTGCGGCGGCGCGGGCGACTCCCTGCTCGGGAGCGACGCCGTCCGCGGCGCCGACGTCTACATCACCGCCGACCTGCGGCACCATCCCGCCTCCGAAGCGCGCGAGCAAGCCGTGCTCGGCGGCGGTCCCGCTCTGCTCGACGTCTCGCACTGGGCGAGCGAATGGCTCTGGCTCGACACCGCCGCTGAGCAGCTCCGCACGGCGCTGCCCGGAGTGGAGGTCGTCGTCAGCGAGCTCCGCACCGACCCCTGGGATTTCGTCATCCTGCAATGACCACCTCGCACGAAGGAAGCACCGCACCGTGAAAGCCAGTCCCGCCGACCAGAACGAGCTCCTGCGCCTCCAGGCCGCCGACACCCGCCTGGCGCAGCTCGCGCACGCCACGAAGAACCTGCCGCAGTCGGCCGAGCTCGTGAAGCTGCAGCCGGAGGTCGAGGCGCTGCGCGCGCGCTGGATCGCCGCGACCGGCGAACTGGAGGACGCCAGGGCCGAGCTCAAGCGCATCGAGTCGGACGTCCAGATCGTCGACGCGCGGGCGAAGCGCGACTCGGACCGCGTGCAGCAGTCCGCCTCGATGAAGGACGTGCAGGCGCTCGAAGCGGAGCTCGCGTCCCTCGCCAAGCGCAAGAACGACCTGGAGGAGATCGAGCTCACCGTCATGCAGCGCGTGGAGGACCTCGAGCAGGCGCTCGCCGGGGTCGAGGGGGAGCGCGCCGAGCTGGGTGCGCGCGTCGCCGCCCTCGAAGCGCAGCGCGACGAGGAGGCGGGCAAGCTGGAGGTGCAGCGCACGGCGCTGGCGAAGGACCGCGCCACCATGGCGGAGGCGCTGCCGGCCGATCTGATCGAACTGTACGAGCGCCAGCGCGCCCGCTACGGTGTGGGCGCCGCCGCGCTCATCCGCGGCGTCTCGATGGGGTCGAACGTGAAGCTGACCGAGTCGGACCTCTCCGACATCCGTCGTGCCGCGGCCGACGATGTCGTGCTGTGCCCGGACAGCGGCGCCATCCTGGTGCGCGGTGAGGACTCCGGACTCTGACGCCTGCGCTATCGTTGAGCCCGGAATGGGTCGGCAAGACGGTCGCGTCGGTCCGCGAGAGCGGGCCGCCGAGGAACGTCCGGGCTCCGCAGAGCAGGGCGGTGGGTAACACCCACCCGGGGCAACCCGCGAGAAAGTGCAACAGAAAGCAGACCGCCGCAGGCTTCGGCCCGCGGTAAGGGTGAAACGGTGGTGTAAGAGACCACCAGCGGCCGGGGTGACCCGGCCGGCTGGGTAAACCTCGCCCGGAGCAAGGTCGGACAGGGGACCATGAGGCTGCTCGTCTCGTCCCCGGGTAGACCGCTGGAGGGCGGCGGCAACGTCGTCCCGAGATAGATGGCCGTCCGCGGTGCTCGCACCGTGACAGAACCCGGCGTATCAGCCGGCCCATTCCCTCGCGACATTCGTGCCGATGTGCCGTCAGGGCGCGTCGGCGTCGGCTCCGTCGGGCGTGAACCGGTAGCCCATGCCGGGCTCCGTCAGCAGGTAGCGCGGCCGCGACGGCTCCGGCTCCAGCTTCTTCCGCAGCTGTGAGAGGTAGAGCCGCAGGTAGCCGGTGTCCGTCGTGAACTGCGGACCCCACACCTGGGTCAGGAGGGACTGGCGCGTCACCAGGCGCCGCGGGTTCCGCAGCAGCACCTCCAGGATCTGCCACTCCGTCGGTGTCAGCCGGACCGGATGGGCCTCGCCTCCGTCGCGCCGCGTCACCTGGTGCGCGGCCAGGTCGACCGTCACGTCGCCGAAGGTCACGGTCGGCTCGTCCGCCGTGGTGCTCTGACGCCGGGTGAGAGCGCGGATGCGGGCGAGCAGCTCGTCCGCCGCGAACGGCTTGGTGACGTAGTCGTCGGCCCCGGCGTCGAGCGCGTCGACCTTGTCGCCGGAGCCGGTGCGGCCGGAGACGACGAGGATGGGGACGCTCGTCCAGCCGCGGAGCCCCTCGATGACCTCGATGCCATTCAGCTCGGGCATGCCCAGATCGAGCATCACCAGGTCGGGATGCTGGTCGACGGCGACGCTCAGCGCCTCGGCGCCGGTGCGGGCCGTGAGCACGTGGTAGCCGCGCGCGGTGAGCAGGATGCGGAGCGCCCGCAGGATCTGCGGGTCGTCGTCGGCGATCAGGACCTTCACTCGTCCACCTTCCGTGCTGCGGGGAGGGACACGACCATGGTGAGGCCGCCGCCCGGCGTGTCCTCCGCCTCGAGCGTCCCTCCCATCCCCTCGACGAATCCCTTCGAGAGGGCGAGCCCCAGGCCGATCCCGGCCCCGTTGTCGGTGTCCGAGAGCCGCTGGAACGGGGCGAACACGGCCTCGCGGCGCTCGGCGGGGATGCCCGGCCCGCGGTCGATGACGCGCAGCTGCACCATCCCGCCGAACTCGCTGGCGGCGAGCACCGGCCGGGCGTCCGGCGGGCTGTAGCGGAGGGCGTTGCCCAGCAGGTTGACGATCACGCGCTGCAGCAGGACGCCGTCGGCCAGCATCGGCGGCACCTGTGCGCTCAGGTCCAGCTCCACGTCGCCGGGGCCGACTCCCAGCTCGTCCAGGGCCGGCAGCACCACGTCGTCGACCTCGGTCGGAGCGAGGGAGACCGCGAGCGCCCCGGCCTGCACGCGGCTGGCGTCGAGCAGGTCGGTGACGAGCGAGGCGAGCGAATGGAGGCTGTCCTCCGCGGTCTCGAGCAGCGCCTCCCGGTCGTCGTCGCCGAGGGCGAGGTCGGACTGGCGCAGCGTGGTCACCGCGGCGGTCGCTGCGGCGAGCGGACGGCGGAGATCGTGTCCGACGGCGGCGAGCAGGGCGCTGCGCACGCGGTCGGCTTCGGCGAGGGGCGCCAGCTCGGCGGCGGTGGCCGTCAGGCGGCGGTGCTCGAGGGCGGCCTCCAACTGGGCGACGATGGCCGACAGCAGCCGGCGGTCGCTCGCCTCCAGGTCGCGGCCGTGCAGCTCGAGGGTCGCGGTCTCGCGCGGCCCGGATGCGCCGGCCGCTCGACCGCCCGCGCCGTTCCGGTCGTCGGCGGCGCCGGGGCCGACCGGGATCCGCTGCACCGGCTCCGACGCGGTCGCCTCGCCATCGGCGGCCACGACGGCCGGTCCGCCGTCCGGGTCGGTGACCACCAGCCGGACCGCGCTCAGCCCGAACGCCTCCCGGGTGCGGGCCACGAGCGCCTGCAGCGCATCCTCGCCGCGGATGACGCCCCCGGCGACGGTCGCCAGCAGTTCCGCCTCGGCCGCGGCCCGGAGAGCAGCACGGCTGCGACGGGCCGCCTGGTCGACCACCAGGCTGACGAGCGCCGCGATGATGACGAACAGGATGAGCGCGAGCAGGTGCAGCGGCTCGCCGACGGTGATGGTGTAGAGCGGGTCGACGAAGAAGAAGTCGAGCGTCAGCCCGGAGAGCAGCGCCGCGAAGAGGGCCGGCCAGATCCCGCCGACGAGGGCGACGAGGACGACGAGCAGCTGATAGCTGAGCACATCCGCCGTCATCGACTCGCTCGACCGGACGCTGGTGAGCAGCAGCGTCAGGAGCGGACCGCCGATCACGGCGAGGGCGAATCCGTACACCCGGCGGCGCACGGTGAGTCCGCCGCGCGGCCGCGGCAGCGAGAACCGCCCTCCGGCGCGCGCGTGCGACACGATGTGCACGTCGATGTCGCCGGATTCGCGGATGACGGTCGCGCCGATCCCCGGCCCGGTCAGCAGCGCGGCCAGCCGGCTGCGGCGGGACACGCCGATCACCAGCTGGGTGGCGCTCTCACCGCGTGCGAACTCGACGAGCGCGCGCGGGATGTCGTCGCCGACCACCTGGTGGTAGCTGCCGCCGAGCTGCTCGACCAGCGCTCGCTGCGCCGCGAGAGCGCCGGGCTGTGCCTCGCGCAGGCCGTCCTGACTGGTCACGTGCACGGCGAGCAGCTCGCCGCCCGCGCTCCGCGCCGCGATGCGCGCGCCGCGCCGGAGCAGCGTCTCGCCCTCCGGACCGCCGGTGAGCGCGACGACGACGCGCTCCCGCGCCTCCCACGTTCCGGCGATGCCGTGCTCGGCGCGGTACTGCAGCAGCGCGTTGTCCACCTCGTCGGCGAGCCAGAGCAGCGCCAGTTCGCGCAGGGCGGTCAGGTTGCCGAGGCGGAAGTAGTTCGACAGCGCGGCATCGACGCGCGCCTCCGGGTACACCAGTCCGTCGGCCAGCCGGTCGCGCAGCGCCTGCGGGGCCAGGTCGACCAGCTCGATGCGGTCGGCGCGCCGCAGCACCGCATCCGGGATGGTCTCGCGCTGCGGCACCCCGGTGATCTGCTCGACCACGTCGTTCAGCGACTCGATGTGCTGGATGTTGACGGTCGAGATCACGTCGATCCCCGCCTCCAGCAGCGTGTCGACGTCCTGCCAGCGCTTCGCGTGCTCCGAGCCGGGAGCGTTGGTGTGAGCGAGCTCGTCGACCAGCGCGACCCGGGGGTTGCGACGCAGCACCGCATCCAGGTCGAGTTCGGTGAGCGTGACACCGCGATGCTCCACCGTGCGCCGCGGCACGACCTCGAGCGTGCTGACGAGCGCGGCCGTCGCCGCGCGGCCGTGGGTCTCCACGACGGCGACCACGACGTCCTTCCCGAGCGCGCGGAGCCGCTCGCCCTCTTCGAGCATGGCGAACGTCTTGCCCACGCCCGGGGCGGCACCCAGCATCACCCGGAGGCGACCCCGCGGCATGGTCCGATTACGCCGGCGTGGGGGCCGGCGCGTCCTGCGGCGTCCCGGCCTCGGCGCTGCGGCCGCGCTCGCCGGCCTCCCGGCGCTCGTTGCGGACGGTGAGGGCTGCGGCCCCGAGGATGCCCGCGTTGTTGCGGTGCACCGCCGGGACGATCGGGGTCTTCAGCTTCAGCAGGGGGAGGAACTCCTCGTAGTGCTTCGACACCCCGCCGCCGACGATGAAGAGATCGGGTGTGAACAGGAACTCGACCGTGGTGTAGTACTTCTGCAGGCGCTTCGCCCACTTCTCCCAGCTGAGGTCTTCGCGCTCCTTCGCGGAGTAGGCGGCCCGCGACTCGGCGTCGTGCCCGTCGATCTCCAGGTGGCCGAGCTCTGCGTTCGGGATGAGGATGCCGTCGTAGATGAGGGCGGAGCCGATCCCCGTCCCCAGCGTCGTCATGATGACGAGGCCGTCCTTGCCCTTCGCTGCGCCGAACCGCGTCTCGGCGTATCCCGCGGCGTCGGCGTCGTTCACGAAGTGGATGTCGCGCCCGAGGGCCTTCTCGAACAGCTCCTCGGCGTTGAGGCCGATCCAGTCCTTCGAGACGTTCGCGGCCGAGAGGGTGACGCCGTGGCTGACGATCGCGGGGAAGCAGACGCCGACGGGGGCATCCGGCTCCTCCTGGGCCAGCCGCTCGACGATCTCCTTCGTCGTCTCGACGATGTCGTCCGGCTTGCCGCCGTCGGGGGTCGGCAGCTTGACCCGGTCGCTGATGAGCTCGCCGGTCGACAGATCGACCAGGCCTCCCTTGATGCCCGTTCCGCCGATGTCGATGCCGATCGCGTGCTTCTGCGAAGTCATGCCTCGAATCTACCCCGCCGGGAACCTCACTGCTCGCCGCCCCCGTTCGACCGGGTCGCCCGGGCGAGCGGGAGGAAGACATCGTCCACGAACGACTGGAGCGTCTCGTCGTCGGCCCGGGTGGGGCGCATGAGCATCTCGTGGCGGAGGAGGGTCAGCGGCAGGTCGGCGACGACGGGGGAGAGGCGGGCGAGGTCGATCTCGCCGCGGGCGTCCGCGCGCTCGAGGATGAGGCGGAGCTGCGTCGGCTGGTCCCCGATCAGCCGTTCGCGGAAGCCGGCGATGCCGCCGTCGGACTCGCTGACGATGCCGGAGAACCGCAGCAGCACCTCCGTCACCAGCCCACGACGCCGGGTGTTCATCTGGCGCAGCAGGTCGAGCGTGTCTTCGCGGAGGCTGCCGTGATCGGACACCTGGATGGGCTCGGCCGCGAAGTGGTGCCGGATGGCCGCGAGCGCCAGATCGCTCCGGGTCGCCCAGCGCCGGGCGAGCACCGGCCGGCTGGTGCCTGCGCGGGTGGCGACGGCCTCCATGGTGAGGGCGGCGTAGCCGTGCTCGTCGAGCTCGTCCCACGCGGCGTCGAGCAGCGCGCTCTCGAGAGCAGCGCCCCGGCGGCGGCGGGCAGGTGTCTCATTAGAGTCCATTTGCGCATCTTATCCGATCGTCGTACGCTCTCGTTAAGATACAGACACGCATCTTAAGGAGCGGACATGGCGGACAGACTGGATCGGGTGGTCGTGCGGACGGCGACCGCGCTCGTGATCGGCGCATTGGCGGTGGTCTTCGACACGACCATCCTCAGCGTCGCCCTGCACACCCTGGCGAGCGACCTGCACACGACGGTCGCGCAGATCCAGTGGGTCACCACCGGCTACCTGCTCGCGCTCGCCGCGACCGTGCCGCTGTCGGCGTGGTGCCTCGCCCGCTGGGGCGGCAAGCGGGTGTGGATGGTGGCGCTCGCGATCTTCCTCGTCGGCTCCGTGCTCTCCGGGCTGGCCTGGAATGCGGACTCCCTCATCGCCTTCCGGGTGCTGCAGGGCGTCGGGGGCGGGCTCATGCTCCCGGTGATGACGACGATGATCATGGAGGTGGCCGGAGGGCGTCAGCTCGGCCGGGTCTCGGCAGTGGTCGGGCTTCCCGCGATGGCGGGCCCCATCCTCGGCCCGGTGATCGGCGGCCTCATCCTGGCGCTCGGCGACTGGCGCTGGGTGTTCTGGGTCAACATCCCGTTCTCCGTCGTCGGCCTGCTGCTGGCGTGGCGGATGCTGCCCTCCGACCGCGGACGCGACCCGGAGCGCCGCCTCGACCTGGTCGGTGTGCTGCTGCTCGTGCCCGGACTCGCCGGGCTCCTGCTCGGGCTGTCCGACTCGGTGCTCGACGGCGGGTTCGCCCGCCTCGACTCCTGGCTGCCGCTCGCTGCCGGCGCCGTGCTGGTCGTCGCGTTCGTGCTGTGGGCGCTGCGGAGGAGGGGCGCCGCCCTGGTGGATGTGCGGCTGCTGCGGGTGCGTTCGGTCTGGTCCGCATCCACTCTGCTGTTCCTGTCGAGCGTCGCCCTGTACGGCGCGATGCTGCTGCTGCCGCTGTTCTGGCAGCAGCAGCGGGGGACGGATGCGCTGGGCGCCGGGCTGCTGCTCGTCCCGCAGGGGCTCGGCACGCTCGCCTGCCGTCCCATCGCCGGTCGTCTCATCGACCGCATCGGCGCGCGGTGGATCGCGGTCGTCGGCTTCGCGGTGGTCGCGGTCTCGACGGTCCCGTTCGCCCTCCACCCCACGTCGGCGGCCGATCCGCTGCTGCTCGTCGCGCTGTTCGTCCGCGGGTTCGGGCTCGGGGCGATCACGATGCCGTTGATGGTCGCGTCGTACCAGGGCCTGGCCGGTGAGCAGATCGCGCACTCCAGCATCCTGACCCGGATCGCGCAGCAGCTGGGCGGCTCGTTCGGCACGGCGGTCTTCGCGGTGCTGCTGCAGGCTGCGGTGCAGGGAGGGGCGTCGGTGTCGTCGGCGTTCGACACCGCGTTCTGGGTGGCGACGGCGGCGACGGTGCTCGGGGTCGGGATCGCGTTCCTGCTTCCGTCGCCCGCGCAAGCCGGAGCAGCGGGGCGGTCGGCCGTCCCTGCCCCGGTCAAGGAGGCGGAGCCGGTGGAGGAGGCGGAGCCGGTCGCCCGGCCCCAGGACGCCGCCCGGCCCCAGGAGGTCAAGGGAGCGTGAGCACCTCGGCGCCGCGCTCCGTCACGACCAGGGTGTGCTCGAACTGGGCGGTGATGCTCCGGTCGCGGGTCACCACCGTCCAGTCGTCGGCCCACATCTCCCACTCGTGCGTGCCCAGCGTGAGCATCGGCTCGATCGTGAACACCATCCCGGGCTCCATCACGTCGTCGTGGGCGGGCGCGGCGTCGTAGTGCGGGATGATCAGGCCGGAGTGGAAGGCGGCTCCGACGCCGTGGCCGGTGAAGTCGCGCACGACGCCGTAGCCGAAGCGCTTGGCGTACGACTCGATCGCCCGGCCGATGACGTTCACCTGGCGGCCGGGGGCCACCGCCTTGATGCCCCGGTTCAGTGCTTCGCGGGTGCGCTCGACGAGGGCGGTGACCTCGGCGGACGCCGTACCGGCGATGAACGTCTGGTTGCTGTCGCCGTGGAAGCCGTTCTTGTAGGCGGTGATGTCGATGTTGACGATGTCGCCGTCCTCGATCACGGTGTCGTCGGGGATGCCGTGGCAGATGACCTCGTTGACCGAGCTGCAGATCGACTTCGGATAGCCGCGGTAGCCGAGGGTCGATGGGTAGGCGTCGTGCGCGAGCAGGAACTCGTGCCCGATCGCGTCCAGCTCCTCCGTCGTCACGCCCGGGCGCACCGCCTCGCCGACGCGCTCGATCGCCTGGGCGGCGATCCGCCCGGACTCGCGGATCAGCTCCACCTCGTCGGGCGTGTAGACGTCGCCGCGGGTGTACGGAGCTGGTCCGGAGCGCCCGACGTACTCGGGGCGCGCGATCCGGCTCGGCACGGGCCGCATCGGGGTGACACGACCGGGGATCAGGTGTCCGGCGGAATCCTTGGGCATACGATCAACCTTATGACGAGCGACGAGTACGGCATCAAGCAGGATGCCGAGCACAAGTACTGGTACAACATGAAGACCGGCGAGGTCGAGCAGGGCTTCCTGTCGCCCGCGCCGAACCGCGTCGGCCCGTTCGACACCCGCGACGAGGCCGAGCACGCCCTCGAGAAGCTGCGTGAGAACTCCGCCAAGTGGGCCGAGGAGGACGCCGAGGACGGTCGCTAGCACGGGCGCCTGCGGCGCTGCGTGACGAGTGCGGGTGCGCGCCCCGGCGCAGACGTTACGGGCGGCCGCAGTCGCCCGAGACCGGTCGCGTGACCGCTAGAAGCTGTGCTCGTCGGTCGGGAACGTGCGCTCCTGCACGTCCGCCTTGTAGGCGCGTGCCGCGTCCGCGAGCACGGTCTTGAGGTCGGCGTACTGCTTCACGAAGCGGGGCACGCGGCCGGTCGTGAAGCCGGCCCAGTCCGTCCACACCAGCAGCTGGCCGTCGACGTGCGGGCCGGCGCCGACCCCGATCGTCGGGATGCGCAGCTCGGCGGTGACGCGCTTGGCCACCTCGGCCGGCACCATCTCGAGCACCACGGCGAACGCCCCGGCCTCCTCCACAGCGTGGGCGTCGGCGAGCAGGTCGTCCGCCGCCTGACCGCGCCCCTGGACGAGGTGACCGCCGAGTCCGTGCTCGCTCTGCGGGGTGAAGCCGATGTGCGCCATGACGGGGATGCCCGCATCGACGATCCGGCGGATCTGCTCGGCGCTGCGACGGCCGCCCTCGAGCTTGACCGCGTGCGCCCCGGTCTCCTTCATGAAGCGGACGGCGGTGTGCAGCGCCTCCAGCGGGCCCGTCTCGTACGAGCCGAACGGCATGTCCGCGACGACGAAGGCGCGCTTCACGGCCCCCGCGACCGCGCGCGTCAGCGGGATGAGGTCGTCGACCGTCACGGGAAGCGTCGTGTCGTAGCCGAGCACGTTGTTGCCGGCGGAGTCGCCGACGAGGAGGAAGTCGATCCCCGCTTCGTCGAAGATCTGGGCGGTGAGCATGTCGTAGCTCGTCAGGCCGGTGAAGGGCGACCCCTCCTCCTTCGCCGCCTGGAAGTGGCGGGTGCGAACCCGTTTCAGCGACTGCATCGACGAGGTCGCGGGATGGACGGAGGGCACCGGTGACTGCTCACTCATGCGGCTCAGTCTAGTGACGGACGTCGGGGCGCCCGGGCTCAGGCCGGAACCTGTTCCAACAGTCCTCTCGTCGATGCGGCCGATGCGAGTTGCTTGTCAAAAGTGACGAGGGGGATGTCGTTATGGACAGCGACAGCCAGCGCGCACGCATCGGGCATGCGGAGACGGTGCTGTTCTCTGACCCGGGCGAGGATCAGCGGCTCGTTGGCTCCCAACGGAGACGGAAGAACACCGATCCGCTGCAAGTCCTCATAGGCCTCGAGCCCGCGACCGGCCCGTTCGGGTGTGATGAGAGCCTCCCCGATGTTCACGGGATGCACCAGGAACCGGCGACCGGCGGCGAAAATCCGCCGCGCCGCCGCATGGTGGGCATCCGTGGAATCGAGGAGGCCGATGAGGACGCCGGCGTCGAGCGCGACCGTCATTCCGGCCAACCTTCGCGGATCGAGTCCAGGCTCTCGAAGGTGAGGTCGGAGTATCGGGCACTGATCCGATCGAGCTCGGCCAGTCGATCGTCGATCTGTCGGCTGCGACTCTCACGCAATGCCTGCTCGCCGAGTTCGATGAGGTGCACGAGCAGCTTCCCGTCCGTATCGTCGGACCACTGCTCCCGCGCCGTGTCCAGTGCGCGCTGGACGTGCGGCGTGTGGGTGATCTGAGTTCGGGCGAGCTGTGTCGGCATGCGCCGAGTGTACCACTCGCCGCTTCGGTGTTGCACCGACGCGTTGCGGGGCTGAGGCTGCCACCACCCAGTAGTCTGGACACGGCCGAGGAAAGGGGCAGGATGGACAAGCAGCGCGACTTCGTTCTTCGCACGATCGAGGAGCGTGGCGTCAAGTTCGTGAGGCTGTGGTTCACCGACGTCGTCGGCACCCTGAAGTCCGTCGCGATCGCCCCGGCCGAGGTCGAGGGCGCGTTCAGCGAGGGGCTCGGCTTCGACGGCTCCGCCATCGAGGGCCTCACCCGCGCCTACGAGTCCGACCTGCTCGCGCTCCCGGACGCCACGACCTTCCAGATCCTGCCGTGGCGGGGCGAGGTCGACCCGACCGCGCGCATGTTCTGCGACATCACGACGCCGGACGGGCAGCCCGCCGTCTCCGACCCGCGCAACGTCCTCAAGCGGACGCTGGAGAAGGCGGCCGACCGCGGCTTCACCTTCTACACGCATCCCGAGATCGAGTTCTACCTGCTCAAGTCGTCGTCGTTCGGCACCGAGGGGCCGGAGCCGGTCGACTCGGCGGGCTACTTCGACAACGTCCCAGGAGGCACCGCCCACGACTTCCGCCGCCGCTCGGTGCGCATGCTGGAAGACCTCGGCATCTCGGTCGAGTTCAGCCACCACGAGGCGGGCCCCGGCCAGAACGAGATCGACCTGCGCTACGCGGACGCCCTCACCACGGCCGACAACATCATGACGTTCCGCACGGTCATCAAGGAGGTGGCCATCGAGCAGGGCGTGTACGCGACCTTCATGCCGAAGCCGCTCTCCGGCCACCCGGGATCCGGGATGCACACCCACATGTCGCTGTTCGAAGGCGACACCAACGCCTTCTTCGAGCCGGGCGCGCAGTACCAGCTGTCGAAGATCGGCCGGCACTTCATCGCGGGTCTCCTGCGCCACGCGCCCGAGATCACCGCGGTCACGAACCAGTTCGTCAACTCCTACAAGCGCCTCTGGGGCGGCGACGAAGCGCCCAGCTTCGTCAGCTGGGGCCACAACAACCGGTCGGCGCTCGTCCGCGTCCCGCTCTACAAGCCGAGCAAGGGCCAGAGCTCGCGCGTCGAGTACCGTGCGATCGACTCCGCGGCGAACCCGTACCTGGCGTTCTCGCTGCTGCTCGCCGCGGGCCTCAAGGGCATCGAGGGCCAGTACGAGCTCCCGCCGGAGGCCGAAGACAACGTCTGGGCGCTGTCCGACGGAGAACGCCGTGCCCTCGGCTACAGCCAGCTCCCGGCGAGCCTCGACCACGCCATCTCCCTGATGGAGGACTCGGAGCTCGTCGCCGAGACGCTCGGCGAGCAGGCCTTCAACTACGTCCTGCTCAACAAGCGCAAGGAGTGGGCGGAGTACCGGGCGCAGGTCACCCCGTACGAGCTGCGATCCAACCTCGAGATCCTCTGACCCCTTCGTCGTGACGCGGCAGCAGCTCTCCCTCACCGCCCTGGCGCGCGCCGGGTTCGTGGGGCTGAGCTCGGTCCGCGACGGCCTCGACGAGCTCGCCGACCGCACCGGTCTGGATCCCGAGACGCTGATCGCGGCGCTGTCGGCCGCAGCCGACCCCGACACGGCCCTGGCCTCGGCTCTGCGGCTACTTCGGCAGGCGCCCGAGCAGGCGGCGGGAGCGTTCCGCAGCGAGGACGACGCCCGCCGGCTGTTCCGCGTGATCGGCGCATCGGAGGGCGCCGCCGAGTTCTTCCTCCGCCAGCCCGCCGAGGTGGACGCGCTCGCGACTCCCGTCACCGCGCTCCCGTCTGCGGACGAGGTGCGCGCCGACCTGCTGGCCGTCGTCGGAGCGGTCGACGGTGTTGCTGCCGACGCCGACGAGAGCGCGTGGACGCGCCTCCGCATCCGCTACCGCCACCGCCTCGTGCAGGTGGCGAGCTTCGACCTGGAGCAGGCCGATCCCGTCGGCGGCTTCGACGCGGTCGCCGCGGCGCTCTCCGACCTCGCGGCGGCCGCGCTCGAAGCAGCGCTGGCGGTGGCGCGACGCATGACGATCGGGACGGGGCCCGGCCGCTTCCCCGAGGAGCAGGTGCGCGCCACCCGGTTCTCCATCATCGGGATGGGCAAGGCGGGCGCCCGCGAACTGAACTACGTCAGCGACGTCGACGTCATCTTCGTCACCGAAGGGGACGAGGACGCCGGACTGGAGCCCGGCCGCGCGGTGGACATCGCGACGCGCCTGGCGATGCTGACGATGCGCGGCATCCACGAGCCCGCGATCGAGCCGGGGCTCTGGGAGGTCGACCCGAACCTGCGGCCGGAGGGCAAGGACGGCGCCCTGGTCCGCACGCTCGACTCGCACGTGGCCTACTACGACCGCTGGGCGAAGGGATGGGAGTTCCAGGCGCTCCTCAAGGCACGGCCCCTCGCCGGCGATCCCGGGCTCGGGGACCGGTACGTCGCGGCCCTCGCGCCGAAGGTGTGGAGCAGCGCCTCCCGCGAGAACTTCGTGGAGTCGGTGCAGAGGATGCGCGAGCGCGTCACCGATCACATCCCCGACGACGAGGTGCACTACCAGGTGAAGCTCGGGCCTGGCGGCCTGCGCGATGTCGAGTTCACTGTGCAGCTGCTCCAGCTCGTGCACGGCCAGACCGACGAGGCCGTCCGCCAGCGCGACACCCTCTCGGCCCTCGCCGCGCTGGCCGCGCGGGGGTATGTCGGGCGGGAAGAGGCGGCGAGCTTCTCGCGAGACTACCGCTCGCTGCGGCTGATGGAGCACCGCCTCCAGCTCCGCCGGCTGAGCCGCACGCACCTGATGCCGCGAGACGAAGCGGATGTGCGCATCCTCGCCCGCGCCACCGGCCTCGCGCCCAGCGCCGACGGGCTGCTCGTGCAGTGGAACCAGATCAAGCACCGGGTGCGCGGCCTGCACGAGCGGCTGTTCTACCGTCCGCTGCTCAGCGCGGTCGCGGCGACACCGGCCGACGACGCGCGGCTGGCCGGGGGAGCGGGCCTCACCAGCGAGCAGGCGGAGGCGCGCCTCGCCGCGATCGGATTCCGCGACCCGCGCGGTGCGCTCGCGCACATCGGCGCGCTCACCTCCGGCGTCTCGCGCCGCGCCGCGATCCAGCGGCACCTGCTGCCCGTCATGCTGCAGTGGTTCGCGAGCGGGCCCGACCCGGACTACGGCCTCCTGACCTTCCGGCGGCTCAGCGAAGAGCTCGGCGGCACGCACTGGTACCTGCGGATGCTCCGCGACTCCACGGGGGCGGCCGAACGGCTCACCCGCGTGCTGTCGGGGTCGCGGTTCGCCGGCGAGCTGCTGGGCCGCATCCCCGAGTCCGTCGCGTGGCTGGAGACCGAGGACGAGCTGCGGCCCCGCTCCGCTGCGCTGCTGCGGGAGGAGACGGCCGCGATCCTCGCCCGGCACGAGTCCGTCGACACGGCCGCTGCGGCGCTCCGGGCGGTGCGCCGCCGCGAGATCCTGCGCCTGGCGCTCTCCGGCATCCTCGGCTTCGCCACGATCGAGGAGCTGGCCCACGGTCTCACCGCCGTCACCGAGAACATCATCTCCGGTGTGCTGCAGGCGATCCGGCTCGCCCGCGGCGACGCCGACCAGCTGGAGTTCGCCGTCATCGGGATGGGACGGTTCGGCGGCCGCGAGCTGGGTTTCGGGTCCGACGCCGACGTGATGTACGTCTTCCGTCCGCTGGCGGCCGACCAGGAGGCGGCGAACCGCAGCGCGCTCGCCATCGTGTCGGAGCTGAACCGGCTCACCGAGGACAACCGGCTCCCGCTCGACCTCGACATCGGCCTGCGCCCGGAGGGGAAGAACGGGCCGCCAGCACGCTCGCTCGACTCGTATCGCGCCTACTATCGCCGCTGGTCGCTGACGTGGGAGGCGCAGGCGCTGCTGCGCGCCCGGGGGATCGCCGGGGACGCGGCGCTGCTCGCCGACTTCACCGACCTCGCGGACGAGGTGCGCTACCCGCAGAGCATCGGCGAGCAGGAGATCCGCGAGGTGAAGCGGATCAAGGCACGCGTCGAGAACGAGCGGCTGCCGCAGGGCGCCGATCCGTCCCGCCACCTGAAGCTGGGGCGCGGATCGCTGAGCGACGTGGAGTGGTTCGTCCAGCTCATCCAGCTGCAGCACGCCGCCGCCGTGCCCGCGCTGCGGACGACATCGACCCTGGATGCGCTGGCCGCGGCGGCGGAGCACGGGTTCGTCTCCGCCGAGGACGCGGCGCGGATGCGCGACGCGTGGGTGTTCGCGTCACGGGCCCGGTCGGCGATGACCCTGTGGGCGGACAAGACGGCCGACGTGCTTCCATCCGATCGGAGCGCGCTCGACGGCGTCGCACGGCTGATGGAGTATCCGCCCGGCTCGGCCTCCCGGCTGGAGGAGGACTACCTGGCGGTCACGCGCCGGGCCCGCCAGGTCTTCGAGCGCGCCTTCTACGGCCTCCCGCAGCGCCCCGCTCCCACCGCCTGACCCCCCCGCCGCCCGCCCCCGCGCCCGCCGCCCCACCGTCGAGTCCGCAAACTTTGCACGCCTCGACCCTCATAACCGTGCAAAAATCGCGGACTCGACGGCGGGGCGGCGAGCGGACGCCGGACGGGTCAGGCGTCGCGGAGACGGGCGGCTTTGGCGAGCAGCACGTCGCGCTCGCGTTCGTTCGCGGTGAGGCCGGGCGCCGTCGTCAGCTCGGAGACGGCCTCCTCGGTGCGACCGAGCCGGGCCAGCAGCTCGCCGCGCACGCTCGGCAGCAGGTGCGAGCCCCGCAGGGCGCCGCGCGCGGCGAGATCGTCGGCGATGCGCAGCGCGTTCGCCGGTCCGGTCGCCATCGACACCGCCGCCGCACGGTTCAGCTCCACCACCGGATTCGGCGCGATCCTCCCGAGCGCCTCGTACAGCACCACGATGCGGTCCCAGTCGGTCTCCTCGGCGCTCGGTGCGATCGCGTGGCACTCGGCGATCGCCGCCTGCAGCGCGTACGGGCCGCGGCCGCGTCCCAGCTCGTCCGCTCGGGCCAGCGCTGCGCGTCCCCGGACGATCTGCGAGCGGTCCCAGCGCGTCCTGTCCTGCTCGGTCAGCAGCACCGGGGTGCCGTCCGGGCGGGTGCGCGCGGGGAAGCGCGCGGCCTGCAGCTCCATCAGGGCGACGAGCCCGTGCGCCTCGGGCTCCCGGGGCAGCAGCGCGGCCACCATGCGTCCCAGCCGGAGCGCCTCGTTCGCGAGCTCGGCGCGCATCCACTCGCGGCCAGTCGTCGCCGCGTACCCCTCGGTGAAGACGAGGTAGACGACGCTGAGCACGCCCTCGAGGCGTTCCTTCCACTCCGCGGGGTCGGGGGAGGCGAACGGGATGTGCGCGGCGGCGATCGTCTTCTTCGCCCGGACGATGCGCTGCTGCACCGTCGCGACCGGCACGAAGTACATCCGTGCGATCTCGGCCGTGCCGAGCCCGGCGACGACGCGCAGGGTGAGGGCGACCTGGCCCTCCCGGGACAGCGCGGGATGACACGCGGTGAACACGAGGCGGAGCACGTCGTCGTCGATCGGCTCCCACGCGTCCTCTGTGGTCTCCTCCAGCGTCGCCGCCATCGCCCGGTAGCGGTCGTCGAGTCGTTCGCGCCGTCGCCACTGGTCGATCGCCCGGCGCTTGGCGACGGCGACGAGCCACCCGCCGGGGTTGTCCGGCACACCGTCCCGCGGCCACTGCTTCAGCGCCTCGACCAGCGCCTCCTGCGCGAGATCCTCGGCGAGGCCGATGTCGCCGGTGATCTTCGCGAGCGTCGCGACGACGCGCGCTCCGTCGATCCGCCAGACGGCGTCGACCCGCGCCGGGATCCCGCTCATCGTCTGCAGCCTCTCGGTCCCCGGTCGTTCAGGCCTTGTCCGCGGCCGCCCGCCATTCGGCTTCTTTCTGGATGTACTCGTTGTCGGCGAATGCCGCGAAGTCGCTCTCGTCGGTCACGCGCCGAACCTCCAGCTTCGAGCCGGGCCCCAGCGGGCAGCGGCTCGCCCACTCCGCCGCCTCCTCCTTTGAGCCGACCTCGAGGATCCAGAAGCCGTTGAACAGCTCGTGCGTCTCGCCGTAGGGGCCGTCGGTGATCGCCGGCGGCGTCGACGAGAAGTCGACGACGAACCCGGTCTCGGCGACGTCGTCCGCGAGGCCCTCGCCCGCCAGCAGCACGCCGGCGGAGATGAGCTGCTCGTTGTACTGGCCCATGCGGGTGATGACCTCGTTGAAGTCCATCTCCTGGTAGGCCTCCTTGGCGGCGTCATCCGAGCGCATGATCAGCATGTACTTCATGGGGTGTCTCCCTCAGGTCCGGGGTGCTTCGGTCGCACCCTCCTACCATCGTGTCGAACGGCGGCGCGAAAGGTCGACAGGGTCGGCAAGAAAAAAGAAAGAGGGCCGCATCCGTGATCGGATGCGGCCCTCTTCGTGGCTCCGGTGCGGGTCAGACCCCGTAGTACAGCTCGTACTCGAAGGGGTGCGGACGCTGCGCGAGCGGCTTGATCTCCTTCTCGCGCTTGTACTCGATCCAGGTCTCGATGAGCTCCGGGGTGAACACGCCGCCCGCGGTGAGGAAGTCGTGGTCGGCCTCGAGCGCGTCGAGCGCCTCGCCGAGCGACGCCGGCACCTGCGGGATGTTGCGCGCCTCCTCCGGGGGAAGCTCGTAGAGGTCCTTGTCGACGGGCTCGTGCGGCTCGATGCGGTTCTTGATGCCGTCGAGGCCCGCCATCAGCTGCGCGGCGAACGCGAGGTACGGGTTTCCGGACGCGTCGGGGGCGCGGAACTCGATGCGCTTCGCCTTCGGGTTGGAGCCCGTGATCGGGATGCGGATCGAAGCCGAGCGGTTTCCGGCCGAGTAGACCAGGTTGACCGGGGCCTCGAAGCCGGGGACCAGGCGGTGGAACGAGTTCACCGTCGGGTTCGTGAACGCCAGCACCGCGGGAGCGTGCTTCAGCAGACCGCCGATGTACCAGCGGGCGATGTCCGAGAGCCCGCCGTAGCCGGCCTCGTCGTAGAACAGCGGCTTGCCGTCGTTCCACAGCGACTGGTGGGTGTGCATGCCCGAGCCGTTGTCGCCGAAGAGCGGCTTCGGCATGAACGTGGCCGTCTTGCCCCACTCGTTGGCGGTGTTCTTGACGATGTACTTGAACTTCAGGATGTCGTCCGCCGCGTGCACCATGGTGTCGAAGCGGTAGTTGATCTCGGCCTGGCCGCCGGTGCCCACCTCGTGGTGCGCGCGCTCCAGGATGAGGCCGGCCTCGATCAGCTTGAGCGAGATGTCGTCGCGCAGGTCGGCCTGCTTGTCGACCGGGCTGACCGGGAAGTAGCCGCCCTTGTACGGGGTCTTGTTGCCCAGGTTGCCGCCCTCTTCGACGCGGCCGGAGTTCCAGGCGCCCTCCTCCGAGTCGACGGAGTAGAAGCTCGAGTTCTGCTTCACCTCGTAGCGCACGTCGTCGAAGATGTAGAACTCCGCCTCGGGGGCGAAGTACGCGGTGTCGGCGATGCCGGTCGACGCGAGGTACTTCTCCGCCTTCTTGGCGACCTGACGCGGGTCCTTCGCGTAGATCTCGCCGTTGCGGGGGTTGTAGATGTCGAACACCATGATCAGCGTGCGCTCGGCGCGGAACGGGTCGATGTAGGCGGTGGACACGTCCGGGATGAGCTGCATGTCGGACTCGTGGATCGACGCGAACCCGCGGATCGAGGAGCCGTCGAACAGCTGGCCGACGGAGAAGAACTCCTCGTCGACGGTTGCAGCGGGGATGTTGAAGTGCTGCTGCACACCGGGAAGGTCGGTGAAGCGGATATCGAGGAACTTCACGTCGGTGTCCTTGATGAACTTGAGCACCTCAGACGAATCACGGAACATACGGACGACTCCCAATGGCTTTGCGGGTGACCGGACTGCGCGTGCAGCCCACGTCAAAGCTAGAGGGAGGGGGTTTCCCGGGGGTCACGCGAATGTTTCGGGCATGTTACGCGTACCCGGGCCGGGGATGTCCCAGACGGCGCTCGGTAGACTCTGCGGGTGCCGCAGAACCCCACGAACCGTCCAGGAGACATCGCCCCGAGCCGTTACCCGGGGGAGCGCCTGGGCCTTCCCGAGTCGGGTCCCCGATCGGTCGGGCGCGTCGGACGGCGCATCGCGGCGATCGCGATCGACTGGGCCATCGCCTCCCTGCTGTCGTTCGCGTTCTTCCGCTACGATTCGTGGGCGACGATCGCGATCTTCGCCGCCCTGCAGATCGTGTTCATCCCGACGCTCGGCGGCAGCATCGGCCATCGGGCGGTGGGGATGCGCGTCGTCGCGGTACGCGGCGGCTGGGTCGGGGTCTGGCGTCCGATCGTGCGGACGCTGCTGCTATGCGTCGTCATCCCGGCGCTGGTCTGGGACTCGGACCAGCGCGGTTTCCACGACAAGATCGCCGGGACCGTCCTCATCCGCTCCTGACGGACCTCCGCCCACCGTCGAGTACGCACATACTGCACGGATTCCGCCGGAAAACGTGCAGTCTTTGCGTACTCGACGGAGTGGCGGGGCCCACTCCGAGGAGGCGGGTCAGCGGGCGCGCTGAGCCCGCACCTTCATCGGGTCGATGCCCTTCGGGATCGGCATCTGGTTCTCCATGGACTGGAGCCGGTTGCTGATCGCGAGCACCTCGGCCTTGGTGAGCGTCGGCTTGATCTTGGCGAGGGTGCGCGGCACCTTGTGCAGCGGCACCGAGTCGGCGTCCGGCCCGACGCTGATGACGGTGACCGGCACGTTCGGCAGCACGCGGTTCACCTTGCGGCGCTCCTCGTCGATCATCCGCTTGGTGCGGGTGACGGGGCCCTCGCTGATGAGCACGACGCCGCCGCGACCGGTGGCCCGGTACACCGCATCCTGCGTCTTGCCGTTGACGGCGACCGGCATCTCCGAGCCGCGCCAGCTGCGCTTCAGCGACGACCGCAGCACGGCACCCACTGCGCCCGGCTGACCCTCGATCTGCGAGTACGCGGCACGCTCCGCGCGCCGGCCGAGGATGATGAGCGCGATCAGGACGCCGGCGAGCACGCCCGCCAGGATCCACAGCACCATCGTGAAGACGTTGCCGCCCGAGAGGAACACGGCGAGCAGGACGCCGAGGATGATCGGCAGGACAGCCCCGAGGACGATGTACAGCACCGCGCGGTCGTCGTACCGGCGGGTCATCTGGAACACCTGCCACATCTGCTTCAGACGGCCGGGCTCCTTGGTGGACTTGTCCTTTGCCATAGCTCCAAGGATACCGGCTCGGCGGCGTTCCAGATGACCCGTTCGCTGCGGGGAGAGGGCTCTCAGGAGACCGCCTGCGCGAAGCCGAGAGTCGCGTCGGCGAGGTGCCGCAGCTCGTCCGGCACCGGCCGTCCCTTCGCCTGCATGGATTGCGCCCACAGCCGGCCTGCGCGGTACGACGACCGCACCAGGGGGCCCGCCAGGACGCCCAGGAATCCGATCTCCTCCGCCTCCTGCTTGAGCTCGACGAACTCGTCCGGATGCACCCAGCGAGCCACCGGCAGGTGCCGGGGGCTGGGCCGCAGGTACTGCGTGATCGTGATGATGTCGGTCCCCGCGTCGTGGAGGTCGCGCAGAGCGGTGCTGATCTCGTGGCGCTCCTCGCCCATCCCGAGGATGAGGTTCGACTTGGTGATGAGCCCGGCGGCACGCCCCTGGGTCAGCACGTCGAGCGACCGGTCGTAGCGGAAGGCGGGCCGGATGCGCTTGAAGATGCGCGGCACCGTCTCCACGTTGTGGGCGAACACCTCCGGGCGCGCCGAGAAGACCTGTCCGAGGTGCTCCGGGTTGCCGGAGAAGTCGGGCACCAGGATCTCGACCCCCGTCCCCGGCGACTGGCGGTGGATCTCGCGGATCGTCTCCGCGTACAGCCACGACCCCTCGTCCTCCAGGTCGTCGCGGGCGACACCCGTCACGGTCGCGTAACGGAGCCCCATGCGCTGCACGGACTCGCCGACGCGGCGCGGCTCGTCGCGGTCGAACTCCGCCGGCTTCCCGGTGTCGATCTGGCAGAAGTCGCAGCGGCGCGTGCACTGCGAGCCGCCGATGAGGAAGGTGGCCTCCCGGTCCTCCCAGCACTCGTAGATGTTGGGACAGCCGGCCTCCTGGCAGACCGTGTGCAGCTCCTCGGACTTCACCAGGCTCTGCAGCTGCCGGTACTCCGGCCCCATCTTCGCCTTCGTCTTGATCCACTCGGGCTTGCGCTCGATCGGCGTCTGGGCGTTGCGGACCTCGAGGCGCAGCATCCGGCGCCCCTCGGGGACGGCGCTCATGCGACGGCCTCTGCTGCGGTGAACTCCAGGTCGAACGCGTCCATCACGAGAGGCGCGACGTCCTGCGGCGTCACGGTCCGGCCGAGCACGCGGGAGATCGTCGTCACCCCGGCGTCGCGGATGCCGCACGCGACGATCCGCTCGTACGCGTCGAGGCTGTTGGAGCAGTTGAGGGCGAAGCCGTGCATGGTGACGCCTTCCGCGACGCGGATGCCGATGGCGGCGATCTTCTCGTCCGTGGTCGCTCCCGGGTTGTGCTCCGGCCGCATCCACACTCCGGAGCGGCCCTCGATCTGGACCCCCGTGACGCCGAGGCGGGCGAGGACGTCGATGAGCACCCGTTCGAGGGCGCGGACGTAGCCGACGACGTCGATGGGATCGTGGAGACGGAGGATCGGGTACCCCACGAGCTGACCCGGCCCGTGCCAGGTGATCTTGCCTCCCCGGTCGACGTCGACGACGGGGGTGCCGTCGGTGGGACGTTCGTCCGGTGAGGTCCTCTTTCCCGCGGTGTACACCGGGGAGTGCTCGAGGAGGATGACGGTATCGGGCGCCCGGCCTGCGACGACGGCGGCGTGCAGGGCACGCTGCTGTTGAAGGGCCTCGAGATACGGCACGGAGTTGGCGCTTAGCCCCGTGACGTCATACGTGGTCACCCGGTCAGTCTATGCGCGGCGGCGGACAGGTGCTCACAGGCGGACGCGCGGACAGGTTCTGCACAGATCGGCGGCCGCGAACCCGCCGCGTCGGCCGGACGGATGGGATGGACGGGTGACTTCCTCTCCTGTCTCCCTCCGCTCAGCGCCCATCCGACCCTCCGCGCCGTCTCGATCCGGTGACCGGACACCGACTCCTGCCGATCTCCTCCGGGCGGCGCGGTCGATCGCAGCCGACGAGGGGTGGGAGGTGGGCGCGTCCGAGTGCCGTCCTGTCGGCAGCCCGACGGACGAGGTGCGGCTGACCGTGTCCGGCGACCGGCTGCCCGGGCGGTGCCTCCTGCGGGTGCGTGAGCGCCCTCCCGGACCGGACCGTGCCTGCCCCGAACTCGACGCGCGCGCTGTGGCGGCGAGTGAGCACGTCGTCGGCATCGTCGGGGTATCCGCGGTTCGGCGCGTGCGGGGGAGGGAGGTGGATGCCGTGCTGCTGGAGGCCCCGGAACACGGCGACCTCGAGTGTCTCCTCGCTCGACGGGGCGGCATCCGGTCGGGCGAGGCGGCGACGATTCTGCTGGGGGTCGCCGCCGGGGTGGGAGCACTGCATGCGTCCGGATGGGCGGGGCCGGAGCTCACGGGCCCCGGCATCGTGTTCCTCGGCGACGGCTGTCCCGCTCTCGATGCGCTCGACGGGGTGGAGCCGTGGACGGCGGAGGGAGCGGTCACGGACGCCGAGCGTTTCTACGCTCTCGGCAGGACGGTGTGTCTGAGGGTGGTCGACGGATCCGGGATGCGCCTCTTCGGTGCGGTGGAGGACGGGCTCCGGCAGGGGAGCTGGACCGCGCTCGCCGAGGCCGTGCTGCGCGCGGTCGCCCCGGAACCGGTGGCGTTCGCCGATCCCGGGCAGTCCGAGGCCGGTCGGGTCGACGCGACCGGGTCCGATTGGGCGGTGGGGCTGACCGCATCCGGTCCTCCCGTGCCGAGCCGGTCCGCACGCGGGGGCGTCGCCGGGCGGCCGGGCGTGCGGATCGCCCTCCTGGCGAGCCGGGCGATGGATGCGCTCGATGGTCGTCCGGGGCGCGCTCTCGGTCGACGGCTCCGAGCGTTCGCGCGTCGGCGACCCGTGCTCGTGGCGGTCGCCGCGGTTCCCGTGGTGACGGCCGTCGCCCTGATCGCCCTGCTGCCCTCGTCGGGGACGGCACCGGCACCGGCGACGGCTCCGGCTCCGGTGCCGGGCGAACGGGTGCCGGGAGAACGGGTGGAGGAGCCGGAGGTGTCGCATTCCGGTCCGGTGCCGGCCACGGCATCGGCGGCTGCATCGGCCGCTGCGTCGGCCGCCCCGGAATCGGATCCGGTGGAGGCGGCACGCGCCATCCTCGCTGCCCGGCATTCGTGCTTCGTGGCCCGCCCTCCGCGCACCGACTGTCTCACGGCCGTCCTCGACGACGGATCGCCGCTCATCGCGGAGGAGACGGCGGCTCTGGCCGAGAAGGGCGCAAGCGGGGCCCGGGACTACCGCGGCGCGCAGCTGTCCCTGGTCGAGCGGTGGGGCGCTGCCGCGCTCATCAGCGCTGCTCCGGACGCGGCCCGCACCCCGAAAAGCGAACCGGCCTCGCTCCTGCTGGTGAGGAGCGAGGCCGGTTGGCGGCTACGGGCGGTGTACCCGTGAGCGGATCAGATTCCGAGGTTGGCCTCGAAGTTGCCGCCCTCGAGGCGGTTCTTGACCGCGACGAGGAAGCGGGCAGCATCGGCGCCGTCCACGATGCGGTGGTCGTACGAGAGAGCCAGGTACACCGTCGAGCGGATGGCGATCGAGTCGGTGCCGTCGGCCGAGATGACGACCGGCTTCTTCGTGACGATGCCCGTGCCCAGGATCGCGACCTGCGGGAGGAACACGACCGGGGTGTCGAACAGCGCGCCACGCGAACCGGTGTTCGTCAGCGTGAAGGTGCCGCCGGCCAGCTCGTCCGGCTTGAGGCGGTTGTCGCGGGTGCGCTCCGCCAGGTCGGTGATCTCCTTCGCGAGGCCCGCGATGTCGAGCTCGGACGCGTTGCGCACCACCGGGGTGAGCAGGCCGCGCTCGGTGTCGACGGCGATCGACATGTTCTCGTGATCGGGGTACACGATGCTGTCGCCGTCCACCGTCGCGTTGATGACGGGGTACGTCTTCAGCGCTTCGGCGGCGGCCAGCGCGAAGAACGGCAGGAAGGAGAGCTTCACGCCGGTCTTGGCCAGGAAGTCGGCCTTCACGCGGTCGCGCAGGGCGGCGACCTTCGTGACATCGACCTCGACGACGCTGGTGAGCTGCGCGGTCGACTGCATCGAGACGACGGCGCGCTCCGCGACGACCTTGCGGAGGCGCGACATCGGCTGCGTGGTTCCGCGCAGCGGCGACACCTCGGGGGCCGGAGCCGCCTCGGCGGCCTGCGAGCCGCCCTGAGCCGCGGCGGGGGCGGCAGCCGAGAGGATGTCCTCCTTGCGGATGCGCCCGCCGACACCGGTGCCGGTGACGGTGGAGAGGTCGACGCCCTGCTCGTTCGCGAGCTTGCGCACGATCGGCGTCACGTAGCCGGCGTTGCCGGCGTGAGCGCCCGACGAGGAGCTGCCGGAGGCCGCTGGGGCCTCCTGCGCGGGCGCGGCCGGGGCGGCGGGAGCCGGTGCTGCGGGGGCGGCCGGTGCGGCGGGAGCCGGTGCTGCGGGGGCGGCCGGTGCGGGAGCTGCGGGAGCCTCCTGCACAGGAGCCTGAGCGGGTGCGGCCGGCTGAGCCGGAGCCGGAGCGGCCTGCGCCGCGGGAGCAGGAGCGGCCTGCGCCGCGGGAGCAGGAGCGGCCTGCGCCGCGGGAGCAGGAGCGGCCTGCGCCGCGGGAGCAGGAGCCGGAGCGGCCTGCTCGGCCGGCGCGGAAGCCTGCTCGGCGGGAGCGGGAGCCGGTGCGGCGGCCGGAGCCGCCTGCTCGGCCGGAGCCGCCTCCGCGGGAGCGGCCTCGGCCGCCGGGGCAGCAGGCGCCTCGGCGCCAGCGCCGGAGCCGTCGCCGATCGTCACGAGCGCAGTGCCCACCTCGACCGTCTCGTCCTCCTGCACCAGGATCTCCTCGATGACGCCGGCGACCGGCGACGGGATCTCGGTGTCGACCTTGTCGGTCGAGACTTCGAGCAGGGGCTCGTCCACCTCGACACGGTCGCCAACGTTCTTCAGCCAGCGGGTGACCGTGCCTTCCGTGACGCTCTCGCCGAGCGCCGGGAGGCTGACGGATTCGCTCATGAGCTTCTCTCCTTCAAAACCTGATCGTTCAGTAGCTTATTGCAGCCGGGTCCGCGCGGCGCGGACCCGGCTGGTCGTCCTAGAGGGTGTGCAGCGGCTTGCCCGAGAGGTACAGGAAGGCCTCGCCGAGCGACTCGTTCTGCGTGGGGTGCGCGTGGATGAGGGGCGCGATGTCCTCGGGGTACGCCTCCCAGTTCACGGCCAGCTGCGCCTCGCCGATGAGCTCGCCGACGCGGGCGCCGATCATGTGCACGCCGACCACGGGGCCGTCGTTGACGCGGACGACCTTGACGCTGCCGTTCGTGCCGATGATCTCGCTCTTGGCGTTGCCGGCGAGGCTGTAGTCGTAGCTGCTGACGCTGTCGGCACCGTACTTCTCGACTGCCTTGGCCTCGGTGAGGCCGATGGAGGCGACCTCCGGGTCGCAGTAGGTGACCTTCGGGATGTTGACGTCGGGGATGACGATCGGGTTCAGGCCCGCGATCTCCTCGGCGACGAAGATGCCCTGCTGGAATCCACGGTGCGCGAGCTGCAGACCGGGCACGATGTCGCCCACGGCGTAGACGCCGGGGATGTTCGTGTGCAGGCGCTCGTCGGTGATGACGAAGCCGCGGTCCATGGTGACCCCGACCTCCTCGAAGCCCAGACCCTGGGTGAGCGGGCCACGGCCAACGGCCACCAGGAGGACATCGGCCTCGACGGTGTCGCCGTTCTCGAGGGTCACGACGACGCCGTTCTCGTTCTGGGTGACGCCCTGGAAGCGGATGCCGAGGCGGTAGTCGATGCCGCGGCGACGGAACGCGCGCTCCAGCGACTTGCTGATCGACTCGTCCTCGTTCGGGACGAGGTGGGGCAGCGCCTCGATGATGGTGACCTCGGAGCCGAACGACTTCCACACGCTGGCGAACTCGACGCCGATGACGCCGCCGCCGAGCACGGCCACCTTGCGGGGGACGAAGTCGAGCTCGAGAGCCTGCTCGCTCGTGAT
Source organism: Leifsonia soli (assembly GCF_013408745.1). NCBI lineage: Bacteria > Bacillati > Actinomycetota > Actinomycetes > Micrococcales > Microbacteriaceae > Leifsonia > Leifsonia soli. Next base: position 1,344,967 of record NZ_JACCBJ010000001.1, on the reverse strand, counting down.
CACGCGGCCGCCGATCTCGAGGCCCGGAAGCGAGCGTGAGTAGGAGCCGGTGGCCAGGATGACGTTCTTGCCGACGATCGTGTCGTCGCCCACCTGGACGGTGGTCGGGGAGGTCAGGCGACCCTCGCCCTCGATGACGGTGATGCCGCGGGCCTTCACCAGGCCCTGGAGGCCCTTGTACTTCTTGGCGACGATCCCCTTGCGGTACTCGCTGACGCCGTTGATGTCGACGCCCTGCAGCTGGGTCACGATGCCGTACTTCGACGACTCCCGCGAGTAGTCGGCCACCTCGGCCGCGTGGAGCAGCGCCTTCGTGGGGACGCAGCCGCGGTGCAGGCAGGTGCCGCCGACCTTGTCCTTCTCGATCATGCCGACGGTGAAACCGAGTTCGGCCGCACGCAGCGCCGCTGCGTAGCCTCCACTCCCACCGCCGAGCACCACAATGTCAAAGTTCTGCTCAGACACCCAGCTACTCCCTCGCGCATCAGGATCATGTGACACGATTTGCCGCCCAGAGGGGTGGCTCCGGGAGACGTGTTGATGGGCGGGATTTCCCGCCCATACGACCCTACTACTTCCGGGAAAAGCTCTCGGCCAGACGGATGAGCGCCCTTACGCTGACGGCGGACGGCCCCTTGCCGGTGAAACCGTACGGAGCGGCGGGGCTCTTCGCCGGCCCAGCGATGTCGAGGTGCGCCCATGCGATGCGCGGCGCGTCGTCCGCGTCGCCGGTGCGGCCGACGAACTCCTGCAGGAACACGCCGGCGAGCAGAGCACCGCCCGCGGTGTTGCCCGGGTTGGCGTTCGCGATGTCGGCAACGTCCGAGTTGATGGTCGCGCGCAGTTCGCCGGGGAGAGGCATCGGCCAGAGCAGCTCGCCGGTCTCCTTGCCGGCCGTGAGCACCTGGTCGACCAGGTCGTCCGAGCCCATCACCGCGGCGTATCGGGTGCCGAGGGCGACCATCGCGGCGCCGGTCAGGGTGGCGACGTCGACGATCGCATCGGGCTGCTCCTCGCTCGCGGCGACGAGGCCGTCCGCGAGCACGAGCCGGCCCTCGGCGTCGGTGTTGAGCACCTCGACCGTCCGCCCTCCGCGGATGCGCAGCACGTCGTTCGGGCGGATCGCCGACCCCGACGGCATGTTCTCCGCGAGGCACAGCCACGCCGTGACGCGCACCGGCAGCGCCAGACGCGCGGCGGCGAGCACGACGCCGAGCACCGTCGCGGCGCCGGTCATGTCGTACTTCATGCCGACCATCCCCGTCGCCGGCTTCAGCGACAATCCGCCGGAGTCGAAGGTGATTCCCTTGCCCACCAGCGCGAGGTGCCGGGCGGCGCCGTCGGGGGAGTAGGACACCTTGACCAGGCGCGGCGGGCGGGTCGAGCCCTGCCCGACACCGAGGATGCCGCCGAAGCCCTCCACCGCGAGCTGCTCCTCGTCCCACACGGTCACCGTCACGGGAAGGTCCGACGATGCGGCCTGCGCGCGCTCGGCGAACGTCTCGGGGTAGAGGTCGAGCGGGGGAGTGTTCACGAGGTCCTTGACGAGGGCCGCGGCCTCGGCGACGGCGGTGGCGCGGGCGACCAGCGCACCGGCGTCGGACGCTGCGCCGAGCACCTCGACGGAGCCCACCGGGTCCTTGACCGCGGCACGGCTCTTCTCGCGGTACTCGGTGAACGCGTACGCGCCGAGCGCAGCACCCTCGACCACGGCGCCCAGCTGCGCGTCGCCCTCCGCGGGGAGGTCGAGCGCGACAGCGCCCGCGCCGGCCAGCTGCCGCACGGCACTGCCCGCGGCGTAGCGGAGGGCGTCCTCCCCGGTCTCCGGCAGCCCGATCACGGCGAGCGACGGACCGGAGCCCTGAGCGGGCAGGCGGACCAGCTCGTCCTTGCCTCCGGCGAAACCGACGTCCCGCAACTGCTGCGCCAGTTCGTCCCCGCCGCCGCCGGACAGCACGGTCACACTGTCGCGGGCGACCCGGGCGGCGACCACAAGGACGTCGGCGGGGCCGGTGGGGGTGGATGCGTCGGTCACGGTCAGCGCGGGAACGGTCATGTCTCGACCCTAACGCGCACGCGCGTGCCGTCCCGGCCCGTCGGGGCCGCGGCCGTGTTCGCTGTGGGCGTTCCCGCACCCGGCGGAGACCCGGCTCCCGCCGCCGGGGTCCGCTCTAGAGTTGAGGTATGCGTGACCCCGGCGAACTGTTCGAGCTCAACCCGGCACTGGCTGTGCCGGAGGGATTGCCGCTGGTCGCGGGGCTGACCGGCTTCGCCGACGCGGGCTCCGGCGTGAGCCAGCTGGGCACCTATCTGCTCGGCACGCTCGACAGCGAGGTGGTCGCCACCTTCGACGCGGACATCCTGCTCGACTACCGCGCCCGCCGTCCCATCATCTACTTCGATCAGGACCACCTCACCGACTACCAGCCGGCGACGCTCAAGCTGTACCTCGCGTACGACGAGCTGCGCCAGCCGTTCCTGCTGCTCTCCGGCTTCGAGCCGGACTTCCGGTGGGAGGCGTTCACGGAGGCCGTTCTCGGCCTGATCGAGCGCTACAAGGTGAAGAGCGTGACCTGGGTCCACTCCATCCCGATGCCCGTCCCGCACACCCGGCCGATCGGGGTGACGGTGAGCGGCAACCGGACCGAGCTCATCGACTCCATGTCGATCTGGAAGCCGCACACGCAGGTGCCCGCGAACGCCCTGCACCTGCTGGAGTACCGCCTGCAGCAGCTGGCGTACCCGATCGCCGGTTTCATCCTGCTGATCCCGCACTACCTCGCCGACACCGAGTACCCGGCGGCGGCGATCGCCGCCCTCGACTCGATCAGCGCGGCGACGGGCCTCATCTTCCCGACCGACCGCCTGCGTCAGGAGGACCGCGAGTTCGTCGCGAACATCGACGAGCAGGTCGCGGGCAACACCGAGCTGGGCCGCCTCGTCGGCACGCTGGAGGAGCGGCACGACTCCTATATGGAGGACACGCAGCTGCGCTCTCCGCTGACCGACAGCGACGGCGAGCTGCCGAGCGCCGACGAGATCGCGGCGGAGCTGGAGAACTTCCTCGCCTTCCGCCGCCATGGCGACGAGGAGAACGGGCGCGGCGAGCGCTGAGCGCTTACGCCTGACCCCGCGTCCGCGTCGGCGCGCGCGGGCATGCCCGGACGACGGGCATAGGATCGTTCGGTGAACTCGCGTCGCTCCTGGATCGTCTACGGGATCGGTGTCTTCGCGTATCTGATCGCGGTCATGCAGCGGACGACCATCGGCGTCGCCGGGGTCGCGGCGACCGACCGCTTCCACGTCTCCGCCTCCGTCCTCTCCACCCTCGCGGTCGTCCAGCTGATCGTCTACGCGGGGATGCAGGTGCCGGTGGGCGTGCTCATCGACCGCATCGGGTCGCGCGTCCTGATGATCGCGGGCACCGCTCTGATGGTCGTCGGACAGGTCGCCGTCGCACTGGCACCGAGCATCGCGATCGCGATCGTCGGGCGCATCCTGGTCGGAGCGGGCGACGCGACGGTCTTCACCTCTCTCATGCGGCTCACCAACTCGTGGTTCCGCGGGAAGATCGTCCCGCAGCTGTCGCAGTGGATCGGCAACGTCGGCCAGCTGGGACAGGTGCTGTCGGCCGTCCCCTTCGCGCTGCTGCTGCACCTCTCCGGCTGGACGGTCGCCTTCCTCACGGCCGCAGCGCTCTCCGTCGTCGCCCTGGTGGGCATCGTCGCCGCGGTCACCGACCGCCCGGTCGGCGCGAGCGAGGGGCCGCGCCCGGTGTCCTGGTCCGACTCGCTGCGGCAGCTGCGGATCAGCCTGGCGCGCCCGGGCACGCAGCTCGGCTTCTGGTCGCACTTCGTCACGCAGTCCTCCGGAACGGTGTTCAGCCTGATGTGGGGCATCCCGTTCCTCGTCTTCGCCATCGGCATCGAGCCGGCGGAGGCGTCCGCCCTGCTCACCGTGCTCGTCGGCGCCGGCCTCATCTCCGGTCCGATCCTCGGCATCCTCACCGCCCGCTTCCCGATGCGCCGAAGCAACCTGGTGCTCGCGATCGTCGGCCTGATGGCGGCCGCGTGGACGCTGGTGCTGCTCTGGCCCGGGCAGCCGCCGCTCTGGACCGTGATCGTCCTCATCGCGGCGATCGGGATCGGCGGCCCGGGGTCGCTCATCGGCTTCGACTTCGCCCGCACATTCAACCCGCTGCACAGCCTCGGCTCCGCGAACGGCATCGTGAACGTCGGCGGCTTCCTCGCCAGCTTCGTGATGATGTTCCTGATCGGCGTCTCGCTCGACGTGCAGGCGCACGGGGCGGGCGGGGATGCGCAGCTCTACCAGCTGGACCACTTCCGCTGGGCGTTCGCCATCCAGTACGTGATCGTCGGCATCGGAGTGGGGTTCCTGGTGCACGCACGCCGCCGCACGCGTCGTCGGCTGAAGGACGACGAGGGAATAGAAGTGGCCCCTCTGTGGGTTGCACTCGTCGGAGCGTGGAGGAGGCGCGGCGGGCGCGAAGCGCTGTAGGGGCGCAGGCGGCGTCCCGATTCGATCCGAGATGGCCGTACGTGGTCGGGGGCTCACGTGGAGCGTGCAATAATTGACGTCTGGACCCGTTCATGTCCCTGGGCCGGAGCATTTGACGATGCCCGGCGCAATCACCCAGGACTTGACATGGGTCTTAGTAGTGTCCGCACGCAAACCCTGAGCCAGGCTCGGCCGTCAGGATCCCGGCCCCTCTGCTTGGTATGAAAGGTGTTCACATGGCAACCCGTGCAGCAACGAAGACCCGCGATGCGGAGGTCGAGGTCGACGAGACCGTGACCGTCGCCGCGGAGGAGACGGCGAAGCCCGCCAGGAAGACCGCCGCGAAGGCGGCTCCGAAGAAGGCTGCGACGAAGACGGCTGCGAAGAAGCAGACCGCGTCGAGCAAGGCGAAGGGCAGTGCGGCGGACGACGACGAGATCGACGACGACGCCGAGGTCGAGATCGACGTGGAGGACGTGGCCGTCGTCGCGGACGACGACGCGGTGGCGGACGACGCGGACGAGACGGAAACGACCGACGAGGCCGACTCCGACGACGCCGATGGCGACGACGCCGAGGGCAAGAAGCCCGCGGTGACCATCCCGGTCGGCGACATCCCGCTTCCGACGGACGCGCTCGTGCTGCGCGCCGTGGACGAGGACGACGACATCCCCGTCTACTCCTCGACGATCACCGGCGCGACGGCCGACCCGGTCAAGGACTACCTGAAGCAGATCGGCAAGGTCCCGCTGCTGAACGCGGCCGAAGAGGTCGAGCTCGCCATGCGCATCGAGGCCGGTCTGTTCGCGGAGGACAAGCTCGCGAACACCCCGAACCTGAGCAAGGAGCTCGAGCGCGAGCTGAAGTGGGTCGCCCGCGACGGCCAGCGCGCGAAGAGCCACCTGCTCGGCGCGAACCTGCGCCTCGTGGTCAGTCTCGCGAAGCGTTACACCGGTCGCGGGATGCAGTTCCTCGACCTCATCCAGGAGGGCAACCTGGGCCTCATCCGTGCTGTCGAGAAGTTCGACTACACGAAGGGCTTCAAGTTCTCGACCTACGCCACGTGGTGGATCCGTCAGGCGATCACCCGCGCGATGGCGGACCAGGCGCGGACCATCCGCATCCCGGTCCACATGGTGGAGGTCATCAACAAGCTGGCCCGCGTGCAGCGTCAGATGCTGCAGGACCTGGGCCGCGAGCCCACCCCCGAGGAGCTGTCGAAGGAACTCGACATGACCCCGGAGAAGGTCATCGAGGTGCAGAAGTACGGTCGCGAGCCCATCTCGCTGCACACCCCGCTGGGTGAGGACGGCGACAGTGAGTTCGGCGACCTGATCGAGGACACCGAGGCGGTCGTCCCGGCCGACGCGGTGGGCTTCACGATGCTGCAGAAGCAGCTGGAGAGCCTGCTCGACTCGCTCTCCGAGCGCGAGGCGGGCGTGATCCGCATGCGCTTCGGCCTCGGCGACGGGATGCCGAAGACGCTCGACCAGATCGGCGACACGTTCGGTGTGACGCGCGAGCGCATCCGCCAGATCGAGTCGAAGACGATGGCGAAGCTGCGTCACCCGTCGCGTTCGCAGTCGCTGCGCGACTACCTCGAGTAAACCGGTGCGGTACCGACTGGCGGTCATCGCCGGCCGCCTCGCCCGCTGGCTCCTGCGCCTGCGGGGAGGCGGCTCCGCGGTCCCCGGCCGGGTCGCGCTGGCCATCGCCCCGAAGTTCCTGGAGCGCGCGGTCAGCCGTCTCCCGCTCGGCGTCGTGTTCGTGTCCGGCTCGAACGGCAAGTCGACGACGACCAACATGCTCACCGCGATCCTGCGCGAGCACGGGCTCGACGTGTTCACGAATCCGTCCGGCGGTAACCTGCCGCAGGGCATCGCGTCCGCGCTGCTCGCCGACGTTCCGCTCGACGGCTACGTCCGCGGCGACGTCGGTGTGATCGAGGTGGACGAGGCCTACGGCGTCGACCTCGCGCGCGTTCTGAAGCCGCGCGGTTCGCTGCTGCTCAACGTCCAGATCGACCAGCTGAACCGCTTCTTCGAGCCGACCCGTGTGATCGGGATGCTGCGTTCGATCGCGGAGGGCTCCTCGGAGTTCGTCGTCGTGAACGCGGACGACGACAGCCTCGCCCGGGTGGGCGCCGAGCTGGCCTCGGCGGGGCGGGATGTCTCCACCTTCGCCGTGGCGCCGTCGATCATCGAGGCGTCGCCCAACGGCCTGGCCAACGTCAAGGACCTGACAGGCGCGGCCGCTGGCGCGCTGCCCATCCCCTCGGTGTTCGTCAGCAAGCTCGAAGTGCAGAGCGCGCAGCTGACCATCGGCGGCGAGAACGTCCGGATCGGTCTGCCCGCGCGCGGCCTGCACTACGCGGTGGATGCGGCGGGCGCGACCGCGACGGCGAGCCGGCTGCTCGGCGACCGGTTCCAGCCGAATGCCGTCGTCGCCGCGATGGCCGCGCTCCGCACGGTGTACGGCCGCGGCGAGACGCTGCACGTCGGCGACGAGGACATCGAGATCATCATGATGAAGAACCCGCCGAGCCTGCAGCTGAACCTCGACTACCTGAGCGAGTCGCCGGAACAGGTGTTCGTGTCCGTCGACGAGGGCACGCCGGACCCGTCGTGGGTGTACGACATCGACCTGTCGAAGCTGACCCACGTCGACGTGGTGTCCGGAACGAAGGCCTGGCAGTTCGCGACGCGGTTCGCCTACGCCGGCATCGAGGTCGACCAGGTCGTCCCCGAGCTGAAGCCCGCGCTGCAGGCGTTCCTGGCGCTGCCGAAGCCGTCGCGCGGCACCAAGACGATGATCGTGAACTACGAGCAGATGATGCTCATCCGCAAGCAGCTCGGCTTCCTCGATCTGGAGGGCGGCGAGCGATGACCGTTCTGCGCATCCTGCACCTGTACCCGGCCGAGCTCGGGATCAACGGCGATGCGGGCAATGTCCTTGCTCTGGCTGAGCGCGCCCGCTGGCGCGGAGTCGAGGTCGACGTCGTGACCCATGCGCCGGGCGCGGAGCTGCCGGCGAGCGCCGACATCGTTCACATCGGTTCTGGCCCGCTCTCGGCGCAGCGCGCCGTCCACGACGACGTGCTGCGGATTGCGCCGCGGCTGCGCCAGTGGCGCGACGCGGGAGTGCCGTTCGTTGCGATCGCAGGCGGCTGGCAGCTGCTTGGAACCCAGCTCGAGACCCCGGACGGCGAGGTGCTGGCGGGCGCAGCGGTGTTCCCGTCGCGCGCCGCGCTCGGGGGCAAGCGGCACGTCGGCGAGATCGTGGTGCGGCTCGCGGACGGCACGACGATCGCCGGCTTCGAGAACCACTCGGCCCGCACCGTGCTCGACGGCGCTGAGCCGCTCGGTCGCGTGGTGCGCGGCACGGGCAACGACGGCTCGGTGGAGGGCGTGGTGGTCGGCTCCTCGATCGGAACCCACCTGCACGGACCGCTGCTGCCGATGAACCCGGTGCTGGCCGACCGCCTGCTCAGCGCCGCACTGCGCGGCGAGCTTCCCCCGGTGCCGCAGACGGAGCGCGTGGACCGCTACGCGACGAACGCGCGCCGCGCGATCGCCGACCGCCTCGGCGTCTCCCTCTGACCCGGGCCTGATCCCGTCGAGTGGTGACTCGTCGCCGCTACTTCCCCCGAGTGGCGACATGATGTCGCACCTCGGGCTGAGTGGCGACATGATGTCGCACCTCGGGCCGCGAGGGGCGGGGGTCAGTTGATGTAGACGCGGGGGACGCGCGCGGCGACGCCGGTGATCATCTCGTCGGCGATCGTCTCCGCCCAGTCGGCGTAGGTCTCGGCGGTGGGCTCGCCGTCCGTACCCGAGCCGAACAGGATCGCGGTGTCTCCGACCTCGACCCGGTGCGCTCCCGCATCCACCAGCATGCTGTCGGCGGCGACCTCGATCACGGGGCAGCGGCGGCCGTTCAGCTGGATGGACGTCTTGGCGATGCCGAGCGTCGGCACGCCGTCGGCGTAGCCGATCCCGAGGCGGGCGTGCGTCGTGCCTCCGACGTGGATCTCGGTGACCGGAGCCTCCAGGCGCATCGCCGGGATGAGGCCGAGCTCGCCGCCGGTCGAGTCGTCGAACGGGGAGAAACCGTAGGCGGCGATGCCGAATCGCACGAAGTCGAAACGCGCCTCGGGCATCCGGATGCCCGCCGAGCTCGCGGCCAGGTGCAGCACCCGGAACGAGGCGCCCAGGCGCTCCGCCTGGACGACCGCCGAGCGGAACTCGGCGAGGGCGGCCTCGTCGTCGGCGATCGAGGCGTCGGCCAGATGCGACCAGGCGGCGCGGATGCGGATCACGCCGCGCTCCTGCAGCTCGAGGGCCGCGCGGATCAGGCCGGGCCACTCCTCCCGGGTGGCGCCGTTGCGGCTCAGCCCGGTATCGACCTTCAGGTGGACGATCGCTGGGCGGTCGGCTCCCGCTGCGGCGATGGCCTCCAGTTGCCAGTGCGCCGAGACGCCGAGCTCGATGTCGGCCTCGATCCCGGCGCGCCAGTCGGTGTCCTGGCCGTGCAGCCAGGCGAGCAGCGGGACGGTGATGCCCGCGCGGCGGAGGACCAGCCCGGCCGGAATCTCGAGCACGGCGAGCGAGGTCGCTCCGGCTTCGAGGCCGGCCTCGGCGACCGGGAGCAGCCCGTGGCCGTAGGCGTCCGCCTTCACCGCGAGCATCGTCTGCGCCGGTGCGATGAGGCGGGTGAGGTGCGCGACGTTGTGCCGCACGGCGGCGAGGTCGATGACGGCACGGGGGAGCGGCTCGGCGACGGCATCCACGATGGTCACGCGCTGTACGTCCTCTCGATGCGGCGGCCGAGCCGGCTTGTGATGACCGGAGCGGCGACGCCCAGCGCATCCGCCCAGTCCCGCACCGTCGGCTCACCGCGGTCCGGGTCGCCGAACAGGACGACCGGATCGCCCGGACTGGCGGTGTCGTCGCCGATGTCGACCACGAACTGGTCCATGGCGATGCGGCCGGTGATGCGGCCGACGGTGTCGCCGACCTTCACCGGCGCCTTGTTGGAGGCGACGCGCAGGATGCCGTCGGCGTAGCCGAGCGCGACCAGCACGAGCGTGCTGGGCCGGGCCGTGCGGTAGGTGTAGCCGTACGAGACGCCCCGGTCGGCGGGGACGCGTTTGACGGCGATGATCTCGCCCTCGAGACGCATGGCCGCCGGGCGCGGTCGTTCGAGGTCGAGGCCGAAGAGCTCCGGGCCGAGCAGGGATGCGCCAGGGGCGCTCCCGACGACCGCGTCGACGGGCAGACCCTCGTCGGCGAGTGCCGCGGCATCCTCGACCCGGGAGACGAGAAAACCGCCGACCCCCGCATCCGTCAGCGCACGAGCCACGGGGATGAGCCCGTGTCCGTACGCGTCGGCGCGGAGATCGGCGGTGCAGTCGGGGAGGGACGAGATCGCGGCGGCTGCCGTCGAGCGGATGACGGAGAGGTCGACGTGGGCGCGTCTGCGCACACCTGTTCCTGGTGTCATCCTCCGGTCAGCCTCGCGATTCGCGATGGGGTCGCGTTACGCGCGCTGCTCTTCGAACAGGCGAGCGGTCTCGTCGTGCCAGCTGTGGGCGATCTGAGAGAGCTTCTCCTGGTGCTTCTTGCCGTGGTGGGCGCAGAAGAGGAGTTCGCCGTTGTTGACGACGACGCGGATGTACGCCTGCGCGCCGCAGCTGTCGCAACGGTCCGCGGCCGTCAACTGCGGCCCCGATGCGAGCTCGTCAACCGCCCCGTTCTCCGAGGTGAGTGTCGACATGTGATGCTCCTTTCCGTCGCAACCGCTTGAACTCGGTACGTCTATAGAACCACGGATGCCCGGCAATCGGACGCGCATCGCCTGCTATTTCGCTCAACGCGTAGCCTCGGCGCCCGCCGGGTGTCGGTGACGGGGGCTGCGCCGCCCGGCGCTTAGTCTGGAGGAGCACGTGCGCCCGCACCCGGATGGGCGCGCCGGAACCACAAGGAGCACCCGTGGCGAGTTCGGACTATTCGGCCAGGCACCTCTCGGTGCTCGAGGGGCTGGAGGCCGTGCGCAAGCGACCGGGCATGTACATCGGCTCCACCGACTCCCGCGGCCTGATGCACTGCCTGTGGGAGATCATCGACAACTCGGTCGACGAGGCCCTTGCCGGGCACGGGTCCGACATCGAGGTCATCCTGCACGCCGACGACAGCGTCGAGGTGCGCGACCGCGCCCGCGGCATCCCCGTCGACATCGAGCCGAAGACGGGCCTTTCGGGCGTCGAGGTGGTCTTCACCAAGCTGCACGCCGGCGGCAAGTTCGGCAGCGGATCGTACGCGGCCTCCGGGGGACTCCACGGCGTCGGCGCTTCTGTCGTGAACGCCCTCTCCGAGCGTCTCGATGTCGAGGTCGACCGCGACGGCAAGACCTGGGCCATGTCCTTCCACCGCGGCGAGCCCGGCATCTTCGACGACAAGAAGGGCGAGCCGGGGCCGGACAGCCCGTTCGCCCCGTTCGTCAGCGGCAGCGAGCTGCGCGTCGTCGGCAAGGTCGCGAAGGGCGTGACCGGCACGCGCATCCGCTACTGGGCCGACCGGCAGATCTTCACGAAGGGCGCCGAGTTCTCGACGGACGACCTCGTCGGCCGCGCCCGGCAGACGGCGTTCCTCGTCCCGGGGCTCGCCATCTCGATCGACGACAAGCGACCGGCCGCGGACGGCGCCGGGCCGGCCGGGCGGACCACCTTCCGCTACGAGGGCGGCATCTCCGAGTTCGTCGACTTCCTCGCACCGGACAGCCCGATCACCGACACCTGGCGGCTCACCGGGGAGGGGCACTTCACCGAGACCGTCCCGGTGCTGTCGGACACGGGAGCCATGCTCCCCACCGAGCTGAAGCGCGACTGCCAGGTCGACATCGCGCTGCGCTGGGGCACCGGGTACGACACGGTCATGCGCAGCTTCGTCAACATCATCGCGACGCCGAAAGGCGGAAGCCACCAGGCCGGGTTCGACCAGGGGATGCTCAAGTTCCTCCGCCAGCAGGTGGAGCAGAACGCCCGCCGGCTCAAGGTGGGGACGGACAAGCTCGAGAAGGACGACGTGATGGCCGGTCTCACCGCCGTGCTCACGGTCCGCCTCCCCGAGCCGCAGTTCGAGGGGCAGACGAAGGAGATCCTCGGCACGCCCGCTGTGCGTGCGATCGTCGCCAACGTCGTCCAGAAGGCCATGGCCGAGCGGTTCGGCTCGTCGAAGCGCGACGACAAGGCGCAGTCGGCTCTCGTGCTCGACAAGGTCGTGGCCGAGATGAAGTCCCGCATCTCGGCCCGCGCCCACAAGGAGACGCAGCGCAGGAAGAACGCGCTGGAGACCTCATCCCTCCCCGCGAAGCTGGTCGACTGCCGCTCGAACGACGTCGCCAACAGCGAGCTGTTCATCGTCGAGGGCGACTCGGCGCTCGGCACGGCCCGCCGTGCACGTGACAGCGAGTACCAGGCGCTGCTGCCGATCCGCGGCAAGATCCTGAACGTGCAGAAGGCGTCCATCTCGGACATGCTGTCGAACGCCGAGTGCGCGGCGATCATCCAGGTGATCGGCGCAGGCTCCGGCCGCAGCTTCGACCTCTCGGTGGCGCGGTACGGCAAGGTCATCATCATGTCGGATGCGGATGTCGACGGCGCCCACATCCGGACACTGCTGCTGACGCTGTTCTTCCGCTACATGCGGCCGATGATCGAGGAGGGCCGCGTCTTCGCCGCCGTCCCGCCGCTGCACCGCGTCGTCGTGGTGAACCCGGGGTCGAAGCCGAACGAGACGATCTACACGTACTCGGAGGCGGAGCTGCAGGCCGTCCTCGCCGACCTCAAGAAGCGCGGCAGGAAGTACCAGGAGCCCATCCAGCGCTACAAGGGTCTGGGCGAGATGGATGCGGACCAGCTGGCGACCACGACGATGGACCGCGCGCACCGCACGCTGCGCCGGGTGCGCGTCCCCGACGCCGAGGCCGCGAACCGCGTCTTCGAGCTCCTGATGGGCAACGACGTCGCCCCGCGCAAGGAGTTCATCATCGCCGGGGCCGACGACCTCAGCCGCGCGCGCATCGACGCCTGACGAAGCCGCGCCGCCCCACCGTCGAGTCCGCAAACTTTGCACGCGACACGCCGTGCGGACGTGCAAAGATCGCGGACTCGACGGTGGGGCGCAGAGTGGGCGGGAGGGTCAGCCGATGCGGCGGCCGATGGAGCCGACGACGGTGTCGAGCGGGGTGCCGGAGCCGTCGCGGCGGGAGCCGCCCTCGGGGAGCGCCCGCGCAGCGCCGTCCGGCGCGACCGCCTGAGCGGGAGTCGGACCGGCCCATGCGAGCACCAGCTCGTTCTCGCCCTTGAGGAACCGCTGCGCGCGCACACCGCCGGTGGCGCGGCCCTTCGCCGGGAACTCGGCGAAGTCGCTGACCTTCGCCGAGCCGGGGTCGGCGCCGGGAAGGGTGGCGTCGCTGGCGGCGATGGTCGCGACGACCGCGCCGTCGGCCTCTTCGGCCGAGACGGCGCCGAAGTAGATGACGTGCGCGCCGGCGCCGAGGTTGATGCCCGCCATGCCGCCTGCCGCGCGGCCCTGCGGTCGCACGTTCGACGCGGCGAACCGCAGCAGCTGAGCGTCGCTGGCGACGAACACGAGCTCGTCCGCGTCGGTGACCGTGGTGGCGCCCACGACCTCGTCGCCCTGTTTGAGCCCGATGACCTCGAACTCCGGCTTGTTGGCCCAGTCGCCCGCCGCGACGCGCTTCACGACGCCCTGCGCGGTGCCGAGCGCGATCGTGCGCTCCGAGTCGAGCGACACGAGGGCGAGGACCCGCTCCTTCTTGTCCGCCAGTGCGAGGTAGTCGCCGATCTTGACCCCGGCGGCCGGCTGGATGGAGTTCGCCGGCACCGCCGGAAGGTCGACGGGGGAGAAGCGGATGAGCCGGCCCCGGTTCGTGACCGCGCCGATCTCGCTGCGGCTGGTGGTGTCCAGCTGCGACAGGATGGCGTCGTGCTTGCTGCGCCGGGCCGGCGGCTGGATGCGGTCGAGGCCGCCCTCCGCTCCGTCCGCGCCCGCCACAGCGTCCACGCGCAGGATGCGCCCGGTCGTCGAGAGGTACACGCGCGTCGGCACATCGGCGACCTCGAGCTGCACGGTCGCCGCCTTGCTTCGCGAGGCCCCGGCGATCGACGGCTTCGCCTCGGTGAGCAGCGTCCGCCGCGGCGTGCCGAAGGTCGCGGCCACCCGCTCCAGCTCGTCCGACACCAGGTCGTTGATGCGCTGGCGCGAGGCGAGGAGCGCCTCGAGCTCCTCGATCTCGCGGCGGAGCTGATCGCGCTCGGTCTCGAGCTCGATCCGGCTGAACTTGGTGAGGCGGCGCAGCCGCAGCTCGAGGATGTAGTCGGCCTGCAGGGTGCTCAGGTCGAACACCTGCATCAGGCGCCCGCGCGCCTGCTCCGTGTCGTCGGAGGTGCGTATGACCTGGATGACCTCATCGATGTCGAGGATCGCGACGAGCAGGCCCTCGACCAGGTGGAGCCGTTCCTTGCGACGCGCCAGGCGGAACTGCGAGCGGCGCGTGACCACGCTGATGCGGTGGTCGAGGTACACCTGGAGCAGGTCGCGCAGGCCGAGCGTCTGCGGTCCGCCGGCCACCAGGGCCACGTTGTTGATCGCGAAGCCCTCTTCGAGCGGCGTGTAGCGGTACAGCTGCTCGAGCACCGCCTCCGGGCTGAACCCCGTCTTGAGGCCGATGACCAGCCGGAGTCCGTGCTGGCGGTCGGAGAGATCGGTGACGTCGGAGATGCCGTTGAGCTTCTTGGAGTTGACGCCGTCCTTGATCTTCTCGATCACCTTCTCCGGGCCCACCAGGTAGGGCAGTTCGGTGACGACGAGGCCGCTCTTGCGCGCCGTGATGGATTCGACAGTCACCTTGGCGCGCATCCGGAAGCTGCCGCGTCCGGTCGCGTAGGCGTCGCGCACGCCGGCCAGGCCGGCGATGGTGCCGCCGCCGGGGAGGTCGGGGCCGGGGACGTACGCCATCAGGTCGTCGAGCGTCGCATCCGGGTTCTCGAGCAGGTGCCGGGCGGCGCCGACGACCTCGATGAGGTTGTGCGGCGCCATGTTGGTGGCCATGCCGACCGCGATGCCGCTGGCGCCGTTGACGAGCAGGTTGGGGAACGCGGCGGGCAGCACGTCCGGCTGCATCAGCTGGTTGTCGTAGTTGGGGACGAAGTCGACGACGTCCTCGTCGAGGTCCTCCGTCATCGCGAGGGCCGCGGCGGCCAGGCGCGCCTCGGTGTACCGGGCGGCGGCGGGGCCGTCGTCGAGCGACCCGAAGTTGCCGTGCCCGTCGACCAGCGGGACGCGGAGGGTGAAGTCCTGCGCCATACGCACCAGGGCGTCGTAGATGGCGCTGTCGCCGTGCGGGTGCAGCTTTCCCATGACCTCGCCGGTGACGCGCGCCGACTTGACGTGCCCGCGGTCGGGGCGCAGGCCCATCTCGGTCATCATGTAGAGGATGCGGCGCTGCACGGGCTTGAGGCCGTCGCGGGCGTCCGGGAGGGCCCGCGAGTAGATCACCGAGTAGGCGTATTCGAGGAACGAGCCCTGCATCTCGGTCGTGACGTCGACGTCTTCGATGCGTTCCGTCGTTCCGGCGGCGGGCTTGTCGTCTGCAGGTGTCATTCGGGCATTCTGTGCGGTGCGAAGGGGCGGGGGCGGCTTGTCGGGCGGCGGGATCGCTGTGCCAGACTGGGCCGGATGCCCCCCATGCTACCGGCCGCGTTCACGACGAGAGCGAGCCTCGCCACGGTTCTTCCGAGTTCGCTCGCCGCGCTGTCCGGCGAGACCAACGACCTGGGCCTCCCGGCGATGGAGCACGTGGTCGTCATCGTGGTGGACGGCCTCGGCGCGGCCGCCCTGCGGGCACGTGCAGGCCATGCCAGGACGCTCGCCCCGCTGCTCGGCAAGGCGACGACGATCGACTCCGGCTTCCCGACGACCACGGCCGCCGCTCTGGCCACGCTGACCACCGGGACGACGCCCGGCGAGCACGGTCTGGTCGGCTACCGGGTGCGCGACGGCGCGGGCCGCCTGACGAACCAGCTCACCGGCTGGGACGAGCGGATGGACCCGGCGAGCTGGCAGCGCTCGCGCACGGTCTTCGAGGCGGCGGCGGAGCGGGGCGTGACGCCGCGCGCGATCGCCCTGCCCAAGTTCGCCGGCACCGGCTTCACCGCCGCGGTGCTGCGCGGAGCCGAGTTCGTCGGCGTGCAGTCGATGGCCGACCGCTTCGCGGCGGCCGCCGATGTCGTCGCGACCGCCGGACCGGGGCTCACCTACCTCTACGTCGCGGAGCTCGACCAGCTGGCGCACGCGCGCGGCTGGGAGTCACCGGACTGGACCACGGCGCTGGAGACCCTGGATGCGCTGGTCGTCGCCTTCGCCCGTCGCCTCGGTCCCGGACGCGGCGCGCTGCTGACCGCCGACCACGGCGTCGTCGACGTGCCAGAAAGCGGCCACATCCTCTACGACACCGCGCCGGAGCTGCTGCAGGACGTGGCGGACATCGCCGGCGAACCGCGCCTCCTGCACCTCTATCTCGAGGACGGCGCGTCGCCTGCGGCGGTCGCCGAGCGCTGGCGCGACGCCGAGGGCGACCGGTCGTGGGTGGCGACGCGCGCCGAGGCCGTCGACGCCGGCTGGTTCGGCGAGCGGGTCGCCCCCGAGGTCGCCCCGCGGATCGGGGATGTGCTCGTCGCCGCGCGCAAGCGCATCGCCTACTACGACGGCCGGGACCCGCAGCGCACCGGCCGCAACATGGTCGGCCAGCACGGGTCGCTCACGCCGGAGGAGACGCGGGTCCCGCTGCTGCGGTTCGGCGCGGCCGCGTAGGCGCACCGAGCAGGAAGGACCTGCCGCTCAGGCCAGATCGTCGTCCGTCCGCGCGCCGAAAACGATCTCGTCCCAGCTCGGCATGGCCGCCCGGCCCTTCTTCCGCGACGACGGCTGCGGACCGGAGTCGTTCGACGGACCGCTCGGCGGAGCCGGCACGTCGAGGGGGAGCGGGGGCTGCTCGGCGGCGGGCGGACGCTCATCGATCAGCCGGAACGGCGTCGGGCCGGGCGTCGGCGTGACCGGGGCCTCGGTCGGCGGGGTCGGAACGACATCCACCGGGGACGCGTCGGCCGGCGTCGGCCGGTCGTCGTACCCGGCGGCCTCCCGCTCGCCGCGGCGGCGACGGAGGGCCTCCAGCAGATCGGCGGTCTGGTGCAGATCTCGCGGGGCGTCGTCGGCGCGCTTGATGGCCGAGACGCTGATCGAGTTGTTGGCGCCGGGCGTGCGGCCCTGGGCCAGCGGCTCGATGGGCGCCGTGATCTCCGGGCCCATCAGGTCGGCGGCCGGGGCGGGGGCCGGGAAGGTGAAGGCCCCGCTGTCGAAGCGGGAGCTGTCCGGCTCGCCCTCGTGCGGCAGGACGGCGCGGAGACGGGGGATGAGCGCCCCGCCGCGCAGCTCGCCCGCCTGGGAGAGCGTCGTCGCCTCCGAGTTCAGCGGCGCGAGGGCGTGCTTGCGCGCGTCGTACGACCAGCGCGCGTCGTGGTCGATGGTGTCGGCGGTGAACTCCAGCTTGACGATCCAGCCGGTCTCGCTGTCCTTCCAGCTCGCCCAGCGCTCGCCGGCGACGCCGAGCGACGCCAGCCGGTCGCGGATGACCGAACCGAACGTCTCGGCCTCGCCCAGCGGGTCGACGGCGTCGGAGGTGTGCACAGGGACGCTGAGGGCGCTCGCCACGATGTGCTCGCGCTCGGCGATGATCGGTCCCTCGAAGCGCTGGACGTACTCCAGGGGCGCTCCGGTGACCGCTGCGACGTCCTCTGCGGACATGCCGGAACGGATGTGGGCCTGCACTTCGCGCGGTGAGAGCTTCGGCGCGTCGGCGGGCGTCTCCTGCCGCACCTGGCGCACCTTCGACTGCAACGCCTCGTCCACGGCGATGCGGAAACGCTCACCGTCGTCGCCGACGGCGACCAGCGCGCCGTTCTCGACCCCGATGACCTTCAGATCCTGCATGTGGATTGCCTTCCGAGCTCGTTCGTACGGCCCCAGGATGCCACGGAGCAGTAGGCATTCCGGGGAATACCGCGGGCGTGCCGGAAGTTGCACACCGAGCAATGCTGAGAGGCTCCTGATTGGTTTTGCTATTCAGGGGCGATTGATGCAAACTATGGCCGCCGATTGCGAGAATCGGCCGTTACGACGAGAAGTGGATGGGCATGGCAACGGATTACGACGCACCGCGGAAGACCGAGGACGACTCCGAGTCGATCGAGGCCCTCAAGGAGCGTGTCCCGGACAAGATGTCGGGGGTCGTCGACGTCGAAGACGCTGACAACCCCGGCGGATACGAGCTCCCCGGTGCCGACCTCTCCGACCTCGACCTCGACGTCGTCGTGCTGCCTCCCCAGGCGGACGAGTTCACCTGCGTGAACTGCTTCCTGGTGAAGCACCGCTCCCAGATCGATCACGAGACCAAGCTCGGACCGATCTGCGTGGAGTGCGCCGCCTGACGTCGGACGAACTAGGAACTGAGGCGAGCCTCATCGAGAACCCGGACCAGCTGGTCCGGGTTTCTTGTCGAGAGGAGCCAGTAGGGCGCCGGGTCGTCCTGGTCGAGGACCGGGACCTTCACGACCGGCTTGATCCAGCCGCGGATGAGCAGCCACGCCCGGGCATCGAGACGCCGGCCGCGCTCCAGGGTCGCGTCGTCGCCGCGGTACGCCGTCGGCTCGCCGACGAGCTCGAGCGGGATGCGTGCGTTGCCGGCCGCCAGCTCGTCCTTCGTCACGCGGATGACGGGCGCGGTCGCGATGAGGAAGATCGCCCAGGCGACGTAGATCGCGATGGCCAGGACGACGCCGACGGTGAAGTTGATCGGCGCGAAGACGAGCATGACCGCGGGGATGACGAGCAGGGTGGAGATGAACAGCCAGGGCGTCGCCCAGAGTCGCTCTCGGTACAGGTCCATGACCTCTATTCGATCAGACTTCTGCACTAGCCTCTGACACGTGACCGATACCGTCGACGTCCCGATCATCGCCTCGTCCCTGCCCGCGTACGCGCACCCGGGCGACGCCGGCGCCGACCTGTGCGCCGCGGAGGCGGTGCGCCTCGGTCCGGGGGAGCGTTTCACCATGCCGACCGGCGTCTCGATCGCCCTGCCCGACGGGTACGCCGGCTTTGTCGTGCCGCGCAGCGGCCTCGCCATGCGGCACGGGCTGACGATCGTCAATGCGCCGGGGACGGTGGATGCCGGCTACCGCGGCGAGATCCGGGTGACCCTTCTCAATACCGACAGGTCGATGCCGTACGATATCGCCGTCGGCGACCGGATCGCCCAGCTGATCGTCATGCCGGTCACGCGGGCCCGGTTCATCCCCGTCGACACCCTCCCGGACAGCCACCGCGGCACCGCGGGCTTCGGCTCGTCCGGGTACACCGTGACCGAGTCAGGAGAACACGCGTGAGCGACATCAGCGACACCCCTCGCGGAGCCGAGGAGGGCGCAGAGCTCGAGCAGCAGGACGACGGCCTGGAGGCGGAGTTCGAGAAGTCGGCCCCGCCGGACCGCGAGACCGAGGGGCCGCTCGACGAGAGCGAGGCCAACCCCGTCCGGCCGTACGTCGACCTCGGCGGGGTGAAGATCCTCCCGCGGGAGGGCCTGCACCTGCGCCTCGAGGTGGAGGAGGAGTCCCAGCGCGTCGTCGCGGTCGGCTTGGACTACGCCGGCTCCACGCTTCAGGTTCAGCCGTTCGCCGCGCCGCGCTCGAGCGGCCTGTGGCACGAGATCCGCGACCAGATCACCGACCAGATCCAGCGCCAGGGCGGGCGGGTCACCGAGCGCGACGGCGCGTTCGGCCCGGAGCTCGTGGCCGAGATCCCCGTGGCGGCCCCGGACGGCGGCCCGGTCGAGACCCGCGTCGCCCGCTTCGTCGGCGTCGACGGCCCTCGTTGGTTCCTCCGCGGCGTGATCGCGGGGGATGCCGCGGTGCAGCCGGAGGCGGCCGCGCTCGTCGAAGACCTGTTCCGCAGCATCGTGGTGGTCCGCGGCTCGGTGCCGATGCCGCCGCGCGACCTCATCCCGCTCCGGATGCCGGCCGCGCCGACGACCGGCAACGAGAACGACTACTCCTCTCTTTAGGGCGCACGCATGACCGATCAGGACCGGCCCGACCGGAACAGCACGCCGGCCGAGCCCACCGCAGCGGAGAACGCGGAGACCGGCGCCGGCGCGCCGGCCCCCGCTCTGGGCGACAGCATCGCGGCCGCCGCCCGCCGCTCGGGCCTCGGGCAGCTGGCGGAGACCGACGCCTCGACCGGCGCGGCGCTGCTCGGCGCGCTTGGCGGCATCCGCGGGCTCTGCGAGACGATCCTCCCGGGGCTCGTCTTCCTCGTCCTGTTCACCTTCACGCAGAACGTCCCGCTGTCGATCGGCTGCTCCGTCGCCGTCGCGATCGTCTTCACCGTGCTGCGCGTGATCGGGAGGACGCCGCTCACGCAGGCGCTGGCCGGACTGATCGGCGTTGGCGTCTCGGCGATCCTCGCCCTCATCACCGGGCGGGGCGAGGACAACTTCCTGTTCGGGATCTGGACCAACGCCGCGTACGCCGCCGGCATCCTGATCTCCATGCTGGTGCGCTGGCCGATCATCGGGCTGGCCGCCGGCTACCTGATGGGCGACGGGGTCGCCTGGCGGAGCGACAAGCGGAAGTTCCGGGTGATGCAGGCGCTCACCTTCCTCTGGCTGCTGCTCTTCGTCGCGCGGCTCGTGGTCCAGGTCCCTCTCTACCTGGCGCACACGGACGCGGCGACCAGCGCGCTCGCGCTCACCAAGCTCCTCATGGGCGTCCCGCTCTACGCCCCGCTGCTGCTGGTGACGTGGTTCGTGGTCAAGGCCCAGTTCCCGCAGAAGGCGACGGCGCCCCGCGGCGCGGCCTCTGGCCGCTAGGACGGCGGCGGGCTCGCGGGCGACGGAGGGGGACGGATGCTGGACGCGGGGACACGGACGGGGCTGACGGCCGCCCAGGTGGCGGAGCGTGTTGCCGCGGGCCGGGCGAACACGCAGACGCAGCCGAGTTCGCGGTCGCTCGGCGACATCCTCCGCGAGAACATCTTCACCCTGTTCAACGGCATCCTCACCGCCTGCTTCCTCGCCGTCGTGCTGCTCGGCGACCTGCGCGACGGCTTCTTCTTCGGCATCGTCGTCGTCAACGCCCTGATCGGCATCGTGCAGGAGTACCGCGCCAAGCGGGTCCTCGACCGGGCCGCCCTGCTGGCGGCGCCGCACAGCCGCGTGCGCCGCGACGGGGACGTGGCGACGGTCGCCCTCGAGGACGTCGTGATCGACGACCTCCTCGTGCTGCGGCCGGGCGACCAGATCCCGGCGGACGCCCTGGTGGTGGAGAGCACCGGGCTGTCGCTCGACGAGTCGATGCTGACGGGGGAGTCCGACCCCGTCTTCAAGGATGCGGATGCGCCGCTCCTCTCCGGCTCGCACGTCGTCACCGGCACGGGCATCGCCCTCGTGACCGCCGTCGGGGCGGACTCCTACGCCAGCCGTCTGACCAGCGAGATCCGCAAGCACTCGCTCGTCCGCTCGGAGCTGCGCGAGGCGACCAACCGCATCCTGGTGTACCTGTCGTGGATCCTCGGCCCGCTCATCGTCGTGACGCTGATCGGGCGCGTGCTCACCTACGGCGGGTTCTCGGAGATCTTCGTCGACGCCCGCTGGCGGCGCGCGCTGGTCGACGCCGTCGCCGCCGTCGTCGGCATGATCCCCGAGGGGCTCGTGCTGCTGACCAGCCTCGCGTTCGGCGTCGCCGCCATCCAGCTGGCCACCAAGAAGGTGCTCGTGCAGGAGCTCGCGGCCGTCGAGGTGCTCGCCCGCGTCGACGTGCTCTGCCTCGACAAGACCGGGACGCTGACGACCGGGGAGCTCGCGCTGCACGGGACGGAGGTCGTCGGGGCCGCGGCTCCGGACGGAAAGCAGCTGGCCGAGACGGCGCTGGCCGCCTTCGGATCGGACGAGGCGGGCAACGCGACGTCCGGCCTGCTGGGGTCGCGGTTCCGCAGCGACCGCTTCGGGGTGGCCCGGCGCATCCCGTTCAGCTCTGCGACCAAGTACAGCGCGCTCACCATGACCGTCGACGACGAGGAGAGCTCGTGGGTGCTCGGCGCTCCGGAGCGGGTGCTCGAGGCGCACCCCGTCGCGCTCGCCCGCGCTACCGAGCTGGCGGCGACCGGCCTGCGGACGCTGGCGCTGGCGCGGGCGGTCGACCCGTTGCCCGACGACGTCCACCGACCGCTGACCGGGGTGCGCGTCGAGCCGGCCCTGCTCGTGCTCCTCGCCGAGACCCTGCGGCCCGAGGCGCGCGACACCCTGCGCTACTTCCGGGAGCAGACGGTGCGCGTCGTCGTCATGTCCGGCGACAACCCGGTCACCGTCGCGGCCATCGCCCGCGAGCTCGAGCTGGAGGGCGCTGCGGTGGATGCGTCCACCCTGACGTCCGACGACGCGCTCGCCGAGGCGCTGGACACCGCGAGTGTGCTGGGGCGGGTCAGCCCGGACCAGAAGCGCACGGCGGTCCGGCTGCTCAAAGAACGCGGACGGACGGTCGCGATGACCGGCGACGGTGTGAACGACGCGATGGCGGTCAAGGATGCCGACCTCGGCATCGCGATGGGCACCGGCACGGCCGCGACGAAGGCGGTGTCGCGCGTCGTGCTGCTCGACGACCGCTTCGACCGCCTGCCCGACGTGCTCGCGTCCGGGCGGCGCGTCATCGCCAACGTCGAGCGCGTCTCCAACATCTTCCTCGCGAAGACCACCTACGGCATCCTGCTGGCGCTGGTCAGCGCGATCCTGCTGTGGCCGTTCCCCTTCCTCCCGCGCCAGCTGACGCTGGTCTCGACGCTCGCCATCGGCATCCCCTCCTTCTTCCTCGCGCTGGCGCCCAACAAGCGCATCTACACGCCGGGCGTGCTCGGACGGGTGCTCCGGTACTCCGTGCCGACCGGCCTCATCGCCGGCGTGACCGCGATCGTCGCCTACGCTCCGCTGCATCGCAGCATCCCGCTGCACGAGGCGCGCAGCGTGACCACCGTCGCGCTGTTCTGCGTGTCGCTGTGGATCCTGTGCGTGCTCACCCGTCCGCTCACCGGGATGCGCTGGCTGCTGCTCGTCGCGGTGGCCGCGGCCTTCGCTCTGGTGTGCCTCATCCCGTTCACCGCCTCCTTCTTCGAGATGCACCTGAAGGCGGACGGCGCACTCGCGTGGGGCATCGCGATCGGGGCGGTCGGAGCCGTCGGGGTCGAGCTCTTCTACCGCTTCGCGAAGAGCCGCTCGCTGGTCTTCGACCGGCTCTGAGCGTGCTAGATTTATCTCGACGTCAAGATACTTTCCGGTTCGGCGATTTAGGGTTACCTTGCTGGAAAGGCGCTTCGACGGACGAGGAAGATGGACGAGGCGTGCGTGGACATCGCCTGCCGATGAAGGAGAGGGCATTGTGACTGCAACCGAGAACGCAGGACACGGCAGCTTCGGTGCGAAGCGGACACTGACGGTCGGGTCGAAGGACTACACGATCTTCGGAATCGACACGGTCGAGGGGTACGAGCGGCTTCCGTTCAGCCTCAAGGTCCTGCTCGAGAACCTGCTCCGCACGGAGGACGGCGCGAACATCACCGCCGACCACATCCGGGCCATCGGCGGCTGGGACCCGGCCGCAGAGCCGGACACCGAGATCCAGTACACGCCGGCCCGCGTCATCATGCAGGACTTCACCGGCGTCCCCTGCATCGTCGACCTCGCCACCATGCGCGAGGCCGTCTCCGCCCTCGGCGGCGACCCCAAGAAGATCAACCCGCTCGCCCCGGCCGAGATGGTCATCGACCACTCCGTCATCGCCGACCTGTTCGGCCAGCCGGACGCGCTGGAGCGGAACACCGACCTGGAGTACGAGCGCAACGGCGAGCGGTACCAGTTCCTCCGCTGGGGCCAGACCGCGTTCGACGACTTCAAGGTCGTCCCGCCGGGCACCGGCATCGTCCACCAGGTCAACATCGAGTACCTGGCGCGCGTCACCATGACCCGCGAGGTCAACGGCGAGCTGCTCGCCTACCCGGACACCTGCGTCGGCACCGACTCGCACACCACCATGGTCAACGGCCTCGGCGTGCTCGGCTGGGGCGTCGGTGGCATCGAGGCGGAGGCTGCCATGCTCGGCCAGCCCGTCTCCATGCTCATCCCCAAGGTCGTCGGCTTCAAGCTGACCGGCGCCATCCCGACCGGTGTCACTGCGACCGACGTGGTGCTGACCATCACGCAGATGCTGCGCAAGCACGGTGTCGTCGGCAAGTTCGTCGAGTTCTACGGAGCGGGCGTCGCCGAGGTGCCGCTCGCGAACCGCGCGACCATCGGCAACATGAGCCCGGAGTTCGGCTCGACCGCCGCGATGTTCCCGATCGACGACGTCACCCTCGACTACCTGCGCCTCACCGGCCGCAGCGAGGAGCAGGTGAAGCTGGTCGAGGAGTACTCCAAGGCGCAGAGCCTCTGGCACGACCCCGCGGTCGAACCGGTCTTCAGCGAGTACCTCGAGCTCGACCTCTCCACGGTCGTCCCCTCGATCGCCGGCCCGAAGCGCCCGCAGGACCGCATCGAGCTGAGCCACGCCAAGGACCAGTTCGAGAAGGACCTCGTCGACTACGCGGACGTCTCCCACGACCTGGTCGACCTGACCATCTCCGAGTCGTTCCCGGCGTCCGACCCGGGCGAGCTCCAGCCGGAGGATGCGCGCAGCACCCACCAGCACAGCCACCACAGCCACGCGCCGAAGGCCGCATCCAACCCGACGCCGGTCCGCCTGTCCGAGAACGGCGAGGACTTCATCCTCGATCACGGCGCCGTCGCCATCGCGGCCATCACGTCGTGCACCAACACCTCCAACCCGTCGGTCATGCTCGCCGCCGGCCTCCTCGCCCGCAATGCGGCGAAGAAGGGCCTCAAGGCCAAGCCGTGGGTCAAGACGACCCTCGCCCCTGGCTCCAAGGTCGTCACCGACTACTACGAGAAGGCCGGCCTCACGCACGACCTGGAGGCCCTCGGCTTCTACACGGTCGGTTATGGCTGCACCACCTGCATCGGCAACTCGGGCCCGCTGCCCGAGGAGATCTCGCAGGCCGTCAACGACAACGACCTCGCCGTCACCGCGGTGCTCTCGGGCAACCGCAACTTCGAGGGCCGCATCAACCCGGACGTCAAGATGAACTACCTGGCGAGCCCGCCGCTGGTCATCGCGTACGCCCTCGCCGGTTCGATGAACTTCGACTTCGAGGTCGACCCGCTCGGCACCGACACCGAGGGCAACGACGTCTTCCTGAAGGACATCTGGCCCGACGCGGCCGAGGTGCAGCAGACCATCGACTCGTCGATCAACGAGGGGATGTTCGTCCACCAGTACGCGTCCGTCTTCGAGGGCGACGAGCGCTGGAAGTCGCTGCCGACCCCGACCGGCTCGATCTTCGAGTGGGACGAGAAGTCGACCTACGTGCGGAAGCCCCCGTACTTCGAGGGCATGACGCTCGACACCACGCCGGTCTCCGACATCCTCGGCGCCCGCGTGCTCGCCAAGCTGGGCGACTCGGTCACCACCGACCACATCTCGCCCGCCGGCTCGATCAAGGCGGACAGCCCGGCCGGCCAGTACCTCACCGAGCACGGCATCGACCGCAAGGACTTCAACTCCTACGGGTCGCGCCGCGGCAACCACGAGGTGATGATCCGCGGAACCTTCGCGAACATCCGCCTCAAGAACCAGCTGCTGGACGGAGTCGAGGGTGGCTACACCCGCGACTTCACCCGGGAGGGCGCCCCGCAGTCGTTCATCTACGACGCGTCGCAGAACTACCAGGCGCAGGGCACCCCGCTCGTCATCCTCGGCGGCAAGGAGTACGGCTCCGGCTCGTCGCGCGACTGGGCTGCGAAGGGAACCAGCCTGCTCGGCGTCCGCGCGGTCATCACCGAGAGCTTCGAGCGCATCCACCGCTCGAACCTGATCGGCATGGGCGTCGTCCCGCTGCAGTTCCCGGCCGGCGAGTCCGCCGACTCGCTGGGGCTCGACGGCACCGAGGTGTTCTCGATCACGGGTCTCGAGCAGCTGAACGAGGGCACGACGCCGAAGACGGTGCACGTGGTCGCGGAGCCGAGCGACAACTCGCGCGCGGGCAAGACGACCGTCGAGTTCGACGCGGTCGTCCGCATCGACACCCCCGGTGAGGCGGACTACTACCGCAACGGCGGCATCCTGCAGTACGTGCTGCGCAGCCTGGTCTGAGCACCTCGCGCGAACGGAGGCGTCGACGGCCCGCACGGCCGCCGGCGCCTCCGTTTTCCGCGTCCACGGGCGTGTCGCTCGCCGGGCGCCTCCGTTCTATACACCGGTCCGACGCCTTGCCGGAGAGAGCACGCATTGTCAAGGGGACCCTCGTACGGCACGTTCCGAGCCTCTGTCCACCAGGACGCGCCTAGACTCGAATCCATGGGAATCCTCGAGACCATCCACGGTCCCCGTGACCTCGACCGGCTGACCGAGCGGGAGCTCGTCCAGCTGGCGGCCGAGGTGCGCGCGTTCCTGGTGGCCAACGTGGCGAAGACCGGTGGACACCTCGGCCCGAACCTGGGTGTCGTCGAGACGACCATCGCCATCCACCGCGTTTTCGACTCCCCGCGCGATGCCATCGTGTTCGACACGGGGCACCAGTCGTACGTGCACAAGCTGCTCACCGGTCGTCAGGACTTCTCGCGGCTCCGGCAGCGCGGCGGCATGGCCGGCTACCCGCAGCGGTCGGAGTCGGAGCACGACATCGTGGAGAGCTCGCACGCCTCCTCGTCCCTCTCCTGGGCGGACGGGATCTCCCGCGCATTCGAGCTCACCGGACAGCAGGACCGGCACGTTGTGGCCGTCGTGGGCGACGGCGCCCTCACGGGCGGGATGACGTGGGAGGCCCTCAACAACATCTCCGACGACAACAACCGCAAGCTGATCATCGTCGTCAACGACAACGGCCGCTCGTACGCGCCGACCATTGGCGGCATGGCGCGCTTCCTCAACACGGTGCGGACGCGCAAGAGCTACCGCAACCTGTACCTCACGTCGCGCAAGGCGTTCGACAAGCTGGGTACGCCCGGGCGGTCGTTCTACCGTGGCGTGCGCGGCGGCCTGCACGGCTTCCTGAGCCGCTTCTCCAACAACGAGGCGCTGTACTCGAACCTCGACATCAAGTACATCGGCCCCATCCACGGTCACGACATCGAGGCGATGGAGGAGGCGCTGCGCCAGGCGAAGAACTACGGGGCCCCTGTCATCGTCCATGCCATCACGCAGAAGGGCCGGGGCTACGAGCCCGCGCTGCGCGACGCGGCCGACCAGTTCCACTCGGTCGGGCAGATCGACCCGGAGACCGGCGAGCCGATGGAGGGGTCGAGCAAGCCCTCCTGGACGGGCGTGTTCGCGGATGAGATCGTCCGCCTCGCCGAGAAGGACCCGAAGATCGTCGGCATCACCGCCGCGATGCTGCGCCCCACCGGGCTGCACAAGTTCGCCGAGCGCTTCCCCGAGCGCGTGCACGACGTCGGCATCGCCGAGCAGCACGCCGCGACCAGCGCCGCCGGTCTCGCGTTCGGCGGGCTGCATCCCGTCGTCGCCATCTACGCCACGTTCATGAACCGCGCGTTCGACCAGGTACTGATGGATGTCGGACTCCACAAGGCGGGCGTCACCTTCGTTCTCGACCGGGCCGGCGTGACCGGTCCGGACGGCCCGAGCCACCACGGCATCTGGGATCTCGCGATCCTGCAGGTCGTCCCGAGCATCCGGCTGGCCGCGCCGCGCGACGGAACGCGGTTCCGGGAAGAGCTGGCGGAGGCCGTCGCCGTGGATGACGGTCCCACCGTCCTGCGCTTCCCGAAGGGGTCCGTCCAGCCCGACATCGAGGCGCTCCGCCGGCTCGACGACGGCGTGGACGTGCTCCGAGAGGGCGACAGGAAGGACGTGCTGCTCGTCACCGTCGGCCCGATGGCCGACCTCGGGCTGAAGGTCGCCGACCGCCTGGCGGCGCAGGGGATCGGCGCGACCGTCGTGGACCCGCGCTGGGTCGTCCCGGTGCCGAAGAGCATCCTCTCCCTCGCGGCGGAGCACAGGATCGTCGTCACGATCGAGGACGGCATCCGCGTCGGCGGCATCGGCACGCGCGTCCGCCAAGACCTCCGCGAAGCGGGCATCGACACGGCGGTCGACGAGCTGGGCCTCCCGGACGCCTTCATCGACCATGCCTCGCGTGACCAGATCCTCGAGGACGCCGGGCTCACCCCGCAGAAGATCGCGCGCGATCTGGTGGCGCAGGTGCTCGGCAGCCGCGTCCCGATCGCCCGCCCCCTGCCCGACGACGAGACCGCTGCCGACGCCGCCCCCGCGAAGAAGCGTCCCGCCTAAATCTCCGTGATCGCCGACCCCGGTTGACTCGGAGTGCGCTCGAAGTTCTACTGTGGCGATATGACCGACACACGGACGGCGATGTCGATCTCCGACGTCGCCGAGCGGACCGGGCTGACCACCCACACCTTGCGCTATTACGAGCGCGAGGGGCTGATGCTGACACCGGTCGAGCGCGCATCCTCCACCCACCGGCGTTACACCGACGCGGACGTCACCTGGGTGACGTTCCTCACGAAGCTGCGCTCGACCGCCATGCCCATCGCGACGATGCGGCAGTACGTCGTGCTCGCGCGGCAGGGCGACGACACGCAGGCGGAGCGACTGGAGCTGCTGCTCCTGCACCGCATGGCCGTCGTGCGGCAGCTGGAGGAGATGACGGCGAGCCTGGCGGCCATCGACTACAAGATCGACCTGTACCGGCAGAGCGTCGGCCAGGTCACGGAAGGGAACGACGCATGAAGACGATCGCACTGGGAACCGAGAAGCTGGAGGTCTCGCAGCTGGGCCTGGGCTGCATGGGGATGTCCGCGTTCTACACCGGTGCGGGCAGCGACGAGGCGGGCTCGATCCGCACCATCCACCGCGCGATGGAGCTGGGCGTGACGTTCTTCGACACGGCCGAGATCTATGGGCCGTACACGAACGAGGAGCTGCTCGCGAAGGCGTTCGCCGACGGCCGCCGCGACCGCGTCGTCATCGCCACCAAGTTCGGCACCATCAAGCACCGCCAGAACGACGAGCGCGGGATGGACGGCTCGGCCGATAACGTGCGGCTCTCCGTCGAAGGCTCGCTGCGTCGTCTGCAGACCGACCACATCGACCTCTACTACCAGCACCGGATGGACCCGGACACGCCCATCGAGGAGACCGTCGGGGCACTGAAGGAGCTGATCGAGGAGGGCAAGATCCGGCACTACGGACTGTCGGAAGCGTCGCCTGCGACCATCCGCCGCGCCAACGCCGTCCACCCGGTGACCGCCATCCAGACGGAGTACTCGCTGTGGACGCGCGACCCGGAGGCCGAGGTGCTGCCGACGGTTCGCGAGCTCGGCATCGGCTTCGTGCCGTACTCGCCGCTCGGCCGCGGCTTCCTCACCGGGACGATCCGCTCGCTCGACCAGCTGTCGGACGACGACTTCCGCCGCTTCAACCCGCGGTTCGAGGGAGACAACCTGGAGGCCAACATCCGGATCGTGGAGCAGGTGGACGAGGTCGCGCGGGAGGTCGGCGCGAAGCCCGGCCAGGTGGCCCTCGCGTGGCTGCTGTCGAAGGGCGACGACATCGCGCCGATCCCGGGCACGACGAAGGTCGCCAACCTGGAGCAGAACGTCGCCGCCGCCGACCTGCAGCTCACCCCGGAGCAGCTGGCGCGGCTGGATGCGGTGGCCGCCCCCGTCGGCGACCGCTACCCGGACATGTCGACGGTCAACCGCTGACAGCCGACCCTGCCTGACGCGACACGCCGTCCGCTCGATCGGGCGGACGGCGTGTCGCGTCAACTCGGCAGCGCGTCAACTCGGCAGCGCGTCAGGCGACGCCCTTGACCGGCGGGTGGTGGAACGTGTCGCCGAACACGCGCTCGGACGCTCCGACGCGATCCAGGTAGGGGGTGATGCCGCCCATCTGGAACGGGAAGCCCGCACCGAGGATCATGCACAGGTCGATGTCCTCGGGTGCTTCGACCACGTGGTCGTCGGCGAGCATGCGGTGGATCTCATCGGCCAGGCCGTCTTCGAGGGTCCGCAGGATCTGCTCCTTCGTCCACGGGTTCGTGCCGCCGGAGACGATCTTCGCCGCGCCCTTGTCGAGGCCCTTCACCTTGCCCTTGGCATCCTTCTCCAGCAGCGTGCCGTACTCGGCCAGCTTGTGGAGGTTCTCCGAGCGGTAGAACCGGTCGGGGAAGGCCGCATGGTGGGTGTCGAGCACATGTGCGCCGACCTTGAGTCCCACCAGGTCGAGCAGGGCGGACGGCGCCATCGGCAGGCCGAGCGGCGCGATCGCCTCGTCGACGACGTCGAACGGCGTCCCGTCGTCGACCGCGTGCATCGCGTCGCCGAGGATCTTCGCGAGGATGCGGTTCACCACGAACCCGGGGGTGTCGGCCGTGATGACCGCATTCTTCTTGAGCGCTGCCGCCGTCACCATCGCGGTCGACAGCGTCGCCTCATCCGTGAGCGGCGTGTTCACGACCTCGATCAGCGGCATGACCGCGACCGGCGTGAAGAAGTGGAAGCCCACCAGGCGCTCGGGATGCTTCAGCTTGGCGCCGATCTGCTCCACCGACAGGGAGGAGGTGTTCGTCGCGAGCACCGCCTCGTCGGAGACGAACTGCTCCACCTGCTCGAAGACGTCCTGCTTCACGCCGAGCTCCTCGAACACCGCCTCGATGACCCAGTCGCAGTCGGCGAAGTCGGCCTTGTCGGTGGTGCCGGTGACCAGTGCGCGCAGGCGGTTGGCCTCATCGGGGGAGATGCGGCCCTTCTCCTGCAGTTTGCCGATCTCGTCGTGGATGTACGCGACGCCCTTGTCGACGTGCGCCTGGTCGAGGTCGGTGATGACCACGGGCACCCGGAGGCGCCGAACGAAGAGCAGCGCGAACTGGCTGGCCATGTAGCCGGCGCCGATGACGCCGATCTTGGTGACCTTCTTCGCGACCTTCTTGTCCGGGGCGCCGGCCGGGCGCTTCGCACGCTTCTGCACGAGGTTGAACGCGTAGATGCTCGCCTGGAACTGGTCGCCCGCGATGAGCTCCGCGAGCGCGTCGTCCTCGAGGGCGAACCCGGCCTCCCGGTCGTTCGCCTTCGCGGCCTTGAGCAGCTCGAGTGCCTTGTACGGCGACTTCGGGACGGTGCCGATGCGCGACTCGAGCATCTTCCGCGCGATGCCGATGGCGGCATCCCACTTCACCATGCGCTCGATCTTGCCCGGCTCGTTCGGGCGCTTGACGACGACGTCGCCGGTGAGGACCGTGTCGGCCCACCGCAGCGAGTCCTCGAGGAAGTTGGCCGAGTCGAAGATCGCGTCCGCGATCCCGAGGTCGAAGACCTCCTGCGGCTTCAGCATCCTGTTCTGCTTCAGTGGGTTCTCGACGATCACCTTGAGGGCGTTCTCGATGCCGATCAGGTTGGGCAGGATGGTCGCGCCGCCCCAGCCGGGGATGAGGCCGAGGAAGACCTCGGGCAGGGCGAAAGCGGCCGCATTGCGGTCGATGCTGCGGTAGTCGGCGTTGAGGCCGATCTCCACGCCGCCGCCCAGCGCCAGGCCGTTCGTGAACACGAACGACGGGACGCCGAAGGTCGCCTGCTTGCCGAGAACGTAGTGGCCCAGCTGCGGGAGCAGCTTAGCCACCTCGACGCTGGGGATCTCGCTGACGCGGCTGAGGTCGGCTCCTGCGGCGAGGATGAACGGCTTGCCGGTGACGGCGACCGCGTCGATCTCGCCGCGCTTCGCGCGCTCGGTCAGCTCGTCGAAGGTCTTCCCGAGCTCCAGCAGCGTCGCCGGCCCCATGGTGTTGGGGCGGGTGTGGTCGCGGCCGTTGTCGAGGGTGACCAGAGCGAGCGTCTTGCCGCTGGGGAGCGGGACGTCGCGGACGAAGGAGTGGGTGACGACCTCGTCGTCGGTGAGGTCGGCGAGGGGGGAGAAGTCGATCGTGCTGTAGTCGGTCACGTGCGTGTCAGCCCTTCCGCGCGGCGCGCTTGTCGTGCAGTGCTTTTCCGGAGAAGTGGGGGTTCTCCCAGATGACGGTTCCGCCCTGGCCGAGGCCCACGCACATCGCGGTGATGCCGTAGCGCACCTCCGGGTGCTCCTCGAACTGGCGCGCCAGCTGGATCATCAGGCGGACTCCGCTCGCGGCGAGCGGGTGGCCGATCGCGATCGCGCCGCCCCACAGGTTGACGCGCGGGTCGTCGTCGGCGATGCCGAAGTGGTCGAGGAACGACAGCACCTGGATGGCGAACGCCTCGTTCAGCTCGAACAGCCCGATGTCGTCGATGCGGAGGCCCGCCTTGCGGAGCGCCTTCTCGGTCGACGGGACGGGCCCGAGGCCCATGATCTCCGGCTCGACGCCCGCGAACGCGAAGCTCACCATGCGCATCTTGGGGGTGAGACCCAGCTCCTTCACCGCGTCGGTGGACGCGAGGAGGGAGGCCGTGGCGCCGTCGGTCAGCGGCGACGAGTTGCCCGCCGTGACGCGGCCGTGCGGCCGGAACGGGGTCTTCAGAGTGGCGAGCCCCTCCATGGTGGTCTGGGGACGCATCCCCTCGTCCTGCGTGGCGAGGCTCCAGCCGGACTCGGAGCGGATCGCGACAGGCACGAGGTCCGGCTGGATCTTGCCGGCCTCGTACGCCGCGGCCAGCTTCTGCTGGCTGCGCATGGCGAAGCGGTCGGAGCGCTCCTTGGTGAGCGCGGGGAACCGGTCGTGGATGCGCTCGGCCGTCATGCCCATGTTGAGCGCGTCCTCCGCGACCATCTTCTCGGAGAGGAAGCGCGGGTTCGGGTCGGCTCCGAAGCCCATCGGATGACGGCCCATGTGCTCGACGCCGCCCGCGATCACCAGGTCGTACGCGCCGAACGCGATGCCGGAGCCGAGAGTGGTGACGCTGGTCATCGCGCCGGCGCACATCCGGTCGATCGCGAATCCGGGGACGGACTTGGGCAGTCCGGCGAGGAGTGCGGCGGTACGGCCGAGGGTGAGACCCTGGTCGCCCTGCTGCGTCGTCGCGGCGATCGCCACGTCGTCGATCCGGTCCTTGGGCACCTGGGGGTTCCGCTCCAGCAGTCCGATCATCGCCTTCACGACGAGGTCGTCCGCGCGGGTGTTCCAGTACTGCCCTTTTTCGCCGGCCCGTCCGAACGGAGTACGGACTCCGTCGACGAACACGACATCGTTCCTATCGGCCACAGTGCCTCCCAAATCAAGGTCGGAAACGATCCTAGGTACACCGTTGTGCACGAAAAGAATCGTTTGATCCTTCCTACGAAGCGGGCTCCGACCCCTCGTCGGCGCTTTGGCTGCTTTCCACAAATGCCTGGGCGATCACCTGTGAGGTTGCGGCAACCTGCCACGGCCGTGCACCGTGCGCGGCGAGGGCCTCGGCGACGCTCTCCGGCGTGATTTCGGCGGGGGGAGTCCAGGCGACGCGGCGCAGCGTGTCGGGGGTGAGCAGGTTCTCCAGCGGGATGCTGCGCTCCTCGGACACAGCCGTGAGCGCCGTGCGCGCCGCCTTGAGACGGGCATCCGCATCCGGATTGCGGTCGGACCACGCCCGGGGCGGAGGCAGGGTGTCGCCGTTGCCGCGCAGCACAGGGAGGTCGTCGGTGGTGCGTCCCGTTTCGATGGCCGCCCACCAGCGGTCGATCTCCGTGCGGCTGGCGCGCCCGGTGAACTCCCGCATCGCCGCGAGCGCGCGCTTCGACTCCGGCATCGCCTTGGCGGCGGCGGTGAGCGACGCGTCGGGGACCAGACGGCCGGGCGCGGTGTCGATCTCCCGGGCCAGGGCGTCCCTGGCCTGCCACAGCTCACGGGCGACGGCGAGGTTTCGGACGCCGCGGATCGAGTGGATGCCCGACAGGCGCCGCCAGGGCTCGCTGCGCACCGGGACCAGGTCGCGGACGAGCTCGTCGGCGAACTCCTGGTGCGCGATGTCGGTCTTGCCCGCCTCGTCCAGCAGCGCAGCGATCGCGTCCCGCAGATCGGGGAGCAGCTGCACGTCGAGGGCGGCGTAGTCGAGCCACGGCTGGGGGAGGGGACGGGTCGACCAGTCGGCCGCGCTGTGCTCCTTCGCCAGGTGGATGCCGAGGAGCTCCTCCACGACCGTGCCGAGGCCGACGCGCGGCATCCCGAGCAGGCGTGCTGCGAGCTCCGTGTCGAACACGATGGACGGGTCGAGCCCGACCTCGCGCAGGCAGGTCAGATCCTGCGTCGCCGCGTGCAGCACCCACTCGTCGTCGTGGATGGCCTCGTTCAGCTCGTCGAAGCGGCCGACCGCCGGCGGGTCGAAGAGGAAGGTGCCGGCCTCTCGCCGGAAGACCTGGATGAGGTAGGCCCTCTGCGAATACCGGAAGCCGCTGGCCCGCTCGGCGTCGACCGCGATCGGCCCCGTCCCCGCGGCGATGCGCTCGACCGCCGCGAGGTAGTCGGCACGGGTCTCGATGACCGTGTACTCAGCCACGCGGCGCCTTCCTGGGCGCGGCCGCCCGGGCGCTGAGCAGGCTCACCCCCTCGCCGGTCGGGGGGAGGCCGGCGAGCATGCACAGCAGCTCGCCCCATCCCTCGACATGTGCGGAGACGTCCGCCTCGAGCGGGCTCCAGGAGGCGCGCAGCTCGATCTGGGAGCCGTCGCCCTGGGCGGCGAGCTCGCCGAAGCCGGTGGAGATGATCTTGGTGGCCGTCCCGCTCGCGGCCGTGTAGCGCGCGTGACGCGCGTCGAGGGCGTCCACCAGCCACGACCAGGCGACGTCGGCGAGGAACGGGTCGAGGCCGATGTCGGTCTCCAGCGGGGCCTGCGCGAAGCAGACGATCCGGAAGCGGCCGCCCCACGCCTCCGGCTCCTCGGGGTCGTAGAGCAGGATGAAGCGTCCCGTGCCGAGATCCGAATCGCTTCCGTGGCGCGCGGGCCGGACGTCGGCGGCGAGCGCGACGGAGTACGGCGCCAGCTGCGCGGGCGCGGGGATCTCCTCGATCACGAGCTCCGGACGCGACACTGCGGTGCGGATGGACTGCAGCGCCGTGGCGAATTCCGCCGGGTGCTGCGGTGGGGATGTCGGTGTCGGCACGCTTCGAACACTAGAAGCCTTTGGCGTCCGGCGTCAGTAAGGCACGCCGCCTGGGGAACTCCTGAGGGCGTACCGGAGCCGCCGCCGGTACGCTGCCACTATGGCGGCAGGCGGCTCGGGATCGGCGTGGGGCAAGGCACTCGGAACGGCGGCCTTCGTCGCGGGCGGGCTGGTCGTCGGTACTGCGCTCATCGCCGGGTGGGCGACGGCCCGCGTGGCGCGCACCGTGATCACGCCGGTGCGCCGGCGCCCGCAGAACCAGACCATCCGCTCGTTCGACGAGAGCACCGGCACGGTGACCCTGCGGGAGTCGCCGGATGCGACGATGCCCGGCCGGCTGGGCCTCTGGTGGGGCGGCGACACCGGCTACGCCAAGCTCGGCGGACTGATCGAGCGCGCCGACGGCTCGGTCACCCGTGAGCTGGAGCGGGTGGAATTCGGCGAACTGCGCGCGGGACGCTCCCGCATCAGCGGCTACTACTACCTCCAGCCCGGCGAGCTCGGGCTTCCCGTCCGGTCGGTCGAGATCGCGACGGACCTCGGCCAAGCTCCTGCCTGGGTGTTCCCGGCGCCGGACGGTGCGGGCGACGAGCGGTGGGTCATCCAGGTGCACGGCTGGGGGGCCAGCCGCCAGGAGGGCCTCCGTGCGGTCCGGGTGTTCCACGACGCCGGCTTCACGTGCCTGCTCGCCTCGTACCGCAACGACGGGGATGCGCCGGAGAGCGCCGACCGCCGCTACGGCCTGGGCGGCACCGAGTGGCGCGACATCGAGGCCGCGATCGACTACGCGGTGTCGCAGGGCGCCCGGTCGGTCGTGCTGATGGGCTGGTCGATGGGCGGCGCCGTCGTGCTCCAGACGGTCACCCGGTCCACCTCGGTGGAGCACGTGGCCGGCATCGTTCTCGAATCCCCGGTCATCGACTGGATCGACACCCTCGGCTACCAGGGCAACCTCCTGCACCTGCCGGACATGATGACCCGCGCAGCGATGCGCCTCATCGAGTCGGAGTGGAGCGGGCCCATCACCGGCCAGGGGGCGCCGATCGACCTGCGCAGCATGGACTTCGTGGCGCGTGCCTCCGAGCTCAGCCTTCCGATGCTCATCCTGCACAGCGACGACGACGGGTTCGTCCCGTCGACCGGCTCCCGGGCGCTCGCCGAGGCGCGGAGCGACATCGTCACGCTGGTGTCGTTCGATGTCGCCCTCCACACCAAGCTGTGGAACTACGACGAGGCGAAGTGGACGGGCGCCATCGCCGACTGGCTCGCCGCCACGATCCCCGCCCACGCTCCCGCGACCTCCGCACCCGGTGCGACGAGTCGTGAGTAGCTGTCGGTTCCCGGGCCGAGTGGTGACGTGATGCCGGAACTCGGCGGGAGGCGGAGCCTCAGTCGTCGTGCGGCGGCAGCTCACCCGCGGTGAGCGCGATCATGCGCGACGTGGAGCGCAGGTACTTCTTGCGGTAGCCGCCGCCGAGCATCTCCTCGTCGAAGACGTCGCTGAGCGGAACGCCGGACTGTACGATCGGGATCTCCGCGTCGTACACGCGGTCGATGAAGGCGACGAGGCGCAGGGCGGCCATCTGGTCGTGGAGCACCTCCACGTCGCGCAGGCCGATCACATCCACGCCGTCGATGATCTTGATGTAGCGCGAGGGGTGGACGGTCGCGAGGTGCGCGATGAGGTCCTGGAAGGAGTCGCTCGTCACCGTCTCGCCGCGGCCGGCGAGGGCGGTCACGACACGCTCGTACTCCGCCGGCTCGACCGTGATCGCGCTGCCGGTGGTGTCGCGGCGGCGGTAGTCGAGGCCGTCGATGCGGATGGTCTGGAAGTTCGACGACAGCGACTGGATCTCGCGCAGGAAGTCGCTCGCCGCGAACCGTCCCTCGCCGAGGGCGTTCGGCGGCGTGTTGCTGGTCGCCGCGATGCGGGTGCCGGAGGCGACGAGCTCGCCGAGCATCCGGGTCATCATCATGGTGTCGCCCGGGTCGTCGAGCTCGAACTCGTCGATGCAGATCAGCGTGGATCCGCGCAGCAGGTTGACCGCTCCGGCATAGCCGAGCGCGCCGACCAAGGCGGTGTACTCGATGAACGTTCCGAAGTACTTCGGGCCGGGCGCCTCGTGCCAGAGCGCAGCGAGGAGGTGCGTCTTGCCGACGCCGAAGCCGCCGTCGAGGTAGACGCCCGGCTTCATCGCCTCCACCTTCTTGCGGCTGCGGCTGAACAGGCCGGCCGGCCGCTGCGGCTCCCAGGTCTTGGCGAACAGCTTCAGCGTCGCGACGGCCTCCGACTGCGACGGGTAGTCGTGGTCGGGCCGGTAGGAGTCGAAGGTCGCGTGCTCGAACTGCGACGGCGGCACCAGGCTCTCGGCGATCTCCGCGCCCGTGATCGCGGGCGAGCGGTCGGCGAGACGGGGGAGGGCGCCGGTCTGTTCGAGGGTCATGGCGGGTTCTGCACCTTTGTGTCGAAGTCTTACCGCGGCCGTTCCGAGCCGCTTACGCTGGACGTAGATTCCAGCTGTCGCAGGCTTCCCAGCCTAGTCCTGCGCCACCGACCGATTCCCTGGAGGGCATCACAGACATGACCATCGAGACCGACCCGTCGCCCGAGTTCTCCGGCTACGCGCACCCCGAGCGCCTCGTGAGCACCGACTGGCTCGCCGCGCACCTGGGCGAACCCGGACTCGCGGTGGTCGAGTCGGACGAGGACGTGCTGCTGTACGACACCGGGCACATCCCCGGGTCGGTGAAGATCGACTGGCACACCGACCTCAACGACCCGGTCATCCGCGACTACGTGAGTTCGGAGCGCTTCGCCGAGCTGCTCGGGTCGAAGGGCATCGCCCGCGACACGACCGTGGTGATCTACGGCGACAAGAACAACTGGTGGGCCGCCTACGCGCTGTGGGTGTTCACCCTGTTCGGCCACCAGGACGTCCGGCTGCTCGACGGCGGGCGGGACAAGTGGATCGCGGAGGGCCGCGAGCTCACGCGCGATGTGCCGCAGCCGACACCGGTCGAGTACCCCGTCGTCGAGCGCGACGACACCGTCGTCCGCGCCTTCAAGGAGGACGTGCTCGCCCACCTCGGACAGCCGCTGATCGACGTCCGGTCGCCCGAGGAGTACAGCGGCGAGCGCACCGAGATCCCCGGGTACCCGACCGAGGGCGCCCTGCGCGCCGGTCACATCCCGTCGGCGAAGTCGGTGCCGTGGGCCCGCGCCGCGGCTCCCGACGCCACCTTCAAGCGGCGTGCGGAGCTCGAGGAGGTCTACCTCGACGGAGCCGGCCTGAAGCCGGGGGACGACGTGATCGCGTACTGCCGCATCGGCGAGCGCTCCAGCCACACCTGGTTCGTGCTCACGCACCTGCTCGGCTTCGAGAACGTCAAGAACTACGACGGCTCGTGGACGGAGTGGGGCTCGGCCGTCCGCGTCCCGATCGTCACCGGCTCCGAGCCAGGCGAGGTTCCGGCGCGCTGACCGGTCACGCCGGAATCGGACGTAGCCTTAAGGGATGACCGAAATGACGGGAACGCTCGCCGAGATCCGCGACGACTTCCAGGCGCTGGAGCAGAACGACCGCCTGCAGCTGCTGCTGGAGTTCTCGGACGAACTCCCCGAACTGCCCGAGCGCTACCGCGACCACCCGGACCTGCTGGAGCGCGTCGAGGAGTGCCAGGCGCCGGTGTACATCTTCGTGGAGGTCGACGACGACGGGATCGTGCACCTGTACGCGACCGCGCCGGCGGAGGCTCCGACGACCCGCGGCTTCGCATCCATCCTCGTGCAGGGCCTCGCCGGCCTCACCGCCGACGAGGTCCTCGCCGTGCCGGACGACTTCCCGCAGACCCTCGGCCTCGCGCAGGCGG
Source organism: Leifsonia soli (assembly GCF_013408745.1). NCBI lineage: Bacteria > Bacillati > Actinomycetota > Actinomycetes > Micrococcales > Microbacteriaceae > Leifsonia > Leifsonia soli. Next base: position 1,306,254 of record NZ_JACCBJ010000001.1, on the reverse strand, counting down.
TGTCGCCGCTCCGGCTGCGCGGGATGTCCGCCCTCCTCGGCCGCGCCAAGCGGCAGGTGCGCGCGAAGCTCGCCGCCTAGGAGGGTCGCAGCACCCGCCGAGCACATCGGCAGCATCCCGAAACACAGTGTTTACACGCCGGGGGGATGCGTAACACTCGCGAAACACGAGCATCCCTCTCACGAAACCTCTCGCATCGAGACTGGCTCCACCCCGAAAGCGCCCCCCACCCGGATCGGGATCGCGTCACCCCGCGGGGCTATGCACAGAGAGGTAGACAATTCGCATGGTGCTCCACACAGCAGCGGACTACGCGGAGGCAGGGACGGTCAACGCCCTCTGGCTCCTTGTCGCCGCAGCCCTCGTCCTGCTGATGACCCCCGGTGTCGCCTTCTTCTACGGCGGCATGGTTCGGGCCAAGAGCGTCATCAGCATGATGATGATGAGCTTCGGAGCGATGGCCCTGGTCGGCGTCCTCTGGGTGCTCTACGGCTACGGTCTCGCGTTCGGTCCCGCTTCCATCCCTCACTTCCTCGGAACCCCCGACTGGTTCCTGTCGAGCCTGATGGGCAAGGACGGCATCACCCCCGACCTCGGCGGCCTCGCGTTCGCCGGCTTCCAGGCCACCTTCGCCATCATCACCGTCGCGCTGATCTCCGGTGCGATCGCCGACCGCGCCAAGTTCGGCTCGTGGATGGTGTTCGCCGGCATCTGGGTGACCATCGTCTACTTCCCGGTCGCCTACTGGGTGTTCAACCTCGCCGACGGCTGGGCCCCGGCCGTCCTCCACGTGAACGACTTCGCCGGTGGCACCGCCGTCCACATCAACGCCGGTGCGGCGGGCCTCGCTCTCGCCCTGGTCCTGGGCAAGCGCGTCGGGTTCCAGAAGGGCATGAGCAAGCCGCACAACGTTCCGCTGACGCTCCTCGGCGCCGCGCTGCTGTGGTTCGGCTGGTTCGGCTTCAACGCCGGCTCGGAGGCCGCGGTCGACGGTGTCGCCGCCATCGCCTGGGTGAACACCCTGGCCGCTCCGGCCGCCGCCACCATCGGCTGGCTGATCGTCGAGAAGCTGAAGGACGGCAAGCCGACCTCCATCGGCGCCGCGTCGGGCGCCGTGGCCGGTCTGGTCGCGATCACCCCGGCCTGTAACATCCTCACCCCGGGCTTCGCCATCCTTCTTGGCCTCGTCGCCGGTGCGGTCTGCGCCCTGGCGATCGACCTGAAGTTCCGTCTCGGGTTCGACGACTCGCTCGACGTGGTCGGCATCCACCTCGTCGGCGGTCTCATCGGTACCCTGTGGATCGGCTTCTTCGGCTTCACCCACATGTACAACAGCAAGGGTGAGGCGACCTCGCAGTTCTCGAGCCTGCTGTACGGCGGAAGCTTCTACCAGCTGGGCGTCCAGGCCATCGGCGCCTTCGCGGTGCTGATCTACTCCTTCGTCCTGGCCTACGCGATCGGCTGGGTCATCCAGAAGACCATGGGCTTCCGGATCAAGAACGAGGACGAGCTGGCCGGCGTCGACACCGTCGTGCACGGCGAGGAGGGCTACTCGCTCGAGACGGTCTGATCGACCGTCTCTCGACCGCAACGGACGGGGCGTCGCCGGAAGGCGGCGCCCCGTTCCGTCGTCCGCCGGGCTGCGCGGCGCCGGGTGCGCCGTCGCTAGGGTGAGTGCAGGCATTGACGACCGAGGGAGCCCATGGCACACGCCACGCCGGACCAGGTGGATGCGCTGCTGCTCTTCGTCTGCGGCGCGCTGGTGCTGCTGGCCGCGTTCGGGCTGGCGTTCTTCGCCGGCGGCATGGCCGGGCGGGCGCGTGCCGCCCGGGCGCTGCGCTTCGCACTCGTGGGGGTGGCCGTCGTCGTGCTCCTGGCGGTGCTCGGCGGGTACGGCATGATCGTCGGCCGCCCGCTGATCCCGCATCTGGTCGGTCGCCCCGATCTCGGGATGGCGTCGATCGCCGGCCCCGATGCAGCGGCGTCCTCACCGTATCCGCTCGCCCGCGCCGGCTACCTCGTCGCGCTCCTGGCGCTCTGCACGGCGCTCGTGGGGGTGGCGGTCGCCTCGCGGCTGACCCTGCGGGCGTGGATCGTGTTCACGGTGCTCTGGTTCCCGCTCGTCCTGATCCCGGTCGCCTACGGGGTGTTCGCGCTCGACGACGGGTGGGCGGTGGCCGGCCTCTCCGTCGTCGACTTCGGCGGTTCGCTCGCGGTGCTGGCCGCGGGCGGCAGCGCCGTCGGCATCCTGCTGGCCTGCGGCCGGGGCGAGCACCTGCGGACGCACGCGAGCCGTCCGTCGCTCGTCGCGATCGGCGGCGCCCTGGTGTGGGTGGGGTGGCTCGGGCTCATCGTCGGCTCGGAGGGAGCCCTCGACGCGTACGCGCCCCTCATGGCCTTCGGCGGCTTCCTCGCCTCCGCGACCGGGGTCCTGATGTGGATGCTGGTGGATGCGGTGGTCCTGCGCCGGCCGACCCTGACCAGCGCCGTGTGCGGCGCGCTGGCCGGCCTGGTCGGTGCGACGGCGGCGTCCGGAGTCCTGACACTGGGCTGGTCGATGCTGGTCGGCGCGCTGTCCGCCCTGGCCTGCGCCACGATGGTGGACCTCGCCGCCCGCGCCCGGTTCGGCCCGGCGCTGACCATCTCCGTCGTGACGATCGTCGGCAGCCTGGTGGGGCTGCTGTTCCCCGGGCTGTTCGCGATCGGCGGCGGGATGGTCGACAGCGGCAACTTCGACCTGTTCATCGCCCAGGGGATCGCCGGAATGTCCGTGCTGCTCTATGCGACCACCGTCTCCCTGCTGCTCGCGCTCGCCCTGCGGTTCACCGTGGGCCTGACGCGCGTCCGCTATGGTGCCGTTCGTGGCATCCGTGAGAAGCGTCCTGTCGGCTCTGGGAGCACTGTTCCGTCCGTCGCGGACGGCCCGGACTCCGAGCCGGCCCGCTGAGACCGTCCAGGTCGATCCGTCCCGGCTGGGCCGCATCCGGACGTCGTACAACCCCAGCCTCGACGGCGACGCCGACCCGGGCGAGATCGTCTGGACGTGGGTTCCCTACGAGGAGGCGGACGGCCGCGGCAAGGACCGCCCGGTGCTCGTGGTCGCCGCCGAGCCGTCGGGTTCGGTGCTCGCCGTCGCGCTGACCAGCCAGGAGCATCCCGGCCGGGCGGAGTACCTTCCGATCGGCTCGGGGGAGTGGGACGGGCGCGGTCGCCCGAGTTTCGTCCGGCTCGACCGCGTGTTCCGGGTCGCGCCGGGCGGCCTGCGTCGCGAGGGGGCCGCGCTCGACGCGCGCCGGTTCGACACCGTGCGACGAGCGCTGGCGGCGCGCTACGGCTGGAGCTGAGGTCGTCCGGTCACGGGTTCCATTGGCGGATCGCGTTGGCCGACCAGCCGATCTCCTTGCGCGTCCAGATGGGCGCGCCCTCCGGGTCCGGCTGTTGCGAGGCGTCCGCGGTGATGCGGTAGTCCTGCGCCGGGACCGCACGGCGGCTGGCGCGGAACAGCAGGATGGCCGCCACGGCGAACACGATCGCTGCGGCGACGAGCAGCCAGCCGAGGCCGTCTCCGTCGACGAGGCGCAGCACGCCGAGAGGTCCGGTGAGGAAGACGCCGGCGATCGCCACGACCACGCCCACCATGAGCCAGCGGGCCCGCAGGCGGATGGCGCGGTCCCTGTCGTACTCCTCGATGAGTGTCGGCACGATATCCCCCGATCGTCGATGCGATCAGCGTAGTGGACGACGCGCGGATCTCCGCAGAGTCTCGGTGGTTCGTCAGACAGAATCGGTCGTCCGGTAGGGTCGTGGCACCGAACGAATGGGGGATTCATGTTCAGTGGCCTCGCCGGGTGGCATGCGCTGATCGTGTTCGGGATGTTCGTCGTCCCGTTCATCCTGTGGCTGATCGCCGTCATCCAGATCGCCGCGGCCCGCGCCGCAGCAGGACCGACCGTCGGGTGGCTCATCCTGGTGACGCTGGCGCCCTTCCTCGGAGCGATCCTCTGGTTCACGATCGGCCGCAGCTCGCTGCGACGGGAGACACCGCCCACGCAGACGGGCTGAGCGGGGAACCGATGAGACGCACCGTCGCGACCTTGGCGGCCGCGGTCCTGCTCGCGTCGGCGCTCGCCGCGTGCACGGGACCGTCCGACGTGCGCACCGGAGACGCGGTGGCGCAGAATGCCGCCCGCCACGAGGCGGAGCGCATCGCGGCGGCGATCGACGACTCCCGCCCGCGGAACGTGCTCGCGTCCGACCTCGCCTACCGGTACTCCGACCCGTCCCGAGAATCGAGCGGTGAGGCGCCGGCCGTTCCCGCCGACGACGTCGAGCTGTCGGTTCAGGCGATGTCATGGAAGGGGATGACGCGCGATCTCGGCGGTGCCCGTTTCACCCTCCGCATCACCGCACACGCGCCGAGCCGGCCCGGTTCCCTGGCGCGGAAGGGCTGGCCGGAGGGGGACTGGTCGGGTTGCTTCGCCTTCCGCGTCCGTCCGTTCTTCCAGTGGAGCGCGACGAAGCCGAAGAGCGTGATCTGTCCACCCGCTCCGGCTTCGCCGCCGCCGACGCCGCTTCCGAAGCCGAGCCTGCCGGCCGACACCGCCGACCGGCTCTCCGCGGTGCTGGCCGCGGCCACGGCGACGAGCCTGGCCGACGATCTGACGGTCGCGTTCCCGGACGACTCCGTCCGGCACGACCCCGTCACCGGCGCCCGTCTCACCCGCGACAGCGGTGCGGAAGGCACCGTCCTCGGCGTCGCCGTCGGCATCTCGGGCAGCACCGACTGTCTGGTGGGGAAGCGGGACGCCGACGGCTCCGTGCACGTGTGGCACCCGGCCGACATCACTCTGCAGTCCGGCGAAGCGGGATGCACGCTCAGCAACGCCCTGCACCCGGTGACGACCCACTGACGGCCTGACGTTGAGCGCGAAGCGCGGCGGCATTCGTGCCGAATGTGCGCTCTCTAGCGGCGCCTTTCCGCGCATTCGGCACGAATGTGGCGCGGGCGGCGCGCTACACGAGCAGCGGTAGCGACATCAGCGCGACGGAGGCCGCCCCGAGTGACGCCTCTGCGCGCAGGAGGCGCGGGAGCGGTCGCCGGAGCGCCAGGAGCCCGGACGCTACCGCGAAGGCGAGCGCGGCGAGCCCCAATGCCGCGACCATGTTCACCCCGTGGGCTGAGTGTCCGCCGCCCGCCGCGCCGTGGTGCGCACCCGCCGCGACGATCAGCCCGCCCATCAGGATCGCTTGCAGCGCGCGGTGCAGCGCCATCGTCCGGGCGCGATGGGCGGGATGCGCGCCATGGGCGGAATCTGCGCCCTCCGCGCCACTCCGCCCCACCCGCCGCAGCCGCTGCGCCATCGCGGTCGCGACCCCCGTCGCCACCAGCAGCGCCGCCCACACGACCGGAGCGACGACGGGATGCGGCAGCAGCATCGTGTCCGCCATCGCCGCGAGCATGGCCAGCATCCCGAACCAGGCGAGCGGGGAGCGGCGGTCGGCGCTCCCGGCGACGCAGCATGCCCCCAGCGTCGCCGGGAGCATGCTGCCGAGGTGCATGGTCTCGATCATCCGTGGTGCGTGTGCTCGCCGTGCCCGTGGCCGCCGTCGGCGTGGCCGTGCTGCCCCGGCGCGCAGTGCGCCGGAGCCTCGGCCGGGACGTTGAGGGCGGGGTTGCGGCCGAAGAAGCCGTAGGGCTTCAGCGTGAACTTCGCGTAGTCGACCGGCATGACCGGCCAGTCCTCCACGCGCGGGAAGTGCGTCGGCCCGAACGTGTGCCAGAGCACGATGTCCTCACCGTCCAGGGGCCGGTCCGCCGCCATGTAGGCGGGGAGGCCGTCGCCGCCCGGGTTCTGGTTGACGAACTCCCCGGCCGGATAGCGCTCGTCGCTGGCGTACTGCGTCACCCACAGCTGCTTCGTGGTGAACGCCGCCCGGGCGGTGACCGTGGCGGAGGGGTCCGCCATCAGCGTCGGGTTCTGCTCCGCGTGGAGCACGTACCCGGTGGGGCGGCCGAGCCGGTTGGTCTTCTCGGTGTTGACGATGTGCCAGGTGCGCCCGACGGACGCGTCGGCCTCGCGCGCTCCCTCCGCCTCGCTCAGGATGCGGGTCGCGCGCTTCGTGAACGCGTTGCCGTACGGGTTCGTCTCGCTGACAGGCAGGCGCACCGCGTCCACCTCCTCGACCGCGTTGGCCAGCCCGTCCACCATCATGTCGAGCCGCGCCGAGAACAGGTGCTGGTGGTAGGGCGCACCGAGACCCGGCGCCACCTCGCTCGCCGTCGCGGAGCCCTCGACGTACGACGAGGTGAACAGGATGCCGGTGAGCTTGGCCTCGCACTCGATGGTGCCGTCGAGGTACAGGTACCAGTAGAAGCCGTAGTCGTAGTTGCCTACGGTGGTGAAGAAGGAGATGACGAGCCTCCGCGACCGCCGCACTTCGTTGGCCGAGGTGAACAGGTCGGTGTGCTTCCACAGCGTCCCGTAGTCCTCCTCATGCATGCAGATCGCGTTCTCGATCGTCTTCGGCCGGCCGAACTCGTCGGACAGCACGGCGTCGAAGTAGCGGATCTCGCCGAGGCAGTCGCAGCCCAGCGTGAGCGAGTTCGCGAAGCGGCCGAACAGGTACTCGCCGGTGTCGAAGTAGTTCTGCCAGTACCGGGTCGGCGACGGGTCCGCGTACGGCACGACCATCTCGGCGATGGAGGCGCGGTAGACCACCGGACGCACCTCGCCTCCCTGGTCGGGATCGGCGAACCCGAGGTTCCGCAGGATGAGCCCCTCCCGCGCGTCGAAGCCGAGCGAGAACGACCAGTTGGCCCAGGTGACCCGGTCGCCGTCCACGGCGAAGCTCGGTCCCTCCGGCTGGGTGATCGAGATCGGCTTCAGCGTGTCGAGCGGCGCAGGCCGCTCCGACTCCAGGTGGAAGTTGCCCGGCTCCTCCGGCACGGGCAGCTCGAACGCGTCGACGACCTGCGTGACCTCGCGCGCGATGACGTCGACGTACGCACAGAGGCCGTCGACCGGGTGCGCCCACGGGTGGTCCTCAGGGTGGTCCATCCGGAACGCGAAGACCCGGATGATCCGGCGGCCTTCCTCGCCCGGGATGTCGTAGGAGCCGGGGGAGAGCGGTGCGTAGACGACCTGCTCGCTCACCAGTCCGCGCTTCCCGAGCGCTGCGAGCCAGCCGGAGTCCGCGGCGAGGATGCCGCCGATCGCCTCGAACTCCTCCTCCAGGATGGGGACCTGGCCGCGCGAGCCGTCGATCGGAACCAGCGCGATGACCTCGCCCCGGGTGAGGGAGACGGCGGCGTCGGCGCTTGCGCCGGTGGCGACGTCGAGCAGCAGGATGCGCGCCTCGCGGTCCGGCGCGGGGGCCTCGCCGGCGAGCGCGGCCAGCACATCCGCCTTGTCGGGCTCCAGCAGCCCCACATAGACGAAGCGGGTGGTGTCCGTCACGACGCCGGCGCTGCGGAGGATGCGTGTCGCCGACTCGATCTCGGCGGCGGTCAGGCTGGAGAGCGGTCCGGGTGCCGCCGTGTCGTCGTGGGGGAGGGTGAGGGGGAGTTCGGTCGTCATGTGCAGGTCTCCTAGGCGCTGATGGTGTCGATGATGTTCTCGTAAGCGGCGCGCTTGCTGCGGCGCAGGACGAGGGCCTGCACCACGCCGATCACGGGAACGGCGAGCATGGCGGCGAAGAAGGCGATGGAGAGCGGGCCGACCACCGGGGTGCCCTTCGCATCCACATCGCCGATGAGCAGCGGGAAGTTGTCGACGATGATGAGCGTCACCCCGATCAGGCCGAGCAGGCCGATGACGGGGGCGATCACCGTGCGCCAGAGGCCTGCGCCGGTCTTCGTGCGGGCGAAGTAGACGATCACGGCCAGGCAGGTCAGCGCCATCAGCACGACGATGGCCAGCGTTGCGATGCCGCTGAACCAGGTGAACACCTGCAGCACGGGGTCGAGGCGGAACAACGCGAAGACCGCGATCAGCACCGCCGCGGTGGCGGTCTGCACCAGTGACGACACGTAGGGCGACGAGTGCTTGCCGTGGACGCGTCCGATCGCCGCCGGGAACACCGACGCGTTCGACATCGAGTGCTGGTAGCGGGTGACGACGTTGTGGAAGGAGAGGACGCACGCGAAGAGGCTCGTGATCAGCAGCACGTTCACGATGACGCCGCCGACCGATCCCAGGTAGTGGACGGCCGTGTTCACGATGAAGCCGCCGGTGTCGGAGGCGACGACGTCCACGATCTTCGCGGGGCCCCATCCCATCACCAGCGCCCAGGAGGCGAACGTGTAGAAGACGCCGATGGCGATGACGGCGATGTAGGTCGCCCGCGGGATGGTCTTCTCCGGCTCCTTGGCCTCGTCGCGGAAGATGGCGGTCGACTCGAATCCGATGAACCCGGCGAGGGCGAACATGAGCCCGATGCCGGGGGAGCCCGACAGCACGGTGCTCGGCTCGAACGGAGCGAGCGAGAGCCCTTCCGCCCCGCCCGTCCCGATGATGACGAAGCTCAGGACGATGACGATGCCGACCTCGGCGATCAGCAGGATGCCGAGCACGCGCGAGCTCAGCTCGATGTGCCGGTACCCGAGCACGCCGACCAGGGCGATCATCGCGAGCGAGTACACGTACCAGGGGATGTCCGGGCCGTGCAGCGCGACGACCGACGACTCGAGCGTCGCCCCCAGGTAGCCGTAGACCGCCACCTGCACGGTCGTGTAGGTCAGGAGCGCCAGGTAGGCGGCCGCGAGACCGAGCGGGCGTCCCATCCCGTAGCCGACATAGGTGAAGAAGGCGCCGGGCCGGGGGATGAACCGGCTCATCGCACTCAGCCCGACGGCGAAGAACAGCAGGATGACGGCGCCGATCGCGAACATGCTCGGCACGCCCGCTCCGTTGCCGAGCAGCACGGCGACCGGGAAGCCGCCGCCGATCACGGTGAGCGGCGCCGCGGCGGCGACCACCATGAACACGATCGAACCGACGCCGAGCCGGCCGGAGAGCTGGCGCGCGGCGCCGGGACCTCGGATGGCGATCGGATCGCCGAGCAGAGCCTGTGGCTCCTGTGCAGCCGTCATGGGTTCCTCCTGGGGGTGAGGGGTGGTGGTGCCGTCAGTCTCGCGAGGGGGTGTTGCACGTCCGTTCCGCCGGCATGAAGAGTCGGCGCTCGCCGAATGGGACGACCCGCGTCGCATTCGGGGTCACGCGCCCGTGACGCCGACGAAACCCGGCCGCAACACGCCCGCCGTAGCCTCGCGGGCGAGGAGCACACCGTGACAGCACAGCCCCCCGTGACGGCCCTGAGCCGGGCGATCGCCGATCCGACGCCGGTCGACGGCCTCCCCGCGCGCTCGCCGATGGCCGGCCTCGACCGCCGCAGTCTCGGTTTCGTGGATGTGCTGGCCCAGTCGGTCGGGGCCGTCGCCCCGTCGGCCGCGGCGGCCACCTGCCCGGTGCTCGTCGCCGCTCGCGCCGGATCGGGCACCCTGCTGGCCTTCCTGCTCGCCGGCGTGCTGATGGCGCTCGTCGCCTACGCCGTCAACCAGTTCACGCGCCGGATGGCGGCGACCGGATCCCTCTACACGTTCGCGGCGCGCGGCCTGGGCGTGCGGGCCGGTTTCGCGACCAGCGCCGCGATGATCGTCGGCTACGGGTTCGTCGCGATGTTCGCCCTGCTCGGGGCCGCCTACTACGGCCTGACGCTGCTGGCGCACGCGGAGCCCGGCGTGACCGGCTCCCGCGGGCTCGTGCTCCTGCTGCTCGCCGGATCCGGTGCGCTCTGCCTGCTGGTGCTCTGGCGCGGCATCCGGCTCTCCACGCGTGTCACGCTGGTCGTCGAGCTGCTTTCGATCGTGGGCATCCTGGTGCTGATCGCGGTGCTGCTCGTCCGAGTTCCCGGCTCCTCGTTCGCGAGCGTCGCGGTGCCCCGGTCGGTCGGTATCCCGGAGCTCGCTGCGGGCACGACCGTCGCGGTGACCGCCTTCGTCGGGTTCGAGAGCGCGGCGACGCTCGGCGTGGAGTCGCGGCGGCCGTTCGCGACCATCCCGCGCACCATCCGCTGGACGGTGATCGCTGCCGGGCTGCTCTACCTGCTCTCCGCGTACACGCAGCTGGCGGGCTTCCAGGCGCTCGGAGGGGATCTCGTCGCCAGCCATACCCCGGTCAACGACCTCGCCGCGCGTGCGGGCGTCGAGTGGATCGGCCTGCTGCTGGATGCGGCGCTCGCGTGCTCGTTCCTGGCGTGCGCCCTGGCCTCGACCACGGCGCTCGCGCGCGTGCTGTTCTCCCTCGGCCGCGAGGGGATCGCGCCGCGTGCCCTCGGACGCGCGCATCGCCGGTTCCGCACCCCGCACATCGCTTTGACGGTCGCGATCGTGGCCGAGGTCGCCGTGCCTGCGGTGCTGGTCGTGGCCGGGATGGGGCCGTGGCAGGCGATGGGCGTCGTCGTGGTGTGTGCGGCGGCCGGCTACATGACGGCGTATGCGCTCGTCTGCGTCGCGACGCCGTTCTTCCTGCGGCGGATCGGGGAGCTGACCGTCGGTCCCGCGATCGCGGCGGCGACGGCCGCGGTCGGTCTCGTGATGGCGCTCGCACTCGACCTCTGGCTCGAGGTCTCGGGCGACCGGGCCGTCGCGGTGCTGCTGCTGGCGGGGGTGGCGGCGGTCGCCTTCGGGCTGTGGGTGCTGTGCCGACGGCGGAGGGCGGACGCGCTGCTCCGCATCGGCCTCTACGACGAGCCGACGACGGGGGACGTGCTCGGCGGGGCGCCATGAACGCCATCCCGGAGCTGAGCGGGCGACAGCCGGGCGCGGTGCACAGCGCGTTCGCGGTGCTGGAGGAGGTCGCGCGCGCCGGGCCCGGGATCACCGCGCAGCAGCTCTCGGCCCGGCTGGGGCTTCCGCGTGCGACGGCCTACCGCATCCTGAACCTCCTGGTGCAGGACGAGTACCTGGTGCGCATGCCCGACCTGCGCGGCTTCGCCCTCGGCCGCAAGGTGGCCGAGCTCGCCGATGTCGCCCAGGCGCAGGATGCGGCCGCCACGGCGCGGGAGGCCGTCGCGGAACTTCGCGCACGCATCCGGGGCGGCGTGCATCTCGCCGTCTACCGCGACGACCGCGTCGTGCCTGTCGATGTCGACCCGGATTTCCCGCTCTCGGACCCCAAGCGCATCGGCTCGGATCTGAGCGTCTCGGCCCTCGGCCGCCTCCTGCTCGCGGAGCAGGCCGCGCGTGCCGTGCCGTCGCCGACGCGGTTCACGACGCAGGAGGGGGAGCTCGTGCCCGGCTTCGGCTGCCTCGCGGTTCCCGTGCGCGGCGGCGACCAGCGCCTGGTCGCCGGGCTGGCGCTGGCCCTCCCCGCCGCCCGCCTGGCCGACCGCGACGGACTGGTGTCGCTGGTCGCGGACACCGCGGTCCGGCTGGGTCCGCTGCTCGGCCGGTGAAAGGTCGAGTTGTATGCGCTCACGCACCACGGCTTTCTCGGCGGCGCAGTGGTCACGGGTCGGACCCTGCTCGTCGCCTCCTCCGGTTCACCCGAAGAGCGACTGCAGCAGTCTCGGTGTGTAGGTTTCCGGGCCGGCATTGTTCCAGTCTGAGGCGATCCAGTCGCCGTGACCGAAGTACTGCGATTCGCCGATCGACCGGCCGGTGTGGGAGTCGTCGGTCAGGCACCACATGCCGTCGTAAACCGGGCTGCATCCCCAGTTGAGTTGTTCCAGGTGGGCGATCGCGGTTTGTGCGGTCGTGTCGTCGACGTGGCGGAATTGGGTGGTGAGGAATGTGTCGCTCGGCCCGGCCGACGGGGCCCAGTCGCAGATGACCCCGGGGTTGTGCGCCAGCAGGGGCGCGAGTGTCGGGTCGTAGCTGCCGTAGCCGCCCACTTCCGCCCGAACCACGCCCGGACCGGACTTCCATGCGGGGTTGAGGACGAGCGACCCGTCCGGCGACATGAACGTGGTGAGTACGGAGTAGAACGCCTTGCAACTGGTGGGCAACCCGTCGGCGACGGCCGGCGTCGCCGACGCAACGGGCGAATGCGTTGCCTGGTGCGTTGCGGACTGGCTGGGCGCGCTGGTGGCTGACGCGGTGCAGCCTGCGAGGGAGAGAGCGATGAGACAGATGACCGCTGACGTGACGAGCTTCACGCCGGAAACCCTAGCGGACAGCGCCGTCTACTGCGGTCGCGTTCAGTTCGATGAGGACGCCAACGGCGGTGTCAGCAGGAACCCGACCACCAAGACGAGTACCACGGTCGATACAACCCCGACGAGGGTGACCAGCCACACCCGTTGGCGTGCGGAGCGTGCGGCGACGCCCGCGGTGACAGCGCCTGCGACCAGGACGATCGCGGACGCGATCGCCGAGAGCTGCACCCTGAACAGGGTCTCGCCAGCGTTCAGCTCGGCAATGACCGCGTCGTAGGGCCCCGGCCAGCCGTACCGGAGAAGGTGCTGCCATTCGCCGGCGACTGAGGCGCCCGGGGCGAGGAGAAGGATGGCGGTCGCGCCGTAGACGATCACCGGAAGGGCGGCGCGGTTCCGTTCCGTTTGCGTGCGCGGGTGGTTACGGCTGCGGCTGTTCGGGACGGTCACGGGTCGGACTCTACTCGCGGCGATCACGACTGGTGAGATCACGGACGTAAGCTCACCGACGCGGAGAAAAGTCGGCACGCCGCCGCCGCCGAGTTTCGCGACGCATATCTCGGCATTCCTGACAAACGAAAAACCCCCGGCTGACCGGGGGCTTTCTCTGGTGGGCGATACCAGACTCGAACTGATGACCTCTTCCGTGTGAAGGAAGCGCGCTACCAACTGCGCCAATCGCCCGTGTGCTGCGAGATTCGATACTAGCCGACTCCGGGGCCCCGATGCACATCGACGCGGGGGACCCGAACGCGACCGCAGGCGACACACCCGGCGGGCGTAATCGGTTTTGTCATGCGCGTTCGGATCGGCTAGAGTCTTTCAAGTGCCGCAGGGAACTGCGGGGCGAAATGCGGATGTAGCGCAGTTGGTAGCGCATCACCTTGCCAAGGTGAGGGTCGCGAGTTCGAGTCTCGTCATCCGCTCGAGTCGGCCCGGTCTACGGATCGGGCCTCTCAGGTACGGTACGGTTTTTTCCGTGTTGTGGCGTTCGGTGGATTGGCCGAGAGGCGAGGCAGCGGCCTGCAAAGCCGTATACACGGGTTCGAATCCCGTATCCACCTCGATCCTGAGCTTCGCGTTCAGGTTCGGGCGATTGGCGCAGCGGTAGCGCGCTTCCCTGACACGGAAGAGGTCACTGGTTCGATCCCAGTATCGCCCACAGAGAGAGAAGCCCCCGGGAAACCGGGGGTTTCGTCGTTTCTGGACCGCCGCCGGCGCTACCGTCGGGGAAAGCCTCTCGAATCTCCGACGTACCGCGGTGCGGATGGAGATCCCGGCCGAGAAGGACCGGATCTCCGACGCAGGCGGCCGCTATACCCCCTCGCGGGACCTTCGGCCCGGGCCGTCGCATCCCGCCGGACGTACCGTATCGGCGTCACCACGGACACCGACGAGAGAGGGGACACCGTCATGGCACGCAATCTGGTCCGTTTCGACCCGTTCGCGGAGCTCGACCGGCTGCAGCGGGACTTCTTCGAGGACGGCATGCTCGCGTCGCGCCGCACCAAGCTGCCCACGACCGACATCTACACGAAGGACGACAAGGAGCTCATCGTCGAGGTGCACCTTCCCGACTTCGACGAGAACGACATCTCGGTGAACATCGACGAGGGCGCGCTGGTCATCCAGGCCGAGAAGCACGAGAAGGAGGAGGACAAGGACAAGAAGTACGTCGTCCGCGAATCCAGCCAGAGCTTCTACCGCCGCATCGCACTCCCGCAGCAGTCCGACCAGGCCAAGATCGCCGCCACCTTCGACAAGGGCGTCCTCCGGGTCGACGTGCCGTTCGCGGCGCTTCCGGCGCCGACGAAGATCCCCATCACAGCAGGGACGAAGGCCTGATCGGCGACGAGGACGGGGGAAGAAGCCGAGGACGGGGGAAGAAGGGGGACGGCCGGGAGGCTCGAATCCCGACCAGGCGTGCCGCGGTGCTCCGGGGGAGCAGCGCGGCACGCGTTCGCCGGCGGGACGTTCCGGGCGTCACGGGACCTTCGCCCCTCCTGCCGGCAACGGCACGGCGGCACCATGTCGGCATGGACACCACCACCGGCACGCATGCAGCCGCGGACCTGAAGGTCCGTCACGACGTCCAGTCCGAACTCGGCTGGCAGCCCGGCATCGACGAGCCGGCGCACATCGGGGTCGCGGTCGACGGCGGCATCGTCACCCTCAGCGGCGAGGTCCCGTCGCTCAGCCAGCGCGCTGCGGCCGTGATGGCCGCGCAGCGCGTCGCGGGCGTGCTCGCCGTCAACGACGAACTCCGCGTGCGAGCGCTCGGAGGCGAGCCGGAGGGGCTCGAACTGGCGAAGGCGGTGAACGACGTCCTGCGCTGGACGTCCGGCATCCCGGAGGAGAGGATCCACCTGGAGGTCATGGACCACACGGTGACGCTGAGCGGGCTCGTGGACTGGAACTACCAGCGGACGGCCGCGGTCAAGGCGGTCCGGCGCATCGACGGCGTCCATGCCGTCGTCGACCGCATCCAGCTCACCGGACGGCCGGACGCCGAAGACGTCACCCATCGGGTGCGCGAGGCGATCATCCGCAACGCCGCGCTCGACGCCCGCAACATCGTGGTCACCGTCGACGGCACCGAGCTGACCCTGAAAGGCACCGTGCGGTCGTGGATCGAGAAGCACGAGGCGGAGCTCTCGGCGTGGTCGTCCCCGAACGTCACCCGGGTGCACAACCTGCTCGTCGTCGACCTGGGGCGCGGCTGACGCGCTCCCGCCCGAAGCCGCAGCCGTCTCAGCACCCGAGACGTCAGGCCACGGACCAGCAGATCGTCGTCCTCCAGGTGGACGGATCGGGCTGGCTCTGCGGATCGCTCAGGTAGCACTCCCACATGACCTCGCCGGGAGTCAGGCCTGCGTCGGCGACGAATCGCTGGATCTCGTCGTAGGTCTGCTGGATCGTGTCGTACGGTCCGATGTGCGTGGCCTCGACCACCCGGCCGCCGGGCAGCGTGCCGGGCACGACGTCACCCGATGCCGTGATCGGTGCGGACACGGGGAAGCCCGCCTCGACGTCGACGGTGTCGGTGGGCATCCCGGAGTACTTGCCGAACGGAGGCCCCGCCGGATGCCGCCCCTGGGCCTGCAGCGCCGCGGCGGTCTCCTGGAACGCCCGGGCGAAGAACGCGGGGAGGTCGGCGAGGGGGACGCGCTCGTGCACGACGGCGGTCGGCTGCTCCGAATGCTGGACGATGGCGATCTCGGTCATGCGGCAATGATGAATGGGGCGGTGCCGCCCGGCGAGGGTCGAACGTCCCGGCGGCGTGCGCCTCGGCCGCCGTAGCGTGAGGCCATGAAAACCGTTCGAGCGGCGACGCCGATGGCGGCGGTGGATGCGGCCAACTTCACCGTGGAGCAGGGCCAGCCCAACGTCGTCACGCTGGTCGGCCTCCTCGCTCCCGGCGGTTTCGTGGACGGCACAGGCGACCCCGATGTCGACGCACTCCGCGAGGTACTCGCGCCGCGGGTCGAGCGGTTGGCGGCCCTGCACCGGGTGCCCGTCGAATCCGGCGGCGAATGGAGGTGGCGGTCGGTCGATCCGGACCTGGCGCAGCACATCCGCGTGATCCGGCCGGAACCTCCCACCGCGGACGGGGACGCGTCCACCGCGCTCGAGCGGACGTGCGCCCGGGTCGTCATGACTCCGCTCGACACCCGACGCCCGCTCTGGGAGGTGCTGCTCGTGCCCCGCGTGGCTGGGGACCGGTGCGGGATGCTGTTCCGCCTGCACCACGCGGTCGCCGACGGCCTGGGGGCCGAGGCAGTGGTCGCCGCCCTGTCCGACCCGCTTCCGGCGGAGACACCCGTCGCGGCCGGCCCCGGGCCGGCGGATCCCGCTGCGCCGGGTCGGAGGCCGTTCGTCCTCCGGCTGGGGGACCTGGTGGACCAGACGCTCGCGGTCTTCCGCCGTCGCGTCCACTCGAAGGTCCTGCTGGGCCCGCTCGGTGCGACACGCGACGTCGCGTTCCTGGAGGTCGACCTCGCGTCCCTGCACGAGGGCGCCCGACGACTCGGCGGCACGATCAACGACGCCTTCCTCGCCGCGTTCGGCCGTGGCATCCGCGCGATGCTCGTCGCCGCGGGGGAGGTGCCGCCCGCCACGCTCCCGGTCTCGAGCCCCGTGCGCCTTGCCCGGTCCGCGGGCGCGGGGAACGCGACCGGTGTCATGCTGGTCGAGATCCCGGTCGGCAGTGCACAGGGCGATCCCCGCTCCGACGGTTCCGTCGCCCGGGTGGCAGCCGTGACGCGCTCCGAGAAGGCCAGGGCGCGGGCCGTCGGGACGTTCCGGTTGATGCGGAGCCCCCGCGCCGCGCGGTTCCTCATGCGCTTCGCTCGCCGGCAGCGGGCCGTCGCGGCGATCGCGTCCGAGCTGACAGGACCTGCGCACGCCCTCCGACTGGCCGGGGCGGACCTGGCCGCTGCCTGGCCGCTGGCACTGCTGTCCGGCAACGTCCGGGTCGGCGCGCTCGCCGTGTCCTACGCCGGCCGTTTCCGCGTCAGCGTGCAGACGGACGGAGAGCACGTGCCGCCGGCCCGGGTGCTCGCCGATGCCATGGCGGACGCGCTCGACCGCATCGCCGCGCAGGGCGAAAGGCAGGCGGAGCGCACAGGCTAGCGATCACCGGGCCGGATCGACAGTCGCGCGTCCGTCGGGTGGCGGGACCGTGATGCGCATCACCGTCTTGCTCTTCCCGATATGACGCTCGAAGGTGAATCCGGCCTTCTCGAACATCGTCCTCGTGCCGTTGTGGAGAAACGACGACGATGTCCTCTTTCCGGGGACGAGTTCGTTCGGGAACGAGACCACCTCGCCTCCGCCGGCCTGCCTGATCAGGTCGAGCGCCCCGTCCAGCGCCTCCCGCGCCACCCCTTCGCGGCGGTTGTCGCGGTCGACGAAGAAGCACGTGATGCGCCACGGAGCAGGCCGCGTCTCGCCCGCGTCGTACTGCCTGCGGTGGTAGATGTTCGGCAGTTCGGCGGGACTCCCGTACTCGCACCAGGCGATCGCATCGTCACCCTCGAAGACGAGCGCGGCATGAGCGACGCCCTCCGCCACGAGCCGCCGCTTGAAGGTCGGGCCGTCGTACTCGCGTTTCACGGTGTCCGCCGTATCTCCGTGGAAGTACGAGCAGTAGCACCCGCCCCAGACGCCGTTGTGCTTCTCCGCGAGCGCCAGCCACCCCGGGAAGGTCTCCAGGGTCAGCGGCTTGATCACATGCTCAGCCGTCACGCTCATCGCCCCCTTTCACCCGACCTCCTCCAGTGTGCCGACCTCGATTCCGGCGCGCCAGAGGCCGCAGCATCCACGCCTCGACGGAATACGACGCGGGCGCAGCCCGTTACCGTCGAGGTTGCGCTCCGACAGCGCTGCGCCCGCGGCCCCGACCGGCCGCACGGCATCCGAACACCGAAAGGCATCCCCCTCGATGGATCTGTTCTCTCCCGTCTCGCTCGGCGACCTCCACCTTCCCAACCGCGTCGTGATGGCGCCGCTCACGCGAACGCGCTCAGGCGAGGCCGGCATCCCCGGGCCGTTGGTGGCGGAGCACTACGCGCAGCGGGCGAGCGTCGGTCTGATCATCTCCGAGGGCACCTATCCGAGCCACGAATCCCGTGCCTACCCGGGCCAGCCGGGCATCGTCACGGAGGCGCAGATCGCCGGCTGGCGCGCGGTCGCGGACGCGGTCCACGCCGAGGGCGGCCGCATCGTCATGCAGCTGATGCACGGCGGCCGGGTCTCGCATCCCCTGATCACCGGCACGGAGCGCATCGTCGCACCGAGCGCTGTCGCGATCGAAGGGGAGGCGCGCACGCCGATGGGGAAGGTCGCCTACCCGGTTCCCCACGCGCTCACCGCCGAGGAGCTCGCGACGGTCCGCGCCGAGTTCGTCGCCGCGGCGGAGAACGCCATCGCGGCCGGTTTCGACGGGGTCGAGGTGCACGGCGCCAACGGCTACCTGCTGCACCAGTTCCTCTCGCCGGTGTCGAACGTCCGCGACGACGGGTACGGCGGTTCCCCGGAGACGCGCGCCCGGTTCGCGGTCGAGGTGACCAGCGCGATCGCCGCCGCTGTCGGCGCCGGGCGGGTGGGCATCCGCCTGTCGCCGATGCACAACATCCAGGATGTGGTCGAGACCGATCTCGCCGACGCCACCGCCACCTACCGGGCCGTCGTCGACGGGATCGCGCCGCTCGGGCTGGCGTATGTCAGCGTGCTCCACAGCGAGCCGACCGGCGCTCTGGTGCAGGACCTGCGCGAGCGCTTCGGCGGCCCGTTCATCGTGAACAGCGGATTCGGCTCCGTCACGACCCGCGACGAGGCAGTCACGCTGGTCGAGGACGCGCACGCGGACGCGGTCGCCGTCGGGCGCCTCGTGATCGCCAACCCGGACCTCGTGGAGCGGTGGAAGGGCGAGCACCCCGAGAACCGGCCCGACCCGGTCACGTTCTACGGGGACGGCGCGGAGGGATACACGGACTACCCCCGACTCAGCGCGTAGGCGTCCCATGCCGCGCCGGCCGTCATCCCCCGGGGAGGGGAGCCGGCGTGTGGAGGAAGAGCATCGCCGCGGCGCAGAAGACGACGCTGGTGCAGATCCCGAAGGCCGGCACCACCCACGCGCGTCGCGGCGCCGCGAGCCCCACCAGGGAGGCCAGCAGCACGGCGACCCCGAACGGCAGCACAGCGCCGGCGACGGCGAGCTGCAGTGCCGGTCCCATGCGGTAGAGCTCGTCTCGTCCGACGGTGGGGCCGCCGATGGCGTCACCCTACCGAGGCTCACACCCGCCGCTCATCGGTCGCTCGGATGATGTCCCGTCGCCGGGCCGGCGCCGGCAGGTCGCCGAGCCATCGCCACCCGCGCCGACCGGCATCCCCGGTCCGGCTAGAGTTGGAGGGTTCCCCAAACGACCCACGAACAAGGAGTGGACAGGTGGCCGACGGCTTCGAGCTCTTCACCGACCGTTCCGTTGTCGCGATGCGCGTCAACGGTGAGCTGAAGGACCTCGCGACCACCGTCACGACGACCGACGAGGTCGAGCCGGTCACCATCGACTCGCCCGACGGCCTCAGCATCCTGCGCCACTCGACGGCGCACGTCCTCGCGCAGGCCGTGCAGGCCGTCAACCCGGAGGCGAAGCTCGGCATCGGGCCGCCCATCACGGACGGCTTCTACTACGACTTCGACGTGCTCGAGGCGTTCACCCCGGAGGACCTCAAGGCCCTCGAGAAGGAGATGTCGCGCATCCAGCGTGCGGGCCAGCGGTTCGTCCGCCGCGTCGTCACCGACGAGGAGGCGCGCGCAGAGCTCGCCGGCGAGCCGTACAAGCTGGAGCTCATCGGCCTCAAGGGCGGAGTGCAGCACGGCGACACCGCCG
The DNA here is from genome assembly GCF_013408745.1 of Leifsonia soli. Taxonomy (NCBI): domain Bacteria; kingdom Bacillati; phylum Actinomycetota; class Actinomycetes; order Micrococcales; family Microbacteriaceae; genus Leifsonia; species Leifsonia soli. The sequence goes on along the minus strand of NZ_JACCBJ010000001.1, from coordinate 1,286,707 downwards.
CCTTCGACGAGAGCGAGTCCGTGGAGGTCGGCTCCGGCGAGCTCACCATCTACGACAACGTCGACCCGAAGACGGGGGAGACGGTCTGGAAGGACCTCTGCCGCGGCCCGCACCTCCCGAACACGCGCATGATCGGCAACGGCTGGGCGCTGACCCGCGTCGCGGCCGCCTACTGGCGCGGCAACGAGAAGAACAAGCAGCTGCAGCGCATCTACGGCACCGCGTGGGCGAGCAAAGAGGAGCTGCGCGCCTACCAGACGCGGATGGAGGAGGCCGCCAAGCGCGACCACCGCAAGCTCGGCGCCGAGATGGACCTGTTCAGCTTCCCCGAGGAGATCGGCTCGGGCCTGGCGGTGTTCCACCCGAAGGGCGGGATCATCCGCAAGGAGATCGAGGACTACATGCGCGACCGGCTCATCGCCAACGGCTATGAGCTCGTCAACACGCCGCACATCACCAAGGCGCACCTCTTCGAGACCAGCCAGCACCTCAACTGGTACAAGGAGGGCATGTTCCCGCCGATGCACCTCGACGAGGAGCGCGACGCGGACGGAAACATCACCCGGCAGGGCCAGGACTACTACCTGAAGCCCATGAACTGCCCGATGCACAACCTGATCTTCCGTGCGCGCGGCCGCAGCTACCGCGAGCTCCCGCTCCGCTTCGCCGAGTTCGGCACGGTGTACCGGTACGAGAAGTCGGGCACCCTGTCCGGTCTGACGCGCGTCCGCGGGCTCACCCAGGACGACGCCCACATCTACGTGACAGAAGACCAGATCAAGGACGAGGTCGCCCGTCAGCTCGAGTTCGTGCTCGAGACCCTGCGCGGCTATGGGCTCACCGACTTCTACCTGGAGCTCTCCACAAAGGACCCGGACAAGTACGTCGGAAGCGACGAGAGCTGGGAGACCGCGACGGAGACCCTGCGCGAGGTCGCGATCGAGTCCGGTCTGGAGCTGGTGGACGATCCGGGCGGAGCGGCGTTCTACGGACCGAAGATCTCGGTGCAGGCGCGCGACGCGATCGGCCGCACCTGGCAACTCTCGACCGTCCAGCTGGACTTCAACCAGCCGGAGCTGTTCGAGCTGGAGTACAACGCGGCGGACGGAACGCGCAAGCAGCCGGCCATGATCCACCGGGCGCTGCTCGGCTCGATCGAGCGGTTCTTCGCGATCCTGCTGGAGCACTACGCCGGGGCGTTCCCGGTGTGGCTGTCGCCGGTGCAGGTCGTGGGCATCCCTGTCGCCGACCAGTACGCGCCGTTCCTCGACGACGTGATCTCCCGGCTCCGCGCACGCGGCGTCCGCGCCGAGGTCGACCATTCCGACGACCGCATGCAGAAGAAGATCCGCACCCACACCAAGGCGAAGGTCCCCTTCCAGCTGATCGTCGGAGAAGAGGACGCGTCGGCCGGCACGGTCAGCTTCCGGTTCCGCGACGGCACGCAGCGCAACGGCGTGACCGTCGACGAGGCGATCGAGCGGATCGTCGAGAGCATCCGCTCGCACGAGCTGGTCGACACGGCATGGCACGACTGAACCTCGACTCGTACGGGAGTCAGGACGACGAGGGGCTGAACGGCGAGGGTCCTGTGCCGGACGGCGCGATCCGGGACAGCGTCGACGCCGAGCGCGTCCGCGTCGACGACCCGTCGTACCTCGTCGGCGTGCCGGACGAGTTCCAGCGGCTGTGGACACCGCACCGGATGGTCTACATCCAGCACGGCCAGCAGCCCGGCAAGGACGACTGCCCGTTCTGCGTCGCACCGAGCATGAGCGACGAGGATGCGCTGATCGTCGCGCGCGGGACGCACGCGTACGCGCTGCTGAACCTCTTCCCGTACAACAGCGGCCACCTCCTGGTCTGCCCGTACCGCCACATCGCCACGTACGACGAGGCGACGCCGGAGGAGGTCGCCGAGATCGGCAGCCTCACCCAGACGGCGATGCGCGTCATCCGCGAGGTGTCGAAGAACGACGGGTTCAACATCGGCATGAACCAGGGCGAGGTCGCCGGCGCCGGGATCGCGGCGCACCTGCACCAGCACGTGGTTCCGCGGTGGGCTCAGGATGCGAACTTCCTGCCCATCATCGCCAAGACGAAGGCGCTCCCTCAGCTGCTCGGCGAGGTCCGCACCGCGATCGCCGACGCCTGGCCGCGTCCCGCCTAGCGATCAGCTCCTGAGTTTTTCGCCCGATTCGCGACGATTCGGCGGAAAAACTCAGGAGCTGATGGTGTGGAAGGAGGGTCAGCGCACGCGGGTGACCGCGAATTGCTCGCGCGGGTTCGCGTAGGAGTCCTGCGACTCGACCAGCTGCAGCTCGCGTTCTCCCGACTCCAGGGTCCGGGTGAGCAGGTCGAACACGCTCGACACCGTCTTCCGCAGCGCGAGCTCGGCGTCCCCGGTCCGCACGTAGTGCGCCGTGAACAGCGCCGCCGTCACGTCGCCCGAGCCGTTCGCCTTCATCGGGAGGCGCGGGGTCTGCACGATCCACGCGCCGGCGTCGTCGACCGCGAGCATCTCGATGGTGTTGGCCGGTGCATCCGGCCGCTCGACGCTGGTGACCAGGACCGTCTTCGGACCCATCGCGCGCGCCGCATCCACCGACTCCAGCGTCGACTCGAGCGTGTCGGGCGACGTCTCGGTGAGGAACCCCAGCTCGAACTGGTTGGGCGTGATGATGTCGGCGACGGGGACGACGCGCTCGCGCAGCAGCACCGGGATGGCCGGGGCGACGAAGCAGCCGGACTTCGCGTTGCCCATCACCGGGTCGCAGGCGTAGACGGCGTCCGGGTTGGCGGCCTTCACGCGGGCGACCGCGTCGATGATGACGTCGCCGATGCCCTCGCTGCCCTGGTACCCGGAGAGGACGGCGTCGATCTGACCGAGCACGCCGCGCTCCTCGATGCCGGTGATCACCTCGCGCACGTCGTCGGGGGAGATGAGCGGTCCGCGCCACGCGCCGTAGCCGGTGTGGTTGGAGAAGTTCACGGTGTAGACCGGCAGGACCTCGACGCCGATGCGCTGCAGCGGGAAGACGGCGGCGGAGTTGCCGACGTGACCGTAGGCGACCGCGGACTGGATCGAGAGGATCTTCATCCCTCGATCCTCTCATCCCGTGCCGGGCTCAGCGCGCCGCGTCCACCAGGTCGTCGATGAGCCGAGCGCTCTCCTCGTCGGTGAGGTCGTGCACCGTGAGACGGAGGTGATGGGACGGCGCGGGATGCTCGGCCAGCTGGAACTCGTCGCCCGTTCGGGCCAGCCACCCGCGTCGCATGAGGCGCTCCGCCACCGATCGCGCGGGCACGGGAAGCTCGACCCACAGGTTGAGGCCGTCGGCCGCCTCGGCGGGGAGCCCGCGGGCGGTCAGTCGCGCCGCGAAGGCGCTGTTCCGCTCGGCGTAGTGGCGCCCGGCGGCGGCGATCTCGGCGAGGGCGGTCTCGTCGGTCAGCTGGGCGAGCACGAGGCGTTGCAGGATGTGGCTGACCCACGTCGTGCCGGGGCTCAACCGGAAGGCCAGGCGCTCGGCCGTCTCCGGGTCCGTGGCGGCGACGGCGAGGCACATGTCCGGCCCGAGGAACTTCGACACGGAGCGGATGAGGGCGAACCGCCGGTGACCGGGCCCGATCAGCGTCTCGTAGCGGCGCTGCGACAGCATGGAGAAGTGGTCGTCCTCGATGACGAGCACGTAGGGATGGTCGGCCAGCACCGCGCGCAGCTCGGCGGCGCGCGCGGGGGAGAGGGTCGCTCCGGTGGGATTCTGCGCCCGCGGCGTGCAGATGACCGCACGGACTCCGGCGGCGAGCGAGGCGCGCAGGCCGTCCACGGTCATGCCCTCCGCGTCCACCGCCACGGGGACGGCCCGGTACCCGCCGAGCCGGACGGTGTGGATGCTCGCCAGGAAGCACGGGTCTTCGAGAGCGACAGCGTCGTCGCGCAGCAGCGCCTGGGCGAGCAGACGCTCGACCGCATCCACCGCGCCGTTGGTCACGGTGATGCGCAGCGGCTGGTCGGGGAGGTCGTCGCGCACCCAGGCGAGGGCGCGCTCCTCGAGGGCGGGGTCGATGACGGGCTCGCCGTAGAGGACGGGCCGGCCGATGGCGCCGGCGAGGGCGGCGGACGGCGCGGGGATGCGCTGCGGGTCCGGGTTGCCCGTCCCGATGTCGCGGAGGACGCTGTCCGCCGCGTAGCCCTCCTGGGCGACCGCTTCGACGCCGGCGATGACGGTGCCGGCCCGGCCGCGGGCCGTGACGACGCCGGCCTGCGCGAGCAGGCGGTACGCGGCGACGGCGGTGTTGCGGTTGACCTGCAGCTGGGCGGCGAGCTCCCGCACCGGCGGCAGGGCGTCGCCGCGGCGCAGCGCGCCGCGTTCGTGCAGCGCGCGAACGCTCGCCGCGATCTCCGACGCCGTGGCGCCGGTGATGCCGTGTCCGTCCATGACGCTCCTCGCGCGCTCGTCCCGCGTTCGAGTCTATCGAGCAGGGGACAGGATGCTATCGTTCGGCATAGGCCAAAACATTCTTTGTTACGCACGAGAGGGCGATGATGACAGACAACGTACAGGGCACGGCGACCGGATCGAGCCGGGTCAAGCGCGGCCTCGCAGAGATGCTGAAGGGCGGCGTCATCATGGACGTCGTCACCCCGGAGCAGGCCCGCATCGCCGAGGACGCCGGAGCCGTCGCCGTCATGGCGCTCGAGCGTGTCCCCGCCGACATCCGCGCGCAGGGCGGCGTCGCCCGGATGAGCGACCCCGACCTGATCGAGGCCATCATCGCCGAGGTCTCCATCCCGGTCATGGCGAAGGCCCGCATCGGCCACTTCGTCGAGGCGCAGGTGCTCGAGGCGCTCGACGTCGACTACATCGACGAGTCCGAGGTGCTCTCGCCCGCCGACTACGTCAATCACATCGACAAGTGGCGCTTCACCGTCCCCTTCGTCTGCGGTGCGACGAACCTCGGCGAGGCGCTCCGCCGCATCAACGAGGGCGCGGCGATGATCCGCTCGAAGGGCGAGGCCGGCACCGGCGACGTCTCCGAGGCGACCAAGCACATCCGCAAGATCACCTCCGAGATCAACGCCCTGAAGTCCATGACGAAGGACGAGCTGTACGTCGCGGCCAAGGAGCTCCAGGCCCCCTACGAGCTGGTCGCCGAGATCGCCGAGACCGGCACGCTCCCCGTCGTGCTGTTCACCGCGGGCGGCGTCGCCACCCCGGCCGACGCGGCCATGATGATGCAGCTCGGCGCCGACGGCGTGTTCGTCGGCTCCGGCATCTTCAAGTCCGGCAATCCGGAGCAGCGCGCAGCGGCCATCGTCAAGGCGACGACGTTCTACGACGACCCGAAGGTCATCGCCGAGGTCTCCCGCGGACTGGGCGAGGCCATGGTCGGCATCAACGTCGGCGACCTCCCCGCGCCGCACCGTCTCGCCGAGCGCGGCTGGTAAGAGTGGCGGGAACGACGACGCGGGTCGGCGTCCTCGCCCTGCAGGGGGACTTCCGCGAGCACATCGCGGTCCTCCGCGGGCTGGGCGCCGACGCCGTCCCCGTGCGCCGTCCGGCCGAGCTGGACGAGATCGACGGCCTGGTGATCCCGGGCGGCGAGTCCAGCGTCATGGACAAGCTCTCCCGCGCGTTCGGCCTGGCCGAGCCGCTGCGCCGGGCGATCGCCGGTGGCCTGCCCGTCTACGGGACGTGCGCCGGGCTGATCATGCTCGCCGACCGCATCCTCGACGGCATCGCGGGCCAGGAGAGCCTCGGCGGCCTGGATGTGTCGGTGCGGCGCAACGCGTTCGGCTCGCAGGTGGACTCGTTCGAGACCGACCTGGACATCCCGGCCGTCGGCGACGAGCCGATGCACGCGGTGTTCATCCGCGCGCCCATCGTCGAGAGCGTGGGGCCCGCGGCGACGCCGCTCGCCCGGGTCGCCGACGGCCGCGTGGTCGCCGTCGAGCAGGGCGACCTGCTCGGGACGTCCTTCCATCCGGAGATCACCGGGGACACCCGCTTCCACGAGTACTTCCTCGGCAAGGTGCGGGCCGCTGCCCTGCGCGCCGCCTGACGCCGCCGGGTGGGTCGCGCGGAAGCGGGGCGGCCAGTCGTCCTACAATGGTCAGGATCTTCAGACGTGAGACGAGGGAGCACCAGTGTCCGGGCATTCCAAGTGGGCAACGACCAAGCACAAGAAGGCGGTGATCGACGCCCGCCGCGCGAAGTCCTTCGCAAAGCTGATCAAGAACATCGAGGTGGCGGCGAAGACCGGCGGTGCCGACCTGTCGGGTAACCCCACGCTCGTCGACGCGGTGCAGAAGGCCAAGAAGACCTCCGTCCCGAACGACAACATCGACCGCGCCATCAAGCGCGGCGCTGGCCTCACCGGCGAGTCGATCGACTACACGACGATCATGTACGAGGGCTACGGCCCCGGCGGCGTCGCCCTGCTGATCGAGTGCCTCACCGAGAACAAGAACCGCGCAGCGGCCGAGGTCCGGACCGCGATGACCCGCAACGGCGGCACCATGGCCGACCCGGGCAGCGTCGCGTACAACTTCCACCGCAAGGGCGTCATCGTGGTGCCCCACGCCGACGGCGTCGATGAGGACTCGGTGCTCGCCGCCGTCCTCGATGCGGGCGCGGAGGAGGTCACCGACCGCGGCGAGAGCTTCGAGGTGCTGAGCGAGGCCTCCGACCTGGTCGCCGCGCGCACCGCGCTGCAGGAGGCCGGCATCGACTACGACTCCGCCGACGCGGAGTTCGTGGCGACCGTCAACGTCGAGGCCGACGCCGAGGTGGCGCGGAAGGTGTTCCGCCTGATCGACGCCCTCGAGGACTCGGACGACGTGCAGAACGTCTACACGAACCTCGACATCAGCCCTGAGGTGCAGGCGCAGCTCGACGAAGACGACGAGTAAGCCGCGGCCATGACGATCCGGGTGCTCGGCATCGACCCGGGTCTGACGCGCTGCGGCGTCGGGATCGTCGACGTGCGCGCCGACCGCCGCGCCACGCTGGTGGATGTGACGGTCATCCGCACTCCGCCCGGCATGGCCCTGGAGGAGCGGCTGCTCGCGGTGGGCACCGGTATCGAGCGGCTGCTCGACGAGTTCGGCCCCGCCGTCGTCGCGATCGAGCGCGTGTTCGCCCAGCACAACCTCCGCACCGTGATGGGAACGGCGCAGGTCAGCGGCGTCGCCCTGCATTCGGCGGCGAAGCGCGGACTCCCCGTCGCCCTGCACACGCCGAGCGAGGTGAAGGCGGCGGTCACCGGGTACGGCTCGGCGGACAAGAAGCAGGTGCAGACGATGGTCGCGCGCATCCTCGGGCTCGCCGAGGCGCCGAAGCCCGCGGACGCCGCGGACGCCCTGGCGATCGCCATCTGTCATGCCTGGCGCGGCGGCCCGGTGGCCGCCGACGCCGGGGGAGGGACGGACACCGCGCTGACGCCCGCCCAGCAGGCGTGGCGCGCCGCCGAGCGCTCCAGCCGGACGTCGGCGGCGCCCCGTAGGCTTGCACGGTGATCTCCTCCCTCCGCGGTACCGTGCTCTCGGCGAGCGGCGGCACCGCCGTCGTCGAGGTGGGCGGCGTCGGCTTCGCCCTGCAGCTGACGCCCGACCACGTGCTGTCGTTGCGGGTGGGTGAGGAGACCTTCCTGCACACCTCGCTGATCGTGCGGGAGGACGCTCTGCAGCTGTTCGGGTTCGCCGACCGGGAGCAGCTGGAGGTGTTCGAGCTGCTCAACGGCGTCTCGGGAGTCGGCCCCAAGTCGGCGATCGGCGTGCTGTCCGTGCTGGCGCCCGATGACATCGCCGCCGCCGTCGCCGCGGACGACGACGCCCCGTTCCGCAAGGTGTCCGGTATCGGCCCGAAGACCGCGAAGCTCATCGTCGTCTCCCTCGCGGGCAAGCTCACCGCCGTCCGGCGTCCGGCTCCCGCGGTGAAGGCCACCAGGGCGCCGTCATCGGTCGGCGACAGCGTGCTCGTCGCCCTCGTCGGGCTCGGCTGGCCCGAGCGCGTCGCCGCCGAGGCCGTCGCGGAGGTCACGGCGGAGACGGAGGAGAAGGAGCGCGACAGCGTCCAGGCCCTCCTGCGGCTCACCCTCTCCCGGCTCGGACCGGCCCGATGAGCGACGATCTGACGGCGCCGGAGCTCGAGTCGGAGACCGAGCTCGCCTTCGAGGGCGCGCTCCGGCCGCGGACGCTCTCCGAGTTCGTCGGCCAGGCGAAGGTGCGCGGCCAGCTGCAGCTGCTGCTCACCGCGGCCCGCATGCAGGAGCGGACCGCCGACCACATCCTGCTCGCCGGCCCTCCGGGCCTCGGCAAGACCACGCTGGCGATGATCGTCGCGCACGAGAGCGAGCGCCCGCTCCGGCTCTCCAGTGGTCCGGCCATCCAGCACGCAGGCGACCTGGCAGCCCTGCTGTCGTCGCTGACGCCGGGCGAGGTGCTGTTCATCGACGAGATCCACCGGATGGCGCGGTCGGCGGAGGAGATGCTGTACCTCGCGATGGAGGACTTCCGCATCGACATCATGGTCGGCAAGGGGGCGGGTGCGACGTCCATCCCGCTCGACCTCGCGCCGTTCACGCTGGTCGGCGCGACGACCCGGTCGGGCCTGCTGCCCAACCCCCTGCGCGACCGCTTCGGGTTCACGGCCCACCTCGAGTTCTACGACGAGGCGGAGCTGACGCAGGTGCTCACGCGCGCGGCCACGATGCTCGAGTTCGAGATCGACCGCGAGGCGCTGGCCGAGATCGCCGGGCGCTGCCGCGGAACACCGCGCATCGCCAACCGGCTGCTGCGCCGGGTGCGCGACTACGCCCTCGTCCACGGCGGCCGGGCCGATGTGGATGCGGTGCGCGCGGCGCTCGAGCTCTACGATGTCGACCCGCTGGGGCTCGACCGCCTCGACCGCGCGGTGCTGCAGATCCTGCTCGAGCGATTCGACGGCGGGCCGGTCGGCCTCAACACACTCGCGGTCTCCGTCGGGGAGGAGGCGGAGACGATCGAGTCGGTCGTCGAGCCGTTCCTCGTGCGCATCGGACTGCTCTCCCGGACCCCGCGCGGCCGCATGGCGACAGCAGCGGCGTGGCGACATCTCGGCATTCCGAGCCCGCGGCGGGATTCCTCCCAGCCTCCGACGCTCGTCGATGACATATAATCCAAGCTGGCCGTTCGGCCAACCCCCTTGCCCCCATTGAAAGGTTCGGCAGCTCCATGGGATTTGACCCGTTGACCATCGTGATGGTCGTCATTCTGGCGGCCCTCGTCTTCTTCATGTTCCGGAACAGCCGCAAGCGGCGCAAGGAGCAGGAGGAGACCCGTTCGAAGATGGTGCCGGGCGCCGAGGTGATGACCAACTTCGGTCTGTACGGCACGCTCGTGTCCGTGAACGAGGACGACAACACCGCCACCATCGAGACCAGCCCCGGCCACGTCGTCAAGGTGCACCGCCAGGTGCTCGCCCGTGTCGTCGAGCCCACGACCGCGGAGGCGACGGGCGACGACGCCGAGACCTCGGGCGTCGAGCTCAATGAGGACCACGCGATCACCCACGATGCGTCCGACTCCACGACGCCGGAGTACGGCGAGCGTCTCGACGACTCGCCCAAGAAGCCCGGCTCGAAGAGCGACGACTGACACATCCCCTGTGCTCCGGCGTCCATGCGGCGCCGGAGCGCTCGTAGAAAGCTGAGTTCCTGGTGGCAAAGTCGACCCCGGTCAAGAAAGCCTGGCGTTCGCTGACGTGGCTCGGCGTCCTCGTGGTGGTGCTCCTCGGCACCCTCACGGCCGGCGTCCTGTTCAGCAACGCGACGTGGCTGCCGAAGCTCGCCCTCGACCTCGAGGGGGGAACCCAGATCATCCTCGCCCCGCAGGTCGAGAACGGCCAGTCCGTGCAGCAGCAGCAGCTGGACCAGGCGGTGTCGATCATCCGCCAGCGCATCGACGCGTCGGGCGTCTCCGAGGCGCAGATCTCGACAGAGGGCTCGAAGAACATCGTCGTGTCGCTGCCGGGCAAGCCGGACCAGGCCACGCTCGACCGCGTCAAGTCGAGCGCACGCCTCGACTTCCGCCCGGTGCTCATCGCGGGCGGTCCGACCAACGAGGTCGTCGGCGCCGACGGCAAGTCGACCCCGGCCCCGTCGCCGGCGCCCGATCTGCAGGCCACGCCGTCGGCGAAGCCGACCAACGGCAGCGACCTCGCCTGGGTGACGCCGAAGCTCCAGGCCGAGTTCAACGCCTACGACTGCAAGGCGAACGCGAACAAGACGACGAGTTCCGCTCCGACGGATCAGCCGCTGATCACCTGTGACGACCAGAACACGGTCAAGTACCTGCTGGGTCCCGTCGAGGTCAAGGGCCAGGACATCAGCGACGCCAACGCCGGGCTCGTGCAGAGCTCGCAGGGCGTGACGACGGGCCAGTGGGCCGTCAACATCGTCTTCAACGGCGCGGGCACGAAGGCGTTCGCCGACGTCACGACCCGCCTCGTCGGCCTCCAGGGATCGCAGAACCAGTTCGCGATCGTGCTCGACGGCAAGGTGATCTCCGCGCCGACGACGCAGGCCGCGATCACGGACGGCAAGCCGCAGATCACCGGCAACTTCACCGAGACGACCGCGAAGGCCCTGGCCGATCAGCTGAAGTTCGGCGCGCTGCCGTTCAGCTTCAAGGTGCAGAGCCAGGACACGATCTCGGCGACGCTCGGCACGGCCCAGCTGCTCGCCGGTCTGATCGCGGGCCTGATCGGGCTCATCCTGGTCGCCATCTACACGTTCTTCCAGTACCGCCTGCTCGGTCTCGTCACGATCTTCTCGCTCGTCGTCGCAGGCGTCTTGACCTGGCTGACGATCTCGCTGCTCTCGTGGCACTACGACTACCGGCTCTCCCTCGCGGGCGTCGCCGGTCTGATCGTCGCGATCGGCTTCACGGCCGACTCGTTCATCGTGTACTTCGAACGCATCCGAGACGAGTTGCGCGACGGGAGGGGTCTCGAATCCGCCGTGGAGGCCGGCTGGGGACGTGCCCGCCGGACGATCTACGCGTCGAAGGCCACCAACCTCCTCGCGGCCGTCGTGCTGTACGTGCTCGCGGCGGCGAACGTGCGCGGGTTCGCGTTCACACTCGGACTCACGACCATCATCGACGTCATCGTCGTGCTGCTCTTCACCCACCCGACGTTGCAGCTGCTCGCGCGGACGCGCTTCTTCAGCTCCGGTCACCCGCTGTCCGGCCTCGACCCGCAGGCGCTCGGCGCCGTATACCGCGGGGCGGCGCAGTTCCGCGCGCCGACGGCGTCGGTGAAGGCGGGAACGGCCGCACGCGCGGGCAAGGAGGCGGCTCGCCGCCAGACGATCGCCGAGCGCAAGGCGGCAGAGCTCGCCGGCGCCTCGACGTCCTCGGATCGATCGACCGAGGGGAAGGACTCCTGATGGCCAGCCGTCTCGTGAAATTCGGTAACGACCTATACACGGGGGCACGGTCGATAGACTTCGTCGGCCGGCGCAAGATCTGGTACTCGATCGCGGCCGTGATGGTCGTGCTGTCGATCCTCGTCCCGGTCGTCCGGGGCGGGTTCAACTTCTCGATCGAGTTCCGCGGCGGTTCGCAGTTCCAGGTGAGCGACGTGTCGAGCACCGACACCTCGAAGGCGCAGAGCGCCGTCACCAGCGTCGTGCCGAGCGCCGTGTCGCACGTGAGCGTGGTCGGCGACAACGCGGTGCGCGTGCAGACCGACCAGCTGTCCGAGACGCAGACGCGCGAGGTGTCCGACGCGCTGGCGAAGGCCTACGATGTAGACGCCTCGGAGGTGTCTGCGACGTTCATCGGCCCGTCCTGGGGCGCGGACGTCACGCAGCAGTCCATCCAGGGCCTCGTGGTGTTCCTGCTGCTGGCGTTCATCGCCATGGCGCTCTACTTCCGCACCTGGAAGATGTCCGCGGCCGCGATCGTCTCGCTGTTCCACGACCTCATCATCACGGCGGGCGTGTACGCCCTGGTCGGCTTCGAGGTGTCGCCGGCGACCATGATCGGCTTCCTCACCATCCTCGGGTACTCGCTGTACGACACCGTCGTGGTGTTCGACAAGATCCGCGAGAACACGAAGGAGGAGATGGAGCTGACCCGGCGGACGTTCGCCGAGTCGGTCAACCTCGCCGTCAACCAGACCCTGGTCCGGTCGATCAACACGGCCGTGGTCGCGGTGCTCCCCGTCGCGTCCATCCTCTTCATCGGCGCCTATGCGCTCGGTGCGGCGACGCTCCGCGACATCTCGCTCGCACTGCTGATCGGCATCATCGTCGGTACCTATTCGACGATCTTCCTCGCGGCGCCGATGTACTCGCAGTTCCGCGAGAAGGAGCCGGCGATCCGGAAGCACGACCAGAAGGTGCTGTCGATCCGTCCGAAGGCCGAAGTCAAGGCGGACGCTGTCGCGACGGCCGCGGAGTAGCCTGGCCGGATGACCGACGCCGCCCCGCAGAGCCCTTTCCTTCCCGAGGACGAGATCTCGGTCTCGCGCGCCCGAGAGCTGACCGACGCAGGGGACGCGTGGCTGCTCGACGTGCGTGAGCCGTTCGAGTGGGAGGCCGGTCACGCGCCCGGTGCGCACCACATCCCGCTCGGCGAGCTGGGGGAGCGTCAGCACGAGCTCCCGGAGGACCAGCAGCTGCTGATCATCTGCCGCAGCGGGGCCCGGTCGCGCCGGGTCACCGACGCTCTCATCGAGGCGAACTATCCGGCCGCCAATGTCGCGGGCGGGATGAGCGCCTGGCACGCCGAGGGCGGCCCCGTTCTGCGCGACGACGGTACGCCAGGAGCGATCGCCTAGGCCCGAGTGCCCCCACCGTGACGGAACAGTGTCCGGGAGCGGTCATAATGGACGTCAGGAGGCGCGCGAATGGTTGACACGACGACATCGCAGAGCGCTTCCCTGCGCCGTCTGGTGCCGCGCATCTTCTCTCGCGCGCAGCCGTCCGGAGGCGCCGTCGAGACCCTGATGCGCACGGTGCGCATGCACCACCCGAAGGCCGACCTCTCGCTCATCGAGCGCGCCTACTCGGTCGCCGAGCGGGCGCACCGCGGGCAGAAGCGGCGGTCGGGCGAGCCGTACATCACGCATCCGGTGGCCGTCGCGCAGATCATCGCGGACCTGGGCATCGGAGCCAAGACGATCGCCGCCGCACTCCTGCACGACACGGTCGAGGACACCGAGTTCACGCTCGACGAGCTGCGCGACCAGTTCGGCGACGAGATCGCGATGCTGGTCGACGGCGTGACGAAGCTCGACAAGGTCAAGTACGGCGACAGTGCGCAGGCCGAGACGGTCCGCAAGATGATCGTGGCGATGTCGAAGGACATCCGCGTGCTGATCATCAAGCTCGCCGACCGCCTGCACAACGCGCGCACCTGGGGGTTCGTGCCCGCCGCGTCCGCGACGCGCAAGGCGACCGAGACCCTGGAGATCTACGCGCCGCTCGCGCACCGCCTCGGCATCCAGGCGATCAAGTGGGAGCTCGAGGACCTCTCGTTCGCGGTGCTCTACCCCAAGCTGTATGCGGAGATCGAGAGTCTCGTGAAGCAGCGCACGCCGGAGCGCGAGCGGTTGGTGCAGCAGGTCATCGACGCGATCAACGACGACCTGAAGTCGGCGAAGATCCGCGGCAAGGTCGTCGGGCGTCCGAAGCAGTACTACTCGATCTACCAGAAGATGGTCGTGCGCGGCCGCGAGTTCGACGACATCTACGACCTCGTCGGCATCCGCGTGCTCGTCAACACGGTGCGCGACTGTTACGCCGTGCTCGGTCAGATCCACGCGCGCTGGACCCCGATGCCCGGCCGCTTCAAGGACTACATCGCGACGCCGAAGTTCAACCTCTACCAGTCGCTGCACACGACCGTGATCGGCCCGCAGGGCCGCCCGGTCGAGATCCAGATCCGCACGGAGGAGATGCACCAGCGGGCCGAGTTCGGTGTCGCGGCGCACTGGAAGTACAAGGAGCAGACGACCGGGAAGAGCTCGGGCGGACCGGCGAAGGTGGACACCGACCTGGCGTGGCTCGCCCATATCTCCGACTGGCAGGCGGAGACGGCAGACCCGAGCGAGTTCCTCGACTCGCTCCGCTTCGAGATCGGCGCGAAGGAGGTCTACGTCTTCACCCCGAAGGGGCGGGTGATCGGCCTCCCGGCCGGTGCGACGCCGGTCGACTTCGCGTACGCGGTGCACACCGAGGTCGGCCACCGCACGATGGGCGCCAAGGTGAACGGCCGCCTCGTCCCGCTGGAGAGCAGCCTGAACACGGGTGACGTCGTCGAGATCTTCACCTCGAAGAATCCGGACTCCGGCCCCAGCCAGGACTGGCTCAACTTCGTCAAGAGCCCCCGCGCGCGCAACAAGATCCGCCAGTGGTTCACCAAGGAGCGCCGCGACGAGGCGATCGAGCAGGGCAAGGATGCGATCGCGCGGGCGATGCGCAAGCAGAACCTGCCGCTGCAGAAGCTGATGACGCAGGACGCCCTGGTGGAGGTCGCGTCCTCGCTCAAGTACCCGGACGTCTCGGCCCTCTACGCGGCCGTCGGTGAAGGGCACGTCTCCACCCAGTCCGTCATCGAGAAGATCGTGGCGTCGCTGCAGACCGAGGTCGAGTCGGACGGCGAACTCGAGATCCCCGTCAAGGGCCGCCGTCAGCTGCGCAACAGCGACTCCGGTGTCCTGGTTCGCGGTGCTCCCGACATCCTCGTGAAGCTGGCCAAGTGCTGCACCCCGGTGCCGGGCGACCCGATCGTCGGGTTCATCACCCGCGGTCAGGGCGTCTCGGTGCACCAGGCGAACTGCCATAACGTGCAGTCGCTGCTGCAAGAGCCCGATCGCATGATCGAGGTCGAGTGGGCTCCCAGCTCCAAGAGCGTCTTCCTGGTGCAGATCCAGGTCGAGGCCCTCGACCGCTCCGGCCTGCTCAGCGACGTCACACGCGTGCTGTCCGAGCATCACGTCAACATCCTCTCCGCCACGGTCACCACCTCCAGCGACCGACTGGCCCTCAGCCGATTCGTCTTCGAGATGGGGGACACCACCCACCTCGACCGGGTGCTCAACGCGGTGCGCCGTATCGACGCCGTCTACGACGTCTACCGCGTCAGCGGCGGCTGACCCGCCGCGTCCCGACGTCCGAACTCCGCGTCGGCCACGCCAGGGAGCCGCGCCCGCGCGACGGCAGGCAGCCGTTGCCTCGCGACACCGCACCCCTTCTGCCGACTCGTCCGCAGCCGGTCGTCCAGTTGCGCAGGCGAGACACCGGCGAGCAGCAGCAGGTGGCGGATCTCGAGGGCATCGCCCTCGCCGAAAGGGGTGCCGGAGCAGAGCAGGTCGATCGCCGTCCGCAGCGGACTCGTGACCCGCACGCCATCGAAGACGACGGTCTCGTCGTCGGCGATCACCCGATGCGAGGTGTCGACGGCGGGGGAGAGCGCCCCACCTCGGCGACGGGGAGGGACGCACACCTGAGGGACGGGAGGGGGCATCGACCGCGTGCCGTGGATCCACGCGGCCGAGCCGCGATCCGCCACCGCCCACCCCGGGGCGGTGCGTGCGAAGGCCTGCGACCGCAGGGCGGGCCCGTCGACCGCCCCGGCCGGCGCGAATGCGTCTCCGACCCGGAACAGATGACCGTCGAGACAGAGGGCGAGCAGCTCGACGACCGGGAGGATGTCGGCGTCGAGCAGGGGAGCGGAGGTCGTCGTGTTCATGCCTCCAGCCTCGTCCGGGGAGGCCCGGAGCGGGTCGGAGACATCGGAACAGTGGAGAACGTCCGCGTCCGGCGCCCTGTGGAGAACGACGGCGCGACGACGCGGTCAGCGCCGTCGCGTCCCCGGCTCAGCCCAGCGCGTCGAGCCAGATCTTGCGGGCGTCGAGCGCCTCCTGCGCCGCCTTCACCTTTGCGCTGTCACCCGTCGCCTGCGCGTCGGCGAGCTCCTGCTCGAGCTTCGCGATCGCCGCGTTGAGCTGGCTGGCGAGCCCCTCCGAGCGCGCCTTCTTCTCGGGATTGTTCTTCTCCCAGTGCTCCTCGTCGAGGCGGCGGACCGCGGCTTCGACGCGACGGAGGCGGTCCTCGATCGGACGCACCTGGTCGCGGGGCACTCGGCCGATCTGGTCCCAGCGCTCCTGGATCGACAGGAGCTGCGCGCGCGCGGTCTCCCGCTCGGTGGCCTTCAGCAGCGGCTCAGCCTCGTCGAGGAGGGCCAGCTTCTGCTGCAGGTTGGCCTCGTACTCGGCACTGTCGCGCGCATCCACCTCGGCCTTCGCCGAGTAGATCGCATCGCCGGCGGCCTTGAACCGCGCCCAGAGGGCGTCGTCGTTCTTCTTGCCTGCGCGCCCGGCGGCCTTCCACTGGTCGAGCAGCCGGCGGTACTCCGGCACTCCGTCCGCACCGAGGGGGATGAGCTTCTCGGCCTCCTCGATCAGAGCGTTCTTGCGGTTGCGCACGTCGCGGTGCTGCGTGTCGAGCTCCGCGAAGAAGGCCTTGCGGTTGTGCTCGATCGTCGAGCGCGCGGCACGGAACCGCTTCCACAGCTCGTTGGCCTCGTTCTTGGGGATGCGGGGACCGTCGTGCTGGTGCGCCTGCCACTGCGCGAAGAGGGCGTCGAGCTCGGCGCTCGTCGTCTTCCACTGCGTGCGGGCCGGGTCCTGGGCCGCGAGGGCCTCCGCCTGCTCCACGATCGCGGTGCGCGCGGCGATGGCGGCGTCGAGTGCGGCCTTCGCCTCGGCGCTCTGCTGCTCGGTGAGCTCCTCGACCGTGCCGCCCAGCGCATCCAGCCGCGTCAGCAGGGAGGCGAGGTCGCCGACCGCGTTCGCGCCTTCGACGGCCGAGCGCAGGTTGGCGACGGACTTGGCGATGTCGTTCGCGGGGGCTCCCCGCCGTGCGCGCTGCTCCAGCAGGCCGACCTGTCCGGCGAGGTCGGTGTACTTGCGCTCGAAGTACGCGAGCGCCTCCTCCGCCGTTCCGTCGGGGTACTCGCCGACGACGCGTTCGCCGTCGCCCTCGCGGACGTACACGGTTCCCGTGTCGTCGACACGTCCCCAGGGGTGCTGTTCAGAAGTAGCCAAGAGCCTCACCTTGCTGCTGCGCGATCGGGCGGGATGCCCGCCCAACGTTTGGGAATCAGCCTATTGCACGTGCCGTGGTCACTGCAGGGTGAAGCTGTCGATGGTGGTCTTCACCGCGGGCGTCCCGTCGGTCTTCCCGCCCTCGACGCCCTTGTCGGTCACCTGCGCCTTGAGCTGGTCCAGGCCGCTGGTCACCGAGCCGATCACCGTGTAGCCGCCGGCGTCGTCCGAGGGGATCTTCGTGTCCTCGTAGACGATGAAGAACTGGCTGCCCTGGCTCTCGGCGTTGTTGCCCTGACGGGCCATCGCGATGGTGCCCGCCTTGTAGACGTCGTCGGCAGGCGCGTTCTCGATCGGCCCGTACTCGTAGCCCGGTCCGCCCTGCCCGTTGCCCTGGGGGTCGCCGCACTGCAGGACGAAGATGCCGCTGGTGGTCAGTCGGTGGCAGGTCAGCCCGTCGTAGAACTTCTTCTGGACGAGCGAGACCGTCGACGAGACGGCCTGCGGCGCGGCGGCACCGTCGAGGGAGACCCCCAGCGGGACGCCGTTGATCGTCATGGTGCCCGTCCAGGTGCGGTCCTCGGCGAGGGTCTTCGGCGGGACGCCGCCCGCGGACGGGGATGCCGACGGCGACGCGGAGGACGAGGGCTTGGCAGCACCGGGTCCGGCGGAGAAGTAGAGGAGCTGCGTGCCGACCGCGAGGGCGACGATCACGACGGCCGCGATTCCGGCCACCCAGTTGTCGCGCTTGCGGCGCTTCACCTTGTGCTCGTGGACGGTCTGCCGCGCTTGGTAGGCGCGCAGCCGCTCGCGGGCCTGTCGCGCTTCGCGGTCGTTCTGCTTCGGTGCCACGTGTGTCCTCCGGCGTCGGTACGGGGGATCTCCGCGAGGCTTCCGCCCGCTGGATCATGCAGAACCCTATCCGGCGCCCCTATGGACGACAAACTCGCCGCTCCCAGGCGGACTGTCGGCGGTCGCGACTACCCTGGACAGGTGGTCGACGTGCAACCTGGGCTCCGCACCGGAGCGACTCCTCTCGCGGTGCGCATGCGCCCGAAGTCGCTCGACGAGGTCGCCGGTCAGCGTCACCTCCTCAAGCCGGGTTCGCCGCTGGTCGCCCTCGCCTCCGATAAAGAGGGGCAGTCGGGATCGGTCTCCGTCATCCTCTGGGGCCCGCCCGGCACGGGGAAGACGACGCTCGCGCAGGCGATCGCGCATTCGTCCGGCCGTCGCTTCGTCGAACTGTCGGCCGTGACCGCCGGGGTGAAGGACGTCCGCCTGGTGATGGACGAAGCGCTGTCGACGCGCGATCTCTACGGCGTCTCCACCGTCCTCTTCCTCGACGAGATCCACCGCTTCACCAAGGCCCAGCAGGATGCGCTGCTCCCGGGCGTCGAGAACGGCTGGGTCATCCTGGTCGCCGCCACGACCGAGAACCCCTCGTTCTCCGTGATCTCTCCGCTGCTCTCCCGCAGCCTCCTGCTCACGCTCGAGACCCTGAGCGACGACGACCTCGGCGTCGTCATCGACCGCGCCGTGACCGATGATCGCGGTCTCGGCGGCCAGTACACGCTCGACCAGGAGGCGCGCGCCGCCCTCATCCGGCTGGCGTCGGGGGACGCGCGGCGGGCGCTGACCGCTCTGGAGGCCGCGTCGGTCACCGCCGCGTCGTCCACGCCGGCGACCTCGAAGAAGAAGCCGGTGATCACCGCAGAGCTCGTCGCGCAGGCCGTCGACCGGGCGCTGCTGCGGTACGACCGCAACGGCGACGAGCACTACGACGTCATCAGCGCCTTCATCAAGTCGGTGAGGGGCTCCGACGTCGACGCGTCGCTCCACTACCTCGCGCGGATGATCGAGGCGGGGGAGGACCCGCGGTTCATCGCCCGCCGGATCATCGTGCTCGCGTCGGAGGACATCGGCATGGCCGACCCGCGGGCCCTCGGCGTCGCCATCGCGGCGGCCGACGCCGTTCAGTACATCGGGATGCCGGAGGGGCGCATCCCGCTCGCCCAGGCGGTCGTCCACCTGGCCACCGCCCCCAAGTCGAACGCCGCGTACATGGCGCTCGACGCGGCGATCGCCGACGTCCGGGCCGGGAAGATCGGGCGCGTCCCGAAGCACCTGCGCGACGCCCACTATCCCGGCGCGAAACGGCTCGGGCACGGCAAGGGCTACAAGTACCCGCACGACGATGCGCTCGGGGTGCTGGAGCAGCAGTATCTGCCCGACGAACTGTCCGGAACGACCTACTACACGCCCACCGAGCACGGCAACGAACGGGACGTCTCGGCACGCCTGGCGAAGCTGCGTCGCATCGTGCGCGGGCGCTGACCGCGATCTGTTAGACTTTCTGCGCCTAGAAGCGTGTCCGGGGTGCGGCTGCCGCGTTCACGATTCGACGGGAATGGCCCTGTAGCCGGGCCTCCCTGGCGACAATCCCTCTCTCTGCGGGCGGCAGTGCCCATACAAGCGTGTATGCCCGCATCCACTACTTCTAGAGAGAAAATTTCGAAAGGAAACCGTGTCTTCACGTTCCCGCAGCAAGACCCGCGAGTCGCGGGCCCTGGGCATCCCGCTCACCCCGAAGGCGGCGCGCTACATGGAGAAGCGCCCCTACGCTCCGGGTGAGCACGGCCGCACCAAGCGCAAGGCCGACTCGGACTACGCCGTGCGTCTGCGCGAGAAGCAGCGTCTGCGCGCCCAGTACGGCATCCGCGAGAAGCAGCTCCGGATCGCCTTCGAGGAGGCCCGCCGTACGCAGGGCCTGACCGGTGAGAACCTGGTCGAGCTCCTCGAGATGCGCCTGGACGCCCTCGTGCTCCGCGCCGGCTTCGCCCGCACCATCACGCAGGCGCGCCAGTTCGTCGTGCACCGTCACATCCTCGTCGACGGCCAGCTCGTCGACCGCCCGTCGTTCCGCGTGAAGCCGGGCCAGCTCATCCACGTCAAGGCCCGCTCCGAGGGCACCGAGCCCTTCCAGGTCGCGGCCGCCGGCGGTCACCTCGACGTCCTGCCGAAGACCCCGGGCTACCTGGATGTCGAGATCGACAAGCTGCAGGCGCGCCTCGTGCGCCGCCCGAAGCGCGCCGAGGTCCCCGTGACCTGCGAGGTCCAGCTGGTCGTCGAGTACTACGCGGCTCGCTGAGCACCAGCATCACTCCGGACGGGGTCGCGGCTTCTCGCCGCGGCCCCGTTCGTCGTCTCCGCCCGGTCTTTCCCGTTCCCGCCGTTCCCGCTGCGCCCGGGTGCGACTACGCTTGACCCGTATGCCTGAGGCGGAATGGAAGGAGCCCACGTGTCCGGAGGAGACATCGCAGGGTTGATCGCGGCGGTCGTGTTCGCGATCCTCGTCGGCTTCATCGCCATCCCGCTGATCAAGCTGGGGCGCGTGCTCGACTCGACGCGCGACGCGATCAAGGAGGCGAGCGACGGCATCACGCCGATCCTCGACGAGACCGCGACGACGCTGCAGGAGACCAACAAGCAGCTCGCGCGCGTGGACGTGATCACCAAGAACGTCGCCGACGTGACCGGAAACGTCTCTGCACTCGTCGCGCTGTTCGCCGCGACGGTCGGCGGTCCGCTGATCAAGCTCGCCGGCTTCAGCGCTGCGGCCAGGGCGGCCTTCCGCGCCGCCGGCGGATTCGGCTCCCGGAAGGCACGCGGCGGCTCGCACTAGACTGGACTCTCGTCTGCCGCGCCGCGCGCGGCGGCATCCAGAGAGGGAGGATCAGCATGAAGAGTTTCCTGTGGCTGCTCATCGGCGTGGCCATCGGCTTCGCCGTCGCCCACAAGGTCAACGAGACCCCCAAGGGTCGCGAATTCTTCAGCACCATCGACCGGAAGGCGCGCGACTTCGGGGAGGCCGTCACCGACGGGTACCGTCAGCGCGAGGCCGAGATCCGCTCGGCCATCCAGGGCGACTGACGCCCCTTCCCCTCACCACCCGCAGACCTCGATCGACCGGACCCCATGCAGACCGCTGAAATCCACCGCCGCTGGCTCGACTTCTTCGCGCAGCGCGGCCACACCGTCGTCCCCTCCGCCTCGCTGGTCAGCGACGACCCGTCGCTGCTCTTCACGGTGGCCGGGATGGTGCCCTTCGTCCCCTACCTGACCGGTGTGGTGCCCGCGCCCTTCCCGCGGGCGACCAGTGTGCAGAAGTGCATCCGCACCCTCGACATCGACGAGGTCGGCAAGACGCCGCGGCACGGCACGTTCTTCCAGATGTGCGGCAACTTCTCCTTCGGCGACTACTTCAAGGAGCAGGCGATCACCTTCGCCTGGGAGCTGCTGACCACGTCGGAGGACGACGGCGGCCTCGGCTTCGACCCGAAGGACCTGTGGGTCACGGTCTACGAAGAGGACGACGAGGCGCGCGAGATCTGGCAGCGCGTCTCGACCCTGCCGGCCGACCGCATCCAGGGCCTCGGCAAGGACACCAACTACTGGTCGACCGGCCAGCCCGGCCCGGCGGGCCCCTGCTCGGAGATCTTCTTCGACCGCGGCCCCGCCTACGGCGCCGACGGCGGCCCTGCGACCGACGACGACCGCTACGTCGAGATCTGGAACCTCGTCTTCATGCAGTACCTGCGCGGCGAGGGAGACGGCAAGGAGTTCGAGATCCTCGGCGACCTGCCGAAGAAGAACATCGACACCGGCATGGGCCTCGAGCGCGTCGCGTTCCTCAAGCAGGGCGTCGACAACATGTACGAGATCGACCAGGTGCGCCCGGTGCTCGACCGCGCGGCCGAGCTCGCCGAGAAGCCGTACGGCAACGAGGCGCACGAGGACGACGTGCGCCTGCGCGTCGTCGCCGACCACGTCCGCAGCGCCCTGATGCTGATGGCCGACGGGGTGACCCCGTCGAACGAGGGCCGCGGCTACGTGCTGCGCCGCCTGCTCCGCCGCACCGTGCGCGCCATGCGCCTGCTCGGCGTCGAGACGGCGACCTTCCCGGAGTTGTTCCCCGTCTCGCGCGACGCGATGAAGGCGGCCTACCCCGAGGTCGCGACCGAGTTCGACCGCATCTCGCAGCTCGCCTACGCGGAGGAGGAGACGTTCCTCCGCACCCTGACGGCGGGCACGAGCATCCTCGACACCGCGGTCGCGACGACGCAGAAGGAGGGACGGAAGCAGCTCGCGGGCGACACCGCGTTCCTCCTGCACGACACCTACGGCTTCCCGATCGACCTGACGCTGGAGATGGCGGAGGAGGCGGGTCTCACCGTCGACCGGGGCGCGTTCGACAAGCTCATGGCCGACCAGCGCTCCCGGGCGAAGGCGGACGCGAAGGCGAAGAAGACGGCGCTGGCCGACCTGTCGGTGTACAGCAGCTTCCGCTCGCTCGGCGAGACCGTGTTCACCGGATACACCGAGCTCCAGACGGAGTCGAGCATCCTCGGCATCATCGTCGACGGCCACGCGGTCGACCGTGCCCGCGAGGGTCAGGTCGCCGAGGTCATCCTCGGCGCGACCGCGCTCTACGCGGAGTCGGGCGGACAGGATGCGGACGCCGGATCGATCGTCGGCCCCGGGTACGAGCTCGACGTCCTCGACGTGCAGAAGCCCGTGAAGGGCCTGATCAGCCACAAGGTGCTGGTGCGCAGCGGCGAGGTCGGCACCGGCGCGCCCGCGACGAGCATCGTGGATGCGGACTACCGCCGCGGCGCGCGCCAGGCGCACTCGGGCACGCACATCATCCACGCCGCGCTCCGCCAGGTGCTCGGCTCGAACGCGCACCAGTCCGGCTCGTACAACAAGGCCGGCTACCTGCGTCTCGACTTCTCCTGGAACCAGGCGCTCTCGGCCGAGACGCGCAGCGAGATCGAGGAGATCTCGAACAACGCCATCCGGCAGAACCTCGAGGTCACCACTCGCGAGCTCCCGCTCAGCGAGGCGAAGGCTCTCGGCGCCATGGCGCTGTTCGGCGAGAAGTACGGCGACGTGGTGCGGGTCGTCGACATCGGCGGCCCGTGGTCGCGCGAGCTCTGCGCGGGCACCCATGTCTCGACGAGCTCCGAGATCGGGATGATCAACCTGGTCAGCGAGTCGTCGGTCGGCTCCACCAACCGGCGCGTCGAGTCGCTGGTCGGCCTGGAGGCGTTCAAGGATCTCGCGGTGGAGCGCACGATCGTGTCGCAGCTCTCCAGCTCGCTCAAGACGCCGCGCGAGCAGCTGCCCGAGAAGATCGCGGACCTGATGGCGAGCCTGAAGGCGGCGGAGAAGCGCATCCAGGCGTTCGAGGCCCGCGCGGTGCTCGACAAGGTCCCGGCCCTGCTCGAGTCGGCGACGCGTCGCGGAGCGGTGACGGTCGTGGCCGAGGACGCCGGCTCCCTGAACAGCCCGGACGACCTGCGGATGCTCGTCACCACCGTGCGCGATCGGCTCGGCTCCGACGCGGCGGCGGTCGCCCTCGCGGCCCGCGCCGGCGGCAAGCCGGTCGTGATCGTCGGCACCAACCAGGCGGCGCGCGATGCCGGCGTCAACGCGGGAGCGCTCGCGAAGACGGCGGCGGGTGTGCTCGGTGGCGGCGGCGGCGGAAAGGCCGACCTCGCGCAGGGCGGCGGGACCGACGCCGATGCGATCCCCGCGGCGCTGAGCGCCGTCGTCTCGGCGATCGGATAGCACCGGGTGCGCAGCGGGGTGCGGATCGGCATCGACGTCGGCAAGGTCAGGATCGGCGTGAGCCGGTCCGACCTCCACGGGATGCTGGCCACCCCGGTGGAGACGGTTCCTCGCTCAGAGGATGCTGCGGATCGGCGGCGGATCGCCGAGATCGTCGGCGAACTCGGAGCCTTCGAGGTTATCGTCGGTCTGCCGTTGGCGCTCTCGGGCGCGCATACCGCATCCACGGCGGACGCGATCGGTTTCGCCGAGGCCCTGGCAGTGGAGGTCGGGATCCCGGTGCGGCTGGTCGACGAGCGCCTGTCGACCGTGTCGGCGGCCTCGGCGCTCCGGGCGTCGGGCAGAAATGCGAAGAAGGCGCGTCCGGTGGTGGATCAGGTCGCTGCCACGATAATTTTGCAGCACGCCCTCGACGCGGAGCGGGCCACCGGCCGTCCGCCGGGTGACCCCGTCGAATCGAGCATTGGACACTAGTTTTGGCTCAGAACCCCCCCGAGCGGCCGGAGCCGCCCGCCTTCCCGGCCGTGAACCGGCCGCCGTCGCCGCCGCAGACGCCGGCGACGGACAGCGGCGAGCGTCCGCCGATGACGCGCCGCGAGGCGCGGGCCGCCCGTGAGGCGCAGGAGCGCAGGGCCGAGGGGGCGCCGGACTCGCACGAGCAGCGGGAGCAGCGGGAGCAGCAGGAACCTCAGGAACCGCCCGCACCCGGCACCGCCCCGGTCTCGGCCGCGCAGTCGCCGTCCGCGACGCCCTGGTCGATGTTCGACGACAGCACGCCGATCTCGTCGCCCACTCCGGCCCAGGAGACCTCGGCCGATCGTGCGGCCCTCGCGGGTCTCGACTTCGACGCCGTGATCACCGGACCGATCACCCACGTCGAGGAGCCGGAGACGGTCGCCGTCGCCGCGCGGCACGGAGCGGACGATCACGCGCCGTCGCCCCACGACCACCCTGCGCGTACTGTGTTCGGCGTGCTGGAGGATACCGAGGACGAGACCGTGGACGACGCGCATCCGCTGGTCTGGCGTCAGCAGAACTACCTGTCCCACGACGAGCCGCCGAAGAAGCGCCGCTGGGTCAAGCGGCTGATCGTGACGATCGTCGTGCTGGGGATCCTGGGCGGCATGGCCGGCGCAGCGTACGCCATCTTCCAGCCGCAGATCGCCAAGGTGCAGAACGCGCTCTTCCCGCCCGAGAACGACTACAAGGGCAACGGGACGGGCGAGGTGATGTTCACCATCGCATCCGGCGACGACGGCTCCACGATCTCCGAGAACCTCGCGAAGGCCGGCGTGGTCAAGACGTATGACGCGTTCTATTCGCTGCTGCTGCGCCAGAAGCCGGATGTGGAGTTCCAGCCCGGCGTGTTCAAGCTGGCGAAGCAGATGAGCGCGGCCGCCGCGCTGGCCGCCCTGAAGGACCCGGCGTCGCGCGTGGAGAACACGGCGGTCATCCCGGAGGGGACGGCCGAGAAGGACATCCTGCAGACGGTGTCGGACGCGGCGAAGATCCCGCTCGCCGACCTCCAGACCGCCGCGGCGAACCCCGCGGCGTACGGCCTCCCGCCGGAGGCGAAGTCGCTCGAGGGCTTCCTGTTCCCTGCGACGTACACCTTCGCCCCGGGGACCACGGCGCAGCAGGCGATCAAGACGATGGTCGACCGGATGTTCCAGGCGCTCGACGAGGCCGGCGTCGCCCCGCAGAACCGGTGGAACACCATCGTGCTCGCGTCGATCGTGCAGCGGGAGGCGGGGCTGAAGGACGACTACCCGAAGGTGGCCCGCGTCTTCCTGAACCGCCTGGCGCAGGGCTGGGACCTCCAGTCGGACGCGACGGTCGCGTACGGCACCGGTCACACCGACCGGGTGGAGACGACCGACGCAGAACGCGAGGACGCCGCGAACCCGTACAACACGTACGTGCACTCGGGCCTGCCGGTCGGACCGATCTCGAACCCCGGCGACCTGGCGATCAACGCGGTGCAGCATCCCGCGGACGGCACCTGGATGTACTTCGTGACCTGGAACCTCCAGACCGGAGAGACGATCTTCTCCACAACGCAGGCGGAACACGATGCCGCTGTGGAGAAATGGCAGCAGTGGATGAAGGACAACCCCGGCTATGGATGACACGAGCAAGCAGCGGCGCGACGAGGACGTGGCGGAGCCCGCGGTGCTCGAGGACGACGCGGTCGACGAGTCGCCGTCCGACGCCGATGAGCGGGCCGCCGTCGAGGACGGCGTGTCGGAGGCGTCGGCGGAGGCGTCGATCGCCGCACTCGTGGAGGCGGAGCGCGAGCGCGAGGCCGAGGAGTCGGCGGTCGAGGAGGCGGAGGATGCCGTCGAGCGGGAGGCTCCGCACGACGCGCCGGAGGCGCCGGAAGCGGTGCCGGCGGGCGAGGCACACCCCGACCCCGCGCCCGAGCCCGAGAAGGCCCCCGCGAAGGCTCCGGCGAAGGCCCCTGCGAAAGCTGCGGCGAAGTCCGGCTCGAAGCCGACGGCATCCAAGCCCCGCACCCCGAAGGCACCCAGCCGCCGGCTCGCGGTGCTCGGCTCGCCGATCGGCCACTCCCGGTCGCCGCAACTCCACCGGGCCGCGTACGATGCGCTCGGGCTGGACTGGTCCTACGAGGCCGTCGACGTCACGGAGGACGCCCTGCCGGAGTTCATCGCGAACCTCGGCCCGGAGTGGCGCGGACTCTCGCTCACGATGCCGTTGAAGAAGGCCGTGCTCCCGATTCTGACGGAGACCGACCGCATCGCGGAGCAGACCGGCGGCGCGAACACCGTGCTCCTCGACGGCGAGGCCGTCCGCGGCTTCAACACCGACGTCGCCGGCATCGTCCGCGCCCTGCAGGCGGCGGGACTCGAGCAGGCGCACTATGTGCACATCCTGGGCGGGGGAGCCACGGCGGCGTCCGCGCTCGTCGCCGCGGCCGAGCTCGGTGCGGACAGGGTGGACGCGCACGTGCGCGACCTCGAGCGCAGCGCGTGGATCGAACCGCTCGCGAACGAGCTCGGCCTCCGTGTCCGCATCCGACCGTTCGCGCAGGCGGACCGCTCGCTCGACGTGCCAGACCTCGTGATCAGCACCCTGCCGGGCGGAACCACCACCGAGGCGGTCTACACCGACTCCACCCGGCGCCGGTCCGTGCTGTTCGACGTCGCGTACGAGCCGTGGCCGACGCCGCTGGCCCGTCAGTGGGAGGCGGTGGGCGGCCGGGTCGTGTCCGGCCTCGCCATGCTCGCGCACCAGGCCCTTCTGCAGGTGCGCGTGTTCGTCTCGGGCGATCCGCTGCAGCCGCTGGAGGACGAGGAGGCCGTGCTCTCGGCCATGCTGGACGCCGTCGGCATCGACGAGCAGGGCTCCCCGCTGGAGCACTGAGCGCGCGGTCGCACCACTGCGCTGTGCCAGAATCGAAGCATGCTTCGTTGGCTCACGGCCGGGGAATCCCACGGTCCCGAACTCATCGCCGTCCTGGAGGGTCTTCCCGCCGGGGTCCCGGTCTCGCTCGACGCGATCCGTGCCGATCTGGCACGCCGCAAGCTCGGGTACGGCCGCGGCGCGCGCATGAAGTTCGAGCAGGACGCGCTGGCGGTCTCCGGCGGCGTCCGTCACGGCCTCAGCCTGGGCAGCCCGATCGCCCTGCGCATCGGCAACACCGAGTGGCCGAAGTGGGTCGACGTGATGAGCCCGGAGCCGGTCGACCCGGAGGTGCTGAAGTCCGGTCGCGGCGCGGCGCTGACCCGCCCGCGCCCCGGCCACGCCGATCTCGTCGGCATGCAGAAGTACGGCTTCGACGAGGCGCGCCCGATCCTTGAGCGCGCGAGCGCCCGGGAGACCGCCGCCCGCGTCTCGCTGGGAGCGGTCGCCCGCTCGTTCCTCAACGAGCTGGGCATCACGCTCGTGAGCCACACCCTCTCCATCGGCCCCGTCCGGGTGCCGGAAGGCGCGCCGCTGCCCCGCCCGTCGGACGTCGACACGCTCGACGCCGACCCGCTGCGCTGCTTCGACCCGGCCACCTCCGAGCGGATGGTCGCCGAGGTGGATGCGGCGCACAAGGACGGCGACACCCTCGGCGGCGTCGTCGAGGTGCTCGCGTACGGCGTCCCGCCGGGGCTCGGCTCGCACGTCCACTGGGACCGCAAGCTGGACGCGCAGCTCGCCGCCGCTCTGATGGGCATCCAGGCGATCAAGGGCGTCGAGATCGGGGACGGGTTCCTCACGACCACGCGCCGCGGCTCCGAGGCCCACGACGAGCTCGTCGCGGGCGACGGCGCGATCGCGCGCACCAGCGACAAGGCCGGCGGAACCGAGGGCGGCATGAGCACCGGCGGCGTCCTGCGCGTCCGCGCGGGGATGAAGCCGATCGCGACCGTCCCGCACGCGCTGCGCACCGTGGATGTGGCCACGAGCGAGGCCGCGCCGGCGCACCACCAGCGCTCCGACGTCTGCGCGGTTCCCGCCGCCGGGGTGGTCGCCGAGGCCATGGTCGCGCTCGTGCTCGCGAACGCCGTGCTGGAGAAGTTCGGCGGCGACTCGATCGGCGAGACGGCCCGCAACCTCCACGCGTACCTGGCCAGCATCCCGGAGAACCTCGCGACCGAGCGCGTCAGCGCACCCTACGCCTGACGCCGTGTCGTCCGAGCTCTCGACGCCCGTCGTCCTGATCGGTCCGCCCGCGGCCGGCAAGACGCGGGTCGGCAAGCGCCTGGCGCGCCGACTGCACCTGCCGTTCGTCGATACCGACGCCGTCGTCGTCGCGCAGCACGGCCCCATCCCGGCTCTGTTCGCCGAGCACGGCGAGCCGTACTTCCGGCAGCTCGAGCGCGCGGCGGTCGCCGAGGCGGTGCGCGAGCCCGGCGTCGTGTCGCTCGGCGGGGGAGCCGTGCTCGACCCGGCGACCCAGGCCGACCTCGCCGAGACCCGCGTCGTGCTGCTGACGGTGCGGCCGGAGGCGATCGCCCGCCGCATCGACAACGCCAAACGGCCGCTCGTCACCGACCTCGAGTCCTGGAAGCGCCTCGTCGCGGCCCGGAGCGACCTCTACCACTCGCTCGCCGACTACACGGCCGACACCTCGTCGCGTCCCATCGACACCATCGTCGAGGAGATCGCGGCGTGGGTCGAGTCGCAGAAGGAAGGACACGCATGACCGACGCCCCCACCGAGATCCTGGTCCCCGGTGCGCACCCGTACCCGGTGATCGTGGGCCGCGGGCTCCGGCTGGAGCTCGCACCGCACCTCGGGAACGCGGTCGCCAAGGTGCTCGTCGTGCACCCGCCGACCCTCGGCGCCGCTGCGGCCGAACTGCGCGAGTCCCTCGTCGACCGCTACGAGGTGCTTCTCGCCGAGGTCCCGGATGCGGAGGCCGCCAAGCGCGTCGAGGTCGCGTCGTTCCTGTGGGGGATCATGGGGCAGGCCGACTTCACGCGGTCGGACGCTGTGATCGGGTTCGGAGGCGGCGCCGTGACCGACCTGGCCGGCTTCGTCGCCGCGACCTGGCTGCGCGGCGTCAAGCTGATCCAGGTGCCGACGACGCTGCTCGGCATGGTGGATGCGGCGGTCGGCGGCAAGACCGGCATCAACACCGCGGAGGGCAAGAACCTCGTCGGCGCCTTCTACGCACCGGACGCCGTGATCTGCGACCTCGACACCCTCACGTCGCTGCCGAAGAACGAGATCCTCGCCGGGTTCGCGGAGGTCGTGAAGTACGGCTTCATCGCCGAGCCGGAGATCCTCGACATCATCGAGGCGGACGTCGACCGGGCGACCGACCCGGAGACGCCGGAGCTGCGCCGGCTGGTGGAGCTGTCCATCGGCATCAAGGCGCGCGTCGTGGGGGAGGACTTCACCGAGCAGGGCCTGCGCGAGATCCTCAACTACGGCCACACGCTCGGACACGCGATCGAGCACGCCGAGCGGTACCAGTGGCGTCACGGCGCTGCCGTCTCCGTCGGGATGGTGTTCGCCGCGGAGCTGGCGCGGCTGAGCGGGCGGCTGAGCGACGAGGCCGTCGACCGGCACCGGCGCATCCTCGAGTCGCTGACCCTGCCGGTGTCGTATCCACTGGGCCGCTGGCAGACCCTCCTCGCCTCGATGCAGCGTGACAAGAAGGCGCGGGGCAGTATGCTGCGGTTCATCGTGCTCGACGACGTCGCCCGGCCCACCGTGCTGGCCGGGCCGGACCAGAGCCTGCTGTTCGCCGCATACCAGGAGGTGGGCTCGTGAGCGAGAAGACCGTGCTGCAGAGATTCCAGGCCAAGCCCGGCGACGGGATCGCCCTGGTGGTCTCCGGCGACGACGACCGTGCCCTGCTCGGTGCCCTGCCCGACGGCGCGACGGAGGCGCCGGTGGCGTCGGCCGCGATCGTCGCGACGGTGATCCGGACCCGCGACGAGCTGCTGGCGCGCTATGCAGAACAGCTGCCGGTCGCCGCGGGGGCACGAGCGGTCTGGGTGGTGTACCCGAAGGGCGGCCGTGCCGACGTCAACCGTGACGTCGTCGCGGGCGAAGCCCGTGCCTACGGCTGGCGCGGTGTCAGCAACATCGCGGTGGACGACACCTGGTCGGCCGTGCGCGTGCGCCCGCTGAAGGACGGAGAGGAGTGACGTGACGAGCATCCTCGTCCTGAACGGACCCAATCTCGGCCGCCTGGGCACCCGCGAGCCCGACGTCTACGGCTCCGGCACCCTCGACGACCTGCGCGCCGTCCTCGTGGAGGACGCCGGCGACGACACGATCGACCTGCGCCAGACCGACGACGAGGGCGAGCTGCTGCGCTGGCTGCACGAGGCGGCGGACACGGGCGCTCCCGTCATCCTGAACGCCGGCGCGTGGACGCACTACTCGTACGCCGTGCGGGACGCGGTGTCCCTCGTGACGGCCGCCGGAGGCACCGTGGTCGAGGTGCACCTGTCGAATCCGCACGCCCGCGAGGAGTTCCGGCACACCAGCGTCCTCACCGCCGTGGCCACGGGCGTCATCGCCGGGTTCGGGTTCGAGTCGTACCGGCTGGCGCTCGCCTTCATTCGCCGAAACGCCCGCTGACGTCTAGAATCTCTGGGGGCCGCTGTGCGCGGCCGACTGTGGGCCGCCTCCGGAGCGAAGCGCGGCACCACCCGAATCTTCACACCGAGCGAACGGAAACATCCCCTTGGCCTCTACCGCTGACATCAAGAACGGCGTCGTCCTCAGCATCGACGGACAGCTCTGGACCGTGATCGAGTTCCAGCACGTCAAGCCGGGCAAGGGCGGCGCGTTCGTCCGGACCAAGCTGAAGAACGTCACGACCGGCAAGACCGTCGACCGCACCTACAACGCCGGTGCCAAGATCGACATCACCAACGTCGACCGCCGCGACTACCAGTACCTCTACCAGGACGGCGCCGACTTCGTGTTCATGGACACGTCGGACTACGACCAGATCACCATCCCGGGCCCGGTCGTCGGCGAGGCCGCCAACTTCATGCTCGAGAACCAGAACGTCACCGTCGCGCTGCACGAGGGCTCCCCGCTCTACGTCGAGCTCCCCGCCTCCGTCGTGCTGGAGATCACCTACACCGAGCCGGGCCTGCAGGGCGACCGCTCCACCGGCGGCACCAAGCCCGCGACGGTCGAGACCGGCTACCAGATCCAGGTCCCGCTGTTCCTCGAGACCGGCACCAAGGTCAAGGTCGACACCCGCACGGGCGACTACCTCGGCCGCGTCAACGACTGAATGAGCGCTCGGACCAAGGCGCGCAAACGCGCGCTCGACGTGCTCTACAGCGCGGACCTGCGGCAGACGCCGCTCCGGCAGGCGCTGGCCACCGAGGCGGAGCGCGCCGCGAACGAGCCGGCGCGTGAGGCGTCCTGGCTCTACGCGCGCGAGATCCTCGACGGCGTCATCGAGCACCAGGACGAGATCGACGAGCTGATCGAGACCTACGCCCAGGGCTGGACCCTGGCCCGCATGCCCGCCGTCGATCGCGCAATCCTGCGCATCGGCGTCTGGGAGGTGCTGTTCAACGACGAGGTGCCAGAGGGCGTCGCGATCTCCGAGGCGGTCGAGGCGGCCACCGTGCTGTCGACGGACGACTCGGCCGGCTTCGTGAACGGCCTGCTCGCCAAGATCGCCCACACCCGGGCCTGAACACCGAGGA
This sequence comes from Leifsonia soli, assembly GCF_013408745.1. Taxonomy (NCBI): domain Bacteria; kingdom Bacillati; phylum Actinomycetota; class Actinomycetes; order Micrococcales; family Microbacteriaceae; genus Leifsonia; species Leifsonia soli. The sequence goes on along the minus strand of NZ_JACCBJ010000001.1, from coordinate 1,254,834 downwards.
CCGCATGAGGACTGCCGAAGATCGCATCGCCGGCGCGCGCACGGGTGTGCGCCGCCGGATCGTCCGGATGGCCGCGGCCGCCGCACTGGCCGTCGGCGTGGTCGCCGGGGTCGCGGCGTGCTCGCTGCTCGGGGGAGCATCCAACGTCCCGGTGGCGACCGACAAGCCGCCGACGGGGACCGACGGGGCGGTGGACTTCGACGGCGGCTTCATCACCGCGGGCGACGGGGCGAAGACGGTCGACATCTGGTTCGACGCGATGTGCCCGGTGTGCGGCGCGTTCGAGCAGGCGAACGGCACCACCCTGGCGAACGCTGTCGACGACGGCTCGATCACGCTCCGGCTGCACCCGCTCACGTTCCTCGACGCCGCCTCCAACGGCACGGGGTACTCGACCAGGGCGGCCGCAGCGCTGACCTGCGTCGCCGTGAGCGACCAGCGCGCGGTGCTGCCGTTCTACCAGGCGCTGTTCACGGACCAGCCGGAGGAGAACTCCGACGGGCTCACCGACAAGCAGCTGGCCAAGCGCGCGAGCGACGCCGGCGCCGGCGACATCGCCTCCTGCCTCGCGGACAGCGGTCCGTACCAGGCGTGGGCGCAGGCGAACACCGCGCACTCGCAGAAGGGCCCGATCGAGGTGGACGGCCGGAAGGTGCTCGACACCATCAAGGGCACCCCGACCGTGCTCGTGAACGGGAAGCAGTATCCCGGCGGCATCTCCGACAAGAAGGCGTTCACGGCGTTCCTCGCCGACCACTGACCGCGTCCGAATCGGAGGACATCGCCGAGCGCGCGTCCGCCGGTTCCTCCGTTTCGTGCATCCCCTCGGCGTGTCGCGTGTCACCTCCTCCGTTTCGCGCGTCCGCGCCGACGGGCGGGCGTCGCGGAGAAACGGAGGACTTCCGGCCGCCTCGCCGGCGTGTCGGCGGGAAAGGGAGGGGATTCGAGGGCGGATGCCCGCGGACTCCTCCGTTTGCAGCGGGTGGATGCGGCGGGTGGATGCGGCGGGAGCGGCCTGCGGGAACGGACGGCGGCAGCCTGGTAGGGTGGAGGCGTAGGCATCCTTTAAGAGCCGTCCTGTGAGGCGGGGAAGGAGGTCGGCATGACGGCGCGCACCGTGCTGCATCAGGCTGACATCGCCCGGGCGTTGACTCGGATCTCTCACGAGATCCTGGAGTCCAACCGGGGAACGGACGATCTGGTGATCCTCGGGATCCCGACCCGCGGCGTCGTGCTCGCGCGGAGGATCGCCGAGAACATCCAGCGCATCGAACCGGCGGCCGTCGCGTCGCCTGCGGACATCGTCGGCGCGCTCGACGTGACCATGTACCGCGACGACCTCTCGCGGCGTCCCACCCGCACGCCGCAGCCGACATCGCTGCCCGGGCCGATCGACGGGAAGACCGTCGTGCTGGTCGACGACGTGCTCTTCTCCGGCCGCACCATCCGCGCGGCGCTCGACGCGGTGAGCGACCTCGGACGCCCGCGGGCCGTCCGCCTCGCCGTGCTCGTCGACCGCGGCCACCGCGAGCTGCCGATCCGCGCCGACTTCGTCGGGAAGAACCTGCCGTCGGCCGCAGCGGAGCGCATCTACGTCCGCCTCACCGACGTCGACGGCGACGAGTCGGTCACGATCGAGGAGCCGGGCACGGACACCGGCACCGGGCGGGGGAGCGACGCATGAGGCACCTGCTCTCCACCCGCGACCTGCCGCGCGAGGACGCCATCCGGCTGCTCGACATCGCCGAGGACATGGCGGACGTGCAGGACCGCGAGGTCAAGAAGCTCCCGACGCTGCGGGGCAAGACCGTCGTGAACCTGTTCTTCGAGGACTCCACCCGCACGCGGATCTCGTTCGAGGCGGCCGCGAAGCGCCTCTCGGCCGATGTGATCAACTTCTCCGCGAAGGGGTCGAGCGTCTCCAAGGGCGAGAGCCTCAAGGACACCGCCCAGACCCTGCAGGCCATGGGCGCGGACGCCGTCGTGATCCGGCACGGGTCGTCGGGCGCCCCGCAGACCCTGGCGACGAGCGGCTGGATCGACGCCGGCATCGTGAACGCCGGCGACGGCACCCACGAGCACCCGACGCAGGCGCTCCTGGACGCGTTCACCATGCGTCGCCGCCTCCACGGCACGGCGTCGCGCGGCAAGGACCTCGACGGGGTGAGCGTCGCGATCGTCGGCGACATCGTGCACTCGCGCGTCGCGCGCTCCAACGTGTGGCTGCTGCGGACGCTCGGCGCGCACGTCACTCTGGTCGCGCCGCCGACCCTGCTGCCGGTGGATGTGTCCGGCTGGCCCGCCACCGTCGGGTACGACCTCGACGCCGCCATCGCCGCCGGTCCCGACGTCGTGATGATGCTGCGCATCCAGGCGGAGCGGATGAATGCGGCGTTCTTCCCCAACACGCGCGAGTACTCGCGGCGCTGGGGGCTGGACGAGGAGCGATTGGGCCGGCTGCGGGCCGATAGCATTGTGATGCACCCGGGACCGATGAACCGCGGGCTGGAGATCTCGGCCGCGGCCGCGGACTCGCCGCGCTCGACGGTCCGGGAGCAGGTCGCGAACGGCGTCTCCGTGCGGATGGCAGCCCTGTACCTGCTGCTGTCGGGTGCGAATACCGAACAGGTACGGCCAGGCGGTGTGAGGTGAGTGTGGACGAGAGATTCCTGATCGGCGGCGCGACGCTGGCCGACGGCACCCGGACCGACCTGCTGGTCGAGGGCGGCCGGATCGTCGAGACCGGCTCGGGGGTGAGCGCGGCGGGCGCGACGGCGATCGACGCGGACGGGCTGCTCGCGCTGCCCGGGCTGGTCGACCTGCACACGCACCTGCGCGAGCCCGGCTACGAGCAGAGCGAGACCGTCCTGACCGGCACGCGCGCCGCAGCCGCCGGCGGATTCACGGCCGTGTTCGCCATGGCGAACACGTCGCCGGTCGCCGACACCGCCGGTGTCGTGGAGCAGGTGCTGAGCCTGGGCGAGGCGGCCGGCTACGCGACCGTGCGCCCGATCGGCGCTGTGACGGTCGGCCTCGCCGGCGAGCGTCTCGCCGAGCTGGGGGCGATGGCGGAGTCCCGCGCCCGCGTCCGGGTGTTCTCGGACGACGGCAAATGCGTCTCCGACCCGCTGCTGATGCGCCGGGCGCTGGAGTACGTGAAGGCGTTCGACGGCGTGATCGCGCAGCACGCGCAGGAGCCGCGGCTGACCGAGGGCGCCCAGATGAACGAGGGCGCTCTCTCCGGCGAGCTCGGCCTGGCGGGCTGGCCCGCGGTGGCCGAGGAGTCGATCATCGCGCGGGATGTGCTGCTCGCCGAGCACGTCGGATCGCGCCTGCACGTCTGCCACGTCTCGACGGCGGGCAGCGTCGACGTCATCCGCTGGGCGAAGGCCCGCGGCATCGACGTGACGGCCGAGGTCACCCCGCACCACCTGGCCCTCACCGAGGAGCTGGCGACCGGGTACGACGCGCGGTACAAGGTCAACCCGCCGCTCCGCCGCCGCGAGGACGTGGAGGCGCTCCGCGCCGGCCTCGCCGACGGCACGATCGACATCGTGGCGACCGACCATGCTCCGCATCCGGTCGAGTCCAAGGATTGCGAGTGGGATGCGGCCGCCTTCGGCATGGTCGGACTCGAGTCGGCCCTGCCCGTCGTGCAGGCCTCGGTCGTGGACAACGGGATGCTCGGCTGGGCCGACGTCGCCCGGGTGCTGTCCGCCACTCCGGCGCGGATCGGACGGCTGGACGGCCACGGCGCTCCGCTCGCCGCCGGCACGGCCGCGAACCTCTTCCTCTACGACCCGACCGCGTCGCGCACCTTCTCGACCGGCGATCTCGCCGGGAAGGGCGTCAACTCGCCTTACCTGGGGCTGACGCTGCCCGGCCGCGTGGTGACGACCTTCCACCAGGGCCGACCGACCGTTCTCGACGGCACGGTCGTCGACGTGGAGGAGGTGGCGGCGCGTGGATAAGGTGCTCCCCACCCTCGGGATCCTCGCGGTCGTCGTCATCGTGATCGCCCTCGCGGTCGTCGGCTGGCGCCGGCGCGTGCAGCGCGACACCGCATCCGGTGGCGGCTACTCGATCCCGGGAACGCTGAGTGCGCCGACCGCCTCCATCGAGGCGCTGTACGTCGCGACGACCCGCGCCGGTCAGCCCCTGGAGCGGCTCGCCCTGCCCGGTCTGGCGTTCCGCGGAACGGCGACGGTGACCGTCCGGCCCGAGGGCGTCGAGCTCGCGGTGACGGGCGAGCAGCCGGTGTTCGTCCCGGCGGCCGTCGTCACCGGTATCGGCGCCGCGAGCGTCGCCATCGACCGCGTCGTCGAGAAGGACGGCCTGCTCCGCCTCGGCTGGACCACCAGCGGCGGCACCGCCGCCGACAGCTACGTCCGGGTCGTCGACCCGGCCGGCCGCGCGCAGCTCGCTGCGGCCATCGAAGATCTCGTGCCCCGGACGGACTCCGCGGGCACGGCCGGCGCGGAGACGCCCGGCGCCGACACGACGGGCGTCGACCGCCCGAACGACAAGGAGGTGTGACGTGCTCGCTGCAGAACCCGCAGTGCTCGTCCTCGAAGACGGAAAACGGTACGTCGGCCGGGCGTACGGCGCCCGCGGGCGCACGCTCGGCGAGGCCGTGTTCGCCACCGGCATGACCGGCTACCAGGAGACGCTGACCGACCCGTCGTACGCGGGCCAGATCGTCCTCATGACGGCGCCGCACATCGGCAACACCGGGACGAACGACGAGGACATGGAGTCCCGTCAGATCTGGGTCGCCGGGTACGTCGTCCGCGAGCCCAGCCGTGTCGTCTCCAACTTCCGCGCCCAGCGGAGCCTCGACGACGACCTGGTCGCGCAGGGCGTCGTCGGGATCAGCGGCATCGACACGCGCGCCGTGACCCGTCACATCCGCTCGGCCGGAGCCATGCGCGCCGGCATCTTCTCGGGAGACGACTTCGCGCTGAGCGACAGCGAGCAGCTCGACCTCGTGCTCGCCGACGCACCGATGAAGGGCCGCAACCTGTCGGCCGAGGTGTCGACGGTCGAGCCGTACACCGTCCCGGCGGTGGGCGAGAAGGTCGGCTCGGTCGCCGTGCTCGATCTCGGCGTCAAGAAGTCCACTCTGGAGAACCTGGCCGCGCGCGGGCTCGACGTCCACGTCCTCCCGCAGCAGGTGACCGCGCAGGATGTGCTCGACCTCGGCGTCTCCGCCCTGTTCTTCTCGAACGGGCCCGGCGACCCGCAGGCCTCCGACAAGCACGTCGCGCTGCTCCAGGAGACACTGCGGGCGGGCCTGCCGTACTTCGGCATCTGCTTCGGCAACCAGCTGCTCGGCCGCGCGCTCGGCCTCGACACCTACAAGCTGCCGTTCGGCCACCGCGGGATCAACCAGCCGGTGCTCGACAAGCGCACCGGCCGGGTCGAGATCACCGCGCAGAACCACGGCTTCGCGGTGAAGGCGCCGATCGACGCGTCCTTCGACTCGCCCGCCGGCTTCGGCCGCGTCGAGGTGAGCCACTTCTCGCTCAACGACAACGTCGTCGAGGGACTGAACTGCCTCGACCTGAACGCGTTCAGCGTGCAGTACCACCCGGAGGCGGCCGCCGGCCCGCACGACGCCAACTACCTCTTCGACCGCTTCCTCGACATGGTCAAGGCGCAGCACACCGCGCCCGCCGACCCGTCAGCCCGCACCGAGAACCAGGAGAACGCCTGATGCCCAAACGTGACGACATCCAGTCGGTGCTGGTCATCGGCTCCGGGCCGATCGTCATCGGCCAGGCGGTCGAGTTCGACTACTCCGGCACCCAGGCGTGCCGCGTGCTGAAGGCGGAGGGCGTCCGCGTCATCCTCGTCAACTCCAACCCGGCGACGATCATGACCGACCCCGACTTCGCCGACGCCACCTACGTCGAGCCGATTACCTGGCAGGTCATCGAGACGATCATCGCGAAGGAGCGCCCGGACGCGATCCTGCCGACCCTGGGCGGACAGACGGCGCTCAACGCGGCCATGCAGCTGCACGAGCACGGCATCCTCGAGAAGTACGGCGTGGAGCTGATCGGCGCGAAGTTCGAGGCGATCCAGAAGGGCGAGGACCGCCAGATCTTCAAGGAGCTCGTGGTCGAAGCGGGCGCCGAGGTCGCGCGCTCGCACATCGCGCACACGGTGGATGAGGCCCTCGAGTTCGCCGAGGACCTCGGCTACCCGCTCGTCGTCCGGCCGTCGTTCACGATGGGCGGACTGGGCTCCGGCTTCGCCCACACGCCCGACGAGCTCCGCCGGATCGCCGGGGACGGCATCCACCAGAGCCCGACCAGCGAGGTGCTCCTGGAGGAGTCCATCCTCGGCTGGAAGGAGTACGAGCTCGAGCTCATGCGCGACACCGCCGACAACACGGTGGTCGTCTGCTCCATCGAGAACGTCGACCCGGTCGGCGTGCACACCGGCGACTCGATCACGGTCGCCCCGGCGCTCACGCTGACGGACCGCGAGTACCAGCGGATGCGCGACATCGGCATCGACATCATCCGCGCGGTCGGCGTCGACACCGGCGGCTGCAACATCCAGTTCGCGGTGAACCCCGAGAACGGCCGGATCATCGTCATCGAGATGAACCCGCGCGTCTCGCGCTCGTCGGCGCTGGCGTCGAAGGCGACCGGCTTCCCGATCGCGAAGATCGCCGCGAAGCTCGCCATCGGCTACCGCCTGGACGAGATCCCGAACGACATCACCAAGGTGACGCCGGCGAGCTTCGAGCCGACGCTCGACTACATCGTCGTCAAGGTGCCGCGGTTCGCGTTCGAGAAGTTCCCGGCCGCCGACCCGACGCTGACGACCACCATGAAGTCCGTCGGCGAGGCGATGGCGATCGGCCGCAGCTTCAGCTCGGCGCTGCAGAAGGCGCTCCGGTCGCTCGAGAAGCGCGGTTCGTCGTTCCACTGGGGCCAGCAGACCCGGACGGTGGACGAGCTGCTCGCCTCGATCGCGACTCCGACCGACGGCCGCATCGTCGACGTGCAGCAGGCGCTGCGGCTCGGTGCGACCCCGGAGCAGGTGTTCGAGGCGACCAAGATCGACCCCTGGTTCATCGACCAGATCGTCCTGATCAACGAGGTCGCCGACCAGATCCGCGACGCCCCGACGCTCGACACCGACACGCTGCGCTACGCGAAGGACCACGGGTTCTCGGACGCGCAGATCGGCGAGCTGCGCGGCTTCGGCGAGGCGGACGTGCGCGAGGTGCGCCACATCCTCGGTGTCCGCCCGGTCTACAAGACGGTCGACACCTGTGCCGGCGAGTTCCCGGCGCTCACGCCGTACCACTACTCCAGCTACGACCTGGAGACCGAAGTGGAGCCGAGCGACAAGCGCAAGGTCGTCATCCTGGGCTCCGGCCCGAACCGCATCGGCCAGGGCGTCGAGTTCGACTACTCGTGCGTGCACGCGTCGTTCGCGCTGCACGACGCCGGGTTCGAGACGATCATGATCAACTGCAACCCGGAGACGGTGTCGACCGACTACGACACCAGCGACCGGCTCTACTTCGAGCCGCTGACGCTGGAGGACGTGCTGGAGATCATCCACGCGGAGTCGCAGTCCGGCGAGCTCGTCGGCGTCGTCGTGCAGCTGGGCGGCCAGACGGCGCTCGGGCTGGCGAAGGGTCTGGAGGCCGCAGGCGTCCCGATCCTCGGCACGACGCCGGAGGCCATCGACCTGGCGGAGGAGCGCGGGCTGTTCTCGGGCATCCTCGACGAGGCCGGCCTCGTCGCGCCGCGCAACGGCACGGCCGTCGATTTCCCGAGCGCCTCGCACGTGGCGGAGCAGATCGGCTACCCGGTGCTGGTGCGCCCGAGCTTCGTGCTCGGCGGCCGCGGCATGGAGATCGTCTACGACAGCGCATCGCTCGCGGACTACTTCGAGCGCGTCGCCGGCCAGGGGATCGTCGGCCCGTCGCATCCGCTGCTGGTCGACCGGTTCCTCGACGACGCGATCGAGATCGACGTCGACGCCCTGTTCGACGGAGAGCGGCTGTACATCGGCGGCGTGATGGAGCACATCGAGGAGGCCGGCGTGCATTCCGGCGACTCGTCGTGCACCCTGCCGCCGATCACGCTCGGCCGCCGCGAGATCGACCGGGTGCGCGACGCGACCAGGAAGATCGCCGAAGGGATCGGCGTCCGTGGTCTGCTGAACGTGCAGTTCGCGATCGGGGCCGGCGTGCTCTACGTGCTCGAGGCCAACCCGCGCGCCTCGCGCACCGTGCCGTTCGTGTCCAAGGCGCTCGGCATCCCGCTCGCCAAGGCCGCGTCGCGGATCATGGTCGGCGAGACGATCGCCGACCTGGTCGCCGAGGGGCTGCTCCCCGAGCAGGACGGCTCGCGCATCCCGATGGACTCGCCGGTCGCCGTGAAGGAGGCCGTGCTGCCGTTCAAGCGGTTCCGCACGAAGGAGGGCACGGTCGTCGACTCGGTGCTCGGCCCGGAGATGCGCTCCACCGGCGAGGTCATGGGCATCGACAAGGACTTCCCGACGGCGTTCGCGAAGAGCCAGTCGGCCGCGTACGGCGGCATGCCGCTGGGCGGCACGGCCTTCGTCTCGGTCTCCGACCGCGACAAGCGCGCGGTGGTGCTTCCGGTGCTCCGGCTGCACCAGCTCGGCTTCGAGATCGTCGCGACCGAGGGGACGGCCGAGGTGCTGAACCGCAACGGCATCGCGGCGCGCATCGTGCGCAAGCACAGCGAGGCCCAGGAGAGCGGAGGCGACTCGATCGTCGACATCATCAACCGCGCAGAGGTGGATGTGGTGATCAACACCCCGAGCGGGCGTTCGGCGCGCGCCGACGGGTACGAGATCCGCGCGGCGGCGGTCGCGGCCGACAAGCCGCTGTTCACGACCATCGCCGAGCTGAGCGCTGCGGTCGCGTCGCTGGACGCCATCCGCGAGGGCTTCGACGTGAAGTCGCTGCAGCAGTACGCGATCGAGCGGCTCGCCCGCGCATGACGCCCCCCGCTCTCGAACCCGGCGATTCCGGAGTTTTTCCGTCCGGCACGCCGTTGGCGGGCCGAAAAACTCAGGAGCCGTCGGCGGGGCGCGGGGCACGGTTCGGGGACAGGCTCGCGGCGGTGTTCGCCGAGCAGGGGCGGCTGTGCGTCGGCATCGACCCGCATGCGCACCTGCTCGAGGCGTGGGGGTTGCCGGCGTCCGCCGACGGCCTCCGCTCCTTCGGGCTGACGGTGGTGGAGGCCGCCACCGGGCAGGCGGGGATCGTCAAGCCGCAGGTGGCTTTCTTCGAGCGCTTCGGCTCGGCGGGTTACCGCGCGCTCGAAGAGGTGCTCGCCGCCGCGCGCGCCGCCGACCTCCTGGTGATCGCCGACGTGAAGCGCGGGGACATCGGGACGAGCGTGACGGCATACGCGGAGGCGTGGCTGACCCCGGGATCTCCGCTTGAGGCCGACGCGATGACCGTTGCCGCCTACCAGGGCGTCGGGTCGCTCGCGGACGCCATGGCGCTCGGCGAGAGGGCCGGCAAGGGCCTGTTCGTGCTGGCGGCGACCTCGAATCCCGAGGCCGCGGACGTGCAGCAGGCGATCGTCCGCTCCGGGCGTCGGGCGGGACAGTCCGTCGCTCGTGCGATCATCGAAGACGTGCATTCGTTCAATCAGGAGCAGCAGGACGGCGCGCCGTTCGGGTCGGTCGGGCTGGTGCTCGGCGCGACCGTCGAGCTGGCGGACTACGGGATCGACGTCGCGACGGCGGGGGAGCGGACGCCCGCCCTCCCGGTGCTCGCGCCGGGGTTCGGCCACCAGGGCGCCCGGGTCGAGGACGCTCCCCGGCTGTTCGGCTCGCTCGCGACCGGTGTGATCGTCAGCGAGTCCCGGGGGCTCCTGGGCGCCGGACCGGACGGGCTGGCCGAGGCGATCCGCCGCCGCGCCGACGAGGTGCGGTCCGCGCATGTCTGAGGCCGCATCCACCCGGGATTCTGCTCCCACGCGCCCGGCTCCGCCCGACGTCGACCGCCAGGCGGCGTCGCAGGCCGCCGTTGCCGCACGGCGCGCCCGCGCGGCGGTGAAGGCGTCGATCGCGTCGCGTGAGGTGTCGCCGCTCGTCGTGCTGGACCGCGCGACGGCCGACCCGGACGGCGTCGAGGGGCGGTTGCGGGTGACCGAGTTCCTGCTCAGCGTCCCCGCCATCGGCACCACCAAGATGCAGGAGGCGCTCGACCGTCTCGCCATCTCGCCGGCGAAGCGCCTCGGCGGCCTGGGGCGGCACCAGCGGCTGCGCCTGCGGCAGTACCTCATCGAGCGCGAGAACCGCAGCGCGCGCCAGCGCACCCGGCTGGTCGTGCTCGCCGGACCGACCGCGGTCGGCAAGGGCACCGTCTCCACGTACATCCGGGAGCACTATCCCGATGTCCTGCTGTCGGTGTCGGCGACCACGCGTGCGCCGCGGCCCGGCGAGGTCGACGGGGTCAACTACTACTTCGTGGACGACGCCGAATTCGACCGGATGATCGACGCGGGCGAACTGCTGGAGCACGCCACGGTCCACAACGCCTACCGCTACGGGACGCCGCGTGCCCCGATCGAGAAGGCCCTCGCGGCCGGACGCAGCGTCCTGCTCGAGATCGACCTCCAGGGCGCCCGCCAGGTGCGTGAGTCGATGCCGGAGGCCCGCCTGATCTTCCTGCTCCCGCCGACGTGGGAGGAGCTCGTTCGCCGCCTCATCGGGCGCGGCACGGAGGACGCGGCCGAGCAGCAGCGCCGCCTCGAGACGGCGAAGGTCGAGTTGGCGGCGCAGGACGAGTTCGACTACAAGGTCGTCAACCACGACGTCGCCGAGGCGGCCCGCGAGGTCGTAGACTTGATGAAGGTCCGTGCGGCGCCAGCGCGTCCATGACCTCTCTCCGCGCCGTCGCCGGCGCGCCCACCGTCCTCGGTCGCCCCTCGCGGCCGTCCGATCCCGCCCAGCGCGCGATCGCCCAGAACTAAGGAGCACCCCGCATGGCCACCAGCAACAACGGCATCATCGACCCGCCCATCGACGACCTCCTCTCCCGAGTCGAGTCCAAGTACGCGCTCGTGATCTTCGCGTCCAAGCGGGCACGCCAGATCAACGACTACTACGCCGACCTCCACGAGGGCAGCCTGTTCGACAACGTCGGCCCGCTGGTCGACTCGTCCGTCGACGACAAGCCGCTGTCGGTCGCGCTGCACGAGATCAACGAGGACAAGCTCGTCCTGAAGCCGATCGCCGCCGCCGAGTAGGACCCAGGCAGAAGACAACACCACAGGACGACCGCAGCCGGGAGGGCCCGGCCGAGGAGAGGTGCCGCCGTTGAGCCCACGATTGACCATCGTCGTCGGAGTGACCGGCGGCATCGCCGCGTACAAGGCCGTCGGTGTCATCCGCGCCCTGGTCCTCGAGGGTCACTCGGTGCACGTGGTCGCGACGGAGGCCGCCCTGCGGTTCGTGGGCCGGCCGACGCTCGAGGCGATCAGCCGCAATCCCGTCGCGACCGATCTCTACGAAGGCGTGGCCGAGGTGCGTCACGTCGCGATCGGGCAGTCCGCCGACCTGATCGTCATCGCCCCGGCGACCGCGAACACGATCGCCAAGCTCGCTGCCGGGCTGGCCGACGACCTGCTCGGCAACACCGTCCTCGCCTCCACTGCTCCTCTCGTCATCGCCCCGGCGATGCACACCGAGATGTGGCGGAACCCCGCGACGGTCGCGAACATCGCCACCCTCCGCAGCCGCGGCGTCACGGTCGTCGGACCCGCGAGCGGCCAGCTGACCGGAGCCGACTCCGGCCCGGGCCGCATGGAGGAGCCGGAGGTGATCGTGCGGGCGGCTCTGCGGGCCGCCGGCGCGATGCCACGCGCTGTCGAGGCGCCCGCGCACGCGCCCGTCGCCGTTCCCGCGGGCTCGCCGGCCGAGGCAACCGCCGTCAACGACGTGGTCGTGCTGTCGGAGCGCCGCCGCGCCAACGAGGCGGCGCGTCGTCCGCGCGGTGGCGTCGACCTCGCGGGGAAGCGCGTCGTCGTGACCGCGGGCGGGACGCGTGAGCCGCTCGATCCCGTGCGCTTCCTCGGCAACCGCTCGAGCGGGCGGCAGGGCGTCGCCATCGCGAGCGCCGCGCAGGCACGCGGTGCCGACGTCGTCCTGATCGCGGCGCACCTGGAGGTCGATCCGCCGGAGGGCGTCGAGCTGATCGAGGTGCAGACCGCGCTCGAACTGCAGGAGGCGGTCGAGGAGGCCGCGCGCTCCGCCGACGTCGTCGTCATGACCGCCGCGGTCGCCGACTACCGTCCGGCCGAGACCCGCGAGGCCAAGATCAAGAAGTCGGACCACGGCGACACGCTGACGCTGGAGCTGGTGGCCAACCCCGACATCCTGGCCGGGCTGTCCGCGCACAAGCGCGACGACCAGGTCGTCGTCGGGTTCGCGGCGGAGACCGAGCCGGACCCGCAGGCCCTCATCGAGCTGGGCCGGACGAAGCTCGCCGCCAAGGGCAGCGACTTCCTCGTGCTCAACCAGGTGGGCTGGTCGCAGGGCTTCGCAACGGAGAGCAACGAGGTCGTGGTCCTGCGCAAGGGCGGCGATATAGTGATGGAGGCCTCGGGCAGCAAGCTGTCGGTGGCCGACCGTATCCTCGACGTCATCGCGTAAGCACGCGCACGCCGGAGGCATCCGGTCGTGAGACAAGCGCCCCGTCGACCAGGGAGAACAATGGCAGATCTGCGTCTCTTCACGTCCGAGTCCGTCACCGAAGGGCACCCGGACAAGATCTGCGACCAGGTCTCCGACAGCATCCTGGATGCGCTGCTCACCGTCGACCCGCACAGTCGCGCCGCCGTGGAGACCCTCGTCACCACCGGTCTCGTCCATGTCGCCGGCGAGGTCACCTCGAGCGGCTACGTCGAGATCCCTGCCCTGGTGCGCAACAAGCTCGTGGAGATCGGGTACGACTCCTCCGATGTCAGCTTCGACGGCACCCAGTGCGGCGTGTCCGTGTCGATCGGGGCGCAGTCGCCCGACATCGCGCAGGGCGTCGACAACGCTCTGGAGACCCGCGCGGAGCAGAGCCACGACGACCTCGACCGGCAGGGCGCGGGCGACCAGGGCATCATGTTCGGCTACGCGACCACCGAGACCCCGCAGTACATGCCGCTGCCGATCTGGCTTGCTCACCGCCTGGCGGAGCGCCTCGCCGCGGTCCGGAAGGACGGAACGCTGGACTACCTCCGCCCGGACGGCAAGACGCAGGTGACCGTCGGGTACGAGGGCGCCGTGCCGAAGTCGGTGCAGACCGTCGTGCTCTCGACGCAGCACGCTCCGCGGGTCTCGAACGAGCAGCTGCAGGCGGAGGTCATCGAGGAGGTCATCAACCCGGTGCTGCACGCGGCAGGGCTCGAGACCTCCCACATCCGCACACTGATCAACCCCACCGGTCGCTTCGAGATCGGCGGCCCGAAGGGCGACGCGGGCCTCACCGGCCGCAAGATCATCGTCGACACATACGGAGGGGCGTCGCGCCACGGCGGCGGCGCGTTCTCCGGCAAGGATCCGTCGAAGGTCGACCGCTCGGCGGCGTACGCCATGCGGTGGGTGGCGAAGAACGCGGTCGCGGCCGGTCTCGCCGACCGGCTCGAGGTGCAGATCGCGTACGCGATCGGCAAGGCGGCGCCGGTCGGGCTCTACGTCGAGACGTTCGGCACGGCGAAGGTGCCCGAGGAGCGCATCATCGGCGCGATCCGCGAGGTGTTTGACCTGCGCCCCGCTGCGATCATCCGCGACCTCGACCTGCTGCGTCCGATCTACGCCCGCACGGCGACCTACGGCCACTTCGGCCGCGAGCTCCCCGAGTTCACCTGGGAGCGGCTCGACCGCGTCGACGACCTGCGCTCGGCCGCGGGGATCTAGCGGTGGCGGCGGCCGGACGGGTCGCCCGGGTGGTCCTCGACTCGCCGCTCCCGCAGCTCGACCACCTCTTCGACTACAGCATCCCCGAGGAGCTGGCCGCCGACGCGCAGCCGGGCGTGCGCGTGCGCGTTCCGCTGCGCTCCGCCGGCCGGGTGGCGGACGGCTACCTGGTCGAGATCGGCGACCCGGACGACGGGTACGAGGGGACGCTGAGCCCGCTGGAGGCCGTCGTCTCGCCCGCACGGGTGCTCACGCCGGGCGTGTGGCGGCTCGCGCGGCGGCTCGCCGATCGGAGCGCGGGAACGGCGAGCGACATCCTGCGCCTCGCTGTCCCGGGCCGGATGGTGCGCGTCGAGAAGGCGTGGCTGGCCGCTCAAGCCGACAGTTCCGGAGTTTTTCGCCCCGACACGCCATCGGAGGGGCGAAAAACTCAGGAGCTGTCGGGGACGGCCGTGCCCGTCCGGGGGTACGGAGAGCGAGTGCTGGAGGATGCGGTCGCGCGCGACGAGCGCATCGCCCTCCGGGCCATCCCGCGCCTGGTGCCGCTGCCCGACGGGACCTGGGTCGGGGAGTGGGCGGTCACTCTGGCGGCGCTGGCCGCCGACTGCTGGCGCCACGGCCGGACCGCGATCGTCGCCGTTCCCGACCACCGCGACCTGGAGCAGCTCGCCGCAGCCCTGGCCGTGACCGCGCCGGAGCACGCGATCGTCCGCGCCGACGCCGGGCAGGCGAACCCGGACCGGTACCGCGGCTTCCTGGAGGCGCTCTCCGGCCCCCGCATCGTGATCGGCAACCGCTCCGTCGTGTACGCGCCGGCCGAGCGGCTGGGGCTCATCGCGGTCTGGGAGGACAGCGACCCGCTCCACGCCGAACCGCTGAGCCCGTACGTGCACACCCGCGATGCCGCCCTCGTCCGGCAGGAGCTCGAAGGCTGCGCGCTGGTGCTGAGCGGCAACATCCGCAGCGTCGAGGCGCAGCGCCTGGTGGAGCTCGGCTGGCTGCACGACATCGCGCCGGAGCGCTTCCAGACGCCGAAGGTCGTGCTCACCGCCAACCAGCAGGCGCCGGAGCCCATGGCCCGCGCCGCGCGGATCCCCTCCACCGCCTGGCGTGCTGCCCGGGAGGCGCTGAACGGGGAGAGCGGGCGTCCGCGCGGTCCCGTGCTCGTGCAGGTGGGCCGGCCGGGCTACGCGCCGGTGATCGCGTGCGCGAACTGCGGTCAGGCCGCCCGCTGCATGAACTGCAAAGGTGCGCTGCACCAGACCAGGGCCGGCTCGCCGCCGTCGTGCACGGTCTGCGGGCGGCTCGCGACCGACTGGCAGTGCGAGCACTGCGAGCACCGGCGGTTCCGCCTGGTGACGGTCGGCTCCGGCCGCACCGCGGAGGAGCTGGGGCGCGCGTTCCCCGGCACGCGCGTCATCCTCGCCGACGGCGATCACCCGGTGCAGCGCGTCGGCTCCGCCCCGGCGCTCGTCGTCGCGACACGCGGCGCCGAGCCGATCGCCGAAGGCGGGTACCAGGCGGTGCTGCTGCTCGACGGCGAGCGGATGCTGGCGCGCGAGAGCCTGCACGTCGCGGAGGACTGCCTGCGCTGGTGGCAGAGCGCCGCCGGGCTCGCGGCGCCCGGCGCTCCCACCGTGCTGGTCGGCGTCGGGGGACCTCTGGCGCGCGACTTCGCGACCGGTCGCCTGGTGGAGTTCGCCCGCGAGGAGCTGGCGGACCGCCGCGAGCTGCGCTTCCCGCCCGCGGTGCGTCTCGCCTCGGTGACCGGATCCGAGGCGACCGTGACCGAAGTGCTGGATGCGGTGGACCGCAGCCAGCTCATCGACGTTCTCGGGCCGGCACCGGTGGAGGCGGACGGCCCGTCGGCGCGCGTCGCCCGGGCCGGTCCCGACCTGGTCCGGGCCGTGCTGCGCTTCGAGTATGCGCACGGCGCCGAAGTCGCCGCATCCGTCCGTGCCGCCGTGGTCAAGAACGCGACCCGTCGTCGCCGCGCCCCGGCCGGACGACCCGGGTACCGTCCGGCGCCGACCCTGCGGGTGCGCTTCGACGACCCCGAAATCCTGTAGTAGCGGCGATCCTGTAGCAGCGGCGATCCTGTGGCAGCGGCGATCCTGTGGCGGGGACGCCGTTCGCGGGGGGTCCGGACCTCCGCGGAGTAGGCTGGATCGCCGTCCCGAACCGAAAGAACCTTTCCCATGCGCATCGTCTTCGCCGGAACGCCGGCCGTCGCCATCCCGTCCCTGGAGGCCGTGGCGGCCCGGCACGAGGTGGTCGCCGTCGTGACCAGGGAGGACGCGCCGCTCGGCCGCAAGCGCGTGCTGACGCCGTCGCCGGTGGCCGAGGCCGCCGAACGGCTCGGTCTGCCGGTCGTCAAGGCCAACCGCCTCGGGGAGGACGTGACGGCACGGATCGCCGCGCTGCGGCCGGACCTCGGCGTCGTCGTCGCCTACGGCGGCCTGGTGCGCGAGCCGCTGCTGTCGCTTCCGCGCCTCGGCTGGGTCAACCTCCACTTCTCGCTGCTCCCGCGCTGGCGTGGTGCCGCGCCGGTGCAGCGCGCGGTGATCGCGGGCGACACCGAGACCGGGGCTGCGGTCTTCCACCTGGTGCCGGAGCTCGACGCGGGCGACGTCTATGCCGAGCTGCGGCGTCCGATCGGACAGGATGAGACGGCGGGCGAACTGCTCGGCGCCCTGGCCGACGAGGGCGCGACCCTGCTGGCCGACACCGTGGACGCCCTCTCCGCCGGAACGGCCGCCGCCACACCGCAGACCGGCGAGGTCACCCTCGCGCCGAAGCTCGCCCTCGACGACGCCCGGCTCGACCTGACCGAACCCGCCGAGCGCGTGTACGCACGGCTGCGCGGAGTGACGCCGGAGCCGGGCGCGTTCGTGCTGCTGGAGGGGGAGCGGTTCAAGGTGCTCGCAGCGCGGAGGACCGACGACGAGGAGCCGCTGCCGCCGGGTGCGGTGGAGCTGCGCGGCAAGCGTGTGCTCGCCGGAACCGGGACGGCGCCGCTGGAGCTCGTCACCGTCCAGCCGGCCGGGAGGCGCGCGATGCCTGCCGCCGACTGGATGCGCGGGATCGCCTCCTCCGCCGCGACGGCATCCACTGCCGGATCGACCGGGGTGGTGTTCGCATGAACGCGCCGCAGGGAGACCGGAGCCGTGACCGCCGTGACGACAGGAACCGTCCGCGTTCCGGCCCGCCGCAGACCCGCGTGCAGCCCGCGCGGCAGGTCGCGCTCGACGTCCTGCAGGCCGTCCGCGAGTCGGACGCCTACGCCAACCTCCTGCTGCCGACGCGCATCGCGCGCGCCGGGCTCTCCGCGGCGGACGCCGGCCTCGCCACGGAGCTGACCTACGGCACCCTGCGCATGCAGGGCTACTACGACCGGGTCATCGCGATCGCCGCGGGCCGCACCGTCGACCGCATCGACCCTCCGCTGCTCGACGTGCTGCGCCTCGGCGCGCACCAGCTGCTGTCGATGCGCGTTCCGTCGCACGCGGCCGTGAACGAGTCGGTCGGGCTGGCGCGCGCCGTCGGCAGCCGGTCGGGCAGCGGCTTCGTGAACGGCGTGCTGCGCGAGATCGGCCGCCACACCCCCGACGAGTGGCGGGACGAGGTGGCCGCGCGGGCGAAGAACGACGACGACCGCCTGTCGGCGCTGTACTCGCATCCCGTCTGGGTGGTGCGGGCGCTGCGCCGGTCGCTCGACGCCGAGGGGCGCGCGGACGAGCTGGAGCAGCTGCTGGAGGCCGACAACACCGCGCCGCGGGTCAACCTCATCGCGCTGCCCGGCCTGGTCGACAAGCCGGACGACGCGCGCGACGACCGGTTCTCGCCTCCCGGCTTCACCGTCGGCGGGGGCGACCCGTTCGGCATCGTGGAGAGGACCGGCGGTCGCATCCGCGTGCAGGACGAGGGCTCGCAGCTGGCCGCGCTCGCGCTGACGCGCGCGGAGCCGGTGCGGCCGGGCGAGCGCTGGCTCGATCTGTGCGCGGGTCCCGGCGGGAAGGCCGCGCTGCTGGCCGCCGAGGCGCTGGCCGGTGGCGCGACCCTGGTCGCGAACGAGCTCGTCCCGGCGCGCGCCGACCTCGTGCGCCGTGCGCTCGCCCCGGTTCCGCTGGAGGTACCGGTGTGGGAACAGGACGGAACGGTCGTCGGCGCCGAGCATCCCGCGGAGTTCGACCGTATCCTGCTCGACGCCCCGTGCACCGGGCTCGGCGCGCTCCGCCGCCGGCCGGAGGCGCGCTGGCGGAAGAGCCCGCGCGACGTCGCCGAGCTGACGGCGCTCCAGTCGGCCCTGCTCGACTCCGCGATCGCTGCGCTGAAGCCCGGGGGACTGCTGGCCTACGTGACGTGCTCGCCGCACCTCGCCGAGACCCGCGGGGTCATCGCCGACGCGCGCGAGCGGCACGGCGCTCTGCTCGAACCGCAGGCGACGGCCGACGCGCTGCAGTCGCTGGCCGTCGAGCGGCTCGATCTCGCGGGCGACGGTGAGACGGTCCAGCTGTGGCCGCACCGGCACCTCACCGACGCGATGTTCATCGCGCTGCTCCGCAAGCGCTCCGCCTAGGCTGGAGTCATGGCTTCGACCCCCGCCGACCGGATCGACCCGCGCGTCCGCATCAACCCCAGCATCCTCGCCGCCGACTTCGTCAACATGCAGAGCGAGGTGGAGCGCATCGCGACCGCCGACCTGGTGCACGTCGACGTGATGGACAACCACTTCGTCCCGAACCTGACCTTCGGACCTCAGATGGTGGGGCGAATCCAGGACGTGAGCCCCGTGCCGCTGGACGTGCACCTGATGATCGACGACCCGGACCGCTGGGCGCCCGGCTACGCGGAGCTCGGCGCGTACTCGGTGACGTTCCACGCGGAGGCCGCACACGACCCGGTCGCGCTGGCACGACGACTGCGGGCGATCGGAGCGCGGGCGGGTATCGCGGTGAAGCCCGGCACCGGGGTCGAGCCCTACCTCGACTTGCTGGAGGAGTTCGACCAGGTGCTCGTCATGACGGTCGAGCCGGGATTCGGCGGCCAGTCGTTCATGCCGGAGACCATGCCGAAGCTCCACGCGCTTCGCCAGGCCGTCGCGGCCCGCGGTCTCGACGTCTGGCTGCAGGTGGACGGCGGCATCACCGAGGAGACGATCGTCACGGCTGCGGCCGCCGGGGCGGACACCTTCGTGGCGGGCTCCAGTGTGTTCCGCGGCGAGCCGGCGGACCGCATCGCGGCCCTCCGCGCCGCAGCCCTCCCGCACATCCACTGACCCGCCGCCGGGACCCGTGGCGCACCGCCCCTCGGGCGGACCGGTACGCTGGAGGGGTGAAAACCTTCGACGACCTCTTCGCCGAACTCGAGCGGAAGGCGCAGGACCGCCCGGAGGGCTCCGGAACGGTCCGCGAGCTCGACGCCGGCGTGCACGCCATCGGCAAGAAGATCGTCGAGGAGGCCGCCGAGGTCTGGATGGCCGCCGAGTACGAATCCGACGAGGCGACCGCCGAGGAGATCTCGCAGCTGCTCTACCACCTGCAGGTCCTGCTGCTCGCGAAGGGCCTGACACCGGCCGACGTGTACCGACATCTGTGATGGTCCCGCCTCTCACCGCAACGAGGCCATCCACTCGTCCGATCACGTCACGAAAGACCTGCGAATGCTGAAGATCGCCGTCCCCAACAAGGGTTCCCTCTCCGAGACCGCGGCGCAGATGCTGCACGAGGCCGGCTACGTCGGCCGCCGCGATCCGAAGGAGCTCATCGTCACCGACGCCCGCAACGGCGTCGAGTTCTTCTACCTGCGCCCGCGCGACATCGCCACCTATGTCGGCTCCGGCGCGCTCGATGTGGGCATCACCGGCCGCGACCTGCTGCTCGACTCCGGCTCGCCCGCCGCCGAGATCACCGCCCTCGACTTCGCCGCGTCGACGTTCCGGTTCGCCGGCCCGGCCGGCGTGTTCGCCGAGCTCGCCGACCTGGAGGGAAAGCGCGTCGCGACGAGCTACCCGGGCCTGGTCGGCGCGTTCCTCGGCGAGAACGGCGTCAGCACCTCCCTGATCAAGCTGGACGGGGCCGTCGAGTCGGCCGTGCGGCTCGGCGTCGCCGACGCGGTCGCCGACGTCGTCGAGACCGGCTCCACCCTCCGCAAGCAGGGCCTGGAGATCTTCGGCCCGGTCATTCTCGAGTCGGAGGCCGTGCTCGTCTCGTCCCCGTCGCCGGCCGCCGGCGTCGACACGCTCGTGCGCCGGCTGGAGGGCGTCATGGTCGCCCGCCAGTACGTGCTGATCGACTACAACCTTCCGGTCGCACTGCTGGAGAAGGCCGTCGCGCTGACCCCGGGCGTCGAGTCGCCGACCGTGTCGCCGCTGGGCGAGCCGGAGTGGGTGGCCGTCCGCGTGATGATCAAGCGCGAGCAGACCAACCACATCATGGACGACCTGTACGAGCTGGGCGCCCGCGCCATCCTGGTCACCTCCATCCACGCTGCGCGGATCTGATGGGCGTCGCGGTCCGGGTGATCCCCTGTCTCGACGTGGCCGCAGGCCGCGTGGTGAAGGGCGTCAACTTCCAGAACCTGCGCGACCAGGGCGACCCGGTCGAGCTCGCGAGACGGTACTTCGAGCAGGGTGCGGACGAGCTGACCTTCCTCGATGTGACGGCGACCGTCGACGACCGCGCCACCACGTACGACGTGGTGCGGGCGACGGCCGAGCAGGTGTTCATCCCGCTCACCGTCGGCGGCGGCGTTCGCAGCCCGGAGGACGTGGCGAAGCTGCTCGGCCACGGCGCGGACAAGGTGGGCGTCAACTCGGCCGCCATCGCGCGCCCGGAGCTGATCTCGGAGATCGCCGCCCGGTTCGGCGCGCAGGTGCTGGTGCTGTCGCTGGATGTGAAGCGCTCGGCCGCGACGCCCTCCGGTTTCGTGGTCACCACCCACGGCGGGCGGACGGAGACCGACCTCGACGCCCTGGAGTGGGCCGCGCGCGCGATCGAGCTGGGCGCGGGGGAGCTGCTGGTCAACTCCATCGACGCCGACGGCACCAAGGAGGGCTTCGATCTGGAGCTCATCCGCGAGATGCGCGCGCTGAGCAGCGTGCCCGTGATCGCCTCGGGCGGCGCCGGGGCGCTGGAGCATTTCGTTCCGGCCATCCAGGCGGGAGCCGACGCCGTGCTCGCGGCGAGCGTGTTCCACCAGGGCGAGCTGACGATCGAGCAGGTGAAGGACGAACTGGCCGCGGCCGGGATGGAGGTCCGCCGATGAACGCGACGACGACCGATGCGGTGCTGGAGCGCATCCGCTTCACCGACACCGGGCTGGTGCCGGCGATCATCCAGCAGTGGGACACCCGCGAGGTGCTCATGATGGGATGGATGGACGCGGAGGCGTTCCGCCGCACCATGGGCGAGGGCCGGGTGACGTTCTGGTCGCGCTCCCGCCAGGAGTACTGGCGGAAGGGCGACACGTCCGGGCACGTGCAGTACGTGAAGGGCGCGGCGCTCGACTGCGACGGCGACACCCTGCTGATCACCGTCGAGCAGGTCGGCGCGGCCTGCCACACCGGCACGCGCACCTGCTTCGACGGGGATGTGCTGGAGCCCGTGGTCGGCGCGAGCCCCGAGATCGAGGCGGCCGACCTGTGATCGACACGGTGGGCGGTACGACGACGCGCAGCGCGTTCGACGCGCTCGTCGCGGATCATCGCGTGGTCCCGGTGATCCGCGAGCTCTTCGCCGATGGGGAGACACCGGTCGGCATCTACCGCAAGCTCGCGGCGGGCCGGCCTGGCACGTTCCTGCTGGAGTCGGCGGAGCAGGGCGGCATCTGGTCGCGCTTCTCGTTCGTCGGCGCGTCATCCTTCGGCGTGCTCACCCAGGTCGGTGACGCCGTGCACTGGCTCGACTACGGTCTGCCCGCCGAGCGCGCGCTCGGCACCGCGGCGTCGCTCGGGCCGCTCGATGCCCTCGCCGCGCTGCACGCCCGCTGGCAGACCGCCCGCATCCCCGGGCTCCCTCCGCTCACCGGCGGTCTCGTCGGGTTCATCGGCTGGGAGGCGATCCGCCAGATCGAGCGGCTTCCGGACGCCCCGCCCGCCGATGTCGACGTGCCGGGACAGGCGCTCGCCTTCGTGGCCGACCTCGTCGTGCTGGACCACCGCACCGGAACCGTCAAGCTGGTCGCCAATGCGCTGGCCGACGGCGTCGCCGACGCGGATGCCCTGTGGGCGGATGCGCAGGAGCGCCTCGACCGCATGCAGCGCGAGCTGGCGCAGCCCTCCGAGGCGTGGCTGGAGGACGTCGACCTCGGCATCCCGGCCGACCCGATCTCCCGCACGCGCCGGGAGGACTTCCTGGCGTCCGTCGTCGCGGCGAAAGAGCGCATCGTCGACGGCGACATCTTCCAGGTCGTCATCTCGCAGCGCTTCGAACTGGAGTGCACCGCTCCGGCGCTCGATGTGTACCGCGTCCTCCGTGCGCTCAATCCGAGCCCGTACATGTACCTGCTGTCGCTCGAGAAGCCGGATGGACGGCCGTACCAGATCGTCGGATCCTCGCCCGAGGCGCTGGTGAAGGTGCAGGAGGGTCGCGCGTTCACGCATCCCATCGCGGGTTCCCGTCCGCGTGGCGCGACGCCGGAGCAGGACCTCGACCTCGAGGCCTCGCTGCTCGCCGACGACAAGGAGCGCGCCGAGCACCTGATGCTCGTCGACCTCGCCCGCAACGATCTGCTCAAGGTGTGCGAGGCGGGCACCGTCGAGGTGACGGAGTTCATGCGCATCGAGCGGTTCAGCCACATCATGCACATCGTCTCGTCGGTGGAGGGCGACCTCCTGCCGGATGCGACCGCGATCGACGTGTTCCGCGCGACGTTCCCGGCCGGAACGCTCTCGGGCGCGCCGAAGCCCATGGCGCTGCGGATCATCGACGAGCTGGAGCCCGTCCAGCGCGGCGTCTACGGCGGCGTGATCGGCTACTTCGACTTCGCGGGGGATGCGGACCTCGCCATCGCGATCCGCACCGCCACGATCATGGACGGGGTCGCCCGGGTGCAGGCCGGCGGGGGACTGGTGGCCGACTCGATCCCGGAGAACGAGTTCCAGGAGTCGCAGAACAAGGCGGCGGCTCCGCTGCGCGCCGTCGCCGTGGCGAACGCCATGAAGCGCGTGCTGTGAGGACCGGGGACGTGAACGGCCGCCGCGTCAAGTACTCCACGATGCTGCTCCTCCTCGTGGGGAGTGGGCTCGCGCTGCTGGCGGCGACGCAACCGTGGTTCACCATCCGGCTGACCGACACGGCCGAGCACTCCAGCACGATCAGCGTCGCGGGGTCGGTGGCGGCGCCCGCGCTGACCGCGCTGTCGCTCGCCGGGCTGGCGCTGACGGCGGCACTGGCCATCGCCGGTCCCGTCTTCCGCATCGTGCTCGCGCTGCTCGGGCTGCTGCTCGGCGTCTCGGTCTTGATCTCGGCGATCAGCGCGGTGTCGGATGCGGTGGGCGCGTCGTCCTCCGCCATCACCACCGCGACCGGGGTCGCCGGCGACTCCTCGATCCGCCGCCTGGTGCATTCGACCGCGATCGAGCTGTGGCCGTGGGTGGCCGTCGTCGCGGGCGCGCTCATCATCCTGTCCAGTGTGGCCGTCGTCGTCTTCTCGCGTCTCTGGCCCGGTCCGTCGCGCAAGTACCAGACCCGTTTCGCCGGAGAGGACGGCCGTTCCGCCGAGGAGGTCTTCTCCACCCCGGACGCCGATGCGTCCGACGACGCGGACGCCGTCGCCGCGGAGGCAGCCGAGGCGCCCGACGCGCGGGGGGAGCCGACCGCCCTCGACCGCGACACCGCGATCGACAGCTGGGACGACCTCACCCGAGGCGACGACCCCACCCGCTGACCCACACCCCCACCGTCGAGTCCGCGATTTTTGCACGCCCACGCCCGCAGAAGCGTGCAAAAATCGCGGACTCGACGGCGGGCGGGTGGAAGGCGAGGGGGAGGAGCGCCCACTAGACTGGATGCGTTCCACATCCCCGTGCGCGCCCGGCGGCGCGCACCCGACGTGCAGGAGTCCCATGAGCAGCGAGTCAGTCGAGCCAGGCCACGGTCACTCGCCGGCGGCATGGACGGCCGTGATCATCATGCTGGTCGCGTTCACCATCGGCGCCATCGCCTTCTTCTTCGACCTCCCCATCATCGTCTGGGCGGCCGCAGGACTCGCGGTGATCGGTCTCATCGTCGGCTGGGTCATGAAGCGCGCCGGGTACGGCGTCGGCGGCGACAAGTACACCCCGAAGGGTCACTGATCCGTGCTCGCCGACCTCGTCGCCGGCGCGCTCGAAGACGCTGAGCGGAGACGCGGAGAGCGTCCGCTCGCCGAGGTGGAGGCCGCGGCGCTCGCCCGGCCGGCCGCCCTCGACGCCCTCACCGCCCTCGCCCCGGCGGAGCGCGTGAAGATCATCGCCGAGGTGAAGCGCGCGAGCCCGTCCCGCGGGTCGCTCGCCGCCATCCCCGACCCGGCCGCGCTGGCGGTCTCGTACGAGACCGGCGGCGCCAGCGCGATCAGCGTCCTCACCGAAGAGCGCCGCTTCCGCGGGTCGCTCGCCGACCTCGAGGCGGTCCGCGATGCCGTCTCGATCCCGGTGCTGCGCAAGGAGTTCGTGGCCGATCCGTACCAGGTGTTCGAGGCCCGCGCCGCGGGCGCCGACCTGGTGCTGCTGATCGTCGCCGCCCTCGACCAGAAGCGCCTGGTCGAGCTGCACGAGCTGATCACCGAGCTGGGCATGACCTCGCTGGTGGAGGCGCACTCGGCCGACGAGCTGAGCCGCGCCCTCGACACCGGCGCGGGCCTCGTGGGCGTCAACGCCCGCGACCTGACGACGTTCGAGCTGGATCGGGACCTGTTCGGCCGCCTGGCCGGCAGCATCCCCTCCGGCGTCATCCGCGTGGCGGAGTCTGCCGTGAAGTCGGCCGACGATGTCGCGCACTACCGGGCGGCGGGGGCGGATGTCGTGCTCGTCGGCGAGGCGCTCGTCACGAGCGACCCCCTCGCCACGCTCGAAGAGTTTCTGGGAGTCTGATGTCCCTCCGCACTGAGCAGGGTCCGTATTTCGGCGACTTCGGCGGGCGGTTCGTACCCGAGTCGCTGGTCGCAGCGCTCGACGAGCTGTCGGCGGCGTGGGAGGAGGCGAAGGCCGATCCCGCGTTCCACGCCGAGCTGGACGAGCTGCACCGCAGCTACACCGGGCGCCCGTCGATCATCACCGAGGTGCCTCGTTTCGCCGCGCATGCGGGAGGCGCGCGCATCATTCTGAAGCGCGAAGACCTCAACCACACCGGATCGCACAAGATCAACAACGTGCTCGGGCAGGCCATCCTCACCAAGCGCATCGGCAAGACCCGCGTGATCGCCGAGACCGGAGCGGGGCAGCACGGCGTCGCCACGGCGACGGCCGCCGCGCTCTTCGGCCTCGAGTGCACCATCTACATGGGCGAGGTCGACACCGAGCGCCAGGCGCTCAATGTCGCCCGCATGCGTCTGCTGGGCGCCGAGGTCGTTGCCGTGAAGACCGGTTCCCGCACGCTCAAGGACGCCATCAACGACGCCATGCGCGACTGGGTCACGAACGTCGAGCACACCAACTACATCTTCGGCACGGTGGCGGGCCCGCACCCGTTCCCGGCGATGGTGCGCGACCTCCAGAAGATCATCGGCGAGGAGGCCCGCGAGCAGGTGCAGGAGCTCACCGGCCGCCTGCCCGATGCGGTCGTCGCGTGCGTCGGCGGCGGCTCGAACGCCATGGGCATCTTCCACGCCTTCCTCGACGACGAGGATGTGCGCCTGGTCGGCTTCGAGGCGGGCGGTGAGGGTGCGGACACCCCGCGCCACGCCGCGACCATCACCAAGGGCCGCCCCGGCGTGCTGCACGGCGCGCGCTCCATGCTGTTGCAGGACGAGGACGGCCAGACCATCGAGTCGCACTCGATCTCCGCCGGCCTCGACTACCCGGGCGTCGGCCCGGAGCACGCGTGGCTCGCGAAGATCGGCCGCGCCGAGTACCGGCCCGTGTCGGACGCGGACGCGATGGAGGCCCTCCGCCTGCTGAGCCGCACCGAGGGAATCATCCCCGCCATCGAGTCGTCGCACGCGCTGGCCGGCGCCATCGCGCTCGGGCGCGAGCTGGGGCCGGGTGGCATCATCCTGGTGAACCTCAGCGGCCGTGGCGACAAGGACATGGAGACCGCCGGGCGGTACTTCGACCTCATCGACGCCGACGCGGTGCAGTCGTGAGCGGCGTGGTCACGAGCCGCGTCGCCGACGCGATCGCCCGGCGCAACGCCGAGGCCTCCGGCGCCCTGATCGGCTACCTCCCCGCAGGCTTCCCCGACCTGGCGACCAGTGTGGATGCCGCGGTGGCGCTCGCGCAGAACGGCGTCGACGTCATCGAGCTCGGACTGCCGTACTCCGACCCCGTCATGGACGGCACGGTCATCCAGGCGGCGACGCAGCAGGCGCTCGGCGCCGGATTCCGTCTGCGCGACGGCTTCACGGCCGTCCGCGAGATCACCGCGCAGGTCGACATCCCCGTCCTCGTGATGACGTACTGGAACCCGGTGCTGCAGTACGGCGTCGACCGCTTCGCGGACGACCTGGCCGCCGCCGGGGGAGCGGGGCTGATCACGCCCGACCTGATCCCGGACGAGGGCACCGACTGGCTCGCCGCCTCCGACCGGGTCGGCCTCGACCGCGTCTTCCTCGCCGCGCCCAGCTCGACCGATGTGCGCCTGAAGCAGGCGGTGGAGGCGAGCCGCGGTTTCGTCTACGCCGTCTCGACCATGGGCATCACCGGCGCGCGCACCGATGTGGATGCGGCGGCGCGCACGCTCGTCGGCCGCCTCCGCGAGGCGGGCGCGACGAGCACGTGCGTCGGCCTCGGCATCTCGTCGGCCGCGCAGGTGGCCGAGGTGCTCGAGTACGCGGACGGCGCGATCGTCGGCTCCGCGCTCGTCAAGGCGCTGGGCGACGGCGGCGTGGCGGAGGCCGGACGCGTCGCGGCCGAGCTCGCCCGCGGCACGACGGCCTAGCCGGGCGTTCTAGACTATGGTGGCCGCGCGCCTCTCCGCGCCGCGGCATGATCGACACGAAAGGTGAGTCATCGGGTGTTTGCGACGATGAGCGGCTGGATGGCCAGCATCCCGAGTCCTGGGCCCGATTGGGCGCAGATCCCGCTGCCTTTCTGGCCGTACCGCATCCAGATGTACGCGCTGATCATCCTGGTCGGCATCGTCGTCGCCGCCATGTGGACGTCGCGCCGCCTCACCAAGCGCGGCGCCGAGCCGGGCGTCGTGCTCGACATCCTGCTGTGCGCCGTCCCCCTCGGGATCGTCGGCGCACGTCTGTACCACGTCGTCACGCACCCGAAGGACTTCTTCTACCCGGGCGCCAACATCTTCAACCCCTTCCAGCCGGGCAGCATCTGGGCGATCTGGGAGGGTGGCGGCGCCATCTTCGGCGCCCTGATCGGCGGTGCGATCGGTGTGCTCATCGGCTGCCGCTGGACCGGGCTGCGGTTCTGGACGTTCGCGGACGCCCTCGCTCCGGGCCTCCTGCTCGCGCAGGCCATCGGCCGCTTCGGCAACTACTTCAACCAAGAGCTCTTCGGCCTGCCGACGGACCTGCCCTGGGGCCTGCAGATCGATGCGGGCAACAAGGCGATCCCGGTCGGACTGCCCGACGGCACGCTGTTCCAGCCGCTCTTCCTGTACGAGATGATCTGGAACGTCATCGGCGTGTTCGTCATCGTCTGGCTGCAGCGCCGCTTCACCCTGCAGTGGGGCAAGGTCTTCGCCGTCTACCTGATCTGGTACGGCGCCGGCCGCTCCTACCTGGAGTCGATCCGCATCGACCCGAGCGAGTTCACGCTGCTCGGCATCCCGAGCAACGTCTGGGCCGCGTTCGGCGCCGTGGTGCTGGGCCTCATCATCTTCTTCGTCCAGTCGAACAGGCACCCGGGTCTCGAGCCCAGCCCCTACCGGCCGGGTCGTGAATGGGTCAACCCGGATGCTGAGGTAGACTCGGACGACACGGACCTGGAGGACGAGGACGCCGCCGACGCAGACGGTGTGCCTGCCGGGTCCGCTTCGGCCAAGGCCACAAGCCCCACGAACGGATAACACCCGACGGCTCGAAGTACGAAAACCGTCGAGGCGATCCCACGCACCTGACCGCTCCACGAGTCCGAGCCGCACACGGCCCGGAGGATGCGGCGGAATCCATACGCACCGGGCCGATGGCGTCCCCGCACCCAACATCCCCACATCCACGACACTGTGAGGACGGTCGACAGATGGCGCTCACGCCTCCCCATTCCCGCTTCGGGACCGTGCCTGGCCCGCAGGGCCTGTACGACCCTGCCCACGAGAAGGACGCCTGCGGCCTCGCCATGGTCGCGACCCTTCGCGGCACGGCCGGGCACGACATCATCGACGCCGCGCTCGAGGCGCTGCGTCACCTCGAGCACCGCGGCGCGGTCGGGTCGGACGCCGGCACCGGCGACGGCGCCGGCATCATCACCCAGGTGCCCGACGCGTTCCTGCGCGCCGTCGCGGGCTTCGAGCTCCCGGCGGCCGGGCGGTACGCGGTCGGCAACGCGTTCCTTCCGAACGCCGAGGACGAGCGCGCCGAGGTCAAGGCGGCGCTGGAGTCCATCGCGGCCGAGCACGAGCTGACCGTCCTCGGCTGGCGTGCCGTTCCGGTGCGCCCGGACGAACTCGGGACGCTGGCCCGCCAGGCCATGCCCGTGATCGAGCAGCTGTACGTCGCGTCGACCCGCGTCGACGAGAGCGGCGAGGCCGTCTCCGGCATCGCGCTCGACCGGCAGACCTTCTTCCTGCGCAAGCGGGCGGAGCGCGAGCTGGACCTGTACTTCTCGTCGCTGTCGAGCCGCACCCTGGTCTACAAGGGCATGGTCACCACGCTCCAGCTGGAGCCGTTCTACCCGGACCTCTCCGACGAGCGCTTCGCCTCGAAGCTGGCGCTCGTCCACTCCCGCTACTCGACGAACACGTTCCCGTCGTGGCCGCTCGCGCAGCCGTTCCGCATGATCGCGCACAACGGCGAGATCAACACGGTGCAGGGCAACCGCAACTGGATGCGCGCCCGCCAGTCGCAGCTGGAGAACGAGCTGCTCGGCGACCTGAAGCCGGTCTTCCCGATCGTGACGCCCGGCGCATCCGACTCCGCCTCGTTCGACGAGGTCGTCGAGCTGCTGTCGCTGAGCGGCCGGTCACTCCCGCACGCCGTCATGATGATGGTTCCGGAGGCCTGGGAGAACCAGACCGAGATCGACCCGGTCCGCCGCGCGTTCTACGAGTACCACTCGATGCTCATGGAGCCGTGGGACGGCCCGGCCGCGATCGTGTTCACCGACGGCTCCGTCGTCGGCGCGACGCTCGACCGCAACGGCCTGCGTCCCGGACGCTACGTCGTCACGAACGACGGCCTGGTCGTGCTCGCCTCCGAGATCGGCGTGCTCGACTTCGAGCCGAGCCGCGTCGTCCGCAAGGGCCGCCTGCGTCCCGGCCGGATGTTCCTGGTGGACACGGTCGCCGGCCGCCTCATCGAGGACGAGGAGATCAAGTCGGAGCTCGCAGCCGGCGCCCCCTACGGGGAGTGGCTGGACGAGGGCCGGATCAACCTGAAGGACCTCCCGGAGCGCGAGCACATCGTGCACACCCCTGCGTCGATCACGCGCCGCCAGCGGACGTTCGGCTACACCGAGGAGGAGGTCCGGATCCTCCTCCGCCCGATGGCGACCACCGGCGCGGAGCCGCTCGGCGCGATGGGATCGGACACGCCCGTCGCCGTGCTCTCGGAGCGCCCGCGCCTGCTGTTCGACTACTTCACGCAGCAGTTCGCGCAGGTGACCAACCCGCCGCTCGACTCGATCCGCGAGGAGGTCGTCACCTCCCTGAAGCTCGGCCTCGGGCCGGAGCGCAACCTGCTGTCGGCGGGCCCGGAGCACGCGAAGCAGGTCGTGCTCGACTTCCCGGTGATCGACAACGACGAGCTGGCGAAGATCCAGCACATCGACCCGCGGCCGGGCAGCACGCTGACCACGACCGTGCGCGGCCTGTACCGCTCCGACGCCGGTCCCGACGCCCTGGAGCGCCGTCTGGCCGAGATGTGCGACGAGGTCGACGAGGCGATCGCGTCGGGTGCGCAGTTCATCGTGCTGAGCGACCGCGACTCGACGAAGGACCTCGCGCCCATCCCGTCGCTGCTGATGCTCGCCGCCGTCCACCACCATCTCATCCGCTCGGAGACCCGCATGAAGGTGGGTCTGATCGTGGAGGCGGGGGATGTGCGCGAAGTGCACCACGTCGCCCTGCTGATCGGGTACGGCGCTTCGGCGATCAACCCGTACCTCGCGATGGAGACCTGCGAGGAGCTCGTCCGCAGCGGGATGATCACCGGTGTCAGCCCCGAGAAGGCGGTCAAGAACGTCATCAAGGCGCTCGGCAAGGGCGTCCTGAAGATCATGTCGAAGATGGGCATCTCCACGGTGTCCTCCTACGCGGGCGCCCAGGCGTTCGAGGCCGTCGGGCTCAGCCAGGAGTTCGTCGACCAGTACTTCACCGGCACGACCAGCAAGCTGGGCGGCGTCGGGATCGACGTGATCGCGGCCGAGAACCTCGCCCGCCACGACAGCGCGTACCCCGCAGAGGGCGCGGCGCTCGCGCACGAGCGCCTCGCGACCGGCGGCGAGTACCAGTGGCGTCGCGACGGCTCTCCTCACCTGTTCAACCCGGAGACCGTGTTCCGGCTGCAGCACTCGACGCGCACCCGGCGCTACGACGTGTTCCGCGAGTACACGAAGCTCGTCGACGACCAGTCCGAGTCGCTGATGACCCTGCGCGGGATGTTCTCGCTCAAGGAGGGGGAGCGTCCGCCGGTGCCGCTGGAGGAGGTCGAGTCCGTCTCGTCCATCGTCAAGCGGTTCTCCACGGGTGCGATGAGCTACGGCTCCATCTCGCAGGAGGCGCACGAGACGCTCGCGATCGCCATGAACCGGCTCGGCGCCAAGTCGAACACCGGCGAGGGCGGCGAGGACCTCGACCGCCTGCTCGACCCGGAGCGGCGCAGCGCCATCAAGCAGGTGGCGTCCGGCCGGTTCGGCGTGACGTCGATGTACCTCACGCACGCCGACGACATCCAGATCAAGCTCGCGCAGGGTGCGAAGCCCGGCGAGGGCGGCCAGCTGCCGCCGACCAAGGTGTACCCGTGGGTCGCGCGCACCCGTCACGCGACCGCCGGTGTCGGCCTGATCTCGCCGCCCCCGCACCACGACATCTACTCGATCGAAGACCTCAAGCAGCTGATCTTCGACCTGAAGCGCGCCAACCCGGGCGCCCGCGTCCACGTCAAGCTCGTCTCCGAGTCGGGCATCGGCGCGGTCGCGGCCGGTACCGCCAAGGCACTGGCCGACGTCATCCTGGTCTCCGGCCACGACGGCGGGACGGGCGCCTCGCCGGTCAACTCGCTGAAGCACGCGGGCACGCCGTGGGAGCTCGGGCTCGCGGAGACGCAGCAGACCCTGATGCTGAACGGGATGCGCGAGCGCGTCGTCGTGCAGGTCGACGGTCAGCTGAAGACCGGCCGCGACGTCATCGTCGGCGCTCTGCTCGGCGCCGAGGAGTTCGGCTTCGCGACGGCTCCGCTCGTCGTCTCCGGCTGCATCATGATGCGCGTCTGCCACCTGGACACCTGCCCGGTCGGCGTCGCAACGCAGAACCCGGAGCTCCGGGCGCGGTTCTCCGGCAAGCCGGAGTTCGTCGTCAACTTCTTCGAGTTCATCGCCGAGGAGGTGCGCGAGTACCTCGCGGCCCTCGGCTTCCGGACGCTGGACGAAGCGATCGGCCACGCCGAGCTGCTCGACGTCGACCGCGCCATCGACCACTGGAAGGCGTCTGGTCTCGACCTCACGCCCATCCTGCACGGACCGGCCTTCGGTCCGGAGGCGCCGCGGCGCAACGGCCGGGCGCAGGACCACGAGCTGGAGCACCACTTCGACGTCCAGCTGATCGACGCTGCGCGCGACGTGCTCGAGAACGGCGGCCGCATCGAGCTGAGCCTCCCGATCCGCAACACGGAGCGGGCCGTCGGCACGATGCTCGGCCACGAGG
Source organism: Leifsonia soli (assembly GCF_013408745.1). Lineage (NCBI taxonomy): Bacteria > Bacillati > Actinomycetota > Actinomycetes > Micrococcales > Microbacteriaceae > Leifsonia > Leifsonia soli. The sequence goes on along the minus strand of NZ_JACCBJ010000001.1, from coordinate 1,222,732 downwards.
TGACCGTCCGGCACGGCGAGAACGGCCTTCCCGCCGGTTCGATCGACATCACGTTGACCGGTTCGGCCGGGCAGTCGCTCGGCGCGTTCCTCCCCTCCGGCATCACGCTGCGCCTGGAGGGCGACTCGAACGACTACGTGGGCAAGGGCCTCTCCGGCGGCCAGATCGTCGTGAAGCCGCCGCGGGACAGCGTGTTCGCCGCCGAGCGCAACGTGATCGCGGGCAATGTGATCGGGTACGGCGCGACGCAGGGGAGCATGTTCATCCGCGGCATCGTGGGCGAGCGCTTCCTGGTGCGCAACTCCGGAGCGACGGCAGTGGTCGAGGGCGTGGGCGACCACGCGCTCGAGTACATGACCGGCGGACTCGCCGTGATCCTCGGCGGCACCGGTCGCAACCTCGGCGCCGGCATGTCCGGGGGCACCGCGTACGTCTACGACCTGAAGCGCGAGCGGGTCAACCGCGACGCGCTCGCGACCGGCGAGCTGGAGCTCCTTCCGCTCGGCAGCGCGGACATCGAGATCGTCCGCGACCTGCTGGAGCAGCATGCCGCCGAGACGGGCTCCGAGCTCGCCTCCCGGATGCTGGAGGACTTCGACGCGACCGTCGCGAAGTTCGTCAAGGTGCTGCCCCGCGACTACGCCGCGGTGATGCAGATGCGCCAGGAGGCCGTCGACGAGGGACTCGATCCCGACGGCGACATCGTGTGGAACAGGATTTTGGAGGTGACCGGTGGCTGATCCCAAGGGATTCTTGAAGGTGACCGAGCGGGAGCTGCCCAAGCGCCGCCCCGTCTCGGTCCGGCTGATGGACTGGAAAGAGGTCTACGAGGCCCAGGACCCGGCGCAGCTGCGCCGCCAGGCCGGCCGCTGCATGGACTGCGGCGTGCCGTTCTGCCACTCGGGCTGCCCACTGGGCAACCTGATCCCCGAGTGGAACGACCTCATGTGGCGCGGCGAGGGCCGCCAGGCGATCGAGCGCCTCCACGCGACGAACAACTTCCCGGAGTTCACCGGGCGGCTGTGCCCGGCGCCGTGCGAGTCGTCCTGCGTGCTCGGCATCAACCAGCCGGCCGTCACGATCAAGCAGGTCGAGGTCTCGATCATCGACCAGGCCTGGCAGAACGGCTGGGTGCAGCCGCAGCCGCCGGAGCGCCTCACGGGCAAGACGGTCGCCGTCGTCGGCTCGGGCCCAGCCGGCCTCGCCGCCGCGCAGCAGCTGACGCGCGCCGGTCACACCGTCGCCGTCTACGAGCGCGACGACCGGATCGGCGGCCTGCTGCGGTACGGCATCCCGGACTTCAAGATGGAGAAGAAACACCTCGAGGCGCGTCTCAACCAGATGATGGCCGAGGGCACCCGATTCCGCGCGGGCGTCGACATCGGCACGGACATCAGCTGGGACGACCTGCGCGCCCGGTACGACGCGGTCGTCGTCGCCACCGGCGCCATGGTCCCGCGCGACCTGCCCATCCCGGGCCGGGAGCTCTCGGGCGTGCACTTCGCCATGGAGTACCTCGTCCAGCAGAACAAGGCGGGCGCTGGCGACCAGATCTCCGACCAGATCACCGCGGACGGCAAGCACGTCGTCGTCCTCGGCGGCGGCGACACCGGTGCGGACTGCATCGGCACCGCCCACCGCCAGGGCGCCGCGAGCGTGACCAACCTCGCCATCGGCAAGCAGCCGCCGGCGGAGCGCCCCGAGCACCAGCCGTGGCCGACCACGCCGACGCTGTTCGAGGTCCAGTCGGCGCACGAGGAGGGCGGACGCCGCGAGTACCTGGCGTCGACCGTCGAGTTCGTCTCCAACGAGTTCGGCGAGGTGCGCGCCCTGCGCGTCGCCGAGACCGAGTTCCTGGACGGACGCCGGGTGCCCAAGGCGGGCACGGAGCGCGAGATCCCCGCCGACCTGGTGCTTCTCGCCCTCGGATTCACCGGCCCGGAGCAGCAGGATCTGTCCTCGCAGCTGGGTCTCCCGTTCGACGGCCGCGGCAACGTGGCGCGCGATTCCGACTACCAGACGGAGCAGGAGGGCGTGTTCGTCGCCGGTGACGCCGGCCGCGGTCAGTCCCTCATCGTGTGGGCTATCGCAGAGGGCCGGGCAGCGGCAGCCGCTGTTGACCGGTATCTTGAAGGGGAGACGCAGTTGCCGTCTCCGATCCGTCCCACCGACCGCGGCATCCTCGTCTGAGCGAGGCGATGCCCGCACGACCGGGCGCCACCAAGAAATCACGCGCCGTCGGCGCAGAATCACGGAGCGAACAGAAAAGCATGAGAAGGGCCAAAATCGTCGCGACCCTCGGGCCGGCGACCTCCAGCTACGACAACATCCGCGCGATCATCGACGCGGGTGTGGACGTGGCCCGCATGAACCTGAGCCACGGCAGCTACGAGGTGCACGAGGGGGTCTACGCCAACGTGCGCAAGGCCGCCGACGACGCCGGGAAGCCGGTCGCCGTCCTCGTCGACCTCCAGGGCCCCAAGATCCGTCTCGGCAAGTTCGAGGCCGGGCCGTACGAGCTCGCCGAGGGCGACATCTTCAAGATCACCACCGAGGACATCATCGGCACCAAGGAGATCTCCTCGACGACGTTCAAGGGCCTCCCCAACGACGTCAAGCCGGGCGACTTCCTCCTCATCGACGACGGCAAGGTGCGCGTGCGCGTCATCGAGGTCGAGGGCCCGGTCGTCACGACCGAGGTCATCGTGGCCGGTCCCGTCTCCAACAACAAGGGCATCAACCTGCCGGGCGTCGCCGTGAACGTCCCGGCACTGTCCGACAAGGACGAGGCCGACCTGCGCTGGGGCCTCAAGCTGGGGGCCGACCTGATCGCCCTCTCGTTCGTGCGGAACGCCAAGGACATCGAGCGCGTGCACGAGATCATGGCGGAGGAGGGCCGCAAGGTCCCCGTCGTCGCCAAGATCGAGAAGCCGCAGGCCGTGGATGCGCTGGAGGAGATCATCGAGGCGTTCGACGCCATCATGGTCGCCCGCGGCGACCTGGGCGTCGAGCTGCCGCTGGAGGCCGTGCCGATCGTGCAGAAGCGCGCCGTCGAGCTGGCCCGCCGCGCGGCCAAGCCGGTCATCGTGGCGACCCAGATGCTGGAGTCGATGATCTCGAGCCCGGTGCCCACCCGCGCCGAGACCTCCGACGTCGCGAACGCCGTCCTCGACGGCGCGGACGCGGTCATGCTCTCGGGCGAGACCAGCGTCGGCGAGTACCCGACGGTCACCGTTCAGACCATGGCGCGCATCGTCACGTCGACCGAGGAGCACGGACTCGAGCGCATCCTGCCGCTCGGCACCCGTCCCCGCACGCAGTCGGGCGCGATCACGCTCGCCGCGGTCGAGGTCGCGGACTTCGTCGAGGCGAAGTTCCTCTGCGTGTTCACGGAGTCGGGCGAGTCGGCTCGCAGAATGGCCCGGCTGCGCAGCCGCATCCCCATCCTGGCCTTCACGCCGGAGGAGTCGGTGCGCCGCCGCATGTCGCTGTTCTGGGGTGTCCAGTCCTTCGTCGTCGGCCGTGTCACCCACACCGACCAGATGGTCGCGCAGGTGGACGAGGCCCTGAAGTCGACCGGCCGCGCCGTGGACGGCGACAAGGTGATCATCATCTCCGGTTCCCCTCCCGGGATCCCCGGAACCACCAACGACATCCGCGTGCACCGGGTCGGCGACGTCCTGTAGCACCGGTCGGAAGGGTCCCGCTGCGGCGGGGCCCTTCTGCGTTCCCGGCCGCGCGCCTGGGGCCGCGAAAGACGGAGGCGTTCCGGTCGCGTCCACCCGCATCCACCTCCGTTCACCGCATCCGCCGGCGCGTCGGCGCTCCTTCTCCTCCCATTCCGACGGCGGCAGCGGCCGGTCCGGGGCAGCGGCCGTGGCGGTTCCCTGACGGATGGGACGGACGGAAACGGAGGCGATCGGGCTCGCCGCACCGGCGACGGACGGGAGACGGAGGGGATGGCGGCGGCAGTCGCGCGCGGCTCCTCCGTTCGGTCGCCGAGGGGCGGCGCGAGGCCCGTCCCCGCTGGCATCGTCCTGCGGGATGACGCCGGGTACGACCGGGGGATGAACTCCGGCTTTCCCATGCAATCCGCAGGGTCGGATGGGGTGGCTCGCGCGTACCCTCGGACTATGGAACACCGTTGGATGCGCTGGGCGCCCGCCGTCGTCGCCCCCGTGGCGATCGCCGCCGCCGTCATCGTCTCGCCCCTCGCCGCGGGAGCGTCCGACCTCCCCGTGAAGTCACCGGCCGATGTGCTGCGACTGGTCGCCGCGAGCGACACCCGCTCGTTCTCCGGCACGGTCGAGCAGAGCTCCGACCTCGGGCTTCCCGACCTCCCCGCGACCACCTCGAAGGGCATGGACGACGGCGACGCCGCGAACCTGCTCGAGCTGGCCCTCTCCGACCACACCGCCAAGGTGTGGGTCGACGGCCCGACGCACGTGCGCGTCCAGGTGCTCGACAAGCTGGCCGAGCGGGATGCGATCCGCAACGGCACGGACCTGTGGCTGTACCAGTCGAACGGCGAGAAGGTCGCGCACGCCACCGTCCCCGACTCCCGAAAGGCGACGCCGACGCCCGACGCCACCGCGCTGACCCCGTCGCAGCTGGCGCAGCGCTTCCTCGCCGCGGTCGATCCGTCCACGAAGGTGTCCCTCGGCGACGCCACCACGGTGGCCGGGCGCGACGCCTACGACCTCGTGCTCACGCCGCGCACCGACGCGACCCTGATCGGCTCCGTCTCCATCGCCGTCGACGGCAGGACCGGCATCCCGCTGAAGGTGGCCGTCACCGCCCGCGGTGCCGGCGCCCCTGCGTTCGAGGCCGGGTTCACCGCGTTCAGCGACCAGAAGCCGGATGCCGGCGTCTTCGCATTCACGCCGCCGAAGGGCGCGAGCGTGTCCGAGCAGAAGCTGCCGACCGGCGCGCAGGCGAAGGACGCCGCGGGTGCGCACCACAAGCCGGCGGTCTCCGGCGAGGGCTGGGCGACCGTCGTCTCCCTGCCCGCGGGATCCGCTCCGGCCGGGGTTGCCGACGATCCGCTCTTCGCGCAGCTGACGCAGCCCGTCGACGGCGGCCGGGCGCTCAGCTCCTCGCTGGTGTCGGTGCTGATCACCGCGGACGGCCGCGTCCTGGCCGGGTCCGTGCCGGTCTCGACCTTGCAGACCGCGGCCGCGCAGGCGACGGGGCAGTGACCGACGCGGCGATCGCGACCAGCGGGCTCACCAAGCGCTTCCGGTCGCGGGCGGTCGTCGACGGCCTCGACCTCGACGTGCCGCGCGGCTCGGTGTTCGGGTTCCTCGGCCCGAACGGGTCGGGGAAGACCACGACGATCCGGATGCTGCTGGGCCTCGTGTCGCCGTCCGCCGGCTCGATCCGCGTGCTGGGGGAGCCGATGCCCGACCGCGGCGCGCGCGTGCTGCCGCGCGTCGGCGCCCTGGTCGAGGGGCCGGCGTTCGCTCCGTACCTGTCGGGCGCCGCGAACCTGATGCGGCGCGACACCGCCGACCGGTACGCGCCGGGCGCGACGCGGCGGGCGCGGGTCGAGGCGGCTCTCGAGCGCGTCGGTCTCTCGCACGCGGCCGGCAAGCACGTCCGCGCCTATTCGCTCGGGATGAAGCAGCGGCTCGGCATCGCCGGCGCCCTGCTCACCGACCGCGATCTCCTGGTGCTCGATGAGCCGACGAACGGGCTGGACCCGCAGGGCACCCGCGAAGTCCGCGCCCTGGTGCGGTCGCTCGCCGATGAGGGGACGACCGTGTTCGTGTCCAGCCACCTGCTGGCCGAGATCGAGCAGGTCTGCACCCACGCGGCGATCATGCGCACCGGCCGGCTGGCGGCGCAGGGGTCGCTCGACGAGCTCCGCAGCGCTTCCGGCCCCCGGGTCGCCATCGAGACCCCGGACACCGCCCTGGCATCCGGGGTGCTCGCGCGGTTCGGCCTGGAGCCGGTCGCCACCGGGGACGGCGTGGAGGCCTCGCTCGGCTCGCCGGCGCCTGCGGCGGAGGACCTGTCGGCGGCGCTCGTCGGCGACGGCGTCCGGCTGCGCGGATTCGCGGTGCGCTCGTCCAGCCTGGAGGAGCGTTTCGTGGAGCTCACCGGGGAGGGCTTCGATGTCGAGCAGTGAGCTGTCGGACGCCGGGCAGGTCCCGATCGACCACGCGGTCCCTCCGCCGAGCGCCCGCGCGGCCGGGGGCATCGCGGCGCGGAGGGAGCGCGCGAGCGGAGGCTGGGCGCTGCTCGGGTCGGAGATCTCGGTCATGTTCCGGCGCTGGCGCACCTGGGCGATGCTGGGGGCTCTCGCGGCCATCCCGCTGCTGATCGCGATCGCGGTGCGGGTCACCGGCGGCAGTTCGCGCGGTCCCGCCTTCCTCAGCGAGATCACGTCGAACGGGCTGTTCGTCGCCTTCACCGCCCTCGTCGTGTGCGTCCCGCTGTTCCTGCCGCTGACGATCGGGGTGGTGGCGGGCGACACGATCGCCGGTGAGGCGAGCCACGGCACCCTCCGTTACCTCGTGATCGCGCCGGCCGGGCGCCTCCGGCTGCTGGCGGTCAAGTATGCGGGCTGTGCCGTGTTCTGCATCGCGGCCGCCCTGGTCGTGGGGCTGGCGGGAACCCTGATCGGGATGCTGCTCTTCCCGATCGGGCCGGTCACGCTGCTGTCCGGCGTCCAGGTGAGCATGGGCGATGCGTACCTGCGGCTCCTGCTGATCGCCCTCTACATCGTGGTGTCGCTGCTCGGGCTGTGCGCGATCGGGCTGTTCCTCTCGACGCTGACGGACGTGCCGGTGGGCGCGATGGCCGCGACCGCGGTGCTCGCCGTCGTCTCGCAGGTGCTCGACCAGCTGCCGCAGCTGGACGGGCTCCACCCGTGGCTGTTCAGCCACTACTGGCTCGGGTTCGGCGACTTCCTGCGCGACCCGATCTCGTGGGACTCGTTCGGCGACAACGCGTTGCTGCAGCTCGGCTACATCGTCGTCTTCGGTGCGCTGGCCGTCGGCCGCTTCACCACGAAGGACATCCTGAGCTGACCCGCCGGACGCATCAGGGAACGGACTCGGCGGTCTGCTCCAGCTCGGACCGGGGATGGTCGCGCTGCGTGGCGATGGTGATCCCCGCTGCGAGGCAGACCACCAGGATGCCGATCAGCTGGATGAGCGTGAAGCGCTCACCCAGGACGATCACGCCGAACACGGTCGCGACCACCGGTCCGAAGCTCGTGATGACGGCGTACAGCCGTGGCGTGATGCGACGCAGGATGAAGGTGTCGAGGCTGTAGGGGACGGCCGACGACAGGACGCCGAGGGCGAGCAGCAGGAGCAGCACCCGCGCATCCACCCGGCTGTAGTCGATGACGACGAGGGCGAGCGGCACGGTCAGGACGGTCGAGACGACGCTCGCCACGCTCAGGCCCTCGAGCCCCGGGAGGCGCATCGCGACCTGACGGGTGAGCAGGATGTAGGCGGCCCAGGCGGCGGCAGCGGTGAGGGCGAGGGCGACGCCGAGCGGGTCGACCGTCCCCTCGGTGGCCGTCAGGAGCAGGACGCCCGCCGCGGCGGCCACCGCGCATCCCGCATCGAGCAGACGCCGCGAACCGGCCAGGGCGAGGGCGAACGGCCCGAGGAACTCGATGGTGGCGGCGATGCCGAGCCCGAGCCGCCCGACGGCTTCGTAGAAGCTCAGGTTCATGGCGGCGAGCACCACGCCGAGCGCGAGGGCCGGCCACAGCCGCCGCCAGGTCAGCTCCGCGCGGCGCGGCCGGTAGAACGGCAGGACCGCCACGGCCGTCACGACCTGTCGTGCGGCGACGACGACGATGGATCCGACGATCGGGATGAGGAGGCCGGCGAGCGCCGACCCGTAGTTGATGCTCACTTCCGTCGCCACCTGGGTGCCCGCGCCGACGAGGCGGTCGCGACGGGTGGAGCTCACCCGGTCGAGCTTACCGGCCGGCGGCACCGTCGAACGCGCCGCCGGACGGCGGAGGGGTTCAGACCGTCCGCCGCATGATGGCGCGCGTCGCGCTCGGGCGGCGCACCACCTCGAACCCGCCGTCGCGGAACAGCGCGACGGTGCCGTGATAGCGCTCCGCCGTGGACAGCGAGGGCCGGACCTCCGGGTCGACCGGATACCCCTCGACGACCTCGGCGCCCTGCGTGCGGGCATGCGCGACCGCGCCGTCCAGCAGCGCACGGGCGATGCCCTGCCGGCGGAACTCGGACCGGACCACGAAGCACGTCACCGCCCACGGGTCGGCGGGGTCGTCGTCGCGCCTGCGGGTGATGGGGGAGCGGGCGAGCGTCGGGTAGGCCGAGTACGGCTCCACAGCGGCCCAGCCGACGGGCTGTCCGTCGATCCAGGCGATGACTCCCGGCGAACCGGACCGCACCTGCTCGTGCAGCAGCTCGCGGCGCTCGTCCACCGAGATCCGGTCGTTCTGCGCCCGGGGCACCTTGAACCACTGGCACCAGCATCCCGACGGGTCGCCCGGGGTGCTGAACACGGTCTCCAGGTCGCCCCAGACGGCATCGTCGACCGGCCGGACCACAGTGTCGCTCATACCTCGACGCTAGCGCGCCGTCGTGGAACGGGCTAGGGCCCCGGCGCCTCGCCGTGCGGCGTAGCGCGGCGAGGAGGTGCGCTCACCCCACCCCGCGGAGCACGCACACCGTCTTGGGCGCGGGCGTGAGCGCTGCGGTCGCTGTCCAGTCCTTCTTCTCCTTCGCACCGACGGAGACGGTCGTGTCCGCCGTTCCGAGCACGGTGCCCGTGTCGGTGGTGAAGAAGACCGTGATCGTGTAGTCGACGGCCGTGTCCGTGGGATTGGAGGCCGTTCCGCCCGCGCGCCATCCGCCGTCCGCCTTCTCGCAGGAGGCGAGCGCCACGTTCTTCCGGAGCTCCGGGGTGTTGGGGACATCGGTCGGCACATCCGTCGCCTGCTGCACGCCGGTGGGGAGGCCGGCGATGCCGGTCGCGGTCGGCCGCGCGGTCGTCGGACCGGGCGCCGGCGTCCCGGTGCAGGCGGTTGCGAGCAGGCAGACGGCGATCGCGACCGCCGCGAGCGCGGCGATGCGGTTTCGGGGGTGGCTCATGGTCGGTTCCTTTCCGGCGGCGGCTTCACGGGACGATGGTCACGGGGGTGCCGAGCGGGAGCTCGTCCACCGCACCGATGGCGTCGGCGTCGACGCGGATGCAGCCGTGCGAGACAGCCCCCGTGCTGACGCCGGCGTAGTGGATCCCGATCAGTCCGCCGTCGCCACCGGTGTACGGCTCGTCGGCGGCGGTGGCGTGGAGGGACGTGAGCTGGATCGGGTGGACGGTCTCGCCCTGGCGCGGGTCGAGGTAGCGCTGCTGGAGGTATCCGGTCGTGTTCGTCGGCGTCGGCGTGCCCGGGGTGCCGACGCCGACGGGAAAGGTCTGTCGCGCCGTGCCGTCCTGCAGGATGGTGAGCGACTGCCGGCCCACCGAGATCAGGACGCGGTCGGCGAGCTGCTTCGGGCCGTGCACGTCCGCCGTCCGGACCCAGGCGGCGCTCTGCGCCGGCGCCGTTCCTCCGGACTGCGACGGAAGGGTCACCCGCGCCGGCGTGAGGATCAGCGTCCAGTCGCCCTCCGGAGCGGCGCCGACGACCGTGGTCGCTGCACCGAGGAAGTCGGCCGCCAGCAGCCGGGCGACCGGCGTGCGACGGTCGCGCCCGTACAGGGCGATGTCCGTCTCGATGCTGTAGCGCGTGGTGATCGTGTCCGCCGTCCCGTCGTACGCGAACAGCCGGGGGATCACCGCATCGAAGGTGGCGGCGGGCAGGGTTGCGAGAGTCGCCGGGCCGACGGGGGATGCGTCGCCACCGGGCCCGGCGAGCGGCGAGCTCCGCTGCGACATCGCGCCGGATCCGATGGCGGGGAGGCGTGGCGGCCCGAATGCCACGCTCCCCGCCACGGCGACAGCGGCGGCGAGGAGGACGAGCAGTCCGAGAGCCGCTGCGCGCTGCGCTGTGCTGCTCATGGCTCCTCCGCCCTCTTCCCGTCACCGCCCGGGGACCCTGTCAGACCCGCCGTGCTGCCGACTGTGTCAGGCGCCGCGGCGGTCCGAAAGGCAGCTGTCGGACCTGTCGCACCCCCGGGGTCCCCCGTAGGATCGCGATATGACGACGGCCGCGGAGCGCACCCTGGACGAACACACCCTCGACCGCATCGACGCCTGGTGGCGCGCGGCGAACTATCTGTCCGTCGGGCAGATCTACCTGCTCGACAACCCGTTGCTGCGGCGGCCGCTCTCGCGCGACGACATCAAGCCGCGGCTGCTCGGCCACTGGGGGACGACTCCGGGGCTCAACTTCATCTACGCGCACCTGAACCGCGTCATCCGCGAGCGCGACCTGAACACCCTCTTCGTCGCCGGCCCCGGCCACGGCGGGCCGGGCGTCGTCGCCGGCGCCTACCTCGACGGGACGTACAGCGAGCTGTACAGCGCGATCGACCGGAGCGAGGACGGCCTGCGCCGCCTGTTCCGCCAGTTCTCCTTCCCCGGCGGCATCCCGAGCCATGCGGCTCCCCAGACGCCCGGCTCGATTCACGAGGGTGGCGAGCTCGGCTACGCCCTCTCGCACGCGTACGGCGCCGCGTTCGACAACCCGGACCTTCTGGTGGCGGCTGTCGTCGGCGACGGCGAGGCCGAGACCGGACCGCTCGCGACCGCCTGGCACTCCAACAAGTTCCTGAACCCGGAGCAGGACGGCGTCGTCCTGCCGATCCTGCACCTCAACGGATACAAGATCGCCAACCCGACCGTGCTCGCGCGCATCCCCGAGTCCGAGCTGCTCGATCTGATGCGCGGCTACGGATACACGCCCTACATCGTCTCCGGCGCGTTCGACATCGAGGACCCCCGCGCGGTGCATGAGCGGATGGCTGCGACGCTGGACGAGATCCTCGACCGGATCGCGGAGATCAAGGCGGCAGCGGCGGCCGGAGAGCTGGACGGCCGTCCCGCGTGGCCGATGCTCATCCTCCGCACCCCGAAGGGATGGACCTGCCCCGCCGAGATCGACGGGCACCCCGCCGAGAACAACTGGCGCTCGCACCAGGTCCCGCTCGCGAACGCCCGCGACACCGAGGCGCACACGCGGCTGCTGGAGAGCTGGCTCGCGTCGTACCGCCCGGAGGAGCTGTTCGACGAGCAGGGACGCCCGATCGAGCTGATCACCGGCCTCGCCCCCGAGGGCGAACGGCGGATGAGCGCCAACCCGGTGTCGAACGGCGGCCTGCTGCGGCGCGACCTGCGGCTGCCCGACTTCCGCGACTACGCCGTCGACGTGCCCGCGCCCGGCGAGACCGTCGCGGAGGCGACCCGCGTCCTGGGCGAGTGGCTGCGGGATGTGATGATCGCCAACCCGCACGACTTCCGGCTGTTCGGCCCGGACGAGATCGCATCCAACCGGCTCCAGGCCGTGTTCGAGACGACCAGCAAGCAGTGGAACGCCGGCTACCTGCCGATCGACGCGGACAATCACCTCGCGCCGACAGGCCGCGCGATGGAGGTGCTCAGCGAGCACCAGTGCCAGGGCTGGCTGGAGGGTTACCTGCTGACCGGCCGCCACGGCGTGTTCACGTCGTACGAGGCGTTCATCCACATCGTCGACTCGATGTTCAACCAGCACGCCAAGTGGCTGAAGTCGGCCGGCGAGGTCTCCTGGCGCCGACCGGTCGCCTCCCTCAACTACCTGCTCAGCTCGCATGTCTGGCGGCAGGACCACAACGGCGCGTCGCACCAGGACCCGGGCTTCATCGATCACGTGGTCAACAAGAAGGCCGACGTTGTGCGCGTCTACCTGCCGTTCGACGCCAACACGCTGCTGTCGACCTACGACCACTGCCTGCGGTCGGTCGACTATGTGAACGTGGTCGTCGCCGGCAAGCAGCCCGCTCCGAACTGGCTGACCATGGAGGAGGCCATCGCGCACTGCACGCGCGGCATCGGCATCTTCCCGTGGGCCGGGACCGAGGTGGAGGGGGAGGAGCCGGATGTGGTGCTCGGCTGCGCCGGTGACATCCCGACGCTCGAGACCCTCGCCGCGGCCGACATCCTGCGCCGCCGGCTGCCCGACCTGAAGGTGCGCGTGGTGAACGTCGTCGACCTGATGCGGCTGCAGAGCGAGGGGGAGCATCCGCACGGGCTGAACGACCGCGAGTACGACGCGCTGTTCACCGCGGACAAGCCCGTCATCTTCGCGTACCACGGCTACCCGTGGCTCATCCACCGGCTCACCTACCGCCGCAACGGGCACGCCAACCTGCACGTGCGCGGCTACAAGGAGGAGGGCACGACGACGACACCGTTCGACATGGTGATGCTCAACGACCTCGACCGCTACCACCTGGTGATCGACGTGATCGACCGCGTCCCCGGACTGGCCGCCCGCGAGGCCGAGCTGCGTCAGGAGATGCAGGACGCCCGCCTGCGGGCGCGCCAGTACACGCGCGAGCACGGGGAGGACATCCCCGAGGTGGCGGAGTGGACCTGGGCCGGCGGCGACCGCACGACCCGGTTCGACACGACCGGCGGCGACAACGACTGACCCGGGTCTCCCGTGCACTCGGTTGACACGACACGCCGTCCGCGCCCGGCGCCGGACGGCGTGTCGTGTCCACTCGACGTGGCCGTAGGCGGCGCGGAGGTCAGAGCGGGCGGAGGGTCTCCGGGTCGACCACGGTCAGCTCGGCGATCTTCGCGGCGCGGCCGTCTCCGGAGGAGCGCCCGGTGAGCCGGCGGCCGATCCACGGCAGCACGTGACGGCGGTAGTACTCGGCGGTGCGGCGGGTGCGCGCGCCCGGCGGCGCGGCGGCGACCTCCTCGACGCCCCACTCGACCGGCACCGGGATGCCGAACGCCGTCAGCACGTTGCTCGCCACCCGCGCGTGCCCGAGCGGGCCGAGGTGCAGACGGTCCTCCGACCAGTAGCGGATGTCCTCCAGGCCTTCATCGGCCCAGTTGTCGACGAAGGTGATGCCCTCGCGGGGGAGCATCGCCCGGACGGCCGCCGCGAGCTCCTCGCCGCGGCGACGGATGAGACCGCCGAGGGGCAGGTGCGCGCTCGGGTTCGCGCCGCTCAGCAGCAGCATGTGGCTGCCGGACGCCACGACGCGGTCCGCAGCATCCATCAGTGTCTGCGCGACGGCGTCGATCGAGACGCGGGGTCGCATGATGTCGTTGCCGCCGCCGTTGAGGCTGACGAGGTCGGGATGCTGCGCGATCGCCGGATCGACCTGCTCGGCGACGATCGGCCCGAGCTTGCGGCCGCGCACCGCGAGGTTCGCGTACCGGAACGGCCCGTCGGCGGCAGCGGCCATCCCGAGAGCCACGAAGTCCGCCCAGCCCCGGACGCGGCCGTCGGGCAGCTCGTCGCCGACGCCCTCCGTGAAGCTGTCTCCGATGGCGATGTAGCTGGCGAATGCGGTGCTGGACACGGGTGCAACGCTACTCCGCGCGGCTACCATGGGCCGCATCGACCGCGTCCGACGGAGGGCGCGGCCCGCGGACGATGCGGCCCGCGGACGAGGCGATGGAGGGGGACCCATGCAGAAGGTCAGTTCGTTCCTGTGGTTCGAGAAGGGGGTGGAGGAGGCGGCCCGGCTGTACACGTCGTTGATCCCCGGCTCCGAGATCCTGGAGGTCCAGCGCTTCGGGGAGGGCATGCCGGACGGCCTCGTTGTGCTGCGCTTCACCCTCGCCGGCGTCGAGTACCAGGCCATGAACACCGGGCCCGCCGGAGGCTTCACCGAGGCGTTCTCGCTCTCGGTGCTGTGCGACGACCAGGCCGAGGTCGACCGATTGTGGGAGGCGCTCACCGCGGACGGCGGCGAGGAGAGCATGTGCGGCTGGCTGAAGGACCCCTGGGGCGTCAGCTGGCAGATCGTGCCGAAGCGGCTGCTCGAACTGCAGTCCGACCCGGACCCGGCGCGCGCGGCCCGGGCGAATCAGGCGATGCTCGGGATGCGGAAGCTCGACATCGCCGCGCTGGAGGCCGCCGCCGACGGCCGCTGACGCACGCTCGCATCCCGTGAGGTGCTCGCACCTGCCCTCACGCACGGCGTGTCCGCCGCACCTGCGAGCACCTCGCTCCTGGTGTGGGCGGGGGTGAGGGTCAGGTCAGGGGGCGAGCAGGGTCTGCCAGCTGAGGAGGTGCTCGACCGTGACGCCGCCGTAGCCGCGCAGGCCGCCGAGGGCCGTTCGCACCTTCGCCGTCTCGGCCTCGAGCAGGGCCGCGCTGTCGTCCCCGAAGGTCGCGGCCGGTCCGCCGGCGACCTCGGGGGTGTCCGTCTCGACGCCGATGCTGAACGGGATGCGCTTGGCGGCTGCCGCGGTCGCCGCGGGCTTCGCGAGCGCCACGATCCCGTCGGTCCCGGCCGCGTGGTCGCTGAACGCCACGATCGCGACCGACTTCAGGTGAGGGAGCAGCGCGTCGAACGCCGTACCGCCTCCCGGCTGCGGCTTGGCCGCGAGCCACCAGGGCAGGTCGGCGCCGATCGGAACGGACCCCGCGGCCGTGCGGGCCGCGTCGTACATGGCCTGAAGCTGAGCGACCACGGCGGGGAGCTCAGCGTCGGACGAGACCACCCACGGCTCGACATCGAACTGCACCGCGTCGAAGGGAGCCGCGCGCAGGGCCGCGGAGGTCCACGTCGCCGCGAGCGACGGATCGCTCGCCCACGCGGGGTCGCCGCCGAGGGCCGCCACCTTGGCCACGCCGGCGGCGTGCAGGGCGTCGACGGCATCCGTCAGCCACACGCCGAAGGGGCCCTCGTCCGCCGCCCACGGCACGGACAGGAAGACGGTGCGCAGGTGGTGTGCGGCAGCGAACTCGGCGAGCGCCTGCGGCTCGAACTGCGGGAGCCCCTCGCCGCGCGCGTCTTCTGCCGGGTCGATCGGGTTGCCCCACGCCCACATCCCGCTGATCGCCGAGGTCGGCGATGTCGCGTCGACGCGCTGCGTCACCGCGGTCGCCGGGGCTGCGGCGACGAGGGAGCCGCCCACCACGAGTGCGAGCGCGGCAGAGGTGATCGCTGAGCGGAGAGTCGGAGCTCGCATGGCACACCCTTAGATCGCGGAACGGAACGGTCACCGCAGATTCGGGTGTGCGGTACGACCATCATCGCAGTATCCCGGAATACGTCTATGCCGCATTCGGGGTACACGATCCGCGTGGTGTGTCGCGTTGCGCGTGCCGGCGCCGTGCCGCCTCTCAGTCGCGCCAGCCCAGCGCAGGAGCGATCTGGGTGACGATCGTCTCCAGCAGGTGGGCGTTGTATTCGACGCCCAGCTGGTTGGGGACGGTCACCAGCAGGGTGTCCGCGTCCGCGACCGCGGCATCCTCGCGCAGCTCCTCCACGATCCGCTCCGGCTCGCCCACGTAGCTCTTGCCGAAGCGCGCCAGCCCGCCGTCGAGGTGGCCGACCTGGTCGTGCCGCTCCGCGAGGGCGGAGGCTCCGAAGTAGCGGCGGTCGAGGTCGGTCGTGATCGGCAGGATACTGCGGCTGACCGACACCCGGGGCTCGCGCTCCCAGCCGGCCGCCGCCCAGGCGTCGCGGTACTGCTGCAGCTGCTCCGCCTGGAGGTCGGAGAACGGAACGCCCGTGTCCTCCGTCAGCAGCGTCGAGCTCATCAGGTTCATGCCCTGCTCCGCCGCCCACACGGCCGTCGCGCGGGTGCCCGCGCCCCACCAGATCCGGTCGGCGAGTCCGGGGGACTGCGGCTCGATGGCCAGCGCGCCGCGCTGCCCGCCGGTCATCGCCGGGTTCGCCTCCGCGACGCCCGCACCGGCGATCGCCGCGCGGAACAGCTCGGTGTGCCGCCGGGCCATGTCCGCATCCGTCTCGCCGTCTGCGGGCACGTAGCCGAACGACTCGGAGCCGCGCAGCGCCGTCTCGGGTGAGCCGCGGCTGACGCCGAGCTGCAGCCTGCCGTCGGAGATCAGGTCGGCCGCCGCCGCATCCTCTGCCATGTAGAGCGGGTTCTCGTAGCGCATGTCGATGACGGCCGTGCCGATCTCGATGCGCGAGGTGCGCGCGCCGATGGCCGCGAGCAGCGGGAACGGCGACGCCAGCTGCGGCGCGAAGTGGTGCACGCGGAAGAACGCGCCGTCGGCTCCGAGCTCCTCCGCGGCGACGGCGAGGTCGATCGCCTGGTGGAGGGCGTCCGCGGCAGTACGCGACACGGAGCCGGGGATGGGCTGGTAGTGCCCGAAGCTGAGGAACCCGATGCGTTTCACATCCACTCCAATCGGTCCTGGTCGCAGCCTATTCCGTCGGGTTAGAGTCCCGGGTGTGGCGGAGTGGCTGTGTGCGACCTGTGCCGTGGAGACGGTGCCCCGGATGACGGCGTCGGGGGAGGAGCCTCCCGAGCGCTGCCCGATCTGCGAGGACGAACGGCAGTACGTGCCGCCGACCGGTCAGGAGTGGACGACGCTGCAGCGGTTGCAGCGCGAGGGCGAGCACATCGTGGTCGCCGAGCTCGAGCCCGACCTGTACGGGCTGCGCAGCGAGCCGAAGGTGGGCATCGGCCAGCAGGGCCTTCTGCTGCGCACCCCGGACGGCAACCTGCTCTGGGACCCGCCCGGGTACGTCGACGAAGCCGCGGCCGCTGCGGTGCAGGACCTCGGCGGGGTCGCCGTCATCGCGACCAGCCACCCGCACATGTTCGGCGCGCAGGTGACCTGGTCGCGGATGCTCGGCGACCCGCCGGTGCTCGTCAACGCGGCCGACCGCCACTGGGTGCAGCGCGACGACCCGGCCATCCAGTCGTGGACGGGAGAGGAGGAGGTGCTCCCCGGCGTCCTGCTGCGCACGGTCGGAGGGCACTTCCCCGGGAGCGCTGTCGTGCACTGGGACCGCGGCGTCGTGCTCAGCGGGGACACGGTCTTCCCCGGGCCGTCGCAGCGGTGGGGGACGTTCCAGCGCAGCTTCCCCAACGACATCCCGCTCTCCGCCGCCGTCGTCCGGCGGATCGCCGACACGGTCTGCGACCGCCCCTTCGACCGGATGTACGGCAACCTGGGCAACGTCATCCCGCGGGAGGCGCGCGACGCGGTGCTGCGCTCGGCCGACCGCTACATCGGGTGGGTCAGCGGGGCGTTCGACCACCTCACCTGACAGGCGGCCGGAGCACGCCGCTCAGAGGAACGGCGCGAGCTCCAGCTCCATCGCGGGCTTCGGCTTCGCCCCGATGATGGTCTTCACCACCTCGCCGTCGCGGAACACCTTCATCACCGGGAGGGCCAGCGCCTTGTAGGCGACCGTGCTCTCCATGTTCTCGTCCGCGTTGATCTTGACGATGCGGATGCGGTCGGCGTGCTCGTCCTGCAGCTGCTGCAGGATAGGGCCGAGCGCACGGCACGGGCCGCACCATTCCGCCCAGAACTCGACGACGGTGGTGCCGGGCGCGGCGAGCACGGCCTCCGGGAAAGTGGCGTCGGTGACGCTCTCGATCGTGGTCATGCGAGCACGCTAAGCCCTGACCACGGGGGCAGGGTCAAGCGGAGACGCGCCGATCCTGTGCGAGCATGGGAGGAGGAGGTGCGCATGGAGATCCTGAGCCCGCAGCAGATCCGCGAGTCGTTCGTCAACTGCTCCCGCAGCGAAGCGGAAGAGCTTCCGCTCCCGCCCGGGTTGCACGAGGTGGACTGGGCCAGACGCGAGTACCTCGGCTGGCGCGACCCGCGGCTCCCGCAGCGCGGCTACGTCGTCATCCCGACGGCGGACGGCCCCGTCGGCATCGTGCTGCGCGCGTCAGAGGCCTCCATGCGGTCGCATGCGCCGTCGATGTGCGGCTGGTGCCAGGATGTGCACCTCACCAACGACGTCTGGTTCTGGTCGGCGCGCCGCGCCGGTCAGCCCGGCCGCAACGGCGACACGGTCGGCACGCTGGTCTGCGGTGCGTTCGAGTGCAGCGCCAACGTTCGGCGCACGCCGCCTCCGTCGTATGTCGGGTTCGACGCCGACCGGGTGGCCGAGGACCGCGTCTCCGGCCTCGCCGACCGTGCCAGGCGGTTCGCCGCGACCGTGGTCGGCGCCCGCATCTGAAGTCGTGCCGCTGGTGGGACTCGAACCCACACGCCCTTCCGGACAAAGCATTTTGAGTGCTCCGCGTCTGCCATTCCGCCACAGCGGCGCACAACAACCCCTGAAGAATACCGTAGGCTTTCGGACGTGACTGACCAGGAATCCACCCCCACCGCACCCCGTCGCGTCGTCGTGGCGGAGGACGAATCGCTCATCCGCCTCGACATCGTCGAGATCCTGCGCGACAACGGTTTCGAGGTCGTCGGAGAGGCCGGTGACGGCGAGACGGCGGTCGCGCTCGCGACCGAGCTGCGGCCCGATCTGGTCATCATGGACGTCAAGATGCCGCAGCTCGACGGCATCTCCGCCGCGGAGCGCCTGTCGAAGGACCACATCGCGCCCGTCGTGCTGCTGACCGCGTTCAGCCAGAAGGAGCTCGTCGAGCGGGCGACCGAGGCCGGAGCGCTCGCCTACGTTGTGAAGCCGTTCACGCCGAACGACCTCCTGCCCGCCATCGAGATCGCTCTCGCCCGCTACCAGCAGATCATCGCGCTGGAGGCCGAGGTATCCGACATGGTGCAGCGCTTCGAGACCCGCAAGCTCGTCGACCGCGCCAAGGGCCTGCTCAACGAGAAGATGGGCCTCAGCGAGCCGGAGGCGTTCCGCTGGATCCAGAAGGCGTCGATGGACCGCCGCCTCACCATGCACGACGTCGCCCAGGCGATCATCGAGCAGCTCGCGCCCAAGAAGTAAGGCGCGCCGCGATTCGTCACGAATGGTCGCCATTCGTCACGAATGGCGACCATTCGTGACGAATCCTGTCACAGGTCTTTGATCAGGTTCGTGATGCGGATCGTGGAGCAGCGGCGCCCCTGATCATCGGTGACCGCGATCTCGTGCGTCGTCAGCGTCCGGCCCAGGTGGATGGGCGTGCACACGCCGGTGACGTAGCCGCTCGTGGCCGACCGGGTGTGCGATGCGTTGATCTCGATGCCGACCGCCAGGCGCCCTTCGCCGGCGTAGAGGTTGGCCGACATCGAGCCGAGAGACTCGCCGAGGACGACGTACGCGCCGCCGTGCAGGAGGTCAGCAGGCTGGGTATTCCCCTCGACGGGCATGCGCGCGACGGAGCGCTCAACGCTGAACTCGATGATCTCGATGCCCATCTTCTCGGCCAGCCGGCCGAGCCCTCTCTGCTGCACGTACGCGAGCGCGTCTTCGGTCATCCTCGGCCTCTCTCGACGGGTCGTCTGGACTGTCACCGGCCCCTTGTAGGCTTGCCTGGTGTCAGACTCCGAAAAGCCTACCCTCCTCGTGATCGACGGCCATTCGCTCGCTTTCCGGGCCTTCTACGCGCTTCCGGTGGACAGCTTCGTCAACCGCGAGGGTCAGCACACGAACGCGATCCACGGCTTCATCGCGATGTTCATCAACCTGCTCCAGCAGCAGAAGCCGACCCACATCGCGGTCGCGTTCGACATCTCCCGCTACTCGTTCCGCACGCGCGAGTACCCGGAGTACAAGGGCACGCGCGGCGAGACGCCGTCAGAGTTCGCCGGCCAGGTCCCGCTGCTCGAAGAGGCGCTCCACGCGATGAACGTCACGACCATCGCGAAAGAGGACTACGAGGCCGACGACATCCTCGCGACGCTCGCCCGCCGCGGGGTGGACGAGGGGTACCGCGTCCTCCTCGTCTCGGGCGACCGCGACACCATCCAGCTGGTCAACGACGACGTGACCCTGCTGTACCCGAACGTGCGCGGAGTCTCCGAGCTGAAGGTGTACGACCCGGCGGCCGTGCGCGAGAAGTACGGCATCGAACCGCACCAGTACCCCGAGATCGCCGCCCTGGTCGGCGAGACGAGCGACAACCTGATCGGCATCGACAAGGTCGGCGAGAAGACCGCCGTCAAGTGGGTGCAGAAGTACGGAACGGTCGCGAACATCGTCGAGCACGCCGACGAGATCACGGGCGTGGTCGGGCAGAACCTCCGCGACCAGAAGGAGAACGCACTCCGCAACCGCCGGCTCAACCAGCTGCTCGACGACGTGGAGCTCCCCGTCGCGCTCGACGACCTGGAGCGCAAGCCGCTGAACGAGAACGCGGTGCGCGACATCTTCGCGCGGCTCCAGTTCAAGACCCTGCTCGACCGCCTGATGAAGACCGCGGCCGAAGAGGGCATGCTCGACGGCGCCGCGTCCGCTGTCGAGGTCGGCGACGCCGGCGCCGTGAGCGCTCCGGCCGTCCGCACGATGGTCGACGAGGAGCTCGCGAACTGGCTGTCCCGCGCGTCCGCCGACGGCGCGGCGGTCGCCGTCCAGCTGGAGCTCGGGCCTGCGGGCATCACGGGCTTCGGTCTGGCCGCCGCCGACGACACGGTGTACGTGCCGTGGGTCGCCGGCCGGAAGGACTACGAAGCGCTCGAGCAGTGGCTCGCGAGTAGCGCGCCCAAGTACTTCTTCCACGCGAAGCCGCAGTTCAAGGCGCTCAGCCGGGCCGGTTTCGTGGTCGACGGGCTGGCGTTCGACACGCGCATCGCCTCCTGGCTCGTGAAGCCCGGTGCCGCCCCGCAGTCGCTGGCCGAGCAGGTGTACGAGGTCCTCGGCGAGACGCTCCCGGTCTCGGACCCGAACCAGCTCGTCCCGATCAACGACGCCGTGAGCCCCGCGACCGAGGCGTGGTACATCCGCCGGGTCGCCGAGGGGCAGATGATCGCCCTCGACGATGGCACGCGCGCGGTGCTCGACGACATCGAGCTGCCGCTCGTCGCCGTGCTCGCCGAGATGGAGCTCACCGGCGTCGCCATGGACTCCGAGGTGCTCGCCCGGCTCCGCGGAGAGCTCACCGACAAGGCCAACGACTACGCCGCGCAGGCGTACGCGCAGATCGGCCACGAGATCAATCTCGGCTCGCCGAAGCAGCTCCAGCAGGTGCTGTTCGAGGAGCTCGGGATGCCGAAGACGCGCGCGACGAAGACCGGCTATTCGACCGACGCCGGATCGCTCGCCGACCTGCAGGAGAAGAACCCGCATCCCTTCCTCGGCCTGCTGCTGCAGCACCGCGACGCCACCAAGCTGAAGCAGATCGTGGAGACGCTGGAGCGCTCCGTCGAGGGCGACGGCCGCATCCACACGACGTACGACCAGACCGGCACGAGCACCGGCCGCATCTCGTCGAACGATCCGAACCTGCAGAACATCCCGATCCGCACGGAGGAGGGGCGCGAGATCCGCTCGGCGTTCCGGCACGGCGATGGCTTCGAGACGCTGCTCACGGCCGACTACTCGCAGATCGAGATGCGGATCATGGCGCACCTGTCGGAAGACCCCGGCCTGATCGAGGCGTTCAACGCGGGGGAGGACCTGCACCGGTTCGTCGGCGCCCGCGTGTTCGGCGTCGACCCGTCCGAGGTCACGTCCGCCATGCGCACCAAGGTGAAGGCGATGTCGTACGGCCTCGCCTACGGCCTGAGCGCGTTCGGCCTCTCGAAGCAGCTGCGCATCGAGACCTCCGAGGCGCGCCAGCTGATGACCGACTACTTCGAGCGGTTCGGTGCGGTGCGCGACTACCTGCGCAACGTCGTGGAGCAGGCGCGTGTCGACGGTTTCACCGAGACCATCTTCGGCCGCCGTCGACCGTTCGCCGACCTGACGTCGACCAATCGGGTGCTCCGGGAGAACGCGGAGCGGCAGGCGCTGAACGCGCCCATCCAGGGCTCGGCGGCCGACATCATGAAAGTCGCCATGCTCGGGATCGCCGGCGACATGATCGACCAGAGCCTCGAGTCTCACATGCTGCTGCAGGTGCACGACGAGCTCATCTTCGAGGTGGCTCCGGGGGAGTGGGACGCCCTGGAGGCGATCGTGCGCGCCCGCATGGCCGGCGCCGCCGACCTCCGCGTGCCGCTCGACGTGCAGGTCGGCCGCGGCTCCAACTGGGACGCCGCCGCGCACTGACCGAGTTGCGACATCATGTCGCAACTCGTCCCGAATTCGCGCATCCACTCACGACTCGGCAAGGTGCGCACTCGATCACACCGTGACCGGGCCGCCGCCTCCTCGATAGGGTCGGATCATGACCAACGATCAGAAGCGCGAACCCACTCCGGTCGACACGATCGCCGAGGAGTGGGTCGACACCCAGCTCGAGTTGTACCCGGAGTTCCACGTCTGGCTCGGCCGCCCAGGCCGCGAGGGCGAGTACGCCGATTATTCGCCGGCCGGTGCTGAGCACGCCATCGGCAAAGTCAGAGAGACCCTCGCCCGCATCGAAGCGGCCGAGCCGGTCGACGACATCGACCGCGTCACGAAGATGGACCTTACGCGTGAGCTGCAGCTCACCGTCGAGAAGCACGAGGCGGGCTTCGCCCAGCGCGACCTCAACGTCATCGCGTCGCCGCCGCAGGAGCTGCGCGACATCTTCGATCTCGTGCCGACCGACACCGAAGACGACTGGGCCAACGTCGCCAAGCGCCTCCACAACCTCCCGGCCGCGATGAACGGCTACATCGAGACCCTGCGCAGCGGCATCGCAGCGGGCAACGTCCCGGCGATCCGTCAGGTGCGCGAGGTGCTCGCGCAGGCGCGGAAGCAGGTCGCCGACACGGGCTTCTTCTTCGAGTTCACCGCCGACGCGAAGCCGCTCAACGGCACGCTTCCCGAGTCGCTGAAGGGCGATCTGGCGGACGGCGCGAAGGAGGCCGCGCAGGCGTACGCCACGCTGGCCGACTTCTTCGAGAACGAGCTGGCGCAGCACGCCCCCGAGAAGGACGCCGTGGGCCGCGAGCTGTACGCGCTGGCCTCCCGGAGCTTCCTCGGCGCCACCGTCGACCTCGACGAGACGTACGAGTGGGGCATCGAGGAGCTCGCCCGCATGCGTGCCGAGCAGGAGTCGATCGCGCGCGAGATCAAGCCGGGAGCGACGGTTCTCGAGGCGATCGAGTTCCTCGACGGCGACGCGAGCCGCAAGCTGCACGGCACCGATGCGCTGCAGCGCTGGATGCAGGAGACCAGCGACCGCGCGATCGAAGAGCTCGGGAAGTCGCACTTCGACATCCCCGCCGAGATCCGCCGCCTCGAGTGCATGATCGCGCCGACGCAGGAAGGCGGCATCTACTACACCGGGCCGAGCGACGACTTCTCGCGAGCGGGCCGGATGTGGTGGAGCGTCCCCGAGGGCGTCACCGAATTCGACACCTGGCGCGAGCTGACCACCGTGTACCACGAGGGCGTCCCCGGCCACCACCTGCAGATCGCGCAGGCGACCTACAACAAGGCGCAGCTCAACTCGTGGCGCCGCATCGCAGGCACGTCCGGGCATGCCGAGGGCTGGGCGCTCTACGCCGAGCGGCTGATGGAGCAGCTGGGCTACCTCGACGACCCGGCCGACCGGCTCGGGATGCTCGACGGGCAGCGCATGCGCGCGGCGCGCGTCGTGCTCGACATCGGCGTGCACCTCGAGAAGCCGCTGCCGGACGGCTCGCGGGCGTGGACGGGAGAGGACGCGTTCCCGTTCCTTCGCGAGAACGTCAACATGAACGACGGCTTCGTCCGCTTCGAGGTCAACCGCTACCTGGGCTGGCCCGGGCAGGCGCCGTCGTACAAGATCGGCCAGCGCATCTGGGAGCAGCTGCGCGACGAGTACGCCCGCCGCGAGGGCGCGTCGTTCGACATCAAGGCGTTCCACAAGAAGGCCCTCGACATCGGCGGCGTCGGCCTCGACACGCTGAAGGCGGCGCTGCTCGACTGAGCGGCGCACCCTCTTCTCGGTGACCTCCCCGTACTGCGCCGTGCTGGGCGCGGCGTTCGACGAGCTGCATCCGCGACTGCGGGCGTACTTCGACGCCATCCCGGCCGGCGCGGTCGGCCGGGGGACGGGCGTGTTCGAGACGGTCGGAACGCCGCGGCGGTGGCTGTGGCCGGTGCTCGCCGTGTTGGCTCGATCGCACGTCATGTTCCCGGTCTGGGAGCGCGAGGTGCCGTTCGCCGTCGAGAACCGCCCCGTCGGCGGGCCGGACGGGTCGTCCGCCGTCGCGGCGGCGCGCACGTTCCTGCTGCCCTCCGGCCACGCGACCATGGTGGACGTGATCCGCGTCGACGGTGGCGCGATCGTCGACCGCCTCGGCGATCCGGTCCGGGCGGAGGCACGCTTCGCGGCGACGGTGAGGGACGGCGGTCTGCGGCTGCGCTCGACCGCCGTGTGGCTCGTCGTCCGCGGCCGGCGGGTGCGCATCCCGGATCCGCTCGCCCCGGTCGTCGCGCTGACCGAGCAGTGGGACGACCAGCACAAGCAGCAACGGGTGTCCATCGTCGTCCGCGCGCCGCTGATCGGCAGGATCTACCAGTACCGGGGGCGGTTCCGGTACGGCATCGAGCGGGCAGCCGCGACACAGAAACACAGCGCGACACAGGAACACAGACGGGCACGCACACAATCGGGGGAGTCATCGGAGTGAAAGAGCGCATCGTCATCGCGGGGGCGTCCGGTTTCGTCGGGCGCTACCTGGAGGAGCACTACCGATCTGAGGGAGCCGAGGTCGTCCTCATCGGCCGCTCCGGCCCCGACGTGCGGTGGGACGACGCGGCGGGCCTGCGCGCGGCGGTCTCCGGCGCCGCCGCGGTGATCAACCTCGCCGGGAAGAGCGTCGACTGCCGCTACGGCGATGCCAATCGTGCGGAGATCTTCCGGTCGCGGCTCGCCACGACCCGCGCCGTGCGGGAGGCGATCGCGCAAAGCGACGCGCCGCCGCCGGTCTGGTTCAACGCCTCCACCGCGACCATCTACCGTCACGCCGAGGACCGCCCGATGACCGAGTCGACGGGGGAGCTCGGGACGGGCTTCTCTGTCGAGGTCGCGAAGGCCTGGGAGCGCGAGCTGTTCGAGGGGGATCTCCCCGGAACCCGACGCGTCGCCCTGCGGATGGCGATCGTGCTCGGCGACGGCAGCGCGCTCACGCCGCTGGTCAATCTGACCCGGTTCGGGCTGGGCGGTCCCCAGGTCGACGGGCCGTGGTTCGCCACGACCGCGCGCCGCAATGCCGGGACGTTCCACGAGTTCCGGGCGCGTGGCGGCCGCCAGCGCTTCAGCTGGGTCCACATCGCCGACGTGCTCGGGGCGATCGAGTTCCTGCGCGGGCGGTCCGACCTCGACGGACCGGTCAACATCTCCGCGCCGAACCCGACGGACAACCGCACGCTGATGGCCGAGCTGCGCCGCCTGCTCGGCCGTCCGATCGGGCTGCCGGCCCACCGGTGGATGCTCGAACTCGGCTCCATCGCGATCCGGACGGAGACCGAGCTGGTGCTGAAAAGCCGCTGGGTCGTGCCCGAACGCCTGCTCGACGCGGGCTACACCTTCGCCTACCCGGACCTCGCGCCGGCGCTCCGCGACATCCTCTCCGACCGCGGCTTGCTGCACGCGTCCGCAGCCCGGTAGACTAGAACGTCACTTGTGTGACATCCCTATCCGCCTGCCGTTCGCGGAAACACATCAGAAGAACACCGCGACGGCCTGATTCCTGTCCATTACGGAGCACCCACTACATGACAACCGCAACGACCGACAAGGCACCCAAGCAGGTCGCCGTCAACGACATCGGATCTGCTGAGGACTTTCTTGCCGCGGTCGAAAAGACGCTGAAGTTCTTCAACGACGGAGACCTCATCGAAGGCACCGTCGTCAAGATCGACCGCGACGAGGTCCTCCTCGACGTCGGTTACAAGACGGAGGGCGTCATCCCCTCCCGTGAGCTTTCCATCAAGCACGACGTCGACCCCAGCGAGGTCGTCGAGGTCGGCGACACCGTCGAGGCACTCGTTCTCCAGAAGGAGGACAAGGAGGGTCGCCTCATCCTGTCCAAGAAGCGCGCGCAGTACGAGCGCGCCTGGGGCGATGTGGAGAAGATCAAGGAGGCCGACGGTGTCGTCACCGGTACGGTCATCGAGGTCGTCAAGGGCGGCCTGATCGTCGACATCGGCCTGCGCGGCTTCCTGCCGGCGTCGCTCATCGAGCTGCGCCGCGTCCGCGACCTCACCCCGTACCTGGGTCAGGAGATCGAGGCCAAGATCCTCGAGCTCGACAAGAACCGCAACAACGTGGTGCTCTCGCGCCGCGCGCTGCTGGAGCAGACCCAGTCGGAGTCCCGCACCACGTTCCTCAACAACCTGCACAAGGGCCAGGTCCGCAAGGGCGTCGTCTCGTCGATCGTCAACTTCGGTGCGTTCGTCGACCTCGGCGGCGTCGACGGTCTCGTCCACGTGTCGGAGCTCTCCTGGAAGCACATCGAGCACGCCTCCGAGGTCGTCGAGGTGGGCCAGGAGGTCACCGTCGAGATCCTCGAGGTCGACCTGGACCGCGAGCGCGTCTCGCTGTCGCTCAAGGCGACGCAGGAGGACCCGTGGCAGGTCTTCGCCCGCACCCACGCGATCGGTCAGGTCGCACCGGGCAAGGTCACCAAGCTGGTTCCGTTCGGTGCGTTCGTCCGCGTCGCGGACGGCATCGAGGGCCTCGTGCACATCTCGGAGCTGTCCGGCAAGCACGTCGAGCTGGCCGAGCAGGTCGTCTCGGTGGGCGACGAGGTGTTCGTCAAGGTCATCGACATCGACCTGGAGCGCCGCCGCATCTCGCTGAGCCTCAAGCAGGCCAACGAGGGCGTCGACCCCGAGGGCACCGAGTTCGACCCGGCCCTCTACGGCATGGTCACCGAGTACGACGACCAGGGCAACTACAAGTACCCGGAGGGCTTCGACCCGGAGACCAACGAGTGGAAGGAAGGCTTCGAGTCGCAGCGCGACGAGTGGGAGCAGCAGTACGCTGCCGCCCAGGCTCGTTGGGAGGCGCACAAGCGCCAGGTTGCGAAGGGCCTCGAGGAGGCTGCCGCCGACAGCGGCACGTCGACCTACACCTCCGACTCGGGCACCGGCGGAACCCTCGCCGACGACGAGTCGCTCGCGGCTCTGCGCGAGAAGCTCAGCTCCAACAACTGAGCATCCTCTGACGAGCGGCCGGTCCTTCGGGGCCGGCCGCTTCGTCGTTCCCGGCGATCCGGATGCATGACGCGCGCATGCGATCGCCGTGCATCGGCCTGGCTAGGCTGGGCACGTGCAGCTGATCGGACTCACGGGCGGGATCGCGTCCGGAAAATCGACCATCGCCTCCCGTCTCGCGTCGCACGGCGCCGTCGTGGTGGACGCCGACCGCATCGCCCGCGAGGTGGTCGAGCCGGGCACCCCGGCCCTGGCGGAGATCGCGCGCCGGTTCGGCGACGGGGTGATCGACGCCGACGGCCGTCTCGACCGCCCGGCGCTCGGCGCGATCGTCTTCGGCGACCCGGAGGCCCTCGCGGCCCTCAACGGCATCACGCACCCGGCCGTGCTGAAGGAGTCGACCGCGCGGTTCCGGGCTGCCGCCGAGCGCGACCCGGACGCGATCGTGGTCTACGACGTCCCGCTGCTGGTGGAGTCGGCCAACGCGTATCCCTTCGACCGTGTCGTCGTCGCGCATGCCGACGAGCAGACGCGCGTCGACCGGCTCGTCCGGCTCCGCGGGATGGATCGCGCCGAGGCCGAGCGCCGGATCCGCTCGCAGGCCTCCGACGCCGAGCGCCTCGCCGTCGCCGACGTCGTGATCGACACCGGCGGGACGCTGGAGCACACCATCGAGCAGGTCGACGCGCTCTGGGAGGAGCTGCGCCGGCCGGCGGGCTGATCGCCGTTCCGCTGTGAGCGAGAGCCGGCCGCAGTGTCGGTGGTCCTTCCTAGACTGGTGAGATGCTTCCCACGCGCTCCGTCCGTCCCTTCGAGGTCGTCAGCGAATACACACCGAGCGGCGACCAGCCGCATGCGATCGCCGAGTTGTCGGCCCGCATCAACGCGGGCGAGACCGATGTGGTGCTGCTGGGCGCGACGGGTACCGGAAAGTCGGCGACCACAGCGTGGCTCATCGAGCAGGTGCAGCGCCCGACGCTGGTCCTCGCGCACAACAAGACGCTGGCGGCACAGCTCGCCAACGAGTTCCGTGAGCTCCTGCCCAACAACGCCGTCGAGTACTTCGTCTCGTACTACGACTACTACCAGCCCGAGGCGTACGTCCCGCAGACGGACACCTTCATCGAGAAGGACTCCTCGATCAACGCCGAGGTCGAGCGGCTACGGCACTCCACCACCAACTCGCTGCTGAGCCGGCGCGACGTCGTCGTGGTGTCGACGGTCTCGTGCATCTACGGCCTCGGTGCGGCGGAGGAGTACCTGGAGGCGATGGTCGCGCTGCAGGTGGGGCAGAACGTCGGCCGCGACGCCCTGATCCGCCGGTTCGTGAACATGCAGTACGAGCGCAATGACGTCGACTTCTCGCGCGGCAAGTTCCGCGTGCGCGGCGACACGATCGAGATCATCCCGGTCTACGAAGAGAACGCGATCCGCATCGAGCTGTTCGGCGACGAGATCGAAGCGCTCTACTCGCTGCACCCGCTGACCGGCAACGTGATCACGAAGATGGATGCGGTGTCCGTGTTCCCCGCGACGCACTACGCCGCGAGCCCGGCCACCATGCAGCGCGCGATCGGCACCATCCAGGAGGAGCTGCACGAGCGGCTGCAGGAGCTGGAGCGCGAGGGCAAGCTGCTCGAGGCCCAGCGCCTGCGGATGCGCACCCAGTTCGACCTCGAGATGATGGAGCAGATCGGCTTCTGCTCGGGCATCGAGAACTACTCGCGCCACATCGACGGCCGCGCGCCGGGCGAAGCCCCGCACTGCCTGCTCGACTACTTCCCGGACGACTTCCTCGTCGTGATCGACGAGTCGCACGTCACGGTTCCGCAGATCGGCGCCATGTACGAGGGCGACGCGTCCCGCAAGCGCACGCTGGTCGAGCACGGGTTCCGGCTGCCGAGCGCGCTCGACAACCGGCCGCTGAAGTGGAACGAGTTCAAGGACAGGGTCGGGCAGACCGTGTACCTCTCCGCGACGCCCGGCAAGTACGAGCTCGGCATCGCCGACGGCGTGGTCGAGCAGATCATCCGCCCCACCGGCCTCATCGATCCCGAGATCGTGGTCAAGCCGACGAAGGGCCAGATCGACGATCTGCTGGAGGAGATCCGCCTGCGGGTGGAGCGCGACGAGCGCGTGCTGGTGACGACGCTGACCAAGAAGATGGCGGAGGAGCTGACCGACTTCCTGGCCGAGGCCGGAGTCCGAGTGCGCTACCTGCACTCGGATGTCGACACGCTGCGCCGGGTGGAGCTGCTCACAGAGCTCCGCGCGGGCGTGTACGACGTCCTCGTCGGCATCAACCTGCTGCGCGAGGGCCTCGACCTTCCGGAGGTGTCGCTCGTCGCCATCCTCGACGCCGACAAGGAGGGCTTCCTGCGTTCCTCGACGTCGCTGGTGCAGACGATCGGGCGTGCGGCCCGAAACGTGTCCGGCCAGGTGCACATGTACGCGGACGTGCTCACCGACTCCATGAAGAGCGCGATCGAGGAGACCGACCGGCGTCGCGAGAAGCAGATCGAGTACAACCGGGTCAACGGCATCGATCCGACGCCGCTGCGCAAGCGCATCGCCGACATCACCGACGTGCTGGCGCGCGAGGAGGCGGACACCGCCCGGATGCTCGCCGGCCGGGAGCAGAAGCGCAAGAGCCCGACGCCGAACCTCCGCAACGGCGGCATCGCGGCACAGGGAGCGGCGGAGCTCGAAGGCCTGATCGCCGACCTCAACCAGCAGATGCTGGCCGCGG
This sequence comes from Leifsonia soli, assembly GCF_013408745.1. Classification (NCBI taxonomy): domain Bacteria; kingdom Bacillati; phylum Actinomycetota; class Actinomycetes; order Micrococcales; family Microbacteriaceae; genus Leifsonia; species Leifsonia soli. The sequence goes on along the minus strand of NZ_JACCBJ010000001.1, from coordinate 1,192,942 downwards.
CGGGCGAGCTGAAGTTCGAGCTGGCCGCACGCCTGCGCGACGAGCTCTCCGATCTGAAGCGCGACCTGCGGCAGATGGAGAAGGCCGGGCACCTGGGCTGACCGGCGTCCGGCCGCGCGGTCAGAAGGCACGGTCGGAAGGCGCCGTCGGTCGTCCGTGCGGGTTACGGTGGCAGGGTGACCACGAAGACGGACGGACGGCGGCGGTGGACGCTCGCCGTGGGCGTCGTGCTCGCGGCGGTCGTTCTCGTGGCCGTTGCGTTCCAGGGTGCGCCCCGGTTCAGCGGCCCGCGGATGTTCCTGCCGCCCGCGCCCGTCCGCTCCCAGGCTCCCGCACCCCAGCAGTCGGGCACTCCGGAGCCGCGCGGCGTGCCGCACGAGGTCCGGATCGACCTGTCCTGGCTGCTGGTCGCGCTGGTGATCCTCGCCGTGGTGATCGGCCTGGCACTGCTGTGGCGCCTCCGCCGACGAGCGGCACCGCCGCTCGAGCTGCCGCCGCTCGACACGGTCGGCGTGGCCGAGACGTCCGAGACGCACGCGGACCAGGGCCCGGAGCCGGAGCCCGAGCAGGTGCGCCGCGGGCTGGAGCGAGCCGCCGAGGTGCTCGCCGAGCCGCGCGAGCCGCGTGACGCGATCGAGGCCGCCTGGGTGGGGCTGGAGGAGGGCGCAGCCGACTCGGGCGTCCGCCGCCTCCCCGCCGAGACGCCCGCGGAGTTCGCCGCCCGCGTCGTCGCGCGCGTCGCGGCCGACCGCAACGCGGCGTCCCGGTTCCTCGCCCTCTACCTCCGAGCACGGTTCAGCAGCGCACCGGTGACCGCCGCCGACGTCGCAGCCGCCCGCGCCGCGGTCGAGGCGCTGCGCGGGTCCTGGAGCGTCGGCTCCGCCGCCGGTTCGCGCGCTCGGGACGGCGGCCGCGGATGAACGCGCGCGTGTCGGGCCGTGCCGAGGGTCGGGACGACCGGCAGGCGCCCGTGCCGCGCCCGAGGCGGCTGCCGCCGCGGATGCTGCGCCGCCTCATCCTCAGTGCGCTGCTGGGTCTCGCGATCGGCCTGACGGCGTGGTCGCTGGGGATGGATGAGGCCCACGCCGCCGGTCTCGGCGTCGCCGCTTTCGCCTTCTCGGCCTGTCTCTCGGCCCTGGGCGAGGCCGCGGACCTGACCTGGGAGCAGCCGGCGCCGCCGCCCCGGCCGGGATCGCGGCGCGACATCGTCGCCCTCGGCTGGTCGTTCGGCTCCCGCGGAGGACGCGCATCGCCCGAGGGCCTGCGCGCGCTGCGGGCGGTCGCCGAACGTGCGCTCGGCCTGCGCGGACTCGACCTGGAGGACCGGGGGGCGGATGCGCAGCTCGAGGCGCTCCTCGGCGCGGACGTGCTCGCCCTCCTCCGTCGGGGCTCGGCGGTCACCTCGCCTCGGACCGCTCAGATCGCCGCCGTCCTGGACCGGCTCGAACGCCTGGTCTCCGCCACCCGCTCGTCCACCGCCGGCTCGTCCACCGCCGACTCGTCCACCGCCCGCTCGTCCACCGCCCACTCGCTCGAGGAGCCGCCCCGTGCCCGCTGATCACAACGCCGCATCCACGCCGTCCGCATCCGCGACGTCCGCACCCACCCCGCCTCCGGCCCCGCTGCCCGTGGCCGAGGTCGCACGGCTGGGCGCAGACGTCCTGGAGCGGGTCGGCAGCGTCGTCGTGGGGATGCGCGGCCCGCTGCGGATCGCGTTCGCCACGATCCTCGCGGGCGGCCACGTGCTGTTCGAGGACGTCCCCGGGCTCGGCAAGACCCTCGCCGCGCGGAGCATCGCCGCGGCCGTCGGGCTGGACTTCCGCCGGCTGCAGTGCACCCCGGACCTGCTGCCCTCCGACATCACCGGGTCGTTCGTCTACGTTCCGAGCAGCGGCGACTTCGAGTTCCGTCCCGGTCCCGTCTTCACCGGGCTGTTCCTCGCCGACGAGATCAACCGCACGTCGCCGAAGACGCAGTCGGCTCTGCTGGAGGCGATGGCCGAGGGGCAGGTCTCGGTCGAGGGCCGTAGCTTCCCGCTCCCGACGCCCTTCCACGTCGTCGCGACGGCGAATCCGATCGAGTCGGAGGGCACCTACGCTCTGCCCGAGGCGCAGCTCGACCGGTTCATGGTGCGTCTCGCCGTCGGCTACCCGGACGAGGCGGGCGAGTCGCGCGTCCTGCTGTCCCGCGTGGCCCGGCGGCACGAGGTCGCAACGGTCGAGGCCGTGATCGACTCCGCGACGCTCGCGGCGATGCAGGCAGGGGTGGAGTCGGTGGACGTGGATGCGGACATCGCCGCGTACTGCGTCCGCCTCGCCGCGGCCACCCGCAGGCACCGGTCCGTCGAAGTGGGCGCGTCGCCGCGCGGGTCGCAGGGGCTCCTCCTCGTCGCGCGGGCCCTGGCCGTCCTCGACGGGCGCGACTTCGTCATCCCCGACGACGTCAAGGCCGTCGCCGTCCCGGTGCTCGCCCACCGGCTCACCCTGACCGTGCAGGCGTGGACGGGCGGCGTGCGGGCGGAGCAGGTCGTCGCCGAGGTGGTCAACACCGTGCCGGGGCCCCCGGCCGTCGGCACGGCCGTGCGCGGAGGCGCGGACGCGTCCGAGCCGGCGCAGGACGGCAGAGTGCGGTGACCGAGCGCGCCGCCACGACGACGCGGGCCCGGTGGATGCCGAGCCCGGCTGTCGCCGGCGCCATCGTGGTCGGAGTGGTGGGTGTCGCCGCCGCCTTCGTGATGTCGCGGTTCGAGCCGGCGCTGGTCGGCATCCCACTGCTGCTCTGCGCGGCCTGGGACTGGGACCGCAGGCCGGCGGCGGTCGAGACCCCCGGACGGCCCGAGACCACGGAGGATGCGGCTCCCGCGCCGACGGAGGCACGGGTCGACGCCGTCGACATCACCACCGCGGTGACGACGCACGCAGGCGGTGACGGCGATGCAGCCGGCCGCGTCGGTGGCGCGGCCATCGACATCCTCGTCGCCGCCTCCGCGACGCAGCGCCCGGACGCCCTGCACCTGCGGCTGGGCCTCGGCGGCGCCGCGCCCGTGGATGCGGTGGTCACCCCGCGGGCGGCCGCCGAGCTGCGGAGCGCGGTCCCGATCGTCCACTCCGGGCCGCAGCGCGTCGCGGCGGTGGAGGTGCGGGCCATCGGAGCGGATGCGGCCTGGGTGAGCCTCCCCTCCGACGAGGCCGTGGTCGAGCGGGTGGTGCGCCCGCGGCGCGCGCCGCTGCGCAGCCTGCCGCTGCCCGCGCGACTGCTCGGGCTGACCGGCCAGCACATCTCCACCCGCCCCGGGAACGGGGGCGAGTTCCGCGACATCGACCTGTTCCATCCCGGCGACCGTCTGCGGCGCATCGACTGGAAGGCGACGGCACGTGCCGGGCGCGGTGCCGACCTCTACGTCCGGCGCACGACGGCGACCTCCGACGCGGCCGTGCACCTGGTGCTGGACGCGCGCGACGACGTCAGCGCCGTCGTCGCCGACTGGCCGCGTGCCTACCCCCGGCCGGCCGTGTCGTCGCTCGATCTCGCCCGGGAGGCCGCCTCCTCGCTCGCCGCCGCATACACCGGAGCGGCGGACCGGGTCGGCTTCGACGACCTGGGGGAGCCGCGGCGCGTCCTCCCTCCGCGGGCCGGGGCGCGCCACAGGGAGCGTGTGCTGCGTGCGATCGAGGCGACCGCGGCGAACGGGGCGCCGTTCACGCGGGTCCGTTCCCCGCGGCTGGCGCCAGGGTCGATCGTGTTCGTGCTGTCGACCTTCCTCGACGACCAGCCCGTCGCGCTCGCCCTCACCTGGCGCGCCACCGGGCACCGGGTGATCGCCGTCGACGTGCTTCCCGCGCGGGATGGGCGGGAACTGCCTGCGCGCGACCGTCTGGCCCTGCGCGCCATCGAGCTGGAGCGTGCTCTGCGGCTCGAGCAGCTGCAGGCGGGCGGCGTGGAGCTGCTCGTCTGGCAGGATCCGGCCCTGCGCGAGGCGGCCCTGCGCGCGCTGGCCTCCGGGCCGGGGCGCGTCTCGGGGCGGGGGAGACGGTGAGCCGCGACGGCGGTCGGCTTCCGGCCGTCTCCACCACAGCGGAGGAGCCGTCGGCCCCGGCTCCGGTGCTCGGACTGTTCACGGTCCCCGCCTGGTCGGTGCGCGCGCTGTTCGCCGCGATCGCGCTGCCCCTCGTGCTGGTGGGGGTGCCCGAGGGCCCGTGGACGGTCATCGCGGCCGTCCTCGTGGGCGTCTCGGTGTGGCGACCGCGCTGGCTCACCGCGTGGGTGCTGATCGGTGCGCTGCTGCTGTCCTCCCTGGCGGGGCCCGGCACGCTGACGCCCCGGTTGCTCGCCGTGATCGCCGGAGCGCACGCCATGCATCTGCTGGCCGGGTGGATGCTCGCGCTGCCCGCCGCGGCGCGCCTGCAGCCGACGGTGCTGCTTCCCTCGCTCCGCCGGTTCGCCATCGTCCAGGCGCCGGTCCAGCTCGCCGCGGTCGTGCTGCTCCTTCTCCGCGGCGGTGCGGGCGGTGGAGCCGCCGGGCCGGACGTCCCGGTCCTCGCGGTCGTCTCCGGGCTCGCTCTCGCGGCGCTCGTCGGACTCCTGCTCCCTGCGCTCCTCCGGCGCGCACCGCGCTGAGCGACGGCCCGCGACCGGCGCATCCGCCGTGGCGGGTTGGAATGTCGGTGGTCGCGCCTAGACTCGCGCCTGCACGGGATCACGGTGCCGTCCAGGGTAGAATCGAACACACGTTCGACCTGGCGAACGGGTGCGCGGTGGGCGAACAGCCCCGATTTCCCAGCACGGATGGCGGAGAATAGAGCGAGTGAGCAGCGGACGAGTGAACAGCGATCGGGTCGACGGGGAGTCCGGCAACATCAGCAGAGTGACGGGGTCACACCTCAGCGTGCGTGGAGCGCGCGTGCACAACCTGCACAACGTCGACCTCGAGATCCCGCGCGACTCGATGGTCGTCTTCACCGGTCTGTCCGGTTCGGGCAAGTCGTCGCTCGCGTTCGACACGATCTTCGCGGAGGGGCAGCGCCGCTATGTCGAGTCGCTGTCCGCCTATGCACGTCAGTTCCTCGGCCAGGTCGACCGGCCGGACGTCGACTTCATCGAGGGCCTGAGCCCGGCGGTGTCCATCGACCAGAAGTCGACCAACCGCAACCCGCGGTCGACGGTCGGCACGATCACCGAGATCTACGACTACATGCGCCTGCTGTGGGCGCGCATCGGCGTCCCGCACTGTCCGATCTGCGGTGAGCGCATCCAGCGCCAGACCGTCCAGCAGATCGCCGACCAGCTCATGGAGCTGGAGGCCGGCACCCGGTACATGGTCGTCAGCCCCGTCGTCTCGCAGAAGAAGGGCGAGTTCGTCGACCTCTTCAAGGAGCTGGCGGCGAGCGGGTACTCCCGCGCCCTCGTCGACGGCGAGCAGGTGCAGCTCTCCGACCCGCCGACGCTGAAGAAGCAGTACAAGCACGACATCTCGGTCGTCGTCGACCGCCTCGTCGCCGGGCCGGACATCCTGGGCCGGCTGACGGACTCGCTGGAGACCGCGCTCCGCCTCACCGACGGCCTCGTGCAGGTCAACTACGTCGACCGCGAGGGCCCGGCCGCCTGGCAGAACTTCAGCGAGAAGCTGTCGTGCCCCAACGGTCACCCGATCCAGCTGACGGAGATCGAGCCGCGCACCTTCTCGTTCAACGCCCCGTTCGGCGCGTGCCCCGAGTGCTCCGGCCTCGGAACCCGCATGTCGGTCGACGAGGAGCTCCTGCTCGGCGACGACGAGCTCAGCATCGCCGAGGGCGTCATCGTCCCGTGGACCACGCAGGGCAAGGGCCTCTTCAACTACTACGAGAAGCTGCTCGACGGCCTCGCCCGCGACCTCAAGTTCTCGCTCAAGACGCCGTGGAAGAAGCTTCCGGCCAACGTGCGGGAGGCCGTTCTGCGCGGCGACAATTTCGAGGTCAAGGTGCGGTGGAAGAACCGCTACGGCCGCGAGATGTCGTACACCTCCGGCTTCGAGGGTGTCGTGCCCTACATCGAGCGCCAGTACCTGCAGGCCGAGACCGACACGCAGCGTGCCCGCTGGTCCGAGTACCTGCGCGAGGTCCCCTGCCCGGTCTGCGGCGGCAAGCGGCTCAAGCCCGAGGTCCTCGCCGTGCTCGTGCACGGCAAGAGCATCGCGGACGCCTCCCTCCTGAGCCTGAGCGACGCCCGCTCGTTCATGGAGAAGCTGCACCTGACGGAGCGCGAGCAGAAGATCGGCGCGCAGGTGCTGCGCGAGATCAAGGTCCGCCTCGACTTCCTCATCCAGGTCGGCCTCAGCTACCTCGATCTGGCGCGCGCCGCGGGAACGCTTTCCGGCGGCGAGGCGCAGCGCATCCGTCTGGCGACCCAGATCGGCTCCGGCCTGACCGGCGTGCTGTACGTGCTCGACGAGCCGAGCATCGGCCTGCACCAGCGCGACAACCGGCGGCTCATCGACACGCTGGTGGCCCTGCGCGACCTCGGCAACACCCTGATCGTCGTCGAGCACGACGAGGACACCATCCGCACCGCCGACTGGATCGTCGACATCGGACCGGGCGCCGGCGTCAACGGCGGCCACGTCGTGCACTCCGGGTCGTACGACGACCTGCTGGCCAACACCGACTCGCTGACCGGCGACTACCTCGCCGGGCGACGCGAGATCCCGATCCCGTCGAAGCGACGCAAGATCGACAAGAAGCGGATGATCCGCGTGGTGGATGCGGAGGCCAACAACCTGAAGAAGGTGACGGTCGACTTCCCGCTCGGCACGTTCGTGGCGGTGACCGGCGTCTCCGGCTCCGGCAAGTCGTCGCTCGTCAACGACATCCTGTACCGGGTGATGGCAAACAAGCTCAACGGCGCCCGCAAGGTGCCGGGCAAGCACCGCACCGTCACGGGGCTCGAGAACCTCGACAAGGTCGTGCACGTCGATCAAGCACCGATCGGCCGGACGCCGCGGTCGAACCCGGCCACCTACACGGGCGTGTTCGACCGCATCCGCACCCTGTTCGCCGAGACGCCGGAGGCGAAGGCCCGCGGCTACCTGCCCGGCCGGTTCAGCTTCAACGTCAAGGGCGGACGCTGCGAGGCGTGCTCGGGCGACGGCACGATCAAGATCGAGATGAACTTCCTGCCCGACGTCTATGTGGCGTGCGAGGTGTGCGGGGGAGCCCGGTACAACCGCGACACCCTCTCCGTGCATTACAAGGGCAAGAACATCGCCGAGGTGCTCGACATGCCGATCAGCGAGGCGGCGGAGTTCTTCAAGCCGATCTCGGCCATCCACCGCTTCCTGCAGACCCTCGTCGACGTCGGCCTCGGCTACGTGCGGCTCGGGCAGAGCGCGACGACCCTCTCCGGCGGAGAGGCGCAGCGCGTGAAGCTCGCGACCGAGCTGCAGCGACGGTCCAACGGCCGCAGCGTGTACGTGCTCGACGAGCCGACCACCGGGCTCCACTTCGAGGACGTCCGCAAGCTGCTGCTGGTGCTGAACGGGCTGCTCGACAAGGGCAACACGGTGATCGTCATCGAGCACAACCTCGACGTCATCAAGTCGGCCGACTGGATCATCGACATGGGTCCGGAGGGCGGCGCCGGCGGCGGCGAGGTCATCGCGACGGGGACCCCCGAGAAGGTCGCGGAGACCCCGGGCAGCCACACCGGTTTCTTCCTCAAGGAGATCCTGCAGGGCGAGTCCGCCCGGGGCGCCGCGTAAGAGGAGCGATGGCAGACACCGTCAGCTACCGGCCGAAGGCCGGCGAGATCCCGACGCAGCCCGGCGTGTACCGGTTCCGCGACAAGAACCGCCGGGTGCTCTACGTGGGCAAGGCGAAGAACCTGCGCGCGCGGCTGAGCAACTACTTCCAGCCGCTCCGCAGCCTCCACGAGCGCACCCGCCGCATGGTCACCACCGCGGCGAGCGTCGAGTGGACGGTCGTGGGCACCGAGTACGAGGCCCTCCAGCTGGAGTACACCTGGATCAAGGAGTTCAACCCGCCCTTCAACGTCAAGTTCCGGGACGACAAGACGTACCCGTACCTGGCCGTGACGCTGGGCGACCGCATCCCGCGGGTCATGATCACGCGCAACCGCAACATCAAGGATGCGCGCTACTTCGGGCCGTACACCAAGGTCTGGGCGATCCGCGAGACGGTCGACCTGATGCTCAAGGCCTTCCCGATGCGGAGCTGCTCCGACGGCGTGTACCGCCGCGCCGAGCTCACCGGGAGGCCGTGCCTCCTCGGCGACATCGGCAAGTGCGCTGCTCCCTGCGTCGGCCGGATCTCGCCGGGCGACCACAAGTCGCTCGCCATCGACTTCGCCTCGTTCATGGCCGGGAACGACAGCGGCTACCTGCGCGATCTGAACGAGAAGATGAAGCAGGCGGCCGGCACGATGGACTACGAGGCCGCCGCTCGTCACCGGGACGCCATCCAGGCTCTCGAGGGCGTGCTCGGCAAGAGCGCCGTCGTCCTTCCGGAGAACATCGACGCCGACGTCTTCGGCATCGCGCACGACGAGCTCGCCGCGGCCGTGCAGCAGTTCATCGTGCGCGCGGGCCGCGTCCGCGGTGTGCGCAGCTGGGTGGTCGACAAAGAGCTCGACATGGAGCTCGGCGAGCTGGTCGAGACCGTCGTCCAGAACGCGTACGACGGGCCGGACGCGCCACCGCGCGAGATCATCGTGCCCGAGCTGCCGGAGGATACCGCGGAGCTCGAGCAGTGGCTGACCCAGCGGCGCCGGGAGACGCCCGACCCGTCCGCCGCCCGGGGCCGCCTGACGGGCCGCGTCGAACTGCGCACCGCGCAGCGCGGCGACAAGGCCGCGATCGCGCAGACGGTCGAGATGAACGCGAAGAACGCGCTCATCCTCTACAAGACCCGGCGCAGCTCCGACTTCGTGGCGCGGTCGAAGGCGCTCAACGACATCCAGGACGCCCTCGGCATGGACGACGCCCCGCTCCGGATGGAGTGCTACGACGTGTCGCACCTCAGCGGAACGAACATCGTCGCGTCGATGGTCGTCTTCGAGGACGGCCTGCCCCGCAAGGACCAGTACCGGCGGTTCAGCATCCCCGAGTCGACGGACGACACGGAGTCGATCTATCAGGTCATCACGCGCCGGCTGGCCTATCTGAAGGATGCGCCCGCCGGCGCGGGCTCGCCGGTCATCGAGGACTCCGCGGCCGACGACGACTCCGCGGCCGACGAGGAGACGGCGCTCGACGCGGAGGGCGCGGCCGGCGCCGACCAGATCGTGGACGCGGCCGAGGGCCGCCGCCGCAAGTTCTCCTACCCGCCGAACCTGCTCATCGTGGACGGAGGGCAGCCCCAGGTCGCCGCGGCCAAACGCGCGCTGGACGAGTCCGGGGTCACCGGCATCCAGCTCGCGGGCATCGCGAAGCGCCTGGAGGAGATCTGGCTGCCGGATTCCGACTTCCCGGTGATCCTGCCGCGCAACAGCGACGCGCTGTTCCTCATCCAGCGCTTGCGCGACGAGGCCCACCGGTTCGCGATCACCTACCAGCGGGCACGCCGGAAGCGCGACATCGGGACGGTGCTCGGCGAGATCCCCGGCCTCGGCCCGTCGCGGGTCAAGGAGCTGCTGAAGCACTTCGGCTCCGTGGCCCAGCTGCGGAAGGCGACGCCCGAGCAGATCGCCGAGGTGCGCGGGGTCGGCCCGACCCTCGCGACGGCGATCTTCGAGCGACTCTCCGAGGGCGGCAGTCGCTAGGCTGGGGGCACACCACAACGGAGGAGACCGGACGATGGCCACCGACGGCGACACAGTCGCAAACGCCGAGCAGCAGGAAGTCCTCATCGTCACCGGGATGTCGGGCGCCGGCCGCTCGACGGTCGCCAATGCGCTGGAGGACCTCGACTGGTACGTCGTGGACAACCTCCCTCCGCAGATGCTGCGCCCGCTGATCGAACTCGCGAACCGCGCGGAGTCGGGTCTTCCGCGCATCGCCGCGGTCGTCGACGTGCGCGGACGCAACTTCTTCTCCGACTTGCGCGAGATGATCCAGAGCCTCCGCGAGGGCACCAAGGTGCGCGTGCTGTTCCTCGAGGCCTCGGACGCGGTGCTGGTCCGCCGTTTCGAGCAGGTGCGCCGGCCGCACCCGCTGCAGGGCGACGGCACCATCCTCGACGGCATCTCCGCGGAACGGACGCGGCTGCGCGAGATCCGGGAGTCGAGCGACATCATCGTCGACACCACGGATCTCAACATCCACCAGCTGGCGACCAACATCACCGACACGTTCGCGGCGGAGGACACGGCCGACGTACAGGTGACGGTCATGAGCTTCGGCTTCAAGTACGGGCTGCCGGCCGACGCCGACATGGTGGCCGACGCGCGTTTCCTCCCCAACCCGTTCTGGAACCCCGAGCTGCGGCCGCACACGGGGCTGGAGGAGGTCGTCCGCGACTACGTGCTGGCGCAGGACGGGGCCGAGGAGTTCGTCCAGGGGTACGTCTCCGCGCTCCGCCCGATCATGTCCGGATACCAGCGCGAGAACAAACGTCACGCTCTGATCGCGATAGGCTGCACTGGCGGAAAGCACCGGTCCGTCGCGATTGCGGAAGAGCTCGCGGCGCGGTTGCGGAGTTTCCCCGGTCTGTCGGTCAACACCAAGCACCGCGACCTCGGCCGTGAATGATCACGGCCCTCCCCTCCACGGCATCACCCCTGCCTTGAGACAGTAAGGAATCCGATTGGCTCTCACCGCCGACGTCAAGGACGAGCTCACGAAGGTCGAGGTCAGCAAGACCACGGTCCGGGCAGCAGAACTGGCCACCATCCTCCGGTTCTCGGGCGGTCTGCACCTGATCGGCGGCCGCATCGCGGTCGAGAGCGAGCTCGACACCCCCGAGCTCGCCCGGCGGGTGCGCAAGGACCTCGCCGAGCTGTACGGCGTCCGCAGCGAGGTGTCCGTCATCTCCGCGTCGGGCCTGCGCCGCAGCAGCCAGTACCTGGTGCGCGTGCTCGACGGCGGCGAGACGCTCGCCCGCCAGACCGGCCTGCTGGATGCGCGGCGCCGGCCGATCCGCGGCCTCCCGAACCGTCTGACCACCGGCTCGCGCGACGAGCTCGCCGCCGTGTGGCGCGGAGCCTTCCTCGCGCACGGCTCGCTGACCGATCCCGGCCGCTCCGCCGCCCTCGAGGTGACCTGCCCCGGCAACGAGGCCGCCATGGCCCTCGTCGGCGCGGCCGGTCGCCTCGGCATCTCGGCCAAGGCCCGCGAGGTGCGCGGTGTGCACCGTGTCGTCATCCGCGACGGCGAGGCGATCAGCGCCATGCTCGTCGCGATGGGCGCGGCGCAGACCGTCGCCAACTGGGAGGAGCTGCGGCAGCGCCGCGAGGTGCGCGCCAACGCCAACCGGCTGGTCAACTTCGACGACGCGAACCTGCGGCGGTCGGCCCAGGCCGCCGTCGCCGCGTGCGCCCGGGTGGAGCGCGCCCTCGAGATCCTCGGCCCCGAGGTTCCGCAGCACCTGCGCTACGCGGGGGAGCTGCGCCTCGCGCACCGCGACGCCAGCCTCGACGAGCTCGGCCACCACGCCGACCCGCCGATGACGAAGGACGCGGTGGCCGGCCGCATCCGCCGCCTGCTGGCCATGGCGGACAAGCGCGCAAGCGACCTCGGCATCCCCGGCACGGAGGCGAGCCTCCCCGCCGATCTGGACGAGGTGTAAGTTTCGACAGGGAACGTGCGGCCGGAAGGAAGCATCCGACGGCCGCCCGGGTTGCCCTTACCAGACTCGACGAGTCGCTCGAATCACAACAACAGTGGAGATGAGTAATGGCTGACTACACGCTGCCGGACCTTCCGTACGACTACTCGGCTCTTGAGCCGAACATCAGCGGACGGATCATGGAGCTGCATCACGACAAGCACCACAAGACGTACGTGGACGGTGCGAACACCGCGATCGCCAAGCTGGCCGAGGCGCGCGACGCCGACGACCTGACCTACGTCAACAAGCTCGAGAAGGACCTCGCGTTCAACCTCGCCGGCCACGTCAACCACACCGTGTTCTGGAACAACCTCTCCCCGGACGGCGGCGACAAGCCGACCGGCGAGCTGGCCGCCGCGATCGACGAGTTCTTCGGATCGTTCGACAAGTTCCGCGCCCACTTCACGGCGTCGGCGCTCGGCATCCAGGGCTCCGGCTGGTCGATCCTCGCCTGGGACTCGCTCGGCCAGAAGCTCATCATCGAGCAGCTGTACGACCACCAGGGCAACCTCGCCGCTGCGACCGTCCCGCTCCTGATGCTCGACATGTGGGAGCACGCCTTCTACCTCGACTACGTCAACGTGAAGGCCGACTACGTGAAGGCGTTCTGGAACATCACCAACTGGGGCGATGTCGACGCCCGCTTCGTCCGGGCGCGTGAGAAGACCGCGGGTCTGCTGCTACTGTCGTAGGCGGGTGGGCGTCCCGGGAGGGAACCCTCCCGGGACGCCGCCGTCCGCAATCAACACCTGACAAAGTGCGCCGTCCGGCGCCCATCGAGTAACTGGAGACATCTGTGTCCGTAAAGATCGGAATCAACGGGTTCGGTCGCATTGGTCGTAACTACCTGCGCGCGGCCCTGGCGAAGGGCAGCGACCTCGAGATCGTCGCGGTGAACGACCTCACCGACAACAAGACGCTCGCGCACCTGCTCAAGTACGACTCCATCACGGGCCGGCTCGACGCCACCGTGGAGCTCGATGGCGACAACATCGTCGTCAACGGCAAGCCGATCAAGGTCCTCGCCGAGCGCGACCCCGCCAACCTCGGCTGGGGCGACCTGGGCGTCGACATCGTCATCGAGTCGACCGGCCGCTTCACCAAGGCGGACGACGCGCGCAAGCACATCGAGGCGGGCGCCAAGAAGGTCATCATCTCCGCGCCGGCGACGGGCGAGGACGCCACGTTCGTCATGGGTGTGAACGAGCACCTCTACGACCCCGCGTCGCACAACATCATCTCCAACGCGTCCTGCACCACGAACTGCCTCGCGCCGCTCGCCAAGGTGTTCAACGACGAGTTCGGCATCGAGCGCGGTCTGATGACCACGGTCCACGCCTACACCGCCGACCAGAACCTGCAGGACGGCCCGCACTCCGACCTGCGCCGTGCCCGCGCCGCCGCGATCAACATCGTCCCGACCTCCACCGGTGCGGCGAAAGCCATCGGCCTCGTCCTCCCGGAGCTGAAGGGCAAGCTCGACGGGTTCGCGCTGCGCGTCCCCGTCCCCACCGGCTCCATCACCGACCTGACGGTCACCGCCTCTCGCCCGGTCACGGTCGACGAGGTCAAGGCGGCGTACAAGAAGGCCGCAGAGGGCCCGCTCAAGGGCATCCTCAAGTACACCGAGGACGAGATCGTCTCCACCGACATCGTGTCCGACCCGCACTCCTCGATCTTCGACTCGGGTCTGCTGCGCGTCATCGGCGACCAGGTGAAGCTCTCGAGCTGGTACGACAACGAGTGGGGCTACTCCAACCGTCTCGTCGACCTGACCGAGTACGTCGCCGAGCGCCTCTAAGCGCAGGGAACCGACGTGACGCTCCGCACTCTCGACTCACTCGGTTCGCTCGCCGGCAAGCGGGTCGTCGTCCGCTGTGATCTCAACGTCCCCCTCGAGGGGTCGAAGATCACGGACGACGGTCGCGTGCGAGCGTCGATTCCCACGCTGAACGCCCTGATCAACCAGGGCGCGAAGGTGGTCGTCATCTCCCACCTGGGACGCCCGGAGGGCGCCCCCGATGCGAAGTACAGCCTGGCGCCGGTGGCCCAGCGGCTCTCCGAGCTGCTGGGCGCGCCGGTGACCTTCGCCAAGGACACCGTCGGCGGCGGAGCCCAGGAGGCCGTGGACGGCCTGAAGGACGGCGACGTCGCCCTGCTGGAGAACCTCCGCTTCAACCCGGGGGAGACCTCGAAGGACGAGGCAGAGCGCCGCGCCTTCGCCGAGAAGCTGGCCGCCTTCGGCGATGCCTTCGTCTCGGACGGCTTCGGCGTCGTGCACCGCAAGCAGGCGAGCGTCTACGAGCTCGCGCAGCTGCTGCCGAGCGCGGCCGGGACGCTGATCCAGGCCGAGCTCGAGGTGCTCGACCGGCTGACCGAGAACCCGGAGCGGCCGTACGCGGTCGTCCTCGGCGGCTCGAAGGTCTCCGACAAGCTCGGTGTCATCGGTCACCTGCTGCCGAAGGTCGATTCGCTCCTCATCGGCGGCGGGATGCTGTTCACCTTCCTCGCGGCGAAGGGCATGAAGGTCGGATCGAGCCTGCTCGAGGCCGACCAGATCGACACCGTGAAGGGCTACCTGGCGAAGGCCGAGGAGCTCGGCGTCGAGCTGGTGCTCCCGCGCGATGTGGTGGTGGCCTCGAAGTTCGGCGCCGACGCGGAGCACGTGGTGCGCCCGGTGGACGCGATCGAGGACACCGACTGGGGCGAAAAGGGCCTCGGCCTCGACATCGGACCGGAGACGGCCGAGCTGTTCTCGGAGTACGTCCGCGCAGCGCGCACCGTGTTCTGGAACGGCCCGATGGGCGTGTTCGAGCTGGCGCCGTTCGCGGCGGGCACGAAGGCGGTCGCGCAGGCGCTCACCGAGGTGGACGGCCTCAGCGTCGTCGGCGGCGGCGACTCGGCAGCGGCTGTGCGTGCGCTCGGCTTCCGCGACGACCAGTTCGGTCACATCTCGACGGGCGGAGGCGCGAGCCTCGAGTTCCTCGAAGGCAAGCGACTCCCCGGACTGGAGGTCCTCGGATGGCAGCAGTGAGCCCAACGGTGCGGCGCGTGCCGCTCATCGCCGGCAACTGGAAGATGAACCTGGACCACCTCCAGGCGATCGCGTTCGTGCAGAAGCTCGCGTGGACGCTGAAGGACGCGAACCACGACTTCTCGGCCGTGGAGGTGGCGGTGTTCCCGCCGTTCACCGACCTGCGGAGCGTCCAGACGCTGGTGGCGGCCGACAAGCTGCCGCTCGCGTTCGGCGGGCAGGACGTCTCCGAGCACGAGTCCGGCGCATTCACGGGCGAGATCTCGGCGGCGTTCCTCGAGGCGCTGGAGTCTCGGTACGTCATCGTCGGGCACTCGGAGCGTCGCACGCTGCACGCCGAGACCGACGAGCAGGTCGCCGGCAAGGTGGCTGCGGCGATCGCGCACAACATCGCCCCGATCATCTGCGTGGGGGAGACCGCGGAAGACCTGGAGACCCACGGCGCGAGCGCCGTCCCGGTCGCCCAGCTCCGTGCAGCGCTGTCGCGAGTCGACTCGGCCGCCGACTTCGTGGTGGCGTACGAGCCGGTCTGGGCCATCGGCTCCGGCCAGGCCGCCACGCCCGAGCAGGCGGAGCAGGTCGCCGCTGCGCTGCGAGCGGTGATCGCCGAGGTCCTGGGCGACGATGTCGCGGGCAAGACGCGCATCCTCTACGGCGGTTCGGTGAAGTCGGGCAACATCGCCGGCTTCATGCGCGAGCCGAACGTGGACGGCGCCCTGGTGGGCGGCGCGAGCCTCGACGTGAACGAGTTCGCCGCGATCGTCCGGTACCAGAAGCACGTCGGCCTCTGACGGCTCCCGCCGGTTATACTGGTCGTTGGTCTTCCCGGGCGCGGCCCGGACGCTCCCCGAAAGGTTCCACGTGCTGATTCTCCAGGTCGTCCTGCAGGTGCTGCTCGGCATCACCAGCCTCCTGCTGACACTGCTCATCCTGCTGCACAAGGGTCGCGGCGGCGGTCTGTCCGACATGTTCGGCGGCGGCGTGACGTCCAACCTGGGTGCGTCCGGTGTCGCCGAGCGCAACCTGAACCGCATCACGGTGATCCTGGGCCTGATCTGGATCACCTGCATCGTCGTGCTCGGTCTGATCACGAAGTTCAGCGCGTAAGCGCACACTGAAGAAGGAGAGACTGCATGGCATCCGGAGGCAGTGCAATCCGCGGCTCGCGCGTCGGCGCGGGCCCCATGGGCGAGCAGGACCGCGGTTTCCACGCGGACCGCGTCGCGATCTCGTACTGGGACGCGCTCGGCAACGAGACGGTCCGGTACTTCGCGGCGAACCTCCCCGAGGAGGAGATCCCCGACATCATCGACTCGCCGTCGACGGGCCTGCCCGCCGGCCGCGACAAGGAGAACCCGCCGTCGGTCGCGAAGACGGAGCCCTACAAGACGCACCTCGCGTACGTGAAGGAGCGCCGCAGCGAGGAGGAGGCCGAGCAGCTGCTCGAGGACGCCCTCAACCAGCTGCGCGCCCGCCGGGGTCGTCCGACCACGAACTGAGTCACCTCAGGAAGGCCGTCCACCTGCGGGTGGGCGGCCTTCGTCGTTCACTGCCCGTCGGCGGATCGCGGTTCTCACGCTGCCGTACAGAGCCGCGATGCGGCGCACATCCCGGGACTAGACTGCGGGGCATGCGGGGAGCACGGGACGAGCAGGCGGACACGCCGCGCGCCCTCGGTGACGAGGTCGGCCGGTTGAGCCTACTGGCGCTCCTGGGAGAGGCCGTGGACGCCGCCGAGAAGGCGGACGTCCTGCTCGCGCGCTGCGACGACATCGACGCGACGACGGCGGCGGATGCGCGTCTGGCGCTTCGGCTGCGGGTGTCGTTCGCGGAACTGCAGCGCTGGATCGACGAACTCGACCTCGCCGGCCGGGAGGCGGAGGTGCGGGACGAGGCGGCGCGGCTCCTCGCGTTCTACCTGCACCTGCTGACGCACGCGTTCGATCGTCGCATCGCCGCGGCAGGGCACGACCGGCGTGCGATCCGACGTCGCGGACCGCTGACCGGAGCGCCCTGCGCGCGGCTGGACGCGCTGCGGGAGCGGGTCAGTAGCTGGGTGCGATGAGGTTCTCGGGAACGTCGACCGCCGCATCCTTGTCCACGAAGAACACGGTGCGCTTGCGACCCTTCGCCCCCGCGACCGGGACCTCGGTGTAGCTGGCGCCGGCGAGGGCGAGGCCGAGGGCGCTGGCCTTGTCGGTGCCGGACAGCACGAGCCAGATCCGGTCGGAGGAGTTGATCACCGGGCGGGTGAGGCTCAGCCGCTGCGGTGGAGGCTTCGGCGAGTCGCGCTCGGCGATCACCGACGCCTTCTCCTCGCGGATCCCCGGACGGTCGGGGAAAAGCGACGCGATGTGGCCGTCCGGCCCGACGCCGAGGAACGTGATGTCGAACTTCGGCACCGGCCAGCCCTCGTGGGCGAACGCCTCGAGCTCCGCCGCGTACAGGCGGGCGGCCTCGTCGATGTCCGGGGTCTCATCCGACGACGGGAAGGGGTGCACGTTCTCCGGCGGGACCGCGATGTGGTCGAGCAGGGCCTCGCGGGCCTGGCGCTCGTTGCGGTCGGGGCTGTCCCGCGGCACGAACCGCTCGTCTCCCCACCAGAAGTGCACCTTCGACCAGTCGATGGTGTCGCGGGCGGGGGAGGCGTTGACCGCCTCCAGCACCGCGATGCCCATCGTGCCGCCGGTGAGCGCGATGTTCGCCGCCCCCTGGTCGTCGACGATGTCGATCGTCTTGGTGAGGAAGCGCGCCGCGACAGACGCGGTGAGTGCTTCCTTGTCGGGGTGGACGAGCACCCGCCGTTCGTTCGTCATGCCCTGGCGCCTGCTCCTTCGTCGGAGGTCTCCAGCAGTGCGAGACCCTTGGTGATGACCTCGCCGTAGAGGTCGTCCGGGTCCAGCCTACGCAGTTCTTCCGCCAGGCAGTCCCGTAGGCTGCGGCGTGGCAGGGAGAGGTCGTGCGACGGCTGGCCGGGCTGCGACAGACGTGCCACGTTGGGCACCTCGCGTCGCAGCTCGATCACGCCGGAGGCGCGCTCCATCGTGACGCCGTGGATGCCGCCGGAGCCGATCGCGCGCGAGGCGAGGTCGTACTTCACGGGCACCTGCAGCTGCAGTCGCAGCCAGGCGGCCAGGAGCAGCGTGGACGGCGAGTCGGCCGCACCGGCGACGTCGACAGCGATGATCGGCTCGAACGGCGGCTGGTCGAGCACCGCGGCGAGCTGAGCGCGCCACAGCGTCAGCCGGGTCCAGGCGAAGTCCGTGTCGCCGGGGGCATAGGTCTTCCCCAGGTGGAACAGGAACTCCTGCGGGTTCGGCTGCGCGGAGGCGTCGGTGATCCGCCGGGTCGCGATGCGGCCCAGGGGAGAGGTGGACGCCTTCTCGGGAGCGATCCCCGGCCACCAGACGACGACGGGGGCGTCGGGGAGGAGCAGGCCGGTGACCAGTCCCTCCTCGTCGCTCGCCGTCTCGCCGTAGGCGCGGAGCACGATGACCTCGCTGGCCCCGGCGTCGCCGCCGACGCGGATCTGCGCGTCGAGTCGGCCGTCGCCGTTGTGGGTCCGCTCCTCCTCGGTCGACACCACGATCACGCGCATGGGGTGCTCGCGGGAGGCGTCGTTGGCGGCCTCGATGGCCTCCTCCTCCTGCCCGAGGTGGGTCGCGATGATGAGGGTCAGCACGCGGCCGAGGGCGACGGCGCCGCCCTCCTCACGGATCTTGACGAGCGCCTTCGAGATATTGCTGACGGTCGTCGCGGGAAGGTCGACGATCATGGACGCCTCCAGACGCGGCCGTCGCGGGCGAGGAGCTCGTCGGCCGATTTCGGGCCCCAGGTTCCGGGGCGGTACTGCTCGGGCTGGCCCTGCGTGGCCCAGAAGTCCTCGATCGGGTCGAGGATCTTCCAGGAGAGCTCGACCTCCTCGTGGCGGGGGAACAGCGGCGGGTCGCCGAGGAGCACATCCAGGATGAGCCGCTCGTACGCCTCGGGGCTGGCCTCGGTGAAGGCGTGGCCGTAGCCGAAGTCCATGCTGACGTCGCGCACCTGCATGCCGGCGCCGGGCACCTTCGAGCCGAAGCGGATGGTCACACCCTCGTCCGGCTGCACGCGGATCACGAGCGCGTTCTGGCCGAGCGCGCTGGTCTGCGACTCCGCGAAGAGCTGCTGCGGTGCACGCTTGAAGACCACGGCGATCTCGGTGACGCGGCGGCCGAGGCGCTTGCCTGCGCGCAGGTAGAACGGGACGCCCGCCCAGCGGCGGGTGCCGATCTCCAGCTTGATGGCCGCGTAGGTCTCCGTGGTGGAGTGCGGGTTCATCCCGTCCTCCTCCAGGAAGCCAGGGACCTTCTCGCCGCCCTGCCAGCCGGGCCCGTACTGTCCGCGGGCCGTCGACTTCGCGAGGTCCTTGGGCAGCCGGACGGCGGCGAGCACCTTCTCCTTCTCGGCGCGCAGGTCTGTGGCGTTGAACGAGATGGGCTCCTCCATCGCCGTGAGGGCGAGGAGCTGGAGCAGGTGGTTCTGGATGACGTCGCGGGCAGCGCCGATGCCGTCGTAGTAGCCGGCACGGCCGCCGACGCCGATGTCCTCGGCCATGGTGATCTGCACGTGGTCGACGTAGTTGGCGTTCCAGATCGGCTCGTACAGCTCGTTCGCGAAGCGCAGCGCCAGGATGTTCTGGACCGTCTCCTTGCCGAGGTAGTGGTCGATCCGGAACACCGAGTCCGGCGGGAACACCGTCTCGACGACCGCGTTGAGCTCGCGCGCCGACTGCAGGTCGTGTCCGAACGGCTTCTCGATGACGACGCGCCGCCAGCCGTCGCCGGACTGGTCGGCGAGGCCGGAGCGCTTCAGCTGCTCGGTGACGATCGGGAACGCCTTCGGAGGGATGGACAGGTAGAACGCATGGTTGCCCATGGTCCCGCGCTCCTTGTCCAGCTCCTCGACCGTCTGCTTGAGGCGCTGGAACGCCTCGTCGTCGTCGAACTCGCCCGGCACGAAGCGGATGCCCTGTGCGAGCTGCTGCCATACGTCGTCGTCGAACGGCGTGCGGGCGTACTGCTTGACCGCGTCGTACACGACCTTCTCGAAGTCCTGATCCTCCCAGTCACGCCGGGCGAACCCGACGAGCGAGAACCCGGGCGGCAGCAGGCCGCGGTTCGCGAGGTCGTACACGGCCGGCATCAGCTTCTTGCGCGACAGGTCGCCTGTCACGCCGAAGATGATGAGGCTGCTGGGCCCGGCGATGCGGTTCAGGCGGCGGTCGGAGGGCAACCGCAACGGGTTGAACTCCGGGGTGATTTCCACCGGTGACACGTGGGTGATCTCCTTTTTCGACGGCTCAGTTGACGGCCTCGAACAGCGAGACGACATCCGCCTCGGGGTTCGTGAGCGTCAACGTCAGCACCGGGCGTCCGTGGTCGCCGAGGACGCTGGCGTCGCCGGCGGCCTGGGCCTGGATGAGCTGCCCGAAGGTGAAGGGACGGCCGGGGATCTCGAGGTCCTCGGAGGGCGTCGCCGTGATCTGCAGGAACACGCCGACCGCCGGACCGCCCTTGTGGAACTGACCCGTCGAGTGCAGGAAGCGCGGTCCCCAGCCGAAGGTGACCGGCCGGTCGGCCTTCGCCGCCAGCAGGTCGCGGATGCCCGCGAGCTGGGGGAGGGCGAGACGGTCGACGTAGGCCTGGACCGCGA
Organism: Leifsonia soli; assembly: GCF_013408745.1. Classification (NCBI taxonomy): domain Bacteria; kingdom Bacillati; phylum Actinomycetota; class Actinomycetes; order Micrococcales; family Microbacteriaceae; genus Leifsonia; species Leifsonia soli. The sequence goes on along the minus strand of NZ_JACCBJ010000001.1, from coordinate 1,172,461 downwards.
CGTAGCCGTCCGGTCCGAGCTGGGCGAGGAGCGCATCCACCGCGGCGTCCAGGGTCCCGGCGCCGCCGAGGAAGGAACCGGTGCTGCGGACCTCGATGCCGCCCGCGCTGAACGCGGGGGCGGCAGGCTCCGGGCGGTTGTCGAGCAGCGAGCGCGCGGCGGCCTTCGCCGCCTCCACATCCGGCTGATCGAACGGGTTGATGCCGAGCAGGCGCCCGGCGACCGCGACCGCGTACTCCCAGACCAGGATCTGGGCGCCGAGGCTGCCCGAGACGAGGATCTCGCCCTCGTGACGGTCGGCCGGGAAGAGGTGGTGGGCCTCGGCGTTCGAGACGAGACGCACGACCTGCAGGTCGGCCGGCTTCGACTCGAGCTCGGGGGCGAGCTTGTCGAGCACGACCGGAAGCAGTCCGGTGCCCTCCTTGCCCGTGGACTCGGCGATCAGCTGCTCGGCCCAGTCGGCGAAGCCCACGATGTGGGTCCCGTCGGAGACGATGCCGAGCTTGTCCTTGAGCGGGCTCGTGCCGGCGATCGCGGCGCCGAGCACGAGGCCCGGGTTCTGCTCGTTGTCGACCGCGAGCTCGATCGACGTGGCGTCGGCCTCGTCGAGGAGCTCGGAGATGTCCACGCCGGCGAGGCCGGAGGGGACGAGGCCGAACGCGGTGAGCGCCGAGTAGCGGCCGCCCACGTTCGGGTCGGCGTTGAACACGCGGTAGCCGGCCTCACGGGCCGACTGGTCGAGCGGCGAGCCGGGGTCGGTGACGACGACGATCCGCTCGCGCGGGTCGATGCCGGCGTCCTGGAACCACTTCTCGTACACGCGGCGCTGGCTGTCCGTCTCGAGCGTCGAGCCCGACTTGGACGACACAACCAGGGCGGTGGCCTCCAGCCGGTCGCGGAGGGCGGAGAGCGCCTGGCCGGGGTCGGTCGAGTCGAGCACGGTGAGCTCGGCCTCGGCGGTGCGCGTGATGACCTCGGGAGCGAGCGAGGAGCCGCCCATGCCGGCGAGGACGATGTGGTTCACGCCCTTCGCGTGCAGCTCGTCGCGCAGGGCGACGATCTCGGGGACCAGGGGGCGCGAGATCGCGACGGCTTCGGTCCAGCCGAGGCGCTTGCTCGCCTCGGCCTCGGCGGCGGGGCCCCAGAGGGCCGGGTCGAGCGCCGTGATGCCGGACGCCACCTTGTCGGCGACGAGCTGCGGCACCACCGTGCGGACGGCCTCCGCCGCCGGACCGGTGACGTGGATGCGGAACGTCACTTGGCGGCTCCCTCGAGGGCGGTCTTCACGGTCTCGACGAGCTCGCCCCACGAGACGTTGAACTTCTCGACGCCTTCGCGCTCGAGGGTCTCGGTCACGTCGTCGTAGCTGATGCCGAGGTCGGCGAGCTTGTTGAGCACGTCGTTCGACTCGGCATAGGTGCCGGTGACGGTGTCGCCGGTGATGTGGCCGTGGTCGAAGGTCGCGTCGAGCGTCTTCTCGGGCATCGTGTTCACGACGTTCGGGGCGACGAGCGCCTCGACGTACAGCGTGTCGGGCAGGTTCGGGTCCTTCACACCGGTGGAGGCCCACAGCGGACGCTGCTCGTTCGCGCCGGCCTGGACGAGGAGCTTCGCGCGCTCGGTTGCGAACTGCTGCTCGTACACCTCGTACGCGAGGCGGGCGTTGGCGATGCCCGCCTTGCTCTTGAGGCCCTCGGCCTCGTCCGTGCCGATCGCGCTGAGGCGCTTGTCCACCTCGGTGTCGACGCGGGAGACGAAGAACGAGGCGACCGAGTGGATGCCGGAGAGGTCGATGCCCGCCTCCTTGGCCTTCTCGAGGCCGGTGAGGTAGGCGTCGATGACGGCGCGGTAGCGCTCGAGGCTGAAGATCAGGGTCACGTTGACGCTGATGCCGGCCGCGATGGTCTCCGTGATGGCCTCGAGACCCTCGACCGTCGCCGGGATCTTGATCATGACGTTCGGCTTCTGGATCTTGTCCGAGAGCTTCTTGGCGGCCGCGATGGTGGCCTTCGCGTCGTGGGCGAGCGCCGGGGCGACCTCGATGGAGACGCGGCCGTCGACGCCGTTGGAGCGCTCGTAGACGCTGTGGAAGATGTCGCTCGCCTTCGCCACGTCGTCCGTGGTGATCTCGAAGATCGCGTCGTCGACGTCCAGGCCGGCGGCGGCGAGCTGGCGGACCTGCTCGTCGTAGGCCTCTCCCTTGGAGAGGGCGGCGGCGAAGATCGTCGGGTTCGTGGTCACTCCGACCACGTTCTTCTCGGCGATGAGCTTCTCCAGGTTGCCCGTGTTGATGCGCTCACGCGACAGGTCGTCCAGCCAGATGCTGACGCCCGCTGCGGACAGTGCGGCCGTGGGGGTCGCGGCGGTGGCGGTTGTGTCGGTCATGTTGTCTTATCTCCTCTTGTGCCCGCGCTCAGAGCGACGCGAGCGATTCCTTCGCTGCGGACACGGCGTGCTCGGTGGTCATGCCGAACTCGCGGAACAGCGTCTTGTAGTCGGCCGACGCACCGAAGTGCTCGATCGACACGCTGCGGCCGTGGTCGCCGACGATCTTGTCCCAGGCGAGCGCCAGACCGGCCTCGATCGAGACGCGGGCCTTGACGGCCTCGGGGAGTACTTTCTCGCGGTACTCGGCGGGCTGCTCGGCGAACCACTCGAGGCTCGGGGCGGAGACGACGCGGGCGTTGATGCCCTCGCCGCGCAGCTCCTCGCGGGCCTCCAGTGCGATCTGGACCTCGGAGCCGGTCGCGATGAAGATCACGTCCGGCGTGCCGCCCGGCGCCTCGGCCAGGATGTACGCGCCCTTCGCGACGTTCTTCGCCGACGCCAGGGTGTCGCCCTCTGCTTCGCCCTCTCCGCGCTCGAAAACCGGGATGTTCTGGCGGGTCAGCGCGATGCCGGCCGGGCCCTGGCGGCGCTCCAGCATGGTCTTCCAGGCCCAGGCCACCTCGTTGGCGTCGCCGGGGCGGACGACCGTGAAGTTCGGGATGGCGCGCAGCGTCGAGAGCTGCTCGATCGGCTGGTGCGTCGGGCCGTCCTCGCCGAGGGCCACGGAGTCGTGGGTCCAGACGAAGATCGACGGGATGTCCATCAGGGCCGACAGACGCAGCGACGGGCGCTGGTAGTCGCTGAAGATCAGGAACGTGCCGCCGAACGGACGCGTCGGTCCGTGCAGCACGATGCCGTTGATGATCGCGGCCATCGCGTGCTCGCGGATGCCGAAGTGCAGCACGCGGCCGTACGGGTTGCCCGTCCACTCGTGGGTCGAGCGCTCGCTCGGCACGAACGAGGGGGCGCCCTCGATGGTGGTGTTGTTCGACTCGGCGAGGTCGGCGGAACCGCCCCACAGCTCCGGCATGGCCGGCGCGATGGCGTTCAGGACCTTGCCGCTCGCGGCGCGGGTCGAGACGTCCTTGCCCGGCTCGAAGACGGGGATGACGCTCTCGAGGTCGGGCGCCTCGCCCGACAGCAGGCGGTCGAGCAGCTGCTTGCGCTCGGGGTTCGCCTCGGCCCAGGCGTCGAAGCCCTTCTGCCACTCGGCGCGCTCGGCGGCTCCCCGCTCGATCGCCTTGCGGGTGTGCTCGATGACCTCGTCGGCGACCTCGAAGGTCTGCTCCGGGTCGAAGCCGAGCACCTCCTTGACCGCACGCAGCTCGTCGGCGCCCAGGGCGGACCCGTGGATCTTGCCGGTGTTCTGCTTCTTCGGCGCAGGCCAGCCGATGATCGTCTTGAGGATGATCAGCGACGGCTTGTCGGTGACCGCCTTGGCGTTCTCGATGGCCGTGTAGAGCTCCTGCACGTCCTCCTGGTAGACGCCGGTCTTCTTCCAGTCGACCACCTGGACGTCCCAGTGGTACGCCTCGTAGCGCGCCTTGACATCCTCGGTGAACGCGATGTCGGTGTCGTCCTCGATCGAGATCTGGTTGCTGTCGTAGATCGCGATCAGGTTGCCGAGCTCCTGGTGGCCGGCGAGCGACGACGCCTCGGAGCTGACGCCCTCCTCGAGGTCGCCGTCGGAGGCGATCACGTAGACGTAGTGGTCGAACGGGCTGGTGCCGGGGGCGGCGTCCGGGTCGAACAGACCGCGCTCGAACCGCTCCGCATAAGCGAAACCGACGGCGGAGGAGATGCCCTGACCGAGAGGTCCTGTGGTGATCTCCACGCCGTCGGTGTGTCCGTACTCGGGGTGGCCGGGGGTGAGGGAGCCCCAGGTGCGGAGCTTCTTCAGGTCGTCGAGTTCGAGACCGTATCCGCCCAGATAGAGCTGGATGTACTGGGTCAGGGACGAGTGGCCCGCCGAGAGGATGAAGCGGTCGCGGCCGAGCCAGTGCTGGTCGCGCGGGTCGCGGCGCATCACCTTCTGGAACAGCAGGTAGGCCGCGGGGGCGAGGCTCATGGCGGTGCCGGGATGCCCGTTGCCCACCTTCTCCACCGCGTCGGCCGCGAGGACGCGCGCCGTGTCTACTGCCTTGTTGTCAATGGGATCCCACTGCAGTGCTGCCACGTGAAAACTGACCCTTCGTCGATGTGGTGAGGGTCGTCGTGGAACCCGCACCGGTTGAGGTAGTGCGCGCCGTGGACGTCATCGGCGCCGAGCCATTCCTCCGTCACCGTCCTACAAAGAGTGCGGCCGGAACAGGGCTTCGGCTGGCGAGCACCTCCAAGTATAGGTAACGCGCACGAAACGTGGGGTGTTCCCCCAGCCGGTTGTGCCAGGGGCGTACACGGGGTACCCGGTCGGCCGGTGCTCGACGTGACGTAGAATCGGATACCGTCTGAGTACATCCGCCGACACATCACGAGGAGCAATGGACGTCGCTGTAGAGAGCCGTGTCGAACCGGGCCGCATCGGCGTCGCTCGCAAGGTGAAGGCGTACGTCGCCCTCACCAAACCGCGGGTCGTCGAACTGCTCCTGGTCACGACCGTCCCGACGATGATCCTCGCCGCGCACGGCATCCCGAACCTGTGGCTGGTGCTCGCCACGGTCGTCGGCGGCTACATGAGCGCCGGGTCCGCCGGCGCCTTCAACTGCTACATCGACCGTGACATCGACCGCGTCATGCGGCGCACGAAGAACCGGCCGCTCGTCACCGGCGAGCTCTCCGACCGCGAGGCTCTCGTCTTCGCCTGGGCGCTGGGCATCGCCTCGGTGCTGGTGCTCGGATTCTTCACGAACTGGCTCGCCGCCGCGCTCTCGGTCGCGGCCATCCTGCTCTACGTCGTCTTCTACACGCTCATCCTCAAGCGCCGCACGCCGCAGAACATCGTCTGGGGCGGCGTCGCCGGCTGCATGCCCGTGCTGATCGGCTGGGCGGCCGTGACCGGCTCCCTGGACTGGGCGCCCGTCATCCTGTTCGGCATCATCTTCCTCTGGACGCCGCCGCACTACTGGCCGCTGTCGATGAAGTACCGGTCGGACTACCAGGAGGCCGGCGTGCCGATGCTCGCGGTGGTCCGCGGGCGCGCCGTGGTCGGCCTGCAGGTCATCCTGTACGCGTGGGCCATGGTGGCGTGCTCGCTCCTGCTCATCCCGGTCGCCGGGATGGGGCTGCTGTACACGGCCGTATCCCTGGTCGCCGGCGGCTGGTTCATCTACGAGTCGCACCGTCTGTACAACCTCGCGATCCGTCACGAGACGGTGTCGCCGATGCGCGTCTTCCACGGCTCGATCGCCTACCTGACGCTGATCTTCCTCGCCGTCGCGATCGACCCGCTGCTGCCGTTCTGAGCGCGGCCGCGGCTGACAGCGCCCGCCGGGGAGTCCGTACGCGAAAACCCGTGCCGCGAGGGCCCGCCTGGCTCTAACATGTGCGCATGACGGCACCGGTGCTGACCATGCGTCTGGCGACGCCCCGCCTCGTGCTCGACGCCCCGACGGACGACGACGTCCCGGACGTGCTGGCGGCCTGTCAGGACCCCGCGACCCAGCGCTGGGTGCCGTTGCCGTCGCCATACACCCGCGAGAGCGCGGAGTTCTTCGTGCGCAGCTACTGCCCGCACGGGCTGGCGAGCCGCCAGTACACCGTGTGGGCTGTGCGTGCACGCGGCGACGGCCGCCTCCTCGGCGCGCTCGAGGTGCGCAGGGACGAGCACCCCGGCTCGGCCTCGCTCGGCTGCTGGTCCGGGCCGTGGGCGCGCGGGCAGGGCTACATGCGGGAGGCGCTCGGCGCCGTCGCCCGCTACGCGCTCGACCCGGACGGACTGGGATTCGAGCGGCTCAACTGGGAGTACGTGCCCGGCAACGAGGCGAGCAGGCGACTGGCGGAGGCGGCGGGCTTCGGTTTCGGCGACGGGATCCGCACGGTCGTCAGCCTGCACGGCGAACTGCGCGAGGCGCGCGTCGGCCGGCTAAGCCGCGACGGCGTCGGCCGCTGACCCCTCCGGCACGTCCAGGGCCGCCGCCGGAGCCTTGAGCGAGAGGATGACCGCGGTCATCGCCGAGGCCAGCAGCGCGGCAAGGGTCATGTGGATGCCGACCAGGATGCCCGGCAGCCCCGTGTTCGCCTGGATGAGCCCGACGACGATCTGCACCAGCTCGACGGCGAGCAGGTATTGCGTGAAGCGGTGCACCTGGGTGGTGCGATACCGGAAGGACCCCACGACGAGCACCAGGGTCAGCGCGAAGGTGACGTACGCGGGGATCGCGTGGACATGCTGCAGGATCTCGGGGTTCAGCCCGTTCCGCGGGGCATTCGCGTCTCCGGCGTGCGGACCGCTGCCGGTGGTGAGGATGCCGACCAGGATCGTGACGGCGACGACGAAGCTGGTGAGGTGGGCGACGCCCGCGAACCAGCCGGGCACGGCGCGCACACGCGGCCCGGGGACCGCGTAGACGCGGAAGACGAAGGCGGTGCAGGTCGCGACCAGCGCGATCGAGACGACGAAGTGCAGACCGACCACGTAGGGGTTCAGGCCGCTCAGGACGCTGAGCCCGCCGATGACCGCCTGCGCGGGGATGGCGAGGCCGGCGATGAGGGTCAGCCAGAACAGGTCGGGGCGCTGCTTCCGCATCCGGAGGATGGCCAGGAACGCGACGATGGCGACCACCGCGAGCAGAGCGCTGAGGACGCGGTTGCCGAACTCGATGAAGCCGTGGACGCCCATCTCCGGCGTGTTCACGAGAGAGTCGCTCGTGCACTTGGGCCAGGTGGGGCAGCCGAGGCCGCTGGCCGTGAGCCGCACCAGGCCGCCGGTCCCGACCAGGACGACCTGGCCGACCAGATACACCCAGGCGATCGCCTTCAGCCGTCCGTCGACACGATCCGGCAGCCAGGCGATGATGCGCTTCATGGTTCGGGACTCTCTCGGTCGGATCGGCGGGGCCGGTTGCGGATACTCGGGCAATGCGCAGGCGCGCCTCTACTAATACCGCGCCGCACCTGTAGAATTGGTGGGTTCGAGGAACGCGCATCCCAGCGCGTGGCGCGGCCGGTTTCTCCGTCCATCGCCGGGGCATCGTGGCCCGTCTCTCCGAACAGTCTAGGTACGCACGTGTTGGTACGCAGTCACCGCCACCCGCACAATCAGGACGCTCAGGAGCGACCGGCGTGAGCCGTGTTCTCCGAGGGGAATGAGCCGGACTGATATCCGGTTACGAGTGGAAGGAAACGAGGTAGATATGTCAGACATCCTGATCGATCGGCCTGAGCTCGCCTCTTTGGGGCAGTACGAGTTCGGCTGGTCGGATTCCGACGCCGCGGGGTCCACCGCTCGTCGCGGTCTCTCGCCCGAGGTGGTGAAAGACATCTCGGCGCTCAAGAAGGAGCCCGAGTGGATGCTGCAACGCCGCCTCAAGGCCCTCCAGCTGTTCGAGCGCAAGCCCATGCCGACCTGGGGCGCCGACCTGTCGGAGATCGACTTCGACAACATCAAGTACTTCGTCCGCTCCACCGAGAAGCAGGCGCAGAGCTGGGAAGACCTCCCGGAGGACATCCGGAACACCTACGAGAAGCTCGGCATCCCGGAGGCGGAGCGCCAGCGCCTCGTCGCCGGCGTCGCCGCGCAGTACGAGTCCGAGGTCGTCTACCACCAGATCCGCGAAGACCTCGAGCAGCAGGGCGTCATCTTCCTCGACACCGACACCGCGCTCCGCGAGCACCCCGAGATCTTCGAGGAGTACTTCGGCACGGTCATCCCGGCGGGCGACAACAAGTTCGCCGCGCTGAACACCGCTGTGTGGTCGGGCGGCTCGTTCGTCTACGTGCCGAAGGGCGTCCACGTCGAGATCCCGCTGCAGGCCTACTTCCGCATCAACACGGAGAACATGGGCCAGTTCGAGCGGACCCTGATCATCGCGGACGAGGGCAGCTACGTCCACTACATCGAGGGCTGCACGGCGCCGATCTACAAGTCGGACTCGCTGCACTCCGCGGTCGTGGAGATCATCGTCAAGAAGAACGCGCGGGTCCGCTACACGACCATCCAGAACTGGTCCAACAACGTCTACAACCTCGTCACCAAGCGGGCGACCGCGGCCGAGGGCGCGACCATGGAGTGGATCGACGGCAACATCGGCTCCAAGGTGACGATGAAGTACCCGTCGATCTACCTGATGGGCGAGCACGCCAAGGGCGAGACGCTGTCCGTCGCCTTCGCCGGCCCCGGTCAGCACCAGGACGCCGGCGCCAAGATGATCCACATGGCGCCGTACACGCAGTCGTCGATCGTCTCCAAGTCGATCGCACGCGGCGGCGGCCGCGCGGGCTACCGCGGCGAGGTGCGGGTGGACGCGAACGCGCACCACTCCGCCAACACCGTGCGCTGCGACGCGCTGCTCGTCGACACGATCTCGCGGTCCGACACCTACCCGGCCATCGACATCCGCGTCGACGACGTGCAGCTCGGCCACGAGGCGACCGTGTCGCGCGTGAGCGAGGAGCAGCTGTTCTACCTGATGTCGCGCGGGCTCCCGGAGGACGAGGCCATGGCGATGATCGTCCGCGGCTTCATCGAGCCGATCGCCCGCGAGCTCCCGATGGAGTACGCACTGGAACTCAACAAGCTCATCGAGATGGGCATGGAAGGCTCTGTCGGATGACGCAGATCGAGACGACGACGACCGACACGGCCGCCCCCGCCCCGAAGCACCTGCGCGCGCCCGTCCCCGTCCAGAGCCGCGCCGAGCGGTTCACATCGACGGAGGTCTCCGACTTCCCCGCGGTGACCGGTCGCGAGCCGATGTGGAAGTACACGCCCGTCGCGCGGCTCCAGGAGCTCATCACGGGTGAGCTGGACGGCTCGCCGTACGTGTACGACGTGACCGCCGCTCCCGGTGTGACCACCGCGTGGATCACGCGGGACGACGCCAGGATCGGTGCAGGCGGGAAGCCGGAGGACCGCGCGTCCGCCAACGCCTGGACGGCCTTCGAGCAGGCCCTGCTCGTGACCATCGGAGCCGACCTCAGCGGCGACCGCCGCGAGGTGACGCTCACGCGTTCCGCCCTCGGCGGACCGGCGCGCGCAGCGCACACGGTCGTCGAGGTGGCCCCCGGAGCGGTCGCTACGCTGATCCTGCAGAACACCGGATCGGCGCACCTGACCGAGAACGTCGAGTTCCTGCTGGGGAAGGACGCCGACCTCACCGTCGTGTCGCTCCAGGAGTGGGACGACGACGCCCTCCACGTCGCCGCCCACTTCGCCGAGCTGGGCGAGGGCGCGCGCATCAAGCACGTGGCCGTCACGCTCGGCGGCGGGGTCGTCCGGCTCAACCCGTCCGCCCACCTGGCGGGCGCCCGGTCGGACGCCGAACTCCTCGGCGCCTACTTCGCCGACGCCGGCCAGCACCTCGAGCAGCAGGTGTACGTCTTCCACGACGGCCCCGAGACCCGCAGCCGCGTGACCTACAAGGGCGCGCTGCAGGGCGTCGGCGCGCGCACGGTCTGGATCGGCGACGTGCTGATCGGCCCGTCGGCCGTCGGCACCGACACCTACGAGCAGAACCGCAACCTCGTCCTGACCGACGGCGCCCGCGCCGACTCCGTGCCGAACCTCGAGATCGAGACCGGCGACATCCTCGGGGCCGGTCACGCGAGCGCCACCGGCCGGTTCGACGACGAGCAGCTGTTCTACCTGCAGTCCCGCGGCATCCCGGAGGAGGAGGCGCGCCGTCTGGTCGTGCGCGGCTTCCTCGCCGAGATCGTCCAGCAGATCGGCTCGCCGGCGCTCCAGGAGCGCCTGCAAGCGAAGATCGAGGACGAGCTGGAGTCGGCGACGGTCACCGCGTCGACGCCGTCCGCGCCGAACGCCGGGGCCGAGCACTGATGGCGGGTCAGCGCGTCGCGGCCGTCGCGGAGCTGGTCGAGAACCAGGCCACCCGCGTCGTGCTCGACGGCGTCCCCATCGCCGTCGTCAAGGACTCGTCCGGTGCGGTGCACGCCATCGGCGACACCTGCACCCACGGCGAGATCTCGCTGTCCGAGGGCTTCGTCGAGGACGAGACCCTGGAGTGCTGGGCCCACGGGTCCCAGTTCTCCCTGGTCACCGGCAAGCCCCTCAACCTCCCGGCCTACGAGCCGGTCCCCGTGTTTCCCGTCGAGATCATCGACGGAGACGTCTTCATCGACCCCAGCGCCCCGAAAGTGAACAAGTAACCATGTCAGTCCTCGAGATCCGCGACCTCCACGTCACCGTCGAGACGGACCAGGGCACCAAGCCCATCCTGAACGGCGTCGACCTCACCATCAACGAGGGTGAGATCCACGCGATCATGGGCCCGAACGGCTCCGGCAAGTCCACCCTCGCCTACACGATCGCCGGTCACCCGAAGTACACGGTGACCCAGGGCAGCATCACGCTCGACGGCGAGGACGTCCTCGCGATGACCGTCGACGAGCGCGCCCGCGCCGGGCTCTTCCTCGCGATGCAGTACCCGGTCGAGATCCCCGGCGTGACCAACACCAACTTCCTCCGCACCGCCAAGACGGCGATCGACGGCCAGGCGCCGTCCATCCGCACCTGGGTGAAGGACGTCCGGGAGTCGATGGGTGCGCTGCGCATGGACTCGTCGTTCGCCGAGCGCAACGTCAACGAGGGCTTCTCGGGCGGCGAAAAGAAGCGCAACGAGATCCTCCAGCTGGAGCTGCTCAAGCCGAAGTTCGCCGTGCTCGACGAGACCGACTCCGGCCTCGACGTCGACGCGCTCAAGATCGTGTCGGAGGGCGTCAACCGGGCGAAGGCCAACACCGGGCTCGGCATCCTGCTGATCACGCACTACACGCGCATCCTGCGCTACATCAAGCCGGACTTCGTGCACGTGTTCGTCGCCGGCCGCGTCGCCGAGCAGGGCGGCCCCGAGCTGGCCGACCGCCTGGAGGAGGAGGGCTACGACCGCTACGTCGACGCCCCCGAGCCTGCGGCCGCATCGGCGGCCGAGGTCGGTTCCTGAGCTTCGAGAGGTAGAATCCCACCATGCCCGCCACTCTGAGTCCCGCGCTCTTCGACCAGGTCGAAGAGGCGCTGAAGGACGTCATGGATCCCGAGCTCGGGATCAACGTCGTCGACCTGGGCCTCATCTACGATCTGGCCTGGGACGACGAGAACAACGCGCTCATCATCTCGATGACGCTCACCAGTGCCGGCTGCCCGCTGACCGACGTGCTCGAAGAGCAGACGGCTGAGGCGCTCGACGGGATCGTCGAGGCCTTCCGCATCAACTGGGTGTGGATGCCGCCGTGGGGTCCCGAGCGGATCAGCGACGACGGGCGCGACATGATGCGCGCCCTCGGCTTCGCCATCTGAACATCCCCCTTTCCAACAGTTCCGGACTTTTTCGACCGCGCCGTGGCGTGTCGGGCCGAAAAAGTCCGGAACTGTTTGCTGAGAACCGAGTAGAGAAGAGAACGACGTGCTTGCCGTGCAGGGGCTGGAGCTGCGCGTTGGCGCACGCCTTCTGATGGAGGACGTGAGCTTCCGCGTCGCCGACGGGGACAAGATCGGACTCGTCGGCCGCAACGGCGCCGGCAAGACGACGCTTACCAAGGTCCTCGCCGGCGACCTGCTGCCGACCGCCGGAAAAGTGGACCGCTCCGGGGAGCTCGGCTACCTGCCGCAGGATCCCCGATCCGGCAACCTCGACGACCTGGCTCGCACGCGCATCCTCGACGCCCGGGGCCTCGGCTCGATCGTGCTCGGGATGCAGCAGGCCACCGTCGACATGGCGAGCACCGACTCCGCCGTGTCCGAAGCGGCGATGAAGAAGTACGGACGGCTGGAGGAGCGCTTCCACCTGCTCGGCGGGTACGCCGCCGAGGCCGAGGCCGCATCCATCGCCTCCAATCTCAACCTGCCCGACCGCATCCTCGACCAGCCGCTGAAGACGCTGTCGGGCGGCCAGCGCCGGCGCATCGAGCTGGCGCGCATCCTGTTCTCCGATGCCCGCACGATGATCCTGGACGAGCCGACCAACCACCTGGACGCCGACTCGGTGATCTGGCTGCGTGAGTTCCTGAAGAACTACACCGGTGGATTCATCGTCATCTCGCACGACGTCGAACTGGTCGGCGAGACGGTCAACCGGGTCTTCTACCTGGATGCGAACCGCCAGGTCATCGACATCTACAACATGGGCTGGAAGAACTACCAGCGTCAGCGCGCCGCCGACGAGGAGCGTCGCAAGAAGGAGCGCGCGAACGCCGAGAAGAAGGCGGGCGCCCTGCAGCTGCAGGCCGCCAAGTTCGGCGCGAAGGCGACGAAGGCCGCGGCGGCGCACCAGATGGTCGCGCGTGCCGAGAAGCTGCTCGCCGGGCTGGAGGACGTGCGCCAGGTCGACCGGGTCGCCAAGCTGCGGTTCCCGACCCCGGCGCCGTGCGGCCGCACGCCGCTGCAGGCGAGCGACCTGTCCAAGAGCTACGGCTCGCTGGAGATCTTCACCGCCGTCGATCTGGCCATCGACCGCGGCTCGAAGGTCGTGGTGCTCGGGCTGAACGGTGCGGGCAAGACCACCCTGCTCCGGATGCTCGCGGGCGTCGACAAGCCCGACACCGGGCAGGTCGAGCCCGGCCACGGACTGCGGGTCGGCTACTACGCCCAGGAGCACGAGACGATCGACGTCGAGCGCAGCGTGCTCCAGAACATGGTGTCGTCATCGCCGTCGCTCACCGAGACGGAGGCCCGCAGGGTGCTCGGCTCGTTCCTGTTCACGGGGGACGACGCGCACAAGCCGGCGGGCGTGCTCTCCGGCGGCGAGAAGACCCGGCTCGCCCTGGCGATGATCGTCGTCTCCGGCGCGAATGTGCTGCTGCTCGACGAGCCGACCAACAACCTCGACCCGGCGAGCCGCGAGGAGATCCTGGATGCGCTGGCGCACTACGAGGGCGCGGTCGTCCTGGTCAGCCACGACGAGGGAGCGGTGGAGGCGCTGAACCCGGAGCGCGTCCTCATCCTCCCCGACGGCGTCGAGGACCACTGGTCGCGCGACTACCTCGACCTCATCTCTCTCGCCTGACCCCTCCGCGCCTCCGTCGAGTACACAAAAATTGCACGCCCAGAGGCTCTGGGGCGTGCAATTTGTGCGTACTCGACGGGGGCGGGGAGGGTCAGCGCGCGGCGTCGAGGAGTTCGTCCTCCACGTCGGCGTCGGTGCGCTTGGCGCGGCGGCGCCGCTCGCGGGCCGCAGCGCGCTCGCGTTCTGCGGGGTCGTCGGAGTTGCGCTTGCGGTACTCCGTGACCAGCGCGTAGCCGAGGCCGAAGAATCCGATCAGGGCGAAGATGATCCACTGGATCATGTACGACCAGTGCAGGCCCTCGTCCTGCGTCGGCGGGCTGGTGACGGTCGGCGTCGGCGCGGTGGCGGGAGCCGGGTCCTCGCTGTCGAGCAGTCCGTATGCGCCGGTGTAGACGTCGGCCCCTCCGAGCTTCTGCTCGACGACGGAGAGCTGGATGGTGCCCACCTGATCGCCCGTCGCTGTGCGCCCGGCGATGGCCGGTTCGCTGGCCTTCAACCGCGCGACGACGGTCACGGTGCCGGCCGGCGCGGCCGGAACGTGGTCGGGGGAGTCGGTGGTGTTGCCGGTGGGGACCCAGCCGCGGTCCACGATGAACAGCGAGCCATCGGCTGTGCGGAGCGGCGTCAGCACCTCGAAGCCGGGGTTGCCGTTGAAGGGGCGGTTGCGGACGAGCAGCTGCTTGTCTCGTTCGTACGTGCCCGTCACGGTGACGCGCTTCCACTCCTGCTTCGGCGAGTACGAGCCCAGCGTCGGCAGCTCGTCGGCCAGGGGAACGGGAGCCTGGTCGAAGTTCGCCGTCACGAGGGCGTTCGCGGCAGCGGCCTCCTTGCTGCGCGCGAGCTGCCAGTTGGACAGGAAGCCGCACGCGATGGCGAACACGATCGCGAACGCCAGGTACCCGAGCCAGCGGCGGGAGAACGCGAAGCGCCACCCTCCGGTCGTCGATCCGGTCACGCGATCGGCCTCTCAGCGGCGACCTCGGATCCCTCGGCCGGCACGACGCGCAGCGGGAAGTCGCGTGCGGCCAGGAACTCGCGCAGGTAGTCGACATGCTCGTCGCACGCCAGCCACACCTTCACCCGGTCGGCCGAGTGGATGCGGGGGTTGCGCCACTCGATGCGCCACGATGCGGTCTCCCGGCAGCCGGCGCGCGAGCACGTCAGGGGCTCCGGCTCGCCCATCCCGATCACTGGCCCTCCCGCGGCTCGTCCTTCGGCGCCTGCGGAGTGGGCGCAACAGGAACGATACTGCCTGGACGCTGAACGGCGACTCGACCCTGCTCCACCGAGACGTTGGCGATGACCACGGCGAAGTAGGGCAGGAAGATCGCTCCGACGAGCGGGATGGCGGCCCACCAGCCGGGGACGATCACGGCGGCGACGAGGCAGAGCACGCGGACGCCCATGGCGACCGAATACTTGATCATCCGGTGCCGTCGCTCCTCATCGGGAGAGAGGGGGAGACTCGTGATCGACGGTGCTGAGGGCTTCTTCATGTGCGTTGCCTCCAGCGTACGTCCATAAACTTGGGTTCGGCCCTGCTGGGGTCGAATCTGCAGAAAGCCGTCTTCCTGAAGGGAATCGCATGACCACGCCACGCACCGTCCTCGTCACCGGAGGCAACCGGGGGATCGGCTACGCCATCGCCGAGGAGTTCGTCGCCCAGGGCCACCGGGTGGCGGTCACCGCGCGGTCCGGCGAGGGCCCGGCGGGCGCGCTGACGGTGCGTGCGGACGTCACGGACACCGCCTCCGTGGATGCCGCCTTCGCCGAGGTGGAGGAGAAGCTCGGTCCGGTGGAGGTCGTCGTCGCGAACGCGGGCATCACCAAGGACACGCTGCTGATGCGGATGACGGACGAGGAGTTCGACTCGGTCGTCGAGACGAACCTCGGCGGCGCGTTCCGTGTCGTGAAGCGGGCGAACAAGGGGATGCTGAAGGCGCGGTTCGGCCGGATCGTCCTGATCTCCAGCGTCGTCGGTCTGTTCGGCGGCGCCGGGCAGGTCAACTACGCGTCGTCGAAGGCCGGGCTGGTCGGCATGGCGCGGTCCATCACCCGTGAGCTGGGCGCGCGCGGCATCACCGCGAACGTCGTCGCGCCTGGGTTCATCGAGACCGACATGACGGCGGCGCTCCCCGAGGCGCAGCAGGCCGAGTACAAGAAGAGCATCCCGGCCGGCCGCTTCGCGTCGGCCTCGGAGGTCGCGAAGGTCGTGACGTGGATCGCCGGAGATGACGCCGGCTACATCTCCGGCGCGGTCATCCCCGTCGACGGCGGTCTCGGGATGGGGCACTGACCCACGCACACAGCTCCTGAGTTTTTCGGCCCGCGATCGGTGTATCGGGCCGGAAGACTCAGGAGCTGTCGGCTGGGGGCTCAGCCGCGGAGGCCGAGGAGGGGGAGCACCTGCGAGAGGTCCGGCCGGTCGATGACCAGGTCGGCCTCCGCCCGCACCCGCGGCTTCGCGTTGAAGGCGACGGAGAGGCCCGCCTCCGCCATCATCCGCAGGTCGTTCGCTCCGTCGCCGATGGCCACGGTCTGCCGCAGGTGCACGCCGGCGTCGGCGGCCCAGAGCAGCAGCGCCTGAGCCTTGGCCGCCGCATCCACCACCGGTCCGTCGACCTCGCCGGTGAGCCGGCCGTCCTCGACCACGAGCCGGTTGGCGCGCCAGTGGTCGAGCCCGAGGCGTTCGCCGATAGGGTCGAGCAGCTCGTGGAAGCCGCCGGACACCACGCCGACGACGCCGCCGGCCGCCTGGACCCCGGCGATGAGCTCCGGGACGCCCTCGGTCACCCGGATGCGCTCACCGACGTGCTGGAACACGGCGGCGGGCAGGCCCGCGAGGGTGCGGACGCGTTCGCGCAGGCTCTCTTCGAAGTCGAGCTCGCCGCGCATGGCGCGCTCGGTGATCTCGGCGACCTCCGGACGGGACCCCGCCTCATCGGCGAGCAGCTCGATGACCTCGTCCTGGAGCAGCGTGGAGTCGGCGTCGAGGACGACGAGGACGGAGGCGGACCTGGGGTGCTGTTCGGTCGTCATGGAACGACGTGGACGCCCTTGCCGACCACGGTGATGCCCGAGTCGGTCACGGTGAAGCCCCTGGCGCGGTCGCGATCCGCATCCACGCCGATCTGGGCGCCCTCGGCGACCACCACGTCCTTGTCGAGGATGGCGCGGCCGACGAACGCGTTCGGCTCGATGATCGCGCGCTCGAAGACGACCGAGTCGACGACCTTCGCGCCGGAGTCGACCTTCGCCCACGGGCCGAGGACGCTGCGCTCGAGGTGGGCGCCGGAGATCACCGAGCCGAGCGAGACGATGGAGTCGATGGTCGTGCCGAGGGCGCCGCGTCCGTCGCGCACGATCTTCGCCGGCGGGGAGTTGAGCACCTGGCTGAAGATCGGCCAGGACCGGTTGTACAGGTTGAACACCGGCAGGGCCGAGATGAGGTCCTGGTGGGCCTCGAAGAACGAGTCGATCGTCCCGACGTCGCGCCAGTAGTAGCGGTCGCGGTCGGTCGATCCGGGGACGTCGTTGTTGTTGAAGTCGTAGACCGCCGCCTCGCCGCGGGCCACGAAGTCGGGGATGATGTCGCCGCCCATGTCGTGGTTGGAGTCGGGACGGTCGCCGTCGCGCACCACGGCGTCGATGAGCGCATCGGCGTCGAAGACGTAGTTGCCCATGGAGGCGAGGACCTCGTCGGGCGAGTCGGGCAGGCCGATCGGGTCGCGCGGCTTCTCGCGGAACGCGCCGATGCGGTCGGTGCGCTCCGGCTCGACCTCGATGACGCCGAACTGGTCCGCGAGCCCGATCGGCTGGCGGATCGCGGCCACCGTCGCCGGGGCCCCGGAGGCGATGTGCGCCTCGATCATCTGGGCGAAGTCCATCCGGTACACGTGATCGGCGCCGACGACGACCACGATGTCCGGCTTCTCGTCGCGCAGCAGGTTGAGGCTCTGCAGGATGGCGTCCGCCGACCCGGAGAACCATCGCTTGCCGAGCCGCTGCTGAGCAGGGACGGACGCGATGTACGAGTTGGTGATGCCGTCGAGGCGCCAGGTCTGCGAGACGTGGCGGTCGAGGCTGTGCGACTTGTACTGGGTGAGGACGACGATCTGGCGCAGTTGCGAGTTGATCAGGTTCGACAGGGCGAAATCGATGAGGCGGTACTGCCCGCCGAACGGGACGGCGGGCTTCGCCCGGTCCGCCGTCAACGGCATCAGCCGCTTTCCCTCTCCGCCCGCGAGGACGATGCCGAAGATCTTCTTGCCTGATGCCATGTCCACAACAGTAGAGGCGAACTGATCGCTGTACTAGCGTTTCGGACATGCGCGTCGATCTGCTCACCCGGGAGTATCCGCCGGACATCTACGGCGGGGCCGGGGTCCATGTGACCGAGCTCGTGAAGGCTCTGCGGACCGACACCGAGGTGATCGTCCGCGCCTTCGGCGAGCCGCGGGACGAGCCGGATACGGCCTCCTACCGCGTGCCCGCCGAACTCGCCGACGCCAACGGGGCGATCGCCACGCTCGGTGTCGATCTGCAGATGGCGCAGGACTGCGGGGGAGCGGATGTCGTCCACTCGCACACCTGGTATGCGAACGGCGCCGGCCACCTGGCGAAGCTGCTGCACGGCGTCCCGCACGTCGTCACGGCGCACAGCCTGGAGCCGCTCCGGCCGTGGAAGGCCGAGCAGCTCGGCGGCGGCTACCGCGTGTCCAGCTGGATCGAGAAGACCGCGTTCGAGGCCGCCGACACCGTGATCGCGGTCAGCGACGGGATGCGCCGCGACATCCTCGCCTCGTATCCGGAGCTCGACCCGACCAAGGTCGTCACCATCTACAACGGCATCGACCTCGAGCGCTGGCAGCCGCTGCGCGACGACGACCGCGCGCGAGCCCTCGGGATCGACCCCGACCGCCCGGCCGTCATCTTCGTCGGCCGCATCACACGCCAGAAGGGGCTGCCATATCTGCTGCGGGCGGCCAGGATGCTGCCGCCCGAGGTACAGGTCATCCTGTGCGCCGGCGCTCCGGACACTCCGGAGATCCTGGCCGAGGTGACGGGTCTCGTGGAGGAGCTGCAGCGCGAGCGCGACGGCGTGGTCTGGATCGACCGCCTGCTCCCGAACGACGACCTCCGCATCGCGCTGACCGCATCCACCGTCTTCGTCTGCCCGTCCATCTACGAGCCGCTGGGGATCGTCAACCTCGAGGCGATGGCGTGCGGGCTTCCCGTGGTCGGCACGGCCACCGGCGGCATCCCCGAGGTCATCGTGGACGGCGTGACCGGACGACTCGTGCCGATCCGGCAGCTGCAGGACGGCACGGGCACCCCGACCGACCCGGACGCCTTCGTCGCCGATCTCGCGGCGGCACTCACCGAGGTGGCCTCCGACCCGGCGCGAGCGGCCGAGATGGGCCGCGCAGGGCGTGAGCGGGCGGAGACCTCGTTCAGCTGGACGGCCATCGCGGAGCAGACCCGGGACGTGTACCGCTCCCTCGCCGGTCGTCACTGAGGGGTGCCCGGCGACGCTAGGCTGGAGGCTATGGCCGACAGCGTTCTCCGACTTTCCGACGTGTCCGTTGTGCGGGACGGCAACCCCGTCCTGAAGGGTATCGACTGGACGGTCGAACCGGACGAGCGGTGGGTCATCCTGGGCAGGAACGGCGCGGGGAAGACGACCCTGCTGCAGATCGCCGCGGCGGCTCTGCACCCGAGCTCGGGAGAGGCCGTCGTGCTGGGGGAGTCGGTCGGCCACACCGACCTCGCAGAGCTGCGACCGCTGCTGGGCTTCGCCTCGAGCGCGCTCGCCCGGCGCATCCCGCGGAACGAGCGCGTGCTGGATGTCGTGATGACCGCCGCGTATGCCGTGACCGGCCGCTGGAACGAGCTGTATGAGGACATCGACGAGCGCCGTGCCCACCGGGTGCTCTCCGAATGGCACCTCGACCACCTCGCCGAGCGCACCTTCGGCAGCCTCTCCGACGGTGAGCAGAAGCGGGTGCAGATCGCCCGGTCGGTGATGACGGATCCGGAGATCCTGCTGCTCGACGAGCCGGCGGCGAGCCTCGACCTCGGCGGTCGCGAGGAGCTGCTTCAGCTGCTCGGCGGGTACGCCAGCGACCCCAAATCGCCCGCGATCGTGATGGTCACGCACCACGTCGAGGAGATCCCGCAGGCGTTCAACCGCGCGCTGCTGCTCAAGGACGGCGAGATCACCGCCCAGGGCCCGATCGGCGATGTGCTGACGAGCGAGAACCTCAGTGCGACCTTCGACATCGACGTGGAGATCACGGAGTCGGACGGCCGCTACACCGCCCGGGCGCGCCAGGGCGTCGAAGGCTGATCGCCCGCCCGCGATCTGCTAGACTCGATAGCTGGTCCCCGAACCGTTCGCGCCGTCATGGCTGCGATCCCGGGCTCGCGGGTCTGAAGCTTCCCGTCCACGCGGTCTGCGCGGACACGACCGAACCGACTACTAGCTGCAACAAGGAAGTCCTGATGAAGACTGGCATCCACCCCGACTACGCCCCGGTGGTTTTCCGCGACCTGGCCTCGGGTGCGACGTTCCTCACCCGCTCCACCGTCTCGAGCGACAAGACCATCGAGTGGGAGGACGGCAACACCTACCCGGTGATCGACGTCGAGATCTCCTCCGAGTCGCACCCGTTCTACACGGGCAAGCAGCGCATCATGGACTCGGCCGGCCGCGTCGAGAAGTTCAACTCGCGCTACAAGAGCTTCGGCAAGTAAGCCGCACGACGAAGGCCCCCGTCCACCGGACGGGGGCCTTCGTCGTTCCGCGGCGGGCGGTCAGTTGTAGTTGTAGTTGCTCATCGCGGCGCCGAGCGACGCGAAGAAGATGATGGCGAAGATGATGCCGAAGGCCACCGAGACGAAGCCGATAATGATGGCCGCGATCGCGAGGCCCCGGCCCTGCTCGCCGGTGCGCTTGATCTGGTTGAGGGCGATGAAGCCCAGGATGATGCCGACGATGTTGACGAAGAAGGACAGGATGAAGGCCACGATCGACATGGTGTTCCAGCCGGGCTGCGCGCCCTGGTACTGCTGCTGGTAGCCGGCGGGCTGCTGCGGCGGGAGGGGCTGCGGGTTCAGGTTGGAGTCGCTCATGCGGCACAATCTAGCGGCCCAGCGGCGCGTGCAGAAGCCCCCGCATGCGGGTGGCAGCTCAGCGGGGGCTCAGCGGATGGGCCACGCGCCCGAGGTCGTGAACCCGGGGTCGCGCTCCCGGCGCATGTACTCCTGGAAGTCGGCGGCCTGCTCGCGGCACCAGTCCACCTGGCGACGGTGAAGCTCAGCGGCCTCCAGGGCGAGGGCCTCGGCGTGGATGCGGGCGAGCGCCTGCGCGACCCGGCCGGCCGCGATGGCGTCGGCTCCGGCGTCGTGGGCGGCGAGGAGGTCGACGCCGTAGTGGGTCGCGGTGACCGTGAGCGTCCGCTTGCCGCGGCGGTACTTGTCCACCGCCTTGTCGATGACTAGCGGGTCGATGATGGGGCCGGGGGAGACGAGCGGGGCGACGCTGTGGCGGCGGGCCTCGCGGTCGAGCAGCGTGAAGTCGTACGGCGCGTTGTAGGCGACGACGGGGATGCCGCGATCGAACAGGCTGCGCAGCTGCGCAACGATCGCCGCGACCGCCCTGGCCGCATCCATTCCGTGCTCGCGGGCGCGGTCGGTCGTGATGCCGTGGACGGCCGTCGCCTCGGCCGGGATCTCGACCTGCGGGTCGATCAGCCAGTCGCGGCGGTGCAGCACCTCACCGGTCTCGTCGAGGAGACCGACGTGGGCGGTGACGATCCGGGCCGATTCGACGTCGATTCCGGTGGTCTCGAGGTCGAACACCCCGAGTCGCTGGTGCCACGTGCTCATGCCCTCAGGCTAAGCCGACCCACCGTCATCCCTGTGGATGGCGCGCCGAGTCGTGAGTCGTTGCCGGTATCCGGGTCGAGTGGTGACGTGATGTCGCAGCTCGGGAGGGGGACGGGTCAGTCGCGGCGCGGCTCCATGTGCAGCCAGTAGAAGTTCTGGGTGCCGAGGGTGAGCGTGAAGCGGCCGTCGTCGGCGACGGTCGGGAACTCCGCGCCTCCGAACAGGTCGTACAGCGTGCGGCCGGCGAACTCGGGCGCCTCCAGAGTGACCGACACGGGATTGTGCGCGAACGAGAACACGCACAGCACGTCCTCCGGCTGGTCGCCGAAGTGCGTGCCGCTGCCCTCGTACGAGCGCACGAACGCCAGGACGGACTCGTGGTCGGTCGGCAGCACGCGGATGTCGCCCAGCCCGAACACGGGATGCGCCTTCCGCACGTGGATCACGTTGCGGATCCAGTGCAGCAGCGACCGCGACTGCGCGAGCTGCGCCTCGACGTTGACCTGGTTGTAGTGGAACACCAGCGACTGGACCACCGGAAGGTACAGCTTGCCCGGGTCGGCGCTGGAGAAGCCGGCGTTGCGGTCGGGCGTCCACTGCATGGGCGTGCGCGAGCTGTCGCGATCCGGCAGCCAGATGTTGTCGCCCATCCCGATCTCGTCGCCGTAGTACAGGAACGGGCTGCCCGGCAGCGAGAACAGCAGCGCGTGGGCCAGCTCCAGCTCCGCCCGGGAGTTGTCGAGCAGCGGCGCGAGGCGGCGCCGGATGCCGATGTTGGCGCGCATCCGCGGGTCGTAGGCGTACCAGCCGTACATCGCCTGCCGGTACTCCTCGCTGACCATCTCGAGCGTCAGCTCGTCGTGGTTGCGCAGGAACACGCCCCAGGCGGCGCCGTCGGGCACGTCCGTCGTCTCGGAGAGCACCCGGACGAGCTCGCTGGCCTGCTGCGACCTCAGTGCGTAGAAGATGCGCGGCATCACCGGGAAGTCGAAGGCCATGTGGCACTCCGGCTCCTCCTCGCTGCCGAAGAACGCCGCCACCTCGCGCGGCCACTGGTTGGCCTCGGCGATCATGATGCGGCCGGGGTACTCGCGGTCGACCCATTCGCGCAGCTTGATGATGAACTCATGGGTCTTCGGCTCGCCCTCGCCGTTGCCCTCGTCGGACTCGTAGAGGTAGGGGATGGCGTCGAGCCGGAAGCCGTCGACGCCGAGATCGAGCCAGAACCGGACGACGTCGTACATCGCCTCGTGCACGGCCGGGTTCTCGAAGTTGAGGTCCGGCTGGTGCGAGAAGAAGCGGTGGAAGTAGAACTGCCGCCTGGCCTCGTCGAACGCCCAGTTGGAGTCCTCGGTGTCGACGAAGATGATGCGGATGTCCGGCCACTTGTCGTCCGTGTCGTTCCACACGTAGAAGTCGCCGAACGGCCCCTCCGGATCGGAGCGCGACTGCTGGAACCACTCGTGCTGATCGGAGGTGTGGTTGATCGGCAGGTCGATGATGATGCGCATGTTGCGCTCGTGGGCTTTGGTGACGAGCTCGCGGAACTCATCGATCGTGCCGAACTCCGGGAGGATCGACGTGAAGTCGGAGACGTCGTAGCCGCCGTCGCGCAGGGGCGACTGGAAGAACGGCGGGAGCCAGAGCGCATCGATCCCGAGCCACTGCAGGTAGTCGAGCTTCGAGGTCAGTCCCGCGATGTCGCCGGACCCGTCGCCGTTGCTGTCGACGAACGAGCGGACCATGACCTCGTAGAAGACCGACCGGCGGTACCACTGCCGATCGAGGGCGAGCCCGGGCAGCGTGATGGGCGCGGTGAAACTCACGGTTCTCCTTCTGGCGGGGTGGTTCGGGGGCGGTGCCGGAGCGGGATGAAGCGGGGGCGGTGCGTGGACGGTGCGGTGATGCACTCGATGATGCCGGGCGGGCCGCCGGGGGAGCGGCATCCGGTGCAAGCGATTACATCCAGTGAAGTCTAGGGCGTGCGAGCGGTGCCCTGTCCAGTCCTGCCTAGACTGGGAAGCGATGACTGTCTCCTCACCCTACGCCGCCGCTCTGGAGCGGGTGCCCGTGCGCGAAGAGGCGGTCCCGGTCCTGGGCTCGACCACGCGGTTCTGGGACTACGGCGACCGGGATGCGACGACCACCCTGGTGCTCGTGCACGGCTTCCGCGGCGATCACCACGGCTTGGAGCCGGTGGTCGCGCAGCTGCACGGCATCCGCATGATCTCGCCCGACCTCCCGGGCTTCGGTGCGTCGACGCCGATGACCGAGGCGGCGCATGACGTCGCCGGCTACGGCCGCTGGCTGCGCGCCTTCGTCGCCGCGTCGGGGCTGAGCGGCCGGGTGGTGCTGCTCGGCCACTCCTTCGGATCCATCGTCGTCGCCGGTGCGCTGGCGGATGCGGACACCGCAGCGGACGCCGAACGTCCCGCCGGCGTCGTGCTGGTGAACCCGATCGGCCAGCCCGCGCTCGAGGGCCCGCGCGGTGTGTTCACGCGGCTCGCGGTGTTCTACTACTGGCTCGCCTCGGTGCTCCCCGAGCGGCTCGGGTTCGCGTTGCTGCGCAACCGCGTGATCGTCCGCGTGATGAGCATGGCCATGGCGAAGACGAAGGAGCCGGCGCTGCGACGCTGGATCCACGACCAGCACGACCGTTACTTCTCCGCGTTCAGCGACCGGCGCGTCGTGCTCGAGGCGTTCCGCGCCTCCGTCGCGCACGACGTCAGTGAGTACGCGGCGCGCATCCCGGAGCGCACCCTGCTCGTCGCCGCCGAGAAGGACGACATCACGCCCATCGCGGCCGAGTACCGCCTGCAGACGGTGTTCCCGGCGGCGGAGCTCGTCGTCATCCCGGAGGTCGGCCACCTCATCCACTACGAGACCCCGGCGGCCGCGGCCCGCGCCATCCAGCGGTTCGTCGCCGAACTCGCGGAGGAGCGACCGTGAGGATCCTGTTCGACTGCCGCTACACCCGCATCGGCCGGCACGACGGCATCAGCCGCTACACCGCCGGGCTCGTGAGGGCCCTAGCGAAGCGGCACCCGGTGACCATGCTCATCAGCGACCACCGCCAGCTGGACCTGCTGCCCGATCTGCCCTGGGAGATCATCCCCGCACCCACGTCGGTGGGGGAGCCGTGGGTCGCCCGGACGGTCAACCGCCTCAGGCCGGACGTGGTCTTCACGCCGATGCAGACGATGGGCGGCTTCGGCCGGAAGTACCTGCTCGTGCTGACCGTCCACGACCTGATCTACTACCGGCACCCGACGCCGCCGCGCGACCTGCCGGCGTTCGTGCGCGGACTCTGGCGGCTGTACCACCTGGCCTGGTGGCCGCAGCGCCTGCTGCTGAACCGATCGGACGCCGTCGTCACCGTGTCGGAGACCACGAAGGGGCTGATCGCCGAGCACCGTCTGACCAAGCGGCCGGTGCACGTCGTCCCGAACGCCGCCGACATGCCCGAGCTCGCGCCAGGGCGGGCGGAGCGCACGGCGGCGGAGAGCAAGAGCCTGGTCTACATGGGCTCGTTCATGCCGTACAAGAACGTGGACACACTGGTGCGCGCCACCGCGCTGCTGCCGGACTACACGCTCCACCTGATGAGCCGGGTGACGGATGCAGAACGGCGGCGCCTGACGGAGCTCGCCCCGGGGGCGCGGATCGTCTTCCACGACGGCGCCAGCGACGAGGACTACGCGGAGACGCTCGCCGCGGCGACCGCTCTCGTGACCGCGTCGCACGACGAGGGGTTCGGCATCCCGCTGGTTGAGTCGATGACGCTCGGAACGCCGGTGGTCGTCAGCGACATCCCGATCTTCCGGGAGATCGGCGGGGAGGCCGCGCTGTACTTCGACGCGGACGCCCCGGAGCAGCTCGCCGCGCGCATCCGGCACCTGGAGGACGACGGCGTGTGGGCGGCGCGGTCGGCGGCCGCGCGCGCTCAGGCCGCCCGGTACACCTGGGACGCGTCGGCGGAGCGGCTGCTCGGCGTGCTCACGGAGGTCGCGTCGCGCTGACGGCCGTCTGTGGGTCGCGACGCGCCGTTATCGGCGGGTCAGAACGGCGTGTTGCGACCCCTGGATGCGGCGGGGTGGCGTTCCGTCACATGACGGAGGCGGTGAACAGGTCGCGGTCCTCCGGACCGAGGTTGAAGCGGTCGAGCGTGAGGTCGCCGTCGTCGTAGCGGAAGCGGTGCACGGAGCCGTTCGGGATGAGCTCGCCCGGCCCGGGCAGTGCGTGGTCGGTGACGTGGCGCACGAGCGACGAGATGACGCCGCCGTGGCTGACCACGATGAGGTTCTCGCCGGGGTGCCGCTCCCCGAGCTCGCGGAGCGCGGGAAGGGCGCGGGCGACGACCTCGTCGCGGGTCTCGCGACCCGGCACGGGCGTCCCGTCCGGCCAGCGGGCCAGGATCTGCTCGCCGGTCAGCCCCTCGGCCTCTCCGTACTGCCGTTCCGCGACGGCCGGCAGGCGTTCCGGCTCGCCCAGCCCGACGTGACCGGCGATGATGCGCGCCGTGTCGAGCGCCCGCGAGAGCGGGCTGGCGTAGATCGCGTCGAACCGTCCGCCCGCGAGCGCGCGTCCCGTCGCCTCCGCCTGGTCCCGGCCCGTCGCATTGAGCGGGATGTCGCTGGAGCCCTGGATGCGCTTCGCGAGGTTCCAGTCGGTCTGGCCGTGCCGCACCAGCGAGATGAAGGTCACACGCGTCCTTTCGTCACGGGACGCGCGCCGTCGGCTCAGGCCAGCCGTTCGGCCAATTCGACCAGTGTCTCCGTCGTCCCACCGTCCAGCTTAATGGTCGCGCGACCGTCGCCCTTGGTCGCGCCGCGGTTGACGATGACGATCGGGAGCCGACGGCGCCTGGCCTCCTCGAGCAGGCGGATGCCGGAGTTGACGACCAGCGACGACCCGGCGATCACGAGGGCCTCCGCCGAGCGGACCAGCGCGCTGGCCTCGCGATACTTCTCGGCGGGCACGAACTCGCCGAAGAACACGACGTCCGGCTTCAGGCGTCCGCCGCACACGGTGCAGTCCGGGACGACGAAGGCGTCGATATCGGTGACGACGGCATCGCCGTCCGGCGCGATCTCGACGGCGCCCTCCGTGTCGAGCCACGGGTTCGCGGCGTCGATGCGGGAGGTGATCGCCTCGCGCGCGAAGATCTGGCCGCAGACGAGGCAGAGGACGCGGTCCATCGCGCCGTGCAGGTCGACGACCTTGCGCGACCCCGCCTGCTTGTGCAGGCCGTCGACGTTCTGCGTGATGACACCGTTTGCGGCGCCCGACGACTCCAGAGCCGCCAGGGCGCGGTGGCCGTCGTTGGGCTGCGCGGCGGCGAAGCGGCGGTAGCCGAGGTGGCTGCCCGCCCAGTAGCGCTTGCGGAAGCGGTCGTCGGCGAGGAACTGCTGAAACGTCATCGGCGTGCGCTTCGGTGCGCCCTCGCCGCGGTAGTCCGGGATACCGGAGTCGGTGGACACGCCGGCACCGGTCAGAACGGCGAAACGGCGGCCGGAGAGCAGCTCGACGGTCTGGTCGATCCCGCGGGCGAGCTCCGGCGGGAGCTCGGTCGTCAGCGTGGTCACAGGCACCTCCAGATCCTCTTTGAGTCTAAACACCCCAGTTTTCCGATTTGTTTCGTGCGGCTGGCAGTGTAGAGCCATGCTCCTGCACCGCATCGACGACCTGGAGGCCGGCGGTCTCGCCGACTACTCGCGTCTCACCGATGTCGCTCTGCGGCGGGTGACCGAGCCGGAGGGCGGCCTGTACATCGCCGAGTCGACGAAGGTGATCACCCGCGCGCTGGCCGCCGGGCACCGACCGCGGTCCGTGCTGCTGCAGGAGCAGTGGCTCGCGGACGTGGAGCCGCTGCTCGCTCCGTACCCCGACGTCCCGGTCTTCGTCGGTGACGCGGCCGTGCTGGAGCGGCTCACCGGCTACCACCTGCACCGCGGCGCCCTCGCGGCGATGCACCGCCCGGTGCTGCCCGATCCGGCCGACCTGATGCGGGATGCGCGGCGCGTCGTGGTGCTGGAGGACATCGTCGACCACACCAACGTCGGGGCGATCTTCCGCTCGGTCGCCGGCCTCGGCGCGGACGCCGTGCTGGTCACCCCGCGGTGCGCCGATCCGCTGTACCGCCGGAGCGTCCGCGTGTCGATGGGCACGGTGCTGCAGGTGCCGTGGACCCGGCTGCCCGAGTGGGACGACGCCGTTCCGCTGCTGCACGATGCGGGGTTCGACATCGCCGCGCTGGCGCTGTCCGACGATGCGGTGACGCTCGACGCCTATGCGGCCGACCCGCCGGAGCGCGTCGCGATGGTGTTCGGAGCGGAGGGGGACGGGCTGAGCCGCCGGGCCCTGGCGGCGGCGGACACCGTCGTCACCATCCCGATGCTGCACGGCGTCGACTCGCTCAACGTGGCGTCGGCATCCGCGGTGGCGTTGTGGGCGCTCAGCGCGCGTTCTCAGCCGCAGCAGGGATAGCCGCCGCTAAAATCCGAGGGTGCCCCAGCAAGTTCTCGTCGATCCGCCGCGCCGTGTCTCGCGGACGGTGTACCGCCGGCGCCGGATCGTCGTCTTCGGAACCGTGATCGCCGTCCTCCTCGCGTTCGTCTACGTTGTCGGGTCGCTGGTCGCGCCCGTCCCGGCGACAGCCGCCGTCACCGCGCACGGCAAGCAGCTGGTCCAGCCGGCCGCGCAGCTGGCGTGGCCCGGGTACGGCTCCTCCGCGATCGTCGCCCCCGACTACCCGGGTGCCTCGGCGTCGCACGGCAGCGACGCGAGCGTGCCGATCGCCAGCATCACGAAGACCATCACCGCACTCGTGGTGCTGGAGAAGAAGCCGCTGAACGGCGACGACCAGGGTCCGGACATCGCGTTCACGCAGCGCGACGTGAACATCTGGCACGACGTCGTCGCGGCCGGCGGTTCGTGGGCACCGGTGGTCGCCGGCACCTCGATGACCGAGAAGCAGGCGCTGGAGGCGATGCTCCTGCCCTCCGCGAACAACTACGCGATCTCGCTGGCGAACTGGGCGTATGGCTCGACGAGCGCCTACGTCTCCGCCGCGAACGATTGGCTCGCGAAGAACGGCTTCAGCGGAACGAAGATCACGACCCCGGACGGCCTCGACCCCGGCAACGTGAGCACGACGAAGGACCTCATCGGCATCGGGAAGCTCGTGCTGGCGTCGCCCGTGCTGTCGTCGATCGTGTCGCAGAAGAACGCGAACCTGCCAGGAGCCGGGTCGCAGGACAACACGAACACCCTCCTCGGTTTCGAGGGGATGGACGGCATCAAGACCGGCAACACCGACGAGGCGGGCAACTGCCTGCTCTTCTCGGCGGAGCTCCCGGTCGGTGCGACGAAGGTGCGGGTGCTCGGCGTCGTGCTCGGCGCGCCCACCCACGACGACCTGTGGGCGGGTGTCCAGGCGCTCCTCACCAGCATGAAGAACGGCTTCCACCAGGTCACGCCGGTCGAGAAGGGCCAGGTGTTCGGGACCTACACCACCGCCTGGGGAGCGACATCGAAGCTGGTCGCGACCGAGACGAAGTCGTTCCTGGTGTGGTCGGACACGCCGATCGGCGTGGACCTGCAGACCCGACCGCTGTCGTCCGGATTCAAGGGCGACATCCTCGGACAGGGCACGTTCACCCTGAACGGGAAGACCGCCACGGTGCCGCTCGCGCTGGCGCGCGATGTGCCGGACCCGGGATTCGGGTGGCGGCTGGCGCATCCGGGCGGCCTCGGCACCTAGCCGCGGACCGGAGGGCCGCCTCGGAACGCCGGGTCAGTCGCCGCTGATCAGGAAGGGACCCGCCTGCGGCCGCTTCGGCGTGACATGGTCGCCGGACGACTGGTGCCGGATGCGGCGAAGGACCCACGGCACGAGGTACTCGCGCGCCCACGAGAGGTCCTCGGCGCGGGCGCGCCGCCAGGTGCGCGGAGGGAGCGGTTCCGGCTGCAGCGGCTGCAGGTCGTTCTCCACGTTGAGCGCGGCGAGGACCATCCGCGCCACGGTGTGGTGGCCGAGCGGCGCGAGGTGCAGGCGGTCGGGCGCCCACATCCGCTGGTCCTGGATCTCGGTCAGCGACCACTGATCGGCGACGATGCAGTCGTAGCGCGCCGCGATGGCGCGGACGTTCTCGTTGTAGATCGCGACCTTGCCGCGGATGCCGCGGAAGACCGGCGAGAAGCCGACGTCGACTCCGGTGAACACCACGATGGTCGCGCCGTCGACGCTCAGCCGCGAGACGGCCTCGTCGAATAGCAGCGCGATCTGGTCGGGGTCGGTCCCCGGCCGGATGACGTCGTTGCCGCCCGCCGAGATCGTGATGAGGTCGGGCCGGAGGGCGACCGCCGCATCCACCTGCTCGTCCAGGATCTGGCGGATCAGCTTGCCGCGGACCGCGAGGTTCGCGTACGCGAAGTCGTCGGTCTGTCTGCTCAGGACCTCGGCCACGCGATCCGCCCAGCCGCGGTGGCCGCCTGGGCTCCCCGGTTCCGGATCGCCGATGCCTTCGGTGAACGAGTCTCCGAGGGCGACGTACCGGGACCAGGGATGCTGTGCTTCCGCCATTGCTCCATTCTGCATCGGACGGCGGTGTCGGCGGGCTCCGGTAGATTTGATCCAAGTGGAGACGTCAGCAGCACCCCAGCCGGAAGAGGCCTCCGGTGACCCCGAACTCAGTGGTCTCGAGCGCGGTGATATCGAGGGCGGAGATATCGAGCGCCCGGGCGTGCACGCGGGAAGCTTCGCCGCTGAGCACCTGTCGCCGTCCTTCCCGGAGCGCGCCGCCTGGGGGACCGCGGGCAAGCTGCGTGCCTGGCAGGCGGAGGCGCTCGATGCGTACTTCGTCCACGAGCCGCGCGACTTCCTCGCGGCGGCGACGCCGGGCGCCGGTAAGACGACCTTCGCGCTGAGGCTCGCGACCGAGCTCCTGTCGCGCCGGGTCGTCGAGCGCGTCACGGTCGTCGCGCCGACCGAGCACCTCAAGCGCCAGTGGGCGGAGGCGGCGGCCCGGGTCGGCCTCCACCTCGATCCGGACTTCAAGAACTCCGATGGCCGCTATGCACGGCACTACCGGGGCGCCGCGGTGACCTACGCGCAGGTGGCCATGCGGCCGAGCCTGCACAAGGACATCACCGAGGCGTACAAGACGCTGGTGATCCTCGACGAGGTGCATCACGGTGGTGACGCCCTGAGCTGGGGAGACGGCATCCGCGACGCCTTCGAGCGCGCGACGCGGCGGCTCTCGCTCACCGGTACGCCGTTCCGCTCGGACACGGCGCCCATCCCGTTCGTGACCTACCTGCCCGACCGCCAGGGCATCCGGACGTCGGTCACCGACTACAACTACGGCTACGGCCGCGCGCTCGAGGACGGCGTCGTCCGTCCCGTCATCTTCATGGTCTACGCCGGGCACATGCGCTGGCGCACCAAGACGGGCGACGAGATGGAGGCG
Organism: Leifsonia soli; assembly: GCF_013408745.1. Classification (NCBI taxonomy): domain Bacteria; kingdom Bacillati; phylum Actinomycetota; class Actinomycetes; order Micrococcales; family Microbacteriaceae; genus Leifsonia; species Leifsonia soli. Next base: position 1,141,659 of record NZ_JACCBJ010000001.1, on the reverse strand, counting down.
CGGCTCGGCGAGGGCAACACGAAGGACATCACATCGCAGGCGTGGCGGACGGCGCTCGATCCGCGCGGCGAGTGGATCCCGGCCGTGCTGGCGGCGGCCGACCGCCGCCTCACCGAGGTGCGCAACTCCATTCCCGACGCCGGAGGTCTGGTGATCGCGACGGACCACTACGCGGCGCGGGCGTATGCGGACCTGCTGCAGCAGATCAGCGGAGAGCCGGTCACGGTCGTGCTCTCCGACGAGAAGGAGGCCAGCGACCGGATCGCCGAGTTCGCGCAGGGCGACTCGCGGTGGATGGTCGCGGTGCGCATGGTGTCGGAGGGCGTCGACGTGCCGCGGCTGGCCGTGGGCGTGTACGCGACCAGCGCATCCACCCCGCTGTTCTTCGCGCAGGCGATCGGCCGGTTCGTGCGCGCCCGGCGCCGCGGCGAGACGGCCTCCGTGTTCCTGCCGAACGTGCCGACGCTGATGGCGTTGGCGAACGCGATGGAGCTGGAACGCGATCACGCGCTCGACCGCGTCGAGGAGAACACCGAGGGCGACTTGTGGAACCCCGAGGACGCGATGGTGGCCGACGCGAATCGCGAGGAGCGCGCGTCGGAGGCGCTGACGGAGGAGTTCGCGTTCGAGGCGCTGGGGTCGGAGGCCAACTTCGACCGCGTGCTGTACGACGGCAAGGAGTTCGGCAGCTTCGCGGTACCGGGCACGGACGAGGAGCTCGACTTCATCGGCCTCCCCGGCATCCTCGAGCCGGAGCAGGTGCACGAGCTGCTGCTGCAGCGGCAGCAACGACAGGCGCGCCGGCACTCGTCCCGGCCGCCGACCGCGGAGGGGCATCCGCCGCCGACGCTGCACCGGACGCTGAAGGAGCAGCGCCAGCTGCTGAACAGCCTCGTCGGGCTGTATTCGAAGAACTCGGGGGAGCCGCACGGTCTGATCCACGCGGAGCTGCGGCGGGTCTGCGGCGGACCGGCGGTCGCGCAGGCCAGTGTCACCCAGCTCCAGGCGAGGATCGACTTCCTGCGGAAGCGGCTGGGCGCTCATTAGGGTCGCCGAACCTTGCTGGCGGTCGCCCGCCGGGGTTCCTAGGCTGAGCCCATGAGCGATACAGGAGCGGGTGACCGGAGCCCGGAGGGTACGGCGCCGGAGGGTGCGCATCCGGACGAGCCGCACCGCGGAGGCATGGCGCAGCGGCTGAACTGGCTGCGCGCGGGCGTCCTCGGGGCGAATGACGGGATCGTCTCGGTCGCCGCGGTGGTGGTCGGCGTCGCCGGCGCGACGAGTTCCGCCCCCGCGATCGTCACGGCGGGGCTGGCGGCGCTCGTCGGCGGGGCGATCTCGATGGCCCTGGGCGAATACGTCTCCGTGAGCAGCCAGCGCGACAGCGAGCGATCGCTCATCGCGAAGGAGCGCCGGGAGCTGGCGGAGATGCCGGAGCAGGAGCTGGAGGAGCTGACGGGCCTGTACGAGCAGCGCGGGCTGACCCCGGCGACGGCGCGTCAGGTCGCCGTCGAGCTGACCGCGCACGACGCTCTCGCCGCCCACCTCTCTGCGGAGCTCGGGATCGACCAGGACGACGTGGTCAGCCCGTGGCATGCGGCGCTCGCGTCGGCCGTTGCGTTCACCTGCGGCGCCATCCTGCCGATGCTGACCATCCTGCTTCCCGCGACGCTGCGCATCCCGGTCACGTTCGTTGCGGTGCTCGTGGCGCTGGCGGTCACCGGTTACGTGGCGGCCTGGATCGGGGGCAGCTCCCGCGGTCGCGCCATGGTCCGGGTGGTGGTGGGCGGTGCGCTTGCGCTGGCCGCCACCTTCATCGTCGGTTCGCTGCTCGGCACGAGCGTCGCAGGCTGACCGGCGCCGCACGACGGAGGGGGATGCAGGATGGTGGATGCGCAGGACCGCGAGGCCGCGGCGAACGTGATGCCCGGCGAGGGCGGCATGAAGGACAAGGAGGCGATCGTCCGCGATTGGCTTCCGCGCTACACGGGCACTCCGGTGGAGGAGTTCGGGGAGTACATCCTGCTGACGAATTTCAGCGACTACGTGAAGCGCTTCGCCGAGTGGTACGGCGCCGAGGTGCGCGGGCTCGACCGGTCGATGCCGAACGCGACGGCCGACGGGATCACGATGGTCGATTTCGGGATGGGCAGCCCGAACGCGGCGACGATCATGGACCTGCTCACCGCTGCGTGTCCGAAGGCGGCGCTGTTCCTCGGAAAGTGCGGCGGGGTGAAGCGCAAGAACAAGCTCGGCGATCTCGTGCTTCCGATCGCGGCCATCCGCGGCGAGGGCACGTCGAACGACTACCTGCCGCCGGAGGTGCCCGCCCTTCCGGCCTTCCAGCTGCAGCGCGCCGTGTCGTCGACCATCCGCGACTTCCAGCAGGACTACTGGACGGGCACCGTGTTCACGACGAACCGGCGGGTGTGGGAGCACGATGACACGTTCAAGGAGTACCTCAAGCGGACGCGCTGTATGGCCGTCGACATGGAGACGGCGACCGTGTTCGCGGCGGGTTTCGCCAACCGCATCCCGAGCGGGGCGCTGCTGCTCATCTCGGATCAGCCGATGACCCCGGAGGGCGTGAAGACCGCGGAGAGCGACCAGGGCGTGTCGCGCGACTTCGTCGAGCGTCACATCCGGATCGGCGTCGAGGCCCTCCGGCTGGTGCGGAGGAACGGCCGCAGCGTCCGGCACCTGCGATTCGACGAGTGACGGGATCCGCCTGCGCTGGTTGATCCTGGTCACCGGAAGTCCCTCGAGACGGTGCGGATTCCGGTGTCGAGTGCTTCGAGGCGGTCGGCGACCACGTTGACGACGCCTTCCTCGCTGCGCTCCAGGATGCCGCGGATGATCATCGCCGGCGCCTGGCGGGCCACGCGGCGGTAGCGGTTCCAGACGCCGACCGGGCACACGACGTTCACCATCCCGGTCTCGTCCTCGATGTTGAGGAACGTGACCCCCGCCGCCGTGGCGGGTCGCTGCCGGTGAGTCACCACGCCGCCCACCTCGATGCGGCGACCGGACTCGCCGGCGGCGAGCGTGTCGGCTGGGCGGACGCCGCGGGCGGCGAGCGCCGGACGCAGGAAGCGGATGGGATGGTCGTCGGTCGAGATCCCCGTCGCCCAGAGGTCGCTGGCGAGCTGCTCGGCGGGGGAGAGCATCGGCAGCAGCGGCGGCTGGACGGTGATCGCCGTGCCGGCCAGGTACTCGGGCCGCTCCTGGGCGGCGTTGCCCGCCTCCCAGATCGCCTGCCGCCTGCTCAGGTCGAAGCCGTCGAAGGCGCCGGCGGCGGCGAGCGCCTCCAGCTGGCCGGTGGTGAGGCCGGTGCGCCGGGCGAGGTCGCCGAGGTCGCGGTAGGGGCCGTACGCCTCCCGCTCGGCGACGATGCGCTCCGCCACCTTCTCGCCGATCGAGGTGACCGCCGCCAGGCCCAGCCGGACCGCGTGGCCGGCGTCGCGGCGGTGCGCGGCGAAGTCGAGCGGGACGGCCGGGTCGAAGGGATCGATCGGCGGCTGCTCCGTCTGCAGGCACGGATCGGAGCCGGTCGGCCCCCGCCGCGCATCCGGGTCGTCGAGCGGCTCGAGGAGCGGGAAGACGCCGGAGCGCTGGATGTCCGGGCGGTGCACGACGACGCCGTGCCGTCGCGCGTCGGCGGTGAGGGTGCGCGGCGAGTAGAAGCCCATCGGCTGGGCGCGCAACAGCCCGGCCAGGAAGGCGCCGGGGTAGTGCAGCTTCATCCAGGAGCTGACGTAGACGAGCAGCGCGAAGCTGATCGCGTGGCTCTCGGCGAAGCCGAAGTTGGCGAACGCTTCGATCTTCTCGTAGATGGCGTCGGCGTCGGCTCCGGTGATGCCGTTGTTCGCCATCCCGTCGTACAGCTTCGCCTTGAGCGCCTCGATCTTCTCCACCCCGCGCTTGGAGCCCATCGCGCGGCGCAGCAGGTCGGCGTCCTCCGCCGTGCAGTCGCCGACCGCGACGGCCATCTGCATCAGCTGCTCCTGGAACAGCGGGACGCCCATCGTGCGCTCCAGCACGGGAACGAGCGCGGGGTGCAGGTAGGTGACCGGCTCCTTGCCCAGCTTCCGGCGGATGTACGGGTGCACCGCTCCGCCCTGGATGGGACCGGGGCGGATGAGCGCGATCTCGATCACGAGGTCGTAGAAGCTGCGCGGCTGCAGACGCGGCAGGGTGCCGATCTGTGCGCGGCTCTCCACCTGGAAGACGCCGATCGAGTCGGCCCGGCAGAGCATGTCGTACACGCCCTGCTCCTCTTTCGGGATGCTCTCCAGCGTCCACTTCTCGCCCAGCGATGCCTCGATGGTGCGCATCGAGTAGTCCAGCGCCGACAGCATCCCGAGGCCGAGGAGGTCGAACTTGACCAGGCCCATCCACGCGCAGTCGTCCTTGTCCCACTGCAGCACCGTGCGGCCTTCCATGCGCGCGTGCTCGATCGGGCAGACCTCGCCGACGGGCCGGTCGGTGAGGACCATTCCGCCCGAGTGGATGCCGAGATGCCGGGGGAATTTGAGCACCTGCTGTGCGAGCCCGACCACGTCGTCCGGGATGTCGTGGTCGTCGCTGGTCTGGACCGCCCCCCACGCGTCGATCTGCTTGCTCCAGGCGTCCTGCTGGCCGGTGGAGTAGCCGAGCGCCTTCGCCATGTCGCGCACCGCGTTCTTGGGGCGGTAGGTGATCACGTTGGCGACCTGCGCCGCGTTGTGCCTGCCGTACTTGGCGTAGACGTACTGGATGACCTCCTCCCGGCGGTCGGAGTCGAAGTCGACGTCGATGTCGGGCTCCTCCTCGCGCATGCTGGACAGGAACCGCTCGAACGGCAGGTCGTACTTGATCGAGTCGACGGCGGTGATCCCGAGCAGGTAGACGACGGCCGAGTTCGCCGCCGACCCCCGGCCCTGGCAGAGGATCCCGCGGCTGCGGGCGAACCGGACGATGTCGTGAACGATGAGGAAGTAGCCGGGGAAGTCCTTCGCCTCGATCACATCCAGCTCGCGCTCGATGCGCTCGCGCTTCGCCGGGTTGCGGTCGAGGTCGGGATAGCGTTCGGCCGCGCCCCGCCAGGTGAGCTCGCGCAGCCAGCCCATCGGCGTGTGGCCCTCCGGGACGTCCTGTTTCGGCAGCCGGGGACGGGCACTGCGGAGGCGGAAGGAGAGGTCGTCGGCGATCTCGACGGTCCGTTCGACGGCACCGGGGTAGCGCGCGAACCGGCGGGCCATCTCCGCCCCGCTGCGCAGGTGGGCGGCGCCGGCGGCCGGGAGCCAGCCGTCGAGCTCGTCGAGGCTGCGCCGGGCTCGCACGGCAGCGACGGCGGTCGCCAGCGGGTACTGCGCGGGGCTCGCGTAGTGGACGTTGTTGGTCGCCACCGTCGGCAGCCCGAGCCGCCCGGCGATCCGGGTGAGGATGTCGTTGTCGGTCGAATCGCGCGGGGCGCCCTGGTCGATCAGCTCGACGAGGACGTTGTCGCGGCCGAACAGCTCGGCGAGCCGGGAGACCTCGCGCTCCGCTGCGCGTTCCCCGTGCTCGGCGAGGGCGAGCCGGACGTCGCCCTTACGGCATCCGGTCAACACCATCCACTCGCCGCCGGACTGCTCGGCGAGCTCGTCGAGCCGGTACACCGGCCGCCCCTTCTCCTCACCGGCCAATTGCCCCGCGGTGATCGCGGCGGCGAGCCGGTGGTAGCCCTCCTGCCGGTGGCCGAGCACCACCAGGTGGCTGCCCTCCGGATCGGGCTCGCCGTTCTGCGGCTTGGTGAGCGACAGCGACAGCTCGGCCCCGAACACGGTCTTCACGCGGTCGTACGCTTCGGCCGCCTCGGCCAGGTGCACCACGCCGTACATGCCGTCGTGGTCGGTGAGGGCGAGCGCGTGCAGGTTCAGCCGCGTCGCCTCCTCCAGCAGCTCCTCGGGAGAGGACGCGCCGTCGAGGAAACTGAAGTTGCTGTGCGCGTGCAGCTCGGCGTAGGGGACCGCGTCCTCCGGCGTCTCCGGGATCACCTGCGGAACGTACTTCTGCCGCTTGCGGGAGGACGGGCGTTCGTCGGCCTGCTGCGCGGTGCGCCGCCCGGAAAGCCGCCGCTCGAACTCGGCCCACGGGATCGGAGGGTTGTTCCACCCCATCAGGCATCGCCTCGCTCAGTCATAGCGCGCCTCCGCGAACCAGCCGGACCCGGCCAGCGCGAGCAGCCAGGCGGTGCCGTCGGCGTCGACCAGCTGGAACCGGTGCATCGCCCGCGAGAGCGTGGCGTCCCACCAGCGTTCCCGCACCGGCCAGGGGCCGGCCCAGGAGTCAACCGGCCGGGCGTCCCGCGCCTGGCCGGTGGGGGAGAACCGGGCGATCGGCGCGGTCACGTCTCCACGGTCGGTCACCTCGACGGACGCCCCCTGCTCGGTGAGCACCGCGACGGGACGCGGGACCTCGAACACCGTCGACGGCGCGGGTGCCGGCAGGGATCCCGGCCACGGCTGGTCGGCCCGGGCGACCCCCACCGGCCGGTCGCCCCAGGGCACCAGCACCTGCCGTTCGCCGGGGGCGCGGCCGCCGCCGATCGTCGCCGTGACCACCGCTTCGTGGCCGAGCATGCTCTGCACACGGGTGAGGCCGTGGTGGATGCGCTCGTCGGCTCCACCGCCCCACAGCCCGTCCTCGTGGTGGCCGATGTCGTCGACCGCCTCCGGCTCGAGGACCACCCGGGAGATCGGCGACGCCAGTCCGGAGTCGATCGCGCCGGAGCCCTGCAGCTGCCAGCGAACCCGGTCGACCACGTCGGGCGGGGAGAACAGCCGGGGATGGAGCCAGATGCGCTCGCTGACCCGGCCGGACTCGTCGGTCACCTCCACCCGGAGCGAGGTGCACACCAGCCCGGCCTTGGTGAGCCCGCCGATGAACTGCTCGGCCGTGCCGCGCACGGCGAAGGTCACCTGGTCGACGCGGTCGAGGGGAGGCTCGAAGTCGATGGAGCGGTCGAGCTGCTTCGGCGGGGTGCGCGGCACCACCGCCGTTCCGTCGAGCCCGCTGGCCAGGGTGTGCGCGAGTTCTCCCCGCTCGCCGAACCGCTCCCGCATGTCTACGCGCGAGAGCGCGGCGATGTCGCCGAGCGTGTGCAGCCCCAGCCGGCGCAGCAGCGGAGTGAGCTCGGCGAAGCCCAGGAGGGCGACCGGGAGCGGCGCCAGGAACGCGGGGGAGTCGCCGGACGGGATGATGCGCACGCGGCTGTGGGCCCAGAAGTGCGGGGCCGGGTCGTGCGCGGCGTCGGCGGCACCGGTCGTCGGAGTGCCGGCGGAGGGAGCGCCGCCGAGCGGCCGGGCGGCCCCGGTCGAGCGGGCGGCCTGCTCGGCGGCGAAAGGACCGTCGGCGATCCCGACCCGCGCGTCCGGGAGCCCGAGCCCCTCCAGGCAGCGCAGCAGCTCGGCGGCCGCCTGCTCCTCGCCGCCGTAATAGCGCGCGGGCCCGCGGGCCCGGAGCACGCACGTGCCCGGGCGGACCGGCTGCACACCGGGGGTGATCTCCTCGATCGCGGCGAGCACCGGCTCGAACGCACGCGCATCGAGCACCGGATCGTAGGGCAGCACCTCCAGCTGAGGGCAGCGCGCCTGCGCCTCGCGCATCCGCAGTCCGCGCTTCACCCCGTCGGCACGCGCTGCGGGAGAGCACGCGAAGACCACGCCCTTCTCGACCAGGGCGAGCGGCTGATCGACCGCCAGCTCGAGCGCCTGCTGCGCAGCGATGACCGGCCAGTCGGGACACCAGAGCACGATCGCCCGGGTGACGACGGCTTCGCGTGCTCCGCTCGCCATCTAGCTCACCGCCTCGAGCCGCGTCGGCCCGGAGGTGCGGAAGCTCTCGTCGACGGCCGGCAGCCACAGCTCGGCGGTCCGGCGGGGACCGGTCCCGCCGCGGGGCGCCGACTCCACGGTGACCCGCCGGGACGAGAGATAGCCGTTGCCGGTGCCGAGTCCGTCCCACCCGCTGCGCGCGACGGTGAGCGTCGCCTCGACCTGGGGCCAGTCGCCGGCGACGATGAGGGTCGCCTCGCGCTGCCGCAGCCGGGCGGTGAGCCGGGCGACGTCGCCGTCCTTCGCGCGGGCGGGCGGCGCGACGACCACGACGCTGAGCACATCGACGACCGCCGCGGTCACGGTCAGCCAATGCTCCCCGGGATGCGGCACCAGCACGAGGCGCTCGAGGTCGATGCCGAACCGCCCGGCAGCCTCCGCGCCGAAATCGGGCATCCCGACGACGCCGCACCACGCCCCGGCCGCGCTGGGACCGGCCAGCATGGCCATCAGCAGCGTCGTCGACCCGCGGACCGAGTACGCGGCCCCGGCCTTGAGCGAGCCTCCCGGCAGGAGGGGGGAGAGCGCCGGGTGCGTCTGCAGGGTCCGGCTCTCGAGCTTGGTCGCCTGCATCTGCCGGATGCGGGTCTGCAGCTCGTGCACCTGCGCCCGGTCGGCGACCGGTTCGGCGAGGTGCGGAGCTGCGAGGGACATACGTCTATTTTCGAACGTATGTTCGAACAACGCAAATGGAAATTTCGGGTGTGTGGACGAGCGCCACCTGTGGAGAAGAACAGTACGCCACCCGACCGACAGCCGACGGCGCACACTGGGCACATGCGCCCGACCTACCCCGCAGCCGTGTACCTGTGCCTGTTCGACGCCGACCGCATCCTGCTCCAGCGCCGTGCGGGCACCGGCTATCGCGACGGCGAGCTCTCGCTCCCCGCCGGTCACATCGAGCCGGGGGAGTCGGCGACCGCCGCCGTGCTCCGTGAGGCGCGAGAGGAGATCGGCATCGCCTTCGCCCGCGGCGACGTGCGGCTCGCCCTCGTCCAGCACGGCCGCGCGGACGGCGACGCCTACATCGACTTCTTCTTCACCGCCGCGCTCCCGCCGGGTGCGGCACCGGCGATCGGAGAGCCGGAGAAGGCATCCGAACTGGTCTGGGCGCCGGTGCGCGCGCTGCCGGACGACGTCATCCCGGTGATCCGGCACGGCATCGACGCGCTCGTGCGAGGGGAGTCGTACACCGAATACGGCTGGTGAGCGGTGCGGGTCGTGCCTACCGCCCCGGCGGCTCGGTGACGAAGTCGATCAGCTGCTCGACGCGGCCGAGCAGCTCCGGCTCGAGGTCGGTGTAGGAACGGACCCGGCCGAGGATGCGCTTCCAGGCGCGCGCGATGTCGGCCTGCGTCTCGTGCGGAAGACCGAGGGCGGCGCAGATGCCGTGCTTCCAGGAGACCGACCGCGGGATGCTCGGCCAGGCCTCGAGGCCGACCCGCTGCGGCTTCACCGCCTGCCAGATGTCGATGTACGGATGGCCGACGACGAGGACGTGGGCGCCGTACGGTCCGCGCGCCACCTGCTCCGCGATCCTGCTCTCCTTCGATCCGGGGACCAGGTGGTCCACCAGGACGCCGATGCGCCGGCCACGATCCGGCTGGAACTCGCGGACGATCGCGTCGAGATCGTCGACGCCTTCGAGGTACTCGACGACGACGCCTTCCACACGAAGGTCGTCGCCCCAGACCCGTTCGACCAGTTCGGCGTCGTGGCGTCCCTCGACGAAGATCCGGCTGGCGCGGGCGACCCGCGCCTTCTGGTCGCCGACCGCGAACGATCCGGATGCCGTCCGCGTCGGACCGGCGGGCGCACGTGACGGGACGGCCAGGCGCACCGGCTCCCCGTCGATGAGGAACGAGCCGGACAGCGGGAAGACGCGCTTCTTGCCGAAGTAGTCCTCGAGCTCGACCGTCTGCGCTTCGAGCCGCGTGACGGCGCCGCAGAAGCCGGATGCCGCATCTTCCAGCACCAGATCCGTCACGGCCTCGACGGTCGGGACGGGCTTCCTCCCGGCCTGCCGCCAGTCGCCGGCGAGCACATCGGATCCGTAGCGGTCGTCCATCACCCGATGGAGGCTATGCGACGGGATGCGCGGGGCGTGCGAGCCACGCTGCGATCAGTCGAAAACGCGGACCAGCCGCCACGACCGCGCGGTCGCGTCGTGGCGTACGTCGAACACGTGCGCCACGCCGTCCTCGCTCGTGCCCTGGAACCGCCAGCCGCCGATCGACCGCGGGACGCTGCCGATCGGGTAGCGGTGCTCGCCGAACGGCCGCCACCAGGTGCAGACCTCCGCCCACACCGTCGGCGTGTCGGAGACCCGGTACCGCGTGGATCTCCACACGAGCCGGGTGGGGACGCCCTCGTCGGTCGTCCAGACGGCGACCGTCTCGTCGATCTCGGTCATGCTGCTCACCTCGTCTGTCGAACGTATGTTCGAAAGAGAGTGTACCCGCGGTCCGCGACATCGCACCCCCCGCGATGACCATCGTGGATGCGACGCGTCGCTGCCATACTGGCGTCTATGTCGGACATCACGGATCCCTCCGGCGCGTCACTGCGCCTCAGCCACGATGAGCGCGAGCGCGCGGTCGCAGCCCTGCAGGCCCATGCCGCCCAGGGGCGGCTCACCGATCAGGAGCTGCAGACGCGTTCCGCCGCGGCCCGCTCCGCGGTGACGCGGGGCGACCTCGCTCCGCTCTTCGCGGACCTCCCCGGCGGTCTGCGGCTGGACGGGCCCGCCGAGCCCGGGGGCGCCGCCCCCGCGGGTGCACAGCCGGGCCAGCCCTATCCGGGTCAGCCGTATCCGGCTCCGTCGTATCCCGCTCAGCCGCAGCCGTACGGCCAGGGTGGCCGCGAGCCGTCCTCCCGCTGGGGTCTCCTGGCGGTCTCGATCATCCCGTTCGTGTCGGTGATCCTGTTCTTCCTCACCGGGATGGCATGGGGGTACCAGTACTCGTGGCTGTGGTTCCTGCTCATCCCGCTGGTCGGCGCCGTCGCCTACGGCACCGACGGCGGCCGTCGGCGCTAGCCGGCCGGCTCAGCCGACGGTGGCGCCGAACAGCAGACCGAGGAGATAGGTGGCCGCGGCCGCTCCGTAGCCGATGAGCAGCTGACGGATCGCCCGCTTCAGCGGGGAAGCACCGGAGAGCAGGCCGACGACCGCTCCCGTGCCGAGCAGCACGATCCCGACGAGCAGAGCCGAGACGACGATCGCCGCGGTCCCGGTCAGCCCGAACAGGAACGGCAGGATCGGGATGAGCGCCCCGGAGGCGAAGAAGCAGAAGCTCGAGAGGGCCGCGTTCCATCCCGTGCCGATCGCCTCGTGCTCGTCCTCGTCGACCGCCGGGCCCAGGGGAATGGGGGAGGTGACCGCCTGGAGCGTCGACAGGACCTCGCGTGCGTGGTCCGCCGCCGCCTCCGGCGTCATGCCGCGCGCGCGGTAGACCAGCGTGAGCTCGTTGGCATCGACATCGAGGTGGGGCAGGGCCGAGCCTGTCGCGGGGTTCGGGGTGGATGCCTCCAGCAGCTCACGCTGCGACCGCACCGACACGTACTCTCCCGCGCCCATGCTGAGCGCTCCGGCGAGGAGGCCGGAAATGCCGGTGAGGAGCACGACGTGGGTGGGGACCCCGCTCGCGCTCACACCGAGCACGAGGGCCAGGTTGCTGACGAGGCCGTCGTTCGCACCGAAGACGGCGGCGCGGAACGTTCCGGAGAGCCGCTGCCTGCCGCGGGCCGCGAGGGCGCGGACGACCTCTTCGTGCACCTGCTCGTCGGCCGCCATCTGCGGCGTGGCGTCGGAGTCGGCCGCGTACGGCGAGCGGGCCTCGGCGCGCTGCGCCAGGGCGAGCACGAAGACGGAGCCGAACCGCCGGGCGAGCCAGCCGAGCAGACGGGTGCGGATGTCGCCCTTCAGCGGACGGCCTGCCTGCGCCCCGAGCAGGTCGACCCAGTGCTGCTCGTGCCGGCGTTCCGCCTCGGCCAGCGCGAGCAGGATCTCGCGCTCCTCGCCCTGTCGGCGGCTGGCGAGATCGCGGTACACGGAGGCCTCCGCGCGCTCGTCGGCCAGGTAGCGGCGCCACCGCCTGATGTCGGCGGGGCTCGGGGTTCGGGCTGTTGTCGTCATCCCCTCCAGTCTACGAGGTGGTGGCGGGGCCGGCCGGGGCGGCTGCCTCGGCGGTGAGCGCCAGTGCGGAGCGGGTGAATCGCTCGCCCCAGTCGGCCGCGGCGATCACCGCCTCCTCCGGGCCGAGGATGTGGAAAGGCGCGTCCACCGCCGCGAGCCCGAAGAGGGCCCACTCCGCGCTGTCCGCGGTGATCTTGACCGCGCAGGTGCCGTCACCGCGGTCGTCGACCGTCGCCCATCGCCCGAGCACGTCGACGACGCGGTCGTTGGGAGCATCGATGACGGCGTCGACGATCATCGGCTCCACCGCGCTGTGCAGCGACTGCCGGACGTACTCGACCGCATCCTCCGCAGGGAGGGCCCGCGGTCGGAATCGGGCGCCGGTCGGGTGCGGATCGGCGATGCGGTCGAGGCGGAAGCTGCGCCAGTCGAAGCGGGTGAGGTCGTAGGCGACCAGGTACCAGCGGCGCTCGACGGAGACGAGCCGGTGCGGCTCGACGGTGCGCCTGGAGGCCTGGCCGTCGCGGGCGACGTAGGCGAACTCGATCCGCTCCTCGTCGCGGCACGCCTGAGCGAAGGCGGTGAGGATGCCGGGGTCGGTCTGCGGCGTCGGCCCGAAGGTGGTGGACAGCGTCGTCATCCGGAGCGCGTCGACCCGGCGCCGTAGCCGCGGCGGCATCACCTGGACGACCTTGGCGAGGGCGCGCACGGAGGCCTCGTCGACGCCCGCGATTCCGCTCTGCGCGGCGGTCCGCAGGCCGACGGCGAGCGCGACGGCCTCGTCGTCGTCGACGACCAGCGGAGGCAGGGACGCGCCGGCGGCGAGCTGGTACCCGCCGGACACGCCGCGGGTGGCGTCGACCGGGTATCCCAGGTCGCGCAGGCGCTCGATGTCGCGGCGCAGAGTGCGCGGCGAGATGCCGAGACGGTCGGCGAGCTCCTGTCCGGGCCAGTACCGATGGGACTGGAGGAGAGAGAGGAGCTGGAGCGAGCGGGAGCCGGTACTTGCCATGCTCCCATTCTGCACAGGCTTGCGGTCGGAAACTGACCGCTAGCTATTTGCGGCCACGTCCGCCTCGGTTCCGGTTCCGGAGGACGTGACGCTGAGGGGCGCGGCGCCGGGCCGGGACAGCGTGATGACGGCTTCCGTGATCCACTCGGAGCTCTCCAGTGCCGCCTCGACGGCCTGGAGGTCGACCGCGACGTCGGACTCGCGGTCGTTGCCGACGAGATCGACCGCGGCGACGAGATAGAAGCGCTCCGGGCCGACGTACTCGAGGTGCAGGTACGTCACGGTCTCGACCTCGGGGTGCGCGAGCAGCGCGCCGAGCGCGGCCTGCCACGCGCGGTCCGAGCCGGGTTGCCCGAGCAGGAACCGGCGGTTGCGCTCGATGAGGACGACCGCGACGACCGCCAGGAGCACTCCGATCAGGATGGATCCGAGCGCGTCCCAGAACGGATTGCCCGTGAGCTCGTGCAGCAGCAGTCCGAGGAAGGCGATCACGAGACCGACGAGAGCGGCGGAGTCCTCCGCGAACACCGCGCGCAGGGTCGGGTTCGATGTTCTGAACACGTGCTCGAACGTCCCGGTGCCGGAGGAGTCGGCCTTCGCGTGCGCCTGCCGGTACGACTGGAGGAACGAGATGCCTTCGAGGACGAAGGCGGCCGCAAGCACGAGATAGCCGACGAGGTAGTCCGAATCCGCTTCCGTCGAGCCGAGGGCCTGGACGCCGTGCATGACGGAGACGACGGCGCCTGCGGTGAACAGCCCGACGGCGGCGAACAGGCTCCAGACGTACGCGTCGCGGCCGTACCCGCCGGGGTGCGACGCGTCGCGCGGGCGCACGGCGGAGCGTTCGGCCTGGATGAGGAAGATCTCGTTGCCGGCGTCGGCCCACGAGTGCGCGGCCTCGGCCACCAGGGATGCCGACCCCGTGATCGCGGCCGCGATAGTCTTGGCGATCGCGACCAGGATGTTCGCCGCGAAGGCGAGCAGCACCGTGAACAGGCTCGACGATCGTTTGCTGCGGGGCATGGCGACACCATAGTCCCGGGAATGCGGAAGGCCCCGGTCGCTGTGACCGGGGCCTTCCGTCCGCTTCCGCGTTCTGTGTCCGAGGGGGGACTTGAACCCCCACGCCCTATACGGGCACTAGCACCTCAAGCTAGCGCGTCTGCCATTTCCGCCACCCGGACGAGGTGAGACGGCCGCCGAACTTCTCCGGCTGCCGAAGAAAGACGATAGCACGGATTCTCCACACAGGATCACTCGTCCACACACCTCGGGCGTGGCGGGGCGGCGACCGGATGCGCCCGGTAGCGTGGTGGGATGACCGACGAACTCCGCGCGACCGAGCCCGACCTCGACGAGACCGCGATCATCGCCAGAGACCTCATCCGGTTCGACACGACGAACTACGGCGAGGGCCGCTCGAACGGCGAAGCTGAGGCCGCCGCATACGTCGAGGCGAAGCTGGTCGAGCTCGGCCTGCAGCCGCGGGTGTTCGAGTCCGACCCGGGCCGCGCGAGCGTGGTGGCCCGCGTTGCCGGCGCCGATCCGGGCAAGCCCGCTCTCGTCGTGCACGGTCACCTCGACGTGGTGCCGGCCGATCCGCGCAACTGGTCGGTCGACCCGTTCGGCGGCGAGATCAAGGACGGCCTGCTCTGGGGCCGTGGCGCCGTCGACATGAAGAACATGGATGCGATGATCCTGACCGCGGTCGGCGACATCCTGCGCGCGGGGGAGCGCCCGGCGCGCGACCTCGTCGTCGCGTTCTTCGCCGACGAGGAGGACGGCGGCCGGCGCGGGTCGCACCACCTGGTCGATACGCATCCCGAGCTGTTCGCGGGCGCGACCGAGGCGATCAGCGAGGTCGGCGGCTATTCGATCGACCTCGCGGGCCGGCGCGCGTACCTGCTGCAGACGGGGGAGAAGTCGCTCGTCTGGATCAAGCTGATCGCGCGCGGCCGCGCCGCGCACGGCTCGCGGCTCATCCGCGACAACGCCATCACGAAGCTCGCGGAGGCCGTCGTGGCGCTCGGCCGCGAGGACTGGCCGGTCCAGCTGACGGCGACGACGACGCGGCTGATCGGCGAGCTCGGCCGCCTGCTGGACGTCGACCCGCAGCGGATCGGACCGGACGAGGTCGTGATCCGCACGGGGACGGCCGCCGGATTCATCCTCGCGACGCTCCGGACGACGACGAACCCGACCCTGCTCGAGGCCGGCTACAAGCACAACGTCATCCCGGACACGGCGGAGGCGCTGATCGACATCCGCACGCTCCCCGGCGAGGAGGACGCGGTGCTCTCCCGGGTCCGCGAGCTCATCGGCGACGACATCGAGATCCAGGTGATGCACCGCGACATCGGGCTCGAGGCCGAGTTCGACGGCGGACTGGTTGACGCCATCACCGGCACGCTGGAGCAGCACGACCCGGGCGCGCCCGTGCTCCCGTACCTCCTCTCCGGCGGCACCGACAACAAGGCACTCAGCCGGCTCGGCATCACCGGGTACGGCTTCGCGCCGCTCCGGCTGCCCGCCGACCTCGACTTCCCCGGCATGTTCCACGGGGTGGACGAGCGCGTCCCGCTCGACGCGCTAGTGTTCGGTAGGACCGTGCTCCGCGACCTGCTCCGCGCCTACTGACCCCGGGATTCGACGCAACGTATGGACTTCATCAACGCTCTGATCCTCGGCCTCGTGCAGGGGCTCACCGAGTTCCTCCCCATCTCGTCGTCGGCGCACATCCGCATCGTCGGCGAGCTGCTCGGAACCGGGGCCGACCCCGGCGCCCGCTTCACCGCGATCATCCAGCTGGGAACGGAAGCGGCGGTGCTGCTCTACTTCTGGCGCGACATCACGCGCATCATCGCGCAGTGGTTCCGGGCGCTGTTCGGTCGTATCCCGCGCAACGACCCCGACGCGCGGATGGGCTGGCTCGTCATCCTGGGCAGCGTTCCGATCGTGGTCCTCGGCCTGTTCTTCCAGGACCAGATCGAGACGGTCTTCCGCTCGCTGTGGATCGTCGCGACGACGCTCATCGTGTTCGGCATCCTGCTCGGCATCGCCGACTGGGTGGGGGCGAAGCGCAAGAGGCTGCGCGACCTGACCTGGATCGACGGCATCGTCTTCGGTCTCGCCCAGGCGCTCGCGCTCATCCCGGGCGTCTCCCGCTCCGGAGGCACCATCACGGCGGGGCTGTTCATGGGCTACCAGCGCCGCGCCGCGGCACGGTACTCGTTCCTGCTGGCGCTCCCCGCGGTGTTCGGCAGCGGCTTCTACCAGCTCTACAAGGCCGTCAAGGAGCCGTGCACCGCGGCGCTCGCGAAGGCGGGAACCTGCACGCCCGAGGTGTTCGGCCCGGTCGAGACCGCGGCCGCGACGGTCGTCGCGTTCGTCGTCGGCCTGCTGGTGATCGCGTTCTTCATGGGCTACATCTCGCGCCGCAGCTTCCTGCCGTTCGTGATCTACCGCATCGCTCTCGGCGTCCTGCTGATGATCCTGCTGGCCACCGGCGTGCTCCAGGCGTGAACCCGGTGCTCACGAGCGCGGTGCTTACGACCGGCGAGGTCTGAGCCGGGACGCCCCGGCGCCTCAGCCGCGGCGTGGGTCGTCGGGCGCGCGCCCGGCCGTGCCGCCGTCGCGGCCGTCGCCGCGGCGGCGCAGGTACCGCTCGAACTCCTGCGCGATCGCCTCGCCGCTCGCCTCGGGCGAGTCGACGGTGTCGCGCGCCTGCTCGAGCTGCTGGATGTAGGAGGCCATCTCCTCGTCGTCGGCGGCGAGCGCGTCGATCCCGGACTCCCAGGCCGCGGCCTCGTCGACGAGCGTGCCGCGGGGGATGGTCACATCCACGAGCTCCTCGAGCTTGTCGATCAGCGCGAGCACGGCCTTCGGGCTGGGCGCGTTGTGCACGTAGTGCGGCACGGACGCCCAGATCATCATGGTCGGGATGCCGACGTCCTCCGCTCCCTCGGCGAGCGCGCTCAGGATGCCGACCGGCCCCTCGTACGTGGAGCGCTCGAGGCCGAGTTCCGCCCGCACCGCCGCATTGTCGCTGGACGCGAAGACGGAGATGGGCCGCGTGTGCGGGACGTCGGCGAGCATCGCGCCGAGGAAGACGACGGCTCCGATGTCGGCGGCGAGCGCCACATCCATGATCTCGGCCGTGAAGCTGCGCCAGCTGCGCGACGGCTCCGTGCCGAGCAGCAGGAAGATGTTGCCCGCGTTGTCGCCCGTGACGGTGAGCTCCGCGTCGCCGGCGAGGTCCTCTCCGACCCGCCCGGGGAGCGACGGACCGTAGATGACCGCAGAGGGCCAGATGAGGCGCCTGCGGCCGTCGTCGTCGGTCACCACCGGCCGGTTGAACTGGAAGTCGAAGTAGAGCTCGGGGTCGACCTCGGCGATCGGAACGACGTCGAGCTGCTCCTTGAGCGTCTTGACTGCGCCGCTGGCCGCCTCGCCCGCGTCGTTCCATCCCTCGAAGGCCACCACGAGGATGCGCCCGCCGAGGATGTTCTGTCCGTCTGTCACGAAGCTGTCCCTCGTCCTTCCCGGCGTCCGGTCGGGGCGCCATCCATCCAGGATAGGCCCGCGGCTCTCCCGATAGACTTGCCCGTTGTGACCGCGTCTTCCCCCCGCAGCGAACATACCCGTACCGACACCGGCTCCGGCGACGTGCCCGCCGCCGTGCTGTGGGACATGGATGGCACCCTCGTCGACACCGAGCCGTACTGGATGGCGTCGGAGGTGGAGCTGGTGCACTCGTTCGGCGGCACCTGGACGCACGACGACGGTCTGCTGCTCGTCGGCCTCGGCCTTTGGAACTCCGCCGAGATCCTCCGCTCCCGCGGCGTGGCGATGGAGCCGGACGAGATCGTGGAGTGGCTGACCGACCGCGTGCAGCAGAAGCTCGACGCCGACGGCGTGCCGTGGCGCCCGGGTGCCCGCGAGCTGCTGGAGGCGCTGCGCGAGCGCGGCGTCCCGACGGCCCTGGTGACCATGTCGGTCCGCAGGATGGCGGAGCAGATCGTCGCGCAGATGCCGTTCGACGCGTTCGACGTGATCGTGAGCGGCGACGAGGTGGACGAGCCGAAGCCGGCTCCGGAACCGTACCTGCGCGCCGCCGAGCTGCTCGGGGTGGACATCCGCCAGACCGTGGCCGTCGAAGACTCGTTGGTGGGCCTGGCCTCGGCCGTGGCTGCGGGGGCGACCACCATCGGAGTGCCGCACATCGTGCCGCTGCCCGAATCGGAGGAGCACACGCTGTGGCCGACGCTCGACGGACGCACCGCGGACGATCTGTTCTCCGTCGCCCGCGCCCGCCGTGGGGCGGCCACCCGATGAACGAGACACGGCGCAGCTCTGGACCGTTCCGCGCGGGCGACCGCGTGCAGCTCACCGGCCCGAAGGGCCGGATGAACACCATCACCCTGGAGCCGGGGAAGCTCTTCCACAGCCACCGCGGCGTCCTGCCGCACGACGCCATCATCGGGCTGCCCGACGGCTCCGTCGTCACGAACAACGCGGGCGTCGAGCACCTGGCGCTCCGCCCGCTCCTCACCGACTTCGTCATGTCCATGCCGCGCGGCGCCGCCATCGTCTATCCGAAGGACGCGGCGCAGATCCTGGCGCTGGCGGACATCTTCCCCGGGGCGACGGTGGTGGAGGCCGGTGTCGGCTCCGGCGCGCTCTCGCTCTGGCTGCTCCGCGCGATCGGACCGGAGGGGCGCCTGCTCTCGTTCGAGCGCCGCGAGGAGTTCGCCGACGTCGCTCGCGACAATGCGGCCACGTTCCTCGGCGGCGATCCCGGCAACTGGACGCTGACCGTCGGCGACCTGCAGGATGCGCTTCCCGCCGCGGTCGAGCCGGGAACGGTGGACCGCGTTGTGCTCGACATGCTGGCGCCGTGGGAGACGCTCGACGCGGTGACCGCCGCGCTCAAGCCCGGCGGCGTCGTGATCTGCTACGTCGCCACGGTGACCCAGCTGTCCCGCGTGGCCGAGGCCATCCGCGCCTCCGGCGACTACACGCATCCGCAGTCGAACGAGACGATGGTCCGCGGCTGGCACGTCGAGGGGCTGGCCGTCCGTCCCGACCACCGCATGATCGCCCACACCGGGTTCCTCATCACCGCCCGCCGGCTCGCGCCGGGGACGGTCCTGCCCGAGCTGAAGCGCCGTCCGTCCAAGTCGGACTACTCCGACGAGGATGTCGAGGCCTGGACCCCCGGCGCCCTCGGCGAGCGGCAGTCCAGCCCGAAGAGCCTCCGCAAGCGGATGCGCGAGGCCGCCACGAGCGCGGAACTCGCGAAGGGCCGGGACGCGGACGAGGACGCTCCGGGCGTCGGCTAGCATGAATTGGCCCTCCAACGCCCCGACCGAAAGAGAACACGTGCGCAGAGTCACCATCGGAAGAACGTCCGCTGTCGTGGTCGCCGTCGGCCTCGTGGCCGCTGTCCTCACGGGATGCTCGACCGACCCGAACAACGACTGCTCGACCGCTCTGCCCTCCGGCAAGGCCTCCCAACTCGTGGAGGCGACGGGGAAGATCGGCTCGAAGCCGAAGATCACGGTTCCGACTCCGCTCGACACGACGAAGTCCGAGCGCACCATCATCACCGAGGGCACCGGTGAGCAGGTCCACAAGGGCCAGGTCATCGAGATGCAGTACACGATCCTCGACGGCAAGACCGGTCAGGTGCAGCAGACGTCCTACGGCAGCGGCGACACCTACCCGCTCGCCCTCGGCTCCGGCAACGCCGCGCTGAGCAAGGGCCTCCAGTGCGCCCCCGTCGGTTCGCGCGTCGCCGTGGTCATCTCGCCGAAGGACGCGGGCGGCACCGGGGCGACCAGCTCCGGTGTGATCGTGGTCGACATCCTGAAGGCGTACCTGGCGAAGGCCGACGGCGCCGTCCGTCCGTCGGTGTCCGGATTCCCGACCGTCGTGCTGGCGCCGACCGGGCAGCCGGGCATCACGATCCCGTCCTCCGGCTCGGCGCCGACGAAGGTCCGCAGCGAGGAGCTGAAGGCCGGGTCGGGAGCGACGGTCAAGAAGGACTCGTTCGCCATCCTCCAGTACACGGCCGTGGGCTGGGAAGACAAGAACGTCATCGTCTCGAGCTGGCAGTCGGGGTCGCCGGACTTCGTGAAGCTCGACACCGGTGCCAGCCAGCTGAACCAGGCCCTTCCGCAGAAGGTCCTGGCCGAGCTGGTGGGCAAGAAGGTCGGCTCGCAGGTGGTCATCGAGGCCCCCGCAGAGGGACAGGTCGCGGCCTCCGCCTGGGTGGTCGACATCCTCGGGATCCGCTAGCGCGCGGACTAGGATGGACGGGTGTCCCGTTCCTCCTCTTCGCCCGCGCGCGTCCCGGTCGAGGAGCGTCTGTTCAGCCTGGTGCTCGCGCTGCTCGCGACAGAGAACGGCCTGACCAAGAGCGAGATCCTGTCGACCGTCCAGGGCTATCGCCAGCGCTATGAGCCGCACGGCGACAACAGCAGCCTGGAGCGGCAGTTCGAGCGCGACAAGGACGACATCCGCGAGCTCGGCGTCCCGCTGGAGACGGTGGAGGCCCCCGAGGCGTCCGGCAACAACCAGCTGCTCCGCTATCGCATTCCCAAAGGGGCATACGACCTCCCGGCCGACGTCAGCTTCTCGCCGGAGGAGCTGACGCTCCTCGGGCTGGCCGCTGCCGTGTGGCGCGAGGGGTCGCTGTCGGGGGAGTCCCGGCGCGCGCTCATGAAACTGCGCTCGCTGGGCGTCGAGGCGGACGACCCGGTCGTCGGCTACGCGCCGCGGCTGCGCGTGCGGGAGAGCGCCTTCGAGCCGCTCAGCCAGGCGCTGGAGCGGCACGCCATGGTCCAGTTCCCGTACCTCAAGCCGGGCGAGAGCGCCTCCCGTCAGCGCACCGTCGCGCCGCTGTCGCTCGTCCAGCACCAGGGCCGGTGGCATCTGCAGGGCATCGACCAGGATGCGAACGGCTCGCGGACCTTCCTGCTGTCGCGGATCGTCGGGCCGGTCAGGCTGACCTCCCGCGTGTTCGACCCGGAGCAGTACCGGGTCGACGGCGAGGCGTTCGCCGAGCGGGCGCTCCTGGAGCTCGAGCGCATCTGGGAGTCGAACGTCGCCGAGATCGAGGTGACGGCCGGCACGGATGCGGCCACCCGCCTCGGAAAGCGGTACGGCGACGCCGTCCCGGTCGGCGCCGAGGGGGAGCCCGTCCGGCTCACCGTGAACTTCTCCGACATCAACATCCTCGCCGACCAGCTGGCGTCGTTCGGGCCGGAGGTGCTCGTCCTCTCTCCGCCGGAGCTGCGCGAGCAGGTGCTGCAGCGGCTCCAGGCGACGGTCGCCGCGCACACGGCTCCGGCCGACGCCGCACAGGGACAGCGGGGGGAGGCGCACGATGGCTGAGCGCCGGAAGCCGATGCAGGCGCAGGACAAGCTGGCCTTCCTGCTCGCCCTCGTGCCGTACCTGATGGACCGCGATCGCGTGAGCGTCGCGGAGGCGGCCGAGCACTTCGGCGTCGATCAGGAGCAGCTGCGCGACGCGGTCCGCCTGATCGCGGTCTCCGGCATCCCGGGCGAGACCAACGCGTACCAGCCGGGCGATCTGTTCGACATCGCCTGGGACGACTTCGAGGAGAACGACCAGATCGTCCTGACCCACCAGGTCGCGATCGACGACTCGCCGCGCTTCTCGGCGCGGGAGGCGGCCGCCCTCATCGCCGGGCTGCAGTATCTGACCGCCCTGCCGGAGAACGCCGACCGCGACGCCATCGGCTCGCTCATGGCGAAGCTCGCCCGCGGTGCATCAGCCGCACCGAGCCAGCTGGCCGTCGCGCGGTCCGAGACCGACGAGACACTCGCCACGATCCGGGATGCGGTGATCGCGGGCGTGCAGCTCGAGTTCGACTACCTCAGCTCGCGCGGTGAACGCGAACGGCGTCGCGTCGACCCGCTGCGCATCGAGTCCGTCGACCAGGACTGGTACCTGCGCGGCTGGGATCACCTGCGCACGGCCATCCGCACGTTCCGCCTCGATCGGATCGACGATCTGGTCGCGACGGAGGAGGCCATCACCTACCGGCCGGGCGACGTGAAGCTCCCCGAGACGCTGTTCACCGGGACGCCGGAGGACCAGCTGGTGACGGTCGAGGTGTCCGCCTCCGCCATCCCGCTGATCGAGGACTACATCCCCGAGGGCGCCGTGCGCGAGGAGCGCGACGGCATCATCCGCACGAGCGTCCGGGTCGCGCACTTCCACGGCCTCAAGCGGCTGGTCGCCGGGCTGTCGGGCGTTCTGACGGTCCTCGACCCGCCCGAGGCGCGCCAGGTCGTCGCCGGCTGGGCCCGTGCGGGCGTCGAACGCTACCTCTGACCGCCGGCCGGGGCGGGTAGGCTGAGGCCGTGCCCTGGTGGTCGTGGCTGGTGATCTGGACCGTGCTCGTGCTCGGTCTCCTCGGCATGCTCGCGTTCTTCGCCTGGTGGCTGTTCCGCAAGCTGGTCGCCGCCGGCCGCGAAGCCGCCGCCCTCCTGGAGAAGACGGAGGTGCTGTCGCGCCGCGCGGAGGAGCTCCACGAGACCTTCGAGCCGGCCGTGCTGGCGGACGCCGACGAGCTCCGTGCGGAGCGGCAGGAGCACCTCATCGAGCGCGCCTATGCCCGGCAAGCTCGCAGGGACGCCCGCGTCCGGCGCGGTAGACTACTCGTCAGTGTGGACCCGGAGACGGTGCCCGCTCGCTTCGCCCACCTTTTGAGAAGGACCTGATCTCATGTTCGCAGGACTGACCGGATGGCATCTGCTCATCATCCTCGCCGTGATCCTGCTGCTCTTCGGTGCGCCGAAGCTTCCGGCGCTCGCCAAGAGCATCGGCCAGTCGATGCGGATCTTCAAGGGCGAGGTCGACGAGCTGAAGAAGGACGGCAAGGACGGCAAGTCCGACCAGGCCACCGACGGCACGCCGACGAACACGACCACCCAGAACACGGCGGTCCAGAACACGGCTGCGCAGAGCACCCCGGCTCCGACGCCGGTCGACCCCTCGACCGAGTCGAACCCGAAGTCCTAGTCCGGTGGCCTCCACGAAGCGAGGCAAGAGCCGCGAAGGACGGATGACGCTCGCCGAGCACTTCATCGAGCTTCGCAAACGCCTCTTCCGTTCCGCTCTGGCGCTGGTCGGCGGCGCCGTCATCGGCTGGTTCCTCAGCGGTTACGTGATGGATGCGCTCCGCGGTCCGATCACGGACATCGCGAAGCAGCAGGGCCGCGAGGCCATGCTCAACTACGACAGCATCACCGGCGCGTTCGACCTCAAGATGCAGGTCGCGATAACCATCGGTGCGATCATCTCCAGCCCGGTCTGGCTCTACCAGATCTGGGCGTTCTTCGTCCCGGCGATGACCCGCAAGGAGCTCCGCTACGGCTTCGGCTTCTTCTTCACCGCTGTCCCGCTCTTCATCGCGGGCGGCGTGACGGGCTGGCTGCTGGTCCCGCACATCGTGAGCCTGCTGACGAGCTTCGCGCCGGAGCCCGACTCCGCGATCATCCAGGCGAAGACCTACTTCGACTTCATCCTGAAGCTGGTGATCGCCGTGGGCATCGCGTTCGTGCTCCCGGTGTTCCTGGTGCTGCTGAACTTCGTCGGGGTGCTCAGCGCGAAGTCGATCATCGCCTCGTGGCGGTGGGCGCTCATCCTGATCGCGCTGTTCACCGCGATCGCGACGCCCGCGGCCGACGTGCTCTCGATGTTCCTGCTGGCCATCCCGATGGTCGCGCTGTACTTCGCGGCCTACGGCGTCGCCTGGCTGCACGACCGCCGTGCCGCGAAGCGGGAGCTGCGGCTCGAGGCCGAGCTCGCCGCCTGACGCACGGGCATAGGCTGGGGGAGTGACCGACCAGACGCTCTCACCGGCGGAGCGGTTCGCCGCCTCGCGCGACCGGGCCCGCCAGCCGTTGCTCGAGACCTTCCGCGAGGGCCTCCGGTTCGACCTCGACCCGTTCCAGCGCGAGGCGTGCGGGGCTCTGGAGCGCGGGCGCAGCGTTCTCGTCGCCGCCCCGACCGGCGCAGGCAAGACGATCGTGGCGGAGTTCGCCGTGTTCCTCGCCATGCGCGAGGCCAACGCCAAGGTGTTCTACACGACGCCGATGAAGGCGCTCTCGAACCAGAAGTTCCAGGAGTTCGTCGAGGCGTACGGCGCGGAGTCGGTCGGGCTCCTCACCGGCGACACCAACATCAACTCCCACGCGCGCATCGTCGTCATGACGACCGAGGTGCTCCGCAACATGCTCTACGCGGACTCCGACCTGCTCACCGACCTCGCCTACGTCGTGATGGACGAGGTGCACTACCTGGCCGACCGGTTCCGCGGCGCCGTCTGGGAGGAGGTCATCATCCACCTGCCGTCCGAGGTCCGGATGGTGTCGCTCAGCGCCACCGTGTCGAACGCGGAGGAGTTCGGCGACTGGCTGCAGGCGGTCCGCGGCGACACGGACGTCGTGGTGTCGGAGGAGCGTCCGGTGCCGCTGGAGCAGCACATCCTGATGCGGTCGAAGCTCATCGACCTGTTCGACTCGTCGGGGCTCGCCACCACGAACCGCGTCAATCCGGAGCTCGTGCAGATGGCGCGCTACGGCGGCCGGGTGCTCAGCAGCCGGCAGATGCGGGATGTCGGCCGATACCACTCGAAGGGCGGCCGTCCCGACTCCTTCCGGATGAGCCGGTCGGACCTCGTCGCTTTGCTCGATGACCGCAACCTGCTGCCTGCGATCTTCTTCATCTTCAGCCGCAACGGCTGCGACCAGGCCGTGCGGCAGGTGCTCCGGGCCGGGGTGCGCCTGACCGAGAAGCACGAGCGCGACGAGATCCGCGAGATCGTCGAGGACCGGTGCCGGACGCTGCTCGACGAAGACCTCGCGGTCCTGGGGTACTGGGAGTGGCTGGAAGGGCTGGAGCGCGGCGTCGCCGCGCACCACGCTGGTCTTCTTCCCGCCTTCAAGGAGGTCGTGGAGGAGCTGTTCCGCCGGAAGCTCGTCAAAGTGGTCTTCGCGACCGAGACGCTGGCGCTCGGGATCAACATGCCGGCCCGGACGGTCGTGCTGGAGAAGCTGGAGAAGTTCAACGGCGAGGCCCGGGTGCCGATCACGCCGGGGGAGTACACCCAGCTGACCGGGCGCGCCGGGCGACGCGGAATCGACGTCGAGGGCCACTCCGTCATCCAGTGGGAGGACGGCCTCGATCCGCAGTCGGTCGCGTCCCTCGCCTCCCGCCGCAGCTATCCGCTGAACTCCAGCTTCCGCCCGACCTACAACATGGCCGTCAACCTCATCGACCAGTTCGGGCGGCCCCGCACCCGCGAGATCCTCGAGTCGTCGTTCGCCCAGTTCCAGGCCGACCGTGCGGTGGTCGACCTGGCGCGGAAGGCTCTGCAGCAGGAGCAGTCGCTCGCCGGCTACGAGGAGGCGATGACCTGCCACCTCGGCGACTTCCGCGAGTACTTCGCCATCCGGCGCGAGCTGACCGACCTGGAGCGCTCCGGCTCCCGCATCGAGTCGGCGTCGAACAGCGAGCGGGAGAAGCGGCAGAGGCAGCTGGCGGCACTGCGCAAACGCATGAAGGACCACCCCTGCCACCGCTGCCCGGAACGTGAGGCACACGCACGCTGGGCCGAGCGCTGGTGGAAGCTGAAGCGCGACACCGATCGGCTGCGGTCGCAGATCCAATCGCGCACCGGCGCCGTCGCGAAGGTCTTCGACCGGGTGTCCGAGGTGCTCCTCGAGCTCGGCTACCTGACCAAGGAGAACGGCGAGACCGAGCTGACGGTCCACGGCCGCACGCTCAAGCGCATCTACGGCGAGCGGGATCTGCTCGTCGCCGAGTGCCTGCGCAGGAACGCCTGGAAGGACCTCGACGCCCCCGGGCTCGCGGCCATGGCCTGCGCACTGGTCTTCGAGCCCCGGCGTGACGACGGCCTGGCCAACGACCGTACCCTGCCTCGCGGGGCGTTCCGCCCGGCGCTCGAGAAGACGACGACGCTGTGGAGCACCCTCGACGACCTGGAGCAGGACAACCGGCTCCCCGGCAGCGAACCCCCGTCGACCGCGCTGTCGCTGGCGATGTGGATGTGGTCCCGCGGCTCCGGGCTGGATGCGGTGCTCAGCGAGGCCGACATGGCGGCGGGCGACTTCGTCCGCTGGGCCAAGCAGACGATCGACCTCCTCGATCAGCTGTCGCTGGTGGCTCAGGGCAACGTCGGGCGGGTGGCCCGGCAGGCGCTAGAGTCCATCCGCCGCGGCATCGTGGCGTACTCGTCGGTCGCGTGACGCGGCTCGCCGGCGGCCCCGTGGTCGGGGCCGCGCTTCCTGAGCAGACCCCACACGCGGATGCTTTAGGCTCTCCCTTCGTGCAGACCGTCCCGCGAGCCCCGTTTCCGCTCTGGCTCGCGGTGCTGCTCGCTGCGGCCGCCGGCCCGGTGCTCGATGCGGGCTTCCCGGACAAGGACTGGTGGCCGCTGACCTTCGTCGGCATCGCGATGGTGCTGCTCGCGCAACGTGGACGCCGCGCCGGGCCGGCCTTCCTGATCGGCTGGGTCGCGGGGGAGGCGTTCTACCTCGTCCACGTCTCCTGGACGGCGCTCTACCTGGGCCCGGTGCCTTGGGTCGCGCTCTCGACGCTCGAGGCGCTGTTCTGGGGCGTCGGCGGCATCCTGATCACGCTCGCGTACCGATGGGTGCCGCGGGCCTTCCCGACGCTGCTCGGGCGGCTCGGCCTGCTGCCGGTGATCGTGAGCGGCCTCTGGGTGCTGCGCGAGTACGTGACGGGAAACTGGCCGTACGGCGGCTTCTCCTGGGGACGGGTGGCCGAGTCGCAGTCACAGAGCCCGCTTGCTCCGATGGTGGCCTGGGTCGGCATCTCCGGGGTGAGCTTCGTGATGGTGTGGCTGGTCGCCCTCCTGGTCGAGCTGCCCGGGGCTCTGGATGTGCGTACGGTGCAGCGCTGGCTGCTCGCCGGGGTGGCGGTCGCGCTCGTGTTCGCGATCCCCGCCTGGCCCGCGACGACCGACGGGACGACGCGGATCGCCGCCGTGCAGGGCAACGGCCCGGCGGGATACTTCGACGACGCTCCCGTCGGTGCGGTGTTCGCCTCCCAGGTGGCGGAGACGCTGCGCATCCCGTCGTCGCAGGTCTCCGGCGCGAACAAGGTCGACATGGTGGTCTGGCCGGAGGGGTCTGCGCTGCCCGACCCGACGCGCGACCCGGACAACGCGGCCATCCTGGATGCGCTCAGCCGGAAGTTCGGCGCCCCGTTCGTCGTCGGCACGATCACGTCGCGCGACGACCGCTTCTACAACACGTCGCTGCAGTGGGTGGCCGGGCACGGCGCCGTCGACTACTACGACAAGAAGCACCCGGTGCCGTTCGGTGAGTACGTCCCCGACCGCGCGTTCTGGCGTCCATTCGCCCCCGCTCTGATCGACCTCATCGGGCGCGACTACACCCCGGGGACGCGCGACAACGTCTTCGACGTCGGCGGCGTCCGGGCCGGGATCTCCATCTGCTTCGACATCGTCGACGACCAGCTGCTCACCGACATGATGAACGGGGGAGCGCAGGTGATCCTCGCCCAGACGAACAACGCGGACTTCGGCGAGACGGACGAGAACCAGCAGCAGCTCGCGATCGCTCGCCTGCGCGCGATAGAGGCGGGACGCTCGCTGGTGAACATCTCGACGGTCGGCAGCAGCCAGATCATCGGACCCGATGGACGAACGATCAGCTCGATCCCGCCGTTCAAACCGGGACACATGGTCGCGGACGTACCGCTCGGCACGACCACGACGCCGGCGACGCTGCTCAGCCGGGGGATCGAGTTCCTCGTCGCCGGCCTCGGTCTGTTCGGGCTGGCGGCCGCATTCACGGGGCGGCGCAGCCCGCTCCCGGCAACGAGAAGGCCGCTCCCACCGCGAAGGTGAGAACGGCCCGTTGTCCTGAGTCAGGTGGTGCTGACGGTCAGGCGGTGTGCTTGTGCTCGCTCGTTCCGCGACGCGAGCGCAGGTACTGCAGGCGCTCCTCGAGGAGTTCCTCGAGCTCGGCGCGGGTGCGGCGCTCCAGCAGCATGTCCCAGTGGCTGCGGGGCGTCTTGACGTCGGAGTGGTCGACCTCGACGGGGGTGTCGCCGATCAGCAGGCGAGCCTCCTGGCCGCAGTGCTTGCACTCCCAGGTCTCGGGGGCCTCGGCCTCGGCCGAGAAGACGACATCGGTCTCCTTGCCGCAGGTCGGGCACAGGTAGTTGTAACGGGAACGCGGAGAGTAGACGACGCCTTCTTCACTCTGTAGGCTCTGGGCGCCGATTCTCATGCCGCGCAAGCTTCGATCTGCCATTGTGTGGTCTCCTCTAGTGCGCGCGAATCCTCACTGTTATAAACGGTCAAGCTGGGGATTCTCTTTCCAGGGGAGCGTTTCTCCCAGTGGCCTCTCAGAGTCGCCGGGTTTCAGCGCCGCGACGCGACCACGGTCTTGAGGAGGTCGCAGCGGTCGGTGACGATGCCGTCGACCCCCAAGTCGAGCAGCCGTCGCATGTCGGCGGGGTCGTTCACCGTCCAGACGTGCACCTCGGCTCCGGCGGCATGGAACCGTTCGACCGTGCGCCGGGTGACGATCCGGACGGGTCCGCGACGCTCGGGGACCTGGACGGCGACGAAGCCGTGCAGGGCGCGCCGGACCAGGGGAGCGATGCCGAGCCGGGCGCCCACCAGCGCGGGGACGAACTCGGGGACGGCGGGGGAGGAGGCCACTCCGGGAAGGGCGTCGGCGACGGCCCGCCTCCTCTCGGTCGAGAAACTGGTGATCAGCACGCGCTCCGTCGCGCGGGCGTCCCGGATCGCGGCGACGGCCGGCGCGGCGGCGCGCGCATCCTTCACGTCGATGTTGAACCGCGCGTGCGGGAAGGCGTCGAGCGCCTCGCCGAGCGAGCAGAAGCCCTGCCCGTGCCCGAGGTCGATGCGTCGCAGCTCCCGCATCGTCAGCTGGCCGACCGCGACGCTCCGCCCGGCGACCCGGGCGAGGTCCGGGTCGTGCGCGATGACGGCCTCGCCGTCGGCCGAGGCGTGGATATCGGTCTCGAGGTGCGTCGCGCCCGCCGAGAGCGCGCGCAGGAAGGCGGGGAGCGTGTTCTCGGGCGCATCGAGGGCCAGGCCGCGATGCGCGATGATGCGCGTCCCGGCCCCGTCGAGGAACGTCACGGCGCGGTCGGTGCCGCCGGCCCGGTCGGTGCGGCCGGGCCGGGCGCGCCGGCGGAATCCGTGCTTCCAGTTGCGTCCGGGCGCGGCGTCCCGGCACCGGGCCCGAAGGCCTGGCCGATGCCCTTGAGCGCCTCGGTGAGCTCGCTCGGGATGATCCACAGCTTGTTCGCCGGGCCTTCCGCGAGCTTGGGCAGCGTCTGGAGGTACTGGTAGGCGAGCAGCAGGTTGTCCGGGTTGCCCTGGTGGATCGCCCCGAACACCGTCGTGATCGCCTGCGCCTCGCCCTCGGCGCGGAGCACCGCCGCCTTGGCGTCACCCTCCGCCTTGAGGATCGCGGCCTGCCGCAGACCCTCCGCGTTGAGGATCTCGGACTGCTTCGTGCCCTCGGCCGTCAGGATGACAGCGCGGCGGTCACGTTCCGCGCGCATCTGCTTCTCCATGGAGTCCTGGATGGAGAGCGGCGGCTCGATCGCCTTGAGTTCCACGCGCGCCACCCGGATGCCCCACTTGCCGGTGGCCTCGTCGAGCACGACGCGCAGCTGTCCGTTGATGTTGTCTCGGCTGGTGAGCGCCTCCTCGAGGTTCAGGCCGCCGACGACGTTACGCAGTGTCGTGGTGGTCAGCTGCTCGACCGCGCCCAGGTAGTTGGCGATCTCGTAGGTCGCGGCGCGCGCATCGTTCACCTGGAAGTAGACGACAGTGTCGATCGAGACGACCAGGTTGTCCTCGGTGATGACCGGCTGCGGCGGGAACGAGACCACCTGCTCCCGCATGTCGATCAACGGCCGCACCTTGTCGATGAACGGCACGACGACGTTGAGCCCCGGCATCAGCGTCTTGTGGTACCGGCCGAGCCGCTCGACCACGCCGGCCCGCGCCTGCGGGATGATGCGGATCGCACGGAACAGCGTGACCAGCACGAAGATCGCGATGATCAGGACGATGACGCTGACCACGATGGTCAGGACCAGCTGGCTCGGATCGTTCACGGGGTGATCCTCTCGGTGAGGCCGTCGCTGCCTGCGGAGACCGGTGCGGGGGCGACGACGGCGGTCGCACCCTCGATCGAGACCACGACCACGTGCTCCCCGGGGACGAGCTCCTCCCGGCCATCGCCCGGGAGGGGCGCGCCGGCGAGCCGGGAGGTCCAGGTCTCGCCGATCTGCAGCTTCACCAGGCCGGTGGTGCGGGTGACGGTCGAGACGACGACGCCGCCCATCCCGATCAGGCGGTCGATGTTGCTCTTCGCCGGGTCGCCCCCGCGCTTCAGCGCGCGGAGGAGCGGTGGACGGATGAAGAAGATGAGCACGACGGAGAGGATCGCCGCGATGATCAGCTGTAGCCACCAGGGTGCTCCGGCGAGGCCGGAGACGAGGCCGCCGAAGCTGCCGACGGCGATCATCAGGAAGACGAAGTCGAGCGTCAGCATCTCGATGATCACGAAGATCAGGATGAGGACGAGCCAGACGATCCAGGCGAAGGACGTGATGTCCATGACGTCCCCCTTTCACTGCTTTCTCCGACCGTATCAGGTGCGGCCCACGCCGATTCCAACCCGCTTGGTAGTCTCAGGATGCAGACATCGACGCCGAGGAGTTTTCGTGGCAAACCCCCTTTCACCTGGTTCGCTGACGGGCAAGCGCGCCCTCGTCACCGGCTCGTCGCGCGGGATCGGCGCGGACACCGCGCAGTACCTCGCCGAGGCGGGCGCGAGTGTCGTCATCAACTACCGCAACAAGGAGGCGCGGGCTCTGAAGCTCGTCGACTCGATCGTGGAGAGCGGCGGGACGGCCATCGCGGTCGGTGCCGACCTCACGGACCCCGAGTCCGTCGCGGCCATGTTCCGGACCGTCGCCGACGCCTGGGGCGGCCTCGACATCCTGGTGCTCAACGCCTCGGGCGGCATGGAGTCCGGCATGGCCGAGGACTACGCGATGCAACTCAACCGCGACGCCCAGGTGAACACCCTCACCGCGGCGCTCCCGCTGCTCGGCGACGGCGCACGCGTCGTGTTCGTCACCAGCCATCAGGCGCACTTCATCCGGACGACGCCGACCATGCCCGAGTACGAGGCCGTCGCGCTGAGCAAGCGGGCGGGGGAGGACGCGCTGCGGGAGCTGCTGCCGTCGCTCACCGAGAAGGGCGTCGAGTTCGTCGTCGTCTCGGGTGACATGATCGAGGGCACCATCACGGCGACCCTTCTCAACCGCCTCAACCCGGGCGCCATCGACGCCCGCAAGGAGGCTGCCGGGCGCCTGTACAACGTCAGCGAGTTCGCGGCCGAGGTCGCCTCCGCCGTCGTCGACCCCATCCCGGCCGACCACACGCGCCTCGTCGGCGACGTGTCCAGCTTCACGCCGGTCGTCGAGTGAAGCCCGCCGACCTCGGTCTGCTGACCGGCGTCTCGACGCCGACCGTCCACCCCGGTGGCACGCGAGCCGTCGTGTCGGTGACCCGACCATCGCTGGAGGCCGACGCCACCGTCGGGCAGCTGTGGAGCATCCCGCTCACCGGTCACGCCGCCCCGCGGCTGCTGACCCGCGGATTCCGCGACACGGCTCCCCGGTTCTCGCCGGACGGGCGCCTGCTGGCGTTCCTGCGCGCAGCGCCGAAGAAGCCGGCGCAGCTGTACGTCGTGGACGCCGCGGGCGGAGAGCCCGTCGCGGTCACCGACCGCACGCTCGGCGTCTCGGAATTCGCCTGGTCGCCCGATGGCAGCACCATCGCCTTCGTGAGCCGGGTGCCTGAGCAGGGGCGGTACGGCACGGTCGACGGCATCGACCCGAACGGCGAGCCCGCTCGCCGCTTCGACACGCTGAAATATCAGGCGAACGGCCTCGGCTACATCACCGACCGGCGCGCGCACGTCTTCACCGTGCCGGTTCCGGACGTCTGGGCGGCGCCCGTCCCGTCTCCCGCACCGAACCCCGACGGCTCGACGGACCCCGCGCCCGCGGTCGCGGAGCCGCGTCAGGTGACCGACGGCCCGTGGGACGACGGCGCGATCTCGTTCTCGCCCGACGGACGGAGCATCGCCTTCGTCTCGGAACGGCACGCCAGCCGCGACCTCGACCTGCGGTCGAACGTCTTCGTCGTCCCGGCCGACGGGGGAGAGGCGCGCGACCTGACCGGCTCCCACGGCTCGTACAGCGTGATCACGGCGCACTTCGCTCCGGGCGGCGCGCTGTTCTTCACCGCTCAGGATGTCGGCCAGACCGGCCGTGACTTCGTCGCCAAGAACGCCGCCCTCTACGTGATCGACGACGCGGGCGCGGCGCCGCGACGTCTGACCGACCCGGAGTCCGTCGACTTCACCGAGTCCGACATCGCACCGAGCGGAGACGACGCGGTGCTCGTCCTCGACCGCCGCCACGGGGCCCTGGTGCTGACCGAGGTGACGGCCGCGGGGGAGAGCCGCCGGCTGACCGACGATCACACTGTCGTCAGCGGTGTGGATGCGGCGGGCGACACGGTCGTCGTCGCGTTCGCCGACGCTCTGACCACGGGAGATGTCGCCGTGGTGGAGGCGGCCGGCCTGCGCCGGCTGACCGACTTCTCGGCGCCGCTCCGCTCAGCCGGCGTCATCGAGCCGCGTGAGCTGACGATCACCGGCCGCGATGGCTACCCCGTTCACGGCTGGGTGCTCGTCCCGGAGGGCGATGGGCCGCATCCCGTGCTCCTCACCATCCACGGCGGCCCGTTCGCCGCCTACACGCACGCCCTGTTCGACGAGGCGCAGGTGTACGCGGCGGCGGGATACGCGGTCGTCATGTCCAACCCGCGCGGCTCCGCCGGGTACGGGCAGGAGCACGGCCGGGTGATCCGCCAGCGGATGGGCACAGTCGACTTGACGGACGTGCTCGACTTCCTCGACGGCGCGATCGCCCAGGTGCCCGGCCTCGACGCCGAGCGCGTCGGGATCATGGGCGGCTCCTACGGCGGCTACCTGACGGCGTGGACCATCGCGCACGACCACCGCTTCGCTGCGGCGATCGTGGAGCGGGGATTCCTCGACCCGGAGGCGTTCGTCGGCACCAGCGACATCGGCAGCTTCTTCGGTGACGAGTACACCGGGACCGACCCGGAGCTGATGCGGTCGCAGAGCCCGCAGGCCCTGGTCGATCAGGTGCGGACGCCGACGCTCGTGCTGCACTCATCCCACGACCTGCGCTGCCCGCTGGGGCAGGCCGAGCGCTACTACGCGGCGCTCAAGCGCAGGGGAGTGGAGACGGAGCTCGTGGTCTTCCCGGGCGAAGACCACGAGCTGAGCCGCAGCGGCCGCCCGCGCCACCGCCGGGAGCGCTTCGACATCATCCTGGACTGGTGGGCGGAGCACCTGCCGAGCCGCAGCAACCACCGCTGAGCACGTCGGCACGAATCGCACCCCGTTTCCGGGGTGCGATTCGTGCCGAATGTGCGTTCTGGGCGCGTTTTTCCGCACATTCGTGCCGAAACTAGCGCGCTGGATCGTATACGATCAGGCGACGCGCGGGGTGGCGGCAGGGGAGTCGGTCTCCTTGAGCACCTCGCGGCCGAACGTGAACGCCCGCACGATTCCGATGACGCCGAGGACGATCAGCGAGAAGGCCGCGAAGAACAGCAGGAACACCGCGGACGACGCCGGCAGCACCAGCACGACGATCCCGGCGATGATGCTGAGGATGCCGAACGCGATGGCCCATCCGGACGACGCGGCCCGGCCGGCTTCGGCCAGCGCCATGACGCCGTCGATGATCCAGCCGACGCCGATGAACGCAATGGCGAAGATCACCAGTGTGACGGCCGCGGCGGTCACGTTCTTCAGGGCGACGATTCCCGCGAAGATGAGCAGGACTCCGAGAATGATGTTGAGTGCTCGGGAGCCGCCGCGCATCCCGCGGCTGAAGATGCCGATCCCGAGACGCATCACGCCCGCGACCAGGAAGTAGATCCCCAGGAAGATCGCCAGCACCGACAACGTCTTCTCGGGCCAGAACAGCAGGACGATGCCGAGGATCAGCGCAACGGCGCCGCTGACGCCGAGCGCCGTGCGGATGGCGTTGATGGCGGAACGGGTCATCTGCCGGGCGTCCAGCGAGAATTCGTGCAGCAGCGGGTCGGTCGGATCTGTAGCGCTCATCGCGTCATCCCTTCGAGAGAGGCGGCCGTTCTCCTGGCCGTTCGCTGCTGACACTAGCGCGCCGTGTGGGCGGTGTCAGGAGTACGGATGCGCCGTGTCGCTGTCCCATTCCGGCTCCGCGGGATCGTTCAGCGCGCGCACTCGTGCGATTGCCCGGTGTCGCCCTTGCCGTGCCGGCTCGAGGCTCCTCCGTGGAGCGGGCGCACGGAACGGGGCGAAGTCGTTCATCCTGCCTACTTAGCGCAACGAGGTTGCGTTAAATAGCGCAATGGTGTTTCATTAACCCCATGACATCGGCGAACCCTTCCCGGCAGACTTCCCCGACGTCGTCTCCTGACCGCCTCGCATAGCTGCAACCCCTCACCCCAACACAAGGAGATCACAATGTCCGAATCCATCGATCGCGACTACGCAGCCGCGCTCAACGAAGCCGAGAAGCTCCTCGGCTTCCGGCTCGAGCGCTTCCTCGAGACCGCCGCTTCCGAGCCGGAGAACGCCGAAGACTTCAAACGGATCGCCACCATCCAGGCGTTCGGAGACGCCTGGCCCCGCACCGACCACCTCGACACGCGCACCCGCGCGCTCGTGTCAGTGACCATCGCGGCGTCCCTCGGCGTCCTCGAACCGCTCCGCGGACAGCTGCGCATAGCGCTGAAAAGCGGAGCGACCAAGGAGGAGATCGTGGAGGTCTTCATCCAGATCGCGGCCTACGCCGGCGTTGCCCGCGCCTTCGAGGGCTACGGCATCGCGGCTGAGGTCTTCGCCGAGCAGGCCTGAGCAAGCAGGCGGATCATTGAGGGGGAGTCGTCATCCGTCCTCAGCAGCCGCGCCGCGTGTGGGGGAGAGGTATGCATTCTGCGTGACGCGGGAAGGCGGCGCGCCCAGCCGACGTCGTGCCACAATCGCGCCTTGGGGACGGGCGCCGGTTTCTGTCCGCTCATAGGTCTCAACGACCTCGAATCCAGCAGACTCCAGTTCGGAGGCGAGCGACAGCGGAGGCCATCGGTAGGCGTCGACCACGGCGTGCGGAAACCTCTCCAAAGTCGGCCATGTGAAGAACCCAATGAGGAGACCGCCGCCGGGGCGCAGGACGCGAGCGAACTCCCGCAGTGGCGTATGGATGTCCTCCGGCTCGTAATGGATAAGCGAGTACCAGGAGAGCACGCCACCGGCCGAGGATGGCTCAGCGTCAAGCTCCTCCAGGCTCTCGATGTCGAACCGCATCCCCGGATAACTGTCGCGAGCCCGAGCGATGAACTCGGGCACCACGTCGACACCGCGCACATCGATGCCTCGTGCGGCGAGATGGTTCGTCCAATGCCCGGGCCCACAGCCCGCGTCGATGACCAGACCCGTCAGCCCGTCAGCCCACGCCGAGACTCGATTCAGGTCGGCGCGATGCACCGGGTCCATCGAGCCGAACAGCTCGATGTACTCCGTTGACCGACGCGAGTACGCATTCGCCACTGAACTCTGCACGCGACGAGCATATGAGCGCACCGTTCTGCGCACATGGACCTGGTCGCCGCGCCCGAGGAACTCGCGTCGGTCATGCGCTGATAATGCACATTATGTCAGGTTGAAGAGGGCAAACCTCGCGTCTGTACACGCCGCACCTCGCTCACGATCGGAAACGAGCAGCCGAGGCGACAGGTGCCGCCGCACGTCTCCCCTGGTCACCGCGTCACGCGGACCACGGCTCCGCCGTGTGGGCGAGCCACACCTGCTGCGGGTCGAGCGAGCGGATGAGGAGCTGGCCTTCGGTCTCCGGGGCGTCGAGTTCGCCGAACCAGACGGCCGTGTCGCCGGCGATGACGATCGGGCGCTCCCCTGTCTCCACCGCGACGATCTGCGAGCCGCGGGTGTGCCCGGGTGCAGGCACGAGCCGGATGCCGGGCAGCAGTTCCCATTCGCCGTCGACCGGCGCGTACTCGACGCCGGGCGCATCCACCCACTCCCGGATCGTGTAGTCGTCCTGGGTGCGGGCATCCTCGAGTTCCGTGCGCTGCACATGGATCGGGCGGCCCGGAAAGAGGTGGTTGCCGCCGCAGTGGTCGAAATGCAGGTGCGTGTTGACGACCGCGGTGATGCTGTCGAGATCGACGTCCGAGTTGTCGCTCAGTGGCTCCAGCTGCGGGTCCATGTCGGCGACGGCGGGGTGCAGGGCGGTCAGCCCGGTGTCGACCAGGATGCGGCCGTCCGGGTGCTCGATGAGGTGGACGAACACCGGAAGCCGCTCGTCCTCCCCCACCAGAAGGCTGGCGACGCGGACCGGAGTGACGGTGACGGACGGTGTCATGCCGTCACAGTACCGTGATCGGGCACAAAAAATGCGAGGAATATCAGCTCGCAATTCCAGAATATATCACGCCAGGGGGCTTGCCGCAAGAGGCCCCCTGCCGGGCAGAATGCAGTCTCGCAACCGATACCCACGGGACGGCAGGCGCGGTGCGATGAGCACCGTCGTCGTCCCGGTGACGTTCCCCTCCCCCGTTTCCCTCGATTGGATCGCGATGACCCGTGCCCTCCCGACCCCCTTCTGCCTCGATGCACATCCGGCCAAGGCCGCACCCGAGCTGATCGACGACGACGTGCGCCGGTTCGCCCGGATCGAGGCACGCCTGGCAGCCGAGCGCGAGGAGGTCGGCGGGCGCCTCGCCGAGCTGCTGGCGACACCCGGCGGCAACGGGCAGGAGGCGTACGAGCGCGAGGTGGAGATCGTCCGGCTGAACCGGCGGTCACGGTTGCTGCGCCGGTTCGGGGCCGACCTCTGCGTCGGGCGGGTGGTGACCGGCACGGAAACGATCTACATCGGTCGCGTGGGCTTGGCGGACGCCGACGGCGAGCGGCTGCTGGTCGACTGGCGCACCCCGGCGGCCGAGGCGTTCTTCGGTGCCACGCTCGCGCATCCGATGGGGCTGACCTCCCGGCGCCGCTATCGCTGGAGCGACCGGTGTGTGACGGACTATTGGGATGAGACGTTCACGGAGTCCGCCGCTTCCTCCCCCGCGGCGCTCGACGACCAGTCCGCCTTCATCGCCAGCCTCGGTGCGAGTCGCACGCCCCGGATGCGGGATGTGCTGGGCACCATCCAAGCGGACCAGGATGCGATCATCCGGGCCGACGGGCAGGGCGTCCTCGTGGTCGACGGCGGACCGGGCACGGGAAAGACGGTGGTCGCGCTGCACCGCGCCGCCTACCTCCTCTACTCCGAGCCGCGGCTGCAGGGCGGGCACGGGGGCGCGCTGTTCGTCGGTCCGTCGCACGCCTACACGGACTATGTCGCCGACATCCTGCCGGGCCTCGGCGAGGAGGGCGTGCGCACCTGCACGCTCACCGACCTCGTGCCGGAGGGCGGACAAGCCGTGCCGGAGCCGGACCGCCACGTCGGGCTGCTTAAGGGCGACCGCCGGATGCCCGGGGCCGTCGAGGCCGCGATCAGGCTCGCCGAGCGCCCGCCATCGCGTCCGACCGTGCTCGACACTCCGTGGGGCGAGCTCCGTATCGGTCAGAGGGAGTGGGCCGAGGCGCTCGGCGCGGCGGACCCGGCCGCGCCGCACAACGACGCTCGGGCGGAGATCTGGGAGGCGCTGCTCGACATCCTCGTCGACATCGTCTCGACCCGGAACGGCGAGGGCGACACTGGGCGTGCCGGCCGGTGGAGCGACGCGGGCTGGGGCGACGCGGGATGGGACGACGCGGCAACCGCCGCCCGGGAAGACGACGCCCCGCGCTGGGGGTTCGACGACGAGGAGGAGTTCGACGCCTACGGGCAGGCCGGCGGACGGAGGGACGCCGACGCGATCCGTCGAGCGCTGACCGACGACACCGACCTCCCTGCGGTGTTCGACACGGTGTGGCCGCTCCTCGACCCGGCTGCGATCGTCCGGAGGCTGTGGAGCTCCCCCGCCCTGCTGCTGCGCTGCGCGCCGTGGCTGACCACCGACCAGGCCGCACTGCTCCAGAGATCGCCGTCCGACCCGTGGACGGTGTCCGACCTCCCGCTGCTCGATGCGGCCCTGCAGCGCGCGGGCGATCCCGAACGGGATCGCCGCCGCCGCGCGGACGCAGCGCGGGCGGCCGCCGACCGTGCGGTGATGGACGATGTCATCCACGACCTCATCGCGACCGACGACTCCGACCTCAAGACG
Source organism: Leifsonia soli (assembly GCF_013408745.1). NCBI lineage: Bacteria > Bacillati > Actinomycetota > Actinomycetes > Micrococcales > Microbacteriaceae > Leifsonia > Leifsonia soli. Next base: position 1,103,163 of record NZ_JACCBJ010000001.1, on the reverse strand, counting down.
ATGTCCATGCTGCGCGGTCAGGACCTCCGCAGTGCGCTGGACACGAACAACGGCCCGGCCGCGTCATCGACGGAGCTGCTCGCCGGCCCGTTCGCGCACATCATCGTGGACGAGGCGCAGGAGCTGACGCCGGCGGAGTGGGCGATGGTCACCCGGCGCGTTCCTTCGCACAGCATCACGGTCGTCGGCGATCGTGCGCAGGCCCGGCACGGTTTCCCGGAGAGCTGGACCGAGCGCCTCGCCGAGGTCGGGCTGCCGGGCGCGACGGTGGCGACGCTGTCCGTCAACTACCGGACACCGGTCGCCGTCATGGAGCACGCGGCGCCGGTGATCCGCGCCGTGCTGCCCGACGCCAACGTGCCCACATCGGTCCGCGACAACGGCATCCCCGTGCGGGATGCGCCGGCGACCGACCGCGACCGCATCCTCCGCGAGTGGCTCGATGCCCACGCCGAGGGGACCGCCTGCGTCATCGGCGACGACGCCTACGCGGGGACGCCGCGCGTCCGATCGCTCAGCGCCGTCGAGGCGAAGGGGCTCGAATTCGACCTCGTGCTCCTCGTGGAATCCGGTCAACGTCATCGCGGCATCCCGCGCGATCGCGCGACGGACATCGAGTCGGCGGTCGACCGCTACGTGGCCATGACGCGGACGACCGGCGAACTCGTCATCCTGGATCCGTCCGACCACTGACTTCCCGCCCCGCTCCCCCGCTGCGATACTTCGGACGACCATCCGGCCGGCCGCCGTGCCGGCCCGGATCAGGAAGGCGGCCGAATGAACGGTGATCAGCTCTCGTTGCTCGGCGGCATCCTGATCCTCGCCGACCTCGCCATCCGCATCGCGGCCCTCATCATCGTGCCGCGCGACCGGAAGCCGACGGCTGCGATGGCGTGGCTGCTGGCGATCTTCCTCATCCCGTTCATCGGCATCCTGCTGTTCCTGCTCATCGGCAATCCTCGTCTGCCGAAGAAGCGGCGAGAGAAGCAGGATGAGCTGAACCGCATCATCACGGACCGCGCGCAGGGCATCGAGCTCGTCGACGGGCGCGGCTCCTGGCCGGACTGGTTCGCGTCGCTCGTGCGGCAGAACCGCGCGCTCGGCGCCCTTCCGGCGGTGGGCGGCAACGCGGCGACGCTGATCGGCGACTACCGCGCGTCGATCGACGCGATGACCGCGGATATCGAGAGGGCCGCACATTTCGTCCACGTCGAGTTCTTCATCGTGTCGTGGGATGCGACGACGAGGCCGTTCTTTGCGGCGATGGAACGCGCGGTGCAGCGCGGGGTGACCGTGCGTCTCCTCGCCGACTACGTGGCCTCCCGCCGGGCGGTCGACAGCGACAAGACCTTCGCCGAGCTCGACCGCATCGGCGTGACGTGGAGCTGGATGCTCCCGGTCCGCCCGTTCTCCGGCGAATACCAGCGGCCCGATCTGCGCAACCACCGCAAGCTCGTGGTCGTCGACGGCCTCGTCGCCCACATGGGGTCGCAGAACCTCATCGACCGCAGCTACAACACCCCCAAGAACCTGAAGCGCGGCCTGCAGTGGCAGGAGCTGATGACACGGATCACCGGGCCGGTCGTCGCCGAGACGAACGCCGTGTTCCTCTCCGACTGGTACCTCGAGACCGGCGAGCTGCTCGGCGCGGATGCGCAGGTGAGGGCCGTGGATGTGCCTGCCGACCCCTCCCCCGACGCGCTCGTCTGCCAGGTGGTCCCGAGCGGACCGGGATACGGCGAGGAGAACAACCTGCGCCAGTTCCTGACGCTGGTCACGTCGGCACAGCGGAAGGTCATCATCACGAGCCCCTACTTCGTGCCCGACGAGGCGATGATGTATGCCATCACGACGGCGTGCCAGCGGGGGCTTGAGGTGCAGCTCTTCGTCTCCGAGGTCGGCGACCAGGGCGCTGTGTGGCACGCACAACGGTCGTACTACGAGCCGCTGCTGCGCGCGGGTGTGCAGATCTGGCTGTACCCGGCGCCGTACATCCTGCACTCGAAGCACCTCTCGATCGACGACGACGTCGCCGTGATCGGATCGAGCAACATGGACATCCGTTCGTTCGCGCTGAACTCGGAGGTGACGCTGCTCGTGCACGGCCGGTCGTTCGTCGAGCAGATGCGGGCTGTCGAGCAGGGCTCCCGCGACGCCGGCAGGCAGCTGACGCTCGAGGAGTGGAAGCGGGAGCCGAGGTCGGCCACCTTCCTGGACGGGGTCGCCCGGCTCACCTCCGCGCTGCAGTAGGCGCGACCTCCGCCGGGTGCCGCGCTCCACGGCGTGCGCGTGCGGGAAAGTTCGACATCAGACGTCCGTTCCGAGGGCCTGGACAAGTCGCCGTGCCAGCGCCCGCACCTCCTCGTCGCGCCAGGTCAGCGAGCGCTTGCCGTCGTCTGAGACCGGAACGATCGGGAGGTCGGTGGTGCCGGTGTCGACTCGCACCTCCAGGATGATGGCCAGACTGACCTGCGGATATGGCGGGGACGACCGGGTCTCGCCGACGGACACGGCGTGGACGGCAGATGCCGGCAGGTCCCAGAACACCTCTCCCCCGCGTCCGACGAAACCGACGCGTCCCGCATCCACGACCACGGCGTATTCGATCGGGAGGCGAACTCCGCCGAGAGACCGGATCGCGCGAGCGGTAGTGGGGAATCGGACAGCGCGCACCGCCGAGTCGGGCGGGAAGCGGGCCGTCAGATCGGACACCCTCGAATACTAGAGGAAGCCGTCGCGCCTGCGTCCGCGCTATGAACGACTGGTGGCGCTCTCAGGCGAGGACCGGGGTCTCGCAGCCGCGTCATCGACTCGCGCCGTAGCGTCGCATCCGAGAGGAGGCGGCCGATGATCGCCCTGTCGCACGATCCGTCGGGTGGACGGCTGCTGGCGTCCCTCCGCGCGCTGCGCGAGCCTCCAGTCCTCCGTGCGCCGGTCGTCGCGCGCGAGCTGCGGACACCGCGCCTGCTGCTCCGCCCGTATCGGCTGACGGACGCCGCCGACTGGATGCGGATCGAGGCGGACGCGAGGATCCGGTGCGGACTCGGCTGGCCGCTCCGCACGGAAAGGGAAGCGCTCCGGCACCTCCGGGATCGCACTCGCCATGTGTCGCTCTCGGTGCCCGGCGACCTCCTCGTGCTCGCGGTCGAACGCGATGGCCACGTCATCGGCGACGTCTCCCTGCATCTGCGGACGACCGCGGCGGAGACGCGGACGGCGGAGATCGGCTGGCTGCAGCTGACCAGCGCGTGTGGCCACGGCTACGCCACGGAGGCGGCGAGGGCGATGCTCGGGCTCGCCTTCCGCGAGCTGCGAGCCGCGATCGTGACGGCTGTGATCGACCGCACGAACGAGACGTCCGCCGCCCTCGCGGCGCGCCTCGGCTTTATTGCCGCGCACGAGACCGGTCGGCGGGTGACCGTCGTGCTGACGGCGGTGAGCGCCGGAATTCCCGAGGTGCCGACCGCTCGACTCCGCCAGGGGACCTAGCGCCCGGCGAGTCGGCGGATCGCCGTACTGCTCAGTCGCCGGCGGGCGTCAGCTTCTGCGCGAGCATCAGCAGGATGCCGCTCGGGCCGCGCAGGTAGGTGAGCTTGTAGATGTCCTCGTACGTGGCGACGCCGCGGAGCGGGTGGTAGCCGTGCCGCGCGGCGATCGCCAGGGACTCGTCGATGTCGTCGACGGAGAACGCGACGCGGTGCATCCCGATCTCGTTCGGGAGCGTCGGACGGGTCGCGATCGCATCCGGGTGCAGGTACTCGAAGAACTCCAGACGGCCGTGGCCGTCCGGGGTCTGCAGAACCGCGATCTTGGCGTGGTTGCCGTCGAGGCCGACGGCCGTGTCCGCCCACTCCCCGCTGACCGTGTCGCGGCCGAGCACGGTGAGGCCGAGGTCGGTGAAGAAGGCGATCGCCGCTTCGATGTCGTCCACGGCGATGCCGACGTTGTCCAGGGCGATGGGCATGGGGACGTCTCCTCGGGAGGTCGATCGGTGGGATGCGGATGTCGCGCCATGGTACCGGGGTGCGGATGGAGATTCGGGCGCCGTGGAGGTCAGGTCGAGAGCCGGGCCAGCTGGCGGGTCAGGTAGGCGCGCTCGGCCGAGTTCTCGGTGAGCGCCCGTGCGGCTTCGTACGCGGCGCGCGCATCCACCTCCCGTCCCAGCCGCACGAGCAGGCTCGCCCGCGCCGCGTGGAACGGGTGGTAGCCCGACAGCTGCGGATCGAGCGCGTCCACGAGGGCCAGACCGGCCGCCGGACCGTCCCTCTCCCCGACGGCGACCGCGCGGTTCAGCCGGACGATGGGCGACGGGTCCAGCACGACCAGCTGGTCGTACAGCGCGACGACCTGCGACCAGTCCGGCGCCACGCCGTCGGTGTGCACGGCGTTGATCGCGGCGAGAAGCTGGTACCGGCCAGGCGGCTGACCGGAGGCCAGCCGCCCGCGCACCAGCGCGTGGCCCTCGGCGATCAGCGACGCATCCCATGTGGCGCGGTCCTGCTCCCCCAGCGGCACGAGCTCGCCGGCCGAGGAGACGCAGGCATCGCTGCGCGCCTCGATCAGCAGCATCAGCGCCAGCATCCCGGTCGCCTCGCCGTCGTCGGGCAGCAGCTCGTGGACGAGGCGGGCGAGCCGGATCGCCTCCCGCGTGAGCTCCCGCCGCACGGGGGCGGTGTCGGGTCCGGAGGCGAGGTATCCCTCGTTGAAGATGAGGAACAGCACCGTGAGCACCCCGGCCACGCGCCGCGGCAGATCCTCCGACGTCGGTAGGCGATACGGGATGTTCGCCGCGGCGATCTTCGCCTTGGCCCGGGTGATGCGCGCGCCCATCGTGGTGTCCTGGACGAGGAACGCGCGGGCGATCTCCGGCACGCTGAGGCCGCCGACCATGCGCAGCGTGAGCGCGATGCGCGCCTCCGGGGCCAGAGCCGGATGACAGCAGGTGAAGATCAGCCGCAGCCGGTCGTCGTCGACCGGGCCGACGGGCTCCGGCCGGGTGTCGTGCACGAGGTGCGCCTCCCTGTGACGGGCGTCGCGGGTGCTCTCGCGGCGGATGCGATCGATCGCCTTGCGCGTGGCGGTGGTAGTGAGCCAGGCGCCGGGATTCGGGGGGATGCCGTCCGCCGGCCACCGCTCGGCGGCGGTCGCGTAGGCCTCCGCGGCCGACTCCTCGGCGAGGTCGAGGCTGCCGAACCGTTTCGCGAGGGTGGCGACCACCCGGGCCCACTCGTCGCGGTGGGCCTGGGTGAGGGCGTCGTTCGCGGTGGTCACACGACGAGAAGGGGTCGCACCTCGAGCCGGCGGTTGCAGGCCCTCGAGCCCTCCGCCATCAGCGCGAGGGCGACATCCAGGTCGGGTGCTTCGATGAGCCAGAAGCCGGCCGCCCACTCCTTCGCCTCGACGAACGGGCCGTCGGTGAAGACCGGTTCGTCGCCGCGGCCGTCGATGACGGTCGAGACGGACGGATCGGCGAGTCCACCGGCGAACACCCAGTGGCCGCCGGCGCGCAGCGTGTCGTTGAAGGCGTCGATGGCGACCGCCTCCTCCTCAGTGCCCGAATTGCTTCGGCTGTCGATGACGTTCACGAGATACTGCATGCGCCTATCCTCTCCCTGCTGCGTTCCGCCCATCCTGGTGCGGGCGGTGTCACCCCTGCGACGAACGCGTGCGGCGTGTTTCGACAGCGGGTCGCCTCGCAGCGGCGCATTTCTTCCGGCTAGCTGCGGCGACCCCGCATCCCCCACACTGTGGAGCAACGGCGCGTGGCACCCTCCGTCCGACGACGCGCCGGGAAGGCGGGAGATCCATGGGACCGGTGATCGGCGACGTCATCCCCCTCGCGCTCGGTGTGGCGATCAGCCCCATCCCCATCATCGCGGCGATCCTCATGCTGCTCTCCCCCAGAGCGCGGGGAACGAGCGTCGGCTTCCTCGTCGGCTGGGTGGTCGGCATCGTCGTCGCGGTCGTCGTGTTCACCCTCCTCTCCGCGGTGCTCCCCCGCGGCGACGCGGACCAGTCCAAGCCGATCGCGGGAACGATCACGATCGTCCTCGGCCTGCTGCTGCTCGTGCTCGCGGTCCGGCAGTGGCGCTCCCGGCCCGCGCCCGGCGCCGATCCGGAGCTGCCGAAGTGGATGGCGGCCATCGACACGCTGACGGCCGGCCGTGCGCTCGGGCTGGGGTTCCTGCTCTCCGCCCTCAACCCGAAGAACCTCCTGATGGGAGCGGCCGCGGGCGTCGCCATCGAGTCGGATGCGGACACGACGGCCGAGTCCGTCGTCGCCGTGATCGTGTACACCGTGATCGCGGCATCCACCGTTGCGGTCCCGGTCATCGCCTACCTGGCCGCCTCGGGGCGGATGGCCCGGCCGCTCGACGCCCTCCGCACGTGGCTGCTCCACAACAACGCCACCATCATGGCGGTGCTGCTCCTGGTGATCGGCGTCGTGCTGATCGGCAAGGGGCTCGGACGGTTCTGACCTCCGCGGCTCGGCACCGCCCGTTCCTCAGTGCGGCAGGACCGTAGACGGCTGACCCGCCGGCCTCCACAGCCAGCGGAGCGCATCGGGCAGCAGGACTCCCCCGTGATTCGCGCTGTGGCCGCCGTCGCCGACGACCAGACGCATGTCGTATCCCGCCTCGGCGAGGGCGGCCGCGACGCGCAGGTTCTCGGCGAACCAGTTGCCCGTCCGCTCGTTCCAGCCGAGATCGCGGTGCGCGGCCTGCAGCAGGATGCGCAGCGGCCGCGGCGGCTCGCTTGCGAGCAGGGCGGGATACGGATTGCCGCCGGGCATCTGCGCGAAGCTGGCGTTGAAGGCGATCACCCGGCCGAACCGGTCCGGCCGCGACCAGGCCGCCGTGAACGCTGCGTTTCCACCCGAGCTCCCGCCGCAGATGCCCCGGTCGGCGGCGCGCTGGGAAAGCAGATGATGCTCTCCCACCGCCGGGAGGACCTCCTCCGCCAGGAAGTCGGCGTAGCGGGCGTCGAAGGCGTCGTATTCCCGGTTGCGGTTCTTCTCGCCGTCCTCCCTGATCCCGGGGTCGACGAAGACCCCGATCAGCGGTGGGATCGCTCCCTGATGGACGAGGTTGTCCAGGACGACGCCGCCGCGAACATCACCGTCCGGGTCCAGGTACCACCACCCATCGTTGAACACCATGACGCGAGCGGGGGCATTCGGGTCGACCGCCTGCGGGACATGGACCCAGATGCTGCGGCGGGTGCCGGGGAAGCTGCTCGCACCCTGCAGCTCGAGACGAGTCGTGGCCCCCGCGGGGACGTCGTCCCGGCGTGACGAGTCCGGACCGGGGAGGTAGTGGACGTCGCCCTGGTCGACGGGAAGCGAGCGGTACGGAACGTCCGTCGTCACGGCTGGCCGCCTCCCCAGCGCTGCGCCGTCGCATCGGACGGAATCCAGCCCGCAGCGCGGAGAACGTCGATCGCGACCTCCTCCGGCGTCCGTCCCGTCGTGTCGATGCGCACGACGCTCGCGGGGGCGTCCGCCTCCAGCCGGACCGCGGCGGCCGCGCTGCGCGCGAGGTGCGCGTTGAGGGATGCGCCGCGCTCGCGCTGCGTCAACCTCACCCTGACCGCCTCGTCACTCCCCTGCAGGAGGACCGCAGTGACCTCCGCGTCGTCCCCGAGCGCAGCGTGCAGCTGCGGGATCGTGACCGGCGCCGCGGTGTTCGTGTAGACGACCCTGCGGTATCCCAGCGCCCAGTAGTTGGACCACATGGCGGCGAGGTTGCGCTCGGCGAGCTCCGCCTCCGGGTAGGTGGTCCACGGCGCCGGATGCGCCAGATCGAGGTTGTCGCCCTCGATGATCGCGTGTGCGACGTCGGCAGCGGACAGGAGGTCGTGAATGGCCAGAGCGACGGTCGACTTCCCGACGCCGGAGCGGCCGCCGATCAGCAGCGCGGACGTCGTCATCGGCTGGGCCACCGCGTCCCGCCAGCCGGCGCCGGGGTGATCGTGGTCTCCGGTTCGAGCGCAGCGGTGGTCGGCACCCTGGGAATCTACCCCAGCCGCTGGCCCTGGCGCGCATCCACCCGCCCAACTGCTGTCCAGCCGTGAGCGCCCGCCGTCGCTACCCTGTGGCCTGTGCGCGCCAAGAAGCGACGGCTGCGTCGCCGTGACATCGTCAAGGACGCCATCGCCGGGATCGTCCTCGGCATCGAGAGCGTGCCGGACGGCCTCGCGTCCGGACTGCTCGCGGGCGTCAATCCGCTCGCCGGCCTCTACGCCTACCTGTACGGGATGGTCGGAGCGGCGGTGCTCACCAGCAGCACGTTCATGGCGGTGCAGGCGACCGGCGCGATGGCCCTCGTCATCCAGGATGCGGACCTCGCGTCACGGCCCGACCCGGACCGGGCGCTCTTCACGCTCGCCCTGCTGACCGGGCTGGTGATGTGCATCGCCGGGCTTCTGAAGGGCGGCCGGCTGATCCGCTTCGTCCCGGCCGACGTCATGACCGGGTTCATCACGGCGGTGGGCGTCAACATCGTCCTCGGCCAGCTGTCGGCCTTCACCGGGTACTCCGGCGAAGGCGCCAACCGGGTGACGCGCTCGATCGACTTGCTGAAGCACATCCCGCAGTGGAGCATCCCGACCGTTGTGGTCGGCGCGGTCACGATCCTGACCATCGTCGTCCTGCAGCGGACGCCCGTCGGCGGGTTCGGACTCGTGATCGCCGTGGTGCTCGGATCGCTGACGGCCGCCCTGCTCAACCTGTGGGTGGATGCCCCCGTGCCACTGCTCGGCGACATCGTCGCGGTGCCGGCCGGGCTGCCGCTTCCGACGCTCCCGTCGATCGAGGACATCCCGTACCTGCTCATCCCCGCGGTATCGCTGGCGCTCGTCGGACTCATCCAGGGCGCAGGCGTGTCCGCGGGCATCCCGACGGCGAGCGGACGCCCGGCGAACTCATCACGCGACTTCATCGGGCAGGGCGTCGGCAACATCGTCTCCGGGCTGTTCCGCGGCATGCCGGTCGGCGGCTCGATGTCGGGCTCCGCGCTGCTGGTCGCCGCCGGCGCACGGTCGAAGCTCGCGCTGTTCGTCGCCGGCGCGACCATGGCGCTCGTGATCGTGTTCGCATCGGGCATCGTCGCGCTCACGGCGATGCCGGCGCTCGCCGGGCTGCTCATCATGATCGGCTTCGCCGCGATCAAGCCGAGCCGCGTCTACTCCGTGGTCAGGAGCGGCGTGCTGCCGACCGCGGTCATGACGGTCACCTTCGTGCTGACCCTGGTCATCCCGCTGCAGTTCGCCGTGCTGGCCGGTGTCGGCCTGGGCATCATCCTGTTCGTCGCCCGCCAGTCGAACCGCCTGCGGGTGCGGCAGGTGCACCTCGACGAGAGCGGCCGGATGCGGGAGTCGGACCCGCCCGCCACCGTCGGCGCGCGGCAGGTCATCGTGCTGCAGCCGTACGGGAGCCTGTTCTTCGCGAGCGCCCCGTCCTTCGAACGGCAACTGCCGAGCGTCGACGACGCGACGGCCGGCTCGGTGGTGATCATCCGGTTGCGCGGAACGGACGAGCTCGATCTCGCCCTCATCGACTCCCTCCGCCGCTATGCGCGCAGCCTGGCCGCATCCGGGTCCCGGCTGAAACTGGTCGTCAGCGAGCTCGCCGTGCATCGGCAACTGGACGCCAGCGGCCTCCTCGACGAACTGGGCGAGGAGAACGTCTACCAGGGCACCGAGTGGATCGGCACAGCCGTCCACCAAGCCTGGTCCGACGCCCGGCGCACCGTCGCCCGCGACTGACCCCACCGTCGAGTACGCACAAACTGCACGCTTTCGCACGCCACGGTGTGCAATTTGTGCGTACTCGACGGTGGGGGGCAGGTAGGCGTCGGCTCCCGTCGCCTTCCGGAGGCGGTGAGAAGGTCCATGCGCTCAGCTTCGCACGCCGGAGCGGTGTTCCCGCTGCGATCCCGGACCACGCGTGACTGTCCACGGGGATGCCCGCTGCCGTACCCTCGGCGGTGCGGCACGGCGCAGAGGCAGCCGGCTCGCGGCGGGCTCTCCGGTGAAAGGAGTCGCATGCTGGGCGTCATCGGGCAACTGCTGCCGCTGGCCGTCGCGGTCGCGCTGAGTTCCGTCCCGATCCTGGCCGTCCTGGTGCTCCTCCTCGCCGCCGTCCGCCCGTGGGTGCCGACGCTGTTCGTCGTCGGATACGTCGTCGGTCTCATCGCGATCACGTCGCTCTTCGCGATCTTCCTGCACGCCATCCCGGGCACCACGTCCGTGGGGCCGCAACCGGTCGTCGGCGTCCTGGAGATCTCGGTCGGCGCGGCACTGCTGGTGTACGCGGTCATCGAGGTGCGGCGGCACCCGCAGGCGACAGAACACGACACCCCGCCGCGCTGGATGGTGGCGCTCGGCAGGATGCGCTCCCTGCCCGCCCTGGGCCTCGGGTTCGCGCTCAACCTCCGCCCGAAGTCCGTGCTGCTCGCCATCGCCGCCGGCCTCGCGATCGGCCCGGCGCAGCTGCCGCTGCCGGAGGACATCGTCGTGATCGCGATCTACGTGCTGATCGGCGGGAGCACCGTCGGCGGCCCCGCGCTGTTCGCGCTGATCCGGCCGGACACGGCCCGGCCGGCGCTCGCCGCGACGGAACGCTGGCTGCTGCGCAACGACACCACGGTCGCGATCATCGTGGCGACCGTCATCGGCACGGTCATCATCGGCAACGGTCTCTCCCGCTTCTGAGCCGGGCCGGCGGCATCCGGTCGTGCCGGAGGCGGACATCCCCGTAGAGTGGCGCGTGCATTTATGCATGCATTCTGGCCGGAGGCGAGAGGACCCCGTGAGCGACGACCGACAGAGCCGCCCCCTCCCCCAGGACGTTCCGCCGCAGGCGGAGAGCGAACCGCCGACGGCCCCGCGCGCTCCCCGTCGCGGTCGGTTCTGGGTGGTCGCGACAGCGACCCTGCTGCTCATCTCCGGAGCGACGGCGGGGGCGGGATGGGGCTGGCGCGCGCTCGCCGCGGAGGCCGAGTCGCAGGCGCACCGTGAGCTGGTCGCGGCCTCCACCTCGCTGGGCGATGTCACGGACCGCCGGGGAGCGGCGATCGACAAGGCGCGTGCCACCTTGCAGTCGCTGTCCGGGTTCAGTGCGCAGCCGCGGCCCGACTACCTCCCGGAGGCCACCGCCACAGCGCTGTCCGACGCGCAGGCGACGCTGACGAAGACGTCGAAAGGCCTGACCTACACGCCGTTCGATGCTCCCGACGTGCCGGCGGGCAGTCCCGACCTGATGCCGTGGAACGTCTCCGCCGACGTCCAGCACACGCTTGAGCTCGCCAAACAGGAGCGGGCGACCCAGCGCACCAGGGCCGCGGAGCTGAAAGCGCTGACCTCGGCGCAGAAGGCGCTGACGGCGAGCGCGCTGGCCGTCTCGGGCGGCCTCGCCGCGCACGGCGAGCAGGTCCTCACGGCGGACACCTCCGCGACCTACGAGAGCAAGGTCGCCCTGCGGCACGCCATCGACGACGCGAAAGCCGACGGGTCGGGAGCAGCGGTCGTCGACGGCACCCGCCTCCTGCGGGTGATCTCTGCGATCGACGGGGTCAACGCGGCCCAGGCCGCCGGCGAGGCCGCGAAACAGGACCCGGCCTATCCAGTGCGCGCGCAGATGGAGGCCTACGCCCGCTCCATCGCCCACGGGGTCACGCTCGATGTCGAGTGGCACGAGAAGGTCAGTGGCCTCGGCGAGGGCTGGTACTCCGGAACGACGCTGTACCACGAGGACGACGGCGGGTGGGCGACCATCGACCTCAACTTCAGCCTGCAGGAGGGCTGGGCCGACGGCGATGTCAACGCCAAGGCGCTGATCACGCACGAGGTCGGTCACGCCCAGGTGGTGCGCCCGGAGTGCAAGACCCTGTTCGACGGACCGACGTTCCACCGCGACGACGAGATGTGGGCGACCGCCTGGGCGATCGCGATGGGGTTCGACGTGCCCGGCTCGGGCATCGAGGCGTACGGCCGCCCGTCCGACCAGCAGATCGCCGTCGCCGGACAGTGCCGCTGAGCGACTGGCTTTCCGGAACCGGTCCGCATCCCTAGGGTGCAGACATGGATGGCGACGTCACGTTCGAAGCGGTGATGCAGCGGCCGGGCCTGGTCGACGCGGTGATCCGGCTGACGGCCGGCCGCGGTGAGCCGCCGGCGGCGCTCCGGGGCAGAGCGCGATACCGGGACGTCGAGGTCTGGGAGGTCTTCGTTCTCGATGACAGCACCGACTGGCCGCGCCGCGCGGTCTATCGGCTGGTTGACCGGATGGACGACGACGGCGACCCTGTCGACGACGAGCCGTGAAGCGGGCCGGACCCTCGCCGAGCGCGGTCAGAGCGCGAGCGGCGGCCGCTCGGTTCCGGGCGTGAGCGCCTCTGCGGGGTCGTCGCCGGTCGCGACGATCCGGTTGTCCGCATCCACGTGCACGACGGTCGGGACGAAGACGCGAGCCTCGGCGTCCTCGAGCTGTGCGTACGAGATGACGATGACCGTGTCGCCGACCTCCGCCAGGTGCGCCGCCGCGCCGTTCACACCGACGACGCCGCTGCCGGCCTCGCCCGCGATCAGGTAGGTCTCGAAGCGCGCGCCGTTGGTCACATCCACCACGGCGACCTGCTCCCCCGGCAGCAGATCGGCGGCGGCCAGCAGATCGCTGTCGACCGTCAGCGAACCGACGTAGTTGAGGTCGGCGTGCGTCACGGTGGCGCGATGGATCTTCGACTTGAACATCGTTCGGAGCACGTGCCTATTCAACCAGGTCCGGCCAACCAGGTCCGGGCGCCGGCATTCCCGCGACGGATCAGCCGGTGCGCAGCCGCCGCCAGCGGGCGGGCGTGAGCCCGGTTGCGGCCTTCCAGGCGCGGATGAACGCCGTGACGTCCGCGTAGCCGACGCCACGGGCGACATCGGAGACGGGCAGCCGCGTGGTGAGCAGCACCCGCTCGGCAGCGGCGAGGCGGATGCTGCGCAGTGTCGACGCCAGCGATTCGTCCGCGCCCTCGTAGGCGGCGAACAGCGTGCGGAGCGAGACGTGGAGGTCGGCCGCGATGGCGGCCGCCGTCAGGCCGGGGTCGGCGTACCGGCGGTGCAGGAGCTCCGTCGCCTCACGGCGCAGATCGGCCGAGGACGGGTGCCGGTCGGCCGTCGTACCGAGTTCCTCGTCGACCAGCAGCCGCGCTGCCCGGACGAGTTCGGACGACAGCGCCGTGGGGTCGCCAGCCGGGCCCGGATAGCGGCCCGGACCACGCCCCAGGGCGCCGAGCAGCAGCCCTTCGAGCATCCGGCGGCCGCGCGATCCCGCGCCGATGCTCCGAGCGTCGAGGGAGGCGGGGAGCACGCCGCCCGCGGAGAGCAGGACGGTCGGAACCTGCACGATGGTCGTCCGGAACTCTTCCGGGTAGACGAAGGAGAACGGCCGGCTGGCGTCGTACAGCGCCACCTCCCCGGCGTGGAATCGGGTCTGCGTCCCACCCTGCTCCAGGACGAGGCTCCCGCTGTGCACGAGCTGCAGCTGAGTGCTCTTCATCGCCCGCGCCGGAACCTCGTCCAGCCGTGCCTCGACGCTCTGCGCCACGGAGGCGATCTGCGACAGGCCGACGTGACCGAACGAGTGCCGGTGCATGCGTCGATAGACGGCGGTCTCGGCGTGCGTGGTCGCGTGCATCTGCACGAGCACGCACGTCGGGTCGGTCGGCAGTCGCATCGTCCCTCCGCGAAATCGTCGCACCCAGGATCGCATGTCCGCCGCGATTCCGCCCCGGACGACCCCGATTGCTAGGCTCGAGCAATGGCTCGCCGTCGAGAGTTTGACGAGGATGCGTTTCTGGCGCGCAGCACGGCCGTCTTCTGGCGGAAGGGCTACACCGCGACCTCGATGTCCGATCTGGCGGAGGCGGCAGGCGTCGGCAACGGCAGCATCTATGCCGCGTACGGCTCGAAGCCCGAGCTGTTCCTGTTGCTGTTCGAGCGCTACTGCGATGGCCGGGTCGACCTCGTCCGTCGCGCGATGGCCGAGGGCAGCACGGCCGAGGAGGCCGTCGGGCGGTTCTTCCGCGCCGTGGTGGAGGACTGCGCCGCCCACCAGCCGAGCTGGGGATGCCTGATGCTCAACAGCCTCGCCGAGCTCGGCCGCGACTGGCCGGAGGTGGCCGCCGCCTGCGCACGCACCATCGCGGCGATGGAGGCCATCGTCGAGGAGCGTCTCGCGTGGGAGGGCGTCCCAGAGGCCGGCCGGGCGACGCTCGCCGCTGAGATCGTCCTCGTCTCGCAGGGCCTCATCCAGTTCAGCCGAGTCGACGGTGCCCCGGAGCGGCTGGAGAGCATCGCCGAGTCGTCGCTGGCCCACCTGTCCCCCGCGCTGCAGGCGGCCTGATCCGGGCCGTCCGTTTCGACCCGGCCGGCCCCTTCGCCGCAGCGGTTCGGGCCAAGAGGAATCGGCCCATCGCGCAGACCTGGCGCCCGGAGCCGCCCGTCTGGGACAATCTGGAGTGGTGAATCCAGTACGGTGCATCCCCGACAGGAGCCTCCGCGCATGAGCGACTCCCACGCCGCCCTCGGCGCCTACCTCCGTGCCCGCCGTGACGCTCTGACACCGGAGGACGCGGGCCTCCGTGCGGACGCGCGCCGCAGAGTGCGGGGCCTCCGCCGTCAGGAGGTCGCCGGGATGGCCGGCATCAGCCCCGACTACTACCTGCGGCTGGAGCAGGGCCGCGACCACCAGCCGTCGCCGCAGGTGCTGCTCGCCCTGGGGCGCGCCCTGCAGCTGGACGCCGATGCCACGGTGTACCTGTTCCGGCTCGCCGGCCAGACGGTGCCGCCCGGGCGCACCGACCAGTGCCCGCCGGCCGGGAGCGACAGCGCGGAGGACGTGCTGGACAGCGTGACCGTGCTGCTCGATCAGTGGACGGTCGCGCCCGCGTACGTGGTGGACCGCAACCAGGACGTCCTGGCGGTCAACCCGCTGGGCCGCGCGTTCATCCCGCTGTCCCTGCGGCCCGGCGCCAACATGGTCGAGGCGATCGTGGATGCGGCGCTGGCCGCCGGAGACGACCGGCGCGACTACTGGGAGCGGGCCGTGCGGGCCGCGGTCGCGAGCCTCCGCTACCACGCGGAGCCCGACGACCCGCGGCTCCAGCTCCTCGTCGCGGCGCTGTCCTCGCGGTCCCGCGCGTTCCGGGAGGTGTGGGCGAGCCACGAGGCGCGCCCGCAGCGGCGCGGCGTGGCGCTCGTCCAGATCGAGCCGTTCGGCTACATCCCGTTTCGCTGGCAGACGTTCGAGGTCCCGGGCGGCGGGCAGTACCTGACCACCTTCTTCGGCGACCCCGCCTCCCCGGCTGCTGCGGCGATCGCGTACCTCCAGGCGAAGCTGGGCGTCGATCGCGCGCTGGCCGCCGCCGACGGCGACGATCCGACTCCCGAGGAGCTCATCGAGGAGGACCCGCTGCCGCGACCGTGACCCCGAGAGGGCCACGACAGGCCGGCAGGGCGGCCCTAGCGTGGCGCTCGAACCCCCCAACGGAAGGATCGTCGCCATGACCGCACCCACCATCGTCCTCGTCCACGGAGCCTTCGCCGATGCGGCGAGCTTCGCTCCCGTCACCCGCATCCTGCTCGATCAGGGCTACACGGTGCGCGTTCCCGCCGTGCCGAACCGCAGCCTCCTCGGAGACTCCGCATACATCCGCTCGGTCGTCGAGCAGATCGATGGCCCGGTCCTCCTCGCCGGCCACTCCTACGGGGGCGCCGTGATCACCGTCGCCGGCGCGGCCGAGAACGTGGTCGGGCTCGTCTACATCTCCGGGTACGCGCTCGACGAGGGCGAGAGCCTCGGGCAGCTGCAGGGCGGCTTCCCCGACTCCGACCTCGCCGCCAACCTGGTCTACACGCCGTTCCCCATCGAGGGGTCCGAGCCCGGCACCGACGTGTCGGTGAAGGTGGAGGCGTTCCCCGACGTCTTCGCCGCCGGCGTCGACCGGGAGGTCAGCGAGGTGCTCGCCGCGTCGCAGCGACCGCTCGCTGCGCTCGCCTTCAGCGAGACGGCGCCGGTCGCTGCCTGGAAGACGAAGCCGGGCTGGGGCATCGTCTCGTCGGCCGATCACACGATCAACCCCGACGTCGAGCGCTTCGGCTACCAGCGCGCCGGGCTGCGCTCGGTGATCGAGATCGACGCCCCGCACCTCGTGATGCGCTCGCACCCCGCGGAGGTGGCGAAGGTCATCGCCGACGCCGCCGCAGAGCTGGCCTGAACGACAGCCGCGATCAGCATGACCACCGCGAACCCGCACGGCTACGCGCTCGAACCGGCGGCTCAGGCGTTCTGCGAGGCCACCGTCTCACCGCCGTTCCTGTACCAGCTCTCTCCCGAGGAGGGACGGACAGCGGTCGACCACGTGCAGGATTCGGAGATCGCGAAGCCCGCGGTCGACGAGACGTGGATTACCGTCGCAGGCGGCCCGACCGGCTCGGTCCCGGTCCGGATCGTCCGGCCGCCGGCCTCGGCCGGCCCCCTCCCGGTCGTCGTCTACACGCACGGCGCCGGCTGGGTGTTCGGCGACGCCCACACCCACGACCGGCTGGTGCGCGACCTCGCGGTCGGAACGGGAGCGGCGATCGTGTTCCCCGAGTACACGCGCTCCCCCGACGTCCACTACCCGGTCGCGAACGAGCAGGCGTACGCCGTGGCGACCTGGGTCGTGGAGCATGGCGCGGACGAGCGGCTGGACGGCTCCCGTGTCGCGATCGCCGGCGACTCGGCCGGGGGCAACACGGCCATCGCCGTCACGCTGATGGCGAAGGAGCGCGGCGATGTCGCATTCCGTGGCCAGGTGCTGTTCTATCCGGTGACGGACGCCGCGTTCGACGACGGGTCGTATCGCGAGTTCGCCGACGGCTATTGGCTGACCCGGGATGCGATGCGCTGGTACTGGGACCAGTACACGACGGACGACGAGGAGCGCGCGAGCATCACCGCGTCTCCCCTGCGGGCGACGGAGCGGCAGCTCGCCGGGCTGCCGCCTGCCCTCGTCGTCACCGCCGAGTGCGATGTGCTCCGCGACGAGGGCGAGGCGTACGCGGCGAAGCTCCGCCGCGCGGGCGTCGCGGTCACCGGCGTGCGGTACGAGGGCATCATCCACGACTTCGTGATGGTGAACAGCATGCACGACACACCGCAGGCGCGCGCCGCCGTCGCCCAGGCGGTCGACTTCCTGAGCGAACGGCTCGCGGCATGAGCGGCGGGACGTTCGACCCGCTCGACTTCGCCATCGTCGAGCCGCGCACGTTCGAGCAGCTGGCGGTCGGCGAGGTGTTCCGTGCGCCGAGCCGCACCCTCACCGACGCCCACGCGTCGGCGTTCCAGGCGGTGTCTGCGGACAACCACCCCGTGCACTACGACGAGGTGTGGGCGAAGGCGCACGGCCACAGCGCTCCGGTCGTCCACGGCCTGCAGGTGCTCGCCTTCACCGCCCCCGGAGCGACCCTGTTCCCGCATATCATCGGAGAGGTATTCATCGCGTTCACCGGGCTCTCGGCGCGCTTCCTCCGGGAGGTCCACGCCGGCGACACCCTCTACTCGCAACTGGAGATCACCGCCTTGACACCGGATGGCCCCAACGGAATCGTCACCGCAGCGGTGACCGTGCACAATCAACGGTCGGAGGTCGTCCTCTCGGGCGAGCACACCTACCTGTTGCGGCGCACCCCGCAGCCGGCGGAGGCATGATGGGGCCGGTCGCCGAGCCGCGGGTGCAGCTTCCCGTGGACAGCTGGACCGCCACGCGCGACACCATCCACATGTGGACGCAGATCGTCGGCAAGATCCGGATGGCGCTGACCCCGCCGGTCAACCACTGGTGGCACGTCACGCTCTACCTGAGCGCCCGCGGACTCGGCACCGGCCCCATCCCGATCCCGTCGGGGATCCTCGACATCGAATTCGACTTCGTGGAGCACGAGCTCGTGCTGCGCACCAGCGACGGCGACCTCCGCCGCTTCGCGCTCGCCGGAAACTCGGTCGCCTCGTTCTACGCCGCGACGCGCGAGGCGCTCGCCGACCTCGGGGTGCCCGTCGACATCCACGCGGTCCCGAACGAGGTGGCGGTCGCCATCCCCTTCGCCGACGACACCCAGCACTGCACCTACGAGCCGGAGCAGGCGCGGGCGTTCTGGCGGCAGCTGATCGATGCCCAGAGGATGCTGCTGGAGTTCCGCTCGGGTTTCACGGGCAAGGTCAGCCCGGTGCACTACTTCTGGGGGGCGATGGATCTTGCGGTCACCCGGTTCTCCGGCCGGGTCGCGCCGCCGCATCCCGGCGGTGCGCCGAACTGCCCGGACAGCGTGATGCTGGAGGGGTACTCGCACGAGCTCAGCAGTGCCGGGTTCTGGCCGGGCGGCGGCGCCGAGGGCGCGTTCTACTCGTACGCGTATCCCGCTCCGGTGGGATTCGAGCGCACGCCGATGCCCGACGGCGCCTTCTACAGCGACGAGCTGGGCGAGTTCCTGCTGCCGTACGAGAACGTCCGGCGCTCCGCCGACCCCGACGGCCTGGTCCGCGCCTTCCTCGAGGCGACGTACCGGGCGGCGGCCGACCTCGGGCAGTGGCCGGCGCCGGATGCCACGGTCGCGTCTCCCGTGACCGTCCGATGACGTCGTCGGCGAGCAGGACGGCGCCCCCCGCATCCTTGTCGCCCTGGGCGCCCATGGCGATCTCGGTGTTCCGCGTGCTGTGGTTCGCGCAGCTCGGCAGCAACATCGGCACCTGGATGCAGACCGTCGGCGCTCAGTGGTTCCTGGTCGAGTCGCACGCGGACAGCCTGGTGATCGCGCTGGTGCAGACGGCGAGCCTGATCCCCGCCGTCGTGTTCTCGCTCCCCGCCGGGGTGCTCGCGGACTCCTTCGACCGCCGCAAGCTGCTGATCTGGGGATCGGCGGTCAGTGCGGTGCTGGCCATCGCCCTGACCGTGGTCGCCGCGGCGGGCACGCTCAATGCTCCCGTGCTGCTCGGCTTCACGCTGCTCCTCGGGGTCGCGTCGACGCTGACCTCTCCGGCCTGGCAGGCCATCCAGCCCGAGCTCGTCCCGCGCGAGCAGGTGGTGGCGGCCGCCGCGCTCGGAGGTGTGACGGTGAACGGCGCTCGCGCGATCGGTCCGGCGCTCGCCGGCGTCGTGCTGTCGCTGTTCGGCACGCCGGTGGTGTTCGGGATCAACGCGGTGAGCTTCCTGGGCGCCGTCGCGGCGCTGATCTGGTGGCGGCGCCCGCCGCAGCCGGGGCTCGATGACCGGGAGCGGTTCGGCCCGGCCCTGCGCGCGGGCGTCCGGTACACGCTGTCGGCACACCTCGTTCGACGCATCCTGCTCCGGTCGGTGCTGTTCGCCTTCCCCGCGAGCGCCTTGTGGGCGCTGCTCCCCCTCACGGCGACCCGCCTGGGACTCGACTCCAGCGGATACGGTCTGCTGCTCGGCGCACTCGGTGTCGGTGCCGTCGCCGGTGTCTTCCTGCTGCCGCTCGCGCGCAAGCGCTTCAGCGACAACGTGGTGATCGCCGCGAGTGCCTTCCTCTTCGCTCTGGGAACGGTCGCCGCCGCGTTCGCGCCGTTCGTCCTGGCGCTGATCGTGCTGACGGTGGCGGGGCTCGCCTGGATCGGCACGCTCACCGTGCTGAACGCCGCTCTGCAGCTGACCCTCCCGCAGTGGGTGCGTTCGCGCGCGGTCGCTGTGTACATCCTGTTCTTCATGGGCGCGATGGCGGTCGGGTCATACCTGTTCGGCGTGCTGGCGCAGCTGACGGGCACCACCACCGCGCTCGTCGTCTCGGCCGTCCTGCTGGTCGTCGTGGCGGTCAGCGTCCGTGCGCTCCCGCTCCTCCCTGGCACGGCGACGGTCGACCGGACCCTCCCGAACTCCTGGCCGGAGCCCGCGTTGGTCTTCGAGCCCGACCCGACCGACGGCCCGGTGCTGATCGAGGTCTCGTACAGCGTGAGCGACGCCGATCGCCCCGCATTCGAGGAGGCCATCCGTCAGGTGGCCGACTCCCGCCGCCGCACCGGCGGCTACCGCTGGCGGCTCTACCGCAGCGGCGACCATCCCGGCACGATGGTCGAGACGTTCCTGGTGCCGTCCTGGGGCGAGTTCACCCGCCAGAGGACGCAGCGGTTCACCGGCCGCGACCGGGAGCTGTGGGAGGCCGCCCGCGCGTTGAGCAGCACCGATCCGGTCGAGCGGCACTACTTCCACATCCTGTGATGCGCTAGCCTCGGCAGCGGATGATTCTTCACACCATGATCCCCGCAGGCGCCTGACGGTCCTCTGCCCGCGCGTGCGCGCGACGACGGTCTCGTGACGGCCGGGAGTCCCCGACTCCCTCCCCCGCCACCCCGTTTCGTCGTCTCGTGAAGGAGCACGTCATGACCCACATCCTGATCACCGGCGCGTCCGGCCGTCTCGGCGGCGCGGCCGTCCGATCCCTGCTCGCCCTCCACCCCGCCGGGAGCGTGCATGCTCTCGTCCGGACACCCGACGCGGCCGCCCGGCTGCGGCGGACCGGGGTGGATGCCCGCCTCGCCGACTACGCGGATCCCGCCGCACTCGCCGCGGCGTTCCGCGGCATCGACCGTCTGCTGTTCATCTCCAGTCCGACGCTGGACCCCGAGCAGCGCCTCCGGCAGCACCTCGACGTGATCGCGGCCTCCCGATCCATCGAGCACATCGTCTACACGAGCGTCCATGGAGCCGATCACGACCCCGCCCACGCGGCGACGGAAGCGGCCCTGCGCGTGCGCGGCGGGGCGACGATCCTCCGGAACGGGTTCTACACCGAGCCGTTCGTGACGACGGCGCTGGAGCACGCGCGGAACGGGGTGATCCTGTCGGCCACCGCATCCCGCCCGCTGGCGACCGCATCCATCGCCGACATGGCCGAGGCCGCCGCGCGCGTGGCCGCCGCTCCGCCGGCACAGGCCCTCTGGGAGCTGCGCGGACCGGCCTGGACCTACCCCGCCCTCGCCGCGATCCTGAGCGGCCTGCTCGGACGCCCGGTCGAGAGCAGGGAGGTCACTCCGGACGCGGTGGGCCCCCTCGGGCCGCTGCACGCGGCAGCGGCCGCGGGCGTGCTCGGGCACGAGACGGACGACCTGCGCCGGCTCCTCGGACGCGAACCGCGCGGGGTCGCCTCGGTCGCCGCTGCGGCCGTGCATTCTGGTTGAAAGCATCGATGGTCGTCTATGATTACCGTGACCGAGAGATTGGGAGAGCGCCGTGTCCGACCGCCCCACCGTCCTGTTCGTCTGCGTCCACAACGCCGGTCGCTCCCAGATGGCCGCCGGCTACCTCCGTGAGCTGTCGGGCGGCCGGGTGGAGGTGCTGTCCGCCGGCTCCGAGCCCGCCGACCGGCTCAATCCCGCCGCCGTGGCCGTGATGGCCGAGGAGGGCATCGACATCGCGGGGAACACCCCGCAGATCCTGACGACGGACGCCGTGCGCGAGTCGGACGTGGTGATCACGATGGGATGCGGCGACACCTGCCCGATCTTCCCCGGCAAGCGCTACGAGGACTGGGACCTGACCGACCCGGCCGGACTCCCCGTGGAGCAGGTGCGGCCGGTGCGCGACGAGATCAAGCGGCGCGTGGAGGCCCTCATCGCGGAGCTGCTGCCCGTCGCCTGAGCCGGCGCCGTGCCGCGACCCCTCCGCGCCGCGACCGGCGCGGTCGGAAACGGAGGGGATGCCGGGCACGCTCGCCCGCATCCCCTCCGTCTCCGGCGTTTCACGGGGTCAGGCTGCCGAATCTCCTCCGTTCCCGCACTCGAACCTCGACGGAGGGGATGCCGCGGCGACACGCCGCTGCGATGCCGCAACGGAGGACGTCCGCCCGTCCAGGAGGCGGGATATCCTCCGTTTTCCGCGCGTAGGGGGAGGCTAGGCTCGCCTCGACGAGAGGGATGAGGGGACGATGACGCAGTATCGCGCGGTGTTCGACGCCGAGGTGACGTTCTCGAATGAGGGCGGATTGCAGGCGCAGGGGTTCCGCGTCGACGTCCCCGGACCGGACGTGACGCCCGAGGAGATCGGACGGCTGTTCGTCACCTCGCTCGACCTGCTCATGACCGAGAGCGTCACCGTGCGCGACGTGCGGATCATCGAGGAGGCTCACAAGGGCACGCGTGGGGGCCCGAGCGACCCGCGCAACCGCTGGCTGCGCGGGCGACGACCGGACTCGGTCACCGCATTCCGAGCAGCTGACCGGCGAGCGTGGCCGCCAGCCACTGCTCGAAATGCTCCGGCGTCCACCCGGCGTTGACGACCAGCTCGAGGTAGACGCCGCTCGCGGCGAACGCGCGGTACACCGCCTGGGCCTCGGCCAGGGGAACGACCAACGCGTTCTCCACGGAGGCGATCAGCCCGTCCATCACGCGGTTGCGCGCGCGGAGCTTCGAGCGCAGCAGAGCCTGAGTCTCCGCGTCCTCGTCCAGAGCGGAGTCGAGGATGCGCACGACGTCGAAATCGGTCGAGTACAGCACCGTCAGCCAATGGGCCGCCCCCGCCACCCTCTCCCCCGGCTCGGTGAGCTCCAGAATTTCGCGGGCGAGCTCGCGGGCCCGCGCGCGCTCCAGCCAGCGCTCGCAGATCACATTGAGGATCTCGCGCTTCGCCCCGTACGCGGCGTAGACGGTGCGGGTGCCGACGCCGGCCTCCTTCGCGATCGCCTCGATGCTGGTCACCGCATACCCGTCGCGTGCGAAGAGCGTCTGGGCAGCCGACGCGATGCGGAGGCGCGTCTGCTGCGCCTGCTCCTGACGGTAGGAGGATGCGGTCTTGACCTCGGCGTTCACGAGATCGATACTAATGGTGCAGTCAATGCAGTACCACTGCAGTGAACGCAGTATCCATGCAGACGAGGGAGTCTCCCATGATCACCACACACGCAGAACCCGCCGCGGTCGTCCTCCTGGAGCGGATGCTCCACGAGGGATTCGCCCAGGGCCGCACCGACATCGTCGACGAGCTGTGCTCCCCCGACCTGATCGAGCACCAGCTCGGGTTGTCCGGCACCGGCGCCGAAGCCATCGCCAAGGTCAAGAAGGGCATGACGGACGTGCACACGGCATTCCCGGACCTCCGATTCACCATCGGGGACTGGGCTCAACGTGACGACATCGTCTGGGTGCGCGCCGAAGGTTCCGGAACCAACACCGGGCACTTCCTCGGAGCGCCGACCGGGCGGCCGGTGCACTTCACCGTCATCGACGTCGCACGGGTCGCCGAGGGGCGGATCGTCGAACACTGGGGCGTGCCCGACCGCTTCGCGATCCTGCTGCAGCTCGGCCGTATCGAGGTCCCTCAGCCTCGGTGAACAGCGCCGCGTTCGCCCGGCGACCTACTCCCCCGCGTCAACCAGGCGTGCGAGGTTGTCCAGCTCGTTCGCCCGGCCGGCCAGGAGCCGCTCGGTCCACACGTCGTCGTGCAGCGGCTCGACTCTCATGATCACGCGCGTCCCACCGTCGGCGGGCTCGAGCTCAATCTCGGTCAGCTGTTCGTAGGGTTCGTGGCCGGGCACGAAGTCGATCAGGGAGCGATACCCGAGCCGCGTCGGCCGCTCGACAGTCGTGAAGATCTTGCGAGACTCCGTACTCAGCGGGAGCCCGTTCTGTTCCATGAAAGCCACCTGCTCGGGCCCCGTCGCCGTCATCGTGTAGACGAGTTCGCCCCCGGGCCGCAGGTCGAGTGCGGAAACGTCGGTGCGGAAGCCGTCCGGCGCCCACCAGCGCCCGATGCCCTGCGGGGTGGTCCACAGTTCCCAGACCGTCTCTGTTGGTGCTGCGATGATCCGTTCGATCGCTTCCATGATTTGCTCCTTCATTTGATCGCACGATATATTCGTGCCGACGAATGTGTCAAGCGCTGATCGATCGGAGGAACGGATGGCGGTCGAAAGCGACCGGGTGCACGCGATCCTCGCGGTGCTCGCAGAACCGACGCGGTTCCGGATCGTCGAGACCCTGGCCATCCGCCCGCACACGATCGGCGAGGTCGCCGCCGTCCTCGGCGCCCTCCAGCCTCAGACGACCAAGCACCTCCAGGCACTCGAAGCTGCTGGCGTGGTGCGTATCCACCGGCTGGGCCGGCGCAAACTCGCCTACCTGAACCGGGCCGCCCTCGACGAGGTCGCCGCCTGGCTCGGCGGTCTGTCGGTGGCGACTCCGGACGACGTCGCCCTCGAGCGATACGCAGACGCGGTAGCGGCGACCGAGGCGCGGATCTCCGACGACCCGGCCGGTCACGCGACCACCCTGCGCTTCCTTCGCACCATCCCCGCTCCGCCGGCACGGATCTGGGAGGCGTGGACCGATCCCCGCCTCCTCGCCCGGTGGTGGGCTCCCCGCCACTTCGAGGTGGAGCACAGCCGATTGGATGCGATTCCCGGAGGCCATGTCGAGCTCCGGCTGCGCGAGGCCGACGGCGCGCGTTACGCCTCGGCCGGCACGGTCAGCGCCGCAGAGCCGGGACGCCGCCTGGAGTTCACGCTCGCGCCCCTGGGGGCAGATGGAGAGCCGCTGTTCGACGCAGTGCACGAGCTGACCTTGTCGGGTCGGACGCGTTGCCGGATGGAGCTCACCATCCGGGTCGCCGGCGCGGATGCTGCAGCCGCCCCCATGATAGCCGGCCTGGAACCGGGGTGGACCCAGCTGCTCGACGCCCTGGCGGACGTGGTGGCGCGCCGCCCGTGACTCAGCGATCCGCTCCCCCGAGGGCGTAGACCAGGGTCAGCCCAGGAAGCGTGTTGTTCAGCGACAGCGTCCGCAGCAGCGTGAACAGCGGGATGACGGCGACGATCGGCGGCAGCAGCCACGGGCTCAGCACGGTCGCGGCCAGGGTCCGCCCTCCCGTCCGCCAGCGGGTGATCGCCCACGCCGCAACAGGCCCGCACGATCAGGCGCCGGCCTCCTCCGCCGGCGCCTCCCACAGTTCGATGGGCAGACCCTCCGGGTCGTGCAGCCGCGCGAACCTGCCGTACTCGCCGTCCCACTCGGCTCTGCGTTCGACCGCGATCCCGTCGGACTCCAGTGCCGCCACCAGCTCGTCCAGCCCGGTGACGCGCAGATTGAGCAGGAACGGCTGATCGGCCGCGAAGTAGTCGGAGTCGGCGGGGAACGGCGCGAACACCGTCATCCCGGCCTGCTGCTCCCACACGCTGTCGGAGCCTGCCGCGATGCCCAGATGCCGGCGGTACCACTCCGCGCGCGCCTCCGGATCCCGGCTGCGGATGAACAGCCCGCCGATGCCCTCGACGCCCATCGCGACCTCCTCGCTCTCGGCGCTCAGGCTAGCAACCGAACAGCCGGATGCGACGCCCGCCCGCACCCCGAACAGCCGTCCCCCGTCAACTCTTGACGGTTTCTGTCCTCCGAATTGAGGACAGGAGCGCCCTCGGGTTAGCGTTGTCGAGGCCCGGGGATGCCGGACCGACGCGGAAACGAATTCCTAGCGAAGACGTCTCAACCCGACGCGGCAGGAACGGCATCCCGGGAAACCCCTCTCCCCCTCGAACCGCGCAGCGCGATGTGGCCAGCGCGATTCGCCCGGCGCGTGCGGCGCTCAGCCCGCGCTGTGGTCGACGAGGGGCTGCACCTGGACTCCGCTGTGGTCGTGCCGGGCCTCGGCGAGACCGGCTGCCAGCGCGACGGCGGCCTCCCGGTCTGCGACGTCGATGACATAGAACCCGCCGACGACCTCCTTCGCCTCGGTGAACGGACCGTCGACCGCCACCGGCTGACCGTCGTCGCCGCGTCGCACGGTCACCGCCGTCTCCGGCCCCTGGAGCTCTCCGGACGCCACGACGGCATCCCCGGCCTTCTGCCAGAACTCCCGGTGCGCGGTGTCGATCTCGTCGCGCTCCTGCGCGGACATCGTCTTCCAGCGGTTCGCGTCCCCCTGGATGAGAATGATGAACTGGCTCATCTGCCGTGCCTCCTTGTTCTCGGATCATTTTCCAAACAGGCGTCGAACGGGTGCGCCCGAAATCGACAGCGCGGAGCGGATCCACTCGGCGTCAGGCGACGCGGTCGAGGACGATCAGCGGCGTCCGGTAGTGCTCGATGACCGTGCCGCCGAGGTCGCGGACCGCACGCGCTGCCTGGTCCGCCTCGCTCTCTGACCAGTCGCTGAAGGTGGTGAACAGGCTGCGGACGCCCTCCTCGTCCAGCTCGACGGCCCAGGCGAACTCCTCGACGTGCGCTGACCGGAACAGCCCTCCCGCCTCCAGCAGTCGTGCCCACTCCGACGTCTGCGACTCATCGGGTCCCGGCCGCGGCGGAGCGCTCCGCCGATCGACGATCGCCTGCACACGCTGACGGAACGCCGTCTGCGGCACCGAGGCGTCCCCGTACGCGTTGCGCCACACCGCGAGGCGCCCACCCGGCCTCAGCGCGGCGTGCACCTTCGGCAGCACCACCCCGAGATCGAACCAGTGGACCGCGGTCGCGACGGTCGCCAGCTCGAAGGCGGCGGTGGGGAGGACCGCCTCCTCCGCCGACGCCACGATCACCCGAACGCTCGGAAGCCACTCTCGCAACCGTGCCGCCAGAGCCGTGCCCGGCTCGACCGCGGTCACCTCCATCCCGGCCCGCACCAGACCCCGCGTTGCCTGCCCGCTTCCGGCGCCCAGGTCGAGCGCGGGAACGCCGGGCACGAGCAGCCCGAGCGCATCGAGCCGCTCCCACAGCGCGGCCGGGTACGGCGGCCTGGCGCGTTCATACAGGTCGGCGTGCCGATCGAAGTGCATCGGGTCGGGCATGCGCCCGACGATACCCGCGCGCAGCGCCGAGGTGGCGAGGTGCCCGCCGCGACGGAGAGCGCCGGGCACCTCTGCGCACGGATCCCGTCTCCCCCACCATGCGCACGGTCATCGTGCCGGATGCGCGGGCGACCGCGAAAGACGGCGGATGCGGCAGTGCCGGGGCACGCGCCGGCGCCGCTCCGGCAACGGATCAGAGGGAGACGCGGTTGCGTCCCTGCTTCTTCGCGCGGTACATGGCAGCGTCGGCCGCGTCGAGCAGCTGCTTCGCCGTCAGCCCCGCTCCGAGCGGGAGCACACCGCACGATGCCGTGACGGTCATCGGACCGCGCGCGGTGTCGATGGGCTGGGCGATCTCGCGCACCAGCCGCGCCGCGAACCGCTCGCCGTCCTCCTGGGCGACCCCGACGCTGAGGACCACGAACTCGTCGCCCGCGAGACGCGAGATCACATCCGACGCCCGGCTGCCGCCCGTGAGACGGTCGGCGACCGCTCGCAGCACGGCGTCGCCGGTCTCGTGACCGTGCCGGTCGTTGACGGCCTTGAAGCCGTCGAGATCGAGGAAGAGCAGCACGCCGTCGTGCCCGTCCACGACCGCCGACTCGAGACGGTGCTCCAGGGAACGGCGGTTGTGCAGCCCCGTCAGGTGGTCGATCAGCGCCAGCTGGGCGAGTCGCGCCTCCTGACGTCGATCGAGTGCTCTGGCCAGGTCGCGCCCGAGTTCACGCCCCTCCTCGGGGATCGACCCCCACGCCAGCGCGGTGCCCTCCACGCTCTGCCGCCACTCGGAGAAGGAGTTGCGGGGCGACAGCGCGGTGTCGCGGTTCTCCGGGGTCTGGTCGCCGAGCCAGCGGATCACCTGCGTGACCTCGTGGCGGAAGAACAGCAGGACGCCGTGTGTTCCGACCGGGACGACCAGGAGTCCGGCGAACCCCGGCATCAGCGCAGCGAGGGCGGGATGGGTGCGCTGCAGTTCGCTCGTGTGGAAGGGCTCGATGCCGACGGCGGAGAGCAGCAGACTGCGGTCGATCTGCGGGACATCGCCGATGCTGCGGCTGACGCCGTCCAGAGCCAGCACGGCGCCGTCGGCGCCCACCAGCCGGCACAGCTCGGCGCCGCCATCGACCAGGGTCAGCAGAGCGTCGTCGGACGACGGGATGCCCGCGAGCACCGCCGCCCGCTGCTCGCGGATGGTGAGGTCGCGGCGCAGCCGGGCGATCGACTCGAGCGCGGCCAGCTGCAGGGTCAGCTGCGTGGCCAGCACCTCCAGAGCGCGGCGGAGCAGGATGGGCATCCGTCGCTCGGTGCGGTGCGCACAGGTGATCATGCCGGTCAGCCGGTCGTCCTCGATGAGCGAGAAGGAGACCGTGGACGCCTGCCCCATGTTCCGCATGAACTGCAGGTGATGCGGCGACACGGCGCGCAACTCCCCGCTGCTGAGGTCGAGCGGCGGCACGTTCTCGTCGACGGAGACCAGCGGGGTTCCCGGGTCCTCCGTGCTCACGATCTGCCGCGACAGCTTGGTCAGGTAGAGCGAGCGCGCCTGCTGCGGGATGTCGGATGCCGGGAAGTGCAGGCCGCGGTACGACTCCATGTCGGCCTCGGACGCCTCACCGGCGACCTCGCCGTGGCCGTCGTCGAAGAAGCGGTAGACCATGACGCGGTCGAACCCGCTGATCCGCTTGACCTCCTCGGCCGCCGCCTGGCGCAGCTCCTCCGCGCTCGCCACGAGCCCCAGCGACCGGATGGCACCGACGACGGAGGCGGTCGGGAGGTCCGGGGTGCCGGTCGCCGGCTCCAGCTCGATGACGACCTGCGTGCCGAGGCGGTGCGTCACCGCGTCGTACGGCTCGCCCTGCAGGTCGACGCGCACCGGGTCGCCGTGCGTCTCCGCGGCGATGCTCCATTCGAGGGTGGGGCTGCCGAGCTCCGAGACGGAACGGCCCAGCCAGTGCGCCGCGTTCTCGCTCGCGGTCACGATCTCGTAGGTCGCGACGTTGACGACCAGCAGCATCCCGAACGACTGGATCCGGCCCGGCGTACGGATCGGCTCCTTCACGCACTCTTCGAGCCGCCGAAGCTCCGACGCGTCGGGAACAACACCACCATCCACCACCACACGACCCTAACCCAGTCCCGGCCGGCCCGTGACCCGGGTGGGCGCAGACCCGCCGCACCTCCCCTCCGTTCCGACGCCGCGCGACGCGCCGTCCGGGGGTGTGCCGGTGAGCCCCGGCGGTGGATGATACCTACACGACACGGAAGGACGACATGGACGAGACAGCGAACACCGACCGCTCCGAGTACCCGGACGACGCGGGCTACCCCGACGGCCAGGGCACCCTCGACGAAGGGACCGGCGCCTTCCGCGGCCCGACCGGGGACGACGCGGCCGACGACAGCCGTGACGACACCGCGCTCGAGGGCGACGAGGTCGTCGAGGAGCTGTCCGAGTTCGACGGCCCAGACGAGCGGGGCCAATAGCCGAGCGGGGCCAGTAGACGAGCGGGGTCAGTAGCCGAGCTAGCGCGGAACGGCTGCGACCGCGTCGATCTCCACCAGCGCCCCCGGCCGGGCGGGAGCGACGGCCAGCACCGTCACCGCCGTCCGGTGGTCGCCCCAGACGGCCCGCGTCGCCCCGTACGCATCGGTCGGGTCGATTCCCGGGGCCAGATGGATGGTGAGCTTCGCCACCTGCTCCGGACCGCTTCCCGCCTCGGCGAGGACGGCCAGGAGGTTGCGCAGCGCCTGCTCCGTCTGCGCGGCGAGGCCGTCGAGCAGGGCGCCCTCCGCATCCACCCCGTTCTGTCCGCCGACGAACAGCAGCGGGCCCGGCGGGACGATCATCCCCTGAGCGAAAGCCGGGCTGCGGTACAGCCCGGGCGGGTCGACGGGGGTCGGTGTCTCGGTCATGGCGCGTCCTCTCCGGTGAGGTCTCCAGTCTGACGCCGACCCCCGACACCGGGGATGCCGCCTCTCCCGTCGGGTACGGGTGTTCCCCCTCTGCTGACGGAGACGGCGCGCCTGCCGATAGGAAAGAAGAACGGCGGACGACGCGCTCCGCCGCAACCGTCCCGACCCCGAGGAATCTCCGTGTCTCAGCCGCTCTCCGCCGCCGCCCGCACCGCCCCGACCGTCGTCACCGCGTCCTTCTGGCTCTGGATCGCCAGCACGGTCGTGAGCCTGATCGCGTTCGCGCTGATGGCACCCGGCCTGTTCGCCGGGCCGACCTCCGGCACCCCGTATGCGGCGGGAGTCGTGGCCGGCGCGGTCGGAGGCGCCCTCATCGGTGCCGCGCTCCGCGTCTTCCTCGCCGTGTTCCTCCTCAAAGGCGCGAACTGGGCGCGCATCGTGCTCACCGTCATCGGCGCGGTCGTCCTGCTCAGCCTCATCTCGTCCCTGCTGACGGGCGACGTGCTCGGGATCCTCGTCGTGCTCATCGTCATCGCGGCCGGTGTGCTCATGTGGCTGCCGGCGGCGCGCCCGCACTTCCGTCGGGCCTGACCGCCGCCGGGTTGACAGGCTTCGATAGAGTGGAGGCGTGAACCCGCTCGTCTCGCTGCCCCTCGCCGCCTCCGCGGCCGCCGGGCGTCTGGAGGTCGTCGGCGCGCAGAGCGCCGGCGTCAGAGCGTTCTGACCCTGTTTCGGTGATCCTGCGCGCCGTCGGCGCGTACCGCTGCTGCGGCGTGCCCGCGGGGCGGACCCTTCCCATCGGTTCGACCGATGACGATTCCACGACATGTCAGGCGTTCATTCATGCATCCATTGACCGAGCAGCAGCTCCGTTCCTCCTTCGTCAACGCGTCCCAGCGCGAGCGCAAGGAGCTCACCCTTCCCGACCTGGCGCAGGTGCGCTGGGACGACATCGACTTCCTCGGCTGGCGCGACCGCAGGCTCCCGACCGTCGGGTACGTCGTCGCCGAGGTCGACGGCGCACCCGTCGGCGTCCTCCTCCGGCAGGCGGAGGGCCGCGTCCGGTCGCGCCCGCAGTGCTCCTGGTGCGACGACGTGCACCTGCCCAACGACGTGCTCTTCTTCATCGCGAAGCGCGCCGGGAAGGCCGGCCGCAACGGCAACACCCTGGGCACGCTGGTCTGCGCCGAGTTCCAGTGCTCGGCCAACGTGCGCAAGCGGCCGCCGACCGCCTACGTCGGCTTCGACGTCGAGGCGGCCCGCCAGGCGCGCATCGAGGCGCTCCGTGAGCACGTCGACGCGTTCGTCCGGAAGGTGATGGTCGACGAGTGACGGCCTGAGCGAGGCGGCCCCGTCAGGCCGCCTCGCTCAGGAACGGCTCATGTCGGTAGCCGTCGTCGTCGAGCACCGCGACGGTGTTCTCCGGCACCTCCACGAAGGCGCCGGGCATGTCGTTGAGCGGCTCCGAGACCACGACCTTGGCGTGGTCGCCGAACAGCTCCAGCCGCGCGGCGTCCGGGAACATCTCCCGCAGCTCCGGCACGGCGACCGAGTGGAACAGCGACCGGCTGCGCTGAGAGGTCGAGTAGCGGAAGGCCCACATCCGCGACCCGTCGGAGACCGCGAAGGTCCCCTGCACCGGGAATCGGATGCCGTGCTTGCGCCCGGTCTCCTCCACGAACCGCAGTGCCCGTCCGAGCGCGGCGACCGGGTCGTCCATCAGCCCCATCGTCAGTGCGACATAGAACAGGGTCTCGGTGTCGGTCGTGCCCTGGATGAGCGGGAACAGCTCGGGATCGACGGCGAACGCGAGATCGCGCTTCATGACCGAGAAGCCGTCGAGGAAGCCGTTGTGCATGAACAGCCAGTTCTCGTGGCGGAACGGGTGGCAGTTCGACTGCTGGATGGGCGGTCCGGCCGCGGCCCGCACGTGACCGAAGAAGAGCGGACTGGCGATGGCGTTGGTCAGCTCGCGGAGGTTCTCGTCATGCCAGGCGGGCTCGATGCTGTGGAACAGCGCGGGAATGTTCCCGTTGCCCGCGTCCTCCGGGTACCAGCCGAAGCCGAAACCGTCGCCGTTCACGGTCTCCGCCCCGAGCGGCGAGTTGAGCGACTGGGCGACCAGCGAATGCTGCGCGTCCAGGATGAGGACGGCGGGTTTCAGGGGCTCCCCCGAGTATGCGAGCCAGCGGCACATGACGACCTCCTCGAACGTGGTGGGCCCTGCGGACGGCTTGACCATAGCCCCGCTCCCGCGCCCGCGGGAATACACCACTTCGGCCTCGCGCGCAGGCTGATCACGGCGCCCAGGAGCTGTCAAGGGATGGTCGTGGAACGCCCGGTCCACTTGGCTGGTGCCATGAAGACGCGAGCACGCCTCGTCCGCCAGGGGCTCGAGGCGACGGAGATCTCGAGCCGCGAGTGGCGGGTGAGCGACACCCGGTCCGCCGAACTGGGCGCTCCGGCCGTTGTCGGCTTCATCCTGCAGCTGGACGGGATGTTCGAGGTGACGCAGATCGGCCGGCCCGGGCAGCGCACGTACTTCCGCTCCTTCGAGGCCGCTCTCGACGCCCTGCGCTCCTGAACGGCGGCGGTCACGGCGCGGCGGCAGTCATCGCGCGGCGACCGTATGACGTCGCTGCCGCACCGGGATCGACCGCCGGCTGAGCACGGCGGCCACGAGGAAGCAGGCGGCGCCGAGGAATGTGCCGGCGTTCGCCCAGAACAGGCTGACCAGCGTGCCGGTCGACGGGAGGACGTAGGCTCCGACGGCGGAGAACGCGAACAGCACCGAGCCGATCAGGTTCAGCCAGGTGCCGTGCCAGGTGCGGGCGCGCGGATCCCAG
This sequence comes from Leifsonia soli, assembly GCF_013408745.1. Classification (NCBI taxonomy): domain Bacteria; kingdom Bacillati; phylum Actinomycetota; class Actinomycetes; order Micrococcales; family Microbacteriaceae; genus Leifsonia; species Leifsonia soli. Next base: position 1,070,599 of record NZ_JACCBJ010000001.1, on the reverse strand, counting down.
AGGCGGTCGCGGTCGACGGTCGCGACGACGGCCAGAGCGCTCGCGACGAGGAAGCAGATCGACCCGAAGGCGTCCGGTCTCCAGCCGTCCCCCACGCGGGCCGCATCATTGACCGCGGTGATGAGCGCCTCGGTCGTGCTGACGTTGAAGAACAGCGTGCCGGCGAACTGGATGGCGGCGGCCCACCAGTCGAACAGGTCGGGACGTTCGCCCCCGCTCCGCGGAGGCTTGCGCCCGCTGAGCGCGAGCTGGATGAAGGCGGCTGCCGTGAAGAACAGGGCGCCGACGAAGAAGGTGACGGCGGCGGTCACCGGCCCCACCGCCTCCTGGTAGTACGGCACCGCGCCGACCAGGAAGAACAACGACCCGATCGCGAATCCCCAGGCCTCCCGCCGGAGTCGGATGGCACGCTCTGCCGACATGGTCGAAGCCTAGGACCCGAGGGGCACGCGGGGGCAGGGCATCGTTCGACTCACGCGAGCGTCGGCTCGCTGCGGTCCTTCGACACGGGGACCACGACCACCGGGACTGTCTGATCGTGCGTCAGGTGGGCTCCGACCGACCCGGCCAGCCAGTTCTCGAGGGTGTGCGAGAAGCCGCGGCGGTGGGTGCCGACCACGATGATTCGGGCATCGACCTCGGCCGCGAGCCGCCCCAGCGCCTTGGCCGGGTCGCCGGCGAGCAGCCGGAGGGCCCAGCTGGACGGCCGTTCGGGTTTCTCGTCGAGCGCTGAGCCGATCGCTGCAGACAGCGCCAGCACCGCCTCGCCCTCTCCGGCCCCGACCTCGGTGGGATGCAGCGACTCCTGTGCGACATCGGACGGGTCCCACTCGGTCAGATAGCTGTCCTCCGAGATGTACGCGCACAGCAGCGGACGCCCGAACTCCACCGCCAGCCGCGCCGCCTCCTCCAGCACGGCCCGGTCCTGCCCCCGGTGCACACCGACGATGACCGCACCCTGGAGGTCCGGGGCATCGCTCTCGGATTCGGGCCCGGCACCCGCGTCCGGCCCGCCCGGCTCCGCCATCTCGGCCTCCGCCCGCCGCGCGCCTACGCTCCCGCCGCCTGCGGCGCCCCGGCGATGTTGACGAGCCACTGAACGCCGAAGCGGTCGACCGCCATCCCGAAGCTGTCCCCCCACGGCGCCTTGTTGAGCGGTTCGACCACCGTGCCGCCGTCCACGAGCTTCTCCCAGTAGCCGGTGAGCTCGGCCTCGTCGTCGCCGCTCAGCGAGATGCTGATCGCGCTGCCCGGCGTGAAGTCCATGTGCGCGGGCACGTCAGCAGCCATGAGCGTGAAGCCGCCCGGGGTCTGCAGCTGCGAATGCATGATCAGGTCGTTGTCGGCCGGGTCCTGCGCCATCTGGAAATCGGCGAAGGTGCTGCGCTGCACCTCTCCGCCGAAGACGGACTGGTAGAAGTCCATCGCCTCGCGCGCGGACGCACGGAAGTTGAGGTACGGGTTGAGTGTCGACGGCATGGTGTCCTCCTCGTGAGAGCTCCGGAGAGCCGGTGGCTGCCGGTTCGCCGCCCAGCGTAGCGAGCAGCCGCGGCCGGATACCAGAGCCTTCGCGCGTGAGAAGGCATGCGTACTCAGCGCAGGTACTCAGCGCAGGTACGCCGCCACGAACAGGTCGCCCCGGATCTCGCCGAGCCGGGTGACGATCCGCTCCACCAGCGCGTCGGTGATTCCGCCCGCGTGCACGTCGTAGGGGCCGATCGGCTGCAGCGCTCCGCAGCGGACGCGCACGACCTCCCACCCGGCGGCGCGGAGCAGCCGGTCCTTGCGGCGGTCCGAGGCCTCGCGCGGGCCGACGTGCTCGAGGCCGTGCCGGCCCGTGGTGTCGTACTCGATGGCGACGCGCAGCTCCGGCAGCAGGATGTCGGGCCACACTTCGAGGTGCGAGTGGAAGGGCTTCGCGACGCGAACCGCGTTCGGGGAGAGGTCGATGTCCAGCCGCTCGCCGAGCCGTCTCTTGAGCTCGGGTTCCGCGGCCGACGCCGGTGCAGGGGCCCAGCGGCTGACGAACGCCTCGCCCACCGGCACCGCATCCGCTCCCGCCCGGGCATGGCGGCAGATCGGGCACCTCCGGCCGCCGAGAATGCGCTCGATACTGGTCTGGTACGACGGATGCCCCGCCGCGCACTGCCAGGCGTACGTGCCGGCGGTGCTGTTCGCGTTCGACACGGCGACGCGCGATCCGGGGGCGGCCATGCTCACCAGCTGCTCTCGCGTCAGCGCTTCGCGATCGAGCCGGCGGCAGAGGTAGCAACGATCATCCTGCGGGTCGTTCTCGATGCGTCGCAGGTCGCGGGCGTGACCGCACGGGTGGAGTCCGGCATCCGGCTCCGCCGCCCGCACCGGTTTCGGGACGGCGGCCTCGGCGCATAGCGGGCACCATGCCGAGCGCCGCCGCGTGCCGCCGGGGCGGCCACGCTGCTCCTCGGGGGTGGCCACGAACCGGTGGCCGGAGTCGCACTCCCACACCAGGTAGACGTCGGCCGCGGGCGGAACCTGCGTGAGGGTGATCCCGTGGTTGAGGTCGGGATGGTACTGGCGGACCAGCACGGGGTACCGCTCCCAGTCGGTGCGGTAGCGCCCGACCTCGTAGGGCACGGCGACGCCCTTCGACCACTGGCGGCGCGCCCACCACTGCTCGACGCTCTCCGGCACGGCATCCCTCCTCACCCCGAGGGTAGGACGCACCACCGTCACTGCCCGCACGCGATGGCTCAGAGCACGAACGGGAGGAGGGCGCGGCGCTCGGGGGGATAGTCGGGGAAGGTGTCCCGGTACCAGCGGTGGTTCGCGAACGCCCGCGGCGCGAGGTTCGCGAACGTGTACAGCGCGAACGCGGTGCCGGCGAGCGACCACGTGGCGATCGCCCATCCCGTCCACTCGATCATCTCGCCGAGGTAGTTCGGGCTGGAGACGTAGCGGAACCCGCCGCCCTGCGGGATGCGGTACCCGTCTCCCGACCGCCGCAGCAGCCGCAGCGTGCGGTCCGAGCGCGCATTCAGCGTCAGCCCGGCCGCGAACAGGACGACGCCGAACCAGAACCGCCCATCCCCCAGCCACGCCACGGGATAGCTCCCGTACTCGGAGATCCAGCGCGCATTGACCCACGCGTTCAGGAGGTTGAACCCGATCGCCAGCAGCATCACGAGCACCGGCATGCGCGACCCCGAGCGCATCAGGAACGGGTAGACGAACGCCCGGTAGACGTAGTGCACCAGCCAGAGCGCGAGGAACAGCAGTGGCACCGGCTCGAAGCGGTTCGAACCGAGCAGGTAGAACACCACGAAGAGGATGGACGCGGGCGCCTCCATGACGACCCAGCCGAACCGCGCGGGCACCGTCGGCCCCCAACCGGCGCGCCCGTGCCGCCCGCCGTACGGCGCGACGATGAACAGGAGTGCGACGAAGGTCACGACGGCAAGCGCGATCTCGGCGTAGACGAACCAGCGGTACGGTCCCTCGGGCATGCGGCCAGCCTATCCACGCCCGGCCCCCGGGCACCGCGACGCCCCGGTCCGCCGAGCGCACTCGACGGGCCGGGGCGCGAGGTCACTGCCGCTGAGCGTTCGCCGCGGCGAGCAGCCCGTCGATCATCTCGGGCGTCACCTGGCCGCCGGACATCATGCCGACGCGTCCGATCGGGAACGACGCCATCATCCGCTCCATCGACACACCTTCCGGCATGATCGACGACGCGCCGTCGAACAGCTCGGACATACCGGCCAGCGCGCCCTGGACCATCGGCCCGGCGACAGGATGCGCGAGCACCTCGCCGAGCGACGACTCGCGGGTCAGCGGCAGCCACACCTCGTCTCCGTCCACCGCGGCGGTCACGGTCGCGCGGAGATCGCGGCTCGACGCGCCCACCTCGATCGCGTACTCGCCGCCCTCGACCACCCAGCGGTCGGCTCGCACGTCCCAGTACGCGAGATCCTCCCGCCGGATCGTCACGGCGACCTCGCCCGACGCCCCCGGCTCGAGCTCGATCGAGCCGAAGCCCTTCAGCTCGCGGGGCGGACGCTGCACGCGCGATCCCGGCAGCGCTGTGTACACCTGGACGACCTCGCGTCCGGACCGCTCCCCCGTGTTGGTCACGGTGACCCGCACCTGGATGTCGCCCCGGGCCGTGACCGAAGCGCTCGCGTCGCCATAGCGGAAGGCCGTGTACGAGAGCCCGTGCCCGAACGGGTACTCCACCGGCATCCGGCGCGCGTCGTACCAGCGGTAGCCCACGAACAGTCCCTCGCCGTAGCGGACGTGCCCCTCCTCTCCCGGGAAGTTCAGGAAGGCGGGGGTGTCCTCCAGCCGCAGAGGAACGGTCTCGGTGAGCTTGCCCGACGGATTCACGGCGCCGAACAGCACGTCGGCGGTGGCTGAGCCGCCCGCCTGGCCGAGCAACCAGCCCTCGACGATGGCCGGCACCCGCTGCGAGAACGGGAGCATCACGACACCGCCGTTGGACAGCACGACCACGGTCCGCGGGTTGGCGGCGACGACCGCGTCGATGACGGCCAGCTGGTCCGCCGGAAGGTCGATGTCGTCGCGGTCGTAGCCTTCCGACTCCAGCCGGGCGGGCAGGCCGGCGAACACCACCGCGATGTCGGCCGCAGACGCCGCGGCGACCGCTTCGTCGCGCAGCCGCGTCGACTCCTCCGCGTCGACCTCGGCGGCGAGCGAGAAGCCGGGGGCGTAGGCGACATCGCCCGCAGCCGCACGGATCGCGGTGAGCGCGTCGTCCAGGCGGGTCGGATGGATCATCGACGAACCGGCGCCCTGGTACCGCGGCTTCTCGGCGAACGCACCGATGACCGCGATCGAGCGGCCGGCGGCGAGCGGCAGGAGCGGCGCGTCGCCGGTGGCCGGGGCGTCGTTCTTCAGCAGGACGATGGAGCGCGCGGCCGCCTCGCGGGCGAGGGCGTGGTGGGCGTCCACGTCGAGCGGACCCTCCACGCGGTCGGTCGCCGCCCAGCGGGTCGCGAGCGCCGCCACCCGGGCTGCGGACGCATCCAGCACCGACGCGTCGAGGGTCCCGTCGCCGACCGCCGCGACGACCGCGGCGTCGCTCAGGCCGGCGTTCCCGGGCATCTCCAGGTCGAGACCGGCGCGGAGGGCGGCGACGCGGTCGACGACCGCTCCCCAGTCCGAGACGACCAGGCCCTCGAAGCCCCACTCGCCGCGCAGCACGTCGGTGAGCAGCCACCGGTTTTCGGACGCGAACACGCCGTTGATGCGGTTGTACGAGCACATCACGGTGTACGGCTGCGCATCCTCCACCACCCGCTGGAAGCCGCGCAGATAGATCTCCCGCAGCGGCCGGGGGTCGACATCGGACGAGGAGCGCATCCGGTCGTCCTCCTGGTTGTTGGCCGCGAAGTGCTTGAGCGACGCGCCGACGCCCTGCGACTGGATGCCGCGCACCAGGGCGGCGCCCAGCACACCGGACACGATGGGATCCTCGCTGAGGTACTCGAAGTTGCGGCCGCACAGCGGGGATCGCTTGATGTTGATGCCGGGGCCCAGGATGACGGCGACGTCCTCGATCGAGGACTCGACGCCGAGCGCGGTGCCGACCCGCTCGACCAGCTCCACATCCCAGGAGGAGCCGAGGGCGACGGCCGGAGGGAAGCAGGTCGCCGGGACGCTGTCGCCGATCCCGAGGTGGTCGCCGCCTTCGCGCTGCTTGCGGAGCCCGTGCGGCCCGTCGGTGAGCATCACGGAGGGGATGCCCGCCCGCTCGACGGCCTTCGTGCGCCAGAAGCCCTCTCCGCTGGTGAGCGACGCCTTCTCCTCGATGCTGAGCCCGGAGATGTCGGCGGCGGTGCCCGCCGGGGTCGTGTCTGCCATGTCGAAGGGCTCCTCTCGCGTCCACCGTGGACGGTGGCAAAACCTTACGTCACTCGGTTTTTGAAAAGCAAACGGCGTTCGGTTTATCGTGGAGGCATGGTACGACGAGGGTCCTACGCGAAAGGCGTCGCCAAGCGCGACGAGATCCTGGAGCGCGCTCTCGAGGTGATCGCGCGGGAGGGCATCCGCGGCGCGTCGGTCAAGGAGCTGGCGGATGCGGTCGGCCTCAGCCAGGCCGGCCTGCTCCACTACTTCGACAGCAAGGAGGAGCTGTTCACGGCGATCCTCCGCAAGCGCGACGAGGTCGACAGCCGGCGGTTCGGCGAGGCGGACGGGGATGGTCCGCTGGAGGACATCCGCGCGGGATACGTCGCAATCGTGCGGCACAACGCGGAAGTGCCTGGGCTCGTCCAGCTGTTCTCCCGGCTCGCGGTCGACGCCGCGGATCCCCAGCATCCCGCCCACGACTACTTCGTCGAACGCAGCGCGGCGCTGCGGAGCACCTTCGCCACCGCGCTGGAGCGTCGGCGCGCGGAGCGCGCGACGACTCCGGCCGTGGACGCGGACACGCTGGCACGCATCCTGCAGGCGGTCTCCGACGGGATGCAGCTGCAGTGGATGCAGGACCCCTCGGTCGACATGGCCGCGGCGGTCGACGCTCTCTTCGAGCTGCTAGCCCCCACGTCCGCGGGAGTGGGCCCTGCCGGGATCGAACCGACGACATCCACGGTGTAAACGTGGCGCTCTACCAGCTGAGCTAAAGGCCCGTGACGCTCCTCAACCCTACCGAACCCCTCGCCACGCGAGAGATGTGCGCCAAATCTGCGTTATGCGTGTCTCATAACCGAGATCTGGCGCACATCTCTCGTCGCGCGGAGGGCGTCAGACGTGGGCGGGGAGGTGGTCGAGCGCCGCGCGGTAGGCGTCGATCGAGCGGGCCTCGCCCGGCGCGGTGATGAACGACGCGCGGATGATGCCGCGCTCGTCGATGAGGAAGGTCGCGCGGTTCGCGAAGCCCTTCTCGCGCAGGAAGACGCCGTACTCCTTGGCGATCTCGCCGTGCGGCCAGAAGTCGGCAAGCAGAGAGAACGAGTAGCCCTCCTGCTCGGCCCAGGCGCGCAGCGTGAACTTGGAGTCGACGGAGATGCCCAGCAGCTCGACGCGGTGGTCCTCGAACAGCGAGAGGTTGTCGCGCAGTGCGCACAGCTCCCCCGTGCAGGTGCCGGAGAACGCGAGCGGGAAGAAGACCAGCGCCACCGCCTTCCGTCCCCGGAAGTCGCTCAGCCGGACGGTCTCGCCGTACTGGTTGAGCAGCTCGAAGTCGGGAGCCTGGGTATCGTTCTCGAGTGCCATCGAAGTCCTTTCCCGCCGGCGCGACGTGGCTCGCGCGCAGGCACGAGCACACAGCATAGACCGGCCTCCCGGGAGTGCCAAGCGACGGTCACGCACACCGGCGGAGTGAGGCTAGGCTGGTCGATGGTGCCCGCGCTTGTCGAGACCCGACAGCGCTCCGGCTTGTCCACGATCCATCCGACACAAGAAAGAGGTCGAGGGTGACTGTAAACGACCAGGACCCGTACTCGATGAATAACATCGATTCGGACCCGGAGGAGACCGCCGAGTGGCGCGAATCCCTCGACCAACTGGTTGCGGCCCATGGCCATGAGCGTGCTCGCGAGATCATGCTCAGCCTGCTCAAGCGCTCGAAGGAACTGCACGTCGGTGTGCCGATGGTCCCGACGACGGACTACATCAACACCATCTCCCCGGAGAACGAGCCCGAGTTCCCCGGCGACGAGGAGATCGAGCGCCGCTACCGGGCGTGGATCCGCTGGAACGCCGCCGTGCTCGTGCACCGTGCGCAGCGCCCCGGCATCGCCGTCGGCGGCCACATCTCGACCTACGCGTCGAGCGCCGCGCTGTACGAGGTCGGCTTCAACCACTTCTTCCGCGGCCAGGACCACCCGGGCGGCGGCGACCAGATCTTCATCCAGGGCCACGCCTCCCCCGGCACCTACGCCCGCGCCTTCCTCGAGGGTCGCCTGAGCGCCGACCAGCTCGACGGCTTCCGCCAGGAGAAGTCGCACGCGGGCGGCGGTCTCTCCAGCTATCCGCACCCGCGGCTCATGCCCGAGTTCTGGCAGTTCCCGACGGTGTCGATGGGTCTCGGCCCGATCAACGCGATCTACCAGGCGCAGCTCAACAAGTACCTCACCAACCGCGGCATCAAGGACGCCTCCGACCAGCACGTCTGGGCGTTCCTCGGCGACGGCGAGATGGACGAGGTCGAGTCGCGCGGTCAGCTGCAGGTCGCCGCCAATGAGAAGCTCGACAACCTCACGTTCGTCATCAACGCCAACCTGCAGCGCCTCGACGGGCCCGTCCGCGGCAACGGCAAGATCATCCAGGAGCTGGAGAGCTTCTTCCGCGGAGCCGGCTGGAACGTCATCAAGGTCATCTGGGGCCGCGAGTGGGACGACCTGCTCGCCCGCGACGCCGACGGCGCCCTCGTCAACCTCATGAACGAGACGCCGGACGGCGACTACCAGACGTACAAGACCGAGAGCGGCGCCTATGTCCGCGAGAACTTCTTCGGCCGCGACCCGCGGACGCTGGAGCTCGTCAAGGACTACAGCGACGACCAGATCTGGAACCTCAAGCGCGGCGGCCACGACTACCGCAAGGTGTACGCGGCGTTCAAGGCGGCCGCCGAGCACAAGGGCCAGCCCACCGTCATCATCGCCAAGACCATCAAGGGCTACGGGCTCGGCCCGTCGTTCGAGGGCCGCAACGCGACCCACCAGATGAAGAAGATGACGCTGGACAACCTGAAGACGTTCCGGGATGCGATGCGCATCCCGATCACGGACGCCCAGCTCGAGGAGAACCCGTACCTGCCGCCGTACTACAACCCCGGCGCGGACGACGAGGCGATCCAGTACCTGCACGACCGGCGCCGCGCGCTCGGCGGCTACGTTCCGGAGCGCCGCGCGAAGTACACCCAGCTGAACCTGCCGGACGACTCCGCGTACGCGATCTCCAAGAAGGGCTCGGGAACGCAGGAGGTCGCCACCACCATGGCGTTCGTCCGCCTGCTGAAGGACCTGCTCCGCTCGAAGGACTTCGGCCACCGCATCGTCCCGATCATCCCGGACGAGGCGCGCACCTTCGGCATGGACGCCTTCTTCCCGAACGCGAAGATCTACAACCCGAACGGCCAGCACTACACCTCGGTCGACCGCGAGCTGCTCCTGGCCTACAAGGAGAGCCCGCAGGGCCAGATCATCCACGTCGGCATCAACGAGGCGGGCGCGCTCGCCGCGTTCACCAACGTGGGATCGTCGTACTCGACGCAGGGCGAGCCGCTCATCCCGGTCTACGTCTTCTACTCGATGTTCGGCTTCCAGCGCACGGGCGACGCCCTGTGGGCGGCGGGCGACCAGATGGCGCGCGGCTTCCTGATCGGCGCCACCGCCGGCCGCACCACGCTCACCGGCGAGGGCCTGCAGCACGCCGACGGCCACTCGCCGCTGCTCGCCTCCACGAACCCGGCGGTCGTCCAGTACGACCCGGCGTACGGCTACGAGATCGGCCACATCGTCCGCGCCGGCCTCGAGCGGATGTACGGCGGCAACCACCCGGACCCGAACGTCATGTACTACCTCACAGTGTACAACGAGCCGATCGTCCAGCCGGCCGAGCCGGAGGGCGTCGACGTGGACGGCATCGTCCGCGGCGTCTACAAGCTGCGCGCCGGCGAGGGCGAAGGCCCGAAGGCCCAGCTGCTCGCGTCTGGCGTGTCGGTGCCGTGGGCGCTGGAGGCGCAGCACCTGCTCGCGCAGGACTGGGGCGTCTCGGCCGATGTGTGGAGCGTCACCTCGTGGGGCGAGCTGCGCCGCGACGGCCTGGCCGCCGAGGAGCACAACTTCCTCTACCCGCAGCAGGAGAAGCAGGTGCCGTACGTCACCCGCAAGCTGCAGGAGGCGGAGGGCCCGTTCGTCGCGGTGACCGACTACTCGCACGCCGTGCCGGACATGATCCGTCAGTTCGTCCCCGGCGAGTACGCGACCCTGGGCGCCGACAGCTTCGGCTTCTCCGACACCCGCCCCGCCGCCCGCCGGTTCTTCAAGATCGACGGACCGTCGATGGTGGTGCGGACGCTGGAGCTCCTCGCCGCGCAGGGCAAGGTCGACCCCAACGCACCCGCCTGGGCGATCGAGAAGTACCTCCTGCACGACGTCAACGCCGGCACCACCGGCAGCGCGGGCGGCGAGGCGTAACGGCTCCCGTGGCAGGCAGCCAGGTGGAGAGGACGAAGCCCGAGACGCTCGCGTGGCTGCGCAAGATCTCGGGTGAGCTGGCGACGACCACGCTCAAGCGGCTCGAGGACACCCTTCCCTGGTACCGCGACATGCCACCGGGCCGGCGCAGCGCCGTCGGCCTGGTGGCGCAGGCGGGCATCTCGTCGTTCATCTCCTGGTACGACGACCCGCGCTCCACACCGTGGATCGCGGCCGACGTGTTCGGCGCGGCTCCGCGCGAGCTGCTGCGCAGCGTGAGCCTGCAGCAGACGCTCCAGCTCATCAAGATCACCGTCGAGGTGGTCGAGGAGCGCGTGAAGAGCGGCGGCGGGGAGGATCTGCGGGAGGCCATCCTGCTGTACTCCCGCGAGATCGCGTTCGCGGCGGCCGATGTCTACGCGCGTGCCGCCGAGGCCCGTGGGCTGTGGGACGCCCGCCTGGAGGCACTGGTCGTCGACAGCATCCTGACCGGCGAGTACGACGACGAGCTGCCCAGCCGGATCGCCGCGCTCGGCTGGCACGGCCACGGCGAGGTCAGCGTCCTCGTCGGGACGGCGCCGAAGATGCTCGACGTCGACCAGCTGCGCCGCACCGCCCGCCACATGTCGGCCGACGTGCTGATCGGCGTGCAGGGCAGCCGGCTCGTGCTCGTGATCGGCCGCGCCTGGCCGAGCAACAGCACTCCGGAGGATGCGATCGGCCCGGCGCCCATCGTGTCGTTCATGGAGATCGCCCAGCAGCTCGAGCCCGGGTTCGGCCCCGGCCACCTGGTGCTCGGCCACGAGGTCCCGAGCCTGGTGGATGCGTCCAAGAGCGCGAAGGCCGCTCTGGCCGGCTTCGCGGTGGCCCGCGCCTGGCGCAACTGCCCGCGCCCGGTGCATGCGGACGACCTGCTCCCGGAGCGCGCCCTCGCCGGCGACGGCCTGGCCCGCGCGACCCTGATCAGCCGCATCTACCGGCCGCTCCAGGGCTACTCGACCGAGCTGCTGACGACGCTCTGGTGCTACCTCGACAACGGCCGGTCGCTCGAGGCGACGGCCCGCGAGCTGTTCGTGCACCCGAACACCGTCCGCTATCGCCTGAAGCGCGTCTCCGAGGTCATCGGCTGGGATGCCACCGGCGCCCGCGAGGCCCTCATTCTGCAGGCGGCGCTGATCGTCGGCTCGATCAACGAGCCCGACTCGCCCCGCCGCGGCGGCTGAGTTGTAGACAACCACAAAGCATCTTCGAATAGTTCGTATCCATCCGACACATCCGCCTGGCGGAAGATTGGCAGACTGGAAACCGTGATCGTCATCGTGTGCCCGGGTCAGGGATCCCAGACCCCCGGCTTCCTGGACCCCTGGCTCAGCGAGTCCTCGTTCCGCGACCAGCTCACCGGCATCTCCGACGCGGTCGGCATCGACCTGGTGGCGCACGGAACCGTCAGCGACGCCGACACCATCCGCGACACCGCGGTCGCGCAGCCGCTCATCGTCTCCGCCGGACTGCTGACGCTCTCCGCGCTGTTCGCCGACGGTCGCCGTGATCGTGTCGGCGGGATCGCCGGCCACTCCGTCGGAGAGCTCACCGCTGCCGCTGGCGCCGGCGTCCTCAGCGAGACCGACGCCGTCGCGTTCGTGCGCGAGCGCGGAGCCGCCATGGCCCGCGCCGCCGCCGAGGCGCAGACCGGCATGAGCGCCGTGATCGGCGCCGACGAGACCGAGCTGCTCGCCCGGCTCGACGAGCTGGGCCTCTCCCCCGCGAACTACAACGGCGGCGGCCAGATCGTCGTCGCCGGCGCTCTGGATGCGCTGGCCCAGCTGGCGGAGAACCCGCCGGCCCGCGCCCGCGTCATCCCGCTGCAGGTCGCCGGCGCATTCCACACCCGCTACATGGCGTCCGCCGTCCCGGCGCTGGAGCGGTTCGCCTCCACTCTGCGCACGAACGACCCCACCCTGCGGCTCTGGACCAACAAGGACGGCTCCGAGGTGATCGACGGCGCCGAGTTCCTGCGCCTCCTGGTCGGCCAGGTGTCGTCGCCGGTGCGCTGGGACCTCGACATGAAGGCCTTCGAGGAGGCCGGCGTCACCGGCCTGATCGAGGTCGCACCCGCCGGAGCCCTCGTCGGCCTCGCCAAGCGCGGGCTGAAGGGCGTTCCGACCGTCGCGATCAAGACCCCCGACGACCTGCCGGCCGCCTTCGACCTCATCGACCAGGCCGCGTAAGGCCGCAAGGAGCTCCCCCGATGACCCACCCCACCCTGCAGCAGTCGCACGGCCCGCAATACACCCGCATCCTCTCGATCGGCGCGGCGCGCGGCGACCTCGTCGTGCCGAACGACGACCTCGTCGGTCCCATCAACTCGTCCGACGAGTGGATCCGGCAGCGCACCGGCATCGTCACCCGCACCCGCGCGAGCCACGACCTCCTCGCCGTCGACCTCGCCACCGAGGCGTCGAAGGAGGCGATCGAGAAGTCCGGCGTCGACCCGGCGCTCATCGACGTGGTGATCGTCGCCACCATCTCGAACGCGCAGCAGACCCCCTCGCTCGCGGCCGTCCTCGCCGACCGCGTCGGCGCGAACCCGGCTGCCGCGTACGACATGAACGCGGCGTGCGCGGGCTACGCCTACGCGGTCGCCCAGGCGGATGCGTTGATCCGCACGGGCGCTGCCCACTACGCGCTCGTGGTCGGCGCCGAGAAGCTGTCCGATGTCGTCGACCCGACGGACCGCACCATCTCCTTCCTGCTCGGCGACGGCGCCGGCGCCGTCGTCATCGGCCCGAGCGACTACCCCGGCATCGCGAAGACGGTGTGGGGCTCCGACGGCTCCAAGGCCGACGCGGTGGGGATGGACGGCACTCTCACCCAGTTCCGCGACGGCGAGAAGCCCTGGCCGACGCTCCGCCAGGAGGGCCAGACGGTCTTCCGCTGGGCGGTCTGGGAGATGGCCAAGGTCGCCAAGCAGGCGCTCGACGAGGCCGGGGTCTCCCCCGACCAGCTGGCGGCGTTCATCCCGCACCAGGCCAACATGCGGATCGTCGACGAGTTCGCCAAGCAGCTCAAGCTGCCGGACACCGTCGCGATCGCACGCGACATCGAGACGACGGGCAACACGTCCGCCGCATCCATCCCGCTCGCGACCCACCGACTGCTCCAGGAACACCCGGAGCTGAGCGGCGGCCTGGCGCTCCAGATCGGCTTCGGGGCCGGTCTGGTGTTCGGCGCGCAGGTCGTCGTGCTGCCCTAGACTGTTTCCCGGTCACAACGACACCCCCCTCAAGGAGAGAAAAACCATGGCATTGTCCACCGAAGAAGTTCTTGCCGGCCTGGCCGAGCTCATCAACGACGAGACCGGCATCGCGACCGACACGGTTGAGCTGGACAAGTCGTTCACCGACGACCTCGACATCGACTCGATCTCGATGATGACCATCGTGGTCAACGCCGAGGACAAGTTCGACGTGAAGATCCCCGACGAGGAGGTCAAGAACCTCAAGACCGTCGGAGACGCGGTCGAGTTCATCGTCAAGGCGCAGAACGCCTAGGCGCAGAGCCAGGATTCTTCCGCGCGGGCGGCGCACGACCGTGTCGCCGCCCGCGCGTGCGGCAGCGCTCTGACCGTTCGCCGCGATCCTCATTCAGGAGAGTTGCCGTTATGACCAAGAAGATCGTCGTCACCGGGATGGGCGCGTCGTCGCCGCTCGGTGGCACCGCCCCCGAGAGCTGGAGCGCTCTGCTCGCCGGCGTCTCGGGCGCCCGCACCCTCGAGCACGACTGGGTCGCCCAGTACGAGCTCCCCGTCACGTTCGCCGCCGAGGCGATCGTGCGGCCGGAGGAAGTGCTGGAGCGACCCGTCGCCAAGCGCCTCGACCCGTCCAGCCAGTTCGCTCTCATCTCCGCCATGGAGGCCTGGGAAGACGCCGGCCGTCCGGATGTCGCTCCCGAGCGCCTCGGCGTCGACTACGCCACCGGCATCGGCGGCGTGTGGACGCTGCTCGACGCCTGGGACACGCTGCGTGAGCGCGGCCCGCGTCGCGTCCTGCCGATGACCGTCCCCATGCTCATGCCGAACGCGGCGTCCGCCGCAGTCTCCATGCACTTCGAGGCACGCGCCTACGCCCGGACCGTCGCCTCCGCGTGCGCCTCCAGCACCGAGTCGATCGTCAACGCCTACGAGCACCTGCAGCAGGGTCTGGCGGACGTGGTCATCGCCGGTGGAACCGAGTCCGCCATCCACCCGATCACCGTCGCATCCTTCTCGTCGATGCAGGCGCTCTCTCGCCGTAACGACGACCCGGCACACGCCTCCCGGCCGTACAGCGTCGACCGCGACGGCTTCGTCATGGGCGAAGGCGCGGCCAGCCTCGTGCTCGAGACCGAGGAGCACGCCCTCGCGCGCGGCGCCCGGATCTACGCCGAGCTCGCCGGCGGCGGTGTGACCGCCGACTCGTACCACATCACCGCGAACGACCCCGAGGGCCGCGGCGCCAGCCGCGCCGTGCACATCGCGCTCGAGCGGGCCGGCGCGGTGCCGGACGACGTCACCCACATCAACGCCCACGCGACCAGCACACCGGTCGGCGATCCGTCCGAGTACGTCGCCCTCCGCGAGGTGTTCGGTGAGCGCGTCCACACCATCCCGGTGTCGGCGACCAAGGCCTCCACGGGACACCTCCTCGGCGGCACCGGAGCGCTGGAGGCCGTGTTCAGCATCCTCGCGATCCGCGACCGCCAGGCCCCGCCGACGATCAACATCACCGAGATGGACCCGGCCATCCCGCTGCAGGTGAAGAGCGAGCCCCAGCCCCTCGGCGACGGAGCCCAGCTCGTCATCAGCAACTCGTTCGGATTCGGCGGCCACAACGCCGTCGCCGCGTTCCGCAGCTACTGAGCCGCGACTCGCTCACCGGATACCAGAGAAGGCCCCGCTCTGACGAGCGGGGCCTTCTCTGTGTCACCGCGGGCGGGCGGCCATGCCGGGCCCGCCGCGGGAGTCGGTGCGCGGTCAGCCGACGTTGTGCAGCCAGATGACCGACGTGTCGTCGTGCGCGTGGCGGAACGGCTCCAGCTCGTCGTCCCACGCCTGACCCAGGGCCAGCCGCAGCTCGCGGTGCAACTCGAGCGCGTTGGCCCCGGCGATCTCCATGGCGTAGCGGATGCGGTCCTCCGGCACGACCATGTTGCCGGCAGTGTCGACCTGGGCGAAGAAGATGCCGAGATCGGGCGTGTGCATCCACCGGCCGCCGTCGGTGCCGTGCCCGGCGTCCTCGGTGACCTCATAGCGCAGGTGCTCCCAGCCGCGCAGGGCGGACGCGAGGCGCGCGCCGGTGCCGGGAGGGCCGTCCCAGAAGAACTCCGTGCGCTGGGAGCCCTTCAGCACGGGCTGCGTCTCCCAGGTGAAGTTCACCGCACGACCGAGAGCGCGACCCGCCGCCCACTCGATGTGGGGGCAGAGCGCGCTGGGAGAGGAGTGCACGTAGAGCACCCCTCGAGCGACGTGTGCCGACATGGTTCTCCTCCGTTCGTTGGTGCGTCTTCCCCTACGACCAGGAACGGATGGAATCTTCGGCGTGTGAAGTTGCGTCAGCGCTCGCGCGCGTTGCCACGATTATGCCCGAGAACCGCGGGGAGTTACAAGATTGTGATTCGGCGATTCACTCGCCCGGCGAACACCGGACCGAATAGCATACCGAGTATGTCGGTCCAGAACGGTTTCCTGGCGCTCCTCACGCAGGGCGCGGCGTACGGCTCGCAGCTGCAGAGCGAGTTCCTGTGCCGCGCTGCGCACCGGCGGCAGCTGAACCCCGGGCAGGTGTACTCGACCCTCGACCGGATGACGGATCAGGGACTCGTCGCCTCGGCGGGCTCGACCGACGACGGCCTGCCGCTGTACGAGCTGACGGAAGCGGGCCGGGAGGCGGCGGCCGCCTGGCTCAGCGGCGCGCCGGCCGACAGCCGGCCCGACTGGGATGAGATGCAGGACCAGGTGCTGATCGCCGCGTCGCTCGACGGCGTGGATGCGCTGGCGGTCGTCGACGGCTACCGCGCCGCATACGCCGAGAAGATCCGCTACCTCACCCACGAGGCCGACTCGCGCGCGCTCCTCGCGGCGAACCGCGCCGCCGAGCTGGGCGCACGAGCGGCGATCGAGTGGCTGGACGAGGTCGCGACCGCGCTGCGCGCACATCCAGGCGCACTGGTTCAGCCCCGCTCCCCCGAACGCCCCCGCCGCGGCCGCAGGCCGGCCGCCGAGTCGGCCGCTCGCGCTACCGAGTAGCCGGCCGCCCGGCCCGCCACGTCATCGCCGCCGTCGGAGATTTCGGGCGGACTCTCCGACGCACGCAGCGGCGGCGGCCGGAGCCGTCGATCAGTGGAGCAGCTCGCCCTGGTTGTTCAGGACGTTCTTCTCGCCGGCCTCGATCGGCACCGCGAAGCGGTTCTGCGCCGGCGGGAGCGGGCAGTTGAAGTTGTAGCTGAACGCGCACGGCGGCAGGACGGCGAGGTTGAAGTCGAGCGTCACCGTGCCGTCCTCGTTCGGCACCACGAACAGGAATCGGCCGACCGAGTAGGTGCTGTCGCCGTTCGTCGTGTCGGCGAAGACGAGCTGCAGGGCGCGCCCGGCCTTGAATGCGGCGAGGTTGTAGTCGACGCCGTCCTTCGTGAAGGTGATCTCGCCGGGGATGACCATGTCGCGGGTCGCGCCGTCGTCCTTGAGGTGCTCGAAGCCGACCGTCTTGCCGCCCTCGATCGGTGTGAAGGATGCGGTGATGATCCACTCCGGGTTGAACGGGAAGGCGTCGATGGAGCCGAACTCCTGGATCGCCTCCGAGTTCGCGTCCCACACGCGGAGGGCGTAGTCGGCGTCCTCGCTGGCGATGACGAAGCCGCTGACCGTGTCGCTGAAACGGATCTTCCCCGGATTGGGGTCGTCCTTGCCTCGGACGATCGCCGAGCCGTCGACCAGCACGTCGTCGACGAAGATGTTGTCGGTCGCCGCCGCGGTGACCTTCAGACCCGACTGGCCCGCGGGAAGCGGAGACCAGAGCCCGGGGACGCCCCAGATCGGCTGCTCCGAGTCCGGCTCTCCGGTGATCCACTGGGTGTTGACCAGCGCCAGGTTGCCCTGCGGCGCGGTCACGGCCTGCTCGCGGCGGGCGCGGTAGCGGGCGAGGACGGCGTTCGGATCGGTCGGGGCGGCTGCGGCGGTGTCGGTCATGGTCTCCATCCTCGGTCAGGTCGGAGGTGACAACCAACTCCGACACTCGGGCATTCCGGGGCGGAGGTCATTTCGCCTCCGCGTAGCTGTCGACGATCGCGGCCGTGACGGGGAACTCCACCGGGAACGCGCCGAACAGCAGCCGCCCCGCCTGCTCGGCCGACGCGCGCACGGCCGCCGCCACCTCGTCTGCCAGCTCCTCAGGCGTGTGGACGATGACCTCGTCGTGCAGGAAGTACACGAGGTGCGGTGAGGCGGTGAACGCGGCGCCCGGCGCGAGGGCGGTCAGCCGGTTGCGGAGCTCGGCCATCCAGCACAGCGCCCACTCGGCGGCGCTGGCCTGGACGACGAAGTTGCGGGTGAACCGGCCCCAGTCGCGGCCGAGGCTCCGGGCACGACGCTCGTCGGCCTCGGTCGCGTCGGCCGCGGATGCCGCCGACTGCACCTCCCCCCACCGGCCGCCGGGGAGGGGCGAGCTGCGTCCGAGCCGGGAGGTGACCTTCTCGCCGCGCTCCCCGGCGCGCGCCGCATCCTCCACCAGTCGCACCGCACGCGGGAAAGCGCGGGTGAGCCGCGGCATCAGCCGGCCGCTCTCCCCCGTCGTCGCCCCGTACATCGCTCCGAGCATGGCGACCTTCGCCTGGGCGCGCGCGTCGACGGCACCCGACGCCACGATGCCCTCGTACAGGTCTTTGCCGCGGCCGGCGGCGGCCATCGCCTCGTCGCCGGAGAGTCCGGTCAGGACGCGCGGCTCGAGCTGCGCCGCATCCGCCACCACCAGCTTCCAGCCCGGGTCGGCGACGACGGCTCCGCGCACCTGCCGGGGCAGCTGCAGGGCGCCTCCGCCCCGGGTGGCCCAGCGACCGGTCACCACCCCGCCCGGCACGTAGTCCGGCCGGAAGCGGCCGTCGTGCACCCAGGCGTCGAGCCACGTCCAGCCGTTCGCGGTGAGCAGCCGCGACAGCTTCTTGTAGCGGAGCAGCGGGTCGATCACGGGATGCTCGATCCGGCGGAGCTCCCACGACCGGGTGGAGGTCGCCAGGATGCCGGCGCGCTGCAGGGCCTTGAGCAGGTCGGGCGGACTGTCCGGATTGAGGTCGGGCGCCTCCAGCTGCTCCCGCAGCTCGCGCACGAGGCCCTCCAGCACGGCGGGGCGGCCGTACGCGGGCCGCGGGCCCAGCAGCCCGGTCAGCAGCGCGTCGTGCCGCTCGGCGCTGTACGGGAGGCCCGCATACTGCAGTTCGACGCCGATCAGCGCCCCGGCGGACTCCGCGGCGAGCAGCAGCCGCAGGCGGCGCGGGTCGGCGCTGGAGGCGATGGCCTGCTCCTGCGCGACGAACTCGTCGCGGACGGAGGCCGGGGACGCGACGGCCGCGTCCGCGGGTTCGTCGAGGTCGAAGAGGGCGGTGTGCACTGCCGGCGCCTCCGCCTCCGGCTCGACCACCGCATCCCACGGGCCGGGGTCGGCGCGGGCCAGGGGCGTCGCCGCCGTCAGCGTGGAGCCCCGGAGGATGACGTGGCACAGTCGTAGATCGACGCAGCGCTCCACCCGCGCCCCGGCCGACAGCAGAGCGGGGTACCAGGCCCGCGTGTCGTCCCAGACCCACCGCGGCCGGTCGGCGGAGCCCGGGGCCCCGGCCTCCTCCGCTTCTACGAGCGCCGGCAGGCCGCCGAGTGCGAGCGTCTCCATCCGCTCCGGCACACCCTCCCGCGACAGGTCGAGCCACGTCGCGCGGACGTCGCCGCGCCCGACGCGCTCGAGGAGGATGTGCACCGTCCCATTCTCGCCGCGACCGCCGACACGGACCGCCGACACGGGCGGGCGCCGGATGCTTGCGTGCGCGTGCGTATCTGAGGATAATTCACGGAACGACGATGCCGACCCGAAAGGCATGATCGACGATGACCGTCTACCTGCACGACAGCCAGGGGGTCTGGATCGCGTTCCGAAGCGACCTGACCTCCCGCGACCTCTTCAACCCCGATGGCGAGTGGATCGGCTGGTTCCCCTGGGGGGACCACGATGCCGTCACGCCCGACGGCGACTATCTGGGGACCGTCCGCGGCGACCGGCTGTTCGCCCGAGCGGATGTCCCGTACCGCGGGCGGCCGGGGTATCCCGGAGCGCCGGCCTACGCCGGCACCGTCCCGTATCCGGGCGCTGCGCCGTACTCGGGCCTGCCGGACGGCTGCGACGACGTCGCCTCCTCCCTGCTCTGGCCGCGCGTCGCCTCCTGAGTCCCGCAGCCGACAGCTCCTGAGTTTTTACGCCGCGCGCCCGCGTGTCGACCCGAAAAACTCAGGAGCCGTGGGCGGGGCGGTCAGTCCGAGAGGGCGGTGAGCCGCGCGCGCAGCTGCGGCCACGCGTCAGCGAAGCCGGGATGCAGCGGCAGGGCCGTGACCTCGTTCACCGGCACCCAGCGCAGTTCGATGCTCTCGACGTCCGCCATGTGCGGCTCGAACGGCCGCACCGCCTGGCCGACGACGGTCGTGTACGACCAGAATCCGAGGTCGAGCACGCTCTCGAACAGCACGTGAACGGCGTCGGGCGGCACCGCCGCCTCCTCCGCCGCCTCGCGCAGCGCGCCCTCGACGGCGCTCTCCCCCGCGTGACGTGCACCGCCGGGCAGGCCCCAGGTGCCGCCGAAGTGGCTCCAGTCGGCCCTGTGCTGCAGCAGGATCCCGCGCCGCAGGTCGTGCACGAGCAGCCCGGCGGCGCCGAACCGGCCCCAGAACCGCTGGCCGTCCGGCCCTTCCACCCACGCGTCTCCCGAGTCCACGTCTCCACGTTAGTCGCCGCGCGGCGCCGCTTTCACCGCGCTGTCATCCGGCGACGCGGCGTGGGAGGCTGGAGGCATGCCCGTCCGCAGCGCCGCCCTCCTGCTGTACCGTCGCCGCGCCGCCGTCGAGGTCTGGATCGCCCACATGGGCGGTCCGTTCTGGGCGAGCAAGGACGAGGGCGCGTGGTCGCTGCCGAAGGGCATCGTGGAGGCCGAGGACCGGGGCGACGAGCTGTCCGCCGCCCGCCGGGAGTTCGCCGAGGAGATCGGCTCCCCCGCTCCGGACGCCGACTATGTCGCGCTCGGCGATTTCCGCGGATCCGGCAAGACGATCGTCGTGTTCGCGGCAGAAGCGGAGTTCGACCCGGAGGCCGTCCGGAGCAACACCTTCGAGCTGGAATGGCCTCCGCGTTCCGGCCGGATGCGCACGTTCCCCGAGGTCGACGACGCGCGCTGGTTCTCGGTGGACGACGCCCGCACGAAGCTGACGAAAGCCCAGCGGCCCATTCTGGACGCGCTGCTCGCCCACCTCGACGACGACGCGGAAATCCACTAGTCAGCGCAGGCTCCGCGCGCCGTAGGGTAAGCCCCATCAGGGGGCGGAACCCGAAGGAGGGGCTGTGGCGAAGAGCAAGGCCGAGAAGGCAGCCGAGAAGGCGCTCGACGCGGCGCGGGTCGCCGTCGGCGAAGCGGAGCAGGCGGTCAAGAAGCTCGACAAGAAGACACGGCGGGATGCGGAGGACCTGGCCGACCGCCTCCAGCAGGCCGCGAAGGACGCCAAGAAGGCCGTCCGCCGGGCGAAGAAGACCGCGGACGACGCCCGCACCTCGGCGAAGCAGATCGTCGAGCATGTGGCGGCGCCCGCGTCGAGCACCGGCATCCCGACATTCCGTGAGCTGCGCGACCGGGCGAAGGCGCGCGGCATCCAGGGCTACTCGCGGATGAACAAGGCCCAGCTGCTGCACGCGCTCGGCGAGGGATGATCGCGGCGTCCGTTCACCGGCGCTTTACCCGGCGCCCGTAGCGTGCGCCCGTGGCCGATGCTCCCCTGACCGACGTGCCCGCCAGCGACGTTCCCGACAGCGACGTGCCCGACAGCGACGTGCCCGCAGCCGGGCTGCCCCGGACCGGCCTGCTGCTGCGGTCGGAGGATGCGCCTCCCGCGCGGACGCTGATCGACATCCTGACCGAGACCGCGCGCCGCTTCCCCGACGCCTCCGCGCTGGAGGACGCGACCGGCGCGCTGAGCTACCGCGAACTCCTCGCCCGGGTCGCCGCGGGCGCCGCGCGCCTGCACGAGAACGGCGTCTCGCCGGGCGACCGGGTGGGCGTGAGGATGAGCTCGGGCAGCCGCGAGCTGTACCTCGCGATCCTGAGCGTGCTCGCCGCCGGCGCGGCGTACGTCCCGGTGGATGCCGACGACCCGCAGGAGCGCGCCGATCTGGTGTTCGGCGAGGCCGCCGTCCGTGCCGTCCTGACGGACGGCGGGCTGGTGCTGGCGGGCGAGGATCAGCCGCGGCAGGTGCTCCGCGACGCGCCGCATCCCTCGACGGCCGCGCTTCCGGTCGTCGCCCCGCCCGGGCCGGAGGACGACGCCTGGATCATCTTCACCTCCGGCTCGACCGGCACCCCGAAGGGCGTCGCCGTCCGACACCGGTCCGCTGCCGCTTTCGTGGACGCCGAGTCGCGGCTGTTCCTGCAGGAGGAGCCGGTGGGCCCGCAGGACCGCGTCCTCGCGGGCCTCTCGGTGGCGTTCGACGCCTCCTGCGAGGAGATGTGGCTGGCCTGGGCGCACGGCGCCTGCCTGGTGCCGGCTCCCCGTGCGCTTGTGAGGACCGGCATGGACCTGGGCCCATGGCTGTCCGCCCGCCGGATCACCGTCGTCTCGACCGTTCCCACTCTGGCGGCGCTCTGGCCGGTGGATGCGCTGGACAGCGTCCGGCTGCTCATCTTCGGCGGGGAGGCCTGCCCTCCCGAACTGGTGAGCCGGCTGGCCGTCGCCGGCCGCGAGGTCTGGAACACCTACGGCCCGACGGAGGCGACCGTCGTCGCCTGCGCGGCCACGCTGACCGCCGGGGAGCCGGTGCGGATCGGGCTGCCCCTCGACGGCTGGGACCTCGCGGTCGTCGATGCGGAGGGCCGCCCGGTCGCCGACGGCGAGAGCGGAGAGCTCGTCATCGGCGGGGTCGGCCTCGCCCGCTATCTCGATCCGGCCAAGGACGCGGAGAAGTACGCGCCGATGCCGACCCTCGGCTGGGATCGGGCGTACCGCAGCGGCGACCTGGTGCGGTTCGACCCGGCCGGGCTGTTCTACCTGGGCCGCGCGGACGACCAGGTCAAGGTCGGCGGGCGGCGGATCGAGCTGGGCGAGGTGGAGGCCGCACTGCAGCAGCTCCCCGGGGTGTCCGGGGCCGCCGCAGCCGTTCGGCGGTCGGCGGCCGGGAACGATGTCCTGGTCGGCTATCTCGCGGTGCCGGACACCGCCGTCTTCGACCGTGCGGCAGCGCTCGCCCACCTGCGCGAGACGTTGCCTGCCGCTCTCGTGCCCCTCCTCGCGGTGGTGGACGAGCTGCCGGTGCGCACCTCCGGCAAGGTCGACAAGGCCGCTCTGCCATGGCCGCTGGAAGACACCGGCTCCGATGGCGTGACCATCGACGATCCCGTCGCCTCGGCCCTCGCAGCGGACTGGCGCAGCGTCCTGGGGCTCCCGGTCACCGGCTCCGACGACAACTTCTTCGACCTCGGCGGCGGTTCGCTGGCCGCGGCGCAGCTGGTGTCGCTGATCCGACGCCGGCATCCGGACATCACCGTCGCGGATGTGTATGCGACGCCGCGCTTCGGCGCGATGGCGCAGGCGCTGGCGGAGAGCTCGCCGTCGTCGTCCGCCGCATCCACGCACGTGGTGCCGCCGACTCCGCTGCGGATGCGCGCGCTGCAGACCGTTCTGGGCATCCCGCTGTTCATCCTGGGCGGCATCCGCTGGCTGCTGTACCTGCTGACCGCCTCCGCCCTGCTTCGGCCGCTCGGGGGCTTCGACGTGCTCCCGGCGGCGGACCCGGTGTGGCTCGTCGTCGGCCTGCTCGTCTTCGTGACGCCGTGGGGCCGCATGGCGATCTCGGTGGCCGCGTCCCGGCTTCTCCTCCTCGGGGTGCGGGCCGGCGATCATCCCCGCGGCGGCGGTGTCCACCTCCGGCTGTGGCTGGCCGAGCAGGTCGCCCACCAGATCGGCGCCGCAAGCCTCGCCGGCGCCCCGTGGATCCTCTACTACGCCCGCGCGCTCGGTGCGACGATCGACCGCGGGGTCGATCTGCACGCTCTGCCGCCGGTGACCGGGATGCTCCGCATCGGAGCGGGCGCCTCCATCGAGCCGGAGGTCGACCTGGCTGGGTACTGGATCGACGGCGACGTCGTGCGGATCGGTGAGATCCGCATCGGAGCGGGCAGCTCGGTCGGAGCCAGGAGCTCCCTGATGCCGGGGACGAAGATCGGCCGCAATGCGACCGTCGCCCCGGGCTCCGCGGTGTTCGGGCGCGTGCCGGCCGGCCAGAACTGGTCCGGCTCCCCGGCCGTGCGCATCGGGCGGGCGCACGACTGGTGGCCGCAGGAGCGCCCGCAGCGCAGGACCAGATGGCTCGCCGCCTACGCCCTGTCGTCCGTCGTGGTGTCCCTGGTGCCGGTCGTGGCGCTCGCGGCCGGTGCGGCGGTCGTCGCCGCCTTCCTCCGCGGCGCTACCGGCTGGGGCGACGTGATCGGGGGCGCCGCCACCGGGCTCGTCCCCGCGACGCTCGTCTCCGGCGTGGTGCTGGCGGCGCTGGTCGTCGTGCTCGTCCGCCTGCTCGGCATCGGGATGCGCGAGGGCGTCTTCCCCGTCCGCAGCCGCACCGGGTGGCAGGCGTGGTCGACGGAGCGCCTGCTCGACCAGGCGCGCACGGTGTTGTTCCCGCTGTACTCCAGCCTGTTCACCCCGGTCTGGCTGCGGATGCTCGGAGCGCGGGTGGGCAGCGACGTCGAGGCGTCGACCGTGCTGCTCCTCCCCCGCATGACGCGCATCCGCGACGGCGCCTTCCTCGCGGACGACACCCTGGTGGCCTCATACGAGCTCGGAGGCGGCTACGTCCGCATCGCCGCGGTGGACATCGGCGCCCGCGCCTTCCTCGGCAACTCGGGCATGGCCGGCGCGGGCAATCGCGTGCCGCGCGACGGTCTGGTCGCCGTGCTGTCGTTCGCCCCACGGAAGGCGAAAGCCGGGACCTCGTGGCTCGGCTCGCCGCCGGTGAAGCTGCGCCGCCAGACGCAGGACGCCGACCCCACGCGCACCTTCGAGCCGCCGACGCGGCTGCGCGTCGCGCGCACCGCCTGGGAGCTCCTGCGCATCGTTCCCGTCATCGTGACCTACGCCATCGGGCTGGCGGTCGTGATCGCACTGGGCGCCGCGGAGGCGGCCTGGGGCACGGTCTGGGCCATCGTGCTCGGCGGACCCGTCCTGCTCGCCGCCGGCGCCGTCGCGGCCGCGCTCAGCACCGCGGCCAAGTGGACGCTGATCGGGAGGCTGAAGCCGGGCGAGCATCCGCTCTGGTCGTCGTTCGTGTGGCGCAGCGAGGTGTCGGACACCTTCACCGAGATGGTGGCGGCGCCCTGGTTCGCCTGGGCGGCCTCCGGAACTCCCGCCCTGGTCTGGTGGCTGCGCAGCCTCGGCGCCCGCATCGGCTCCGGCGTGTGGATCGACAGCTACTGGCTGCCGGAGGCCGATCTGGTGACGCTGGGCGACGCATCCACCGTCAATCGGGGCTGCGTCGTGCAGACGCACCTGTTCCATGATCGAATCATGAGCATGGACCAGGTCACCATCGAACGCGGCGGAACGCTCGGGCCGCACAGCGTCATCCTGCCCGCCGCCGACATCGGCGCCGACGCGACCGTCGGGCCCGCCTCCCTCGTGATGCGCGGAGAGACGGTGCCCGCGGGCAGCCGCTGGAGCGGCAACCCGATCGGTCCGTGGCGCGAGGTCGTCGTGCGCGAGTACCGGGCGCGGGCCGGCGGATGACCGACGGATCACCGCACGTCTACCTCCCGCGCTCCGGCACCGACGACTTCTCGGTCCTCCGGTACGACCTCGACCTCGACTACCGGGTGGCGACCAACCGATTGGATGCGACGGCGACGATCCGCGCGCGCGCCGAGGTGCCGCTCGCCGCGATCGTCCTCGACCTCGTCCACCTGAAGGCGAAGAAGGTGCGCGTCGACGGTCAGAAGCGCGCCCGCTTCACCCAGAGTCCGACGCACCTGCGGATCACCCCGGCTGCCCCCATCCCGGCCGGCACGGAGTTCGTGGTCGAGATCGCCTACGACGGTTCGCCCGTGCCGCGCCGCAGCCGGTGGGGCACGCTGGGCTGGGAGGAGCTCACCGACGGCGTGATCGTGGCATCGCAGCCGTCGGGCGCGCCGAGCTGGTTCCCGTGCAACGACCGGCCCTCCGACCGTGCCGCCTACGGCATCCGCGTGACGACCGAGCAGGCGTACGCCGTCCTCGCGACGGGCGAGCCGACGGGGCACAGCGTGAGCGGCGGCCGCGGAACCTGGACCTTCGAGCGCGAGGAGCCGACGGCGACCTACCTCGCCGCCGTCCAGATCGGCCGCTACACGCTCGAACCGCGCCGGTCCGCCGGGGTGGAGTGGGTGGTGGCGTACCCGTCGGCCCTTGCGCAGCGCGTGCTGCACGACTTCGAGCCCGTCGGCCGGATGCTGGAGAGCTTCCAGGACCTGTTCGGCCCGTACCCGTTCCCGTCCTACACGGTGGTGGTCACGGAGGACCCGCTCGAGATCCCTCTCGAAGCACAGGCGATGGCGACCTTCGGCTCCTCCCACGCGGACGGCCGCAGCGGGTCGGAGCGGCTCGTCGCGCACGAGCTGGCGCACCAGTGGTTCGGCAACAGCGTCGGTCTCGCCTCCTGGCGCGACATCTGGCTCAACGAGGGCTTCGCCTGCTACGCGGAGTGGCTGTGGTCGGAGGTCTCCGGCGGGATGTCGGCGGCGGCGCACGCGCGCATCCACCACGCCGCGCTCCGGCTCAAGCCGGGCGCGCTCGTCCTCGGCGACCCCGGCCCGGACTCGATGTTCGACGACCGGGTCTACAAGCGCGGGGCGTGTCTGCTGCACGCGTTGCGGATGCGGCTGGGCGACGAGACGTTCTTCGACCTGCTGCGGACGTGGACGCGCGAGAACCGCTTCCGGACGGTCACCAGCGCGGACTTCGAGGCGCTCGCGGAGCGGTTCTCGGAGGAGCCGCTCGCCGCATTCTTCGACGCCTGGCTGCGGCGGCCGCAGCTGCCCGCGCTGGGGCATTGAGCGGCGGGATGCCGAGCGGCCGAGCTCCGGGTGGTCACGCGCCGCGCCGACGACCCGTCGCCACCGTGACCAGGCAGTCGTCCACCTGCGCGGTCCGCAGGGCGTAGCGACGGCCGTCCAGCCGGGCGGAGAGGCGCGCGACGTGCACCGCATCGGGATCGCGCCGCAGCCCGCTCCCCTCGGCCTTGAGTACGGCCTCGACGGCCGTCCACCGGCGGCCGGGGTCGCCACCACCCGGAGCGAGGTCGTCGATCGCGTCGGCGCGGCGACGCAGCTCGTCGAGCGTCTCGGCGTCGATCCCGACGGGACGCCGGGAGGCGACCGCGAACGCGCGCCCGCCGGCGTGCGACAGCGACACGAACCACGGCCGTGGTGCCCCCGCAACCATCGGACGGCCGTGCGACAGCCCGCAGTCCGGGCACGTCGCGTCGATCGCGGCGCCATCGGCACCCGCCTGGTCCAGCGCCTGCTGAAGGGCGGAACGGCCGGCCACGAACGCGGCCAGCCCGTCGAGGTCGGCGTGCAACGAGGAGAGGCGGTCGCGGTCGCCCGTTGACAGCCGGGAGGCGACGCTCGTGACGAGGGCGGCATCCACCGACCGATGCGGGACGACGACGAGAGCGGGCACGATGCCTCCCTCCCGTCGGGTCGTCACGATGCTAGCGCGCTCGGCACCGTTCGTCGGCGCATGCCGGGATGGGAGTGCGGGCCGCCGGTCTCGCTTCCGACGGCCCGCAGCCTGGTGACGGGATCAGCGGGCGGGGCCGCCGGTGCCGTCGTCGAATCGGGGAGCCTCGTGCCGCGCCGCCCGGCGCGGGGAGTCGTCGGCTGCGGCGTTGGGGTCCTGGACCGGGGCCGCCTCCGGAGCCGGAGCTGCCGGAGCGGCGGTGGTCCCGGGTGCGGGAGCCGGAGCGGCCGCAGGAGGTGCCGCAGCGTCGGCGCGCGACCCGTCGTCGATACGGTTGCCGTTGCGATCCGTCCGCACGTCCGGGTCGACGTGGTCGGCGCGGCGCAGCGCCTCCTCCGACTCGGTGCGGGCCTCGGCTGCGGCACTCTGCCGCTCCTCCGCCTCACGTCGCAGACGTTCGGCGTCGACCTCTGCCTGCTTCGCGTCGGCGGCGGCCCGCGCGGCCTTCGCCTCGCGCTCGCGCGCTTCGAGCTCGGTCTGGGCGGCCGACTGCCGCATCTCCTCCGCCTTGTGCCGATCGGCTTCGCGCTTGCGGTTGCGGCCCACCGTGGCGGCGACGATGGCGATCACGACGATCACGACCACCACGACGACGATGAGGACGATCCATCCGGTTGTGTTCATGCCGTGTCACGGTACCCCCGGCTCCCGGAATAGCTAGGGGATTGAACCATTCGGGTGCCTGCGGGCGATGCAACGGCCTCGCGGACGTAGGGCGGACGGGACTTGAACCCGTGACCGAGGAATTATGAGTTCCCTGCTCTGACCAGCTGAGCTACCGCCCCGATCGTGCGCCGGCTCCGGTCACTCGGGAGCGGGCACGCTGGGGGCCGCATCCGTCACCGGCTCGGCCACCGGCTCCCCACGATACAGGCTTTCGAAGGTGCTGATCGTGGTCTGGATGTCGTGAGCGGCGACGATGCGGAGGGAGGCGCGCTTGAGCACATCGAGCTCCTCCTGCGGCAGGGTGAGCACGCTCTCCAGCTTGTCCGCGAGATCCTGTGCGTCGCCCGGGCGGAACAGGTGCCCGTTCTCCCCCTCGTGCACGAGGTGCGGGAGGGCCATGGCGTCGGCGGCGACGACGGGGAGGGCCGAGGCCATCGCCTCCATCGTGGCGATCGACTGGAGCTCGGCGATCGACGGCATCGCGAAGACGGTGGCCCGCGTATACGCCTGCCGCAGCTCCTCGTCGCTCACATAGCCGAGGAAGTCGACGCGGTCGGCGATGCCGAGGGTCTCGGCCATGGATTGCAGGTTCTTGAGCTGGTCGCCGCCGCCGACGATCTGCAGGCGCGCATCCAGGTTCTCCGGCAGCAGCTTGACCGCGTTGAGCAGCACATCGATCTGCTTCTCGCCGGTGACCCGGCCGACGAAGAGGATCCGGTTGCCCGTGCGCGGCGTGAAGTCGGGCGTGTAGTTGTGGGCGTCGATGCCGCACGACACGGCGTGCACGCCGCGCAGACCCGTCGACGCCTCCAGGAACTCCGCCGCCTTGCGGGTCGGCGTCGTCACCGACTCGGCGCGGTCGAAGCTCTTGCGGGCGTCCGCCCACGCGAGCTTCACGAAGGTCTTGCGCAGGAACTTCGGCAGCAGCGTGAACTCGACGATGTTGTCGGCCATGACGTGGTTGGTCGCGACGATGCGGATGCCGCGCTTCTCGGCCTCCGCAGCGAGCCCGCGCCCGACGACGATGTGCGACTGGAAGTGGACGACATCCGGCTTCACCTCGTCGAGGATGCGGCGGGCGTTGGCCTTGCTCATCCACGGGAGAGCGAAGCGCAGCCAGTCGTGCGGGTACCAGCGCCAGCTGCGGAGACGGTGAGCCGTCATCTTCTGGCCCTCGTGCTCTTCGATCCAGGTGCCGTGCCTGCGGCTCGCGGCCGGGGCGACGACGTGCACGTCGTGGCCGTGCTCCACCAGGCCTGCGGCGAGGCGCTCGGCGAAACGGGCGGCGCCGTTCACGTCGGGGGCGAAGGTGTCGCACCCCATCACGATGGTCAGCGGCTTCTTCTCGGCCGGGGCGGCAGGGGTCGGATGCGGTCCGCTCGAGTCAGGCACGTGGTTCGTTCCCTCGGTCGTGGGCTTCAGATGGCGAATCCGGCGACGGTGTTCGCGGCCCGGGCAGATGGTCGCGCCCGGTCGTTCAACGCCCTAGTCTAAGCGGCTTTGCTCTGCGACGTCCGCAATGCGGTCGGCCACCGGCGCGTCCGTCGCGCTCTGCGGGTGGTACTTCGCGAGCTGGAACACGCCGAGGATGGCGACGGCTCCCGTCAGCGCGAAGCCGACCATGGCCCACCACGGAGCACCGGCCGCCTCGTTCAGGACGAGGATGCCGATGGTGACGGCCACGAGCGGGTCGATGACGGTGAGACCGGCGATGACGAGGTCCGGCGGCCCCGACGAGTAGGCGTTCTGCACGAAGTAGGCGCCGAGCACCGCCGCGAGCAGCAGAGCGACGATGCAGGCGACCAGGAGCCAGTCCCACTCCTGGTTCGAGATGCGGTCGATCGCGACCTTCGCCAGGGTGGCGACGAAGCCGTAGAGCACGCCGGCGCCGACGATGTAGATGATCGCCTTGAACCGGTGGCGCAGGAACCAGAACAGCGTGCCGAACGCGATCAGCACGACCGCAAGGATGACCAGGATGACGACCAGCGCCTGGCTGGTGACCGGCAGATCCCGCGCGAACACGGCGGCCAGCAGAACGAACGCCCCCACCCCGCTGACGCAGAGGGTGACGGCGATCACGGATTGGTGATTCAGCTTCACCCCGCTCACCCGGGCGTTGAGGATGCTGGTGATGACGAGGCCGACGACGCCGAGCGGCTGCACCAGGATGATCGGCGACAGCTTCAGGCTGACGAGCTGGAAGACGATGGCGAGACCGAGCAGCAGCGTGCCGATCACCCACGACGGGCGGGCGAGCAGGCGACCCATCTGGCGGCCGCTGAGACCGCCGTCCGCGTGGCCGGCGATCGACTCGACCTTCGCGACGCCGTGGTGCTGCAGCTGCGCGCCAACGGAGAGGAAGCAGGCACCGACGAGCGCGACCGGGATGCCCAGGAGCTGGCTGGGCTGATACGACAGGTCGAACGCGTCCATCAGTTCCGTTCCCACCCCACGACCCTACCGGGAATGATCCGGATAGTCTTGCTGAATGGCCGTCATCCCCATCCGAATCACCGGTGACCCCATCCTCCACTCCCCCGCCCTTCCCGTCGCCGAGATCGACGACGAACTGCGCACCCTGGTCGCGGACATGTTCGAGACGATGGACGAGGCCCCCGGCGTCGGGCTCGCCGCACCGCAGGTCGGTGTGCCGCTCCGCCTGTTCGTCTACGGGTGGGCGGACGACGACGACGTCCTGCACCGCGGCGTCGCGATCAACCCGACGCTGTGGCTGAGCCCGCTGCCGGTCGGCGAGCTGGATGAGGACACCGAGTCGGAGGGGTGCCTGTCGTTCCCGGGCGAGCGCTTCCCGCTGCGGAGGGCCGAGCGCGCGATCCTGCAGGCGACCGACCTGGACGGTGCCGAGTACGAGGTGCACGCCGATGGCTGGCTCGCCCGGATCTTCCAGCACGAGTACGACCACCTCGACGGCGTGCTCTACGTGGACCGGCTGACGCATCCCTACGGCAAAGCGGCGCTGAAGACGCAGCGCAAGAACAGCTGGGGCGTTCCCGGACTGAGCTGGCTGCCGGGGCGCGACCACCTGGAGGAGTGACGCCGGACGCGATCAGCGCCGCAGGTCGACCCCGTGGATGCCGTTGTGGTGGCGCAGCGCAGGGAAGACGACGGACAGCGTGAACCCGACACCGGCGACGGTCTGCGCGTTCAGCGTCCCGCCGAAGAGCGCCGCACGGTCGCGCATCTCCATGATGCCGGCGCCCTCGTAGTGCTCGGTGAGCGCGCGCACGTCGTCGGCGATCGTGTAGGCGGTCGCCTGGTCGACGCCCTCCCGGTCGAGCCCGAGCCGGCGGGCAGCCGCGCGGATGCCGTCGTCCTCGACGCTGACGGCCAGACCCTCCGGCGTCCAGGCGAACGCGACCGCCGCGTTCGTCCCCGCTCCGCCGTGCTTGAGGGCGTTCTCGAGACTGGTCTGCAGGATGCGGAAGACGGCGAGCTCAGCACCCGGCCGCAGCTCGAAGCGCTCACCGCTCTCCGTGAAGGTGACGGCGAGCCCGGCGTCCCGCATCACGCGGAACAGGTCGCGCGCCGAGTGGAGGCTGGGCTGGGGCGATGCGGCGTCCTGCGCCTCGCGCGCGACGGCCTGGAGGCGGCGCAGGTCGGCCAGCGCGTCGCGCGCGGACGTCTCGAGCAGCCCGGCGGAGCGGACCGCCGCGGCGGGGTCGGCCGCGGCCGAATAGCGGACACCCTCGGCCTGGGTCACGAGCCGGGAGACGGACTGGATCGCCACATCCCCCAGGTCGCCGATGATGCGGAACCGTCCGGCCTGCTCGGCGAGGTCGAGCTCGCGGTCGATGCGGTCCCACTCCGACTCCTGGCGGGTGTCGCGCAGACGGATCCGGCGGCGCCGCTCCCACAGCCAGAGACCGAGGAAGACGAGCGCTGCGATGCCGAGCACGACGGCCGCGAGCAGCATGGGGTCCATCGCCCGTCCTTTCCGCCGCGCGGCTGCGCGGCCCGGTCGATACTACCGGGCCGCGCACAACGACGGACGGGGCTCCGACGCGGCTGTGGAGAACTCCGCGTCGGGCCCGTCTGGGGAGAGATGGGTCTCGGTCAGGCGCCGTCGCGGTTCGCGCGCAGCACCTCCAGCCGCGCCCGGTACTCCTGCTCGTCGATGTCGCCGTTGGCGTAGCGCTGCGCGAGGGTCTTCTCGGCGGAGCGGACGCCTCCGTTCGGGCCCCAGCCGTCGTATCCGCCGCGTGCGGCGGCGGCGCGGCGCCAGCGTCGGCCGGCGAACCCGAAGAGGAGGACGAAGACGAGGATCCAGAAGATCGGGATGAAGATCCACCACCAGCCGACGAACGGCGGGCCGTAGGCGACGGCGCACGGTGCGGCGGCGACGACGGTGGCCAGTGAGCTGAGCATGATGCGTGTCCAATCGTGAGTGATCCGCGCCTGTCGCGGACCGACACCCACAGCCTCGCCGCCTCGCCCCTCGCCCGAATCCGCCCCCGGGTGCGTTCCGGCCTACTCCCCCGGGAGCACCATTCGGCACGAATCCCGCGACCCCAGGACGAGAGACGCACTCTGTCGCGGAGACGGTTCGCGGCCGTACGATGCCCGCATGATGCACGAGGACGGCCGCCACGCAGGCGACGACGAGCGGCCGGACGACGCGGTCGACGACTACGAGAACGATCAAGCGCAGAACCGCGAGTCGCTGGAGCGCGAGGCGGGGCTGACGGCGTTCGGCGGCCCGACCTTCGGCCACCTGTTCGACCAGCAGCCCGACGACGGCGGGTTCGACGCCGAGCACAACCCGTGAGCGGGCTCCGCGCCGCCCGCGTACTCCCCGCGGAGTAGCCGCGAGACTCCCGGCGGGGGACGCTGCACCGGGGTGCCCTGGCTAGCATGAGGAGATGCCCTGGAACGCGCCCCCGGATCCGGGCGCGAGCGCGCGCTTCGGCGACACCCCCCCCGAGCCGCCCGGCTGGGAGCGCACGCCCTGGACGGAGCGCGGACGCCCGCGCGGCGCCCGCTGGTTCGCCGTCGTCGTCGCCGCGCTTCTCCAGCTGCCCGGCATCGCCATCGCGGCCCACGACGCCTCGCACGACCCGCTGACCCTCGCGTTCTCGGTTCTCGCCTTCGCCGCCTCCTTCGTGCTGCTCGCCGCGCGCCGTCATCCCGGGCCCACCGTCGTCGCGATCGCCGTGCTCTGCGCCCCCGCGATCGCTGTGACGACCGGACCGCCGTTCTCGGCCGTCCCGCTCGCCTTCGCCGTCGTGACCGCCGTCGTGCGCGGCGCGCGGGTCTGGGCCTGGTGGACGCTGGCGGGCTTCGCGATCGTCGGCCCGGTTGCCGCGTACCTGCTGCGCGGGGATCCGGCCGCGATGCTGCGGCCCCTCATCATCACGCTCATCCTGTGCCTGCTCCTGGGCGTCGGTGAGGCGCTGCGCAACCGGCGGGAGCGCTACCGCGAGGTGGCGCGCCAGATCGCCTCGCGACGCGAGGCCGCCGCAGAGGCCGAGCGACTCCGCATCGCCCGCGAACTGCACGACGTGCTGGCTCATTCCCTCTCGCAGATCAGCGTCCAGGCCGGGGTCGGCCTCCACCTGTTCGACGCGCGGCCGGAGAAGGCCAGGGAGAGCCTGGAGGCGATCAAGACGACCAGCAGCCAGGCCCTCGAGGAGGTGCGCGGCGTCCTCGGCTTCCTCCGCGGCACCGAAGAGCAGGCCGCCCGGTCGCCCGAGCCCGACCTCGCCCGCATCCCCGAGCTGGTGAAGACCTACCGCAAGGCCGGCCTGCAGGTCGCGTACAGCACCGACCTGACCTCGACGCCGTCCGCGGCCACGCAGCTCGCGTTGTACCGGATCGTGCAGGAGTCGCTCACGAACGTCGGCCGGCACGCGCAGGCGGCGAACGTCGCGATCAGCCTCACCGAGACCGGCGGCTGGTATGTGCTGACCATCCGCGACGACGGCCGCGGGCTGCCGACCGCGAGCGGGGACGGCCGTACCTCCGCCGAGTTCGCGGCGGCCGGCGTCGGTCGCGGCGGCCGGGGCATGGTCGGGATGCGCGAGCGCGCCGAGCTGCTCGGCGGCCGGTTCGACGTGCGACCGGCCGAGGGCGGAGGGCTTCTCGTCGAGGCGCGCATCCCCGTCTCCTCCCAGCGCACCGCGCCGACGGCGGCCGCGTCGTGATCCGGGTGCTGCTCGCGGACGACCAATTGCTGGTCCGTGCCGGCTTCCGCGCCCTGCTGGAGGCCGAGGACGATGTCGAGATCGTCGGAGAGGCCGGGACCGGCCGCGCGGCGGTGGACCTCGTGCGGCAGACCCATCCCGACGTCGTGCTCATGGACATCCGGATGCCCGACGGCGACGGGCTGTGGGCGACCGGCGAGATCGCCGCCGATCCCGCGCTCTCAGGCACCCGCATCGTCATCGTGACGACCTTCGAGCTGGACGAGTACGTCGCCCAGGCGATCATCGCGGGCGCGAGCGGGTTCCTGGTGAAGGACACCGAGCCCGTCGAGCTCATCCGCGCCGTGCACGTCGTCGCCGACGGCGACGCGCTGCTCTCCCCCGGCGTGACGCGCCGGCTCATCGAGCGCGTGTCGAGCGGCCTCCGGCCCGCACCGGACGCCGCGGCGCTGCGACAGCTCACCGAGCGCGAACGCGAGGTGCTGACGCTCGTCGCACACGGCCTGACCAACACCGAGATCGGCGAACGGCTCTTCCTCAGCCCGCTCACCGCCAAGACCCACGTCTCACGGATCATGACCAAGCTGGATGCGCGCGACCGCGTGCACCTCGTCGTCCTCGCCTACGAGACCGGCCTGGTCCAGCCCGGCTGGCAGTAGGCCAGCGGGAGATCCGGCCGGCGGGACAGCCACCGGCAGCGACGAAAACCCCCGGCCTTCCGAAGAAGGCCGGGGGTTTCACAACGCTCCCCGACTTGGACTCGAACCAAGAACCTGCCGGTTAACAGCCGGCTGCTCTGCCAATTGAGCTATCGAGGAATGCTTGATCAGCGAAGCTACTCTAGCAAGAGTCGCGGCCGCGGGAGAAATCGGGGCTGCATCCCGCGCGCGTCCAGGCTCAGTACCCCGCCGCGGGGTCCACGACGCCCACGAAACGGCCATCGTCGAGGAAGGCACGGACGTTCAGACGGATGCGCTCGGCGAGCAGCGGGGCTGTCATCTCGGGGGTGTCCGCCTGGTGCGGCGTGATGATGACGTTCGGCTCGTCCCACAGCGGGTGCCCGTCGGGCAGCGGCTCCGGGTCCGTCACGTCGATGCCCGCCCCCGCGATCGTGCCGGAGCGGAGCGCGGCGAGCAGCGCATCCGTGTCGACCAGTCCGCCGCGGGCGATGTTGACGAGGTAGGAGGTGTCCTTCATCGCGGCGAACTGCTCCGCGCCGAACAGGTGACGCGTTCCGCCGGTGAGGGCGGCGGCGACCACCACGAGGTCCGCGGACGGCAGCACCTCGGTCAACCGGTCGGCCGTGACCGTGCGGACGGCGCCCTCGACCGGTGACGCGCTGCGCCGCACGATCGTCACGCGCACGCCGAACGGCTCCAACAGCCGCATCAGCTCGATGGCGATGCCCCCGGCGCCGACGATCACGACGTCGAGGCCGTAGAGCGACCGGCCCTCCTGCTCCGTCGCCCACGACCGCGCGCGCACCCGCTTCGGGATCACCCGCAGCAGCGCGAGGCTCAGAACCAGGGCGTGCTCGGCGACCGGCTGGGCGTACGCGCCCTTCGCGCTGGTCCAGATCAGGCCGGGGCGATCCTCCGTCGCCAGCACGTCGGCGAACGCGTCGACACCCGCCCAGGGCAGCTGCACCCAGCCGATGCCGGGATGCGCGTGCAGCACCGCCGGGAAGTCCGCCGCCTGCGTGTTGGACAGCCAGATCACGCCGCGCGTTCGGCCGGAGAGCGGCTCGACCGTCCCGCCGGCCGACTCGACGGCATCCACGAAACGCTGCGACGGCTGCGGCAGCACCGCGATCGGCCCGGGTTCCGGCCGCTGATCCTCCGGGAGCGCGGTCGCCTCCACCGCCAGCACCGCGGTGTGATGCGAACGGGACTCGCCCAGCTCCATCTCGTCCATTCCGTCCGCGCTCATCGCGTCTCCACTCCTCCGCGCTCGTCGACCGTTCCGGTCTGCTCCGTCGCTCCCGCGCTCTCCGACGCCACCGCAGCCCGGCGGGTCGCTCCGCGCTGCGGACGCCGCTCGGCGCGCTGAGCCGGGGGCTTCAACGCCCGCGCCAGACCGGCGACGAACGGATGCGTCGGGTCGGCGAGCACCTCCTCGATCGGCCCGTAGCCGACGGGACGACCACCCTGCAGCACGAGCGAGACGTCGGTGGCACGGCGCAGCACCGCGAGGTCGTGACTCACCACGACCGCCGAGAAGTCGGGATGCCCGCGCAGCTGGCCGAGCAGGTCGATCACCGCGTCGCGCACGGTCGCGTCGATCCCGGCCGTCGGCTCGTCGGCGACCAGGATGCTGGGGCCGAGCACGAGCGCACGCGCCAGGGCGACGCGCTGCCGCTGCCCCGAGCTCAGCTCGTACGGGTACTTGTTGAGCACGCTGAGCGGCAGGTGAACGGTGTCGAGCATGGTCGCCGCCCGGGCTCCCGCCGTGCGCCGCGGGTAGCGCTCGTCGCGCTCGAAGATCGGGAGGGTGACGTTGTCCTGCACGCTCAGAGACGGCTCCAGCGTCGCCGCGGCCTCCTGCGGCAGGTACCCGACGTGGAAGGTCACCTCGGCCAGGTCGCGCTTGCGCGCCTTCCGCAACGGGTGGCCGAGGACGGACGCCTCTCCCCCGCTGATCCGCGGCCCCGGGTCGGACGCCCGTGCGGGGAGCACCCGGCCGGCGAGCACCTGCGCGAGCGTGCTCTTCCCGGAACCGGTCTCGCCCAGCACACCGAGCACCTGGCCCTGCTCGAGATGGAAGCTCACCCCGCGCAGGGCCACGCACGACGCACTGGGCCCCCGCGCTGGATATTCGACGGACAGGTCGCTGACGACGATGGCGGGGACGGGACTCACGTCTTCGACCCTAGGCGCTCTCCCCCTGCAACTGTCGCAGCGCCTCGCGCCGGTCGGCCTGTTCGATCGGATCGGGAACGGGCAAGGAGGCGAGCAGCCGCTGGGTGTACGCCTCGCGCGGGCTGCCGAGCACCTCGACGCCGGTCCCCTCCTCGACGAGCTTCCCTCGGTGCAGCACCGCGATCCGGTCGGCGAGCAGGTCGACGACCGCCAGGTCGTGACTGATGAACAGCGACGCGAATCCGAACTCCCGTTGAAGATCGGCGAACAGCTCCAGCACGCGCGCCTGCACCGACACGTCCAGCGCGGAGGTCGGTTCGTCGGCGATGAGGAGGCTGGGCTCGAGCGCGAGCGCCCGCGCCAGGCTGGCACGCTGACGCTGGCCGCCGGACAGCTCGTGCGGGTAGCGGTCGCCGTAGGCACGGGGCAGCTGCACCGCCTCCAGCAGCTCGTCGACGCGACGCCGGGCCTCTCCGGCGGAGCTCGCCCGGCCGTGCACGACCAGCGGCTCCGCCACGCACTCGGCGATGGTGAGCAGCGGGTTGAAGCTCGATGCCGGGTCCTGGAACACGAAGCCGATCTCGCTGCGCACCTTGCGGAAGCGCCGCTCGCGGACTCCGTTCATCTCCAGGCCGAGCACCTCGAGCGACCCGCCCGTGACCCGGTTGAGCCCCGCGATCGCCCGCCCGATGGTCGTCTTGCCCGACCCGGACTCGCCGACCAGGCCGAGCACTTCGCCCGGGCGGATCTCGAACGAGACGCCGTCGACCGCCACGAAGCCGGGGCGGCCGAGCCGGCCCGGATACTGGATGCGCAGGTCGCGCGCCCGCACAACGGGCGCCTCGATCGGCCGTTCGGCCCGCGCGATGGCGCGGTCCTGCGTTGCCACCAGGCCCTGGCCGATCTTGGGCACGGCGGCGAGCAGAGCGCGCGTGTACTCGGCCTGCGGCGACGAGAACAGCGTCCGCACATCCGCCTGCTCGACCAGCTTGCCCTGGTACATGACCGCGACGCGGTCGGCGAGGTCGGCGACGACGCCCATGTTGTGCGTGATCAGCACGATGGCGGCGCCGAACTCGTCGCGGCACCGGCGCAGCAGGTCGAGGATCTCAGCCTGCACCGTCACATCCAGGGCCGTGGTCGGCTCGTCCGCGACGATGAGGCCGGGGTTGAGCACGAGTGCCATGGCGATGACGATGCGCTGCTTCTGACCGCCGGAGAACTGGTGCGGGTAGTACTTGACCCGCTTCTCCGGCTCGGGGATGCCGACGCGGCCGAGGATCTCGACGGCGCGCTCGCGGGCCTCCTTCTTCGACAGCTTCCCGTGGGCCCGCAGGCCCTCGGCGATCTGCCAGCCGACGGGATACACCGGGTTCAGGGCCGTCGAAGGCTCCTGGAACACCATGGCGACATCGGTTCCACGCACCTCGCGCAGCTTGTTCTTGCCGATCGAGATGATGTCCGCCTCGGTCTGGCCGTCCCGGCTGCGGAGGATGACGGCACCGGACGCCGTCGCGGTCTCGGGCAGCAGCCCGAGGATGGTCTTCGCGGTGACGGTCTTACCCGACCCGGACTCCCCGACGATCGCCAGCACCTCGCCGGGCGCGACGCTGAGGCTCACCCCGTCGACCGCTTTCACGGCGCCCGCGTCGGTGGAGAAGGAGACCGAGAGGTCCTTGATCTGTACCACGTCGCTCATGGACGCACCTCGATTCCGTGCTCGTCGAACGATTCCCCGCCCTCGAGGCCGTCGACCCCGCCGGGGCCAGCCGTAAGGGTTCCGCCGGGCACGACCGAGGTCTCGGCGACCTCGCCCGATGCGGCCGCAGCCCGACGCCGCCCGCGCAGGCGCGGGTCGGCCAGGTCGTTGAGGCTCTCGCCCACCAGGGTGATGCCCAGCACGACCAGCACGATCGCGAGGCCGGGATAGATGGAGGTCCACCAGATCCCGCTCGTCACGTCGTCCACGGCCTTGTTCAGGTCGTAGCCCCACTCGGCCGCGGCGGTCGGCTCGATGCCGAAGCCCAGGAAGCCGAGGCCCGCCAGGGTGAGGATGGCCTCGGACGAGTTGAGGGTGAAGATCAGCGGCAGTGTCCTGGTCGAGTTGCGCAGCACGTGACGGAACATGATCCGGGTGTTGCTCGCGCCGACGACGCGGGCCGACTCCACGTACGCCTCGGCCTTGATCCGGACGACCTCCGAGCGGATCACCCGGAAGTACTGCGGTATGTACACGACCGTGATCGAGATCGCCGCAGCGAGGATGCCGCCCCACAGGCTGGACTGGCCGCCGCTGATCGCGATGGCCATCACGATCGCGAGCAGCAGCGACGGGAACGCGTAGATCGCATCGCAGATGACGACGAGCACGCGGTCGAGCCAGCCGCCGAAGTATCCGGAGACGAGCCCGAGCAGGACGCCGGCGAAGATCGACAGGACGACCGCGACGATGATGACGAGGATCGCCGTCTGCGTTCCCCAGATCACGCGCGAGAACACGTCGTAGCCGCCGGAGGTCGTTCCCCAGATGTGCGCGGCGCTCGGCGGCTGCTGCGCACCGAACGGCTTGCCGTCCGCGCGGAGCTGGGCGAACCCGTACGGCGCGATCAGCGGGGCGAAGACCGAGAGCAGGATGAACAGCGCCGTGATGACGAGGCCGACGACGAGCATCCCGCGCTGCAGGCCGACGCTCTGGCGCAGCTGGTGGACGACGGGGAGGCGCTCCCAGAGCGAGCGCTTGCGGGTGGTGAGAGCCGCTGTCGACATCTCAGTACCTCACTCTCGGGTCGATGAGCGCCGCGATGACGTCGACGATGAAGTTGGTGAGGGTGACCACGATCGCCAGCAGCACGACCATTCCCTGCACGGCGACGAAGTCGCGCGCCTGCAGGTAGTGCACCAGCTGGAAGCCGAGGCCCTTCCACTCGAACGTGGTCTCGGTCAGCACCGCGCCGCCCAGGAGCAGCGCGATCTGCAGGCCGATGACGGTGATGATCGGGATGAGCGCCGGCCGGTAGGCGTGCTTGCGCAGCAGCCGGGACTCGCGCACACCGCGCGAGCGGGCGGCGTCGACATAGTCGGTGGAGAGCGTCCCGATCACGTTGGTGCGCACCAGCCGGAGAAAGACCCCGGCGGTGAGCAGGCCGAGCGCGATGGCCGGAAGGATGGCGTGCAGCAGGACGTCGCCGATGACGGCCGGGTCGCCGGTCTGGAACGCGTCGACGAGGTAGATGCCCGTCTTGTTGTCGAGCGTCTGCATCTCGAGCTCGGAGCTGGTGGACGCACGGCCGGAGACCGGGAGCCAGCCCAGCCAGATCGAGAACACCAGCTTCAGCACGAGGCCGACGAAGAACACCGGCGTCGCGTAGCAGAGGATCGCGAGCACGCGGAGGGTCGCATCCTGGGCCTTGTCGCGGAAGTACGCGGCCATGAGCCCGAACGGGATGCCGACGATGAACGCGACGACGAGCGCGTAGAACGCGAGCTCCAGCGTGGCGGCGCCGTACGTCAGCAGGACCTGCGTGACGGGCTGGTTGTCGGTGAAGGTGGTGCCGAAGTCGCCGCGGAGGATCTGCCCGAGGTACTCGAAGTACTGGACGAGGATCGGCCGGTCGTAGCCGGCCTCGTGGACCCGCTGCGCCAGCTGCGCCGGAGGCAGCTTGCCGCCGAGGGCCGCGGTGATCGGGTCGCCCGTCGACCGCATCAGGAAGAAGACGGTGGTGACGAGGATGAAGATGGTGGGAATGATGAGGACGGCGCGCACCAGGATGTAGCGGCCGAGGCCGCCTCCCGATCGCCGCTTCGCCTTCGTCCGGTCGGGACCCGGGGCGGTCCCGGCCGCCGGGGCGCTGACAGTCGCTGTCATGGAAGCCAATCGTGGTGGTTCGTGGAAAGGGGGCGGCTCGCTCCGTGAGCGAGCCACCCCCCGGTTCGGCTCAGAGCTGGTGGCTCAGGGCCGCGTTACTTCGAGAGCGCCGCGTAGCGGAACTTGAAGGACGGGTCGAGCGTCTTGTCGGCGCCGGAGACGCCCTTCGCGACGATCGCGACCTGCGAGCCCTGAAGCAGCGGCAGCGTGCTGAGGTCCGCCCCGACCTTGGCCTGGATCTCCTCGATCAGCTTGGTGCGCTCGGCCTTGTCGGTCGTGCCCGCCTGCTGGGCGATGAGGTCCTGGACCTCCGGGTTGTCGTAGTGGTTCGCCAGGAAGTTGTCCTTGATGAAGAACGGGGACAGGTAGTTGTCGGCGTCCGAGTAGTCCGGGAACCAGCCGAGCTGGTACGCGGGGTAGACGTCGGCGGTGCGGTCCTTCGAGTACTGCACCCACTCGGTGGACTGCAGGTTCACCTTGAACAGGCCGCCGTTCTCCAGCTGCTCCTTGACCAGCGCGTACTCGTCACCGGAGGACGGGCCGTAGTGGTCGGGGTTGTACTGGAGGTTCAGCGACACCGGGGTGGTGACACCGGCCGCCTGCAGGGCCTGCTTGGCCTTGTCGAGGCTCGGTCCGCCGTTGCCGTCGCCGTAGAGGTCCTTGAGCACCGTGGTGGCGCCGGTCAGGCCGTCCGGGACGAACGAGTACAGCGGGGTGTAGGT
The DNA here is from genome assembly GCF_013408745.1 of Leifsonia soli. Taxonomy (NCBI): domain Bacteria; kingdom Bacillati; phylum Actinomycetota; class Actinomycetes; order Micrococcales; family Microbacteriaceae; genus Leifsonia; species Leifsonia soli. The sequence continues at coordinate 1,029,147 of NZ_JACCBJ010000001.1, read as the reverse complement.
GCCCTTGTAGACCTGGTCCGCGATCGCCGCGCGGTCGACCAGGTCGGCGGCCGCCTGGCGCACCGCGAGGGCCTTCTTCGCGTCGGCCTCCGGGGTGGTCGCGCCGAACGGCTGGGTGTTGAAGTTGAACACGATGTAGCGGATCTCGCCACCCGGGCCCTTGACGACCTTCACCTTGTTGTTGCCCTCGAGGCTCGCGATGTCCGTGGCCGAGAGGCTGCGGTAGGCGACGTCGATGGCGGTCTTCTGGATGTCGAGCTTGAGGTTCGACGACTCCGCGTAGTACTTGACGTTGACCTTGTCGGTCGCCGGCTTGCCGAGGAGGCCCTTGTAGCCCGAGTAGGCCTTGTAGGCGATCAGGTTGTTGAAGTCGTAGCTCGTGATGTCGTACTGGCCGGCGAACGGGTGGCCCTTGACGATGGTGTTGTCGGGCGTGACCTTGTCGGCCGAGAAGACCTGCTCGTCGACGATCGGACCGGCGGGGCTGGAGAGCACCTGCGGGAAGGTCTGGTCGTTCGGCACCTTGAGCTTGAACACGACGGTCGTCTTGTCCGGAGCCGAGACGCTGTCCAGGTTGGCCAGCAGCGATGCCGGGCCGTTGGGGTCGTTGATCTTGATCTGGCGGTCGAAGGTGAACTTCACGTCCGACGAGGTCAGGTCGTGGCCGTTCGCGAACTTCAGGCCCGGCTTGAGCTTGACCGTGTACTCGGTCGGCGAGGTGAAGTCCGCGCTCTCGGCGATGTCCGGCTTGACGTCGGGGCTACCGTACGGGGTGTTCAGGAGGAACGGGTACACCTGGTTCATCACGGCGAAGGAGCCGTTGTCGTAGGAACCGGCGGGGTCGATCGACGTGATCTTGTCGGTGGTGCCGATGGTGATGGCGCCACCGCCGCCGCCCGAGCCGTTGTTGCTCCCGGAGCAGCCGGCGAGCACCAGTGCCGCGGCCGCGAACGCGGCGGATACGGCGAGCAGGCGCCGACCGCCGTTGTGTGCGGATGTCATATCCGAATACCTCTTCCTGGTGTGGGATGCGGAGCGGCGTCGTCGCAGGCGTGCGGGATCGCCGTTCGCGTGAGAACTTTCCTAGCACGGAATGCTCGTTGTTCCTGCATTCGGATGCGGATCCGGGCGCGATCTTTACACGGACGCAACAAAAGAGCGCTTATGCCGGCATTCATCAGCGGATTCCGCAGACGGCCGTTCCGCGCGGCTATTCGCCGCGCAGGCGGCGCCGCTCGGTCTCGATCGCGACCATGGCGAGCGAGATCTGGCGCCGCAGCTCCGGGTCCTCCGTACGGCCCAGGCGCGACGTCAGCTCCGCCTTCTCCCGCAGCAGATCGCGGTCGATCAGGCCGTCGACGATGGACCGCGCATACGGGCCGGGGTCGCCGCCCTGCGGGAGCTCGGCCACTGCCAGGGCGTTCACCGTCGGCGCGTACGCCTGCGGGACCTCGGCGAGCACGCGGTCCACCCATCCCGGCTGTTCGAGGGTCGCGAGCTGGCTGGCGATCGCGTCGCGCACGACGGCGTGGGTGGGATTCACGAACGGGACCTGGACGGCGCGGGCTGCGCGATCGCGGCCCACCTCGCCCGGGAGCTGCAGCAGCACCATGAGGCTCTCCCGCTCGGTCCGCTGCGTCGGGTCGGTGAGATCGGCCTGCGCCAGAGGGCGCGGCTGCTCCGCGGCGCCGGACCCGCCGTCGCCGGCATACGAGCGGCCACGGCTGTCGTCGCGGGAGCCGTCGCGCGACCCTGACCCCCGCTGGGCGGCGCGGACGGCGCGGATCGCATCCTGCAGGTCAGCGCCGGAGAGCCGTGCGAGCTCGCGCGTGTAGCCGTTCTGGGAGGCGGGGTCGCGGATCGTCGCGACGATCGGAGCCCCCGCGCGCAGCGCCGCGGCGCGGCCCTCGACCGAGTCGAGGTCGAACCGCTCGACCGTGCGGCGGATCATGAACTCGAACATCGGCTTGCGCGCGTCGATCATCCGGCGCACCGCCACATCCCCCTGGGCCAGTCGCAGGTCGCAGGGGTCGAGGCCGTCCGGCCCGACGGCGACGTAGGTCTGCGCGGAGAACCGCTGCTCCTCGCCGAACGCCCGCGATGCGGCCTTCTGCCCTGCGGCATCCGGGTCGAAGGTGAAGATGACGGAACCCTGGCTGTTGTCGTCGCCCATCACCCGGCGGATGACCTTGATGTGGTCGACGCCGAAGGAGGTGCCGCAGGTGGCGACGGCCGTCGTGATGCCGGCCAGATGGCAGGCCATGACGTCGGTGTAGCCCTCGACCACCACGACCTGGTCCTGTCGCGAGATGTCGCGCTTGGCGAGATCCAGGCCGTAGAGCACCTGCGCCTTCTTGTACACGGGCGTCTCGGGGGTGTTCAGGTACTTGGGGCCCTTGTCGTCGTCGAGCAGGCGGCGGGCTCCGAATCCGATCGTCTGCCCGGTGACGTCGCGGATGGGCCAGATCAGCCGGCCGCGGAACCGGTCGTAGACGCCGCGGTCGCCCTGGGTGACCAGACCGGCCGTCAGCAGCTCCTCCTGGCTGAAGCCCTTCCCGCGCAGGTGCTTGGTCAGCTCGTCCCAGCTCTTCGGGGCGAATCCGACACCGAAGTGCGCGGCGGCCGCAGCGTCGAAGCCGCGCTCGCCGAGGAAGCGGCGGCCGGGGTCGGCGTCCGGAGCGGACAGCCGGTCGCGGAAGAACTCCTCCGCCGCGGCGTTCGCCGCGAGCAGGCGGGCCCGGTTGCCGGAGTTCTCGGACGGACCGCCGCCGCCCTCCTCGTAGTGGAGCTGGTAGCCGATGCGGGCCGCGAGCCGCTCGACCGCGTCGGTGAACGAGACGTGGTCCATCTTGAGCAGGAACTCGTAGACGTCGCCGCCCTCGCCGCAGCCGAAGCAGTGGTAGCGGCCGACCCCCGGCCGCACGTAGAAGCTGGGGCTCTTCTCGTCGTGGAACGGGCAGAGCCCCTTGAGCGCGCCGACGCCGCCGGTCTTCAAGCTGACGTAGTCGCCGACGATGTCGCCGATGTTGGTGCGGGCTTTGACCTCTTCGATGTCACTCTGTCGAATCCGGCCGGCCATGCTCTCGATTCTAGTGAGCCGGACCGACGCTCCGGCCCGAACGGCGAAACCCGCCGCCGCCGATCAAGCAGCGGCCATCATCCGACGTCGATCGTCCGACGTCGATCGAGCGGGCGCTCCGCCCGAGGACGGGATCACTCCCCCGGTGGACGGCGACGCCGCGTGTTCTGGGCGATCTCGATGATGGCGCAGAACACTTCGATGCCCACGCGCAGCAGCAGCACGCTCAGCATGGCCCCGACCAGGGTGATGAGCACCCCGAACAGGAACACGAACGCGCCGATCGGCGCGTGCGTCGCGATCGCGGACGTGAGCGAGTTGGCGAAGCCGACGATGATGCCGAGCGCGATGAGCACCAGGCCGACGACGTACACCGGACCGGCGAGCTTGCGCGTGACGTAGTTGGTGAACGTGAAGTCGAACAGCGACGAGAAGAACCGGGAGTCGTCGAGCCGGTCGGCGAGGGAGCCGACCGTGCGGCCTCGGCCCGCCTGCTGGGCCGCGGTGGGGCCGGCAGCGGGGTCGCCGGGTGCGGCGTCGGGCGCGGTCGGTGCCGTTTCGTCGACAGGAGCGGATGCGTCGGCGGCGGGCGGTACGGCTTCCCCGACACGTGCAGGTGCCTCGGACGGCGCAGCCGGCGATCCAGCAGCGCCGGTGGCCTGGTCGCCCGTCGCAGCTGCCTTCGTCGTGTCCACAGCGGCCTCCTGATTCGTGTCGGTCGTGTCGGCGGCGAGCCGCTCGGTCGGGGCGTCAGCGGATGCGACCGCGGCGCCGGCGGGCGCCTCCGCCACCGTGTCGGCGGTCGCGGGACGCGCGTAGAGCTCCTCGGCGGTCGGGAGGCGCTTGGTCGCCGCGGCTCCGGACGTCTCGGTGCTGTCGGCGCTCTGCGTGCTCCCGGTGTTCTGAGTGCTCCCGGCACTCTGCGTGCTCCCGGCGCTCTCCTCGATCAGCGGTTCGGCCGGCGAGGTGGAGGTGTCGCGCGCCGATGTGCTCCGGCTCCTGCCCGCGCCCGTAGTGCGCGCCAGCGGCTCGCGGGCGCCGAGGGTCGCGTCCATGATGTCGGGAGCCTCGCCCTCTGGCGCGATCGGCGCGGACTTCGCCGTCGTCCGGCGGGTCCGCGGAGTCGTGGGCTTCTTGGCAGCGGGCGTTCGTGCGGTCGAACCCGCGGAGCGCCCGGTCGCTCCGGCGGTCGATTCACTCTGCTCAGCGGCCGGACTGGCGCTGCCCGCGTTGCGCGCACCGGCCGATGTCGTCTTCGCCGGAGCGTCTTCGGCGGGTGTCGTCTTCGCCGGGGCCGCCTTACCCGCAGGAGACTTCGCCGTCGCCGAGGCCCTCGGGGTCGTCGAGGCCCTCGGGGTCGTCGAGGCCCTCGGGGTCGCCGCGGCCCTCGGGGTCGTCTTGGCCGAGGTCTTCGCCGCCCGGGCGGTGGAGGATCCGTTCGCCCGCGGTGTCCTGGCCGCACCCGCAGTCGCACCCCCGCGCGCCCTGGGCGTTGCGGTCCCGGCCCCTTCCGGAGGGGTGCCGGCCGTCTCCGGAGACTCCCCCTCTGCGGGGCGGTCGCCGTCGGACGGTGGTAGTGCGGTGCTCATTCGTCTCCTCCCGAAGCCTGACTCCCAGCATTCTGCACTGCGCCTCCGTATACAAGCCCGGCGCGCGGCGCATGGTGCCCTTCACAGCGGTTCCGCGCCGCTGCCCGCTCATGCGGCGTCAGTGCTGCACGAGACGCTCGTACCAGCTGAGAGCGGACTGGTCCGTGAGGCTGGCCACCTGGTCGACGACGACGCGTCTCCGCTCCTCGTCCGTGCCGGCCGCGCGCCAGTCCTCGGCGAATCCCGGATCGAGCTCCGCCGGACCGCGCTGGTAGAGCAGGTCGGCGAGCGTTGTCAGGATCTGACGCTGCTGTGCATAGATCGGCTGCCGCGTGTTGCGCGACATCACGAAGGTCGCGACGATGCCCTTCAGCACCGCGATCTCGGCCTGGATGCCCGTCGGCACGACGACGTCGGCGCCGAACCGGATGAGGTCGACGCGGCCCGCGGCCTCCTTGGTCGCGTGGACGGCGGCGTGGGCGAAGCGGCCGATCAGCTGGCTGGTGAGGTTCTTCAGCCGGGCCTGCGACCGGCGCGAACCGTCCCAGCCGTCGAGCCAGATGTCCATGCTGTCGAGACGGTCGAACGCCTCGATGAGCTCCTGGTGGCTCACCTCGCCGCCGATCCACTCGTGCATGGACTGGACGAGGTCTTCGTGATCGACCCGGCTGCCGAGCGCTGCGACGTCGATGTAGCCGTTGACGACAGCGTCCTCGAAGTCGTGCACCGAGTAGGCGATGTCGTCGGAGAGGTCCATGACCTGGGCCTCGATGCAGCGCTGGCGCTCGGGAGCGCCCTGGCGCATCCACTCGAACACGGCGCGGTCGTCGGCGTAGAAGCCGAACTTGGCCCGCCCGCTCGGATCGGCGACGGAGGACGCCGCAGGCCACGGATACTTGCAGCTCGCGTCGAGGCTGGCGCGTGTCAGGTTGAGCCCGTACGGCCGGCCGTCCCGCCCGAACACCTTCGGCTCGAGCCGGCTGAGCAGCCGCAGCGTCTGCGCGTTACCCTCGAAGCCGCCGATGTCGTCGGCCCAGGAGTTGAGCGCACGCTCGCCGTTGTGGCCGAAGGGCGGATGCCCGATGTCGTGGGCGAGGCAGGCGGTGTCGACGATGTCGGGGTCGAGGCCGAGGCTGTTGGCGAGCTCGCGGCCGACCTGCGCGACCTCGAGCGAGTGGGTCAGCCGGTTGCGCGCGAAGTCGAGCCCGGCCGTCGGGCTGAGCACCTGGGTCTTCGCCGCGAGACGGCGGAGCGCGCTGGAGTGCAGCAGACGGGCCCGGTCGCGGGCGAAGTCGCTGCGCCGGTTCGAGTGCTGCTCGGGCAGCCAGCGCTCCCGGTCGTGCTCGGAATACCCGTGTTCTGCGGAGGCCTCCGCGGTCGGCACGGCGGGTGCGCCCGTGCTCGCTGCCACGTCATCCACCACTGTTGTGCACCTCCGCGTCGGCGACCTCGGCGCGCTGCGCACCGTCGAGCTCGCGGCTCTGCAGCCAGCCGTCCGGCAGTGCGGGCCGCTTCGGCGAGCCGGCCCGGCCGCGCTGACCCTCGGCCGCTTCGCCCGGGTACTCCTGGTCGGCATCGAGCGTGGCGAGCAGTTCGTCGAGGTGCTCCAGCGTGTCGACGGTCGCGAGGCTCGCGCGCAGGTCGCCGCCGACCGGGTAGCCCTTGAAGTACCAGGCGACGTGCTTGCGGATGTCGCGGCAGCCGCGCTCCTCGCTGTCGAAGAACTCGACGAGCAGCTCCGCGTGGCGCCGGAAGGTCTGGGCCACCTGGCCGAGCGTCGGGTGGGCCTGCGCTGCCTGCGCCTCCGCCTCGGAGATCTCGCCTGCGCGCGCGCGGAAGGCGGCGGCGAGATCGCCGAACAGCCAGGGCCGCCCGAGGCAGCCGCGGCCGACCACGACGCCGTCGCAGCCCGTCTCCTCCACCATCCGGATCGCGTCGGCCGCCGACCAGATGTCGCCGTTGCCGAGCACCGGCGTCGAGGTCACCGTCTCTTTGAGCTTCGCGATCGCCGACCAGTCGGCGTGCCCGGAGTAGAACTCCGCCGCCGTGCGGGCGTGCAGCGCCATCGAGGCGACGCCCGCCCCTTCGGCGATGCGCCCTGCCTCCAGGTAGGTCAGATGGTCGCTGTCGATGCCCTTGCGCATCTTGATCGTGAGCGGGATGTCGCCGGCAGCCTGCACGGCGCCCTCGACGATCTCGCGGAACAGCCCGAGCTTCCAGGGAAGCGCGGCGCCGCCGCCCTTGCGGGTGACCTTGGGCACCGGGCAGCCGAAGTTGAGGTCGATGTGGTCGGCGCGGTCTTCGGCGACGAGCATCGTCACGGCTTCGCGCACGGTGACGGGGTCGACCCCGTAGAGCTGGATGGAGCGCGGAGTCTCCGACTCGTGGTGCGTGATGAGGCGCAGCGACTCCGGGGTGCGTTCGACGAGCGCGCGCGACGTGATCATCTCGCTGACGTAGAGACCGGCGCCGAACTCGCGGCAGAGACGGCGGAACGCCGTGTTGGTGATCCCGGCCATCGGCGCGAGGACGACCGGCACGTCGAGCCCCAGCGGACCGATGGTCAGCTGAGGCGCGTGGCTTAGGGTGGCAGTGGTAGACATCTCACTCGATTCTCCCAGAAAGCGTGCTGAGCTATGGCCGAGAGCCCCGAATCCGTGGACAACTCCCCCGTTGGCGGAACTGTGAGCACCGGACGGGAGCGCGTCGCCGCCGACGCGCAGGCCCGCGGCATCGACGTCGACATCGTGGAGCGTCCCGCCGCACGGAGCCTCGAGGAGGCCGCAGAGCTGCTCGGCATCCAGCCGGGCGACATCGTCAAGACCCTCGTGGTGAAGCGCAGCGACGACACCTTCGTGTTCGCACTCGTGCCCGGCGGGCGCAAGATCGCATGGCCAAAACTCCGCTCCGTGCTGCAGGTCAACAAGCTCCAGCTCCCGGACGCCTCGGTCGCGTTCGCGGCCACCGGTTACGAGCGCGGCACCATCACCCCGTTCGGCAGCACGACCGCCTGGCCCGTCATCGCCGACGCCACCATCCCGGGCCGCCGGGTCTCCATGGGCGCGGGCGAGCACGGGTACTCCCTCTTCGTCGACGCGGACGCCCTCATCGCCGGCTTCGACGCGACCGTCGCCGACATCACCGACCCCGAGTAACCCTGGTTGACGCAACACGCCGTCGCGGCCAGGGCTGCGACGGCGTGTTGCGTCAACCAGATGGATGGGCTGTGGAGAGTTCCGGACGCCGGGGACAGGCCGCTGACAGCATGACGTCATGCACGACCTCCAACTCGGCGACAACTTCTCGACCTGGGACGCTCGCGTCGCGGGCGTCTCGCGATCGCGCCTGCGCCGATCGGACCTGCTGAAGCCGCACCACGGCGTCAGGGCCATGACTCCGGCCACGGATCTGATCGATCGGTGTCGCGCTTTCCTGCCCGCCATGGGCCCCCGGATGCTCTTCAGCCATGTGACGGCAGCACTGTTGCACGGGCTCCCTCTGCCGGCCGCGATGACGGATGCCGACCCCCTGCATGTGTCGGCGCGAGCGCCGATGCGCGCTCCTCGCCACGTCGGAATACGGGGTCACCAGACTCGCCAGCCGGATGACGCGATCGTGTCATTGCACGGACTCCCCGTCTCCTCTCCGGTCGAGACCTGGTGTCAGATGGCGTCCGTGCTGCAGGAGCGCGACCTGGTCGTGCTCGGCGATGCGCTGCTGACGAAGCGCAAACCGCTCGCGACGGTGGACGATCTCGTCCTCGCCGTGGATGCGAGCCCCTGTCGGCCGGGGATACGCCGGCTCCGCTCGGCGACGTCGCGGGTGCGGCCGCGCACCGAGTCTCCGATGGAGACGATCCTTCGCCTCGCCATCGTCGACGCCGGGCTTCCCGAGCCCGCGGTCGATTACCGGATCCTCGGGGCGACCGGGGAGGCCGCCGCGCACGGCGACCTGGTATTTCCGAGCGCTCGCGTCGTCGTGGAGTACGACGGCGACCACCACAGGACGGATGCGCGGCAGTACTACATCGATGTGGATCGTCTGTGGCGCATCCGCTCGCTCGGATGGGAGGTCGTGCGGATCAACAAATCCCACATGTCCGGCAATGCCGTAGAGGCAATCCGCCGTATCCGGCTCGCCCTGGCATCCACATGACACGACTCGCCGTCGCGGATCACGCTCCGACGGCGTGTTGCGTCAACAAGATCACGGGAGGGCGCAGGTGTCGCCCTCGCAGAGGGCGGCGTCGCCGCCCAGCGGGATGAGCGTGGGGCGCGCAGGGGTCGCGGCCGTCGCGGCCGGGGCGACGGCCGGCTCCGCGCCGGTCACGCGGTCACCGCCGCGCGCTCCGACCAGACCTGCTCGAGCACCTGCGCGAAGGTCTGCGCGTCCTGCGCACCCGACACGCCGTATTTCCCGTCGATGACGAAGAACGGGACGCCGTTGATGCCGTACTCGCCGGCGGTCGCCTGGTCGGCGCGCACGTCCTCCAGGTACTGCTCCGATTCGAGAGCCTGGAGGGCCGCCTCCCGGTCCAGCCCGACCTCGGCCGCGAGGTCGGCGAGATCGGCTATGCGCCCGACGTGACGCCCCTCGACGAAGTACGCGCGGAACAGGCGCTCGGCCAGCTCCAGCTGCTTGCCGTTCGCCTTGGCGAAGTGCAGCAGCTCATGGGCCTTGACGGTGTTGGTGTGCTTGAGGTGGTCGAAATCGTAGTCGAGCCCGACCGACGAGGCGATGCCCGTCACGCGCTCCAGCATCTGCTCCACCTGCTCGGCGGGGAGACCCTTGTGGCCGGAGAGGAAGTCGATCTCGCTTCCGTCGAAGTCGACGGGCGTGTCCGGGGACAGTTCGAAGGAGTGGTACTCGACTTCGACGTCGCGTCCGTCGCCCGCGCCGGCGAACAGGCCGCTGCCTGCCTCGAACTTCCGCTTCCCGATGTAGCACCAGGGGCACGCGATGTCGGACCAGATGTCGATCTTGATGGGCTCGCTCACCTCAGAGGCAACGCGCGCGCCGCCGCGGTCTATTCCGCGGTGGATGCGGATTCGGCCGTCGGGGCGTCCACCGCCCCGCCGAACCGGCGGTTGCGGCGCAGGTACAGCTCCACCGCATCCCACAGATCGGTGCGGCTGAAGTCCGGCCAGAGCGTGTCGAGGAACACCATCTCGGCGTACGCGCTCTGCCACAGCAGGAAGTTGCTGGTTCGCTGCTCCCCCGAGCTCCGCACGAAGAGGTCGACGTCCGGCATGTCCGGCAGGTAGAGGTGACGCTGGATGGTCTTCTCGCTCACCGCGGACGGCCGCATCCGCCCGGCCGCCACCTCGTCGGCGATCGAGCGCACGGCGTCGGCGATCTCCGTCCGGCCGCCGTAGTTGACGCACATCGTCAGCGTCAGCACGTCGTTGCCCGCGGTCAGCTGCTCGGCGAACTGCAGCTCCTTGATGACCGACGACCACAGCCGCGGCTTCCGCCCCGCCCAGCGCACCCGCACGCCCCACTCGTTGAGCTGGTCGCGGCGGCGGTGCAGGACGTCCCGGTTGAATCCCATCAGGAAGCGCACCTCGTCGGGTGACCGCTTCCAGTTCTCGGTCGAGAACGCGTAGACGCTCAAATGCTTGATGCCCGCCTGGATGGCGCCGGCCACCACATCCAGCAGCGCGGCCTCCCCCGCCCGGTGCCCCTCGATGCGTGTGAGGCCCCGGCGGTTCGCCCAGCGGCCGTTGCCGTCCATGACGATCGCGACGTGCGACGGCACGCTCCCGGCCGGGAACGCGGGCGGATACACGCCGGTCCAGTCGAGCGGGCGGTACTCGACCGCGTCCTTGTGCGTGTACGGCTTGGGGCTCATCCACTCGCCTTCTGGTCGTGCTGAACGTGCTGGAGCGAGCGCAGCCCGCGTTCGAGATGCCACTGGGTGTACGCGGCGACGACGCCGTTCGCCCGGTTCCGCGTGATGTCGGGCGCCGCCTCCGCCGCCTCCCAGTCGCCCGACAGCAGCGCGCCGAGCAGGGCGATCGTGTCGGCGTCGACCTTGGGGGCTCCCTGCGGGGCGCAGTCCGCGCAGACCACCCCGCCGAGCTGGACGACGACGGACGTGTGCGGGCCGGGCGCGCCGCAGCGCGAGCAGTCCTGGAAACTGGGCGCCCATCCGGCGAGGGACAGCGCGCGGAGCAGGTAGGAGTCGAGGGTCAGGCCTGCGCCGTGCTCCCGCCGGGAGAGCGACCGCAACGCGCCGACGAGCAGGAGGTACTGCTGGATGGACGGCTCGGCGTCCGTCAGCCGGTCGGCCGTCTCGACCATCGCGTTCGCCGCGGTATAGCTGGCGTAGTCGTCGGCGATGAGCGCTCCGTACGCTCCCAGAGTCTCGGCCTGCGTGATCACGTCGAGGCTGCGCCCCTCGTAGAGCTGGACGTCGGCCACCATGAACGGCTCCAGCCGCGACCCGAACCGGGAGGCCGTGCGCCGAACGCCTTTCGCGACCGCACGGATCTTGCCGTGCTGCCTGCTGAGCATGGTGACGATGCGGTCGGCTTCGCCCAGCTTGTGGGTTCGGAGCACGACGGCTTCATCACGGTAGACAGGCACACTCCAGTATCGCGCGCCCGGCTGACAGTGCGGCGGATGCGGCCACGGCGGGCGCGCCCGGGATCAGCACCGCGCGCGCGTGATACACATGGGGGGTGACCACGACCCCCGTCGACATCGGCGCCCTGTCGATCCCGCTGTGGGGCGACCTCATCGCCGTCGGCGTTGGCAGTCTGCAGGGCGCGATGTTCGCCTCCGGCTTCCGTGACCGCCGGCTCGATCTGCTCGGCGTCGCCATCATCGGCGTCGCCACGGGCGTCGGCGGCGGACTCCTCCGCGACATCCTGCTCAACGTCACCCCGGTCGCCCTGCAGTCGAACTGGTACCTGCCGATCACCGTGGTCGCGGCGCTGCTCGGGATGCTGCTGGTGCGGCTCTTCCGCCGGCTCGATCCCCTGATCACCTTCCTCGACGCGTTGACGATCGGGCTGTTCGGTGCGATCGGCGCCAGCAAGGCGCTCTCGCTCGGTCTGCCCGAGGTGCCTGCGGTCTTCGTCGGGGTCGTCTCGGCAGTGGGCGGGTCGATCCTCCGCGACATGCTGCTGAACCTCCCGATCGCGCTGATGCACGTCGGCTCGCTCTACGCGGTGGCCGCGGGCGCCGGGACGATCGTCCTGGTGGTGATGGTCGATGTCGGCGTCCCACTGATCCCATCGGCGATCGTCTGCGTCGTGGTGACGCTCGTGATCCGGCTGCTGGCGGTCCGTTTCGGCTGGAGTCTGCCGGAGCAGCGCGAGCTGGGCCGGATCCCCCGGATGCGGTGGCCACGGTTCACCCGCCGTCAGACCGCGGCGCAGACGGACGAGCGCACCGAGACCGGCGCGATCCCGCGCTACCGCATCGACAAGGGCGACTGAACGCCCCCGTCCGCCCGAGATGTGGCGCAAATCTCGGGAATCGGGGCGTCTTTCGCGCGATGTGGCGCAAATCTCCGCGGCCCGGATGCGACGGAACCCGACATCCGGTGCGGATGTCGGGTTCCGTGAGCGCGCGTCAGGCGGAGACGAGCTCCTGAGCCTCGTGACCGGCGGTCGAACGCACCGCGCGGTTCACCGCGGACACGACCGCCTTGAACGACGCCGTCGTGGTGTCCGCGTCGATGCCGACGCCCCAGCGGCGCTGGCCGTCCACATCCACCTCGACGTAGGCCGCCGCGAGGGCGGACTCGCTCGCCGACAGCGTGTGCTGCGAGTAGTCGTACAGGTGGGCGTCGACGCCGTGCTGGTGCAGGATGTCGAAGAACGCCGCGATCGGACCGTTGCCCTCGCCGGTGGCCTTCGAGACGGTGTCCCCGTCGCGCAGGGTCACCGTGAGCACCACGTGCTCGCCCGTCTCGTTCGAGGTCGTCGTGCTGCCCAGCTCGAAGCGGCCCCACTTGGCGTCAGGATCGGAGGCCGGCGCCGGCAGGTACTCGTCCTGGAACACGGCCCAGATCTGGTCGCTCGTGACCTCGCCGCCTTCGGCGTCCGTCTTCGCCTGCACGACGCCGGAGAACTCGATTTGCAGCTTGCGCGGCAGGTCGAGCGAGTGGTCCGTCTTCAGCAGGTAGGCGACACCGCCCTTGCCGGACTGCGAGTTGACGCGGATGACGGCCTCGTAGCTGCGGCCCAGGTCCTTCGGGTCGACCGGCAGGTACGGCACGGCCCAGACCAGGTCGTCGACCGGCGTGCCGGTGCGCTCCGCCTCGGCCTCCATGGCCTCGAAGCCCTTCTTGATCGCGTCCTGGTGCGAGCCGCTGAACGCGGTGAACACCAGGTCGCCGCCCCACGGGCTGCGCTCGCCGACGGGCAGCTGGTTGCAGTGCTCGACGGTGCGCTTGATCTGGTCGATGTCGCTGAAGTCGATCTGCGGGTCGATACCCTGCGTGAACAGGTTGACGCCCAGGGTGACCAGGTCGACGTTGCCGGTGCGCTCACCGTTGCCGAACAGGCAGCCTTCGATGCGGTCCGCTCCGGCCATGTAGCCCAGTTCGGCGGCGGCCACGGCCGTGCCGCGGTCGTTGTGCGGGTGCAGCGACAGGATGACGTTCTCGCGGTGGTTCAGGTGCCGCGACATCCACTCGATCGAGTCGGCGTAGACGTTGGGCGTCGCCATCTCGACCGTCGCCGGCAGGTTGATGATGACCTTCCGCTCCGGCGTCGGCTCGAACACCTCCAGCACCTGGTTGCAGATGTCGGCGGCGAACTCCAGCTCGGTGCCGGTGTAGCTCTCGGGCGAGTACTCGTAGTAGATGGTCGTTCCGGGCACCAGCTCTTCGAACTGGCGGCAGAGCCGCGCGCCGTTCAGCGCGATGTCGACGATGCCCTGCTGGTCGGTGCGGAACACCACGTCCCGCTGCAGGATGCTCGTGGAATTGTAGAGGTGCACGATGGCCTGCTTCGCGCCGACCAGCGACTCGTACGTGCGCTTGATCAGGTGCTCGCGCGACTGCGTCAGCACCTGGATCGTCACGTCGTCCGGGATGGCGCCCTCTTCGATCAGGCTGCGCACGAAGTCGAAGTCGGTCTGGCTCGCGGACGGGAAGCCGACCTCGATCTCCTTGTAGCCCAGCCGCACCAGCAGGTCGAACATGATGCGCTTGCGCTCGGGGCTCATCGGGTCGATGAGCGCCTGGTTGCCGTCGCGCAGGTCGACGGCGCACCAGCGGGGCGCCTGGGTGATGCGCTTCGACGGCCAGGTGCGGTCCGGCAGGTCGACGCGGATCTGCTCGTGGAACGGCCGGTATCGGTGGATCGGCATGGCGCTCGGCGCCTGTGTGTTCTTCATGGTCTTCAGGAATCCTCTGCTCGTATGGTGTGGAGAGCCGACGACGAACTCCGCGACGAGTGAGGCCCGGATCTAGGACTCGTCGCGGCAGCTAAGGAGGAGCAGACCGTACACAGGGTCGAGAGTACCACGCGCGGCTCAGCCGCGCCCCCGCACGAACGTCGCGGCCTGCCGGACGGACAGCTCCGGCAGGTACGCGCGCACCAGCGCGATGCCGATCGCGGGCAGCGCGACCGGATCCGGATAGGCCATGATCAGTGGGTGCAGCTCCGGCTGGAACTTCTGCTTGAACTTGAGCAGCGACCGGAAACCGTACACCGGCTCGAGGGAGGAGCTGAGGTAGCCGAGCACCCGGTCCATCGTGTCCTTGCCGCCGTCCGGGGCGGCCGCGGTGTGGGCGAGCGGCGCGGCGGAGAGCGACATGAACTCGATGCCGTCGTCCTTCATCCGGGTCGCGGCCTCGGCGATGAGGAACTCCATCACGCCGTTGATGCTGTCGGGGCGCCTCCGCATGAAGTCGAGCGTCCAGCCAACGACGACACCCGCGCGGTAGCTGGGCAGCCAGCTGGTGACGGCCTCGATCCGGCCGTTCTCGTCCACCGCCAGCATCAGCCGCACCTCCGGGTCGCGGAGCTCGTCGAGCCCGCCGAGGGTGAACCCCATCTCCGGGAGGTCCTTCTCGGCCACCCACTGCTCGGAGATGTCGGACAGCTGGACGGCCGAAGTGAGCGGGAGGGCGGCGAACGTCGTCCACTCCGCGCTGATGCCCGCGCGCTGGGCGCGGTTGATCGACGAGCGGACGTCCTGCCACTTCTTGCCCGTCGTCGCCCACAGCTGCGGACGGATGACGGTCTCCTCCGCGACGGTCATCGTGGACCAGCCCAGGCGTTCGAACAGGGACGTATAGCGCGCCTCCACGCTGTAGAACACCGGGATCCAGCCGTTGTCGTCGCAGAAGCGCGCGAAGCCCTGGATGGCGCCGTCGTGGGGGCCGAGCGCTCCGAAAGGCCCGCCCGTTGTCAGCGCGACGCGCCCCTCCACCCGGTAGGCGATCGCGCCGCCGCCGATCGGGTCGAACCAGTACGAGTTGCCCGGCCAGGTCGCCATGAACGAGATCGCGTCGCCTCCGCCGCGGTGCAGCAGCTCGCGCACGTGCGCATCCTCCGTGGTGCCGCGCCGGCGGAGGCCGCGCCCGAGCATGGCGGGGATGGCGCCGATGATGGCGACGAGCCAGAACACCGTTCCGATGTTGTGGTAGACGATGGTGGCGAGCGGGGTCGTCGGCAGGTACTGGACCGGCTCGCGCCGCAGGAAGCTCACCGGCACGAAACGCTCGAGCACATCCGCCAGGAGGTCGCTGACGTCGATGGGACGCGTGAAGCCGGTGTCGCGCTGCAGCCACCCCACGAAGACGTAGATCGCGACCAGGCCGACGCCGGTGCCGAGCAGCAGGAGCAGGTATCTCCGCACCGCCTTCGCCGACGGCATCACGGTGAAGTGGCGGCGGAAGACCACGAGCAGCACCGCCATCGCGAGCGGCACGAGCGTCGACAGCGCGAGGATGAACGTGACCTCCCAGTACCGCGGCGACACCGACGGCCGGGCGGACGCGATGGGCAGGATGCCGTAGTACAGCGCCGAGAGCAGCGCGAGCAGTCCGTTCACGGCGACCGCGAGCCACACCGCGAACCGGCGTCCGCGGAGGAGCCCGTACGCCGCAACGAGCAGGACGAGCAGCGGGAGCACCGAGAGCAGCACCGGGCCGAGACCGTTGATCCGCTCCAGGGTCAACTCGCGGAAGCACTCCCGGGTAACGGCGAACGCCTGGCAGCGCTCGACCACCGAGGTCGCGCTCGGGGCCTCGTTGCTGAACAGCAGGCCGACCGGTGACAGCAGCCCGTACCGCGTCGAGCCGAGGAGTCCGATCACCGGTCCGACGGCGGTGATGGTCAGAGCGGAGGCGAGCAGCACCCGGACCTCGTGGTGCGAGCTGCGCAGCCATCCGCCCGTGACCTTCGTCTGCCGCAGTAGCGGACCGAGCGCGAGTCCGGTGAGCACGGCGAGCAGACGGTAGAGGTCCGACGGCATCCCGGAGTACAGGAGGTACATGATCGCGACGAGCAGCGTGATCACGCGGATGCGGCGCCGCCAGAGCGTCCCGGCGAACGCGCTCGCGGTCATGATCGTCCCGCCGATCGCCGTGAACGCGTCGAGCACGAGCAGTCCGTGGACGTTCCGCGCCCACAGCTCGCCGATGTCGTTCGCGGCCACCTGCACCAGCGCGCCGACGACGATGCCGACGGCGGCGGTGCCGAAGAACGCGAGGGCCGTGCGCCAGGTGCCCATGAGCCGTTCGGACACGCCGACCAGCAGGACGGTCAGCACCAGGACGACGATCAGCTCCAGCAGGTCGTCGGTGAAGAGCACGGCCGTGAACGGCGACCACCAGTGGCCGTCGAGCAGCTGGACGGCTCCGGCACCCAGCCAGCCGCGGAGCGGGCGGTGCGGCCCGCGCACCGGCCCGGTGATGAGCGCGAGCACGAGAATGAGCAGCGTCACCCCGGTCGTGAACGGGTGGCTCGCGATGAGGCGGCCGGTGCGCTGGGCGAGAGCGGCCGGTTTCACGACCCCAGCCCCAGCTGCCGCGCGATCGCCGGGAAGCCGTGCGCCAGCACGTAGCGCACCGTCTTCCAGTCGTGCGCCGTGCCCGGCGAGCTGAGCAGCTCGGCGCGGATCCCCGCCCGCTGGGCGTCCTCGTACAGCGTGCGGGCGAACCCGGAGTACTTCGCGTCGTCGGCTCCTGCGCCGAAGACCATCACCGAGTCGCGGTACGGCGTGTTCGCCTTCATCATCGCGGCCGGCTGCGCCTTCTCGTACGCCTGCTTCGAACCACCGAATCCCGTGCTGATGGTCAGTGCCTCATTCCCCAGTGTCGGTCCCAGCTCGCTCGACGACGCGAGCGCCGATCCGAACAGGTCCGGCCGCCCGCTCGCGAACTGCACCGCGCAGGTCGCCCCCTGCGAGTAGCCGAACACGCTCCATCCTGCCGGGTCACTGCTCACTCGCAGGTGAGAACGCACCCAATTGCGCACATCCGTCAGCAGATACGTCGCCGAGTTCCCGTAATCCGCGGAGTCGACGCACATCGGATTGCGACCGGGTCCGCCCAGCTGGTCGGCGGCGACCACGATCGGGGCGTAGCCGTCGTGCTGGGCGGCGAACGCATCCATCGCCCGCGCCAGTCCCCCGGCGGTGAACATGTCGGCCGGGGCGCCCGGCTGGCCCGAGAGCGCGTACATCACCGGCAGCGCCGGCGGGTTCGCCGTCAACGCGACGGGCGGGAGGTAGACGACGGCCTTTCGGGCGGGGAACCGCGACTCGGTCGCCGGGATGCGGACGGTGCCGACCTCGCCCTTCGCCGGGAGCTCGCCCGCGGCGGCCGGAGTGGTGGTCGCCTTCCAGTCGGTCCCGGCAACGACCTCCCCCTTCTCCGCGTGCAGCTGGAGGGCGCCGTACGGCACCACCCCGAGCACGTCGTTGAGATCGCGGTACGCGCCGAAGTCCGCGTTGATGCCGCAGAAGGCCGCCGCGAGGAACACCGGGATGCTCACGATCGCGACCACCTTGCGCCACCAGCGGGAGCGGAACAGGTTCGCCACCGCGAGGCTGACCCCGCCGAAGCCGAGCGCGGTCCACAGCGTCGTCACCGGCGTCAGGGCGACGCCGAACACGTCGAAGACGTCGGTGACCAGCCACACCAGGAACCATCCGGCCAGGCCCCCGGCCAGCGCGGCGATCAGCCCGGCCAGGGTCCGGCGCCAGGTGGGCCGTGCGAGAAGGTAGAGCGCGAGGAGTGCCGCCACGACATCCAGCGTGATGAGGAACGGCGGCTTGTCGATCCTCAGCGTGTTCAGCCAGTTCAGGGAGGGATCCTCTCGGGGCGGCCCGGGGAGCGGGACGGGGCGGACGCCTCATTATTCCGGTATCAGTTCATCGATAGCTGAAGCTCTGTGAGAGTTCAGGCAACCACCAGGGTGTGTCACTCCACGGCGAGGGCCGCGACGGGCGACACGCGGGTGGCCCGGCGAGTCGGCGCGAGCGCGGCGACCACGGCGAGGACAGCCGCCCCGAGGACGATCGCGGCCAGGAACGGCCAGGGAAGGACGGGCGCGAGGACGCCTCCGCCGGGGATCATCCCGAGCAGGGACTGCGCGCCGATCCATCCGTAGACGGTTCCCAGCGCGAGCCCAGTCAGCACCGAGGCGACGGTCAGCTGCGCGCTTTCGGCGAGCACCATCCGACGCACCTGGGCGGCAGTGAAGCCGAGTGCCCGCAGCAGCCCGAGCTCCCGGCCCCTCTGCAGGACGCTCAGCGAGAGCGTGTTGACCACGCCGCACGCCGCGATCATCGCGGAGAACCCGACGAGGACGGTGAACACCGTCATCGTGCCGCCGATGATCTCGTCGGCCCCCTGGTACATCCCCGGCTCGTTCGCCTGGGCATCGCGGATCAGCTGCTGCCAGGTGGACGCCGCGACGACGAACATCGTGATCAGCGTCACCCCGATAACGAGACCGATCGCGGTGCGGGAGCTCCGCTCGGGGTTGCGGACGGCATTGGCCGCGGCCAGACGTCCCGCGGCGCCGCGGCCGAGGAGCAGTCCGATCGCGCGCAGCACCGCCGGCAGGAAGAACGGCGCGGCCAGCACGATCCCCGTGAAGGAGAGGATGCCGCCGGGCAGCGCGACGAGCACACCGTAGGACGACAGCTGAGCGAGCGCCGCGCTGACGCGCACGAAGGCGCCCGTACCGAGGAGCAACCCGAGGACCAGCAGGGCCGTTCCGGACAGGATGAGGACGAGCGACACCGCGAGCCGTCCGCGGCTGCGCACAGCGGCGGCGGGACGCTCCTGGGCGGCGCCCAGCGCCTGCACCGGCGTCACCGCGAGCACCCGCCGGCTGCCCACCCACGAGGCGAGCCAGGTGGTGAGCACGACCACCACCGCGGGAGGCACCATCAGGAGGCTGAGCACGGGGTACTGCGCCACGGGCAGCACGCCGGTCATGACGAGCAGGCGCACCGCGAGCAGCGAGAGCACGGCGGCGGCCGCCCCGCCGACGGCGGCGCCGATCAGGCCGACCGCGAGACCCTCGCCGGCGACCGAGCGACGCTGGGCCCGGGCGCTGGAGCCGATCAGCCGCAGCAGGGCGATGGTGCGGGTGCGGCCGGCGATCACGGTGGCGAAGGTGTTCGTCGTGACGATGGCGCCGACGTAGACCGCGACGACGAAGAAGATGCCGGCGACGATCGCGAGGGCGAGCTGGACGCTGGCTCGCTCCCCCATCGACGATCCCCCGATGAACGCCGCCAGCACATCCACCCCGCCGACGAGGGCGACGCCGAAAGCCGAGCTGAGCGCTGCGACCAGGATGCCCGCGCGGTGGTCGCGCGCGTTCGCCCGGAAGGCCGAGAAGGGCCGGCTCACGCGTGCGCCTCCATCCCGAGCATGAACGACGAGATCTCCTCGGCCGGCGACTGCGCGCGTTCGGCCGCGACCCGGCCGTCGGCCAGGAACACGATGTGGTCGGCGTAGCTCGCCGCCACCGGGTCGTGGGTCACCATGGCGATGCTCTGCCCGAACGTCCGCGCGGCCTCCTGGAGCACCCCGAGCACCTCGCGGCCCGTCCGGGAGTCGAGGTTGCCGGTCGGCTCGTCCGCGAAGACGAGGTCGGGCCGCGTCGCGAGGGCGCGGACGATCGCCGCGCGCTGCTGCTGACCGCCGGACAGCTCGTGCGGTCGGTGGGTCAGACGCCCGCCGAGGCCGAGGGTGTCGACCAGGTGGTCGATCCACTCGCTCTGCTCGCGGGTCGGCCGGCGGCCGTCGAGCTCGAACGGCAGCAGGATGTTGCCCCGCACGTCGAGGGTCGGCACGAGGTTGAAGGACTGGAAGACGAAGCCGATCCGGCGGCGGCGCAGCAGGGTGAGCTCCGCATCCCCCATGTGCGTGATCTCGGTGTCACCGAGGAACACGCGGCCGCCGGACACCGAGTCGAGCCCGGCCATGACGTGCATGAGGGTCGACTTGCCGGAGCCGCTCGGCCCCATGACGGCCGTGAACCGGCCTGCCGGGATCCCTAAGGTGACGCCGTCGAGCGCGTTCACCCGGCCAGCGCCCGTGCCGTAGGTCTTCGTGGCCGCTTCGACGCGCGCCACCGTTTCTGTGAGAGTCAGCTCCATGCCCTCAACGCTAGGGACGCGTCTCCGCGCCCGGATCGGGCGGTGGGGCGATCCTGTGTCCTCCCTGAGGATGACGCGGGATGGCACCCGCGCGCACCCGCGCTGCGGCGTTCCCGGCCGGGAAGCCGGCTATTCGGCCGCGGTCAGCCCGTGCTCGAAGGCGTAGACGACCATCTGCACGCGATCGCGCAGCCCGAGCTTCGCGAGGATGCGCGAGATGTGCGTCTTGACCGTCGCCTCGCTCAGGAACTCCGACCCGGCGATCTCGGCGTTGCTCAGGCCGCGCGCGGCGAGAACGAAGATCTCGCGTTCCCGCGAGGTCAGGGAGGCGAACTCCGGCGGCTCCGGACGCACCGGCTGGGCGGACGAGAAGTACTCGAACAGCTCCCGCGTCGCCCCCGCGGCGATGACGGCGCTGCCCGCGTGGACGGTCCGGATCGCGGCGAGCAGGAACTCGGGCTCCGCATCCTTCAGCACGAACCCGCTCGCGCCTCCGCGGATCGCCCGCGCCGCCGCCTCGTCGAGGTCGAACGTCGTCAGCACCACGATGCGAGGCGCCGACCGGCCGGCGCGCTCGGCGTCCGCGATGATCGCGCTGGTCGCGGCGATGCCGTCCATCACCGGCATCCGGATGTCCATCAGCACCACATCGGGACGGGTCTCCGCGGCCAGGCGCACCCCGTCCTGCCCGTTGCCCGCCTCTCCGGCGAACTCCAGATCGTCCTGCGAGCTGAGCAGCATCCGCACGCCCGCGCGGAAGAGCGGTTGATCGTCGACCAGCAGCACCCGGATGGGCGCCGCCTCGAGCATCGCGCCGCTCACGCGGCCGCCCCCGGGAGGAAGGCGGTGACGACGAACTCCCCGTCGATCGGCCCCACGGTGAGCGATCCTCCGGCGAGGGAGGCGCGCTCGCGCATCCCGGGCAGTCCGTGCCCGATCCGGGGCAGCGAGCCCGTCGCGGTCGGTTCGAGGGCAGTGTCTCTCATGGTGTTCCTCACGGTGATGACGATTCCGGGGTTGCGGTCGGCGGACGACTCGGCGAGCAGCACACTCGCCGGCCGGCTGGTGTCGCCGTGGCGGAGGGCGTTCGTCAGCGCCTCCTGCACGATGCGGAACGCGGCGAGCTGCTGCGCCGAGCCGAGGGTCGCGACGCTCCCCCGCCGTTCCAGTTCGACGTCGAGCCCCGCCGAGCGGATGTGCTCGATCGTCTGATCGAGGTCGGCCAACGAGGGCTGCGGTCCGTCGTGCGCGCCCGGTTCGCGCGCGGCGTCGGCGGGATGCGACTGGCGCAGCTCCGCGAGCAGCACCCGCACGTCCCCGAGGGCGGACCGGGCGGTGGATGCGATGGTCGCCAGCGCCTCGTCCACCGCCTCCGGGTCGGTGCGGCGGGCGTAGCGCGCTCCGTCCGCCTGCGCGATGACGACCGCGAGCGAGTGGGCGACGACGTCGTGCATGTCGCGGGCGATGCGCGTACGCTCCTGCTCGACCACCACGTCCTCGACCGCGCGGTTGCGGTCGAGCTCGGCCTCGGCCCTGGCGCGGCGCGCGACGCGGGCGTTGCGCCACGTGCGCATCAGCAGACCGAGCACCCAGGACAGCCCGAGCACGGTGATGCTGACCACGAACAGGAACGCGAACTGCAGCGCGACGCTGGCGATCGCGCTGGAGAGCAGGTCGTAGTACCCCTGCGCGACGGCGGCCGTCACCGTCAGGTACAGGGCGGCGACCAGCGCTCCGATCCCGGCCGAGATCAGGCCGGCCGCGCGCACGATCCGGTCGCCGTACGCGGCGGTGGCGTACAGCACGATCAGAACGCCGAGGTTGCTGACCAGGATGCTGTGGCCGGTGGTCATCTGCAGGACAGCGGCCAGCCAGGCGATGGAGAGCGCGACGGCCGGCGACATCCGGCGGAGCGCCACCGCCACGGCGAACGCGATCGTCACCAGGAAGGCCGCACGGTCCCCGCCGGCGACGACCAGGGCGAACACGGCGAAGACGATGGCGCCGGCGACGTCGGTGGTCAGCTGAGCGCGCGTGAGGCGCCGGACGAGCTCCGGCCGCGTCGGATCGTCCTCGGCGGACTCGATGCCGCCGTTGGAGGCCAGCCAGACCAGGACGGACGGCCCGCGCGAGCCCGAGACGACCACGTTCGCCGCGCGCTGCCGCGCGACCAGGAAGCCGAGCAGCCACGCGGCGACGAAGATGACCGCGAGCAGCAGGCTCATCAGCAGGAAGCCGACGCCCTGGCTGGTGTAGTAGCCGCCGATGACCGGGCCGAACCGCGGGAACTTCAGGTCGCCGCGGACCGTGAACAGGTACGCGACCGCCGGGGCGAGCAGGATGGCGGACGAGAAGTCCAGCCAGCGGAGCACGCGCCCGCCGTGCGCGGCGGCACCGACCAGCGCGGCCACCACGGCGACCGCCGAGATCACGCGGAAGGCGCCGTCCAGCGATTCCTGCTCGGTCAGCTCCAGCAGCACGGCGACCCACAGCAGCCCGAGTGCGACACCGGGCAGGATGCGCGACAGCGCAACGGCGCCGCAGTAGAACACGAGGGCGAGCCCCGCCGAGAGGTCGTACGGCAGGCCGGTCAGCAGCCACGCCGCGAACAGCACGACGGCCAGCGCGGGCTCCAGCACCCAGCGGTGCGGGGCGAGCGCGCTCAGCAGTCGGCGGCGGTCGGGCATGCTTCTACCGTACGGTCAGCGCCCGCGCGGTCGCGCATCCCTGCACCGGAATCATCCTCGGGATGTACGGCGGCCCGGGCGAGCCGCCTCTAGAACCCGAGCCGCCCCAGCTGCTTCGGGTCGCGCTGCCAGTCCTTCGCGACCTTCACCCGGATCGACAGGAACACGTGGCGTCCGAGCAGCTTCTCGATGGGCACCCGCGCGGCGGCGCCGACGTCGCGGATGCGGCTGCCGCCCTTGCCGATGACGATCGCCTTCTGGCTGTCGCGCTCCACGAAGAGGTTGGCGTAGACCTCGACCAGGTCTTTGTCGTCGCGCTCCACGATGTCGTCGATGGTGACAGCGAGCGAGTGCGGCAGCTCGTCCTCGACGCCCTCCAGCACGGCCTCGCGGATGTACTCGGAGATGCGGTCCTCGAGACCCTCGTCCGTGATGGCCTCGTCCGGATACAGCGGCGACGGCGACTCCGGCAGCAGCTTCATCAGCTCGGAGGTCAGCGTCTCCAGCTGGATGTGGCTGACGGCGGAGACGGGGACGATCGCCTCCCACTCGCGCAGCGCCGACACCGCGAGCAGCTGCTCGGCGACCTGGGCCTTGCCCGCCGCATCCACCTTGGTCACGATCGCGACCTTCTTGGCGCGCGGGAACGCATCCAGCTGCTCGTTGATGAACCGGTCGCCCGGGCCGATCTTCTCGTCGGCGGGGACGCAGAAGCCGATCACGTCGACGTCGCCCAGGGTCGACTGCACGAGCGTGTTCAGCCGCTCGCCCAGGAGCGTCCGCGGCCGGTGGATGCCCGGGGTGTCGACCAGGATGAGCTGGCCGTCCTTCTGGTGGACGATGCCGCGGATCGCGCGTCGCGTGGTCTGCGGCTTCGAGCTCGTGATGGCGACCTTCTCGCCGACGAGCGCGTTGGTCAGCGTCGACTTGCCCACGTTGGGGCGGCCGACGAACGAGACGAATCCGGCGTGGTACTCGGTCACGATCTGCTCTCCTGGGTGTGTCGTGTGTCGCTGCGGCGGGAATCGCCGGCGTCGCCGTGGCGGTTCTCGGCGTGCCGCGTGTCGCCGTGCCGGTCGTGGCGCCCACCGCGGCGGTCGTCGTCGCGGGAGCCCGCGGTCTCGTCGTTCGCCGCGGGAAGAAGCGCGGCATCCCGCTCGACGATCACGGTGGCGACGTGCTTATGCCTGCCCTCGATGCGGTCGACGGTGAAGCGCAGCCCGTGGACCGTGACCGCCGAGCCGACCTCGGGCAGCCGCCCGAGCGCCTTGGTGACGAGGCCGCCGACGCTGTCGACGTCCTCCTCCTCGATCTCGGTGTCGAACAGCTCGGCGAGGTCGTCGATGGGCAGGCGCGTCGCGATGCGGTAGCGCCCCTCGCCGATCGCCTGGATCAGCGCGACCTCGTGGTCGTACTCGTCGGAGATGTCGCCGACCAGCTCCTCGATGAGGTCTTCGAGGGTGACCAGTCCGGCGATGCCGCCGTACTCGTCCACGACCATCGCCAGGTGGTTCGACTCGCGCTGCATCTGGGCGAGCAGGGCATCGGCCTTCTGCGACTCCGGCACGAACAGCGCCGGGCGCGCCAGGTCGCGCACGGTGAGCTCGTCGGCGCCGAGGGGGCGCTCGAAGCTCAGCTTGGCGGCGTCCCGCAGGTAGAGGATGCCGACCACCTCGTCCGGGTCGCCGCCGTCGATCACCGGCATCCGGGACACGCCGGTGCTGAAGAACAGCCCCATCGCGGTGCCGAGTCCGGCGGTCGAGTCGACCGTGACCATGTCCGTGCGCGGGATCATCACCTCGCGCACCACCGTCGCGTTGAACTCGAAGATCGAGTGGATGAGCTCGCGGTCATCCTCTTCGAGCACGTCGAACTCGGTCGCCTCGTCGACGATCGAGAGCAGCTGCTCCTCGCTCGTCACCGGCGCGGAGCGCGCGCGGGACGGCGTGACGCGGTTGCCGAGCGCCACCAGCCCGCCCGGGATGGGGCCGAGCACGACGCGCACAAAGCGGACGATCGGCGCGGTCAGGCGCAGCAGCAGCGTGGAGTTCGCCCGCCCGACGCTGCGCGGGCTGACGCCGACGAGCACGAACGACACCGCCGTCATGATCAGGGCTGCGAGGATCAGGGAGATCCACCACTGCTCGAAGATCTGCTCGAAGGCGAGGGTGACCAGCACCGCAGCGGTCGTCTCGGCGATGATGCGCGTGAAGCTGATCGCGTTGAAGTATGCGCCGGGGTCCTCCGCGATCGCCCGCAGCGACTTCTTCGCCCGCGACGTCTCGGCCAGGTCGGCGATGTCGGCGCGCGACTGCACCGCGAGAGCCGAGTCGACCGCGGCCATCAGGCCGCCGAAGGCCACCAGCAGGAACGCGACGATGAAGAACAGCGCCTGCAGCATCCCGCCCCCTACCGCTGTCGGTCGTAGCGCGCGAAGCCGACGAGGATGTCGCGCTGGATGGCGAACATCTCGCGCTCCTCGGCCGGCTCCGCGTGGTCGAAGCCGAGCAGGTGCAGGATGCCGTGCGTCGTCAGCAGCAGCAGCTCGTCCATCAGCGAGTGCCCGGCGGTCTCCGCCTGCACCTGGGCGACCTGGGGGCACAGCACGACGTCGCCGAGGAGGCCGGCCGGCGACGGCTCCTCCTCGGTTCCCGGTCGCAGCTCGTCCATCGGGAAGCTGAGCACGTCGGTGGGGCCCGGCTCGTCCATCCACTGCACGTGCAGCTGCTCCATGGCGGCCTCGTCGACCAGCACGATCGCGAGCTCCGCGTCGGGGTGGACGTGGAGGATGTCGAACGCGTAGCCGGCGAGGCGCTGCAGGGCGGCCTCGTCCACCTCGATGGTCGACTCGTTGTTGATCTCGATGCTCACTGCGGGCCTATCGTCGCTTCGGGAGGTGGTCGCGGGGTCCGCCGGAGCGGCGTTCGGCGCGGTTGGCGAACTCGGCCGCCTGCTCGCGCTCGTAGTGCCGCGCCTGCTGGCGCGCGTCGTACTCGGTGTACGCGTCGACGATCCGCCCGACCAGGCTGTGCCGGACGACGTCCTCGCTCGTCAGGCGGGCGAAGTGGATGTCGTCGATGTCGTTGAGCACACGCGTCACCAGGCGCAGGCCGCTCGCCGAGTTCGGCAGGTCGATCTGGGTGATGTCGCCTGTGACCACCATCTTGGAGTTGAAGCCCAGACGGGTCAGGAACATCTTCATCTGCTCCGGCGTCGTGTTCTGCGCCTCGTCGAGAACGATGAACGAGTCGTTGAGGGTGCGGCCGCGCATGTACGCGAGCGGTGCGACCTCGATCGTCCCCGCCGCGAGCAGCTTCGGGACGAGCTCCGGGTCCATCATCTCGTTGAGCGCGTCGTAGAGCGGGCGCAGGTACGGGTCGATCTTGTCGGTGAGCGTGCCCGGCAGGTAGCCGAGGCGCTCCCCCGCCTCCACGGCCGGGCGCGTCAGGATGATCCGGTTGACCTCCTTGCGCTGCAGCGCCTGAACGGCCTTCGCCATGGCCAGGTACGTCTTCCCGGTGCCGGCGGGGCCGATGCCGAAGACGATCGTGTTGCGGTCGATCGCGTCGACGTACTGGCTCTGACCCAGCGTCTTCGGCCGGATGCTCTTGCCGCGGGCGGTCAGGATGGCCTGGCCGAGCACGTCGGACGGGCTGAGGTTGAGATCGGTTCCGATCATGCGCGCCGAGCTCGTCACCTCGGCCGGGGAGAGGTCCTGGCCGTTGCGCACCATCTGGAGCAACTCCTCCACGAGGCGGCGCGCCTCGGCCACCTGCCCGGCGTCGCCGCTCAGGGCGATCTCGTTGCCGCGCACGTGGACGCTGACGAGCGGGTACTGCCGTTCCAGCGTGGTGAGCAGGCGATCCTGCGGTCCGAGAAGGCGGACCATCTGCACGCCGTCGACGCTCAGGCGCACCTCGGCGCCGTCGCCCGGATTCGCTCCGGAGGCGGTGGATTCGCTAGAGGGCAAGGCTTCCTTCCTCGAGGCCCGGGCTGCCGGCCGGGGCGCTCAGTACGTGTGCGTGGACGTGGAACACGGTCTGACCCGCGCGCTCGCCCGTGTTGAAGATCAGGCGGAAGTCGCCGTCTCCGTGCTCGTCGGCGAGGCGCTTCGCCGTCGCGACCAGTTCGGCCAGCAGCTCGGGGTCGCCGGCCGCGAGCTCGACGACATCGCGGTACTGCTCCGTTTTGGGCACGACGAGGAGGTGCACGGGGGCTTTCGGCGCGATGTCGCGGAACGCGATCAGGCGCTCCGAGTCGTACACCACGTCGGCCGGGATCTCGCCCGCGATGATGCGGGAGAAGATCGAACGCTCCGTCTCTGCCATACCCCTATCCTATTCGCCCCCTCCGACGCCCCACCGAGCTCTCTCCACCCCCCCGTCGACTCTCCGCCCACCGTCGAGTCCGCGATCTTTGCACGCGAAGAGCGGTCTGAGCGTGCAAAGTTTGCGGACTCGACGGTGGGGGTCACCAGCGGCGGAGGGATGCGTTGAGCACCGCGAGGGCGGCGGGGCCCGCGGTGGAGGTGCGGAGCACCGTGGAGCCGAGGCGGACGAGCTCGGCGCCCGCGTCGCGGAACGCGGCCAGCTCCTGCGGCGCGATCCCGCCCTCGGGACCGACGACGAGGACGAGGTCGCGCCCGTCGGGTTCGACCCCCGTCAAGGGAGCTTCGGCGTCCGGCTCCAGGACGAGCACGCGTGCGCCCGCGGCCAGCGCGGCCACCTGCTTCGTGGTGGCGAGCTCGCCCACCTCGGGCGTCCAGGCGCGGATGGACTGCTTCGACGCCTCCCGCACGATCGCGGCCCAGCGCTCGCGGCCCTTCGCGACCTTGGGGCCCTCCCAGCGCGAGACCGAGCGGGATGCGGCCCACGGCACCACCGCATCCACACCGAGCTCCGTCGCGGCCTGGATCGCGAGCTCGTCCCTGTCGCCCTTGGCGAGCGCCTGCACCAGCGTGATCCCCGGCGTCGCGCGCTCGACCCGTGACACCGACTCGACGTCGATGGTCAGCTCGGTGTTCGTCGACACCAGCACTTCGCCCGAGGCCACGAGCCCCCGCCCGTTGCCGATCAGCACCGACTCGCCCGGGCGCGTGCGGTTGACCGTCGCCGCGTGCTTCGCCTCGGCACCGCTGAGCGACAGCCGGGCGCCGACCTCGACATCGTCGAGATCCTCGCGCAGGTACAGGGAGGCCATCGCCGGCTAGAGGTTCAGGAACCGGTCGCGCAGCTTCGCGAACAGCCCCTGCTGGAAGCGGGCCAGCGACGGCTCCGGTCCCTTGTGGACGGCCGCGAACTTCTTGATGAGGTCCTTCTCCTTGTGGTCGAGCTTCGTCGGGGTCACGACCTGGATGCCGACGCGCAGGTCGCCACGGCCCGTGCCGCGCAGGTGCGTGATCCCGCGGTCCTTGACCGTGACGATGTCGGCGGACTGCGTGCCGGGCTTGAGCTCGAGGCGGATGTCGCCGTCGAGGGCCTTCACGGTCGCCGTCGTGCCGAGGATCGCATCCGTCATCGACAGCTCCAGCGTGCAGAGCAGGTCGTCGCCGTCGCGGCTGAACACGTCGTGGTGCTTGACCTTGATCTCGAGGTAGAGGTCGCCGTTCGGGCCGCCGGCGGGGCCGGCCTCGCCGCTGCCGGGCATCTGCAGACGGAGGCCGGTATCGACGCCCGCGGGGATGTCCACGGGAACGGTGCGACGGGCGCGAACGCGGCCCTGGCCCTGGCAGGTGACGCAGGGGGTCGCGATGACGGTGCCGTACCCGCGGCAGGTGCCGCACGGGCTCGAGGTCATCACGTTGCCGAGCAGCGACCGGACCGAGCGCTGGATGCTGCCCGTGCCGTGGCAGATGTCGCACGTCACCGGCTGCGTGCCCGGCTGGCAGCACGAGCCGTTGCAGGTCTCGCAGACGACCGCGGTGTCGACCTCCAGGTCGCGGTGCGTGCCGAAGATGACCTCGTCGAGGTCCACCTCGACGCGCAGCAGGGCGTCCTGTCCGCGCTCCCGGCGCGAACGCGGACCGCGCGTGGCGCCGCCTCCCCCGCCGAAGAACGTCTCGAAGATGTCGCTGAACCCGGCGAAATCGCCAGCGCCTGCGCCGCCGCCGAAGCCGCCGGAGCCGCCCAGGTCGTACTGCTGCCGCTGCTGCGGGTCGCTGAGCACGTCGTAGGCGTGCGTCACGAGCTTGAAGCGCTCCTGCGCCTCGGCGCTGGGGTTCACGTCCGGATGGAGCTCGCGCGCCAGCCGGCGGTACGCCTTCTTGATCTCGTCGGGGCTGGCGTCGCGCTCGACGCCGAGGACTTCGTAGTGGTCGGCCACGTGGGGCTGTTCCTTCTTCTTTCGTCGCGTGTGGTGATCGCCGGATGCGGCGGCGGCCTACTGGTCGCCGAGCAGCCGGGAGAGGTAGCGGGCGACCGCGCGGACCGCGGCCATGTTGCCCGAGTAGTCCATGCGGAGAGGACCGAGGAGGCCGACGCGGGCCACATCCGATCCCGCCGCACTGTAACCGCTGGAGAGCACGGATGCTTCCGTCAGCCCGAAACCGGCGTTCTCGCGGCCGATGCTGACCGCGACGCCGTGCTGATCGGTGGCCATCTCGTCGAACAGCCGGAGCAGGACGACCTGCTCCTCGATCGCCTCGAGCACCGGGGTGATGGTGCCGGGGAAGTCGAGCTCGGTGCGCACCAGGTTCGCAGCGCCCGCCATCACCAGCTTCTCCTGCCGGTTGGCCGCGATCTGGTCGAGCAGGGCGCCGGCGACGGGCTCGACGAGAGCGCGCGTGCGCTCCGTGAGGGCATCCGGCAGGTCGCGCAGCCGGCTGGCCGCCTCCGACAGCGTCAGGCCGGCCGCAGCGCCGTTGATCGCCCCGCGGATCTCGGCCACATCCTCGTCGCTCAGGTCGGCCGGGAGCTCGATCACGCGCTGCTCGACGGCGCCGGAGTCGGTGATGAGCACGCTGAGCAGGCGGTGGGGCGCGAGCGCCACCAGTTCGATGTGACGGATGCGCGAGCGCGCCACCGACGGGTACTGCACGAGGGCGACCTGGTTGGTCAGCTGCGAGAGCAGCCGGACCGTGCGGGAGAGCACGTCGTCGAGGTCGACCGACTGGCCGAGGAACGTCTCGATGGCCGTGCGCTGCGCCGACGTGAGCGGGCGCATCTCCGCCAGGTGGTCGACGAAGAGGCGGTAGCCCTTGTCGGTGGGGACGCGTCCAGAGGACGTGTGCGGAGCCGCGATGAGCTCCTCCTCCTCGAGCAGCGCCATGTCGTTGCGGATGGTCGCGGCGGACACCCCGAAGGAGTGGCGCTCGACGATGCTCTTCGAGCCGACCGGCTCGCGCGACGCCACGTAGTCCTGGACGATGACGCGCAACACTTCGAGGCTGCGTTCCGAGACCATCTCCGCCTCCCGTCGACCGATTAGCACTCGCTGTTCTTGAGTGCCAATCCTACCGCGTCGAAACGCGGCGAGGATGATTGCTGCCTGTGACACGGCAGCAGTACCGTATGCACACCGGTTCGACGCACCGTCGCAGCCGATCACGAAAGGGTTCCGCCGAATGACCGACCCGAACCAGCCCACCGACCCCGCGGGTGGCGTGCCCCCGCAGCAGCCCGGCGGCGTTCCGCCCCAGCAGCCCTCCTCCAACATCCCGCCCCAGCAGCCGTACGCTCAGCCCGCCGGAGCGCAGCAGCCGTACGCCGCTGCCCCCGCCGCCCCGCTCGACGCCGCGCAGGACAAGCAGTGGGCAGCGTTCGCCCACCTCGGCGGCATCCTCTGGATCCTCCCGTCCCTGATCATCTGGCTCGTGTTCAAGGATCGCGGACGGCTCACCAACCAGGAGGCCAAGGAGGCCCTCAACTGGCAGATCACCTGGATCATCGCCTGGGTCGCCTCGCAGATCATCGGGATCATCATCGGCAGCTTCACCTACGGCATCGGCTACCTGCTCTTCGGGCTGCTCATCCCGTGGGCGCTGTACATCATCAACCTGGTGTTCTCGATCCTCGGTTTCGTCCGCGTGAACAGCGGCGGGACCTACCGCTACCCGGTGAACTTCCGCTTCATCAAGTGACGGACGGCCCCCAGCCGGGGCATCGGCGCGTTCAGGCCCTTTTCAGCCCCGCGCCGCGCGCCCTAGGCTGGGGGCCGACCACGTCCATCCCCCGTTCCTGAGGAGAACCGCGCCATGTCCGCGACACCCCCGCCGCCACCCCAGCAGCCTTACGGAGGCGGCGCGCAGCAGCTGAGCCCCGCCGACGAGAAGCTGTGGGCGACACTGGTCCAGATCGGCGGGATCCTGTTCAACTGGATCCCCGCGCTCATCGGCTACCTGGTGCTGAAGGACCGCGGACCGTTCGTCCGCGCCCACACCGCCACAGCACTCAACTTCCAGATCACCATCTTCATCGCCTACGTCGTCGGCGGCCTCCTGACGATCGTGGTCATCGGCATCTTCGTGATCATCGCGGCCTGGGTGCTCAACATCGTGTTCAGCATCATCGCCGCCGTGAAGGCCAACCAGGGCGAGTACTACACGTACCCGCTCGCCATCCGGTTCGTCAGCTAGAGCGGACCATCGGCGGTTCGCAACCGTCAGGCGGCCTCGTCCGCCAGCAGCCGGCGCACCACGGCGTCGGCCAGGAGCCGCCCCCGCAGGGTCAGCACGATCGACCCGCGGAGGGCGGCTCTTCCGTCGACGAGGCCGTCGGCGATCAAGCCGGGGACCTCGTGCCGCCCGGCGTCGCCCAGCTCAGCCGTGCGCAGTCCGTCGCGGATGCGCGAGAGCAGCAGCACCCGCTCGACCCGCCGGGTCTCCGCGTCGAGGGTCTCCCGCCCTGCGGCAGGCGACTCCCCTGCGAGCACGCGCTGCGCGTACGCGGCCGGGTGCTTCACGTTCCACCAGCGGACGCCGCCGACGTGGCTGTGCGCGCCCGGTCCGACACCCCACCAGTCGTGGCCGAGCCAGTACGCGAGGTTGTGCCGCGACCGGTGGGAGGCGTCGGTCGTCCAGTTGCTGACCTCGTACCAGTCATAGCCGGCGTCGGACAGGCGCTGGTCGGCCAGCTCGTACATGTCCGCTTCGAGGTCGTCGTCGGGCTCCGGCACCTGGCCCGACCGGATCTGCCGCGCCAGCTTCGTGCCCGGCTCGACGATCAGGGCGTACGCCGAGAGGTGGTCCGGCTCGCAGTCCAGCGCGGTGTCGAGGCTGCGGGACCAGTCGTCGAGCGACTCCCCCGGCGTCCCGTAGATCAGGTCGAGGCTCACCTGCAGGCCCGCCGCGCGCGCCCAGCCGACCACCAGCGGGATGCGCGCCGGGTCGTGCGTGCGCTCGAGCGTTTCGAGCACATGCGGCACGGCGGACTGCATCCCGAACGACACCCGGGTGAATCCGGCGTCGGCGAGGCGCTGCAGATCGTCCGCGTCGACCGAGTCGGGATTCGCCTCCGTCGTGACCTCGGCGCCGTCGGCGAGTCCCCAGGCGCCGCGCACCGCGCCGAGCATCGCCGCCAGATCGCCGGGCGGGAGCAGCGTGGGCGTGCCGCCGCCGAAGAACACGGTCGACACCCGGCGCTCCGGCACGCCACTCGCCCGCAGGGCCTCGGCGGCGAAGCCGACCTCCTGAACGGCGTGGCCGGCGTAGTCCGACTGCGAGACGCCGCGCAGCTCGGTCGCCGTGTAGGTGTTGAAGTCGCAGTACCCGCAGCGCACCCGGCAGAAGGGCACGTGCACGTACACGCCGAAGTCGCGTTCGCTGGCGCCGTCGGCCGCGGTCGCGGGCAGCAGGCCGTCGGCGGGCGCGGGGTCGCCGACGGGGAGGATGCTCGGCATCAGGCGGACCGCACGGGGTGGAGCGCGCGCAGGTACTTCGCCGTGTAGCGGCGCTGCACCATGGCCAGCACCGGCGAGACGGCGCGGTAGAAGGCGTTCGACGGCCGCGACAGCGCACGGAGCACGAACCAGACCGTCCCGTCGTCGCGCTGCTCGACCAGGAACATCTCCTCGCCGCTCTCGGGGTGCCCGTGCAGCGTCCCGTAGGCGAACCCGCGCCGGTGGGGCTCGTCGACGACGTAGACGACGCGGACCGGTGCGGACACCCGGAACGGGCCGAAGGGGATCTTGAGAACGGCGGTCATCCCGTTGCGCACGAAGGGGGTCCCGTCGTCGGAGAACACGTCCTCCTCCGTCCGGTTCTCACGCATGCGGACCGGGGTGCCGTCCGGGCCGAACTCGACGCCCTCGTACTGGACGCCGGTGCCCTCGTGCACATCCGTCACCTGGATGCCGCTGCCCTTCTGGACGCCCCACGCCATGAGAGCGGTCGCGGCGGTCTCGAACCGCTCGTCCCCGCTACCGAGCCGGACGCTGCGCTCCAGCGGCTTGTAGCCCTTCGGCGGGTAGTACAGCAGATCCGCCGCCTGGGTGCCGCCGACCGCCCCGTACGTGACGGGCTGGTCGGTGAACGTCGAGCGGCGCATAGATTCATCATCCGCTATGCCGAGCGGGTTCGCGAAACGGGTGTTCGCGAGGCCGGCGGACGCGGACGCCCTACTTCTTGTCCTTCTTCTCCGTGTCGCCGGAGAGCGCGGCGATGAAGGCCTCCTGGGGGACCTCGACGCGGCCGACCATCTTCATGCGCTTCTTGCCCTCCTTCTGCTTCTCGAGGAGCTTGCGCTTGCGGGTGATGTCACCGCCGTAGCACTTGGCCAGCACGTCCTTGCGCATCGCGCGGATGTTCTCGCGCGCGATGATGCGCGCGCCGATGGCGGCCTGGATCGGGACCTCGAACTGCTGGCGCGGGATCAGCTCGCGCAGGCGGGACGCCATCATCGTGCCGTAGGCGTACGCCTTGTCGCGGTGCACGATGGCGCTGAACGCATCCACCGTCTCGCCCTGCAGCAGGATGTCGACCTTGACGAGGTCGGACTCCTGCTCGCCGAACGGCTCGTAGTCGAGGGAGGCGTAGCCAGCGGTCTTCGACTTGAGCTGGTCGAAGAAGTCGAAGACGATCTCGCCGAGCGGCATGGTGTAGCGGATCTCGACGCGGTCCTCGCCCAGGTACTCCATGCCGAGCAACGAGCCGCGGCGGCTCTGGCAGAGCTCCATGATGACGCCGACGTAGTCCTTGGGGGCGAGGATGGCCGCCTTGACGACCGGCTCCTCGACCTTCTCGATCTTGCCGCCGGGGAACTCGCTCGGGTTGGTGACGGTGACCGTCTTCTTGTCCTCGGTCGTCACCTCGTAGATCACGCTCGGCGCGGTCGTGATGAGGTCGAGGCCGAACTCGCGCGACAGCCGCTCGGTGATGATCTCCAGGTGCAGGAGCCCGAGGAAGCCGCAGCGGAAGCCGAAGCCGAGGGCGACGGAGGTCTCGGGCTCGTAGACGAGCGCGGCGTCCGACAGCTTCAGCTTGTCGAGGGCCTCGCGGAGCTCCGGGTAGTCGCTGCCGTCGATCGGGTACAGGCCCGAGAACACCATCGGCTTCGGCTCCGTGTAGCCGGGGAGCGCCTGGGTGGCCGGCTTCGACGCAGTGGTGATCGTGTCGCCCACCTTCGACTGGCGGACGTCCTTCACACCGGTGATCAGGTAGCCCACCTCGCCGACGCCCAGGCCTTTCGACGGCGTCGGCTCCGGGGCGGAGACGCCGATCTCGAGGATCTCGTGGGTGGCGCGCGTCGACATCATCTGGATGCGCTCGCGCGGCTGCAGCTTGCCGTCGACCATGCGGACGTAGGTCACGACGCCGCGGTAGCTGTCGTAGACGGAGTCGAAGATCATGGCGCGCGCCGGAGCATCCGCGTTGCCGACCGGGGCCGGGATCTCGGCGACGACGCGGTCGAGCAGCGCCTCGACGCCCATGCCGGTCTTGCCGGACACACGGAGGACGTCCTCGGGCCGGCCGCCGATGAGGCTGGCGAGCTCCTGCGCGTACTTGTCCGGGTCGGCGGCGGGAAGGTCGATCTTGTTGAGCACGGGGACGATGGTGAGGTCGTTCTCCAGCGCCAGGTACAGGTTCGCGAGCGTCTGCGCCTCGATGCCCTGAGCGGCGTCCACGAGCAGGATGGCGCCCTCGCAGGCGGCGAGGGAGCGGGAGACCTCGTAGGTGAAGTCGACGTGCCCGGGGGTGTCGATCATGTTGAGCGCGAAGGTGTCGCCGTCGACCTGCCACGGCATGCGGACCGCCTGGCTCTTGATCGTGATCCCGCGCTCGCGCTCGATGTCCATGCGGTCGAGGTACTGGGCGCGCATGTCCCGCTCGGCGACGACGCCGGTGATCTGCAGCATCCGGTCGGCCAGGGTCGACTTGCCGTGGTCGATGTGCGCGATGATGCAGAAGTTGCGGATGGAGGCCGGGTCGGTCGCGGCGGGCTCGAGGGCCTGGAGAGCTCGTGGTGACATCGTCCGGCCATTCTTCCACGAACCCCCGCCCACCGACGCACCGGTGGGTGGTCCGGTCAGGCGAAGCGCTCGGAGCGCTCCACCACGTGCCCGCGCCCGTCTTCGAACCGGTACACCTCGGCACCGCCGATGAACACGCGCTCGGCGCGCGAGTTCACGTCGAGCGGATCGCCCGACCACACCACCACGTCGCCGTCGAGGCCCGGCGTGAGCGAGCCGACGCGGTCGTCGAGGCGGAGGAACGCCGCCGGGTTGACCGTGAGCGCCTCCAGGGCGGTCTGCCGCGGCAGGCCGTCCTTCACCGCGAGTGCCGCCTGGTAGACGAGGAAGTTGATCGGGACCACGGGGTGATCGGTGGTGATCGCCACCCGGACGCCGGCCTGCGCCAGCGTCGCCAGGTTGGCGATGGCGCGGTCGCGCAGCTCGACCTTGGAGCGGGAGGTGAACATCGGGCCGAAGATGACCGGGATGTCGCGCTCGGCCAGCACGTCGGCGATCTTGTGCGCCTCCGTGCCGTGGTTGACCACCAGCCGGTAGCCGAACTCGTCGGCGAGGCGGAGGGCCGTCGCGATGTCGTCATGGCGGTGCGTGTGCTGATCCCAGGCGAGTTCGCCGTCGAGCACGCGCACCAGCGTCTCCTTCGCGAGGTCGCGCTCGAACGGCTTGCCCTCGAGGTCGGCGTTCTCGCGCTGCACCCGGTAGTTCTGCGCGGCGACGAACGCCTCGCGGATGATCATGGCGACCCCGAGCCGTGTGCTCGGCGTCGCGTTCTTCGCGCCGTAGACCCGCTTCGGGTTCTCGCCGAGGGCCGACTTGACGCTCACCGCCTCGTGGATGACCTGCTCGTCGATGATCCGGCCGCCCCACGTCTTGATCGCGACCGTCTGGCCGCCGATCGGGTTGCCCGATCCCGGCTTGACGACGACCGAGGTCACCCCTCCCGAGAGAGCGTCGCGGAAGCCCTCGTCATCGATGTTGATGGCGTCGATGGCGCGGACGGCCGCCGTGTTGGGCGTCGTCATCTCGTTGGTGTCGTCGCCGGCGGGACCGTTGGCCTCTTCGTGGATCCCGACGTGCCCGTGGGATTCGATGAACCCGGGAAGCACCCATTTGCCTGCGGCATCGACCACGGTCGCGCCCTCCGGCACGGCGACGTCCGCCGCGGCTCCGACCGCTTCGATCACGCCGTCCGTCACGAGGACGACGCCGTTCTCGATCGGCTCCTGGGAGACGGGGACGACGTAACCGTTGACGATGGCGATGCGGGAAGTGGTCATACGACGAGCCTACGCGCGCCGCTCGGGGCGGTCCGCCGGGACGACCGACCTGGGGAATGTTCGCGCGACGGTCGTGTTGTGGACGATATGAACATCCTGCTCACCGGCGCGACCGGCTTCATCGGATCCTCTGTCCTCCCCCGTCTCCTCGACGAGGGTCACAGCGTCACCGCTCTCGTCCGCGACGACGAGAAGGCGGAGACCGTGCGCGCTGCCGGCGCCACCCCGCTCGTCGGCGACGCCGCCGACAGCGGCCTCGTGGAGCGTGCGGCGCGCGAGAGCGACGGCGTCATCCACCTGGCCTCCTCGAAGGACGTCGACGCGGTGCTCGTGCCCGCCGTGCTCGCGGGGCTCGCCGGCACCGGGAAGCCCTTCGTCCACACCGGCGGCATCTGGACGTACGGCGACAACGACGACATCACCGAGGACTCCCCCGCGCAGCCGCCGGCTCTCACGGCGTGGCGCGCAACGGCCGAGCAGCTCGTCCGCGAGGCCGAGGGCGTGCGCGGCACGCTGGTCGTCCCGTCGATCGTCTACGGTCACGGCAAGGGCCTGGCCAACGTGATCGTGGATGCGCCGCGCGGCTCCGGCGCCGTGCCCGCTCTGCGGCTCATCGGCAACGGCTCGCAGCACTGGGCGACCGTGCACGTCGACGATCTGGCCGCCCTGTACGTCCTCGCGCTCGAGCAGGGCGCCGCGGGAGCGACCTACATCGGCGCAGGCGGGCAGAACCCGACCGTGCGCGAGCTCGGCGAGGCGGCGGCACAAGCCGCGGGAATCGCGGGAGGGGTCGCCGCCGAGTCCGTCGAGGAGTCGCGCAGCCGGCTCGGGGAGGCGCTCGCGGACGCCCTGCTGCTCGACCAGCAGGCGCGCGGGACGCGCCCGCGGATCGACCTGGGCTGGGAGCCGAACGGCCCGACATTGCTCGAGGAGCTGCTCGTCGGGTCGTACGCACCCGCGCGCGTGTGACCGCGATCCGCACCGTTTTGCCGCAGGGCGGTCCGCGCTGGTAATGTTGTTTGTTGGCTTGCGTGTGGATGTGTCCGCACGAAACGCCGCAAGGCGCCCTCTCCGCTGAGCGGCACATCCCTAACTCATTCAGAACGAAAGTGACCATTCGTGGCAAACATCAAGTCGCAGATCAAGCGCAACCGCACCAACAAGAAGGCGCAGGAGCGCAACAAGGCCGTCAAGAGCGAGCTCAAGACCGCCATCCGTGCCACCCGTGAGGCCGTCACGGCGGGCGACAAGGACAAGGCGACCGCGGCGCTGCGTGTCGCCGCGAAGAAGATCGACAAGGCGGCCAGCAAGGGCGTCATCCACAAGAACCAGGCGGCGAACCGCAAGTCGGCCATCGCCAAGCAGGTCGCCGCGCTCTAAGCGACGACCGCCAGCGGGACCTGTCCCGCGCCGCGAGAGAGCCCCCTCCTGGACTTCGGTCCGGGCGGGGGCTCTCTGCGTGTGCGGGGTGCGGTCAGCCGCGCCCGCGCGCGCTCACGATGCGGATCATCCGCTCGAGGGCGAACACCGGGTCGCGTCCGCCGCCCTTGACGTTGGCATCGGTCTCGGCGAGGAGCTCGATGCAGCGCCCGAGCCCGTCCTCCGTCCACCCCTGCAGGTCGCGGCGGGCGCGGTCGACCTGCCACGGTGCGAGCCCGAACTGCTGAGCCAGCTGGCCGGATCCGCCCCGGGCGCCGGAGATCTTGGCCATGGTGCGGATCTTGCTCGCGAACGCGGCCACCATCGGCACCGGGTCCGCGCCCGACGCGAGAGCGTGCCGCATGGTGACGAGCGCCTCGCCATGGCGGCCGGCGATCGCGGCATCGGCGACCTGGAACGCATTCGTCTCGACCCGGCCGCCGTAGTACTTGTCGACGGTGGCCTCGGTGATCTGCTCCGACGAGTCCGAGAGCAGCTGCTGACAGGCGGCGGCGAGCTCGGCGAGGTCGTCGGAGAACGCCGAGGTGATCGCCCGAAGCGCGCCCGGGGTCACCTTCCGGCCCGCCGCCGCGAACTCGGCCTGGGCGAAGTCGTACTTCTCCGCGTCCTTCTTCAACTCGGTGCACACCACTTCGATGCCGCCGCCGGTGCCGGAACGGATCGCGTCGAGCAGCTTCTTGCCGCGGACACCTCCGCCGTGACGCAACGTCACGACCGTGCCGTCGGCCGGCGCTTCGAGGTAGGCCAGCATGTCCGAGAGGAAGGCGTCGTTGAGCTTCTCGACGGCCTCGACGCGGATCATGCGCGGCTCGCCGAACAGGGAGGGGCTCGCGAGCGTGAGGAGCTCGCCGGGCGCGTAGTCGCCCGCATGGAGGTCGCTGACCTCGAGGCTGGGGTCTTCGGCCTTGAGCGCATCCCGGAGGGTGCGCACCGCACGGTCGGCGAGGAACCCCTCGGCCCCCGTGACGAGGACGACGGGCGCCGCCCGCACCTGGTTCCACGGAAGCTGCGGGATCGCGCTCGCGGCGGCGCGGGTCTTGCCTGCGCCGGTTCTGCTGCTGCTTCGTGTGGCCACGTTCCTCCTCGTCCGTATCCAGGATAGGGGCGGCCACTGTCAGTGCCGTCCGGGGTGCGCTCGCTCCACAGCCGAATGACCGATCGACCCGATCCCGAGGAGGATCCGGCCGACACCAGGAGCATCCCCTGGTCGTCAGTGCGGGCGACGGCGGACCCGTTCTCGGCCAGCAGGCGGAGCGCGGTCGCTGTGGGATGTCCGTATCCGTTTCGGGCGCCTACCGAGAGCAGCCCCAGCCTCGCCTGCAGTCGCCGGTAGAGGTCGGCGCTCTGATCGGCAGAACCGTGGTGCGCGACCTTGACGACGTCCACTGCGCGCACGGCGCCGCTCGCGACCAGCGCATTCTGCGCCTCTTCGCCCAGATCGCCGGGGAAGAGCGCGCGCAGCCCCTTGCCGTCGGTCTCCACCGTGATGCTGCCCGCGTTCCCGATGTCGGCTTCGCCGCTCGCGGCAGCGGGCGGCCACAGCACGCGCCAGGTGAGCTCACCCAGGCGACCGGACAGTCCGGCGCGACCCTGCTCGGTCGGCACGCCTGCCCCCCGGAGGGTGGCGAGCGTGCGCTCGTCGGCCTCGCGCACGGGCCGCTGGACGATCGCCCGCCCGACCCGGTCGGCCACGCCCGACAGCCCGCCGACGTGGTCGGCGTCGAAGTGGGTCAGCACGAGGAGATCCACCCGGGCGATTCCGAGGCGGTCGAGGCAGGCGCCCGCAGGCTCCGGTTCGCGCCCCACATCGATCATGGCGACGGCGTCGCCGTCCCGGATCAGCAGCGCGTCCCCCTGCCCGACATCGCACGCGGCGAGCTGCCAGTCCGAGGGGAG
Source organism: Leifsonia soli (assembly GCF_013408745.1). NCBI lineage: Bacteria > Bacillati > Actinomycetota > Actinomycetes > Micrococcales > Microbacteriaceae > Leifsonia > Leifsonia soli. The sequence goes on along the minus strand of NZ_JACCBJ010000001.1, from coordinate 989,186 downwards.
GGCCAGAGCACGACCGACCAGACCACCTCCCAGAGCGCCGACGTAGGCCACCGCACCGACGCACAGGGCCACGACCGCGACGACCGAGGCGATCGACGCTGCCCGCGACGACCTCCTCCCCAGGACGACGATGGCGACCGCCACGACGACCGCGGCACTCAACAGCACCCCGGCAAGCCCGGGGGCCCACGGTGCTGCGACGCCGGGGAGACGGCTCGTGAACACCGCGACCTGCGCGATCCACGCGGAGGGCAGCCATGCCAGCCAGACGACCACCTGGCCGAGCCCGGGCGCCCACGGGAGCACGGCGCACGCGATGCATCCGAGGATCGTGGCCACCGGCGCTGCGGGCTCGGCGAGCAGGTTCGCGGGCACGCCGTAGAGCGGCAGCGTCGGGGCTAGCAGGAGGAGCACAGGCTGGCAGGCGAGCTGCGCCGCGGTAGGAACCGCGACGGCGACGGCGGCCGCCCGTGGCATCCACCGTGCGAGGACGCGGCTCAGCGGCCCGGCGAGGACGAGCAACCCGCCCGTCGCGAGCACCGAGAGCGCGAAGCCGTAGTCGCGCGCGATCCAGGGATCGTGCACCAGCAGCACGATCATCGCAAGCGCCAGAGCGGGCACCCCGTCCGCCTCCCGGCCGCGCGCCAGCCCGATCAGCAGAACGGCCGCCATGACGGCCGCACGGATGACGCTTGCTCCGGGTCCGACGAGCACGACGAACCCCGCCAGCGCGACAGCGGCCACCATGACCCGGGAGCGCCTCCCCAGACCGGCGAGCCGGGCCAGCCCGAACACCAGGGCGATGACAAGGGCGCAGTTCGCCCCGGACACCGCGGTGAGATGGCTGAGCGATGCCGCTTTCATCGCCTCGTCGAGGTCGACGGACACGGCGGTCTCGTCGCCGATCGCGAGCCCGGGCAGCAGGGCGCCGCCGTCGCCGGGAGTCGCCGCGGCGGCCAGGGCGAACGTCTCACGGGCGACCGCGGCCCACCTCAGCCAGGGCGGTGGCGGCGCGACGACGGCCACATCGTCACGGACGCTGACCGTATAGGTCGTCGGCTCACCGGGCTCGGCGCTCGTGACCGCCCCGGTCACGCGCACGACCGCTCCGAAGGCGCACGCGCGCGCCTCCCGTTCGGTGCCTCCGAAGAGCACGGTGACGGGCACTGCGTCAGGCCGCGACGTCGTACCGCCGTCCGTCCTTCCCCGAAGGCTCCAGCGCGCGCCGCCGTCGAAGCCCGCAGCGACCCGCTGCGGAGTCCGGTCGACCCGCACCAGCAGTGTGACCGTCTCCGATGCGTCCACGGCCGCATCCAGCCCGGCGGACGCCCGTGACGGCGACTGAGCCGCGACCGCCACCGAGCCGACGGCGACCGCTGCGAGCACCAGGGCCACGAGCGGAAGGGAGCGACGAAGCGGACCAGCAGCACACCGACGGCGCACGACGGACGCGCCGACGCTCCCCGCCACGACACCGACGACGCCCCCGGCACACGCCAGCGCGACGCCTACGGCCGCGTCCGCCACGCCGACCAGCACGGCCACGGCGGTCCACAGCGCGCACGCGGGCAGGGCGAGTCGCAGATCGGGCATCACACCACCACGCGATCCTTGAGGCCGTCGAACAGCTTCTGACCGATCCCCGAGACCTTCATGAGGTCGGAGACCGCACCGAACCGCCCGTTCGCGGCACGCCAATCGACGATCCGCTGGGCGAGCGCCGGACCGATCCGGGGAAGCGTCTCCAGCTCGGCCGGTGTGGCCGTGTTGAGATTCAGCGGCGCTCCGGATGCGGAACCGGCCGACCCCGACCCCGATGCCACACCACCCGCACCAGCACCACCAGCCGGCGGAGGGTCGCCGACCCGGGGAACCACCAGCTGCTCGCCGTCCGCGACAGGCCGAGCGAGGTTCAGGGCGGCGATGTCGGCGCCGTCGGCGGCTCCCCCGGCGGCGGCCACCGCATCCAGCACGCGGGACCCGGCGGGGAGGTCGACGATGCCCGGATCGCGGACCGCGCCGGTGACGTGGAGGAGCAGACGCCCGGCGGCCGTCGCGGTCGCCGCCGCATTTGTCGCCCCCGCCGACGACGGCACCGGCGTTCCGAGGTCGACGGAGCTCCCCTGCTGGGCGGTCGCCGACACCAGAACGGCGACCACCGCCGCGACGATCGCCAGCGCGACCGCCGCCCCCACCCCGACGCGAACGCGCACAGAGCGACGGTCGTCGCCGCTCTCGGGCGCGGCAGGACCGACGGCGGAGGGGTCGGCGCGGTGTCGCATGCCTCCACGCTAGGAAGCAGCGCGGCCGGAGGGTCGCCCCGCGTCGACTCCGTGGAGAGACGACGGAAGCGCCGGGCTGTGAACAACCCGGCGCTTCCGTCGTCGCGCCCGCTCAGGCGGGCGCCGCCCTCAGGCGCGCGGCTTCGTGGCGATGTTGACGAGACGAGGCGCGCGCACGATCACGTTGACGATCTCGCGGTCGCCGACCGATCGCTGCACGGCCTCCGAATCGCGGGCCAGCGACTCCAGGTCGTCCGCCGCGATCTTCGGCGAGACCTCCAGGCGGTCGCGCACCTTGCCGTCCACCTGGACCACGGCCGTCACCGACTCCTCGATCAGCAGCGTCGGGTCGGGCTTGCGCCACTGCGCCAGCGCCACCGACGGCTCGTAGCCGAGCTTCGACCACATGTCCTCCGCGGTGTACGGGGCGAACAGGTTCAGCGCCATCGCGATGACCTCCGCGGCCTCGCGCACGGCCGCGTCTCCCGCGCCCGGACCGGAGTCGATCGTCTTGCGCGTCGCGTTGACCAGCTCCATCAGCCGGGCGACGACCACGTTGAACTTGAACGACTCGATCAGGCCGGGGGCATCGGCCAGGAACCGGTGCGTCGCACGGCGCAGCGCCGGGTCGCCCGTCTTCCAGACCACATCCGGCGCACTCGTCACGTCATCCGCGATGCGCCAGGCGCGCGCCAGGAACTTGGCGCTCCCCGACGGCGAGACGTCCGCCCAGTCGATGTCGTCCTCCGGCGGCCCGGCGAACGCCATGGTCAGACGCACCGCGTCGACGCCGTGCTCGTCCAGCTGCTCGGACAGCTTCACCAGGTTGCCACGGGACTTCGACATCGCCGAGCCGTCCATCAGCACCAGGCCCTGGTTGAGCAGCGCCGTGAACGGCTCCGTGAAGCTGATGTAGCCCAGGTCGAACAGCACCTTCGTGATGAACCGTGCGTACAGCAGGTGCAGGATGGCGTGCGTCACGCCGCCGACGTACTGGTCGACCGGCGCCCACTTCTCCGCCTCGCGGGGGTCGAACGCCTGGGTGGAGTCGTTCGCCGACAGGAACCGCAGGAAGTACCACGAGCTGTCCACGAACGTGTCCATGGTGTCCGTGTCGCGCGTGGCGGGGCCGCCGCAGTTCGGGCAGGAGACATTGACCCAGTCGGTCGCAGCGCCCAGCGGGCTGGTGCCCTTCGGCTGCAGGTCGAGACCCTCGGCCGGCGGCAGCAGCACGGGCAGCTCGGACTCGGGCACCGGGACCTCGCCGCACTGCTCGCAGTGGATGATCGGGATGGGGGTGCCCCAGTAGCGCTGCCGCGAGATCAGCCAGTCGCGCAGGCGGAAGTTCTTCGCCGGCGCACCCAGGTTCGACGCCTGCAGCGCCTCCGTCACGCGACGGATGGCGTTGGACTTGCTCAGGCCGTCGAACGGACCCGAGTTGATCAGGCGCCCCTCGCCGGTCAGCGCGATACCCGTCTCGGACGGGTTCTCGAGCGCCGCCTCGTCCGGCAGGATCGGCTCGCCGGTCTCCGGGTCGGTGTGGATGACGGGGATCGCGCCGGTGACGGGCTGCGTGGTGTCGACGACGACGCGCACCGGCAGATCGAAGGCGCGCGCGAAGTCGAGGTCGCGCTGGTCGTGCGCGGGGACGGCCATGATCGCGCCGTGCCCGTAGTCGCTCAGCACATAGTCGGCGGCCCAGATCGGGATGCGCTCCCCCGTCAGCGGGTTGATCGCGTGACGCTCCAGGAACACACCGGTCTTCTCGCGCTCCGTGCTCAGACGGTCCATCTCGGTGGTGCCGCGCACCACGTCCAGGTAGTCGTCGAAGCGCTTGCGCACCTCGGGCCGTGCGCCCTCCACCAGCTCGGAGGCCAGGTCGGAGTCGGGGGCGACCACCATGAACGTGACGCCGTACAGCGTGTCCGGCCGCGTGGTGTACACGGTCACCGGCTCGTCACGGCCCTCGATGCGGAACGTGACGTCGGCGCCCGTCGAGCGCCCGATCCAGTTGCGCTGCATGGAGATGACCTTGGACGGCCAGGCGCCCTCCAGCTGGTTCAGGTCGTCCAGCAGGCGGTCCGCGTAGTCCGTGATGCGGAAGTACCACTGGGTCAGCTTCTTCTTGGTGACCAGGTTGTCGCAGCGCTCGCAGCGGCCGCCGACGACCTGCTCGTTGGCCAGCACGGTCTGGTCGAACGGACACCAGTTGACCTGGCTCGCCTTGCGGTAGGCCAGGCCCTTCTCGTACAGCTTCAGGAACAGCCACTGGTTCCAGCGGTAGTAGGCCGGGTCGGAGGTCTGCAGCACGCGGTCCCAGTCGAAGCTGGGCGCGTAGCGGCGCATGCTCGCCTTCTGCTGGGCGATGTTGTCGTTCGTCCAGCCCGCGGGGTCGAGGCCGCGCTTGATGGCGGCGTTCTCGGCGGGCAGGCCGAAGGAGTCCCACCCGATCGGGTGCAGCACGTTGAAGCCCTGCTGACGCCAGTACCGCGCGATGACATCGCCCAGCGCGTACGCCTCGGCGTGACCCATGTGCAGGTCACCGGACGGGTAGGGGAACATGTCGAGGATGTACTTGCGCGGGCGGGTGTCCGCGGGGTCGTCCGTCGCGAACGGCCGGAGCTCTTCCCAGACCGGGAGCCATTTGCCCTGGATGGCGGCGAAATCGTAGGCGGCGCGCTCGTCGTGCGCGCGACCGGTCTGCTGGGGTGTGCTCGCTGCCGTGGTGCCGGCTGCGTCGTGCTCGTGTGCCACGTGACTCTCAATCTCGGTTCCGTCGTGCCGCGTCGGGATTTCTGGCGGCACGGAAGAGGACGGGCGGCGCGCGCCCGGTACTCCAGACTACTAAACGTCGGAGGCGTCCAGTCCGTTCCCAGCGCGCCCTCAGTTCGCCGAGGGCGTGCGCTCCGCGGTCAGCCCAGCCGCCGCCAGCAGAGCAGCCGCCTTCACCTGCACTTCGGCGAGCTCCTCCTCCGGGACGGAGAGCGCGGTGATGCCGCCTCCCGCGCCGATCGCGACCCCGCCCCCGGCGAGGTGGATGCTGCGGATCACCATCGCCAGGTGCGCATCCCCGTCGACCCCGAAGAAGCCGAAGCAGCCGGCGAACGCGCCGCGCGGACCCTCCTCCAGCCGGTGGAGGATGCGCATGGCGCTCAGCTTGGGGGCGCCGGTCATCGAGCCGGCCGGGAAGCACGCGGCCACCGCATCCACCGCGCCGAGCCCCGGCCGCAGCCGCCCCTCGACGGTCGAGACCAGCTGGTGCACCTGCGCGTAGCTCTCCACCGCGAGCAGGTGGCTGACCGCCACGGAACCGACCTGGCACACCCGCCCGAGGTCGTTGCGCATCAGGTCGACGATCATCACGTTCTCGGCGCGCTCCTTCTCGCTCGCCTCCAGCTCCCCGCGCAGCTCCAGGTCGGCGGCGACCGTGGCGCCGCGCGGCCGCGTCCCCTTGATCGGCCGGGTACGCACCCGGCCGTCCGGGTGGACGCGCAGGAACTCCTCCGGCGACGAGCTCACCAGCGTCTCACCGCCGATCCGGACGAAGCCGCCGAACGGCGCGGGGCTCGCGCGCCGCAGCCGCAGGTGCACGGCGAGCGGGTCGGCGGAGCTGCGCGCGGTCGCGCTGTTGGTGAGGCACAACTGGTAGGCGTCCCCCGCGCGGATCGCGTCCTGGCACGCCCGGATCGCCGCCAGGTACGCCTCGTCGTCGTGACGCCAGTGCGCTGCGGCGGAAGGGACGGGATGCGCGGCCGCGTAGACATCCGCGGCACCACCGGCGCGGGCCAGCGCCCGGACCGCTGCGTCGATCCAGGCCGTCCCGTCGGCGTCGTCCGGCGCGACGACCGTGACGGTGCGAGCGGCGTGGTCGAATGCGAGCGCGCGGTCGACGAACAGCAGGGATGCGTCGGCGGGCGACCCGTCCCGCCGCTCGGCGATCGGGGCGCCGGCCTGCGCCGCACCGGCCTCGTAGCCGATCCGCCCCCACCAGCCGATCGGCACGGACGTGGACACCGGGACGGCACCGCGACGCGCGGCGAGGTCGGCGTGCAGCGCATCCAGCACCTCCCCGGGCCGGGTCACGCCGTCGATGGTCACCGTTCCGTCGGCGACGGATGCGGACATCCGCACCCGGCCGGTGCCCATGAAAGAGCTGCCGGCGATCGCGTCCGGTCCGCTGTCGAGCCAGACCGCATCCGCACCGCCCGGCCCGCCGAAGAGCGTCGCGAAGGCATCGGCCGGATCGACCCAGGTGTCGAGCGGCTGCACGCGGAGCGGGGTGAGCACCGGACTAGCCTAGGCGAGTGGACGCGCGCAGCACCGGACCGGTCAGCTCCCTCTCCGATTGGGCCGACGGTGAGCTCCGGCCGCGCGACGACTGCGAGCTGACGGAGACCGGGCTGCTGGCCGCCGACTCCTTCCTGGTGCGCGACGGCCGGGTGCTTGCGCTCGGGCTGCATCGCACCCGGTTCGCCGAGACGGCACGAGAGCAGGGATTCGCCGACCGCGCGGAGCTGGATGCGTTCTGGGATGCCGCCATCGGCTCCCTGCCGCGCGACGGCGCCTGGTTCCCCCGGTTCGAGCTCGTCACGGCGCGCGACGCCCTCCGGCTACGCTTCCGGCTCCGCACGGCGCCGCCGCTCACCTCCGAGCTCGTCGTCGTGACCGCGGACACCGACCCGCGTACCGTCCCGCACCTGAAGGGACCGGACCTCGACCGGCTCAGCGCGCTCCGCCAGCGGGCGCAGCGGCGGGGCGCCCAGGAGGCGGTGATCCTCGACGACGGCCGGGTGTCCGACGGCACGACGACCGCTCTGCTCTGGTGGCGCGGGGATGCGCTGTTCGCCCCGCCGTTCTCGTTGCCCCGGGTCGACAGCGTCGCCGCGCGCACGGTGCGGGGTATCGCCGCTGCGCTCGGCGCCCCCGTCGAGGATGTGGCCGTGCGGCCGTCCGAGCTGGAGGGCGCGGTGCTGTGGGCCGTGAACGCCCTGCACGGCATCCGGGCCGTCACCGCGTGGGTGGGCGGGCCTCCGCTCGTCCAGGACCCCGCGCGGACCGAAGCCTGGCGCGCCCGGTTCGCGGCGCTGGCGCGGCCGCTGCCCTGAGCGGGCGGCCTGCCGCCTCACGCCCCGACCAGGGCCCCGTCCTCCAGCCGCACCACCCGATCTACGAGATCCGTCGGCACCTCCGTGTGCGAGATCAGGAGCACCGTTCGGCCGTCCTCCGCCGCCGTCCGGAGGACATCCCGCACGATCGCGTCCGCCACGGCGCTGTCGACATTGGCCGTCGGCTCGTCGACCACCAGCACCGGGAAGTCGGCCAGCAGCGCGCGGGCGAGCGCGATGCGCTGCGCCTGGCCGCCCGAGACCAGGGCGCCGCGCTCGCCGACGGGTTCCGAGAGCCCGCCCCGGGCGAGCGCCCAATCGCGCAGGCCGACTCGGGCGAGCACGGCGAGCAGGTCGTCATCGGTCGCCGTCTCGCGGGCGAACAGGAGGTTCTGGCGGAGATCGGAGTGGAACAGGTAGGGACGCTGCTCCACCAGGCCGACGATGCGCCGCACGTCGTCCTGTCGCAGGTCGCGCGTCGGGACGCCGTCGATCGAGTACTCGCCGGTGTGGTCGATCAGCCGCGTCAGCACGTGGGCGAGCGCCGTCTTGCCCGCGCCGGTCGGGCCGGTCAGCAGCACGCGCTCCCCCGGCTTCAGCCGCAGCGTGAGGTCGCGCAGCACCTCCCGGCCGTCGTCCGGCCAGTGCGCCGACACGGCGTCGAGCCGGACGTCGGGGACGCCGCCGGATGCGTCCGCCCCGACGATCGCGACCGCGTCGAGCGCGCCCGCCGCATCCACGGGTACGCCGTCCGGCACCGCGACCGGAGCCGCGGATGCGATCCGCTCGGCGCTCGCCCGCACGCGCCGCCAGGCGCCGAACGCCAGAGGGACGGTGCCGAAGACCTCGAACACGGCGAGCGGGAGCAGCGCGACCACGGCCAGCCCCGGCGCGCTGAGCGAGCCGCCCGCCAGAGCGGGGATGCCTCCCGCGAGCCCGAAGAGGGTCGCCGCGCCCGCGAGCAGGGACACCGCGCCCGCGGTGGCGCCGAGCCCCACGGCGCGGGTGCGCGACGCGGTCGTCAGCCGCTCGCCGGCCACGCGGACGCGCTCCTGCGCGGCGGGGAGCGCGTCGAAAGCGGTCAGCACGTCGAGGTTGGCGACCAGGTCGTGCAGGGCGTCGTTGAGCTCGGCCCGGAGGGGCGCGATGCGACGCTCCGCGGCGCCGGCGACCCACCGGTTCACCAGCAGGCCGGCGACCAGGGCCACCGCGAGGGTGACCAGCAGCGCGACGCCCGCCGCCGGCAGGATCAGGAACGCCGCGACGACGCTTCCCGCAGCGACGAGACCGGCGCTGACCAGGGGCTGGATGACCCGCAGCGCCAGATTCTGGAGCTCGTCCACGTCGTCCGCCAACCGGGCGAGGAGGTCGCCCGACCGCACACCGCGGAGTCCGTCGGGCGCCAGCGGTTCGAGCCGGGCGTAGAGACGCGACCGCACCGTCCCGAGCTGCCGGAACGCCGCATCGTGGCCGGCCAGCCGCTCCAAGTACCGGAAGAAGGCGCGGCCGAGCGCAAACGCCCGGACGCCGACGATCGCCGCCGACAGGTACATCAGCGCGGGCTGCTCCGACGCGCGCGTGATCAGCCAGGCCGAGACGCCGAGCAGGGCGACGGCGCTCCCGCCGCTCAGCACACCGAACCCGATGGCCGTCCATAGCCGGCCCGGGGACGGGAGCGCCAGCCGGAGGATGCGGCGCACCTCGGCCGGGTCCGCGGCGCCCCGGGCGCCCGGTCCGGACATCGGGCTCTGCGACGACTCAGCGGACACGCGACACCTCGCTCGTCTCGGCCGGGACGCCGGCCCCTGGGACCTCGTCCGCATCCCTCGCCGGCAGTGTGAGGACGACATCCGCCGCCTCCGCCACCGCGGGCCGGTGGCTGACGACCAGGACGGCCGCCCCCTCGTCGGCCGCGCGCCGCAACGACCGCAGCACGCGCGCCTCCGTCTCTGCGTCGAGCGCCGAGGTCGGCTCGTCCAGGATCAGCACAGGGCAGCCGCGGGCGCGGAGGCGATAGAGCGCCCGCGCCACCGCGACCCGCTGCGCCTGCCCGCCGGAGAGACCGGAGCCGCCCGGGCCGAGCACGAACGACGGGTCCAGCTCGTCGGCGGCCGCATCCCGCAGCGCCTCCGCCACGCGCGCGTCCTCGGCGGCTGCCTGTTCGGCGCGCGCGTCGCCCAGCGCGACGTTCTCCGCGATGCTCCCGGCCAGCAGACCGGGCCGCTGTCCGGCCCAGGCGATCGCTTCGCGCCGCCCGGCGGCATCGGTCCTTCCTCCCGCGAGGATGCGTCCTTCGGCGTCCGTGAACCCCAGCACCCCGGAGATCAGGCTCGACTTGCCCGCTCCGCTCGGCGCGCGCAGCACGGCGAAGGTGCCAGGGGGAATCTCGGCACCGAAGCGGTCGACGACCGTGCGTCCGTCGTAGGCGATCCGCACATCCTGGAGCACCAGACCGGTACCGGCGGCCGGGTCCGCGCCCGGAGCGGCCTCCGGCACGGCCTCCGCCGCCTCGATGACGGCGAACGCGTTCGACGCCGCCTCGATCCCCTCCGCCGCCGCGTGGTAGCTCGCGCCCACGTTGCGCAGGGGCAGGAACGCCTCCGGAGCGAGCAGCAGCACGAACAACCCGACCGAGAGGTCCATCGAGCCGCCCAGCAGACGCAGGCCGATGGTGACCGCGATCACCGCGACGGACAGGCTGGCGGCCAGCTCCAGCACGAAGCCGGAGAGGAACGACATCCGCAGCACCCGCATGGTGTGCACGCGGTACTGCTCGCTCACCTGGCGGATGCGCGCCTCCTGGCGATGCTGCCGCCCGAACAGCTTCAGCGTGGAGAGCCCGGCGACGACATCGAGGAATCCGCTGGAAAGCGTCGACAGCGCACGCCACTGCCGCTTCTGCGCAGCCTGCGTCGCCCAGCCGACGAGCACCATGAACACGGGGATGAGCGGCAGGGTGATCACGAGAATGATCCCGCTGGTGAGATCCCGCCAGCCGATGGTGAGCACGAGCAGCGGCGTCGCGATGGCGGTGCCGATGAGCTGCGGCAGGTATTTCGCAAAATACCCGTCGAGCGCATCCATGCCGTGGCCGGCGACGAGGGTGACCTCGGCCGTGCTGCGGCGTGCGACCCAGCCGGGGCCTAGCCGTCCGACGGCGGCGACCAGGCGCTCCCGCAGTTGACCCACCGCGCGGGCGCCCCCACGGGACGACACCGACTCGACCGCCCACAGCACCGCAGCGCGCACGACCACGACGAGGCCGAGCAGGCCGATCGTCGGGGCGAGCGCGGCCAGCGACTCGCCCGCGATCGACCGCACCACCAGCTGGGTCACCAGCCAGGCGAACGCGATGACGCACGCGGTCTGCAGCACGGCGAGCCCGGCGCCCGCGACGAGCGTGCCGCGGGTCGCCTGCGCGTACCGCAGGAGGCGGGGGTCGAGCGGGCGCACGTCAGGCCGTCACGGTTCGCTGGTCGTCCGCGGCCTCCTGCGGGATGTGGTCGCGCGTCACGCGCTTGCGGAAGATCCAGTAGGTCCAGCCCTGATACACCAGGATCAGCGGGAGGAAGATCGCCGCGACCCAGGTCATGATCGTGAGCGTGGTCTGCGAGCTGGACGCGTTCGCGATGGTCAGGCTGTTCTCCGGGTTGGGCGACGAGGGCATCACATCCGGGAACAGCGCGGCGAACAGCGAAACGACGGCCAGAGCGATGGTCGCGGCCATGAAGCCGAACGACCACCCCTCCGCCCCGCGCAGGTTGGCGATCCACGAGGCGACGAGCGCGACGGCCGCGAAGATCGCGAGCGCGAGGAACACCGGCGAGAAGTGAGAGACCGCCGTCCAGCCGAGGAAGACCGCTGCGACGACGATCGCGACGGCGCCCGAGCGTGTGGCGAGGCGGCGCGCCCTGGCCCGCAGGTCGCCGTCCGTCTTCAGCGAGATGAACACGACCCCGTGGGTGAAGAACAGCAGGAGGGTGGTCAGACCGCCGACGATCGCGTAACCGTTGAGGAGGTCGAACAGCGTCCCGGTGTAGTCGTGGTTCGCGTTCAGCGCGACGCCCTGCACGATGTTGGCGAAGGCGACCCCCCAGAGGAACGCCGGGACGGCGGAGCCGACGATGATCATCCCGTCGAACCACTTCTTCCACCGCGCGCCCGCCCGCTGGTGCCGGTACTCGAACGACACACCGCGGACGATCAGCGCGAGCAGGATGAGCAGCAGCGCCAGGTAGAAGCCGCTGAACAGGGTGGCGTACCACTCGGGGAACGCGGCGAAGAGCGCGGCGCCGCCCACGATGACCCACGTCTCGTTGAGGTCCCAGACCGGACCGATCGTGTTGATCATCACGCGGCGGTCGACGTCGTCGCGGCCGAGGAACGGCAGCGCCATCCCCACCCCGAAGTCGAAGCCGTCGAGCACGAAGTAGCCGACGAAGAAGAAGGCGACGATGCCGAACCAGAGAACTGCGAGATCCATTGTCGTGCTCCTCCTAGTAGACCGTTGCGACGGGGATGGGCTCGCCGGCGTCGTCGAGATGCTTCTCGATCGGCTCAGGGCCCTTCTGGGCGGCGCGCTTGATCAGCTTGAACTCGACCACCGCGAGGGTGCCGTAGATGGCGGTGAAGGCGACGAGCGAGATCAGCACCTCGAGTCCCGTCGTCCCGGGCGAGACGCCGTCGGCCGTCTTCATGAGGCTGAACACGATCCAGGGCTGGCGGCCCATCTCGGTGAAGATCCAGCCGACGATCATCGCCAGCAGCGACAGCGGCATGGCCCAGATCGCGATCCGCCACTGCCAGGCGCGGTTCGGCATGCGTCCCTTGCGGGTGAGCCAGAGGCCGACGACCGCGATGGCGACGTGCAGCATCCCGAGGCCGATCATCCAGCGGAAGGCCCAGTAGGTGATCCAGATGGTGGGCGTGTAGTCGCCGGGGCCGTAGAGCTGCGTGTACTGCGCCTGCAGGTCGTTGATGCCCTCGACGGTGCCGTTCAGACTGTGGGTCGACAGGAACGACAGCAGGTAGGGCACGCGGATGGAAAACAGCTCGTGCACGCCGTCCGGAGTGCCGAGGGTGAAGATCGAGAACGAGGCGTCAGCCCCCGTCGAGGTCTTGTACAACGCCTCCGCGGCCGCCATCTTCATCGGCTGCGTCTCGACCATCGCGAGGCCGAGCTGGTCGCCGCTGAGGACCGTTCCGATCCCGGCGCCGATCATCAGCCACAGGCCGAACTTCAGCGCGGGCCGCATCGTCTCCAGGTGGTTGTTCCGCGACAGGTGCCACGCGGCGACGGCGATGATGAGGCCGGCGGACACCATGAAGCAGCCGAAGATCGTGTGCGGGAAGGCGGCCAGGGCGACCTTGTTCGTCAGCACGGCCCACAGGTCGGTGAGCTCGGCCCGGCCCTTCGCCGCGTTGATGTGGTAGCCGACCGGGTTCTGCATGAACGCATTCGCCGCGAGGATGAAGTACGCCGAGAGGATGCTGCCCACCGACACGATCCAGATCGTCGCCAGGTGCAGCCCCTTCGGGAGGCGGTCCCAGCCGAAGATCCACAGCCCGATGAACGTCGCCTCCAGGAAGAACGCGAGCAGACCCTCCAGGGCGAGCGGAGCGCCGAAGATGTCGCCGACGAACCGGGAGTAGTCCGACCAGTTCATGCCGAACTGGAACTCCTGCACGATGCCGGTCACCACGCCCATCGCGAAGTTGATGAGGAAGATCTTGCCGAAGAAGTGGGTGAGCTGCAGGTAGTGCGGCTTGCCGGTGCGGTACCAGGCCGTCTGGAAGATCGCGGTGCAGGTGACCAGGCCGATCGTCAGCGGCACGAACAGGAAGTGGTAGATCGTGGTGAGCCCGAACTGCCAGCGTGCCAGTAGGAGCGGGTCCAGCAGTTCGTTCACGTGAGTTCCCTTCGCCTCTTCTACACAGTGTAGAACTGAACTTCTACGAAGTGTAGAACATTCTCAGCCTGTTCGCGCTACTCTGGATGCGTGGCCAATCTCGGAGAACTCGAACGGGCCGTCATGGACGCCCTGTGGGACGGCGACGCGCCCGTCACGGCGGGTGAGCTACGCGACAAGCTAGCGGCCACCCGCGACACGGGCAAGGCTCCTGCGCTCACGACGATCCTGACGGTGCTCTCCCGGCTCGAGGCCAAGGGCTTCGTCAGCCGCGACCGCGACGCGCGTCCGCACGTGTACCACGCGGCCCTGTCCCGCGCCGGTCACGTGGCCGACCTGATGCGCGAAGTGCTCGAGTCGTCCTCCGACCGCACCCAGGCGCTCGCCTACTTCGTCGGATCCGTCGACGAGTCGGAAGCCGAGGTGCTGCGCCGCCTGCTCGACGCCCGCAGCGTGTGAGCAGCGACCCCGCTGCCGGGCTCGCCGGCGCGATCTTCCTGGGCGCTCTGGCCATCGCGCTCGCGTGGCCGGTCCCGCTGCTGCTCGCGCGTGCCAAATGGCCGTCGGCCGCGCCCGTGCTCGCCGTCGCACTCTGGCAGTCGATTGCGCTCGCGGGCGGCATCTCGATGATCGGGTCGTTGCTCCTCGCTGGCCTGCAGCCGTTCGGAGACGACCTCTGGTCGCGCATCCAGGGAGCCGCCGGGTCGCTCTTCCACGGGCCGCTTCCCGCCGATGCCAGTCTCCTGAACGCGTTCCTGCTGAGCGCGGCCGTCCTGCTGACGGCGCACCTCCTCCTGAACCTCGCGCTCACGTCCGTGCGCAGCCGCAATCAGCGGCACCGGCACATGGAGCTGCTGCGCCTGCTGTCCTCCCCGCTGCCCGACGCTCCGACGACGCGCGTGATCGACCACCCGGCCCCCGCCGCCTACTGCCTGCCGGGAGCGCGCAGCGTCACCGTGCTCTCCGAGGGCATGATCGCGCTGCTCTCCCCCGACCAGCTGGATGCGGTGGTCGCCCACGAGCGCGCCCACCTGCGCCAGAAGCACCACCTGCTGCTCGATGCGTTCCGTTCGTGGAAGCGCGCCCTCCCCTGGTTCCCGATCGCCACCCGGGCGCAGGACGCGGTCGCACTGCTCCTGGAGATGCTCGCCGACGACACCGCTCGCCACGAGGCGGGAGACCGTGTGCTCGCCGGGGCGATCCGCCTCGTCGACGAGACGGGACAGGCGGGCGCCGTTCTCGGCGCACCGAAGGATCGCCGCACCCCGGAACAGCGACGGGCCGCTCTGATCGCCCGCGAGAACCGCCTGACGGACGGCCGGCGGACCGTCGGCCCCGTGCTGCGCGCCGCCGTCATCCTCACGACGGCGCTCCTGGTGATCGTCCCCCCGGTCGTCATCCTCACCACCTGACCGCCCGCCCGGCCCACCCTGGCCGAGATTTGCGCCAAATCTCGGGGCTCGTGCGGGGAGGGTGCAGCGACGATCCAGGGAGGAGCCAGGCCGCGCCGCTACGCTTCCGCTATGCCGCAGCCCGGAGGGACGACATGAACGACGCACTGACCTGGGTGCTCGACCTCGTGCAGAGCGTCGACCCGGTCCTCCGGACGCTGCTGGCCGGCCTCGGCATCCTGCTCGAGACCTCGATCCTCATCGGGCTCATCGTCCCGGGCGACACGATCGTGCTCGTCGCCAGCACGGGCGTCGCCAATCCGGTCGAGTACATCGCCCTGGTCGTCGTGGTGGTCGTCGGGGCGCTGTGCGGCGAATCCCTGGGCTTCGCGCTCGGGCGCTGGTTCGGCCCCCGCATCCGCAGCAGCGGCCTCGGCCGCCGCATCGGCACACGCAACTTCGACCGGGCGGAGGCGTACCTGGCGCGTCGCGGCGGGATCGCCGTCTTCCTGTCGCGGTTCCTGCCAGTGCTGCACTCGCTCATCCCGCTCACGGTGGGCATGAGCCCGATGCGGTACCGCACCTTCATGGCCTGGACGATCCCGGCGTGCGTGCTCTGGGCCTTCGCATACGTGAGCGTCGGATCGGCGGCGGCCGGCGGCTACCGCGAACTGTCGCGGGAGCTCCACTGGGCCGGATACGCGTTCGTCGCTGTCATCGCCCTCTTCGTCGTGGCGGTCTTCGTCGTCAAGAAAGTGCTCGGCCGGCGCGAGGGCCGGCACATGGAAGCGGCGGCCCGGGAACCCGAGCCGCCGCTTGATGGTGCTGACCGATCCGCTACTTGATCGGGTGGTCCTGCAGCCACTTCTTGGCGACCGCATCCGGCTGGGTCTTGCTCGACCCCTGGTTCTCGCCGTTCATGTCGATGAGGTCGGCGGTGGTGAGTTCCTTCGACACCTTGTTCAGGACCTCCTTCACCTTGTCCGACGCCTTGGAGCTGTTGATCAGCGGCACGATGTTCTGCGCGGCGATCAGGCTCTTCGGGTCCTTGAGGGTGACGAAGCCGTTGTCCTTGATGGCCGGGGTCGTCGTGTAGATGTCGGCCAGTTGGACATCGCCGTTCTTGAGGGCGGCGACGGTCAGCGGTCCGCCGGAGTCGCTGATCGGCTTGAGCGTCGCGGTGACGCCGTACGCCGACTTCAGGCCGGGGATGCCGTACGGGCGGGTCGCGAACTCCGGGTTCGCGCCGACGGTCAGCGGGTCGGTGACCTTCTTGAGGTCATCGAGGCTGGTGACGCCCCACTTCTCGGAGAACTCCTTGGTGACGTTGTACGAGTCGGCGTCCTGCGCCTCGGACTGGTCGAGCACCTCGAAGCCCTTCGGCAGGGCGTCGTTGAGCCCGGCGTAGACGTCGTCGCTCGAGGTCGCGGTGCTGTTCTTGTCGTAGAACTGGAGCAGGTTGCCGCTGTACTCGGGGATGAGGTCGATGGAGCCGTCCTGCAGCGCCTTCAGGTAGACGTCGCGCTGGCCGATGCTCGGCTTGTATGCGACCTTCACGCCGTTGGCCTCGAGCGCCTGGCCGTAGATCTGCATGAGGATCTCGGACTCGCCGAACGCGGCCGAGCCGACCGTGACGGTGTCGCTGGAGGACGAGGCGGAGTCGCTGCTGAACGCGCCGCCACCGGACGAGCACGCGCTGAGCGCAAGGAGCGCCCCGGCGGCGAGCACGCCGGCTGCGAGGCGGCTCTTCTTCGATGCGAACATGATCTCTCTTCTCTCGGTGTGTTTCTCTTCGTGTGCGGGATGAAAAGTCTTGGTCAGGCGGCCGAGGCGCTCTCCGGAGCGACGCGGGCGGTGTGTCGCGTGTCGCCCTCCGCCGAGTCGCGGACCCGGCCGGCCAGGACGCCGCGCGGCACGACGAGCCGCTGGGTGAGGGCGAACAGGCCGTCGGACACCAGGGCGAGCGCCACGACGATGATCGAGCCGCCGAGCATCTCGGGATAGTTCTGCACGGCGATGCCGTCGAACAGGAACCGGCCGAGACCGCCCACCGGCAGGATGGCCGCGACCGTCCACGTCGCGATCACCTGCAGCGCTCCGGATCGGATGCCGCCGATCACCAGAGGGAGCGCCAGCGGCAGCTCCACCTTGGTGAACACCTGCCAGCCGGTCATCCCGATGGCGCGGGCGGCGTCGATCGGCGCGCGGTCGACCGATTCGAGTCCGGAGTACGCCCCCGCCAGGATCGGCGGGATGGCGAGGATCGTCAACGCGATCAGCGGCGGAACGATCGTCAGGTTCGTGGTGATCAGCGCCAGGTAGATGACGAGTCCGAGCGTCGGGAGGGCGCGCAGTGCTCCCGAGACGCCGACCGCCAGGCCGCGGAACCGCCCGGTGTGCCCGATCGCGAAGCCGATGGGCAGGGCGATCGCCGCGGCGAGCAGCAGCGTCAGGAGGGAGTACAGGATGTGCTCGCCGAGGCGGGCGGGGATGCCGCTGGCACCGGCCCAGTTCGCCGGGTCGAAGATCCACCCGAAGGCGGCGACGATATCGGTCATGCGCCGGTCACCGCCTTCATCGCCGCGCGACGGCTGAGGCGGGCCGCGCGGCGGTCGGCGCGCGTCCAGGGCAGCAGCAGGCGGCCGAGACCGACCAGGATCAGGTCGAACACCAGCGCGAGGATCATGATCGCGACGATGCCGACGACCGCCTCTTCCGGGTAGTAGCGGTTGAGGCTGTCGGTGAACAGGAAGCCCAGGTTCGGCACGCCGAGCAGGGCGCCGACGCTCACCAGACTGACCGTGCTGACCGACACCACCCGGAGCCCGGCCAGGAGCACCGGACCGGCGAGCGGGAGCTCCACCGACCAGAACCGGCGCCAGCCCGAGAATCCGACCGCGGTCGCGGACTGCAGAACGTCACCCGGGACGGACCCGAGCGCATCCGCCGTCGTCCGGACCATGAGCGCCAGCGCGTAGATGCTCAGCGCCACCACCACGTTGAGCGGCGACAGGATCTGCGTGCCGATCAGCGCGGGCATGGCGAAGAACAGCGGAAGCGACGGGATGGCGTAGAGGATGCCGCCGATCGTCAGCAGCACGCCACGGCTCAGCCGGTAGCGGTTGGCGACCCAGCCGATCGGCAGCGACACGACCAGACCGACGACGATCGGGATTGCGCTCAGCCACACGTGGGAGACCGTGAGATTCCAGACCTGGCCGAAGTTCGACCACAAGAAGCTCACGACGCGTCCTCACCCTGCGCCGGAGCACCCGCGACCGGAACGGTCGCGGCCTTTGCCTCGAAGGTGCCGGCACCGCCACGTGGCGAACCGGAGAGGACGCCCGCTGCGCGGCCGTCGCTGTCGACGAGCACCGAACCGGTCGGCGTCTCCTCGACGTGCAGCGCCCGGCGACCGCGGTCGGCCCCGACGAACGACGCGACGAACTCGTCGGCCGGGTCGGCCAGGATCTCGGCCGGGGTGCCCTTCTGGGCGACGATGCCGCCCTTCCGGAAGATGACGACCTGGTCGCCGAGCTTGAACGCCTCGTCGATGTCGTGCGTCACGAACACCACGGTCTTGTCCAGGTCGCGCTGCAGGCGGAGCAGCTCGTTCTGCAGATCGTCGCGCACGATCGGGTCGACCGCGCCGAACGGCTCGTCCATCAGCAGGATGTTCGGGTCGACCGCGAGCCCGCGGGCGACGCCGACGCGCTGCTGCTGGCCGCCGGAGAGCTGGCTGGGATACCGGTCGGCGAGTGAGCGCTCGAGACCGACGGTGTCCATCAGCTCGAGGGCGCGCTCGCGCGCATCCTTCTTCTTCACGCCCTTGAGCAGCGGGACGGTGGCGATGTTGTCGACGACCTTGCGGTGCGGCAGGAGGCCGGAGTTCTGCATCACGTAGCCGATCGACCGGCGCAGGGCGACGGGCTTCAGGGACAGCACGTCCTCGCCGTCGATCTCGACCTGCCCGGAGGTCGGGTCGACCATCCGGTTGATCATCCGGAGGATCGTGGTCTTGCCGCTCCCGGAGGAGCCGACGAGCACGGTGATCTTGCGGGACGGGATGACCAGGGAGAAATGGTCGACGGCGAGCGTCCCGTCCGGGAAGCGCTTCGTCACGTCGCCGAACTCGATCACGAGCGCGCTCCCGTCGCCGGGGTCGCTGCGAAGTCGGAGTCGCGGGATGCGGGGGCTGATGCTGCCATCTCAACCAGCCAAACAGCGTCCGGCCGTTTGCGCAATGGAATGCGTCGAATTGTGGCATTCAGGGTCGGTCGCACTGCCGGCCCCCCTTCTGTCGGTGTCACGGCCGTTCGGCTCGCGCGCTCCTTGTTCGGAGCACTCGTCCGTGTGGATGGCAACCTGCCACCGACCACCGACATTCCCGCGGGAGCGGATCACCGGATCCGTGTCTGCGGGCGTTCCCCGCGTCAGGACTCGGGGCCGAAGCGCCGCTCCAGGTACTCGCGGGCAACGGTCCTGGCCTCGGCGATGTACCGCTCGTCGCCGTTCGGGTCCTCCACGAAAGCCCGCGTGATCAGGGAGTCCATGATCTCGACGACGACCTGGAGCCGGAAGGACAGGTCGTCGCCGGCCGGCAGGCCGTACTCGTCGGCGAGGATCTGGGCGAACTGGTGGGCGAAACCGGTGTCCTGGACGACTTCGTCGTCGCCTGCACCGGAACGCTCGGCGCCCGAGAAGCGGATGATGCGGAAGCCGCGCTCGGTGCGGAACATCTCGACGAACGCGTCGATGGCGCACTCGACGGCGTTCCACCAGTGTTCGGGCGACTGAGCGTCGATCGCCTCGACCACGGAGCGGCGGTAGCGGAGAAGAGCCCGGTCGCGCAGCGCCTGCAGCAGCACGATGCGGTCGGGGAAATAGCGGTAGACGGTCCCGATGGACGCGCCGGCCCGTTCGGCCACCATGGCGGTGGTGAGTCGATCGAAGCCGATCTCGTCGACCACTTCGGCGGCGGCGTCCAGGAGGGCGTCGATGCGCGCGGCGCTGCGCTCCTGGATCGGCTCCGTGCGCACGAGCGGCGCTCCGACGGTGTTCTGGCCGGCGACCAGATCGTTGATGGGCACGAGGGCGGCTCCTTCTTTCTCTCGAACAAGGTGGTGGTGCGGGTCCCCAGCCCGGCGACGCTATCACCGTCGCACTAACGGGATCATATTCGTGGAAACCTCACTTCCGCTGGGCATTACCCTTCGACGCGCCGCAGAAAAGTCCCCCAGATCTGGGGGATGCATTCGTGTGCACGTTCACTCCATGAGAAAATAGCTCAGATGCCCTCCCCCGAATCGCGCCCCGAGCACGTCTCCGGCGACTCCGTCGTCCGTCGCGGCGCAGCGGTCGAGCCGATCATGCACCGCGCCGCCCGCATCGAGGATGCCTTCCACGAGTTCCGCGCCCGCCGGGCTCGCAAGCGCGGATTCCTGGCGACCGTCGTGCCGTACACCGGCTACGGCGCGCCGACCTGGGTGCGCATCCTCGGCCGGGTCGTGCTCGCGAAGGACCCGCGACCGGGGAGCCGTGCCGAACGCCTGCACCGCAAGCGCGAGGAGTCGGTCCGCGGCTGGCGCTCGTTCGTCAGCGTCCCGCTCGCACAGACGACGGTGACCGTCGAGGTCGAGGGCGACCGGCACGAGGTCGTCACCGACCGCGGCGGCGTCATCGACACGGTCATCCCCGTCCACCTCACTCCCGGCTGGCACACCGTCACGCTGTCGACCGCGGAGTCGGCCCGCGTCTTCGAGGCGCCGGTGTTCATCGTCGATCCGAAGGCGACCTTCGGCATCATCTCCGACGTCGACGACACGGTGATGGTCACCGCGCTCCCCCGCCCGCTGCTCGCCGCCTGGAACACCTTCGTGCTGGACGAGCACGCGCGCGTGCCGACGCCGGGCATGGCGGTCCTGCTCGAGCGGCTGGCGTCCTCTCACCCCGGTGCGCCCGTGATCTACCTCTCCACGGGGGCCTGGAACGTCGCGCCGACGCTCACGCGCTTCCTGAACCGCAACCTGTTCCCCGCCGGCCCACTGCTTCTGACGGACTGGGGCCCCACCCACGACCGCTGGTTCCGCAGCGGGCGGGAGCACAAGCGCACCAGCCTCGCCCGCCTGGCCGAGGAGTTCCCCGGCCTCCGGTGGCTGCTCATCGGCGACGACGGTCAGCACGACGAAGATCTCTACGGCGAATTCACCACCGAGCACCCGGAGAACGTCGCCGCCGTTGCCATCCGCCAGCTGTCGAGCGGCGAGGCGGTGCTCGCCGGCGGCCGGTCCAAGGCGGACAAGCACGCGGAGCTGTCCGGCACGCCGTGGGTGTACTCGCCCGACGGCGCCGGTCTCAGCGAGCAGCTGACCGAGCTCGGCCTCCTGCGCTAGGCGCTCCCGGGCCTGCGGCCATTCGCGCGCGTCGGCGGTCCCTGGCATGCTGGCTGCCATGCCCGCCCGCCGCTCCGACCTGCTCCGCCTCCGCCGGCTCGCCCAGGCGATCGACGGGCCGCGCGAACCCGACCCCGCTTCCGTGGCCCGGCGGCTGCTCGCGCTCCAGGGCCAGGACTTCGCCGCCGGCTGCTGGGCGCTCGCGCTGCGGACGACCGGCGCCACCCAGAGCGACGTCCTCGCCGCGCTCGACGCCGGACTCGTGATCCGCTCCTGGCCCATGCGCGGCACCCTGCACTTCGTCCCGCCGGAGGACCTGCGCTGGATGCTCTCGGTGACCACCGACCGCATCGTGGCCGGTCTCGCGCGGCGCCAGCAGCAGCTCGAGCTCACCGCCGCGGACTTCGCCCGCGCCGCCGACGTCGTCACGGCAGCGCTCACCGGCGGAGGAAGCATCGGCCGCGCCGAGCTGATGCAATTGTGGGAGGGCGCAGGGCTGACGACGACAGGGCAGCGCGGCTACCACCTGATCTACTTCCTCGCCCAGACCGGCCTGCTCTGCTGGGGTCCCGTCGTCCGCTCCGCCAACGGCAATCCGACGCAGGCGCTGGTGCTGCTCGACGAGTGGGCTCCCCCGCCTCCCGCCCTCGAACCGGACGAGGCGGCTGCGCGCTTCCTCCTCCGGTACCTGGAGGGCCACGGTCCGGCCACCGTCAAGGACTTCGTGTGGTGGACGAAGGGGACGGTCGCGCTCGCGAAGACGGCGCGTTCCGTGCTCGGGGACGCGCTGACCACACTCGAGGTCGACGGTGTGGAGTACCTGCTGACGGCGGAGCTGGCCGACCGCGCCGTCTCCGCACCGCCGACACGCTCCGAGAAGGACGCCGTGCACCTCCTGCCCGCCTTCGACGAATACCTGCTCGGCTACCAGGACCGCACGCCCATCCTCGACGACGAGCACTGGGAGCTGATCGTTCCCGGCAACAACGGCATCTTCCAGCCGATCATCGTGGCCGCCGGCCGGGTCGTCGGAACCTGGCGACGCGAGGGCGGCCGGGTGACGCCCCAGCCGTTCTCGTCGCTGAGCGCCGCCCGCGAGACGCAGCTGCAGCGGTCCGCGCGGGCGTACGCGACGTACGCCGCCGGGTAGCGTTGAGGGGTGGCACGCACCAGATCGTCCGGACGCCGGCTCCCGGCGGGGATCGCCCTCCCCGCCACCATCCGCACCTCGACGCGCGCGCCCTTCCTGCAGGTGGTGAAGACGGCTGTCGCGATGATCCTGGCCTGGACGGTCGCGAGCATCTTCGTGCACGGCGAGCTGCCGGTCTTCGCGACCATCGCCGCGCTGCTCGTCGTCCAGCCGAGCGTCAACCAGTCCGTCGGGCGCGCGATCGAGCGCTCGATCGGTGTGATCGTCGGGGTCGTGATCGCCTACCTCATCGGTCTGGCGTTCGGGACGAACAGCTGGATCGTGCTGCTCGCGGTCGTCGTCTCCGTGCTCCTCGCCTGGGCGCTCCGCCTGACGCCGGGTACGGCCAACCAGGTGCCCATCACCGCGATGCTGGTGCTCGCGATCGGCGCTTCCGACCCGCAGTACGCGCTCGCCCGGATCGTGGAGACGGTGATCGGCGCGGTGATCGGCGTCGTCGTCAACGTCGCCGTCGTCCCGCCGGTGCTGACGGCACCGGCACGCCAGGCGGTCATCGCGCTCGGCCGTGAGATCGCATCCACCCTGGACCGGCTCGCCACCGCGCTGACCACGGAGCAGACGCGCGCCGAGCTGGATGCGCTCCTCATCGAAGCGCGCCTGCTGCGCCCGATGGAGACCAAGGCGCAGGCGGCGCTGATCGCGGCCGACGAGAGCCTGTCGCTGAACCCGCGACAGCGCAAGCACCGGGTGTTCCTGCAGCACGACCAGGAGCTCTTCGATCGGCTGCGACCGCTGATCAACCGCACGCTCGGGATGACGCGCGCCTACCACGACCACTACGACGACAGCCTGGCGGGCGAGCCGACCATCCACGCGATCGCCGAGGAGCTGCACAGGGCCGCCCACGACCTCCGGTTGCTGGCGCGCGACCCGGACGAGCCGATCGTCGAGCCGGGGACCGAGACGGCGGGCATCCCCGTGCTCACGGCGCCGCTGACGGTCGCGACGCCGGACCCCCGGCACTGGGTGCTGATCGGCTCGCTCGTGGAGGACCTCCGCCGCATCCACGTCGAGATCGCCGGCGACGACGCGTCGACCGGCTGACCCGATGCGACGCGGCGCGGTTCGGCGTCGGGAGCCGAGGGACCCGGCGGGAGCCGCGACGCAGCGCGCTACGCCGTGAGCTCGGCCACGGCCTCCGCGACGGGCAGCGTGCGGCGGTCGCCGGTGCGGCGGTTCCACAGCTCGACCTCGCCGTCAGCGGCCCCGCGGCCGACGACCAGCACCCGCGGGACGCCGATCAGCTCGGCATCGCCGAACTTCACGCCCGGCGACACCTTCGGCCGGTCGTCGTAGAGCACGTCGAGACGGGCGTCCTCCAGCTGCGCGATGACCTCCTCCGCCAGGTCGTAGGCGACCTGGTCACGGCCGGTGGCGACCACGTGCACATCGAACGGCGAGACCGACTCCGGCCACACCAGGCCGCGCTCGTCGTTGTTCTCCTCCGCGATGATCGCGAGGATGCGCGTCACGCCGATGCCGTACGAGCCCATGGTGACCGTGACGAGCTTGCCGTTCTCGTCGAGCACCTTGAGGCCGAGCGCCTCCGCGTACTTGCGGCCGAGCTGGAAGACGTGGCCGATCTCCATGCCGCGGGCGAGCTCGACGGGGCCGGAGCCGTCCGGCGCGGGATCGCCCGCCTTGACCTCGGCGGCCTCGACGACGCCGTCCCAGCCGAAGTCGCGGCCCGCGACGAGCCCGAAGACGTGCTTTCCGTCGATGTTCGCACCGGTGATCCAGCCGGAGCCGTCCACCACGCGCGGGTCGACGACGTAGCGGATGCCGGTCGCGGACTCCTCGCCCAGAACGGCGCCCTCGGGCGACCAGGGGCCGATGTAGCCCTTGACGAGGCCGGGGTGCCTGGCGAAGTCCTCGTCCGTCGCGGCCTCGACCTCGGCGGGCGCGAAGGCGACCTCCGCACGCTTCATGTCGACCTCGCGGTCGCCGGGCAGCCCGACGACCACCAGGTCGCGCGTTCCGTCGAGGTGCGTCAGGGCGAGCACGACGTTCTTGAGCGTGTCGGCGGCCGTCCACGAGCGGCCGTCCGGCCGGGGGTGCTTCTCGTTGGCCAGCTCGACGAGCGACTGGATGGTGGGCGTGCCCGGGGTGTCGAGCACCTCCTGGGGCGTCAGCTTCTCGTAGGAGCGGGTGGGAGGCGCCAGCGTGGTGAACGCCTCGACGTTGGCCGCGTAGCCGCCGGGCGAGCGCACGAACGTGTCTTCGCCGACCACCGTCGGGTGCAGGAACTCCTCCGACCGCGAGCCGCCCATGGCGCCGGCGTCGGCCTGGACGATCACATACGACAGCCCGAGCCGCGTGAAGATGCGCTCGTAGGCGTCGCGCTGCGCCATGTAGCTCGTGTCGAGGCCCGCGTCGGTGTAGTCGAACGAGTAGGCGTCCTTCATCGTGAACTCGCGCCCGCGCAGCAGGCCGGCCCGCGGACGTGCCTCGTCGCGGTACTTGTCCTGGATCTGGAAGATCGTCAGCGGGAGGTCTTTGTACGACGAGTACAGGTCTTTCACGAGCAGCGTGAAGACCTCTTCGTGCGTCGGAGCGAGCAGATAGTCGGCGTCCTTGCGGTCTTTGAGCCGGAAGATGCCGTCGCCGTACTCCTCCCACCGGCCCGTCGCCTCGTAGGGCTCGCGGGGCAGCAGCGCGGGGAAGTGCACCTCGTGCGCCCCGGCGGCCGCCATCTCCTCGCGGATGATGCGCTCGATCTTCTCCTTCACGCGCAGCCCCAGCGGCAGCCACGCGAAGATCCCCGGCGCCTGACGGCGGATGTATCCGGCGCGGACCAGCAGGCGGTGGCTGGTGACCTCGGCGTCGGAGGGGTCTTCACGGAGGGTGCGGAGGAAGTAGTTGCTCAAGCGTGTAGGCACCGTTCCATGTTAGAGGGCGGGCGACGGGGCGCACGCCGGTGGCCGGCGCCTGGGGAGAGTCCGCTCAGGTGTGCAGCTGTGGACGGATCCGTCCCGTCGGGCGCGGAGGCTAGGGTGGCGGCATGCCCGACCGCCGGACCCGCGTCGTCGATTCCGCTTCCGCCGCTCCCCTCGCCGCCTCGCTCGCGGCGTTCCGGCACGAGCTCGGCCTGCCGGACGCCTTCCCCGAGCCGGTCGAAGCCGAGGCGCGTTCCGCCGCCGCCGCGCATCCCCTGCCGGACGCGGATCTGACCGATGTGCCGTTCCTCACCATCGATCCCGCCGGGTCCACCGACCTCGACCAGGCCCTGCATCTCGCACGCACCCCCGGCGGCTTCCGGGTGCTCTACGCGATCGCCGACGTCCCCTCCCTCGTCCGTCCGGACGGCGCAGTGGACACGGAGGCGCGGCACCGCGGGCAGACCCTGTACGCGCCGGACGGCCGCGTCCCGCTGCACCCGGCGGCGATCGGCGAGGACGCGGGGTCGCTGCTCCCCGACGTCGTGCGCGGCGCGTTCGTCTGGGACATCGCGCTCGACGGGCGCGGACACGCGACAGCGGCGCAGGTGTCGCGCGCCCGCATCCGGTCGCGTCGTCAGTGGAGCTACGAGGAGGCGCAGGCCGCGATCGACGACGGTTCCGCGCCGCAGGAGCTCGCCCTGCTAAGCGAGGTCGGCCCCCTCCGGATCGCCTGCGAACGAGAGCGCGGAGGCGCGAGTCTCAACACTCCGGACGAGGAGATCGTCTTCCGCGACGGGGCCTACACGCTGCAGCGCCGTGCCACGCTGCCGGTCGAGGAGTGGAACGCGCAGCTCTCGCTGCTCACCGGCATGGCGGCGGGCTCCCTGATGCTTGAGGCCGGGGTCGGCATCCTGCGCACGATGCCCGCGCCATCGCCGGACGCGTTCGCCGCGTTCCGGACGCAGACCGCCGCGCTCGGCCTGCCGTGGGCGGAGGGGGTGCCGTACGGCGAGTACCTCCATTCCCTCAATCGTGCCGAGCCTCGCGCGGCCGCGGTGCTGCAGGCCGCGACGGCGCTGTTCCGCGGGGCGGGCTACGTCGTCCTCGACGGCGAACCGCCCGCCGACCCGCAGCAGTCCGCCATAGCCGCCCCATACGCCCACGTCACGGCTCCCCTCCGCCGGCTCGTCGACCGCTGGGGGCTCGTCATCTGCGAGGCACTCTGCGCCGGGCTGCCGGTGCCGGAGTGGGCGCGGTCGTCACTCGGCGAGCTGCCGTCGATCATGGGGGCGTCGAACCGGCTCGCCGCACAGCTGGACTCCGGGGCCGTCGACCGCGTCGAGGCGGCGCTCCTCAGCTCGCGCATCGGCGCCGTCCTCGACGCGACGGTGCTCGCCGTGCGCAACGGAACCGTCCTCGTTCAGCTCGACGACCCGGCCGTCACCGCTTCCGTCCCCCGCTGGGACGGCGTGACCCCGGGTGACCGCGTGCGGCTGCGCGTCACGGCCGCCGACATCCCCACCGGGAAGGTCGGCTTCGAGCCGGCGGACGCGACGCCGTCCTCCGCGGCTCCGCCGCTCAGTGCGCGCCGACGCTGACCGTCGGCTCGCCCGAGGGGCGGTCCTCCATCTCCTCGGCGAGGCGGTTCGCCTCCTCGATGAGCGTCGCGACGATCTCCGACTCGGGGACGGTCTTGATGACCTCGCCCTTGACGAAGATCTGGCCCTTGCCGTTGCCGCTGGCGACGCCGAGGTCGGCCTCTCGGGCCTCGCCCGGGCCGTTCACGACGCAGCCCATGACCGCCACGCGGAGCGGAACGCTCATGCCCTGCAGACCCTCGGTGACGCTGTCGGCGAGCGAGTACACGTCGACCTGGGCGCGGCCGCAGCTCGGGCAGGAGACGATCTCGAGCTTGCGCTCGCGCAGGTTCAGCGACTGCAGGATCTGCAGGCCCACCTTGACCTCTTCGGCCGGAGGAGCGGACAGCGAGACGCGGATCGTGTCGCCGATGCCCTCGCCGAGCAGGATGCCGAACGCGGTCGCCGACTTGATGGTGCCCTGGAACGCCGGGCCGGCCTCGGTCACGCCGAGGTGGAGCGGCCAGTCACCGCGCTCGGCGAGCATCCGGTACGCCTTCACCATCACGATGGGGTCGTTGTGCTTGACCGAGATCTTGAAGTCGTGGAAGTCGTGCTCTTCGAAGAGACTCGCCTCCCAGACGGCCGACTCGACGAGAGCCTCCGGGGTCGCCTTCCCGTACTTCTCGAGCAGGCGGCGGTCGAGCGAGCCGGCGTTGACGCCGATGCGCAACGAGACGCCCGCGGCCTTCGCGCGGCGGGCGATCTCGCCCACCTGGTCGTCGAACTTGCGGATGTTGCCGGGGTTCACGCGGACGGCCGCGCACCCGGCGTCGATGGCCGCATAGACGTAGTTCGGCTGGAAGTGGATGTCGGCGATGACCGGGATCTGGCTCTTCTTGGCGATGATCGGCAGTGCCTCGGCGTCGTCGCGGCTCGGGACGGCGACACGGACGATGTCGCAGCCGGACGCCGTGAGCTCGGCGATCTGCTGCAGGGTGGCGTTGATGTTGGTCGTCGGCGTCGTCGTCATCGACTGGACGCTGATCGGGGCGTCGCCGCCGACCAGCACTTTGCCGACACGGATCTGACGGGACTTGCGACGGGGTGCGAGGGTTTCGGGGACCTTGGGCATCCCCAGATTGATTGCTGCCACGCGCTCAATCCTACGCGGCAGGGTGAGAGCCGGCTGGACGTCAGCCGAAGAGGTTGACGGGCTTGACGATGTCCGCGTACATCAGCAGCACACTCATCCCGCCGAGCACGATGACGACCGCGAAGGTGAGCGGCATGAGCTTGGCCATGTCGACCGGACCGGGGTCGCGGCGACGGAACAGCTTCGCGACGGTGCGCCGCAGACCCTCCCAGAGGGCTCCCGCGATGTGACCGCCGTCGAGCGGAAGCAGCGGCACGAGGTTGAAGACGAACAGGGCGATGTTGAGGGAGGCCAGCATCCCGATCATCGTGTAGACCTTGTCGACCACCGGGACGCCGTCGAGCGCCGTCAGCTCCCCCGCCGCACGGCCGATGCCGACGACGCTGATGGGACCGTTCGGGTCGCGCTCCGCAGAGCCGAAGGCGGCGTTCCAGACGTCGACCATGCGCTGCGGGAGGTGGAGGAAGACGTTGAACACGGCGCCGGTCTGGGCTCCGACCGCCGGGAGCACGGCCGTGATCGGCTGCGGCACGAGCTTCGCCACGGGTCCGATGCCGACGAACCCGACCTTCAGCGTCTCGATGCCGCCCGCCGCATCCTTCACGACGGCGCCATTCGCATCCGTCTTGGCCACCGTGTTCACGACCGGTGTGATCTGCACCGTGCGCTCCTCGCCGTCGCGGCTGAGCACGACGGTGAGGGTGCGGCCGGCGGACGTGCGGATGATCGCCGTGGACTGGTCCCAACTGCTGATCTTCCGACCGTCGATGCTGACGATCGTGTCGCCGGGCTTCAGACCGGCAGCCGCCGCCGGACCCTGCGGCGCGCCGTCCGGGCAGGTCTTGGCGGTGCTCGACGCCGGCAGCACGCACTGGCTCACCGTCGCGACCGTCGTCGAGCTCTGCGGCGCGCCGAAGCCCATCAGGAGCACACCGAACAAGACCACGCCGATGAGGAGGTTCATGAACGGGCCGCCGAACATGATGACGATGCGCTTCCACACCGGCAGCCGGTAGAAGGTGCGCTCCTCCTCGCCCACGGCGACCGTCTCGGAGCTGGCGACACGGGCGTCCTGAACCATC
The DNA here is from genome assembly GCF_013408745.1 of Leifsonia soli. Lineage (NCBI taxonomy): Bacteria > Bacillati > Actinomycetota > Actinomycetes > Micrococcales > Microbacteriaceae > Leifsonia > Leifsonia soli. The sequence continues at coordinate 960,203 of NZ_JACCBJ010000001.1, read as the reverse complement.
TGCTGCATGAATCCGGTGGTGGCATTGCGCCCGCGGCCGCCCTCCTTCCCCGGAGGGAACATCCCGATCATCGAGATGTAGCCGCCGAGCGGGATGGCCTTCACGCCGTATTCCGTCTCGCCGCGGCGGAACGAGAAGAGCGTCTTGCCGAATCCGATCATGTACTGCGTCACCTTGACGCCGAAGAGCTTGGCCGGAACCAGGTGCCCGATCTCGTGCAGCGCGATCGACAGAGCGACGCCGATCAGAATGATGACGACGCCCAGGACGAAGAGGAGCACGGAATCCACGACCTCAGGCTAGCGGCGGCCGCCTTGGAACAGGCCGCGAGCCGCCTCGGTGACGGCTATGACCGCGCGGCGATCAGCGCGTCGGCCTTGGTCCGCGCCCAGCGCTCCGTCTCGACCAGCGACTCGCGGGTGAGCTCCCCCGACGGCACGTGCGCATCGACGACGCGCTCCACGGTGCCCACGATGTCGAGATAGCCGATCGCGCCGGCGTGGAACGCGGCGACCGCCTGCTCGTTGGCGGCGTTGAAGACGGCGGGATAGGTCCCGCCCTGCAGCCCGACCCGCTTCGCCAGCGACACGGCGGGGAACGCCTCGTCGTCGAGCGGCTCGAACGTCCAGGTGTGCGCCGAGGTCCAGTCGAGCGGGGCTCCCACGTCGGGAACACGGTCGGGCCAGCCGAGACCGAGCGAGATCGGAAGCCGCATGTCGGGCGGCGACGCCTGCGCGATCGTCGACCCGTCGACGAACTCGACCATCGAGTGGATGACGGACTGCGGGTGCACCGTCACGTCGATCCGGTCGTAGGGCACGTCGAACAGCAGGTGCGCCTCGATCACCTCCAGGCCCTTGTTGACGAGGGTGGATGAGTTGGTCGTCACGACGAGCCCCATGTCCCAGGTGGGATGCGCGAGCGCCTGCTGCGGGGTCACATCGCGCAAGGACTCCCGCGAGCGACCGCGGAACGGGCCGCCGGACGCCGTGAGCACGAGCCGCCGCACTTCGTCGCGGGTGCCGGAGCGGAGCGCCTGCGCGATCGCGGAGTGCTCGGAGTCCACCGGGACGATCTGGCCGGGCGCGGCCGCGCGCTTGACCAGTCCCCCGCCGACGATCAGCGACTCCTTGTTCGCCAGGGCCAGCGTCGCGCCAACCTCGAGCGCCGCCAGGGTGGGTCCCAGTCCGACGGACCCGGTGATGCCGTTCAGGACCACATCCGCCTCCACCGAGCGCACCAGCAGCTCGGAGTCGTCGGCGCCCAGGGCGGTGTCGACCACGCCGAAGCGCTCCGCCTGCGCAGCCAGCTCGTCCGCATTGCGCCCGGCGCTCAGCCCGACGACGCGGAACCGGTCCGGGTTCGCCGCGACGACGTCGAGCGCCTGCGTTCCGATGGAGCCCGTGGACCCGAGGATGATGACTCTGCGCACGAGGGACATCGTACGCACGGTGCGGCCGGCGGGCTGCGCGCGTCCCGGTCAGCCGCCTCCGTGCGAGAACGGAGGACGCACGCCACGGGCACGGCCCGAGGCTCCTCCATTCGCCGCCCGCGACCGGCGTGTCGGCTCGATCCGCCTCCCTTTGCAGCCTCGGGGAGAACGGATACGCCTCCCCCGTTCCGCAGCGTCCGCCGGACGCCGCCGGACTCAGCCGAGCCGGCCGAGCGCCTCCTCGAGCACCGTCGCGGCGTCGTCGATGAGCTCCTCGCTGATCACGACCGACGGGAGCAGGCGGAGCACGCTGTCCCAGCTGCCCGCGTCGAGCGGGATGACGCCGTTGCGGGTCGCGTGGCCGAGCACCGCGGCGAGGGCTTCCGGGTTGGGCTTCTTCGTCCCCGGCACCACCAGCTCGATGCCGAACATGGCGCCCTTGCCGCGCACCTCGCCGACGACCGGGAAGCGGTCGGCCCAGTCCCCGATCCGCGACCACAGGGCCTTCTCGACACGCCGCGCCTCGGCGAGGAGGTCCTCGTCCTCGAACGCCTGGAACACCGCGAGGGCGGCAGCGGTCGACACCGGGTTGCCGCCGAAGGTGCCGCCGATCCCGCCGGGCTGGACGGCATCCATGATCTCGGCACGGCCGGTCACCGCTGCCAGCGGGAAACCGCCGGCGATGCCCTTCGCGCTGGTCACGAGGTCCGGCACGACGCCGTGGTGCTCGATCGAGTACCACGTGCCGGTGCGGCCGATCCCTGCCTGGATCTCGTCGGCGACGAAAACGATGCCGTTCTCGGCGCAGAACTCGGCCAGGCGCGCGAAGTAGCCGGGCGCCGGGATGATGATGCCGCCGTCGCCCTGGATGGGCTCGACGAACAGGGCGGCCAGCTCCGTCGCACCGATGTGGGTGCGGATGTAGTCGATCGTGCGCTCCGCGGCCTCCTCGCCCGTCATCCCCTCGGGGTCGCGGAACGGGTAGCTGATCGGGAGGCTGTAGATCTCGCCGGGGAACGGCCCCATGCCCGCGCGCTCCGGCCAGGGTCGGTACGTCATCGCCATGGTCAGGTTGGTGCGGCCGTGGAAGGCGTGGTCGAGCGTCGCGATGGCGCGACGGCCCGTGTACTTGCGCGCGATCTTGACGGCGTTCTCGACCGCCTCCGCACCCGAGTTGACGAGGATGCTGTGCTTCTCGAAGTCGCCCGGCGTGATCTCGGCCAGCTTCTCGGCGACGGCGACGTAGTTCTCGTAGGGCGTGACCGTGAAGAGCGTGTGGGTCAGCTTGGCGGCCTGCTCTGCGGCGGCCGCGGCGACGGCGGGATGCGCGTGGCCGATCGTGGTCACGCCGATCCCGCACCCGAGGTCGATGAGCCGGTTGCCGTCGACGTCCACCAGGATCGCGCCGGACCCGGACTCCATGTAGATGTTCGCCAGCGTTCCGGCGCCGCGGCTGACCGCGGCGACCCGGCGCTGCTGCAGTTCGACCGAGCGCGGGCCGGGCAGCTCGGTGACGAGATGACGGGACTGGGGCACGGAGAATTCGCGGGTCATGTCCTCCATCGTAGGTGGCGCATCCAGCACTCCCATGACCGGCTGTCAGCTTCGACGGAGGCGGATAGGGCAGGATGGACGACCGTGCGTACCTCTCTCAAGGCCCTGACCGCCACCGCGACGGCGGCCCTGCTCGTCTCCGGGCTCGCCGCGTGCAGCTCCGGTTCACCGGCGCCGACATCGACGCCCGCCGCCAACGCCTGCCAGAACCTGAAGTCCGGCGACGCGTCGAAGTCTGTGAAGGTGACGGGCGACTTCCGCGCGACGCCGAACGTGACCATCCCCTCGCCGCTCAAGGCGACCGACATGGAACGCACCGTCGTGATCACCGGCAAGGGCGCCGAGGCGAAGGGAGGGTCGAGCGTCGACATCGCGCTCGCCGCCTACAACGGCACCACCGGCAAGGAGCTCACCGCCGCGCAGGGCTTCGACGGGACCGCCCCCGCGACGATCCAGGTCGACGACAAGGCATACGTCCCCGGCCTCGTTCGCGCGGTCGAGTGCCTCCATGTCGGATCGCGGGTCGTCCTGACCTCCCCGGCGAAGGCCGCCTTCGGCAACACCGACCTCTCCAAGCTCAGCCTCACCGACAAGGACAGCGTCGTGTTCGTGGCGGACGTCGTCGACCTGCCGCCGACGCGCGCGAACGGCAAAGCCGTCGCACCGACCGAGGGCTTCCCGACCGTCAAGCTGAACGCCAAGACCGGCGAGCCGGACATCACCATCCCGAAGGCGGACCCGCCGACGGAGACCAAGGTCGCAGTGCTCAAGCAGGGCGACGGTGAGACGGTGCAGCCGGGCGACACGGTCACCGTGCAGTACAAGGGCGTGCTGTGGAAGAACGGCAAGATGTTCGACTCCAGCTGGAGCCGCGGCGCACCCGCCACCTTCCAGACGACCGGCGTCGTCGCGGGCTTCAAGAAGGCGCTCGAAGGCCAGAAGGTCGGCTCGCAGGTCATCGCGATCGTCCCGCCGGCCGACGGGTACGGCGCGCAGGGATCCGGCGAGATCACCGCGACCGACACCATGGTGTTCGTCGTCGACATCCTGAAGACCACCCGCTAGGACGACCATGCGGCTCCCCCGCCTGCGTGTGATCGCCGCGGCCTCCGCCGCCGCGGTGGCGCTCGCGCTGGTGCCCGCTGTCGCGGTCGCCGAGCCGCCGACGCCGTTCTATCCGGGCTACATCATCAGCGACGACAGCTTCTACAACCCGGATGCGATGACGGCCGGGCAGATCCAGACGTTCCTCGAAGACCGCACCTGCCGCCCGAAGGACGACTCGCCCTGCCTGTCGGACTTCCGGATGGACGCGCCCGCGCAGAAGGCCTCGGAGGACCGGTGCACGGCCATGCCGGCGCGCGCGAACGAGCGGGCGAGCAGCATCATCGCGCGGGTGGCGAAAGCGTGCACGATCAGCCCGCGGGTGCTGCTCGTGCTGCTGCAGAAGGAGCAGTCCCTGCTCACCGCGCCCAGCGCGTCCGGCTACCAGAAGGCCACCGGGTACGGCTGCCCCGACACCGCCGACTGCGACGCGCGCTACTTCGGATTCTTCAACCAGGTCTACCGGGCCGCCTGGCAGTTCCGCGAGTACACCGTGCATCCGGGCGACTGGCGTTACAAGGTGGGCGGAAACCGCATCCAGTACCACCCGGACGCGACGTGCGGCGCCGGCAGCGTCAGCATCCTCAACCAGGCCACGGCCAACCTGTACAACTACACGCCGTACCAGCCGAATGCGCAGACGCTGAAGACCTCGTTCGGCGGCGACGGCGGAGCGTGCGCGGCCTATGGCAACCTCAACTTCTCGCGCATCTACACCTCGTGGTTCGGCACCCCGCTGGCCGTGCGGTACACGGGGTTCGTCGAGGGCTGCCTGATCTACACCGCGGGTTTCGGCTGCCCCGAGAAGAACCCGATCATGCCGTGACCGGGACGCGGTCGGCGAGGACGGCCGATACATGCCTGCGCCGGCATGCGGCCGCACTTAACCTCGAGAGGTGAGCATCGACGATCCGGACGACGGTGCCGCCGAGGTGAAGAGGCCCGGCGCGCTGTACTTCCTCGGCCGCGTCCTGATGGCACCCTTCCTGAAGCTGGTGTACCGGCCGCGGGTGATCGGCAAGCGCAACGTCCCCAAGCACGGAGCGGTGATCCTCGCCAGCAACCATCTGTCGTTCATCGACTCGGTCGTGATCCCGATGACGGCGCCTCGGCGGGTGCAGTTCCTCGCGAAGTCCAGCTACTTCGAGGGCACCGGTCTGAAGGGACGGGTCTCCCGCGCCTTCTTCACCGCGATCGGCGCCGTCGGCGTGAAGCGCGGCGCCGGCGCCGCCGCCCAGGAGGCCCTGGACCAGTCCCGCAAGATCATCGAGACGGGTGCCGCGTTCGCGCTGTACCCGGAGGGCACCCGGTCGCTCGACGGCCGGCTCTATCGCGGCCGCACCGGGATCGGCTGGCTGGCGCTGACCACCGGCGCCGTCGTCGTCCCGGTCGGGCTGATCGGCACCGACCAGATGCAGCCGGTCGGGGCGCGCTTCCCGAAGCCGCACCGCATCACGGTCACGTTCGGCACGCCCATCGACCTGTCGCACTTCGGTCCGGCCGAGTCGGGGCGCGCCCGGCGCCAGGCGACGGATGCGATCATGGCGGCCATCCACGACCTCACGGGGCAGGAGCTGGCCAACGCGTACAACGAGGCGCCTCCCGCGAACACCGTCGAGCGGGTCAAGCGCGCGCTGCGGCCCGAGCGCCTCTAGCGTCGGGTCAGGATCCGTCGCGATCCTTCGAGCGGTAGGTGCGCGCCTTCTGCCGGTTGCCGCACACCTCCATGCTGCACCACTGCCGCGAGCCGTTCCGCGAGGCGTCGTAGAACGCCCAGCGGCAGTCCTCTCCCCCGCAGAGCTTCACGCGGCCGAGCTTGCCCTGGACGCTGAGGACCAGGGCGCTCGCGACGGCCGCGTCCGCGGAGGTCCGCGGGCTCAGGTCGACGGAGCCGGGTGCGGCGACGACCGGGAGCCGGAGGGCCGGGAGGGCGGCGGCATCGCCGTCCACGACGGCCCGGAGCGCATCCCGGGCGTGCCGGGCGGTCGTCCGGTCGCCCGGCTCCAGGCCGTGCTCGGCCGCCCAGCGGCGGTGACCCGCGTCGTCGGCCAGCTGGTCGACGTCGTCCTCCACGTCGAGCGTGTTGAGGAAGGAGACCAGCAGCTCGGCTCCGAGCTCGGGAGCATTCGTACGCATGTAACCATTGTAACCGAATAGCGGGTTACGGTAGCCTGTAACCTGTCAACACAGATAGGTGGTTATCATGCATCCGCTGTTCTTCTGGTCCATCTCCGTCGCCGATCTCGCCGAGCGCCAGCGCGAGGAGGCTGTGCTGCAGGCGCAGCGCGACTCGGGCGTCGTGCAGCCGCCCCCGCTCACGCGCGACGACCGCTGGCGCGCGGCGATCCGCCGCTGGGCGGCCGCAGAGCCGCCCCAGACCGCCACCCCCGCTGTGCCCGCCCCCGCCCCCGCCCCGCGCCTCGGCTGCGCCTAACCCTCGTCCCCGCCCCCACCGTCGAGTCCGCGATCTTTGCACGCACCCGCGGCGTGTCGCGTGCAAAATTCGCGGACTCGACGGTGGGGCGGGAGGCTCAGACGAGAGTGAGGGTCTCGGGGCGGTGGTGCACGGGGAAGTTCACGCTCGCGGCGATGAAGCACTTCTCCGAGGCAGGAGCGTGGAGGGATGCGGCGAGCTCCGCCTGCGAGGGATCGGCGATCGTCACGCGCGGGCGCAGGGTCACCTCGGTGAAGTGGCCGCCCCCGTTGCCGGTCTGCTCCATGGTGCCGGTCGCGGCGTCGGTGTATCCGACGACCACCACCCCGGCGCCCGCCGCCTCCGCGAGGTAGCTCAGCATGTGGCACTGGGCGAGCGCGGCGAGCAGCAGCTCCTCCGGATTCCAGCGGTCGCGGTCGCCGAAGAACACGCGGTCGGCCGAACCCTCGATGGGCAGCTTGCCCTCGGCGCTCACCACGTGGTCGCGCCCGTAGTCCTTGTAGCCGCTGGTGCCCGTCCCGCGGTTGCCGGTCCACTGCAGGTCGATCGCGTACGCGTGCTCGAGCTTCATGCTCCGATTCTCGCACCGCGGCTAGACTCGGATGACCATGACTGACACCGTGAGCACCCCCGCGCCCGTCTACTCCGTTCCACAAGAACGCCGCATCGTCACGGCCGTACCCGGCCCCAAATCGCAGGAGCTGCACCAGCGACGCCTGGCCGTCGTGCCGACCGGCGTCTCCTCCGCCCTGCCGGTGTACATCGCGCGCGCCAACGGCGCCATCCTCGTGGATGTCGACGGCAATCAGTTCGTCGACTTCGGCGCGGGCATCGGGGTCACGACCGTCGGCCACACCGAGACCGCCGTCGTGGAGGCCGCCGCTGGGCAGCTGCAGGACGTCATCCACACGCTCTTCACGATCACTCCGTACGAGGAGTACGTGCGGGTGGCCGAGCTCCTCGCCGAGCACACCCCCGGCGACCACGCGAAGAAGACCGTTCTGGTCAACTCCGGCGCGGAGGCCGTCGAGAACGGCGTCAAGATCGCCCGCAAGCACACGGGCCGCCGTGCCGTCGCCGTCCTGGACCACGCGTACCACGGCCGCACCAACCTCACCATGGCCATGAACTACAAGGCCATGCCGTACGCGACCGGCTTCGGCCCGTTCGCCGGCGACGTCTACCACGCGCCGAACTCGTACCCCTACCGTGACGGACTGAGCGGCGCCGAGGCGGCAGCGCGCACCATCGCGTACCTCGAGAAGGTCGTCGGAGCCTCCGACCTCGCCTGCCTCGTCGCCGAGCCGATCCAGGGCGAGGGCGGCTTCATCGTCCCCGCCGACGGCTACCTCGCCGCCCTGCAGGAGTGGTGCACGGCCAACGGAGTCGTCTTCATCGCGGATGAGATCCAGAGCGGGATGGCGCGCACCGGCGCGTTCTACGCCAGCGAGCACTTCGGGGTCGTCCCCGACCTCGTCCTCAGCGCAAAGGGCATCGCCGGCGGCCTGCCGCTTGCCGCCGTCACCGGCCGCGCCGAGATCATGGACTCCGCGCAGCCCGGCGGTCTCGGCGGGACCTTCGGCGGCAACCCGGTCGCCGCGGCGGCCGCCGTCGCCGTCTTCGAGACCATCGAGCGCAACGACCTCCTCGCCGAGGGCAAGCGCATCGAGAACGCCCTCAAGCCGGCGCTTGAGAAGCTGCAGCAGAAGTACGACATCATCGGCGACGTCCGCGGCATCGGCGCGATGATCGCCGTCGAGCTCGTCAAGCCCGGCACCGCGCAGACGACCAAGGAGCCCAACCCCGACGCCGTCAATGCGATCATCCAGGCGGCGGCCCAGCAGGGCATCCTCTTCCTGAACGCGGGCACCTGGGGCAACGTGCTGCGCTTTCTCCCGAGCCTCGCCGTCTCCGACGAGCTCATCGCCGACGCCGTGTCGGTGATCGACGACGCCATCGCCGCACTGTGAGCGCCGAACCGCAGACTCCCGGAACGGCGTCGCCGGCGGTGTTCAGCACGGCGGAGGCCGTCGAGCTGGCGGTCGTCGAGCGCAGCGGATTCGTCGAGTCGCGCCACGCCGGCTCGGCGGTCGTGCTCGGGCCGGAGGGCGACGTCGTCCGCACCCTCGGAGCGCCGGACAAGCCGGTGTTCCCCCGGTCGAGCATGAAGCCGTTCCAAGCGGTGGCCGTGATGGGCGCCGGCGTGCCGCTGGAGGGTGCGAGCGCCGTGCTCGCGACCGCTAGTCACGCGGGCACCCCGGCCCATCTCTCGGTGGTGCGCAAGCTGCTCGCGCAGGCGCAGCTGACGGAGGACGCACTCCGCTGCCCGGCCGACTGGCCGCTCGATGCCGCCGCGCGCGACGACCTGGTCCGCGCGGGCGAGCACAGGCATCCCCTGTACATGAACTGCTCGGGCAAGCACGCCGCGATGCTGCTCGCCTGCCGGGTGAACGGCTGGCCGACCGAGAGCTACCTCGACCCGCAGCATCCCATCCAGCAGCACATCCGCGACACGGTCGAGCGCTTCACGGGCGAGAAGGTCGTCGCGACCGGGATCGACGGATGCGGTGCCCCGGTGCACGCGATGTCGCTGATCGCCCTGGCCCGCGGCATCCAGCGCATCGCGACCGCGTCGGAGGGATCGCCGTTCGCGCTGTTCCGCAACGCCGCGCTGCTCAAGAACGCGGTGCTCGCGGACGGCTGGGCGATCGACGGACCGGGACGCGCGAACACGGTCGTCATCGACGAGCTCGGGGTCTTCGCCAAGGGCGGAGCGGAGGGCGTGATGGTCATGGCCGCTCCCGACGGGACGACCGTGACGCTGAAGGTGCTCGACGGCAGCCTGCGTGCCGCCTCCATCGTCGCGCTGCGACTGCTGGCGGACGCCGGCGCGCTCACGCACGACGACGTCGACCGGGTCGCACCGAAGCTCGACCTCGCCGTGCTCGGCCGCGGCGAGCCCGTGGGCGCAATCCGCGCCTCCTACGCCTGAGACACCCACCGTCGAGTACGCAAAAACTGCACGCTTTGGAGGGAACAAGCGTGCAGTTTTTGCGTACTCGACGGTGGGGAGCGGGCTATTGGCGGGCGAGACGCTTCGCTCGGGCGGCGGCCGTGAGCTGCGAGATCAGCACCACGAGGATCGTCAGGATGAAGACCGCGCTCGCGATCACGTTCGCCTGCGCCGGGATGCCGCGGGACGCCGCGATGTAGATGTACATCGGGAACGTCGTCACCGCCCCCGCGTTGAAGTTCGTGATGATGAAGTCGTCGAAGCTCAACGAGAACGACAGCAGCGCCGCGGACGCGATGCCCGGGAGCAGCAACGGGAAGGTGATGCGCCAGAACACGGCGTTCGGCGACCCGTACAGGTCGCGTCCGGCCTCCTCGAGCGCCGGGTCGAGCGACGCGACGCGCGCCTTCACCGTCACCACGACGAAGCTGATGCAGAACATCACGTGGGCGATGATGATCGTCATGAAGCCCTTGTTGACGCCGAGGCTCAGGAACTGGGCGGCAAGGCCGGCGCCGAGCACGACCTCGGGGCTCGCCATGGGCAGGAACAGCAGGAGGCTGGTCTGCGACCGGAAGCGGAACCGGTAGCGCATCAGCGCGATCGCGATCATCGTGCCGAGCACGGTCGCGACCACGGTCGAGATGATGCCGATGATGATGCTGGCCATGAACGCGTCGCAGATGCCGGCCGCGTCGCAGACGTTCGTCCAGTTGCGGAGGGTGAACCCGCGCCAGGCGATGTTGTTCTTGATCGCGTCGTTGAACGAGAACACGAACGTGTAGACGATCGGGATGAGCAGGAACGCCAGGGCGAGGAACGCGTAGACGCCGAGCCCGATCCCCTTGTACCGCCGCCGGCCCTTCGCCGCGGTCGGCGGCGTGCTGGTGTCGGTGGGCGTCGCCATCGTGGTCACAGCAGCTCCTCCGTTCCACTCCGCCGCACGTAGACGCCGACGATCACCAGGATGACGGCCATCAGCACGACCGACATCGCCGCCGCCGTCGGATAGTTCTGCAGCACGAGGAAGTTGCTCTCGATGACGTTTCCGATCATCGACGTGTCCGCGGCGCCGAGGAAGTCCTGCGACGCGTTGATGTAGTCGCCGGCCGCGGGGATGAAGGTGAGCAGCGTCCCCGAGACGATGCCCGGCATCGACAGCGGCACCGTGACCTTGCGGAACGTCGTCCACGGGCTGGCGTACAGGTCCTGTCCGGCTTCGAGGAGCCGGATGTCGAGCCGTTCCAGCGTCGAGTACAGCGGGAGGCACATGAACGGGATGAAGTTGTACGTCAGACCGAAGATCACCGAGAACGGCGTCCCGGTGATGTGCGCGTCCGGCGGGAGGATGGAGACCGCCTTGAGCGAGCTCGCGATCCAGCCGTCGTCGCTCAGAATGGCCTTCCAGGCGAGCGTCCGCAGCAGGAAGCTGATGAAGAACGGCGCGATCACCAGGGTCATCAGCAGGTTCTGCAGGACGGGACGGCCGCGCATCTTCACGCCGATGAAGTAGGCGAGCGGGTAGCTGATCAGCAGCGCCGCCGCCGTGGCGATCAGCGCGTACACGAACGAGCGCAGCACCTGCGGCCAGTACTCGGCGAGCGAGTCGGTGTAGTTGGACCACTGGAACGCGGTCTGGTACTGCCCGATGTCGCCGTCGACCACCGGCGCCTGGAAGGACGTGATGATCAGCGAGATGAGCGGCGTGAGGAAAAACAGGACGAGGTAGAGGACACCGGGGAGCAGCAGGACGAGCGCGATGCCGCTCTTGCGGCGGACCGCGGGCTCCTGATCCTGCGTCGGCGGCGCCCCCGTGAACGCGGCGAGGGCCATCTACGCCTCCTCCAGCTCCGTCAGCATCCGCTCGCGCGCCTGCGCGGCGATCGCCTGGGTGTCGGCGTCGTCGGAGAACCGGCCGTCCGCAGGCGGTTCGTCGGCGAGCACGAAGGTGTGTCCGGCGTCCCACGCAACCCAGACCTCGGCGCCGAGCGAGGCGACGGGTCCGCTCGTGGTGTTCTGCGCGAACACCACGATCGTCCCGAGGCCGGGCACCTCCACCAGGTACTGCGTGCTCACTCCGCTGAACGAGACGTCGGTGACGCGGCCGGGGCCGAGGCGGTTGGCGCCGGACGGGATCGTCTCCGGCGTCTCGTGCAGGGTCAGCTTCTCGGGACGCACGCCGACTGTGACGTAGCCGCTGGTGCGCTGGGCGCGCGACGTCGGCACCTGGATGCGCTCCCCGCCGACGTCGACGCCGATGGTCTCGCCGCTCGACTCCTGCACGGGGCCGGCGAACAGGTTCGACTGCCCGAGGAAGTTGGCGACGAACACCGTCGCGGGCAGCTCGTAGAGGATCTCGGGAGACCCCATCTGCTCGATCCTGCCCTTGTTCATCACGGCGACCGTGTCGGCCATCGTCATGGCCTCCTCCTGGTCGTGCGTGACGTGGACGAAGGTCAGGCCGACCTCGGTCTGGATGGACTTCAGCTCCAGCTGCATCTGCCTGCGGAGCTTGAGGTCGAGCGCGCCGAGCGGTTCGTCGAGCAGCAGCAGCGCCGGCCGGTTCACCACGGCGCGGGCGAGCGCGACCCGCTGCTGCTGACCGCCGGACAGCTGTGCGGGGCGGCGGGCCGCCAGGTGGTCGAGCTCCACCAGCCGGAGCGCCTCGTGGGCCTTGGCCACCGGGTCGCCGATACGACGGCGCCGGAGCCCGAACGCGACGTTCTCCAGGATGGTCATGTGCGGGAACAGCGCGTAGCTCTGGAACACGGTGTTCACCGGCCGCTGGAACGGCTTGGTGCGCGTCACATCCTGACCGCCGATGAGGATGCGCCCCTCGGTCGGCTCCTCCAGGCCGGCGACCAGGCGCAGGGTCGTCGTCTTGCCGCATCCACTCGGGCCGAGCAGAGCGAAGAACGAACCGGCCGGGATGGTGAGGTCGAGCTCCTCGATCGCGGTGAAGCCGGGGAACCTCTTCTTGATGCCCTCCAGGCGCAGGTCGGCGCCGGACTCGGCGAACACTCCCTTCGGCATCAGGCCCCCAGGATCACTTTCTGGAACGCCGCCTGGTACTTCTGCTCCTCGGCCGGGGTCAGCGACCGGAAGATCTTCACCTTCGACAGGGTCTGCTCGTCGGGGAAGATCAGCTGGTTCTCCGCGAGCTTCGGGTCGATCTTGGCGGCCTCCGCCTTTGCGCCCTCGACCGGGGTGATGTAGTTCACCCAGGCGGCGACCTCGGCGGCGACCTCGGGCTGGTAGTAGTAGTCGATCAGCTTCTCGGCGTTGGCCTTCTGCGACGAGCCGATCGGGATGACGAAGTTGTCGCTCCACAGGGTGCCGCCGGCCTCGGGGATGGCGAACTCCCAGTTGTCGCCCGCCTCGGCGTTCAGCTGGGTGATGTCGCCCGACCAGCAGATCGCGGCGAGCGTGTCGCCCGACTTGAGGTCGTTGAGGTACGAGTTGCCCTTGATGTTGCGGATCTGGCCGTCGCTGACCTCCTTGGTGATCTTCTCGATGCCCTTCTCGAACTCCGCGTCGCTGAAGTCCTTGGAGATGTCGACGCCCTGCTGCATGAGGATGAGGCCCATCGTGTCGCGCATCTCGCTGAGCACGCCGACCTTGCCCTTGAGCTCGGGCTTCCAGAGGTCGTCGACCGACTTCAGACCGCCCGGGAGCTTCTCCTTGTTCCAGCAGATGCCGGCGAACCCGCTCTGCCACGGGAGCGACTTCTTGCGTCCCGGGTCGAAGTCGACATTCTGGAGGTTCGACACCAGGTTCTTCTTGTTGGGGATCGCGGACTCGTCGAACGTCTGGACGTAGCCGAGGCGGATCCACCGCGCGATCATCCAGTCGGTGAGACAGACGGTGTCGGCGCCGATGTCCTTGCCGAGGGCGAGCTGGTCCTTCACCTTCGCGTAGTAGGTGTTGTTGTCGTCGACGGCCACGTCGTACTTGACCTTGAGGCCGCTCTGCTTCTCGAACGCCTCAAGCGTCGGGTATTTGCCCGCGTCGTCCTGGTCGAGGTAGGCCTGCCAGTTCGCCCAGGTGAGCGACTTGTCGGTCGCCGACTGGTCCTTGGCCGGGGTCGGCTTGCTCTTCCCTCCGCCCGTGGAGCAGGCGGCGAGGGCGAGGGCCGTCGCGCCGGCTCCCGCACCGGCGAGGAGGCCGCGCCGCGTGAGCTGCGACGCACGGGCCGATTGCACGAGCTGGCGGATCTTCGGGTCTTGCGGAAGGTTGCTCGGTTTCACTGGAGTGCTCCTTGGGGGATCGAACTCGGACCACGGGCGACGGCGTTTCGGCGGCACACCGATGTGCCGTCGCGGTGGACCCGATCCTGGCACACAACCGTTGCGATCCGCATCAGAAAGTGGCCGGATCATCCATTCGGAAACACAATCTTTACGAAATCCGTGTCGGATCGGTCGAATCGCCCGGGAAACCGCAGACGGGGCGGTCTGCCGCCTCGAGCGGGCATCGTCGACCACCGCCGCTGCGCGCCCGCTGCGGAAACCGTCTGCGAGGACGGCTCCTGTCCGCGAAATCAGCACTCCTTCATCCAGAATTCAGTCGAAATCCTCCGTGAACCCCGCTATGGTGAGAGCGAACCACCACGTCGAAGTGTCGAAGGAGCCCCATGAAGGTCGCGATCCCCCGCGAGATCAAGAACAACGAGTTCCGGGTGGCGATCACGCCGGCCGGTGTGCACGACCTGGTCGGCGCCGGTCACGAGGTCTTCGTCGAATCCGGCGCGGGCGTCGGGTCGTCGATCCCGGATGAGCTGTACGCCGGAGCCGGCGCGACCATCGTCCCGGATGCCGCGGCCACTTGGGCGGCCGGCGACCTCATCCTCAAGGTCAAGGAGCCGATCGAGAGCGAGTACGGCTACTTCCGCCCGGGCCTCGTGCTCTTCACCTACCTGCACCTCGCGGCGGACGAAGCGCTCACCCGGGCGCTGATCGACGGCGGCGTGACCGCCATCGCGTACGAGACGGTGCAGCTGCCGACCCGCGCGCTCCCCCTGCTCGCCCCGATGAGCGAGGTCGCCGGCCGGCTCGCACCCATCGTCGGCGCGAACACGATGCTCAAGCCGAACGGCGGCCCCGGCCTCCTCGTCCCCGGTGTCCCCGGCACGCACCCGGCCGTCGTGACCGTCCTGGGCGGCGGCGTCGCCGGCACGAACGCCATCTCGGTCGCCGTCGGCCTCGGCGCGGAGGTCACGGTGCTCGACACCAACATCCAGCGCCTGCGCGAACTCGACGCCCTGTACGCCGGCCGGATCAAAACCATCGCCTCGAACAGCTTCGAGATCGACAAGGCGGTCGTCGCCTCGGATCTCGTGATCGGCTCCGTGCTGGTGCCCGGGGCGAAGGCGCCGAAGCTCGTCACCAACGAGATGGTGTCGCGGATGAAGGCGGGCAGCGTGCTCGTGGACATCGCCGTCGACCAGGGCGGCTGCTTCGAGGACTCCCACCCCACCACGCACGCCGATCCCACCTTCACCGTGCACCAGTCGCTGTTCTACTGCGTTGCGAACATGCCGGGTGCGGTCCCCCACACCTCCACGTACGCGCTGACCAACGCGACGCTCCCCTACGCCCGCGCCATCGCGAACCGCGGCTGGCAGGAGGCCCTGCGGGCGGACGCGTCCCTCGCGCTCGGCCTCAACGTCCACGCCGGGAAGGTCACGAACGAGGGCGTCGCCTCCGCGCACGACCTCGACGCGAGCTCGATCGCGGACGCCCTCGCCTGACCCCCGCCGTCGAGTACGCAAAAACTGCACGGATTCCCATGGGGAGACGTGCAGTTTTTGCGTACTCGACGGTGGACGGAGAGGGGCGGGGCGGGGCGGACGAGGTCAGGAGACGTCGAACCAGTGGTCGCCGATCTCGACGCGGGTTCCGCGGGTGACGCGGTAGCGACGGCCGGCCTCGCACTGGCGCGCCACACCGCCGAGCGGATGCGCGACCGTGCCGTTTCCGGAGTAGCGATCGCAGATCCACAGCTCGTCGCCCTCGAGGCCGAACTCGAGGTGCGTCTTGGAGACGCTGCGGCCGGGGTCCGAGACGACGACGAGCTGGTCGATGTGCTCCCCCGGCTGCGTGATCGGACGCCGGCCGATGAGCCCGGAGCCGGACACCTCGACGACGTCGCCGGTGGAGAAGCTGAGCGTATACGTCCGGTGCGCCGGCGGGTGGACGGGCGGCGCCTCCTCGACCGGCACGATCGTCATCGCCTGGGTCGGCGGCAGGCCGTCCTCATCGAGGAGGACGTCCTCCGGGAACCGTCCGGCGACCGCGGGAGCGGGCCGCGGCTCGGCGAGGCGGTCGGAGATGATCGAGGTGTCCGATGGCCGCGGGTCCGCGACTTCCGGAGCACGCAGCCGTGACGAGGTGACCGAGCTGCCGCACAGCGGACAGAACAGCGTGCCTTCGGCCAGCTCTGCTCCGCACACCCGACAGTTCATCGTTCCCGCCCCTTCCGGTTCCGTCTCCCACGGTAGCCGAGCGACCGCAGCGAGACGGCAGCGAGCAGCCGCTTCCAGCGCGTGTCGCGCTTCGCGAGCTGCGAGCGGAGCTCGTCGACCGCCTTCCAGACCGTCTCTGCCTCCGCGGGGGTCGGAGCGACGCCGCTGAACGTGGCGCGGTCAGCGACCTTGGCGAGCGCGCCGGCGCGCGATCCGCCGATGGTGTCGGCGAACTCCACCCGCGTCGCGGCGGGCTGCGGCTCGTAGCCGTGGTCGACGGCCGCATCGGCGAACTCCCGCCAGCCGCCGACGATGCGCTCCCGCGCGGTCGGCGCCGATCGGCGCAGCGCGCGGCGACGCCATTTCGCGGCGAGGACGGCCAGGAACGGCGAGGCGACGAGTGCGAGGACAAGCAGCGTCCATCCCACGACCGCCAGGACGGCGAGCAGCGTCTCGAGCACGGGGTTCGGCTGCGGCTGGTCGGAGGGGTCGACCTGCGCCTGCGGGGGCTCGTCGTTGCGCTGCGGGTTCTCGTCGACCGGGGGCTGGATGTTGGTCTGCGGCCGGGAGATCTGGGTGGGCTGGTCCGGCTGCTTCGGCGGGACGGGACGCAGTGGAGGCGTCGGATCGACGGTCACCCAGCCGGAGGTGGTCTGCACCTCGATCCAGGCGGAGATGTCGGAGCCGACGAAGGTCAGGTTCGGACCGGTGGTGTCCGCCGGCGCCACGAATCCGACGACCACTCGCGCGGGGAAGCCGAGCTGCCGGGCCATGAGCGCTGCGGTGACCGCGTACTGCTCCTGGTCGCCGAGCATGGGGACGTCGGTCAGCAGCTCGGTGATCCGGTCGGCGCCGTGCCCCGACCGGCTGGCGGGCTCGTCCGCGCCGATGCCGTGGCTGATATAGCCGTCCTGGGCGAGGCCGCGCAGCGCCGCCGCGAGCTTCGGCCCGGCGCCGCTGACACCGGAGGTGTACTTCTGCAGCACGGACGCCAGCTCGTCCGGGATGACGCGGGGGCGCGGCACGGAGTCCGTCCCCGGTTGCACCTTCTCCAGCTGGTCGGGCTTCAGCTGCGGTTTGACGACCGTCTCCTCGGTGTACATGTCGCCGCTGCGGAGGGCCGTGGTGACGGCGCCCGTGCCGGTCACGTCGTTGTAGAAGAACGCTCCGGCGAGCCGCTGGGCGTCCACCCCGCTGAAGCGCACCTGCTCCAGCTGTCCGCTCCCGGGAAGCCACGGGCCGCGGTAGTCGCGGACCACCACACTCGTCGTCGTCCGCTTGCCCGTGGTCGCACTCTGGTCGATGCGGTACGGCACGCGCGTGAACGAGCCGGATGCGCTGGTCTCGTCTCCGCTGCCCACCGCGTAGGTGACGCCGTCGTAGGTGTCGAGCGTCGCGATCCGCAGCCGACGGTCGGCCGGGAGCCCCGTGACGGTCAGCATGGCCCGGTCGGCGCGCGCCGGCTCGAGGTAGGAGCGGAATCCACTCAGCGGGCTGGGGTACTCCCGCGGGTCGAACGGTTGCTCGACCGCGGTGCGCGCGACCTGCCGCGCGCCGGCCGGCGGGATCAGCGCGGCCGCTGCGATCCCCGCCGCGGCCGCCGTGAGCAGCATCACCGTCGCGCCCGCCGTCGTCAGCAGGGCTGTCGAGCGCCGCTCACGCCGCGTCTCGACGAGCAGGCCGCTCTGCTCCCGCAGCGTGCGGAGGGATGCCGCCCTGCGCCGCAGCCGGAAGCGGATCAGCCACGAGAGGAGCACGACGAAGAGGGCGAACAGCAGCGGGAGCGGCAGGGATGACGTCGAAGAGCCCAGCACGATGCCCGCGACGAACAGCAGCACCGGCGGGACGGCGGCCGGCTCCGGCCGCGACGACCGGAGCGCGATCGTGACCGTCAGGACGGTGGCCAGCAGTGTCAGCAGGAACGCCGGCACCAGGAGCGCCTGGTACGACCCGACAGGGATGCTGATGGTCACCAGCTGCTTCCAGCTCAGCCAGGTGCCCTGGACCAGATCGACGAAACCCGGCCCCGCCGGCAGAAGCCCGCCCGCGGCCGATTCGGACGGGACCGCGAGCTGCACCCCGAGCCCGAGGAACACCAGCGCGATCAGCCCGGCGACCGCGATGCTCGGCAGCCGGAACGCCCATCCCGCCACGGCCACCGCCGTGCCGGCCAGCAGGGTCACCACCAGCATCAGGACGAACTCGGGCGACTGGTGGATCGGCCAGAACGACCAGGCGCCGAGCGCCACGGCGACGACGGCGAAGGCGACGTCGATCAGCGAGGCGGCGGAGCGGCGGGCGGGCATCAGAGCGCCAGTCTCTTGGCGAGGCTGCGCTGGAGGTCCTCCAGGTAGCCGATGGTGAGCACGCTGAGGTCGGCGACCCGGCGCATCGACGGCACGGCTCCCTCGTCGCAGACGATGGCGACGACGTCCACCCCGAGCGGGAAGTGCCCGGCCGCGGCGCGCAGCTGCGCAGCCGTCGGGGTCGAACCGCAGATGAGGAACGCGATGGAGATGCCCGCCGCGCCGTCGGACGCCACCTGCGCGAGCTCCGGAAGCCGCAGGGCCGAGACCGCGGTCTCGACGCCCGCCAGATCGTCGAGGAGCCGCCCTCGGTTCACCGTGCTGAGGCGTCGGGCGCTGAACACGACACGCTTGGCGAAGTCGGGCGTCTCCGCGCTGGCGACGACCGAGACCGTTCGGGAGTCCTGCATGGCGCGGACGCCGAGCGACCCGGCGACGCTCACGGCCAGCTCGAACTCCTCCTCGGTGGCGTAGTCGGCCGCCGACAGGCTGAGCGCCACCAGCAGGTGGCTCCTCCGGGTCTCCTCGAACTGGCGGACCATGTAGCTGCCGGTCTTCGCGGTCGACTTCCAGTGGATGTAGCGCCGCTCGTCGCCGGGGACGTACTCGCGGAGCGCGTGGAAGGCGATGTCGCTGGCCGTCAGGTCGCGGGTCGGAGATCCCTCGAGGTCGCGGACGAACCCAGTGCTCATGCTGGGGATGGCGATGGTGCGGGGATGCACGAACAGGTCGAGCGAGTCCGCCCAGACGACCTCGCGGCGGAGCAGCCCGATCGGGTCGGCGCGGACCGTCCGGACCGGTCCGATCGGCACGATGCCGCGCCGGGTGGTCGGCACGACGAACACGTCCGAGTGCTCCTCGCCCGCAGCGAGCGGCGGCGCGGCGAACTCGGCGAGCCCCTGACCGACGGGCACCTCGACCCGCACGCCGGGAAGCCCGCGGCGGAGGGTGTTGCGCACCGCCACCTCGCCGGGGGCCCTGTCCCCTACGACGACCCGGTTGGCCGGAAGCGAGAGGCCGACATCGTAGGCGGTGCGGCCGATGAGATAGCCGGACGCCACCACGAGGAGCACGAGGGCGGTCCACCCGGCCACCACCGCCTCGACCCAGCCGAAGACGTATCCCACGGTCAGCGCGAGAGCTGCCAGCAGCAGCATCGACCAGCCGAGCGCGGTGACGACGGCGCTGATGCGCCGGGCGACGGTCGCGACCGCGCGCGCGGCCGTCCCCGAGGTGCGGACGACCCACACGATCGCGTCGGCCAGGACGCCATCGCGCTCGCCGACGATGCGGGCGCGCGCGTTGGTGAGCTCGGTCTGCGAACGGGTGACGGTGGTCACACGGCGGCCCGATCGCTCGGCGGCGGGGTCTCGATCAACAGCTGCCCGATGAGGCTCGAGGCGCTGACGCCCTCGAACTCGGCCTCCGGGTCGAGCACGAGGCGGTGGGCGAGCACGGGCTCTGCAAGAGCTTTCACGTCGTCCGGGGTGACGTAGTAGCGACCGGATGCGGCGGCCATGGTCTTGGCGGCGCGCAGCAGGGCGAGCGCCCCGCGAACGCTCACGCCGAGCCTGATCTCGTCGGCGGTCCGGCTGGCCTCGACCAGGCGTGACACGTAGTCGTTGATCGTGGGGTCGACGTGGACGCCGCGGGCCATGGTGGCCATCTCGACCACCGTTGCGGCCGAGATCACCTCCGGCACGACGACCTCGTGGGCGCGGCGCTCCGACCCCTCCAGGATGCGCAGGGTCGCCTCGTGGTCGGGGTAGCCGATCGACGCCTTCATCAGGAAGCGGTCGAGCTGCGCCTCCGGGAGCCGGTAGGTGCCCGCCTGCTCGATCGGGTTCTGGGTCGCGATCACCATGAACGGCGCACCCACCGAATGGCGCACGCCGTCGACCGTGACCTGCTGCTCCTCCATGACCTCGAGCAGAGCGGACTGGGTCTTGGGGCTCGCACGGTTGATCTCGTCGGCGAGGACGATGTTGGCGAAGACCGGGCCGCGGTGGAACTCGAAGGCGCCGCTCCGCTGGTCGTAGATGTTGACGCCGGTGATGTCGCCCGGCAGCAGGTCGGGAGTGAACTGGACGCGGTTGGTCGTCCCGCGCACGCTCTCGGCGATCGCGCGCGCGAGCGAGGTCTTGCCCGTCCCCGGGAAGTCCTCCAGGAGGAGGTGGCCCTCGCTGAACAGCGCGGTCAGGGCAAGCCGGATCACGTGGGTCTTGCCCAGCAGGACCCGGTCGATGTTCCCGACGAGACGATCGAAGACTCCGGAGAACCAGCTTGCCTGCTCGGGGGTCATCGTCATGCTCCGGCCTCTTTCGGTTCGGGGCGCGGCCGGTCGGGCCGCTGGGAAGGGGATGCGGGCCGCACGGAGCGGCACATCTCATCAGTATGGCGTCCCGAACTCATTGCAGACTCGATCCCGGGTACGGCTGGCTGTACGTGTCGGAACCGCTGACGACCCGCACGACCAGCGTCGGCGACGGGTCGTTCGCCGGGGCGGTGCAGGATGCGGTCTGTCCCGTCGCCGGCATCGGCAGCTGAGTGGTCCCGTCGCAGCTGTAGGTCACGGCCTCGTACTGACCGGTCGGCCAGCTGGTCCAGGTGAACACGTGACTCGCGGGGTCGTAGCGGCCGCCGCCGATGGCGAGGCTCACCGCGACGCCCAGGTCCTGCGTGGCCGACTGATCGGAGCAGAGCGGAGCGCTGTCCGGGTAGCTCTCGCAGACGCGGGTGATCTTCACGGTCAGCGGTACGCCGTAGTGGCTTCCGTTGGAGCCGGTGAGGATCCCGGTGGTGCCGGCGAGCTGACCGGAGTCGACGACGGCGGTCCCGCTCAGCAGCTGGTAGTCGAAGACCGGGCTGGACCCGCCGCCCGCGCGGTAGGACACGGAGACCCGGAAGTCGACGGTGTCACCGCTCTGCACCCGCCCGTTCACCGCGATCTGGCTCACCGCTCCCGGAGCTTGGCGCGGCGTCGCGCTCACGATCGCGGCCGGGGTGCAGCCCTGGCCGTTGTAGGCGTAGACGATGAAGTTGTAGCTGCGGTTCGGGCTGAGCCCGTCGAAGGTGGTGCTACCGCCCTGAACGCGGCCGAGTCCTCCGGTGCTCAGCGCCGGTTGCCCGTCCTCGACGCCGTCGACCCGGCAGAAGGTGGGGTTGCCGCCCTGGAACACCGCGACGTAGTAGGCGGAGACGGCCGCACCGTTGTCGCCGAAGACGTTGGACCAGCTGAGCGTCACGCTGGTGCCGTCGGTCGTGTTCGGAGTGGCCACCGGGGCGATGCCCGTCGTGGTCGGCGCTCCCGCGGGGATACCGCTCCCCTGGCTCTGATTCCACGTCGTCCGACCCTGGTAGAAGTCGTTGCGGGAGGCGACCGTGTATCCGATCGACGCTCCGTTCGCGATGCCGGGATCGGTGACGTTGAGCGCGTACCGGGTGCCGACCGGGTCCGACCCCGAGACCTGCAGAGCCTTGGTCACGCCGCCCACCGACACCACGTAGGAGCTGATCGGGCTCGCGCCCGCGGCGTCCGCGGGCTTCGACCACGTGACGCGGAGCCCCTGGTCGAGCGGTGTCGACGACAGGCCGGACGGGGCGTTCGGCACCACATCGGACCACACCGCCTCGGCGTAGGCCGTCGGGTCGGAGAGCCCGAGCGCATTCCTGGCGCGCACGCTGAGGGTGACGGCGTTGGAGGACCCGTTGCCCGGCGTCGTGATCGCGCACGTCGTGGTGGCGCACGGCGTGGTGGAGAGCACGGCGCCGCTCGCTGCGGACGCCATGGTCACCTCGAAGCCGGTGATCGGCGAGTTGTTGAAGGCGCCGGGGATCCACGTGAGCGTGAGGCTGCGGTCGGCGATCGTGCCGACCTGGACATTGGACACCGGGGCCGGGCGATCCTGCACCGACACCGTCACGGTGCCCCAGACGTAGCGGTCCGGATCCCCGGTGGCGTCCGCGACCTCGTACTGCAGGGTCGTATCGGCCGCGGCAGCCGTCTGGGAGACCGAGATCTGCAGCTCCGAGTTGTCGGCGCTCGGGGTGATGCTGACGCCGTCCGGCAGTCCGGTCCCCAGACCGCGGACCGCGACCACCCGCAGAGGCTTGCCCGGGAACGGGTTGGTCGCGCCGTCGTTGGCCAGCACATCCACTGTCGAGGTCTGCCCGCGCGGAGCGATCACGCGGTCCGGCTGGGGGCTGGCCAGCGGACGCGTCGACGGCACGACCGAGATGTCGATGCGACCGGCCTGGCCGGCGTTGACGGCGTCTTTCACCCCGATCGAGAGCGATGGGCGCGTGCCCTTGACCGCGTCGGCGGCGACGCTCACCGTCAGCTTCTGCCCGCTCAGGGAGGCGGACACGCCGTCGGGACGGGGATCCTGGATGGAGTAGACCAGCTCGCCGACGTCTTTGGCGTACGGGTACCTGGTCACCTTGGTGAGGTCGATCGTCTTCGTCTGGCCGGGCTCGAAGTCGATGAGCGCACCGGTGAACACGGGCGGCTGATTCTCGCGAGGCGTGACCTCGATCGGGAGCACGATGGTCGCGACGTTGGCGTTCGGGTCGTTGGCGCTCGCTCCGTCGGTGACCTGGAACGAGATGGAGGCCGGCCCGAAGTAGCGCGGCGACGACGTGAACTGGAGCGTGTCGCTCCCGGCCACCAGGTCGTCGCCGTTGGCGTGGGTGGCGCGCACGGTCGCCGCGTCGGTCAGCCGCACCTTCCTGTCGCCCACCGCGACGATGTAGTCGTTGAGGTGGATGGTCAGGGTCTTCTCGCTGACCACCGTCAGCTTGGGCGCACCCCGCTTCAGCTGGGGCAGGGCGTCGTCGTAGCCGGGCACCCGTACGAAGCCGTAGGCGACGACGCTCTCGTCCTCCGGGTTCGCGACACGGAAGGGCACCACCTGGCTCTTCGCGCCGATCGCGATCCGCAACCGCTTCGAGGACGTGACCTGCGCATCGCTCGTGTATCCGGGCACCAGCGAGAGCTTCAGGCTGGAGACCGGGCCATCGGCGAAGAACACGTTGGCCAGCACGTTCACATCGACACGGTCCTTGCCGAGGATGTCGGAGAGTCCGAGGGTCGTGTCGGAGACGACCGGACGCGCGGGCGGCGCCTTCGGGTCGACCGTGAGCCGTAGGAACGCCTGGCTGGTGCCTCCGCGCTCGTTCTGGATCGTGTAGAGGAAGCCGTAGGCTCCCTCGGTCTGGGGCGCCGTGACGGTGACGACGTCGCCGCTGATCTTCGCCTTGGCCTTGCCGTCGAGCGACGTGACCGCGGTCACGCTGAGCGGGCTGCCGTCGGGGTCGCTGTCGTTGGCGAGGACCTGCACCGACAGCGTGCGCCCCGGACGCGCCGTCACGTCGTCCTCGACCGCGACCGGGTTCCGTGCGCCCTCGACCCGGGCGGCGATGCCCACCCGGACCGTGCCCGTCGCGCGGGCGCCGAGCGCGTCGACCACGGCATAGGTGAAGGTGTCGGTGCCTGCGGCGTAGTCGCCGGCCTGGAAGTCCATCCAGTCCGGACCGGAGGCGATCACGGCGCCCTTCTGCGGGTTCGTCTCCTGCCCGATGAACTGCACGGAGTCGCCGTCGGGGTCGATGCCGGACAGCGGGATGGTGATGCGGACGGTGTCTCCCGCGAGGACGCGCGCGGTCACGGTCTTCGGAACGGGCGGGTTGTTGGTCGCGGCGTCGCGCTCGCGCACGGCGATCGTGACCTCGGCCGTCGCCCACTGGCCGTCCGCCCCGTACACCTTGTATGCGGCGGTGTAGTTGCCGGGCTTCGACGGCGCGAGGTAGCGGAGGTGGTCGCCGCTGGCGAAGAGGAGGCCGGCGCCGCTGGGGAGCGGTGTCGCCAGGGTCGGGTCGAGGGTCAGCTTGTCGCCGTCGGGCTGCACGTCGTTGGCCAGCACCGGGATGTCGACCACATCGCCCACCCGGACCGAGACGCTGTCGGGGGCGGCGATCGGCGGCTGATGGACCGTGAGCGGCGGGAGCTGGACGACGGTGACCGTCCCGATCGTCTCGGCCAGGCCGTTGCTGAGCCGGTAGTGGAAGTCGACGGGACCCTCGAGCGGCCGGCTCAGGGTGACGCGGAGGGTGCGCTGCTGCAGCACCTGGACCCGGACACCGGTCGCCGCCTCCGGCTCGGTCACGCCCGTGACCAGCAGCACGCCGCCCGACGGGTCGATGTCGGTCGAGAGGACGTCGACGTCCTGCGTCGACTGCTCGCGGATGAACGCGGTGTGCGGCACCGCGATCGGCGCGGTCTTCGCCCCCGGGGGCGCCTTGACCTCGACCCGGACGACGCCGGTCGCCGTCACGAGGCCGTCGGTCACCGAGTACTCGATGTTGTGCGTTCCGGCCTGGTCGGACTCGAAGCGGAACGTGCCTCCTTGATAGTCCGGGGTGATCGTCGCGTCCGCCTTGGTGGGGACGGTGCTGAGGCGCACCGTGCCGTTGCCGCCGCGAACGTGGTCGAGCGGCGACACCGTCACCTCCTGGCTCTGGTAGGCCACGACGGCGAACGGATCGGCGATGATCGGCACCTGTCCCGGCGCGCGCACGGTCACCGCGAGCAGCCCGGCCGCCTCGGCCCGTCCGTCCGAGAGGGTGAGGGCCACATCCTTCACGCCTTCGCCGTCGCCGTGGTCGGAGTAGGCGATCTGACCCTGCGGGGTGAACGTGACGGCGTCGGGAGCGGGAACGGACGCGCCGGCGAGGTAGAAGGAGTCGCCGTCCGGGTCGTAGCAGTCGCCGAGCACCGGTGTGGACACGCGGCCGCCGGACTGCACGACGGCCTTGGCGTTGCGGACGCAGACCGGCGGGCTGTTCTCGGACGCCGTCCGCACCGCGACGGTCACGTGCGCCGTCGCCGTCCCGCCGCGGCCGTCCGAGATCGTGTAGTCGAAGGCGATCGTGCCGGTGGCCGTGTCCGGAAGCGTCAGCTGGAGCTGCTGGTCGGCATTCGTGAGTTCGATCGAGCCCTGACTCGCGGGCACCGCCGTGAACGAGTCGATCGTCAGCACGTCGCCGTTCGGGTCGTAGTCGTTGAGCAGGACGGGCAGCGGCGTCACGCGTCCCGGCCGGGCGCCGAACGAGTCGTCGACGGCGACGGGAGGCTGCTCCTGCTTCTCGAACTGCGGGGCATCGTCCTGCTTGGTCTGGTCGACGAGCTCCTGCGTCGTCTTCTTGGAGACCAGCTCGTCCCAGTTGTCGATGCGTGCGTTGCCGCTCTGCACCGCCCAGGAGACACCGGAGCGGCCGTCGTTGAGCACGACGCGGTTCCCGTTCACGCGGAAGCCGAGCACCGCACCGGACGGCACGCCGTCGAGCGTCGACCGATCCCCCGCGCCCGACGCCGAGCATGTGCGCCAGGCCGTTCCGTCGTTCCAGGCGGCGTAGGTGCACCCGTCGACGGTGACGGGCGCGGCCGGGGCGCCGGAGTCGCGAGCGAGCGCCCGCGTGGCAGGCCCGCCGGCGAGCGGCACGCGGATCAGCCCGGCGGTGGAGGCGATCCACACGGCATCCCCGCGCTCCGACGGCTGCTGCAGCACCGGTTCGTCCCCCTCGGGGAGGAAGGCGGCGAGGTTCACCGTGCGGTCCTCGAGGGTCAGCGTGCGCTGCGACGGGTCGAGCAGCGCCCAGTGGCCTCCCACGGATGTCAGGGAGACGTCGGCGCCGTCGCCCCGGGTGCGGAGCGTCTCGGTCATCGTCGAGGGCTCGGCGGCGTCGAGGCCGATGCGCACCAGGGCCCTGGTCGACGGCTGGTACGCGAACATCACGCCGGACGGGTCCATAGCGGACACGGCGCGGCCACCGAGGTCGATCGTCGCCGCGGAGCCGGAGTTGAAGTCCTTCAGCTGGTCGACCCCGGTCAGCCACAGCTGCCCGGTGGTCTGCGACAGCAGGGCGACGTGACCGTCCGCGAGCGACACCTGCGGAGAACGCGGCGGCAGCGCCACCGACTTGCCCGCCTCTGCCGTCGCCGGATCGACGAGCGCGATCGTGTTCGCCTCGCGGTCGAGGAGGAGGACGTCCCTGCCGTCCTGGACGACGTCCAGGGCCTCGCCGGTCCCGGCCACCACCGAGTTGAGCTTGTCGATCTCCGTGTTCGCCCGGCCGAGGGACTTCTTGGCGTCGCTCGCGACCCAGACCGAGGCGTCGTCGAGCCGGAGGTGCTGCGCGCTGTAGCCCCCCGAGACGACCGCGAGGGTCGTCACCAGGGCGGCCACCGCCGTCCCGCTCACGGCGGTCGCCGCGACGGACTTGTGCGCGGCGAGCCACGACCCGATGGCGCCGAGGCGGGTCACGTCCCGCCCGTCCCCTCGACGCACTTCTGGCCGCTCGGCGTGCCCGTCTTGCCGTCGCGGTTCACCGTAACGGTGACGCAGACGGTCTCACCCGACTTCGCGTCGACGCGGAACTCCGTCGCGTGCTGGCTGCTGGGCGGCTGGTCGTCGACCGTCACCTGGTACGTGTCGCCCTCCTGCAGCCCCGGGTCGCTCCAGGTGAACACGATGGTGCTGCCGGCCACCCGGCCGCTGAGATCGCGGACCGTCGGGATGTCGTCGCTCGCCCCCGCTCGCACCAGCACGATCGATGCGGTCACGGCGAGAACGACGACGAGCACGGCGCACGCGACCAGGGAGAGCACGAGCGCGCGGGAGGTCTTCGCCGGCGCGGCCTGCTGCGGCGTCTGCGCACTCCCGCTCTCGCGCACGACGGTGCGTGTCGGTGCGCGGGTCACCGTCGTGGACACGGGAACCGCGCGGCGCCGGCGCCGGCGGGCGCCCGGGTCGACCGCGACGACGCCCTTCACCCGGGTCCTGTCCTCCGGATCGCCGGCGGTCGCCAGCGCCCAGTCGTCCATCGCGACCTCGATCGGCGTCTGCGGCAGGCCGAGCTCGGTCTCCACCGCCTGCAGCTCGCGGATGAACTCCAGAACGCTCCTCTGCCGCTGGGAGGGCCGTCGCGACATCGCCCGCATCAGCACCTGCTCCAGCCGCGGCGGCACATCGGCCCGCCCGATCGGCAGCGGCCGGCTCTTGGTGATGCGCTGGATGAGCTCGGCGGACGTGTTCTCCTTGCCGGGCACCTCGAACGGCGACCGCCCGGCGAGCAGCGAGTACAGCGTGGCCCCGAGCGACCAGATCTCGCTGGCGATCGTGCCGCTGGTCTCGTCGAGCAGGACCTCGGGCGCCGACCAGGGGATGGACAGGCCGATCGCCTCGGTGACGTCGGCCTCGCTGAGCGTTGCGGCGATCCCGAAGTCGCTCAGCACCGGATGCCCGTAGGCGGTGCTCAGGATGTTCGACGGCTTGATGTCGCGATGCAGCACTCCGGCCCGGTGGGCCGTCTCGACCGCGCTGGCGATGCGCACGCCGACGCTCAGCGCCTCCGGCACCGACAGCGGTTCCGTGCGGTAACGCTGTCCGATCGCGGCGGAACAGAGCTCCATCACCAGGTACGGCCGGCCGTCGGAGGAGACGCTCGCCTGATAGACGGTGAGGATCGACGGATGGGTGCTCAGCTGCGCCATGAGGTTCGCCTCGGCCTGGAACATCTGTTTGACCTGGCTGGTGACCACCTCGGCGAGCATCACCTTGACCGCGACCTGGCGCCTCGGCATGTTCTGCTCGTACAGGAACACGTCGGCGAAGCCGCCGGAACCCAGCACCCGGACGTAGGAGAAACCCGGGAGGTTCGGCGGCTGGGACGGCAAACGCCGGGCCATCGGCTCCTCCCGTTCGTCGATGAGACGCGTTCGCCGGTGCGAAGCGTCTGACAATTGTAGGCAGCCGGATACCGCCCCCGACCGGCCGGGACCCGCACTGGGGACAACTCGCTCACCCCCAAGTCGGGGGACAGAATCAGTGGCGCCGAGCGGCCCGGCGGGAGACGCCCTCGCGGTGTGCTCCGGACTCCGGGGTCGCCAGCACGTCGACGACCACGACGGTCACGTTGTCGCGCCCGCCGTTGCCGAGCGCCGCATCCATCAGCTGCTGGGCGGCGTCGAGCGGGGAGGAGCCCTCTCCGAGGAAGTAGCGGATGCCGTGCTCGGTCAGCTCCTTCGTCAGGCCGTCCGAGCACACCAGCAGCCGGGAGCCTGCGACGATCGGCAGGAGGAAGTAGTCGGGCACCGGGTCCTCGTTGAAACCGACGGCGCGCGTGATGACGTTGCTGTGCGGGTGCACCTCGGCCTCCGCCGGGGTGATGGCTCCGGCGTCCAGCAGCTCCTGGACGATCGAATGGTCGACGGTCAGCTGCTCCAGCGTCCCGTCGCGGTAGCTGTACACCCGCGAGTCGCCGATGTTGAACACGAGCCAGTACGGGTTGCCGTCGACCAGGGTGAGGGCGATCCCGGTGACCGTGGTGCCCGTCCCGAGGTCGGTCTGGCCGACGCCGCGGGTCATGTCGTCGACCGCCGATCGCAGCGCCTCGGTGAGGGCGATCTCTCCGACGAAGTCCGCCTTCACCTTCTCGGCCAGGCGCGTGACCACCGCCGTGCTGGCGAAGTCTCCTGCGGTGTGGCCGCCCATCCCGTCGGCCACCGCGAAGATCGGCGAACGCGCGAGGAGGCTGTCCTCGTTCACGCTCCGCCGGTATCCGGTGTCGCTCAGAGCGGCCCAGGCGAGGCTGATGCGTGCGTCGGGATCGCCGGGGACAGCCACGGTGTGGCGTCTGCTGCTGCGACCGATCTGGGTCACTCGCGTCCTTCGTCTCTGCGGGCGGTGATCTCGATGATATTACCGTCGCCGATCTCCACCCTCGCCCCCGCGAGCACCACGGACGACTCCCCCGGACGCAGCCGGCGGGCGCCGCCGGGACCGGTCACCAGCGTCCCGTTGGTGGAGCGGAGGTCGGTGACGACGACCGCGTCCCCCGACTGCTCGATGCGGACATGGGTCGACGAGACCTCCTGGGTGGGCGACGGCACCGTGACGAGCCGCGGCTCCGCGCCGGAATCGACGCGCTGCGGAGCGGGCCGCCGGCCGATCAGGACGGGGACGTCGAGCGCGATCGTGTCCCCCGACGGGATCCGGGCGGCGAAGGTCGCGCGCGGCGGGGGAAGCACGACGGGCTCGGTCGGCGGGAACATCTCGTCGGTGCGGACGGTCAGCGGCCCGGCGGGCGCGATCGGCGTGTCGTGCTCGGGCGCCGGAGCGACGGCTGCGGCGGGCGGGGTCACGGACTCGTCGATGTCGACGGCGCCCGGGAGCTCGTGCGGGGCGGGATGGGCGTGCGGCGGCACGATCTCGGACGCCGCAGCAACCTCCGCCGGGGCGTCCGCGCCCCCGAACAGGCTCGAACTCTGGTTGCGGGCGCGGATGATGGTCTCCTCCGCGGCAGGACCGGAGACGGCTGCGGCCGGAGCCGGGGTCTCACGACTGCGCTCCGCGCGCTCGATCGGCTGCAGCGTCCACGTCAGCAGCTCGCCGTCGGTCACGCCGACGCGCAGCGGCAGCGAGCCGATGGAGAGGCGGGCGACCGGGCCGGTCGGCGCGTCGTCGCCCTGAAGCACGAGGCCGGTCACCGTGCGGAACTCGGCCAGCACCCACGGCTGCACGCCTCCCGCCGAGAACCGGCGCGCACCGCCGACCGAGAACACATCGACCGCCGCCGAGCCCCGGACCACCGCTGTCACGGTGACCTCGCCCGCGGCGTTCGGCTCGGCGATCTCCGCCACGGCGAACGATCGGACGCTGTCCGGTCCGGCGAGCGGGAACGCCCCGACGACGGATTCGATCGTCGCGAACTCCGAGTCGGCCAGCCAGTACACCGCATCCACGATCTCGTCGGAGGCCGTGCTCTCGACTGCTGCGACGAACCGGCGGCCCGCGATGAGCAGCCACCGCGACGGACCGGCCGTCGGCGCGTACCGGATGAAGCCGCCAGTCATCGTCGGCTCCTCCTGGTGGCTCACGGGGTCGTCCCGGCGGACGTCGCCTGCCGGGGGTCGCGCGAAGCGCGCGTGGTTGCGAGTGTAGCCCGCCGGCCGACTCTCCGAGGTCGGGCGCCGCCGGTCAGCGTCAGGTCAGCGGCAGGTCAGCGGCAGGTCGGCCGGCGGTCCGAGGCCGGTCAGGCGCCGGTCTCCACGAGACGGAAGGTCGTGCCGGGGCACGCGACGGCATCGGGAGCGGTCGGCAGGACCGTCCCGACCAGCACGGCCGGATCCGTGGACACCGTCACCCTCCCGTGCTCGTTCACGAGGGCGAGCGGCCGGCTGCACGCGAGCATCCCGGGCAGCAGCTCCCGCTCGAGGCGCTTCACGTAAATGTCGAGGCCGACGACGCCGAGCATGCGCCCGTCGCGTTCGACCGGCGACGTGACCGTGACGATGTAGTCGCACGCGCACAGGTGATCGACGTACGGGCCGGTGATGTGCGTGCGGTGGGTCGACTGCGGGACGCTGAACCACTCCAGGGACGCGAAGTCGCGCAAGTAGTCGGAGTAGGAGCGCGCGCCGAGGTCGAGCTTCGATGGTGCGCGCGTCGCGCCGAACACGGGGTTGTCGTCGAGCGGGCCGAGCCACCACGAGAACCGGACGTCCCCTGCGCCGGTCGGCTCGGGCGCCGCCACGAAGCCCGCTCCGATGAGCAGCGGGTCGTCCTCCGCGAGGGCCGGGAGCACCAGGGCTGCGACCCGGTCGTCGAGCGAGAGCGCTCCGTCCTGTTCGCCGGTGAGAATCGCCTCCCGCCAGCCCGCGAGAGTCTCGTGGATGCGGCCGAACAGCTCCGAGACGCGCCCGGCGGCGGCAGCAGGAGTCCCGGTGACGGCCATCGTCGTCCGCTCAGCCATCGATCGTCCCCTCCCGCTCGATCCTGGCTTTCGCGGCGAGGAGCCAGCGGGCGACCTCGTCGAGCAGGCCGCCGATGTGCGCCCGCGCCGCCGCACCGTCGCGCGCGGCGACGGCCTCGGCGACGGCCGTCGCGGCCGCAGCAGCGGAAGCCCGGATCGCCGGATCGCGCATCCCGAGCCAGAGCAGAGGACCGAATTCGGCCTGCAGTCGCAGCTGCTCGCGCACCAGCCGGGCCGACTGGCTGAGCACGGCGAGTTCGAGCAGGAACCCGCCGGCGTTCCTCCGCGCCTCGGCGGCCTGGGAGAAGTCGGCATCCGCCACCCACGCGCGAAGCCGGGCGTCGTCGGACGGGGTCGAACGCTCGGCCGCGCGATCGGCGCAGCCGGCCGCGATGGCCGTCACGTAGACCGCGAGATCGCCGAGCTCGACCTGGGACACCCCGCGCAACCGGCCGATCACGTGGCTGTCGTCCGCGTCGCCGGTACGCATGACGAAGCTGCCGCCGTCACGCCCGCGGCGCGTCTCCACGAGCCCGGCCCTGCGCAGCATCCCCAGGCCCTCGCGCGCGGTCACGAGTGCGACACCGAACCGGCGGGCGAGCTCGGCCTCGCTGGGGAGCCGCTCGCCGGAGGAGAGCACGCCGAGCACGATCGCATCCGTCAGCCGCCTCGCCACCTGCTCCGCGCGCCCGGCGTCGTCCAGCTGCGCGAACACCGCGTCGCGCGCGCCCGGCGCTGCGCGGCCCGTGCGGGCTGCGTCGCGCATCGAGATCGTCACGGCTCCACGATATCGCGAGTGAATCATTCGCTATAGGATGAATTCGTGTCGAGCGAAGAAGCCAGCATGCCCGATGGCTGCATCCCCGCCCCCGAGCGGCCGGGCGCCGGCGTCCTGCAGGGCATCCGCGTCGCCGACTTCTCGCGCGTGCTGGCCGGTCCGTACGCGACCATGATGCTGGCCGACTTCGGCGCCGACGTGATCAAGATCGAGAGCCCCGGCGGCGACGACACGCGTGCGTGGCGGCCGCCGGTGGACGACGCGGGCGAGTCCACCTACTTCGGCGCGGTCAACCGCAACAAGCGCTCCGTCGTGTGCGATCTCGCGACGCCCGACGGACTCGCGACCGCGCGCCGCCTCGCGCGCACGGCCGACGTCGTGGTCGAGAACTTCCGGCCCGGCGTCATGGAGCGCTTCGGCCTCGACGAAGCGAGCCTCAGACCCGCCAACCCGCGCCTGGTGTTCTGCTCGATCACCGGGTTCGGCCGGGAGGCGGGAGCCGCCCTCCCCGGCTACGACCTGCTGGTGCAGGCGGTCGGCGGCCTGATGAGCATCACCGGAGCGCCCGACAGCGAGCCCAGCAAGGTCGGCGTCGCCCTGGTGGATGTGCTCACCGGGCTCAACGCGTTCTCCGGCATCCTGCTCGCCCTGCGGCAGCGCGACGCGATGGGCCGCGGCTCCCGGGTGGATGTCGACCTGCTCGGATCGCTGCTCGCCGCCCTCACCAACCAGGCGTCCGGCACGCTCGCGACCGGCCGCTCCCCCGCCCGGCTGGGCAATGCGCACCCGAGCATCGCGCCGTACGAACTGTTCCGCGCGGCGGATCGCGAGTTCGTCGTCGCGGTCGGCAACGACCGCCAGTTCTCCGCATTCGCGGGCGTCCTCGGCCGGCCGCTGCTCGCCGACGACGCACGCTTCGCCACCAACGAGCAGCGCGTGCGCAACCGGCAAGCGCTGCGCGGCCTCCTCGAACCGCTGCTCGCCGCGCGCACCGCCGCCGACTGGGTGGATGCGCTCACGCTCGCCCGGGTTCCGGCCGGGCTCGTCAACGACATCGGGGAGGCGTTCGCCTTCGCCGAATCGCTGGGGCTGCAGCCCATCGTGACGACCGTCGACCCGGGCACGGGACGGACATCGAGGCAGCCCGCGACGCCCATCCGGCTCGACACCGCGCCGGCCGCACACCGCACCCCGCCCCCGCTCCTCGGTGCGCACAACGCGCGCTGGGCGGACGAGGCCGACTGACCCCGCACCACACCGCACCGCACCACCCGCACCACCCGCACCACCCCGATGGACCGGCGAAAGGACCCACCGTGACGACGACGCT
The DNA here is from genome assembly GCF_013408745.1 of Leifsonia soli. Taxonomy (NCBI): domain Bacteria; kingdom Bacillati; phylum Actinomycetota; class Actinomycetes; order Micrococcales; family Microbacteriaceae; genus Leifsonia; species Leifsonia soli. The sequence continues at coordinate 926,979 of NZ_JACCBJ010000001.1, read as the reverse complement.
CGACGAGGCGTTCAGCATCGACCACCTGCTCAGCGACGAGGAACGCGGCTGGCGCGATCGCGCCCGCGCGTTCGCAACCGAGCGCATCCGGCCGGTCATCGAGCAGGACTTCGAGGACAAGCACTTCCGCCGTGAACTGGTGGCGGAGCTGGGAGCGCTCGGCGTGCTCGGCATGCACCTGCAGGACGAGGGATGCGCGGGAGCCGGCGCCGTCAGCTACGGGCTCGTCTGCCACGAGCTGGAGGCCGCCGACAGCGGCTGGCGCACCTTCGTGTCGGTCCAGGGCTCCCTGGCGATGAGCGCGATCTCGAAGTTCGGCTCCGACGAGCAGAAGGCCGAGTGGCTGCCGCCGATGGCACGCGGGGAGCGCATCGGGTGCTTCGCGCTGACCGAGCCGGAAGGCGGCAGCGACCCGGCCGCCATGCGCACGACGGCCCGCCGGGACGGCGGCGACTGGGTGCTCAACGGCGCCAAGCGGTGGATCGGGCTGGCCGCGCTCGCGGATGTCGCGGTGGTCTGGGCGGCCACGGACGACGGCATCCGCGGGTTCCTCGTTCCGACCTCCACCCCCGGGTTCGCTGCGACCGCGATCGACGGCAAGCTCTCCATGCGCGCCTCGGTGCAGTGCGACATCGTGCTCGACGAGGTCCGCCTGCCGTCCTCTGCTGTCCTCCCCGGGGCACGCGGTCTCTCCGGACCGTTCTCCTGTCTCAACGAGGCCCGCTACGGCATCGTCTGGGGAGCGATGGGGGCCGCCCGCGACTGCCTGGAGGTGTCCATCCGGCGAGCGACCACGCGCGAGGTGTTCGGGCGCCCCATCGGTGCGAACCAGCTGATCCAGGAGAAGCTGGCGAACATGCTGGTGGAGTACGAGAAGGGGATGCTGCTGGCGCTGCACCTGGGTCGCCTGAAGGAGGCCGGGCGGCTCACCCCGGCGCAGATCAGCGTCGGCAAGCTGAACAGTGTGCGCGAGGCGCTGGCCATCGCCCGCGAGGCCCGCACGATCCTCGGCGGCGACGGCATCACGAACGCATTCCCGGTCATGCGGCACATGGCCAACCTGGAGTCGGTGCGCACCTACGAGGGAACGGACGAGATCCACACGCTCGTCCTCGGCCGGGCGCTGACCGGCCTGGCGGCGTTCGCATGAGCACGGATGCCTCCACCGCCGGCGACGCCGCCGTGGCGGATGCGGCGGTCGCCGCGGCCCGTGCCGCGGCGACGCCGTCGACCCGCGAGCAGAGGGCCGGGTGGCTGGACGCCCTGGCTGCCGCCCTGGACGACGACCGCGCCGAACTGGCGGGCCTCGCCCACGAGGAGACGCATCTCTCCCCCGCCCGGCTGGACGGCGAGATCACACGGACGGCGGCGCAGTTGCGCTTCTTCGCGGGTGTGATCCGCGAGGGTGCGTACCTCGAGGCCGTCGTCGAGTCGCCCGACCCGTCACTGATCCCGCCGCGGCCGGACCTCCGCCGCATCCTGCGCCCGCTGGGGCCGGTCGCCGTGTATGCGGCGTCGAACTTCCCGTTCGCCTTCTCCGTCCTGGGCAACGACACGGCGTCGGCGCTGGCCGCCGGCTGCCCGGTGATCGTCAAGGCGCATCCGGGTCACCCGCTGCTCTCCCGCCGGACGGCCGCACTCGCCGCGCGCATCCTGCCTCCCGGCTGGTTCTCACTTGTCGAGGGGATGGACGCGGGCACCGCGCTGGTGCGCCACCCGCTGGTGCGGGCGGCCGGGTTCACCGGTTCGACGCGCGGCGGCCGTGCCCTGTTCGACCTGGCCGCCTCACGGCCGGACCCGATCCCCTTCTACGGCGAGCTCGGGAGCATCAACCCCGTCGTCGTGACACGGGCCGCCGCCGCGGAACGGGCCGAGGCGATCGGAGCGGGGCTGGTCGGCTCGTTCACCCGCGACGCCGGGCAGTACTGCACGAAGCCGGGGCTCGTCTTCGTCCCGGCCGGCGGCGGGGTCGAGGAGGCCGTCCGCGGCGCTCTCGGCGACGCGCCGGCGAGCCGCCAGCTCACCCCGGGAATGACGGAGGCCTTCTCCGCCGGCGTCGCCGCGTTCTCCGCCCGGAGCCCGGTCGAGGTGCTCCGCGGGGAGGCGGCGCCCGGGGAATCCGCACCGGCCGTCGTGCTCGTCGACGCGGACGCGTTCCTGGCCGACCCCGCACCGTTCCTGGCCGAATGCTTCGGCCCGGTGACCGTGCTGGTGCGCTTCGCCGACGCCGACCTGCCCGCGCTCCTGGCGGCGCTGGAGCCCTCCCTGACCGCCACCATCCACCGCGGCACCGGCGAGGATGTGACGTCTCTCGCTGCCTCCCTCGGCGCCGTCGCTGGTCGCCTCCTGTTCGACGGCTGGCCGACCGGCGTCGCCATCGGCTGGGCGCAGCACCACGGCGGCGGATGGCCGTCGACGACCGCGAGCATCCACACGTCCGTCGGCGCGACGGCGATCCGCCGCTGGCTCACGCCGATCGCCTACCAGGACGCCCCGCGGGACGTGCTCCCGCCCGAGCTCCGCGACGGCAACCCGCTCGGCATCCCCCGTCGAGACTCCTGACCCCACGCGAACAGCTCCGGACTTTTTCCGCCCGACACGCCGCGGCAGGGGCGAAAAAGTCCGGAGCTGATGGCGAGGTCAGGAGATGGCGCCTCCGGTCCCGCCGCCCTGACCTAGATTCCGATGTACGACATGACGTGCTTGATGCGCGTGTAGTCCTCGAAGCCGTAGGCCGACAGGTCCTTCCCGTAGCCGGAGTGCTTGAACCCGCCGTGCGGCATCTCGGCGACGATCGGGATGTGCGTGTTGATCCAGACGCAGCCGAAGTCGAGGCCCTTGGCGAACCGCATCGCCCGTCCGTGGTCCTTCGTCCAGACCGACGACGCGAGCCCGTACTTCACGCCGTTGGCGTTCGCCAGCGCCTCGGCCTCGTCCGCGAACCGCTGGACGGTCTGCACCGGGCCGAAGATCTCGTTCTGGACGGCCTCGTCGTCCTGCCGCAGCCCCGACACGATCGTGGCCTCCCAGAAGTAGCCGCGGTCGCCCTGGCGGTGACCGCCCAGCTCCACGGTGGCGTGGTCCGGCAGCCGGTCGACGAACCCGGACACCTGCGCCAGCTGGTTCGCGTTGTTCAGCGGACCGTAGAGGATGCCGTCCTCGCGCGGCGCGCCGGTGCGCGCGTTCTCCCTGGCGTACTGCGCGAGCGCCGCGACGAACTCGTCGTGGATGTCGTCCTGAACCAGCAGGCGCGTGGCGGCCGTGCAGTCCTGACCGGCGTTGAAGTACCCGGCCGCGACGATCCCCGCGACCGCCTTCTCGATGTCGGCGTCGTCGAACACGATCACGGGCGCCTTGCCGCCCAGCTCGAGGTGCACCCGCTTGAGGTCGAACGACGCGGCGCGCGCCACCTCCATCCCGGCTCGAACCGACCCGGTGATCGAGATGAGCTGCGGGATGGGGTGCGCGGTCATCGCAGCGCCGGTGGAGCGGTCGCCCAGCACGACGTTCAGCACGCCGGCGGGCAGGAACTCGGCGGCGACCTCCGCCAGCAGCAGGGTCGACAGCGGAGTCGTGTCCGACGGCTTCAGCACGGTCGTGTTGCCCGCGGCGAGAGCCGGCGCGAACTTCCACACCGCCATGTTCAGCGGATAGTTCCAGGGCGTGACCTGGCCGACCACACCGATCGGCTCCCGGCGGATGAACGAGGTGTGCTCCGGCATGTACTCCCCCGCCGACCGCCCCTCCAGGTTGCGCGCCGCCCCGGCGAAGAAGCGGATCTGATCCACCGACAGCAGGATCTCGTCCTCCACCAGGGTGGCGCGCGGCTTGCCGGTGTCCTGCGACTCGGCGTCGGCGAACTCCTCCGCCCGCGCCTCCATCGCATCGGCGATGCGGAACAGGGCCAGCTGGCGTTCCGCCGGTGTGGTCTGGCCCCAGGTGCGGAAGGCGCGCTCGGCGGCGGTGTATGCGTCGGCGACGTCCTGCTCCGTGGAGACGGGCGCGCTGGCGTAGACCTCCTCGGTCGCGGGGTCGATGAGCGGGATGGCGTCCGTGCCGCGGGCTTCGACGGAGCGGCCGTCGATGAAGTTCTTCAGTTCACGTGGTGAGCGTTCACGAGCTGTCATGGCGGCAGCCTACTGATTTCGTCAGCGAAACGGGCAAATTCGTGCGGAATCGCTTGCCAGACATCCAATCCACTGACAGAATCGCTCCATGAGTACCCCTCGGGCAGCGAACGGCCAGAAGGCTGCGGCGATCGATGATGTCTCCAAGGCGATCATCGAGCAACTGCAGGTCGACGGCCGCAAGTCGTACGCGGAGATCGGCAAGGCCGTCGGTCTCAGCGAGGCGGCCGTGCGCCAGCGCGTGCAGAAGCTGACCGAGTCGGGCGTGATGCAGATCGTGGCCGTGACCGACCCCATGCAGCTCGGCTTCTACCGTCAGGCGATGATCGGCGTGCGCTGCACGGGCGACACGCGTGCGGTGGCCGACAAGCTGGCGGCCATGCCGGCGGTGGACTACGTGGTGCTGACAGCCGGCACCTTCGACATCCTCGCCGAGGTGGTGTGCGAGAACGACCTCGACCTCATCACGATGCTCAACTCCGAGATCCGGACGCTGGAGGGCGTGCTCTCCACCGAGACGTTCGTGTATCTGAAACTCCACAAACAGTTCTACAACTGGGGAACGCGATAACCATGACGACAACCGTAGAAACGTTCGGCGAGCCGATCACGGCCGATGAGGCGGCGCTGCAGGCGAAGGCGCGCGACCACCTCTGGATGCACTTCGCCCGTCAGTCGGTGATGGAAGAGGGCCACGGCGTCCCCATCATCACGCGCGGCGAGGGGCACCACATCTGGGACTCGCACGGCAAGCAGTACATCGACGGGCTCTCCGGACTGTTCGTGGTGAACGCGGGCCACGGCCGCAAGCGTCTCGCAGAGACGGCCGCGAAGCAGGCCGAGCAGCTGGCGTTCTTCCCGATCTGGTCGTACGCCCACCCGAACGCGATCGAGCTCGCCGACCGGCTGGCGTCGTACGCACCCGGCGACCTCAACCGCGTCTTCTTCTCCACCGGCGGCGGCGAGGCGGTCGAGACCGCGTTCAAGCTCGCCAAGTACTACTGGAAGCTGCAGGGCAAGCCGACCAAGCACAAGGTGCTCTCGCGCGCCGTCGCCTACCACGGCACCCCGCAGGGCGCCCTCGCGATCACCGGCATCCCGGCCATGAAGGAGATGTTCGAGCCGCTCACCCCCGGCGGGTTCCGCGTCCCGAACACCAACTTCTACCGCGCAGGCGAGATGGGTGCGCCGACCGACGACTTCGAGGCCTTCGGCGTGTGGGCGGCGAACCGCATCGAGGAGATGATCCAGTTCGAGGGTCCGGACACCGTCGCGGCGATCTTCCTCGAGCCCGTGCAGAACTCGGGCGGATGCTTCCCGCCGCCTCCCGGCTACTTCCAGCGCGTGCGTGAGATCTGCGACAAGTACGACGTCCTCATGGTCAGCGACGAGGTCATCTGCGCCTTCGGACGCATCGGCCACATGTTCGCCTGCGACGAGTACGGCTACGTGCCGGACATGATCACCTGCGCCAAGGGCATGACCAGCGGCTACTCCCCCATCGGCGCGACCATCATCAGCGACCGCATCTACGAGCCCTTCAAGCACGGCAACACGTCGTTCTACCACGGCTACACCTTCGGCGGTCACCCGGTGTCGGCCGCGGTGGCGCTGGAGAACCTCGACATCTTCGAGGAGGAGAAGCTCAACGAGCGCGTCCGCGAGAACTCGCCGCTGTTCCGCGCCGAGCTCGAGAAGCTGCTCGACCTGCCGATCGTCGGCGACGTCCGCGGCGCCGGTTACTTCTTCGGCATCGAGCTGGTGAAGGACAAGAACACCAAGGAGACGTTCGACGACGACGAGGCGGAGCGCCTGCTCCGCGGGTTCCTGTCGAAGGCCCTGTTCGACGCCGGCCTGTACTGCCGCGCCGACGACCGCGGCGACCCCGTCGTGCAGCTCGCCCCGCCGCTCACCATCGGCCCGAGCGAGTTCGTCGAGATCCGCCAGATCCTGGAGTCGGTGCTCACGGAGGCCTCGAACCACCTGTAAGACCCCCAAAGGACGAATCCGGGACCGCGCTCGTGGTCCCGGATTCGCGCCTTAACGAGAGGAGCGCAATGGACTACCGCACGGTCGGCTTCTGGTTCGACTCCATCGCCGCCGAGGAGGACGGCTTCCGTCCGCGGCCCGGTCTCGACGCCGACGCCGACGTGGATGTGGCGATCGTCGGCGCGGGGCTCACCGGTCTCTGGACCGCCTACTACCTGCAGGAACGCGATCCATCGCTGCGCGTCCTGCTGCTGGAGAAGGAGGTCGCCGGCTTCGGCGCGTCCGGCCGCAACGGCGGCTGGTGCTCCTCGCTCTTCCCCTGGTCGGCCTCGAAGCTCGAGAAGAGGTACGGCCGGGATGCCGCGGTCGGGATGCGCCAGGCGATGGTCGACACGGTCGACGAGGTCGGCCGGGTCGCCGAGGCCGAGGGCATCGACATCGACTTCGCGCGGGGCGGGACGGTGACGTTCGCGCGGTCGAAGCCGCAGCTGGCGGCGGCTCGGGCCGAGTTCGAGGAGTCGGAGCGCTACGGCGTCGACCGCGTCGCGCTGTGGGGAACCGAGACCGTCCGGTCGCGCTTCGGCGTGCGGGATGCGCTGGCGGCGACGTACACGCCCGCGTGCGCGCGCATCCACCCCGCGAAGCTGGTGCGCGGACTCGCCCGGGTCGTCGAACGCCGCGGGGCGACCATCGCGGAGGGCACCGAGGTGCTCTCCTGGGACGCCGGGACCGTGCAGGTGCGCTCGGGCGGCTCAGCGCGCACGGTCCGGGCCGGGACCGTCGTCAACGCGACGGAAGGCTACGGCTCGCAGCTGCCGCAGGTCGGCAGGCGCATCCTGCCGCTCTACTCTTTGATGATCGCGACGGAGCCGCTGCCCGATGCCACGTGGGAGCGGATCGGCATCGAGCACGGCCAGACGTTCACCGACTTCCGCAACCTGATCGTCTACGGGCAGCGGACCGCCGACAACCGGTTCGCCTTCGGCGGTCGCGGGGCGCGGTACCACCTGGGGAGCGCCATCCGGCCGGAGTACGACCGTTCGGCGCGCGTGCGCGACCACCTCATCCACACGCTCCACGACCTCTTCCCCGACTCCGCGGGCGCGCGGATCACGCACCACTGGGGCGGGCCGCTCGGGGTGCCGCGGGACTGGCACGCGAGCGTCGGCTACGACCGGGATGCGCGCGAGGCGTGGGCGGGCGGGTACGTCGGCGACGGCCTGAGCACCACGAACCTGGCCGGCCGCTCTCTCGCGGACCTGCTCACGGAGTCGCGAACGGACCTGACGGCGCTGCCGTGGGTGGACCACCGGTCGCCGCGCTGGGAGCCGGAACCGCTCCGCTTCGCTGGCGCGAACGCCGGCCTCGTCGCCATGGAGTCCGCCGACCTGGAGGAGTCCGTCACGCGCCGCCCCTCCGTCGTCTCCCGCACCCTCGGCCCCCTCATCGGCCACTGACCCCCGGATTCCGCCCCACCGTCGAGTCCGCAAACTTTGCACGCACGCGCGGCGTGTCGTGTGCAAAGAATGCGTACTCGACGGTGGGCGGCTGGGAGCTCAGGGTCAGGAGGCGAGGACGGCCTGGAGCTCGAGGGTGATGGTGACCTCGTCGCCGAGCAGCATGCCGCCGGTCTCGAGCGCAGCGTTGTAGGTGAGGCCGAAGTCCTCACGGTTGATCTTGGTCTTCGCGGTCGCGCCGGCCTTGTAGTTGCCGTACGGGTCCTGGCCGAAGCCGCCGAAGTCGAACTCGAAGGTGACCGGCTTGGTGACGCCCTTGATCGTCAGGTCGCCGTCGACGAGGAACTCGCCGTTCTCGTGACGCACGCCGGTCGAGACGAAGTCGATGGTCGGGTGCTCCTCGGCGAGGAAGAAGTCGCCGGTGCGGAGGTGGGCGTCGCGGTTCTTGTCCTTGGTGTTGATGGACGCGACGTCGGCCTTCGCGGTGACCTTCGACTCGAGCGGGTTCTCGGCGGTCACGAAGGTGGCGTCGAAGTTCTCGAAGACGCCCTTCACCTTGCTGATCATCAGGTGACGGATGCTGAAGCCGACCTCGCTGTGCGCGGGGTCGATGGTCCAGGTGCCTGCCTTGTAGCCGGGGATCTCGATGGTCACGGTGTCTCCTAGAAGTCGCGCGCCGGGCGGCCCTTCCGCCCCGCGTCGAATACATGCAAGCGCATTGATCTCCGGACTATTCCGCGAAAGGCGAAAAAAGTTGACGCGTCACTCTTCGGTGGCGACCGACCGGCGGAGCTCCAGCAGCTTCAGCGCGGCCGCGTCGAGCTGGGCGAGCGGGATGCGGCCCTGCTGCACGGCCGCGACCACCGCGTCGATCAGCGCATCCGGATCGCTTCCGGCCGGCAGCACGTCGAGCACCATCGTGTTGCCCGCCGCGATCGCCTGCACCGCGTTCGCCCCCGCGTCCTGGTACTGCGGCAGCCCGGTGTCCTGCAGCATCCGCAGGTCGTCGGTGATGCTCGCGCCGCGGAAGCCCAGGTCGTCGGTCAGGATGCGGTGCCAGGCGGCGGAGAGCGAGGCGGGCGCCGCATCCACCTGCGTGTAGGCCAGGTGCCCGAACATGACCAACTCGGCGCCGGCGGAGATGCCGGCCCGGAACGGAGGCGCGTCGCGCGCCGACCACTCGTCCTTGCCGACCGCGGTCGCGGGCACCGCATGGTGCGAGTCCGCTTCGCTCTCGCCGTGCCCGGGGAAGTGCTTGAGGGTGCTCAGCACCGTCCCGCGCTCCCCCGCCACCGAGGCCGCGACCCGAGCGGAGGCTCCGCCGGGCTCCGTGCCGAGCACCCGGTCGGCGATGAACGAGTTCGGGTCGGCCGTGACGTCGGCCACGGTGCCGAAGTTCACCGAGATCCCGGCCTGCTTCAGGAGGGTCGCACGGCGGGCGAAGGCAGCGCGCGTCGCGGCCGGGTCCTGATCGCGCAGGGTGTCGGCGCCGGGCTGGTCGTCCCAGCCGAGCCGGGTGACGTCGCCGCCCTCCTCGTCCACGGCGATGAGCGGAGGCAGGCCGGGGTCGGACGCCGTCATGGCGGCCGTCTGCGCGGCCAGCTCGGCGGGGGTCGACGGGATGTTGTCGCCCATCAGGATCATGCCGCCGACGCCGTACCGGTCGACGTATCCGCGGAGCGCCGCCGGGTCGGTTCCCGGCAGGTGCAGCATGAAGAGGCTCGCGGCCTTCTGCCGCAGGGTGAGGTTGGCGAGACGCTGGCGGGCGTACGCCTCCACCGGGTCGCCGGTCGCCGCAGGCGACGGGCTCGGGGATGCGGCGGCGGTGTGCGTCCCCGCCGTCGCCCCCGCCGTCGTGCGCGCCGGGGCCGGGCCCGCGCATCCGCTCAGCACCCCGGCGAGGAGCGTCGCCGAGATCACCCCGGCGAGAGCCGCGGGCATCCGGCGTCGGTCTGCGCGCATCCCTCGATGCTAACCCAGCGACGTCAGCCCTTCACGGCCCCGCCGAGCCCGGCGCTCCGCAGGAACAGCCCCTGGAACACCAGGAACAGGGCGATCGGGATGAGCGTCGAGATCGCCAGCGCGGCGAGGTACACATCCAGCTGGATCGCCGCCTGCAGCGTGGGCAGCCGCACCGACAGGGGCTGGATGGCCGGGTCGCGCAGCACGAGCAGCGGCCACAGGTAGTCCTTCCACGCGGCGATGATCGCGAACACCGAGACGACGCCGAGGATGGGCTTCGACATCGGAAGCACGATCGACCAGAACAGGCGGAACGGCCCGGCGCCGTCCGCCCGCGCCGCCTCGAAGATCTCGCGCGGGAGGTTGTCGAAGAACCGCTTGACCAGCACGACGTTGAAGGCGCTGGCGCCGGCCGGCAGCCACACCGCCCAGAACGTGTTGATGAGCGACTGCCCGAGCAGCGGCGGGTTCAGGATGGTGAGGTACAGCGGAACGAGCAGCACCACCGACGGGACGAACAGCGTCGTCAGGATCAGGCCGTAGAGCACCCGGCCGTACTTCGGCCGCAGCACGCTCAGCGCGTACCCGGCGGTCGTCGCCACGATGATCTGTGCGGCCCAGGACCCGGCGGCGACCCAGATCGTGTTCATGAACTGCACGTCGATGTGGACGGTCGACCAGGCGGTCGACAGGTTGGCCCAGTCCACGCCGTTCGGGAACAGCGCCATCGGCGTCCGGAGGGTGTCCTCCGTCGGGGTGATCGCCGACTTCGCCAGCCAGAGCAGCGGACCGAGGCCGACGACCACGAGCACGACGAGCAGCGCGCCGTGGATGACGCGCGCGCTCCACCGCACGCCCGGCTTGCGCCGATCCGAGAGGGAGAGGATGCCGCGGTCGCCCGCGTCCTCCCGTCCGCCACGAGGTCGCCGCGGACGTCCCGCCCGCTCCTGGGGAGCAGACACGAGGAGTTCCTGCGCGTCGGCCGCGGCCTCGCGCGGCAGTTCGGTCGAGGTCGTCAATTCTGGCTCCAGGACTTGGTGAGGCGGAAGTACACGAGCGACAGGACGGCGAGGAACGCCGCGAGCATCAGGCTGAGCGCGGTGGCGGCGCCGTAGTCGCCGCCGAGCGAGTTCTGGAACGCGTACCGGTAGATGAGCAGCAGGATGGTGACGGTCGAGTCGACCGGGCCTCCCCCGGTGAAGAGGAACGGCTCCAGGAACACCTGCGCCGTGCCGATGATCTGCAGGATGAGCGTGATCAGCAGGACGCTGCGCAGCTGCGGAAGCGTGACGTGCCAGATCTTGCGCCAGATGCCCGCGCCGTCGACCTCCGCCGCGTCGTACAGCTCGGGCGCCACGCCGGTGATCGCGGCGAGGTAGATGATGATCGTCCCTCCGGCGGCCGCCCAGGTCGCCTCCACGACGAGCGACGGCATCGCCTGCGTTGCCGACTGGATCCACGGCTGCGGCGGGATGCCGACCCAGCCGAGGATGGTGTTGAACACGCCGTCCGGGCGGGCGTCGTAGAAGAACTTCCAGAGCAGCACCGCCACCACCGGCGGCACGACCACCGGCAGGTAGGCGAGTGCGCTGTAGAGCCCCTTCGCCCGCTTCACCTCGCTCATCAGCACCGCCGCGATCAGCGGGATCGGATAGCCGAGCAGGAGCGCGAGGAAGGCGAACCACGCGGTGTTGCCGACAGCGGTCCAGAACAGCGGATCGTTCACCACCTGCACGAAGTTGTCCCAGCCGACCCAGGTGGGCGCGCTGACCAGGTTCGTGTGCTGGAAGCTCATCACGACGCTCCGCACGATGGGCCACCAGGAGAAGATGCCGAAGATCACGAGCATCGGCAGCAGGAAGAGCAGCGAGCTGAGGCCCCCGCCGCGCACCCAGGTCACGGGCGTGCGGCGGGGACGGCTCAGCTGTCGATCGTGCGTAGTCACTTGTCGGCGTCGACGAGCTTCTGGATGTCGCTGTCCACCTTGCTGAGCAGCTTGTCGATGTCCGCGTTCTTGTCCGTCAGCACGGCCTGGACGACCGAGTCGAGGGCGCCGTACAGCTCCTGCGTGTGCTTGTTGGGCTCCGGTACCAGGTTCGCGTCGAAGATCTTGTCGGTGAACGGAGCCACATTCTGCTGCGGCACGTTGATCTCGGCCTTGATCCACTCCATGTTCTGGTCGTAGGTGGCCTTGTCGAACACGGGCAGCGTCGGGACCCCGACCGGCTGGCCGGACTTCACCAGCACCTTCGCGTCGGCGACCGCCTGGTCCTGGTTGAGCAGCTTCTGCATGTAGTAGAAGTCGATCCACTTCACCGCGGCCTCCTTCTGCGCCTGCGACGACTTCGGGCTGACCGCCGCGACGTTGCCGCCCGCGAGCACCCCGGCGTCGGCGTTCGACGCGTCGATCGGCAGCATGGTCAGCCCGTAGTTCTTCGGGTCGACCGCGTTCTGCTGCACGAGCGAGGTCAGCACGTCCGAGCCGGACGGGTACATGGCGATCTGCCCGGCGCCGAACGCCTGGTTGATGCCGCTCCAGTCGAGCAGGAAGTTGCTCCCGACCGAGTTGTCCTCCCAGCGGAGGTCGTGCAGCCACTGCAGAGCCTCCTTGGTGACCGGGTTGTCGGTCGTGACCGTGGTCTTGCCGCCGTCCGTGGTCTCCATCCGGCCGCCGCGCGCGTACACCGTCGTGGTCAGCTCCCAGCCTCCGGTGTTGCCCTGCGTCATCTGCATGTAGCCGGCGACGCCCGGCACCTTCTCCGAGATGGTCTTCGCCGCGGAGCGCACCTCATCCCAGGTCGTCGGCGGCTTGTCCGGGTCGAGCCCGGCCTTCTGGAAGATCTCCCGGTTGTACGACAGACCCATCGCGTAGGGGCCGTACGGGATGCCGAAGATCTTGTCGCCGGACTTCGCCACGGCGAGCACGTTCTCGTTGAACTTGTCGGCGTACGGCAGCTTCTTCACCTCGGCGGTGATGTCGGCGAGCTGACCCGCCTGCAGCAGCGACTGGGAGTCGGTGAACGGCACGTTGAAGACGTCCGGGAGGGTGCCGCCGGCGAGCTGCGTCGCGAACGTCGGCCCCGTCCACTGGTACTCCTCCGATGTGATGTCGATCGTCGGGTTGGCCTTCTCGAACTCCTTGACCCGGTCGTCGAACGCCTTGAAAGCGGCCTTGTCGCTGCCGGGGATGAGGCTGGCGACGGTGATGTGGACCTTCCCGTCGCCGGAGTCGCCGCCGGAGGACGAGCATCCGGCCAGGAGCCCCGCTCCGGCGATGGTGACCGCGGCAACGGCCGCGATCCTGAGTGATGACTTCATTGTCTGGACCCTTTCGAGTGATGGTGCAGTGCGTGGATGGTGCGTTCAGGTGGTGAGGTGCCCCGCCGGCCGGTGCTGCGTCCGCAGCCAGGCCGTCGAGTCGGGTGGCAGCTTGCCGTCGACGAGCGGACGGCTGCTGAGCAGGATCGCCTGGTGCTCCGGAAGGTCGACCGGAGCAGCGGAGAGGTTGGTGACGTTCACGAACGCCGAGCCGCGGGCGAACGCCAGGACGCCGTCGGCCGCGTCGAGCCAGGTCAGCGGCCTGTCGCCGAGTCCGGGCTCCGCGCGGCGGATCCGGAGCGCCTGCCGGTAGAGCCAGAGCATCGACGCCGGGTCGCTCTGCTGCGCCTGCACGGTGAGGCCCGCCCAGCCGGCCGGCTGCGGAAGCCACGGCTCGGCCGAGGCGCCGTCGGGACTGAAACCGAACGGCGGCCGCGTTCCGCGCCACGGCAGGGGCACGCGGCAGCCGTCCCGGCCCGGGTCGACGCCGCCGGAGCGTTCGTGCATCGGATCCTCGCGGAGCTCGTCGGGGAGGTCCTCGACCTCCGGCAGTCCCAGCTCGTCGCCCTGGTAGATGTACAGCGAGCCCGGCAGCGCCGCGGTGAGGAGCGCTGCGGCGCGGGCGCGGCGCGTCCCGAGGGCGAGGTCGGTCGGGGTGCCCTTGCGCTTCGTGGCGAAGGCGAACGACGAGTCCTCGCGGCCGTATCGCGTCACGGCACGGGTGACGTCGTGGTTCGAGAGCACCCAGGTGCTCGGGGCGCCGACGGGGGCGTGCGCCGCGAGCGTCTCGTCGATCGAGGCGCGCAGCTCGGCGGCATCCCACGGTCGCGCCAGGAAGTCGAAGTTGAAGGCGGTGTGCAGCTCGTCCGGCCGCAGGTAGAGCGCGAACCGGTCGATGTCGGGCAGCCAGAGCTCGCCCACCAGCACGCGCGTCCCGGGATAGCCGTCCGCGAGGGCGCGCCAGCCGCGGTAGATCTCGTGGAGCTCATCGCGGTCCTGGGTGGGGTGCTCCCCCGCGCCCGGATGCTCGGGCAGTTCGGGCAGGGCCGGGTCCTTCACCAGCAGCGCGGCCGAGTCGATGCGCACGCCGGCGACGCCACGGTCGAACCAGAACTGCAGGATGTCCTCGTGCTCCCTCCGCACGTCGGGGTGGTCCCAGTTGAGGTCCGGCTGCTGCGGGCTGAACAGGTGCAGGTACCACTCGCCGGGCGTCCCGTCGGGGTTGATCGTGCGCGTCCAGGTGTCGCCCGAGAAGTTGGACGGCCAGGACGTCGGGAGCTGCGAGCCGTCGTCGCCGCGGCCGGGCCGGAACCAGAAGCGCTCGCGCTCCGGCGATCCGGGCCCTGCCGCCAGGGCCTCCTGGAACCAGCGATGCCGGTCGGACACGTGGTTGGGCACGACGTCGACGATGGTGCGGATGCCCAGGGCGAGCGCGTCGGCGATCAGCGCCTCCGCCTCCGCCAGATCGCCGAAGGCCGGGTGGATGCGGCGGTAGTCCGCCACGTCGTACCCGCCGTCCGCCAGCGGCGAGTCGTACCAGGGCGTGAACCACAGCGCGTCGACGCCGAGGTCGGCGAGATACGGCAGGTGCTCGCGCACGCCGGCGAGGTCGCCGACGCCGTCGCCGTTCCCGTCGGCGAAGCTGCGGGGGTAGATCTGGTAGATGACCGCGCTGCGCCACCACTGCGGGTCGTCGGACGGAGGCGTCGCTCCGGTGGCGGACGTCGCACCGGAGGTCGCCGGCTCGGGAGAGGCGGAGACCCGGGCGGCGGCCGGGGCGCCGGGTGCGGCGGTGCCGCCGTCCATCACGGTGAGGTCCACGCTGAGTCCTTCGGTCGTCTGTCGTCGCGACGGACACCGCGGCGCCGTCGTCGTTCACCGAAATGTAGCTAGTGCGACAGAATGACGCAAGAACTCAACAATACGCAATTGGTTTGCGCACTTTTGCGTGCGCTTGCGGGTCAGGGGGCGTGCGGAGCGGGCCCCGTGGACCCCCGCACCACCAGCTCCGGCTCGAAGAACAGCTCGTCCCGGATGGCCGAATCGCTCGAGATCTGGCGGAGCAGGAGCTCGATCACGGTTCGTCCCATCGGCTCGATCGGCTGGCGGATCGTGGTCAGCGGCGGCTCGGTGCAGTTCATCAGCGCGGAGTCGTCGTAGCCGACCACCGACACGTCCCTCGGCACCGACAGCCCCGCACGCCGGACGGCCCGGATCGCGCCGAGGGCCATGGGATCGCTCGCGCACACGATCGCCGTCACGCCCGCGGCGAGCAGCCGCGTCGCCGCCGCCTGACCCGCCTCCAGCGAGTACAGCGAGTGGACCACGAGCGACTCGTCCAGCTCCTCACCCGCCTCGGCCGCGATCCGGCGGGCCGCCGCGAGCTTGCGCCGCGAGGGGATGTGGTCGCGCGGGCCGAGCAGCAGACCGATCCGCTCGTGCCCCAGGGATCGCAGGTGCGTCAGCGCCTGCGTCGTCGCCACCGTGTCGTCGCACGACACCGTCGCGAACCGCAGCGAGTCGACCGGCGCGTTGACGAGCACGGTCGGCAGATGCAGGTCGGTCAGCCGGCCGTAGTGGGTGTGGTCCGCATCCTGCTGGGCATAAGCGCCGCCGACGAAGACGACGCCGGAGACCTGCTGCTGCAGCAGGAGCTCCACGTAGTCCGCCTCCGAGATCCCGCCGGCCGTCTGGGTGCAGAGCACCGGCGTGTAGCCGTTCTGCGCCAGCGCCCCTCCGATGATCTCGGCGAAGGCGGGGAAGATCGGGTTCTGCAGTTCGGGAAGCACGAGGCCCACGAGCCGGGCGCGCTCGCCCCGCAGCTTGGTCGGGCGCTCGTAGCCCAGCACATCCAGAGCGGTCAGCACCGCCTGGCGGGTGGCATCCGACACTCCGGGCTTGTCGTTGAGGACGCGGCTGACGGTAGCCTCGCTGACACCGACCTTGCGCGCCACTTCGGCGAGTCGTTTCGACATGACGACAGTGTACGCAAAAGCTTGCAGATCAACGCAAGTAGTTTGCAGGAATCCCGGTCACGTCAATTGGGTTGCCAGTTCAGACGCTTTCGGCGCAGGCCGTGCATAGAAAGCGAGAAGACAAATGGCGGATGGACCGTTGCGAGGCGGTGAATCTGCGGCGCGAACTGCAGACACATAGAACCCATCTGCTCAGCAGTGAGGTCTCCGCGTGCGAACGCGACCACGCGAGCATCATTGAGGTAGATCGACATAGCCTCGAGGGGCCGAGATGCGATCATGTGGTCCTTTGTCAGGAGGATGAACCCGGCCTCGGCGCCCCCGCTGATCCACTCCTGGTCGAGCATTCTCTGCGAGCGCTCGTCGCCGAAATGTTCCGCCAACGACACGACATCCCAGCCCGACCCTCGCAGCTGGGTAACCAGCTTCCGCTGACCGAGCGACCGGTCGAGCAGAAAGCGTCCGGCCGCCACGTCAAGCAGCCTGAATGATCAGCGAGCGGAGCTCGCGAGGTTCAAGCCCGTAGTCTTCTCCCACCTCGGAAAGCGCTTCGCCTGCGCGCACTCGACTCAACACATCCTCGACCCTCACGCCGATCCGTTCGATGGTCGGGTGGCCCGAATTGCGATTCGGGTCGACGACGACATCGACCACCTCAAAGGTCGGCAGATGGATCAGACTGACGTACCCGTTCTCGTACTGAATACTCTTGAGGAACTCACTGACGACCTCTTTGAAGACCCCTTGATGGTTGCGCACCACGACGAGGTCTCCCTCCCCGTTGCGAATCAGAATCTCAGCACCGTCAGTCATGAGGCGGTGGCTCAAGAGGGCATTGTCGATGCCAATCTCATCTCGGAGTACTTCGATCGCTGGGCGGATCCGGGCCATCGGGAGGCCGGCACGTCGGAATGCCTCGATTATGTATCCCTCGGCAAGGGCATTGAAGGGGACAGTCAGACCACGACCGGCAAGGACGCCAGTGAGAAGGGGCGCGCTCTCGCCCCATCGCCCTTGCTGGCGTTGCTTGAATCGCTGCCCATGCGCCCAGCGGGTGAAGGATGTGGGCGGAGCCTGAATGATGCGGGCAGCTTCTGCCTGCGAGTAGAGCGGCGTCGTGTATGCCAGCTCGTCCGTCCGCTGTGTTTGCATGCAAACATTCTACTCTTATCAGCCGTGCCATGCCGTGCCGCGCAGCGCTGTCGTTTCTGGCGCCCGCGTTTGAGTCCGTGAGCTGCGGGATACGATGACGGCATGGCGAAGAAGGTGATCTCCCTCCTGCTCGCCAGCCATCCGGGGCCGACCGTCGTCGTCACCGTGATCGCAACACTGCTCGGCGTCGGGCTGGGGTATCCGCCCGGACGCCTCCTGCTCCTCGCCCTCGCCATCCTCTGCGGCCAGCTGTCGATCGGCTGGAGCAACGACTGGCTGGACGCGGCCCGCGACCGCGCGGTGGAGCGCAGCGACAAGCCGGCCGCGCGCGGGGACGTGTCGATCGCGACCGTCCGGGTGTCGGCCTTCGTCGCCCTGGCCGCTGCCGTCCTGCTGACCATCCCCCTCGGGCCTGGAGCGCTCGTCGCCCACGTCGTCGCCATCGCCGGCGGCTGGGCCTACAACCTGGGCCTCAAGTCGACGGTGGCCTCGTTCGTCCCGTTCGCCGTCTCGTTCGGCGTGCTCCCCGCCATCGCCACGCTGGGCCAGGAGCAGCCGGCGCTTCCGCAGTGGTGGGTGTTCGCAGCGGGCGCGCTGCTCGGGGTCGCGGCGCACGTGACCAACGTCCTGCCCGACCTGGAGGACGACGCCCGCACCGGCATCAGCGGCCTCCCGCACCGACTCGGTGCACGGCTCAGCGGACTGCTCGCCTTCGCCGCCCTCGCCGTCGCGACCGTGCTCATCACCGTCGGGCCGGGGTTCCCGGTGCGACCGCTCCTGATCGTGGGACTGGTCATCGGACTCGCCGCGTCCGTCACCGGCGTCGTGCTGCTGCTCCGGAGGAGTCCGACGCGTCTGCTGATGCAGCTCATCATGACGTGCGCGATCGTGGACGTCGCCATGCTGGCGCTGTCCGGTCAGTCCGTGACGGTCTGAATCTTGTCCGCGACCGGCGCCTTGTTGCGGATGCCGATGGCCGACACCACGCCGCCGACGAGCAGCAGCGCGGCCGCTGCGATCATCGCCCGGTGGAGTCCCTCGGTGTCGAGCGTGCCGCCGATGATCATGCCCGCGGCGGCGACCGCGAGCAGCCCTGCGATGCGGGACACCGCGTTGTTGACGGCCGATGCGATGCCCGCCTGCTCGGGGTGGATGGCGCCCAGGATCGCGCTGGTCAGAGGTGCGACGGTGATCGACAGGCCGACGCCGAACAGCAGGACCGCGGGGAGCAGGGTCGTCCAGTAGTCGACGTCCGTGCCCATCATCAGCAGCCAGAGGAAGCCGGCGGACGCGATGATCGGACCGATCGCCATGAACAGCCGCGGCCCGTAGCGGCCGGCGAGCCCGCCGAACAGGCCCGAGAGCAGCAGCATGCACAACGTGGACGGGATGAACACGAATCCGGCGGCGATCGCCGAGAACCCGGCCACCTGCTGCAGGTACAGCGTGACGATCAGCGGGCCGAACGAGAGCGCCCCGTAGACGAAGAACGTCGAGACATTGCCGACCCAGAAGTTGTGGACGCTGAACAGCCCGAGCGGGAGCATCGGCTGCTTCACGCGCGTCTCCACGATGAAGAACGCCACCAGGCTGAGGATGCCGACGACCAGCGGGATACAGACCCGCGGACTCCCCCAGCCGTACGTCCCCTGCTCGATCAGCGCGAACACCGTTCCCGCGAGGCCGACAGACCCGAGGATCGCGCCGGCGTAGTCGACCCGGCCGCCCATCCCTTTGTCCTCGCCCTTCAGCGTCATCATGAGGATCAGGGTGATCGCGATCGGGATGACGTTGATGACGAACACCCACCGCCACGACAGCGTGTCGACGAAGATGCCGCCGACCACGGGGCCGGCGATCATCGCGACGCCGGTCCACGCCGTCCACCGGCCGATGGCCTTCGCCTGGGCCGCCCCCTCGAAGCGGGAGATGATGATCGCGAGCGAGCTGGGCACGAGCAGTGCGCCGGCGACGCCCTGCAGCGCGCGGGCGATCACCAGGAACACGCCGGTCGGCGCGAACGCGCACATCAGCGACGTCACGCCGAAGCCGATCAGGCCCGCGTAGAGCACGCGCTTCCGGCCGAAGACGTCGGAGAGGGAGCCTGCGATGAGGATGAGGGAGCCGAGCGTCACCAGATAGCCGTCGACGACCCACTGCTGCAGCGGCAGCCCGCCGCCGAGCTCCCGCGAGATCGCCGGGAGCGCGACGTTGATGACGGCCCCGTCGAGGAAGGCGACGAAACTCGCGAGGATCGCGATGACGAGCACTCTCAGCTGGAGCGACGACATCCGCTCGATCCGCACGTTGGTCATGGACTCATTCAACGGCGTCGCCGGGATCGTGGCAACCGCGGGCGGACGCCCGCGCGCGGCGGACGGAGGGGCGCACATCCTCCGTTCGCGTCAAAAGGCGCGGCTAGTCGTTGCCCTTGGTGCAGGTCTGCTGGGCGGCGGTCTGACCGGTGATGGTGGACGGCAGCTCGACCGCTGCGCCCGCAGCAGGATCCGTCGCTCCCGGCGTCGCCGGAGCCGCGGGGGTTCCCGGCGTGGCCGGGGACGGCTGCCCTCCCGCGTCCGGCGCCGGCGACGCCGTCGCGGTCGGGTCCTCGGCGGCGCGTCCCGTCGAGCCGGTCAGCTTCACCGGCTGGTCGTTCACCAGGGCCTGGTTGAGCGCGTTCGCCGCCGACACCTGCGGCACCACACGGTTGGGGTTGTCCGGGTCGGTCACGGCCGGGTACTGCACGAACACCATGTTCTGCAGTCCTGTGTCCTTCAGCGCCAGCGCGATCTGCACAAGGGTCGTCGGGTTCGTGAGCGTGTCGGACGGCGTGATGTTGCTCACCGCCGCCTTGGCCAGCGCATACAGCTGCACGGGGTTCGAAAGCACTCCGCCGTCGACGACCTTGCGGGCCAGGGCCGACAGGAAGACCTGCTGGTTGGAAATGCGGCCGAGGTCGCTGCCGTCGCCGACGCCGTGACGGCTGCGGAGGAAGGAGAGCGCCACATCCCCGACGATCGTGTTCTGACCGGCCGGCAGGTCGAGGGGCGGGTTCGTGTACTTGTCCGTGACGGGCGACGCCAGGCACACCGTCACGCCGCCGACGGCGTCGGACATCGCACTGACCCCGTTGAAGTTGATGACCGCGGCGAACGGGATGCTCAGCCCGGTCATCTTCGAGACCGTCGCCACCACGCAGTTCAGGCCGCCGCGGGACAGCGCCGTGTTGAACTGGGCGTACGAGCTGCCGTCGATCGTCCCGCCGTTCGGGCCGGGGCAGTCCGGGATGCGCACCATGAGGTCGCGCGGGAAGCTGACGACCATCATGCTCTTGTGGTCCTGCGCGATGTGCAACAGCATCGTGACGTCGTTGTTGCCGGCGCCGCTGCTGGCATCCTGCTCGTCCGCGCTGTTGTAGATCCCGCCCAGATCGCTCCGGCTGTCGGTGCCCGCGAGCAGCAGGTTGACGCCGCCGGGAAGCGCCCCGACGTTCGGGATGTCCTGCGGGATCGGCGTCTGCCCGGGGAGCGCCTGGAGGTGGACGCCGGTCTTGATCGAGCGCGTCACATCCCACACCGCGTATGCCGCGACGGAGCCGATGCTGACGACGGCGACCACCAGCGCACCCGCGAGGACCTTGAGGACGGCGATCCCCGCTCGCCGTCGCGGCAGCCGACCGTGGCGGACGCCCTCCGGCCCCCGGGCGCGCTGATGCCGTCGCGGCAGATCGGTCATCGGCATCCCTCGGTCTCGGTGAACGTTGCTGAAATCCTAGCGACCCCGCCTTTCCGGCCGCTGCGAGGCGCGCACGCGGGATGAGGACGTTCACATCCCGCGTCCGATGAGGGGTTCCCGCCACTCGGCGGCGCATCCGCGTCGCGTTGGGTGTTCTCCCCGATGCCGGGCGTGATCCCCCGGCGTCACCATCGTCTCGCGACGGCCGCTCGACCGCCGAGAACCCCTCCGAGGAGCCACCATGACCATCGCAGAACACCGCAGCGACGCCGGGAGCGCGAGCGCGGACATCCGGCCCTTCCACTACACGGCCACCGACGACGAGCTCGACGACCTCCGCAGGCGGATCCGAGCCACCCGCTGGCCGGAGCGCGAGACCGTCGACGACAGCTCGCAGGGCGTGCAGCTGGAGGTCGTCCGCGCCCTGGCCGACTACTGGGCCGACCAGCACGACTGGCGGGCCGTCGAGTCGCGGCTCGCCGACATCCCCCAGTTCGTCACCGAGATCGACGGCCTCGACATCCACTTCCTGCACATCCGCTCGCGGCACGATGACGCGCTTCCGATGATCGTCACGCACGGTTGGCCGGGCTCCGTCATCGAGCAGCTGAAGATCGTCGGACCGCTCACCGATCCGACCGCACACGGAGCGGACGCCGCCGACGCCTTCCACCTGGTCATCCCGTCGCTTCCCGGCCACGGGTTCTCCGGCAAGCCGGAGACGACGGGCTGGGACCCCATCCGCATCGCCCGGGCCTGGGCGGAGCTGATGCGCCGGCTCGGTTACGACCGCTACGTCGCCCAGGGCGGCGACTGGGGCAACGCCGTGACGGAGCAGCTGGCTCTGCTCGCCCCTCCCGGACTCGTCGGGATCCACACGAACATGCCCGCGACCATCCCGCCCGCCATTCAGGAGGCGCTCGACGCCCACGAGCCGCCGCCGGCGGACCTCGATGCGGAGGAGCGCGGCGCTTGGGACCAGCTCGCCTTCTTCTACGCGCACGGCCTCGCCTACGCCCAGGAGATGGGCAACCGGCCGCAGACCCTGTACGGGATCGCCGACTCCCCCGTCGGGCTCGCCGCGTGGATGCTCGACCACGACGCCCGCAGCTACGACCTGATCGCCCGGGTGTTCGCGGGCGGCACGGAGGGGCTGACGCGCGACGACATCCTCGACAACGTCACGCTGTACTGGCTCACCAACACCGCGGTCTCCTCCGCCCGGCTCTACTGGGAGAGCAAGCTGGCGTTCTTCGCACCGAAGGGCGTCACCCTCCCGACCGGCGTCAGCGTGTTCCCGGACGAGATCTATGCGGCGCCGCGCAGCTGGGCGACGGCCGCCTACCCGAACCTGATCCACTTCAACCGGCTCGACCGCGGCGGGCATTTCGCCGCATGGGAGCAGCCGGAGCTGTTCTCGCAGGAGGTCCGCGCCACGTTCCGGTCTCTGCGCTGAGCCGCGGAAGGAGCAGGATCGGACCAGGCGCACGAGACGACGGGAGCGGGACGATGCACGGAATGGGCGATATCCGCCAGGTGGATGCCGGCGAGCTGAACGTCGGATACGTCGACACCGGACCGGCGGACGGCCCGGCGGTGCTGCTGCTCCATGGCTGGCCGTACGACATCCACAGCTTCGAGGAGGTCGTCCCCGTGCTCGCCGGCGCGGGGTTCCGCGTCGTCGTGCCGTTCCTCCGCGGGTACGGCACGACGACGTTCCGCGATCCCGGCGCCGTGCGGAGCGGCCAGCCCGCCGCCCTCGCCGCCGACGCGATCGCCCTGCTGGATGCGCTGGGCATCGAGCGGGCGCTGGTGGGAGGCTGCGATTGGGGCGCGCGGACGACCAACATCCTCGCGGCACTCTGGCCGCAGCGCGTGACCGGCCAGGTGACGGCGAGCGGCTATCTCGTCGCCGGTCAGGCGGCGAACGCGAACCCGCTCCCTCCTGTGGACGAGCTGACCTGGTGGTACCAGTTCTACTTCGCCACCGAGCGGGGCCGGCGCGGCTACGAGCGCTATCGCGACGAGTTCGCGCGGCTGATCTGGCGGACGGCGTCGCCGCGCTGGGACTTCGCCGAGGCGACCTTCGAGCGCAGCAGACCCGCGTTCGCCAACCCGGATCACGTCGACATCGTCATCCACAACTACCGGTGGCGGCTCGCACTGGCCGATGGCGTCCCGCGCTTCGACGAGGTGGAGTCCCGCATCGCCGCCCGCCCGGTGATCGCCGTGCCCGCGATCACCCTGGAGGGCGACGCGAATGGCGCCTTCCACCTCGATCCCGCCGCCTACCGCGACCGCTTCACCGGGCCGTACGAGCACCGCACGATCACGGGTGGCGTCGGGCACAACCTGGCGCGGGAGGCGCCGCGCGCTTTCGCCGACGCCGTGATCGACGTGGCGCGGATGGCCGACGTCCCGGCGGCCGGGGCATCCGAGGCGGGAACGGCGAGTGGTCATGTCGGCTGACGGGGACCGGGACCGCGGCCTGTTCCGCACCATCGCGCACCGCCTCGCGGGCGACGAGGAGCCCCTGCCCGACGAGGGCCGGCTCCCCTCCTTCGCCCGCGCGACCGGGTGGCTGAACGCCGAGCCGCTCACACCCGAGGCGCTGCGCGGGCGGGTCGTGCTGGTGAGCTTCTGGACGTACACCTGCGTGAACTGGCTCCGCACCCTCCCCTACCTGCGGGCCTGGCACGAGAAGTACGCCTCCGCCGGGCTGACGGTGGTCGGCGTGCACACCCCCGAGTTCGGCTTCGAGCACGACCGCGCCAACGTGATCGCGCGCACGGCCGCCCTCGGCGTCGCGTACCCGGTGGCGGTGGACGACGAGTACGGCGTCTGGGACGACTTCGCCAACCACTACTGGCCCGCCGTCTACCTGGCCGACGCCGAGGGGAGGCTGCGGTTCCACCATTTCGGGGAGGGCGAGTACGAGCGAACGGAGATGATGATCCAGCGCCTCCTGATCGCCGCAGGAGCGCCCGACCTCGACCTGAACCTGGTGATGGTGGAGCCGCACGGCCTGGAGGTGGCGGCCGACTGGCGCGACCTCCGCTCCCCCGAGACGTACCTCGGCTATGGCCAGAGCAGCGGCTTCGTCTCGGAGTCGGCCGACCTTTACGACCGCAGCGAGGACTACGCGGGCTCCCGCGCGCTTCCGCTCAACGGCTGGGATCTGACCGGTCGCTGGACGCACGCGCGGCACGCGGCCGTGCTCGATCGGGCGGGTGGAAGCGTCTCGTTCGCCTTCCACGCGCGCGACGCCAACCTCGTGATGGGACCGACGCCCTCCGGCAGCAGCATCCCGTTCCGCGTGCTGCTCGACGGCCGGCCGCCCGGCGACGCGCACGGGACCGATGTGGATGCGGACGGGCGCGGCGTCGTCGACCGCCAGGACACCTTCCAGCTGATCCGGCAGACCGGACGCGTGCAGGATGCGGTGCTCCGGCTGGAGTTCGACCGCGCCGGGCTCGAGGCCTACTGCTTCACCTTCGGCTGATCCGTCAGACCACCCCGTGGCGGAGCGCGAAGGCCGTCGCCTCACTCCGCCGGACGACGCCGATCTTGCGGTAGAGGCTCGTGATGTGGCGTTCGACCGTGCGGTCGCTCAGCCACATCACTCCCGCGATCTCCTTGTTGCTGAGGCCCTGCGCCAGGAGGCCGAGCACCTCGAGCTCCCTACGCGTCAGCGTCGTGTCGAGCGGTGCGTCGTCCGCGCCGCCGACCGGCGGGGCGGGATCGAGCGGAGACCCGCGCAGGATCGCGGAGCCTCCCTCGCGCATCGCCACCAGCGGACGCGCGTCCGCATCCCGCTCGGCCCCATCCCGCTCTGCCGCATCCTTCGCGGCCTGGCGGACCCGCCGCGTCGCGTTCGTGAGCGCCGGTGCGAGCTCGTCGAGCAGTGCGTGGAGCGAG
Organism: Leifsonia soli; assembly: GCF_013408745.1. NCBI lineage: Bacteria > Bacillati > Actinomycetota > Actinomycetes > Micrococcales > Microbacteriaceae > Leifsonia > Leifsonia soli. The sequence continues at coordinate 902,346 of NZ_JACCBJ010000001.1, read as the reverse complement.
CGCGTCTGCCTGTCGAGCGCCCGCTCGGCCGCCCGGCGGGCGCTCTGCTCGGCCGACAGGCGCCGCGACGTGTGCAGGGCGATCGCCGCCTGCCCGACGGCGACCCGCAGCAGGTGCGTCTCGCGTTCCGTCGGGAAGTCGGATCGGTCCGCGGCGACCAGCACACGCGCCGACTCCCAGGGCAGCGCGAGGGTCACCCCGGCGACGCGGGTGATCCTGCCGGTCGCGGTCGCGCCGACCTCGGCGGTCCGCACGGCCGCCGTGGCGAAGCCGGTGGGGCCCGCCTCCGGCCCGCCGCTCTCCGGGAACGCACGGCCGGACCGCAGGACGTCCACCAGGGAGTCCGGCGCTGGTCGGCCGGTCGGCCGCCAGGCCTCGAGCCGGTCGCCGCCGCCGGGGACCTCGAACTGCGCGAACGCCGCCTCCAGCCGCAGCACACCGACCAGCACGCTCAGCAGCCCGTCGGCGATCTCGGACGGCGCATGATCCACCCACAGCGAAGGCAGGGCGAGCATCGCCCCGAGATCGCGCATCCATCTCCGATCGTCGGCGCCGACCGTCGTGGACCCGGGTGCGTCAGCCATGCGCCGCCTGCTCCTGCAGGAAGTCGTCAGGCGGGACGAAGAACGGGTTCTCCTGCAGCATCCCGCCGATCACCACCATCGGATGCGTGCGCAGGATGTCGACGATGAACGCCCCGTCGAAGAGCGACGTGTCGTAGGCGCAGATGACCACGTGCTGGTGGCGCGCGTGCAGGAAGTTGGCGCGCGCCTCGAACTCGATCAGGGTGGCGGCGACGCCGTCCTGCCGGGCGGCCCAGCCCATGTCGGCGAGCAGCCGGATGCGCGGGGCCGGCGAGGTCCCGAGCATGGCATCCAGCTGCTCCAGCATGTCCGTCTGGTCGAAATCGCCGGTGCGCAGGTACGTCTCGGCCCACGTCCGCACCTCGCAGCGCCGCTGTTCGAGCAGTGCGCCGGTGTCGAAGCCCAAGCGCCGGAGACGGCGCAGCGGCGCACCCGGAGCCGCGGAGTCGACCAGGTACAGCAGGCGGTCCCCCGCATCCACCCCGTCCCGGACGAACGGGTCGAGCACGGCATCGGCCTCCGCCCGGCCGTTCACGAACGCGCAGACATGTCGGTAGCGGTCGAGCACCCCGCCGGCGAAGGTGACCGGGTGCGGTGCGCCTGGGATCTCCGCTACCATCGACGACTCCCGTCCGACCGGGAGAATAGCCCAGCCGCGCTCGCCCGCACAACGACCACCGACCGTTCCGCGCACCCTCCCGGTGCGGCTACGCTCGCCTCATGACGAACAAGACGCCGCACGAAGAAGAGATCCAGAAGGAGCAGGAGGCCAAGGACGCCGAGAAGGAGCGCCTCGAGCAGGAGGAGGAGCGCCGCCTGCGCTGAGTCTCAGCGCTCGGCGCCGACGCCCGCGTCGGCGCCGCCTCCCGCATCGCGCCACATCGTGGTCACGGCTGCTCCGTCGATGACTGACACGAACCCGCCGACCGGCCGGAACCCCGCACGCCGGTACCGATGATCGTTGGCGGGGTTCGTCGACTCGAGATACGCCGGAAGGCCCTCAGTGTCGAACCGCGCCAGGTTCTCGGCGAGCAGGCGTTGACCGATCCCCTGTCCGCGATGGGCCGGATGCGTCGCCAGCAGGCTCAGGTACATGTGCGCCTCACCGTGCGGATGCGCCTCGTCGAACCGCTGCCACAACCGCTGGTAGGCGTCGAACCGCTCAGGGGCGAGGGTGCTCGCCAGGAGCCCATCCACCTCCGCCTCCTGCTCGTCGGTCAGCTCGTCCACTCCGGGCGGGAGCCACACGGCGACCGTCGCCGCCTCGCCGGACGGGCCGTCCTGCATCGACACGGCTCCCTGACCGATCGCACCCTCCACGAAGTACCGCCAGAACCGCTCCAGGTGCGCGGTCCCGCCGTCGGGCGCCTCCAGCGCCGGACCCCACACCGGGTCGTCCCGGAAGGCCAGGGCGACCGTCGTCGTGATGGCGTCCGCGTCGGCCGGGCCGGCGATCCGTGTCTCCATGACGGCGACTGTAGCGTGCCGCCGCGCTGCCCAGCATCAGCCGCCTCGTAAACACAGAAGGCCGGTCCTTTCGGGCCGGCCTTCTGTCACGTCGCGATGACGTTCTGGTGGATCTGAGGGGACTCGAACCCCTGACCCCCTGCATGCCATGCAGGTGCGCTACCAGCTGCGCCACAGACCCAGAGTGCGCTCCGTTCGGGCCTTTCGGACCTCCCGGAACAACTCATTCAGACTACTACATCGCGCCCGCCAGAAAAAACTGAGCGCGGCTCGCCTCAGTCGAACAGCTCGCTGAGCCAGTTCTCCTTCTTCTTCCGGTACGGGCGCTGGCCGTAACCCGCGTCGCCGTAGCGCGGCTCACGGTACTGCGGCTCCGCATACGGCTGCGGCGGCGCGTACGCCTGCGGGGCGGCATGCGGGTGCGCGGCGGCCGCGGGACCGGGCGCGGCCGCAGCGGAGGTCCCGGCGCGGTCGATGATCTTGTCGAGCTCACCACGGTCGAGCCAGACGCCGCGGCACTCCGGGCAGTAGTCGATCTCGATGCCGTTGCGTTCGCTCATGACCAGGGTCGCGTTGTCGGTGGGACACTTCATGCGTCCATCCAAGCGAGCCTCCATGAAAGAGCTCTCAGGTGGATCCGACAGAAAGCTGGGAGTCCGCTCCCGGCAGGAGGACTACTCCGCGGTCTCGTGGACCGGCAGCTCGATCGGCAGCGTCGGGCAGTCCTTCCAGAGGCGCTCGAGCGCGTAGTACATGCGGTCCTCCTCGTGGAAGACGTGCACGACGAGATCACCGAAATCGAGGAGCACCCACCGCCCCTCACCCTTGCCCTCACGGCGCAGGGTCTTCACGCCCGCGTCGTTGAGGCGGTCCTCCACTTCGGAGGCGATGGCGATGACGTTGCGCTCGACCCGTCCGCTGACCAGCAGGAACGCGTCGGTCAGCGGCAGCGGGCCCGAGACGTCGAGGGCGACGAGGTCCTGTCCGCCCTTGGAGTCGGCGGCGGCGGCTGCCACCTGCAGGATCTCCCGGGCGTGCTGGGATGCGGTCACGGAAGGTCCTCCGGTCGTGGATACGCGGTCGGTGCGAGAAGAGCGGTGCAGGTGCGGATGATCAGAACACCTTCAGCACATACGCGGCCACGAGCAGGGCGGTCACGCTGACCGCCAGGACGCCCGCCGTCACCATGAGGATCACGGGCAGCAGGTTGCCGCGCTTCTTGGGCGGGGCGATGACGCCCCGGGTGGAGGTGTGCGTGCTGATCGCGCGCGACGCGCGGACCGGCTGCACCTCCGACGTGTTGAACTCGTTCTCCTCGCCGTCGAGCAGACGGTCGAGATCGGCGGAGTCGATGCGGTCCGGGTGGGCGCCGGTGGCTCCCATCCCGCGAGGCAAGTCGATCGAGCCGGTGACGAGGATCTCGCCCGTGCTCGTCAGCGGAGCCCGGGTGTCGGGCTGCGGGATGACGGGCAGGATGAGCGCGTTGGTCGTCGTCGCGGCAGTCGACTGCGCGACGTTCCGCGAGATGATCGGCTGGTTCTGGTCGTCGAGCTCGGCGGCCGTCGACCAGTGCCCGGTCGGCGGTGTGAACGGCCGACGCTCCTGGGCAGCCGTGTCCGAGGCCTCGGCGTCCTTCACCGGTGCGGCGGACGAGTTCGCCGCAGCGGGCGTCACGGGAGCTTCCGGCACGGCGGTCTCCGCCTTCGACGCGGTGGTCGACCCGAAGGCGGCGAACGGCGACGTCGAGCTCTGCGTGACCGTGGTCTCGGACTGCCCGGAGCGCGAGGCGCCCGGCGCCGACGACGGCGTGAGCGGAGCGAGCGGCCAGGCCGACTTCTCGCTGGTCGGCGCGGGCGTCGCGAGGTCGGCGGAGAGCGGATCGGCGGCTGCCGGAGCGGGACGCTCAGCGAAGGAGTCCGCCGTGCCCGGCTTCGTCGCGCCCGACTCCTCGGGGCCGGACGTGAACGACACCGGGAACACCTGCTCGCCCGGGACGGGGGCGTGGTTGGCCTGTGCGTTCGCCTCCTGAGCCTGGAGCATCGCACGGAGCTCACGCCGCGTCAGCGTGCGCTCCGAACCGGCGGTCGGCGTGCCGGCGGGCGCGCTCGGCGCCGCAGCGGATGCGGGCGGCGGCGTCGGCTGGAGGATGGCCATCGGCTGGGTCACGGGCTCGGGCTGCGTGGTGTCCGGGCCCTGACGGAAGAGGTCGAACGCGTCGCGCGACGGCGACGACACCCCGGGCTCGGCGAACGCGCTGGCCGGGATGGCCGGGGTTTCCGGCTGGGACGCGCGAGCGTCGGACTGCGCGACTTCGGGCTTCTGATCGACCGGATTCTGGTCGACCGGCTTCTGGTTGTCCGGCTTCTGGCCGTCAGCACGCTGTGCCGCGTCGTCGGACGGGCGCGCAGGCGCCGTCGTGGTCATCTCGGGGATCTGGCCGCCGGGAGTGGGCTCGGCCGTTCCGGCACGTCGGGAAGCGGAGCGCTCGAACTCCCTCGCCTGTCGCCGCGTCTGCGGCTGGCCCGTCGGCGGCTGTTCAGGCCACGATGTCATGCCACGCTCCGATACAGATGGTGTTTGGAGATGTATTGAACAACCCCGTCCGGCACCAGGTACCACACCGGGAATCCCCTGCTCACCCGGCTCCGGCAATCGGTCGACGAGATCGCCAGGGCCGGAACTTCCAACAAGCTTACGTCTTGCTCCGGCAATCCAGAAATACTCAAGTCATGTCCCGGGCGACTCACAGCGACGAAGTGCGCGAGCTCCCAGAGCTCCGCGACGTCGCGCCAGCTGAGGATCTGCGCGATGGCGTCGGCACCGGTGATGAAGAACAGCTCGGCGTCCGGCCGCTCGCGGTGCAGATCGCGCAGCGTGTCGATGGTGTAGGTGGGGCCGACCCGGTCGATGTCGACGCGGCTGACGGTGAACCGCGGGTTGGATGCGGTCGCGATCACCGTCATCAGGTAGCGGTGCTCCGGCGGGGTGACCGCGCCCTTCTGCCAGGGCTGGCCGGTCGGGACGAAGATGACCTCATCGAGGTCGAACGACTGGGCGACTTCGCTGGCGGCGACCAGGTGGCCGTGGTGGATGGGGTCGAACGTGCCGCCCATCACACCGATCCGCGGCCGGCCCGTCTCCTTCAGCTCCATGCCCGGGTCGGCTCAGTGCCCCTGCGTCGGGTGGCCGGTGCCGTGGTGCGTGGCGCCCGGAGCGCCCGCGTGGGCGGCGGCGTCGGGAGCGGAGCGGTGGCTGTGCCGGTTGGCGACATCCCGGAAGCTCCACACGACGAAGACGAGTGCGATGAAGATGACGATGGCGATCGCGCCGAACGCCCAGGTGGGCATCGGCAGTTCGACGTGGGTCTCCGCCTCGGCGAGGACGGTCGTCAGGAATGTCATCGTGCGTGATCCTTTCTCGGGGCCGTCGGCCCGTCGTCAAGTCTAGCGGTCGGTCACGCCCGGACCTGGCCGGACCCGCGGACGATCCACTTGGTGCTGGTCAGCTCGGGGAGACCCATCGGCCCGCGCGCGTGCAGCTTCTGCGTCGAGATGCCGACCTCTGCGCCGAACCCGAACTCGCCGCCGTCGGTGAAGCGCGTCGATGCGTTGACCATCACGACCGCGGAGTCGACCTCGGCGAGGAACCGCTCGGCGTTCTGCAGGTCGTTCGTGATGATCGACTCCGTGTGCTGGGTGGAGTAGCGGCGGATGTGCTCCATCGCCTCGTCGAGGTCGTCGACCACCTTCACCGAGATGTCGAGGCTCATGTGCTCGGTGGCGTAGTCCTCGTCCGTCACCGGCACCGCGTCCGGAGCGAACGGCAGGGCGCGCTCGTCGGCGTGGATCGTGACACCCTCGGCGCGGAGCGCGGAGAGCACGGGAGGCAGCAGCCGTTCGGCGGCCGCGCGGTGCACGAGCAGCGTCTCGACCGCATTGCACACGCTCGGCCGCTGCACCTTGGCGTTGCGGACGATGTCGACGGCCCAGTCCTCACGGGCCGACTCGTCGAGCAGCACGTGGACGACCCCGGCTCCGGTCTCGATCACGGGGACCGTCGACTGCGTCACGACGGCCTGGATGAGGTCGGCGCTCCCCCGCGGGATGAGCACGTCGACGAAGCCGCGCGCCGTCATCAGCTCGGCGGCGCCCTCTCGGCCGAAGTCGTCGATCGTCTGGACGGCGTCGGCCGGGAGTCCGGCGCTCGCCAGCGCCTGCTGGATCACCCGGACGAGCACGCGGTTGGTCTCGATGGCAGCGCTGCCACCGCGCAGCACCGCGGCGTTGCCGCTCTTGATCGCGAGTGCGGCGATGTCGATGGTGACGTTCGGGCGCGCCTCGTAGATCGCGCCGACGACGCCGAACGGCACGCGCACCTGCGTGATCTTGACACCGTTGGGCAGCGAGCTGCCGCGGACGGCCTCGCCGACCGGGTCCGTCAGGCCGACGATCTGGAGGACCGCATCCGCCAGGCCCTGCAGTCGCGCCGGGGTGAGGGTCAGCCGGTCGAGAAGACCGGTGGTGAGGCCGTCCTCGCGGCCGTTCGCCAGGTCGAGCTCGTTGGCGGAGAGGATGTCATCTGAGGCCGCCAGCACGCCGTCGGCGATGGCGCGCAGCGCGCGGTTCTTGCGGTCCGTGTCGGCGATCGCCAGGTCGCGCGACGCCGTCTTGGCGGCGGCGAGACGTTCGTGCAGGGAGAGCGCGGCCGTGGGCAGCGCACCGGTCAGCGAGGACATGCGTCGATTCTAGGACGCCGCGGCGTCGGAGGTGACGGCCGCCGTGGAACCGGTGGAGAGCCCGGAGCCGGGGACGGAAGCGGCCGACGCGTCGGGCGCCGGGGCGAACCACGTGCCGACCCGCTCCCCGCGCAGCGCCTGCGACACCAGCGAGGTGGCGGTGAGCACCACGGCGGTGCCGCGTTCTGCGGCCTGCCGGGCGGCGGAGACCTTGGTGACCGCTCCCCCGCTGCCGACGCCGGAGAGGCCGGTCGACCCGATCTCCACGCCCTCCAGCTCGTCGTCCCAGCCGACGACCTCGATGCGCTCGGCGCCCGGCTCGTGCGGCGGACGGGTGTAGAGCGCATCCACGTCGGACAGCAGCACCAGGAGGTCCGCATCCACGAGCAGGGCGACCAGGGCGGCCAGGCGGTCGTTGTCGCCGAACCGGATCTCGTGCGTGGCGACGGTGTCGTTCTCGTTCACGATCGGCAGGATGCGCAGGTCGAGCAGCCGCTCCATCGCGCGCTTCGCATTGCTGCGGTGCGTCGGGTTCTCCATGTCGCCCGCCGTGAGGAGCACCTGGCCGGCGACGATCTCGTAGCGGTCGAAGCTGTCCTGGTAGCGGTAGATGAGCACCGTCTGCCCGACAGCGGCGGCCGCCTGCTGCGTCGCGAGGTCGGTGGGGCGCTCGGAGAGCGAGAGGAACGGGGTGCCCGTCGCGATGGCGCCGGACGAGACCAGGATCACCTGCGTGCCGCGGCCGTGGGCCTCGGCGAGGGCGTCGACCAGCGGCACGATCTGACCCGCGTTCTCGCCGCTGATGGACGAAGAGCCCACCTTGACGACGATCCGTCGGGCGGAGGGGATCTGGCTGCGGTCGTCGATGGTCATTCCTCTGCGGTCTCCTCGTCTCCACGGCTGCGGTCGGCCGCGCTGTGCACCACGTTGTCGTCGTAGCTGTCGTCCTGCCAGAGGCCGGCCTCGCGCTCGCGCAGGAGCTCCTCGCGGGCCTCGGCCTTGGCGTCCATCCGCTCGAAGTAGTCCTCGCGGCGCTGCGCACGGGTCGGGCGCGCGTTCGTGTCGAGACGGACATCGCTTCCGCGCGGCGACGTGATCAGCTCGGCTGTCGACGTGAGCGTGGGCTCCCAGTCGAAGACCACGCCGTTGTCGCGGCCGATGACGACGGTGGATCCGGCCACGGCGCCCGCGCGGACCAGCTGGTCCTCGACGCCGAGCTTCGCGAGGCGGTCCGCCAGGAAGCCGACGGCCTCGTCGTTGGCGAAGTCGGTCTGCGCGACCCAGCGCTCCGGCTTCGCGCCGAGGATGCGGTACACCGGTCCGTCGGTGCCGCCCTCGACCTTGACGACGAATCCGGAGTCGTCGACCGCCTTCGGGCGGATGACGATGCGGGGACGCGCCTGCTCCAGCGCGGCCTGCTCCGCACGCGCCTGCTCGACGATCTCGGCCAGCGCGAACGACAGCGGACGGAGCCCTTCGTGGCTGACCGTCGAGATCTCGAAGACGCGGTAGCCGCGCTGTTCGAGCTCCGGGCGGACGAAGTCCGCGAGCTCGCGGGCGTCCGGCACGTCGATCTTGTTCAGGGCGATGAGCTGCGGGCGCTCCAGGAGCGGGGTCTGGCCCTCGGGGACCGGATAGGCGGCGAGCTCGCCGAGGATGACGTCGAGGTCGCTCAGCGGGTCGCGCCCGGGCTCCAGCGTCGCGCAGTCGAGCACGTGCAGGAGGGCGGAGCAGCGCTCGACGTGGCGGAGGAACTCCAGGCCGAGACCGCGTCCCTCGCTCGCCCCCTCGATCAGGCCGGGCACGTCGGCGACGGTGTAGCGGACGTCGCCCGCCTGCACGACGCCGAGGTTCGGGTGGAGCGTGGTGAACGGGTAGTCCGCGATCTTGGGCTTCGCGGCGGACATCGCGGCGATCAGGCTCGACTTGCCCGCGGACGGGTAGCCGACGAGCGCGATGTCGGCGACCGTCTTCAGCTCGAGCTGGATGTCGCCCTCCCACCCGGGAGTTCCCAGCAGGGCGAAACCCGGCGCCTTGCGCTTCGGGTTCGCCAGCGCGGCGTTGCCGAGACCGCCGACGCCGCCGGGGGCCGCGACGAAGCGCATCCCCGGCTCGGTCAGGTCGGCGAGCTCTTCGCCGTCCGCGCCCTTGACGACGGTGCCGACGGGGACGGGCAGCTCGAGGTCCTCCCCGGTGTGGCCGCTGCGGTGGTCGCCCATGCCGAAGCCGCCGTTGTCGCTCGAGCGGTGCGGGTGGCGGTGGTAGCCGAGCAGGGTGGTCACCTGCGGGTCGGCGACGAGGACGATGTCGCCGCCGTTGCCGCCGTTCCCGCCGTCGGGACCGGCCAGCGGCTTGAACTTCTCGCGCCGGACCGAGACGCACCCGTTGCCGCCGTTGCCGGCGCGCAAGTGCAACGTCACGCGATCAACGAACGTCGCCATGGTGCTCTCCTACTGCTTGTGGTGCTGAAACGGCGGATGGGCGGGCCGAAGCCCGCCCATCCGGAAGAGTGGTGCTCGTGGTCGAGGCTCAGGCCTCGGCCGCCACGATGTTGACGACCTTGCGGCCGCCCTTGGTGCCGAACTCGACCGCGCCGGCGGCGAGGGCGAACAGCGTGTCGTCACCGCCACGGCCGACGTTCACGCCGGGGTGGAAGTGGGTGCCGCGCTGGCGGACCAGGATCTCGCCCGCGTTGACGGTCTGGCCGCCGAAGCGCTTCACGCCGAGGCGCTGCGCGTTGGAGTCGCGGCCGTTGCGAGTGGAGCTCGCTCCCTTTTTGTGTGCCATGGTGTCTTCTCCTCGAGAGCCGTCGGCTACTTGATGCCGGTGATCTTGACGCGCGTGAGCTCCTGGCGGTGGCCCTGACGCTTCTTGTAGCCGGTCTTGTTCTTGAACTTCTGGATGACGATCTTCGGGCCGCGGAGGTCGCCGAGGACCTCGGCGGTCACGGTGACCTTCGCGAGCGACTTGGCGTCGGAGGTGATCTTGTCACCGTCGACCAGCAGCACCGGCGCGAGCACGACCTTGCCGTCCTTGTCGGCCTTGATACGGTCCATCGTCACGATGGTGCCGACCTCGACCTTCTCCTGCCGGCCACCGGCGCGCACAACTGCGTAAACCACTTGTCAGTACCTTTTCGTCGGGGAACAGTTCCCGGCGCTGCCGCGGACCTGGTCCTGCTTCTTCAACTGTTTGGAAGTCACTGGCGAGTCCCGCCGGTAGCGACATGCTCCCGGCTGCTCTCAGAAAACCATGATGGCTGCGCGGGTCACACCCGGCACACACCAACGGTCAACTTTACCCGACGCCCGACAGACCGTCAATTCAGCGGCCGTCATCACGGTGGCGACACCGTTCCGGGCCCCGGGACCGTCCGGCTCCGACTGCGGAACCGGTTCCTAGAATCATTCTATGACGGTCCTGATCGATCCCCCCGCATGGCCGGCCCACGGCATGTTGTGGTCGCATCTGGTCAGCGACGCATCGCTCGACGAGCTGCACGCCTTCGCCGCGGCGAACGACATCCAGCGCCGGGCCTTCGACGTCGACCACTACGACGTGCCGGACCGCCGCTACGACGAGCTCGTGGCCGCGGGGGCGCATCCCGTCTCCGGCAAGGAGCTGGTGTCGCGGCTCATCGCGAGCGGGCTGCGCGTGCGGGCGCGCGACCGGGTCCGCCGTCGGCACTGACGGCGTGCCGGTCGCTGCTCCGCGTCCGGTGCTCCGGGCTACTCGCCCTTCGGCGCGAGCTCGCCCCCGGCGATGACCGTCGTGCTCGCACGGCGGCTGCGGTTGCGGCCCTGACCGGGCTCCTTCGGCTGCGGAAGCGCCTCGAGGACGGAGCCGAGCAGCAGCTCCGCCTCTTCCGGCGACGGGCGCACCGCGGGCGGGCGCACCTCCGCCGGCTCCGGCAGGTCGAGGAGCGGGAGGATCGGCTCGGCGGCCGGCTCGGACGCCTCAGCCTGCTGCGCGTCCCCCTCGGGCTGCTCGTCCCCCTCTGGCTGCTCGGTGCCGGCGCTGTCGCCTGAACCCGATCCGTTCAGCGCCTCGTCGGCCGGGGCGGCCTCTGGCTGCTGCCGGTCGGCTCCGCCCTTGCCCTTCCGGCGGCGCTTCTTCGTAGCGGTGACCTCGGTCAGGACGACCTCGGTCACGCTGATCTCCTCGGCCTCCGCCGACGCAGCACCCTCGGCGGCCGTGGCCTCGTCGTGGTGGATGGTCGACGCCGCGATCTTGGCGAGCGCGTTCTTCGCGTCGTCCGTGATGGCGTGCGTTCCGTTGTGGCCGGCAGCGGCGTTCGAGCCGTTGCCGGTGGTTCCGCTGTTGGATCCGCCGTTACCGCCGCCCGCGTTGGCACCGCGACCGCGGCGACGCTCGTTCGGCTGCTGCTGCTGCTGCGGCTGACGGTGCTTCACGACCGGGTCGTGGTGGACGATCACGCCGCGGCCGGCGCAGACCTCGCACGCCTCGCTGAAGGTCTCCAGCAGTCCGAGGCCGAGCTTCTTGCGCGTCATCTGCACGAGACCGAGCGAGGTGACCTCGGCGACCTGGTGCTTCGTCCGGTCGCGGCTCAGGCACTCCACCAGGCGGCGGAGCACGAGGTCGCGGTTCGACTCCAGGACCATGTCGATGAAGTCGACGACGATGATGCCGCCGATGTCGCGCAGCCGGAGCTGGCGGACGATCTCCTCCGCCGCCTCCAGGTTGTTCTTGGTGACCGTCTCCTCGAGGTTGCCGCCGGAGCCGACGAACTTGCCGGTGTTGACGTCGACCACGGTCATGGCCTCTGTGCGGTCGATGACCAGCGAGCCGCCGGACGGGAGCCACACCTTGCGCTCGAGCGCCTTCTCGATCTGCTCGGTGATGCGGTACTCGTCGAACGCGTCGCGCTCCCCCGTGTACGGCTCGACCCGGTCGAGCAGGTCGGGGGCGACCTGGCGCAGGTAGTTCTCGATCGTCTGGCGCGCGTCGTCGCCGGCGATGACGAGCTTCTGGAAGTCCTCGTTGAAGACGTCGCGGATGATCTTGATCAGGAGGTCCGGCTCGCTGTGCAGCAGCGCGGGCGCCTGCTGGGTCTCCACCCGGGTGCTGATGTCGGCCCACTGCGAGGTGAGGCGGGTGACGTCGAGCGTCAGCTGCTCCTCGGTGGCGCCCTCCGCGGCGGTGCGCACGATGACGCCGGCGTTCTCGGGCAGAACCTCCTTGAGGATCTTCTTCAGGCGCGAGCGCTCGGTGTCCGGCAGCTTGCGGCTGATGCCGTTCATCGATCCGCCCGGCACGTACACGAGGTAGCGGCCCGGCAGCGAGATCTGGCTGGTGAGGCGGGCGCCCTTGTGTCCGACCGGGTCCTTCGTGACCTGGACGAGGACGCGGTCACCCGGCTTCAGGGCGAGCTCGATGCGGCGCGGCTGGTTGCCGGTCTCGACCGCATCCCAGTCCACCTCGCCCGAGTAGAGGACGGCGTTGCGGCCACGGCCGATGTCGACGAACGCGGCCTCCATGCTGGGGAGCACGTTCTGGACGCGGCCCAGGTAGACGTTGCCGATGAGCGACGCCTCCTGCGAGCGGGCCACGTAGTGCTCGACGAGCACCTTGTCCTCGAGCACGCCGATCTGGATGCGGCCGCCCTTCGAGCGGACCACCATCTGCCGGTCGACCGACTCACGGCGGGCGAGGAACTCGGCCTCGGTGATCACCGGGCGGCGGCGGCCGGCGTCGCGCCCGTCGCGACGGCGCTGCTTCTTGGCCTCGAGGCGCGTGGAGCCCTTGACCTTCTGCGGCTCGGTGATGAGCTCGGGCTCGCGCGGCGTCCGCACCTTGACGACGGTGTTCGCCGGGTCGTTCGCGTTGTCGCGCGACTCCCCCGCGCGCCGGCGGGAACGGCGGCGGACACCGCCGGCCGGCTCCTCGTCGCCCTCGGGGAGCGGCGGGAGCGGCAGCACGTCCGGCGCCTGGAACAGCAGAGTCGTCGGCGGCAGGCCGGGTGCGGCGGCGCCGACGACCGGGGCCTCCGGCTCGCCGTGCTTGTCGGGGAGCGCGGGCGGCTCGATCGCGGCCGCCGTCGGCTGGGCGCCGTCGGCGACGAGGGCCGGCTGCGCCGCCGCTTCGTCGGCGGCGGGCGCCTCCGGTGCCTCGGCGGGGGCGCCGGGCGCGGCCTCCGGTGCGTCGTCCTCGGCGGATGTCGGGAAGGCGTCGGCCTGTGCGGCCTGGAAGGGCTTCCTCACGACGCGTCGTGCGCCGAAGAGCCCCTTGCGCTTCCGTCCTCCCGTCTCCGTGTCGTTGTTGTCCGTGTTGTCGATATTTTCGTTATCCACCATCGCTGGTGCACTCCTCGACCGGTGGCGGTTGCCCGCTCGCCGGGTCTCTCCGTCGGGAGGCGGCGCGAGCGGCGCCTCCCTCAATCCTGTGCGGACACCGCCGGGCTCGTGGCGCGGCCTGCATCCGGCTCATGGTCTGCGCCGGCCATCACGGCCGGCATTCTTCACGGACGCTCAGGGCGCCCTCAAGCCTTCTGTCGGTGCTCCCGGCCTCGGCCGGGACGACTGCTGCAACGATTATCGCACGCGCGCGGCTCGACCGAAGTCTCCTCCCAGGACGACACGCAGACGTCATGCCATAATCCGAGGGTGCCAGACAGCCCCGCCGAGGTTTCCTACCGCCGCCCGACCGCTCTCGCCGTCTTCTTGATCGTCGCCGGACTCATCGGAGTCTGGGCGGCGTTCATGCTCACCGTGGACAAGTTCCACCTGCTCGCCGACCCCGACGCGCAGCTCTCCTGCAACTTCTCCGTGCTGATCGGGTGCGCCAAGAACCTGAACTCCTGGCAGGGATCGCTGCTCGGCTTCCCGAACCCGATCCTCGGTCTCGGCGGCTGGACGGCGACGATCGCGGTTGGGGCCGGCCTGCTGGCCACCCGCGCGCGCTTCGCCCGCTGGTACTGGATCGCGTTCAACGTCGGCGTCCTGCTCGCTCTGATCCTCGTCATCTTCCTGATCACGCAGTCCATCACGGTGCTCGACGTGCTGTGCCCCTGGTGCATGGTCACCTGGTCGGTGACGATCCCGACCTTCTGGGCGGTGACCCTCTACAACCTCAAGGAGGGCAACATCCCCGTGCCGGAGCGGGCGCGTCGCGTCTTCCGCACCCTCTACAGCTGGGTGCCGCTGATCACGATCGTCTGCTACGCGATCGTCGCGATCCTCGCGCAGATCCAGCTCGACTGGATCCACCGCGCGTTCGTCTGATCGCCACACGGCGCCACCGACCGCCCGCCTACTCTCCGACCGGAGGCGGCGCGCTGAATCCTCGTCTGCGCCGTGGGAAGCAGCGCGAGAAACGGAGGCATTCCGGGCACTCCTTCTCGGAGTATCCCTCCGTTCGCAGCGCTCCCCCGGCGTGTCTGACCGATGTCCCTCCGTTTCCGCGCGAAACGCAAGGCGGCGGGAAACGGAGGAGCATCCGACCCGGCACACCGGTGGATGCGCGAAAGGGAGGCGCCCGGGCCCGTAGCGGCCGGGGGGCACCTCCGTTTCGTGTAGGTGTCGGCTCAGCCGAACCAGAGGGCGAGCTCGCGCTGGGCGGACTCGGGCGAGTCCGAGCCGTGCACGAGGTTCTGCTGCACCTTGAGGCCCCAGTCGCGGGCGAGGTCGCCGCGGATCGTCCCGGGGAGCGCCGTGGTCGGGTCGGTCGCGCCGGCGAGGGAGCGGAAGCCCTCGATCACGCGGTTGCCCGCGAGGCGGATGGCCACAATGGGGCCGGATTCCATGAACTCGACCAGCGGCTCGTAGAACGGCTTGCCCTCGTGCTCGGCGTAGTGCTGCGCGAGCAGGTCGCGGTCGGCCTGCAGCATCCGCAGGTCGACGAGCGAGTAGCCCTTCGCCTCGATCCGGCGCAGGATCTCGCCGGTCAGCCCGCGGGCCACTCCGTCCGGCTTGACGAGGACGAGGGTCTCTTCGACGGCACTGGTCATGGGTTCTCCGTTCCATTGTCGGCCGCGGCGCTCGCGGCCCGGTTGTTTCGGTCGATGCGCGCGGCGGCGATCATGCAGTACGCCCACATGGCGGTGAAGATCGCGCCGACGATGAAGAAGGCGGGGACGAGCAGTCCGGCGGCGACGATCACGACCTGGACGATCCAGCCGAGGACGACGCCGACGGTGTTCCGCAGCAGCCCGATCGCGACGATCATCAGCACGATCAGCGCCGCTCCCCCGCCGAGCGCGACGGCGGCGGGCAGCGAGCCCAGGCCGAACAGCACGAGTGCTCCGAGGAAGACGACGAGCAGCTCGAAGCCGAGGACGATCGAGCCGAGCAGCTCGCGCAGCGAACGCTGACGGCGCGGCCGGCCAGCGCGGCCGGACGGCCCCTGCTCGGGCGCCCCGCCGGTGGACCCGGCCTCGCTCACGTGGCCGCCTTCTTCCACTCCTGCTCCTCGGCATAGGCCATCGCCTGGCCGACCAGCACGATGCTGCCGGCCACGACGACCGCGCGCCTGCCCTCCTCGCCGGCCCAGTCGCGGGCCGACTCGAGCGCGTCGATGGCGTCCGAGTAGACGATCGTCGCCTCGTCGCCGACCTCCTCGCGCACCAGGTCGCCCAGGTCCTCCGCCTCCCTCGCCCGATCGGAGTCGGGTCGCGTGACGAAGAACTGCGTGGCGACCGGGGCGAGCGCGCGGATGACGCCGCGCGCATCCTTGTCGCCCAGGATGCCGATGACGAAGGTGATCTCGTCGAAGTCGAAGTACGTGCGGAGCGCCTCGGCGAGCGTCTCGGCGCCAGCGGGGTTGTGCGCGGCATCGACGAGGATGCTGGGCTCGATGCCGATCAGCTGGAGGCGCCCGGGCGACGTGGCGGTCGCGAACCCCTCCTCCACGAGCGCCGGGTTGAGGGGCTGGGTCCCGCGCCCCAGGAAGGTCTCGACCGCGGCGACCGCGACGGCCGCGTTCTGGGCCTGGTGGTCGCCGTAGAGCGGGAGGAAGACGTCCTCGTAGGTCGCGGCCCGCCCGCGCACCGTGACCAGCTGGCCGCCGACCGCGACGCGCGTCGACGCGACGTCGAAGTCGCCCGGCTGCTCGGCAAAGGTCGACTCGGTGAGCAGCGCGGCATCCCGCAGCACGCGGTCGGCCTCGGGCGTCTGCGCGGACGAGACGACATCGGCCGACGGCTTCACGATGCCGGACTTGGTGCGGGCGATCTCCTCGACGGTGTCGCCGAGCGCCTTCGTGTGGTCGAGGGCGATCGGCGTGAACACCGCCACCTGGCCGTCTCCGACGTTGGTGGAGTCCCACTCGCCGCCCATGCCGACCTCGATCACCGCGACGTCGACGGGCGCGTCCGCGAACGCGGCGAACGCCAGCGCCGTCAGCGCCTCGAAGAAGGTCAGCGGCGCCTTGCCCGCCTCCGTCAGCTCCGCATCCACGATCTCGAGGTACGGGCTGATGTCCTCCCAGTTGCGCACCAGCGCCTCGTCGGCGATGGGCTCGCCGTCGATCACGATGCGCTCGTTGAAGCGGACGAGGTGCGGGCTGGTCAGCAGCCCGGTGCGCAGCCCGTAGGCGCGCAGGAGGCTCTCCGCGATGCGGCTGGTCGACGTCTTCCCGTTGGTGCCCGTCACGTGGATGATCGGGTACGCCCGCTGCGGGTCGCCCAGCAGCTCCATGGCGCGCCGGGTGGCGTCGAGACGCCGCTCCGGAGCCCCCTCGCCGACCCGCGCAAGAAGCGCCTGGTAGACGGCGTCGGCGCGCTCGCGCTCGTCGTCCTCGTCGGTCACGACTCCTCCTCGTTCAGCTTGGTGACGCCGACGGTGAAGGCGCCGGCGTTGGCGAACTGCCCGGCGCCGAACTGCTGTTCGTACGCAGGCCGCTCCCGGGTCGATGCTCCCGCGGCCGACACCTGCACGGCTAGGGCCAGCGTCTCGGTCGCGATGTCGACGTCCGCCGCCAGGCCGAGCGCACGCGCGTCGTCCTCGTGCTCGAACGAGAGGGCGAGCCGGATGCGGTCGCTGACGTCGAGCCCCGCCGCCTTCCTGGTGTCCTGCACGGCGCGGATGATGTCGCGCGCCAGCCCCTCCGCCTCGAGTTCCGGCGTCATCGCGGTGTCGAGCAGCACGAACCCGCCGCCGGCGAGCAGTGCCAGCGCCGAGGTGCCGTCGCCGTCCGATGCGGTCTCGAGCACGAGGTCGTACTCGCCCTCGACCAGCTCGACGCCGCCGACGGTGACCACCCCGTCCGCCTCCGTCCAGTCGCCCGCCCGGGCGGCCTGGATGACCTGCTGCACCTGCTTGCCGAGGCGCGGACCGGCCGCACGGGCGTTCACGGTCAGCTTGCTCGTGATGCCGTACCGGGCGGCGCTGTCTTCCTCGAGCTCGACCAGCCGGACCGCCTTGACGTTCAGCTCGTCGCGCAGGATGCCCTCGAAGCGTCCGAGCGCCGCGGCGTCGTGCGCGACCACCGTGAGCGACGCCAGCGGCAGCCGCACGCGCTTGCCGGCCTGCTTGCGCAGCGACAGCGCCGTGGAGCTGATGGCGCGGATGCGGTCCATCGCATCCACCAGGGCGTCGTCGGCCGTGAACTCGGCGGCCTCCGGCCAGTCGGTGAGGTGGACGCTGCGGCCTCCGGTGAGGTCCTTCCAGATCCGCTCGCTGACGAGCGGCAGCAGGGGCGCGGCGACGCGCGTCACCGTCTCGAGCACGGTGTACAGCGTGTCGAACGCCTCGGTTCCGCTGCCATCCTCACGCACGCCCTCCCAGAACCGGTCGCGCGAGCGTCGCACGTACCAGTTGGTGAGCACGTCGGCGAAGTCGCGCAGCTTGGCGGCGGCGAGCGTCGAGTCGAGTGCCTCCAGGTCGGCGGTGACGGCCTCCACCAGGTCGCGCGTCTTGGCGAGCAGGTAGCGGTCGAGCACGTCGGTGGACGCGGTGGAGCGCGTGGCCTCGTATCCGGTCGCGTTGGCGTACAGCGAGAAGAAGTACCACGTGTTCCACAGCGGGAGCAGCACCTGGCGGACGCCCTCGCGGATGCCCTCCTCGGTGACCACGAGGTTGCCTCCGCGCAGCACGGGGCTCGACATGAGGAACCAGCGCATCGCGTCGGAGCCGTCGCGGTCGAACACCTCGTTGACATCGGGATAGTTGCGCAGCGACTTCGACATCTTCTGCCCGTCGCTGCCCAGCACGATGCCGTGGCTGATGACGTTCTTGAACGCCGGGCGGTCGAACAGCGCCGTCGCCAGCGTGTGCAGCAGGTAGAACCAGCCGCGGGTCTGCCCGATGTACTCGACGATGAAGTCGGCCGGGTTGTGGCTGTCGAACCAGTCGCGGTTCTCGAACGGGTAGTGCACCTGCGCGAACGGCATCGAGCCGGAGTCGAACCAGACGTCGAGCACATCCGGGATGCGGCGCATCGTCGACCGCCCGGTGGGGTCGTCCGGGTTCGGGCGCGTGAGCTCGTCGATGAAGGGACGGTGCAGGTCCGGCTCCCCCGCCGCGTTGAGCGGCAGACGGCCGAAGTCGCGCTCCAGCTCCGCAAGCGACCCGTAGACGTCGACGCGCGGGTACGCCGGGTCGTCGCTCTTCCACACCGGGATCGGCGAACCGAAGTAGCGGTTGCGCGACACCGACCAGTCGCGGGCGCCGGCCAGCCACTTGCCGAACTGGCCGTCCTTGACGTTCTCGGGCACCCAGGTGATCTCCTGGTTGAGCTCGCCCATCCGGTCGCGGAAGTCGGTGACGCGCACGAACCAGCTCGAAACCGCCTTGTAGATCAGCGGGTTGCGGCAGCGCCAGCAGTGCGGGTATGAGTGCTCGTAGCTCGCCTGGCGCAGCAGCCGGCCCTGCTCCTTGAGCAGCCGGGTCAGCGGCTTGTTCGCGTCGAATACCTGCAGACCGGCGACATCGGGCACGTCCGGCAGGAAGCGCCCGCCGTCGTCCACCGAGATGATGACCGGGATGCCGGCCTTCTCGGTGACCCGCTGGTCGTCCTCGCCGTAGGCGGGGGCCTGGTGGACGATCCCGGTGCCGTCCTCGACCGTGACGTAGTCGTCGACGAGGATCCGCCACGCGTTCTGCGTGCCCCACTTCTCGGTGTCGGCGTAGTAGTCCCACAGCCGGTCGTACTCGACCCCGTCGAGCTCGGCGCCGCGGACGGTGCCGGTGATCGCGGCCACGGCGTCGGCGGGCGTGTCGTAGCCCACGTCCTTCGCGTAGTTGCCGACCAGATCCTTCGCGAGCAGGTAACGGCCGCTGAAGACCTCCCGGTCGGGGTCGCCGGAGGAGTCGGCCGCGCCGTTCGGGCCGGAGGGCAGCACGGCGTACTCGATGTCGGGGCCGACCGCGAGCGCCAGGTTGGTGGGCAGCGTCCAGGGCGTCGTCGTCCAGGCCAGGGCGCGCACTCCGGTCAGACCGAGCACCTCGGCCTTCTCGCCGACCAGCGGGAAGGTGACGGTGACGGTCTGGTCCTGACGCATCTTGTAGACGTCGTCGTCCATCCGCAGCTCGTGGTTCGACAGCGGCGTCTGGTCGCGCCAGCAGTACGGCAGCACGCGGTAGCCCTCGTAGGCGAGGCCCTTCTCGTGGAGCTGCTTGAACGCCCAGATCACCGACTCCATGTACGTGGTGTCGAGCGTCTTGTAGTCGTTGTCGAAGTCGACCCAGCGCGCCTGCCGGGTGACGTACTCGCGCCACTCGCGGGTGTACCGGAGCACGGAGTCCTTCGCCGCCTGGTTGAACGCGGCGAGCCCCATCTCCTCGATCTGGCCCTTGTCTGTGATGCCCAGCTGCCGCTCGGCTTCGAGCTCGGCGGGCAGGCCGTGGGTGTCCCAGCCGAAGCGGCGCTCCACCTTCTTGCCGCGCATCGTCTGGAACCGCGGGAAGACGTCCTTCGCGTACCCGGTCAGCAGGTGACCGTAGTGCGGGAGCCCGTTCGCGAACGGCGGGCCGTCATAGAAGACCCACTCCTCGGCGTCGGCGCGGTTGTCGATGGAGGCGCGGAAAGTCCCGTCCTGGTCCCAGAACGCGAGGACGTCGGTCTCGATCTCCGGGAAGGCGGGGCTCGCAACGACGTCACGGGGCTGCACGTCGGCGCGCTGCTGCTCGCCGTCGTGCGGCGAGTCCGGCGCGGACTTGGGGTACGGCATCTCACTCCTGGCAGGTTCTCGTGCTCGACGAGGACGCCGGACGCTCGCACGCCCGTCGCGGTACCACCCCGCTTGCCCCGCCCGCCGCCGGTGGCGGACAGAGCCTCTCATTCTTCGGCTGTGACGGGCCGGTCCCGTTCGGTTCTACTGAGCGCCGCTCGCGCGGTCGCCGTTCTTCCGAAGACTCCCCGGCGATACCCGGATCACTGCCTGTGCACCCATTCTATGCCCGATCCGTCCCAGCTTCGCGAGGTGCTCGCAGGTGCGGCCGACACGCCGATGGGCGCCGCAACTGCGAGCACCTCAGAGGGCGGAGGCGTAGCCGGCGCAGACCGGAGCGACGGCCGCGCGGACGAGCGGCGCGAGGGCGCCGCGGCGGACACCGGCGCGGGCCCAGGCGGCCGCAGCGGAGACGGCCGCGCCGACGACCGCCGTCGCCGCTGCGCGCGGGAGCAGCGCGTCGGGCGCAGAGCCGGCGCGGGCCGCGATGAACGACTGGAGGCTGCGGACGAGCGCCAGGAACCGTGGGAGGGCCGAGGCCTGCAGTTCGGCGTCCGTTCCCATCAGGTCCACCTGCGTCACCGCGAGCGGCAGGCGGCCGGGGCCGAAGGCGTCCGCGAGCCGGGTGACCGCGTCGAGCACCGCATCCATCGGCGGCAGGTCCGCGGGGACGGCCGCGAGGGTCGTGTCGAATGCGGCGAGCGCCTCATCGACCTCCAGCCACAGCAGGTCGCTCTTCGAGCCGAAATAGTTGAAGAACGTGGCGCGGCTGACGCCGGCGCGGCGGGCGATGTCGTCGACCGTCGTCCCGGCGTAGGTCTGTTCCAGGAAGAGCTCGGCCGCCGCTTCGGCCAGCATCTCCCGCGAGGACGAGCGGGGCCGGCCGGAGCCCGATGGGCGCGGGGAATGCGGCAGCGTCATCGTGCGTTCCCCTCCCATGCCATTATTGGACCCGGTCCACATATTAATCCGTTCTGAAGGACACCCGTGACAACCACCACCAGCCCCGTCCGCAGCGAGACCGACCGCCCGGGCATCACCCCCGGCACCGCGCGACGCGTCACCATCGCCTCGTTCGTCGGAACGGCGCTCGAGTCGTACGACTTCTACCTCTACGCCTACTTCGCGGCGTTCTTCGTCGGGCCGCTGTTCTTCGCGCCGCTCGGCGCGTTCGGCGGCGCGCTCGCCGGGTTCCTGGCCATCGCCGCCGGATTCGTCATCCGCCCGATCGGCGCGGTGGTGTTCGGCAACCTGGGCGACCGGATCGGGCGCCGCCCGACCCTGCTCATCACCATCCTCCTCATGGGGCTGAGCACCGGGCTCGTCGGCCTGCTCCCGACCTACGCGGCCGCCGGCTGGTTCGGCGCCATCGCGATCGTGCTGCTGCGCCTGCTGCAGGGCTTCTCGGTCGGCGGCGAATGGGGTGGAGCGATCCTCCTCGCCACCGAGTACGCCAACCCGAAGAAGCGCGGGTTCTACGCAGCGCTCCCCCAGCTCGGGTCGCCGGTCGGCTCCATCCTCAGCGCCGTCGTGTTCATCGTGCTCACCCTCACCATGTCGTCGGCCGACCTCGCGGCGTGGGGATGGCGCATCCCCTTCCTGACGGCGTTCCCGCTGCTGCTCGTGTCGCTGTACCTGCGGTGGTCGATCGACGAGACGCCCGTGTTCCGCAAGCTGCTGGAGACCGGCACCCGCGACCGCTTCCCGGTGATCGACGTCTTCCGCAAGGCGCCCTCCGGCTTCGTCATCGGCATCGGCGCGGCCGTGCTCGGCATCGGCTCCTACTCGCTGATGAACACCTACATGGTCGACTACGGCACGTCGGTGCTCGGCTTCCAGTACCAGGATCTGCTGGTCGCCACGACGATCGGCGGCCTGCTGCAGCTGGTCACCATCCCGCTCTTCGGCCTGTGGGCGACCCGGATCGGGTCGGCGAAGGTCGTGGCCATCGGCGCGGTCGGCACGCTCATCGTCGCCTTCCCCATGTACTTCCTGCTGCAGTACGCGTCGTTCGGCATCCTGGTCGGGAGCATGATCATCGGCGGCATCCTGCCCACCCTGTCCTGGGCGGGGCTCGGCGGACTGATGTCCGACCTGTTCCCGAGCGAGGTGCGCTACAGCGGACTGTCGGTCGCCTACAGCCTCGCGGCGCTGCTGACCTCGTTCGTCCCCGCGCTCACGCTGATCTTCGGCCAGGCCACCGGCAACGCGTGGTGGCACCCGGGCATCGTGCTCGTCGTCATGTCGGCGATCACCCTCGTGGCGGCGCTGTTCGCGGCGCGGAGGACACCCATCGTCGACGAGGTCTGACCCGGCAGAGCGCGCGCGGCGACGCGTTCGCACCCGAGGTTCGGTACGCTGGAGGGGATCCCACACTCAGGCACCCCGTGGACACGGTGCCGCACATATCGACTCGGAGGACCCCTATGAGCGAGAACACGCCCGCCGCTCGCGTACCGGACAAGCCCGCGCTGGAGGGTCTCGAGTCGAAGTGGGGGGATCGCTGGCAGCAGGACGGCACGTTCGAGTTCGACCGCGCAGGCGCCCTCGCCGCCGGGCGCGACGGCGTGTACTCGATCGACACTCCGCCGCCGACGGCCTCCGGGTCCCTGCACATCGGCCACGTCTTCAGCTACACGCACACGGACGTGATCGCGCGCTTCCAGCGCATGCGTGGGCGGAAGGTGTTCTACCCGATGGGGTGGGACGACAACGGCCTTCCCACCGAGCGCCGCGTCCAGAACTACTACGGCGTGCGCTGCGACCCGTCGCTCCCCTACGAGCCCGACTTCGAGCCGCCATTCGAAGGCGGCGACAACAAGAGCACGAAGGCCGCCGACCAGAAGCCGATCTCGCGCCGCAACTTCATCGAGCTGTGCGAGCGCCTGACCGAGGAGGACGAGAAGCAGTTCGAGGCGCTCTGGCGCACCCTCGGCCTCTCGGTCGACTGGTCGCAGACCTACCGGACCATCGGGCGCGACTCGATCCGCACCTCCCAGCTGGCCTTCCTGCGCAACATCGCGCGTGGTGAGGCGTACCAGGCGCAGGCGCCCACCCTGTGGGACATCACCTTCCGTACCGCCGTCGCCCAGGCCGAGCTCGAGGACCGCGAGCAGCCGAGCGCGTACCACCGCGTCGCCTTCCACGGCGCCGACGGCCCGGTCTCCATCGAGACCACCCGCCCCGAGCTGCTGCCGGCCTGTGTGGCGCTGGTGGCGCATCCCGACGACGAGCGCTACCAGCCCCTGTTCGGCACGACCGTCCGCACCCCGCTGTTCGACGTGGAGGTTCCGGTCGTCGCCCACCACCTGGCCCAGCCGGACAAAGGATCGGGCATCGCCATGATCTGCACCTTCGGCGACATCACCGACGTGACCTGGTGGCGCGAGCTCGATCTCCCCAACCGGGCGATCATCGGCTTCGACGGCCGCATCCTCCCCGAGCCGCCCGCGGTGATCACGTCCGACGCGGGCAGGGAGGCCTACGCCCAGCTCGCCGGGAAGACCGTGTTCTCGGCCAAGCAGGCCGTCGTGGAGCTGCTGCGCGCCTCCGGCGACCTCGAGGGCGAGCCCAAGCCCATCCAGCACCCCGTGAAGTTCTTCGAGAAGGGCGACAAGCCCCTCGAGATCGTCTCCACCCGCCAGTGGTACGTGAAGAACGGCGCCCGCGACGAGGAGCTGCGCGCGCGCCTCATCGAGCTCGGCCGTGAGATCGACTGGCACCCCGACTTCATGCGCGTCCGCTACGAGAACTGGGTCAACGGCCTCACCGGCGACTGGCTGATCTCGCGCCAGCGCTTCTTCGGCGTGCCGATCCCGGTCTGGTACGCGCTCGATGCGGACGGCAACCCGCTCTTCGACCAGCCGATCCTCCCGTCGGAGGAGATGCTGCCGGTCGACCCGTCGTCGGACACCGCGCCCGGGTTCGACGAGGCGCAGCGCGGGCAGGCCGGCGGGTTCGTCGGCGAGCACGACGTGATGGACACCTGGATGACGTCCTCGCTCACCCCTCAGCTGGCCGGCGGCTGGATGCGGGATGACGAGCTGTTCGACGCCGTGTTCCCGTTCGACCTCCGCCCGCAGGGGCAGGACATCATCCGCACCTGGCTGTTCTCGACGCTGCTCCGCGCGAAGCTGGAGGCGGACGTCGCGCCGTGGCGCAACGCCGCCCTCTCCGGCTTCATCGTCGACCCCGACCGCAAGAAGATGTCGAAGTCGAAGGGCAACGTGGTGACGCCCGCCGACATCCTGGAGCGTCACGGCTCCGATGCGGTGCGGTACTGGGCGGCCTCCAGCAAGCTCGGCACCGACGCGGCCTTCGACCCGCAGAACCCGACGCAGATCAAGATCGGCCGCCGCCTGGCGATCAAGCTGCTCAACGCGGCCAAGTTCATCCTGGGGTTCGAGGCGCCCGCGTCGCTCGACCTCGATCGGGTGACGAGCCCGCTCGACCGCAGCATGCTGCAGAACCTCGCCGGGGTCGTCGCGGACGCCACGGCGGCGCTGGAGAACTACGAGCACTCCCGGGCGCTGGAGATCGTCGAGCCGTTCTTCTGGACGTTCTGCGACGACTACCTGGAGCTGGTGAAGGAGCGTGCATACGGAGAGGCGGGTGCCGAGCAGGCCTCCGCCGTCGTCGCGCTGCGCGTCGCGCTCTCCGCGTTCCTGCGCCTGCTCGCCCCCGTTCTGCCCTTCGCGGCCGAGGAGGCGTGGAGCTGGTCCGAGGAGGGCTCTGTGCACGTCGCGCCCTGGCCCGAGGCCAGAGAGGTCGCTCTGGACTGGAGCGCGGACCGCGAGGTCCTCGCCATCGTCGGCCGCGCCCTGACGGGCATCCGCGGGGCGAAGACGGCCGCCAAGGCGTCGCAGCGCACCCCGGTCGACTCGGCCGTCATCGCAGGCCCCGCCGTCGAGATCGCCGCCGTGGAGTCCGCAGCCGGAGACCTCCGCTCCGTCGGCAGAATCGCCGACCTGCGGTTCGCCTCCGCCGATGAGCTGCAGGTGACCGATATCCTGCTCGCCGCGACCCCGACCGAGGAGGCACGATGACGGCGAGCGTCCGGCGCGTACGAGACAACGAGTTCTTCACCTGGCTCGACCTCTACGCGGGCTACGGCGACTTCTACGAGAGTCCGGTCACCGACGAGAAGGCCCTGCTGGTGTGGAGCTGGATCTCGGACCCGGACAACGAGCTGGAGGCGTACTTCGCCGTCGACGAGGAGGACACTCCGATCGGCCTCGCGCACGTACGCGAGTTCGTGCGTCCCCTCAACGGCAGCAAGGGCCTGTACCTCGACGACCTGTTCGTGAGCGCCGACGCGCGCGGTGCCGGAGCCGGCTCCGCCCTGCTGGAGGCCCTGCGGGAGAGCGCCAAGGAGCGCGGGCTCTCGGTCGTCCGGTGGGTCACGGCGAAGGACAACGAGACGGCGCGGCGCCTGTACGACAGGTTCGCTGAGAAGACCAAGTGGGTCACCTACGATCTCGTCCCCTGAACCCGACCGTTATATGGTCGGAGCACGCACCGGACTCACAGCCGGGCGCGAAACGCGAACGGAGGAATCCATGTCGATCGAGGTTCGACCGGTCAAGGACGGCGATTTCTTCGCCTGGCTCGATGTGTACGCGAAGTACGCCGAGTTCTACGACACCCAGTTGACGGACCAGAAGGCCCTGGTCCTGTGGTCCTGGCTCACCGATGACGACCACGAGGAGGACGGCTACGTCGCCGTCGACGGCGACCGCATCGTCGGGCTCGCCCACGTGCGCGAGTTCGCGCGCCCGCTCGAAGGCGACCGCGGACTGTTCCTGGACGACCTGTTCGTCGTCGAGGAGGAGCGCGGCAAGGGTGTCGGCGGCGCGCTCATCCAGACCGCCCGCTCCCTCGCCGAGGAGCGCGGGCTCGGTGTGGTGCAGTGGATCACCGCGCAGGACAACACCGACGCGCAGAAGCTGTACGACCAGGTCGCGAGCCGCACGTCATGGGTGACGTACGAGATCGACCTGGCGGCCGCCCGCGCACAGGCGGGGAACGCCTGATGCAGCTCGGGACGCGCTGGGCGGTCGGCGAGCAGACTCCCGCCTCCCTCCCCGAGGTCGTCGCGTACGCCGTGCAGACCGTCGAGGAGGAGCTCGTCGCCACCGATGTGGAGACGACGGGCTGGAGCTGGACCCTCACTTGGCTGGAGGCCAAGCCGGTCGTCACGCTCGACGACGGCACCGAGATCCGGTACAACCCCCAGGAGGACTCGGCCACGATCACGCAGACGATCGAGGCCGACACGTCGGACTACGACGCGGACGAAGCGTAGCGCCGAGGCGTCAGCGCGGCAGCTGCGGCAGCGTGAGCGCCGCGGTGTCGCGGGTGCGCTCGATGCGCTCCACCCGGTCGGCGTGGCCGAGGCCGTGCGGCAGTGGACGAGCACCCCACGCGGTGAGGGCGCGGCCTACCCGCAGGGCGACGCGGTGGGTGAACGGGCGGTACGTGGTGACCAGGACGGCGGTCATGACGGTTGTCCTTCCGGGACGGGTTCGTGGGCCGGCGTCTGCACGGACGCCGACAGGATCAGACGTGACGCGACGAGCGTCAGGACGACCACCAGCCCACCGCCGATGACGAACGGCAGCCGGAGGTCGATACGGGCGACGAAGCCGCCCAGGACGGTGGCGATGGGTGTGAGCCCCCAGCCGAGGGTGCGGACGATTCCGAGCGCGCGACCGAGCATGGCGTTCGGGATGATCGCCTGACGGAGCGCGCCCCACGGCACGTTCCAGACCGCGACGCCGAAGGCGCCGATCGCGTACGCGCCGATGGCGATGAAGACGTTCGCCGTGACCCCGACGCCGAGGATGCCGACGCCGCTGACGAGGATCGCCCAGAACATGACACGGCCGCGGCCGAACCGCTCGACGAAACGGCTCGAGACGAGGGCTCCGACGAGCGCCCCGACGCCGACGGCCGCGGTGACGACGCCGATCAGCGCCGCGGGAACCGAGAAGGTCTGCAGCAGCAGGAGCACGACGCTGCCCTGCGCGAACGCCAGCGCGGACGCGGTCGTCGAGGTGAGCAGGATCATCCACCGCAGGAAGCGCTGTTGCCAGAGGAACCCGACGACCGCGGAGAGCGTCGGGCGCGGCTCGGTCGTCCCGTGCTCGCCCGGCTCGCCCTGGTGCGCGGCGTGGGCGGCGGCGGCCGGGATGCTGAGCGCCAGCATCCCCGCGACAAGGAACCCGGCGCCGGTCAGCCAGACTGGCAGCACGATCGCCACGGCGAACAGGAAGCCGGCGATCGGCGTGGCGATGAAGTTCTGGATGGTGATCTCGGCCGACTGCATCCGCCCGTTCGCGCGGTCCAGCTGATCCCGCGAGACGAGCGCGGGGACGACGGTCGAGGTCGCGTTGTCGAACACGGTCTCGCCGAGCCCGAACGCCAGCACGCAGGCGTAGAGCAGCCAGATCGTCAGGGCGTCCGTGGTGATGAGGATCGCGAGCACGGCGGCCACCGCGAAGCGCAGCGAGTTGGCCACCGCCATGGCGACGCGGCGGTCGACCCGGTCCAAGAGCATGCCGGCCGGGATGCCGAACAGCAGCCACGGCAGGAACGTCACGGCGCTCACCCCGGCGATCAGCGCGGGGTCGCGGGTCAGTGTCGTCGCGATCAGCGGGACGGCCGTGCGACCCAGGCCGTCGGCCAGGTTGCTGGCGATCGCCGCCGTCCACAGCCGGCCGAAGCCCGCGCCGAGCGGCGTGCGCGTTACGGGAGCGGACATCAGCGGTCCTCCTGCTCCACGAGCGGGAAGGCGTTGAACTGGATCTGGACGCGCTTGCGGTCGGCGGCCTCCCCCTCCGGGGTCTCGGCCTTCCACTTCTCTTTGAGGCGCTCCTGCAGGGCGTAGTACTCGCGGCCGAACTCGGCGAGCTGCTCGCGGGTGAGCTCCTGGTGCGAGGTCGACAGGGTGCTGGACTCCATCCAGTCGAACCCGAAGGTGTCGAGACCACGACGGAGGAAGGACGCCAGGCGACGCTCGTTGTTCTGCTGCCAGCCGAGCGAGATCAGCTCGCTGGCCTCCCGGCCGGCCGGCGTGGCCAGCGTCTCGGCGGAGCCGATCGTGACGCCGCCGGGCGCCATGCGCCACCAGCGCTCCCGGCCGGAGCCCCGCTCGGTGTCCTCGACGATGATGTCGTGCTTCGCCAGCTGCCGGAGGTGGTAGCTAGTCGCGCCGCTCGACTCCCCCAGGCGCTCGGCCAGCATGCTCGCCGTGGCCGGGCCGAAGTCGGACAGCTCGTTCATGAGCTCGACGCGGAGTGGATGCGCCAGGGCCCGCAGCGCCGCCATGCCCAGGGCCTCCTCGTAGCGGGAGGCTCCCCCGGCGACGCCGGCCGGCTGCTCGCTCTGCCCGGACTGGTCGGTCTGCTCGGGCTGTTCCTGGTTGGTCATGGGACCAGGATACGAGTGCAAAGACTTCTTTGCAACTACTTCTTTGCAATTGGACCTTTGCAATGATTCCTTTGCAAGCGGCACCACCGGTTGTCTAGGCTGGGCCTATGGCCGACACCGCGAATCCCTTCTTCTCCCCCAGCACCCTCCCCTACCAGCTGCCCCCGTTCGCCGACATCCGCGACGAGCACTACCGGCCGGCCTTCGAGCGCGGCTTCGAGGAGCAGCTGGCCGAGATCGACGCGATCGTCGCGGCCGGCGAGCCCGCCACCTTCGAGAACACGATGCTGCCGCTCGAGCGCTCCGGCCAGACCCTCCAGCGTGTCGCCGAGGTGTTCTTCAACAAGAGCTCCAGCGACAGCACGGACTTCACGAACGCCCTGGAGGAGGAGATGGCGCCGCGGCTGGCGGCCCACCAGGATGCGATCCGCCTGAACCCGGAGCTGTACGCGCGCATCGCATCCCTCCACGCTCGGCTCGACGAGCTGGGTCTCGACCCGGAGTCGCGCTACCTCGTCGAGCGCTATTACACCGAGTTCACCCTGGCGGGCGCCGGTCTCGACGACGCCGACAAGGAGCGGCTGCGCGAGTACAACCAGCGGCTGTCGACCCTGACCACACGGTTCGAGAAGAACCTCCTCGCCGACACCAACGAGCTCGCGGTCGTGTTCGACAGCGCCGAGGAGCTCGACGGCCTCGGTGAAGGCGAGCTGTCCGCTGCCGCCCAGGCCGCCGCCGAACGCGGACTCGACGGCAAATACGTCGTCACGCTGGTCCTCCCCACCGGGCACCCGTGGCTCGCCGACCTCACCCGGCGCGAGAGCCGTGAGCGGATCATGGCCGCCTCCCGCGCCCGCGGCATCCGTGGAGGCGACAACGACAACCGCGACCTGGTGCTCGAGATCACCCGTCTGCGTGCCGAGCGGGCGCGCCTGCTCGGCTTCGACACCCACGCCGCGTACGTCACGGCCGACCAGACCGCGCGCACGCCGGAGGCCGTCGCCGACATGCTCGGCCGCCTCGCCCCGGCGGCGGCGCGCAACGCCCGCGCCGAGCAGGCGGACCTGCAGCGTCAGCTCGGCGACGACGAGACCGTGGAGGCCTGGGACTGGGCCCACCTCACCGGCAAGGTGCGCGCGGAGAAGTTCGACGTCGACTTCGCCGCGATGCGCCCGTACTTCGAGGCAGAGCGCGTGCTGCGCGACGGCGTCTTCTACGCGGCGAACCGTCTCTACGGCATCACCTTCACCGAGCGGCCCGATCTCGTGGCCTACCACCCCGACGCCCGCGTCTTCGAGGCCCGCAACGAGGACGGCTCGGAGCTCGGCCTGTACATCCTCGACCTGTACACGCGCGACTCGAAGCGCGGCGGCGCCTGGATGAACCCGCTCATCTCGCAGTCCGCCCTCCTCGACACGCCGACCGTCGTGGTCAACAACCTCAACGTGCCGAAGCCCGCCGCGGGCGAGCCGACCCTGCTCACGTACGACGAGACGAACACCCTCTTCCACGAGTTCGGGCATGCGCTGCACGGCCTGTTCGCGCGAGTGGCCTATCCCCGGTTCGCCGGCACGAACGTGTTCCGCGACTTCGTCGAGTTCCCGAGCCAGGTCAACGAGATGTGGATGCTGTGGCCCGAGGTGCTCGAGAACTACGCCGTCCACCACCGGACGGGTGAGCGCATGCCGCAGGAGCTCGTCGACAAGCTGCACGCGTCCGAGTCGTTCAACGAGGGTTTCGCCACCAGCGAGTACCTCGCGGCCGCCCTGCTCGACCAGGCGTGGCACCGGATCACCGCGGACGACGCGGTCGAGGACGTCGCGGCCTTCGAGGCGCAGGCGCTCGCGGACGTCGGACTGGACAACCCGGCCGTCCCGCCGCGCTACGCCAGCACGTACTTCGCGCACACCTTCTCGGGCGGCTACGACGCCGGGTACTACTCCTACATCTGGAGCGAGGTCCTGGACGCCGACACCGTGGAGTGGTTCCGCGAGAACGGCGGACTGAAGCGGGAGAACGGCGACCGGTTCCGTTCGCGGCTCCTCGGCGTCGGCGGTTCGAAGGACCCGCTGGAGGCGTACCGCGACTTCCGGGGCCGCGACGCCGAGATCGAGCCGCTGCTGAAGCGCCGCGGCCTCGACAACTGAGCCCTAGCCCGCCTCGTCGGCCACCCTCTACGCTGAGCGCATTCGCGCGCTGAGTGCTCTCAGGCGCTGAGCGCACTCAGCGCCTGAGTGCATTCAGGAGGGGCGACGATGACGACGACGGAGCCGGAGCTCACGGCGCCTTCGGTGCGGCAGCTGGTGCTGCTCAGCATCCCGGCTGTGGTGGTCGGGGTGGTCAGCGCGCTCGCCCTGTGGGCGATCGAGGAACTGGCCGGTCTCATCGAGGACGGCGTGTGGACGGGTCTGCCGCAGGCTCTCGGCATCGACCCGTCCTCCGGCTGGTGGATCTTCGCCGTCCTCACCGTCACGGGAGCGGCGGTCGGACTGACGGTGTGGCTCGTCCCGGGTCACGCCGGGCCGGACTCGGCCACCACCGAGCTGGTGGCGCCGCCGCTTCGCCCCGCCGTCGTGCCCTCGCTCGCCCTCGCCGCCGTGCTGGGGCTGGCGGGCGGCGTCAGCCTGGGGCCCGAGAATCCGATCATCGCAATCAACACGAGCCTGATGGTCGCGCTCGTCGCGCGCGTCTGGAAGGCCGTCCCGACGCGCATCGTCATGATGATGGCCGCCTCCGGCACCATCGGCGCCCTGTTCGGTACGCCTGTGGCGGCCGCACTGGTCTTCACCGGGATGGTCGCAGCGGTGAAGGGCGGGGGCGCGCTCTGGGACAAGCTGTTCCTGCCGCTCGTCTCGGCGGCGGCCGGGTCGCTGACGATGACGTTCCTGGCGCATCCGCACTTCGCGATCCCGATGCCCGCCTACACGACGGTCACCGGGTGGGATGTGCTCGCCGCGCTGGTCATCGGGGTCATCGCCACCGCGATCGGCCTGGTCGGCGTGTACCTGTTTCCGCTGGTCCACCGCGGCTTCCACGCCCTCCGGCACCCCCTGCTGATCACGGTGCTGGGCGGCGCCGTTCTGGGCGGCCTCGGCGCTCTGGGCGGACCGATCACCCTGTTCAAAGGGCTGACACAGATGAGCGAGCTGGTCACCTCACGGGCCGACTACACGGCGGGTCAGCTGGTGCTCATCCTCGTGGTCAAGCTCGCCGCCCTGCTCGTGGCCGCGGGTTCCGGATTCCGCGGCGGCCGCATCTTCCCGGCCGTGTTCATCGGCGCGGCCGTCGGCACGCTCGCGAACGCGCTGGTTCCGGGTGTGCCCGTGCAGATCGCCGTCGCTGCCGGCGTGTTCGGGTTGACCCTGGCCATCGCGCGCGACGGCTGGATCGCCATCTTCATCGGCGTCGCCGTCACACAGAACCTGCTGATCCTGCCGATCCTGTGCCTGGTCGTGCTTCCGACCTGGCTGATGGTGACGAAGGCGCCGGAGATGCTGATCCGGGAGCCGGCGGTTACGCCGACTTCTCCTCCCGCCGCGGGCGGTGCGGGACGATAGTCGGCGCCGCGTTCTCGAGCACCGCCTCCTTCGTCACGACCACACGGGCCACTTCGGAGCTGGACGGCACCTCGAACATGATCGGGCCGAGCACCTCCTCCATGATGGCGCGGAGGCCACGGGCACCGGTCTTGCGGAGCACCGCGAGATCGGCGATCGCCTCGAGAGCGGCGTGATCGAACTCCAGCTGAACACCGTCGAGCTCGAACATGCGCTGGTACTGCCGCACGAGCGCGTTCTTCGGCTCGGTGAGGATCTGCATCAGCGCATCCTGGTCGAGCGGCGTCACCGTCGTGACGACCGGGAGCCGGCCGATGAACTCGGGGATGAGACCGAACTTGTGCAGGTCTTCCGGCAGCACCTCGCTGAAGAGGTTGATGTCGTCGCCCTTGGAGTGCAGCGGGGCGCCGAAGCCGATGCCCTTCTTGCCCGCACGCGAGGAGATGATCTCCTCCAGCCCGGCGAACGCGCCCGCCACGATGAACAGCACGTTCGTCGTGTCGATCTGGATGAACTCCTGGTGCGGGTGCTTGCGACCGCCCTGCGGCGGGACCGACGCGACCGTGCCCTCGAGGATCTTCAGCAGCGCCTGCTGCACGCCCTCGCCGGAGACGTCGCGCGTGATCGACGGGTTCTCGGCCTTGCGGGCGATCTTGTCGACCTCGTCGATGTAGATGATGCCCGTCTCGGCCCGCTTGACGTCGTAGTCGGCGGCCTGGATGAGCTTGAGGAGGATGTTCTCGACGTCTTCTCCGACGTAGCCGGCCTCGGTGAGGGCGGTCGCGTCGGCGACCGCGAACGGCACGTTGAGGCGCCGGGCCAGCGTCTGCGCGAGGTACGTCTTGCCGCAGCCGGTCGGGCCGATCAGCAGGATGTTCGACTTCGCGATCTCGACGTCGTCCATCGTGTCGGCGGCCGTGAGGCTCTGCCGGGCGCGGACGCGCTTGTAGTGGTTGTACACCGCGACGGCCAGAGCGCGCTTGGCCTGCTCCTGGCCGATGACGTACTCCTCCAGGAACCCGAAGATCTCCTTGGGCTTCGGAAGGTCGAACTCGCTCGATGCCTCCTCACCCGCCTCGGCGAGTCGCTCCTCGATGATCTCGTTGCAGAGCTCGACGCACTCGTCGCAGATGTACACGCCAGGACCAGCGATGAGCTGCTGGACCTGCTTCTGGCTCTTGCCACAGAAGGAACACTTGAGCAGATCGGCGCTTTCCCCGATGCGTGCCATCCCTCTCCCCTCCTTCTTCGGGTCTGTTCAGACGAGCCTAACCCGTGCGGACGACAATGATGCGCAGCCCGGCCGTTTTCGTTCACGCGGCGGTTCTGCTCACAGCAGATGACTCCCGCCGGACGCACGAACGGGGTGGCCGCCCGTGAGGACGGCCACCCCGTTGCGGGTGTCGCGGCTTACTTGACCAGCGCCGGAAGCGACTTGCGGCTGGTGAGCACCTGGTCGATCAGGCCGTACTCGAGGGCCTCGGCCGCCGACAGGATCTTGTCGCGGTCGATGTCCTTGTTGACCTGCTCCACCGAGCGGTTGGAGTGCTTCGAGAGCGTCTCCTCCAGCCAGGTGCGCATCCGCATGATCTCGTTGGCCTGGATCTCGATGTCGGACGCCTGCCCCTGTCCGGCCTCGCCGACGGCGGGCTGGTGGATGAGGATGCGGGCGTTCGGCAGCGCCAGACGCTTGCCGGGGGTGCCGGCGGCCGTCAGCACGGCGGCGGCCGATGCGGCCTGGCCGAGCACGACGGTCTGGATCTGCGGACGGATGTACTGCATCGTGTCGTAGATCGCCGTCATCGCGGTGAACGAGCCACCGGGCGAGTTGATGTACATGACGATGTCGCGGTCCGGGTCCTGGCTCTCCAGCACGAGGAGCTGGGCCATGATGTCGTCGGCGGACGCGTCGTCCACCTGCACGCCGAGGAAGATGATGCGGTCCTCGAAGAGCTTCGCGTACGGGTCCTGACGCTTGTAGCCGTACGCCGTGCGCTCCTCGAAGCTGGGGAGGATGTAGCGGGCGCCGGGCGCCTGAACGCCGCTGAAGGCCTGACCGCCGAGCATGGGGGTGTTCATCGAATTTGTCCTATTCCTATTCAGCGGCCTGCTACTTGGACTCCGGCTCGGTTCCGCCGCCGCCCGAGACGTCGAGGGCCGACTCCCGGATGTGGTCGACGAAGCCGTACTCCAGCGCCTCCTGAGCGGTGAACCAGCGGTCGCGGTCGCCGTCGGCGTTGATCTGCTCGACCGACTTGCCGGTCGCCTCAGCGGTGATCTGGGCGAGGCGGTTCTTCATGTCGATGATGAGCTGAGCCTGGGTCTGGATGTCGCTCGCCGTTCCGCCGAACCCGCCGTGCGGCTGGTGCAGAAGAACGCGTGCGTTCGGGGTGATGTAGCGCTTGCCCTTGGTGCCCGCGGTGAGGAGCAGCTGCCCCATCGACGCGGCCATTCCGATGCCGACCGTGACGATGTCGTTCGGGACGAACTGCATCGTGTCGTAGATGGCCATGCCCGCGGTGATCGAGCCACCCGGGGAGTTGATGTAGAGGTAGATGTCCCGCTTGGGGTCCTCCGCGGCCAGGAGCAGCAGCTTCGCGGCGATCTCGTTCGCGTTCTCGTCCCGGACCTCCGAACCGAGCCAGATGATCCGGTCCTTGAGAAGTCTGTCGAAAACACTGGGCTGGATACCCATATCGGCCATGTTCGCTCCGTTTCCTTTGTCGCTTGGTGTCGAATCTATCGGAGGGCCGGGCGCAATTCGGCGCTGTTCGCCCTCGGCAGAGAGAGCCGGGCGGCCGGGGTCGGATGCGGTGGTCAGTCGTCGTCGAGCGCGGCCGCGTAGGCGGTCACCGAGCGGCTGTACCGCGGCAGGTGCGGGGCGAGGGCGCCGAGCGCTTCGCGGAGCGCGTCGGCCGGCATCCCGTCGTCGAAGAGGCAGAGCGCGGCGAACGCGCGGGCGGCGTCGGCGAGGGGATGCTCGGGCTCTGCGCCGAGGAAGTCGCGCAGCAGGCCGAGCGCCTCAGCCGGACGATCGAGGTTGCGGAGGGTGCTCGCCAGCTGCACGATCGCCTGCCCCCGGTACGGCTCGGCGAGGCCGTGAGCGAGCGCTGCGCGGTAGAACGGCTCCGCGTCGACCTCGCGGCCGGCGAAGTCGCGGGCGCTGGCCGCCTCGAACAGCGCCTCCGGGTCGTTGGCGGGGCGCTCCGCGACGAGGGCGTCGATCGTGTCGAGCGTCTGCTGTTCGCGCGTGTCGTCCGCGTCGGCCCAGACCGCATCCACCCGCTGTCGCCAGTCGTCCATCCGCACTCCTTCATCCGTTCGGTCTGTGGGGCGCAACACGCCGTCACCATCGTGCCAGAACGGCGTGTCGCGTCCCACAGATGCACGAAAGCCGGGCCGCGCTGGAGGGCGCGGACCCGGCTTCGTGACGGCGAGACGGTTACTTGTCGTCGGCCTTCTTCTTGGTGGAGCGCTTCTTGGGCTTCTCCTCGGCGGCGGGGGCCTCCTCGGCGGGGGCCTCCTCAGCCGCGGGGGCCTCGTCGCCCGGAGCCTCGGCGTCGGTGTCGTCGCCGTCGGCGATCGCGGTGAACTCGGCCAGGTCGACCGGCTTGCCGTTGCTGTCGACGACCTTCACCTTGCCGAGGATGATCGCGAGCGCCTTGTTGCGGGCGACCTCGCCGACCATCGACGGGATCTGGCCGTTCTCGCTGAGGATCTTGACGAACTCGTTCGGGTCCATGCCGTACTGCGCGGCACCCTGCACGAGGTACTGGGTGAGCTCGTCCTGGCTGACCTTGACGTCGTTCTCCTGCGCGACCTCGTCGAGGAGGATCTGCGTCTTGAAGGTCTTCTCGCTGGACTCCTTCACCTCGGCGCGGTGGACGTCGTCCTCGAGGCGGTTCTCCTGCTCCAGGTGGCGGTGGACCTCGTCCTCGACCAGCTGCTCCGGGACCGGGATCTCGACCAGCTCGAGGAGCTTGTCGACCAGCTGGTCGCGGGCGGCCGTGCCCTGGCCGAACACCTTGGCGCGCTCGACCTGCGTGCGCAGGCTCTGACGCAGCTCGCCGATGGTGTCGAACTCGCTGGCGATCTGGGCGAAGTCGTCGTCGGCCTCCGGAAGCTCGCGCTCCTTGACGGCGTTCAGCGTGACGGTGATCTGCGCGTTCTCACCCTCGTGGTCACCGCCCATGAGCGGCGCCTCGAACGTGGTGGTCTCGCCGGCGGTGAGGGTGTCGAGGGCCTCGTCGATGCCGTCGATGAGCTCGCCCGAGCCGATCTCGTAGGAGATGTTCGCGGCGGTGTCGACCTCTTCGCCGCCGATGACGGCGACCAGGTCGATCTGCGCGAAGTCACCGGTCTTGGCGGGACGGTCGACCGTGACGAGGGTGCCGAAGCGGCTGCGGAGCCGATCCAGCTCCTCCTCCACGTCATCCACGCCCACCTCGGCCGCGTCGACCGTGATGGTGATGTCGTCGAAGTCGGGCAGCTTCACCTCGGGGCGCACGTCCACCTCGATGGTGAGGAGCAGGTCGCCCGAGAAGTCCTTCTCGTTCGGCCACTCGGTGATGTCGGCCTCCGGGCGGCCGAGGGGACGAACGTCGTTCTCCTCCACGGCGCGACGGTAGAAGCCGTCGAGACCCTCGTTGACCGCGTGCTCCAGGACGGCGGCCTTGCCGACCCGCTGGTCGATGATGGGCGGCGGCACCTTGCCCTTGCGGAAACCGGGGATGGTCACCTGCTCGGCGATGTGCTCGTACGCGTGCTTGATGGAAGGCTGCAGCTCCTCCGGCGTCACCGAGATGGTGAGCTTGGTGCGGGTGGGGCTGAGCTTCTCGACCGTGGTCTTCACGATGTCTGGGTTCTCCTGAATGATCGAACGATGGTCTTCTCGCAAGGAACGAGGTCCTCGTCGGGGCGACAGGATTTGAACCTGCGACCTCCCGCTCCCAAAGCGGGCGCTCTAGCCAAGCTGAGCTACGCCCCGGCTTGAAGCGGTGCGAAAGACCGTGGGCAAGTCTACTGCACGCGTGCTCCCCCGCGCGTGTACTACGATGGTCGTCGGCCGCCGCGAAGAATCGTGCGGCCACCGTGCCGCACCTGCGGCGCCGGGGATGTAGCTCAATGGTAGAGCCTCAGTCTTCCAAACTGATTACGCGGGTTCGATTCCCGTCATCCCCTCCCAGTCCGTGTATGGGATCTCGGGCTACGGCCCCGAGAGCCCCGAACCACAATCCCCGCGAGAACCCGCGTCGGCTAAGCGTCCTCGTTCGTCCCCGTCGCGCCGCCGAGGCGCGGCAGCCGCTCGTGGCCCAGCCGGTCGGAGGGGCCATCTGCCGGAGTCGTCAGATACTCCAGCACCCGCGTTCCCTCGAAGTGGTCACGCAGGCTCGTGAACTCTCGGTCGGTTCGCCAGCCACAGGAGCCGCAAACGATCGACTCGTAGTACCCCGGTTCCGGTTCCATGACCTGCTCGATGTCCTCCTCCAGGCGATAGGACTCGCACTTGGGGCAGCGCTCGGGCGGGCCTACCTCCTGCTGGCGCATCAGCTTGCTCATGACGTTGAGTACTTGGCCTGTCGCCTCAATCACGATGTCCGCATCAACGGGGGTGGCGTTGCTGTTGTGCTGGAGCCAGACCGCGAGGTCCCAGGTCTTCTCTACCAGCGCCTTCACATAGGCGCGCATCCGCCCTTCGGAGAGCCGGTCGGCGAAGATGTTCGCCCATCCCTTGAAGTCCGCAGCCTTCGGTCGCTCGTTCAGGTCACCTATCCACTCCGCATCGGCGTGCGTCTTCGCAAGGGCGATGAGCGAGTCTCGGCACTTGATGCCGACAGCCTGGTAGTCCTCCGCCTCGCCTGCGGTGTTCATGGCGTCCACAGCCTGTTGGAACCTCCGCCACGACGTGCTGACATGTTCGAGCCGCTCTTCTTCCATGTCTGTGCGCTCGCGCTCGGCCATGAACACCTGCAGCCCGATATGGAAGATGAGCGCCTGCTCCAACTCCGGGAAGTCGTCTTGCGAGTAGAGGTTCGTGGGGTCGGTTATCACCCACCAACGCGACTCCACGCAGTGGACGTCGTAGAGGTCGCGTTCCCGCCCGAGGATGCGGCGCGACCCAACTCTTTGAATAACCCCTGCCTGGTCGCCCTCCGGGGACTGCGAGTTAACATAGTCGCGGATGCGGCGTTCTTCAGCCTCGGACATCTCCATGACGTCATCCTGACAGCACAAGCGAGCATCAACGCTCTAGCAAACGTCGAGGACTGTTGTGCATGTCGCCGCGATCTGGGCATAAGCGAGTTCGCGTGCGCGGGTTCGATTCCCGTCATCCCCTCCGTTGTAAACACTGGCCAAGCGGCCCGTTGAGCGAACCGCTCCGGGAGTTGATCCCGTCAGGACCCCGTCTCCTCGGGCTGCGATGATGAAGAGATGAACGAGCTTCTGCGGAAACTGATCGGGCTGGGCAATCTGGCCGACCCTGTTCATGGACGTCGCGTGGGAGACATTGTTCGAGGCGTCATCAACGGCACCCGTTGGGTGATTGTCGACATGCGATTCCTCGGGTATGACGTAACAGGAAGGCCCAAAGTCGAATATCTTGTTCGCCCACTTCGGCTGCTTCGAAAACTGCCGCCCGTATGGACCGCCGCAGAGCGCTTCCGGGGTAAGTAAGCAAGCGATCGTGTCGCCCGCATTTGGCCGTCTGGTTGCCCTAGCATCTGGTTATGGTCGAGCCGAGGCGTACCAATGAAGTGTTTGTTGCAGGGCGCTACCCAGCACATACATACAATCCCCGCGATGCTCGGCGACAAGAGACCGAGCTGAATCGATATCTAGAGGACGAGGGCAAGGCCCTGACAGTGTCGGGGCCTTCCAAGTCGGGCAAGACCGTGCTTCTAGAGCATAACCTTGCAGCCCATTCCACAATCTGGATCAACGGAACCGATCTTCGCTCCGTCGCGGACTTCTGGGACAAGATCATCGACTGGTATGGGCTTTATGACATCATCGGCACCCAACAGCAGACCGGGGGAACCGGGTCCGGCTCCATTAGAGGCCAGCTCGGCATTCCCGGGGTCGGACACATCGGAGCGGAAGTCGGCGGGGGGTACACGTCCACAAACACAAACACCGCTACGCGGTCAAGGAATGCCGGAGAGGTAGCAGTACAGGCGCTACGGGACTTGCCGGTACCCATTGTGATCGATGACTTCCACTACGTGGACGCAGCCTTGAAGCTCGACCTTACCCGCATCGTCAAGGCGCTCATCCGGATAACACACGTCGTCATGATCGCGGTTCCGCACGAAGCATTCGAAGCTGTTCGTCAAGAGCCGGATATGAATGGGCGGATTTGGAATCTCACGATTCTGCCGTGGGAGCAGGACGAGCTGCTGGAGATTTCTCGGACAGGTTTTCCGTTACTCAACCTGACGGATCCGAACGAAGTCGTCGGCCAGAAGCTGTCTGAAGTGAGCATGGGCGCCCCCTTTCTGATGCAGCAGCTATGTCTTGACTATTGCTTGGAACGAGACATCTTCGCTACGTTGCCGAAGCCCACCGAACTGTCTGTGGAAGACGACTGGCCCGCGTTCTTCAAGCGAGTCGCGGACAGGATCGTGCCCGGTGTTTTCGATGCGCTGTCGAGAGGTCCACGAACGCACGGTCAGGAGCGATCAGAACGGCACCTGAAAGACAGGAGTGGGGTCACCGATATCTACGGGGCAATTCTCTACTCGATTTCGAAGCTCGGTCCTGTGCGAACGGTTCCCTATCTGACTCTTACGCACAAGATCGATGAACTTTTCGTTGAGGCCCCCCAGTCTCAGCAAGTAACCAGTTCACTCGGGCACATGGCAAATATCGCTCGGGACGCTCGCGGTGCGGGCGACGCCGCGTTGGACTACAAGAACGACGAACTGCACATTTTGGATCCATTCCTCTCGTTCTATCTGAGGTACGGATCCTGGCAGCTGCCCGCCCCGCAAGGCAAGCGTTAGACGTACGCCGCGCGACTCGCCGACGCGAACGCCTCGAACTGGGCGATCTCCGCACTGTAGTCGCTCGGGTACAGGTGCGAGTAGACCGTGTCCGTTGTGACGAGGGAGGCGTGTCTCATCCACCGGCTGAGCTTGTACGGCGCGAT
This sequence comes from Leifsonia soli, assembly GCF_013408745.1. Classification (NCBI taxonomy): domain Bacteria; kingdom Bacillati; phylum Actinomycetota; class Actinomycetes; order Micrococcales; family Microbacteriaceae; genus Leifsonia; species Leifsonia soli. Next base: position 862,298 of record NZ_JACCBJ010000001.1, on the reverse strand, counting down.
GCCCGCGGCCAGCATGAGGCTCGCCTAGGTGTGGCGGAGGTCGTGCCAGCGCATCTTTGGCGGCAATCCCAGTTCCCGCAGCAGCGGGCGCATGTAAGCTCGCGACCTCGGCGGCCAGCTCATCGCGGCTGATCGTTGTCGACGAAACAGGCGAACCGATTGTTGGCACCACGTCCGAACGGTAAGCCGAGACAATCGCGCTGCTCCCAACCCCGTATTGAAACTGATCAGGCAATCCCCGTCAGATAGCCGAAAACCCCGTCACCGCGCACCGCCGACGCGAACCGCGCCGCACCTGCGTGCGCTGAGTAACGGGGCCCGAACTCGCAACCTTCCCAGGAAAACACTGGGCAAGACGGGTCAGAGCGGTCTGCGATGGTTCAGTTCGGTTGACCTCGGTTCAGCCCTTTGTAGGGTCTTCCAAACTGATTACGCAGGCTCGATTCCCGTCATCCCCTCCACACACCGTGTCACTCACCGTCACATCCGCTGGTGCCGCACCCGCGCATCCAGCGCCACAATGCCCCCATGACGGCACCACCGCCGCCCGGCGACGGGCTCACGGATGCGCAGCGCAGCCTGCGGGCGCAACTGCTCGCGACCGAGCACTGGGGGCTGCTGGCGTCGCGGAGTACGACGCAGAGCGAGGTGCTGACCCGGATCGCCATCTTCCTGACGCTCGTGTCGGCCGGGCTGGTGACGCTCGGGTTCATCGGGCAGGCGAGTGGGTTCCGCGGGTGGTTCGGGGTGGCGGCGCTCGGGGTACTGCTCGCGCTCGCGCTGCTCGGGCTGGTCACCGAGGTGCGGGCGTTCAACACCGCCAGTGAGGATCTCATGTACGTGGTGGCCATGAATCGGCTGCGGGCGGCGTACGTGGAGCTCGACCCCGGGCTCGAGCAGTACCTGCTGGCTTCTGCTCACGACGACGAGGACGGAGCGCGGGTCACGTACCACTTCTTCTATCCGCGCGGGGCCAGTCCGGTGCTCGGCAGCTCCATGATGATCATCACCATCGTGGAGGCGATCGTCGTCGGCCTGCTCGTCGGCGGGACGTCGTGGGCGCTCGGCGCGCATCCCGTCGTCGCGGCCGTGCTGGGCGGGATCGTCGCCATTGCGGTCGTCGTGATCTCACTGCTCTGGGGCATGCGGACCTACAACAAGGCGTTCCGCATCTACCGGCCGCTGCGGCCGAGCGACTGATTCACGCGCTCGCTCGACCTTCCTGCCCCTCCGCAGGTCCCATCGTGAGTTCGGGCCGCTCGTCGCCCGGCAGCGGGAACCATCCCAAGAACGTCACGCCTTCGCTGGTCGCGTCAAACCGTGTGATGGTCGCGCGGGGCGGCTCGTAGAAGGTGTCGCCCGGCCCGAGCACCCGCTCCGCGTCCTCGCCGATCTGGACATACACGGAGCCCTGCTCGATGACGCCGAACACCGGTCCGTTGTGCCAGTGCGCGCCCGGCTGCACCCCGGGAGCGATCGTGATCCGCCGCACCTCGACGTGGCCGATGCCGATCGTCGCCCCCAGGTCGTGGTCGGCGAGGGTGATGCGGGTGACGGGTTCCTGTGCCATCGGCCCATTCTCGCGGGCCGCGTATGCCGTGACCGCTATTCGTTGCCGACGTGCTTGTCGGCGGCGTCGCGCGCGCCGTCGATCTTGTCGTCGAACTTGCCGCCGGTGACCTTCTTCGCGGCGCCGGCGACGCCGTCGAGGAGTTTGTCGCTGACGTCCTCCGCCTGCTCGGAGCTGAGCGCGTCCTTGACCTTCGGGTCGTTCAGGAACTCCTGCGCCTTCTTGGTGATGTCGTCGAATCCAGCCATGCGGCCATCCAACACCTCAGCGCTGCAGGAAGGCCAGTACCGCCAGCACCCGGCGGTGGTCGTCGCCGGAGTCCTCCAAGCCCAGCTTCTGGAAGATCGAGGTGACGTTCTTCTCCACCGCGCCGACGCCGACGACCATGCGCGCGGCGATCGCGGCGTTCGTCCGGCCCTCGGCCATCAGCTCCAGCACCTCCCGCTCGCGCGGGGTCAGGCGCTCCAGCGGGTCGGTGCGGCGGGTCAGCAGCTCGCGGACCACCTGCGGGTCGAGCACCGTTCCGCCCGCGGCGACACGGGTCACCGCATCCCGCAGCTCGTCGAGGGAGGCGATGCGGTCCTTCAGCAGGTAGCCGGTTCCGCCTTCGCCGCCGGCCAGCAGCTCCTGCGCGTAGGTCCCCTCGACGTACTGCGACAGCAGCAGCACGGCGATCGACGGATGTTCGCGGCGGATGCGCAGCGCGGCCCGCACACCCTCGTCGCGGAACGTCGGCGGCATCCGCACATCGAGCACCGCGACATCGGGCATCAGGTCGGGCACGGCCTCCAGCAGCGTGTCGGCGTCGCCGAACGCGCCGACGGTGTCGAAGCCGGCCTCGTCGAACAGCCGGATGAGACCCTCGCGCAGCAGGACGGAGTCGTCCGCGACGACGACGCGCAACGGGACGGGGCTGGGGTCGCTCGGCACCACCCCAGCCTAGGGCCGCATCCGGTTGACACGACACGCCGTCGCGGCGGGTGGCCGGACGGCGTGTCGTGTCGAGCAGGGGACGGGCGGGCGGTCAGGCGAGCGGGATGCGCGCGCCGATCCGCGTCGGACCGCCCTCCGGGCTGTCGACCACGAGCTCGCCGCGCAGACCGCGCACCCGCTCCTCCAGCCCGCGCAGGCCGTGGCCGTCGACGAGGGAGGCTCCCCCGCGGCCGTTGTCGGTCAGCCAGACGCTCAGCCAGGCGGCGCCCGACCCATCCACCACCCGCTCCAGGAAGAGCCGGCCGGCCTGCGCGCCGGAGTGCTTGGCCAGGTTCGCGGCCAGTTCCGCCAGCACGTAGTAGGCGTTCCGCTCGATCTCCGGGCTGAACCGCTCCCCCGGCTGCAGCGACGACTCCACGGTGACCGGGATGGGGCTGCGCGCGGCGAGCGACTCCGCAGCGGCGACCAGGCCGCGGTCCTGCAGGATGGGCGGGGCGAAGCCGCGCGACAGGGCCCGCAGCTCCTCCAGGGTGTCGCCCGCCTGCTGGCGCGCCTCGGCGAGCAGCGTCGCGGCGGCGTCCGGGTCGTCGGCGAGCTTGCGCTCGGCGGCCGCGATGTCCATCTGCAACCGGATGAGGCGCTGCTGCGGACCGTCGTGCAGGTCGCGCTCCAGCCGGCGCAGGGCCTGATCCTCCGCCGCGACGGCCGCACCGCGCGATGCGGACAGGTCGGCGACCTCGCGTTGCAGCGCCTCCGACGGCCAGCGCCCGAGCACGCCGCGGGCGATGCCCTCGTGCATCAAGGTCAGGCCGCGCGTCACGAACGGCAGGGTCACGGCAAACAGGACGCCGGCGATCAGGTACAGGATGCGGTCGCCGACGGTCGGGTCGAAGGTCGACGTCGTGCGGAACACCGCATCCACCACGGTCTGCGAGAGGAAGAAGCTGCGGTCCCCCTGCGGGATGAACGGCTCCCAGATCCAGCCGGTCAGGCCGCCCAGGGCGACCGACGCCCAGACGATGGTCACCGTCCAGGAGAAGATGCTGACGATCGGGTTGATGATCATGCCGTGCAGCAGGTAAAGCCAGTAGTGGCCGTTCGCGAACGGACCGAAGACGGCCCGGAGGAACGTGCGCGGGGTGCCCGGCTTCTCCCAGACCGGGCGCGGGATGGCCGGCCGGCCCGCCCAGTCCAGTCGCGTCAGCTCGACGACGCCGAAGCCGCGGGCCGTGTAGAAGGCGGCGACGATGATGAAGAAGCCGACGTAGATCACGATGGTGCCGACGCCCGTCCAGAACAGCGACATCAGCACGGACAGCCCGACGATCGCGATCGGCATGGTGAGCAGCAGGAAGCCGAGCTCGCGCGGCACCCCGCGCCAGAGCGAGCCGTAGCCCAAGCGGGCGGGGTGGGGCTGGGATGGTGTCACAGCATCCAGCGTGGCAGAAGGTCGGGCGGCCCCGGGCTGCCCGGTGTCCGTCTCTGTGGTCATGACTGGCGTCCTTTCGTGGTCCGCTTCCGGCGGGCGGAGCGGTTCCGATGTCCTGCTTCGAGCCTCGTCGTCCGCGGCTCGCGGCCCCATCCCGAGTGCCGCCGGAACCGTCCGGGGGTTAACCCGAGACGGGCGGATGACAGGGCAGGCTAACTAAGCCGAGCCTTCGCTTCGTTGCGGAATTCAGCGGCCTGAGTAGCGTTATGGCAGGCAGAAGAAAGGACGCCAACCATGACGGACATCGCCGCAACCCAGAGTGTCTCGAACCCGGACGTCGCCGCCGGGGTCGCCCAGTTCCTCACCCCCGTCGTCATCGACCTGACCGCGATCGTGGTCAACGGCAAGCAGGCCCACTGGCACGTGCGCGGAGCCAACTTCATCGGCGTGCACGAGCTGCTGGACACGATCGTGGACCACGCCCAGGAGTGGGCCGACCTCGCCGCAGAGCGCATCGTCGCTCTCGGCCTCCCGGTCGACGCCCGCCTCGGGACCGTCGCCGCCAAGACCACGACCGGCGAGCTCACCGCCGGGTTCCGCCCCTCGAACGAGACCATCGCCGAGGTCATCGCACAGCTCGACGCGGCCCTCGCCGGTGTGAACACCGCGGTGCGCGAGCTGGCGGAGCTCGACCAGACCAGCCAGGACGTCGCGATCGAGATCGCCCGCGGGCTCGACAAGGACCGCTGGTTCCTGTTCGCGCACATCAGCGAGTAGACCGCGCCGCTTCCGGTGCGAGGGGCCGTCCGCGGATGCGGGCGGCCCCTTCGTCGTTCATCCCTGCGAGATGTGCGCCACATCGCCGTTATGGCGGCGCCAGAACGCACTTTTGGCGCAAATCGTGGCGCCGTCGAGGGGCGGGGAGGTCAGCGGAGGGTGTCGTGGGTGGCGCGGCCGGCGACGAAGGTCGCCGCGACCGGCATGGTGCGGAGGTCGTCGGGCGCGGACGTCAGGGGGTCGCGGTCGAGCACCGCGAGGTCGGCCGGCCCGGCCGGCGTGACGGACGAGCGCACGGACGCCCCCAGGGCGGCCTCGGGCGGAAGCGACTGCTCGGGATGCCACGGGTCACGCCCGTCGCGGGAGCGGCCGACGGCGGAGGCGATCGCCGCCCAGGGGTCGAGGGGCGCGACGGGCGCATCGGAGCCGAACGCGAGGCGGGCGCCCGCGGCGTGGAGGTCCGCGAGCGGGAAGGCGCGGTCGGTGCGGCCGGGCCAGAGCCGCTCGGCGACATCCCGGTCGTCCATCGCATGCTCGGGTTGCACGCTCGCGGTCACGCCGAGCCGGGCGAAGCGCGGGATGTCGGATGCGTCGATCAGCTGGGCGTGCTCGATCCGGCCGCCCGCGCCGACGGCCTCGAAGGCGTCGAGCGCGCGACGGTTCGCCTCGTCGCCGATCGCGTGGACGGCGGGGACCAGTCCGTGGTCGACGGCGAACCGCATCCGCTCGACCAGTTCGCTCGGTGCGAGGTTGGCGACGCCGTGGCCGCCGTCCGGGTAGGCGTGCGTGCACAGCGCGGTGCGGGTGTTCAGGGAGCCGTCGGAGATCACCTTGTACGGGCCGACGGTGAGCAGGCCCCCGGTGCCCTCCACCACGTCCCCCGTCCGCAACCCGAGACTCGCGGCGCGGTCGAGATGGTCGCCGTAGATGCCGAACTCGACCCGCAGCCCGGGAGCGCTGTCGGCGATGCGCCGCCGCCACACGTCGAGATTCCAGCCGTACTCGAGGTCGACGATGCCGACCACCCCGCGGGTCGCGGCGACCCGGGCGGCGTCGGCCGCCCAGCGGTCGAGGGTCGCGTCGTCCGCGGCGGTGAGCAGGCTGGTCACGGCGAAGCTGGCGTCCTCCCGCAGCACGGCATCGGGCGTGCCGGGGGCAAACCGCGCGGCGGCAGCGCTGTTCAGCCAGGAGCAGTGCAGGTCGCCGGCGATCAGGACGACCGGGCGGTCGCCGGCGGCGGCGTCCAGCAGCTCGCGTGTCGGGACGTCCGGCCACAGCGCATCGTGGAAGCCGAAGCCCACGAGCACGTCGTCCGGCGAGTCCGCCGGTGACGCCTCGGCGCGGGCCCGCACCAGCGCGGCGGCCTCGGCGGCAGACCCGGCGCGGGACACATCCAACCGGCGCGCGGTCTGCGCCCACTGCGTGAAGTGCACGTGCTGATCCCACAGGCCCGGCACCAGCCAGCGGCCGTCGAGCGGGATGCGCTCCCCCGCTGCCACGCCCGTCGCCGATCCGGTCGGCTCGACCGATGCGATCCGTCCGCCGTCGATCACAACATCCACGAGCCCGTCGCGTCCGGGCAGCCGCGCCCCGGCGAGCAGCAGCGTCATCGCGCGGCGCGCCGCCGGTCGTGCACGATCTGCATCTCGCGCAGCAGGCCGGCGCTCGCGTACGGTCCATCGCCCCCGAGCTCGCCGAGGATCGCGTCGACGATGTGGTCCGGCCGGTTCTGGCTCATCTTCTGCTTGGCGACGACGCGGGTCGGCGTCAGGCGCAGGCCGACCGTGCCCGAGACGATGCGCTCGGCGTACTGCGCGTCGGCCAGGGTGCCGCGCATGCGGCGCGGCTCCGGCAGCTCGCCTTCGAAGTGGTCGACCAGCCGCGCCAGGACCCCGAGGTTCTCCTCGTCGCTCAGCAACTCCGGAACGCCCGAGAAGTGCGCCGCGATGAAGTTCCAGGTGGGAACGGCCGGCTTCTCGTCGTACCAGCCGGACGAGATGTACCCGTGCGGCCCTTGGACGATCACCAGCAGTTCGTGCTCCCCCAGCTCGTGCAGCTGCTCGTCCGGCCGTCCGACGTGGCTGAGCAGCGTGAGCTCCTCCCGCGTCTCGTCGAGGATGACCGGGTAGTGGGAGGCGACGAGCCCGTTCGACGTGCTGCTCACGAAAGTCGCCCACGGGTTCTCGCGCACGAGCCGCTTCAGCTCGGCCGGATCCGTGAGCGTGAAGCTCGGATTCTGTCGCACGGGGTCCTCCTACGCCTGATCCACCGGGCACCAGTACAGCTTGCGGCCGCCCAGCTCCTCCATGAGGATGTGCGTGCCGCAGACCCGGCACGGCAACCCCTCGCGCTTGTAGACCCAGTGACGGTCGTCGCGGTTCGCCATCGCCCGACGGTAGGACTGCTCGTCGAGGTCGTCCATCGTCATCATCTGGCCCGTCTCGACGCCGATGCGGAGCAGGTGCACCCAGTCGCGCCAGAGAGCGCGGACGGTCTCCTCCGGCACCTGCTTGCCCGGCGTGTGCGGGTTCTGCCTCGCGCGGAACAGCAGCTCGGCGCGGTACACGTTGCCGATGCCGCTCACCACGCTCTGGTCCATGAGCAGGAGGGCGATCGCGGTCGGCTTGCGGCGCACGATCGAGACGAAGCGGTCCTCCGCCTCCTGACTGTCGTCCACCTGGGGATCGGGCCCCAGCTTCGCGATCACCGCATCGACCTGCGCCGGGTCGAGCACCTCGCAGGCCGTCGGCCCGCGGAGGTCGGCGACCGCCGTGTCGGTCAGCAGCCGGACGCGCACCTGGCCGATCGGCTCGGGCGGGAAGGACGTGATCTCGGCCTCCACCTTCTCGGACTCGGCCATGCGCAGCCGGGTGCGCCGGGGCGCACCGATCGAGTGGAGCGAGTTCTCGCCGGCGGAGTCGAGGATCGGATCAGCACCGTCGAGGTCGGTGCCCCGCTGGTTGGTCTGACCCATCCGGCCGTTCGCGCTCGCGATCGTCGGGTCGATGCTGATGTCGCCCGCGAAGTCCCACGCACCGTAGAGGCCGAGGTGCACGCGCAGCCAGAGCCCGTTGTCGAACTCGAGGAACATCTGCTTGCCGACGGCCCGCGCGTCGGTCATCACGCGACCGTCGATGCGCGTCGCATCCGCGGCGAACCGCCCCTGCGGCGACGAGACGGAGACGCGGTGGCCGACGAAGTTGACCGCGAACTGCCGGGCGATGCGATGGACGGAGTGACCTTCGGGCATCAGCGGTCCACGTGCTTGCCCGCGATGTCGCCGGTGGCCTCGTACTCCGCCAGCTGGGCGATGCGGCGGACGTGGCGCTCCTCGAACGAGAACGGCTCGGCGATGAAGGTGTCGATGAAGGCGGTGGCCTCCTCCACCGTGTGCTGCCGTGCCCCGATCGCGATGACATTGGCGTCGTTGTGCTGGCGGGCGAGCAGCGCGGTGGACTCGCTCCAGACCAGGGCGGCGCGCGCCCCGCGGACCTTGTTGGCGGCGATCTGCTCGCCGTTGCCGGAGCCGCCGAACACCACGCCGAGCGCCTCCACACCGGCCTGCTGGTCGCGCACGACGGCGGCGGCGGCATTGATGCAGAACGCCGGGTAGTCGTCGATCGGGTCGTACTCGACCGGTCCGTGGTCGACCACCTCGTGACCGGCAGCGGTCAGATGCTCCTGCAGGTGCCTGCTGAAGTCGAGTCCGGCGTGATCGGTGGCGATGTGGATGCGCATATCCACAGTCTAGGGACGGCCACCGACGGCGTCGGAACCGGTGGCTAAGGTGGACGGGTGGACACGATCCACCCGTCCGATCCCTCGAAGGAGTCAGCGTTGCCCGGAGAAAACCTCACCCGCATCGAAGCACAGGAGCGCGCGTCGCTCGTCCGCACCCACAGCTACGACGTCAGCCTCGACCTGACGACCGGGCCGGAGACCTTCCTCAGCACCACCACGGTGCGGTTCTCGGCCGCCGCGGGTGCGTCGACCTTCATCGACGCGATCACGCGGACGGTGCACAGCGTGACGCTGAACGGTGCAGAGCTCGACCCGGCGGCCGTGAGCGACGGGGTGCGCATCCAGCTCGACGGTCTCCAGGAGGAGAACGAGCTGACCGTCGTCGCCGACGCGATCTACACCAACACCGGCGAGGGCCTGCACCGCTTCGTCGACCCGGTCGACGGCGAGGTGTACCTCTACAGCCAGTTCGAGGTGCCGGACTCCCGCCGCATGTTCGCGGTCTTCGAGCAGCCGGATCTGAAGGCGCAGTTCACCTTCACCGTCACCGCCCCCGCCCACTGGGCCGTCGTCAGCAACTCCCCCACCCCCGAGCCGCAGGACGCGGGCGACGATAAGAAGGTCTGGTCGTTCGCGCCGACCCCGGTCATCTCCTCCTACATCACCGCGCTCGTCGCCGGCCCGTACCAGTCGGTGCACAGCGAGCTCACCAGCCGCGACGGCCGCACCATCCCGCTGGGCGTCTACACGCGCAAGAGCCTGGCCGAGTTCCTCGACGCCGACTACATCTTCGACAAGACCCGCGAGGGCTTCGCCTTCTACGAGGAGCGGTTCGACTACGCGTACCCGTTCGAGAAGTACGACCAGCTGTTCGTCCCCGAGTTCAACGCCGGGGCGATGGAGAACGCCGGAGCCGTCACGTTCACCGAGACGTACGTCTTCCGCTCGAAGGTCACCGACGCCATCAAGGAGCGCCGGGTCGTCACCATCCTCCACGAGCTCGCCCACATGTGGTTCGGCGACCTGGTGACCATGAAGTGGTGGAACGACCTCTGGCTGAACGAGTCGTTCGCCGAGTACGCCTCCACCCTCGCAACGGCCGAGGCGACGGAGTGGACCGAGGCGTGGACCACGTTCGCGGCCATGGAGAAGAGCTGGGCGTACCGCCAGGACCAGCTGCCATCGACCCACCCGATCGTCGCGACGATCAACGACCTGGAGGACGTGCAGGTCAACTTCGACGGCATCACCTACGCGAAGGGCGCCTCCGTCCTGAAGCAGCTCGTCGCCTGGGTCGGGCAGGACGACTTCCTCGCCGGCGTCGCGCAGTACTTCAAGAAGCACGCGCACGGCAACACCGAGCTGAAGGACCTCCTGGTCGAGCTCGAGGCCACCAGCGGGCGCGACCTCGCCGACTGGTCGACGAAATGGCTCGAGACCGCCGGCGTCAACACGCTGCGCCCCGAGCTGACGGTGGATGCGGACGGCACGATCACCTCGTTCGCCGTGCTGCAGTCGGCGGCCCCGGACTACCCCACCATCCGCCCGCACCGCCTCGCGATCGGCCTCTACAACCTGCGCGACGCCGGCGACGGGAAGCAGAGCCTGGTCCGCGACGAGCGCTTCGAGCTCGACGTCGACGGCGAGCGCACCGAGGTCGCCGACCTGGTCGGCACCCGCCGCCCCGACCTCGTGCTCATCAACGACGACGACCTCGCCTACGCGAAGATCCGTCTCGACGAGGAGTCGCTGGCGGTCGCGATCGAGCACCTCTCCGACATCGAGAGCCCGCTCGCCCGCTCCCTGGTCTGGGGCGCGGTGTGGGATGCGACCCGCGACGCCGAGACGAGCGCGAGCGACTACGTGCGCCTGGTGCTCGGCAACATCGCCTCCGAGACCGAGTCGACGACCATCCGCACCACGCTCAACCAGCTGGTGCTCGCCGCTACCGCGTACGTCGCCCCGGAGCGTCAGCAGCAGACGGCTCAGGATGCGGCCTCCGCGCTGTGGGAGCTGGCGAAGGGCGCAGAGTCAGGAAGCGACGCGCAGTTCCAGTTCGTGAAGTTCTTCGCCGCGCTCGCCTCCACCGACGAGCAGCTCGCCACGGTCGCGGCGCTGCGCGACGGCTCCGTGACGCTCGAGGGTCTCACCATCGACACCGACCTGTCGTGGGAGCTGCTGATCTCCCTCGTCGCGGGTGGAGCGGCCGGCACGGCCGAGATCGATGCGGCCCTCGCCGCGGACAACACCGCGAACGGCGGGCAGTTCGCCGCGCAGGCCCGGGCCAGCATCCCGACGCTCGAGGGCAAGCAGGCGGCCTGGGACTCGGTCTTCGGCTCGGACAGCCTGCCCAACACCATCGTCCGATACACCGGCATCGGCTTCCAGCGGGCGAAGGACAAGAGCGTGCTCGCCCAGTTCGTCGAGCCGTACTTCGCCGCCCTGCAGCAGATCTGGACCTCGCGCACCTACAAGATCGCGGAGTACCTGGTCGAGGGCATGTATCCGGCGCCGCTGGCGAACGAGGCCCTGCGCGACGCCACCCGGGCCTGGCTCGACGCCAACCCGGAGCCCGCCGCCCTCCGCCGCATGGTCGTGGAGAACCTCGCGGGTGTCGAGCGCGCACTCGCGGCTCAGAAGCGGGACGCCCAGTAGCGAACGGCGGAACACGAGGGGCCCCACCGCGGTGGGGCCCCTCGTGTCATGCCGGGGCCGACCCGCCGTCGTACCGCGGGACGATGACGGAGCCGCCCGCCGCCCCTAGTCTCGGAGTCATGATCCAGCTCGATCACCTCACCAAACGCTTCGGCGCCAAGACCGCCGTCGACGACATCTCCGTGACCATCCAGCCCGGCAAAGTGACGGGCTTCCTCGGCCCGAACGGCGCGGGCAAGTCGACCACCATGCGCATGATCATGGGACTCGACCGCCCGACCCACGGACAAGCCCTCATCAACGGCAAGCGCTACGCCGAGTTCCGGTCGCCGCTCACCGAGGTGGGCGCCCTGCTCGACGCCAAGGCGATCCACACCGGCCGCACCGCCTACGCGCACCTGCTGTCGCTGGCGGCCACCCACGGCATCCCGAAGTCCCGCGTCCACGAAGTCATCGGCATGACCGGCCTCGAGTCGGTCGCCGGCAAGCGCGTCGGCGGCTTCTCGCTCGGGATGGGGCAGCGGCTCGGCATCGCCGCGGCCATGCTCGGCGACCCGGCGACGCTCATCCTCGACGAGCCGGTCAACGGGCTCGACCCGGAGGGTGTGCTCTGGGTCCGGCAGTTCGCGCGCCACCTGGCCTCGCAGGGCCGCACGGTGTTCCTCTCGTCACACCTGATGAGCGAGATGGCGCAGACCGCCGACCACATCGTGGTGCTGGGCCGCGGCCGCGTGCTCGCGGACGCCCCCGTGGACAGCATCCTCGCCGCCGCGACCCGCCACGCGGTCCGGGTCCGGACGCCCCAGCCCGAGCAGCTCGCACGAGCCGTCGCCGGCGCGGACGTCGCCGTCACCGGCGTCGAGGCGCAGCTGCTGGAGATCACCGGGCTCACCGCAGCGCAGATCGGCGAGACCGCCGCGCGCGACGGGATCGTGCTCCACGAGCTGACCCCGATCAGCGCATCCCTCGAGGAGGCCTACCTCGAGCTCACCCAGGACGACGTCGAGTACCGCACGGAGGTCAGCCGATGAGTACCGCCACATCCCCCGCCAGCCCGCTCACCCACCCGCACACCTCGCTCGGGCGGCTCAGCTTCCCGCGCGTCATCCGGTCCGAGTGGATCAAGCTCCGCACCCTCCGCTCGACCTTCTGGACGCTGATCAGCGCCGTCGTGCTCGTGGTCGGCATCGCCGCCCTCGTCGCCGTCGCGATCCCGGACAAGTCGGTGCTCGTGGGCCAGGTGCCCGCCGGTCAGCGTGCCGCCATCGAGGCGCAGAGCTCGGCCTTCGCCACTTCCGCTGCAACCGCCGGTCTGACGTTCGCCTCGCTCGTGATCGCCGTCCTCGGCGTCCTCGTCATCAGCGGCGAGTTCTCCACCGGCCAGATCCGCTCGTCGTTCACCGCCGTTCCGCGCCGCTTCCCGGTGTTCGCGGCGAAGACGCTCGTGCTGTTCGTCGTCGCCTTCCTCGTCGGCCTCGTCTCCTCCGCCGCATCGTGGGCGGTCGCCATCCCGATCCTCAACGGCAAGGGATACGCCGGCGACCTGCTGTCGTCCGACACCCTGTGGGCGATCCTCGGCGCGGGCGCCTACCTCGGGCTCGTCGCGGTCTTCGCGCTCGGCGTCGGCGCCATCCTGAAGTCGACCGCCGGCGGCATCGCCGGCGCCCTCGGCGTTCTGCTCGTGCTCCCGATCATCGCCAGCCTGATCAGCGGCCTCACCCGCACCCAGTGGGTGGCCGACGCGCAGCACTACCTCATCAGCAACGCCGGTCAGGGCCTCGCCGGCGTCGCCAACGGCGACATCGAGCCGTGGGCGAACGTCGTGACGGTGCTCGTCTGGGCCGCCGTCGCCTTCATCGGCGGCGCCCTGCTGCTGCAGCGCAGGGACGCCTGACCCCCGACGTGACCGCGGAGGCGACCACCACGCAGACCCCGGGCGGACTCGAACTGCCGAGACCGCCCGGGGTCGTCCGTCGTTTCCTGGGGGCGCATCCGCTCGCCGTCGACATCTTCGTCGCGGCGTTCTACCTGGTCCCCTCGGTCATCGGGGCGCTGGTCGCCTCGGCCGTCGACCCGACGCCGCAGGAGCTCATCCACCTCGTCCTGTCGGCGGTGGCCGGTGCCGCGCTCCTGGCCCGGCGCCAGCAGCCGGCCGTGGTCTTCGCGATCGCGACCGTGCTGCTCGGCACCAGCGTCTTCCTGGGCCGCGACATGGATGTGGTGCCCACCCTGTTCGCGCTCTACGCGCTGGCGGTCTACCGCTCCATCCGCTCGGCATGGGTGGCCTTCGCCGTGACCTCCGCCGTCACCGTCTCCACGCTCGTCGTGGAGGTGCTGCTCGCTCAGGCGAAGGCGTTCACGCCGCTCGAGACGGCGGCCGTGCCCTCCGGCATCCTCGTGCTGTCGTTCAGCGTCGTCGCGGTGCTGATCGGGAGCAATGTCGGAAACCGGCGCCGGTACCTCAACGCCCTCATCGACCGCGCCCGCCAGCTCGCGCGGGAGCGCGACCAGCAGGCCGAGATCGCCGCTGCGGCCGAGCGCAGCCGGATCGCCCGCGAGATGCACGACATCGTGTCGCACAGTCTCACGGTGATGATCACCCTCGCCGACGGCTCGGCACGGATGGCGGAGGCGGCAGCCGACAGACCCGACCCGGCCGAACGGTCGGCACAGGCCATGCGCCTCGTCGCCGAGACGGGGCGCGGCGCCCTGGCCGACATGCGCAGACTCCTCGGCGTCCTGCGCGACGGCGAGGACGTCAGCGCCGCCCGTGAGCCGCAGCCGGGCGTCGGCGAGATCGGGGAGCTGATCGAGACGTTCCGCGCGGCCGGCCTCCCCGTCCGGATCACGATCACCGGCCTCCCGCCGGACGACGTCGGACAGCAGCTCACCATCTTCCGCGTCGTGCAGGAGGGACTCACCAACGCGCTCCGCTACGCCGCCTCGGCGACCGCCGTGCGCGTCGTCATCGTCTTCGGGCCGGGAACCGTCATCGTGACGATCGACGACGACGCCGCGCTGCATCCCTCGGCCGGGCACGGGTCCGGCCGGGGACTGATCGGCCTGCGCGAGCGCGTCGGGCTGTACGGGGGCACGCTGGAGGCCGGGCCGCGCCCGGGCGGCGGGTGGAGGGTGCGCGCGGTGTTCGATGCGGTGCGCGCGGCTGCGCCGGAATCCACCGCGTCGCCGACCGCTGAGACCCCGCCGGCCCCATCCGATCCGGAGACGCCACCGACCCCGGCACCCTCGACCACGACCAAGGAGAACCCGTGACCGACGCCCCCATCCGCATCCTGCTCGTCGACGACCAGCAGCTGGTCCGCATGGGATTCCGGATGGTGCTGGAGGCCGAACCGGACCTGGTCGTCGTCGGCGAGGCGTCAGACGGCGCGGAGGCTGTCCGGCTGACCGCTCAGGTGCGCCCGGATGTCGTGCTGATGGACGTGCGGATGCCGGTGCTCGACGGCATCGAGGCGACCCGGCGCATCGTCGAGACGGACCCGGGCGCGCGGATCATCATCCTGACCACGTTCGACCTCGACGAGTACGCCTTCGGAGGGCTGCGCGCCGGCGCGAGCGGCTTCCTCCTCAAGGATGCGCGGCCCGACGAGCTGATCGGCGCGGTGCGCGCGGTGGCCGCGGGCGACGCCGCCGTCTCGGGCCGGGTCACCCGGGCGATGCTGGAGATGTTCGCCGACCGGCTCCCTGCCGGGTCGTCGCGCACCCCGGCCGGACACGACCCTGCGGCGGCGCTGACCCCGCGGGAGCGCGAGATCCTGCTGGCCATCGGCGAAGGACTCAGCAACGGCGAGATCGGCGCGCGCTTCTACCTGACGGAGTCGACGGTGAAGACGCACGTCGGCCGCGTGCTGTCGAAGCTGCAGCTGCGCGACCGCGTGCACGCGGTGATCTTCGCCTACGAGCACGGGCTGCTGGAGCGATGACCCGCCGCGCCCGCGGTTCCAGCGACCGCCAAGCCGCGGCTCGGTAGGCTCGACGGGGTATGGGAATCCTGAAATCAGACTTCTGGACCGACCTCGGGACGTGGTCGGTCGACGCGGGCTGGAAGCTCGTCAGCGCCGTGTGCATCGTCGCTGGCGCGCTGCTGCTCAGCTGGATCCTGCGCGTCGTCATCCGCAAGGTGGTCGCCCGCATCGTCAGCGGCGTCAAGAAGGGCCAGAACGTCAGCGACACGCAGGCGCTGGTGGCATCGCCGCTGGCCGCCGTCCGCGTCGTGCAGCGCACCAGGACGCTCGGCTCTGTCCTGACGAACATCGTCAACGTGACGATCGGCATCATCGCGATCATCCTCATCCTCAACGTGTTCGTGCCCAACGCGCTCGGGTCGTTCGCCCTGCTCACGGCCGCGATCGGCGCCGGGCTCGGTTTCGGCGCCCAGAACATCGTCAAGGATGTGCTCAACGGGCTGTTCATGGTCATGGAGGACCAGCTCGGCGTCGGCGATGTCGTCGACCTCGGCTCCGCCACCGGCGTCGTCGAAGCGGTCGGCATCCGCGTCACCCAGGTGCGCGACGTGAACGGGACGCTGTGGTTCGTGCGCAACGGCGAGATCGTGCGCGTCGGGAACATGTCGCAGGGCTGGGCGCGCGTGATCATCGACCTGGCCGTGCCCTACGACGTCGACGTCGAGGCGGTCGAGGCCACGATGATGGAGACCGCCACGGCGCTGGCGACCAGCACCAAGTGGCGCTCGCGCATCCTCGAGAAGCCGGAGCTGTGGGGCATCGAGTCCATCTCGGCCGACGCCGTCGTCATCCGCATCGTCCTGAAGACCCGCACCACCGCGAAGGACGATGTGTCGCGAGAGCTGCGGACGCAGCTCAAGCGCGCCCTGGACGAGATGGGCGTGAAGCTCCCGTCGCTCTCGGCCGTCGTGCTCAGCGGGTTCGACAGCGCCGCGAGCGTCCTGGGCGCGAAGCCCCCGCGCACCCGGCCGAGCCCGATCGTCACGCCGGAGCCGCCGTTGAAGGGCCGGAAGGCCCGCGCCGCCGCGAAGCGCCAGGCCACAGCGGGGCGGCCGGCCGACCCTGGCGCGATCCGGATCGCGCCGGCGGTCGGGGGCGCCGCGTCGGCTCGGACGGGGGCGGACAAGCCCGCCAGCGCGAAGCCGGCGGCGGACAAGCCGACAACATCGCCGGTGAAGACCGACAAGCCCGCCGCGCGCAAGCCCGCATCGCCGAAGCCCGATGGCGATGGCGCCGACCCGGACGGAGTGTCGCGGTGAGCATCCCCGTCGGCCCGCAGCCGAGCTTCTACGACCAGATCGGCGGGCATGAGACGTTCGTCCGGCTGGTGGACGCGTTCTACCGCGATGTCGCGGACGACCCGGTGCTGCGCCCGATGTACCCGGAGGAGGACCTGGGTCCCGCCAAGGAACGGCTGACGCTGTTCCTGGAGCAGTACTGGGGCGGCCCGACGACGTACAGCGAGCAGCGCGGGCACCCCCGCCTGCGGATGCGGCACAACCCCTTCAAGGTCAACCCGGACGCCCGCGACCGCTGGCTGGCGCACATGCGCACCGCCGTCGACGAGCTCGGGCTGCCGCCGCTGCAGGAGGAGACGCTCTGGAACTACCTGGAGCGTGCCGCGTTCGCTATGGTCAACACATTCGAGGAGTAGCCCTCCTCCCGCCATCCCGGTGCCGAAGGAGACACGGATGACCTACGAACCCGACGCGATCGTCGTCGGCGCGGGCCTCGCGGGCCTGGTCGCCGCATCCGAACTGCTGGATGCCGGCCGCCGCGTCACGATCGTCGAGCAGGAGCCATCGGCGTCGTTCGGCGGCCAGGCGTGGTGGTCGTTCGGCGGCCTGTTCCTCATCGACTCCCCCGAGCAGCGCAGGATGGGCGTGCACGACTCCCTCGCGCTCGCCCGCGACGACTGGTTCGGGACGGCCGGGTTCGACCGCGACGAGGACCACTGGCCGCGGCAGTGGGCGGAGGCCTACCTGCAGTTCGCGGCCGGCGAGAAGCGCGCGTGGCTGCACGAGAAGGGCGTCCGCTTCTTCCCCGTCGTCGGCTGGGCCGAGCGCGGCGACGGAACGGCCGGCGGCCACGGCAACTCGGTCCCCCGCTTCCACATCACGTGGGGCACAGGACCGGGAGTCGTCGAGCCCTTCGCTCGACGGGTGCAGTCGGCCGCGGCGAACGGACGCGCGGCGATCCGCAACCGCCACCGGGTCGACGAGCTGATCGTGGAGGACGGCCGCGTCACCGGTGTGCGAGGAGCCGTCCTGGCTCCGGACGGCTCCGAGCGCGGGGCGCCGAGCAACCGGGACGTGGTCGGAGACTTCGAGCTGCGGGCGCCGGTCGTCATCGTCGCCTCCGGCGGGATCGGCGGCAACCACGACCTCGTCCGTGCGGCCTGGCCCGCCCGGCTGGGCGAGCCTCCCGCCTCCATGCTGTCGGGCGTCCCCGCTCACGTGGACGGACGGATGCTCGGGATCGCCGAGAACGCCGGTGCGCACCTGATCAACGGCGACCGGATGTGGCACTACACCGAGGGAATCCAGAACTGGGACCCGATCTGGGCGCGGCACGGCATCCGCATCCTGCCCGGCCCGTCGTCGCTGTGGCTCGACGCGCGCGGCGACCGGCTGCCCTCGCCGCTCTATCCGGGGTTCGACACGCTCGGGACGCTGGAGCACCTGCGGCGGACGGGGTCCGACTACAGCTGGTTCGTGCTGACGCAGAAGATCATCGAGAAGGAGTTCGCTCTGTCCGGCAGCGAGCAGAATCCCGACCTGACCGGGAAGGACGTGCGGCTGCTCGCCAAGCGCGTCACCCCGGGCGCGCCGGGGCCGGTGGAGGCGTTCAAGGAGAAGGGCGCCGACTTCGTGGTCGCGGACACGCTCGACGAGCTGCTCGCCGGGATGCAGCGCATCGCCGACGTCCCGCTCGACACCGAGCTGGCCGCGCGGCACGTGCACGAACGCGACAGGCAGCTGGACAACGAGTTCGGCAAGGACCTGCAGCTCGCCGCGATCCGGGCGGCGCGCCGCTACCGGGGCGACCGCCTCATCCGCGTCGCATCGCCGCACAAGCTGCTCGACCCGGCGGCCGGACCCCTCATCGCGGTCAAGCTGCACATCCTCACCCGGAAGAGCCTCGGCGGGATCGAGACCGACCTCGACGGACGGGTGCTGTCGGCCGACGGGTCCGTGGTGCCCGGGCTGTACGCGGTCGGCGAGGCGAGCGGCTTCGGCGGCGGCGGGATGCACGGCTACCGGGCGCTGGAGGGCACGTTCCTCGGCGGCTGCCTCTTCTCCGGCCGTCAGGCCGGTCGCGCTGCCGCCCGCGCCTAGCCCCGCCGTCGAGTCCGCGATCTTTGCACGCTGAACCGCCGTCGAGCGTGCAAAGATCGCGGACTCGACGGTGGGCTGCAGGAGCTGTGTGCTGGTTAGCGGCGGAGGGTCCAGGCCTGGCGGCGGACGAGGGTGTGGCCGCGGCGCGTCGTGAGGCGCGTCCAGCGGCCCGTCTCGTGGATGGTGACGGTGTCGTCGTCGCCGACGAAGCCGAGGCTGTCCGCGGCGAACGCCGCACCGGCGGGGATGTACTCCAGGTCGTCGATCGGACGCCCCCACACCTCGGCACGCACGCGCTGCACCAGCTGCTCCCCCGTGCCGGTCGGCACGGCCTCCGCGACCTCGGCGACACCGGCCTTCGCCGTCGACTGCAGCAGCGCCGAGGACGTCTCGCCGACCTTCTGCCACCCGCCGCGCGGCGGCGAGATGCCCGCCCAGGTGACCGTCGAGACTTCGAGCGGCAGACGGATCTCGATCGGCGCACCGGCCGTGCCCTCGCCCTCGGCTGCCTGGGCGGCCTCGGCGCCCTCGCGCACCCGCGCCACCCGGTCGAGCAGCGAGCGGATGGGGACGACGACGTCGAACTCCACCTCTTCGCCCGTCGCGAAGGTGCGCAGGCCCAGCACGGTGGGCGTCTCGTCCATCAGACCGCGCGGATAGAGGATCGCCGTGTAGACGGCCAGGACCCCCGATCCGGCGATCAGGCGCACGGACCCCTCCTCGACGCGGGCCGCCCGCGACAGATAGGTCTGCAGATCGGCGACGGCGAGGAGATCGACTAGAGAAAACGACTGGCTCATCGGATGTCTAAACTACCAACACACCACCGACTTGGAGGCACCGTGACCGAGCCCCTGGCTTCCCTACTGACCGCGCTCGATCTCACCGACACCGGCGCCCGCACCAGTGAGGACATCTTCACCGGCCCGTCGCAGTGGATGCCGCTGGGCCGCGTGTTCGGCGGCCAGGTGCTCGCGCAGTCCATCATTGCGGCCACCCGAACGGTCGACGACGACCGCAGCATCCACTCGATGCACGGGTATTTCCTGCGTCCGGGCGACGTGAACTTCCCGATCACGTTCTCGGTCGACCGCATCCACGACGGCCGGTCCTTCTCTACCCGGCGCACGCAGGCCTACCAGAACGGCCTTCCCATCCTGTCGATGATCGCGTCGTACCAGACCGAGGACGAGGGCATCGAGCACCAGGATGCGATGCCCGAGGGCCTGCCGGAGCCGGAGAGCCTGCCGTCGACCGCCACCTCGCTGGAGGATGTGCGGCATCCTGTCGCGCAGTACTGGGCCAGCCAGCGCCCGTTCGACATGCGGCACGTCACCTCGCCGGTCTACCTGTCGGTCGAGGGCGACCAGGTCGCGCACCAGGCGGTCTGGTTCCGCACGATCGGCGACATGCCGGACGACCCTGCACTGCACCGCGCCGCGCTCGCCTACGCGAGCGACTACACGATCATGGAGTCGATCATGCGCCGGCACGGCATCGCCTGGGCGACCCCGGGGCTCAAAGCGGCGAGCCTCGACCACGCGATGTGGTGGCACCGGCCGGCGCGGGTGGACGAGTGGCTGCTGTACGTACAGGAGTCGCCCACCGCCGGCGGTGGGCGCGGGCTGTCGCTCGGACGCATCTTCTCGCGCGACGGGCGCCTCGTGGCGAGCGTTGCACAGGAGGCGACCATCCGGCTGCCCCACGCCGACTGAGACCGCCCGCACGCGGGCTCGGCGGCTTCAGTCGAACGTGCTCCGCAGCAGGACCGTTCCGCCCGCCGCGCGGATGTCGACCGCGGCGATGTCGGCGATCGGGATGCTCGTGGTCGCGACCGGTGTCGCGACGGTGCCCTCCTCGGCCGTCCAGGTCGAGATCTGGTGCTGCGCGCCCGAGCGGTCGGTGACGACCATCGCGTACGTCCAGGCGTGACCGCCTTCGTCACCCGCGAGACGGGCATAGCGGCAGTCGGAGTCGATACGCGTGCCCCAGGGTTCGGACGTCAGCCGGAGGTCGGCGGTGAGCGGGCTGGGCTCGACCTGCTTCATGACGACGGATGCGGTGGGCGCGGAGGCGGGCTGCAGGATCGCGGGAAGGGCGAAGGCGGCGAAACCCACCACGATCGCTGCCGCCGCGGCCGACAGTCCGGCGACCAGCCAGCGGGCGCGGACGCGGCGACGGCGTGCCCGGTGCAGCAGCGACGGGAGCACGTCGGGCCCGGGGCCGTCGGCGGCGGCCCGGTCGGCCGTGCTCGGAGCGGAAAGCGGCTCCTCCAGCAGGGCAGCGGCCTGCTCACGCGGGACGCGGCTCAGGATGCCGGGCATCCCCGCCAGTTCCGCCACGGCCTCCGAGCACCGGTCGCATTCGCGCAGGTGCGCCTCGAAGGCGCGGCGTTCCGTCGGTGAGAGCGCGCCGAGCACGTACGCGGCGTCCCAGGTGGCGAACTCGTCGTGCGTGGTCATCGTTCCGTCACCCCTCTCTCCTGAAGTGCGAGCCGCAGGGCGCGCAGGCCGTAGTGGAGGCGCGACTTGACCGTGCCCTCCGGGATGTCGAGTTCGCGCGCGATCTCGGCGATCGAGCGTCCGCCGTAGTAGGCGTGCACGATGACCGCGCGGTGTTCGACGGACAGTTCCGCCAGGGCGTCCGACACCAGCCAGGCGTCGAGGACGGCGTCCGCTTCGCTGTCCGGCGCCGGGTGCTCCGGGAGGGTGTCTGTGCCGAACTCGTGCCGGTGGGCAGCGCTCCGGCGGCCGTCGATGACGAGGTTGCGGGCGACGGTGAAGAGCCAGGTGCGCGCGGACTGCTGCGACTGATCGAGCACCGACGGCTTCCGCCAGGCGCGCAACAGCGTCTCCTGCACCACGTCGTCGGCCATCGCGCGGTCGCCGGTGAGGTGCACGACGTACCGCCAGACGGCCTGCGCGTGCTGATCGTGCAGCTCGCGCAGCAGGCGGGCGTCCTCCTCCGGCATGTTCACCTCCATCTCGTACACGATGCAGCCGACGGAAAGGTTCATGCGGAACGGTTGAACCGACCGCGCGACCGTCTCGTGATAACCGTAGAAGACGCATCCGCCGAACGGGAGGAATCCGCATGAACGACCACGCACCGCTCACCCGCCGCACCCTCGTCACGATCGGCGGGGCCTCCGCCGGAGCGGTCCTGCTCGCCGCCTGCACGCCGGGAGGCGGCCAGAGTGCGAACGGGGCGGGCACCGGGGACTCCGGCGGTTCGTCCTCGGGGGGCGGGGGCACGGCCGAGGTCTCGCTCGCGTCCATCCCCGTCGGCGGGGCTGTGTCGGCGACGCTCGCAGGCAAGCCCATCGTCGTCTCGCAGCCGAGCGCCGGTCAGGTGGTGGCGTTCAGCGCCGTCTGCACGCACCAGGGCTGCACGGTCGCTCCGCAGGGCAAGGAGTTCGACTGCCCCTGCCACGGCTCGAAGTTCGATGCGACGACGGGCGATGTGCTCAACGGCCCGGCGCGCGACCCGCTGCCGAAGCTGAAGGCGACCGTGTCGGGCGACTCCGTCACCGTCTCCGCGTAGGCGCGCCATGGAGGTCAACGGGCTGCCGCTGCACGTCCTGCTCGTCCATTTCGTCGTCGTGTTGGTGCCGCTGACGGCGATCGCCGCGGTGCTGGTTCCGATCTGGCCCGCCGCCCGCAGGCGGCTGGGCATCGTGGTGCCGCTGCTGGCGCTCGCGGATCTGATCCTGGTCCCTGTGGTCATGTCCGCCGGCGAGTGGCTGATGGCCCGCGTGCCCGCCACGCCGCTGATCCAGGAGCACGCCGCTCTCGGCCGCATGCTGCTGCCGTGGGTGATCGCCCTGTTCGTCTTCACGGTCGTGCAGTGGGCCTGGTTCTTCTTCTTCGATCGGCCGGACTCGCCGCGCCGGCCCAGCGCTGTGGTGCGGCGGATCGCGATCGTCGTGCTCACGGTGCTCGCGCTCGTGCTGGCCGTCGGGACCACCGTCGAGGTCGTCCTGATCGGCGAAGCGGGGTCCCGGGCGATCTGGCAGAACTCGTTCAGCCCGGACCCGATCCAGAGCAGTCCCACGCCGACGCCGTGAGCGCGGAGCGGGACGCCGCGCGGCCGGTCGCGGCTACGTCCGCTTGGCGAACGCCACCGGCTCGTCGAGGTACGGGGTCCAGGCGTCCCGCTCGCGCTCGTTGATCCGCCGGGGACGCTGGCTGGTCGCGTCGACCAGGACGATCGTCGTGGCGGCACGCGTGAACAGCGTCTTCGGCTCCGTGCCCTCCGGCGACCACACCTCGTAGCAGACCTCGAGGCTCGCGCCCCCGAGCCGCCCGAGCCACAGCTGTACGTCGAGCGGCTGGCGCAGATACGGGATGGGCGCGAGGTACTCGATCTCCTGCCGTGCGATCAGCGTGAGCGTGTCCGCTCCCGGGCGGCCGTCGAGCACCGCCGTCGACCCGCCGACCGCCTGCCCGCTTCCGACCGTTCCGTCGACAGGCGTCCCGTCGTCGGTCGCGGTGTCGTCGGTCGCCCAGAACGCCTCGATGCGCGCCTCCTCCAGGAGGCGCAGCATCTCGGCGTTGTTGACGTGGCCGTACGCGTCGAGGTCGCTCCAGCGGAGCTTGATCGGGACGTGCAGTCGCATGGCCGGGCCGCTCAGTCGCGCGTGAGCTTGCGGTACGCGGACCGGTGCGGCTTCGCGGCGTCCGGGCCGAGGCGGTCGACCTTGTTCTCCTCGTACGCCTCGAAGTTGCCCTCGAACCAGTACCAGTCGGCCGGGTTCTCCTCGGTGCCCTCGTAGGCGAGGATGTGGGTCGCGATCCGGTCGAGGAACCACCGGTCGTGGGTGATGACCACCGCGCAGCCGGGGAACTCGAGCAGCGCGTTCTCGAGGCTGGAGAGCGTCTCGACGTCGAGGTCGTTGGTCGGCTCGTCGAGGAGCAGCAGGTTACCGCCCTGCTTCAGCGTGAGCGCCAGGTTGAGGCGGTTGCGCTCACCACCCGAGAGCACGCCGGCCTTCTTCTGCTGGTCCGGACCCTTGAAGCCGAAGGTCGAGACGTAGGCGCGCGACGGCACCTCGGTCTTGCCGACCTGGATGTAGTCGAGCCCGTCGGACACGACCTCCCAGACGTTCTTGTTGGGGTCGATTCCACCGCGGGTCTGGTCGACGTAGGAGATCTGCACGGTCTCGCCGACCTTCAGGTCGCCGCCGTCGAGCGGCTCGAGCCCGACGATCGTCTTGAACAGCGTGGTCTTTCCGACGCCGTTCGGGCCGATGACGCCGACGATGCCGTTGCGGGGCAGCGTGAAGGTGAGGCCGTCGATGAGCTTGCGGTCGCCGAAGCCCTTCTCGAGGTTCTTGGCGTCGATCACGACCTGGCCGAGGCGCGGCCCCGGCGGGATCTGGATCTCCTCGAAGTCGAGCTTCCTCGTGCGCTCCGCCTCGGCCGCCATCTCCTCGTAGCGCGCCAGACGCGCCTTCGACTTCGCCTGGCGTCCCTTGGCGTTGCTGCGCACCCAGTCGAGCTCCTCGGAGAGGCGCTTGGCCAGCTTCGCGTCCTTCTTGCCCTGGATCTCGAGCCGCTCGCGCTTCTTCTCGAGGTAGGTCGAGTAATTGCCCTCGTACGGGTACAGGTGCCCGCGGTCGACCTCGGCGATCCACTCGGCCACGTGGTCGAGGAAGTACCGGTCGTGGGTCACGGCGAGGACGGCGCCGTGGTACTTGGCCAGGTGCTGCTCGAGCCAGAGCACGCTCTCGGCGTCGAGGTGGTTGGTGGGCTCGTCGAGGAGCAGGAGGTCGGGCTTCTGCAGCAGCAGCTTGCAGAGCGCCACGCGGCGCTTCTCACCACCGGACAGCGTGTGTACCGGCCAGTCGCCCGGCGGGCAGCGGAGCGCGTCCATCGCCTGGTCGAGCTGGGAGTCGAGGTCCCACGCGTCGGCGGCGTCGATCTGCTCCTGCAGCGTGCCCATCTCGGCGAGGAGCGTGTCGAAGTCGGCGTCCGGGTCGGCCAGCAGACCGGAGATCTCGTTGAAGCGGTCGACCTTCTGCTTGATCTCGCCGACGCCCTCCTGGACGTTCTCGAGCACGGTCTTGCTCTCGTCCAGCTCGGGCTCCTGCATCAGGATGCCGACGGTGTAGCCGGGGCTGAGCTTGGCGTCGCCGTTGGAGGGCGTGTCCAGACCGGCCATGATCTTCAGGATGGTGGACTTACCGGCGCCGTTGGGACCGACGACACCGATCTTCGCTCCCGGAAGGAACGCCATCGTGACATCGTCGAGGATCACCTTGTCGCCGACCGCCTTGCGGGCGCGCACCATCGAGTAAATGTATTCGGCCACTCTTCTTCTTCAACTCCCTGTCGTCGGCTGACTGCCGTATTCGAGGATACCGGCGTTGCGCCGCCTCGCGGGCGGCTCCGGCCCTACCAGTCGATCGGACGGGTCTGCCCGATGAGGCAGCTCCCGGTGGACAGCACGGGCGTCACCATGCTGGAGTAGCCGCCGGCGTCGGCGCCGTTCTGGCCGATCAGGCAGCTGTCGCCCATCCGCACCGAGAACTGGATCGAGTTCGCCTTCAGGCCGATGGTCGTGGTGTCGACGGTCACCTGCATGTCGGCCTTGGTGAAGCCGGCCGCGACGAGCGCGTCGATGAAGTCGCGGCCCTGTGCATTCGGGTTCGCGGCGAGCGTCGCCTGGTTGACCGTATTGAAGTACGCCAGGTTCTCCTGCGCCGTTCCGCCGGGCACGAGCCCCGCCGCCGTAGTCGGCGTCGCCGTGCTCGTAGCAGCCGGCGTCGCGGTGTGGGATGCGGTGGCCTGCGGCGTGGACCCGGTGCACCCGGCCAGGGCGAGGGCGATGGTCAGTCCGGCCACCAGGCCGAGAGCGGACGCACCGGCCCGGCGGATCACGGAAGACGGCATATCCGGCATCTTAGGGTGCCGCCGCTGGGATTCCCTCGGGAGGGCCCTCGGGACGCGGGGGCGAAGGATCCGCCCGCTCCGACGCTGCGGCATCCGCTGCGGCATCCGAGGCGGGATCGGCTCCGGCCGCCCGGGTGAACCGGGATCGGCCCCAGGTGAGGTCGTGTCCGATCGACTCCGCCTCGATCTCGACGGTCATGCCCTGCTTCTCGCCCGTCCATTCGCGCAGGCACAGCCGGCCGGCGACCAGCACGGGGTCGCCCTTGGCGACGGAGGCTGCTGCGCCGAGCGCGAGACGCCGGAACGCGCTCACGGTGTACCAGTTGCTCTCGCCGTCCTCCCACGACGACGCCTGGCGGTTGTACCGGCGATGCGTGGTGACGAGCCGGAAGCTCGTGATCGGCAGGCCGCCTTCGGTGACGATGTGACGGGGCTCGGTGGCGACGAAGCCGCGGACGGCGACGGTGTCGGACATGGTCTCCTCTTCTCTGCGCCCGCCCCGGCGGCGGGCACAGTCCCAGCCTCGCCGTTCGGGCGGGGTCGCCGACCGCCGACAATCACATCTGTGGAGAACCGGCGCACCCGCGAAGAGGTGGACGGATTCAGGCCGCCACGTAGTCCGAGTACGAGGCCCGGATCTTGTTCACCTTCGGGAGGGCGACAGCGAGGCAGTAGCCCTGCCCCGGGTTCTTGGCGAAGAAGTCCTGGTGGTACTCCTCGGCTCGGTAGAACGGCCCGAGCGGCTCGATGGTGGTCACGATGCCGCCGTCCCAGTACTCCGCCGCGCGGTCGCGCGCGCCCTCGAACAGCTCGCGCTGATGCTCGCTGTCGTAGAACATCGCCGACCGGTACTGGGTGCCGATGTCGTTGCCCTGGCGGTTCAGCTGGCGCGGGTCGTGCAGCGTGAAGAACACGTCGAGGATGACGCCGGGCGGGATGACCTCGGGGTCGAACGTCACCGCGACCGCCTCGGCATGACCGGTGCGGCCGGTGCAGACCTCCTCGTAGGTCGGGTCGACGGCCGTCCCGCCGGTGTACCCGGACACGACATCCTGAACGCCGCGGAGCACGCGGTACACGGCATCCAGGCACCAGAAGCATCCGCCTGCCAGCACGAAGGTCTGCATGGGGTCCCCTTTCGATCCTCTGGCTCCATTCTGCCGCTCGCAGACCGAGCCGTGCGCCCGTTTGACGACACGACGCGGAGGGTCCCCGGCCGCGCACGGAACCCCGGCTACCATCACGGCATGCACTGGTGGAATGACTTCGTCGATTGGCTCACGTCGCCGGCCGCGCGCCCGGCGGTCTTCTACGCGGCGGTCCTCGCGGTCGCCGTGATCGTCTCCGGCCTGATCTCCGCGTGGATCGCCCGGGGCGCCCTCAAGGGACTCCTCTCCCGCACCGACCGTCAGCAGAAGGCGTCCGCGATCGCCGCGCTCGTCGACGCCGCGACCGAGGCCTCCGTCTGGAACTCACTCACCCCGGCGGAGCAGGTGCTGTCGGACCGCGCCGTCGGTCAGGCGGACATCATGGTCCGGCTGCTCCCCATCAAGACGGCCGGTCTGGCCGCCACGTGGGCGGGCCACCAGCTCGCCGAGATGAAGCGGGCCTCTGCCACCTTCGGCTACCAGCTCGACCCGGCGATCGCGGAGTTCCGCGACCGCCTGCTCGAATGGCAGAACAACCCGCGTCGCGCTCGGCGCATCTTCCAGAGCGACCTCGAGCGGTGGCGCTTCGAGAACACCGACACCGAGCGCTCGCTGATCGCCCAGCAGGACGCGTGGGTCGCCCAGCAGCACCACGAGCAGTACGCGGCTCCCGCGGCACCGGCCGCACCCGCCTCGGCGGCAACGACGCGGGACGACACGGCAGAGACGAACCCGTTCGTCCAGGCCGCGGCCGCCGGCGCCGGGCCGCAGGACACGTCCCCCACGTCCCGCCTGGGGCAGCCCGTCTGACGTCCGCCGCTCCGGCGGCAGGCACTCCACCCGACACGAAGGGCGCCGGCATCACGCCGGCGCCCTTCGTCGTCCCCGCTGAGGATCAGCGGCTGTAGCTTCCCTCGCCCCACCACGAGTCGAACATGCTCGCCGGCGGCTGACGCTTGTGCTCGGTGGCGCGGTACCGCGCCTCCAGCGCCTCCGCGACCTCGTCCGCCACGTCCTTCCCCTCGAGGAAGTCGTCGATGTCCGCGTACGTCAGACCCAGGTTGTCCTCGTCGGTCTGCCCGGGGTTCAGGTCGAGCAGGTCGGCCGTCGGCGCCTTCTCGTAGAGCCGGGCGGGTGCGCCGAGGTGCGCGAGCAGCTGCTTGCCCTGCCGCTTGGTGAGGCCGCTGAGCGGGAGGATGTCCGTCCCGCCGTCGCCGTACTTGGTGAAGAAGCCGGTCACGGCCTCCGCTGCGTGGTCGGTGCCGATGACGAGCAGCGTGCGCTGGCCTGCGATGGCGTACTGCGCGACCATGCGGATGCGCGCCTTCACATTGCCCTTCACGAAGTCGCTCATGGGCTCGCCGAGCGCGTCCGCGTACTCGTCCTCCACCCCGTCCGTGCCCCGCTGGATGTTGAAGACCACCGAGTTCTTCGGCTGGATGAACGACAGCGCCAGCTGCGCATCCTCTTCGTCCCGCTGGACCGCGTACGGGAGCCGCACCGCGATGAAGTCGGCGTCGGTGCCCTCCGCGGCGAGCCGCTCGACCGCCAGCTGGGCGAGACGCCCGGCGAGGCTGGAGTCCTGGCCGCCGCTGACGCCGAGGACGAAACCGGCCGCCCCCGTCGACCGGAGGTAGTCCACCAGGAAGCCGACGCGCCGCTCGATCTCGGCGGCCGGGTCGATCTCCGGACGGACGTGCAGCTCTTCGATGATCTGTGCCTGAAGTTCGCGCATGACGCCAGATTATCCCCGCCGGATTTCGCCCGTGTGAACGCGCCGCTCCCCCGCGCACGGTCTGCCGCGAACGATGCGGCGGTCGCTAGCATGCGCGCATGGAACCCGCCGTTTCGAGCGTCGTGCTCGTCCCCCTCCTCGGCGTCCTCGCCGCGCTCCTCACCACCGCCGTCGGCCGGTTCGTGAAGATCCCCCTGGTCGTCTTCGAGATCGTCCTCGGCCTGATCATCGGCCCGAGCGTCCTCGGCTGGGTGCCGGAGACGGGCGGGCTGGATGCGATCGCCAACTTCGGCCTCGCCTTCCTGTTCTTCATGGCGGGCAACGAGATCGACTTCCCTGCGATCGCGGGCCGGCCGATCCGCCGCGCCTCCCTCGGCTGGCTGTTCTCGCTCGTGGTCGCGATCGTGCTCGCCACCCTCATCGCCGGCTCGATCGTCCCCGGCGTCTACATCGGCATCGCGCTGACCTCGACCGCCCTCGGGACGCTGATGCCGGTGCTGCGCGACGCCGGCGAGATGCACACGCCGTTCGGCCGGGTCGTGACCGCGATCGGCGCCGTCGGCGAGTTCGGCCCGCTGCTCGCGATCTCGCTGTTCCTCAGCGGCCGCAAGCCGCTCGCCGCCGCCCTGGTGCTCATCGGCTTCGCGGTGATCGCCGGTGCGGCGATCTGGGTCGCCTCCCGCGGCGGCCACGAGCGCTTCCACCGCCTGGTGCGGGCGACGCTGCACACCAGCGGCCAGTTCGCCGTCCGCTTCGTGGTGTGCGTCATCGCGGCCCTCGTCGGGCTCAGCATCGCGCTCGGGCTCGACATGCTGCTCGGCGCGTTCGCGGCGGGGGTGCTCTGCCGCATCCTGCTCTCCGGGGCGAAGCCGGAGGACGCGCACCACATCGAGAGCAAGCTGGAGGCGGTCGCGTTCGGCGTGCTCGTGCCGGTCTTCTTCATCAACACCGGCATCGGGTTCGACCTGAAGGCGCTGCTCGGGGACCCGCGCGCGCTCATCCTGCTGCCGATCTTCCTCGTCCTGTTGCTGCTCCTGCGCGGCGTGCCCGCCTCGTTCTCGGCCCCGCCCGGTTCGACGTTCCGCGACCGCGCCGCCCTCACGCTGTTCAGTGCGACGGGGCTCCCGATCATCGTGGCGGTGACGGCGATCGGGGTGCGCGAGCACGACCTCCCGGTCGGCACCGCGACGGCCCTGGTGGGAGCCGGGATGCTGTCGGTGCTGCTCTTCCCGTTGATCGCCCTCACCCTGCGGCGGTCGTCGGCGGACGGCGGCATCCGGCCGTCCGATCCGGACGCGGTGCCGATCGAGGGGTGAGCCGGTTCAGGCGACGCGGCTGACCGCGCGCGCCAGGATCGCGGTGGTCAGCGCATCCACCGGCTCCCGGGCGGCCGACGGGTTCGACAGCAGCGTGAAGTCGACATGGCCCAGCTCCGGCAGCCCGAAGCGGTTCGTCACCTTGATCAGATCGGTCGGGATGAGGGATCGCGGGAAGACGGCGACACCGATCCCGGCGCGCACCGCCGCCAGCACTCCGTTCACCTCACGGGTGTTGCAGGTGATCCGCCAGGTGCGTCCGGAGGCCTCCAGGGCGTCGATGGCGGCCTGACGGCTGAGGCTCGGACCCTGGTACGAGATGAGCGGGACGGGCCCGTCCGGGTCGAGCACGGTCTTCTCCTGCCCCATCCACACCAGCTCGTCGGTGGCCACCACCGCACCCTCGGTCGTCCCCGGCGTCTGCTTGATGAAGATGAGGTCGAGCTGCCCGGCCTTCAGCTTGCGGTGCAGCGGACCGGACTGGTCGACCGTCAGCTCCAGGTTGATCTGCGGGTTCTGCTGGCGGAAGTGGCGCAGGATGCGCGGGAGGGTCGTGATCGCGAGATCGTCGGCGGCGCCGAACCGCAGCCGCCCGCGCATCGCCGAACCGCTGAAGTAGCTGTCCGCCTCGGCATGCGCGGCCAGGATGGCGCGGGCGAAGCCGGCCATCGCATCCCCGTTGTCGGTCAGTCGCACCTCACGCGTGTCGCGGGCGATCAGCTGCCGCTTCGCCGCCTGCTCCAGCTTGCGGATGTGCTGGCTCACGGTCGGCTGGCTGATGCCGAGCCGCCCGGCGGCCTTGGTGAAGCTGCGCGTGTCGGCGACGGCGAGGAAGGTCTGGAGCAGGACGGGGTCGAACATACGCATCCATTCGAAAAGCCAATGGGACTTATAGCCGTGATCGGCTCCAAGAATAGCCTGGAGTGCGTAACCTCGAAGGGAGACTTCATACGGAACCAGCGACGACATCGAGGTAACACGCACGTGGCGCACTCCCCCGCAGCGGCCCCGCCCACCGGACCCATGCCGGTCCTGACCACCCGGCCGCCATGGCGAGAGACCTTCGCCTCCCTGCGGGTGCCCAACTACCGCCGGTTCGCGGCGAGCAACCTGGTCGCCAACACGGCGGTGTGGATGCAGCGCATCGCGATGGACTGGCTGGTGCTCCAGCTCTCCGGGAGCGTTGCAGCGGTCGGCGTGACCGTGTTCATGCAGTTCACGCCGATGCTGCTGTTCGGTCTGTGGGGCGGCGTCATCACCGATCGCTACTCGAAGCAGCGGCTGCTCGTCATCACGCAGTCGTGCGCGGCCGCGCTCGCAGCCCTGCTCGCCGTGCTCACGCTCAGCGGCGAGGTCCAGGTCTGGCACGTCTACGCGATCTCGTTCGTCCTGGGGCTGGTGACCGTCGTGGACAACCCGGCACGGCAGGTGTTCGTGAACGAACTCGTCGGACCGCGGTACCTGCGCAACGCGATCAGCCTCAACTCCTCCATCTTCCAGCTCGGCGGGCTCATCGGCCCGGCCGTCGGCGGCATCCTCATCACCGCGGTCGGCGGCGGCTGGTCGTTCGCGATCAACGCCGTGGCCTGCCTGGCTGTGGTGTTCGCGGTGGCGACGCTGAAGCGGTCGGAGCTGCACGCGTCCCCGGCGGCGCCGCGCGGCAAGGGGCAGCTGGCCGAGGGGATGCGCTACGTCCGCCGCAAGCCGGTCATCTTCTGGACGGTCGTCATGGTCGCGGTGATCGCCGTCTTCGCCTTCAACATGCCGGTGTTCCTCGCCGCGTACGCGAACAACGTCTATCACGTCGGCGCTCAGGGGTACGGGATGTTCAACGCCCTCGTCGCCGCGGGCGCCCTCGCGGGAGCGCTCGCGTCGACCCGCCGCACCAGCGTCCGGCTGTCGATGGTGGTCGGCACGGCTGCGGCCCTCGGCGTCGTGCAGGCACTGGCCGGGTTCGCTCCGGGCGAGCTCGCCTTCGGCCTCCTGCTGGTCGCCGTCGGAGTCGGGAACCTCCTCTTCATCACGGCCGCCAACTCACTGGTGCAGATGTCGTCCAACGTGCAGATCCGCGGACGCGTCATCTCGCTCTACATCCTCGTGCTGCTCGGCGGGCAGGCCATCGGCGGCCCGCTGATGGGATGGATCGTGGAGCAGGTCGGCCCGCACATCGCCATGGCGATCTCCGGACTCGTGCCCGCCGCGGCCGCCGCGGTCATCGCCGTGCTCATCGCCCGGCAGGCCAGCCTCCGCCTCCGCTTCGGCCTCCGCGGGCGCCGACCGGTGATCGCGATCGTCAACCGCGCGGGCAAGACCGGCCAGACGCTCTGACGCGGAGCTCGGGAACGGCTCCGGTATCGTGGAGTCGTCGCCCCCGTAGCTCAGCGGATAGAGCAGGAGCCTTCTAATCTCTTGGTCGCAGGTTCGATTCCTGCCGGGGGCACCCCCTCCCCACTCTCGAGTACACAAACTCTGCACGCTGTCGGCACGCTGAGCGTGCAAAGTTTGCGGACTCGACGGTGGGCGGCGGGGATGCGAAAAGGGCCGGACTCTGCGAGTCCGGCCCTTTGTGTGGGGTGAGTAACGGGGCTTGAACCCGCGACCTCCTGGACCACAACCAGGCGCTCTACCAACTGAGCTATACCCACCACGGCGCCTCGCCGATCACGCGGACCGACCGAAGCAACTCATCGATTCTAGTACATCCGGGGAGCCCATTTTTCCACCACACCCGCGGCCAGCGCCTGGGTGTCCTCGGTGGTGGGCCCGGGCGGGGCGACGAACGCGGCGGAGCGGTAGTAGTCGAGCTCTCGGATCGACTCCAGGATGTCGGCGAGCGCCCGGTGGCCGCCGTTCTTCTCCGGTGCGTTGAAGTAGATCCGCGGGAACCAGCGGCGGGCGAGCTCCTTGATCGACGACACGTCGACGTTGCGGTAGTGCAGGTGGTTGTCGAGACGCGGCATGTACTTGGCCAGGAACATGCGGTCGGTGCCGATGGTGTTGCCGGCGAGCGGGGCGGTGCGAGCGGCCGGTGCGAACTTCAGCACGTACTCGAGCACCTCGTACTCGGCCTCGGCCAGGCTCTTGCCGTCGGGGATCTCGTCGATCAAGCCGGATGTGGTGTGCATCTGCCGGACGAACTCGCCCATGTTCGCGAGCGCCGAGTCGTCGGGCTTGATGACGATGCTGAGGCCCGGGTCGAGCACGTTCAGCTCGAAGTCGGTGATGACCACCGCGATCTCGACCAGCTCGTCGACCTCGAGGTCGAGGCCGGTCATCTCGCAGTCGATCCAGACCAGTCGATCCGAGGAAGTAGCCATAACAGGAGTCTAATGCGGGCCCCCGACACCCCCGGACAGGCCGACACCGCCAGACAGGCCGACACCCCCGGACAGGCCGACAGGGCCGGACAGGCCACCGAACTCGACCCGCTGCGGCACGGGCAGCTTGGGCCCCATCCCGTCGCCCGTCGACACGTGGCGGACGCGCCGGGCGATCCACGGGAGGGCGTAGACGCGCAGCCAGGTCCGGAACGGCACGGCGTCGGGCGGGGTCGGCGCGGCTGCCTCCGGCGCGACCGCCTCCGGCCTGCTCACCTCCGCGTACGGGACCCCGAGCGCATGGGCGGCCTGCGCGGCGAGCAGCCGGTGGCCGCGCGTGCTCAGATGCACCCGGTCGGACGCCCACATCGCCGGGTCGCGGAACTCCCGCACGCCCCACACATCGAGCACGATCGCACGCTGGTCCCGGGCGATGCTCCAGATGTTCGCGTTGAACACCGCGGCGCGCCCGCGGAACGGCTTGAGGAAGAACGCGAACTGCGGGTCGAAGATGTTGGCGAGCAGGACGGTCGTCCCGGACGCCCGGAGGGCGCGGATGCCCGCTTCGAGGCGACCGGCGAGCGCGTCCGGATCCGCGGAGGGGCTCATCAGGTCGTTGCCCCCGATCATCACGGAGACGAGGTCGGGCCGGAGGTCGATCGCGTGCGGGATCTGCGCATCCACCACGTCCGCGATGCGCCGCCCGCGCACGGCGAGGTTGGCGAACTCCAGCGAGGCGCCGGCGAGCCGTGCGTCGCCGTCGAGGATGCCGGCCAGGCGGTCGGCCCAGCCGAGGAAGGCGTCCGGCTGCCCGGGGGCGCGGTCGCAGAGACCCTCGGTGAGCGAGTCTCCGAGGGCGACGTAGCGCGTGAAGGTCGATCGGCTCACGGGACGATTCTGTTGGCCCTGGCCTTCCGGGAGCGGACGGGACGCCCGGTTCCGCGGGATCGTCGCCGCGATTTCCCCGGACGTACACTGACGGTGTGGATACGACACCGGCCGTTGTCCCGGAGGTCACCGGGAAGGCGCAGCTCACCCTCTACACGTCCGCCTTCTGCGAGCCCTGCATGCAGACGCGCGCTGTGCTGGCCGAGGCGACACGGCTCGCGCCGCGGATCGTGGTGACCGAGCTGGATGTGGCACGCCACCTGGAGCGCGCCGAGCACGACGGCATCCGCTCGACCCCGACGGTGATCGTCGAGGCCGCAGACGGCACCGAGGTCTTCCGCGCGGAGGGCGTCCCGACCCTGGCGCAGGTGCTGGCCGCGGCGGCCACCGCGCTCTAGTCGCCGGCGGGCGCGGTTCCTCCCGGGGCGCCGTGCGACGGCTCCGTCCTGTGCAGCAGGAAGAGCCCGCCGTGCGCCGGAAGATGCCGCCGCTCGGCGTCGGTCTCGACGAACTCGTCGATGACCGCGACGATCCGCCGGTCGAGCTCGGCCACGTCCTCCGGCGACAGGTGCAGCGAGAAGCGCGCATACGTCGCGATGGAGTCGGGACCGGCCTCGGCGAGCTCCTGCTGGAACGCGTCCACCGGCGCGAAGCCCTCGC
The DNA here is from genome assembly GCF_013408745.1 of Leifsonia soli. Lineage (NCBI taxonomy): Bacteria > Bacillati > Actinomycetota > Actinomycetes > Micrococcales > Microbacteriaceae > Leifsonia > Leifsonia soli. The sequence continues at coordinate 827,912 of NZ_JACCBJ010000001.1, read as the reverse complement.
TGAGATCGAGATCCTCGAGCGGCACCGACAGCCACCAGGTGCGCCCGGTGGACCGGTAGGGCTTCTCGAGCGCACCCGTCTCCCCCGTGCGCACCTCCGCAGGCTCCAGGAACCCGGCGTCCACGAGCTGGCGCACGTGATAGTAGGCGGTGCCCGGGTCGACGCCCAGCCGGTCGGCGAGCTGCTTGTTGGTGAGCTCGCGGTCGCCGCAGAGACGCACGATGCGCACGCGCAAAGGGTGCGACAGCGCCTTGAGCTCCTGCGGAGTCGCCGGGCGGCGCTTGGCCTCTGGGTCGGTGCGGCGTTCGTCGGTCACGGTCCGACTCTAGCCCCGATTTGGATTCCCATCATCGATTGAGTTTTCTCAATCGATGTGCGACCCTTGCCCTATGACCGCGAACGGACTCGGCGCACGCTACGCGAAGCTGTGGACATCGGCGAGCCTCTCCAACCTCGCCGACGGCGTGATGAAGGTCGCGCTGCCGCTCGTCGCCGTGCGCTACACCGACTCCCCCGCCCTCATCGCCGGCCTGACGTTCGCCTTCACCCTCCCCTGGCTCCTCTTCGCCCTGACCGCCGGCGCGCTCGCCGACCGGCTGGACCGCCGCCGGCTCATGCTCATCGCGAACGCGGCGCGCGCGCTCTTCCTGGCGTTCCTGACGGTCGCCACCCTGACCGGGATCGGATCCATCTGGATGCTGTACGCCGCGGCGCTCTGCATCGGGGTCGCCGAGACCGTCTACGACACGTCGGCGCAGTCGATCCTCCCGCAGCTCGTCCCCCGCGACCGGCTCTCCCGCGCGAACGGGAGGCTGTACGCGGCCGAGCTCACCGCGAACGAATTCATCGGACCGCCGCTCGGCGGGTTCCTGGTGGCGACCGGGGTCGCGCTCGCCTTCGGAACGCCCGTTCTGCTCTGGGTGGCGGCGATCGGGATGCTGCTGCTGCTCCGCGGACGATTCCGGGCCGACCGCCCCGAGCGCACGACCATCCGCGCCGACATCGCCGAGGGGCTGCGTTTCCTGGGCAGGAGCACGCTGCTGCGGACCCTCGCGATCATGGTCGGCGTCTTCAACTTCGCGAGTTCCGCCGTGTACACCGTCTTCGTGCTCTACGCCGTCGGCCCGCAGTCCGCGATGAAGCTCACCGATCCCGCCTACGGCCTGCTGCTCACGGCCTCGGCGATCGGGAGCGTGCTCGGCACCTTCCTCGCCGAGCCGGCGGAGCGGCTGCTCGGCCGGGCGCGTGCCCTCACGCTGACCGTCATCGGCTCGCTGTTCACCGTCGCCACCCCGTTCTTCACCGCGAACCCCTTCCTCATCGCGGGCGGGATGCTGATCGGCGGCATCACCGTCTCGGTCTGGAACGTGATCACGGTCTCCCTGCGTCAGCGTGTGACCCCCACGCGCCTCCTCGGCCGGCTCAACAGCGCCTACCGGCTGCTCGCCTGGGGGACGATGCCGCTGGGGGCGCTTGCCGGAGGTCTCATCGGCCAGCTGTTCGGCGTGCGCTGGGTGTTCCTGGTCATGGGGATCCTGGTCGTCCTCCAGCTCATCCCGATGCTCTGGATCACGGATCGGCGCATGGACGAGGCGGAGTCGGCGGTCGAGGAAGAGGAGCAGCAGGCCGTCGGGGACGCCACGTCAGGTCGTTGACGCGTACACGACTTTGCCAGGCTCTATGCCCGAACCGTCCAGAAACAGCGCCTAGGGTCGATGGTCGACGGCAGTGAAAGCCGTCCGTGCCGCGCAGGCGCGCATCCAGCCCCCAACCCCCACCTGAGACGCCCGACGGCGTCGCCCTGGACGCGCAGCTCTTCACGCCCGGCACATCCGCGTCGCATGCCGCGCCTTCCGGACCACGGGTCCACGGGGCGCTTCCGCGCGTGCTTCGCGGTCGTCAGCCCGCAGGACCACCCGACATCACCTGGTCCGGTCGCGTGCACGCCCACGGCGTCGCCACGCGTCAGGCGGGGAAGCCCGATCCAGGAAAAGCATGCTGAGTTCTCTCCGTACCACCCTCAAGAACAGTCCCGTCCCCTTCGGCCGCGTCGTCGCCGGCGCCGCCGCCGTGCTGGTCAGCGCCAGCCTCCTCGCCCCTGCGATGGCCCAGCAGCAGGAGAGCGAGCAGAAGACCCGCGAGCTCTCCCAGGCCACCGGGATGCGCCACGAGCAGCTGTCCGTCTACGACTCGATCGTGCGCGACCGTCTCGAGCGCGAGGCGAAGACCACCCTGAGCGGCGCCGAGGCCACCGTCGCCGCCAACGAGGCGAAGGCCGACGCGTCGGCGGCGAAGACCGCGATCGCCGGCCTGAGCGGATACACGCAGCTCGACGAGGGCACCCTCCGCGACAGCATCGTGGAGACGCAGGCCGCCTCCGACGCCCTGGCTGCGGCCGGAGCCGAGGCCGACCGCCGCGCCGCCGAGGCCGCAGCAGCAGCGGCCGCCGCCCTCGCGAACGCGAACACCCCCGCCGGAGCGAAGGCGACCGCGGCCAGCATCGCCGCCAGCCAGTACGGCTGGGGTGCCGACCAGTTCCAGTGCCTCGACAAGCTCTGGCAGCGCGAGTCCGGCTGGAACTACCAGGCCTCGAACTCCGGCAGCGGCGCCACCGGCATCCCGCAGGCGCTTCCCGGAAGCAAGATGGCGACCTTCGGGTCCGACTGGGCGACCAACGCCACCACCCAGATCAAGTGGGGACTCGACTACATCTCCCGCGGCTACGGGACGCCCTGCTCCGCCTGGGGACACTCGGAGTCCGTCAACTGGTACTGACCTGAGAGCAGCGGAGGCGGGAGCGGCGCGCCGGTAGACTCCCGCGAGTGAGCACCGAGCACGCCCCCGCCTCCTCCCCCGTCATCCGTGGAGCCCACCTCGTCGGCAGCGTCAACCTGCCCGATGCCGAGACGGTGCTCCGCACGGTGAGCGCCCACCTCGGCGACCGGATGCGCCGCATCCCGGACGGCGAGGTGGGCGAACGCTTCTACTGGGTGCAGTTCCAGACCGGCCGTCTCGACACCATGAGCGGCCTCTCCCGTGTGCCCGGCGACGCGCCGCTGCTGCGCGGCGTCTTCGACCCGCGCCCGTTCCAGCTGGACGAGGGCGTCTCGGCCGACGACCTCGTCTTCCCCGACCTCGGCTACGCGGAGGCGGCGCTCGACTCGTACGCCGTCTTCCGGAGCCTCCGCGCGGACGGCGTCATCCCGAACGGCGTGCGGTTCCAGGTGTCCCTGCCGACGCCGGCCGGCGTGGTGGGGCCGTTCGTCGTCCCGGCGGACCGCGCCGCGGTCGAACCCGCGTACGAGCGGGCCCTCTTCGGCGAGCTGCAGCGCATCCTCGACGGCATCCCGCACGACGATCTCGCGATCCAGTGGGACACCGCCGTCGAGTTCGCGCTGCTCGAGGGCCGGATGCCGTCGTGGTTCGGCGACGACGTGCTCGCGGGCGTCGTCGAGCGCGCCGCCCGGCAGGCCGCCGTCGTGCCCGGGGATGTCGAGCTGGGCTACCACCTCTGCTACGGCGATGTCGAGGAGCAGCACTTCGTGCAGCCGGCCGACGCCGGACGGCTCGCCGCGGTGCTCGACGGCCTGCTCGACGCCGCTCCCCGCCCGGTCACGTGGGTGCACCTCCCGGTGCCGATCGAGCGGGACGACGCCGCCTACTTCGCCCCGCTCGCCGACGTGGTCGTCCCCGACGGGACGGAACTGTACCTGGGCCTTCTGCACCACGAGGACGGCGTGGAGGGCGCCCGCCGCCGGGCTCAGGCGGCCGCGACCGCGCAGCCCCGCTTCGGCGTGGCGACCGAGTGCGGGTTCGGGCGCGGCCCGAGCGAGCGCACGGCCGGGCTGCTCGACCTGCACGCCGCCGTCGCCGAGGCGTGGTGAGCCTCCGGTGACTCTGGACCTCGACCACGACGCCTTCGAGGCGATCGTCACGGACGAGCTCGACCTGCTGCCGGACGAGATGGTCGACGGCCTCGACAACGTCGTGTTCGTCGTCGAGGACCGCCCGGAAGACGGCTCCCTCGACGTGCTCGGACTGTACGACGGTGTCGCACTCACCGAGCGCGACACCTACGGCTTCGGCGAGATGCCGGACCGGATCGTGCTCTACCGGGAGCCGCTCCTCGCCATCAGCGCCGACGAGGACGAACTGCGCGACGAGATCCACATCACGCTCGTGCACGAGATCGCCCACTACTACGGCATCGACGATGAGCGTCTGCACGAGCTGGGCTGGGCCTAGCCGGCGAAACCGGCGGCCCGCGTCAGCAGAGGGTCAGGCGCCGTACCCGAAGATCGACTCGTCCTCCGGGTCGGCCTCGACAGGGTCGGAGTCCGGAGCGTCGAAGTGGTACGACACCAGCTTCTGGCCCTCGACCTCGCGCTCGTCGCCCGCGACGTACCAGAACGTCGACTCCAGCCCCTCCACGGCGGCGATCACGCCGATGCGCTCGTCCACCTTGCCGTCCACGAGGAAGCGGCGGTCGGTCTGGCCGGCGAGGGGGCCGTCGGCGTACTCGACGATGTATTCGGGGTCCTGGCGTGCGTCGGTCATGACTCCACCGTAGTACCCGCAGGCACATCGGTGAGGCCACCGGGCAGGTCGAGACCGGACACATCCAGGACGACACCCGCCGACGCGCGGGGATGCTCCCTGGCCACGAACCGGTCGAACTGCGCCTGCCAGCGGTCCCACTCCGCCGCGAAGGTCGCGCCGTCGCGGGCGAGCGCGCGTTCCTTGCGGAGCACGTCGTCGGCCTCCAGCCAGACGGCGAGGTCCGCTCTGGCGACATTCCGGCGGGAGAGCGTGCCGCATCCCTCGACGACGAGCGGCTCGCCGCCGGCGACCAGCTCGACCCCGGACGGATGGCGTCCTGCCCAGTTCCAGCGCTGCCAGCTGCCCGCGCCGATGGCGCGCAGCGGCTCGAGGAGGTCGCGGCCGAGTGCCTCGCTTCCGGCGTCGAGGCCGTCCCATCCCGGGTAGAGGTCGTCCATCCGCACCAGCCGCGGCCGGCCCTCCGCCGGCCAGCGCGCGATCAGGAGGTCGGCGAGGGTGCTCTTGCCCGCGCCGCTCGGCCCGTCGATCAGGATGACCGGGGTATGACCCGCGGCGGTGGCGTCGGCGACCGACCGGCCCACGGCCGACCAGAGGGCCCCGAGCGGGTCGTCAGCTGAGCGGCGCATTCCAGCTCCCCACTGCGACGGCCGCCGCGATCGCGGCGGCGGCGACCAGTGCCGCGACTCCCAGGGCCGCCCAGTCGCGGCCGCGGAACACGGAGGGGCGCGCCCAGGTGCGCGCGCCGGGGGCGCCGAAACCGCGCGCCTCCATCGCGGTCGCCAGCTTCGTGCCGCGCCGGAGCGAGAGCACGAACAGGGCGAACGACTGCCCGAGGAGGCGCCGCACCGCGCCCGTCTCCGCGACGCCGCGAGCACGGCGTGCCAGCGTCAGCGCGCGCCAGTCCTCGGCGAAGAGCCCCACCAGACGGAGAGCGGCGAGCCCGCCGATCACGAAACGCGCGGGGAGCCGCACCAGCTGCGCCAATCCATCCGCCAGGTCGGTCGGGTCGATCGTGATGAACAGCAGCACCGCGGGCAGCCCGATGGCGAGCACGCGCAGGGCGGTGGCGACGCCGAGGGCGATCGAGCCGTCGCTGATCTCCACCGCCCACCACTGGACGTAGACCGTCCCGGAGGTCTGGCCGTAGAGCACGGTGGTCAGCCCGGCGAGCGGCGCGGCGATCCAGACCGGGGCGGTGCGGGCGACGATGGTCCGCAGCGGGATGCGCGCGAGGGTCAGCAGGACGAGCTCCAGGACGAGGGCGACGCCCGCCGACACCGGGTCGATCGAGAGCAGCAGGGCGAGCGTGACGATGAAGGCGGCGCCGAGCTTGGCGACCGGGTTGAGCGTCGCGAGCGGACCGGTGCGGAGCGGCTGGACGAGGCTCATGCCCGCACCTCCGCAGCGTCGAGGGTGAGCCGCGCCGCCCCCACCGCCTCGATGAACTCCGCGTCGTGCGTCGCGGCCACGATGGCGTGGCCGTCGCCGCGCAGCTCGGCGATCGTCCGCACCAGGCCGTCCCAGGTGCGGGCGTCCTGCCCGAACGTGGGCTCGTCCAGCACCAGCAGGCGCGGGCGGGTCGCCAGCGCCGTCCCGACCGACAGCCGTCGCTTCTGGCCGCCGGACAGCGCGAACGGGTTGGCATCGGCGAGTTCCGTCAGCGCCAGGCGGTCGAGCAGCTCGTCGACGCGACGCTCGACCTCCCCGTCGGGGAGCCGGAGAGCCCGGGGTCCGGCGGCGAGCTCCTCGCGGACGGTGGGGGCGATGAACTGGTGCTCGGGATTCTGGAAGACGCTCCCGACCCGCGTCAGGAGCTCCCGGGAGCGCCAGGCCGAGGGATCGGCCGATGCCCCGGCCGCCAGCGCAGGCTCGGCGACGAGCGCCCCGCCGAGCGGCGGGAGGAGGCCGCCGATGGTCAGTGCGAGGGTCGACTTGCCCGCGCCGTTCGCGCCGGTGAGCGCCAGAGCGGAACCCTCGCGCACGTCGGCGTCGACCGGACGGCCGACCGGGGCCCCGACCGGAGGACGCACGCGCTTCCGACGGCGCGTCACCGCCGGTCCGCGGCCGAACTCCAGCGACCGGGCCGTCAGCAGAGGGGCACCATCGGCGACGGCCGGCGACCGCGGGACGGGCGTGCCGGGCAGCCAGACGCCGGCGCGCCGCAGCTCGCCCGCGGTGTCCGCGAGGACCCGGTCGGGCTCACCGTCGGCCAGCACGCCGCCGTCCGCCCCGAGTACGACGACCCGGGTCACCAGGTCGCGCCACACCGCGACGCGGTGCTCGACGACGACCAGGGTCGCACCCGTGGCGTCGAGAGCCGACCGGACGGCGTCCCGCACCTCCAGCACCCCGTCCGGATCGAGGTTCGCCGTCGGCTCGTCGAGCAGCAGCAGCCCGGGCTGCATGGCGAGCAGCCCCGCCAGCGCCAGACGCTGCTTCTGACCGCCGGAGAGCCGGCTCGTGGACCGGTCGAGCGGAACGTCGAGCCCGACGTCGATGAGCGCGCGCCGGACACGGCGCCACAGCTCCTCCCGCGGCACGCCGAGGTTCTCGCACGCGAAGGCGACGTCGTCGCCGACACGCGCGAGGATGACCTGGGCGTCCGGGTCCTGCAGCAGCAGCCCGGCGGTCCCCCGCGCAGACGCGGGAGGGCGTCCCGCGACGGTCAGCGACCCTTCGGCCTCGCCGTCGTCGTCGCCGCCGAGCACACCGGCGAGACCGGCGAGCAGCGTGCTCTTGCCCGCACCGGAGGCGCCGAGCAGCAGCACGCGCTCCCCCGGCTCGATGCGCAGATCCACGCCGCGGGCGGCCCAGCCGTCGCGTCCCTCGTAACGCCAGCCCCAGCCGTCGACGCGGACGGCGGCCGGGCCGGTCCGTCCTGACTCCATGGCCGTCAGGCCCGGGACGTCCGCGACTCGCGGCCTGCGGCGAAGCGGCTCAGCGCGCCGGTCGCCGCGAGGGCGCGGACCAGCAGCCACGATCCGAGACCGGCGAACACGATCCCCGAGATCGTCGTGGTGATCGCGTAGGTGATCGCGAACTCCGGCTTCGAGCCCGGGTACCAGTACAGCAGGTCGAGGATCGACTCGGCGATGCCGGCCCCGGCGCCCGCGAGCAGAGCGGGGACGAGGCGCCAGTTCGCGTAGAGGAACAGCGCGAACACGATCTCGGCGCCGAGCCCCTGCACCAGACCGGAGAGCAGGGTCGCGAAGCCCCACTGCGTGCCGATCAGCGCGGAGACGGTCGCGGCGACGACCTCGCCGAACAAGGCCGCCCCCGGCTTCCGGACGATGAGGGCGACGAGCACACCGGCGAACAGCCAGGGGCCGTTGAGGATGCCCTGGTACCCGGGCAGGGCGGCCCCGACGGGACCGGACATCGGGTTCTGGACGACACCCCAGACCCAGAAGACGACGCCGGACGCGACGGCGACGACGCTGGCGACGACGATGTCGACGACGCGCCAGCGGAGGACGCGCGACCGCGCGCCGGTGGACGAGGACGTGATGGTTGCATGCACTGGACGTGCCCTTTCATTCAGCGAAAACAGGGCACGGGATGTGAGATGGCCTCCCTGCGCTGGCATGACCCAGATCAGGTTCGACGGTCGAGACTTGGAGAAGTCTCCTCTCAGCCCGGCTCACCGGACTCCCGTGTTCGCCCCCATACTAGTCCGCCGGGGGCGCAGCGCTCGTCGCTACTTCTTGAGCGCGCGGATCACCCGCGACCAGGCGTGTCCGGCCACCCAGAGGAAGGGGATGCCGACGGCCAGCAGCGTGATCAGGTTGGGCCGGAAGCGGACCCCGGTCTCGTCGGAGACGTACGCGCCGAAGGGCACGGCCCAGCCACCGCCGCCACCGCCGCCCGGCGCGTCGTCGCCGCCATCGCCGACGTTGCCTGCGCCGAACCCGAACTGCACCGCCGCGACCGGGACGATGGTCGTCCCGTTGACGACGACCGGCTCGCCGTAGACCGATTTGATTCCGGAGGCACTGAGGGTCTCCGCGAGCTGGAGCGAGATGTTCGTCATGGTAGCCACCGTAGCCCCCGCCCTCCGGCGTTGCCAGGCCCGTTCAGTCGCTGACGTACCGGGGGTTCCGGCCGTCGCGCTCCTCCTCGTCCGCGTCGCGCGCGCGGCGCACCAGCGAGGCCGGGCCGATCATCCCGCGGCCGAACCGCGCGCTCACGGCGTCGAGGGTGCGCTCGGTCTCCCGCCACTCCTCGTCCGGATCCCACAGCGCGACGGCGTCGCCGCCCGCGTCGAGCAGCTGCTCGGCACGGACGCCGATGAGCCGGAGCGGGGTCTGCCGCACGTCGAGGTTCAGGGCGCCGAACACATCCCACGCCTCCTCGAACAACCGTCTGCCGACGTTGGTCGGCTCGGCGAGCGTCCGCGACCGGGTGATCGTGCGGAAGTCGGAGAACCGCACCTTGATCGACACCGTCCGGGCGATCATCGCGTGCGTGCGGAGGCGTTCGCCGACCCGGCCGGACAGGCGCAGGAACTCGCGGCGGAGCGTGTCGAGGTCGCCGACGTCCGTCCCGAAGGTGTTCTCGTGGCCGATGCTCTTCTCGCGCGACTCGGTGACGATGCGGCGCGCATCCCGCCCGTTCGCGAGGTCGTGGAGCTTTCGTCCGCCCGCATCGCCGACCGCCTTCTGCAGCACGTGCAGCGGGGCGTCCGCCAGGTCGCCCACCGTCAGCAGACCCATCCGTTCGAGCGACGCCTGCGTGCTCGCGCCGACACCCCAGAGCGCGCCGACCGGGAGCGGCCGGAGGAACGTGAGCGTCTCCGCGCGCGGGATGACCAGGAGGCCGTCCGGCTTCGCACGGCCCGAGGCGAGCTTCGCCATGAACTTGGTCGCGGCCACCCCGACCGAGCACGTCAGGCCGGTCTCCTCCCACACGCGCGAGCGGATCAGCTCCGCGATGCGGCGCGGGGAGCCGAGGAGGCGGCGCGCGCCGGACACGTCCAGGAACGCCTCGTCGATGCTGAGCGGCTCGACCAGCGGAGTGACCTCGCGGAAGATCTCCATCACCTTGGCCGAGTACTCGGTGTAGCGCTCGTAGTGCGGCGGCAGGATGATCGCGTTCGGGCACAGCCGCAGCGCCTGCGACATCGGCATCGCGCTGCGGACGCCGTACCGCCGCGCCTCGTAGGTCGCGCTCGTGACGACGCCACGGCCCCCGGCGTGCCCGACGATCGCCGGCTTGCCGCGCGCGTCGGGACGCTCCAGCAGCTCGACGGAGGCGAAGAACGCATCCATGTCGACATGCAGGATGGCGGACTCGGAGTCGTCGACGTCGGACGCGCTCACCTGGCGCTGGCTGCCATCCGCTCGTCCCACGACTCCAGCTTCTCACCCTCCGCCGACACCCGCGACGAACGGGGATACGTTGGGCACATGGAATTCAGGTACCTCGGCAACAGCGGACTCAAGATCTCCGAGATCATCTACGGCAACTGGCTCACCCACGGCTCGCAGGTGGAGAACGACACGGCGACCGAGTGCGTCCACGCCGCCCTCGACGCGGGCATCACCACGTTCGACACGGCGGACGCGTACGCCAACACGGTGGCGGAGCAGGTGCTCGGCGACGCCCTCAAGAACCAGCGGCGCGCCTCCCTCGAGATCTTCACCAAGGTGTACTGGCCGACCGGTCCGAAGGGCCACAACGATGTCGGGCTCTCGCGCAAGCACATCCTCGAGTCGATCGACGGGTCGCTGCAGCGCCTCGGAACCGACTACGTGGACCTGTACCAGGCGCACCGCTACGACCACGAGACCCCGCTCGAGGAGACGATGCAGGCGTTCGCCGACGTCGTCCGCTCCGGCAAGGCCCTCTACATCGGCGTCAGCGAGTGGACGGCCGACCAGCTGCGGGCGGGGCACGCGCTCGCGAAGGAGCTCAACGTCCAGCTGATCTCGAACCAGCCGCAGTATTCGATGCTGTGGAGGGTCATCGAGAAGCAGGTCGTCCCGACCTCGGGCGAGCTGGGGATCTCGCAGATCGTCTGGTCGCCCGTCGCCCAGGGCGTGCTCACCGGCAAGTACCGTCCCGGGCAGCAGGCGCCGGAGGGCAGCCGCGCGGCCGACACGAAGGGCGGCGCCGACGCCATCCGCGGCTTCCTGCGCGATGAGGTGCTGACCGCCGTCCAGGGGCTCCAGCCGATCGCGGACGAGCTCGGCATCACCATGGCGCAGCTCGCCGTCGCGTGGGTGCTGCAGAACCAGAACGTGTCCGGCGCGATCGTCGGGGCGTCGCGCCCGGAGCAGGTGCGGTCGAACGCCGCGGCCGCCGGCATCCGGCTCTCCGGCGACATCATGGGCCGGATCGACGAGGCCGTCGGGGACGTCGCCCAGACCGACCCGGCGCTCACCGCCTCCCCGGCCCGTCGCCCCGCCTGACCGCGCCCGCACCCCTCCCCCTCCCCCTCTGGCCGCCTGTCCGCCAGGCCGTCGAGTCGTGAGTCGTTGTCGGAATCCCCGCCGAGTGGTGACATGGTGTCGCGACTCGGCGGGGAGGGACGTCAGACGAGGGCGGCGACCAGGGGGCGCAGCCAGTCGCGGAACGCGACGGAGTCGTTCCGCAGCGACGCGCTGACCACCACGGTGTGCGGCCCGACGATCCACGTCCCCTTCTCGGCGAGCGGCAGCACGTCGATGTCGAGCCGGAAGTACCCGGCCTGGCGCCGCAGCTCGTGTTCGCGCTCCCGAACGACATCCACGATGTCGGCGGCGCGCCGGGCGTGGTGCTCCGCGCTGTCCGCCAGGTATTCGGCGTGCCGCGCCGTCGCCCAGCCTGCCGCCGCATCGAAGTGCGCGATCACCGCGTCCTGCAGCTCGATGACCCGGTCGAACGCCGCGAAGTGCGGGGGCCGCAGCAGCGGAGCCGTCAGGCGGCGGTGACGGTCGGCCGCGACCTCGAACCACGCCTCCCACTGCCGGGCCAGGGCCGCGATGCGGTCATCCCCCGGTCCCCCGGCGTCGGCCGCCGGCGCTGCGGGGCGTCCGGCAGGGCGAGCGGGGTGGATGACGGGAGCCGGCCGGGCGCGCTGGACGGGCGCGGACGTCCCCCGCCCGTCCGCCGCCTCCGTGCGCCGCGACTGGAGCACAGGGACCACCGCCGGTTCGACCCGCGGAAGCGCAGGCTCCACCCGGCCGTCGAGGCCGGCGAGCTCGCGCACGGCGAGGGCGACGAGCAGGTCCCACGGGCAGTCCTCCGTGACCTGCCATCGAAGGGTGCCCTCGACGAACATGCCGACATTGTAGGTTCGCGGCGCGCCGGGAGGTAGGGGGTGCCGAACCGGTTCAGCCGCGGGCCGGGACGGGCACGATCAACGGTCGTAGGGCTCTTCGGCGACCAGCAGCGACGCCGGGATGACCGCGGTCTCGTACGGCCCGCGTCCGTCGCGGCGGTGCTGGGGCTCGAAGAAGGACACCGTCCACGTCGTCAGCCCGTCCTGCGGACCGTAGACGTTGCGGAGGCCCCGGTCGCCCGGCGCGACGATCACGCCGGTCGGCTCGCCGACCCAGTCGTCCGACGTCGCCGGCTCGTGCTCCCGCACGTACACCTGGACGCCGACGCCGAGGCCGGGTCCCCGGCTCCCGGAGGTCTCCGCCCCCCTGCCTGCCGTCGATCGGTCACCGGATGCGCGTCTCCACATGCGGTCCATGCTGCCACCACGCGGCTGTGGGAGGCCTCAGCGCCGCCTCAGGGTCCGCACTGGATCGGCTCAGTGCGACGTCGTCGGCCGTGCGGACCCGCCAGTTCGCCGGGCCGGGTCGAGGAGGCGTCGCAGCGTCCACCGTTCTGCGACGGTCCAGGTGGTGGACGTGAGGATGTAGACGGCGGCCGCGAGCGGGACGAACGCCGCGAACACCACGGTCACGTACGGCAGGAACGAGAGCGCACGGAGCATCCCGGTCGGCGCCGTCGACCCCTCCGGCTGCGGCAGCGTCAGCACCCGACGGGAGACGGTGGTCACGATGGCGATCAGGGCGAGGACGCCCAGGTAGACGAGCATCGCGGGCCAGACGCCGGCCGAGGCTCCCGTCAGGCCGACGAAGCTGGTGCCGAGCGGCGCCCCGAAGGCGTGCTCGCCGAGCAGCGCGTTGGCGTGACCGGCGATGGTGGGATGCGTGAACACGGCGTAGAGCAGTGTCACGACGGGGATCTGGGCGAGCAGCGGCAGCATCCCGGCGAACGGCGACACCTGCTCCTCCCGGTACAGCTCCATCGTCTTCTGCGCGAGGGTCTCGCGGTCGCCCGCGTGGCGCCTCTGCAGCTCGGCGAGTCGGGGTGCGATGCGCCGCCGGTGGTACTCGGCGCGCACCTGGCTGACACCGACGGGGATGAGGACGACGCGGACGAGCAGCGTCAGGACGACGACGGCGACGAGACCGGCGGCCGTCCCGGCGATCGGTTCGACGGCGTCGGAGAGGGCGGTGACGAGGCCGTACGCCCCGTCGAGGAGGGCCGCGATCGGCGGCCAGGAGTAGAAGTCCATGATGGTGTGATCCCTGCGATTCGGACGGATGCGGACGCGTCTGGTCGCGCGGGCGCCTCCGTCCGCCGGGTGGCGGGATCCGGGGTGCGGCTACGCGACCGGCAGGGCGATGCCGGGCGCCCTGGGGCGCGGCCGGCCGTCGGCATCCGGAGCCGACTGGCTCTCGGCGAGCCACCCGGCGACCGGGAGGATCGGCCGGGACCACGCGGAGCGCACCCGCAGGGAGGCGGCGAGAGCCGCCACCGACCGCAGCGCCGCCGCGGCGACGACGGCCACGAGACCGAGAGCGCCGGCGACACCGGCCAGCGCTACGACTCCGGCCGGGCTGCCGCCGCCGACCACGCCGAGCACGGACGCGAGAGTGCGTCCGAGAAGCTCGAGCAGGGCGGTCATGGAGTCGACCGTAACAGAGCGCGTCCGGAACGCCGAGAGCGTTCGCGCGAGGCGGACGCGTGTCGCATCCCGTCGACACTCGGTGGAAGGATGGGGTCATGACTCGAGTCGCGATCATCGGAGCCCACGGAAAAGTCGCCCAGCAGCTCATGCGGGTGCTCTACGACCGCGGTGACGACTTCGTCGGCGTCGTCCGCAACGACGAGCACGCCGAGGACGTCTACCGGCTCGGTGGCCTCGGTGCCCTCGTCGACATCGAGAAGGCGGACGCCGACGCGCTCGCTGCGGCGATCAGCGGCTGCGACGCCGTCGTCTTCACCGCGGGCGCCGGTGCCGGCTCCGGCATCGAGCGGAAGCGCACCGTCGACTACGGCGGGTCGGTGAAGGCGCAGCAGGCGGCCGCAGCGGCCGGCATCCGCCGGTTCGTGCAGGTCTCGGCCTGGGGCGTCGACGCCCCGGTCGACGACGCCGACCCGGTGTGGAAGGCGTACGTCGAGGCCAAGCGCGACGCCGACGCCGCGCTCCGCGACTCCGGGCTCGACTGGACCATCCTCCGCCCCGGCGGGCTGACCACCGACGAGGGCACCGGGCGCATCACGCTCGGCGACAGCGTCCCGCGCGGCAGCATCGCCCGCGAGGATGTCGCCGCCCTCATCGCCGCCGTGCTCGACGAGCCGGGGTCGATCGGGCGCCAGTGGGAGGTCATCGGGGGCGACACCCCGATCGTGGACGCCGTGCGGGCGCAGGTCGCCTCCGCGTAGGCTTGCCGCCGTGACCACCGACAGCGCCACCAGCGACGGAGCCGCGACCGCGGGCGCCGACCACCCGCCGTACGACTCGAAGCCTTGGATCGCCGGCTACGCGCCGGGGGTTCCCGCCGAGGTGGAGGTGCCGTCCGGATCGCTGTCGCACCTCATCGACGAGTCGGTCAAGACGTACGGAAAACACGTCGCGCTCGAGTTCTTCGGCGCGACGACGACCTACGCCGAGCTGGGCGACCAGATCGAGCGCGCCGCAGAGGGGCTCAGGAAGCTCGGCGTCTCGAAGGGAGACCGGGTCGCCCTGGTGCTGCCGAACTGCCCCCAGCACGTCGCGGCGTTCTACGCCGTGCTGCGTCTGGGCGCGGTGGTGGTCGAGCACAACCCGCTGTACACGCCGCGCGAGCTCCGCCACCAGTTCGAGGACCACGGCGCGACCGTCGCGATCGTCTGGGACAAGGTGGCCGCCACCGTGCAGGACCTCCCGGCCGACCTCGGGGTCACCACGATCATCTCGGTCGACCTCACCCGCGCCATGCCGGCCGCCAAGCGGTTCGCCCTGCGGCTGCCTGTCCCGGCCGCGCGCACGGCGCGCGAGCAGCTGACCGCGAAGGCGTCGGGAACGATCGCCTGGGACTCCCTGGTCGCCTCCCGCCGCATCGCGAAGACCTCCCCGCGCCCGGAGAGCGACGACCTGGCGCTCATCCAGTACACGTCCGGCACCACGGGACTTCCGAAGGGCGCCATGCTCAGCCACGGCAACCTGAATGTGAACGCGGCGCAGTCCCGCGCCTGGGTGCCGACCATCGAGCGGGGCACGTCCGTCGTCTACGCGGTGCTCCCGCTGTTCCACGCCTACGGGCTCACGCTCTGCCTCACCTTCGCCATGAGCATGGGAGCACGCCTGGTGCTGTTCCCCAAGTTCGACCCCGACCTGGTGCTGGATGTGGTGAAGAAGCACCCCGCGACGTTCCTCCCCGCGGTCCCTCCGATCTACGAGCGGCTGGTGCAGGCGGCCGAGAAGCGGAAGGTGTCGCTCTCCGGCATCCAGATCGCCATCTCGGGCGCGATGAGCCTGCCGCAGGGCATCGTCGACCTCTGGGAGCACGAGACCGGCGGCTACCTCGTGGAGGGCTACGGCCTCTCGGAGTGCTCGCCCGTGCTCATGGCCAACCCGGTCGGAGCGACCAGGCGCGAGGGCACGGTGGGCCTGCCCCTGCCGAGCACCGAGCTGCGCGTCGCGGACCCGGACGACCCCTCGGTCGACCGGGCGTTCGGCGAGGAGGGCGAGCTGCTCGCCCGCGGTCCGCAGGTGTTCTCGGGCTACTGGCGGAAGCCCGACGAGACCGCGAAGGTCTTCTCGGACGACGGCTGGTTCCGCACCGGAGACATCGTGACGATGGATGAGGACGGCTTCGTCCGCATCGTCGACCGCATCAAGGAGCTCATCGTCACCGGTGGCTTCAATGTGTCGCCGACCGAGGTGGAGGACGCTCTGCGCTCCTTCCCGGGCGTCGCCGACGTGGCCGTGGTCGGCCTCCCCCACCGCCGCGGCGGCGAGGACGTGGTCGCCGCCGTCGTGATGGAGCCGGGCGCCTCCTTCGACGAGGAGGCCATCCGGGCGTTCGGCCGCGACTGCCTCACGCCGTACAAGGTGCCCAAGCACGTCGTGCAGGTGGACGAGCTGCCGCGCTCCATCGTCGGCAAGGTCATCCGCCGCAAGGTGCGCGACCAGCTGCTCGCCGCACGGCCTCAGTAGCAGGCGCGGGCCGGGTCAGTCGCCGATCGGGAAGACCAGCAGAGATCCGGTCGCCGTCGCGACCGTCTTTCCCGCAGCATCGGTGATCACACCGTCGGCGAAGGCGACGCGGTTGCCGGGCTTCGTCACGGTCGCGGTGCAGGTCAGCGGACCCGTCCCGGCGTGCACCGGGCGCAGGTAGTTGACGGTGATCTGGATGGACGTGTAGCCCTGCCCCTGCGGCAGTGTCGTCTGCACGGCGCACCCCAGAGCGGAGTCGAGCACCGTGCACACGAACCCGCCGTGGACCGTGCCGATCGGGTTGTAGTGCGACTCGTCGGGTTCGCACGTGAACGTGGCGGTGCCCGGGTCGGCGGCGACCAGCGTCATCCGCATCAGCTCGGTGATCGGAGGAGGCGGCAGCTCGCCGCGCAGCATCGACCGGAGGTACTCCAGGCCGGTCATCGTGGGCATCCGGGCGACGCCCGGTGCCGGGTCCTCCCAGTGGACGGTGCGGGTGCGGGTCTGGTCCGTGCCGGCGTCGTGCATGCCGTCATCCTCGCACGCGCGATGGTCCCCGGTCAGCGCTCGCTGGTCAGGCGCCCGCGAGCCGGGCGAGCCGCCGCCGAGCGGCGAGCTCGGCCTGCGTCTGCGGGCCCAGCAGCGTGCGCGCTCCGGCGAGCACGGCGGAGGTCGCTCCGTGCAGCGGCAGCACGCGTTCGGCCGCCGTGGCCGGCAACCCGAGCAGATCGCGGTGCCGCGGCTCCAGCGTCGACACCGCCGCGCGGAAGACGATGCGGTACGACGGCCGCAGCATCCGGCGCAGCGGCGCCCGCCGGATGAAGCGGACGATCTCCTCGACCTCCGGGCCGCCGCGCAGCTCCCCCGCATCGGTGACGGCGTCGATCTCGGCACGCAGCGCCGCGGCCGAACGCGGAGCGTCGGGTACCCCCATGAGCTCCGCCGCCGTCGCCCACTCGGCGACGTAGCCGTCGGCGCCACCGGGGATGGGCCCGCCCCAGTTCTCGTGCGCCGTCAGGAAGGCGTCGGTGAAGGCGAGATGGACCCAGCGGGCGAGGTCGGGGTCGTTGGCCGAGTACGGCCGTTCCACGCCGTGCCCGTCGACGTAGCTGCCGGTGACGCGACGGTGCAGGGAGCGGACCATCTCCGAGCCGGCGACCGCCTGCCCGCGGCTGCCGAAGGTGACGGTGTGGATCCACTGGATGGTGCCGGCCAGCCGGCCGAGCGGATCCTCCCGGTAGCGGGAGAAGTCGCGCACCCCGGCCAGCGCGCCCGGGTGCAGAGCCTGCAGCAGCAGGGCGCGGACACCCGCGACCAGCGTCGGCATTCCGCCGTGGACCGCCCACGCGGCGCTGCCCGGACCGAAGTAGCCCGCGTCCTCGCCGTCCTCCAGCCGCAGGATCCACGCGGGCACCTCGTCCGACCGCCCGGCGAGCGTCTCGATCAGACGGGAACGGACGGGCGCGAGCACCCGTTCGACGGCGGCTCCGGTCATGCGGGCCCGCTCATCCCGGGATCTCGAGGCCGAGGCCGTCGATCACCCGCGCCTCGGGTAGCTCGCCGAGCAGCCGGCCGGGGAGGAGGAGCTTCGAGCGTCGGACGCCGGAGCCGATGATCACGACGCCGTCGTCGATCACGCGGGCGTCGACGAGCACCGGCCAGCCGGCGGGCAGACCGATGGGCGTGATGCCGCCGTACTCCATGCCGGTCAGCTCGACGGCCCGCTCCATCGGCAGGAAGGATGCCTTGCGCACGTCGAGCAGGCGCTTGACCGTGTTGTTGACGTCCGCGCGGGTGGTGGAGAGCACGACGCACGCGGCGATCCGCTCGACGCCCTCGCGCTTGCCCGCGACCACGACGCAGTTGGCCAGATCCCCCGCATCCAGCCCGAACTCGTCGCGCGTCGCCGCGGTGTCGGACACGTCGGGGTCGATCTCGACGACGCCCACCTCGTCCAGCCAGCCGAGCGCGTCGAGCGCTGCGAGCGTCGGCGGCGCGAGCAGGTCGGTGCGGGAGGAAGCCGGTGCGGAGGTCAGACCGCCGAGAGTGAAGACGCCCATGCGCCTACTCTGCCCGCGCCGCCTGGGAGTCCGCAAACAGCTCGGGTCCGTCGCCGCCGCGGCCCAGCCGCTTGTACATGACGGTGGTGCCGTGCAGCACGCCCGACGGGCTGACGGCGAAATCCGGGATGCTGCCGGCCGCGTCCCAGCCCCACCGCCGGTACAGCCCCTCGGCCCGGCTGCCGGTCTCGGTGTCGAGCACGAGCAGGGTCAGCCCCGTTTCCACCGCGTGCCGTTCGAGCTCCTCCATCAGCGCGGGTGCGACGCCGCGCCCGCGGGCGGCGGGATGCACCATCAGCTTGACCACCTCGCCGCGGTGGGAGCCGTTCGGCTTCGGGGAGCGCACCAGGGTGATGGTGCCGATCGCACGGCCGTCCTCGCCGCGGGCGACCCAGCTGGCCGCGTCGGGGTCGGCGAACAGCGCCCGCCACCAGTCCGTGGCCTCCGCCGCCGACGGCGCCGTGATCCAGCCGACGCTCGCTCCGGCCGCCACCGTCGCCGCGAGCACGGAGGAGAGCGCGGCGGCGTCGGCCTCCGCGCTCTCCTCCGTCACACGCTCGACGAGGATGCTCCCCACGGGCGTGGGGCTACTCGGCGGCGTTCGCGCGTTCGAGCACCAGCTCGCGCACGCGCGCCGCGTCCGCCTGGCCGCGCATCGCCTTCATGACGGCGCCGATGACGGCGCCGGCGGCCTGCACCTTGCCGTCGCGGATCTTCGCCAGAACGTCCGGCTGTGCCGCCAGCGCGTCGTCGATGGCCGCGATCAGCGCGCCGTCGTCGGAGACCACCGCGAGCCCGCGGGCGTCGACGACCTCCTGGGGCCGTCCCTCCCCCGCGACGACGCCCTCGAGCACCTGACGCGCGAGGCGGTCGGTGAGCGTTCCCGCCTCGATCAGCGCGGCCAGCTCGGCGACGTTCTGCGGGCTGACCAGCGTGCCGGCGGGGACGTTCTGCGCGTTCGCAAGTCGTGCGATCTCGCCCGTCCACCACTTGCGCGCGGCGGAGGGGGTGGCGCCGGCGGCGATCGTGGCCTCGACCTCGTCGAGGAGGTCGGCGTTGGCGACGTCCTGGAACTCGAGCGCGGTGAAGCCCCACTCGGCGGTGAGGCGCTTCCGGCGCAGCGTCGGCTGCTCCGGGAGCGTTCCGCGGAGCTCCTCGATCCACTCGCTGCTCGGGGCGACCGGCACGAGGTCGGGCTCCGGGAAGTAGCGGTAGTCGTCCGCGTCCGACTTGGGGCGCCCGGCGCTCGTCGTGCCGGAGTCCTCGTGCCAGTGGCGCGTCTCCTGGACGATGGTGCCGCCCGCCTCGAGGATCGCGGCCTGTCGCTGGATCTCGTAGCGCACCGCGCGCTCGATCGAGCGCAGCGAGTTGACGTTCTTCGTCTCAGTGCGTGTGCCGAGCTCCGTCGACCCGCGGCGGCGCAGGGAGACGTTCGCGTCGCAGCGCACGTTCCCCTCCTCCATGCGGGCGTTGGAGACGCCGAGCGCCTTCACGATGTCGCGGATGGCGCGAACGTACGTCCGGCCGACCTCCGGTGCGTCCGCCTCGGCGCCCTCGATGATCTTGGTGACGATCTCGACAAGCGGAACGCCGCCGCGGTTGAAGTCGACGAGGGAGTAGTCCGCGCCCTGGATGCGGCCGGTCGCCCCGCCCACGTGGGTGAGCTTGCCCGCGTCCTCCTCCATGTGCGCGCGCTCGATCTCGATCGTGAGCTCGCGGCCGTTCTCCAGCTCGATGGTGATCGCGCCGTCGTGCGCGATCGGCTCGTCGTACTGCGAGGTCTGGAAGTTCTTGGCGAGGTCCGGGTAGAAGTAGTTCTTCCGGGCGAAGCGGCTCGACGCGGCGATGTCGCAGCCGAGCGCGAGACCCAGCCGGATGCTCGACTCGATCGCCTTCTCGTTCACCTGCGGCATTCCGCCCGGGAGCCCGAGGCAGGTGGGGCAGGTGTTCGTGTTCGCGCCGGAGCCGAACTCGTTGGCGCAGCCGCAGAACATCTTGGTCTTGGTGTTCAGCTCGACGTGGACCTCGAAGCCGAGAACGGGCTCGAACAGCTCCAGCGCCTTCTCGTAGTCCATCAGCTCCGCTGTGTGGGCAGTGGCGTTCGCCATCAGACGGCTCCCTCTTCGCTCGCGAACATCTCGGTGGCGGTCAGATCCGGCGCCTGGCTGAGCAGCGGGCCGCCCCACTTCTCTTCGAGGAGCTGCTCGAGCGCCGCTCCGATCGTGTAGAGCCGGGCGTCCGCGCGGGCCGGCGCCATCAGCTGGAGGCCGACCGGCAGGCCGTCCTCCGGCGCGAGGCCGATCGGGAGCCCCATCCCCGGCACCCCGGCCAGGTTCGCCGGGATCGTGGTGATGTCGTTCAGGTACATCGCCATCGGGTCGTCGATCTTCTCGCCCAGCTTGAACGCGGTGGTCGGCGCGCTCGGGCTGACCAGCACATCCACCCGCTCGAACGCGGCCGAGAAGTCGCGCTGGATGAGCGTGCGCACCTTCTGCGCGCTGCCGTAGTAGGCGTCGTAGTAGCCGGCGCTCAGGGCGTAGGTGCCCAGGATGATGCGGCGCTTGACCTCCGGGCCGAAGCCCGCGTCGCGCGTGGCGGCCATGACGCGCTCGACGGTCACGGGCGGGTCGGCGGGGTCGACGCGCAGACCGAAGCGCACCGAGTCGAAACGAGCGAGGTTGCTCGACGCCTCCGCGGGGAGGATCAGGTAGTACGCGGCGACCGCGTACTCGAAGCTCGGGGCGCTGACCTCGACGATCTCCGCCCCGGCGGACTCCAGCAGGGCGAGCGCCTCGTCGAAGCGCTGCTTGACGCCCGCCTGGAAACCGTCGCCGGCGATCTCGCGGATGACACCGACGCGCACGCCCTTCAGGGCGCCCTCCCGCCGGCCGGCGAGGGCGGCGTCCGCCATCGACGGCCAGGTGTCGGTGAGCGAGGTGGAGTCGAGCGGGTCGTGACCGGCGATGACGTCGTGCAGGAGGCCGGCGTCGAGCACGCTCCGCGACACCGGGCCCACCTGGTCGAGCGAGCTCGCCAGGGCGATCGCGCCGTACCGGCTGACACCGCCGTAGGTCGGCTTCACGCCGACCGAGCCGGTCACCGCGGCCGGCTGGCGGATCGAGCCGCCGGTGTCGGAGCCGAGTGCGAGCGGCGCCTCGAAGGCCGAGACGGCCGCGGCGGAGCCTCCGCCCGATCCGCCCGGGATGCGCTCCAGGTCCCACGGGTTGCGGGTCGGGCCGTACGCCGAGTGCTCGGTGGAGGAGCCCATGGCGAACTCGTCCATGTTCGTCTTGCCGAGCGGAACGAGGTCGGCCTCGCGGAGGCGGCGGACCACGGTCGCGTCGTAGGGCGGGATCCAGCCCTCGAGGATCTTGGAGCCGGAGGTGGACGGCATGTCCTCGGTCGCGAGGACGTCCTTGATCGCGATGGGGACCCCGGCGAGCGGTCCGAGCGGGTCGCCGGCAGCGCGGCGGCCGTCGATCTCGGCGGCCGTGCGGATGGCTTTCTCGGCGGCGACGTGGAGGAACGCGTGCACGTCGGTGTCGACGGACTCGATGCGGTCGAGGTGGGCGCGGACGGCCTCGACGGACGAGACCTCTCCCGCGGCGAGCTTCTCGGCGAGGGCGGAGGCGGAGAGCCTGATCAGATCGGTCATGTCGTCCTACTCCTCGTCCAGGATGGTGGGCACCTTGAAGCGGTCGCCCTCGCGCTCCGGAGCACCGGACAGCGCCTGCTCGACGGTCAGCGACGGCCGCACCTCGTCCCGGCGGAACACGTTGGTGAGCGGGAGCGGGTGGCTGGTCGCCGGCACATCCGGCCCGGCCACCTCCTGCACCTTCGCGACGGACTCGACGATCTGGCCGAGCTCCTTCGTGAGGCTCTCGAGCTCTTCCGGGCTGAGGTCGATCCTGGCGAGGTTGGCCAGGTGCGCGACCTGCTCTGCGCTGATCTCGCTTGCGCTGGTTTCAGACAAGGGTGCGTCTCCGTGGATTCGGTGGTGGGTGACGGGAGCTGGTGTCGCAACCCGCCCTCTCGATTCTAGGGCGAGCCGAACAGCCCGCGCCCCAGCCCGTCGACCGCGTGGTACGCCTCCTTGTAGGTGCGCGGCACCGCCGCGCCGGGCGCGCCGTAGCGCGCCATCAGCAGACCGACGAGACCGACGCCGGGCGGGCTCAGCGGGCGGTCCTCGTCCTGCGGCGCAGGCGCATCCGATTCCGGGTTCGCGGGGAGGTACTGCGGATGCGTGTCCGGCCACGTCCCCGGCTGCCGCGGGGAGGTGCGGTTGATCGCGTTGTCGATCGTGCGGGCGCCGCGGTCGCGCGCCGTGAGGTGCTTCATCCCGAACTTCTTGCAGAGCGTGGCGACGACCGCGGAATGGTGCATCTCCTCGTGGATGATCGTGTTGCGCTCGGTGTAGGCGGAGATCGCGATGGCGGGGACCCGCACGCCGAGGCGGTCGAACCCGAAGCCGTTCTCGCCGGGGCCGCTGTCGTCGGGCGGGGTCGCAGGGCCGGGCGGAACGTGGTCGTAGGTGCCGCCGTGCTCGTCGAACGTCACCAGCAGCATGGTGTTGAGCGCGTTCGAGCCCTTCGCGCTGCGCGCAGAGCGGATGGCCGAGTACACGCGGTGCAGCAGCAGGTCGCCCGCGCGCACGTCGGAGATCGCGCCGCCGACGATGACCTCGCCGGCGACGTCCTCCCCCGTCATCGGACCGCCCGGCGGGTGCATGTCGTTGTGGTCGTAGAGCAGCCGGGGCTCGACGAACGCGTAATCCGGCAGGGTGCCCTCGGCCGCATCCGCGTAGAACTGCGACATCGTGCGGAAGTGGGTCTTCCAGTACGGCTCGAGCGCCGGCGCGTGGATGAAGCCGGTCAGCGAGATCAGCTGCCGGTCGTCGAAGTAGACCCGCCAGCTGCGGCCCGCCTCCTCCAGCCGGTTGAAGATGGTCGGGGTGTCGTTCTTCGGGTCGAACCACTTGCGGAGGCCCTCGGCTCCCCCGTTGTCGACGTAGCCGTGCGAGGTGGAGGCGTGGAAGAACGAGCGGTTGCAGAATGTCTGCGACGGCACGGCGCAGTGCCAGTCGTCGTAGACGGCGAACTGCCGGGCGAGGGTGGAGAAGACCGGAAGCATGTCGGGCGAGAAGCCGCCCATCACCCGGCGGTAGTCGTCCACGCCCGGCTCGCGGCCGGTGTCCTTGCGGAGCACGCCCTGATAGTCGCGGACGAAACCGCGCATGGTCGGCCGGGCCCCCGGCTTCGGCGCGTTGTACGGCGGCTGCATCTCGCGCAGGCGCGCATCCGCGTTCGACGGCGGATCGATCACCTCGTACAGCTGGGTGTTGACGTGCGGATAGACCTCGCCCGGGTCGGGCGACGGCTGCCGCATCACGAAGTCGGTGGTGCCCTGGTAGATGTGCGCGGGGATGTCCGGGCCGCCCGCGGGGTCGGGATTGCTGTAGTCGCCGAATGCCAGCCCCTCGAACCGCTTGCCCTCCGGCAGGGTCTCCTCGTCGTAGAGGTGACCGAGCAGGTTGTCGAACGAGCGGTTCTCGTACATGAGCACGACCAGGTGGTCGAACCCCGGCCCTCCGCCTCGCGGGGGAAGCGGCGGGTACTCCTCGCCCGACTCGTCCGCGGTCGGGGAGGTCTGCCCGGCGGCCACGCCGAACGCCGCACCAGCCGCGCCGCCTGCCGCACCCCCGGCGACAGCACCGGCGGCGACCAGCCCGGCGCCCTTCAGGAACGCGCGCCTGCTGGAGCCGCGGGGCTCGGGGCGGGAGGGGTCGTCATCCGGTCGCATCCCATCCATTATGTGCTGCCCCGCCGACACACGCGCGGAGGCTCGGGATGCCTTCAGTGCGACGACGTGCTGGCGGCGCTCGTGCCCGAGATGACCAGGTCGCCGCGGTCGATGCCGATCATGGCGAGGTTCCTCATGCACTCGGTCCCCGCGGTGAAGTACGCATTGTGGCCCGACGAGCCGGCGAGCGACGCGTGCGTCAGCGGATCGACCGCGCCATCCACCCCCATCGGCTTCGCGCCGTACCCGGGCGAGCCGGGGTCGCTGCCGAAGAAGGCGCTGTTGACGATCGGGTCCATCGGCGCCTCTCCGACGAACACGTTCCCGTCGCTCACCGCGAGTCCGGCGACCGACTGCGCCGCGCTGCCCGGCGATCCCATCAGAGCCAGCGCGTCCACCGTCACCGTGTGCCGCTCGAGCGCCATGAGCGCGGCCGTGGAGCCGTAGGAGTGCGCGAACACGCTCAGGTAGGGCTGGTCGGCTCCGCGCAGCGCCCGGATGCCCTCCAGCGTGCGCTCCAGGCTGTCCGCCCCCTGCTCCGCCAGGGCCGTCCCGCCGATGTTGGTGAGCACCGGCGTCTGGTAGCCGATCCAGGCGACGACCGCGACGCCCGGGGCTCCCCCGTGGCCGCGCGGGCCGAGGATGCGGCGGAGGAAACCGGTCTGCAGGTCGTACTGCTCCTGCGCGACCTTCGCCCACGCCTCGATCTGCTCCCCGACGGACATGTACATGCCCGGGACCAGCACGCTCACGTAGTCCGCCGTGCGGATATCGCCGACAACGATCGCCGCCTTGGCGTCCGCCGACGGGTCGAGGGTCACCAGCGTCCTCGCGACCCCGTCGTGCTTCGCGAGAGCGGTGGAGACGTTGTGCAGGGTCTTGAGCTGCCGCTGCAGCGCGACCCGCTCCGCGCGCCCGTGCTCGGTCTTGAGCGTTCGGGTGACGCTGGCGATGGTCTGCTTGAGGTCGAGGCTGTTGGCACGGCCGCGCACGTCGTAGGGCACGCCCTCCAGATTGCCGATGACGTGCGGGGCGGCCTGGATGAGCGCCTTCTGCTTGTCGGGGTCGATGAGGTTCCACAGCCGACTCACATCCACGGCGGCCGGTGCGTCGAGGAGGAGCGCGTCGAGCTTGGCGCGGTTGGCGTCGAGGAACGACGGGAGCGCCGATGCGTCCACGCTCGCGATGGCGCCGAGCAGCGCCGTCGACGCGGAGCGCGCCGCAGGTCCGGCGGGGACGTCCGAGACGGGGCCGGAGGCCGAGGCGCCGGGCACCGGGACGGAAGCGTAGGACACCGCCGCGATCGGCGCAGCGGGGGCGTCGGCAGGCAGCACAAAGGCCCCGGTCAGTCCGGAGACCGCCGAGGTGACAGTGAGAACAGCTGCAAAGCCGACCAGCACTCCGTCCGGGTCCCTCCGAGAGCGAGCGAGCTAAGCCCTTGCATGTGCGTCCGGGGGGAGCGCACGCTTCGACTCTACCCGTGAACGGGTGGCCGACGGCGAGCCGTTCTACCCCCGATTCAGGGGGAGAATTCATCGCCTGTCCGCGAGAAGGAGGACCGGAATCCTCAGGAATCGAGCGCTGCGGGGCCCTCTTCCACCAACGTCTTGAACTGGGCGGCATCGATGATGCGCACGCCGAGCTCCTCCGCCTTCGCGAGCTTCGACCCGGCGCCCGGCCCCGCCGCGACGAAATCGGTCTTCTTCGAGACGCTGGATGCGGCCTTCCCGCCCGCGGCGATGATCGCCTCCTGCGCACCCTCGCGCGTGAATCCCTCGAGCGAGCCGGTGGCGACGACGGTGAGGCCGGCGAGCACGCCGCCCGCCTCATCCGCCCGCCCGGGGCCCGGGTGCCCCGGGGTGGCGAACTGCACGCCGTCCGCGGCCCACTTCTCGATGATCTCGCGGTGCCAGTCCACCTCGAACCACGCCAGCACGGCGTCCGCGATGATGCCGCCGACGCCGTCGACGGCAGCGAGCTCGTCGCGCGATGCCGAGCGGATCGCGTCGAGCGACCCGAAGTGGTTCGCCAGCGCACGGGCGGCGACCGGGCCGACATGGCGGATGTTCAGGGCGACCAGGATGCGCCAGAGCGGCTTCTCGCGCGCCGCAGCCAGGTTGGCGAGCAGCTCGATCGCGTTCTTCGACGGCACATGCAGCTCGTCGCCCGAGAACTCCTCCGTGGCGGGGTCGAACGGGCCGTCCTTCTTCTGGCGGCGACGGCGGAACGGAGTGTCTACCTTCTCCTCCCCCGCGTCGGTCAGTTTCGGCAGTCCGGTCTCCGAATCCCGCACCACGACCTCGATCGGGAACAGGTCGGCGAGGGTCAGCCCGAACAGCCCGGCCTCGGTCGGGAGCGGCGGCTCCGCGGGGAAGCGCGGCTGCGTCAGCGCGGCGGCCGCGACCTCGCCGAGCGCCTCGATGTCGAGGGCTCCGCGCGAGCCGATGTGCTCGACCCGGCCGCGCACCTGGGCCGGGCAGAACTCGGCATTGGGGCAGCGGAGGTCGATGTCGCCCTCCTTCGCGGGCGCCAGCCGGGTGCCGCACTCGGGGCAGTTCTCGGGCATGACGAACTCGCGCTCGGTGCCGTCGCGCAGCTCGACCACCGGGCCGAGGACCTCGGGGATGACGTCCCCCGCCTTGCGCAGCACGACGGTGTCGCCGATGAGCACGCCCTTCGCCTTGACGACCTCCTGGTTGTGGAGGGTGGCCTGACGCACCTCGGAGCCGGCGACGCGCACCTTCTCCATGACCGCGAACGGGGTCGCCCGGCCGGTGCGGCCCACGCTGACGACGATGTCGAGCAGCTTGGTGTTCACCTGCTCCGGCGGGTACTTGTAGGCGATGGCCCAGCGGGGCGCTCGGCTGGTGGCGCCCAGCTCGTCGTGCAGGGCCAGCTCGTCCACCTTGATGACGATGCCGTCGATCTCGTGCTCGACCGCACCGCGGTGCTGGCCGTAGTACTCGATGAACTCGTCGACCTTCGCGGCGTCGTCGACGACCCGGAAGTGCGTCGAGGTCGGGAGGCCCCAGCCCTTGAGCAGGTCGTACACCTTCGACTGCGCGTCGACCGGCGGGTTGTGCCACGCGCCGATGCCGTGGACGAGCATGTGGAGCCGGCGCAGGCGGTCGCGCATGAGCTCGAGCTGTGCCGGGTTCTTGCCCTCGGCCTTCTGCCGGAGCGACCCGCTCGCCGCGTTGCGGGCATTGGCGAAGACGCGCTCGCCCGCCTCCTGCTGGTGCGCGTTGAGCTCCTCGAACTCGGCGACGGGGAAGAACACCTCGCCGCGCACCTCCACGAGCGCCGGCGGCTCGTCGGTCGCGAGCCGGGCGGGGATGGCGGGGATCCAGCGGATGTTCTCCGTCACGTCCTCGCCGACGACGCCGTCGCCGCGGGTCGCCGCCGAGACGAGCACGCCGTTCTCGTAGCGCAGGTTGATCGCCAGGCCGTCGATCTTCAGCTCGCACAGGTAGTCGACGCGCCGGCCGGCGTCGCGCTCGACCTTCGCGGCCCAGGCCTCGAACTCCTCCAGGGAGAAGACGTTGTCGAGGCTCAGCATCCGCTCGGCGTGCTGCACCGGCGCGAACAGGGTGGTCTGGGCGCGGCCGCCGACGGTCTGCGTCGGGCTGTCCTGCGACTGGAGCTCCGGATGGAGCCGCTCGAGCTCCTCCAGCCGCCGCATCATGCGGTCGTACTCCTCGTCGCTGACGAGCACCGTGTCGCGCTCGTAGTACGCGTCGCGCAACTCCAGGATGCGCGTCGTCAGCTGCTGCGCCTCGGCCCGCGCTTCCGCGGGCTGGTCGTCGGTCGTCGTCTCGATCGCCACCCCACCAGCTTATTCGCGACCCCCGACGCCGCGGCCCGCTTCCCTCGTCGAGCCCTCGCCGTCGAGCCCCCGCCGTCGAGTCCGCGATCTTTGCACGCGACACGCCCCGCCGGCGTGCAAAAATCGCGGACTCGACGGTGGGGGCGGAGCGCGGGAGAGAGGGGGGGCGGAGCGGTGCGGGTCAGACGGGGACGGCGGAGACGGTGCGGTCGATCGTTGTCTGGCCGAGAACGCGGGTGCCGACGTAGACGACGGCCGTCTGGCCCGGGGCGACGCCGTTGAGCGGCACGTCCGGACGGATCACGAGCTCTCCGCCGGTGACGGACGCGACAGCGGGCACCGGGTCGGCGTGCGCGCGGATCTGCACCTCGCAGGCGAAGGGCGTCGTCGGGTCGGCGGGAGCCATCCCCGCCCAGGTGTAGCGGGAGCCGGCGATCTCGGCGATGTCGAGCGCCTCGCGTGGCCCGACTACGACGGTGTTCTCCTTCGGCCGCACCTCGAGCACGAACCGCGGCCGGCCGTCCGGAGACGGGTAGCCGACGTTGAGGCCCTTCCGCTGGCCGACCGTGTACGCGTGAGCGCCCTCGTGCGTGCCGAGCCGGTTGCCCTCGCGGTCGACGATGTCGCCCGTCGCTGTGCCGACCCGCTCGGCCAGCCAGCCGCGGGTGTCGCCGTCGGGGATGAAGCAGATGTCGTGCGAATCCGGCTTGTTCGCGACGCTCAGACCGCGCGCTGCCGCCTCCGCCCGCACCTCCGCCTTCGACGGGGTCGCCCCGAGCGGGAACATCGCGTGCGCCAGCTGCTCGGCGGTCAGAACGCCCAGGACGTACGACTGGTCCTTCGCCCAGGCGCTCGCGCGGTGCAGCTCACGGTTGCCGTCCTCATCGGTGACGATGGCGGCGTAGTGCCCGGTGCAGACCGCGTCGAACCCGAGGTCGAGCGCCTTCTCCAGCAGGGCGGCGAACTTGATGCGCTCATTGCAGCGCATGCAGGGGTTGGGCGTCCGGCCGGCCGAGTACTCGGCGATGAAGTCATCGACGACGTCGAGCTTGAAGCGCTCGGAGAAGTCCCACACATAGTACGGGATGCCGATGATGTTCGCGGCGCGCTGCGCATCCATCGAGTCCTCGATCGTGCAGCAGCCGCGGCTGCCGGTGCGCAGCGTCCCGGGCATCCGGCTCAGCGCCAGATGCACTCCGACCACGTCGTGCCCCGCTTCGACGGCACGTGCCGCCGCCACTGCGGAGTCGACACCACCGCTCATCGCCGCAAGAACCTTCACCCGCCGATTCTACCCGCCGCCTACCGCTCGAGAGATTTGCGCCACATCTCCGTCATCGCCGCCGCAGAACGACGATGTGCGCCACATCTCGATCCCACGGACGAGGACGGCGGGCGCTAGCGTCCCAGGCGCGGCGCGCGCTCCGCGAGGCCGGCGCGCGACGCCTGCGCGTACGCGCCGGGCAGCGCCGCGAGCAGCGCGTCGACATCCGCGTCGGTCGACCCGCGACCGAGGGTGAACCGCAGCGCGCTGCGCGCCTCCGTCTCGTCGCGTCCCATCGCGAGGAGCACGTGCGACGGCTCCGGGATGCCCGCCTGACATGCCGAGCCGGTGGACACCGACACCCCCGCGAGGTCGAGCAGGAACAGCAGAGAGTCGCCCTGCGCGCCCGGGAAGGTGAAGTGCGCGTTGGATACCACCCGCTCCCCCGAGCCCGGCTCCGGTCCGCTGAGCACCGCCTCCGGAACGACCGCCCGCACCCCAGCGATCAGCCGGTCGCGCAGCGCGGACAGCCGGTCCGTCTCGGCCTCGCGCTCCGCCTCCGCCAACCGGGCCGCGGCCGCGAACGACACCGCTGCCGCGACGTCCTGCGTCCCGCTGCGCACCTGCCGCTGCTGGCCGCCGCCGTGGATCAGCGGGACGACGGTGGATGCGCGGCTCAGCACGAGCGCGCCGATCCCCACCGGCCCTCCGATCTTGTGCGCCGAGACGCTGAGCGCGTCCACGCCGAGCCCGGCGAAGTCGAGGGGCACGTGCCCGTACGCCGCCACCGCGTCCACGTGGACGGGGACCCCCGCCGACCGCGCGACCGCGGCGAGCGCGGGCACGGGCTGGATCGTCCCCACCTCGTTGTTCACCGCCAGGAAGGTGAACAGCGCCGTGTCGTCTCCTGCGATCCCGCCGGGCACCGCGATGCGGCCGTCTCCGTCGAGGGGCAGCCAGCCGATCTCGGCCCCCTCGGCCCGCTCCAGCCACTCGACGGTGTCGACGGTCGCGTGGTGCTCTCCGCCCGGGACGAGGATGCGCGGGCGGCGGGCCGTGTCGTTCCTCGCCCAGAACATCCCCTTGATCGCGAGGTTGATCGCCTCCGTGCCGCCGGAGGTGAACACCACCTCGATCGGGTCGGCGCCGAGGGTCGCCGCGACCGTCTCCCGGGCCTCCTCCAGCATCCGCCTGGCCTGCTGTCCCTGACTGTGGATGCTCGACGGGTTGCCGACGACGCCCATGGCCTCGGTGTAGGCGGCGATCGCCTCCGGGCGCATCGGCGTGGTGGCGGCGTGGTCGAGGTAGACCGGCACGGTGCCCTCCGAAGTATCCAGGCGTGTGTCACTACTCTAGATCGCATGACCTCGACCGATCCCCCGCGCAACCTGGGTGTCCGTGTCGGGCCGCACGGGGGTGAGCTGAGGGTCTTCTCGGCCAACGCGGACGCCATGGAGCTGTGCCTGTTCGACGAGCACGACCCGGATTGGCTGGTCAAGACCGTGCCGATGAGCCGGGATGCGAACGGCGTGTGGGTGGGCCGCTCGCGGTCCCTCGCCGTCGGCAGCCGCTACGCCGTCCGTGTGTCCGGCCCCCAGGCGCCCGGCAACCTGTTCGACCCGGAGGCGCTGCTGATCGACCCGTACGCGCGCGGCCTCCTGCACGTGAGCTCCGACGGCTGGCGTTCCGTCGTCGTCGCCGACGGCTTCGACTGGGGGGATGCGCGCAAGCCGGCGACCCCGCTCGACCACACCGTCGTCTACGAGGCACACGTCAAGGGCATCAGCCGGCTGAACCCGTCGGTGCCGGAGGAGTTGCGCGGGAGCTACGCCGGACTGGCGCACGAGTCGACCATCGCCTACCTGAAGGATCTGGGCGTCACCGCGGTCGAGCTCCTGCCCGTCCAGGCATTCGTCTCGGAGCAGCGGCTGCAGCAGGAGGGCCTCACCAACTACTGGGGCTACAACACTCTCAACTTCTTCACGCCGCACGGCCCGTACGCGTCGCGGGCGGCGCAGGCGGCCGGACCGGAGGCGGTGCTCGCCGAGTTCAAGGGCATGGTGAAGCTGCTGCACCTGGCCGGCATCGAGGTGATCCTCGACGTGGTGTACAACCACACCGCCGAGGAGGGCATGGGCGGTCCGCGCACGAGTTTCCGCGGCATCGACAACGCCACCTACTACCGCCACGACGAGACCGGCGCGTACATCGACGTGACGGGATGCGGCAACACGGTCGACTTCGGCAACCCCGTCCCGCAGCGGCTGGTGCTCGACTCGCTCCGCTACTGGGCGAACGAGATGCAGATCGACGGCTTCCGGTTCGACCTGGCGGCGACGCTCGGTCGCGGGGAGGACGCGTCCTTCCACCGCGACCATCCGCTCCTCCTCGCGGCGGCGTCCGATCCGGCGCTCGCGGGTGTGAAGCTGATCGCCGAGCCGTGGGATGTGGGCCTCGGCGGCTGGCAGACCGGCAACTTCCCCGGGCCCTCCGACGGGCACGCGGGCTGGTCGGAGTGGAACGACCGCTACCGCGACCGGGTGCGCAACTTCTGGCTGGCCGACATCGCGGAGGCGCGCCGTAACGGCCAGGCTCCCGTGGGCATCGGCGGATTCGCCACCCGGCTCGCCGGATCGTCCAACACCTTCTCGCCGGAGCGCGGACCGCTCGCCTCGGTGAACTTCGTCACAGCGCACGACGGCTTCACGATGGCCGACCTCACCGCCTACGACGTCAAGCACAACCTGGGCAACGGCGAGAACAACCGCGACGGGACGGACAACAACCGGTCGTTCAACCACGGCGTCGAGGGCCCGACGACGGACGAGGCCGTCCTGCTGACGCGCGCGAAGGCGATCAGGAACCTGCTCGGCACCCTCCTGCTCTCCGCCGGGGTCCCGATGATCACCGCGGGCGACGAGTACGGGCGCAGCCAGCGCGGCAACAACAACGCCTACTGCCAGGACAGCGAGCTGACCTGGCTGAGCTGGCTGCGCACGCGCGAGCAGCGGGAGCTGTACGACACGACGAAGCGGCTGCTTCAGCTGCGCCGGGAGAATCCGGCCCTCCGCCCCAGCCGGTACGCCGTGGACGGCCAGACCACGCCGAACGCCAGCCACATGGACTGGTACGACGCGACCGGCCAGCGGATGGACGACGAGGACTGGAACTCGCCGGAGAACCGCACCCTGCAGTACCTCGCCGCGTCGACCCCCGACAAGGAGGAGTTCAACCGCGTCCTGCTGATCGTGCACGGGGTGGAGGACGACGTGGAGGTGTCGCTTCCCGCGGCGCCGGGCGTGACGTCGTACCAGCTGCTCTGGGACTCGGCGACCGAGGTCCCGATCGCGGAGGACGAGACCGAGTTCCCACCCGGAGCGACCCGGCTGGTGGGCGGCACGTCCATGCAGCTGTACCGGGCGAACGGGCCGCGCGTCTGATGGCACGGCAGAAGCCGCCGGCGGGGACTCCGGCGACGGTCGCGCTGACGGCGGCCGGCATCCCGTTCAGCGCGCATCCCTATGTGCACGACCCCGCAGCGCCGTCGTTCGGGCTGGAGGCCGCCGAGGCGCTGGGCGTCGAACCCGACCGCGTGTTCAAGACGCTCCTGGCCGACACCGATCTCGGCCTCGTCGTCGGTGTCGTCCCGGTGACCGGGATGCTCGACCTCAAGGCGCTCGCCGCAGCGGTCGGCGCCAAGCGGGCCACGATGGCCGACCCGGCGGTCGCCGAGCGTCGCACCGGCTACGTCGTCGGCGGGATCAGCCCCATCGGCCAGAAGACCCGCCACGTCACCGTCGTGGACGAGACCGCGCAGCTGTTCGACACCGTCTTCGTCTCCGGCGGCAAGCGCGGCTTCGACGTCGAGCTCTCCCCCGCCGACCTCCTGCGCGCGACGGGCGGAGCCTTCGGAGCGATCGCGACATGGACGAGATGACGGTCAGGCGGGCCACCGTCGACGATGCGCGCGGCGTCGCCGAGGTGCACGTCACGGCGTGGCGCGAGGCGTACGCGGGTCGGATGCCCGCCGAGTTCCTGGCCTCCCTCGACGTCGATCGCCGGGCGGCGGGCTGGACCCGAATCCTGGAGCGCGGCGAGACGGACGCCTTCGTCGCCGAGCAGGGCGGCGCGATCATCGGCTGGGCCACTGCCGGCGCGGGCCGCGACGACGACGCTCCGCGCGATCGCGAGCTGGAGGGCATCTACCTGCTGGCGAGCGCCTACGGTTCCGGCGCGGGCCAGCGACTGCTCGACGCAGCGATCGGCGACGCTCCCGCCTACCTGTGGGTGATGGACGGCAACCCCCGCGCCGAGGCCTTCTACCTCCGCAACGGTTTCACGCGCGACGGCGCCACCATGACGCATCCCGCCGGCGACGCCACCATCCTCGCCGTCCGCATGACCCGCTGACCCGTCCCCCGCTCCTCCCGCCCCACCGTCGAGTCCGCAATCTTTGCACGCTGCGCGGGGTGCGAACGTGCAAAAATCGCGGACTCGACGGTGGGCGACGGGGTCAGGAGGCGGTGGTGACCAGGCCGAGCTCGGCGGGAGTGAGCAGGAGGTCGTTCACCGGCACCACACGGACGGTGTAGCCGAACGAGCCCGCCCACGCCAGGCGGACGGTGCCGACGAACTCGAACGGCACCGACGCGTCGTGGGTTCCGGGCACACCGCCGTCGACGGTGAGCGCCTGCCGGTGGACGTCGGTGAGCTCGTCGCCGTCGCGGCTGCGGCCGTAGACGACCTGCACCTCGACGTCCGACGACTGCAGCCCATTCAGCTGGACCAGCGCGCGCACGTGCAGCTCGTCGCCCACCTGCGGCACCGCATCCACGCCGCCGGCGTCGACGTGCGTCACGGCGACGCCGGGCCACGCGGCTTCGACCCGCTCCTTCCAGGCGGCGAGCGACCGCGCACGGGCGAAGTCGTCCGCGCTCAGGCGGTTCTCGTAGTCCGACGCGGGCAGGTAGAGACGTTCGACGTACTCGCGCACCATGCGCTCGGCCGACAGCGGCGACGAGAGGGTCGAGAGCGTGTGGCGGATGCGCGACACCCACGCCGTCGGGACGTCGTCGCCGTCGCGCTCGTAGAAGCGCGGTGCGATCTGGTGCTCGATCAGGTCGTACATCGCCTCGGCCTCGAGCGCGTCGCGCTCGGCGCCGTCCCCGGCGGCGTCGGCCGACGGGATCGCCCAGCCGTTCTCGCCGTCGTAGAACTCGTTCCACCAGCCGTCGAGGATCGACAGGTTGAGCGCGCCGTTGAGGGCCGCCTTCATGCCGGACGTCCCGCACGCCTCCAGCGGGCGCAGCGGGTTGTTCAGCCAGACGTCGGTACCGGGATAGAGCAGCTGCGCCATCCCGATGTCGTAGTCGGGCAGGAACACCATGCGCTGGCGGATGTCCGCCTCCGACGCGAACTGCACGAGTTTCTGGATGAGGCGCTTGCCCTCGTCGTCGGCCGGATGCGACTTGCCCGCGATGACGAACTGCACCGGCCGGTCGGGGTCGGTGAGGATGCGCCGCAGCCGGTCCGGGTCGTGCAGCATCAGCGTGAGCCGCTTGTACGTCGGCACGCGACGGGCGAAGCCGATGGTGAGGACGTTCGGGTCGAGCAGGTCGCTCATCCAGGCCGGCGCGATTCCGCCCGGGTTCTGGTCCTCCCACGCCGCCATCAGACGGCGCCGGGCGTCCTGCACCAGCTGCTCGCGCATCCGGTTGCGGACGCTCCACAGGTCGGCGTCGGCGACGGCGGACGCGTTGCCCCAGTCGGCGTGCGTGGTGTCCTCCGTCCCGAGACGCTCGAGCGCCAGGGCGCGCAGCATCGGGTCGGTCCAGGTGGGGGCGTGGACGCCGTTGGTCACCGAGTCGATCGGCACCTCCTGGGGGTCGAATCCCGGATAGAGGCCGTTGAACATGTGCCGGGAGACGTCGCCGTGCAGCTTCGAGACGCCGTTGGCGTGCTGGCCGAGGCGCAGGCCCATGACCGCCATGTTGAACACGTCGGGCGAGCCGCCCGGGTAGTCCTCCGCGCCGAGCGGGAGGACCTCGTCCGCGCTCACGCCGGGGAGGAGCGAGGTGGAGAAGTACCGCTGGACCAGCGCCCTGTCGAACCGGTCGATGCCCGCGGGGACGGGGGTGTGCGTCGTGAACACGGTCCCGGCGCGCACGACCTGCAGCGCCTGGTCGAAGGTGAGCCCCTCGCCGATCAGGTCGGAGATGCGCTCGAGCCCGAGGAAGCCGGCGTGCCCCTCGTTGGTGTGGAACACCTCCGCCTCGGGTGCGCCGGTCAGCTCGGTCCACGCCTTGACGGCACGCACGCCGCCGATGCCGAGCAGCAGCTCCTGCAGCAGGCGGTGCTCGCCGCCGCCGCCGTACAGACGGTCGGTCACCGAGCGGAGGCGCTCCTCGTTGTCGGGGATGTCGGTGTCGAGCAGCAGCAGCGTGACGCGGCCGACGGCGGCGCGCCAGACGCGGGCGTGGAGCACGCCGTCCGGCAGCGCGAGGGAGATCTGGACGGGCGTTCCGTCCGGGTTGCGCAGGACGCTCAGCGGCAGGCCGTCCGGGTCGAGGACCGGGTAGCTCTCCAGCTGCCACCCGTCGGGCGTGATCGCCTGGGAGAAGTAGCCGGAGCGGTAGAACAGGCCGGCGGCGACGAGCGGCACGCCGAGGTCGCTCGCGGCCTTCAGATGGTCGCCGGCGAGGATGCCGAGACCGCCGGAGTACTGCGGCAGGGTCGCCGCGATGCCGAACTCGGGCGAGAAGTAGGCGATCGTCTGGGGCGCGGCATCGCCGAGCGACTGATACCAGCGCGGGTCGTGGATGTACGCGCGCAGGTCGTCGCGGATGTGGGTCGCCCACTCGACGTAGCCCTGATCGGCGGCGAGCTCGGCGAGCCGCGACGGCTCTACGGCGCCGAGCAGAGCGATGGGATCGTGCCTCACCTGCTGCCACAGCTCGGGCGAGATGCGGGCGAACAGCTCCTTGGTGGGCTCGTGCCAGGACCAGCGGAGGTTGCCTGCGATCTCCTCCAGTGCTGAGAGGTTCTCGGGGAGGACGGCGCGGACGGTGAATCTTCGGATGGCCTTCACTCGGTCCACTGTAAACGAGCCGCGTGACGGGCGGGTTAATGAGTGTACGGTCGGGTGCGTGGTGAAGAACGCAGCGACCAGGTCCGTAGCCGCCGCGACAGAGGCGGCCCCCAGCGCCCCGGAGCCGGGCCCGTACGAGCCTCTGCTCGGCCGCATCCCGATCCTGGAGCTGTCCCCCCAGGTCGACGAGGGACTCTGGGCTGCAGCAGCGTTCAGCGGGGAGGTCATCCCGTTCCGCGCCACGGCGTTCCGGGAGGGTCACGACAAGATCGGCGTCGACCTCATCCTGCTCGACCCCGCGGGGCAGCAGACCGAGCACCACATGCACCCGCTGACCCCCGGCACCGATCGGTGGGAGGTGGAGGTGCAGCTCGACCAGACCGGCCTCTGGCGCTACCGCGTGCAGGCGTACGCGGACGAGTACGCGACCTGGCACCACAACGCCGAGGTGAAGGTCCCGGCCGGGATCGACGTGGAGCTGATGCTGCGGATGGGCCACGACCTCCTCGTCACGGCCTCCAAGGACAAGCGCCGCAGCACGGCCGAGCGACGGCACCTCTCCGAGGCGGCCAAGGTCGTCGCCGACACCACGCGGACGGTGGACGAGCGCTTCGCCGCCGCCGTCGACGACCGCATCCGGCAGGTGCTCACGGAGCGCCCGGTCGTCAGCCTTCCCACCCTCTCCGCCACGCGCGCCATCCAGGTGGAGCGGACGCGCGCCGGCGTCGGCAGCTGGTACGAGTTCTTCCCGCGCTCCGAGGGCGCGAAGCAGCTGCCCGACGGCTCGTGGAAGTCCGGCACCTTCCGCACCGCCGCGAAGCGGCTCCCGGAGGTCGCCGCGATGGGCTTCGACGTCGTGTACCTCCCGCCGATCCATCCCATCGGCCGGACCTTCCGCAAGGGCCCGAACAACACGCTCGACGCCGGGGAGAACGACCCCGGGTCTCCCTGGGCGATCGGCAGTGCGGAGGGCGGCCACGACGCCATCCACCCCGACCTCGGCACCGAGAAGGACTTCGCGTTCTTCCTCGGGAAGGCGAAGCAGGCCGGCCTGGAGGTCGCGCTCGACCTCGCCCTGCAGGCGTCGCCCGACCATCCGTGGGTGACCGAGCACCCGGAGTGGTTCACCACGCTCCCCGACGGCACCATCGCGTACGCCGAGAACCCGCCGAAGAAGTACCAGGACATCTACCCCATCAACTTCGACAACGACTACGAGGGGCTGCGCCAGGAGGTGCTGCGCATCGTCCGGCACTGGATGTCGCTCGGCGTCCGCATCTTCCGCGTCGACAATCCGCACACCAAGCCGCTGCACTTCTGGGAGTGGCTGATCCACACGGTCAACGCGACCGACCCGGACGTGGTGTTCCTCGCCGAGGCGTTCACCCGTCCTGCGCTGCTCCGCACCCTGGCGAAGGCCGGCTTCCAGCAGTCGTACACCTACTTCACCTGGCGCAACACGAAGGAGGAGCTCGAGGAGTTCCTCGACTCGCTCGCGCACGAGACGGCCGACTACCTGCGGCCGAACCTGTTCGTGAACACGCCGGACATCCTGACGGAGTACCTCCAGTTCGGCGGCCCCGCCGCGTTCAAGGTGCGCGCCGCCATCGCGGCGACCGCCGCTCCCACCTGGGGCGTCTACTCCGGCTACGAGCTGTTCGAGAACGTCGCGCGTCCCGGTGCCGAGGAGTACATCGACAACGAGAAGTACGAGTACCGCCCGCGCGACTACGCCAAGGCGCAGGCGCAGGGCCGTTCGCTCGCGGGCTATCTGACCATGCTCAACCGGGCGCGCAGCGAGCACCCCGCGCTCCGGCAGCTGCGCAACCTGCATCTCCACCACAGCGAGGACGACAGCGTCCTCGTGTACTCGAAGTACCTGGACGGGAAGTTCACCCGGACGGGCAAGCCGGATGCGGTGATCGTCGTCGCCAACGTCGACCCGCACTCCGTGCGCGAGACGATCGTGCACCTCGATGTGACCGCGCTCGGCCTGCCTGCCGGCTCCCAGTTCGAGGTGAAGGACCGGGTGACCGGCCAGCGCTGGACCTGGGGCGCCGACGACTACGTGCGCCTGGACGCGTTCACCGAACCCGTGCACATCCTGGCCGTCCGACCGCTGTGACCGACCAGAAGACAACCTGAGGAGTACCGCCATGTCCCCGATCCCCGAAGGTGCCGCCGCCGTCGACCTGCCCGCCCTGGACGACGCGCTGCTCGCGGCCGTGGCGACGGGCAGCCACCACGACCCGCACGCGATCCTCGGCCAGCACCAGGTCGCCGCGCCGGGCGTCGCCGACCCCATCACGGTCATCCGGGCACTCCGCCCGCTCGCCGCCGAGGTGGTCGCGGTGCTCCCGACCGGCGCGCACATCGAGCTCGCCCACGTCGGGCACGGCATCTGGCAGGGCGTCGACATCGTCGGCCCCGGCGCCTATCTCATCAAGGCGCGCTACGACGACGGCAGCGTGTGGACGGCCGACGACCCCTACCGTTTCCTCCCGACGATCGGCCAGCTCGACCTGCACCTGATCGGCGAGGGACGGCACGAGACGCTGTGGACGGCCCTGGGCGCGCACGTGCGCGACCTCGGCGGCGTCGTCGGGACCGCGTTCACGGTCTGGGCGCCGCACGCCCGCGCCGTGCGCGTGGTCGGCGACTTCAACGGCTGGGACGGCACCCTTCACTCGATGCGCAACATGGGCGCCTCCGGCGTCTGGGAGCTGTTCGTTCCCGGCATCGGCGCCGGGGAGATCTACAAGTTCGATCTTCTCGCGCAGGACGGCCGCTGGGTCCGCAAGGTCGACCCGATGGCGCAGTTCGCCGAGATCCCGCCGGCCACCGCCTCCCGCATCACCGTCAGCGACCACGCGTGGGCGGACGACGAGTGGATGCGCCGCCGCTCCGAGACCGACCCGCACGCGGGGCCGATGAGCGTCTACGAGCTGCACTTCGGCTCGTGGCGGCCGGGACTCGGCTACCGCGACGCCGCCGACCAGCTCATCGACTACGTCGGAGCCCTGGGCTACACGCACGTCGAGTTCCTGCCGCTCGCCGAGCACCCCTTCGGCGGTTCGTGGGGGTACCAGGTCACCGGCTACTACGCGCCGACGAGCCGGTTCGGCTCCCCTGACGACCTCAAGTACCTCATCGATCGGCTCCATCAGGCGGGCATCGGGGTCATCCTGGACTGGGTGCCCGGCCACTTCCCCAAGGACGACTGGGCGCTGGCCCGGTTCGACGGCCAGCCGCTCTACGAGCACGCCGACCCGCGCCGCGGCGAGCACAAGGACTGGGGCACGTACATCTTCGACTACGGCAACTCGCAGGTCCGCAACTTCCTCGTCGCGAACGCCCTGTACTGGCTGGAGGAGTTCCACGTCGACGGTCTGCGGGTCGACGCCGTCGCCTCCATGCTCTACCTCGACTACTCGCGCGCCGACGGCGAGTGGGAACCGAACATCCACGGCGGGCGCGAGAACCTGGAGGCGATCGGCTTCCTGCAGGAGGTCACCGCGACCGCGTACAAGCGCAACCCGGGCACGGTGATGATCGCCGAGGAGTCGACCAGCTACCCCGGGGTGACCGCTCCGACGTCCTCCGGCGGCCTCGGCTTCGGCCTGAAGTGGAACATGGGCTGGATGCACGACTCGCTGCAGTACATCCACGAGGACCCGATGTACCGCAGCTACCACCACAGCGAGATCACCTTCTCGTTCGTCTACGCCTGGAGCGAGAACTTCCTGCTCCCGATCAGCCACGACGAGGTCGTGCACGGCAAGGGCTCCCTGCTCACCAAGATGCCCGGCGACCACTGGCAGCAGCTGGCGAACGTGCGCGCGTTCCTCGCGTACATGTGGGGGCATCCGGGCAAGCAGCTGCTCTTCATGGGCCAGGAGTTCGGCCAGCCGTCGGAGTGGAGCGAGGAGCGCGGTCTCGACTGGTGGATCCTGGACCAGCCGGCGCACCAGGGCCTCTGGAACCTCGTCGCGCAGCTGAACGCCGTCTACCGCCAGAACCCGCAGCTGTGGGCCCTGGACAACGAGCCCGCCGGGTTCGAATGGCTGGACGGGTCCGATGCGCAGGGCAACGTCATCGCCTTCCTGCGCAAGGACCGCGACGGCGAGCCGATCGCGATGCTCTTCAATTTCTCGGGCGCACCGCACGACGGGTACCGCATCGGGCTGCCGTTCGCCGGCGAGTGGGAGGAACTGCTCAACACGGACGCGGAAGCGTACGGCGGGTCGGGAGTCGGCAACCTCGGGTCCGTGACGGCGGTCGACGAACCGTGGATGGGCCGCCGGGCATCGGCGGTGCTGACCCTGCCGCCGCTCGGCGCGCTGTGGCTGAAGCCACGACGCTGACCGGCTCTCCGAAGGCCGGGGCTCAGGCCCCGGTCTCGAGCCAGGCGCCGTAGCCGACGCCGTCCACGGCGTGCTCCGGCGCCAGGTTCCGGCCGGCCCGCCAGGTGCTTCCGAGCGCTCCGCCGAGGCGGATCGGCAGGATGTAGCGACGGCTCCCGCTCGCCCGCTTGCGCTGTTCGGCCAGATCGCGTGCCGACTCCACGCGCGGGCCGCCGATGGCGATCACGCTGTCCGGCTCCCCCGCCCCCTCGGCGGCGTCGACCAGCACACGCGCAACGTCGGTGACGGCAATCGGCTGGAACCGCACCCCGGAGGGCGCGAGGATGGCGCCGAGCGGTCTCCCCCGGTCGAAGATCGCGGTGACGAAGTCGTGGAACTGGGTGGCACGCACCACCCGCGTGTCGAGCGGCGAGTCGAGGTAGACGCGCTCCTGCGCGGCCTTCGCACGGTAGTAGCCGTACGCCGACCGGTCGGTGCCGACGACCGAGAGCAGCACGGCGCGGCGCACACCGAATCGGGCGGCGGTGTGCACGAGGTTCTGCGCACCCGTGGCGAAGACATGGGCGGCCTGCTTGCCGACCGCATTGCTCGTGTCGATCAGCACATCCACGCCGTCCACCGCCTCCTCGAGGCCGTCGCCGGTGACGATGTCCGCCGTGACGTATGCGGCTCCGAGGACGTACTGCTCGGAGTCGTCGTCCGGTACGCGGCGGGCCGCGACGACCACCTCGTGGCCGCGTTCGACCGCTTCTGCGGTCACGGCGCGCCCGGCCAGGCCGGTGCCTCCGATGACGAGCACACGGGACATGGGGGGTCTCTCCCTCGGCTTCGACTGCCGGAGATGTCCGGCACGACGATGGGCTGCCGCGCTTCCCGGTGGGGACGGGCTCAGTACAGCAGCGAAGCCAGCCTAGCCCTGGCCTTGCCGACGCGGGGGTCGTCGACGCCGACGATCTCGAAATAGTCGAGGATGCGCGTGCGAACGGTTTCCTTGCCGTTCGCATCGAGCTTCGGGAAGAGGGTGAGCAGACGATCGAAGGCGTCGTCGATGTGGCCGCCCGAGATGTCGAGGTCGGCGACGCCCAGCTGGGCGTCGACATCGTCGGGAGCCTGCGCCCCGGCCGACCGGAGCTCGTCGGCCGTGTGGCCGCTCAGGCGCGCCAGGAGGCTCACCTGCGCGAGTCCGGCGACCGCCAGGGTGTCGCGGGGGTCCTGGGCGATCGCGGTGCGGTAGGCGCGGATCGCGCCGTCGTAGTCGCCGCGCTCGATCGCGTCGTAGGCCTCGGCGTGCAGCGGCGGCAGCGGCGGTTCCGGAGCGGGCTCGGCCGCGGCGTCGGCGTCGGCGTCGGGCGACGCTCCGCCCTCGACCGTGACGGTGTCGGTCACGCCGTTCTGCGCGGCGAGCTGCAGGAGCTGCTCGAAGACATCGCTGATCTGCGACTCGGGCAGCGCCCCGACGAAGAGCTGGACGGGACGTCCGGCCACGAGCGCGGCCACCGCGGGCACCGACTGGGCCTGGAAGGCCTGCGCCAGCTGCGCGTTCGCATCCACATCCACCTTGACCAGCACGAGGCGTCCTCCGAAGCCCGCGACGACGCGGTCGAGCACGGCGGTGAACTGCTTCCACTGGTCGGAGCGCTCGGTGCCGAGGTCGACGACCACCGGCACCCGCATCGACAGGTCGATGAAGTCGTTGAAGTTCGCGTCCGTGCCCTCGAAGAACAGGCTCGGAAGGGTGAGGGCGCCGGCGGGCTGCTCCCCCGCGGGCGCCTCGCCGGCGGGCGGGCGATTGACGAGGGAGCTCAGGTCGACTGCTCCGCGCAGGTTGGTGGGCGGCGGCGGGACGTTGCTCATTGTTCCTCCAGATGCGTGCGCGCGTCGCGTAACAGCACGAGAATCAAGGATACTCGCGTCCGTGCCGCCCTCGCGCGCCCGAGCACCCTCCGCACCCCCGTCGACTACGCAAAAACTGCACGCTCACCGGGGTGAAAGCGTGCAGTTTTTGCGTACTCGACGGGGCGATCAGAGCTGCTTGGCGGCGATCATGCCCTGGGAGAAGCCGAGCAGCGTGATCTTCGCATCGGAGCCCGCGGGCGGCACGTAGAAGGCAAGCTGATAGCCGAAGGTGGATTCGATGCCCGTCTTGGACGAGGCGACGCCGGTCAGCGCCGCAGCCGTCGCGCCCGCGCTCACCTCGGCGCCCGCCTCGACGACCTTGAGCACCTGCGACTCCTGCAGGTCCGTCCACACGATCGCACCGGAGTCGTTGGTGGCCATGGCGACGTCCGTCCCCGCCCCTGTCTGGCTCGTGAACTCGAGGGATGCGGTGGCCGGCACGGCGGCCTTCTGCTTCGCCTTCCAGTCCGCTCCCACCTGGGTGCGCAGGGTGTCGCCCTCTGCGCTGAACAGCTTGGCGTACTGGCTCTTGTCGCCGTTCATGAGGATGTCGCCGTAGGCGGCGGCGACCTTCTGGGGAGGAAGCGCGAGCAGCTTGGAGTCCGGAGGCACGACCGCGGAGCCGATGCTCGCCGGCGCCAGGTTCGGGACCTTCGCCTTCGGCTCGAGCGAGACGGCGTACTCCACCTGGTAGTTGTCGCGCGGGGTCTCCTGCACCATGGTGATCGCGATCGGCGCCTGCGCGGTGCCCTTGGCGTCCTTCGGCGTCTCGATCACCGCGGCGACGGTGCGCGGCCACGCGTCGGTGGCCTGCGGCAGCGACAGCACGATCGGGC
This sequence comes from Leifsonia soli, assembly GCF_013408745.1. NCBI lineage: Bacteria > Bacillati > Actinomycetota > Actinomycetes > Micrococcales > Microbacteriaceae > Leifsonia > Leifsonia soli. The sequence goes on along the minus strand of NZ_JACCBJ010000001.1, from coordinate 784,798 downwards.
TCGCCGGGATCGCAGGCAGCGCGGGCTCGTCGGACTTCTTCGCGCGGATGGCGTAGTTGGCTTCGCGGAGCTGGAGGGCCGGCCCGGTGAAGCGCACCTTGGCGAGGTCCGGGCTCGCCTGGGCGTCGGCCTGCGCGGCGGATTCCGAGACGCGCTTCACGATGCGCTCGAGCTGCGGCACGGTGACGGCGGGAGGCAGCTGGTCCTTGGCGTCGGGCGCCTCGGTGGCGAGCGGCGTCGCGGTCTTGGTCGGCGTGGTCGCGGCGCCCGTGCCCGCCGTGCACCCCGTCAGGGCGAGGACTCCGGCGAGGGCGGCGGGGATGATCACGCGGGCGCGGCGGGTCGAGCGGCGGCCGCGCGAGGTGGTCTCGATCATGGCGGTGGGCTTGTACTTGGGGGCCTTGGGGAGCTTCGGCATCTTCGGTCCGCTCTTCCGGCGGGGGCCGCGCGAGCGGCGGTGCGCGTAGAGGCCCCAGAGGTAGAGGGCGATGCCGATGAGCAGCAGGACGATACCGCCGATGATCAGCGGGAACGCCCACGGCGTGCTGGAGTCGACCGGCCAGGTGACCGTGACGCGCGACGGCGCGGCCTTGGTGCCGTCAGAGGCGACGATGACGCTGACGTCGTCCGGGATGTTCATGCGGGTGACCTGGGCCGCCTCGCCGTCGAACTCCTCGAGCCACAGGTCGGAGCCGGCGGGGTTCGGTCCGGCGGTCTTCGCGGCGTCGCCGCTCGTCGAGCCGGACGCGGCCCCGGCGGACGCGGCCCCGGCGGACGCGGACGGCGTGGCAGCAGGCGACGGCGTCGCGGTCGAGCCGTCCGCCGCGCCCTCGTCCGCCGCGCCCTCGTCCTTGGTGCCCGGCTTCGGCGTCACGTTCTTGGTCGTGAGCTTGCCCGTAGCGGTGCGGTAGCCGACTTCGACGTACTTCTGATCGCCGAGCCAGGCCTTGACGTCCGCTGTACGGCCGTAAGCCACGACCTGCTTCGCGCCGTCGGGCGCACCGGTCACGGTCAGCGTCTGCTGGCCGGGGTGCGCGTTCAGGACGGACCCGTCGACGACCACGTAACGCGGGTCGCCGGAGACGGACGTGCCGGCCTCGATGTGGGTGGGCGGAGCGAAGACGGTACGCTGCGCGATACCGGCCACGATCATGACCGCGGCGACGACGAACGCGACGATGGCGAGTACGAAACGCAAACAGGACTCCTCGTGTGCCGAAGTTCGGGGGCGGGCACAGTCACACGACGATACCGGACGTGCCTGAAAGGCAGCTAACCCTTGCCTGGACGCTCGCGCATCCCCCCGTGCGGGCGTAGACCCCCGAATTGTAGGATCGACGCGGCGCGCGCGCAGCGAGTCCACCCGAATCCCTTCAGGAGTAACACAGTGGCCACCGACGAATCCAACTTCACGCAGGTCTTCCGCGGCTACGACAAGGACGAGGTCGACCAGGCCCTCCAGGAGCTGCGACGCGAGCTCATCAAGTCCAACACCCAGTCCGCCGAGTCCGCGAAGGAGATCAAGCGGCTCCAGGCGCGCATCGAGGACCTCAACGCCGAGATCGAAGAGGTCGGCAGTCCCACTTACTCCGGTCTCGGCACCAAGCTCGAGAACACGCTGCGCGTCGCGGAGGAGCAGTCGACGCGCCTCATCGCCCAGGCCGACATCGACGCCGAGAGGCTGCGGGCCGGCGTCGCCGCCGAGATCGAGAAGGTCAAGAAGGCGGCGGCCGCCCAGGCGGAGCGCATCCTGGCCGACGCCCAGGCCCGCGCCACCACGCTGCTGGAGGATGCGCAGATCGAGTCGGGCGAGCTGCTCGCCAAGACCCGCTCCGACAAGGAGACGCTGCTCAACGACGCGATGCGCGAAGCGGCGGCGATCCGCGGCGCGGTCGCGACGGAGGCCGCCGAGCTGCGCGCCACGAGCAAGCGCGAGGCCGCCGCGGTGCGCGCGGAAGCCGATCGCGAGGCGGCGGAGCTCAAGGCGGTCGCCTCACGCGAAGCCGAGGCGGCGCGCGCAGAGGCGGCCGAGCTCGACCGCACCATCGCGGCACGCCGCGCGGAGCTCGAGAACGCCCTGGCCGACGATCGCGCCGCGTTCGAGCGCGAGTCCGCGCAGATCAGTCTCGATCTCGACAAGCGCGTCGCCGAGACCGCCGACCGGCTCGCCGCCGAGGAGGCCGAGACCCGCAACGCCCTGGCGGCCGAGGCCGCTCAGGCCCGCGCCGACCTCGCCGCCGAGGTCGAGGAGCAGCGCTCCTCCCTCGCCGCGGAGGCCGCGCAAACCCGCGCCGACCTCGAGAACGAGGACAGGACGACCCGCCTCGCCCTCGCCACCGAGGTGGAGCAGACGAAGAAGGCGCTCGCCGCCGAGGTCGCGCAGACCAAGGCCGCCCTGGCCGCCGAGGTGGAGCAGACCCGATCGGCACTCGAGGCCGAGACGACGACGGCCCGGAGCGCGCTGACGGACGAGGTCGAGCGCACCAAGGCGGAACTCGCCGACGAGGTCACCCGCACCCGGTCCGCGCTGACCGAAGAGGTCGAGCGCACGAAATCCGAGCTGGAGACCGAGGTCACGACCACCCGTTCCGCGCTCGAGAACGAGGTGACCTCCACCCGTGCCGCCCTCGAGAACGAGGTCACGACCACCCGCTCGACCCTCGCCGAGGAGGTCGAGCGCACCACCAGGAAGCTCGCGGACGACACTCTCCAGACCCGCACCACCCTGGAGGACGAGACGACCCGGACGCGGGCGCGGCTGGAGGCGGACCGTGCGGAGACCGCGGCCCAGCTGGCCGCCGACCGCGAGCAGACCGCCAGCGAGCTGGCCGCCGAGGTCGAGAGCACGCGGTCGCGTGTGGCCGCCGAGGCGGAGCGCCAGCGCCGCCAGCTAGAGGCCGAGGCCGCCGAGCTCCGCGCCGACCTCGCCTCCGAGGTGGATGCGGCGCGCACCTCGCTCGCCGACGAGATCGCCCGCGAGCGGAGCAGGGTCGAAGCCGAACTCAGCGCCGAGCGCGCCCGGCTCGCTGCGGAGGTGGAGTCGACCACGTCCGCCCTCGCCGCCGAGGTCGAGCAGACGAAGTCCGCGCTCGAGACCGAGGTCACCACGACCAAGGCGGCGCTCGCCGCCGAGGTGGAGAAGACCACGTCCGCCCTGGAGACCGAGGCGACCACCACTCGCGCCGCCCTCGCGGACGAGGCGGAGCGCGCCCGCACCGAGCTGGCCGCCGAGGTCGAGCAGACCACGAAGGCGCTCGCCGCCGAGGTCGAGCAGACGAAGTCCGCCCTCGAAACCGAGGTGACGACCACGAAGTCCGCTCTCGCGGCGGAGGTCGAGCAGACCACGAAGGCGCTCGCCACCGAGGTCGAGCAGACCACGGCCGCGCTGGCCGCGGAGTCGGAGGAGACCCGCAGCCGCCTCGCCGAGGATGTGCGCCGCACCACCCTGGAACTCGCCGAGCAGCGCGAAGCGACCGCGAACGAGCTCGCCGACCAGCGGGAGCAGCAGCGGCTCGAGCTCGAGCGGGACGCGGAGCGTACGCGTGTCGCGCTCGCCGACGAGGCACAGCAGACGCGGGTCGCCCTCGAGAAGGAGACCGCCGAGGCCCGCGCCGAGGTCGCCCGCGAGGTCGCGGAGGCCCGCACGGCGCTCGAGGCGGAGATCGCACAGCGCACCGCCGAGTTCGAGCAGGAGGCGGCGAACGCGCGCGCCGCGCTCGACAACGAGCTCACCCAGCTGCGCACCTCCACCCTCGAGGAGCTGGATGCGCGCACGCGCGAGATCGCCCAGGCGCGCATCGACCTCGACGTCGAGCTGAAGGCCCGCCGCGACGAGGCCGAGAAGGAGTACCTGACGCGGCACCAGGAGGCGGTCGCCCAGACGCAGAAGTACCTCGACGAGGCCAACGTCCAGCTGGCCGACGCGGTCAAGCGCACCGCGCAGGCGCGCTCCGAGGCCGAGGCCTTCGAGGCGGAGGCCCGCCGGACGGTCACCGAGGCCAGGAAGAAGGCAGAGGACACCGCCGCTCAGGTCATCCACGACGCCGAGGAGCGCGCCGCAGCGCTGCTCCAGGAGGCGGAGGAGCGCACAGAACGCCTCGTGGCGGACGCGGAGGAGCGGCTGGCCCAGATTAGGATTGAGCGCGAGGCTGTGGCCGGGTACTTCGAGAACCTGCGCGGCGTCCTGCAGCAGGCCGAGAGCGTGACTGCCGACCGCGACTGACCCTGGGGGAATCATGAAGATCCAGAACCCGTTCCGCCTCGGCCTGATCGGCGCACTCGGGGTCGGGCTCGGGATCCTCATCCTCAGCGCGATCACGAGCCTCGCGACGATCATCACCTACATCGGCGCCGCTCTGTTCCTCGCGCTCGGCATCGAGCCGCTGATCTCGTTCCTCGAACGCCGCAAGTTCCCGCGCTGGCTCGCGCTGGTCGTCGCGCTCGTCGTCATCATCGGCGCGTTCATCGGCCTGATCTGGGCGATCGTCCCTGTCGCGATCAGCCAGGCCACCCAGCTCGTCCAGAACACCATCACCTGGGTGAACAACGGCAGCGCCGAGAAGTGGTTCCTCAGCCTGCAGCATCAGTTCCCCGGCATCGTCAACCAGCAGAACATCGACGCTGTCACCCAGTGGCTGCAGCAGAACCTGCCCGACATCACGTCGAAGGTGCTGCAGACGGGCGTCGGGATCGTCCAGGGAGCATTCGGCGTCGTCATCGTCCTGATCCTGACGATCTACTTCACGGCGTCGCTTCCGGCGATCAAGCGCTCCGCGTACCAGCTCGTCCCGGCCTCCCGCCGGGCGCGGTTCGCCGACCTGGGCGACCAGATCACCGACTCCGTCGGCAAGTACGTCATGGGCCAAGTCGCGCTGGCGCTCGTCAACGGCATTCTGAGTGCCATCTTCCTGACGGTCATCGGGGCCAAGTTCCCGATCCTGCTCGCGTCGATCGCGTTCTTCTTCTCCTTGATCCCGCTCGTCGGGACGATCACCGGCTCGGTGATCATCGTCGCGGTCTGCTTCCTGTCCGGGACGCCGACGGCGATCGCCGCGGCGATCTACTACCTGATCTACATGCAGGTCGAGGCGTACGTGCTCAGCCCGCGCATCATGAACCGCGCCGTCTCCGTGCCCGGCGCGCTGGTCGTCGTCGCAGCCCTCGCCGGCGGCACGCTCCTCGGCATCCTCGGGGCGCTCGTCGCGATCCCGTTCGCGGCGGCCATCCTGCTGATCGTCAAGCAGGTCGTCATCCCGCGCCAGAACGAGCTCTGACGCGACCGAGCGCCGATCCCTCGCTAGGTCGCGGGCGGCGGCCACTCGGTCGGCAGCGGCAGCGCGGCGGGATTGATCCGCTCCACGATCTCGTTCAGGACGCGCCGGGTCTGGTTCTCCCCCACCCACAGGTGCTTCCCGCCCTCGACGTCGACCAGCTCGATCTGCGGGAGCGGACGGAACCGCTCTGAGGCCTCTGCGGGACGCAGGTAGTCGTCGAGCTCCGGGATGAGCGCGACGATCGGCCGGTGATCCCCCGCCCACGCGGCGAGGTGCTCCGGCTTGGCGCGGTGCAGCGGAGGGGAGAGCAGGATGACGCCGTCCACCGGGAACTCACGCCCGTACATGAGCGCCAGCTCCGTGCCGAAGGACCAGCCGAGCAGCCACGGATGCGGGAGGCCGCGCTCGGCGACGAACGCCATGGCCGCCTCCACATCGAACCGCTCACCGATCCCGTGGTCGAAAGCGCCCTGGCTGCGCCCCCGCGGCGACGCGGTGCCGCGCGTGTTGAACCGCAGCACGGCGATGTCGGCGAGAGCCGGGAGCCGGCCGGCGGCCTTGCGGAGGATGTGCGAGTCCATGAACCCGCCGCCGGTCGGCAGCGGGTGCAGCGTCACCAGCGTGGCGACCGGATCGCGGTCCACCGGGCTGGCCAGCTCCCCCACCAGGGTGAGACCGTCCGCGGTGTGCAGCTCGATGTCCTCACGGCGTGCGGGAAGCTCGACACCGCCACGGATCTCGATGGGCTCGCCGCTCATGCTCGACGGGGTCAGGTTCTCGGTCGTCATGCGATCCTCCAGCAGGACTCGTGCCAGTGCCGGCGCGCGGCCAGGTCGGCCGCATCCCCCAGCACCCCGTCGGCGCGCCAGGCGACCAGGTGGGCGACGCCCGGCGGAATGTCACGGCCGCAGCCCGGACAGCGGTAGGCCTTCTGCGCCTGCGCCGCCGAGACAGGCTGGACGTTCCACTCGACGCCGCGCCGCACCTCGGTGCGGCGCCAGCCGGCGAGCAGTCGCTCCAGGCCGTCCGGGTCGTCGTCCCTGGGGCCGCCATTGCGGCCTCGAGGACGGTTGGAACGCGGCATGATCCCAGTCTAAACGGGGCGGCAGAGCGGGCTGCGGACGCTGCACGCCGCGGCGGTCGGTGTCAGTACCAGCCGCTGGACTCGGAGTGGTCCCAGGCGCCGCACGGGGTCTGATAGCGCCCCGTGATGTAGCCGAGGCCCCAGGTGATCTGCGTGGCAGCGTTGGTCTGCCAGTCGGGACCGGCGCTCGCCATCTTGCTCCCCGGGAGCGCCTGCGGGATGCCGTAGGCGCCGCTGCCGGCGTTGTAGGCGTACACGTTCCAGTGGGACTCACGGTTCCAGAGCGAGACCAGGCAGCTGTACTGGTCGTCGCCCATCCCGCGGTCCTTGAGCATCTGGTAGGCGATGGCCTGCGCCGAGCCCGGGTCGGGCGTGCCCGCTGCGGGGGCACCGCTCGACGTGGACTTCTTAGCGCTGGTGGTGGGGGTCGGCGTCGGAGTCGGGGTCGGTGTCGGCTTCGCCTTGACCGTCACAGCATCGCGCGTGATGGTCAGCGCAGCGGACTCGGGAGCGGTGAGACTCTGCGTCGGGGCGTCGCCGTAGCGCGCCGTGGTGGGGATCTGCTGCAACGATTCCGCGTAGGCGGGCGTCGTGGTGGTCCCGGAGAAGGGGTCGACCACGTTCACCAGAGCGAACCCGGCGGCGGCGGTGAACGCGAAGCCCCACAGGGCTGCGCGCGACCGGATGTGCGGTCGCCGGGATCGCCTGAACGCGACGCCGACCGGGTTGGCCGGAGTCAGCGGCACGATGTCTGCTGCTTCTCGTCTACCCACGATCACAGAACGATAACGGAGATCGGCCTCAGATCCAAGAATCGACGCCCGCACTCAGCGAACCGCCAGCATGACGTCGGTGACGCTGTCGAGCAGCAGATCGACCTGGACCTCGCGGTAGCCGCCGCGCTGTTCGCGGAACGTCACCGTCCGGACCTCCTCGACGCTCATCGGCCGTCCGTCCTGGAAATAGCGCACCAGACGGTTCGTGAATCGATCGACGTCGTTCCTGTTGTAGCCGAGCGTGAGGAAGCTCACCCGCTCGAAACGATGGCCGAGCGGACGGTTGAGGCGGTTCAGGACGACCTGCGCCGTCGTGCGCGCCTCCTCGAACCACGAGGCGTCGCCCTGCCGGGCGCGCGCCGCTTCGCGCTCACGCGCGGAGAACGCGTCCTCCAGGCGCTCCAGCGCCGCATCCACGTGCGTCGTCGAGTAGCCGCCCTTGGCCATGGAGAACGCCGCGTGACGGATGTCGGCGGCTGTCAGCGTCGGTGCATCCTCGTCGGCGTCGTAGGCGCGGCGCGCCAGCTTGAGGAACTCATCCACCTGATCGACGTCATAGCCCGGCTTGGACTTCGGGCTGTGGGGGAAGGTGCTCACTCCCCCATTGTGTCATCGGAAGATCAGGAAAAGGACGTAGGTGGCCGCTGCCGACGGCAGGATCGAGTCGAGCCGGTCGAGGAACCCGCCGTGACCGGGCAGCCACGAGCTCATGTCCTTGATGCCCAGATCGCGCTTGATCAGCGACTCGGCGAGGTCGCCGGCCGTCGCCGTCAGCAGCAGCACGACGCCGAACACGATGCCGAACCACCACACCTCCCCCAGCATGAACACCGAGAGCAGCACACCCGCGATGATCGCCGCGGCGGCGGCGCCGGCGAAGCCCTCCCAGGTCTTCTTCGGGCTGATCGTCGGAGCCATCGGGTGCTTGCCCCAGGAGAGACCGCTCACGTAGGCGCCAGTGTCCACCGAGACGACCAGGATGAGGAAGGCGAGAACCCACCACTCGCCACCGGGCTCAGCCAGCAGCAGGATGACGAAGCTGGCGAGCAGGCTCACATACAGCTGGACGAACACCGACCACAGCAGATCGCGGCCGAGCGCGCGAGCGCCGTGCCGCGAGGCGGCGACGAAGAGCTCCTCCACCAGGCGCCAGACGACGATGAGCACGATGCCGGCCGAGAGCGCCACGAGCATCCCGCCCGCGTGCAGGAAGAACGTCGCCGGCACGATCCCGACGGCGGCGATGACGGTGGGGATGCGCGGCACCCGGCGCCCCGAACCCCGGAACGCCTGAGCCAGCTCGAAGCTGGCGAACCCGGCCATCGCCATCCCGAACACCAGGAACAGCTCTTTGATGAAGATCAGGCTGACCAGCACGAGCGCCCCGACGGCGAGGCCGATGACGATCGCGAGGATCAGATTGCGTCCGGTGCGCTCGGCGATCCGCTCGTTCGTCGCGTCGAGCTGTGCCTTGCGGGCCTGCACCTGCCGCTCGAAATCGGCTCGGGTGGCCAGCACGTGGGCCCGGAACTCCTCGCGCGAGCGTGCCTTGCCCCGCCGTCCGTGGAGGTCGGAGGCGCCGGAGGCCTCGGGGGGCAGCACGACGGGCGGCACCACGGGCTGCGGCGCCCCGGGCGTCGACGCCCCCGGCGTCGGCGTCCCGGGGCTGCTGTCGTCGGTCATCGGCTAGACCTCGAGGAGTTCGGCTTCCTTGCGCTTCAGCGCCTCGTCGACGGCGTCGACGTGCGTGCGCGTGATCGCCTCGAGCTCCTTCTCGGCGCGCGACAGCTCGTCGTCGCCGATCTCGCCCTTCAGCGCGTCCAGCTCGTCCTTGGAGCGGCGGCGGATGTTGCGCAGCGCGACCTTGGCGTCCTCGCCCTTGCCGCGCACGATCTTCACGAACTCCTTGCGGCGGTCCTCGGTGAGCTCCGGAAGGGTGACCCGGACGATCTCGCCGTCGTTCCCGACGTTGGCCGAGAGGTTGGGCATGTTCACGATGGCGCGCTCGATGTCCTTCAGCGCCGCCTTGTCGTACGGCGTGACGATGAGGACGCGGGCCTCCGGGTTCTGCAGGCCGGCGAGCTGCGCGAGCGGCGTCGGCGAACCGTAGTAGTCCACCAGCACCTTCTGGAACAGTGCCGGGTTGGCCCGGCCCGCGCTCACGGTGCCGAAGTCCTCCCTCGCCGCGTCCACGGTCTTGCTCATGCGCTGACGGGCATCGGAAATCACATCCGCGATCACGGTTTCTCCTTCAGATCGGTGGGTCGGTGTCTAGTCTATTGCGCGGTCCCGCCGCCGCCGGTGCGGGACCGGCGGCGGCGAGAGAAGACCCGCTCGCGCGTTCAGCCGAGAAGGGTGCCGATCTCGGCCCCGAGAAGGGCCGCCGTGACGTTGCCCGCCGGCTCGATGCCGAAGATGCGCATCGGCATCCCGTTGTCCATGCAGAGGCTGAGCGCGGTCGAGTCGACCGCCTTCAGGTTCTGCTGCAGGGCCTCCTGGTGGCTGATCTGATCGATCTTTCGCGCATCCGGGTTGGTCCGGGGGTCGTCGTCGTACATGCCGTCGACGCCGTTCTTGGCGACCAGCACGACGTCGGCGCTGATCTCGAGGGCGCGCTGCGCGGCGACCGTGTCGGTGGAGAAGTAGGGCAGCCCCGCGCCCGCGCCGAAGATGACGACGCGGCCCTTCTCGAGGTGCCGCTCCGCCCGCCGCGGGATGTACGGCTCGGCGACCTGGGTCATCGAGATCGCCGACTGCACGCGCGTCTCGGCTCCGGCCTGCTCCAGGAAGTCCTGCAGCGCGAGCGAGTTCATGACCGTGCCGAGCATGCCCATGTAGTCCGCGCGGCCGCGGTCCATGCCGCGCTGCGAGAGCTCGGCGCCGCGGAAGAAGTTGCCGCCGCCGACGACGATGGCGATCTCCACGTCCTGGGCGGCCTGCGCGATCTCACGCGCGATGCCGCTGACGATGTCCGGGTTGACGCCGAGCTGTCCCCCGCCGAACGCCTCGCCGGAGAGTTTCAGAAGGACCCTGCGTCGCTGTGAAGGATGTCTCTGGATGGCTGACGACATGCGTGAATAGCGTCCTTCCGTGTGTGGTTCTGGTTAAAGCTAGTGGCTCCCGCGCACAGAAAAGGAGTCCGGATCGTGTTCACGATCCGGACTCCTTCATGATCTGTTACGCGCCGACCTTGAAGCGGGCGAAACCGGTGATGGTCAGGCCTGCGTCCTTCACCACCTGGGCGATGGTCAGCTTGTTGTCGCGTGCGTACTCCTGCTCGAGCAGGGCGACCTGCTTGAAGTAGGCGCCGAGACGGCCCTCGATGATCTTCGGGAGCGCGGCCTCGGGCTTGCCCTCGTTGCGCGAGATCTCCTCGACGATGCGACGCTCGTTCTCGACATCTTCGGCCGGAACGTCCGCGCGGTCGAGGTACGTCGGGTTCGCGAACGAGATGTGCTGCGCGATGCTGCGGGCGGTCTCCGCGTCGTCGCCGGTGTAACCGAGGACGACACCGACCTGCGGCGGCAGGTCCTTGGAGGTCTTGTGCAGGTAGATCGCGAAGTGCTCGCCGTTCACGACGGCGATGCGGCGGAGCTCCACCTTCTCGCCGAGGATGGCGGCCTCGTCACCGATGAGCTCGGCGACGGTCTGGCTGCCGGCGGGGGCCGCGAGGGCCTCCTCCACGGTGGTGGCGCTGGCGGCCGCGGCCGCGTCGAGCACCTTGTCGGCCAGGGCGATGAACTTGTCGCCCTTCGCCACGAAGTCGGTCTCGCACGCGAGCTCGATCATGGTGGCGGTGCCGTTGCCGTTCTCCTTGGCGGCGACGAGGCCCTCGCTGGTGGAGCGGTCGGCACGCTTCGCGTTGCCCTTCGCACCCTTCAGGCGCAGGATCTCGGTGGCCTTCTCGATGTCGCCACCGGCCTCCTCGAGGGCCTTCTTGGTGTCGACCATGCCCGTGCCGAGCTGCTCACGGAGAGCCTTGATGTCGGCGATGCTGATGTTTGCCATGTTCTGACTGGAACCTTCTTCTACTCGAAGACTTCTAAGAGACGCGGATTACTTGGACTCGGCGTCCGCAGCCGCGGCGTCCGCCTCGACCTCGGCGACGACGTCGGCGGCCTCGGCGTCGGCCTCGCCCTCGGCGATGACCTCGGCGGAGTCGGCCTTGGCCTCGGCCAGGTCGGCGTCAGCGGCCTTGGCGGTCTCAGCGCTCGACTGGACCTCCTCGGACGACTGCTGCAGGAGCTCCTGCTCCCACTCGGCGAGCGGCTCGGCCGGCTCTGCGCCCTCTTCCGGCTTCTGGTGACGCTGGATGAGGCCCTCGGCCGCCGCGTCGGCGACGATGCGGGTCAGCAGCGTGACGGAGCGGATGGCGTCGTCGTTGCCCGGGATCGGGTACTGGACCTCGTCCGGGTCGCAGTTCGTGTCGAGGATGCCGATGACCGGGATGCCCAGCTTCTTGGCCTCGTCGATCGCGAGGTGCTCCTTCTTGGTGTCGACCACCCAGAGCGCGCTCGGCGTCTTGCTGAGGTTGCGGATGCCGCCCAGCGACTTGTGGAGCTTGTCCAGCTCGCGCTTCTTGATCAGCAGCTCCTTCTTGGTGAAGCCGCTGGTGGTGCCCTCGAAGTCGAGCTCCTCGAGCTCCTTCATGCGGGCGAGGCGCTTGGACACGGTCGAGAAGTTGGTCAGCAGACCGCCCAGCCAGCGCTGGTTCACGTAGGGCTGGCCCACGCGGGTCGCCTGCTCGGCGATCGCCTGCTGGGCCTGCTTCTTGGTGCCGACGAAGAGGATGGTGCCGCCGTGGGCGACGGTCTCGCGGACGAAGTCGTACGTCTTGTCGATGTACGCGAGCGACTGCTGCAGGTCGATGATGTAGCTGCCCGAGCGCTCGGTGAGGATGAAGCGCTTCATCTTCGGGTTCCAGCGACGGGTCTGGTGTCCGAAGTGGACGCCGCTGTCGAGCAGCTGGCGCATGGTGACGACGGCCATTGCCGTTTCTCCTTTGGTTGCGGTTGTCTGCGACGGCCGGCGGCCGCCACTCCTGGTGCCCCGCGCGCATCCGCATCCCGCCGCCCGCACGGCGAAGCCGTCGAGTGGAGTGGGAGACCGGTGGATGCGCGCCCCGCCCGGTGAAAGGCGCCTCTTGCGAGGTTCTACGGGCACGCGTAGTCACTCCGACGAGCGGAGTGCTTCAGACATCCTATCAGGAAGCGGGCGTCAGGCGGAGTCGCCGCTGGAGCGCACCTGGACGCCCCTCCGCTTGCCCCCTGCCTCGCGGAAGAGGGTCTCGGCGTGCTCCAGCGCCATCCCGTTCGTCTCCGGGATCTTGAAGAACACGAAGAAGAACGAGAGGGCCGCGAAGATCGCGTAGAGACCGTACGTGAAGGGCAGCGAGAAGTCGGCCATGGGCGGGAACGAGACGGTCACCAGGAAGTTGGCGATCCACTGCGCGGCCGCCGCGACGCCGAGGGCCTTTCCACGGATCTTGGTCGGGAAGATCTCTCCGAGGAGCACCCAGACCAGCGGTCCCCACGATGCGCCGAAGCAGATGACGAAGAGGTTCGCCGCGACCAGCGCGATGGGGCCCCACGGGTTGGGCAGCGACACGGCGCCGTCCACCTTGACCGCGAACGCGAAGGACAGGGCCATCACCCCGAGCGACAGCGCCATGCCGACCGAGCCGGTGAGCAGGATGGGGCGTCGGCCGACGCGGTCGACGAGCAGGATGGCGACGATCGTGACGACCACGTTCGTCACCGAGGTGATGACCGTGATGAGCAGCGAGTTGCTCTCGGTGAAGCCGACCGCCTTCCAGAGGGTCGTCGAGTAGTAGAAGATCACGTTGATTCCGACGAACTGCTGGAAGACCGACAGGATGATGCCGATCCAGACGATCGGCTTCAACCCCAGCCGGTTGCCGACGAGGGTCGCCTTCGCGCCCTCCTTGTCCTCCTGGATCGCCCGCTCGATGTCGCCGATCTGACGGTCGATGTCCTCCTCGGGGACGAGCGTCGTGAAGATCTGGCGCGCCTCGTCGTGGCGCCCGTTCGCGAGGAGGAAGCGCGGCGACTCGGGCAGCGTCAGCGCCAGGATGCCGTAGACGACAGACGGGATGACGCCGACCAGGAACATCCACCGCCACGCCTCGAGCCCGAACCAGAGCTGCTGGGATGCGGATCCGGCCACTCCGGCGAGCAGGGCGTCGGACAGCAGGGCGACGAAGATACCGATGGTGATGGCCAGCTGCTGCAGCGAGGCCAGGCGCCCGCGCGACTGCCGCGGCGAGATCTCGGCGATGTAGGCCGGGGCGACGACCGAGGCGATGCCGATCCCGAGACCGCCGATGACGCGCCAGAACCCGAGGTCCCAGGCCGAGAACGCCAGGCCGGCTCCGATGGAGCTGGCGAGGAAGAGCACGGCGCCGAGCAGCATCACCTTGAGCCGGCCCCAGCGATCGGCGAGACGACCGGCGATGAACGCGCCGACGGCGCAGCCCAGCAGGGCGATGGCGACGATGAACCCCGTGACGAAGGCGTTCAGTGCGAAGCTCTTCTGGATGGAGTCGACGGCGCCGTTGATGACCGACGAGTCGAAACCGAACAGGAACCCGCCGACCGCCGCGGCGATCGCCAGTCCGGTGACCCTGCGCCGCATCGCCGCCGTCGGCCGAGGCACGTTCTCCTCGCTCGTGGAGGCTGCGTTCCTGCTCTCTTCAGTCATCTCATCCCTTTTTCGGTTGTGCGGCTCGCTGTCGGCGGCACCGGTCGGGGGCCGCGAAGGCGAATCTCACGGTACGCCGGGATCGCGCCGGGGAGAACCATCGGTCGCGGGTGTGTCCACAGGAGCGACGGGACGCGGGTTCTCCACCGATCCGGGATGCCGCCCGCGCACGACGGCGCTGGAGCAGAGGGTGGTCGTGATCGCAGGGACGGACGGAAGGTGGGACGGATGCGGGAGGGCGACGGACGATGCCGCATGCGGCGGCGGGGCGGCGCGCGGCGGGGCGGCGCGCGGCGGGGCGGGGCGCGGCGGGGCGGTGCGCGGCGGGGCGGTGCTCGGCGGGGCGGTGCGACACGTCGCCGACGGCTGGCGGGCCGGTGGTGTCTCGTCTCGTGGGCGCTGGTCGTGTGCGTGCTGGTCGCCCGGCCGGGAGCCGCCGGTGCTGTCTCGGATCCGGGCACGGAAGGTCGGTGGGGAGCGGCCGCGAGCGAGGACGGGCGCGATCGTGTCTCGACGTCGAGAGTGGATCCTTCCGAGCCGGAGGGCCGCTGGAGCTGGCCGGTCGTCTCTCCCACGGTCGCCGCTCCGTACGCCGCTCCACCGACGAGGTATGCCGCCGGTCACCGCGGCATCGACCTGACAGCGGCGGCGGGCACGCCCGTCGCCGCACCGGATGGCGCCGTGGTGCGCTTCGCCGGGACCGTCGTCGACCGTCCTGTTCTGACTCTGGATCACGGCGGCGGGGTGCTGTCGAGCTTCGAGCCGCTGTCGTCCGATCTTCCGGTGGGCTCCGCCGTCGCGCGTGGCGAGGTCATCGGCCTGGTCGGGTCGGGAGGTCACTGCGGCGGCGGATGTCTGCACGTCGGTGTGCGCATGCACGGCGAGTACGTGTCGCCGATGCTGTTCTTCGCTCGCGTGCCGCCGGCTGTCCTCCTGCCGCTCGGGAGCGGGTGAGCGGAGGCGGGATGCGAGCGACGCCGAGGGTCTGTCTGCCCCGACTGCGGCGGCGCGGCGCGGGATCGGGACGGCGATCGGAGCGCGGCCTAAGCGCGCGGGTGGGCGATGCGGTACGCCTCTTTGAGCCGTTCGGTGGAGACGTGCGTGTAGATCTGGGTGGTCCCGAGGCTCGCGTGGCCCAGCAGCTCCTGGACCGCGCGAAGGTCCGCTCCGCCGTCCAGCAGGTGCGTGGCGGCGGTGTGCCGGAGGGCGTGCGGTCCGGACGGCCCCCGCCCCGGCACGTCGGCGAGGAGACCGGCCACCAGCTGGTAGACGGCTCGGCTTCCCAGCCGCGCACCGCGGGCGCCGAGGAAGAGTGCCGGCCCGGACGCGCCCGAGGCCAGCCGCGGCCGCCCGGCCGTCAGCCACGCACGGATCGCCCGCAGCGCCGGCACTCCGAAGGGCACGACGCGCTCTTTCGACCCCTTGCCGATCACGCGGACGGTGAGCCGATCGAGGTCGACGTCGTCGACGTCCAGGCCGGTGAGCTCGGACACCCGGATCCCCGCCGCGTAGAGCAGCTCGATCACGGCGACGTCGCGGAGCGACCCCGGGTCGCCGTCCTCCGCCCGGGCGGCGAGTCCCACGAGGATCCCGTCGATCTGCTCGCGCGTGATCACCCGGGGAAGCGTCTTGTCGGCCTTCGGCGAGCGCAGGCGCACCGCCGGATCGGCGACCACCTTCGCCACCTCCGCCGCTTCCGCGCTCGGTGTCCCGGAGTCCGCGTCTTCCTCGCTCATGCCGCCCGCCGTGAGCGACCCCACCGCACTCGCGGGAGAGCCGAGCCTGTCCTCCCCTTCGGCCTGGCGTGTGACCCATGCACTGAATCCGCGGACCGAGGCCGCGCGCCTGGCGAGCGTCGACTTGGCGAGGCCTCGCTTCGACCCCTCCCACAGCCAGTCCCGGAAGAGGTCGAGGGTGAGCGCATCCGTGGACGCCACGCCCCGCTCCGCCGCGAAGGCGGCGAGCGCCCCGAGGTCCGATCGGTAGGCGCGGATCGTCTGCGGCGAGTACCCGCGCTCCACCCGCAGGTGCCGCTCGTATTGCTCGATCGCCGCATCCAGACCCACCCCCTCAGCTTGACCCTGGAACACGGCCCTCAGCAGCAGCGACGCGCGCTCTATACGACGAGCGGTCGGCCGAACGCTCGGCATCACCGGTCGGCGGCCGGCCGGGCACCGTCATGCGTGCCTCCGTTCGCTCAAGGTCCAGCCTCCCCCGCTCTCGCGGGCACGGCCTGCGAGATCGAGGCGACCGAGAATCGCGGCGACCGTCGTGAACGGCAGAGCCGCCCGAGCCGCGATCTCGTCCGCGTCGGCCCTGCGTGCCGACGACAAAACCGACAGGACGACCCCCTCCGCATCCCCGCCACGCGGCTCCCCCTCCACGGGACGGACCGCCGCCGCGGCGGGAGATCCCGTCGGCCCTGTCCCCAACGGGTCGGCGAGCTCCGCCATCTCCTCGGCCGACGTGACGCAGATCGCCGCGTACTCGCGGATGAGACGGTGACATCCCGCCGATGCCGGCGACAGGATGCTGCCGGGCACGGCGCCGAGCGGTCGCCCCAGCTGGGCGGCGTGGCCTGCCGTGTTGAGTGAGCCCGACCGGCGACCCGCTTCGACGACGACGGTCGCGCTGGCTGCCGCGGCGATGAGCCGGTTGCGCATCAGGAAGCGCCATCGCGTCGGCGCATTGCCGGGAGGGAGCTCCGCCGCCAGCACGCCCTCCCCCGCGATGCGGCGCAACAGGTCGCTGTTACCAGCGGGGTACAGGCGGTCGACCCCTCCGGCGAGGAAGGCGACGGTGAGCCCACCACTCGCCAGCGTCGCTCGATGGGCTGCAGCATCGATCCCGTATGCGCCTCCCGAGACGACGGCGAACCCGCGCCCGACGAGTCCGGCTGCCGCCTCCATCGCGACGTGTTCGCCGTAGTCGGTCGAGGCGCGCGCACCGACCAGCGCGACAGAATGCTCCAGCCGCGCAAGCCGGTTCGGGTCGCCTCGGATCCACAGGGCGAGCGGCTCGCCGCCCTCGAGCGACGCGAAGCCCTCGGGCCAGGCGTCCGAGTCGGGCGTCAGGAGCTGCACGCCGAGACGCGACGCCCGTTCCACGGCGCGGCACGACTCGTCGAGCGATAATCGGGGCCTCCACCGTTCGAGGCACTCCGCGATCCGGCGCACGGCTCGCGCGTCCTCCGCCGCACGTTCGGGCGATGCGTCCTCGAACG
The DNA here is from genome assembly GCF_013408745.1 of Leifsonia soli. NCBI lineage: Bacteria > Bacillati > Actinomycetota > Actinomycetes > Micrococcales > Microbacteriaceae > Leifsonia > Leifsonia soli. The sequence goes on along the minus strand of NZ_JACCBJ010000001.1, from coordinate 767,722 downwards.
CTGCTCGCGGCGCGCCCCGGAGCGGCACGACTTCCGCGTGGCGGGCGGCACGCAGCACCCGCTCGGCGTCGTGGCCCTCGACGACGGCCCGGAGGACCCCCTCCGGGCCCAGCGCGGCGACCAGGCGTCCGGCCTCCAGATCTCCGGGTTCGACCGCGGTCGTCAACGCCGCTCGCGCGAAGCGCTCGACCGCCGCGTCGGATGAGCACGCCCCGCCGCCGGGCGCGCCGCCCGACACCGCCGTGACGAGTCGCACGACCTCGGTATCGGACAACCCCGGGAGCACCGTCCGGGCACGGCGTCCCTCACTGGGCGACGGCGGCACAGTCCGGGACGGATCGCCGCCATCGGACTCGCGCCCCGTCGCGGCTGCCGTCTCCTCGCAACGCGCCGGACCGTTCTCGGGGTCCGGACTCACCGCGTCCGGACCCTCCGCGACCACACCCTCCGCGTCCGGCTCGTCTCGCTGCGCGTCGGCACGGGCGAGCCCCGCGACCGCACACCCGTCGCACGCCCCGCTCATGCGCTGATTCCCCGTCGCAGGAAGAGCGCGCGACCGACATGATCGACGTCCGGTGACGAGGCGCCGTCGAGATCGGCAAGGGTCCACGCGAGGCGCAGCGTGCGATCGTAGCCGCGCATGGTGATGCCGCCGCGCTCCAGCGCACGGTCGAGGGGTGCGATCGCTGTGGCGCCGAGCCGACGCTCCCCGGACCGCAGCCAGCTCCCGGCGGCGTCGGCGTTGCGCACCCACCCCGTTCCCCGGAGGCGCTCGGCCGCACGGGCGCGCGCCGACTCGACACGTGCCCGCAACTCACTGCTGGTCGAGCCCGGCGCGTGCAGGTCCGACGCAGCGTGCAGGGCGGCCAGCCCCAGGCGCCTCACGGTCAGACGGATGTCGACGCGGTCCATCAACGGCCCGGACATCCGCGCCAGGTAGCGCCGTCTGGCCATCGGCGAGCAGGTGCACTCCGCGTCCGCCGAACCGTAGTGACCACACGGACAGGGGTTCGACGCGAGCACCAGCTGGAACCGAGCAGGGAACGAGGCGGCCCCGCTCGCGCGATGGATGGTGATGCTCCCGTTCTCGAGAGGTTGACGGAGCGCATCGAGCACGGACGGCGGGAACTCCGCAGCCTCGTCGAGGAAGAGCACGCCGTGCGTGGCGCGGACGATCGCTCCGGGTGTGATCCGTCCGCTTCCGCCGCCGACCAGCGAGACCGCCGACGCCGTATGGTGCGGGGCTTCGAACGGCGGCCGCCGGACCAGCTCGGCACCGACACCCAGCCCGGTGAGCGAACGGATGCACGTCGCCTCCAGGGCCTCGGCCCCGGCCAGGTCGGGCAGCAGCGACGGCAGGCGGCGGGCGAGCATCGTCTTGCCCGCCCCCGGTGGTCCGACCATCGCCAGATGGTGGCCGCCGGCCGCCGCGGCGACCAGAGCCTCGACGGCCTCGCCATTGCCGGACACGTCCGCCATGTCCGGCTCCCGTGCGGCGCGCTGCTCCGCCACAGCAGGGAGGACCGGATCCTCCTCCACCGGATCGAGCTCGGCGCCGTGCACGATGGCCGCTGCACGCAACCCCGTCACACCCACGACCTCGATCCCGTCCACCAGGCACGCCTCATCGAGGTTGCCCGCCGGCACGAGCACTCGGTCGAACCCGGCTTCCCGCGCGGCCAGCACGGCGGGGAGCACCCCCGCCACCGGACGCAGTCGTCCGTCGAGGCCGAGCTCGCCCAGATGCACCGCGCGCGCCGCCGGCGCCGGAGGCACGACCCCCGCCGCCGACAGCGCTGCGACCGCGATCGCGAGATCGAAACCGGAACCCTGCTTCGGCAGTGCGGCCGGCGACAGGTTGACCGTCAGCTTCTTTTGCGACAGCGAGCAGCCAGCGTTCACGGCGGCGGCGCCGACCCGCTTGCGCGACTCCCCCAACGCCGTGTCCGGCAGGCCGATGAGCACGAAGGCGGGCAGACCCGCCGAGATGTCGGCCTCCACTTCGACGACGTGCCCGCGCAGTCCGTCGAGCGCGATCGCGAACGTGCGTGCGAGAGCCATCAGGCGATCCCGGTGAGATGCTCGACAACCGGCCGATCGCTCCACGCATCGGTCACAGCGATCGCATCGATGCGGACGGCCACGGCCCCGGGCTCCCGTTCGCGGCACCAGGCGGCCGCGAGCCGCCGCAGCCGTGCGGCTTTGCGCGACGTGATCGCCTCGAACGGGTGCCCGAACGTCAGCGACGACCGCGTCTTCACCTCGGCGAACACCAGGGTGGTGCCGTGCCGGAGCACCAGGTCGAGCTCTCCCGATGGGCACCGCCAGTTGCGGTCGATGAGGGTGTACCCGTTCCCGCGCAGCCACTCGGCCGCGACCTGCTCGCCGCGACGCCCCAATTCGTCTTTCTCAGCCATGTCAACCTCCGCCTCCAGCCTCGGCGGTGGGGCCGGTCGGTGGAGCGGAGAGGGCGGATCTGTGGAAAGACGGCGGTGGGCGGCGCCTGTGAACAGGTCGGGGGCGAGCGATCAGGCGCTCACGACCCCGCCACGATCACTCGTCGAGCGCGAGCTCCTTGGGCAGCTCGAACTCCTTCGAGGACAGCTCCTCGATGTTGACGTCCTTGAAGGTCAGGACCCGCACCGACTTCACGAAGCGGTCGGCCCGGTACACGTCCCACACCCAGACGTCGTTCATGGTCAGCTCGAAGTAGAAGTCGTGCTCCGTATCGCGGCGCACGAACTCCACCTCGTTCGCCAGATAGAAACGGCGTTCCGTCTCGATCACATACTTGAACTGCGAGACGACGTCCCGGTACTCGCGATACAAAGCCAACTCGACCTCGCGGTCGTAGTCGTCGAACTCGTCATCATCCATCGTCCGTCAAGTCTATGCCGCTGAGGCGACTCGCGCGTCGGTCGCGGTCACGCTGTGGACGAACCGACGGACCAGGTCACTCCGGGATGTCGATCAGAGCCGGCTGTTTGAGCCACGTCATCCGGTGCAGTGCGCTCGGACCGAGCTCCGCGATGGCGGCGAAGTGCTCCGGGGTCGAGTACCCCTTGTTGCTGGCCCAGCCGTAGCCCGGATACTCCGAGTCGTGCACGATCATCATCCGGTCGCGGTGCACTTTGGCGATAACCGAGGCGGCGGCGACGGAGGCGCAATCCCGGTCGGCCTTGATCCGGGTGACCACCCTCGCCGGCCGCATCAATGCCGGGTTCAGGTAGTCGTAGTTGCCGTCGAGGATGAGAGTGCTGTCGTGCACGACGGCGCCCTGCTCCTCCAGCTGGGCGAGGGCGCGGGCTCCGGCCAGACCCAGGCAGCGCATGATCCCGAGCGCGTCGACCTCGGCGGCCGTCGCAAGGCCGACCGCGTGATGCATGGCCCATCGACGGCATAACGGCTCGAGCGACTCCCGCACCGGCTCCGGCAGCAGCTTGGAGTCGCGCAGTCCCGGCGGGATCCGCTTGACGGCCGTGTCGATGACGACCATCCCGACCGCGACCGGCCCCGCGAGCGCTCCACGGCCGACCTCGTCGACGGCGACGATGGACGTGACGCCCTCGCGGTAGAGGGCCTTCTCGAACCGCAGTGACGGCGACACCGGGGTCATCATGCGTTCCTCGTCCTCCGCCCTCTCGATCTGCGGGAAGCTCGTTCCATTGTCACTCATCGCCGGCGGACGATCGAACACGACGCGGTCAGCCGCTCCGGACACGACGAAGCCCCCGATCCACGAGGGGTCGGGGGCTTCGGAAGCGCTGGGAGGCGGAGATCAGTTCTCGCGCTTCTCCTTGATCTTCGCCTTCTTGCCGCGGAGCTCGCGCAGGTAGTAGAGCTTCGCGCGACGCACGTCACCGCGGGTGACGACCTCGATCTTGTCGATGACCGGGGAGTGCACGGGGAAGGTGCGCTCGACACCCACCTGGAAGCTGATCTTGCGGACCGTGAAGGTCTCGCGGACGCCCTCGCCGGAGCGGCCGATGACGACGCCCTGGAAGACCTGGACGCGAGAGCGGGTGCCCTCGATGATGTTCACGTGCACCTTGACGGTGTCGCCGGCGCGGAACTCGGGGATGTCCTGCTTGAGGGACGCGGCGTCGAGCTGGTCGAGGATGTGCATGGGGTGTTCGCTCTCTGTACCCGCCACAGGTCGGGGACGGACTCGGGGCCGGCTCCGATCAGGAGTTCCGGCCGTCTGGTTCGGTCAGTGGGTGTCCGCGAGAAATGCTGGCTCCCCTATGGCAGGGCCTGGCCGCGGCACAAGGGTCAATTCTGCCATGCGCAGCACGGGTTTGCCAAAGCGTCTCGAATCGATGGAGGAGACGGCCCGACGATCGAGCCGGAATTCACTCACGCTCGCGGCGCTCCTCGATCACGATGTACTCGCCTCCGTCGACGGACTCGCCCGGCGGTTGCGGCACCTGGCGGGGCTGCGCCGCCCGCTGATAGGCCTCGAACGTCATCGCGACCCGTGCCCGGGTCTCGGTGAGGAGCTCCCACAGCACGACCCAGAAGATGGCGATGAACAGCAGGATGCCGAGCACGGCGAGCCACCCGGTCACGCCGGCCGGGAAGAACCCGAACGCGATGATGGCCAGGTGCCAGGCGCCGAACAGGCCGACGTCGTACCAGGAGACCGCCCGGCTCTCACGCACGCTGCGCCGTGCCATCACCATCCCGCCGACGACGAGCATGGCGACGAAGAGGATGGGGCACAGCAGCAGGAGGCCGAGGAACGACCATCCGCTCCCCTGGCTGAAGGCGGCCCAGCCGACCAGCAGCCACGCCGGGAGCACCACGGCGGACGGGAAGAGCCACCAGTAGAACGCCTTGCGGATGATCACGCGCCCAGCGTAGCCGGGGCCGGCTGTGCTGCGGCTGCGCATTTCCCGGACGCCCACCTGCGAGACTGGAGGGGTCCGACACCGAGAGGAGCCCCCGTGATCGAGCTGAGGACCCCCGCCGAGATCGAGCAGATGCGACCGGCCGGCCGCTTCGTCGCCGACGTGCTCGCGCAGACGGCCGCGGCGGCCCACGTCGGCGTCAACCTTCTGGAGCTGGACGCGCTCGCGCACGACCTCATCCGCCGGCGCGGCGCCGAGTCCTGCTACATCGACTACCACCCGTCCTTCGGCGCGAGCCCGTTCGGAAAGGTGATCTGCACGTCCGTCAACGACGCGGTGCTGCACGGCCTCCCGCACGACTACCGGCTGCAGGACGGCGATCTGCTGACCCTCGACTTCGCCGCGAGCGTCGACGGCTGGGTGGCCGACTCGGCCGTGAGCCTGGTGGTCGGGACGCCGCGCGACGAGGACCTCCGGCTCATCGACACGACCAGACGGGCGCTCACGGCCGGCATCCAGGCGGCGCAGCCCGGGGGGCGCATCGGCGACATCTCGGCGGCGATCGCCGCGGTCGCGCACGCGGAGGGCTACTCGATCAACACGCAGTTCGGCGGCCACGGCGTCGGCCGGACGATGCACGGCGACCCGCACATCTCGAACGACGGACGCGCCGGCCGCGGCTACCCGCTGCGCCCGGGACTCGTCGTCGCGATCGAGCCGTGGTTCCTCGAGACCACCGACGAGATCTACACCGACCGCGACGGCTGGACGCTCCGCAGCGCGGACGGATCGCGCGGCGCCCACTCCGAGCACACCGTCGCGATCACCGACGACGGCCCCCTCGTCCTCACGGCCCCCTGACTCACGCCGACCCACCGTCGAGTCCGCATAAATTGCACGCCGACCACCCCGAGAGCGTGCAATTTCTGCGTACTCGACGGTGGGGACGGGGGTGGAGGCAGGTCAGGGCAGGAGGTCGGGGCGGACGGCGCGCGTGCGCGCCAGCTGCTGCTCGCGACGCCACGCGTCGACGGCGCCGTGGTTGCCGGAGAGCAGCACGGGAGGCACCTCCCGGCCGCGCCACACCGCGGGCTTGGTGTAGCTGGGGTACTCGAGCAGGCCGTCCTCGTGCGACTCCTCGACGAGGCTCTCGGGGTTGCCGACGACGCCGGGGATGAGCCGGCCGACCGCTTCGATCATCGCCATCGTCGCGACCTCTCCGCCGTTGAGCACGTAGTCGCCGATGCTCATCAGCCGCACCCGCGCACGCGCCGCGGTGTCGTCGAAGACGCGCTGATCGATCCCCTCATAACGCCCGCACCCGAACACCAGGTGCTGCTCCTGTGCCAGCTCGCGCGCGATCGACTGCGTGAAGACCTCGCCGGCGGGCGACGGGAAGATGACGACAGGATCGGCCGCGCCGTCGAGGATGCCGTCGAGCGCCTCGCCCCACGGCTCCGGCTTCATGACCATCCCGGCTCCCCCGCCGTACGGGGTGTCGTCGACCGTCCGGTGACGGTCGTGCGTGTGGTCGCGCAGATCGTGGACGCCGAGCTCGATGAGACCCGACTGCCGGGCCTTGCCGAGCAGCGAGATGTCGAGCACATCGAAGAAGGTCGGGAAGATCGTGACGATGTCGATGCGCATACGGAGAGTCTAGGAGGGCCCCGCTAGGCCGGGACGACCGCCAGCTCGCGGTCGCGCGGCACCAGCGGTGTCGCCACCGCCGGGCACAGCGCGACGACCGCGAAGGCGATCGGATAGCCGACCCACCCGATCAGCGCACCGACGGCCGGCCCGACGACCGATGCGGCGAGGAACTGCCCGGTGTTCTGCGCTCCGAGCGCCCGCCCCGACCAGAACGGCCCGGCGATCTCGGCGACCGACGTGTACGCCAGGCCGTTGTCGGCGACCGTGACGATCGCCGCGACGATGAGGACGACGGCCGCAGGCACCGAGCCGAGGGCGGAGGCCGTCGCCATCAGCAGCATCACGCCGACCGCGCACACGCTGACCCACCGGAGCGGTCGGAGGTGGCTGCCGACTCGGTCGCTGAGCACTCCGACGCCGATCCGGCCGATCGCCCCGGCGAACTGGCTGACACCGATCACGATGCCCGCGGCGAGCGACGAGAAGTGCAGCTGCGACACCAGCCAGACCAGCCCGAAGGTGGAGACCGTGAACTGCGGAACGACGAGCAGCATGGAGACGGCATGGATGCGCCACAGCAACGACGTCTCGCGGTACGGCCGCCAGACGGCCTGGGGATGCGCGTCCTCCCCCGCGGCCGCCTTCCGCGGCGGCCGGGGCGGGTCGACGATACCGATCGCGCACAGCACAGCGGACACCCCGCAGAGCGCGGCAGGCACGACGAGCGCCGCAGCGATTCCGCCGGACGCGGCGAGCAGAGGGACGCTGACCGCGGCGATCGCGACCCCGAGCGGCTGGCACATCTGGCGGATGCCCATGGCGAGACCGCGGCGTTCCTTCGGAAACCAGCCGATCACCACGCGCCCGCTCGCCGCGTTCGGGCTGGCCGACGCCATCCCTCCCACCAGGAACAGGGCACCGAGCGCCAGGTAGGAGTCGACGAACATGGCGGCGACGGCCGCGAGAGCGGTGATGGCCAGACCCGACGCGATGACCCACCGCTCGCCGATCCGGTCGCTGAGAGCACCCCACGCGATCAGGGTCAGAACGAGGCCGAGGGTCGGCGCGGACGCCAGCAGACCGGCCTGGGCGAGGCTCAGGCCGCGCTCGGTGTGCAGCAGCGGGATGAGGAACGCCGGCGTCGAGACGAAGACGGTCGAGCTCGCCTGGGCGGTGACGCCGAAGGCCAGCATGAGCCACGGGCGGGGACGGCGCACGGTTCCGCTGAACATGGGTATACCCTAGCGGTATACCACGCTGGTATCCCAAAGGAGCGTCATGTCCGAGCATCTGCCCGTCGCCGAGACGTCCCGCGTCTACGACCGCCTCCGCTCCCAGATCCTCGACCTCGACCGAGTGCCAGGCTCCCGGCTCACCGAGCGCGGCCTGGAGGCCGAGCTCGGAGCCTCCCGCACTCCCCTGCGCTCCGCCCTCATGCGGCTGGAGTCCGAAGGACTCGTCGGCAGGGACGGACGCGGCTGGCAGGTCACGCCGATCGATCTGGCCGAGATCGCGCGCCTGAGCGAGTTCCGGGACGCGGTCGAGTCCGCGGCGGTGCGGCTCAGCTGCGCGCGCGCCTCCGACGCCGAGTTCGCGGCACTGGCCGAGCACCTGGACCGCTCGGGCGGCGACCGTTCCCCCGACGGCGCCGTCCGCGCGGGGACGGACTTCCACGTACGGCTCGCGGCCCTCTCGGGCAACGCCTTCTTCGCGGACGCCGTCGCCGACGCGATGACCCGGCTGGCCCGCGCGCGCTGGCTGGTCGCCCGCGACGAGCATGCCGCCGACGAGCACCGCGAGATCCTCGCCCTCGTCGCGGCGCGCCGGGCGGACGAGGCCGCTGCGCGCATCCACGAGCATGTCGTCGGCACCCACGACCGGCTGGTGGCCGCACTGGGCGCCGACGCGCGCTCGCTGCGCGGACGCGGACTCGCGATCGTCTCCTGAGCCACGGGCACGGTCCCGGCGCAGACGAAAGAGGGCGACCCGCGCGGGTCGGCCTCTTTCGATGTCGTTCAGTCCTCGGACGGCGCCTGTTCCGGCTCGTCCTCCGCGGCGGCGGGCTCGCCTTCCGGCTCCGGATCGTCGTCCGGCAGCTCCTCGAAGAGCCCGGCGGGCGGCGTGAGCGTCACCGTCCCTGCGGCGATGTCGACCTCCGGCACGATCGCCTTCACGAACGGGACGAGCACTTCGCCGCCGGCCGTCGCGATGGCGAGCAGATCCTGCGCCGGGAGGTGATCGACGCGGGCGACGCGCCCGACGGTCACCCCGTCGCGCACCGCGTCGAGGCCGACCAGCTGGTGGTCATACCAGGCGTCGTCCTCGTCGGGGAGCTGCGCGGCGTCCTGGCTGACCCAGAGGATCGCCTTGGCCAGCGTCTCGGCTTCGGTGCGGTCGTCGACACCGGCGAAGAATCCGACCGGGTGGCCGTTGTACCAGCGCAACTCGCGGAGCTCGAGCGTCTTGCCGTGCCACTTGGATGCGGTGGGCACCTGCAGGGTGAACACGGCGCCCGGCACGAACCGCTTCTCCGGTTCGTCCGTGAAGAGCTCCAGTTTGAGCGCGCCCTTGAGGCCGTGCGCCTTCGTGAGGCGCCCGACGCGCAGCTCGGTCTGACCGGGCCGGGGGGCGACCTCCTTGCGAGGCAGTTTGTGGTCCGCCACCTCAGTCGTCGACGACGTCGACACGGACGCGCCGGCCGTCGGCCAGCGCAGCGACCAGGGTGCGGAGAGCCTTCGCCGTGCGGCCGGACCGGCCGATCACCCGGCCGAGGTCCTCGGGGTTCACACGAACCTCGAGGACCTCGCCACGCGGAGAGCTCTTGGCCACGACGTGGACGTCGTCAGGGTGATCGACGATCCCCTTGACCAGATGCGTGAGCGCGGGTGCGAGCAAGACGTCAGGCCTTCTCGTCGGATGCGTCGTCCGCGATGGCCTCGGCCTCGGCGACGACGTTGGCCTCGGCGGCCTCTTCGCGCTCGACCTCGGCCTCGACGACGGCCTCCGCCTCGGCGGTGACGTCGGCGGGCTTCTCGGACTTGGGCTTGAGGACCGGCTTCTTCTTCTCGTCGGCGACGAACTCGGCCTTGCCCTCGGCGACCTTGACGGTGCTCACGGCGTTCTTGTCGCCCTTGAAGCGACCCCAGTCGCCGGTGAGCTTGAGCAGCGCGGTGACCTGCTCGGTCGGCTGGGCGCCGACGCCGAGCCAGTACTGCGCGCGCTCGGAGTCGACCTCGATGCGCGAAGGCTCCTCGGTCGGGTGGTACAGACCGATCTCCTCGATCACGCGACCATCGCGCTTGGTGCGCGAGTCGGCGACGACGATGCGGTAGTAGGGAGCGCGGATCTTGCCCAGGCGCTTCAGACGGATTTTGACAGCCACGATTCTCCTGTGTGAATGGATGAGTTGTATCGAACTGACTGCCGTGGGCGTGGGGGCACACGCGGCAGGAGGTCTTTGTTCGTCCGCCGCACCGGATAGAGGGTCGGGTACGTCGAACTCAACTAGCTATTCTGTCAGATACTGCGCTGCTTTGAACAATCGGACGGATGGAACGACCGCATGCAGATCGATTTCTCGGAGTCCGAGCGCTCCACCGTGGGCATCGAGTGGGAGATCGCCCTCGTCGACGGCGCGACGGGCGACCTCGTCCAGATCGCCGACGAGGTGCTGCGCGAGCTGGGAACGCCCGACGGGCGCGAGCACCCCCAGATCACCCACGAGCTGCTGATGAACACGGTGGAGCTGGTCAGCCGCGTCCACCGCACGGTGCCTGCGGCGATCACCGATCTCCAGGAGCTCATCGGCCTGGTGCGCGAGGTGACGGATCCCCTGGGCGTCGAGCTGATGTGCGCGGGGACGCATCCGTTCGCGCAGTGGTTCGACCAGAAGGTGACGCCGAACGAGCGGTACGACCGTCTGCTCGACCGCACCCAGTGGTGGGGGCGGCAGATGATGATCTGGGGCGTGCACGTGCACGTCGGTATCGACTCGGTCGACAAGGCGCTGCCGATCGTCAACGGCCTCCTGACCTACTACCCGCATCTCCAGGCGCTCAGCGCGTCCAGCCCGTTCTGGGCCGGAGCGCGCACCGGCTACGCCTCCAACCGCGCGCTCATGTTCCAGCAGCTGCCGACGGCCGGTCTGCCGTGGCAGTTCGGCACATGGGCCAACTACGAGGCGTACGTCGACGACCTGGTCGCCACGGGCGTCGTCGAGGACCACTCCGAGGTGCGCTGGGACATCCGCCCGTCGCCGAAGTGGGGAACGGTCGAGATGCGCGCGTGCGACGGGCTCTCCACGGCCGACGAAGTCGGCGCCGTCTCCGCGCTGATCCACTGCCTGACCGACCGGATGTCGGGGCAGCTGGACGCGGGAGTCGAACCGGTCACCCTTCAGCCCTGGTTCGTGCGCGAGAACAAGTGGCGCGCGGCCCGGTACGGCCTCGACGCCGAGATCATCCAGGCCCCGGACGGCAGCGAGCGTCTGGTCTCCGACTCCCTGCGCGAGCTGGTGGACGACCTGCAGCCGGAGGCCGAGCGGCTGGGATGCGTCGACGAGCTGTCGACGGTCCTCACCATCCTGGACACCGGCGCCAGCTACCAGCGGCAGCTCGCGGTGGCGGAGCAGAACGGCGGCAGCCTCCAGGCGGTGGTCAGCTCGCTGACGCACGAGCTGCGCTCGGGCCTGGCCCGCTGAGCCCCTCGGCGGCGAGCCGATCCACCGGCCGGCCAAAGCCGATCCATAGGGTCCGGGCGTACGGTGTTGCCATGCTCGCTCGACGCCCCCTTGCCGCAGCGGCCACAGCGATGACGGCCGCGCTCCTGGCTCTGACCGCCCTCTCGGGGTGCTCGTCGGCGACCGCCGCGTCCATCGCCGGCGTCGCGAAGTCGTCCGCCGCACACGAAGAGCACGTCGCCGTGATCGGGGACTCCATCGAGTCCGGACTCGGGCTCGATCCGTCCGAGGCGTGGCCGGCCCTCGTGGCCGCCGACCACGGCTGGCGGCTCGACAACCTCAGCGTTCCCGGCGCCGGCTTCGTCGCACAGGGGTCCGACGGTCACGACTTCTCCGCCCAGGTGGATGCCGCGATCGCCGCACGCCCGGACCTCGTGCTGATCGGCGCATCGGACAACGATCTCGGCACCGACCCCGCCGAGCTGAGCGCCGCCATCCATTCGACGGTCGACCGTCTCGCATCGGCGCTGCCCGATGCCCGCATCGCGGGGTTCAACGCACTCAGCGGCCAGGCCGGGGACGACGAGCTCGCCGGCGGAGACGACGCACTGCGACAGGCGGTCATCGCCGCGGGCGGCACCTGGCTCGATCTGGGGCAGCCCTATCGGGGCAAGGCGGGGCTCGTGCAGGACGACGACGAGCACCCCACCCTGCCGGGTCAGCAGGCGATCGCGGCGGTGGTCGCGGACAAGCTGAAAGTCTGAACTCCGGCTACCACCGTTCCGACACGCCCAAAAGCGGCACACAGCGTACTCGCAGCTGAGACCGTTTACCCTCGCACCCGTGCGCACCCTCACCCGACGCCGCTCGCGCCCGCTCAGGACCCGGCTCCCCCTGCTCGCGCCCGCGGCACTCACGGTGGCACTGATGGCCCTCGCCGGTTGCACCTCCGCACCGTCTGCCCGGCCCGCCGCTGCCCAGGCGACCGCAGTCGCCGCACCCGCAGCGGGCAGTGCGGCGCGCGACGCCTCCGGCGTCGTCGACGCGGTCGCGATCGGCGACTCGATCGCGTTCGGAAAGGGCGTCACGGCCGATCAGGCGTGGCCCGCCCTCGTCTCGGAGGCACATGGCTGGCAGCTCACCGACCTCGCGGTGTCGGGCTCCGGCTTCGTCAAGCCGGGGTGGAACGGCACGACCTACCGTCAGCAGGTCGATGCGGCGCTCCGCCTCCATCCGCAGGTGATCCTGCTCGCCGCGACGCGCAACGACCGCGAGCAGGACCCGGCCGCCGTGACCGCGAACGCCGACCGGATGCTGCGCGAACTCCGCGAGCGCTTCCCGGAGGCCACGATCGTCGGCATCACCGGGGTCTGGGGCTCGGACCAGCCCCCCGCGACCATGACCCGCGTCGACGAGATCGTCGGGGACGCTGTGCGCGGGGTCGACGGCACCTGGCTCGACATCGGCTTCCCGCTCGTCGGGCACCCGGAGCTGCTGCAGGCGGACGGCATCCACCCGAACGCGGCCGGTCAGAAGGTCGTCGCCCGGACCATCGAGTCGAAGCTCCAACCGCTCAACCTGGCGCTGTAACCGCCGGCCGGCCGGGGCACGCGACCGGGCGGAACTCCTCCGGTCCGCCGCGGATCAGCGGCCGAGGAACTTCTGCAGCGCGGCCAGCTCCTCTTCGGACGGCCCGCCCGCCGGCGCTCCCTGCGGCGCAGCAGCAGCACCGCCGCCGAGGCCGAACCCGCTGCCGCTCGGCGACGCGCCGCCGGTCGTGACGCCGGCCGCCAGGGCGGCGTTCTCCGCCGCCCGCTTGGCCGGGTTTCCGGAGCGCGAGCCCTTCTTCTTGTTCTTCTGCTGCTTGCGGCCGGCGTACGAGGCTCCGGGGATGGGCCCCATGCCCGGGACGTTCGGCACACCGCCCTTCGCGACCGTCTTCATCATCTTCGCGGCCTGCTCGAAGCGGTTGACGAGCTGGTTCACCTCGGTGACCGTCGAGCCGGAGCCCTTCGCGATGCGGAGCCGGCGGGAGCCGTTGAGCAGCTTCGGGTTGGTGCGCTCGGCCTTCGTCATCGACTGGATGATGGCCTCCGTCCGCACGATCTCGCGCTCGTCGAACTGGTCGAGCTGCTGCTTCATCTGGCCGGCGCCGGGCAGCATGCCCATCATCTTCTTGATCGACCCCATGTTGCGCAGCTGCTGCATCTGCTTGAGGAAGTCGTCGAGGGTGAAGGAGTCGGTCGCGAACTTCTCGGCGACCTTGCGCGCCTCATCCTCGTCGAAGGCCTGCTGGGCCTGCTCGATCAGCGTGAGGATGTCACCGAGATCGAGGATGCGCGACGCCATGCGGTCCGGGTGGAACGGCTCGAAGTCGTCGAGGTTCTCACCGGTGGAGGCGAAGATGATCGGACGGCCGGTGACGGAGGCCACCGACAGCGCCGCACCGCCACGGGCGTCGCCGTCGAGCTTCGAGAGCACCACGCCGGTGAAGTCGACGCCGTCCTGGAACGCCTTGGCGGTCGCCACCGCGTCCTGACCGATCATGGCGTCGATGACGAACAGCACCTCGTCGGGGTCGGTCGCCTTGCGGATGTCGGCCGCCTGCTTCATCAGCTCGGCGTCGACGCCGAGACGGCCGGCCGTGTCGATGACGACCGTGTCGTACTGCTTGGTCTCGGCGAACTTCAGGGCGTCCTTCGCCACCTTCACCGGGTTGCCGACGCCGTTGCCCGGCTCCGGCGCGAAGACCGGGACGCCGGCCTGCTCTCCGACGATCTGCAGCTGGGTCACGGCGTTGGGGCGCTGAAGGTCGGCGGCGACCAGCAGCGGGGTGTGCCCGTCCTTCACCAGCCACTTGCCGAGCTTGCCGGCGAGCGTCGTCTTTCCGGCGCCCTGGAGGCCGGCGAGCATGATGACCGTCGGGGGCCGCTTCGCGAACTGCAGCCGGCGCTGCTGGCCGCCCAGGATGCCGACGAGCTCCTCGTTGACGATCTGCACGACCTGCTGAGCCGGGTTGAGAGCCTTGTTGACCTCGTCGCTCAGCGCGCGCTCGCGCACCCTGGCGGTGAAGTCCTTGACCACCGGGAGCGCCACGTCGGCGTCGAGCAGGGCGCGGCGGATCTCGCGCACGGTGCCGTCGACGTCCGCCGGCGACAGCTTGCCCTTGGTGCGCAGATTCTTGAAGGTGTCCGCAAGACGGTCGGAGAGCGTGCCGAAAGTAGCCATGATCCCGTCATTCTACCGGGCGACGATGGCTGAGCGTCGTGAGCGCCCGTCAGTCGCCCGACGTCTCGACCGAGACGACATCGCCGCGGATGTCGAAGGCGACCGTGAGCAGCGCATCCGTCTCGTCCGGGGCGATCGAGTAGTCGAACGTCGCGAACACCTCGTCCTCGTCGGAGTGGTCGGCCTGGATGACGACGCTCATCAGCTGGAGGGACCGCAGCACATCGATCGCGATGTCGCCCGAGTTGTAGACCAGCAGATCGACGAGGCTGTCGCCCAGCTTCTCGACGTGGTCGTCGATGTAGCTGGAGGTGGCGGACTGCCGGGAGCTCAGTTCGGCGATGAGCGCGTCGCGGGCGCGGGCGTCGAAGCCTTCCAGCGCCTGGATGAGTGCTGCCGCCGAGTCCAGGGCGAACTCCGGGACGCTGCTCTCGTCGTCGGCCAGGAGCTCGACCTCGACGGTCTGGTCGCCCAGCTCGACGGTGTCGTCCCATGCGAGTCCGCCGCTCGCCGTCTCGTCGATGAGGCCGAAGAAGTCGTGCTCGATCGCCATGCCGCGCCTCCCTATCCGACCAGCTGCTGTGCGAAGACGTGCGGCGTGAAGCCGGTGAGGTCGTTGATGCCCTCGCCCTGGCCGACGAGCTTGATCGGGATGCCGGTGCGCTCCTGCACCGCGAGCACGAACCCGCCCTTCGCGGAGCCGTCCAGCTTCGTCAGCACCAGCCCGGTCACGCCCGCGTGCTCGAGGAAGGCCTCCGCCTGCGCCAGTCCGTTCTGACCCGTCGTCGCGTCGAGGACGAGCAGCACTTCGGCGATCGGGGCCTGCTTCTCGACGACGCGCTTGATCTTGGAGAGCTCGTCCATCAGGCCGCCCTTGGTCTGCAGGCGGCCCGCCGTGTCGATGATGACGATCTCGGTGCCGTCGCGCTTGGCCTTCTCGACGGTCTGGAAGGCCACGGATGCCGGGTCCTGTCCCTGCTGCTGCGGCCGGACGATCTCGGCTCCCGCGCGCTCGGCCCAGGTCGCCAGCTGCTCGACGGCGGCGGCACGGAAGGTGTCGGCCGCGCCGACGACGACCGAGCGGTCGTAGGTCCGCAGGAACTTCGCGAACTTGCCGATCGTGGTCGTCTTGCCGACGCCGTTGACCCCGACGACCAGGACGATCGCCGGCCGCTCGCTCAGCTTCAGCGTGGTGTCGAGCTTCGACAGCCGCTCCTCGAGCGTCTCGCGCAGCATCCGCTGCAGATCCGCCGGGTCGGTGGTGTGGTACCGCTCCACCTTCGCGCGCAGGTCGTCGACCACGGCCTCGGTCACGTCCGGACCGAAGTCGGCCGTGATGAGCGCCGTCTCGAGGTCGTCCCAGGTGTCGTCGTCGATGGTCTTCTTGGCGAACAGCCCGCGCAGGGCGTTCGACAGAGACCAGGGGGTGCGGTCAGCCATGACACTCAGACTAGCCGCGGTTGTACGGTGTGCTCATGTACGCGCTCGTGGGGGTCTCGGCGGAGCTGGCGGAGCAGCTGGTCGCGATCGAGACCGGCGGGGAGGATGCCGTGCACCAGGCGCGCACGGGCGTCCGGCGGCTGCGCAGCATCCTGAGCGTGTACCGGCCGGCGTTCGACCGGGAGGCGCAGCGCGCGATGCGCGGGCGGTTGACCGGGCTCGGCGAGCGGCTCGGCCGGGTGCGCGACGCCGAGGTGCGCGCTCGCGACCTCGAGGGTCTGCTCGGCGCGGAGTCGGCGCCGGAGCTGGTGGATGCGGTCGAGGCCATCGCCGCGGAGGCCCGCGCCGAGCACGAGCGTGCGCACGCGGAGCTGCTGCGGCACCTGCGCAGCCGGGCGCACCGCACGCTGCTCGCGGATCTGCAGCGGTTCGCCGCCGCTCCCCCGCTGGCGAAGCCCGGGCGGAGGCACCCGCGACGGGTCGCCAGGAAGGGACTGGCGAAAGCCGCCCGCCGGGTGCGGAGAAGCTCCGGCGAGAGCCTCGAGCAGCGGCACGAGACCCGGAAGGCGGCGCGCCGGCTGCGGTACGCGGCGGAGGCCGTCGTCGACGACCTGGGCCGGGAGGCCGTGCGGATCGCCGCGGCGGCGAAGACGGTGCAGGATGCGCTCGGCGATCATCGCGACCTCGTCCTCCTGGCCCGCCATCTGCGCGTCCGGGCCGACGCCAGGCGTCTCAGCGCGTCGGCGGCCGCCGGGATCGCCGTGCTGGCCGCCGAGTGCGACCAGCGGGCCGAGGGGCTCCTCGCCGGGCTGGACGAGAAGGTCGCCGCGATCGAAGCCGTGGCCGGGGAGTGACGGCTCCCGACGGGCCCTAGCTCGCCTTCTCCTGCGCGACGCGCTGGCCGACGACCGCGGAGACGCCGTCCTGGCGCATCGAGACGCCGTACAGGGCGTCCGCGATCTCCATCGTGCGCTTCTGGTGGGTGATGACGATCAGCTGGCTGCTCTCGCGGAGGTCCTCGAAGATCGTGAGCAGGCGGCCCAGGTTGGCGTCGTCGAGCGCCGCCTCCACCTCGTCCATGATGTAGAACGGGCTGGGCCGCGCCTTGAAGATCGCGATCAGGAGCGCAACGGCCGCCAGGGACCGCTCGCCGCCGGAGAGCAGCGAGAGCCGCTCGATCTTCTTGCCCGCCGGCTTCACCGACACCTCGATGCCGGTCGTCAGCAGGTCGTCGGGGTTGGTCAGGCTGATGCTGCCCTGCCCGCCCGGGAACAGGATCGGGAAGACCCGCTTGAATGCCTCCTCGGTGTCGGCGAACGCCGACTCGAAGATGGTCTGCATCCGCTCGTCGATGTCCTCGATGATGGTCAGCAGGTCCTTGCGGGTGTTCGTGAGGTCGGTGAGCTGCTCTGTGAGGAACTTGTGGCGCTGCTCCAGCGCGGCGAACTCCTCGAGGGCGAGCGGATTCACCCGGCCGAGCTGCGACAGCTTGCGCTCCGCCGCGGCCAGGCGCTTCTGCTGCTGCTCGCGTGAGAAGGGGACGGTCTCGACCTCGGCGTCCGGCTCGCGCACCTCGTCGCGCGCCAGGTCCACGGGAACGGGCACCTCCGGCCCGTACTCGGCCACCAGCACATCCTCGACCAGCCCCAGCTCGCTGCCCGCCCGCTCCAGCAGGCTCGAGAGGTGCAGCTTCTTCTCATAGATCTGCAGCTCCAGGCCGTGCACCGACTCGGTGATCGCCTGCAGCCTCTGGCGCACCGCGTCCTCATCGCGCCGCAGGGTCGACAGCTCGTCGTTGCGGCTGGCGCGCTCGGCCTCCGCCGTCGCGAGCTCCAGCCGCGCCTGGGCGACGGAGCGGTCGATGGACGCGAGGACGGCCGGGAGGGCCGCGATGACGCTCTCGGCCGCATCCAGCTGGCGACGGCGGATGACGGCGCGCCGGGCCGCCTCCTCGGCGGCGGCGCGCTCGGCTTCCAGCCGCCGGGCGAGCGCCACCCCGCGGGCCTCCTCCGCGCGGACACGCTCCTTCGCCGTCTCGACCGCCAGGCGTGCCTCGACCTCGGCCTCGCGGGCGGCGTCCAGCTCGGTCGACAGGGCGTCGCGCGCGCTGACGTCGAGGATGGGACGCGGACGCGAGCGCGCCGCCTCCAGCTCCGACTTCGCCTTCTCCGCTGCCTGCTCGGCCTCGGAGACGCGCTCGCCCGCCTGCTCGAGCGCCCGGCTGAGCCGGTCGAACTCGGCCTGCGAGGCCTCCAGCTGCACCTTGAGCCGATTCACCTGCTCGGTCTGCGCCGCCAGCTTGGCGTCGAACTCCCGCAAGGTGGCGAGCGCGGCCTGCGACTGCTCCTTGGCGACCTGCAGAACGCCGCGCTGCTCGGCGAGGGCGAACTTCGCGCGGTCGATCAGCGAGGTGACCTCGGTGAGACGCTCCTGCGCGGCGTCGCGGTCGGCGATGAGCTCGATGCGGCTCTGCTTCGCGCCGGACCCGCCGCGCAGCACATGCTCGGTGAGCACGTCGCCGGAGGTCGTGATGATCGTGATCGGCCCGCCGGCGGACCGGCCGCCGAAGGCTGCGAACGCTCGGCGGGCGGAATCCAGGTCGTCGGCGATGGCGGTGAAGGCGAGGATGCCGCGGACGCCGTCCGGCGCATCCACCACACTCGTCGCCGGAACGACGCCGGCGATGCCGCCGAGATCGACGGTGGCGGCCGGTGCGTCGGCGATGACGACCTCGACCCTCCCGAGGTCGTCGGCCGCCGCGTGCGTCACCGCGGCGACGGCCGCATCCCGGTCGTCGGCGAGCACGGCGTCGGCGAGCGTGCCGAGGGCGGCGGCGATGGCCGCTTCGTACCCGGGATGGACGCGGATGTGCTCGGCCACGAGCCCGCGCACCCCCGGGAGGCGCGCGGCGACGAGGGCCGAGGATCCGTCCTTCTGGTCCAGCGCGAGCGAGAGGGCGCTGACCCGCGCCGCGAGGGCGTCGCGTTCGCGCTCCAGCGTGTGCAGCTCCTCCCGGAGCCGCTCGATCTCGCCCTCCGCCTCGAAGACGGTCGCCTGCGCCAGCTCGTACGCCTCGTCGAGGTCGCCCTCGCCGACATCCGCGGTCGCGGCCTCCGCCTCGCGGGCGGCGAACTCGGCGCGGGCGCGTTCGCGGCGCTCGGTCGCGGCGTCCAGCGCGTTCTGCTGCCGCAGCACCTCGCCGCGGACGGCCGCCAGCCGCTGCGCGGCCGCGTCGGCCTGGCCGTTCAGCTTCGAGATCTCCAGGTCGTGACGGGAGACCAGCGCGCTCTGCGCCGCGATCTCCTCGTCCACCGCATCCAGGCGGGACCGGGCGCTCCGCGTCGCCGCCTGCGCCGCCGTCCACGCGGCCTCCGCCTCGACGACGACGCCGCGGAGGCGATCGACCTCGTCACGGGCGTCCTGCACGTTCTGCGGGGTCACGCTCGGGCTCGCATCGGGCGCGTCGCCCTGGCTGCCCAGCAACGCCACCCGCTGGTTGGCGAGGGTGAACAGACCGCGCAGCCGCTCCTGCACCGACTCCAGCGCGAACGCGGTGCTGCGCGCCGTGTCCACCGCGTCGCCCACGAGCGCCTGCTCCAGCCGGGTGCGGCGCAGCTGCTTCTGCTCCAGCTGCTCCTGCAGCACGATCTGCTCGCTGTGCCGCTCGGACTCCGTGCGGCCGTGATCGTCGAGCGTGCGGCGCAGGGTGACGACCTCGTCGGCGAGCAGCCGCGCTCGCGCATCCCGCACGACGGCGGCAATCGACTGCGCCTCGCGCGCGATCTCCGCCTGGTGCCCGAGGGGCTTGAGCTGACGGCGCACCTCCCCCGCCAGGTCGCTGAGCCGGGTCAGGTTGGTCTGCATGGCCTCCAGCTTGCGGAGGGTCTTCTCCTTGCGGCGGCGGTGCTTCAGGATGCCGGCCGCCTCCTCGATGAAACCCCGCCGGTCCTCCGGGCTGGCGTGCAGCACGGCGTCGAGCTGACCCTGGCCGACGATGACGTGCATCTCGCGGCCGAGACCGGAGTCGCTCAGCAGCTCCTGCACATCCAGCAGCCGGCAGGACTGCCCGTTGATCGCGTACTCGCTGCCGCCGTTGCGGAACAGAGTGCGCGAGATGGTCACCTCGGAGTACTCGATCGGCAGCGCTCCGTCGGCGTTGTCGATGGTCAGCTGCACCTCGGCCCGGCCGAGCGGACCGCGCGTGGCCGTCCCGGCGAAGATGACGTCCTCCATCTTGCCGCCGCGGAGCGTCTTGGCGCCCTGCTCGCCCATCACCCAGGCGAGCGCGTCGACCACGTTCGACTTACCGGAGCCGTTGGGGCCGACGACGCAGGTGACGCCCGGCTCGAAGGCGAACGTCGTCGGCTGCGCGAACGACTTGAAGCCCTTGAGCGTCAGACTCTTCAAGTACACGCAGGCGAATTTACCGGACGTTCACGCCGCGCCCCCGTCCCCCCACCGTCGAGTACGCGAAAACTGCACGTCATCCGGGTGGATGGCGTGCAGTTTTCGCGTACTCGACGGGGGTGCGGAGGGGTGGGAAGGGCGTCAGGCGACGCCCAGGTAGGCCTCCTTGATGGCGGGGTCGGCGAGGAGCTCCTTGCCGGTTCCGGCGCGGGTGATCACGCCGGTCTCCAGGACGAAGCCGCGATTCGCGCGGGCCAGCGCCTGGTTGGCGTTCTGCTCCACCAGCAGCACCGTCGTGCCCTGCTTGTTGATCTCCGTCACGATCGAGAAGATCTGCCGGATGAACTGCGGCGCGAGGCCCATCGACGGCTCGTCCAGCAGCAGCAGCCGCGGATTGGACATCAGCGCGCGCCCGATGGCGAGCATCTGCTGCTCGCCGCCCGACATCGTGCCGCCGACCTGCGTTTTGCGCTCGGCGAGCCGCGGGAACAGCGCGAACACGCGGTCGAAGTCCTCGCCCATCTTGGAGCGGTCCTTCCGGCCGAACGCGCCCATGTCGAGGTTCTCCAGGACCGTCATGCCCGGGAAGATCCCCCGGCCCTCCGGCGCCTGCGAGATGCCCCGGACGACGCGGATGTGCGCCTTCATCTTCGTGATGTCCTCGCCGTCGAACAGGATGGACCCCTTCGACGGGTTCAGGATGCCCGAGATCGTCTTCATGGTCGTCGACTTGCCGGCGCCGTTCGCCCCGATCAGGCTGACGATCTCGCCCTCCTCCACCGAGAAGGACATGTCGTGGATGGCCTCGATCCGGCCGTACGAAACGCTGATGTTCTTCAGCTCAAGCAACGTCATCTTCGGGCTCCCCGAGGTAGGCGGCGATCACGCGCGGGTCGTTCCGGATGGCCTCCGGAGTGTCGTCGGCGATCTTGCGTCCGAATTCCAGCACGACGATCCGGTCGGTCACTCCCATGACCAGCTTCATGTCGTGTTCAATCAGCAGGACGGTGTACCCGTCGGCCCGGATGGTGCGGATGAGCTCCATGAGCTCCTCCTTCTCCGCCGGGTTGAAGCCGGCTGCCGGCTCGTCGAGGCACAGCACCTTCGGATCGGTCGCGAGCGCCCGCGCGATCTCCAGGCGGCGCTGGTAGCCGTACGGGAGCGAGCGGGACAGCGACCCCGCCTGGTCGGCGATGCCGACGAACTCGAGCAGGGCCATGCCGCGCTCGATCGACGACTTCTCCTCGCGCGTGTGCCGCGGGAGGCGGAGCAGCGCGCCGGGGACCGAGGTGCGGTGCCGCGCATCCAGCCCGACCACCACGTTCTCGAGCGCCGTCATCTCGCCGAACAGCCGGATGTTCTGGAACGTCCGGGAGAGGCCGAGGCGGGTGATCTGGTGCTGCTTGCGCCCCTTGATCGTCTGACCCTCCAGCAGCACGTCGCCGCTGGTCGGCTTGTATACGCCGGTCATGGCGTTGAAGCAGGTCGTCTTGCCCGCGCCGTTCGGGCCGATCAGCCCGAGGATCTCTCCACGCCGGATGTCGAAGGTGACGTCGTCGAGGGCCGTCAGGCCGCCGAACTTCACCGTCAGGTTGCGCACCTCGACGATGTTCTCACCGACCTCGACCGCGATCTCGCGGTCGGGGGCGGCGGCCTCGGCGACCTCCAGATCGATGCCGGCGGCCTCCAACTCGTCTTCATGCGCGCCGAGCGCCGGCTCCTCCGGAACCGTGTTCTGTGCGTCCGTCATCGTGCGCCTCCCTTCGCGCCGTCGCCGTCGAGTGAGCCGGGATCGACCGCCGGCGTCGCCCCGGTCCGCGGGCCGGGGCGGCCCGTCGTGGCATCCACCACCCGGCGGTAGGCATGCCTGCCGTACGCCAGCAGCTTCTGCCGGGCCGGGAACAGGCCCTGCGAACGGAAGATCATGATCAGCACGAGCGCGATGCCGAAGATCAGGTACTTGTAGTCGGCGATGACGGTGAACCGCAGCGGGATGTACGCCACGATCGCACCACCGAGCATGGCGCCGACCTTGTTGCCCGCGCCGCCGAGGACGACGGCCGCGAGGAACAGGATCGACGTCTGCACGTCGAACTTCTGGTTGTTCACGAAGCCGACCTGCCCGGCGAACAGCGCACCAGAGAGCCCGCCGACACCGGCGCCGATCGCGAACGCCCACACCTTGTACTTGAAGGTCGGGACGCCCATGATCTCCGCCGCGTCCTCGTCCTCGCGGATCGCGACCCAGGCGCGGCCGACGCGGCTGCGCTCCAGGTTGCCGACCAGCAGCAGGATGACGATGATGACGGTGATCGTCAGCCAATACCACGGGACGCCGTTGGAGTTGGAGAAGATCGGGATGCCGTCGGCGTTCTCCCCCGGCGGGTGGCCGACGTTCTGGAAGCCGACCTGTCCCTTCATGGCCGGGATGATCGTGGCGAGGATGCGCACGATCTCACCGAAGCCGAGCGTCACGATCGCCAGGTAGTCGCCGCGGAGGCGGAGCGTCGGGACGCCCAGGATGATGCCGAACGTCATCGTCACCGCGATGGCGACCGGGATCGTCCACAGGTAGGGGATCTTGACGAACGGCGAATCGGGGCTGGTCAGCATGGCCGCCGTGTACGACCCGACGGCGAAGAACGCCACGTAGCCGAGGTCGAGCAGGCCTGCGTAGCCGACCACGACGTTCAGGCCGATCGCGATGAGGGCGTAGACCGCCATCGAGAAGCAGGCCAGCGCCCAGTCGTTTCCCGGCGCCGTGGTGAGCGGGAAGAAGTTCAGGTACGGCAGCGCGTATGCGATGACGACCACGATCAGCAGCCACGCCCACTGCACGGGACGGGGCAGGTTGTTCCAGCGGTCGCGGAGCTTCGCGAACGGTCCGGTGCTGCGCTTGCCCCGGGCCGCTTCGAGGGCGTCGACCGCCTGCTCCTCGCGGCCGTCGGGGAGGACCCTGGGTCCTTCTGTCATGCTCATGCGCGGCTCCTTCCGAGCGAGGTGCCGAGGATGCCGCTCGGCTTGACCAGCAGCACGAGGACGAGGACCACGAAGGCCACGACGTCCGTCCACTGCGAGTCACCGAGGAGGATCTGGCCGTAGTTGCCGATGACGCCGAGCAGCAGACCGCCGAGCAGAGCGCCGCGGACGTTGCCGATGCCGCCGAGGACGGCCGCTGCGAACGCCTTGACGCCGAGCACGAATCCGCCGTTGTAGATGACGCCGGAGGGCACGAGCATGACGTAGAACAGGGCGGCAGCACCGGCGAGGATGCCGCCGGTGATGAACGTGATCTGGATGATCCGCTCCTTGTTCACACCCATCAGGGTTGCTGTGTCCGGGTCCTGTGCGACGGCGCGGATACCGCGGCCGGTGCGGGTCTTGCGGATGAACCAGTCCGTCGCCACCATCAGGATGACCGAGGCGATCACGATGATGAGCTGCTGGCTGTTCACGATGGTGCCGAACACGTCGAAGATCGGCTGCGGGATGAACATCGTCACCGCCGGCTCCGCGTTCGCGCCCCGGATCAGGAAGATCAGGTACTGGATGGTGAACGAGGCGCCGATCGCCGTGATGAGGAACACGAGGCGTGGCGCGTTCCGCCTTCGCAGCGGCCGGTACGCGACGCGTTCCAGGACCCAGGCGGTGATCGCCGATGCGACGACACCGACGAGGAGCGCCAGTATCAGATCGCCGATGATGGCGCCGGGACTGAGATTGGGGGCGCTGGGCCCGAAGCCCAGCGAGGTGAGGGTGATCACGACGCCGTACGCGCCGACGATGAAGACCTCGGAGTGGGCGAAGTTGATCAGGTTCAGCACACCGTAGACCAGCGTGTACCCGACGGCGATGAGGCCGTAGACCGCGCCGAAGGTGAGGCCGTCGAACGTCGCACTCCAGAAGTTCTGGACCAGCGCGTTGACGTCGAAATTGATCCAGGAGCTGTCGAGGGCGGGATGAAGGAGGAGGGTTTCGAGCATTCGAGCATCCAGGGTTCAGAGCCGGATCTCCGTCGATCCGACAAGCAAAGCGAGCGTAGTCGAAAAACGAGGGTGCCGCGGGCCGTCGTGTCCCGCGGCACCCTTCAGGTGTCGCCTCAGCCGATGGTGCCGATCGGCACGATCTTGCCGTTCTCGACCTTGTAGCCGTAGACGGCCGGGGCCTGGAGCTCACCGGTGGAGTCCCACTTGTAGTGCTTGCTCAGACCGTCGGCGTCGTAGTCCTTGACCCAGGCCAGCAGGTCGGCGCGGGTCGTCTTGCCCTTGTCGATACCGGAGAGGAGGACGGTGGCGGCGTCGTAGCCCTCGATCGAGTACGTGCCAGGCTCGGCGCTGGCGAGCTTCTTGTAGGCGGACTCGAAGTCGGGGATCAGCTCACCCGGGATGCAGGGGCAGGTGAAGTACGCGTTGCCGGACGCGTCGCCGGCCAGCTTGATGAACTGGTCGTCCTTCACGCCGTCCGGGCCGACGAACGTGCCCTTGTAGCCCTTGTTGACCAGCTGCTGGTCGAACGGGGCGCCCTCGGCGTAGTAACCCGCGTAGTAGACCGCGTCGGGCTTCGCGTTGATGATCTTGGAGATCACCGCGGAGAAGTCCTTCTGGCCGGTGGTCACCTTGTCGGTTCCGACGAGCGCGTCGCCGAGAGCCTTCGAGGTCTGGGTGCCGAGGCCGATGCCGTAGTCGGAGTCGTCCTGGACCAGGTAGACCTTCTTGGCCTCCAGCTTGTCCGTCAGGAACTTGGCGGCCGCCGGACCCTGCACGGCGTCGTTGCCGAGGCCGCGGAAGAAGGTCTTCCATCCGTTCTGCGTCAGACCCGGGTTGGTGGCCGACGGCGTGATGTGGACGAGGCCCTGCTGCTCGAAGATGTTGCCGGTGGCCTTCGACTCACCCGAGAACGGGAGGCCGACGACGCCGACGATGTCGGTCTCGTTCACGGCCTGCGTGACCGGGCCGGTTGCCTTGTTCGGGTCGCCCTCCGTGTCGAACTTCTTGAAGCCGACCTGGCATCCCTTGTTGGCTTCGTTGTGCTGGTCGATGGCCAGCTGGATGCCGTTGTAGATGTTGATACCGAGCTGGGCGTTCGGGCCCGTCTCCGCACCCACGTAGCCGATGGTCAGGCCAGCAGGACAGGTGGCCTTTCCGTCGCCCGCGGGGAGCACCGCGTCCTTGGGGACATCGACCGACGTGATCGCCGGGATGTCGACCTTCGACGAGTTCCCGTCGCTGGATCCTCCCGTGGACGGCTGGTTCGCACATCCCGCGAGGAACAGTGCGACTGACGCTGCAACAGCCGCACCGATGGTGACTTTCTTCCGTAGCATCTTCTGCCTCTCGACGTTAATCCGTCACGAACTCGCCGTTTTCGCCGGTTCGTGCCACGAATATGTGTGCTGAGAATACATGGATTGCAACGTTTTGCAACCACGATCGGAACGCAGATTTACACGATCGAAACCAAACCGAGCGCGACTCTTCACACTGTGCCGCGCGCCTGGGTAGGCTGATCCTTCGCCGTCGAACGGCTCGAGGAGGTGCCCGACCGCATGCGTGTGACCCGGCTGGACATCCCCGACGCGCTCGGCACCCCCAACTCCGCCGCCTTCGAGGAGATGGTCGGCGTCCTCAACGGCATCGTCGTCGATCTGTGGGGCGACGACGACTTCGTCGAGACGGCCGATCAGGCACTCGCGGCGCATCGCGAGCAGGACTACGTCGAGCGGATCGTCTTCGTCGCGATCGAGGAGGGCACGATCGTCGGCCGGGTGGAGGCGATCTTCCCGCTCGACGAGGACTCCGAGACGGTGTCGCTGCTGGTGGATGTCGTTCCGGCGCTCCGCGGGCGCGGCATCGGAGCGGCGCTGCTCGCGAAAGGCGAGGAGCTCGCGGCCGACGGCGGACGGCGCGTCGTCTCGGCGTACACCGAGCACCCCGTCCGGACGCTGGAGGGCGCCGACCGTCTGGTGCGGGCCCCAGCGGGCACCGCCGGGCTGCCCGCGTCATCCCGGGATGTGCGCTTCGCGCTGCGGCACGGCTACCGGCTGGGTCAGATCGAGCGGTCGAGCGAGCTGCACCTGCCGCTCCCGCCGGAGCGCGAGGCCGGCCTGACCATGACGCCCGGCGGCTTCCGCCTGGTGTCGTGGTGGGGCGCCGCCCCGAACGATCTGCTGGAGCGGTTCGCCGCGATGAAGGCGCGGATGTCGACCGACATCCCGCAGGGCGGCATCGCCGTCGACCCGGAGGACTGGGACGGGGAGCGGGTGCGCTCGCAGGAGCGGACGCTCGTCGCCCGGGGCGAGCCGCTGCTCGTCACGGCGGCGGTCCACGAGGCGACCGGCGAGATCGCGGCGTACACCGAGCTGGCCGTCCCCGCCGACGGGACGAAGGCCGAGCAGTACGACACCCTCGTGGCGCGCGCGCACCGCGGCCACCGGCTGGGCACCGCGGTGAAGCTCCGGAACATCCAGGAGCTGGGCCGCCTCGCACCGCACATCCGGCGCATCCTCACCTGGAACGCCGACGAGAACGACCCGATGCTCGCGATCAACCGCGCCTTCGGCTTCCGGCCGCACGCGCTCACCGGCCACTGGCAGAAGACCGTCGGCTGATCGGCAGCCCGCCGCGAGCGGAGGCCGCGCCGGCGAAAGGGAGGAGTTCGTGGCTGCGCACCGGCGTGTCGGCTGTGAACGGAGGCGATCGCGGGCGAACGGGCGACGCGACTCCTCCGTTTCCGCAACGACGAAGGGATCGGAGCGGAGGTTCCGGCGGTCAGCTCGCGGCAGGCAGGGGGCGGGCCCGTCGCAGCCTCTGGCAATGCGGGCAGAAGTGCGACCCGCGGTTCATGAACTGCTCGCGCACGATCAGCGTGCCGCAGCGCGGGCACGGCCGGCCCTGGCGTCCGTAGGCGTTGAGGCTGTGCGCGAAGTACCCCGAGGCGCCGTTCACGTTGACGTACTGCGCGTCGAAACTGGTCCCGCCCTCGGCGAGGGCCCTGTCGAGCACGTGGCGCACCTCCGCGAGCAGGCTGCGCACCTTCGCCCGGCTGAGCGAGTTCGCCGGCTGGGCGTAGTGGATGCGCGCGGCCCAGAGCGCCTCGTCGGCGTAGATGTTGCCGATGCCGCTGACCAGCGTCTGATCGAGCAGGGCGCGCTTGATGCCCGTGTTCTTGCGGGAGAGCGCCGCGGCGAAGCCGGCGTCGTCGAAGGCGGGATCGAGCGGGTCGCGGGCGATGTGGGTCACCTGGGTCGGCACGAGCGGCTCGTCGGTGCCCCGGCCGCCCGGCGCGCCGTCCGCGGTGGGGACGAGCGCGTCCACCGCCATGGAGCCGAAGATCCGCTGGTCGACGAAATCGACCAAGAGCTCGCCGTGCACGGGATGCTCGATGTGCAGACGGATGCGCAGCAGCCCCGCTTCCTCGGTTCCGGGCTCCCGCAGGAGGATCTGGCCGCTCATTCCCAGGTGGGCCACGATGGCGCGTCGCGGATCGCCGGCCAGCGGGATCCACAGGAACTTGCCCCGGCGCACCGGCTGCTCCATGACCCGGCCGGTCAGGAGCGCCTCGAACGCGCCGGCGACGGGGTCGTGCCGCTTCAGCGATCGCGGCTCGAAGACCTCGACCCCGAGGATGGTCGCGCCGGTGACCGCGGGCGCCAGGCCCGCGCGGACGACCTCAACCTCGGGAAGCTCGGGCACGTCGTCTCGTCAGTTCCGTCCAGGCGCTCAGCGCCGCGGCCATCTCGGCCTGTTTCTTGCTCGTCCCTTCGCCCGTGGCGGTGACGAGCCCGCCCACCTCGACCGTGGCGTGGAAGATCTTGGAGTGGTCCGGGCCGGTGTTCGTCACCGTGTAGACGGGAAGGCCCGCGCCGCGGTGGGCCGCGACCTCCTGCAGGCTGGTCTTCGGATCCATGGCCGCGCCGAAACGGTCCGGGTCGTCGAGCAGCGGCTCGACCAACCGCAGGACGAGTGCGGTCGCGGCATCGCCTCCCGCGTCCAGGTACGTCGCTCCGATGAGCGCCTCGACCGTGTCCGCGAGGATGGACGCCTTCTCGCGGCCGCCGCTCTGGTTCTCGCCGCGGCCCAGCCGGAGGTACTCCCCCAGTCCGATGCCGCGTGCGACCTCGGCCAGGGCGACCGAGCTCACGAGACTGGCGCGACGCTTGGCGAGCTCGCCCTCGTCGAGGTCCGGGTTCTCCCGGAACAGCTTGACCGTGACGGCCTGCCCGAGGATCGAGTCGCCGAGGAACTCGAGGCGCTCGTTGTTGGGGATGCCCCCGTGCTCGTACGCGTACGAGCGGTGGGTCAGCGCAAGCTCGAGAAGCTCGGGGTCGATGACGACCCCGAGCTTCTCGAGAAGTGCTGTGCGGTCAGTGTTCTCTCCGACCACCGTGTTCACCGATCGTCAGCGACGATCAGACGTCGGCGACCTTGCGGCCCTTGTACTCGAGGAAGAGGGCGGTGCCCGCAGAGTCCTCGACGACCTTCGCGCGGTGCGGCAGGCTGTAGGTGACCTTGCCGTTCTCGATCGTCTTGACGAGCGTGGGGACCTCAGCCTTCCACTGCGAACGACGGGCGTGGGTGTTGGCGCGCGACTGCTTCCGCTTCGGGACGGCCATGACTATCTCTTCTCTGTGTTCGGTCGGGGTTCATCGGTGTCGGAAGCCTGGAAGGCCGCAAGCGCAGACCAGCGCGGATCGACGATCTGCGACGGCTCGCGGTCCGGTACATCCGCCAGCCTCTCCCCGGTCTCGGGGTCGAGACCTGGGCAGTCCGGCCGGCACACCGGCTGGAACGGCAGTGCCAGCACTACCGCATCCCTGATCAGAGGTTCAAGATCCACGTGGTCGTCGTGAACCTCATGATCGAAAGCTTCGTCAGAAGAATACGCGAAAAGTTCTTGGAAATCGACTTGGACGGTCTGCTCGATGTCGATCAGGCAGCGGCCGCACACGCCGACGGCGGTCGTCTGGGCGTCTCCGGTCGCGAGGATTCCCTCGTGCATCGACTCCAGACGGAGGTCGAGATCGATGGTCTCGCCCTCCGGGACGCCGATCAGGCCCTCGCCGAGTTTCTCCGACACAGGAATGGAGATGCGCTGTTCGCGCATCGTGCCCGGGCGGCGGATGAGGTCGTACACATTGACGGTGTACGGCGAGTTCTTGGTGGTCACGAGCGACTATTTTACGCCGCTCCACGGGGACGGACGGCGGAAGGCCAGCCCGCTGGCAGCAAGGACACAGGAATGAGCAGCGCTTTCGTCCGCAGCACGGGGCCGGCCTGCGCCTCCAGGGCCGACAGGACGGTCTCGAGATCGTCCGAGAGGCCGCCCGCCCAGCGGCGGGTCGGCGGACCGTAGGCGTCGCGTTCGAGTTCGCCGAGCAGCCGGAGCACCGCGTCCTCCGCCGGCGTCCCGGCCACCGCCGCGGCGACCCGCCCGGCGAAGACGCGGGGGGTCTCGGTCGGCGGGGCGGTCCAGCCCAGGTCGCGCACGGTGTCGCGCAGCTCGTCCCAGACGATGGATGCTCCTCCCCACTCGTCGGTCAGCTCACGCAGCCGTCTGCGCCGCCGCATCCTGCGCCAGACCGCCGGGACGAGCAGCACGACGATGACGAGGAGAGCCACCCCGATGCCGGTCGCGAGCGGCTGCGCGCCCGACGACGGCGTGAACGTGGCCGACCCGGCCGGGTTGGCGGGGTCGGTCGGCACGAGTGCGCGCGGTGCGGAGCTGGAGGTGGCGGCCGAGCTCGGCGGCGCCGCGGCCGGGTCGGTCTGCGGGCGGGTGTAGTCGGGGACCGTGCCGCGGCCGACGGTCGGCTCGAACGACACCCAGCCCACACCGGCGAAGTAGAGCTCGGGCCACGCGTGCAGGTCGTCGCTCGTCACCGTGTACTCGCCGGGGTTGGTCGCCGTCCCCCCGCTGGTCGCACCCGGCAGATAACCCTCCGCCACCCGCGACGGGATGCCGAGGGTGCGGGCCATCAGCGCCATCGCGGACGCGAAGTGCACGCAGTACCCGCTCTTCACCTCGAGGAACCTCGCGATCACCCGTGCGCCGTCCCCGTCGTATCCCTGCTTGAGCGGGGTCTGCGTGGAGTAGACGAAGCCGTTGTCTCGGAAGTAGTCCTGCAGGGCGACCGCCTTGTCGTACTCGGAGATGGCATCCTTCGTCGCGGTGAGCGCCGTGTCCTCGATGATCGACGGCAGATTGGGCGGCAGGAAGAGGTCGCGCTGAACCTCGACCGGAACGAACCCGCCCGCGGCCTTCAGCTGGTCGACCGTCGGCTGCAGCACCAGGGAGGTCGCGGTGTACTTCTGCCCTTGCGTCGTGGAGTTGATGCCGCCGATCGTCAGGTCGTCCGGGTCCCACGACCAGGTGCCGCTCAGGCCCTTCACCGACTGGACGGGCGCCGGGGCGGGAAGCCAGCGGCTCGTCATGTTGTCGATGGCGACCGTCGTGGTGATCTTCGTCGTCTTGACGGTGTCCGAGAGCCCGGCGACCGGGCCGATCTTGGCGCCATCGCTCAGGCGGTTGGTGTCGCGCTCCCGGTGCTTCCACACCGAGCCGGTGAACTGGTCGAGCGAGGCGAGCTTGAGGTACTGGCCGGTGGCCGCGCTTGTCGTGTACGTGAGGGCGCGCACCGCCGCGGGTCGGCGGAGGTCCTTGCCGAGGTCGACCAGCGGCGTGACGGTGCCGCCGATCGAGATTCCCCCTGCGGTGAAGGAGGTCGCGCCGCCCTGGTCGAAGCCGGGGGCCGTGCCGGCGAGCACGACCGCGATCGTCACCGCGGACGCGCCGACCGAGAGCGCTGCACCGGGGCGCGGTGTGCCCGGGCGGCGGCTGCGCACGTCGCAGCGCAGCAGCCACAGGTAGGCGGCCGCCGACGCGGCCAGCGCGATCGGGTCGAGACCGTCGCCGAGCAGCGCGCCCGGCACGACGAGCACCGCCGCGATGCCGATCGCCGCGAAAGCGGGCGTGCGGACCGCCACGGCGAGGGTGTCGAGGATGAGCGCGAGCAGGCACCCGCCGCCCACGACGAGGAACAGGAACTCGGGCAGTGCCTCCGCCGGTGTTCCCTGCTGGTAGATCGAGAGCATCGCCTGCTGGAGGTACTGCATCCAGTTCGTGACCGTCGTCGGGGTGGGGATGACCCCGAGCAGCCCGCTCCCCCGGCCGAACGCCACGGTCATGATCGCCGCCGACTCCACGAGCAGCAGCACGGGCACGACGCCCTTCGGGATGCCGAGGCTGCGGAGTCCGGCACCGGTGACGAGCACTGCGGAGGCGGTCGCCACCAGGGCGAACCACCAGCCGACGCCCTGGATGAGCCCGGAGAGCGCGTAGCTCAGCGCCACCACCTGCAGCACGAGTGCGCCGGTGATGCGCCAGTAGCCGACCCGGCGCCGCACGCCGACGCGAGAGACGGGGAACGCCACGGACTCAGTCGCCACGCGCCACCGCCCCCGCACGCTGCCGCCGGAGGGCGCGCTGCCAGCACTCGGCGGGGTCGTCCCCCGCGGCGAAGGTCACGCAGAGCCAGCCGGCGTCGGCGAGCACCTCCGCCGTCTCCTGCGGCAGGGTCGCACCCACGAACGCCACCGCCGGATCGCCCATGGACCGCAGGGCCGCGAGAGCACCCAGCTCCGCCGGCGGCGACCCGGCCAGCACGGCGAACACCGGGACGGGCCGTCCGGCGCGGCGCAGGCCGGCACCGAGCTCGGCGACCGCGTCGTCGCGGGACGCGACACTGGTCTCGACCGCCGCGAGGTCGGCCAGGAGCATGCGGTCGGCGCTGCCGACGTCGTACGTCGCCGTCGTCGCCCCCATCGTCCCGGTGCGGCCCGCGCCGCTGCGACCGGACAGCTGACGCTCGCCGGTCTCGACGACGCTCACCGCGAATCCTTCGTCCAGCAGGTGCACGCCGATCGAGGCGACCAGGTCGACGAGGGTCTCGAACTCGTCGGCCGCCTCCGGGGTGTGCGGCGGCAGGGGGCGGGTGTCCATCAGCATCCACGCCTCCGGGTTGCTCCGCTGCTCCTCCTGGCGCACCATCAGCTGATCGTGCCGCGCGGTGGCCCTCCAGTGCACGCGACGCAGCGGGTCGCCCGGCCGGTACTCCCGCGCGATGAGCTCGTCGGCGCTCGGGATGCTGTGGCGCAGGAGCTCGTGCTCCGTTCCCTCGCTGTGGGCGACATCCAGCTCGCCGCGGGAGAGCGGGACGACGCGCGGGGTGACCAGCAGCTGACGAGGCTGTCCGATCGCGTACTCGGCGTAGGCGATCCCGAACGGGTCGGCGCGGCTCACCACCAGCGGCCCGACGGGATGCGCGCCCCGGCGCTCCGGGACGACGTCCTGGCGGAGCACGACGGTGTCCCGCCCGAGGCGACTGTCGGCCTGATGGCCTTCGAGCCGCGGGAAGGGCGCCGAGCCCTGCACGCCCACCGCGGCCGGAGCGGACTCCCGCCAGTGCGCGGCGGGGCTCGGGCGCGGCGCCTGGTTGCGCGCCGTCGTGACGATGGTGGCCTTCTCCCCCACCGCCACCACATCCGGATGGAAGCTGCGGGTGACGGTCAGCCGGGGCCGGTCGACGGTGACGGAGATCATCGCGGCCAGCGGGAGCACGGTCAGGAAGACGCCGACGAAGAGCACGTCCGTCCGCCCGAAGAGGGCGGAGGCGACGAGCGCCACCACCCCGACGGCGCCGAGGGTCCAGCCGCGGGCGGTCGGACGCGGCCGCTTCAGCGGAGAGGAGGAACGGCCGCCCTGCGGCATGTCAGCGACCCGTCGCGCCCGGCGCCGCGGCCCCGCCGGAGCCGACGGGCACCGGTGTCGACGCGACGATCCGGCGGACGATGTCCGCGATCACGGGCGCGCTCTCGTGGTGGTGCCCGAGCGCCCGGCTGGTCGGCAGCAGCCGGTGGCCGAGCACCGGAACGGCCAGCGCGTCCACGTCATCGGGGAGGACGAAGTCGCGGCCGGCGAGCGCCGCCATCGCCTTCGCCGCGCGGATGAGCTGGAGGGTGGCCCGCGGGCTCGCGCCGAGCCGCAGGTCGCGGTCCTCGCGCGTCGCTCGCACCAGGTCGACGGCGTACTGCTTGACCGGCGTCGAGGCGAACACGGCGCGGGCGGTCACCATCATCGCGCGCAGTTCGTCCGACGTGACCACCGGCCGGATGCGCGACAGCGGGCTGGAGGTGTCGCGCGTCGTCAGCATGGCGAGTTCGGAGTCCTCGTCCGGGTAGCCCATCGCGATGCGTGCCATGAACCGGTCCCGCTGCGCCTCCGGCAGCGCGTAGGTGCCCTCCATCTCGACCGGGTTCTGCGTCGCGACCACGATGAAGGGCGCCGCGAGCGGATAGGTGGAGCCGTCGACGGTGACCTGGCGCTCCTCCATGCACTCCAGCAGTGCGGACTGCGTCTTCGGGCTCGCGCGGTTGATCTCGTCGCCGATCACGATGTTCGCGAAGATCGCACCCGGCTTGAACTCGAACCGGCGCTCGGCCTGGTTGTAGACCGACACACCGGTCACATCGCTCGGCAGCAGATCCGGGGTGAACTGGATGCGGCTGACGGTGCAGTCGACCGACTTGGCCAGCGACTTCGCCAGCATGGTCTTCCCGACGCCGGGCACATCCTCGATGAGCAGGTGCCCCTCGGCCAGCAGGACCACCAGAGCGGTCTGCACCGCCTCGTGCTTCCCGTCGATCACCGACTCCACGTTGGCGGTGATCTGCTCCGCGGCGCGCCGCAGCTCGTCGAGGTCCATGAGAGGAGCTGTGCCCGCGTCCTCCTCGGGTGCGACGGAGGACTCGGTGGGCTGGCGCGTCGCGTAACTGTTCATGACTCCCCCGGCTAGGTCTCTTGGAGGTACTCGTGCACGGCCGGCGGCACGTACGGGCTCACGTCACCGCCCAGAGCCGACACCTGACGCACCAGAGAGCTGGAGACGTGGGCGTTGGCCGGGTTCGGCAGCAGGAAGACGGTCTCGACCTCGGCCAGGTGGCGGTTCACGATCGCCATGGGCGTCTCGTAGGCGACGTCGACCGACGACCGGATGCCCTTCACCAGCACGTGGGCGCCGACGTCGGTGCAGTAGTCGACGAGCAGCCCGACCGACCAGGAGGCGATGACGATGTTCCCGACGATGCCGGCATCCTCGATCGATCGCTCCAGCAGGGCCACGCGCTGCGCGATGGGCAGCAGGGCCGACTTGTCCGGGTTGTGGACCACCACGACGTGGACCTCGTCCCACAGACCGGCGGCACGCTCGATCACATCGAGGTGCCCGAGGGTGACCGGGTCGAACGATCCAGGGACAACGGCGATCCTGTTCATAGACCCCCAGACTATCCCGCGGTTCCCGGCATTTCGTTGTGAATCCGTTACCAACGGGTTTCGTCCGGGCGGCTCAGGACTTGCCGAGGAACGCCCGCTCGCTCTCGTCGAGCCTGCGGGCCAGCGCCGCGGCCAGCGCGGGATGCTCGGCGAGCGGCGGATCCTCCTCGAGGGTCTCCTCCGCGGCGACCCTCGCCTCAGCGATCAGCTCGCCGTCGGTCGCGACGCGCAGCAGCCGGAGAGACGATCGACCGCCCGACTGACGGCTCCCGAGCACATCGCCTTCGCGGCGCAGCTCGAGGTCGATGGTGGCCAGCTCGAACCCGTCCAGCGTCGCCGCGACGGCGTCGACCCGCTCCCGGGCGAGGGTGCCCTGCTCCGCCGCCGTGACGAGGAGGCAGAGGCCGGGGATCTCGCCGCGCCCGACACGGCCGCGCAGCTGGTGCAGCTGCGACACACCGAACCGGTCCGCATCCAGCACCACCATCGCCGAGGCGTTCGGCACGTTCACCCCGACCTCGATCACTGTCGTCGCGATCAGCAGGTCGATGGCGCCCGCCGCGAACGCGCGCATGACCTCGTCCTTCTCGTCCGACGGCAGGCGGCCGTGCAGCACGCCGATCCGCGAGCCCGCGAACAGCGGGTCGGCGCGCACCTGCGCGGCGACTGCCTCCACATTCGCGATCGGCCGCGGCGGAGCCCCGTCGGCATCCGGCTCGTCGGGCTCCGGCTCCTCGCCGTCGTCCTCCGCATCCTTGCCCGAGATCGCCGGGCACACCACGAACACCTGGCGGCCCTTCGCGATCTCCTCCGATGCGCGCTCCCAGATCCGGCGCTCCCATCCGGGGCGGTCGGCGAGCGGCACGACGAAGCTCTCGATGCCCTGCCGCCCCGCGGGCAGCTGCGCGATCGTCGACACGTCCAGGTCGCCGAACACGGTCATCGCGACCGTGCGCGGGATGGGCGTCGCGGTCAGCACCAGCACGTGCGGCGGAGTGCCGCCCTTCGCGCGAAGCGCCTCCCGCTGCTCGACGCCGAAGCGGTGCTGCTCGTCGACCACCACCAGCCCCAGATCGAAGAAGGTGACCGCGTCGCCGAGGAGGGCGTGCGTCCCGACGACGATGCGGGCCTGCCCGGACACGGTCCGCAGGAGTGCGCGCTTCCGCTCTGCGGCCGAGAGCTGGCCGGTGAGGAGGGTCGGCATGAGCTGCGCCGAGAGATCGGGGCCGAGCATCGCTGCGATGGACCGCAGGTGCTGCGCGGCGAGCACCTCCGTCGGCGCGAGCAGGGCCGACTGCCCGCCGGAATCGGCGACGGCGAGCATGGCGCGCAGCGCCACGAGCGTCTTGCCGGAGCCGACCTCGCCCTGCACCAGACGGTGCATCGCCGCGGTTCCGGCCAGGTCGCGCGCGATCTCGCCGCCCACCACATCCTGGTCGCCGGTGAGCGAGAAGGGCAGGGCGGCATCGAATCGTTCGAGCAGCCCTCCGGGCACGGCCGCGCGCGGCGTGGCCGCGACCTGCCGGGACGCGGCACGCTGCTGCAGCAGCGCCGCCTGGAGGACGAACGCCTCCTGGAATCGCAGCGTGTCGCGCGCCCGCTGCCACTGCGCATCCTTCTGCGGCCGGTGGATCCCCTCAAGCGCATCGCGGTACGGCACCAGCCCGCGCTCCACGACGACGCGGTCGGGCACCGGATCGTCCACAGGCCCGAGCGCGTCCAGGGCGAGCCCGACGGCCTTCTGCACCTGCCAGCTGGCCACCGTGCCCGTCGCCGGGTAGATCGGGATGGGCGTCTGCGCCCACTCCTTCGCGGCAGCGCTGCCGGGGATCACCGCGTTCTCCGCATCCGGCTCGAACAGCTCGTAGTCGGGATGCGCGAGCTGCAGGGCGCCGCGGTACGCCGACACCTTGCCCGCGAAGATACCGCGGACGCCGGGAAGGAGCTCGCGCGAGCGCCATGCCTGATTGAAGAAGGTGAGGGTCAGGATGCCCTCGCCGTCGGAGATCTTCACCTCGAGGATGCTGCCGCGCCTGGCCCGCATCGGGCGCTCCTGCACCCGCAGCACCTCGGCGATGATCGTCACGTTCTCGTCGAGCGGCAGGTTCGCCAGTGCCGTCAGCTCACCCCGCTTGGCGTACCGCCGCGGGAAGTGGCTCAGCAGGTCGGCCACCGTGCGCATCCCGAACGCCTTCTCGAACGCGGACGCTGTGCGTCCCCCGAGCACGCCGCTCAGCCGGGTGTCGAGACCGACGGTGCCGGCGTCAGCAGGCCCGGAGCCGGCCGGGGCGGGGGCGGAGGTCATGACTCGATCGTATTCTTCCCCTCCGGCATTCCACCGCCGGGATCACCGGTCGTGCGGTCACGTCTCGTCCGGTGCGCTCGACAGCGCCTCCAGCTCGGCCTGTACCGCCGGCTCGTCCGGACGCTCCGACGCCAGGCGCCGCTGGATCTCGCGCGCCTCGGACGTCCGGCCGAGCTCGCGGAGGCAGCGTCCGACGGCCCAGTGCGCGGCGAACTGCTGATCGAGGGTGCCGTACGCCTCCGCGTACTCCACCGCGTCCTCGAACGAGGCGAGCGCGGCATCCGCGTCGCCGTCGCGCAGAAGCACCCAGCCGCGCAGGTCGTACAGCACAGTACCCCAGCGCAGGGTGCGCGGGTCGCCGGTCGCCGCGAGGTCGGAGAGACCCTCCTCGATCCACTGCAGCGCCCGCGGGCGGTCGGCGTCGGCGAGCACGAGCGCCGACTCGACCCCGAGCGAGAGATCGCCGTCGCGGCGGGCGGCTCGGAGCGCGGCCTCCAGAACGGGAACCGCATCATCCGATCGGCCGGAGGCGGTCCGGAGCCGGCCGCGCTCGAGCAGCACCCGCACTTCCAGCACCCCTCCCGCCGGCTCCAGCGACTCGAGGAGCGCCTCCGCCTCGTCGAAGCGGCCCTGCAGCCCGAGCGCGCGGGCACGCTGGGTCTCGAGCTCGGCCCGGACGACCTCCGACCGGTCCCGTTCGGCGGCAGCAGCGGCCAGCCGTTCTGCGGAGGCGATCGGGTCGCCGGGAAGCCACAGCGCGTCGAGCTCTGCCTGCTCCAGGCGTTCCTCCATGCCCATATCTTGGCGGCACTCCGGGTGCCGACGCTAGGCTCGGGGGGCCATGACCCGCATCGTCTCCGGATTCGCCGGCTCGCTCAGCCTCCAGGTGCCGAAGAGCGGCACCCGCCCCACCAGCGACCGGGTGCGCGAGGCGATCTTCTCGGCGCTGGACGCGCGCGATGCGCTGCACGGAGCCCGCGTCCTCGACCTCTACGCGGGATCGGGCGCCCTCGGGCTCGAGGCTGCCAGCCGCGGCGCCGCCTCCGTCGTGCTCGTCGAGAGGGCGGCGGCGGCCGCGCAGGTAGGCAAGCGCAATGCGGCCGCGGTCGTCTCGGCGGCGCGCGCGGCGCGGGTGCCTGTTCCCGCGATCGACGTGCGGACGTCGGCCGTGCAGGCGTATCTCGGTGCCGCCCGCGGACCGTTCGACGTCGTGTTCATCGACCCGCCGTACGACGTGCCCGACGCGGAGCTGCTCGCGGTGCTGACCGCGCTGGAGCCGCTCCTCGCCGACGACGCCGAGGTCTGCGTCGAGCGGAGCACCCGCACGCCGGACCCCAGCCTCCCCGCCGGTCTCGCACTCATGCGCCGCAAATCCTACGGCGAGACCGCCATCCACTGGCTCACCCCCGACCGCCCCTGATCCCCCACCGTCGAGTCCGCACAAATTGCACGCTCACGGGGGTGTTCGTGTGCAATTTGTGCGGACTCGACGGTGGGGGCGAGAGGCGGGGGGGCGCGGGGCGGAGGGGGGTCAGCCGCGGCGGCCGTCCCATTCGAGGTAGGGGTCCCAGCCGCCACGCTCGTCGAAGGGGCGGCCGCCGACGCGGAGGCCCCGGCCTTCGTGGACGGCGCCGATGGTGCGGAACCCGCCGGGGAGGCGCGTCCCGGGCGGGAAGGTGGCCAGCAGGCCGTGGTCCTCTCCCCCGGTGAGCGCTGTGCGGAGGTCCGGGCCGAGAGCGGCCGGATCCAGGTCGATCGCGACGCCGCTCGCCTCCGCGACCCGGCGCGCGTCGAGCGCGAGCCCGTCGCTCAGATCGAGCATCGCGGTGGCGCCCGCGTCTGCCGCGAGCGGGCCGTCGCCGATCGGCGGACGCGGACGCAGCTGGGCCGAGACGGTGTCGGGATGGGCGGCCACGACGGCCGCGAGACGGGACGCGTCCGGCTCTCCCGCCGCATCCACCGCCTCCGTGAACAGCGCGTGCAGCCCGGCGGCGGCCCTCCCCAGGGCACCGGACACCGCCACGACGTCGCCGGGGCGCGCCCCGCTGCGCAGCACCGGACGACGGCCGCCCAGGTCGCCGAAGGCCGTCACCGCGAACGTCAGGGTGGCCGACACCGACAGGTCGCCGCCGACGACGCCGCATCCCGGAGCCAGCTCCGTGCAGGCCAGCCGGAAGCCGTCGGCCACGCCCTCCAGCCAGGCGACCGGCGTCTCCGGCGGCGCGGCGATGGCGACGACGAGGGCGGTCGGGACGGCGCCCATCGCGGCGATGTCCGACAGGTTCGTCGCGGCGGCCTTCCAGCCGAGGTCCTCCGGTCCCGACCATGCCAGCCGGAAGTCCGGGCCGTGCACCATCATGTCGGTGGTCACCACGAAGCGCCCGTCCGGGGCGGCGAGCACCGCCGCATCGTCGCCCGGACCCACGAGCGTGGCGTCGGACTCCGGGAGCCGCGGGAAGATGCGCCTGAGCGCCTCCCGCTCCGACGCCTCCCCGATGGTGGTGCCGGCCGCGTCGCTCCCAGAGATTCCCATGATCTGAAACGGTAGCCTGAATCCGATGATGTCCCGTCGCCGCGCCCTTCCTGCCGTCCTGCTCGCGGGCGCCGCCCTGCTCCTCGCCGGCTGTGCGCCCACCGTCTCCCTCGACCCCGCCGCGAACAGCAACGCCCCCGGCTGCGCTGAGATCAGCGTGCGCCTTCCCGACTCCGTCGCCGACAAGGCGAAGCGGGAGACGGATGCGCAGGCGACCGGCGCGTGGGGCGACCCGGCGGCCGTGATCCTGCGCTGCGGCGTCCCGCCGATCGGACCGACGACCAAGCCGTGCATCACCGTCAACGGCGTCGACTGGGTGCTCATGACGGACCCGGCCGCGAAGACGATCGTCTACCAGACCTTCGGCCGCACCCCCGCGACCGAGGTCATCATCGACCACGTCTCCGGCGTCTCGGACTCGTCGGTGCTGCCCGAGTTCGCCAGCGCCGTCTCGTCGGTGAAGCAGACGCAGAAATGCCTGTCGACCCTCGACACGGACCCGACGGCGAGCCCGACCCCGAGTCCCTGACCTCCGCCCCGGTGCGACATCTGGTCGCCACTCGACCCGGATTCCGGCACCGAGTCACGACTCGGTGAGCGAAAGTCCGGGTCAGGCGGCGCGTGCGATGGCGACCTGGATGAGCTCGTCGATCAGAGCGGGATAGTTCACGCCGGACTCCTGCCAGCAGCGCGGGAACATCGAGATCGGGGTGAACCCCGGCATCGTGTTGATCTCGTTGATGACGAAGCCGTCAGCCGTCAGGAAGAAGTCGACGCGCGCGAGACCCTCCCCGCCGATGGCGTCGAAGCCGCGGATGGCGAGCTCGCGCATCTCCGCCAGCTGCGCGTCCGTGAGGTCGGCCGGGCACACCAGATCGATGCCCGGCGCGTCCAGGTACTTCGCCGCGAAGTCGTAGAAGTCGCGGCCGCTGACCACGATCTCGCCCGCGACCGAGGCCCGGGCCGGCTCGCCGGGCCGTCCGCCGAGCACGGCGATCTCGACCTCGCGGCCCGTGACCATCGACTCGATGAGCACCCGGTCGTCCTCGGCCAGCGCGATCTCCATCGCCCCGTCGAGCTCCGACCAGTCCTTGACCTTCGTCACGCCGACGCTGGACCCCGCCCGGGCCGGCTTCACGAACGCGGGAAGGCCCAGCTCGCGTGCTGCGTCGCGCACCGCATCCGCGCCGGTGCTCCACTCGTAGGCGCTCACCGTGACCCACGGGGCCACCGGGATGCCCGCCTGCTGCAGCACGGTCTTGGTGAAGTGCTTGTCCATGCCCAGCGCGCTCGCGAGCACGCCGCTGCCGACGTACGGAAGCCCGACGAGCTCCAGCATCCCCTGGAGCGTGCCGTCCTCGCCCCACGGACCGTGCAGGATCGGGAAGACGATGTCCACCTCGCCGAGCGACGAGCGCACGCCGTCACGGTCGACGACCGACAGCTCGCGGGTCGCGACGCTGTCCGGCCACAGGATGCGCGAGCCGTTGTCCTCGACCTCCGGCAGCTTCTCCCGGTTCAGCGCGAAGCGGGATGCGTCGTCCGGCTGCAGCGTGAATGCGCCGTCCCGCGTGATCCCGACCGGGATGACCTCGTACCTGTCGCGGTCGATCGCCTCAAGGACGCCTGCCGCCGTCGCGCAGCTGATCGAATGCTCGCTTGAGCGACCCCCAAACAGAAGTGCGACCGCGACCTTGTCCGTCATCCGTAGTCCTTTCGCCTTGCGGCTCGTCCGAATCCGTCGTGAGAT
Organism: Leifsonia soli; assembly: GCF_013408745.1. Classification (NCBI taxonomy): domain Bacteria; kingdom Bacillati; phylum Actinomycetota; class Actinomycetes; order Micrococcales; family Microbacteriaceae; genus Leifsonia; species Leifsonia soli. The sequence goes on along the minus strand of NZ_JACCBJ010000001.1, from coordinate 726,553 downwards.
GCGGTGCGATGTCTTTTGGATCGAGCGTACCGGCGAGCACTTGGCTCACCTGACGCACGATCGGCATGTCCACGCCACGCGCCTCGGCGAGGTGCAGGATGGGCGCGACCGAGGCGAGACCCTCGGCCGTCTGGTTCATCTGCTTCACGACGTCGTGGAAGCCGTAGCCCTGACCGAGCAGTCGGCCGGCCGTGTTGTTCCTGCTCAGCGGCGACTCGCACGTCGCGATGAGGTCGCCGAGACCGGCGAGACCCGACAGCGTCTCGGGCTGCGCGCCGTACGCCACGGCGAAGTCGGTCATCTCGACCAGGCCGCGCGTGATGATCGACGCCTTCGTGTTCTCGCCGTAGCCGACGCCGTCCACGATGCCGATCGCCACGGCGATCAGATTCTTCAGCACACCGCCGAACTCGGTCCCGATGACATCGGTGTTGACGAAGCTGCGGAAGTAGCGGTTGGTCGCCGCGACAGCGACCGCCTGCGCCGTCTCCAGGCTCGCCGACGACACGACGGCCGCCGTCGGCTGCTCGCGCGCGATCTCCAGCGCCAGGTTCGGGCCGGATGCCACCGCGATCCGCTCCAGCTCGATCGGGAGGCCCTGCGCGACGACCTCGCTCATCCGCAGGCCGGTGCCCTTCTCGACGCCCTTCATGAGGCTGACGACGACGGTCTCCGGCCCGAGGAACGGGATCATCGCCTCCAGGTTGGAGCGGAGCGTCTGGCTGGGGATGGAGACGAACACCTGCTCCGCGCCGCTCATCGCTTCGCCGAGCCTGCTGGTCGCACGGAGGTTGCGCGGGAGGTTGATGCCCTCGAGGTAGTCGCTGTTGCGTTTGACCTCGTTGATCTCGCGGGCGAGCTCGGGCCGTCGCGCCCAGAGCACGACGTCGGAGCCGCCGTCGGCGAGGATCTTCGCGAACGTGGTGCCCCAGCTGCCGGCGCCGAGCACGGCGATGCGGCGGGGGCGGACGATGGGAGCCTTCACTGCCTTAGCCATCGAAGCGGCCGGTCTCCTTCTGGTTGTGCTGCGACGGATCCCAGCGCTCGGCGGGTGCCTTCTCGCCGCGGAGGTCTTCGAGCAGGGCGGTGATCGCATCCATGATGACCGCGGTCGCGTCGGTGAGGGTGGAGTTGTCGAGCGGCTTGCCCCGGAAGGCCGAGAGGTCGACCGGGTCGCCCACCTTGACGTCGATGGTCTTGCGCGGGAACCAGCTGATCTTCTTGGCGTAGCGCGCCATCACCTGCTGAGTGCCCCAGTGCGCGATCGGGATCACCGGGAGGTCGTGCTCGAGAGCCATGCGCGCCGCGCCGGTCTTGCCCCGCATGGGCCACATGTCGGGGTCACGGCTCAGCGACCCCTCCGGGTAGATGACGACGATCCGGCCCTCGTCGGCGATCTTCTGCGCCGCCTCGAGCGGAGCCGAACCGCGCGCGCTGCCCCCGCGCGACACGGGCACCTGGCCCGACCGCCGCAGGAACCAGCCGACCACCGGCACGCGGAACAGGCTCTCCTTCGCGAGGAACCTCGGGAGCCGCCCCAGCTTCCACGCGACCATGCCGATCATGACCGGGTCGATCTCGCTGTAGTGGTTGGGGGTCAGGATGAACGCGCCCGTCCGCGGGAACTTGTCGCCGTCCACGATCCGGAAGCGGGCGAGAAGGCTCCCGATCGGAACGACGAGACCGGCGAGCACCCAGAACACCGACGGTCTGCTCTTCTCGGAGCGCTGCTTCTTCACGGGCATTGCGGTTTCTGGCACCGTCCCATTATCGGTGACCCGGCGTCCCGCTCGGAGCATGCCGCACGGCGCCCCGTCATGCCGACACGGGGACCGGGCGGACGTCGAGCGCTGGGATCCCGGCGAAATCAGCCGGATTACAGGTGTGGAGCGGAAGTTCGCGCGAGATCGCCGTGGCTGCGATGAGCGCGTCGAACGCACGGGCCGACGGCTTGCGCCCTGCATCCCGGAACGACTGCGCCACCCGCGCGAATGCCCGAGCCGCCGCCGCGTCGAAGGGGATCGGGTCGAAATCGGACTCCGCCAGCTGCAGGTGCGCCTGCCGAGCCGCCCGTTCTTCCTCCGAGCGCGCGACGAGCGGCCCCACAGACAGCTCGGCCAGGGTGACCGCGCTGATCGAGGGGATGTCGGGCAACGCATCAGGATCTGCCCGCGCCAGCAGGATCAACGTGGACGTGTCGAGGAGCCCCGGTCGCATCACCATCGCTGGTCGACGATCTCGTCGATGTCGGCCCGGAGTACGGCCGGGTCGACGGCAGGAAGGCTGCGACGGCTCTCGACCAGCACCGACAGCGCCCTGCGGGGCACGGCCAGGGGCGACAGCTCGGCGACGGGCGCACCGTCTCGCGTAATGGTCACGTGCTCGCCGCGGCCGACTCGGTCGAGGATGTCCCCGCCGTGGTTTCGTAGATCTCTCACGCTGACAGTCTCCATGAGGGGACTGTATCACGGGTGATACAGGAGGGTATCTGTGGATAACCCGCGGGATCAGCCTTCGAGGACGAAGTCGGCCCCCAGCAGCTGGAGCTTCGTGATGAAGTTCTCGTAGCCACGGCTGATGATGCCGACATTGCTCACGGTCGAGCGGCCCTCGGCGGTCAGAGCCGCGATCAGGTGGCTGAAACCGCCGCGCAGGTCCGGGACCTCGATGTCGGCGCCCTTGAGCTCCACCGGGCCCATGATGACGGCCGAGTGGTTGAAGTTGCGCTGACCGAAGCGGCACGGGTGGCCGCCCAGGCACTCCTTGTGGACCTGGATCTTGGCGCCCATGTCGATGAGCGCGTCGACGAAGCCGAAACGCTGCTCGTACACGGTCTCGTGGACGATCGACACGCCGGACGCCTTGGTGAGCGCCACGACGAGCGGCTGCTGCCAGTCCGTCATGAAGCCGGGGTGCACGTCCGTCTCGATGACAACCGGCTTGAGCTCGCCGCCCGGGTGGTAGAAGCGGATGCCGTCGTCGTGGATCTCGAAAGCGCCGCCGACCTTGCGGAAGACGTTGAGGAAGGTGAGCATCTCGGGCTGGCGTGCGCCGCCGACGAAGACGTCGCCGCCGGTCGCGAGCGCCGCCGCAGCCCAGCTCGCGGCCTCATTGCGGTCGAAGAGGGAGGTGTGGGTGTAGCCGGAGAGCGAGTCGACACCCTCGATGCGGATCACGCGGTCGGTGTCGACCGAGATCACGGCGCCCATCTTCTGGAGCACGTTGATGAGATCCATGATCTCCGGCTCGATGGCCGCACCCTTGAGCTCGGTGATGCCGTCGGCCCGGACGGCCGTGAGGAGCACCTGCTCGGTCGCGCCGACGCTCGGGTACGGGAGCTCCAGCTTCGCGCCGTGGAGGCCGTTGGGGGCCGTCATGCGGATGCCGCTGGGCAGCTTCTCGACGACCGCGCCGAACTTGCGCAGCACCTCCAGGTGGTAGTCGATCGGCCGGTCGCCGATGCGGCAGCCGCCGAGGTCGGGGATGAACGCCTCGCCCAGGCGGTGCAGGAGCGGTCCGCAGAACAGGATGGGGATGCGGCTGGAGCCGGCGTGCGCGTCGATGTCGGCCATGTGCGCCGACTCGACCGCGCTCGGGTCGAGCAGCAGCTCCCCCTCTTCCGCACCATCGGTGACCTTGACGCCGTGCACCTCGAGCAGTCCGCGCACGACGCGGACGTCGGAGATGTCCGGCACGTTGCGGAGAACGCTCGGGCTCTCGCCGAGGATCGCCGCGACCATGGCCTTCGTGACGAAGTTCTTGGCGCCGCGCACCTCGATGCGGCCTTGCAGAGGGCGGCCGCCGTTGATCGTGATGCGATCGCCCTTGAGGCCCACGCGTGCTCCTGCTGCCTGTGCGTCCTGAAGAAGTGAGTTCAAAGTTTCACCGGGAGGGTCGTGGGCCGCCAGCTCGCGCGGCCCGATTCGTATTCGGAGATTCGCGCCTCGTCGCGCAGTGTGAGGGCGATGTCGTCCAGCCCTTCGAGCAAACGCCAGCGAGTGTAGTCGTCGATGTCGAAAGACACCTGGACTTCACCGACGGTCGCAGTCTTGGCAACCAGATCCACTGTCGCCGCTATTCCCGGCTGCGCTTCGATCGCCTCCCAGAGCTGCTCGGCGTCCTCCTCGGAGACGATGCCGGTGAGAAGGCCCTGCTTGCCCGCGTTCCCGCGGAAGATGTCGGCGAACCGCGGGCTCAGGACGACCCGGAAACCGAAGTCGCGGAGCGCCCACACCGCATGTTCGCGTGACGAACCCGTGCCGAAGTCCGGCCCGGCGACGAGCACGGTCGCGCCCTGGTACTCCGGCCGGTTGAGGATGAAGTCCGGGTCCTGGCGCCACGCGTGGAACAGGGCGTCCTCGAAGCCCGTCTTGGTGACGCGCTTGAGGAACACCGCCGGGATGATCTGGTCGGTGTCCACGTCGGAGCGCCGGAACGGGACGGCGGTTCCGGTGACGGTCTCGAACTTCTCCATCAGGCGCCCACCTTCTCTCCGATTCGTGTGCTGCTGCCGCCACCGCGCGGCGTGTCGTCGCCTTCGGCCTCGAGATCCCACGGGCTCGAGAGCGTTCCGCGGATCGCGGTGGCCGCCGCGACGAGCGGCGAGACCAGGTGCGTCCTGCCGCCCTTGCCCTGCCGGCCCTCGAAGTTGCGGTTGGAGGTGGAGGCGCAGCGCTCCCCCGGCGCCAGCTGGTCCGGGTTCATGCCGAGGCACATGGAGCAGCCGGCGAAGCGCCACTCCCCTCCGAACTCCTCGACGATCTTGTCGATGCCCTCTGCCTCGGCCTCGATGCGCACGCGCGCCGAGCCGGGGACGACCATGACACGGACGCCGTCGGCCTTCTTCCTGCCCTTGATGACGGACGCGAAGGCTCGCAGGTCCTCGATCCTGCTGTTCGTGCAGGAGCCCATGAACACGGCGTCGACCGGGATGCTCTTCATCGGCGTGCCCGGCTGCAGGTCCATGTACTCCAGCGCGCGCTCGGCGGCGGCCCGGGCGTTGGGGTCGGCGATCGCCGCCGGGTCCGGCACGGGCTGGCTGAGCGAGACGCCCTGGCCGGGGTTCGTGCCCCAGGTGACGAACGGCTCGATCTCGGCGGCGTCCAGGTACACCTCGGCGTCGAAGACGGCGTCGTCGTCGGTCTGCAACGTCTTCCAGTAGGCGACGGCCTCGTCCCAGTCGGCGCCCTCCGGCGCATGCGGTCGGCCCTTGAGGTAGGCGAACGTCGTCTCATCCGGGGCGACCATGCCGGCACGCGCGCCCGCCTCGATGGACATGTTGCAGATCGTCATCCGGCCCTCCATCGAGAGCGAGCGGATGGCGCTGCCGCGGTATTCGAGCACGTAGCCCTGGCCGCCGCCTGTGCCGATCTTGGCGATGACGGCGAGGATGATGTCCTTCGCGGTCACGCCGGGGCGCAACTCGCCCTCGACCGTGATCGCCATGGTCTTGAACGGCTTCAGCGGGAGGGTCTGGGTGGCGAGGACGTGCTCGACCTCGCTGGTGCCGATGCCGAAGGCCATGGCACCGAACGCGCCGTGCGTCGAGGTGTGCGAGTCGCCGCAGACGACGGTGATTCCCGGCATGGTCAGGCCGAGCTGCGGGCCGACCACGTGGACGATGCCCTGCTCGACGTCGCCCAGCGAGTGCAGGCGGATGCCGAACTCCTCGGCGTTGCGCCGCAGGGTCTCGATCTGGGTGCGGCTGGTCAGGTCGGCGATGGGCTTGTCGATGCCGATCGTGGGGGTGTTGTGGTCCTCGGTGGCGATCGTGAGATCGGGCCGGCGGACGGGACGGCCGGCCATCCGGAGGCCGTCGAAGGCCTGCGGGCTCGTGACCTCGTGCACCAGGTGCAGGTCGATGTAGATGAGGTCGGGCGAGCCCTCCTCGCCCTTAGCGACCAGGTGGTCGTTCCAGACCTTCTCTGCCAGTGTCAGTGGCCCCGCAGCGACGGGACCGGTGGGGTTGCTCATGCTCGTACGAACTCCTTAGCGTGTGAACGGATCAGCCGTCGACGGACTCCGCGGCGAGAGTGGCCTGAGACTAGGACTCGCCGCGGCGGCTAAGGAGGAGAAGACCCGCGTACACGAGTGACAGGGTATCACCCGATCCCGGCGGGCCCGCCGTCAGGCGAACTGCGCGCGGATGCTCAGGTCGCCGAGCAGCAGTTCCGCCCCGTCCGGTACGACGGCCGGTTCTCCCGGCTCCGCTCGTGCGCCCGCGACGACGACGCCGTTGGTCGAGTGGAGGTCGGTGACCGTCAGCGTGTCGCCCTCCACCACGAGGAGCGCATGGGTCTTCGAGACGGTGGAGGTCGGGTCGTCGAGGGCGATCGGCTCGGCATCGCCGGCATGGGCGCCGCGGGTGGGATTGCGGCCGAGGAGGACCGCCCGGGTCAGCGGGACCACACGCCCGCCGGGCAGGACGAGTCGCCAGACCGGACGGGCGGGCGCGGCGGGGCCGTTCGGTCCGGCGGGCGGGGTGAAGGCGGGCAGCGCCCGGCCGGGCGCGACCGCCTCAATGCGCTCGGCCGCGGGCGTCGGCGTCGGCTCCGGCGGTCGCGACGGGATGAGGCCGGGTGGCGGAACGATGAATCCGCGGTCGTCCATGCCGCCCACTATACGGAAACCGGCCGACCGGTCCAGGGCTCCGATATGGCGGCGTCAGGCGCGGCGTGCCCGCCGGTAGCGGAACGCCGCGAGCCGGGAGCGCAGTGGCCCGGCCGCCTTGGTCGCGCGGCCGAGGGCGTCGTCCGCCGACGTCCAGGCGTGCTGCACGCGCTCCTCGTCGACGACACTGCCGTCGAACACCGCGGCGTCGACGTGCCGGGCCAGGTCGCGGAGCCCACCGTCGGGGACCGGGAGATCCTGCGCGGCGGACTGCTCCTCCAGCGCAGCGGCCGCCTGCAGACGCGTCGCGCGGTCGGGGACGTCGAGGCCGAGTTCGGCGTAGCCGTCGGTCAGCTCGTCCCAGGCTCCGGCGGCGCGCCGGTCCGGCGGTCCGGCGGTCTCGCGCCTCCGCCGTCGTCGCCGTTTGAGCGCGGCGATGAGCAGCAGCGGGACGAAGTACGCAAGCAGCGGGATGCCGACGACGCCGAGCACCACCCACGCCCAGACCGGCAGACGGAACGTGGACGCCTTGTCCTTCGGGTCGTTGTCCTTGGTCTTGACCGGCGTCAGCAGGTCGTCGGCGCGCGGGTCGGCGGGCGGCGGCTGGCGCACCTGCGGCTGGGGTTCGAGCTTCGGCTTCGTCGTCTGGTTCTTCGGCGCGTCCGTCTTGGTCGGCGTCGGGAAGAACGGCACCCAGCCGACGCCCTCGAAGGCGACCTCGTCCCACGCCGTCACGTCGTCGCCGGTGACGGTGGTGGTGCCTCCGGAGACCTTCGGGGCGAACCCCATGACGACCCGGGTCGGGTAGCCGAGCCGCCGGGCCATGAGGGCGAAGGCGCTGGCGTACTGCTCCTGGTCGCCGACCATCGGCGACTTGGACAGCAGGTCGGTCATGCGGTCGGCGCCCTGCCCAGCACGCGACGGCACCGGATCGGACGCCCGCCCGTGACTGAGGTAACCGAGCGACTTCAGCGACCGCTCGATGTTGCGCAGCTTCTGGATGGCCGTATCGGCCGAGCCCGCGTACTCCTCGGCCTTCGCCGACACCACATCCGGGACGTTGGTGACCGACGGGAGCGTCAGTTTCGCCGGGGGGACTTTGGCGAGGGCTCGGTCGTTCGGGATCTTCTGCGCCGTCGCGCCGACGGTGTAGTCGAGGCCGTTGCGCACGCCGCTCGTGACCGCCGCGGTGCCGGTCGCCGTGTTGACGCGCACGGTCGAGGCCGGGTCCTGTCCGGTGTGCGAATCGAACGTCAGCGTGTTGGTATAGCCGAGGGTCGGCAGCCAGACATCCGAGTAGCCGAGCACGTCGATGGTCGCGGTCGACGATGCCCCCGCAGTGAACAGCGGCGGCCGCGGGATGGTGCTGCCGAGCAGTTCGAACGCGCCGGAGGCGTCGCTGTCGCTTCCCGGGGACGCGACGGACCAGACGACGCCGTCGTAGCTGTCCATCGTCGCGAGCCGGATCACCTGGCCCTGCTTGAGCCCGGTGACGGTGAAGAGCTTGGTCTTCTGCAGCTCCTTCGTGTACTTCCGGAAACCCGCGAGCGGGCTCGGATAGTCGAGCGGGTCGAACGGCGGCGTGATCTCGTCGCGGACGACGAAACGCGACGAGGCGGGCGGCGCCAGCACGGACCCGGCCAGCGCGCCGACGAGCACGGCACCGAGCACGACCGCCGCGCCGCCGAGCAGCCGGCTGCGCCGGACTCCGGAGTCCGTCTCGACCCGATCGCGGGCGAACCGCGCGCGACGCCACGCCAGCCACACCAGGGCGATCCCGGCGAACAGGACGCCGCGCACCCCCGCGAAGAACGGGTCGCGGGTGCCGAGCAGGATGGCCGAGAGCAGCAGCAGGACGGGGCCGGCCAGCAGCACCGCCGCGCGACCGGCGGACGGACGCCGCACCCGGGGCAGCCATCGCACGGCCAGGGTCACCGACACGAGCGAGACGAGCCACCCTGCGACGTACGGGACCACCGCGACATAGGGCGGTGCCTCGAGCGGGGCCTGCAGTGTCACTGCGTCTGACCAGCCGAAGACGGCTCCGACGACCAGGCCGGACAGGCTGTCGAGCGACGGGAGCACCCCGTACAGCGCCTGCCCGGGCAGCGCGAGCGCCGTCCCGAACAGGAAGTAGGCGGCCAGCGCGATCACGGTGGTGAGCGGCCACGATATCCGGAGAAGCCGGCCGAGCAGCGCGACTCCCCCGCCGACGACGATGCCGCCGATGGCGGCCTGCGCGAAGGCGTAGTGCCCGAACGCCGGCTCGAAGCCCGCAACGGCGAGCAGGCTGAGACCGGTCAGGACGGCGATGTCGATCCACGTCGTCGCCGACAGGGTGTCGAACACCGGGGAGGCGGCGGCGGGACGCGCATCCCGTCGGCGGCCGGCTCCGGTGCCGGTGGCCGCGCTCATCGGCCCGCCCGCTTCAGCAGAGACGGCAGCTCGGGCAGCGCGGAGACGGTGATCAGCATCGAGCGCCCCAGTCGGGTGAGCCGCGGCTCCGCCGCCTCGTCGACACGGATCACGATGGTCTCCGTGTCCGTCGACCACAGGGCCGATGCTCCGCGCAGCTCGGCCGCGTCCACCTGCGAGCCCACCACGGTCACCGCAAGACTCGGCGCGGGCAGCCGCAGGGTCGCCTGCCGCAGGAACTCGCGGAGTGTCGGATGCGCCCCGTCCACCGAGTGGATGCGGCAGGAATCGTCGAGCAGGGCCGTCGGCGTCTCGACGCGCATCGGTCCGCGCTGCCAGAGCGCTCGGATCTCGGTCTCCTCGCGGATGACCTGGCAGCCGACCGACGCGAGCACGGAGACGCCCAGCTCGAACTCGTCGTCGGACGCGAAGTGCGAGCGCTCCGCGTCGAAGGCCAGCAGCAGCTGTGACCGGCGGGTCTCTTGACACTGGCGCACCATCAGCTGGCCCGTCCGGGCGGACGTGCGCCAGTGAACGTTGCGGATGTCGTCGCCGGGCTCGTAGGTGCGCAGCGCGTGGAAGGCGAGGTCGCTGTCCGTGATGACCTTGGTCGTCTGCCCCTCGAGGTCGCGGACCAGGCCGCGCGCCGTCGCGGCAAGGCGGACCGTCTTCGGGTGCACGAACAGCTCGATCTGCTCGGTCCACTGGTTGGTGCGGCGCAGCAGTCCCAGCTGGTCGCCGCGCACCGACAGGGCGGGGCCGGCCAGGATCAGAGCGCGCCGCTCGGTCGGAACGGCGAACAGTTCCTCCGTCTCGGCGCCCGGGGCGAGCCGCGGGATGGTGAAGTCGGCCTGTCCTTCGCCGACGGGCAGCTCCATCCGCGTCGGAAGCACCGGCCGTGATCCGCTGTTGGCCACGGTGAGCCGCCCGAGGGCCCGCCCGCCGGCGACGACGCGCCGGGGGTTGAGCTCGATGCCGACGCGGTATGTGGAGCGGCCGAACACGAAGGCGGCCGCGATGACGAAGGCCGCAAGCAGCGTTGCCGCGACGTAGACGAACTCGGCCCAGCCGAGCCAGACCGCCAGGACGACCGACACGGCGGCGGTCGCCAGCACGATCCAGCCGAGGGTGCTCACCACGCCGACGACCGGCGCGAGACGACGCCCGACCGCGCGCCCGAGAGGCGCGATCCGGGACGTCACCGCACCGGTCGCGCGCGCGACCGCGCCGGCGACGAGCTCCGCAGCGATGCGCGCCTGGTCGGCGCCGGGTGCGCGACGACGGCGTCCGCGAGCGGGGCTGTCGGTGGTCATGGCTGCAGGATCCTGTCGGGGTCGGGGTCGGGGTCGGGGTCGGGCGCGGGCGCGGGCGGGGGTCGGGGTGGTGCGGAGCGGCTCAGGCCGCGCGGTAGGCGGGCGGTGTCGCGGACGCGACCGCCCGCTCGACGACGTCGGCCGCGGTCACACCCGCGAACTCGGACTCGGGGTCGACGATGACGCGGTGCGCGAGCACCGGCTGGGCGAGGTCGCGGATGTCGTCCGGCGTCACGAAGGTGCGCCCGGCCGAGATCGCCCACGTCTTCGCCGCACGCGCGAGCGCGAGGGCGCCGCGGATGCTCACGCCGAGCGCCGCATCCTTGTCGTCGCGCGTTGCGGTGACGATCTCGCTGAGGTACCCCATGACGCTGGCGTCGGTGTGCACCTCGGAGGCCAGCTGCGCGAGCGTGGTGACCGAGTCGGAGGCGATGATCGGCCGGACGGCCGCCGCACGCGATCGGTTGGACGAGTCGAGCAGCAGGTCGACGGTCGTCGCGTGGTCGGGGTAGCCGAGCGATGTCTTGATCAGGAAGCGGTCGAGCTGCGCCTCGGGCAGCGAGTACGTTCCCGCCTGCTCCACCGGGTTCTGCGTCGCGATCACGATGAACGGCGCTCCGACGGGGTGGCCGACGCCGTCGACCGTCACGACGCCCTCCTCCATGACCTCGAGCAGCGCGGACTGGGTCTTCGGGCTCGCCCGGTTGATCTCGTCGGCGAGTACCACGGACGCGAAGATCGGCCCGGGATGGAACTCGAACCGGCCGCTGGACTGGTCGTAGATCGTGACGCCGGTGACGTCCGACGGCAGCAGGTCGGGGGTGAACTGGATGCGCGACTGCGTGCCCTCGACCGTGTTGGCGAGCGCCTTGGCGAGCACCGTCTTCCCGGTGCCGGGCACGTCCTCGAGCAGCACGTGTCCGCCGGAGAGCATCGCAGTGATCACCAGGCGGATGCTGTGCTCCTTGCCGAGGATCGCCTTGTCGACGTTCGCCACCAATTGCGAGAACGCCCCGGCGAACCAGTCCGCCTGCTCCTGTGTCACTGCCACTGCTGCATCTCCTCGGTTTCTTCGTTCGTGTTTTGCCCGCGGGTCACGGCGCCCAGTCCTGGACCGGGCTCTGCACGCCGTTCACGACGACGTAGACGCCGTGGTACCCGCACCACGGGTCGAGATCGCTGTTCGGGTTGCCGACGTAGTGGCCGTAGCCGTTGCCGTCGGTCGAGATCGACTTGCTGCCCAGCTGGCCGCCATTGCAGTGGACCTGCATGGTGAACGTCCGGTTCGCGGGGAAATCGTGCAGCGTCACGTCGTAGGTGTAGCTGTGGGCGTACCCGGGCTTCAGCCCGCCCTTCGCCAGGTCGATCGACGGCGACGGCGGCGGCGGGTCTTTGACTTCGACGCTGTTGGAGGTCGCCGTCGGTCCTTTGTTGCCGCCGGCGTTCGACGCGTAGACCTCGAAGGAGTAGGTGCCTGCCCCCTTGTTGTTCGCCTGCGCACTGGTGCCGGTCGTCGTCTGCCACGACCCGCCGTTGAGCCGGTAATAGTAGGTCGCCTGGCCGCCTCCCGTCCCGTTCGGGTCCGAGAGCGCGTTCCAGCTCATGGTCAGATCGCTCGGCGCGTTCCCGCTGCTCCGGAGGGAGACGCCGCTCACCTGCGTCGGCTTGCCGTACGGCGTGACCGGCGTGCTCCCGGCGGAGCGTTCGCTCCACCCGTCGGCGTTCTGCGCGCGCACGGTGAACGAGTAGGACTTGCCGTTCGTCAGGCCGCCGATCGTCACGTTGCCGACGGATGCCGTCGTCGCGGTGTGCCCGGCGCCGTCCGTCACCTCGTACTGCGTGATCGGCTTTCCGTTGTCGGCCGGGGCCTTGATCGAGACGGTGACCTTCCCGTCGCTCGCCTGCGGGTTCGACGGGGCGCTCGGCTTCGACGGGATGTCGTGGATGGTGACGCGCAGCTGGCCGATGGCCGACGCCGTGCGCTTCGGGTCCTTCGTCGCATCCTCGACGTGGTAGACCACGTTCACGGCCCCGATGGCGGCGCCGGAGGATGCGCTGACGCTGATCGACGATCCCGTGTGCGTGACCGTGACGCCCGCCGGCGCGCTCTGGGCCGTCGCGTCGGTGATCGTCAGCGGCTGCCCCGGGAACGGGTTCACCCACTGCGCGTCGCTCGACGCGCCGGTGACCGTCGCCGTCTCACCGCGCTTGACCTCCGACGTCTGCGGCGGGTTCTTCTGCGTCGCGACCGGACGGCTCGAGCTCACCACCTGCACGTTCACCGTGCCGGTGATCGTGTGCGTGCCGGAGCTGATCGTCACCGCGACCGTCGCCGTCTCGCCCGGCTGCACGCCCAGCGGCGCGGAGAGGGTCAGCGTCGAGCCGCTCAGGTTCGACTGGATCTTCGGGTTGGACGACGTTCCGCCGGAGTACGTCAGCTTGTTGAGGATCTCGGGGTTGGGATGGAAGCTCGACGCCCGCAGGTCGACCGAGAGCGGCGCCTCCCCCGGCTCGATCTTCTCGCTGGGCGATGTGAACGTCGGAGGCACGTCGGACTGGTCCGGCTCCCCCACCGTGATCGGCAGGACCAGAGTGGTCACGCGGTCGGCACTCTGTCCGGCCTCGCGCCCGTCGTTCACTTTGAAGGTGATCGCAGCAGGACCGCGGTAGCCCTTCGCCGCCGTGAAGGTCAGCGTCTGCTCGTCGCCGTAGGAGGATGCCCCCGAGCTGTTGGTCGCGCTGACTCCGGAGGCTCCGGTGAGTTTGTACCCGCGGCCCGACGGCACGGTGAGGATGTCGGAGAGCTTCCAGGTCTTCGACCCGTCGACCTGGACGATCTGCTGCGGCAGGCCGTCCTTGATGCGCGGAGGGGCCGTGGCGTCGCCCTTGGGCGGGACCACGATGAACGCGGTCCCCTTCAGCCCGGTGACGGTGTCGGTCAGCGTGTACGCGATGGCGGTGCGCTGCTCGCCCGGCTTCACCGTGATGGAGCCGTCCTTCCCCACGTCTGCGGCCGACGCGTTCGGCCCGGTGACATCGACCTTCAGGTCGTCGACGAGACCGGACGGATTGGTCGCTCCCTGAAGCGCGTTCACCTTGACGCTCTGCTTGTTCGCGACCTCGTCCGGCTCGAGCACGTGATCGACGGCGGTCGGGGGAACATCCTTGGCGTCGGGCGTCACCGTCACCTGGATGAACGCGCTGGCGACGCCGCCCTGCCCGTTGGTGATCTGGTAGCGGACGACGAACGACCCTTCGTCCTTCGGTGCGGTGACGAGCACGATCTTGCCGTGCACCGACGCCTTCAGGCCGTCGTCCACCTGCAGCAGCTTCTTCTGGAGGGCGATCGCGTAGCCGTTCGGGTCGGAGTCGTTGTCGAGGACGGGCACGGCGATCGTGCGGCCCGGCTTCACCTGCACCGGGTCGTTCACCGCGATCGGCGGACGCACCTGGCTCGGGCGCGGGATCACGGCGATCGACACCGTGCCGGTGGCCGTCTTCCCGTACGTGTCCTTCACCTCGTAGGTGAAGGTGTCGCTGCCCGCCGAGTCCGGGTACGCCTCGTACGTGAACGAGCGGCTGGTCGAGTCGGAGATGCGGCCGAGGGTCGGCTGCGTGGCCAGTCCGGAGAGCGAGACGGAGTCGCCGTCGGGGTCGATGCCGTCGAGCGGTACCTCCACCGGCACCGACGAGCCGGCGAAGGCGCGCACCGTCAGCGGCTGCGGCTGCGGCGCGCGGTCGGAGCCCTTGTCGGGGGCGCCGACGACGAAGGTGACGGTCGCCTGCGCCTTCTGGCCGTACTTGTCCGTGATGCCGTAGACCACGTTGTACTGGCCGGGCGCGGTCGGCGCCTGGTAGCGCACGTTCTCGCCGCTCACGAAGGCGGTCGCACCCTGCCCGGCACCGCTCGCGTCGCGCAGCTGCGTGTCGAGGGTGAAGGGGGCGTTGTCGGGCGAGTAATCGTTCTGCATCACCGCCACGGTCGCCACGTCGCCGGCCCGGACGGGCACCTGATCGTCCACGGCGACCGGAGGCTGATGCTGCACGAGCGGCGGGACGGGGACCACCGTGATCCCGGCGGTGGCCTCGTTGATCCCGTCGGACACGACGTAGGAGAGCTGCACCTGCTGGGTGAGGACGGTCGGCGCCGTGATCTTCACCACGGCGTTGTCGAGCACCTCGACGTTGAGATCCTCGGCGCCCTTCCCGACCGACACGGAACGCACGGCGAGGACGCGCCCCGACGGCGACACGTCGTTGTCGAGCACGGCGACGGAGGTCGGCTCGCCGGGGCGGACGTACGCCTTGTCGGTCACGGCGATCGGCGGGGCCTCGCTCGCACCCTGCGGCGCGATGTCGACGCGTGCGAGCCCGGTCGTCGTCTTCGGCCCGGCGCCGAGCGTGTAGACGAGGTAGTACTCCCCCGGCGCGTTGCTGCGGACGGTGATCGTGCCGCGCGCGCTGTCCGCGGTGACCTGCGCTCCGCTCCCGCCGTCGAGCCCCGCGCCGACCAGTGTCAGCGGCTCCCCGGACGGCGACTGGTCGTTGTCGAGCGGATGCAGCACGACGGGACGCCCGGTGAAGCCGTCGGCGAAGTCGGTCACGGCGACGGGGTCGAGCGTGCCCGCCGGCTTCACGGTGACGATGAGACTGCCCGTGGCGGAGGCGCGGCCGTCGGAGATGGTGACCCGCACCTCCTTGGAGCCCGCCTGACCGGTCTTGCTGGTGAAGGTGACGTCGCCGTTCGGCTTGAACCGCACGTCGTCCTCGGTCGTCGCGGACGCCGCGACGAGACTGAGGTCGTCGCCGTCCGGATCGGTCCAGTCGTTCAGGACGTTGTACGTGACCGACTGGCCGACCTCGGTCTGCGCGGTGCTCGATCGGGCGGATGCCGGGGCCTCGTTCACCGACGCCTGCTTGAGCGTCGCATCCACCTGCGCGGAGGCGGTCCCGCCGCGGCCGTCGTCGACCGAGTAGCGGAACGAGATCGTGCCGCTCAGGCCGTCCTTCGGCGTGAACTGGATGGCGCGACCGCCCTCGACGAGCTGCAGGACGCCCTGCGCGGCAGGGATCGCCGACACGTCGGAGATGGTCAGGACGTCGCCGTCCGGATCGGTGTCGTTCGTCAGCACGTGGAGCACCGTCGACCGGCCGGGGCGCACGCCGTACGTGTCGTTCACGGCGATCGGCGGCCTGTTCTGATCGGTCCGCTGCGCGAGCGTGTCGGCGAAGGACTGCACGACCGGCTTCTCCTCGCCGGTCTCGCCCTGCACCGTGGTGTCGTTGGGCTTCAGCTGCGCCCAGTTCTGCACCAGCCGCATGTTGGAGGAGACGACCCAGGCATTGCCGTCGCGCAGGTTGTTCAGCGCGATGACGCCGTGATTGACCCGGAACTCCAGGTCGTCGCCCGCCACCGGCTGGTCGATGTCGACGCCGACGGGCTTCTTGCCGTCGCACGCGTACAGGTAGCGTCCGGAGCCCGACCAGGCGCCGTACGAGCACGTCCCCAGCCGGACGGGGGCCGAGACCGCGTCGGCGCCGCCCTTCGAGGTCGCACCCGCCGGGCTCGCGGTGACCGCCCCGCCCCCGAGCGGGACGCTGAGCAGGCTGTTCGAGGTCGCGACGACCGCGGCGCGGTCGTCCGGGCCCGGCTGCTGGAGCCTGAGCCCCTTCGCGGGGAGGTCGACCGTGGTCCCGCCGCCCGTGATCATCCGGTTGCGCTGCGTGTCGAGAACGACCGCCTGGTCGCCGACCGCGCTCACCTGGAAGGCGCCGGGCACCGGGAAGTCCCGGCTCTCGGGCTTCGCTCCCGGGCGGTCGACCGTGATCAGCCGCTTGCCCTTCGGAGCGACCACGAACGTGGTGCCCGACTTCGCCACCGCGAGCTTCGCACCGGCTCCGGCCTTCACGACCGGCTTGGTCTTGGACTTGTCGAAGTCGAGCCGGCCCGAGGCGTCCAGCACCCACAGGGAGCCGTTGGGCGCCAGCACCGAGAGCGTGGTGCCGCCGTAGCCGACCTGCGAGTCCTCCGGCACCTGGATGCGTCCCCCGAGGGACACGAAGGCCGGGTCGATCCTGTCGACCGTCCCGTGCGGGAGGTCGGTGAGGAAGTAGGCGGAGCCGTCCTGCAGAACGTCGAGGTCGGCGCTGGCTCCCGTCACCGCGGCATCCAGCTCGTCGATCTGATGGTTGAGACGGCCGCCGAGCAGCTTCTCGCCGTTGGTGACCCAGACATCGCGGGTGTCGAGCTCGACCGCGTTGACCGGGAAGCCCTTGTGGAGGACGGCGATCGTCAGCGGGACGCCGGCGACCACGGCGAGTGCGGTGATCACGGCGAGCGTCTTCCGCTGTCGGAACCACGTACTCAATGAAACCAAGACTCTGCAATCCCCCGGGCCGGAAAACGCGTCTACGCTAACACGACCCCCCGACGCGTCCGGAATGGGGAGCACTCCCCATGGGCGGCCGGCCGATCCCGCCGGGCCACGCGGGAAGCGCCTCAGTCGTCGCTGCTACGGTCCTCCGCCGGAGCCGTCGGGTCAAGTGCCGCCTCGACATCCGCGTCGTCGTGCCGGTCGAGCAGAGGGAGATCCTCGACCCCGACCAGCCGGGTGGTCACGGCGTATTCGACGAGCCGGGCCCTGCGGTTGGTCGCGAGCTTGCCGCGCCCGCCACGGAGGCCGGCGACGCCGAGCTTGTCGAGCTTGTCGCAGACGTTATCGAGCTTGCGGTTGAACGTCGTCATGCTCCAGCCCAGCCGCTCGGCCGCCTCGGCGGAGGTCGGGATGGTGCCGCGTCCCGGGACGGTCTGGGTGAGGACGCCCTCGGCGAGGGCGACGATCAGCTGGCGCTGGCTGGTGGTCAGCGTGACAGGGAGCACCGTGGTGGAGCCGCCCGCCGCATCCACCTGGACCGCGGTGTTGAAGTAGTCCTCGTCGCTCGAGATGGTGAAGTCGTACGTCGTCGCGCCCGCGCTGAACATGACGTGCATGGTCTGGAACACGATCGGCAGCTTCGCGCCGGGCGCGAGCCATGCCTGCATGGTTCCCGTCGCGTCGGTCACCGTGGCGGTCAGCAGGGTTCCGACGTTGCTCAGCCACCACATCCCGAAGTCGTGCCCGACAGTGAGGAAGCGGCGGTGGAGGTACGGGTTGTCGTCGATGGTCAGCTCGGCCTCTCGGCCGATCCCGAACTCGCTTCCCGGGTCGACCCGGTAGAACTCGCCGCAGAACTCGACCGTGAGCGGCTTCGCGGCGGTCACGGGGCGCACGCCTTCAGCTGCTCGGAGGTGCGTCCGGCCCGGACGGTCGCGACGTCGATGCAGACGGGGACGCCCGGCGTCAGGTTCGTGAGCGTGACCGTCCGGTCGGCCGTCACGGACGGCCCGTTGGTCGTGCCCTCCTGCTGCCAGGTGAACTGGTCGTCCTTCTGCGCGTCCGCCGTCTTCCACGTGAAGGTGGCGCTGGCGCCGTCCGGCGCGCGGACGGCCGAGACCAGGACGGGAGGCGGTACGACGGTGACGGCGATGCTGCCGCCGTCGCCGGGTCGCGCGCCCGGTCCGGTGGATGCGGCGGGCGGCGCGACCAGGTTCACCACGACGGCTGCCACGACCGCGAGGACGACGACGGCCGCGGCGCCTGCGCCGATCCAGGCGAGCAGGCGGCGCCGCGGGTCGTGCGGGGCGGTGGCGGCGTCCTCCGCGGACTCCCCGGTCCCCTCGGCCGCGTCGGCGGACGGGCGGGAGCGGAGGACGGTGTGCTCCTCCACGGATTCCGCCGCGGGCTTCTCGTCTCGCGGCCCGGTGCGGGCGGACGGCTGCGGCGTGATCGGCACGACGCCGCGGACGCGCGTCGCCTCAGGCTCGGCATGCGCTGGTGCAGAGGCGGCGGGCTCTGCCGCAGGAGGCGGATCGGCCGGCTTCGGCGCGGCGGGCTGGGCCCGGATCGTGGCCACCGAGCGCGCCCGCGTCTCCTGCTCACCGCCGTCGGCGGACGGTCCGGGTCGCGCATCGCCCAGGCTGAGGTTCGGGACGTCGATGCTCGTCGGCGCGAGGCCCAGCTCCAGCTCGACGCGCTGCAGCGCCCGGGCGAAGTCGACGGCGGTCTGGTAGCGGTCCTCCCGGCGGGTCGCCATGCCCCGGCGCAGGACCGCGGTCAGCGACGCAGGGACGTCCGGCCGGTCGAGCGGCGTGATCATCCCGCGCTCGATGCGTCCCATGAGGTCGAGGGTGCCGTTGGAGCGCCCGGGCACCTCGAACGGCGTGCGCCCGGCGAGCAGGGTGTGCACGGTCGCGGCGAGCGAGAAGATGTCGCTGCGCACGTCCGGGTCCGGGTCGTCCGAGAACATCTCCGGAGGAGACCACGGCACGCTGAGGCCCACGCTGCGGCTGCCGGAGGTCGCGGTGTCGGAGGGCGAGCTCCGCAGCTCCGAGAGCGTCGTCGTGTGCACCGGGAGCTCCTCGAGCGCGGAGGCGATGCCGAAGTCGGTCAGCGCCGGCCAGCCGAGCGCGTTAGTGAGCACGTTCGCCGGCTTGATGTCCCGGTGCAGGATGCCCGCCGCGTGCGCGGTCGCGACCGCGCTCGACAGCCGCACGCCGGTGCGCAGGGCGTCCTCGACGCCGATCCGCTCGCGCTTCAGCCGGTCGGCCAGAGACGGACCGGAGCAGTACTCCATGACGAGGAAGGGGCGGTCGTCGCCCGCGACACCCGCGTGGAAGATCGTGACGATGTACGGATGCGCGGAGAGCCGGGCCATGACGTTGGCCTCGGCCACGAACCGCGCGCGCGCCGACTCGTCGACGCCGTCCGTCAGCAGCACCTTCACGGCGACGCTGCGCTTGGGCAGCTGCTGCTCGTAGAGGAAGACGTCCGAGAACCCACCCGATCCGAGAAGCCGGATGAAGTGGAAGCCGTCGAGCGCGGGCGGCTGCGAGGCCATGCGCCTCATCCGGCGGACTCCACAGTCAGGGTCGCACCGCTGCCGAGATCGATCACGGTCCCGAGCACCACCGTGGTGGGCTCGCCGCTGCGGAGCTTCTGCGGGGTCTTTCCGGGAAGGACGATCATGGTGCCGTTCCGCGAGTGCAGGTCGGTGACCACGACGCTGTCGCCCTCCACCGCGACGGCGACGTGGGAGCGCGAGATGTCGTCCTCCGCGGTGGTCAGCGTGACCGGACGCGCGCCGCGCAGGGAGGGCACGGCGGAGACACTGGGCGCCCGGCCGACGACGACCGGCGCCGACAGAGGTTCACGGCGGCCGTCGGAGAGCAGCACGGCGAATCTCTGCGGTGCCGGCTCCCGTGCGGGCTCCTGGTCGGAGTCCGACGGGCGCGGACGCGACGGGAGGTCGCCGCTCATCACGGTGAGCCCGTCGTGGTCGCCTTCCAGGCGTCCGGCGGCCGGCGGGAAGGAGTCGGTGATGAAGCCGGGGAGGTCGATCTTGGGCGGGGCGGCGTCCTCATCCTCCGGCCGGACGGCGGCATCCTCGACGCTCCGCACCATCGTCGCCCCGAAGAGGTGGTCGTAGCCGGAGGCCTCCGGCTGCGGCGCGGGGGCCGGAGCGGCGGACGGCACGTCGGCGAACGTCGCCTCGGGGACGCGCGTATGCGGGTCTGGTTCGGCGGCGGGCTCGGGCTCGGGCTCGGGCTCGGGCTCGGGCTCGGCGGCAGGCTCGAACGCCTCGACGGCGGGCCCGGCCACGACGGGTTCCGGCTCTTCCACGGCCGGAGCCGCGGACTCCTCGATGTCCAGTGCCTCCACCGGCCCGGTCTCGCGCTCACGCCGCGGCGGCGCAGCAACCGTCGCGCCGACATCCTCCGACCGCTCGGCCGCTGACCACACGACGCCCGCCGACCGCACGACGCCCTCGGCCAGTGGCAGCGTCTCCCCCGCGCCGGCGCCGAGCGTCACGGCCGCCGCATCGGTCAGCTGCGTCTCGACCCACGACGACACCCCGGACGCGCGGACGGTGCGCTCCACGCCGCCTTCGGCGACGGCCGCGCTCGCCGTCCCCCGGACGGCCAGGAGCACCGGCCCGGTGGATGCGTCCAGCAGAGCGAACGACGGCGTGCGGCTCAGACCGCCGGCGACCAGCGCATCCAGAGTCTCTGCGAAGCCGGCGCGGACCGCCTCGAAGAGCGCCCGCAGCCGTGCCGGATCGGTCTCGGCCACCAGCAGCGCTCGCGCGCCGCCCGCGACAACCGCCCACTCCCCGGCTGCCGCCTGCTGCACTTCGAACACGGACGACCTACTCCCTCGGCTGCGTGTCTTCGAACTCCCGGCCGCTGCCGTCGGCGCGTTCACGCGTGTCGACGGGGGCCGCTGCGTCCTCCCCGGTCACCGATTCAACCACGATCACGGTGATGTTGTCGTGGCCACCGGCCTCGTTCGCCGCGTCCACCAGAGCGGAGGCAGGATCGGACGGCCCCTGGGCGAGGATCTCGGCGATCCTCCCATCGCTCAGTTCGCGGGTCAGGCCGTCGGAGCAGATCAGGAAGATCTGCCGTCCGTCCTCGGCGACCAGCTCGCTGTCGGTGTCCACGAAATCCTCCGCGCCGAGGGCGCGCGTGATGACGTTGCGCTCCGGGTGCACCGCCGCCTGCGCCTCGGTGATGAGTCCGGCATCCACCAGCTCCTGGACAGCGGAGTGGTCGACGGTCAGCTGGCGCAGCGCGCGGCCGTCCCACGCGTAGACGCGCGAGTCGCCGACGTTGACGACCATCCACTGCTCCGTCGCCAGCTCCGGCACGCGGACGCGGACGATGCCCGCGAGGGTCGTGCCCGCCACCGCGGCGCCCGATTCGTCGGCGCCGGAGAGCGACCGCACGGCAGCGTTCGCCTCGTCGATGGCGCGGATCACCTCGTCGGGCGTCGGGCGGGAGCCCGGCTGCAGCGTGCGTGCGAGGCTCTCCACCGCCGTCCGGCTGGCCAGGTCGCCGCGGGCGTGACCGCCCATGCCGTCGGCGACGACGAACACCGGATCCTGCGCCAGAGCGCTGTCCTCGTTGACGTGCCGGACCGCACCCGTGTCGCTCCGGAGGGTCACGCCGACGACAGAGCTCATGTGCGGGGGTCCTCCTGCGTGCCGTCGACGACCGTTTCCTCGGCCTCGTCCTCGTCGGATTCGTCGCCGTGAATGGCCTCGGCGACGCTGGTGCCGCTCATCCGCAGCTTCACCAGACTTGCAATCGTAGCGACAACCATGGCTCCGACGATCACCAGCAGCGAGGTCCAGGTGCTGATGTCGGGCGCCCACTCGATGTGCTCGCCGCCGTTGATGAACGGGAGCTCGTTCTCGTGCATGGCGTGGAACACCAACTTGACGCCGATGAAGGCGAGGATGAACGCGATCCCGTACTTGAGGTACACCAGCTTGTCGAGCAGGTGCCCGAGCAGGAAGTAGAGCTGCCGGAGGCCCATCAGGGCGAACACGTTGGCCGTGAACACGATGAACGGGCTCTGGGTGATGCCGAAGATGGCGGGGATGGAGTCGAGGGCGAACAGCAGGTCGGTGGTGCCCAGGGCGATGAACACGATGATGAGCGGTGTGAACATCCGGCGACCATCCACCACCGTGCGGAGTTTGTTGCCGTTGTACTGGGTCGACACCTTCAGGTGCTTTCGGGCGAACCTGATGAACCAGGAGTCCTCCGCGCCCTCGTCGTCGTGCTTGCCGAAGGCCTGGTTGAACGCCGTCCACAGCAGGAAAGCGCCGAACAGGTAGAAGATCGCGCTGAAGCTGGCGATCAGGCCGGCCCCGAGCAGGATGAAGACGCCGCGGAAGATCAGCGCCAGGATGATGCCCACCATGAGCACTTCCTGCTGGTACTTCCTCGGCACGGCGAACCTGCCCATGATGATCACGAACACGAACAGGTTGTCGATGCTGAGGCTGTACTCCGTCAGCCACCCGGCGAGGAACTGCCCCGCGTGCTCCGCATCCCCGACCAGCAGCATCAGCAGCGCGAAGATCAGCGCGAGCGCCACGTAGAACCCGACCCAGAGCGCCGACTCGCGCGGGCTCGGGATGTGCGGCCTCTTGAAGATGATCAGGAGGTCGAAGGCGAGGATCAGCAGGAGGACGACGAAGGAGCCGATCTCGAACCAGAGGGGAAGAGCGGTGTGCACTGGGGACCTTTCGAAGGGCGCGGGACATCCACCGAAAGTCTCTCCCGCACCTGATGGTGCCGCTGTGCCCGGGCCCCCTTCGTCGCGGACCGTGATGACGTGCACAGCGCCGGCGTCGCGCAGGTTCGCACCTGTTGTCGAGCCGTTCGGGATACTCCCCTTCGCTTCCGACATCCTAGTGCCGTCGGAGGCCGGGCGTAGGGTGCCGACGTGGAACGCGAGGCCTTCGACAGCTCGGTGATCGCCGCAGCCGGCTACGACCCGTCGGTGCGGACGCTCGAGATCGAGTTCGTGTCGGGCGAGGTGTACCGCTACTTCCTGGTGCCCGCGCGGGTCTGGCGCGAGCTGCGCGCCGCCGGGTCGGCGGGCTCCTACTTCAACGCCGAGGTGCGCGACCACTACCCCGAGGAGTGGATGCCCGGGGCCGCAACCCGGTGAGCCGGCGCGATCCCGTCGGCGGCGACGACCTGGTGTGCCGCTCCGGCGGCGACGAGTTCAACATCGTCTGCCAGAACACCGACCGCGAAGGACCGCGGAAAGGACCAGGTCAGCGTCATCACGCTGTAGGTCGTCTCCTGATATAGTTATCGGAAACGATAAGTTGGAGGCGCCATGTCGATTGCAGAGATCGCCGGATCCGTACGCCGCTCGCGGCGCATCCCGCAGACGATCATTGCCTCGAGGACAGGTGAGGCCGCCTCCAACCTGTCGGTCATCGAGAGCGGCCGTCGTTCACCGCGTGCCGACAAGCTCGACCGCATCCTCCGCGCATCGGATGCGCGGTTGGCGGCCATCCCCACGACACGGCCTGGTGCGCTCGAGGTGAGCGCAGGAATCCGACGCGCCCTGAGGGGATCCGACGACGCCGAGGCGTTCCGCATCTGGCTCGCCTACAACGACGCGCTGGGCGCGGAGGACGCTGTCAACCGGGTCGTGCTCGCCGCCTTCCCCCCGGAGCCGACCGGCAGTCGACTGTTCGACGCCGCCCTCGCGGCGGTGACAGAGCACCATCTGCGCGAGACCAGCTCACCGATCCCTCTTTGGGTCTCGGCGACCGAGCCGCTCGACGTTCCGACTGTCTTCACCGGCTCCCGGTACGTCACAACCGTGGACCCGAAGGACGTGCCCGACGCATTCCTCCGTAAACGCGTACTGATTCCCCGCGACACGCTGCGGAGCGTGTGACGTGGTATCCCTCCGTCGCGATGACGTCATCGCCGGCTTGCGCCAGCTGGTCCGAGAGCTGCACGACCGAGGAGCACACGCAACGATCAGGATTGTGGGCGGAGCGGCGATCATGTTGCGCTACTTCGAGGACCGTCGGATCACGCCCGACGTCGACGCGTCAATCAGCACCGATACCGACCTCGATGAGATCGTCCGGTCGATCTCGGCCGAGCACGGATGGCCGACCGATTGGCTCAACACGGCAGCGGCAGGGTTCATACCGTTCGCCGGCGACGACCACTGGGAGGCCATCCACGACGACGACACGGTCTCCGTGTGGGTGGCCACCCCACCCTGCCTGCTCGCAATGAAATTGAAGGCGGCACGGCGCGGACGTGACGACGATGACGTAGCCGTCCTCCTCGCCTACCTCGACATCGATTCGGCGGACGAGGCAGAGGCCGTCTTCGAGTCCCAGTATCCGGGCGAGCTTCCGCCTCCGCGCGCGTACGACATGCTCGAAGACATTCTGCGGGTCGGCGTGCCCGACGTTCGGAGGCCTCCTGCGGTCGACTTGCGATAGAACGGGCACGCAACCGCATTCGAGGGCACTTCGCCGGCAACGAAAAAGCCCGCTTCCCGGTGTTCACATTCCTGTGTTCACAAGGGAAGCGGGCTGTTGGTGACCCCAGCGGGATTTGAACCCGCGTTACCGCCGTGAGAGGGCGACGTCCTAGGCCGCTAGACGATGGGGCCGTCTGGCAACTAGAAGATCATGCCACAGATGGGCCTGCACTGCCAAAACGGCGGCTCCCTCCCGGGCGCGTCGCTCAGGCGAGGACGCGGAGCGCTCCGGCCGCGACCGAGACCTCAACCGGGAGCGGCCCGATCCGCTCACCATCGGCGTAGGCGACGACCCCCTCCGCCTCGATCCGGACGGACGAGACGCGCAGGATGCTCACCTCGGGAAGGCCGGTGTGCTCGCCGCGGAACACCTTCGGGAACAGGCGAAGGAAACGCAGCCGCGACATCGGCCCGACAACGAACAGGTCGAGCAGACCGTCGGAGAGGTCGGCGTCCGGAACGATCCGCATCCCGCCGCCCAGCGAGCGGTTGTTCGCGACCGAGACGAGCATGGCGTCCACCTCGATGCTCCGGCCGTCGGCATGGATGCGGTACGGCCGAGGCCTGAGCGTCGCGAGTTCGCGCAGCAGGGCGATGACGTACCGGCTGCGGCCCCGCGGGCGCGACATGAGGTTGGCGCGCTCATTGACCGTGGCATCGAACCCGGCCGACACGACGCAGCCGAACCACGTGGTCAGCTCGCCGCGGCGGATGGTCCCGGCGTCGATGGTGCGCGGCTCGCGCTGCAGCGCGTCCAGCAGCCGGTCGATGGCCGCTTCGGTATCGTCGATCGGGATGCCCAGGCCGTCGGCCAGATCGTTGCCGGTGCCGCTCGGCACGATCCCGAGCGGGATGCCCGTGTCCGCCACGAGATCGATGCCGAGATTGGCCATCCCGTCGCCGCCGACGACGACGAGCGCGTCGGCGCCGTCCTTCAGCGCGCGTGCCGTCTCCCGGCGGAGAAGCTCGATGTTCGCCTCGCCCATGGCGACGACATGGTGGCCGGCATCGCTCAGGCGCTCGATCACGCGCGGACCGACCTCGCGCCGGCGGCCGAAGGACGCCATGGGGTTGACCGCGACGACGACGGCCCGCGGGAGTGCGGTCACGCTCCCGATGATGACACACCGGCGCCCCGCCTGCGAAAGACGGGGCGCCGGGGTGTCGGGGCGTCGGACTCCGGCGGTCAGAGCCGGAGGCGGCGGAGGAGCTGGGCGTTGATCGCGACGACGATCGTCGAGAGCGACATGAGCACGGCGCCGAACGCCGGCGACACCACGATTCCCACGCCGATCGCGACCCCGGCCGCGAGCGGCAGGGCGATCACGTTGTACCCGGTGGCCCAGGCGAGGTTCTGCAGCATCTTGCGGTAGGTCGCGGCGGAGAGCGTGATCACCTTCGCGACGCCGCGGGGGTCGCTCGAGGCGAGGACCACCCCGGCCGACTCGATCGCCACGTCCGTCCCGGCGCCGATCGCGATCCCGACGTCCGCCTGAGCGAGGGCCGGGGCGTCGTTGACGCCATCGCCCACCATCGCGACGCGGGAACCGTCGGCCTGCAGCCGGGCGACGGTGCCGGACTTGTCGCCCGGCAGCACCTCGGCGAACACCTCGTCGATGCCGAGCTGCGCGGCAACCGCATCGGCGACGGCCTGCGCGTCGCCGGTCAGCATCGCGACGCGCACGCCGCGGTCGCGCAGCGACCGGACGGCCTCCCGCGACTCCGGGCGGACCACGTCGGCCAGCGCGATCATGCCGGCCACGCGCTCCTCGCGGAGCACGTAGACGACGGTCTGACCCGCGCCGGAGGCTTCGTCGGCGGCCGCGCGGACGGCCTCGCCCGCCGCCAGCCCGCCCTCGGTGAGCAGGCGGGGCGCCCCGACGGCGACACGCTGACCATCGACCACCGCGGACGCGCCGCGACCGCCGAGGGCTTCGAAGCCCGACACCGGCGCGATCGTCAGCCCGCGCTGGCGGGCCTCGCGGACGATGGCCGCGCCGATCGGATGCTCCGCCGGCGCCTCCACCGCAGCGGCGAGCGCCAGCAGCGCGTCGGCATCGCCGTCCTCTGCGACTGCCGCGGCCACGCCCTGGCGGCCCTCGGTCAGGGTCCCGGTCTTGTCGAACAGGACGACGTCGACGCGGCGGGCGTCCTCCATCGCGTGGCGGTCGCGGATCAGCAGGCCGTTCCGGGCGCCGATGGCAGTCGAGATCTGCGCGACAAGCGGGATGGCGAGGCCCAGCGCGTGGGGGCAGGCGATGATGAGCACGGTCACGACCCGCTCCAGGACGAACGCCGGGTCACCTGGACGCAGCAGGGTCCAGGCGATCAGCGTGACCGTGGCGACGGCGAGCGCGACGTAGAACAGCCAGGCGGCCGCACGGTCGGCGAGCACCTGGGTGCCCGACTTGCTCGCCTGGGCGTCGGCGACGAGCTTCATGATGCCGGCGAGCGCGGTGTCCCCACCGGTGCGCCCGACGCGGACGACGAGCGAGCCGCTGCCGGAGATGCTGCCGGCGACGACCTGCTCCCCCGGCCCGCGCGTCACGGGCTTCGACTCCCCGGTGAGGAGGGACTCGTCCAGGTCGCTCCGGCCGTCGACGATCTCGCCGTCGGCGGGCACGGCAGCACCGGGGCGGACGCGCACCAGTTCGCCCACCCGCAGGTCGGAGACCGGGACGGCGACGGGCTCCGCGTGGATGTCGGAGACCCGCTCGGCGGTGTCGGGCAGCAGCTTGGCCAGCTCGCCGAGGGCATCCTGCGCCCCCATGACGGCGGACATCTCGATCCAGTGACCGAGCAGCATGATCAGGATGAGGGTGGCCAGCTCCCACCAGAAGTCCATGCCGGGCAGGCCCAGGGTCACGGCGACGCTGTACCCGAAGGCGACGACGATGGCCAGCGAGATGAGGGTCATCATGCCCGGCTGCTTGGCCTTCAGCTCGTCCACGGCCCCGCGAAGGAAGACCAGGCCGCCGTAGAAGAAGATCGCGACGCCGAACACCGCGGGGATGTACTGGCTGCCGGGGAATCGGGGCCCGTCGAGACCCAGGATCTCCTGCAGCCCCGTCGAGAACACCAGCGTCGGGATGGTGAGGACGAGCGTCAGCCAGAACTTGCGGCGGAAGATCGCCGGGTCGTGGCCGGCGTGACCGGAGTGGTCATGACCGGCGTGACCCTCGTGACCCGAGTGGTCATGGTCGTGACCCGCGTGCTCCGAATGGTCGTGCTCGGCGTGATCGTGCGCCGCGTGGTCGTTATGCCCGTGGCTCCCGTGGTCGTGGACCGCTGTGTGCTCGTTCTTCTCGTCCATATCTCTCGCAACAGTACCCCCTAGGGGTATATTCCTCAAGCCCGCCGCGCTTGCGTGAGCATCCCATCCGGTATTTCCTGGGAACCATGAGACTCACCAAGTTCGAGCACGCCGGACTCCTCCTCGAGAAGGACGGACAGAAGCTCTACGTCGACCCGGGCAGCTTCACCTCTCCTCTCACCGACACCGCGAACGCCGTCGCCGTCGTCATCACGCACGAGCACGCGGATCACTGGACCCCCGAGCAGCTGAAGCGCGTGCTCGAGCTCTCCCCCGATGCGAAGATCTTCGGGCCGGAGGGTGTCGCCACGGCCGCCGCGGACTTCGACATCACGGTCGTCCACCCGGGCGACACCGTCGAAGCCGGCCCGTTCGCGCTCCGCTTCTTCGGCGGCCGCCACGCCGTCATCCACGAGAGCATCCCCGTTGTCGACAACGTGGGCGTTCTCATCAATGACACCCTGTACTACGCCGGCGACTCGTTCTCGGTGCCCGAGGGCGTCGAGGTGGATGTGTTGGCCGCCCCGGCCGGCGCCCCGTGGATGAAGATCGCCGAGACGATGGACTACGTGCTCGCGGTGAAGCCGAAACGTGCGTTCCCCATCCACGAGATGGTGCTCTCGCGCGCCGGCAAGGACATGGCGAACGGGCGCCTCGCGTGGGCGACCGAGCAGAACGGCGGCGCGTTCTCCGCACTGGAGCCCGGCGACTCCCTCGACCTGTGAGCGATCGCCCGGCCATCGTCTGGTTCCGCGACGACCTCCGGGTCGCCGACAACCCGGCTCTCCACGCGGCCGCGCAGACGGGCCGCCCGGTGCTCTGCGTCTTCGTCTGGGACGACGAGACGCCAGAGCTCCGGGCGCCCGGCGGTGCCGGCCGGTGGTGGCTGCACCACAGCCTGGCGTCGCTCGCGGAGTCGCTGGAGCGTCTGGGCTCCCGGCTCGTCCTGCTCAGCGGGCCGAGTGAGAGCGTGATCGCGACGCTGCTGCGCGAGACCGATGCGGCGGCGATCTTCTGGAACCGGCGGTACGGCGGCGTCGAGCGGCGCATCGATGAGTCGGTGAAGACCGCAGCGCGCGCGGCCGGCGTCGAAGCCGCCAGCTTCGCCGCGAACCTGCTCTTCGAACCGTGGACGATCCGCACCGGCCAGGGCACCCCGTTCTCGGTGTACACGCCGTTCTGGCGGTCCTGTCTGGCGGCTGCCGCGCCACGCAGGCCGGGACCGGCGCCGCGCGAAGTGCAGGGGGCATCCGTCCCGCAGTCGCTCGACACCGTGACGCTCGACGATCTGGGGTTGCTGCCGACCCGTCCCGATTGGGCCGGCGGCCTGCGCGAGACGTGGGAGCCGGGCGAGAAGGCCGCGCACGAGCAGCTGCAGCGCTTCCTCTCCGACGATCTGGGCGACTACCGCGAGCAGCGCGACGTGCCAGGAGTGGATGCGACCTCGCGCCTCTCGCCGCGTCTGCGCTGGGGCGAGCTCAGCCCCCACCAGGTGTGGCACGCGACGATCGAGAAGCGGCGAGGCGCGACGGCGGAGAGCGCGTCGACCTTCCTCTCGGAGGTCGGCTGGCGCGAGTTCGCCTACCACACCTTGTTCGAGCACCCCGACCTGGCGACCGTGAACATCCATCGCGAGTACGACTCCTTTCCGTGGCCGCGGCTGCATCCGTCTGCGCTGCGGGCCTGGGAACAGGGTCGCACCGGCGTCCCCCTCGTGGACGCCGGGATGCGGGAACTGTGGAGAACCGGCGTCATGCACAACCGGGTGCGCATGGTGACCGCGTCCTTCCTGATCAAGAACCTGCTCATCGACTGGCGCCGCGGCGAGCAGTGGTTCTGGGACACCCTGGTCGACGCCGACCCCGCGAACAACGCCTTCAACTGGCAGTGGGTCGCCGGGAGCGGCGCGGACGCCGCGCCGTACTTCCGCATCTTCAACCCGGAGCTGCAGCGGAAGAAGTTCGACCCGCAGGGTGACTACGTGCGCCGCTGGGTGCCGGAGTGGGACACCCCCGACTACCCCGAGCCCATCGTCGACCTCGCGGAGACACGCCAGGCCGCCCTCGCCGCCTACGACGTCGTCAAGCGCTCACGCTGATTGGAGCGCGCCGCGGGGCCGGGCTCAGCGGCCGTGCTCGGCGAGGATCTGGTCGACGTCGATGCTGCGCAGCAGCGACTCCCAGTCGATCGAGCGCGCCTCGTCGGCGACCTCCTCGTCGGCGAGCACCCGTCCGCTGCGCTCGACGACGACGCCGCGCGGCAGCATCCGGTTGAGCTCGGCCAGGATGGCGTCGTCCACCGCCTCCGTGTCGAAGTCGGCGCCGACGCGGGCGTAGTAGTCGCCGGACAGTGTGTAGGAGACGATCCCCGTTTCAATGCGGCTCATGTGCCGCATGCTAGCCCGTCCCGGCCACGCGCCGCAGGCCGACGCCCCGAACCGGACGGCCCGAACCGGCCGCACCCAACGATCGCGGGTACAGTGCGCCGCATGACCGATCGACCGGACGACACCCCAGCACCGCGCGACGCCGACGAGCTCACGGACGCCGTGAGCGAGCTCGGCGCGACCGACACCGACCGCCTCGAGGCGGTCGAGGAGCACAACGCGTCCCTGGAGGAGCGTCTCCCGGACGGCAGCGACCTCCCCCGGACCCACGAGGATCCCGAGGCCAACGGGACCCCCGCCCAGGGGTAGCCGCGACGATCCGTCCCCGACCGGGGACTGGGCCGCCGCCGGACCGGTCGATACCGTGGCCGGATGAGTGGACAGCGGATGCGCGATCGCGCCCCGGGAACAGCCGTGATGGAGCAGGTGGTCCGGCTGCAGGAGGCCACACCGCCGCGATCGTCGCTCGCCCGCGCCTTCGGGGTCGATCCGCTGCCCGCCGACGCGCAGCCCTGGTTCACGGGCGCGCTCGGTGAGCGACAGGTCGGCGCGGCGCTCGGACGGCTTCCGATCGACTGGAGCGCCTTCCACGCCGTCCCCGTCGGCTCCGGCGACGCGGACGTCGACCATCTCGTCGTCGGACCGGGAGGTGTGTTCGTCGTCAACACGAAGCATCACCGCGGCGCACGCCTGGCGGTCTACGACCGCTCGGTGCTGGTCAACGGCGTCAAGAAGCCGTACCTGCGCAACGCCGATCTCGAGGCCTCACGGGTCCGCGGGCTCCTGGTCCGTGCCGGGATCGAAGCGCCGGTCCACGCGGCGATCGTGGTCGTCGGCGCGAAGGAGGTGCGCATCCACCGAAAGCCGGTCCGCACCGCTGTCCTGCGCTCGGACTCGCTCGTGCGCTGGCTCACCCGCCGGCCGGCCGTTCTGGACGACGAGACCCTGGCGCAGGCGACTCAACTGTTCGACGACCCCGCGAGCTGGCGCGCCGTCGCATCGCCGCACGACACCGCGGAGCGTTTCAGCGCGATCGAGCGTGAAGTGCGGAGCGCGCAGCTGGTTCGCGCGGGCTGGGGCCTCGCGGGCGGGCTCGCCCTCCTCGCCGCCGCGCTCCCCTTCCTCCCCCACTGACGGGCCCGCCTGACCGGCTCCCCCACCCGCAGCTCCTGAGTTTTTCCGCTCTTTCCGCCCCGCAGAGGCGAAAAACTCCGGAGCTGTCGGCGTGGGAGGCGGGAGCGGTCAGGCGAGATGCGCGGTGGTGCGCATGGTCAGGACGACGGCGCCCTCGGTCTCGGCGAGGTCCAGGTGGATGTCGGCGCCGGCGAGCTCGGTGAGCGACCGCAGGTGCGTCCCGCCGCAGGGGATCTCGACGACGCCGTCCGGCAGCTCGGCATGCCAGCGGCGTCGGTCGCCGAGGCCCGGACGTCCGCCCTCGCGGACGATCGAGATGGCGGCGCCGCTCGCGATCCAGTCGGCGAGCGTCCGATTCGCCGCGGCGGTCACCTCGTCGAGCCGCGCGGGCAGGTCGGCGGCCGCGAAGCCCTTCTTCCGGAGGCTCTTGCCGATCCGGTACTCGTCGACCGAACCGCCCTCCAGGATGCGCGAGCTGGTGATCGCCAGCTGGTCGAAGTTCGGGCGGCCCCGTCCGTCGACGGCGACCTCCTTGGTCCAGAGGCCGGGGAGGGCGTCGTTCAGTGCGAGCGACGCCAGGTGGCAGGCGGTGTGCCCGGCGGACAGCGCGTGGCGCCGGGCCGGGTCGACGCTCACGGCGGCAGCGGCCCCCGGCTCGATGCCCGTCGCGTCCTGAACGAGGTGGCACACCACGAACGCCCAGCCCTCCGTGCCGGTGCGGACCGGCGCGTCACCGACATGCAGGGTCGTGCCGTCCGTCGCGCCGACCACCGCATCCACGACCTCGTACGCTCGGCCGTCGACGGTGATCGTCCCGGCGTCCGCGGGCTGGTCGGGCCACACGGGGTCGACCGGATGGAAGGCGGTCCGGTCGAGGACGACGGCGGTGCGGCCGTCGTCCAGCGGCTGGACGAAGACGACGGCGCCGGTGGAGGTCAGGTCGCCGTCCGGGTAGGTGACGGCGGTGTCGGTGCTGGGCAGGCTCATCCCTCCAGCCTAGGTCGGGCGCGGCCGGCACGCCCGCGCGCACGCACGGGTGGCGACGGGATGCTCCGGTACGGCAGCATGGCCGCATGGCGAACACCGGCGAACAGTCCTGGCAGCGCGTCCCCATCGATCCGCAGAGCGTCGACGCACCGCTGTCGCGTGCCGCCGTCTTCCTGGTGGTGACGGTCGGCGAGACACCCGAGGCGCTCGCCACGGTGAAGGACGTGCTCGGCGGCATCACCGACCAGGTCAAGACGGTCGGGTTCCGCGACCTCGACGCCCGGCTGTCGTGCAACGTCGGGATCGGCGCCACCCTGTGGCCGCGCCTCACCGACACGCCGCTGCCGCGCGAGCTGCACCCGTTCCGTGAGATCGCCGGGTCCGTGCACACCGCGGTCTCGACGCCGGGCGACCTGCTGTTCCACATCCGCGCGGAGCGCAGCGACTTCACATTCGAGCTGGAACGCCAGCTGCTCGATGCGCTCGGCGACGCCGTCGAGGTCGTGGACGAGGTGGTCGGGTTCCGCTACTTCGACGCGCGCGATCTGCTCGGCTTCGTCGACGGAACGGCCAATCCGGCCGGCGGAGACATGTCGCAGGCGGCCATCGTCGGCGACGAGGATCCGGAGCACGCGGGCGGCAGTTACGTCGTCGTCCAGAAGTACCTGCACGACCTCGGCTCCTGGAAGAGGCTCCCCGTGCCGTCGCAGGAGGGCGTGATCGGTCGCACCAAGGTCGAGAACATCGAGCTGGATGACGCCGAGCACGGCCAGAAGTCGCACAAGACCCTCGCGACGATCGTCGACGAGGCCGGCGTCGAGCACGACATCCTCCGCGACAACATGCCGTTCGGACGCCCGGGCCACGGCGAGTTCGGCACCTACTTCATCGGCTACTCCCGCGCCCTCTGGGTGATCGAGCGGATGCTGGAGCGCATGTTCGTGGGCGACCCGGAGGGCAGCTACGACCGCATCCTCGACTTCTCGACCGCCGCGACCGGCACGACCTTCTTCGCGCCGACCCGGGGCTTCCTGGAGTCCCTCGGCGGCTGACGCGACGCGATCGGCCTCTCCCATACGCAGCGTGCTTCGCTCTCCGAACTCACTTCAGAATCAGGACGGCGAACGCCAACCAGGCCGCGGCACCGACGAAGCATGCCAACGCGTGCTTCGGTCGGCGCCGCTTTGCCTGCTCCACGCCCATCAGAATGCACAGAAGGGAGAACAATGAGTAGACCGCAACATCCAGCGGGCTATTGAGAAACCCTGGGAGAGCGTCTGTCAGCGACAGGACGATGCGAATCGCCAGCAAGGTACCCATGGCCCCGGCCACAATCGTCTCCGCGACTCGCAAACTTCTCCCAGTGCTGACTTCCTTCGTCGGTCCCCTGCGTTATCCGGTGCAGGACTTCAGACCGTAGCGGTACCCCACCCGCCGAGCGGAGGGCGCTTCGTCCACGACAAGACGGGGCTCCCCCGTCATGTGTTAGGACGCAGGGAAGTGCGGAGCGTGACGCGAATCCTCGATGTGACGGACGAGAGCCGACGCTCGGGACGCTGATGGTGACGTGACGGTCGCGGCCGAGCTGGAGCACATCCCGACCGTCTGGCCCTCCCGACCGGAGACCGGATGGATCCGGACAGACAAGCTCACGATGCCCGACACGCCTCGCACGTAACGCGGCGCAGTTGTTCGCAACAGGTCGTCATCTTCGTGGCGACCGCGCTCGGCCACGCGGTACAAACGGTCGATCATGTCGCGCATCTTCACGAGCAAGTTCAGCCCTGGGCGGGCCCGCTGGGAGCTGGTCGTCAGCCCCCAGGGCGACGTGTACGCGTTCCCGCTCACCCTGCCGATCGCGCAGCGGCAGGTGCTCGGCGGTCACCGCCGCTATCTCGTCGGGCGCGTCACGCGGGGCGCGCAGGCGTGGACGGCGGCGGGCCCGTCAGGGCTCGTCTACGGGACGACGTTCCCGTCGCTGCCGTCCGCGCTCGAGGCGATCGCCGACGAGGTCGACCTGGCCCCAGTGCCCTGAGCCCGTGCCCTGCACCGCGGCCGCAGCTGCCGGCTCACGCGGACTTGAGCAGCGCGTCCTCGAGGGCCACCCACGGCAGCATTGCGCACTTCACGCGCGTCACGTACTTCGAGACACCGGCCAGCGCGACCGCGTCGCCGAGCAGCTCCTCGTCGCCCTCCAGCGCACCCTTCGAGTGCATCAGCTCGCGGAAGGCGGCGATGGATGCGGCCAGCCGCTCCCGATCCGTCTCCTCCACCAGGTCGCTGAGCAGCGAGGCGGAGGCCGTCGAGATCGAGCAGCCGTGCCCCTCCCAGCCGATCGAGAGGATGCGCCCGTCGGCTGCCGTCCGGACGCCGACCGTCACCTCGTCGCCGCAGGTCGGATTGAACTGGTGCGAGGTGGCCGCCTCGTCGCCCGCGATGCCGTAGCCGTGCTTCTCACGCGCGTGGTCGAGGATGACCTGCTGGTACAGGTTCTGCAGGTCGCTCATCGGACGCCTCCGCTCGTGACGCCGAAGAAGACGCGGGCGTCGGCGATCGCCTCGACGGCCGCATCCACCTCGTCCGCCGTGTTGTAGAGATAGGTGCTGATGCGCGTGCTGGCCGTCGCGCCGAACCGGCGGTGCACCGGCTGCGCGCAGTGGTGGCCGACCCGCACCGCGATGCCGCGGTCGTCGAGGAACTGGCCGACGTCGTGCGCATGGATGCCGTCCACCACGACGCTCGCGAGGCCGACCCGCGGGACGCCGGCCCCTGGCCCGAGGATGCGCACACCGTCGAGCTCGCCGAGGCGGGCGAGCAGCCGCTCCCCCAAGGCCTCCTCGTGCGCCTCGATCGCGGGCATCCCGACCGCATCGAGGTAGTCGACCGCGGCCCCGAGGGCCACGGCCTGCGACACGCGCTGGGTCCCCGCCTCGAAGCGCTGCGGCGCCGGGAGGTACTCGGCGCCCTCCAGCGTCACCTGCGTGATCATCGAGCCGCCGGTGAGGAAGGGCGGGAGGGCGTTCAGGAGCTCGCTGCGGCCGTACAGCGCACCGACGCCGGTCGGTCCGAGCATCTTGTGGCCGGAGAACACGGCGAAGTCGACATCGAGGGCGGGCAGGTCGACGGCGAGATGCGGGACGGACTGGCAGGCGTCGAGCACGACGAGCGCGCCGTGCTCGTGGGCCAGCGCGACCAGCTCGGCCACCGGGTTGATGCCGCCGAGCACGTTGGAGACGTGGGCGAAGGCGACGACCCTGGTGCGCGGTCCGATGATCTCGGCGGCCTGGTCGAGGCGCAGCATGCCGTCGTCGGTGAGGCCGATCACGCGCAGGGTCGCGCCGGTGCGCGCGGCGAGCTCCTGCCACGGGATGAGGTTGGCGTGGTGCTCCGCCTCCGTCACGACGAGCTCGTCGCCGGGGCCGAGGCGGAAGCGCTCCGCGGCCGCGCCGCCGCGCCCGAGCGACGCGTTCGACATCCCGTAGGCCAGAAGGTTGATGCCCTCGGTCGCGTTCGAAGTCCAGACGAGCTCCTCGGGCCGCGCTCCGACGAAGCCGGCGACGCGCGCCCTGGCCTCCTCGAACAGCTCGGTCGCCTCGCCCGCAACGGTGTGCGCACCGCGGTGCACGGCCGAGGTGTACCGCTCGACGAACTCCCGCTCGGCATCGAGCACCTGTCGCGGTTTCTGCGACGTGGCCCCGGAGTCGAGGTAGACGAAGGGGTGCCCGTTCACCTCTCGGGAGAGGATCGGGAAGTCCGCACGGAGGGCGGCGGGGTCGAGAGTTTCGGTGCGCATACCGTCTTCAACGTTAGCGGGGTCCACTTCACTCCCGCTGAGTGTGTCGGCGGCCGTCCGCTTCCGCTCGCGCCGAGGCTTCGCTAGGCTGCTCCCGGCCCCCGAACGGGGGCAGACATCCGGCCCGGACCGTGGCCGGCCCCGACGGCGAAGGTGCGATCATGTCCGATTCCCTCCACACCCCCTCCCGATTCCGCCGGGCGCTCGTCGGCGCCGCCGGCGCCCTCGTGCTCGCGCTCGGCGTCGGCCTCGCGGACGCCCCGGCGGCGCTGGCCTGGGATCCGGGACCGGGCAACGGGCACGGACACGGCGACACCGCCCTCGCACCGCGCACGTCGTTCACGATGGCGCCGGACGGGACGAGCGGAGCCACGCAGGGCGGCGAGGGCATCCCCAACATCGACTCGGTCAAGAAGACGATCGCCACCTACTACGGCGACCCGGGCACCGGGATCGCGAACAAGACCGACTCGCCCTACATCCGCGAACTCGGCGGCATCCTCGCCCGCGAGAAGGCCGAGCTCAAGCCGGAGTACGACCGTGCGGTGCAGCAGGGCCAGAAGCCGGCCATCGTCTTCGACGCGGACGACACGACGCTGTGGACGTACGACATGGAGGTCGCGGACATGCACTTCCAGTTCAACCCGGCCGAGCAGGATGTCTGGGTCCAGGGCCAGCGCTTCCCCGCCGTTCCGGGCATGGTCGACTTCGTGAACCAGGCCGCAGCGCTCGGCTACACGGTGTTCGGGCTCACCGGTCGCAACGACAACCAGAAGGCGGCGACGCTCGGCAATCTCGCGAAGGTCGGCTACACGGCCTTCACGGCGGACGACTTCTACACGAAGTGGACGGGGACCGGCGCGTCCCAGCAGCCTTCCTACATCACCTGTGCGGCGACCAGCTGCACGACCGTCGAGTACAAGGCGGAGACCAGGAAGCACATCCAGGACCTCGGCTACACGATCACCCTCAACGTCGGCGACCAGTGGTCGGACCTCCAGGGCGGCTACGCCGAGGAGGCGCTGAAGCTGCCCAACCCGACCTACTACCTGCCGTCGCCGGACCTGCCCGGCGTCTCCGAGCCGCAGCTCGCACCCCGCACGCACTTCACCATGGCGCCCGACGGCTCGAGCGGCGCAACCGAGGGCGGTGAGGGGATCCCGAACATCGATTCCGTCAAGAAGACGATCGCCACCTACTTCGGAGACCCGGGCACCGGGATCGCGAACAAGGACGACTCTCCGTACATCCGCGAGCTGCGCTCCATCGTGCTGCGCCAGGCTCCCGTGCTCGCCGCGACCTGCTTCGTGGAAAGGAAGCTGCACAAGAACCCGGCGATCGTGCTCGACACCGACGACACCACGCTCTGGACCTACGACATGGAGGTCGCGGACATGCACTTCCAGTTCGATCCGGTCGAGCAGAACGTGTGGGTGCAGCAGCAGCGGTTCCCGGCGACACCGCACATGACGACGCTGGCGGCCGTGGCGCAGAAGGCCGGCTGCACCGTCATCGGGCTGACCGGACGCAACGACGACCAGAAGGCCGCGACGCTCGGCAACCTCGCGAAGGTCGGCTACACCGGGTTCACCGCGCAGAACTTCTACACCAAGTGGACCGGCGTCGGCGCCTCCCAGCAGCCGTCGTACATCGCGTGCGCCACGGCGAAGTGCACGACGATCGAGTACAAGTCGCAGACCCGGGCGCACATCGAGTCGCCGTCCGGTGGCCGGTACGACATCGTGGCGAACTTCGGGGATCAGTACAGCGACCTGATCGGCGGCTACGCCGACCGCACCGTGAAGCTGCCGAACCCGACGTACTACCTGCCGTAGGCTCGGTGCGCTCGATCATGCCCGGTCCGACGACGCCGGACAGGGCCGTGCCGGACAGGGCCGTGCCGGATAGGCTCGGGGCATGGTCGAGCGCACGAACGGTTCCCCCTGGTTCTTCATCGTGGGAGTCGCGCTCGTCGCCGTCGGGCTGGCCGGTCCGCTGCTGGTGGATGCGCTGACCGGCGAGACGCAGTGGCTCGTGCGCGGCGCGGGCGTCCTCGTCGCGATCGGCGGCGCGGTGCTGATCGGCTTCGGCGTGCGCCGGCGGCAGGGGCGCTGACCGCATCCGCTGAGCGCCAGAGGCAGGGGCTACGCTGCACACCATGAGCACCCTCGCCTCCGCCGATGGCACCACGATCGCATTCGAGATCGACGGGACCGGCCCGGCCGTGATCCTGGTGGACGGCGCCCTGTGCTCCCGCGATGCGGGGCCCATGCGAGCGGTCGCCGCCGCCCTCCGCGAACGGCTCACCGTCGTCCTCTACGACCGGAGGGGCCGCGGCGAGAGCGACGACCGGCTGGCCGACCCTGCGGCGCGCGCGGATTCGGTCGTGCGCGAGATCGAGGACATCGCCGCCCTGGTGGATGCCGCGGGCGGCTCGGCCGCGCTGTTCGGGATGTCGTCGGGCGGGGCGCTGGCACTCGCCGCGGCCGCCGCCCTCGGCCCCGACCGCGTGCCGCGCGTCGCCGTCTACGAGCCGCCGTACCTACCCGACCCGATACTCTCCTCCGCCGCCGCGTACACGAGCGAGCTCGGAGCCGCGCTGGCGGCGGGCGACCGTGCCGGGGCCGTCGGGCTGTTCCTCCGCCGGGTCGGCGTCCCGGACGCCGGGATCGAGGGGATGCGCCGCTCGCCCGGCTGGGAGGGCACGCTGGCGCTCGCGCCCACCCTCGCCTACGACGACGCCGCGATGGGCGACAGCCGCATCCCGGACGGCCTGCTGCAGGCGATCAGCATCCCGGTCCTGGCGCTCGCGGGCGAGCAGAGCCCGGGCTTCCTGCGGTTCGGCGCGGAGGGCGTCGCCGCTTCCGCCCAGGACGGCGCGTTCGCGGTGGTGGCCGGCCAGACGCACGACGTCTCCGGCGAGGCCCTCTCGCAGCACCTCATCCCCTACCTCGCAGCCTGACCCCTCGACATTCGTGCCGAATGTGCGCTCTCGCCCGCGCCATATCGCACATTCGCCACGAATCCTTGGGGCGTCAGCCGCGCACGGGCTCCGCGGCGGCGGCGCGGCGGGTGCCGCGGATCGGGCTGGCCGCCTGCTCCGCCTCGTGGTCGGGTCCGAGCGGGATGCCGGTGCGGTCGCGCAGCAGCAGGGTCGCGACGAGACCGAGCAGCGTCATCCCGGCGAGGTACCACGTGACCGAGAGCGTGCTCCCGGTGGCCTGTACCAGCGCGGTCGCGATGGTCGGGGCGAACGCGCCGCCCAGGATCGCCCCGATCGCGTACGAGATCGAGACGCCGGAGAAGCGGATGGACGCCGGGAACAGCTCCGAGTAGAGCGCCGCCTGCGGGCCGTACGTGAAGCCGAGACCGATCGTGAGGATCGCCAGGCCGAGGAACAGCAGGCCGACGTTCCCGGTGTTGACCAGCGGGAACAGCGCGAAGACGCCCACCAGCTGCAGGATCCACCCGATGATGTAGGTGGTGCGGCGGCCGATCCGGTCGCTCAGCCACCCGGCGAACCAGGTCGCGGCCAGCCAGGTCACGGCGGACGCCGCGACGGCCCACAGCACCGGGCCGCGCTCCAGTTTCAGCGGCCCCTCGGGGTTGGTCGCGTAGTTCTGGATGTAGCCACCGGTCGTCATGTAGCCGACGGCGTTGTTGCCGGCGAAGACCAGCGCGGCGACGACCACGAGCAGGGCGTGCTTGCGGAACACCTTCACGATCGGCATCCGGGTGCGCTCTCGGCGCTCCGCGATCTCGGTGAAGACCGGGCTCTCCTCGACGCGGCGGCGCACCCAGTAGCCGATCGCGATGAGCACGACGGAGAACAGGAACGGCACGCGCCAGCCCCAGGCGAGGAACGCGTCCCCGGGGGCGATCACCGTCATGAGGGCCATGGCGCCGGAGGCGAGCAGCAGGCCGAGCGGGACACCGATCTGAGGCGATGCGCCGAACAGGCCGCGGCGGGCGGTCGGAGCGTGCTCGACCGCCATGAGCACGGCGCCGCCCCACTCGCCGCCGGCCGAGATGCCCTGGAGCACTCGCAGCAGGATCAGGAAGATGGGCGCCGCGATCCCGATCGCCTCGTACGTCGGCAGGAGGCCGACGAGCGCGGTGGCGAGTCCCATCAGGATCAGCGTCACGACGAGCACCTGGCGCCGGCCGTAGCGGTCGCCGAAGTGCCCGGCCAGGAACGCCCCGAGCGGACGGAACAGGAAGCTCACGCCGACCGTCAGGAACGACAGGACGGTCGCGAACTGCGGGCCGGCCGGCGCGAAGAAGAGCTGGCCGAAGACCAGGCCGGCGGCGGAGGCGTAGATGAAGAAGTCGTACCACTCGACCGTCGTTCCGATGACGGTGGCGAAGACGACGCGGCGGCGATCCGTCTGCGAGCGGATGCTGCCGGTGGGCGTGAAGGGGGATGTGCTCATCGTTGTGTACTCCCAGTGCTGCGACATCGTTGTCCCGGAGCGGCGCTCCGATCCGGCAATGATATACGATTTCGCATCCGACGCAACGGACGATGTTCGCACCCCCCTTCGCGGCTCAGCCGACGGCGTCGAGTTCCGCGATCGCGTCCTCGGGAAGCCGCAGCCCTGCCCCCGCGATGTTGTCACGCAGATGCGCCACCGACGACGTGCCCGGGATCAGCAGGATGTTCGGCGAGCGGTGGAGCAGCCAGGCCAGCGCGACGGCCAGCGGCGTCGCGCCGAGCCGCTCGGCGACGGAAGCGAGCTCACCGGACTGGAGCGGCGTGAACCCGCCGAGCGGGAAGTACGGCACGTACGCGATCCCCTCGCGCGCGGTCTGGTCGACCAGCGCGTCGTCCTGCCGGTTGGCGATGTTGTAGAAGTTCTGCACGGTGACGACCGGCGCGATCGCCTGCGCCTCCGCCAGCTGCTCCGCGCTCACCGTGCTGAGCCCGAGGTGCCGGACGAGTCCCTCCTGTTGGAGGTCGGCCAGGGCACCGAACTGCTCGGCGAGCGACCCCGGCTCGGGGCGGTCGAACCCGCCGACGCGCAGGTTGACGACATCCAGCGCCTCGACTCCGAGCGATCGCAGGTTCTGGTGCACCTGGTCGCGAAGCTGCTGCGGCGACCGCGCATGCGGCCAGTTGCCCTCGGCGTCGCGCTCCGCGCCCACCTTGGTGACGATGTGAAGGGTGTCGGGATAGGGCGCGAGCGCCTCGTGGATGAGCTCGTTCGTGACGTGCGGACCGTAGAACTCGGCGGTGTCGATGTGCGTGATGCCGGCCTCGACGGCCGCGCGGAGGACCGCGATCGCTCCGTCCCGGTCGGCCGGCGGACCGAAGACGCCCGGGCCGGCGAGCTGCATCGCGCCGTAGCCGAAGCGGGTGAGGTCGAGGTCGCCGGTGCGGTAGCTGCCGCCGGGGAGGGCGGCGCGGGTGGTGTCGATGTCTGTCATGGCATCCACTCTGCTGCGCCGTCCGCGCGCCAGGCAGTGCCGCCGCGATCCTGGGGGCGGGAGGACCTGGATGCGCTCCCTGCTGGCTCCTAGACTCGCGCTGTGCCCTCCTCCCGCGCCGAACCGAACTCCCTCGGCGAGTACCTCCGCGCCCGGCGCGAGCTCGTCGATCCCGCCTCCGTCGGCCTGCGCGTCACCGGTGTCCGCCGGACGCCGGGACTTCGTCGCGAGGAGGTCGCGACGCTCGCGGGCATCAGCGCGGACTACTACCTGCGCCTCGAGCAGGGCAGAGACCGTCACCCGTCCGCCCAGGTGCTGAACGCGCTGGCCCGCGTGTTCGATCTCGACGCGGCCGCCACCGAGTACCTGCTGAGCCTCGCCGAGCCGCAGCCATCACGCGCCAGGCGCCCCGCCCGCCGTGCGGTGCCGAAGGGCGTCCTCCAGCTGCTGGAGGTGCTCGACCTGCCTGCCTTCGTGGAGGACAGGATGTTCGACGTGCTCGCCGCGAACAAGCTCGCGACGGCGCTCTCCCCCAGCATCCGCCCGGGCGCCAACCGGCTCCGCTCGCTCTTCCTCGACGCGGACGAACGGGCGCTGTACCCGGACTGGGAGCAGGCGACGGCCGGCCTGATCGCGTCGTTCCGCGCGTCCATCGGCAGCGACGTCGACGACCCGCGCATCGCCCGGCTGGTGGGTGAGCTGTCGTTGGGCAGCGAGCACTTCCGCAAGCTGTGGGCGCGGCACGACGTGCGCGGGCTGGGCGGAGGCGCCGCCCGGCTCGATCATCCGCGGGTCGGGATGCTGGAGCTGAGCCGCGAGAAGCTGCCGATCGGCGACTCGGGCGGCCAGCTGCTGGTGATCTATCACGCCGCGCCGGGATCGGCGTCCGCCGCCGCTCTGCGGGAGCTCGGCCGGCAGCAGGCCGCCGACGAGCCGGCGCTCTCCTCCCCCGCTTCCGCCGGCTCCGCCCCCACGTCCGCCCGCCGTCCCGCCTCCTGAGCGACGCCGTCCCTCCCCGAGTTGCGACATCCTGTCGCCACTCGAACCGGATACCGACATCGAGTCACGACTCGGCGCCCCGCACGTCCGGGTGGCCGCGGTGTACAGGAAGATATACGATCCACTCGGGGACATCGTCCCCTCCTCCGACGTCGAAGGGACCCCCGAGTGCTCGATCGCCCGACCATCCAGGCCATCGCCGACGAACTCGCGACCGCCGAGCGCGACCGGACGACGGTCCCCCTGCTGACCGCACGGCATCCGGACATGACGGTCGAGGACTCCTACGCCGTCCAGCGCGTGTGGGTCGAACGCGGCCTCGCCGAGGGCCGACGCCTCATCGGCCGCAAGATCGGCCTCACGTCGAAGGTCATGCAGCAGGCGACCGGCATCACGGAGCCCGACTACGGCGCGATCTTCTCGGACATGGTCTACGAGACCGGCTCCGTCATCCCCTTCGACCGGTTCTCGAACGTGCGCATCGAGGTGGAGCTCGCCTTCGTCCTCGCCGACCCGCTCGAAGGCCCCGACGTCACCCTGTTCGACGTCCTCGGCGCGACCCGGTACGTCGTGCCGGCGCTCGAGATCCTGTCCTCGCGTATCGAACTGCAGGGACGCACGATCGTCGACACCATCTCGGACAACGCGGCGATGGGCGGGATGGTCGTCGGCGGCCGGCCCGTCGCCGTGGATGCCGTGGACCTCCGCTGGGTCTCGGCGCTGCTGTACCGCAACGAGACCATCGAGGAGTCCGGCGTCGCGGCGGCCGTGCTCGACCATCCCGCCACCGGGGTCGCCTGGCTCGCGAACAAGCTCGCCCAGCACGGAAGCCGGCTCGAGGCCGGCGACATCGTCCTCGCCGGCTCGTTCACCCGCCCGGTGTGGGTGGAGCGCGGCGACACCGTCCACGCCGACTACGGAACCCTGGGAGCCGTCACATGCCGATTCGTCTAGACCCCGCGCCGACGTTCGCCGACCGGCTCCGCTCCGCCGACCGCGCCCTGGTGGGGATGTGGTCCTGCGCCGGCAGCCCGCTGGTCGCGGAGATCTGCGCGGGCAGCGGGCTCGACATCGTCCTGATTGACGGGGAGCACTCCCCCGTGAATCTGGAGTCGATCCTCGCGCAGCTGCAGGCGGTCGCCCCGTACCCGGCGGTTCCGGTGGTGCGCGCGCCGTTCGGGGAGCCGGTGGTGCTGAAGCAGCTCCTCGACCTCGGCGCCCAGAACATCCTCGTCCCGATGGTCGACAGCGTCTCGCACGCCGAGGCCATGGTGCGGGCGGTGCGGTACCCGCCGCACGGCGTCCGCGGCGTCGGAAGCGCGCTCGCCCGCTCGTCCCGATGGAGCCGCATCCCCGACTACCTGGCCCGCGCGGACGACCTGGTCTCGCTGACCGTGCAGATCGAGACGGCCGACGCGGTCGGAGAGGCCGCGGCGATCGCCGCGGTCGACGGGGTGGATGCGCTGCTCGTCGGCCCGGCCGACCTCGCGGCCTCCCTGGGGCTCCTCGGCCAGCAGAATCACCCGGATGTCGTCGCGGCCGTGGAGGGTGTGATCGCCGCCGGACGCGCCGCCGGCACACCCGTTGGCGTGAACGCGTTCGACCCCGCCACGGCCGACCGCTATGTGGCGGCGGGCGCCGCCTACGTGCTCGTCGGGGCCGACGTCACGCTGCTGGCGCGGGCATCCGAGGCGCTCGCCGATCGCTTCATCGGCGCGGCGACCGACTCCGCTCCTCCGGCGAGCTACTGAGGTGGCGCAGCCCCGACAGATTGTATATGATCTCGAATACGTTCCCGCTCGAACTGATCCCCGACGATGAGGAGGCACCACCCGTGACGGACATCGCCCGGCCCGGCAAGATCATCGCGGTGCACCTGAACTACCGGTCGCGCGCTGCGCAGCGCGGGCGCACCCCGGCACAGCCGTCCTATTTCTTCAAACCCTCCTCCTCCGTGGCCGCCTCCGGCTCCGAACTGGAACGGCCCGCGGGCACCGAGCTCCTCGCGTTCGAAGGCGAGATCGCCCTGATCATCGGCCGCCCCACCCGCCGCGTCTCGCCGGAAGACGGCTGGGCGGCCGTCTCCGGCGTGACCGCCGCCAACGACTTCGGGCTCTACGACCTCCGCGCCGCGGACAAGGGCTCCAACGTCCGGTCGAAGGGCGGCGACGGCTTCACCCCGCTCGGCCCGGCGGTGCTCGCGGCGGCCGACCTCGACCCCGACGCCCTCCGCGTCCGCACCTGGCTCAACGGCGAGCTGGTGCAGGAGGGCACCACCGACGACCTGCTGTTCCCGTTCGGCCGCCTGGTGGCCGACCTCTCGCAGTTGATGACCCTGGAGCCCGGCGACGTGATCCTGACCGGCACCCCGGCGGGGTCGTCGGTCACGCGACCCGGCGACACGGTCGAAGTCGAAGTGGATGCGCCGACGGCCCCCGGCGCACCGTCCACCGGGCGCCTGGTCACGCGCATCGCCGAAGGCCGCATCCCGTTCGGCGACTTCGGGACGAAGCCGAGCGTCGACGACGTGCAGCGCGCCGAGGCCTGGGGCACGGTGGCGCCAGGGGCAGCGGCCTGGCGGCTGAC
This sequence comes from Leifsonia soli, assembly GCF_013408745.1. NCBI lineage: Bacteria > Bacillati > Actinomycetota > Actinomycetes > Micrococcales > Microbacteriaceae > Leifsonia > Leifsonia soli. The sequence goes on along the minus strand of NZ_JACCBJ010000001.1, from coordinate 681,675 downwards.
CGACGAGCTCCGCGCGAAGCTCGCGAGCGTCTCCACCGCCACCCTCAGCTCGCAGCTCCGCAAGCGCGGCCTCGACAACGTCTCCATCGACGGCCTCACCTCGACGCGGCCGGGCACCCGCGTCGTCGGCACGGCGCGGACCCTCCGCTACCTCCCCAACCGGGAGGACCTCTTCGCCGCGCACGGCGGCGGGTACAACGCCCAGAAGCGCGCGTTCGACTCCGTCGGCGCCGGCGAGGTGCTCGTCATCGAAGCCCGCGGCGAGCGCGGCAGCGGCACCGTCGGCGACGTGCTGGCCCTGCGCGCTCAGGTCAACGGCGCTGCCGGCATCGTCACGGACGGCGGCGTCCGCGATCTCGCGGTGGTCGCCGCCCTCGACATCCCGACCTACCACAACGGGCCGCATCCGGCGGTGCTCGGGCGCAGGCACGTGCCCTGGGACACCGACGTGACCATCGCGTGCGGCGGCGCCGCCGTGCAGCCGGGCGACGTGATCGTGGGAGACGCGGACGGCCTGCTGGTCATCCCGCCCGCCCTGGTCGAGGAGGTCGTCGACGACGCGATCGAGCAGGAGCGCGAGGAGCAGTTCATCGCGGAGCAGGTCGCGGCCGGGCACCCGGTCGACGGGCTCTTCCCGATGGACGCCGAATGGAGAGAGAGGTACCGCGCATGGCTGACGCAGCACTGAAGGCCGCGGCCCCGAGCAAGTCGCAGCTCGCGTACGAGTTCATCCGGGCCCGCATCGACGACGGCCGGTACGTCTCCGGCTTCCGGCTCGTGCTCGGGCAGATCGCCGGTGAGCTCGACATCAGCGTCGTCCCGGTGCGGGAGGCCATCCGGCGGCTGGAGGCGGAGGGGCTGGTGACGTTCGAGAAGAACGTCGGCGCTCAGGTCGCCCTGCTGCACGAAGCCGAGTACACGTACACGATGGAGACGCTTGCTCTCGTCGAGGGCGCCGCCACCCAGCTCTCCGCACCGCTGCTGACCGCCGAGCACCTGGAGCGCGCCCGGGAGATCAACCGCGAGATGATCGCGTGCCTGGACGACTTCATCCCGCACCGGTTCACCGAGCTGAACCAGGAGTTCCACGCCGTGCTATTCGAGGAGTGCCCCAACCCGCACATCCTCGACCTGGTGCACCGCGGCTGGAACCGGCTGACCGTGCTCCGCGACTCGACGTTCAGCTTCGTGCCCGGCCGCGCCCGGGAGTCGGTGGACGAGCACGAGCACATCGTCGAACTCATCGAGTCCGGCGCGGAGCCGCTCGAGATCGAGCTCGCCGCGCGACGCCACCGGCTCGCCACCCTGGACGCCCTCCACCGCCGCCAGGAGCAGGCGGCCGCGAGCGAGCACCAGCAGCACTGACCGTCCCGACCGACAGGAGGCCGCGCATGGCGCAGCACCACATCCCCGAGAACCTCCCGGACACGATCCGGCACTTCATCGACGGCCGGTTCGTCGACAGCGTCTCGGGCGCCACCTTCGATGTGCTCGACCCGGTGTCGAACGAGACCTACGCCCGGGCCGCCGCCGGGCAGAAGGAGGACATCGACCTCGCCGTCGCCGCCGCGCGCCGCGCGTTCCGCGAGGGCCCGTGGCCCCGCATGAAGCCGCGCGAACGCGCCCGGGTGCTGAACCGGATCGCCGACGCGGTCGAAGAGCAGGATGCGCGCCTCGCCGAGCTGGAGACCTTCGACACCGGCCTCCCCATCACCCAGGCGCTCGGTCAGGCGCAGCGGGCCGCGGAGAACTTCCGCTTCTTCGCCGATCTGATCGTCGCGCAGGCCGACGACGCCTACACGGTCCCCGGCAGCCAGCTCAACTACGTCAATCGCAAGCCGATCGGCGTCGCCGGGCTCATCACCCCCTGGAACACGCCGTTCATGCTGGAGAGCTGGAAGCTGGCTCCGGCCCTCGCGACGGGCAACACCGTCGTGCTGAAGCCCGCCGAGTTCACCCCGCTGTCGGCCAGCCTGTGGGCCGAGATCTTCCGCGCGGCCGGAGTTCCGGACGGCGTCTTCAACCTGGTGAACGGTCTCGGCGAGGAGGCGGGGGACGCGCTGGTGAAGCATCCCGACGTCCCCCTCATCTCGTTCACCGGCGAGAGCCGGACCGGGCAGATCATCTTCGCCAACGCGGCACCGTTCCTCAAGGGACTGTCGATGGAGCTGGGCGGCAAGTCCCCCGCCGTGGTCTTCGCCGACGCCGACCTGGATGCGGCGATCGACTCCACCCTGTTCGGCGTGTTCTCGCTCAACGGCGAGCGCTGCACGGCCGGCTCCCGCATCCTGGTCGAGCGTCCGGTCTACGACGAGTTCCTGGAGCGGTACGCCGAGCGGGCGAAGCACATCGTCGTCGGCGACCCGCACGACCCGAAGACCGAGGTCGGGGCGCTCGTGCATCCGGAGCACTTCGAGAAGGTCATGTCGTACGTCGAGCTCGGCAAGCAGGAGGGCCGTCTCCTCGCCGGCGGCGGGCGCCCGGAGGGCCTGGAGCACGGCAACTACGTCGCCCCGACCGTGTTCGCCGACGTCGCGCCCGATGCGCGGATCTTCCAGGAGGAGATCTTCGGCCCGGTCGTCGCGATCACGCCGTTCGACTCGGACGAGGAGGCGCTGGAGCTCGCGAACGGCGTCCGCTACGGTCTCGCGGCCTACATCTGGACCACGGATCTCGAGCGCGCGCACACCTTCGCCCAGAACGTCGAGGCCGGGATGGTGTGGCTCAACTCGCACAACGTCCGCGACCTGCGCACACCGTTCGGCGGGGTGAAGGCCTCGGGCCTCGGGCACGAGGGCGGCTACCGCTCGATCGACTTCTACACCGACCAGCAGGCCGTGCACATCACGCTGGGCCCCGTCCACACCGCGCGGTTCGGCGCGAGCGCACATCAGCCGGAGGAAGCCGCGGAGGCGGCCGAGGACGCCGGCGACGCCTGACCGGCCACCCCACCCACCAACACAGACCCAGCAGCACAGACCCACCCGCACAGACCCACCCGCACAGACTCAACGCAGAGGACGCACCACCATGACCATCACCCCCGGCTCCCCGGAGCCCGTCGTGACCAGCACCGACCTCATCCCCGCCCCGGCCGACCGCATCCCCACCCCGAAGGCCACCCCGCCGGACGTCGTGCGCTGCGCCTATATGGAACTCGTCGTCACCGACCTGGCGGCCAGTCGCGAGTTCTACGTCGACGTGCTCGATCTCGTCGTCACGGAGGAGGACGAGAACGCCGTGTACCTGCGGTCGTTCGAGGAGTTCATCCACCACAACCTCGTGCTGCGGAAGGGTCCGGTCGCCGCCGTCGCCGCCTTCGCGTACCGCGTGCGCACGCCGGAGGATCTGGACCGCGCGGTGGCGTTCTACACCGAGCTCGGCTGCCGGGTCGAGCGTCGTGCCGAGGGGTTCACGAAGGGCGTCGGCGACTCCGTGCGCGTCGAGGACCCGCTGGGCTTCCCGTACGAGTTCTTCTACGAGGTGGAGCACGTGGAGCGTCTGGCCTGGCGCTACGACCTCTACACGCCCGGCGCGCTCGTCCGGATCGACCACTTCAACCAGGTCACGCCCGACGTGCCGCGCGCCGTGAAGTACATGGAGGACCTCGGGTTCCGCGTCACCGAGGACATCCAGGACGAGGCGGGCTCCACCTACGCCGCGTGGATGCGCCGCAAGCCGACCGTGCACGACACCGCGATGACCGGCGGCGACGGTCCGCGCATGCACCACGTCGCCTTCGCCACCCACGAGAAGCACAACATCATCGCGATCTGCGACAAGCTGGGCGCGCTGCGACGCAGCGACTGCATCGAACGCGGCCCCGGCCGCCACGGCGTCTCGAACGCGTTCTACCTGTACCTGCGCGACCCCGACGGGCACCGGGTCGAGATCTACACGCAGGACTACTACACCGGCGACCCGGACAACCCGGTCGTGACCTGGGACGTGCACGACAACCAGCGCCGCGACTGGTGGGGCAACCCCGTCGTACCCTCCTGGTACACGGAGGCCTCGACCGTCCTCGACCTCGACGGCAACCCCCAGCCGCTGACGACCCGCACCGACGACTCCGAGATGGACGTCACGATCGGCGCCGACGGCTTCTCGTACACCCGCAAGGGCGAAGAGGCGCAGGGCTTCAAGCTCGGAGCGCAGGTGTAGTCCGGTGTGCGTTCTGCGGGCTTCTGCGTGGGCCAGCGGGGTGCGCTAGGGTCGAGCCATGATCCGTATGGGGGTGGGTCGCGTGGCTGCGGCAGCCATTGTGGTGGCCGCGAGCACGGTCGTTTCAGGATGCTCGCTGATCGCGCCGGCTGCACCGAGACCGACGCCGACGCAGACCGCGACACCGGATGCCGTCCCCATCGCGCAGCAGCTGCCGGACCTCCGCGTGGCCGGCCAGACGATCGCGACCGGGCAGCTGCGCGCGGTGGAGCACGATCCGCTGCCGGACGAACCGTCGACACCGCCGCTCACAGGAGCGGTGCGGGTCGTGGTCGACTCGTCACTCCGGGTGGAGGTGCACGTCCGGCCCGACACGCCGCTGCCTCCGACCACCTCGGGTTCCTTCCAGCTGACCGGCTACGAACTCGTCGCGACGAACGCGCGCCACGACCGCCGCAGCGACCCGCCGCAGCGGATCGCCTTCGGTCTCACCTCGAGCCTCGCCCGCGTCTCGGAGGACGGCGAGGTCGTGCTGCCCATCCCACCCGGGTTCACCACGCAAGGCGACCCGTCGTATCTGCACTCCATCGAGGAGACGGCCGCGGGCACGGTGGTCGCTGCAGCGGTACTGGCCTGGACGCTGCCCTCCCCCTACCCGTCGCTCCGCGCCGTCGACCACGGGGCCGTCTCGTTCGCCCGCGGCACGACGATCGTCGAGGACGGGGTGCTCACCGGCTACGTGCCCAACCCGTACGACACGCTCTTCGCCGTCTCGCGACGTTTCGGCCTCACCGAAGTGGAACTCGCCTGGCTGAACCCGGCCCTCCTGGCGGCCTCCCCGGACCCGGAGATGAAGTACGGCATCCCGATCGCCCTCGACCCGGCGAGCCGCTGACGCGACGACTGGCCTTCGTTCAGCCCGATGCCTCTGGCGCATCCCGGTGCACGACGTAGACGTGCAGCAGTCGCCCCTCGGAGCTGAACCCGTGCCGCTCGTAGACGGGCACCGCCCGCGGGCTGGAGTGCACGGTCACGCGTTCGAGCCGTCGTTCACGAGCGCGGTCCACGATCGCGTCGATCAGCCGTCCGCCGACCCCTCGGTTGCGATGCCCGGGGGCGACGTACGCGCACTGCAGGTCGCCGGATGCGCGGTCGAACGCGCGTGCGCTCGGGACCCGCGGGACGACGGCCAGCCACGTCATCCCGATCACCTCGCCGTCCGTGACGGCGACGACGCACTCGTGCGTGTCCTGGTGGTCGCGCGCCCACCGAGCGAACTCCTCCGCGAACACCTCGCGTGGATCGAGGGCCTCACCTCCGAACTCGAACACCGAGTCCCAACGCAGCCCGCCGACCGCCGCCCACTCCGTCGGTCGCGCCGGTCTCACCTCGATGTCGCCCATCCCGCCACCCTATGACGGGCGCGTGCCGTAGCGTTCTCGTATGCCGATCAGCATCCCCGCCCTGCCCGAGCTCTCCTGGACCCACACACCCGGCGACGCCGACTACGACGCCTCCACGGAGGCGCTCGCCCTGACGGCTGCCGCGGGTGTCGACTGGTCCAACGACCCGCTCGGGGAGCATGCGCAGCACGCAGCGACCGCTCTCGTGTTCGACGCTCCGGCGGGCGACTTCACGCTGTCCGCGCGCGTCCGCGTCGCATCCCCGCGCACGACCTTCGATGCGGGCGCGCTCGTGCTGTGGAGCGACGACGACCACTGGGCGAAGCTGTGCTTCGAGTACTCGCCGCAGGGCCGGCCGATGGTGGTGAGCGTCGTCACCGACCGGTACTCGGACGACGGCAACAGCACGCTCGTGAGCAGCGGCGAGGTGTTCCTGCGCGTCGCCCGCGTCGGGGAGGCCTGGGCCTTCCACGCGTCGGCGGACGGCATCCGGTGGGACTTCGTCCGCCTGTTCCGGCTCGCGCCGGGCGCGGGCGCCTGGAGGGTCGGCTTCCTGTCGCAGGCGCCGAGGGGCGACACCTGCACTGCGACCTTCGACCGGATCGTCCTCCGGCACGAACGGCTCGCGGACCTCCGCAACGGGGAGTGAGCGCGATCTAGGCGCGCTCGACCACCTCGAACCGGTTGCCGTCGGGGTCGTGCGCCGCGAACATGGCCGGGACGCCCGGCCAGCGGAGCATCTCCCCGACCTCCGTACCGGAGCCTGCGAGCGTCTCGTGCGCCCGTTCCGCGTCGACCGCCTCGAACCGGATGCCCGTCTCCACCCCGGCCGGAGCATCCGGTTTCGCGGGCACCAGGGACACGGACACCGCGGCACCCGGCGGCGCGAGCATGATCCACCGGCCGCCGATCTGCGGAAGCGGCGCATCGACGCGGACCTCGAGTCCGAGCACATCGCGGTAGAACGCGAGAGCCCGATCCTGGTCCGAGACCGGGATGCCGATGGTGCTGACGCCGACGATGCCGGCGCCGTCCGTGTCCGTCATGCGCGACATCCTGCCGCATCCGACGCGGTGTGGCGAGGGGTGGCGGCGAGGGGTGGCGAGACGATTGGATGCGCCTACGCGCCTGCGCGCCTACAGGCCTACGCACCGGGCGGCGCGACCGCGACGCGGAAGCGCGGGGCGGCCTTCTCACCGTGCAGCGCCAGGCGGGCGAGCACGTCGCCGAGCGCCGGGCCGAACTTGAAGCCGTGGCCGGAGAACCCGGTCGCGATCACGACCCGGCCGACGCGGTCGAGCACGAAGTCCTCCTGCTCGGTGCTGTCATACAGGCAGCTGATGCCCTCCGGACGCGTCGCGTCGACGCCCGGCACCCACTCCGCCACGTAGCGCTGCAGCTGTTCCAGCCGATCGGGATCGATGCTCCGGTCGCGGGCGTCCGGGTCGATCTCCGGTCCGACGCCGTGGAAGCCGACCTTGACGCCCTCTCCGGGTGTCAGCAGCCCGTAGGCGCCAGCCACCCCATCCCGGGTCGGATGGTGCACGAAGCTGGGCCACGCGCTCTCCGTGTCCGCCGGGCCGGGCAGCAGCGGGAAGTGCGCCGGCTGCTCCTCGGTCACCCGGACGGTCGGCAGCTCCACGCCGTTCGCGGCGAGCAACGGGCGCAGCAGGAGGGGCGTCCACGACCCTGCCGCGACGACCACCGCGTCGGCGGTGTGCGCGTCGTCGCCGGCCGTGACCGTCACCCCGTCGCCGGACTCGTACACCGCCGTCACGCGGGCGCCGAAGCGGAGCTGCGCCCCGGCCCGCTCGGCCGCGTCGAGCAAGGACTCCACCGCGTCCGCCGCCCGCAACCGGCCTCCGCCGGGGCTGAACAGCACGTGCTCCTCGAACCGGAGGCCCGGCCAGCGGACCTCGGCCTCCGCCGCCGTGAGGCGCTCATACGGCAGCCCGGCCGCATCCTGCGCCGCGGCGATCGCCTTCAGCGCCGCCGGGTCGCCGTGGTCGAGCGCGCCCGTCGCGTCCAGCAGCGTGCGGCCGGTGGCGCGCTCCAGCTCTTTCCAGCCCTGGAGCGCGCGGACCGACAGCTCCACGTAGTCCTGCTCTGCGTAGCCGTGGCGGAAGATCCGCGTCGCCCCGTGCGAGGACCCGCGATCGTGGCCGCGTTCGAACGCCTCCAGCAGCAGTACGGAGGCGCCCTCGCGCGCCAGCGACCAGGCCGTCGCCGCGCCGACGACCCCGGCGCCGATGACGATCACACTCGTTGCCATGCCGCCACCCTATCGAGCGGCCGACCACGAGCTCCGCCGTGCCTCTGCCCTTTCGCAGCCGGCGCCCCTTGAGGCACGCGGGATTCGGACTTGAATGGGGTCACCACGACGGAAGGACACCGACGATGTCGACCGATCAGTACCACGAGCCGCCGAGCGAGCTCAGCGAGGAGACGCGGACGTTCGCGCGGATGTGCGCGAGCCTCTCCGAGGAGGCGGAGGCGATCGGCTGGTACGAGCAGCGCATCGCCGTCGAGAAGGACGAGGCCGCGCGGGCGATCATGCTGGACTCGCTCGCGGAGGAGTACAAGCACTTCAGCATGGAACTCGAATTCCTGCTGCGGGCGAAGCCCCAGTGGCGCGAGACCGCGAAGGGCATCCTGTTCCAGGACGGCGACATCGTGAAGCACGGCGAGGAGGCCGAAGAGGCAGCGGAGGACGCGCCGCAGGGCTGACGCGGGCAGCAAAAAAGCCCCGGGAGAACCGGGGCTTCGCTTGCTGGGGTACCTGGACTCGAACCAAGAACAACTGAACCAGAATCAGCCGTGTTGCCAATTACACCATACCCCACCGGCCTGAACCGTAGTCCGGGCACGAGAAACAACTCTAGCCTACCGGCAGGCCGGACTACAAAACGGGTGCGTCCTCCAGCGAGAGCCCGATGAGGTCGCGGTTGACGGCCGCCGCGACCACCGCACCGGAGCCCGCAGCGACGATCAGCTGCTGCGGGCCGGGCGCCGTCGTCTCGCCCGCCGCGTACACCCCGGGCAGCGACGTGCGCCCGTCCGCGTCGGTCAACAGGTAGCCGTCGGCATCGCTGTCGAGGTCCAGCGCATCCACGAACGACAGGGAGGGCGACCACACCGGGCGGAGGAACCCGCCGGCCCGCTCGATGACCGCGCCGTCCTGGAGCCGGACGCCGGTCATGACGCCCTTCTCCCCCACCACGTCGTCGATCGGGCGGCGTTCGACCCGCACGCCGAGGCGGGCGAGCGTGCCCTCCTCGGCCTCGCCGATCGGTGCGACGCCGTTCGTGAACACGATCAGGTCGTCCGTCCACTGGGTGAGCAGGAGCGCGCGCTCGGCCAGGTCGTCGGTCTCGCCGATCAGGGCGAGCGGCCGGTCGGCCGATTCGAAGCCGTCGCACTCGATGCAGCTGTGCAGCTGCGTGCCGTAGAAGGCGCGGATGCTCGGGATGGCCGGCATCGTCTCGGTCACGCCGGTCGCGACGACCACCGTGTCGGCGCGCACATCCACATCCGCACCGCCGCGCACGCCGCGGCCGGTGACCCGGAACCCGTCGCCCTCCACCGAGACAGCCCCGACCTGGGCGAAGACCACGGTCGCGTTGTCGTACGCGTCCACCTCCTCGCGGCCCATCCGGCGCAGCTCCAGCGGGCTGACGCCGTCGCGCGTGAGGAAGCCGTGGGCGAGGAGCGTGGCCGCGTGGCGGGGACGGTTGCCGTCCACCACGAGCACGCGCCGCCGGGCGCGGGCCAGGTTCAGGGCCGCGGACAACCCCGCAGGGCCCCCTCCGATGACGACGACCTCGTAGGACGGCTCGAGAGCCGGCGCCGCGGGCACACCGGTCATCGCGCTACCCCAGGTCCGCCGACAGCCGGTCGAGCCGCGCGATGGTCTCCGCCTTGCCCAGTATCTCCATGGACTCGAACAGCGGCGGCGACACCCGGCGACCGGACAGCGCCACGCGCAGCGGCCCGAACGCCACCCGCGGCTTCAGCGCCATCCCCTCGACCAGGGCGTCGCGCAGCGCGGACTCGATCGCCTCGTGGTTCCACTCGGACTCGGGCACCAACTCCAGCGCGCCGAGGGAGGCGGCCAGCACCTCGCCCGCGTTGGCCGGGAGCGAGGCGCGTGCGTCGGGCTCCACCACCAGGGATACGGCGTCGGTGAACAGGAAGCCGAGCATGCCGGGCGTCTCGCCCAACAGCTGCACGCGCTCCTGCACGAGCGGGGCCGCCTTCGTCAGCACCTCGTGCTGGGCGGGCGTCAGCGGCTCCCGGACCACACCGGCCGCGGCCAGGTACGGGATGGTGCGCTCGGCGAAGTCGGCGACATCCAGCAGCCGGATGTGGTCGCCGTTGATCGACTCCGCCTTCTTCAGGTCGAAGCGGGCCGGGTTCGGGTTGACGTCCTCCACGTCGAACGCCGCCACCATCTCCGCCAGCGAGAAGACATCGCGGTCGTGGGTCAGCGACCAGCCGAGCAGCGCCAGGTAGTTGACCAGGCCCTCGTGGATGAAGCCGCGGTCGCGGTGGTGGAACAGGTTCGACTCGGGGTCGCGCTTGGAGAGCTTCTTGTTGCCATCGCCCATCACGTAGGGCAGGTGTCCGAACCGCGGGACGAAGGTGGTCACGCCGGCGTCGATCAGCGCGTGGTAGAGCGCGATCTGGCGCGGGGTCGACGACAGCAGATCCTCGCCGCGGAGAACATGGGTGATGCCCATCAGGGCGTCGTCCACCGGGTTCACGAACGTGTACAGCGGGTGGCCGTTCGGGCGCACGACGACGAAGTCGCTGAAGGATCCGGCCTTGAAGGTGATCTCGCCGCGCACCAGGTCGTCGAAGCTGAGGTCGTCGTCGGGCACGCGCAGGCGCAGCGCCGGCTCGCGGCCCTCGGCGCGGTAGGCGGCCTTCTGCTCGTCGGTGAGGTCGCGCTCGAAGTTGTCGTAGCCGAGCTTCGGGTCGCGGCCGAGCGACACGTTGCGCGCCTCGATCTCCTCCGCCGTGGCGAAGCTCTCGTAGATGTGGCCGGAATCGCGCAGCTTCTGGATGAGGTCGCTGTAGATGCCGTACCGCTGCGACTGCCGGTACGGGCCGTGCGGGCCTCCGACGTCGATGCCCTCATCCCACTCGAGCCGCAGCCAGCGCAGCGCCTCGAGGATCTGCTGGTAGCTCTCCTCGCTGTCGCGGGCGGCGTCGGTGTCCTCGATGCGGAACACCAGCTTGCCGCCCGTGTGGCGCGCGTACGCCCAGTTGAACAGGGCGGTGCGGATCAGGCCGACGTGCGGGGTTCCGGTCGGCGACGGGCAGAAGCGCACGCGCACATCGGCGCCGGTGGCCTCGGAGAACGGGTGTGCGATCGAGTCAGACATACGTCTTCGATCCTACCGGGGAGGCTACTTCGGGGCGCGCACCGGATTCACCAGCGATCCGACGCCCTCGACCTCCACCTCGACGGTGTCGCCGGCCTTCATGGGGCCGATGCCGGAGGGAGTGCCGGTCAGGATCACGTCGCCGGGGAGCAGCGTGAAGACGCTCGACGCGTACGCCACGATCGACGGGATGTCGTGCACCATGTCCGAGATCGGCGCCTCCTGCTTCAGCTCGCCGTTGAGGCGGGTCCGCAGCACGGCGTCCGGAGCCAATTCGGTCTCGATGACCGGGCCGAGCGGGCAGAAGGTGTCGAAGCCCTTCGCGCGCGTCCACTGGCCGTCCTTCTCCTGCAGGTCGCGCGCGGTCACGTCGTTCGCCACGGTGTACCCGAAGATGTGCTCGGCGGCGTTCTCGGCGCGGACGTTGCGGGCGATCTTCCCGATCACAACGGCCAGCTCGCCCTCGTAGTCGACGCGCTCCGACTGCGGCGGCACCACGATCGCATCGCCGAGGCCGATCACGGCCGTGTTCGGCTTCAGGAACAGCAGCGGCTCCCCCGGCGCCTCTCCGCCCATCTCGGCGGCGTGCTCGTGGTAGTTCTTGCCGACGGCGACGACCTTCGAGCGCGGGATGACCGGCGCGAGAAGCGAGCCGACCTTCGCCAGCGGCACGCGCTCCCCGGTGGTCTCGAATCCGACGAACATCGGGTCGCCCGCGAGCACGACCAGGGCATCGTCGTCGACGATGCCGTAGTCGATGGCCGGGGTCGACGAGCCTTCGCGGGTGTGGCTGAAACGTGCGATCTTCACGCATCCGAGCCTAGCGCCGACAGGATGCGGAGGCAGTCGGCCGCGCTCAGCCGGCCGAGCTCAGCCGGCCGCGCTCAGTGCCGTGACGATCCGGGTGATGGCCGGGGTCGGGATGCCATGCGACTCCCCCACGCGAAGTAGGGCGCCGCCGAGCGCGTCGAGCTCGCTGGGTGCGCCTGCGGCCAGGTCTTCCTGCAGCGAGGTGCGCATCCCGCCGGGCACGCTGCGCAGCGCACGGACCAGGTCGAGCTCGGCCACGGGCACGCCCTCCGCAGCGGAGCACGCGACGATCTCGGACACGACCGCTTCGGTGAGTTCGGGATCCTCGCTGAGAGCGGTGCCGGCCGGCTGACGCCAGTACGACGTGAGCAGGGCGAGCGCCGCCAGGAGCCGGAACTTCGCCCAGAGCACCTCTGCCTCCGTGCCACCGACCCGCACACTGGGCCCGGCGTCGGCGAGCGCGCGGGTGGAGGCGAACTCCGCAGCCGCCTCCGGCGCTTCGATGCGCACGAACGGGCTGCGGTGGTCGATCACGGTGGTGGATGCGCGCAGGGCCGACACCGCGACCGACGCTCCCGCGACCGGTACGCCGGGGAGCGCGGCGCGGAGCGGCCCCATGTGCTCGATGCCGTTGAGGAACGACACGACCTCGGACGGCCGCGCGGCGGCGATCCCGGGAAGCACGTCGTCGAGGCCGTACGCCTTGGTCGCGACGATCACGTGCGCACCTCGGGGCACCGCGGTCTCGGCGCGAATGCGCTCCACGCTGTCGCCGAACTGCGGACTGCGGACTTCGATGCCGTCGCGCCGGATGGCTTCCACCGTGCCCGGACGGCCCACTGCGACGACCTCGTGCCCGGCGCGCTGCAGCAGCCAGGCGAACAACCCGCCGACGGCCCCGGGACCGACGACCGCGAACACCGCGTCATCCATGAGCCGATGCTAGCGCGGCCTCGTTCGGCCGGCGCCTCACGCTCTAGCGTCGCTGACGTTCCTCCTGGATGCAGGTCTCACGGTCTCGCTCGTGCTGCCTCCCGAGTTCTTCGTACTCCTCTTCGAGCTCGGCGATCATCCGGCCGGCTCGACGTATATTCTCGTCGCTCGTCTCCGAGACCCGTTGAAGCTCCCTGCGGAACCCCGGGTCGTCGGCGACGCCCTGGTGTGCGCTCAGAGCGTAGAAGGCCTCCTGAACCTGGTGGATCCGGGTGCGGTAGGCCCACACGCCCTCCTCGGCGAGGTCGATACGCCGACGGGCCGCGGCCTTCTCCTCCTGCTGACCCTCTTCGAGTTCGCGCAATGACACCTGTCGGCTCACCATGTGATGCTGTTCACCCCTCGTGCATAGTCGTTGTCCGAGAGAAGCTCGCCGATGCCCTCTCCGACCTTCTTGGCGACCGCTCCCGACAGGACGGTGTTGCTCAGGTCGGCGCTCCCGAGGGCGGTCCCGACAGCCGTTCCGGCCACGGCCACCTGCGTCGAGGCCGTGGCCTTGACGGCAAGGGTGTTGGCGCGGACGAGCGGGGGAAGCATGGCCTGCAGTAGCCCGAGGGCTACGGTGTGCGCCTGGCCCTCGATGAAGTCCTGCAGGGCGCCGACGCCCGACTGTATCTCGCGATCGAGACTCGCCGTGAAGTCCTCGACGAACGCGAACGGGTCGCTGGGAATCGAGTTCATGTCATCCTCTCCGGTCTAGCGGCTGCCGTAGGTGAGAGCCCACTGCCCGTCCTGGGCGACCGTGTGCTCGACCATCTTCAGCAACCCCTGGCTGATGTCCTGCACCCGTTCGATGTGGCGATCGACCAGCCGATCGACCTCGCGAACGGCGCCCTCGTCGACGTTCTGGTGGACGTGCAGCCGGTTCGTGTCCACGCAGGCTTCGATGTCGTGCGTTGTGATGGTCGGGAGCATCAGGGCCGCCGTCTTCGCCGCGTTCAGGCCCTCCTCCATGCTCGGGATCAGACGGCCGTTCGCCCGTTTGATCTCGGCGAGCTCCGCCGCCGTCGCCGCGAGGCTCGCCGCGAGCGCGACGACCGACAGCGTGTTGACGGTCACGATGAGGCCGCTGATGTTCTTCGCGGCCATCCCGGCGAAAGCCGGATTCCTGACCGTGGCGACGACGGCGCCGAGGGCCGGTCGCATCACTTCTCCCACGCCGGGGACCATCGAGTTCAGGTGCATCTCGACGATCTCCTCGAGCGTGTGGCCCGTGACGCCGGCGCCTCTGATCGATCCGTCGGGCTTGACGTCGAGGGACTCGCGATTGGAGATGTTGTGATACTCGAGCAGCTGGCGGCCCGGTTCGTCCTTCACGTAGATCGCCGCACCGGTGCGGTTCGGATGCAGATTGCCGATCAGATCCCAGATGTTGACGTAGTTCTGCAACGGCAGACGACCCGCCGTGCGCTCGACGTCGATGCGCTTCTTCGCGCCGTCCGAGAGCAGCTTCCAGGGGTCCGGGGCGTTGAACGTTGTCGCCGGCCGCCCGGTCTCGGATGCGACGAGCAGGGCGAGGAAGCCCCCGAGCGAGTGACCGGTCAAGTGGATGTCGGCGCCCGTGTACCTCCCCTCCACCCGAGCGGCGAACGACTTCGCATCGCCGACCTGCGTCCCGATGAGCTGCTGGTTGCCGAGAACGGACTGCACGTCGGTGACCACGTCGGCGTGGTGCTCCGGATTAGTGCCCGCATAGGAGATCACCACCTGGGAGGTATCCGCCTTACCGTTGACGACGGGCGCGACGGCCATCGCCTGGAACCCGTTGACCGGATTGTCCTGCACGTCGAGCACCTCGTAGGTCTGGCGAGTTGAGCCGCTCCGAGCATCGAACGTTTCCCCTGGTGCCAGGGGCGGTTCCCTCCTCAGAGGGTCGACCAGGTAGGCCTTACCGGAAAGCTCCATGAACTCTTCGGCCGTCGTCACTTGATCACCTCGGACGTTCCATCGCTGAAGATAAGAGTCAAAGGCAGACGCGAAGGAGGAGCGGGCAAATCGGGTGGGCGCCCTTCGTCGCCCACCCACGCAGGACCAAAACGCTCATCGATGATTACCTGGTAGTCGACGCCGCCGATGGTGGCAATGGCATTCACACTCCACGAAGCACCCAGCCCAGGGACGTCCCCCTCACGTGTGAAGCGGATCTTCTCGACATTGGGTTGCCACTCGTCTCGGAACGTCAATGCGGACTTCCTCTGCAGCGCGATATTCTCCTGCAACGCCGTCTGCTGACTCACCTTGCGGTCCCCTCCCCACACGCAGCCCACCGATCCGGCAAGGAGCCCAGCGCTCAGCGCCAACGCTCCCATCATCCGAGCGACGCGCACGCGCATTCCTCCGCTCGACATCCGTCCGCCGACCCCGTTCGAGGTGTGCGGTGCGGCCGAACTGGACTCGGCCGTCACCCTAGAAGACGTCGGAACTGCGGGATCGTGACGTGAGCCGAACGCGATCACAGAGCCGCGCAACACACTGGAGGGGATGCGGGCTCACGCCGCGCATCCCCTCCAAGGCCTTCGCTCGAGTATTACGCGTCGAGGCGGTACATCCAGTTGTGGCGGTCGCGCTCGCGGCCGTACTGGATGTCCGTCAGCTCCTGGCGCAGCGACATCGTCAGCTCGCCGGGAGGCGCCGTGATGTCGCCCACCGTGAAGGTGTCCGACTTGAGCTCACCGATCGGCGTGATCACCGCGGCGGTGCCGCACGCGAACACCTCGACGATGTCGCCAGACTCCACGCCGTCGCGCCACTCGTCGAGCGTCACCTTGCGGCGCTCCACGGCGTGACCGCGGTCGCGGGCCAGCTGCAGCACGGAGTCGAGGGTGATGCCCTCGAGGATGCTGTCCGACTCCGGAGTGATCAGCGTGCCGTCCTTGCGCACCAGCACAACGTTCATCCCGCCGAGCTCTTCGAGGTACTTTCCCTCGACCGAGTCGAGGAAGAGCACCTGCGCGCAGCCGTGCTCGTACGCCTCCGACTGCGGCAGCAGGCTGGAGGCGTAGTTGCCGCCGGTCTTCGCCGCACCCGTTCCGCCCTTGCCCGCACGCGACCAGCGGTCGGACAGCCAGATGGACACCGGGGCGACGCCGCTCGGGAAGTACGCGCCGGCCGGGCTCGCGATCAGGTAGTACGCGACCTTGTTGGCCGGGCGGACACCGAGGAACGCCTCCTTTGCGAACATGAAGGGACGGAGGTACAGGCTGGTCTCCGGTGCGTCCGGCACCCAGTCGCCGTCGACGGCGATGAGCTGCTTGAGCGAGTCGAGGAAGTGCTCGACCGGCAGCTCGGGAAGAGCCAGGCGGTACGCCGAGCGCTGCATGCGGGCCGCGTTCGCCTCCGGGCGGAAGCCCCAGATCGAGCCGTCCTCGTGGCGGTACGCCTTGAGGCCCTCGAAGATCTCCTGCGCGTAGTGGAACACCGCGGCCGACGGCTCCAGCTGGATGGGTCCGTAGGGCGAGACGCGCGGACGGTGCCAGCCGCCCTTCGCGGACCAGCAGATGTCGACCATGTGGTCCGTGAAGTGGTTGCCGAAGCCGGGATCCGCGAGGATCTCGGCCCGGGTGGCCGCATCGCGCGCGGCCTCGTTGCGGGTGACGTTCCAGAGCAGGCCCGAGGTCTCGGTGGGTCCGCTGGTGAGGGAGATGCTGGTCGAAGTCATGACAGGTCCTTTATGCGACGGTGATTCAATTCTGCGCCACTCGTGCGGCGATCGCTGCGCCGATCTCGGAGGTCGTTCGCGCAGCGCCCGTGCGGGCGGCGAGGTCGGCGGTCACTGCCTGCTCCACGCGTCCGGCGAGCTCCTTCTCGCCGAGGTGGCGGAGCAGGAGTGCCGTGGAGAGGATGGCGGCGGTGGGGTCGGCCTTCTGCTGGCCGGCGATGTCGGGGGCCGATCCGTGAACCGGCTCGAACATGCTCGGAAAGGCCCCGGCCGGGTTGATGTTGCCCGAGGCCGCCAGCCCGATGCCGCCGCTGATCGCGGCCGCGAGGTCGGTGAGGATGTCGCCGAAGAGGTTGTCCGTGACGATCACATCGAATCTAGCAGGATCCGTGACCAGGAAGATCGTGGCCGCGTCGACGTGGAGGTAGTCGACCGTGACGTCGGGGTGTTCGGCGGCCACCGCATCCACGATCCGCTTCCAGAGGGAGCCGGCGAAGGTGAGCACGTTGGTCTTGTGCACCAGCGTGAGCTTCCGCCTCCGCTGCCCGGCCTGCTCGAACGCGTAGCGCACCACCCGCTCGACCCCGTACGCGGTGTTCACCGACACCTCGTTGGCGATCTCGTGGGGCGTGCCCTGCCGGATGACGCCGCCGTTGCCGACGTACGGGCCCTCCGTCCCCTCGCGCACGACGACGAAGTCGACATCGCCCGGGTTCGCCAGCGGGCTGGCGATGCCGGGGAAGAGCGTCGTCGGACGCAGGTTCACGTAATGGTCGAGCGAGAACCGCAGCTTCAGCAGGAGCCCGCGCTCGATGTTCGCCCCGGCCAGCCGCGGGTCGCCCGGGACGCCGCCGACCGCGCCGAGCAGGATGGCGTCGTGGCTCTTGATCGCCTCCAGGTCGTCGTCGGTCAGGACATCGCCCGTCGCCAGGTAGCGGTCGGCGCCGAGCGAGAAGTGCGTCTTCTCGAACGAGAGCCCGCTCCCCTCCGTCACCGCGTCGAGCACCGCGACGGCCTCGGCGATGACCTCCGGACCGATCCCGTCCCCGGGGATGACGGCGAGCTTGACGGTACGGGACATGGCACTCCTGCGCTGGTCGATGGTGGGAACCGGTAGTGCCACCCTATCGCCGCGGCACGACATCGACGGGCACTCAGGAGCGCACGTGACGCAGGGTGATCAGGGCGACGACGGCGGCGGTCGCCACCAGGCCGATGCCGATCACCGCGGTGACCCCGACCCCGCTGTCGAACGCCGCTCTGGCCGACGCCAGCAGCTGCTCGCCGAGCGCGTCCGGCAGACCCGCCGCGACGGCGACCGCGCCGCCCAGCGTCTCCCCCGCTGCGTCCGCCTGCGCGGCCGTCAGCCCATCAGGAACGACGAGGGTCGCCCGGTAAGAGGCCGTGATCAGGGTGCCGAGGGTGGCTGTGCCGAGCACGGCTCCCAGCTCGTACGCCGTCTCCGACACCGCCGACGCGGCGCCCGCCTTCGCGGCGGGAGCGGTCGAGATCACCAGCTCGTTCGAGACGGTCTCGGCACCGCCGATGCCCGCGCCCAGGAGCACGAACGCGGCCAGCAGGACGCCCCACGGCGCTCCCCCTCCGGTCAGCGCGACCAGGAGGTAGCCCGCCGCGGAGAAGGTCAGCCCTCCCGCGATCACGACGCCGGGCCGGATTCGGCGGGCGATCGGGACGACGACGAGCCCGGCCACGATCATCGTGAGCAGCCCGGGGAGCAGCACGAGCCCGGACTGCAGCGGCGTCAGCCCGATGACGAGCTGCAGGTGTTGGGATACGAAGAACAGGAAGCCGACGAGCGACACGACGCTGAGCAGGTTGACGACGACGGCTCCGCTGAACGCGGGACGGGTGAACAGCCGCATGTCGAGCATCGGCACCGGGCGGCGGAGCTGCCGCCGGACGAACAGCGCGCCGCTCGCGGCGCCCACCCCGATCGCGAGCACGGCGACGGGCGAGAAGCCGTCGACCGCCAGCGCCTTGATGCCGTAGACGATCGGCGCCATGGTCAGGAGCGAGAGGACGATGCCGGGCACATCCACCGGGCCGGGCGCGGGGTCGCGCGACTCGCGCACCAGCAGCGGCGCGAGCACGAGCAGCGGGATGAGGACGGGCACCGCGAGCAGGAACACGGACCCCCACCAGAAGTGCTCCAGGAGCACTCCTCCGACGATCGGGCCGAGGGCGGAGCCTGCCGCGAAGCCGGAGGCCCAGATCGCGATCGCCAGCCGGCGCTGCTCCCGGTCGAGGAAGACGCTGCGCAGCAGCGACAGGGTGGACGGCATGAGCATGGCGCCGAAGACGCCGAGAGCCGCGCGTGCGGCGATGAGCAGCTCGGCGGTCGGTGCGAAGGCGGCGACGGCCGACACGACGGCGAAGCCTGTGGCGCCGATGAGCAGCAGCCGGCGACGGCCGATGCGGTCGCCGAGGCTGCCCATGGCGACGAGGAGGCCCGCGAGAACGAGCGGGTAGATGTCGACGATCCACAGCATCCCGGTCGCCGACGGGCGCAGCGCCTCGGAGATGGCGGGCAGGGCGAAGCTGAGCACGGTGTTGTCGACCGAGACGAGCAGCGTCGGCAGCATGAGGACGCCGAGCGCCGCCCAACCGCGCACGCCCGCACGCGTGATCGCCGGGGTCGGGAGGGTCGGTGTCGAGGTCATGCTGTTACTGTACCGTCTGGACGGTACAGTCGCAAAACGGTCCCGCTACCATGGAGGCATGCCGTCCGCGCCAGCGTCCCCCTCCCCCGCATCGCCCGGCGCCGCGTCGCCCGCGCCTGGAGCGTCCGGCGGAGGCGTCGCGTCGGCGGGGGCGCCGGCGGTTCCGGTCTCCGCCCGCGACCGCGTGCTGGACGCCTTCGAGGAGCTGCTCGCCGAGCAGAGCGAGCGCGCCGCGACCCTCGACGCCGTCGCCGCCCGCGCCGGCGTCTCGAAGGGTGGACTGCTCTACCACTTCGCGTCGAAGGAGGCGCTGGCCGCCGGCGTGCTCGACCGCTTCGCGGCCCTCATCGACGACGACCTCGCCGCCATGCGGGCAGCCCCCGACGGCCCGGTGGATTACTTCCTCCGGACGTCGATCCCCACCGACTCCCGCTTCGAGCGCGCGATCGTCGCGATCGCCCGGCTGGCGCAGGCGGCCGACCCGCGGGCGCGCGACGCCCTCGCGAGCGCGCAGCGGCGCTGGCTGGAGGTGCTGCAGGAGGCGGTCGGCGACCCGCTGGTGGCGCGCACGATCATGCTGATCGGCGACGGGATGTACTACAACACCGCCCTGCTTCCCGCGGCCAACAACGTGCTCAGGGACGAGACGGACATCGACGATCTGGTCGCTCTGATCCGCCGGTTCGCCGGGGACGCGTAAACCCGCAGACGCGTAAACCGCACGCGTGCGTAAACCGCAGGCGCGCACACCGGACCTAGCGTCGGAGAAAGCGCCGCAGATCTCCGACGGGACGCGGTCCGGATGGAGTTCCGGCGCGATCGGGCGCCGATCTCCGACGGTGGGAGGCGGACCTCCGACGGTGGCCGCCGGAGACCCGCCCGGCGGCCGTCAGGACTCGGTGATGTCGATCTCCTGCATGAGGTCGGCGTCGATCGCGAGCCGCACCTTCTCGAGCAGGCCGTCCGGCACGCGCGAGTCGACGGTGAGCACGCTGAGCGCCTTGCCTCCGGCCGAGGTCCGGGCGACCTGCATGCCCGCGATGTTGATCTCCGCCTCGCCGAACTCGCGGCCGTAGACCGCGACGATGCCGGGACGGTCGTCGTAGACCATGACGACGAGGTGCTCGGCGACCGGCACCTCCACGTCGTAGCCGTTGATCCCGACGATCTTCTCGATCTGCTTCGGGCCGGTCAGCGTGCCGGACACCGCGATCTGCGAACCGTCGCTCAGGGCGCCGCGCAGGGTGATCAGGTTGCGGTACTCCTCGCTCACCGAGTCGGTGATGAGGCGGACCTCGATGCCGCGCTGGTCGGCGAGCAGGGGCGCGTTCACGTACGACACCGTCTCGCTGACGATGTTGGTGAAGATGCCCTTCAGCGCCGCGAGCTTCAGCACGCTGACGTCGTAGTCGGCGAGCTCGCCGCGCACCTCGACGTCGACGCTCGTCACGGGGCTGCTCGCGAGCCCGGAGAACACCTGGCCCAGCTTCTCGACGAGCGGGATGCCGGGGCGCACGTACGGGTCGATGACGCCGCCGGCGACGTTCACCGCGTCGGGCACCAGCTCGCCCGACAGCGCAAGCCGCACCGAGCGCGCGACCGAGACGCCCGCCTTCTCCTGCGCCTCGTCGGTGGATGCGCCCAGGTGCGGCGTCACCACGACGTTCTCGAGCGCGAGCAGCGGGGAGTCCTGCGGCGGCTCCGAGACGAAGACGTCGAGCCCGGCGCCCGCGATCGTGCCGGTGGTCAGGGCGCGGTAGAGCGCATCCTCGTCGATCAGGCCGCCGCGGGCCACGTTGACGATGAACGCCGTCTTCTTCATCAGGGCCAGCTGGTCGTCGGAGATCATGCCGGTGGTCTCCGGCGTCTTCGGCATGTGGATGGTGATGAAGTCGGACTGCGCCAGCAGCTCGTCGAGCGTCACCAGCTGGACGCCCAGCTGCTGGGCCCGCGCGCTCGTGACGTACGGGTCGTACGCGATGACATTGGTCCCGAACGACTGCAGGCGCGCGGTGATCAGCGCACCGATGCGGCCGAGGCCGATGATGCCTATGGTCTTCTCGTACAGCTCAACGCCGGTGTACTTCGACCGCTTCCACTGTCCCTGCGCGAGTGCGTTGTGCGCGGCGGGGATGTGGCGGGCGAGGCTCAGGATGTGGCCGACTGTGAGCTCGGCGGCCGAGATGATGTTCGACGTCGGCGCGTTGACGACCATGACGCCGGCGTTGGTCGCCGTCTTGATGTCGACATTGTCGAGCCCGACGCCGGCGCGGGCGATGACCTTGAGGACCGGTGCGGCGGCGATGACCTCGGCGTCGACCTTGGTCGCGGAGCGCACCAGGATGGCGTCGGCGTCGGCGACAGCCGCGAGCAGCGCCGGCCGATCGGTCCCGTCCACCGAGCGGATCTCGAAGTCGGGCCCCAGGGCGTCGACGGTGGCGGGCGAGAGTTCTTCGGCGATCAGGACGACCGGCTTTGTCACGTGGCAGTTCCTTACAGAGGGCGAGGGCTGGCTTGGGAGAACGGCGCCACGGTCGGTGGGGCGCGGAACGGCTTAACTCTAGCGGGCGGCCACCGCCCCCTTTCGCCGCGTTACGCCACCTGTGGACAACCACAGGAGAGGATGGCACGGTGACACTTCTCGAGATCGCACAGCTCATCGTCCGCATCCTTCTCGCGGTGGTGTTCGTCGCGATGGGGACGCTGCACTTCGTCCCGGGCCCGGCGCGCGGCATGGCCGCGATGGTGCCGCCGGCCCTGCGCGTGGTCCGGCCGGGCATCCTGGTCGCGATCACCGGTGTCTGCGAGATCCTGGGCGGGGTCGGCCTCCTGATCCCGGCCACCCGGGTGCCCGCCGCGATCTGCCTGGCCGTCTTCCTCGTCGCCGTGTTCCCGGCGAACGCCTACGCCGCGGGCAAGACGGAGCGGTTCGGCGTCTTCGCGACGCCCCTCGTCCCGCGGCTGGTCCTGCAGCTCGTGCTGATCGCGCTCTGCGTGTTCTGCGCGCTGTAGCCGCCGGGCGCTACCCCCGCGCCGCGGCCTCCACGGCCGCGCGGACGATCCGGGCGTCCGTGATGTCATAGGTCGCCGCGCCCCCGCCCGGGCCGCTCGGCGACCCCCGCACGCCGTCGCGCGCGGAGAGGTGCACCGCATCCACCCCGGCCGCCGCGATCGCGGGGATGTCGTCGACGCGCACTCCCCCGCCGGCCATGACCTGCACCCGGCCGCCGACGCGGTCCGCCAGCTGCCGCAGCGCAGGGATGCCGTCGATGCTGCGCTCCGCGCCTCCGGACGTGAGGATGCGCGTCACGCCGAGTTCGACTAGCTGCTCGGCCGCCGCGAGCGGGTCGGGCGACACGTCGATCGCCCGGTGGAACGTCACGGCGAGCGGACCGGCAACGGTGCGGATCGCGGCGACGGCTTCCGCGTCCACGGCACCGCTGTCGTCGAGGGCGCCGACGACGACCCCCGCCGCGCCCGCGTCGCGGGCGAAGCGCACGTCGGCGATGGTCAGGGCCAGCTCGTCGGCGTCGTAGACGAACCCGCCGCCGCGCGGGCGGATGAGGACGTGGACGAACCCGTCGCGGCCGCCCGCGCGCGCCTCGGCCACCGCGCCGGTGACGAGCGCGGCGGACGGGGTGAGACCGCCCATCCCGAGCGCGCTGCACAGTTCGACGCGGTCGGCGCCCTCCGCCAGGGCAACGCGCACGCCGGCGATGTCCTGGACGGCGATCTCGACGGCGATGCCCATGTGGCTCCTGACGCAGAAGGGTGCCGCACGCGTCGCGTGCGGCACCCTGAGACTACTGCGGTGCGGTTACGAGGGGCGGGCTGCGATCAGCGCGCGACCTCGCCGTCGACGTAGTCGTCGTCGTTCGACGCGTTCCAGGCGAAGAGCTTGCGCAGCTCGCGGCCGGTGGCCTCGATGGGGTGCTGCTCGCCCTTCTTGCGGAGGGCCAGGAACTCCGGAGCGCCGGCGTCCTGGTCGGCGATGAAGCGCTTGGCGAAGGTGCCGTCCTGGATGTCGGAGAGCACCGCCTTCATGTTCTCCTTCACGTGCGGGTCGATGACGCGCGGTCCGGAGACGTAGTCGCCGTACTCGGCCGTGTCGGAGACGCTCCAGCGCTGCTTGGCGATGCCGCCCTCCCACATCAGGTCGACGATGAGCTTGAGCTCGTGCAGCACCTCGAAGTAGGCGACCTGCGGCTGGTAGCCGGCCTCGGTCAGGGTCTCGAAGCCGTACTGGACGAGCTGCGAGACGCCGCCGCAGAGCACGGCCTGCTCGCCGAAGAGGTCGGTCTCGGTCTCCTCGGTGAAGGTCGTCTTGATGCCGCCGGCGCGGAGGCCGCCGATCGCCTTCGCGTACGAGAGCACGAGCGGCCAGGCGTTGCCCGACGCGTCCTTCTCGACGGCGACGATGACGGGGACGCCACGGCCGGCCTCGTACTCGCGGCGCACCGTGTGGCCGGGGCCCTTCGGTGCGACCATGATCACGTCGACGCCCTCCGGCGCCTCGATGTAGCCGAAGCGGATGTTGAATCCGTGGCCGAAGACGAGGGCGTTGCCCTCCTGCAGGTTGTCCTTGATGTCGTCGGCGTACAGGTGACGCTGCACCTGGTCCGGCGCGAGGATGACGATGACATCGGCCCAGGCCGCCGCGTCGGAGGCGCTGAGGACGCGGAAGCCCGCCTCCTCGGCCTTTGGCTTCGACTTCGAGCCCTCCTTGAGGCCGATGACGACCTCGACGCCCGAGTCGCGGAGGTTCTGCGCGTGCGCGTGGCCCTGCGAGCCGTAACCGATGACGGCGACCTTCTTGCCCTGGATGATCGAGAGGTCCGCGTCGTTGTCGTAGTAGATCTCAGCCACTGCTGCTTCTCCTTGCTGGTTGGGTCGTGTGTGAAGTCGTGTGTGAATTGGTCGGTCCGCCGAGCGGCGGGCTCAGTTCCGGAAGACGCGCTCGGTGATGGACTTGCCGCCGCGGCCGATCGCGAGCAGGCCCGACTGGGCCATCTCCTTGATGCCGTACGGCTCGAGCACCTTGAGCAGCGCCTGGGTCTTCCCGCTGTCGCCGGTGACCTCGATCACCAGCGCATCCGTCGCGACATCGACCACGCGGGCGCGGAAGAGGTTGACGGCCTCGAGCACCTGGGAACGCGTGGAGTTGTCCACCCGCACCTTGATGAGCAGGTGCTCGCGCTGCACGGACTGCGCGGGGTCGAGCTCCACGATCTTGATGACGTTGATCAGCTTGTTGAGCTGCTTGGTCACCTGCTCGAGCGGGAGGTCTTCGACGTCGACGACGACCGTGATGCGCGACAGCCCGTCGACCTCGCTGGTCCCCACCGCGAGCGAGTGGATGTTGAACCCGCGACGGGCGAACAGCCCGGCCACGCGGGTCAGCAGACCCGGCTTGTCCTCCACGAGGAGGCTCAGAACGTGCGTGCTCATGGTCACTCCCCTCCGAACGACGGGCTGTGGTCGCGGGCGTACTGGACGTAGCTGTTGCTGACGCCCTGCGGGACCATCGGCCACACCATGGCGTCGGCGCTGACGACGAAGTCGATCACCACCGGGCGGTCGTTGGTCTCCAGCGCCAGCTTGATGGCGGCGTCGACCTCCTCCTCCTTCGTGACGCGGATGCCGAGGGCGCCGTACGCCTCCGCCAGCTTCACGAAGTCGGGGACGCGCACGGTGTCGTGGCCCGTGTTGAGGTCGGTGTTGGAGTAGCGGCCGTCGTAGAAGAGCGTCTGCCACTGCCGCACCATCCCGAGCGACGAGTTGTTGATGATCGCGACCTTGATCGGGATGTCGTTGATCGTGCAGGTGGCGAGCTCCTGATTGGTCATCTGGAAGCAGCCGTCGCCGTCGATCGCCCACACCACGCGGTCGGGCTGGGCGACCTTCGCGCCCATCGCCGCCGGCACCGAGTAGCCCATGGTCCCGGCGCCGCCGGAGTTGAGCCACGAGTTGGGCCGCTCGTACTTGATGAACTGCGCGGCCCACATCTGGTGCTGGCCGACACCCGCCGTGTAGACGCCCTCCGGACCGGTGAGCTCACCGATCCGCTGGATGACGTACTGCGGAGCGAGCAGCCCGTCGGTCGTCGGCGTGTACCCGAGCGGGAACTCCTCGCGGAGCCCGTTCAGGTAGGTCCACCACTCGATGAGGTCGGGCGCCGCCGAGCGGGTTGCGTCCTGGAACGCGGCGGTCAGATCGACGATGACGTCCTTGGCATCGCCGACGATGGGGACGTCGGCGACACGGATCTTGGAGATCTCGGCAGGGTCGACGTCGACGTGCACGATCTTCGCGTTGGGCGCGAACAGCGAGGTGTTGCCGGTGACCCGGTCGTCGAACCGCGCACCGAGCGAGATGATGAGGTCCGACTCCTGCAGCGCGAGCACCGCGGGCACCGTGCCGTGCATGCCGGGCATACCGAGGTGCTGCTTGTGCGTGTCCGGGAAGGCGCCGCGCGCGGTCAGCGTGGTGACGACCGGCGCGCCGGTCGCCTCGGCGAGCTCGAACAGCTCCTGCGACGCGCGGGCGCGGATCACTCCGCCGCCCACGTAGAGCACGGGCTTCTTGGCCTCGGCGAGCAGCTGGGCCGCTGCCAGGACCTGCTTGCCGTGGGCCTTGGTGATCGGCCGGTAGCCCGGCAGATCGACCTTCGGGGGCCACACGAACGGAGCGGTGTTCTGCTGCGCGTCCTTGGTGATGTCGACGAGGACGGGACCGGGACGACCGGTGCCGGCGATGTGGTAAGCCGCCGCGATCGTCGAGGGGATGTCCTCGACGTCCTTCACCAGGAAGGAGTGCTTGGTGATCGGCATCGTGATGCCCACGATGTCGGCCTCCTGGAACGCGTCCGTGCCCATCAGGGTGGAGAACACCTGGCCGGTGATGAACACCACGGGGACGGAGTCCATGTGCGCGTCCATGATCGCCGTGACGAGATTGGTGGCGCCGGGGCCGGAGGTCGCCATGGCGACCCCGACCTTGTTGGACGCCACCGCGTAGCCCTCGGCGGCGTGACCGCCGCCCTGCTCGTGACGGACGAGGACGTGACGGATCCGGGTGGAGTCCATGATCGCGTCGTAGATGGGGAGGATGGCACCCCCGGGGAGCCCGAAGACGTCGGTGACGCCGAGGAGCTCGAGGGTGCGGACGACCGACTGGGAGCCGGTCAGGATCTCGGGCGACGCCTTGCCCGGCGTCGCGGACGGCAACACACTGCTGGGGGTTGCATCCGTGGACATGCCTGTCATCAGTCCTTACATACTGCGGTGGTGGGTGGTGGTGCGAACGGCCCCTACCCGGTGACGGCTCCTTCAGCTGCGGAGCGCACGAGCTTGGAGAACTTCGCGAGAACGCCACGGGTATAGCGCGGGGGAAGAGGCGCCCAGCCTTCACGGCGGGCGGTCAGCTCAGACTCGTCGACAAGTAGGTCGAGGGAGCGAGCCGCGATATCGACCCGTATCAGATCACCATCGCGCACGAAGGCGATGGGACCTGCGTCCACCGCTTCGGGTGCTATGTGGCCGATGCACAGGCCGGTTGTGCCGCCTGAGAATCGTCCGTCCGTCAATAGTAGTACATCCTTGCCGAGGCCTGCGCCCTTGATGGCGGCGGTGATGGCGAGCATCTCGCGCATGCCCGGTCCGCCCTTCGGGCCCTCGTAGCGGATGATCACGACGTCGCCTGCCTTGATCGTGCCCTCGGTGAGCGCGTCCATCGCGGCGCGCTCGCGCTCGAAGACCCGCGCGGGGCCCTCGAACACCTCGGCGTCGAAACCGGCCGTCTTGACGACAGCGCCCTCGGGGGCGAGCGAGCCCTTGAGGATCGTGATGCCGCCCGTCGGGTGGATGGGATTGTCGAGCGAGCGCATGACCTCGCCGTCCGGGGCGGGCGGGTTGATCTCGGCGAGGTTCTCGGCGACGGTCTTGCCCGTCACCGTGAGGCAGTCGCCGTGCAGGAGGCCCGCATCGAGCAGGGCCTTCATGACGACGGGGACGCCGCCGTGGCGGTCGACGTCGTTCATCACGTACTTGCCGAAGGGCTTCAGGTCGCCGATGTGCGGGACCTTGTCGCCGATGCGGTTGAAGTCGTCGATGGTGAGGTCGACCTCGGCCTCGTGCGCGATCGCGAGGAGGTGGAGCACGACGTTGGTCGAGCCGCCGAACGCCATGGCGACGGCGATGGCGTTCTCGAACGCCTCCTTCGTCAGGATGTCGCGCGCGGTGATGCCCTTCTTGAGCAGGTTCACGACGGCCTCGCCGGAGCGATGCGCGTAGTAGTCGCGGCGACGGTCGGCCGACGGCGGCGCGGCGGAGCCCGGAAGGCTCATCCCGAGCGCCTCGGCGACGGAGGCCATGGTGTTCGCCGTGTACATGCCGCCGCAGGCGCCCTCGCCCGGGGCGATGGCGCACTCGATGCGCTTGAGGTCCTCTTCGCTCATCTTGCCGGCCTTGCACGCGCCGACCGCCTCGAAGGAGTCGATGATCGTGACGTCCTTCTCCGTGCCGTCGGAGAGCTTCACCCAGCCGGGGGCGATGGAGCCCGCGTAGAGGAAGACCGCGGAGAGGTCGAGGCGGGCCGCCGCCATCAGCATGCCGGGGAGCGACTTGTCGCATCCCGCCAGCAGGACGGTGCCGTCGAGGCGCTCGGCCATCATGACGGTCTCGACCGAGTCGGCGATGACCTCGCGCGACACGAGCGAGAAGTGCATGCCCTCATGGCCCATCGAGATGCCGTCGGAGACGGAGATGGTGCCGAACTGGAGCGGGTACCCGCCGCCCGCGTGCACGCCTTCCTTGGCGCCCTGCGCGAGGCGGTCGAGCGAGAGGTTGCATGGCGTGATCTCGTTCCACGAGCTGGCGATGCCGATCTGCGGCTTCTCCCAGTCTTCGTCTCCCATGCCGACGGCGCGGAGCATCCCGCGGCTGGTGGTGGCTTCGATCCCGTCCGTGACGACGCGCGAACGCGGCTTCCAATCGACTTCTGGCATGGAACAACTCTAGGACGTCTCGAATGCCGCTCCGACCATGCGTCGGCGACCGGTGGACAACCCGATCGGGCGTCAGTCTGTTGACGACTTCAGGTGCGCCTCACGCGCCTGCGCCAGCAGGCCCAGCAGGGTGGCGATCGCGCGCTCGTCGGCGACGCGGTACTGCGCGGCCGTCTCCCCCGCGCCCACCTTGATGCCGACGTCGCCGCGCTCGGGGTGCAGCACGGCGAAGCCGTCCTCGTCGGTGACGTCGTCGCCGGCGAAGAGCACGGCGGTCGCGTGCGTGTACTCGCGGAGGCGCTCGACGCCATCGCCCTTGTCCGCGCCGCGGATGGAGAACTCGATGATGTCCTTGCCGTCGCGGATGGTCAGCTCGTCGCTCACCGCCGCGGCGGCCTCGCGGGCGCGGGCGACGACCTCCGGTCCGCGTCCGGCGGACACCCGGCGGTAGTGCACCCCGAACCCGACCGGCTTGGTCTCCAGCTTGGTGTCCGGGATGTCGTCGACAAGCGCCTGCAGCGCCGCGCCGAGCCGAGCCAGGGTGTCCTGCTCCCGGGCGTCGAGATCGAGGCTGACGCCGTCGCGGCCGAAACGGATCTCGACGCCGTGCGAGCCGACCAGCAGGGCGTCCTCGTCGGCCTCCGTCACGGTCTCGAGGCTCGACAGCGGCCGTCCGGAGACGTAGGCGACCCACGTGTCCGGCAGGTGCTCGAGCCTGTCGAGCGCTGCTTTCGACTCGGGCAGCGCGCGGGCGCCGCGCGTCACGTCGACGAACGGCGCGAGCGTCCCGTCGAAGTCGAGGGCGAGCAGCAGCCGATCCGTCCGCGCCAGCTCCTGGAGCGCAGAAGCGAGGGCGATGGCGGAGGCGGGCGGGCGGTGCGAGGCGGTGTCGGTCATGGGTCTTTCTGCGGGAGGGTGGGGTGGATGCGGCTCAGCGCCGGTTGACCGGCGGGTTCTGGAGCGGGTGGTCCCCGTGCGCGCTGCGGGTCAGCGCGTCGAGGAAGGACGCCGACCAGCGGGCGACGTCGTTCGTGAGCACCTTCTTGCGCAGCGCGCGCATTCGCCGTGTGCGGTCGCGGCGCGGCATGGCGAGCGCCTGCAGGACGGTCTCCTTGAGCCCCTCGATGTCGTGCGGGTTGATCAGGAGGGCCTGCCGCAGCTCGTCGGAGGCGCCCGCGAACTCGCTGAGCACGAGAACGCCGTCCTCGTCCACGCGCGTTGCGACGTACTCCTTGGCCACCAGGTTCATGCCGTCGCGCAGTGCGGTGACGAGCATCACGTCGGCGGCGAGGTACAGCGCCACCATCTCCTCGCGCGGGTACCCGTGGTGGAGGTACGCGATGGCCGTGTGGCCCAGGGTCGAGTAGTCGCCGTTGATGCGGCCGACGGTCAGCTCGATCTCGTCGCGCAGCTGACGGTAGGTCTCGACGCGCTCACGGCTGGGGCTGGCGACCTGGACCAGCGTGACGTCCTCCGCGTTCAGCCGGCCCTCTTCGAGCAGCTCGCCGAACGCCTTCAGCCGGTGACCGATCCCCTTGGTGTAGTCGAGACGGTCGACGCCGAGCATGATCTTCTCGGGGTTGCCGAGCTCTTCGCGGATCTCGCGCGCCCTGGCCTGGATCTCCGGCCGCCTGGCGAGCTCCTGGTACTGGTCGGCGTCGATCGAGATCGGGAACGCGCGGGCCAGCACCGTGCGCACCAGTCCGCCCCGGCGGTCCGTGGTGACGTGGCGGTGCGATCCGGCCTCGGGGTCGTCGGCGTCGATCGGCACCTCGATGATGGGGCCGCGGGTCTCGAAGCCCTTCAGCCGCCGGACCGCACGCGAGAAGTTGCCGGCGTCGGCGACGCGCTGGAAGCCGATCACGTCCGCGCCGAGCAGACCGTCGATGATCTGGCGGCGCCACGGCAGCTGCGAGTAGATGCCGTACGGCGGGAACGGGATGTGGTTGAAGAACCCGATCACCAGGTCCGGCCGCAGCTCCCGCAGCATCGCGGGCACCAGCTGCAGCTGGTAGTCGTGCACCCAGACGACGGCGCCGGGCGCGGAGACCGAGGCGGCCGCCTGCGCGAACCGGCGGTTGACCTTCACGTAGCTCTCCCACCACTCGCGGTGGTAGCTCGGCTGGGCGATGACGTCGTGGTAGAGCGGCCACAGGGTGTCGTTGGAGAAGCCCTCGTAGTACTCCTGCAGCTCCTGGTCGGAGAGCGGGACGGGCAGGATGTTGATGCCGCCGGCCTCGAAGGGCTCGATCTCCTCGCCCGCGACGCCGGCCCAGCCGATCCAGATGCCGTCCTGCGACCGCATCACCGGCTCGAGAGCCGCGACCAGGCCGCCGGGCGACGGCCGCCAGTCGGCGTTCCCGCTCTCGTCGACCACGCGGTCGACGGGCAGTCGGTTGGACACGATGACCAGGTCGTACGTGTCGTCGTTCGTCGTGGTGCTCGCGGTGGTCGTCGTCGATTCAGGCGTCGCGGTGATGGTGGGTCAACTCCCTCGAGGGGTCGGGATGTGGCACCTGCCAGGGTACCAGCGTCCTCCGAGCCCGCTCAGGGGCGGCCCCGCCTAGTGCGCCGTGCCCAGCAGCTGGATGAGCCGCTTGGAATAGTTCGCGTAGCCGGTCGCCGTCGGGTGGAAGATGTCGGGGCCGCTCGTGTTCAGCCAGGGGGTCTTGTCTCCCATGACGTGTCCGGCGAAGTCGACGGGTAGGAACGTCATCGGCTTGCCGTCCGCCCGCTGCTGGTCGACCGCCTGGCGGATGACCTCGTTGAGGCCGATGGCCGCCGCGTTGATCGCGGCCGCGGTGCTGAAGTCGGGCGCGGAGGTATCGGACGCGTCGTAGAGCAGCACGTAGCCGGTGACGACGATGCGCGCATTCGGCGCCGCCTGGAGAATGGCGCGATAGACGGTGTCCAGCCGGTCGGGCAGGACATTGAGCAGCGACAGGGCCGCGGTCACCTCGTTGCGGCAGGCCGTCAGCTTCCCCGCCGTGCAGTCTGCTGCGATCTCGGCCACGCCGAGGTCGTTGCCGCCGATGCTCACGGTGACGAGGTCGGTCCGGTCGTCCAGCGCGCTGAGCTGGTGTTTGAGGAGGTCGGAGGTGGTGGCTCCGGCGCAGGCGGCGTTCACGACGAGGTCGACGCCGGACTCGCGGGCGAACACCGTGGGGTAATTCGAAGGGCTGACCCGGCATTTGCCCTTCTCGTCCCCGCCGCCCATGCCCGCGGCGAACGAGTCGCCGAGGGCGACGTACCGGGTGGACGGGGTGAGCGGCTCCTTCGGGAAGGTATCGGGCGTCGCGGTGGGCGTCGGCACCGAGGAGGATACCGCCCGCGGCGGCACGGCGCTCGTCGGCGCCGAGGAGCACGCCGTCAGGACGGTCAGGACGCCGGCCGCGGCCAGCAGGGCGACGGCGCGGAGCGCACGCGAGGAGCGCGGAGCCCGGCGGGGCGCGCGGGAGGTCCGGAGTGCTTCGGGTCGCATCCCATCGAGGGTAGTCGCCGAGGCTTGGCGAACGCTCAGACACGCTCCGTCAGCGCAAGCAGGATCGCCGGCACCGACTCCGACAGCCGCTCGGTGAACGTCCGCTCGTCGCCCGCGAGCACGGCGCGGGCCTCGCCGCTCGCGCACAGCTCGGCGATCACGCGCACGGCCTCCTCTGGGTCGATGGTGAAGCGTCTCCTGGCGCTGTCGAGCGCGGCGACGACGATCTCGGTGAGGTCGGAGAAGAACTCGTCGTGGTAGCGGAGGTAGTCGGCCGCGATCGTGTGGTCCCGCAACGCCATGAGCTGGAACTCGGCCTGCACGAGCCACCAGCGCCGGTCGTCGGACTGCAGCTCGAGGATGTGCGTGATGGTCTGCAGCACATCGTCGTCGTCGAGCCCCGCCCCGTCCGGGCCGACGAGCGGGGCGAGGAACTGCGCGACGCCGGTGTTGAGCTGTTCCAGCCGCATCGTCTTCTCGCGCTCCATGAGAGCGAAGAACAGCTCCTCCTTGCTGGAGAAGTTGGAGTAGAACGCACCGCGTGTGAAGCCGGCGGCCTCGGCGATCGTCTCGACGCTGGCCGCGCGGACGCCCTGCTCCGCGAACACGTCGAACGCCGCGTCGAGCAGGCGGGCGCGGGTGCGCTGCCGCCGCGCGGACTCGGCCGGGATGTCCTCGGCGACCCCGCTGGCTACGCCATCACTGAGAGTCGTGCTGTCCAAGCTGAAACCTTCCTGAAGGGAGCTGTCGATACAGGAGTGTATCCGATACGGTCGTGTACGGATACAACGGTGTATCGAACCCCCTCACCCTTTTCGGTACTCATCCACTGGAGAACGCGTGTCCTCGCTCCTGTATTCGGTCGGCCGGTGGGCCTACCGCGCCCGTGCCCTCGTCGTCATCGTCTGGATCGGCCTGCTGGCCCTCCTCGGCGGCGGCGCTCTGCTGTTCAACCAGGGCACGGACAACAGCTTCAGCATCCCGGGCACCGAGTCCCAGGAGGCGCTCGACACGCTGAGCCGTACCTTCCCGCAGGTGAGCGGGACGACCGCGCAGATCGTCGTCGTGGCCCCCGACGGGCAGACCGTCGACGACAGCGACATCCGGCAGCCGATCGAGGACACGGTCGACCACCTGAAGGATGTGAACGGCGTCTCCGGCGTCAGCTCCCCCTATTCCACCCAGGTCAAGAACCTGATCTCGGACGACCGGTCCGCCGCGATCATCACGGTCCAGCTCAAGGGACAGATGACCACGGTCACCGCCGAGACCAAGACGGCGATCACCGACGCCGGCGCCGAACTGAAGAAGGAGCTGCCCGACGGCGCGAAATCGGCGGTCGGCGGTCAGCTGTTCTCGCAGAACCTGCCCACCCTCTCCGTCATCGAGCTCATCGGCGTGCTCATCGCGCTCGTCGTGCTCATCCTGACGTTCGGGTCGTTCCTGGCGGCCGGGATGCCCCTGCTCACCGCGATCCTGGGCGTCGCCATCTCGATGTGCCTGATCTTCGTCGCGACGCTGTTCGGCTCCATCTCGTCCACGACGCCGATGCTCGCCCTGATGCTCGGGCTCGCGGTCGGCATCGACTACTCGCTGTTCATCATCTCCCGGCACCAGGCACAGCTGAAGTCGGGGGTCCCGCCGGAGGAGTCCGCCGCGCGCTCGGTCGCGACGGCCGGGTCGGCGGTGCTGTTCGCCGGCATCACCGTCATCATCGCGCTGGCCGGACTCGCCGTCGCGAACATCCCCTTCCTGACCACGATGGGCATCGCCGCCTCCGTCGGCGTGGCGGTCGCTGTGCTGGTCGCCCTCACCATGACGCCCGCCCTGCTCGGCTTCGCCGGGGCACGGCTGACCCCTGGTCGCCGCGCGGCGGCCCGTGCGGCGAAGCGCCGGGCGAAGGCGAGCGCCGCCGACTCCGCGGGCGTCGACTCCGCGGGCGCCGACTTCACGGGCGCCGACGACGTGCCTGCCACGACCGGCTCCCCCCAGCCGGCGGATGCATCCGCCCCGTCGTTCGCGCACGCCGCGAAGGCCGACATCCCGCCCGGGTTCTTCCGCGGCTGGGTGCGCGCCGTCATCCGCTTCCCGATCGTGACCGTCGTCGCCGTCATCGTGGCGCTCGGGATCGCCGCGCTGCCCGCCCTGCAGCTGCGGCTCGCCCTGCCGGACGCCGGCTCGCAGCCCCAGGGCGCCCCGGCGCGGGTGGCCTACGACCTCGTCTCCGAGCACTTCGGCCCCGGGTACAACGGTCCCCTCATCGTGACGGGATCGATCATCTCCAGCACCGATCCGGTCGGTCTCATGACGAAGATCGGGAACGAGATCGCCGACCTCCCCGGGGTCGCCTCCGTGCCGCTCGCCACCCCCAACGCGACCGCCGACACCGGCATCATCCAGGTCGTCCCGACCACCGGTCCCGACGACCAGAAGACGGCCGACCTGGTCGCCGAGATCCGGGCGAAGCACCAGCACTTCCTCGACGAGTACGGGGTGGACCTGAAGGTCACCGGCAACACGGCGGCCCAGATCGACGTCTCGTCGCGCCTGGCCGGCGCGCTGCTCCCCTTCGGCATCCTCGTCGTCGGGCTCTCGCTCATCCTGCTCACGATGGTGTTCCGCTCGATCGCCGTGCCGATCAAGGCCGCCCTCGGCTACCTGCTCTCGGTGGGCGCCGCGTTCGGCGCGGTCACCGTCGTGTTCGAGTGGGGATGGCTGGCCGACGCCCTGCACGTCGACAAGACCGGGCCGATCATCTCGTTCATGCCGATCATCCTGATGGGCGTGCTGTTCGGCCTCGCGATGGACTACGAGGTGTTCCTGGTCAGCCGCATCCGCGAGGACTACGTGCACGGCGGGGATGCCCGACGCGCCATCCAGAGCGGGTTCGTGAGCTCGGCCAAGGTCGTCACGGCGGCCGCGATCATCATGATCTCGGTCTTCGCCGCCTTCGTCCCCGAGGGCGACACCTCCATCAAGCCCATCGCGCTCGGACTCGCCGTCGGCGTCTTCGTCGACGCGTTCATCGTGCGCATGACGCTCGTCCCCGCAGTGCTGCAGCTGCTCGGCGACAAGGCCTGGTGGATGCCGCGCTGGCTCGACCGCATCCTGCCCTCCTTCGACGTGGAGGGCGACGGCCTGCAGAAGGAGCTGGAGCTCGCGAACTGGCCGGAGGGCGGCGAGAACCTGGTCGCCGCGGCCGACGGGCTCTCCGTCAGCACCCGCAAGCGGCGGCTGGTCGGCGACGTGTCGTTCCGTCTCGCCGACGGCGAGGTGCTCGTCGTGCACGGCGGCGACCGCACGGCGGCCGTCGCGCTCCTGATGGCGGTCACCGGACGGACGCCCGTCGACGGCGGAACCGTCAAGGTCGCCGGCCTGGTGCTCCCGGTGCGGGGCGCTGCGGTCCGCTCGCGCACCGCCATCGTCCGGCTGGATGCGGTCGAGACGCCGGTGGAGGACATCCGGCACGCGCTCGCCGGCCGTCCGCAGCTGCTCGCCCTCGACGCCGTCGACGCGGTGACCGACCCGGTCGAGCGCCGCCGCATCCGCGCCGAGCTGACCGCCGCCCTGAGCCGCGCCCGGGTGGAGGAGCGCCCGTTCGCGCTCGTCGTGAGCTGCGTCGAGCCCGCCGGCCTCGACGACCTTCTTCCCGAGAGCGCTGAGCCGACCTCCGTCGATCTGTCCGCCGACGCCGCCCCGGGCGTCGCGACCCCCGACCTCACCGACCCCGACCGCGCCGAGCACGGCGCCCACCTCGAGAAGGCGAACGCCCGATGACCACCCCCTCCTCCCGCCTCCGCCGGCCGCGCTCGCTGTTCTCGCTCGAGCGCATGCGCTCCGACAAGCGCGTCACCTGGCTGACCGTCGTCGGCCTCCTGCTGGTGCCGATCACCATCGGCGGCCTGCTGGTCTGGGCGCTGTGGAACCCGACCGAGCGGCTGCACGATGTGAAGGCCGCCGTCGTGAACCTCGATCAGCCGGTGAAGATCAACGGGCAGACGGTGCCGCTCGGCCGGCAGCTCTCGGCCGGGCTGCTCGATTTGAAGAACGACAACTTCACCTGGGTCCTGACGGACAAGAAGGATGCCGACAAGGGCATCAGCACCGGCGAGTACGTGTCGGTGGTCACCATCCCTGAGAACTTCTCGAAGGCGGCGACCTCGACCGCCGGCGCGGCCTCCGACGCCACGCAGGCCACGATCGACGTCCGCACCAGCCCCGACTCGAAGCTGGTCGACCCGGCGATCAGCCAGGCGGTGACGACGACCGCCACTTCCGTGCTCAACAAGCAGCTGACCTCCACCTATATCGAGAACGTCTATGTCGGCTTCAACACGCTCGGCGAGCAGCTCGGGAAGGCGGCGACCGGTGCCGACCAGCTCACCAGCGGTCTCACGCAGCTGGCGAGCGGGACGCACCAGCTCGCAGACGGAGCGGCGCAGCTGTCGACCGGGGGGACATCCCTCGCCGACGGGATCTCGCAGCTGTCGGACGGCACGTCCGGCCTCGCGAGCGGGCTGCAGCAGCTCTCGGGCGGTGCGTCGTCCCTGGCCGGCGGCCTGAGCACCCTGCAGCAGAACACGGCCGGCCTTCCGACGCAGACCCAGCAGCTCGCCGCCGGCGCCGCCGGCGTCTCCGCGGGGGTCCAGAAGACCGCCGACGGCCTCGCCGGGCTCTACGACCAGTGCGTCGCAGACCACGGAGCGCTGGATGCCACGTGCCAGGGCATCTCCCAGGCGCGCGCGGGGATGACCACCCCGCAGGGTGGCAACCCGAGCCTCACCGGTCTCGCCTCGACCGTCGCGGGCGGGACGGCGCAACTGGCGTCCGGCATGCCCGCGCTGACCAGCGGCATCGCGCAGTCCGCGTCCGGAGCGCAGCAGCTGTCCGGCGGCGTCGCCCAGTCGGCCGCCGGCGCACAGAAGCTCGCGTCCGGCGCCTCCCAGTCGGCGGACGGCGCACAGCAGTTCGCGACCGCGGTGACGCAGCTGAGCGACGGCATCCCCGCGCTCGCCTCCGGCGCCGACCAGTCGGCCTCCGGCGCCGCCTCGCTCGCGTCCGGCCTGCACAGCGCGGTCGCGCAGCTCCCGAGCTACGACAGCGGAGAACGCACCAGCCTCGCGAAGGTCGCCGCCGAGCCGGTCACGCAGAAGACCTCCGGCCAGACCGCGTTCGGCACCGCGAGCATCCCGCTGTTCGCGTCCGTCGCCCTGTGGCTCGGCGCGCTCGCCACCTTCCTGGTGCTGCAGGCCCTCTCGCGCCGCGCCCTCCTCACCTCGCGCGCCGCCGGGCTGATCGCCCTCGACGGGTTCCTTCCTGCCGCGGCGCTGGGAGTCGTGCAGGGGGTGCTCGTCTCCGCGGTCCTCGCTCCGGCGCTCGCGCTCGATGCGGGCCACTGGTTCGGATTCGCCGGACTCGCCGCGGCGGCGGGCATCGCCTTCGCCGCGGTGAACCACGGCCTGGTCGCGCTCCTCGGCGGTGTCGGGCGGTTCCTCTCGATGCTGGTCGTGGTGGTGACTCTGGCCTCCGGGATCGTGTCGACCGCCCCCGGCTTCTTCGACGCAACGCTGCCCTGGCTGCCGACGGCACCGGCGATCACCGCGCTCCAGGGAGCGATCGACGGCTCGGCGGACGCCTGGCGCGGTCTCGGCGGACTGCTGCTCTGGGCCGCCTTCGGGTTCGCCCTCGCGCTGATCGCGGTGGCACGCCGCCGGGTCGTGCGGGCTGCGCAGCTGCTCCCCGCCGAGTAGCAGCATCCGGGGGTCGCGACATGCCGTTCCGGGCGACGGATGACGGCGTGTCGCGCCCCACAGATGGTTAGACGGTCGCGGAGAGCGCGAGCGTCGCGAGCACGACCGTCACCGGCGCAACGATCAGCCCGAGGAGCATGTACCGGCTCCAGCGGATCTCCACATCGAACGACGTCAGCCGCTGGTGCCACAGCAGCGTGGCGAGCGACGCCCACGGCGTGATCAGCGGGCCGGCGTTGACGCCGATCAGCAGCGCAGCCAAGCGCGCCGGGCTGTCCGCCACCGGCTCCAGGGCGAGGTAGGCGGGCAGGTTGTCGATCGCGTTCGCGCCGACCAGGCCCGTCAGCGACAGCCGCAGCAGCGCGAGCGGCGACTCCCCCGTTCCCGAGACCGTCGCCATGAGGGTGGCGAGGCCGGCGGCGTGCAGCGCCTCGATGAACAGGAACAGGCCGGATGCCAGCAGCACCAGCTGCCACGGCACCAGGCCGAAGCGCAGCACGGAGCGGCGGCGCACCAGGAAGACGACGCCGAGAACGACGGTGGCGATGCTCGTGGGAAGCCACACCGGCAGGCCGGAGACGAGGAGCGGGACCAGCGCGACGACGACGGCGCCCGAGATCCAGAACAGCACGCGGTCCTCGATGCCGTCCTCCTCGCCGGTCTCGTAGCGCACGAGCAGCGACTTCCGGGCGATCACGAAGACGACGACCATCGGCACGATCATCGCGACCAGCGCGGGCGCCAGCATCAGCGCGGCGAAGGCCGCGGGTGTGGGGTCGCCCATCGCGTGCTGGGCCAGCAGGTTGGTGAGGTTGGACACCGGGAGCAGCAGGGAGCCGGCGTTCGCCATCCACACGGTCGTCAGCGCGAACGGCAGCGGGTTCAGCCCGGCGTGCCGCGCCATCACGATGACAACCGGCGTGAGCAGGACGGCGGTGGTGTCGAGCGACAGGAAGATCGTGCTGAGCGCGGCCACCACCACGACCAGCAGCCACAGCACCCAGGCGCGACCGCGTCCCCAGCGTGCCGTCTGCTGCGCCAGGACGGTGAAGACACCGGCCTCGGCCGCCAGCTCGGTCACGACGGTGATGGCCACGACGAACAGCAGGATGGGCCACACGCGGTCCCACAGCTCGACGGCTTCGGGGACGGGCAGAAGCCCGGTGGCCACGGCGATACCGCCGAGCACGAGGAGCACGGCGCCCACGATTGCGGTGCGCATCCTCCTCCTCCCGGTCCCGACTTTGGAAGCGTACGCTACGGGGCGACCCCGAAAGGAACGGCATGCGCAAGTACCTCTTCAACGGAGCCGTGATCAGTGCGGCGATCGGCCTGTGGACCACCATCCAGTCGTCCAAGAACGGACCGCGCGACTGGCGCATCCCGCTGATGTGGATCAACGCCGCGATCTCGCTCACCCTGGCGATCGGAGCGGTGCTGCAGGAGTCCAAGGAGGCCTCCGAGCGCGAATCCACCCCCCTCGCGTCGCGAAAAGGGCGTTGACCCGCTGATTTCCGCCGAAATCCCCGGCGTGTTGCGCCGGGTCGCACCCGGGATGTCCAGGACACTTGTAGACGA
Source organism: Leifsonia soli (assembly GCF_013408745.1). NCBI lineage: Bacteria > Bacillati > Actinomycetota > Actinomycetes > Micrococcales > Microbacteriaceae > Leifsonia > Leifsonia soli. The sequence continues at coordinate 642,766 of NZ_JACCBJ010000001.1, read as the reverse complement.
CGGTGAACCTGGAAGGGGTGCGCGATGTTTGGTCGGAGGCGACACGCTGCGGCAGTCCCGGCGGCCCCGGTACCTCAGCTGACGGACGCTCAGGTGCTCGAGCTCGTGCACACCAAGGTGGCCGAGCTCATCGGCGAGAAGGGCGAGTGGACCGTGGTCCGCCGCGCTCACGACGACACCGACACCATCTTCCACTCGATCCTCGCCCAGTCGGTCTCCGTCGGCATCGCGGCCGCGATCGCCGAAGCCCGCCGCCGGCTCGAGGCCGGCGAGAGCCTCACCGAGCCGCAGCACCTCGCCGCCGCCGCCGCGGACGGCCCGGTCATCGACGAGACGGTCGTCGCAACGGCCGAGCGCATCGAGACTGCGCCTGCCGCGCCCGCCCCCGAGGCGGACGTCGCCGTGGCGGCTGCACCGGCGGCGGAGCCCGCCGCGTTCGGCTGGGAGCCCGCCCCGATCACGCAGTGGACGGACCTCCGCAAGCCGGTCACCGGCGAATTCCCGGTCGTCTCGCACCGCTCCGCGGCCTGACACCGGGCATCGGCCGAGCCGGCGCCGCAGCGTCAGCCGAGCGGCGCCCAGTCCTCCGGACCCTCTGAACCGGCCGGATACTCCTCCAGCGGGACGCGCCCGTCGTGCCAGGCGGCAAGCACCGGCTCGACGATGCGCCAGCACTCGACGGCCGTGTCCGCCCGGACCGAGAGCGTGGGATCCCCGTCGAGGATGCCCTCCAGCACCTCGCCGTAGGCCAGCAGCGCCCCCGGGCCGAAGTCCGCGGTCAGGCTCGCGCGCTCCAGCTCGTAGGGGTTGTTTGTCCCGTTGATGTTGATGTCGAACGCCATCGAGTCCGGCGCGAACATCAGCCGGAGCTGGGCAGGCTCCCTGGCCCCCGTCATCCCGGTCGGAACATGCTGGGCCGGCACGAACGTGATCACCATCTCGCGGCGGCGACCGCCGAGCGCCTTGCCGGAGCGCAGCGTGAACGGCACGCCCTTCCACCGCCAGGTGTCGACCTGCAGCGTGACCTCGGCGAGGGTCTCCGTCTCGCGCGCCGGGTCGACGCCGCTCTCGTCCGCGTAGGCGGGCAGCGCCGCGCCGTCGATCTCGCCCGCCGCATAGCGGGCTCGCCTGCTGGCGGTCACCGGGTCGCCGTTCCACACCTTCGTCGCCCGCAGCACGAGCTGCTTCGCGTCGCGCAGATCGGCCTCGCCCAGCGTCGACGGCGGCTCCATCGCCAGCACCGCCATGACCTGGAGCAGGTGGCTCTGGATCATATCGATCAGCGCGCCGGCGCCGTCGTAGTAGCGGGCGCGTCCCTCCAAGGCCAGGGTCTCGTCGTAGATCACGTCGACGCGCTGGATGTGCAGGCCGTCCCAGAGCGGCTCGAGGATGCTGTTGGCGAACCGCACGCCGAGGATGTTCAGCACGCTGGAACGACCGAGGAAGTGGTCGACGCGGTGGATCTGGTCCTCGGGGACGAGCCGCGCCAGCTGGGCGTTCAGACGGATGGCGCTCTCGCGGTCCGTTCCGAACGGCTTCTCCAGCGCGAGCGTCAGTCCCTTCGGCAGGTCGAACGTGCCGAGCGCGTCGCAGGCCTTCGCGGTCACGGCAGGCGGCAGCGCGAAGTAGAGGGCGGGGACGCCATCGACGCTCGCGAGCAGCGACTTCAGGTCGTCAGCGCTCGTGGCGTCGCCCTTCACGTAGCGGGTGCCGGCGAGCAGGCGCTCCACCGCATCCCCCTTCGCGTCGACCGTCGCGAACGACGCCGTGACGATCTTCCGCCAGGCGTCGTCGTCGAGGTCGTCGCTGCTCGAACCGACCAGGGCGAACGCGCGGTCCGGTTGATCGGTGAGCAGCTGTCCGATGGCGGGGAGGAGGAGCCGTGACGTGAGGTCGCCGGATGCTCCGAGAATCACAAGAGTGTCCACGGACTGCGTCATGCCGTTCACAGTACGTCCATACTGGGAATATGTCGCTCCCCATTGAGGATTACGCCCTGATCAGTGACTGCTTCACCGGGGCGCTCGTCGGGAAGGACGGAAGCATCGACTGGCTGTGCCTCCCGCGCTACGACTCCCAGTCCATGTTCGGAGCCCTGCTCGGCACGGAGGACCACGGCCGCTGGCTGGTCGCACCGGAGGACGCCTCGGCCATCAGCACGCGCCACTACGAGAAGGACACGATGATCCTCGTCACGCGGTGGCGCACCGCGGACGGCGAGGTGGAGGTCGTGGATGCGATGCCCATGGGCGATCACCGGGCCGACATCATCCGGCGCGTCCGCGGCGTCAGCGGCACTGTCCGCATGCACCAGGACCTGCGCATCCGCTTCGGCTACGCGACCGCGATCCCCTGGGTTCGCCAGGAGAAGGAGGAGCGCCCGCACGCCCTCATCGCCGTCGCCGGACCCGACGCGATCGTCGTCCGCGGTGCGGAGCTGCACGCGGCCGACCACTCCCACCAGTCGACGTTCACCGTTCGCGCCGGGCAGACCGTCGACCTCGTCCTCACCTGGTTCCCCTCGCACCGCGAGGCGCCGCCCGCACTCGACGTCGAGGCCGCGCTGCAGCACACCCGCGAGTGGTGGACGGAATGGGCGAGCGGCTGCGCCCACGACGGGCCCTACCGCGACGAGGTGGTGCGGTCGCTGCTCCTGCTCCGAGCCCTCTCGCACCTGGAGACCGGCGGCATCGTCGCGGCCGCGACCACATCCCTCCCCGAGTCCTTCGGAGGTCAGCGCAACTGGGACTACCGCTACGTGTGGCTGCGGGACGCGTCGCTCACCATCGGCGTGCTGCTCACCCACGGCTACAACGACTACGTCGACCACTGGCGCGACTGGCTGCTCCGGGCCATCGCGGGCGATCCGGGCGACGTGCAGATCATGTACGGCCTCGCCGGGGAGCGCGACCTCGCCGAGCGGATCATCGACAGCCTGCCCGGATACCAGGGTGCGCATCCCGTGCGCATCGGCAACGGCGCATCCACCCAGTTCCAGGCGGACGTGATCGGCGAGGTGATGCTCGGCCTCGACCACGGACGCCGCGCGGGCAACCCGGAGACCCGGTTCTCGTGGGCCCTGCAACGTGCGCTGATGGGGTACCTGGAGCAGCACTGGCGCGACCCGGACCACGGCATCTGGGAGATCCGCGACAAGCCCCAGCAGTTCACGCACTCGCGCGCCCTCGTCTGGGCGGCGTTCGACTGCGCGATCCGCGGCGTCGAGGAGTTCGGGCTGGATGGGCCTGTCGAGCGGTGGAAGCGAGAACGCGACGCCATCCGCGCCGACATCGAGGCGAACGGATGGGACCAGCACCGCGGCACGTACGTGCAGCACTACGGCACCACGGCGGTCGACGCCTCCCTGCTCCAGCTGGCTCAGGTCGGCTATGTGGATGCGGACGACCCGCGGATGCTGGGAACGGTTCGCGCGCTCGAGGAGGACCTGCTGCGCGACGGCCTGCTGCTCCGCTACCGAACCGAGTCCGGGGTGGACGGGCTCCCGCCGGGCGAGCATCCCTTCCTGGCCTGCTCGTTCTGGCTGGTCGAGCAGTACGCCCGATCCGGGCGACTCGACGACGCGACGCGGTTGATGGACCGGCTGGTCGGCCTGGCGAACGACGTCGGTATGCTCTCCGAGGAATATGACGTCGACGGGCGCTCCCACGCGGGCAACACACCGCAGGCGCTGACCCACCTGGCGCTGGTGCGGGCGGCGGACGCGATTGTGGGGGCGAGCGGATGACCGACGCAGGCACCCTCGAGGAGGTCGGAACCGACGAACTCCTCGAACTGGGCTCGCCGTGGGTGACGATCGTCTGGAACGACCCCGTCAACCTGATGAGCTACGTGACCTACGTCTTCCAGACCTACTTCGGCTTCCCGCGAGCGGAGGCGGAGCGCCGGATGATGCTCGTCCACACCGAGGGCCGCGCGGTCGTGGCGACCGGCACCCGCGAGGAGATGGAACGGCATGTGGAGGCCATGCACGAGTACGGCCTGTGGGCGACACTGCAGAAGGCGGACGCGTGATCCCGTTCCACCGGAGACGGCGCGACGGCCGGGTGGTGGCATCCTTCACGGCGGATGAGGCGCGGCTGCTGCTGTCGCTGGCCGACGAGGCCGCCCAGCTCGCGCGGGCCGCGGCGTCCCCCGACGGCCCGCAGGCGGATCCGGCGCTCGGACGCCTGCTGCCGGACGCGTACCCGGACGATCCGGAGGCGTCGGCGGAGTTCCGCCGGTTCACCGCGGAGGGTCTCGCCGACCGCAAGGAGCACAACGCGCGGCTGATGGCGCGGACCATCGGGGAGCCGGCCGGGCGGCGCACGGAGGTCGCCCTCGACGGCGCAGAGGCGAGCGCGTGGCTGCGGACGATCACCGACCTCCGGCTGGTGCTTGCGGCGCGTCTCGGCATCCACGAGGACGGCGACGACGGCGACATCCACGATGAGGAGTCGGCGATGCAGCGTGCCGTGTACGACTGGCTCGCCGCGGTGCAGGAGTTCCTGGTGCTGGCCGTCCGCCCGCGCCGCTGACCCGCGCCGCCGCAAACGGAGGTGGATGCGGCCGACGCCGGTCTCACAGCCTCCCGATCTCGCGATCCGTCGGCGCGCCGCGCCGTTTCTCCTCCCTTTCCTCCGATGCGGGGAACGGAGGAGAAACGCCCGGGTGATCGGCGGTTTCGCCGGGAACGGAGGGGATGCGAGCGGAACCCGGCCCAATGACCTCCGTTTCCGAGGGCGTTGGAGAGGGAGGACGAACGGGAGCGTGGTCAGACCGGGAAGCGGATCGCGGCCGCGGCCGCGCCTCCTCCAGGAACGTCCTCCGCATGCAGTGCGTAGACCTTCGCCTTGGAGCCGAGCGCGCGACGGAGGATCTCGTCGACGACGCCGTACTCCCCCGGCGCGTCGTCGTCCGCGAACGTGATCACGCCCGTCTCCTCGTCCACCGTTCCCGGCACGCGCCGGTCGATGTCGATGATCAGCGACTCGACCGCGCCGAACGTCGCAGCGCGGGCGATGTCGCTGAGGTCGACCAGCGCCGTCCCGGCCGCGACCCGGGCTTCGTAGGTCTCGCGGAGGGCGGCCACCTTGCTCGCGTACAGCCGGTCGAGCACGGCACGCGCAGCCGCTGCGAGCTCTTCGTCGGTCTTGTCCTCCGGGTTGCCCGCGATCACCTCGGGGACGAGGTGGGGATGCTCTCCCGCTCCCCGGAAGATGCCGATCAACGGCTCAGCGGCGGCCAGGATGAGCGGCTCCGTCGAGTTGGCCAGCAGTGGGTGGAGGGCGCGCTCGATCGCCTGCACGTACTCCAGCATCCGCACCTTGTGACCCTCCGAGCCCTGGATGCGTCCGTCCGCTTGCCGGCCGCTGATGGAGGCCAGTCCGACGGCGTCCGCCGCATCCTTCGGCATCCCCGGCACGTCGATCCGCTCGGGCGGCCGGTCGGGGGTGATGCGCAGCAACCGCACCGAGTTCCCGGCGAGGGCGAGGATCAGCGCCGTCTGCGGGAAGGTCAGCGCGCGCAGCAGCGGCTTCACGTAGAAGCGGTCCGCGATCTCGCACGCGGTCGTCAACCGGTTCGGGAGCCGGAACGTCTCGGCCAGCTCCCCGTCGAGGAACACCGCGAGGGATCGGGACTGGTAGCGCCAGAAGTCGCGGTCCTCCAGGATCCGCTCCCCTTCCGCCTGAATGGTCTGGACGCGCTGCCGCGGCACCTCGAGCTTCTCGAGCGCGCGCTGGGCGGACGCCAGGTGGTTCTTGAGTTCGATGCGGGCACGGTCCGCCTCCGCCGGCGTCGTGCCGGTCGGCAGGTAGATGCTGACGCATCCGGGCTGCCGGAAGCCGGCTATCCGTTCGACGTCGGCCTGGGTCGGGATGTCCTTGTACTCCACGGGAGTCCTCCTGCCCCGCCGTCGTGGCGAGGATCGATCGCGGTAGGTGCCGCCAGTCTCGTCGCGCGACGGAGCGTTCACAAGACTCACATTGACTTTCGCGGACTCCAGGCCTACCGTCTTTTAAACCGGTTTAGACGACGGCCTCGGCTCGAGGCTGCTTCACCATGAGGGGTCCGCGACGATGCGTAACCGAGAACTGAAGATGCCGCGAGCCGCGCTCGCTCTCGCGCTGGGTGCAGCCATGGCGGTGACCGCCGTCGGCCTGCCCGCGCAGGCGGCGACGACCGCGCCGGCGGCCGCCGGCAGCACGTCCGCGGGCGCTGACGCCGCCGCGCCGAAGCTCACCAACCTGGCTCACCTCGACTTCCTGCTCGACGACGTCCCGCTCCTCGCGGGCGTCGCGGGCCACACCACCTACCGTGCCGCCGAGGAGCCGGTCGCCCGCGCCCCCTGGGTGTACGCCGACCGCCAGGCCGACGGCACCTTCCACCGGGTCGGCGGCGGGCCGATCACGGACGCCGCCCGCGGCTGGTACGCCCAGGGCGCCTACGACGCCGACGACATCTCGCGCGCCGCGGTCGTCTACCTGCGCGACTGGAAGCAGAACGGAACGGCATCCAGCCGGACGACCGCCTACGAGCTGCTGCGCTCGCTGACCTACCTGCAGACGGCGGACGGCCCTAACGCCGGCAACGTGGTGCTCTGGCAGCAGCACGACGGCACGCTCAACCCGTCCGCCATCCCCAAGGAGCTGCCGGATCCTTCCGACTCGGCCGAGTCGTTCTGGCTCGCGCGGACCGTGTGGGCGCTCGGCGAAGGCTACGCCGGCTTCCGCGACGCCGACCCGGCTTTCGCGTCGTTCCTCGGCGACCGGATGCAGCTGGCGCTGGGTGCGCTCGGCCGCCAGTCGCTCGCCCAGTACCCGCAGACGCAGGTTGCCAACGGCGTCACCGTTCCCGGCTGGCTCATCGTCGGCAGTGCCGGGGCGACGGCCGAGGCCGTGCTCGGACTGAGCGCCTACGTGGCCGCACGTCCGGCGGACACGGCGGCGCGCACCGCGCTCGCGCACTACAGCGAGGGCATTGCGAAGCTGCAGAGCGGCGGTGTCGGCCAGTGGCCGTTCGGCGCCCTCCTGCCCGAGGCGAACTCCCCCACCTTCTGGCACGCGTGGGCCGGGATGCAGCCGGCGGCGCTCACCGCAGCGTCCGCCACGCTCGGCGATGCCTCGCTGCAGCGCAGTGCGACAGCCGACCTCGCGCAGTTCACCGCGCAGCTGCTCGCCTCCGGCGGACCGGACAACGGGTGGACCCCGACGCCGGCCGACCGCACGCAGATCGCGTACGGCGTCGACTCGCGGGTCGAGGGTCTCGTCGCCGCGGCCGACGCCACCAGGGCCGGCGGCCTCGCCGCACTGGCCGGTGCCCAGGCCGCCTGGTTCTTCGGGGCGAACCGCGCCGGCGTCGCCGCGTACGACCCGGCCACCGGGGTCTGCGTCGACGGCATCGCCGCCGACGGCACCGTCAACCGCAACTGCGGCGCGGAGTCGGCCATCCACACCCAGCTGACGATGCTCGCGCTGGATGCGCACCCGGCCATCGCCCGCGCGGCGACCGCGCTCACCCGCACCACCGCGACGCAGGGCCTGACGGTGGTCGAGGCGGAATCCGGCACAACGACCGGCACCGTGACCACCGTCACGCCGCCCTCCGCCTGGACGGGATCCGCGAACTGGTCGGGCGGCGCCTACCTGCAGGCGTCCGACCGCTCGTCGGTCACCCTGACCCTCCCGGCCGGGCACCCGGCCGCCCGCATCCTGCCGATCGCCGACCTCGGCCCGGGCGGAGCCGGGACGACCTCCTGGACCGCATCCATCGGCCGCCTGACGCTGCCGCTCGGCCGGACGGACAACGTCCGCGCCGGGGAGCAGGGCATCGCGCCCAGCCCCGTCTTCCTGCTGCCGCAGACCCTCGCGGTCCCTGTGCCCGCGCAGGCCACCACGGTGACCGCGCGCGTCTCCGGGACCGCCCGGCTGGATGCGGTGCTCGTCCAGCCGATCGTCTCCCACCTCGGCCTCACGGGCAGCAGCAGCCTCGACGTCTACGTCAATGCGACGAAGCTGTCGGTGCCGCAGAAGCTGGCCGCGACCGGACCGGTCACGGCGACCAGCTACGACGCCTCCGGCCGCCAGGTCGGCCGCACGCAGACCGTCGGAGCCCACGGCATCGTCGTGGTCCTCCCCGGCGGCTTCACCACGGTGAGCCCGAGGTGAGCCCGGCATGAGTCCCGCCAACGTCACGATCAACGACGTCGCCCGCGCCGCGGGCGTCAGCAAGTCGCTCGTGTCGCTCACCCTCAACGCGCGGCCCGGGGTCGCGAGCGAGACGCGGGAGCGCATCCTTCGGACCGCCCGCGAGCTCGGCTGGACACCGCATCCCGGCGCCCGGGGGCTCAGCACGCGGCGCGCGTACGCCCTCGGGCTGGTGCTGCGGCGCGAACCCCGGACGATCGAGGTCGACCCGTTCTTCGCGTCGTTCATCGCCGGCGTCGAGACCGTGCTCGCCGAGCGCGGGAACGTCCTCGTGCTGACCGTCGTGCCCGATCGCGCCGCAGAGGAGCGCGCCTACGAGCGGCTCGTCGCCGACAAGCGCGTCGACGGGTTCCTGCTCACCGACCTGCTGGCCGCGGACGATCGCATCCCGCTGATCTCCCGGCTCGGCTCGTACGCCGTCTCACTCGGCGAACCGCCCGGCGGCAGCCCGTTCCCGGTCATCACCCGCGACTACGACGCCGGCATCGACGACCTCGTCCAGCACCTCGTGCGGCTCGGCCACCGGCGCATCGCCCACGTCTCGGGCGACGAGCGGATGCTGCACGGGCTTCGCAGGCGGGAGCGCTTCGAGCTCGCCGCGGCCGCGGCCGGCATCACGCCCGTCGTCGTCACCACAGACTTCTCTCCCGAGCAGGGCGCAGAGGCCACGAAGGCCCTGCTCGAGACAGAGGACCGCCCGACCGCGATCGTCTACGGGAACGACCCCATGGCGATCGCGGGAATGGGCGTCGCCCACGAGCGAGGGCTCGACCTCCCGGCCGAGCTCTCCATCACCGGACTGGACGGCTCGCACATCGGGTCGTTCGTCTACCCCTCCCTCACCACCCTCGACAACGACCCGGCCGGCTGGGGAACCGCCGCCGCCACCGCGCTGCTGCGGCTGGTGGAGGACGGCGAGCCCGGCGACGTGGCACTGCCGCCCGCGCGGCTGGTGGTGCGCGCCTCCACCGCCCCGCCGTCGGCCGGCTGACCCACCCCACCCCCCTATCCACCGAAAGGCAAAGACATGCGAAAGCGTAGAATCGCCATCTCCCTCGTCACCGCCGGCATCGTCGCCGGCACCCTGGCCGCGTGCGGCTCGAGCGGAGGCGGCGGCGGTGACGCCATGAAGGCGCACGGCCCGATCACCATCTGGTACTCGAACAACACCCAGGAGGTGCAGTGGGGCAAGGCGATGGTCTCCGCCTGGAACTCCGCGCACCCCGACGAGAAGATCAAGGCGCAGGAGGTGCCGGCCGGCAAGAGCACGGAAGAGGTCATCGGCGCCGCCATCACCGCGGGCACCACACCGTGCCTGGTGTTCAACAACCTCCCGGCCGCGACCGGCCAGTGGCAGAAGCAGGGCGGTCTCGTCGACCTGTCGAAGTTCGCCGACGGCGCGAAGTACATCGAGGCGCGCAGCGGCGACGCGGCGGCGCAGTACAAGTCGGCCGACGGCGACTACTACCAGATGCCGTGGAAGCAGAACCCCGTCATGATCTTCTACAACAAGGCCATCTTCCAGAAGGCCGGCCTCGACGCCGAGAACCCCGATCTGTCGACCTACGACAAGTTCCTGGCCGCCGCCCAGAAGATCAAGTCCTCTGGCGCTGCCCCGTACGCGATCTACCCCGCGCCGACCAGCGAGTTCTTCCAGGTGAACTTCGACTACCTGCCGCTCCTCGCCGCGCAGACCGGTGGCAAGACCTTCATCGAGGACGGCAAAGCCACGATCACGAGCCAGGACTCGCTGGATGTCGCGAACTTCTGGAAGACCATCTACAGTGACGGCCTCGCCGGCAAGGAGCAGTACCAGGGCGACGCGTTCCAGGACGGCAAGGCCGCGATGGCCATCGTCGGCCCCTGGGCGATCGCGTACTACGGCGACAAGGTGCAGTGGGGCTCCGTCCCGGTCCCGACCAAGGACGGCACGTCGGCGGACGAGACCTACACGTTCCCGGACGCGAAGAACATCGGCATGTACACCTCGTGCAAGAACCAGGGCACCGCGTGGGAAGTGATCAAGTTCGCGACCAGCCAGGAGCAGGACGGCAAGCTGCTCGACGTCAGCGGCCAGATGCCCATCCGCAAGGACCTCGCCACGACCTACGCGTCGTACTTCGCATCGCACCCCGCGTACAAGGAGTTCGGTGCGCAGAGCGCCCACACGGTGGACGACCCGACCGGCACGAACACCATCGCGCAGATGCAGGCCCTGCGTGACGCCTACACGAAGGCCGTCGTGAACGGCAGCGGATCGGTCGAGGACGTCTTCAAGACCGCCGCCGAGAAGATCGACAAGCTGCAGGCGCAGAAGTAGCCATGAGCACCTCCGTTCGCGGCACCGCGGGCGCACCTCCGGCGGCGGGCACAACGCCCGCCGCCGGGTCGGGGCGCACGCACCGGCCCCCGCTCATCCAGCGCATCCTGGGCACCAACCCGCTGGGCTGGCTGTTCAGCGCGCCCTATCTGGTCTTCGTCATCGCGATCTTCGCGTTCCCCCTGTGCTTCGCCGTGTACATGTCGTTCTTCGACTACTTCTTCGCGGCCCCCGGTGCGAACGTGGACCGCCCGTTCGTCGGGTTCGACAACTACATCCAGGCGTTCACCGACCCCCAGGTGCTGCAGTCGTTCGTCAACGTCGGCATCTTCCTGATCATCAACGTGCCGCTCACCGTCATCCTGTCGCTGCTGCTCGCCTCCGGGCTCAACAGCATCGTCCGGTTCCGCACCTTCCTGCGGGTGAGCTACTACGTGCCCTACGTGACGGCGAGCGTCGCGACCATCGCCGTCTGGCTGTTCCTGTTCGGGCAGAACGGGCTCGTCAACCAGATCCTGGGGCCGCTGGCGCCGAGCCCGAGCTGGCTGTCCAATCCGGCTCTCGCCATGCCCTCCATCGCCATCTACGTGACCTGGAAGGGTCTCGGCTTCTACATCCTGCTTTACCTCGCCGCCCTGCAGAACGTGCCGACGGAGCTGTACGAGTCGGCGGCGACCGACGGGGCCGGCAAGATCCGCCAGTTCATGTCGGTGACCGTGCCGGGCGTGCGCCCGGCGACCGTCCTCGTCCTGCTGCTGGCGACCATCACCGGTGCGAACCTGTTCACCGAGCCCTACCTGCTGACCGGTGGCGGCGGGCCGGAGGGCCGATCGGCCTCGCCCGTCCTGCTGATCTACCAGCAGGGCATCCAGCAGGGTCACCCGGGCTACGCCTCCGCGATCGGGGTCATCCTCGTGATCGGGGTGCTCATCATCGGCTGGCTGCAGAACCGGTTCGTCGGAGGGAGGAACGAGTCATGACCACAGAGACCACACCACGGCCCGCACCGCGGCCGGCCAGGCCGGCACGCACCAGGCGACGGAAGGACCTGGGGACTCCGCGGCGACTGAGCCGCGGGCAGACGATCCTGCAGGGCATCGTGCTCACGCTCGGCGCCATCGCGTTCCTGTTCCCGTTCTATTACATGCTGGTCGGGTCGCTGCAGACGGCGCCAGACACGTCCATCGCCGGTGCCTTCCCGAATCCGGCCAACCTGACGCTGCAGAACTATGCCGAGATCAACTCGCGCATCAACCTGCTGACAGGTCTGGTGAACTCGGGGATCTTCACGGGCGGGGTGCTGCTGGGCACCGTCGTGTTCGGCGTCCTCGCGGGCTACTCGCTCGCCGTGCTGCAGTGGCGCGGACGCGGGGTCACCTTCGCCCTCGCCCTGCTGGTGCAGACCATCCCGTTCCAGCTGCTGATGATCCCGCTGTACGTGCTCATCGCCCGCAACTACGGGCTCGCCGACAACTACCTCGGGATGATCCTGCCCTTCGCCATCAACTCGGCGGCGGTGCTCATCTTCCGGCAGTACTTCCTGCAGCTCCCCAAGGAGCTGTTCGACGCCGCCCGGGTCGACGGCGCCGGCGAGTTCCGGCTGCTCTGGCGGATCGCGCTGCCCCTGGTGCGCCCCGCGCTCGTCACGGTGCTGCTGCTGACGTTCATCGGCCCGTGGAACGAGTTCCTCTGGCCCTTCCTGATCACCAAGGAGGCGAGCCTGCAGCCGCTGGCCGTCTCGCTGGCGAACTACATCTCGACGGTCGCCGGATCCACCGCGAACCCGTACGGCGCCATCCTCTCCGGAGCCGTGGTGCTCGCAGCGCCCGTCGTCGTGCTGTTCATCGTGTTCCAGCGCTACTTCACCTCCACCGATCTGGGCTCGTCCGTCAAGGGCTGACCCACCACGTCCATCCACAGAAACGAACCACACGGGAGACCATGGACACCGTCCACATCGCACCGGCGGAGCACGACGCCCTGCTGGCGAGCTACCGCGAGGCGCTTGCGCACACCAACGCCCTCACCGACCGCATCTCGACCGACCAGTTCTCGGCGCACTATCCGGAGCGCCCGGACTGGGCGATCGGCCCGTTCGTCCGTGACGACGCGCTGACCTTCCGCCCGGAGGGCCAGTGGGACGACCCGACCGGGGTGGGATGGACGAGCGACTCGGTCTTCAACCCGACCGTGATCGAGCGCGGCGACGAACTGCACCTGTTCTACCGGGCGTCGCCGCGCAAGGAGTCGACGGCCAGCCGGATCGGACACGCGGTCCGGCGTGACGGCGTCTGGCACGATTCCCCGGCCAACCCCATCGTCTATCCGACGCTCGCGAACGAGACGCTCGGCGTCGAGGACCCGAAGGTCTACGCGCTCGACACCGGGTACGTGCTGTTCTACAACGCGATCTGGCGTCGGGACGACGGCTCGGTCGCGGTCGACATCATGAGCGCGGTCTCCGACGACCTGGAGCACTGGACGAAGCGCGGCCTCGTGGTGCCCTACGAGGTGTCGGAGTACTGGGCGAAGGGAGCGGTCATCCCGCGGGACGAGCACGGGCGGGCCGTGCGCATCGGCGGCGAGTACCTCATGTTCCTGTCGGAGGGATGCGGGGGCCGGCCCACGGTCGGGCACTCGGCGGACGGCCTCGAGTGGCGGTTCGAGGTGCAGCCCTACCTCGATCTGTCGCCGCTCTCGGGCTCCCTGTTCGAGGTGGCGTGCGCCGTCGTCGACGGCGACCGCCTGGTGCTCGACTTCTTCTACGCCGACGCGGACGGCGACTTCGCCGCTGCGCAGGCGCTCTACCGGCCGGACGACCCGTTCACGCAGCTGGAGCTCAACCGCGGCGGCTCGCTCGCCTGGGGCGGACTCCAGAAGCTCGACGGCCGCTGGTCGTTCGCCCAGGGGTGGGATGCTCCTCCCGGGGTCCGCGAACTGTACTTCTACAAGGAGGTGGACGCATGAGCGCGTTCCCGTACCGACTCGCGCGCGCGGGTGTCGTGATGACCCCCGTCGTCGGCGACCCGCTCGAGGCCGAGGGGGTGCTGAACCCCGCGTCCGGCCGCGGCCCCGACGGCGAGCTGTATCTGCTCCCCCGCCTGGTCGCGGAGGGCAACGTCTCGCGCGTGGGTCTCGCTCGCGTGGTCACGGAGGACGGCGTCCCCGTCGCCGTCGAACGCCAGGGCGTCGTGCTCGAACCGGACCGCCCCTTCGAGCGCGGCCGGTCCAACGCCGGCGTCGAGGATCCGCGGATCACGTTCATCCCGTCGCTCGGGCTGCACGTCATGACCTACGTCGCGTACGGTCCTCTCGGGCCGCACACCGCCGTCGCCGTCTCCGACGACCTGCGCGCCTGGAGGCGGCTCGGACCGGTGTCGTTCGAGTACGACGACGAGCTCGGCATCGACCTCTCGCTTTTCCACAACAAGGACACGGTGTTCTTCCCCGAGCCGGTCACCGCACCTGACGGCACACCGAGTCTCGCCGTGCTGCACCGCCCGGTGTGGGATCTGGGCGAGATCCGCCCGGGCGAGGGCGAGCATCCTCCGGCGGGCGAGAGCCGGCCCAGCATCTGGATCGCGTTCATCCCCGTGGATCCCGTGGAGCGCGACCTGCGCGAGCTCGCCCGGTGGCGCCAGAACCGTTTTCTCGCCGGTCCCGAGTTCCCGTTCGAGGAGCTCAAGATCGGCGCGGGCCCCGCCCCGAAGCGTGTCCCCGAGGGCTGGCTGCTGATCCACCACGGCGTCACCGGCCGGCTGGAGTCGGGCGTCGCGCAGCAGAAGAACGTCAACTACGCCGCCGGCGCGATGATCCTCGACGCCGACGAGCCGTGGCGGGTGCTCGACCGCACCGCCGAGCCGATCCTTTCCGCCGAGACGGACGACGAGCGCAGCGGCATCGTTCCGAACGTGGTCTTCCCGACCGCGATCGAGACGGTGGACGGCCGCGACTGGGTCTTCTACGGAATGGCCGACTCGAAGATCGGCGTCGCGCTGCTGGAGCGGGACTCCGCCGCCGGCTGACGTCACCCCCGCGTCCCGCACGCCGCATCCGGCGGGAACGCTGCCTGGTGCCTGCGCTCGGGCCGGCGGTACAGTGAGCGCGTTCCGGCCGGCGAGGTGGTGACATGGGCGACACCGATGGGCAGACGCGGCGCACTCCGCTGCTCAAGGCGGAGGGTGCCGCCATCGTCGCCGGCGGCGCGGCCTTCGTCCTCGCCGCGGTCGTCGCGCTCCCGCTGTTCTGGGGACGCGATCTGCCGATCGCCGGACCGGACTCGGTCGGCCAGTTCGTCGCCTACGCCGGCGGGATCGTCGCCGTGCTCGGCTACATCGTCGGGAGGCTGTGGATGCGCGACGGGTTCACCCCGTTCGCGACCCCGGGCGAGCGGACGCACGCCGGGGTCTCCCCGGTCGACGTCTTCGACACCATCGCCATCGCCGTCGCGCACGGGGTGATCGCGCTCCTCGGCTGGCTGGTGCTCGGCACTGTGCTCGCCGACGGCTTCCAGGACGCGACCGTGTACTTCCTGTCCGCCTCCGCGCTCGCGGCCACTGCCGCGGCCGTCACCGGGTACGCCGTGTTCCTGTCCGCGGTGAATATGAGCCTGCTGCGGCTGTCCACCGTGCTCGGCGCCTTCGTCATCGTCGGCATCCTGACCGCCATGCTCAGCGCGCCCGACCCGCACTGGTGGATGCTGCACCTGAGCGCCCTGGGGATGACGCAGTCGATCTCCTCGCTCTCGTTCAACCTGACCCTCATCATCGCCGGGATCATCGTCACCGCCATGGCCCGCTACGCCACGGACACGCGGTTCCTCCCTCCGGCGTCGGAGGGCGATCCGGTCGCCGACCGGCGTCGCGCAGCGCTCCTCCGGGTCCGGGTCGGCCTGATCCTCATCGGGGTGCTGCTCGCCGGGGTCGGGCTGTTCCCGCTGAACGTCTCGCAGATCCTGCACAACGCCTCCGCAGTCGGCATGGTGCTGGTGTTCTCGCTCGTCGTCTTCTGGGTGCGGGCGGCGCTCCCGGAGGCTCCCCTGGCGTTCTTCGTGCTCGGCTACGTCTTCTTCGCGACCGTGGTGGCCGTCCTGGTGTTCTTCGTCGTCGGCTACTACGTGCTCACGGCGACGGAGCTCGTCGCCGGAATCGTCGTCTTCGCCTGGCTGATCGTCTATCTGCGCGTCAGCGGCGCCGCGGGCCCGAGGCCGGACGTGCAGGCGTCTCCCGCATCCGCGGCCGGTCGAGCGCAGCATCCAGGGTGATCGCGGCCCGGATGAGCGCGAGGTGGGTGAACGCCTGCGGGAAGTTTCCCAGCTGCAATCCTGTCGGGTCGATCTCCTCGGCGAACAGACCCAGGTGGTTGCCGTAAGTGAGCATCTTCTCGAAGGCGTACTGCGCGTCGTCGATCCTGCCCGCATCCGTGAGGGCGTTGACGTAGAAGAACGAGCACAGCGAGAACGTGCCCTCGGCCCCGGGCAGCCCATCCGGCGACGCGGCCGGGTTGTAGCGGTAGACGAGGCTGTCCGTCACGAGCTCCTCGGTGATCGCGTCGAGCGTCGACAGCCACATCGGGTCCTGAGGCGAGATCATGCCGACGAGCGGCATCAGCAGGGTGATCGCATCCACCACGTCCGTCCCGGGATACTGCACGAACGCCTGCCGGTCCGGGTTCCAGCAGCGCGTGAACACCTGCTCGTAGATCGCGTCGCGCGCCTGCAACCACGCCTCGAGGGGCGCGGGGAGACCGCGTTCCCGGGCGATCGCGATAGCCCGGTCGAACGCGACCCAGCACATGATGCGCCCGTAGGTGAAGTCCTTGCGGCCGCCGCGCGTCTCCCAGACGCCTTCGTCCGGCTGGTCCCAGTTCGCGCCGAGCCAGTCGAGGATGCCGCACAGCGTGCTCCAGCCGGGATGCCCGATCGGCCGATAGTGCTCGGTGGCGTAGAGCGCGTCGAACGCCTCCCCGTAGATGTCGAGCTGCAGCTGGTCGGCCGCGCCGTTGCCGATGTTGACGGGACGCGACCCCGCGTATCCCTCGAACTCCTCGAGCTCGCGCTCCTGCAGGTCGGACGAGCCGTCGATCCGGTACATGATCTTCAGCGGTCCGGAGCCCTCACCGGCCTGCTCCGCCACGCGGTCGGCGACCCAGAGCGCGAAGGCGATCGCCTCCTCCGTGTATCCCAGCGCGAGCAGCGAGAACACCGAGAACGAGCCGTCGCGGATCCAGGTGTAGCGGTAGTCCCAATTGCGGACTCCCCCGAGCTGCTCGGGCAGGGCGGCCGTCGGCGCGGCGACGAGGCCGCCGCTCGGGGCGTACTGCAGCAGCTTCAGCACCATGGCCGAACGCTCGACCGCCTCCCGCCACCGGCCCGAGTACGTGCTGCGCTGCAGCCAGTCGCGCCAGAACGCGACCGTCTCGCGGAACACCGCCTGCCCGGTGTCCGTCGAGAGGGGCTCCGCTCCCGGTTCTGGCGCGGTCTGGAACACGAAGAGCCGCAGATCGCCCGCCGCCACCGTGATCGTCGCGTCGACGTCGCCGGCGGAGAGGTCCACTCCGGCGAGCTCGTCGGCGGTCAGTCCGCTGAGGGATGCCCGCACGCCGTCGCCCTCGAACGCCACGCCGCCGTCGGCGACGCTCGCCGTGTGGTGACGGCGGCCGAACTCGAACCGCGGCCGGCACTCGATGCGGAAGTCCAGCTCGCCGCGGACGACGCGGATGCCGCGCAGGACGACCCGGTTGTCGGTCGCGATCGTCGGTTCGTCGGCGACCGGCATGAAGTCGATCACCTCCCCGACCCCCGACGGGCACAGGAAGCGGGTGATCAGCACGGCCGTCTGCGGGAAGTACATCTGCCGGACGCGCATCCCCTCGTCCTCGGCCCCGAGCCGGAAGAACCCGCCCTTCTCCCGGTCGAGCAGCGACGAGAACACCGCGGGCGAATCGAAGCGGGGAGCGCAGAACCAGTCGATCGAGCCCGTCGTGGACACCAGGGCGACCGACTGCAGGTCGCCGATCAGACCGTGATCGGCGATATCCGGGTACGCGTGCTCGTCTGCGGCCATGATCGTGATGCCCCCTCGAGTCGATGGCGGGATGGTAACCCCGCGGGCACGCGACCGGCGAGACGGGAATCCGGCCGATTGCCGTCTGCCCGGAGCCCCACCTGCGGAGCTACCATCCGGGCGGAGTCCGCCCTCCCGATCGGAGGTCACCATGACCGCAGCAGCCGTCGGCGTCTCGCACGCATCGGTCCGGCGCCTGATCGCGCCCCTCGCACTCGCGCAGTTCATCTGCAGCTTCGCCGGGTCGAACATGAACGTGATGATCAACGACATGTCCCGCGACCTCGACACGACGGTCCAGGGCATCCAGGTCAGCATCACCCTCTTCCTGCTGACGATGGCGGCCCTGATGATCCCGGCGGGCAAGCTCACCGACAAGATCGGCCGGAAGCGCTGTTTCACACTGGGGCTGATCGTCTACGGCGTCGGGGCGATCATCAGCGCGTTCGCGCCCGGGCTATGGGCCCTCATCCTCGGCAACAGCCTCCTGGAGGGGGTCGGGACGGCTCTGCTGATCCCGCCGGTGTACATCCTGACCACGCTCTACCTGCCCGACATCGCGACGCGCGCGTGGGCGTTCGGCATCATCAGCGCGCTGGGCGGCATCGGCGCCGCCGCCGGCCCGCTGATCGGCGGCCTGATCACCAGCGCGATCAGCTGGCGGGCGGCCTTCCTGTTCCAGACGCTGATCATCGTGGTCATCCTGCTTCTCAGCCGGCGGCTGACCGACCCCGTGCCCGCCGACCCCGGCCGGCCGTTCGACGTCGTGGGGGCCGTGCTCTCCGCCCTCGGCCTGTTCGTGCTGGTGCTCGGCATCCTCGCGGCGGACTCCAGCGTCCCTCTGATGATCGCGCTCGTCGTCGCCGGGCTCGTCATCCTGTTCCTGTTCTTCTGGTGGGTGCGGAGGCGGGAGCGCGCAGGCAAGGAGGCGCTGCTGTCGACCGCGCTGTTCGCGAACCGGGTGTCGAACATCGCGCTGATCACCCAGAACGTGCAGTGGGTGCTGCTGATGGGCACGTCGTTCACCGTGTCCGCCTACTTGCAGGTGGTGCGCGGCCACAACGCGATCGAGACCGGCGTCATCTTCACCGCGGCGACGGTCGGACTCCTCCTCACCTCGCTGGTGGCGGGACGGCTGGCGAAGCTCTTCTCGCAGCGCGACCTCATCCTGACCGGGTTCGTGCTCTGCCTCGCCGGGGTGGTGCTCCTGATCTGGCTCGTGGCGGTGAGCACGACCGAGTGGTCGTTCGTGCCCGGGCTGTTCCTGATCGGCGCGGGGCTCGGCCTGATGCTGACGCCGTCGGTGAACGTCGTCCAGTCTTCGTTCCCCGAGAAGGCGCAGGGCGAGATCTCCGGGCTGTCGCGGAGCGTGTCCAACCTCGGATCGACACTCGGAACGGCGATCGCCGGCACCATCCTCGTCGCCAACATCGACGCGGGCGGCGCGGCCTACGGCACGGCGATGGGCGCTCTGGCGATCCTCGGCGTCGGCGGCCTGATCGCTGCGATCTTCCTGCCGGAGGACCGCCACCGCCGCGCGCCGGCGTGATCCCGCGAAACGGATTCCGCCGTCGCTGTCGAGAATGCGGCAGGGTGTTCGTGTAGACGGTGAGAGCACCCATCGGCGGTGCTCCGGAGAGGATCACGATCATGACCCAGTACCTGCTCAGCGTCTACCAGCCGGACGGCCCCATCCCCTCGCCCGAGGCCCTCGCCGCCATCGGCCGCGACCTCGACGCGCTCAACGCGGACATCCGCGCGGCGGGCGCCTGGGTGTTCTCCAACGGCCTCCTTCCGGTCTCGTCGGCCACCGTGCTCCGCCCGCAGGACGGCGAGGTGCTCGTCACCGACGGCCCGTTCGCCGAGGGCAAGGAGCATCTCGGCGGCTTCACGATCGTCGAGGCGCCCGACCTGGATGCCGCCCTCGAGTGGGGCAGGCGCCTCGCCATCGCCTCCACTCTGCCGGTGGAGGTGCGGCCCTTCGCGGGCTGACCGGAGCCCGTCGGATGGAGGACCAAGCGACCACCCCCGGGCCGGACGCCGCCGCGGTCGGATTCGTCTTCCGGGAGCAGTACGGCCGCGCCGTCTCGGTGCTGTACCGCGTCTTCGGCGATCTCGATCGCGCCGAGGACGCGGTGCAGGACGCCTTCGCCGCCGCTCTCGTGCGCTGGCCACGCGACGGGATCCCGCCCGCGCCCGCCGGCTGGATCATCACGACGGCCCGCCGCCGCGCGATCGACCGGCTGCGGCGGGACGCGGTGGGGCGCGAGAAGGAGGCGGAGGCCGTCCTGCTCGGGCGGCTGACCCGCGATGACACGGCCGACGCCCACTCCGGCGCCGACTCGGGTGGAAACACCGACGGAGACGCCGATGCGATCGCGGACGACCGCCTCCGGCTCGTCTTCACCTGCTGCCACCCCGCCCTGTCGCCGGAGGCCCGCGTCGCGTTGACGCTGCGGCTGCTCGGCGGCCTCACGACCGCCGAGATCGCCCGGGCGTTCCTCGTGCCGGAGACCACGATGGCGCAGCGCATCTCCCGGGCGAAGGCGAAGATCCGCGACGCGCGCATCCCGTACCGCATCCCGTCCGCAGATGACCTCCCGACCCGGCTGCGGTCGGTGCTGGCGGTGGTCTACCTCGTCTTCAGCGAGGGCTACGCGGCGAGCGCAGGCGACCGGCTCGTGCGGGAGGACCTGTGCACGGAGGCGATCCGCCTGGCGCGCGAGCTGCGCTCCCTGCTGCCGGACGAGGAGGAGGTGCTCGGCCTCCTCGCGCTGCTGCTCCTGGTGGATGCGCGCCGCGCCGCCCGGGTGGACGCCGACGGCGCGCTCGTGCCGCTTCCCGAGCAGGACCGCACCCGCTGGAACGCGGCGCAGATCGCCGAGGGGCACGACCTGGTGCGCAGGTGCCTGGCCCAGGGACGACCGGGGCCGTACCAGCTGCAGGCGGCCATCCAGGCGGTGCACGATGACGCCCCGGCCGCCGCGGACACCGACTGGCCGCAGATCGTCGCCCTGTACGACCAGCTGCTGCGCACCTCCCCCACTCCCGTCGTCGCCCTGAACCGCGCCGTCGCCGTGGCCGAAGTGGAGGGGAACGACGCGGGCCTGGCTGCGCTCGACCCGCTGCGCGAGACGCTCGCCGGCTTCTACCTGCTGCACGGCGTGCGGGCGGGGCTGCTGCGACGTGCTGGCCGCACCCGCGAGGCGGCGGAGGAGTACGCCGTCGCCGCCTCGCTGTGCGGGGGCGACGCGGAGCGCGCGTTCCTCCTCGGGCAGAGGGATGCGCTCACCGGGCGCGACTGACCCGGCCCCTTCGCTCGGCCCCCTTCCGTCTGCGCGGCCGCAGGCGCACAGTGGGGCCATGGACATCGCCTTCCTCGGGCTCGGCCGCATGGGCCGCGAGCTGGTCACACACCTCATCGACAACGGTCACCGCGTCACGGCGTGGAACCGCTCCCCCGAACCGGCGGAAGCCGTCGGACGCCGCGGCGCCCGCATCGCTCCCTCCGCCGCCGCAGCCGTCGAGGCGGCGGACGTCGTGATCACCGTCCTGTTCGGGCCGGAGGCGGTCCGGGAGACGGTGATGGAGTCGTCGCTCCCGATCCCGGTCGGGGCCCTGTGGGTCGACATCACGACCGTCGCTCCCTCCGACGCGGCCGATTTCGCCGCGTGGGCGGCCGACGCGGGCGTGCGGTACGTCCACTCGCCGGTCGTCGGGTCGCTCGCCCCGGCGCGTGCCGGCAGCCTCGCGGTGCTGATCGGCGGCGAGCACGACGCGGTGCGCGACGCCCGCGGTGTCGTCGCCCTGTGGGCGGACCCGGACAAGATCCGGACATTCGACAGCCCCGAGAAGGCGGCCGCGGCCAAACTCGTCGCCAACCTCGCCCTGGCCATCTCGATGGAGGCGCTGACCGAATCGCTCCGGCTGGGCCGCGCGGGCGGGCTCTCCACGGACGAGGTGCTCTCGATGCTGCCCCTCACGACCATCGCGCCCATCGCCGGTATGAAGGGACCCGTGGTCGCGTCCGGCGACTTCGACGACACGCAGTTCTCCGCGGCCCTGCTCGCGAAAGACCTCCGCCTCATGATCGCGACCGCCGATGCTCCTCTCCCGGCCGCCGCCCTGGTGGCCGCCGAACTCCAGCGGGCAGTGGATGCGGGCCTCGGCGACAAGGACTTCTCCGTGATCGCGCGCGACCGCTGAGGCGTTTCGCCCGGCCGGACGGGTTCCTTCCTGGCGTCCGCGGAGTACGGTCGGGGCATGCTCATCTTGGTGATCGTTCTCGTCGTGCTCTGGGTGATCCTCGCGATCGTCGGCTTCGCCATCAAGGGGCTGCTGTGGCTCGGGATCATCGGCATCGTCCTGGTGATCGCCACGCTGGTGATCGGGTTCGTCCGGCGCTCCGCACTTTCGAAGCGCAACCGCACCTGAGAGGTTGCCCGCGCCCGTCCACATCGGCGGTGCGCGGCGTAGAATTTTCTCACCAGCGTCCGAGACCCCGGCGCGACTCGCAACGATTCGGGGTCCGCCATGACGCAACCGTCCATCCCCTCGACGGCAGCACGCCTGACTGCCGTACGCCCGACTGCTGCGCGCTCGGCCGGGCGAGACGGGGGCTACTCGGAGCTCGCGACGCAGGTGCGCGAGGCCGGCCTCCTGCGCCGGCGCTACGGCTACTACTGGACCAAGCTCATCCTGGTCCCGGTCGTGACGGCCGCCATGATCGTCGCGTTCGTGCTCATCGGGAACAGCTGGTGGCAGCTCGTCACCGCCGTGGTGTTCGCGTTCGTGTTCACCCAGATCGCCTTCCTCGGCCATGACGCCGCCCACCGGCAGATCTTCCGCTCCGGCCGCTGGAACGATTGGATCTCCCTCATCGTCGGCGACCTGTTCGTCGGGATGAGCTACGGCTGGTGGCAGCACAAGCACACCCGGCACCACGCCAACCCGAACCAGGTGGGCGCCGATCCCGACATCGAGCTCCCGGTGATCTCGTTCACCGCGGCGCAGGTGGAGGCGAAGCGTTCGCGGCCGCTGCGCTGGCTGATCGGCCACCAGGGCTGGTTCTTCTTCCCCATCCTGCTTCTCGAGGGTCTGTCGCTGCACGCGTCCAGCGTGCGCCGCGTCTTCGCCCACGGAGTCCTGCGACGGCGGGCCGTGGAGATCTCCTTCCTCGCCATCCGGATCATCGGCTACCTGACGCTGGTGCTCCTCGTCCTCCCGCCGGGCAAGGCGGCCGCCTTCCTCGGCGTGCAGCTCGGGCTGTTCGGGTTCTACATGGGGATGTCGTTCGCGCCGAACCACAAGGGGATGCCGCTGGTGCCCCACGACATGAAGCTCGACTTCCTCCGCCGACAGGTGCTGATGAGCAGGAACATCCGCGGAGGACGCACCATCGACTTCCTGATGGGCGGCCTCAACTACCAGATCGAGCACCACCTGTTCCCCTCGATGCCCCGGCCGCACCTCCGCCGGGCGGCGCCGATGATCCGCGCCTTCTGCGACGCGAACGGCACCCGCTACACCGAGACGACCCTCCTGCACTCCTACGCGATCGTCACCCGCCACATCAACCAGGTCGGCCTCGGCGACAAGGACCCGTTCGCCTGCCCCCTCCTGGAGCTGCGCGAGGTCGCGTCGACCACCGAGTGACCGAGTCGCGACATCACGTCACCACTCGACGCGGATTCCGGCAACGGCTCACGACTCGGCGGCGCGGGCGCGCGTGGCGTGTCCGGCTCTGTGCTCTTCTCAACATCATCTGAGGGACCTCGTCACGATCCGTCGATCCCCTCGTCCAAGTAGGTGACGGGACCTCTGTAAGGTCGCGACGAACTCGCTAATTTTCGTGCCCGACTGCAACCCGCCAGGAATGGAGCATGAGCATGGGTAGCTTTCCCCGCTGGGTTCGATGGGCTTTCGGGCGTCCTCGAATCATCCACGCGGTACTGTGGGGAATCCTCGGCGCAGCGTGCGGAGCACTCGGAGTGAGTTACGCGATTCGCGGTCTCCCGAACTGGTGGCCATGGTTTCTGGCCACACTTTGGGCGTGGGCCATCGCCGGGGCCTACCTGTTCATTGCGCTGCGGGATCGAGGGCGCGGGACAGGCGCCTACGCGCCACCTGCTGCGCACCGGAGGGGCCAAGACTGGTGAGGCCCCTTATCGGTGGTGGTCACTCACGCCCGTGGCATGGTGGAGTAGCCGGCGAGAGGAGTTCACGGGCGCGGATCACAGAATCTCGCATCCACTAGGTCGCGCCGTCCACCGAGTGACCCAGTTGCGACATCTGGTCACCACTCGACGCGGATTCCGGCGATGGCTCACGACTCGGTGGCGCGGGCCACGCGTGGTGTCTCCGGCTCCCTGCTCTCGCGGATAGCGCCCCGCGTTCTGTCCCGATCGCGTCAACTCCAGCGGTTGCGCTTCGCCGTTCCACTGCGCGGTAGAACGCAGGACGGACTGCGGAAGCACTCCCTCTGTCGCGGCCCGCTCGAATGGGGTCAACACGAGCCACGGAATCGAAACGAATTCTCGGGGCTCTTCTCCCGGCTCTCCCCCTGCCCACGCCGAGAGTGAGTCTCGATCTGCAACAACCGTGAGGAAGTACGGGATTCTTCGGTACGGGACGTCGAGCGCGTCCACGTCAATGAAACGGCGGAAATCATCGCGTCGCGCGACGAGCACGACCGCATCAGGAAAACGACGACGTAGCACGGCGCGGCATCGAGTGTTCGGGAGAACCCACAACGGGAAACCAACGAGCGCCGCAAGGAGCACTGCGCCGAGCACCACCATCCCGATGGTCAGCTCCGTCGAAGAACCCAGCGATGACGTCCGAATCCGCTCGACCATCGTGAACACGAGGAAGATCGGCCACAGGAGGGCAACCGCGTAATAGGCGACCCACCGGGTGAGGACTCGGGCTCGCAAAGCTCCCCTATTCCCACTCATAGTCGACGGTCGGCTCACAGAAGCCGAATGGTGGCGACCAAACCAGAAATGAACATGATTGCGCCGATCACAACGCTCGCGCCGGCTCCCCACTTCACGTTCCACGCCGTGTAGACGGTTTCAGCGGTCTTGTCCCCGAATACCATCGAACCCGTTTTACGAAACGACTCGGCCGCCCCCTTGGCATGACGCCAGAGCAGAACGCCAACGATCGCGAACGCACCGCCGCTGAACATCAGGACGACTGTTCGCAACAAGTTGGCCACGCCATGTCTCCTCGCTCGGGTAGTCGAATTGTGACACAAGGCAGTGGCACGTTCCCGGCGGCTCCACGTTTGAAAGAGTGAATGTGTTTTCGCTACTCGGGAGGCCAGTGCCCTGCCGGCTCGGCAGTGACCGCTACCTGATCAATCTGGCGCGTCGCTCACAACCGCGGGTCGACAGGTTCTGACTCCATGGCCAGCACGGCGAACACCGCTTCGTGTACCCGCCACAACGGCTCGTGTTCCACGAAGCGGTGAAGCGACTCGAGACCGAGCGCGTATTCGCGTAGTGCCATCGAGCGCTTGTGGCCGACGTTGCGTTCGCGGAGTCGGTCCAGGCTCGATGGCTCGGTGTAATCCGGTCCGTAGATGATTCGGAGGTATTCGCGGCCCCGCACCTTGATGCCGGGTTGGGCCAGACCTCGCTCATTCCGCACGAGGCCGGTCGCTGGCTTGACGACCATCCCCTCGCCTCCGGCCTCGGTGAGCGCAGTCCACCAGTCGACAGCGGCTTCCACCGACAGGGGGTCGTCGAGGTCGATCTCGCGTCGCCGGGTCTCGCGGAACAGCAGCGGGTCGGCCGCGACCAGTCGGTCGGCCAGCGCGAGGTGCCAGGCGTGCTCCTTCTCGGCGTGCACGCCGCTCTCTGCGGCCAGCACCTGGAAGGGCGCGAGCTGGACTCCCTCGATGCCGTCGGTCCTTTGGACGTAGCGGCGGTAGGCGTCGACGTACCGGGCCGCGTCGCCTTGGCGTCGGCGCGTCCGGTCCAGGATCGGCGAGACGTCGAGTCCTCGATCGGTTGCGCGTTCCAGCGTCGCCACGGCGGCGGGCAGCGCGGATGCCGCCGCCGCGCCCACCGCGGCGTACTGCTCGCGAATGAGTGCACCGGCCTTCAGTGACCACGGCAGGATCTCCCCATCCAGCAGCAGCCAGTCGGTGTCCAGCTCCTCCCAGAGCCCGGCCCGGGAGACCGCCTCGTGCACGCGGGACAGCAACGCGTCCTCGTCGGCGGCCGACGGGAAGAACCGACGCCCCGTGCGGG
This sequence comes from Leifsonia soli, assembly GCF_013408745.1. Taxonomy (NCBI): domain Bacteria; kingdom Bacillati; phylum Actinomycetota; class Actinomycetes; order Micrococcales; family Microbacteriaceae; genus Leifsonia; species Leifsonia soli. The sequence continues at coordinate 616,917 of NZ_JACCBJ010000001.1, read as the reverse complement.
TGTGGACGATGCCTCGCCACCCGTCGGGTGCACCGAACCGGGTCGCGTCGCGCGTCACCAGCGTCACTGCACGCGAGCCCATGTGCTTCTCTTCGGCGATGAGGCGCGTGACACCGCTCTTCCGGTACGCCGCGAACGCCTCGTCGGGGTGCTCTAGCATCCCGTCGCGGGACGACGGCCCCGGCGGCGACATCGTCGGCGGCAGGTAGAGCAGCCAGCGCGGGTCCACTGCCCACCGGCTCATCGTCTCGAGAGCCCCGAGGGCGAACTCCGGGCGCAGCCTGATCTTCCCGGAGGTGCGCGTCTCGATGATCGGCGTCTCCAGCACGTCCTCGATCCGGAGGACGTCGTCGTCGCGCTCGGCGGAGGTGTCGACGGCGACTGCGAACGGGCGAGCGGGCTCGCTCCAGACCTGCTCGGCGGGCACGGCGACGAGCTCGCGTTCCGGGTAGCGCAGTGCTGTCAGCGCGCCGCCGAACACGCAGCCGGTGTCGAGGCACATCGTGTTGTTTACCCATTCGGCGCGTGGCACGGGCGTGTGTCCGTAGAGGACGGTAGCCGCGCCACGGTAGTCGCGGGCCCAGTCGAGGCGCACGGGGAGACCGTACTCGTCCTTCTCTCCCGTGACGTCGCCGTACAGCGCGAAAGCCCGAACCCGACCCGACGCCCTCCCGTGAAACTGTTCGGGCAGGCCCGCGTGCGAGACGACCAGCCGGCCGTCGTCGAGCACCAGGTGCGAGACGAGTTGGCGGCAGAACGCCTGCACCTCGTCGCGGAACTCCGGCGACTCCTCTGCGAGCTGCGCGAGGGAGGTCTCCAGCCCGTTCGCCACAGTCACCTTGTCGCCGTGCAGCGCCCGCGCGAGCTTGTCCTCGTGGTTGCCGGGGACCGCGATCGCGTGTCCGGCGGCGACCATCCCCATCACCAGGCGGAGCACGCCGGGCGTGTCCGGTCCACGGTCGACCAGGTCACCGAGGAAGAGCGCGCGGCGGCCATCCGGATGGACGGCGTCGACCGGCCGGCCCTGGCTGTCGCGCGCGATGTCGTAACCGAGCCGGGCCAGGAGCGTCTCGAGCTCGGAGCGGCAGCCGTGCACGTCGCCGATCACATCGAACGGCCCGTGGTCGTCTGCACGGTCGTTGAGCAGGCGAGTACGGACGATCGTCGCCGCGTCGACCTCCGCCTGATCGCTGAGGACATGCACCGTCCGGAACCCCTCGCGGCGCAAACTCGACAGACCGCTGCGGAGCTGCTTCGACTGGCGACGGATGACCTCCGCACCGAAGCCCCGATCGTCACGGGCCTCCGTGCGCTCGACGGCGACGCGCTCCGGAACGTCGAGAACGATCGCGACGGGCAGCACGTCGTGCTCCTTGGCCAGTGCGACCATGCTCTTGCGCGCCGTGGCCTGGACGTTCGTAGCATCGATCACGGTAAGCAGGCCGGCGCGAAGCCGCTTGGCCGCCACGAACCGCAGCGCCTCGAAAGCGTCGCCCGTCGCGCTCTGACTGTTCTCGTCGTTGGAGACCAGCCCCCGGAAGGCATCGCTGGACAGTGTCTCCCACGCGCCGAACTTCTCACGCGCGAACGTCGACTTGCCTGACCCGCTGACTCCGACGAGCACGACGAGGGAGGTGGCGGGGATGCGTAGCTCGGTCATGCGGACGCCTCCTTCCGGAACAGGGCCATTTGCGTCGGCGGTCCGAGCACGGCATCCGGCACTCCGACCGGCCGGAACTCCACTCGATAGCCGTATCGATCGGCGACCTCGCCGGCCCATCCGGCCAGCTCCGCCCTGGTCCACTCGAACCGGTGATCAGGATGCCGGAACTCCCCGGCAGCGAGAGTCGGGTAGAGGGAGTTGTACTCGGCGTTCGGCGTCGTCAGGATCACCGCGGCCGGCGTCGCCAGGCCGAACACCGAACGCGCGAGGGCGTCGAGACGCTCGGGCTCGACGTGCTCGATGACCTCCATCAACACGATCGCGTCGAGTCCCGCGATCCGGTCGTCCTGGTACGTGACGGACGACGGGTGCAGCTGGATGCGCTCCCGCTGGGCATCGCTGCGCTCGGCGAGGTCGAGGCGTCGCGCCGCCGTCTCGAGCGCCGCGGGTGAGACGTCGGTTCCGACGATCCGGGTGAACCGCGGGTCGACCACCAGCCGGGAGAGCAGTGCGCCGGGTCCGCACCCGACATCCGCGACGGTTCGCGCACCGACATCCTGGAGCGCCGCCAGCACCGCGTCGCCGCGCAGCCGGTTGAGCGGCCGGTTCGTGTCTTCGCCCCCATCGGCGCCGGAAGCGCTGTCGGTCGCCGTGTCCGCCGGTCCGGGACTCTGATCGAGCTCGGCGAGCCGCGCGGTCGCCGCGACGACATACTCGCGCTGGTGGGCGAGGTAGCGCTTGGAGATGAGATCCCGCTCCGGGTGCTGGGCCAGCCACCCTTCGCCTGCGCGCAGCAGCTTGTCGACCTCGGCGTCCGCGACCCAGTAGTGCTTGGCGTCGTCGAGCACCGGGAGCAGCACATAGAGCTGCCGGAGCACCTCCCCGAGGAGCGTTGTGCCACGGAGGGTGATGTTCGCGTACTGCGACCGCCCCCATTCGGGATACTCGCCATCGAGCAGCGTCTCCGACTGCTCCACGGACAGGCCGAGCGGCACGAAGAGTCGCTCGGGAAGGTCGTCACCACCGCGGAGCGGTACCGCGTGCAGCCCGATCTCCACCTCCAGCGGGGAGGCGGCGAGCTCCGGACGCGCGTCGCAACGGCCGGTCATCGCCGTGCGGAACACCGACCCGAGCGCAACGGCGAGCATCGACCCGGACGCGTACGGGCGATCGTTGACGTAGTGCCCGAGCGTCCCAGCATCACCACGGAACCGCTTGCTGCGGACCAGTTCGATCGGGTCGACCTCCAGCATCAAAGCGGCCGTGCAGTGCTCGTCATCGAGCTCCGGATAGAAAACATGCGCATGCCCGACAGGCAGCTCGAAGTCATGCACCCGGTCAGGATGCTTGTGCAGCAAGAACCCGAGGTCACCGGGTTCAGAGCCGCGGTAGGTGACGGTCAGCAGCACGCGGCGCCCTCCCCTGGTCGATTGTCGGCATTGCCGCCGAGACGCTCCGCCGCGCCCTCAGCTTTCAGTGTATGGTCCCGCAGCCCGTAGGCCCGGGAGATGACGGCGCCGGGTAGTTCCTGCTAGCGGACAAGTACCTGGCCGGTTGGAGACCCAAGACGCTCTGAACAGCAGGCGAAATGCCACCGTGTCCGCTGAAACCACTTCAGCCTTATCGCGCCATCGCGAAGCTCGGCTGGACGCTCCGCGTCGCTACCGCCTGCCCGTTAGTGTTATGGCGCGTCAGGGTCCGGTTCGCGCGCGGCCCAGTTCTTGTCGTCGGCAGAGGCCTCGTTCTCGTTATGAGGGACGGAATTCCAGAAGACCCGCAGATTCTTCCCGCCGCTGAGGCCGCTCGGCTGAGCAACCCAGCCGAGGAAGTGCTCGACCCCATTGCGGGACGAACCGCCGGAAACGAAGAAGCCCCCGATCCCAGTGTTTCCATGGGATCGGGAGCTTCTCGCCACCTGCGGTGTTGGTGCGCCCCCAGGGACTTGAACCCTGAACCCATTGATTAAGAGTCAATTGCTCTGCCGATTGAGCTAGAGGCGCATCCGATCCGGTTTCCCGAACCGAGGCTCAACATTAGCATCCGTTTCGCGGTTCCCGCCAATCGAGGATCGCTCGGCTCAGCGGAGCTCTTTCCGGGGCATCACGACCTCTTTGATGATGAGGATGATGCCCGCCGAGATCGGGATCGCGACGAGCGCCCCGGGCAGGCCGAACAGGGTGGAGCCGGCGAGCGCGGAGATCAGGACGACCGATCCGGGCACCTGCACCGCCTTCCCCATCACCCGCGGTGTGAGGATGTACGCCTCCACCTGCATGTAGACCAGCATCAGCAGGAGCACGACGACGCCGCTGACCGGCGAGTGGATGAACGCCAGCACCGACATGACCGCCGTCGTCAGCACCGTCCCGATGAGCGGGATGAGCGTGATGAAGAACGCGGCGAGCGCGATGAGGAAGGCGCCGGGCACCCCGGTGACGAGAAGCAGGATGAGGCTGAAGACCGAGTTGCAGAACGCCAGCACCACCATCCCGCTCAGGTACTTGCCGAAGTTCTGCAGGATGCGCTCGGCGTAGCTCTCGAACCGGTCGCGGTGGGAACGGCTCACCAGACGGTAGGCGGCCTGCTTGGTGGAGTCGTACGAGGCGATGAAGTAGATGGTGAGGATGGCGATGAAGAATCCGGTCGTCACCGCGTTCAGCACCGACAGGCCGAACCCGACGAGCCCGTTGCCGATGGTGGCCCAGGTCTGCGGGTTCTGCACCTGCTCCGAGATCCAGCCGACGATCTGCCCGACCACGCCGTTGCTGGCCTGGTTGACGGTGTCGAACCAGCCCTCCGCCCGCAGCTTGGTGATCTCCTGCGGAACGGCCGTCGCGAGGAACGAGATCTGCTGCACGATGAGCGGGACCACGACCCAGATGATCGCGACCAGCACGGCGACGATGATCAGGATGACGGTCACGATCGCCCAGACGCGCGGCATCCCCCTCCGCTGGAACCAGCGGATCAGCGGGTCGAGGCCGACCGTCGCGAACATCGCGAGGAAGACGGAGAAGATGATGGAGCGCAGCCCGTACAGCATGTAGCCCGTCGCGACCGCGCCGATCGCGCCGAGGGCGATGAGGTAGCCGAACAGGAAGGGGCTGCGCCGCAGCAGCGGCTCCGGGGCGGCGACGCGCTCGCGCGCGCTCACGGGTCTCCGGATGAAACGCATGGTGCCTCCGCTCCGCCCCGCAGGGCTACCGCGAGCGTATTGGGAGCAGGCACCGGCCAACAAGCTCCGCCGAGCGCAGAACGTCCGGCAGCGCGCGTCAGAGCATGTCGTCGAAGGTCCGGCGCTCCCCCTCGTCGTCGGAGCCGCTGGAGCCGTCGGCGGGCTCGGCCGCCGACTTGTGCGGCGCCAGCTGCGCGGTCAGGGTGCGCAGCTGCGACAGGAGCTCGTCGTCGTCGATCTCCTCCCCGACCAGCTCGACCGGCTCGCTCACGATCTGGCTGGCCGGCCCGAGGAGGAGCTCGACCTCGTCGGTCTCCCCCTGCATCGTGCGCCCCGGCACGAAGATCGTGTCGGCGATGCCGTGCCGGGCCAGCGCCCGCGCATAGTCCAGCAGCGCTTCCGCGAGCGCATCTCCGGTATAGAACGTCGAGCCCGCGTACACGATCTTCCTCATGCGTCCACTCCTACCCGCGGGCAGGTCACCTGCCAAGGGCGCGACGCTAGGCTCGGATCGTGCCTGACACCGCATCCCCCGCCCTCGCCGCCGATCTCGACCTCGCCCTCCGGCTCGCAGAGGAGGCGGATCGCATCTCACTGACGCACTTCCGCGACCGCGACCTGCACGTCGAGACGAAGCCCGACCGGTCGCCGGTCACGGAGGCGGATCTGGCGGTGGAGCGCGCCATCCGCGAGACCATCGCCGCCGAGCGCCCGGAAGACGGCATCCTCGGCGAGGAGTACGGCACGGAGGGCGACACCGCCCGCCAGTGGATCGTGGACCCCATCGACGGCACCGCGAACTACCTGCGCGGCGTGCCGGTCTGGGGAACGCTCATCGCCCTCGCGGTCGACGGCGTCCCCCGCGTCGGCGTGGTCAGCTCCCCCGCCCTCGGCCGCCGCTGGTGGGCCGTGGCCGGCGGCGGAGCGTGGACGACGGATGCGCCCGGCGCCGAGCCGCGCCGCATCCGCGTCTCCGGTGTCGCCGACCTGGAGCACGCCTCCCTCAGCTTCCAGAGCATCGCGCAGTGGGACGAGGCGGGCTACCTCGACCGGCTGATCGCGCTCACCCGCCGCATCTGGCGCGACCGGGCGTACGGCGACATGTGGTCGTACATGCTGCTCGCCGAGGGGCTGGTGGATGCGGTGGCCGAGTTCGGCGTGAAGACCTACGATCTCGCCGCCCTCATCCCGATCGTGGAGGAGGCCGGCGGCTCGTTCACCTCGGTGGACGGCACGCCCGGCCCGGGCAACGGGTCGTCGCTCGCCTCCAACAGACTGCTCCACCCCGCCCTGCTGGAGGCCCTCGCCGACGCCGGGCCGCTCCCCTAGGCTGGCTTCGATGAGCGAACAGACCCCCACGACGACGGAGCCGTTGGTCCACATCGCGAACTTCCGGATGGACTTCGGGCGCACGACGGTGATCCGCGATCTGTCCTTCGACATCCGCCGCGGCGAGACCTTCGGGTTCCTCGGCAGCAACGGCTCGGGCAAGACCACCACGATCCGGGCACTGCTCGGCATCTACCAGCCGACGGCGGGCGTCCTGCACATCGACGGCCGGCCGTTCAGCCCGGAGGCGGGTGAACGCCTCGGCTACCTGCCGGAGGAACGCGGACTCTACAAGAAGGAGTCCGTCATCGACGTGATGGTGTATTTCGGGCGCCTCAAGGGCCTCGGCGCCGAACAGGCCAGGCGGTGGTCGCGCGAGTATCTCGAACGCGTCGGCATCGGCGAGAAGGAGAAGGTGCGGCTCGACAAGCTCTCCGGCGGCCAGCAGCAGAAGGTGCAGCTGGGCGTGACGATCATGAACGAGCCGGAGCTGCTCATCCTCGACGAGCCGACGAAGGGTTTCGACCCGGTCAACCGGCGCCTGCTGATGGACATCATCGACGACCAGAAGCGCGCAGGCTCCACCGTCATGATGGTGACCCACCAGATGGAGGAGGTGGAGCGCTTGTGCGACCGCGTCATCCTCCTGAAGGACGGCGTCGCCCGCGCGTACGGCACGGTCGAGGAGGTGCAGGAGCAGTTCGGCGGAACGATCGTCCAGGTCGACCACGACGGCGGTCGCCTCCCCGACTCCGCCGCCTACCGCATCCTGTCGGACGAGGCCGGGCACGCCGAGCTGGAAGCCGCAGAGGGCGCCGACCCGTCCGCCATCCTGCGCGGACTGGTGGATGCGGGCGTCCCGGTCTCCCGCTTCTCGCCCACCCGGAAGTCGCTCGACGACATCTTCGTCGAGGTCTACGGCGCCGAGAGCCGGGAGGAGGACTGAGCCATGGCCCGCCACAACCTGAGCACCGTCATCTCGTTCGAGTTCCGCCGCACCATCACGAAGCGGCGGTTCTGGGCGATCACCCTCATCATCCCGATCCTGGTGTTCGGCCTCGGCGGCCTGATCATCGCGTCGAACGTGTCGACCGCGAACACCGCCGACCAGCAGAAGAACTCCCGCTTCGAGTTCCTCTATACCGACGACTCCGGTCTGATCGACGCGACCATCGCCAAGGAGTACGGCGGCACGCGGATCACGTCGGAGGCGGAGGGCGTCGAGGAGGTCCAGATCGGCGGGACGCCGGCCTACTTCGCGTACCCGGCCGATCCCGCGAAGCAGACCGTCCGCGTGTACGGCGAGGACTCCGGCGTGTTCCAGAACAGCAAGTACTCGGCCGTCGCGGAGTCGCTCCTGTCGGCGAGCGTCGAGCAGAAGCTGGACAGCCCGACGGATGTCGCGGTGCTCCGCGGTGACGTGAAGACCTCGACCACGACGTTCGCCGACGGCAAGCGCGCGCCCGGCTTCGAGGCGATCCTGCCGGCCCTCGTGTTCCTCGCCGCCTTCTTCATCGTCATCGTGTTCCTCGGCAACCAGATGCTGAACTCGACGCTCGAGGAGAAGGAGAACCGCGTCACGGAGATGATCCTGACCACGATCAACCCGACGAACCTGCTGCTCGGCAAGGTCATCTCCCTCTTCGCGATCGGCATCATCCAATTGGCGGTGTTCGCGCTGCCGATGCTCATCGGGTACCTGTTCTTCCGCGACCAGCTGCAGCTGCCGAACTTCGACCTGAGCGGGCTGGTGTTCGATCCGCAGAAGATGATCGTCGGTGCGCTGATCCTGATCGGCGGTTTCGCCCTGTTCACCGGGACGCTGGTCGCGGTCGGAGCGGTGATGCCGACGGCGAAGGATGCGGCGCCGGTGTTCTCCGTCGTGATCTTCGCCGTCGTCATCCCCCTGTACGCCTCCGGCTTCGCCATCAGCTCCCCCAACTCGCCGATCGTGCAGCTGCTCGCGTACTTCCCGTACACCGCGCCGATCACGGCGCTGATCCTCAACGCGTTCGGGTCGCTGCCGCTGTGGCAGGCGATCATCATCATCGTCGAGCTGTTCGTGCTCTCGGTGGTCGTGCTGCGCATCGCAGTCCGGCTGTTCCGGTACGGGTCGATCGAGTACTCCAGCAAGGTGCGGATCCGGGATGTGCTGGGCCGCCGCACGGAGCGCGCGGAGCCGACGCGGTCGGCGGGAGGCGCCTGATGCGCGCTGTGGTGGTGACCGAGCCCGGCGATGCGGAGGTGCTGACTCTCGCCGAACGCCCCGATCCGGTGCCCGCCGCCGGAGAGGTGCGCATCCGCGTCACCGCCGCAGGCCTCAACGGCGCCGATCTGAGCCAGCGCCGCGGGTACTACCCCTCGCCGCCCGGTGCGCCCGACTGGCCGGGACTCGAGGTCTCGGGCATCGTGGACGCGGTCGGCGACGGCGTCGATGCCTGGAACGTCGGCGACCGGGTCTGCGCGCTCCTGCCCGGTGGCGGATACGCCGAGCTGGTGACGGTCGACGCGGGGCTCGTGCTCCCCGTGCCGGACCAGGTGGACCTGGTCGAGGCGGCCGGGCTTCCCGAGGTCGCGGCGACGGTGTGGTCGAACGTGTTCGAACTCGGCCGGCTCGCGGCGGGTGAGACCCTGCTCGTCCACGGCGGGTCGAGCGGCATCGGCACCATGGCCATCCAGCTCGCCCGGGCGCTCGGCGCGGAGGTCATCGCGACCGCGGGCAGCGAGGAGAAGGCGGCGTTCTGCCGGGAGGTGGGCGCGCAGGCCGCCTTCGACTACCGGCGGCAGGACTTCGTGGAGGCGGCGCGCGCCTTCACCGACGGTCGCGGGGTGGATGTGGTGCTCGATATCGTCGGCGGCGACTACATCGCGCGCGACCTGGACGCCCTCGCGACCGGCGGCCGCATTCTCTCGATCGCCGTGCGCGACCGCACGCCGGCCGCTGTCGACATGGGTCTGCTGATGCGGAAGCGGGCGAGCATCCACGGCACGACGCTGCGCGCCCGGCCGCTCGCCGAGCGCGTGGCGATCATCGCCGCGGTGCGCACGAACGTCTGGCCGCTGCTCGCCGACGGGCGCGTGCGCCCGGTCATCGACTCGGTGTTCCCCCTGGAGGATGCGGCGGCCGCCCACCGGCGGATGGAGTCGTCGGCGCACCGCGGGAAGATCCTGCTGCGCGTCGGCTGACCGCATCCACCGCTCCGGCCGCGATCGCGCCGATCGCGTAGGCGAGCAGGTCGGTCCACTGGAAGGTGGTCCCGAGGACGAGCGCGACGGCGGGTACCGCATCCGCCAGCGCCGCGGGCACGCCCGTCAGCTGGAAGAGCTCGACGGCGGCGCAGATGGCGAAGGCGACCAGGGTCACGAGCCGCGCGGGCGCCCGCGGGGCCAGGAACGCGATCGCCACGACGATCAGGGCCGCGTACAGCGCATCGCCGAGGAAGGCGGCGACCGCTCCGTCCATCCCGCGTGCCACCGCGAGCCCGACGACGACGAGTGCGACGCCCACCGCTGCGAGGAGGATGCGACGCCGACCTGTTCCCATTGTGCGAGGCTAACGGGCCGCACGGAGGTGCCGCGTCATCCCCGCGACGCAACCCGGTCCGTCGGTGGGAGGATCGGAGCATGACCGACGACGCCCTCACCGACGACGCCCTGTACGCCCTCCCGAAAGCCGAGCTGCACCTCCACATCGAGGGGACGCTGGAGCCGGAGCTCGCTTTCGAGCTCGCGGCCCGCAACGGCGTCGACCTGCCCTATGCGACGGTCGAGGAACTGTCGGCGCAGTACGACTTCGACGACCTGCAGTCGTTCCTCGACCTGTACTACGCGACGATGGCCGTGCTGCGCACGCGGGAGGACTTCGCAGAGTTGACGAGACGGTACCTCCGCCGCGCGCACGCGCAGGGCGTCCGGCACGCCGAGCTGTTCTTCGACCCGCAGGCGCACACCGCGCGCGGCGTCGCGTTCGACGACGTGGTGGACGGCATCGGCGACGCCCTGGACGAGGCCGGGCGCGAGTTCGGGATGTCCGGCGGTCTCATCCTGTGCTTCCTGCGCGATCAGCCGGTCGCCTCGGCCGAGGAGGCCCTGACCGCCGGGCTCCGCCGAACGGACCGGATCGTCGGCGTCGGGCTGGACTCCGCCGAGGTGGGGTATCCGCCGTCGCTGTTCGAGGACGTGTACGCCCGCGCCCGCGCCGCGGGCCTGCATGCCGTCGCGCACGCCGGCGAAGAGGGCCCGCCTGCGTATGTGCGGGAGGCGCTCGACCTGCTGCACGCCGAGCGGATCGACCACGGCATCCGCTCGATCGAGGACCCGGAGCTGGTGGCCCGGCTCGCCGGGGAGCACATCCCGCTCACGGTGTGCCCGCTCTCGAACGTGCGGCTGCGCGCGACCCCGGACCTGAGAGACCACCCCCTGCACCGGCTGGATGCGGCGGGCGTCCGCGTCACGGTCAACTCGGACGATCCCGCCTACTTCGGCGGCTACGCCGGGCAGAATTTCGCCGCGGTGCGGGATGCCCTGGGCCTCACCGCGGACCAGGCCCGCCGGTTCGCCCGCACGTCGATCGAGGCCTCGTTCGCGTCGGACGAGCGGAAGGCCGAGCTCCTCGCCGAACTGGACGGCTGGGGCGCATGACCCGGCGGGATGTCCGGACGGCGGACGGCCGTGCGCTCCGCTTCTTCGACACCGGGGGCGCGCCCGGCGCCCCCGTGCTCGTCTGGCATCACGGCACTCCGCAGACGGGCGCCGTGATCGCGCCGGTCGCCGCCGCGGCCGAGGCCCGCGGGATGCGCGTCGTCTCCGTCACCCGTCCCGGCTACCCCGGCTCGGACGTCCGTCCGGGGCGATCGATCGCCGACGCGGCTCTCGACGTCCTCGCCGTGGCCGACCTGCTCGGCGTCGAGCGGTTCGTGACGGTCGGCGCATCCGGCGGCGGCCCGCACGCTCTGGCGCTGGGGGTCCTCGACCCCGCCCGGGTGACCGCGATCGTCACGCTCGCGGGCCTCTCTCCCTTCGACCGCTCCCCGGACTGGTTCTCCGGGATGGCATCCCCCGGCGCCCTGCGCGCCGCCCTCTCCGGCCGCGAGACCCGCCTCGCCTACGCCGAGACCGCGGAGTTCGACCCGGAGTCGTTCACTTCACGCGACTACGACACGCTGAACGCGGACTGGGGCCCGCTCGGCGCCGACGCGGGCGCTGGGGCCGCCGAAGGGCCCGCGGGCGAGGTCGACGACGATCTCGCCTACGTGTCGCCGTGGGGGTTCGACCTCCGCGCCGTCCGGCCTCCCGTCCTCCTGGTGCAGGGCGGTTCCGACCGCGTCGTCCCTCCCCAGCACGCCGCATCCCTCCTCGAACGCCTCCCCGACGCCGAGCTCTGGATCCGCCCGCGCGACGGCCACGTCTCGGTCCTGACGGCCCTCGGCGTGACGCTCGACTGGGCGCTGGCCCAGACGCCGGCCTAGCTGCGAGCCCGTCCTCGGACGGACCGGCCGCCGCATCCCCTGTGGGTAGACTCGAACCGCCCCCACCTTCGACGGAGTGACATGTCTACGCGCAGCGCACGTGTGGCTCGCGGCCTCATCGCCGCCGGCTTCGCGACCTTCGTCGCCGCGCTGTTCCACGTCGCGGGCGGCGGCCTTCCGCCGAGCGCGGTGGCGCTGACGCTGAGCCTGGTGTTCTCCGGGCTCGGCTGCATCGTCCTCGCCGGGAAGCGGTCCGCCCTGTGGCGCTCGGCTTCCTCCGTCGGGCTCAGCCAGTTCCTGTTCCACGCGCTGTTCTCGCTGAGCCCGTCCGCGCACTTCGCGGGCGCCACCGGCCACCTCCATCCCGGATCGCACCTGACGATGGTCACCGACGGCGTCGTTCCGATGCCGTCCGTTCCGATGGCCGCCATGTCGCTGGGCGGACCGTGGATGTGGCTGGCCCACGCCGGCGCGGCCGTCCTGACCGTTCTCGCGCTCCGGTACGGCGAGCGTGTCTTCACCGCCGTGTCCGAGTTCACCGCGTTCTCGCTGCGACGGCTCCTGGTCGTCGCAGCCGTCGTGGACGTCCCTGTGCCGCCGATGCGCGTCGAGACCGTCCCGGTCGTCCTTCCGGCCCGCACGATCGTGCTCGGCCGTCTCCGCCACCGGGGTCCCCCGGCACTGATGGGCCCGGCCTGAGCATTCCGCTCCTCGCCGGGCAGAGGTCTGCCGCGTTCGCGGTCCTTCCCATCCACCTGCCTACCCGACCGCTGTCCGCGGTCGAGAATCGGACCCATCCCATGAACACGCGTTTCCTCCTGGGCGCCGCCGCCACCGTGGCCGCGACCGCCCTCGCCCTCTCCTTCCCCCTGGCCGCCAGCGCCCACGTCCGGGTGAACCCGGACCAGGCGCAGCCCGGCAGCTACGCCACCCTCACCTTCAAGGTGCCCACCGAGTCGGCCACCGCCGGCACGGTGAAGCTCGAAGTGGACCTCCCCACCGACACCCCGTTCACCTCGGTCTCCTACCAGCCCCTGACCGGCTGGACGACGCAGGTCGTCACCGAGAAGCTCCCGAAGCCGGTGAAGACGGATGACGGAACCATCACCGAGGCGCCCGTGAAGGTGACCTGGACCGCCGACCCGGGCGTCCAGGTCGCGCCCGGCGAGTTCCAGCAGTTCGTGATCTCGGCCGGAGCGGTGCCCGACACCGGCAGCGTGCTGCTGCCCACCCACCAGACGTACTCGGACGGCACCGTCGTGGACTGGGACGAGAAGACGCCGGCCGATGGGAAGGAGCCGGAGCACCCCGCCCCGACCCTGTACATCGACGACGCGCCGCCCGCGGAGGACGGCGCCGCCGGGCCGCTGGTGACGAGCGCACCGACGGCACCGGCCCCGGCGGCGACCTCCGCGGCGGGCAACGCCGTCGCGATCGGTCTCGGGATCGGTGGCCTGGCGCTGGGAGCGGCGGCGCTCATCGTGGCGGTGTTCGCGCTCACCCGTCGCGGCACCGCGACGGCTCCGCGGGGCTGAGACCGTGACCTCGGCACCACGTCGTCGGCCGCGGCCGACGGCGCTCTCCGCCCTGACCGGAGTCGCGCTGGCTGCCCTGCTCGCCGTGATCCCGGCCACGGCGGCCGACGCCCACGACTACCTCGTGCAGAGCACGCCGTCGGCCGGCTCGACCCAGTCGACGCCGCTCGAGAGCGCATCCCTCACCTTCAACGACCGGGTGCTCGACCTCGCCGGCGACGGCTCGTCATCACTGGTGCAGGTCACCGACACGGCGAACCGCCACTACGAGACGGGATGCCCGGCCATCGCCGACCGCACCGTCACGGCTCCGGTGGCCCTCGGTGCGCCGGGTCCGTACACGCTGAGGTGGCAGATCGTCTCGGCCGACGGGCACACCGTCTCCGGGACCATCCCGTTCACCTATCAGCCGCCGGCGGGGGCGACCGCTGCGCCGGGCAGCGCTGGCCCGCCCGCGTGCGCGGCCGGGGCCGCAGCAGCGAGTGGACGGAGCACCGATGCCGCGACGTCGACGCCCGCCCCCGCGGCGAGCGCCGCCTCCGATTCCGGGAGCATCGGGCTGGTGATCGGCATCGGTGTCGGGATCGTGGTGCTCGCCCTGATCGGGGTGCTCGTGGTCGTGCTCACGGGCCGCAAGCACCGCGGCGGCCCGGGAGCGGACGGAACCGTCTGACCGCTTCGCGCCGGCGGACGACCCGACCGTCGTCCGCCGGCGCGGAGCCTCCACTCCCCCCGCGTCACTGCCGAGCCATCGCCACCCGCAGGCGCTCGTCGTCGTCGATGAAGTGGTCGTTGTCGTCCAGGCCGGCATCGAGCTGCACCCAGCGGATGCGTCCAGTGAACCTGCTCGTGGCGGTCGTGTAGTCCGGCGACACCGGGGTCCCCGCCTCGTAGCCGACGTCGGTCGTCTCGTCGGCGGAGAAGACCATGGGCTGGGTCACCGCGATCCGGCCGGACCCGACCTCGCGGCCGTCGTAGTAGAGCGTGAGGTTCCCACCTTTCGCAAGACCGCCGCCGTCGTAGGCGAACTCGGCCCGGACCTGCCGCGTCCCCGCTGGAACGGGCTCCCCGGCCTCTGTCGTGAAGAGCTGGATGCCGAGGACGTTGTACGTGAACCGTGCGACCCCGTCGACCAGGTACAGCGCCCATCCGCCGAACCGGCCGCCCTGGGCCACGACGACCCCGGAGGCCCCGCCGTCCGGGATCTCCAGTTCGGCCGTCACCGAGAAGGATCGGTTCTTGAGGTTGATGACGCTGTTCTCGGAGAGCCGCCCCATGCCCGGATACAGCAGCTGGCTGTTCCCCTGCACGAGGACAGGCCGCCCGGCCAGCTGCGGGCTGATCCGTTCGGCGGTGCGGTCGTCGAGCGGGACCACGTTGTACTTCACCGCTTCGATCAGCCAGAGCCGTTGCAGCGCGTGGAGCCGATCCGGCTGTTCAGCGGACAGGTCGCGCGCCTGGCTGTAATCGGTGCTGCCGTCGTACAGCTCCCACACGTCGTCGTCGAAGGCCGGGACGGTGCCGCCCAGCAGGTTCCAGGGCGTCCGGTGCTTCGTCACGGCGCTCCAGCCTTTGAAGTAGATGCCGCGGTTGCCGAACATCTCGAAGTACTGGAGCTCGTGCCGCTCCGGCTCGTCCGCGGCGTCGAAGCTGTAGATCATGCTGGTGCCCTCGATCGGCGACTGCTGCACCCCGTTCACGAACGTGGGCTCCGGGAGCCCGGCGGCCTCCAGCACCGTCGGCGCGACGTCGATGCAGTGCGTGAACTGCGACCGCAGACCACCCTTGTCGGTGATGCGCTCCGGCCAGTGCACGATCGTCCCGTTGCGGGTGCCACCCCAGTGCGATGCGACCTGCTTCGTCCACTGGAACGGCGTGTCCATCGCCCAGGCCCAGCCGACGGCGTAGTGGTTGTACGAGCTCGGGCTGCCGAACTCGTCCATCTTGGAGAGCAGGAACTCCGGCGTCTCGAGGGCCGCCATCCCGTTGAAGTTCGCCATCTCGTTGAAAGCGCCGTTCAGCGTGCCCTCGGCCGATGCGCCGTTGTCGCCGATGATGTAGAAGATCAGCGTGTTGTCTAGGATCCCGAGGTCCTCGACGGTGTCGAGCACCCGTCCGACCTGGTGGTCCGTGTGCTCGAGGAACCCGGCGTAGACCTCCATCTCGCGCTCCAGCACGGGCTTCAGCTCTTCCGGCATGTCGTCCCACGCCGGGATCTCCGCGTTGCGCGGGGTCAGCTCGGCGTCGGCCGGGATCACCCCGAGCTCCTTCTGCCGGGCGAAGGTCTGCTCGCGCAGCGCGTCCCAGCCGCCGGCGAACTTCCCGGCGTACTTGTCCGCCCACTCCTTCGGCACGTGGTGCGGCGCGTGCGTCGCTCCCGGCGCGAAGTACACGAAGAACGGCTTGTCCGGCATGAGCGCCTTCTGCGTCCGGATCCACGTGGAGGCGTGATCGGCGAGGTCCTCCGTGAGGTGGTATCCCTCCTCGGGAGTGGCGGGCGGCTCGACGGGGGTCGTTCCGTCGTAGAGGGCCGGGTCCCACTGGTTGTCCTCTCCGCCGATGAAGCCGTAGAAGGTCTCGAAACCGCCTCCGGCGGACGGCCAGGCGTCGAACGGTCCCATCGGCGACGACTGCCACACCGGCACCTCGTGGCACTTGCCGAACTGCGCCGTGGAGTACCCGTTCAGCTTCAGGGTCATCGCGAGCGGCGCCTTGGTGTTCGGCCGCAGCGAGCTGTTGCCTGGCGCGGAGGTCGCGGTCTCCGTGATGCTGCCCATGCCCACCGAATGGTGGTTGCGCCCGGAGAGCAGGGCTGCCCGCGTCGGCGCGCACAACGCGGTCGTGTGGAACCGGTTGTATTTCAGGCCGTTCGCGGCGAGCCGTTCGGCGTTCGGCGTGGCGCACGGGCCGCCGAAGGCGCTGGATGCCCCGAACCCGACGTCGTCGAGCAGGATCACCAGAACGTTGGGCGCGCCCTCCGGCGGGCGCAGCGGGGTGATCGGCGGGTACGACGTCTCCGGATCCTTCGCGTCGTAGGTGGTGAGCCCGGGCGCCGGGCGGTCCGGGATGGGGAGGACGCTGCGCGCTGCGCGGTCGACGGTCATGACGGCTCCTCTCAGATGCGCCGGCGGCGCGGGGTCAGGGCGGCGCCGACGACGGCGGCCTTTGCGACGGGCGCGGGGCCCGGTGTGACGGCGCGCGTGACGACGGCGGCCTTGGCGACGGGGGCGCGGACGACGCCGACGCGCCCCACTCGTGCTGGTCTCAACATCTCAGACTCCCTGCTCTTCCTGCGTTTTCCGCTGTTCCTGCTGTTCCAAGTCCTCTGCGGCCTCCAGCTCGGCCTCCGCCTCCAGGGCGTCGGCGATGTCCTGGCTGTGGATGCGCCCATCCGCGATGAGCCGCCCGCCGGCCCTGCGTGCGGCGGCCGCGAACGGAGCCGCCCACACGTTCTCGTAGACGATGGCGCCGGCGACGCTGCCCGGCTCCATCGCCTCGGCCAGGGTCGCGATGTCCGCCTCCGCGAGGAAGTCGGCGAGCTGCTCCGCGAGCGTCGCGAGGGCCGACGGGCCCTGCAGCTCGGACAGCTCGACGGCCTCGACGGAGCCGTCCTCGTCCTTGACGAGCACGATGGCGTCGACGAGGCGGATGGTGCCGGCGTCGACGAGCGCCAGGAGCTCGTCGATCACCTCGCCGGAGAAATTCTGCTGCCCCGGCGGGAATTCGATGATCACGAAATCGATCGGGGCGACGGAGTCATTGTCGTCGGTCATGGGTGTCCCTCTCACTGGTCCGGTCATTTCCGGGGTCAGTGTCGCAGGGAAGGTCCCACCGTGGACAGGCAGTACTCGAGGGCTGCGGGAAGCCGCCCGATGTCGCGCACGACCGGGCGGAGGCGATACCGTCCCCTCGTGACCGCGACCATCGCACAGAGGCCACCGCGGGCACATTCCGTACTCCATCGCCGCAACCGGTGATCGTCGAAGGGACCAACGAATGGCCAGGGCTCCGATCGGCGGGCATCGCGAACTCGCCGTACTCCGCATCGATGAAGAACTGTCGTCGGCGGCGCAGTGATGAGCGCCGCGCAGCGCATCCCGCTCAACACCCTCGCGATCGCCTTCGGCCTCGCCGGGCTCGCCACCATCTGGACCGTGGCGGCCCGCCTCCTGGGCGTCCCGGAACCCATCGGGCAGGCACTCTGGGTGGTCGTCGCCGTCTCCTGGATCTGGCTCATCGTCGCGCACCTGCGCCGCGGCGCCAGGAGCGCCGAGACCCTGCGACAGCAGTTGAGGCATCCCGCGCAGGGCCCCATCGCCGCGCTCGTCCCTGTCGTCGGGATGCTGCTCGGCGCCGATCTGTACCGCTTCACGCCGATCGCCGGCAGCGTCGTCGTCATCGTTGCGATCATCGTCGCCGCGGCGTTCGCCGGCTGGGTGCTGGCGTTCTGGCACAGCGGCAGCCTGCCCCCTGAGGCGTTCCACGGCGGCTACCTGCTGCCGACCGTGGCGGCGGGCCTGATCGCGGCGACCACGTCGTCCAGGATCGGTCTGCCCGGGATGGCGATCGGAGCCTTCGGCGTCGGCGTCTTCTTCTGGATCGTCATCTCGACCGTGCTCCTGGCGAGACTGGCGTTCTTCGCCGCTCTTCCCGACGCGCTCACGCCCACCTGCGCGATCCTGCTCGCACCACCCGCCGTGGCCGGAACCGCCTGGTTCACGATCAACGGCGAGCAGGCCGACCTCGTCTCCACCGTGCTTCTGGGGCTGCTGGTGCTCATGGCGCTGCAACAACTCGCGCTCCTCCCCCGCTATCGCAGGCTCACCTTCACGCTCGGCTTCTGGTCGTTCACGTTCCCGATCGCGGCCGCCGGCGCCTACGGCATCGAGTGGGCCTCCCTCGCCGCATTCCCCGGCTGGCAGGTCGTCTCGTGGGGCCTCGTCGTCATCGTCACGGGCGTGATACTGGCTGTCGCCGTGGGCTCACTCCTTCTGGTGACGCGTGTCCGCCGAGGCGTGATGCGCGCCGAGATCCCGCTTCGGCACGCGGACGATGCGGTGGAACGGCGATGAGCCGACGTGGGCGGTGGGACTCGGATCTGGTCGCGCGGGAACCCGCTCCACTAGGGTCTGGGCATGAGCACTCGATTCGCGCGAGCGGGATTCTCCATCGCTGCCGTTGCAACCATGATCGTCCTCGCTGGGTGCTCCTCGTCCGGTTCCTCGTTCACCGGCGACTGGGGTCAGGTCGCACCCGGGAAGCCCTCCTTGACCATCACGTCCGATGGTTCCTTCTCGGGTACCGACGGCTGCAACCCGCTCAAGGGTCAGGGCAGCATCTCCGGCGACACGTTCACGTTCGGGCCCTTCGCCTCGACGCTGAAGGCGTGCGAGGGAGTCACCCCGTGGCTCAACCTCGCCGCAACGGCGAAGGTCGACGGCAACACCCTCACCGTCTATCGATCCGGTGATACCAAGATCGGGACCCTCCAGCGGCGCTGAGCCGGGGATGAGTTCTGTGGACTCCGGTCGCCTCCGCTTCGATCACGACGCAGTCCGGTCCGCAGCCGGCCTGTACGACGCGGGAAGGCGGGCTCGCGAGCGGGTGCCGCGCAGCATCCATGCGACGTATGCACCGGCGAAGGATCGCGATCCCGTCGGCGTCCTCCGTCGGCAGCACGAGCACCGCGTCGCGGAGCTGATCCCGCTCCGCCTCGAGCGGATGACCGAGAACCCCTTCGCCTTCTACCGCGGTTCTGCCGCCATCCAGGCGGCCGACCTGCGCGACGGACCCCGGACGGGCATCGACGTGACGATCTGCGGCGACGCGCACGTCGCCAATTTCGGCATCTTCGCCTCGCCGGAGCGCAGGCTCGTCTTCGACCTCAACGATTTCGACGAGGCCGCCTACGGGCCGTGGGAGTGGGATGTGAAGCGCTTCGTCACGAGCGTGGTGATCGCTGCGCGCCAGCGAGGATTCTCGGAGGCGAAGGCCGAGAGGGCGGCATCCGAGGCGGCGGCCGCGTACCGGACGGCGATGAGGCAGTTCACCGGGCTGGGCGCGCTGGAACGCTACTACCTGCGCGCGGACGTCCGCGGAGGCCGGCGGGCAGCGAGCTCGCAGAAGGTGCTCGACCGCGCGATCGCGGAGGCCTCCCGCCGCACGTCGGAGCGGGTGGTGCGCAAGATCACCGAACGCGCCCCCGACGGCACGACGGCGATCATCGAGAGTCCGCCACGACTCACCCACATCCCCGAGGCGACCGAGCGCAGGGTGCTCGCGATCGCGCGCGAGTACGCCACCACCGTCCCCGCCGACATCGCGCTGCTCCTGTCCCAGTACACCGCGACGGATGCCGTGCGCCGGGTCGTCGGCGTCGGCAGCGTGGGGACGCGGTGCTACATCATCGTGCTCTCGGGGCCGGCCGGCGAGTCCTTGGTGCTTCAGGTGAAGGAAGCGACCGAGTCCGTCGTCGTGGAGTTCGGCGGTGCTCCCGCGGGATGCGCTCCCGCTTTCGACGATCACGCCCACTCCGCCGAGCACGGTCACCGTGTCGTCGCCAACCAGCGCGTGCTGCAAGCCGTGAGCGACCCGTTCCTCGGTTATGTCACGCAGGACGGGCATGCGTACTACATCCGGCAGTTCCGCGACCAGAACGTGTCCATCGACACGGAGACGCTCGGATTCCGGCCTTTCGCCGACTACGTCGACGCCTGCGGCACCGTCCTCGCGCGCGCCCACGCCCAGTCGCCCGACGCTCCGTTCATCTCGGGCTACCTCGGCGGCGGCACGGCATTCGACGCCGCGGTCGTCGCCTGGGCCTTCGCCTACGCGGACCAGGCGTACGCGGACTATCTGACCGTCCGCCAGGCGGTGGCCGACGGCCGGTTCTCACCGACAGCGCCGGACAGCCTCGATCCTGCGGCGTCCCGGGTGGAGTAGGCGGCCTCACTTTCCCCGGAACCACACGGATCTGAACAACGCGTGACAGCGACCGAATGGTGGAGATGGGGGGAATCGAACCCCCGTCCACTGCTGTGGTCATGTGCCTTCTACGGGCGTAGCCAATGAAGTCGCTTTCTCGGTCCCGGAGCTTGTCATTGGCACCTGCTCCGACGGACCCAGTATCAGTGGAAGTCCCTCTGCGCCCTGATGCTCAACGCAGAAGCAAGTCCCCTAGCTGACGCCAGGATCCGGGTAGGGAACGATTCCCGGACTGACGGTCTCTCAAATGGCGGAGGTGAACTTACGCCGCGAGGGCGAAGTCGGCCTTGGCCGAGACAGTGCTCTTGTTATTGGCACTTATTTTTTCGCATGGATCGTTAACGAGATAACCATGCATCCTCGACCCGCTTCTCACAGTCACGCAGACAATGTCGAAACCGATCATCCCCATGCGCGGCCTGTCGGCCGGGTCGCTGTCACGCGCTGTTGAGTTGTCCAGATACCAGTCTGCCCGACCAGGCGGGCAGCTACTCATACTACAACATCGCCCCTGCGCCGTTTATGCCACCATCGGGGAATGGCCGACACGATCATCACTGTCCAGGGGGAATACGAGCTGCGTCACCCGGCCGAGCGCGGAGCCGTGCGGCTGCGGGTCACCTACGAGGGGCCGTCGCGCGAGGACGTGCTCGCGCTCACGACGCAGCGACAGCTGCAGCTCAGCAGCGAGCTGCGGGAGCTCCACAACCCGCAGAGCGGTCCCGTCACGCAGTGGTCCTCCGACCAGCTCCGGGTCTGGGGCGACCGCCCGTGGAGCAACGACGGTCGCCGGCTCGACGTCGTGCATCATGCGGAGGTCGGGATCGACGCGCGGTTCAGCGACCTGGCCGCCCTGTCCGACTGGGTCGGGGTGGTGTCGCTGCTCGACGGCGTCGCGGTCGACGGCGTCACCTGGTCGCTGACGGAGGCGCGCCGGCAGACGCTGACGCAGGAGGCGCGGCGCCGTGCGGTGGAGAACGCGGTCGCGAAGGCGACGGTGTACGCGACGAGTCTCGGGCTCACCACGGTGAAGCCGCTCGCGCTCAGCGACCCGGGCATGCTCGGCGACGGATCGGCGCCGGGGCAGCCGCCGCAGCCGCTGTTCGCCCGCGCGGTGTCCGCCGACTCCGGAGGGGCGACCCTGTCGCTCAAGCCGGAGGAGCTGACCATCGCGGTGCAGGTGCACGCGCGGTTCTCCGCCAGCTGACCGGCGGCTGCCGACCTGCGGGGATCAGGATCCGGGCTCTATCAGGATCCCGGGGTCTGCGGCGTGCCCGGCGTCGACGGCGGACGGGTGGGGAACGCGTCCAGCTTGAGCACGCGCGTCGCGGTCACGGTGTCGTCGGCGCGCTTCGCGATGACGATCACCTCGTCCCCCTTCGCGAAGTCCGACTTCGACGCCGACTGCATCGGCGTGCCGAACACCGTCGACGACGTCACCCGCACCTCGACCGACGAGCCGCTGTCGCGGTCGATGGTCCAGGTGTCCCCCGAGATGGAGACGATGGTGCCGCGCACGAGCACGCGGCCCTTCTGGTCGCCGCCCTGCTGGCCGCCGCCGCCGTTATCATCGCCGTCGCCCGGCATCCCCGGCATCCCGGGCATTCCCGGCTGCCCGTGACCCTGCCCCGGGATGACGCGCGAGATGGCCCGCTCGCCCATGTGCGACACCACGCTGGCGACCGCGAAGGAGCCGGCCGTCACCAGCCCGAGCAGTACGACGATCGAGAGCACGAGCGTCGAGATCGCGAACGCCAGTCCGTGCCGCTTGTAGAACGGCTCGGTGACCACGGGCGCCGGCGTGCCCGGTACCGCCGCGCCCGGAGCAGCGGGACCCGGAGCCGGCGCAGGCGGACCAGGCGGCGGCGTGTAGCCCGGGGAAGCCGGCAGCGGCTCGGTGGGATCGGTGGGCGGTGTGTTGCTCATGTTCATATGAAAGCAGCCGAGAGCCCTGTTCGCGCTGGGAAGCGGTTATGGGTCCGATGAGAATCCCGGCGGGTGCTGCGCGTCAGGCCGGCTCGACGAGCACGGAGCGGAGCATCGCCAGCTCGACCTCGTCCAGTCCCGCGTCGAGCAGGTACTGCCGAACGCTGCCCGCGCGCTCCTCGATCCGGTCGATCGTGGTCTCCAGCGCCTCCCGCGGACTGCCGCCGAGAATGATCCGCAGATCGGGCGTCACCTCGACCCCGTAGCCGCGGACCAAATCCAGCATCCCCTCGAGCCACGGCCCGCGCAGGTTGTCCTCGGTGAGCGCGTAGTCGGCCACGACGGTCTCGCGGTCGACACCGACGGCGAGCAGGGCGAGCGCCACGACGATGCCGGTGCGGTCCTTGCCCGCCGTGCAGTGCACGACCACCGCCTCCTCCCCCGTGTCCGCGATCTCGCGCAGGGCACGGACGATCACGTCGGTGTGCTGGAAGACGATCTTGTCGTACAGGTGCACGATGGTCGCGCCGACGGTGGCCGCCGAGGCGCCGGAGCCCTCGAACACCGGCAGCCGCAGCACCTCGACGTCCAGTCCGTCCAGATCGTCGGGCAGCGCCTCCACCTCGAAGTCGTCGCGCAGGTCGATCACGATGCGGATGCCCAGCTCGCGGAGCGCCTCCCGCCCGGGTCGTCCGATCCGGCCAAGCGCGTCGGCGCGGTACAGCTTTCCGCGGCGCGTGGTGCCGCCCGCCGCCGGGTAGCCGCCGACATCCCGGAAGTTGTAGGTTCCTGCGATCGGGATGCGCTGAGCGGTGGAGTCCATGACCTCAGTCTGTCACTCCGCCGGAACGGTCACTCGCCCAGGTGGTTGCGCGTGGACATCGCCCGCTGCGCCTCACGCTGGTCCTGACGCTCCCGCAGAGCCTGCCGCTTGTCGTACTCGCGCTTGCCCTTGGCGACCGCGATCTCGACCTTCGCGCGGCCGTCGTTGAAGTAGATCGACAGCGGCACGATGGTGTAGCCGCCCTGCTTGACCTTGTTCTCGATCTTGAGGATCTGGGCCTTGTGCAGCAGCAGCTTCCGCTTGCGGCGCGGTGCGTGGTTGTTCCAGGTGCCGTCGGCGTACTCGGGGATGTGCACGGCGTCGAGCCAGGCCTCTCCGCCGTCGACGAACGCGTAGCCGTCGACGAGGGACGCCCGTCCCATCCGCAGCGACTTCACCTCGGTCCCGGTGAGCACGAGGCCCGCCTCGAAGGTGTCCTCGATCGTGTAGTCGTGGCGCGCCCGGCGATTGGTGGCCACGACCTTCTGGCCCCGTTCCTTCGGCACAGCTCGCTCCTCACATCGGCGACGGTCATCGCCCGGCGCGGTGCCGGGCAGCGGACCAGTCTATCGCCTCCCCGGTCTCCCGGGCACGGCTCAGACCTTCAGATACCGCTTGATGGCGAAGTTGGCGGACGCGGCGGCCAGCACCACGCCGATCACGACGAGGATGGGGATCACCAGCCAGGCCTGCTCCATCCCGACGAAGTTGATCGACTGGATGCGCTGGCTGAGGTACCCGCGGACGAAGAACTGCACGCCCAGCGCGATCACGACCGAGGCGAGGATCGACCCGACGAGCGCGGCGATCACGCCCTCGATGATGAACGGCGTCTGGATGAAGCGGTTGGAGGCGCCGACCAGCCGCATGATCCCGATCTCCCGCCTTCGCGAGAACGCGGAGAGCCGGATCGTCGTGGCGATCAGCAGCACCGCCGCCACGAGCATGAGCGCCGCGATGCCGATCGCGGTGTAGCTGGCGGCGTTGAGGATGCTGAAGATCTGGTCCAGGTAGCTCCGCTGGTCGACAACGCTCTGCACGCCCGCCGACCCGGAGAGCGTCTCGGTGAGCACGGCCGACTGGTTCGGATCCTTCAGGTTCACCCAGAACGTCTGCGGGATCATGTCCGGCGTCACGAAGTCGGCGATCTGGTTGCCCTTGAACTGCTCTTTGAACTGCTCGTAGCCCTGCTTCTGGTCCTGGAAGTAGAACTTCTGGATGTACGGGGCGAGCTCGGGCGACTCGAGCTGCTTCTTGACCGCCTCGATGGACTGGTCGGTGGCCGGCCCGCTCGCGCAGTTGTCCGTCGTCGTGCACATGTACACGGCGACCTGCGCGCGGTCGTACCAGTAGGTCTTCATCTGGCCGATCTGCATCTGCAGCAGGACGGCGGTGCCGACGAAGGTCAGCGAGATGAACGTGACGAGGATGACCGACACGACCATCGACAGGTTGCGGCGGAGGCCGTTGCCGACCTCCGACCAGATGAGTCCGAATCTCATTTCGTCGGCCCCACATTCTGGTCGCCGTCACGGTCGGCGTCCTCGCGGAGTCCGCTGAGGTCGAGGTTCGCCGTGAAGTTCAGGTGTTCGGGCAGCTCCTCCGACGCGGGGGCCGGCGGGACCGGGGCGGTCGCGAACTGCACCGGGGCCGGATAGGCGGCCGGCCGCGGCTGCTCGGCGGGCTGCGCGTGCTGCGGCTGGTGAGCCGGCGTCTGCGGCGCCTGCTGCGGCTGTGCCTGTTGCGGCACCGCCACCGGGGCGGTCGGTGTCGAGGTCGGTGCGTTCGGCCGGGTCATCGGCGCGGCGGGCGTTGCCGCGGCCGCTCCCGCGAACACGGGTGTCGCGTCGGAGACCGGCTCGTCGCGCTCCAGCGGCTGCGCCACCGGGATCGCGGCGGTGAAGCCGTATCCGCCGTGGCGCTCGTCGCGGACGATCTGGCCGCCGACGAGCTCGATGACGCGTCGCTTCATCTGGTCGACGATCGCGGCCTCGTGCGTGGCCATGACGACGGTGGTGCCGCCGGCGTTGATGCGTTCGAGCACGGCCATGATGCCGGCGCTCGTCGCGGGGTCGAGGTTTCCGGTGGGCTCGTCGGCGAGGAGCACCTGCGGCTTGTTGACCACCGCCCGGGCGATCGCGACGCGCTGCTGCTCACCACCCGAGAGCTCGTGCGGCAGGCGCTGCGCCTTGCCGTCGAGGCCGACCATCTTCAGAACGTCGGGCACGGCCTCCTGGATGAAGCCCCGCGACTTGCCGATCACCTGCAGGGTGAAGGCGACGTTCTGGAAGACGTTCTTGTTCGGCAGCAGCCGGAAGTCCTGGAAGACGACACCGATGTTGCGGCGGAAGTACGGCACCTTGCGCGACGAGATCGTGCCGAGGTCCTGCCCCAGCACGTGGATCTTGCCCTTGGTCGGCTTCTCCTCTTTGAGGATCAGGCGCAGGCAGCTGGACTTGCCGGAGCCCGAGGCGCCGACGAGGAAGACGAACTCTCCGCGCAGCACTTCGAGGTTGATGCCGTTGAGTGCAGGGCGCGCTGTGCCCGGGTACTGCTTGGATACGTGTTCGAACCGGATCATGACCCCTTGAGACTAAGCAGTCCCGCCCCGATCCGCAGTAGCGACATGCCCGTGCGGCACAACCCCGCCGTTCCGCGCCCCAGCAGGACGACCTCCGGCTCTACTCCCCGGACTTGTTGCCCGCGCGCCAGCGGATGCCCGCCGCGATGAAGCCGTCGAGGTCGCCGTCGAAGACGGCGCTCGGGTTGCCCGACTCGTAGCCGGTGCGGAGGTCCTTCACCAGCTGCTGGCCGTAGAGGAAGTAGGAGCGCATCTGGTCGCCCCAGCTCGCCGTGATCGTGCCGGCGAGCTCCTTCTTCTTCGCGGCCTCCTCCTCCTTCTGCAGCAGCAGGAGTCGGGTCTGCAGCACGCGCATGGCGGCGGCACGGTTCTGGATCTGCGACTTCTCGTTCTGCATCGAGACGACGAGGCCGGTCGGGAGGTGGGTGATGCGCACCGCGGAGTCGGTGGTGTTGACCGACTGGCCGCCGGGGCCGGACGAGCGGAACACATCCACGCGGATATCGCCTTCCGGGACCTCGACCTCTGTCGCCTCCTCCATCAGCGGGATGACCTCCACTGCGGCGAAGGACGTCTGCCGCTTGTCGGCCGAGCCGAACGGGCTGATGCGCGCGAGGCGGTGGGTGCCGGCCTCCACCGACAGCGTGCCGAACGCGTAGGGCGCATCCACCTCGAAGGTCGCGGACTTGATGCCGGCGCCCTCCGCATACGACGTGTCCATGACCTTCACCGGGTACTTGTGCTGCTCCGCCCAGCGCAGGTACATGCGCATGAGCATCTCGGCGAAGTCGGTGGCGTCGTCGCCGCCCGCGCCGGAGCGGATGGTCACGATGGCCGCGCGGTCGTCGTACTCGCCGCTCAGCAGCGTCTGGACCTCCAGGTCGCCGAGCGCGGTCTGCAGCGACTGCAGCTCGGCCCGCGCCTCGGCGGCAGACTCCTCGTCCTCCGCCTCGTTCGCGAGCTCGACCAGCACCTCCAGGTCGTCCAGACGGCGCTCGATCGCCGTGATGCGCGCGAGCTCCGACTGGCGGTGACTGAGCGCGCTCGTCACCTTCTGGGCGTTCGTGGTGTCGTCCCAGAGGTCGGGGGCTCCCGCCTTCTCGCTCAGGTCGGCGATGTCGGCGCGCAGCCGGTCGACGTCGACCACCGCGGTGATGTCGGCGAAGGTGGATCGCAGGTCGGCGATCTGGGAGGAGAGGTCGAGTTCGATCATGTCGTCCTCCAGCCTACCGGGCGGTCAGGTGAGTCACCCGAGCGGGAAGTTGTACGGTGTTAACGAAATGACTTCCGACGAGCGCCCCTTCTCCTTCCGCTCCGTCGCCCTCGCCGCCTTCCTGCCGACGCTCCTCTTCTCGATCGGAGAGGGCGCGATCATCCCCATCATCCCCGTCGCCGCAGGCAACCTCGGTGCGACCCTGGCGATGGCCGGCTTCATCGCCTCCATGGTGATGCTCGGCGAACTGATCGGAGACATCCCGAGCGGATGGGTGGTGTCACGCGTCGGCGAGCGCACCTCGATGATCGGCGCGGCCGTCGTCGCGATCGTCGGCGTCGCGATCTGCCTGCTGGCGCCCAACTACTGGGTGCTGATGGCCGGCATCTTCCTGGTCGGCATCGCGACCGCCGTGTTCGCCCTCGCCCGCCACGCGTTCATGACCTCGTACGTTCCCGCTCGCTATCGCGCCAGGGCACTGTCCACCCTCGGCGGCATCTTCCGCGGCGGATGGTTCGTCGGCCCGCTCATCGCGTCCGCCGTCATCGCGGCGACAGGATCCACGCAGTCCGTGTTCTGGATCTTCATCATCAGCTGCCTCGGCTCGGTCGTCGTGCTCCTGGCGCTCCCGGACCCCGAGAAGATGTTCGGCCCGTCCGCGCGGGTCACCGACGAATCCGGCGCCCAGGTGACGGCCGGCGAAGAGGAGGCAGAGGAGCGCACCCACGGGCTGTTCCGCACCATCTGGTCGTTCCGGGAGGTGCTCATCCGGATGGGCGCGGGCGTCTCCCTCGTGGCGGCGATCCGCTCCGCCCGCACCGTGCTGATGCCGCTGTGGGCCGTGTCCATCGGACTGAGCGAGTCGAACACCGCGCTCATCATCGGCCTCGCGGGTGCCGTCGACTTCGCCCTCTTCTACGCCAGCGGACAGATCATGGACCGGTTCGGGCGGATGTGGAGCGCCATCCCGTCCATGATCGGCCTCGGCCTCGGCTTCCTGGTGCTCGCCTTCTCGCACGACCTCAGCTCCGCGGTCGCCTGGTACATCGGCGTCTCGCTGTTCCTCTCGGTGGCGAACGGCATCGGCTCCGGCATCGTGATGACGCTCGGCGCCGACCTCGCGCCGAAGGACCGGCCTGCACCCTTCCTCGGCGCGTGGCGGTTCTCGGCCGACGCCGGCCAGGCCGCCGCCCCCCTGGTCGTCTCGCTGCTGACGGCGCTCGTGTCGATTTCGTTCGCCAGCGGTGTCATGGGCGTTTTGGGGCTGGTCGGCGCGGGGATGCTGGCCCGCTACATCCCGCGGTACGTCCCGCGTCGTCCCCGGACCGCCTGACCCGGAATACCCTGGCCGGTGAGGCGTTGGCATCCATGCAAACGCATGAATAGAGGGATGACATGGCCGGGAAGCTGGAACTCGGGATCGACACGTTCGGCGACGTGACGCGGGATGCGGACGGCACACCGCTGTCGCAGGCGCAGACGCTCCGCAACGTCGTGGCGGAGGGGGTGCAGGCCGACCGCGTCGGCCTCGACTTCTTCGGCGTCGGCGAGCACCATCGCGAGGACTTCGCCGTTTCGGCGCCCGAGGTCGTGCTCGCGGCGATCGCCGGGCAGACCGAGCGCATCCACCTCGGATCGGCCGTCACGGTGCTGAGTTCGGACGACCCGGTGCGCGTGTTCCAGCGATTCGCGACCCTCGACGGCATCTCCGGCGGTCGCGCAGAGGTCATCCTCGGCCGCGGCTCGTTCATCGAGTCGTTCCCGCTGTTCGGCTACGACCTCGCAAAGTACGAGGAGCTGTTCGAGGAGAAGCTGAGTCTGTTCGCCGAGGTGCGCAAGCAGCAGCCGGTCACCTGGACGGGCGAGCTCCGGGCGCCGCTGAACGATCAGTCGGTGTACCCGCACGTCGAGCACGGCCTGCTGAAGACGTGGATCGGCGTGGGTGGGAGCCCGGAGTCGGTGGTGCGTGCGGCGCACTACGGCTTCCCGCTCGTGCTCGCCATCATCGGCGGCGGCCCGATGCGGTTCCAGCCGCTCGCCGAGCTGTACCGCAAGGCGCTGGAGCAGTTCGGGCAGGACACGAGCCTCCCGATCGGCGTGCACTCCCCCGGTTTCATCGCCGAGACCGACCAGGAGGCCAAGGACATCCTGTGGCCGCACTACGAGGTGATGACGAACCGCATCGGCCGTGAGCGCGGCTGGCCGCCGGCCTCGCGCGCCCGGTTCGAGCACGAGGCCGGGCCGGACGGTGCGCTCGTCGTCGGCTCGCCCGAGACCGTCGCGCAGAAGATCGCCTACGCGGCGAAGGGGCTCGGGGCCTCCCGCTTCGACATCAAGATGAGCAACGGGACGCTCCCCCACGACGACCTGATGCGATCCATCGAGCTGTACGGCACGGAGGTCGCCCCGCGCGTCCATGAGCTAATGTCGTAGCCGCGCCCAGCGCACTGCGGGAGTGGTGAAACTGGCAGACACGCAGGATTTAGGTTCCTGTGCTTCACGGCGTGAGGGTTCGAGTCCCTTCTCCCGCACCCGTACGACCCCAGGATGATCTTTCCGGGCGGGCCCGAATTCGCACGCTTCGTGCAGCTTCCAGCGCATGGCCGACGCTAAACTCGGGCTCAGCTTTCCCACCGATCCCTCCTGGAGTACCGTGATCCATCACGCCGGCCTCATCCCGTGGCTCGACCCGAACACCATCATCCATTCGGCGGGTCCCTGGGCGCTCCTCGTGGTCTGCGGGATCGTCTTCGCCGAGACCGGTCTGCTGGTCGGCTTCCTGCTTCCGGGCGACACGCTGCTGATCATCTCGGGGCTGCTGACGCACACCTCCCTGGTGTTCGGCGTCGACATCTGGTGGGTCTGCCTCGCCATCGCGTTCGCGGCGTTCCTCGGCGGAGAGGCCGGGTATCTGATCGGCCACAAGGCCGGCCCCCGGATCTTCGAACGCAAGGAGACCGGACTGTTCTCGATGGAGAACGTGCGGCGCACCAACCAGTTCTTCGAGCGCTTCGGTGCGCTCGCGGTCATCGTTGCCCGGTTCGTGCCGATCGTGCGCACCTTCGCGCCGGTCGCCGCGGGCGTCGGGCACATGTCCTACAAGAAGTACTCGCTGTACAACGCCCTCGGCGCGCTGCTGTGGGGCGCCGGGCTGACGTTCTTCGGCTATCTGATCGGATACATCCCGCCGGTGGCGAACTTCGTCTCCAGCTACATCGACGTCATCCTGATCGGCGCGGTCGTCATCACCCTGGTGCCGACGCTGTTCCACTACTTCCAGTCACTGCGGAAGTCGAAGCGCAAGGCCGCGGAAGACGCGGCCGCTCCCGCGGCGGTCGAGGAGCCTGCCCCCGCTCCCACGCACCCCGAGGCCTGACCCTGACCGCGTCCACCGTCGGATAATCCGCCCCGAATCTCCGACGGACCGCGGTGTGGATGGAGATACGCGCCCAGGGCGGCCGGATCTCCGACGGAGGCAAGACGCCAGGCGGGTCAGCGGTGGAACTCGTCCTCGTGGGCGGCATGCTCCGCCGGCTCCAGCTGGAAGGTGGAGTGCTCCACGTCGAAGTGCTTCGACAGACAGCCGGACAGTTCGTCGAGCAGGGTGCCCGTCCGGCCCTCGCGGAACACCGCCGGCTCGCACACGACGTGCGCGCTGAACACCGGCGCCCCCGAGGTGATCGCCCAGACGTGCACGTCGTGGACCGCGACGACCCCCGCCGTCCCGAGGATGTGGTCCCGGATCTCGGCGACATCCGTGTCCGCCGGCGCCGCCTCGCTCAGCACCCGCACCACGTCGCGCAGCAGCACGAACGCACGCGGGACGATCAGCGCGGCGATCAGCAGCGACGCGATCGCGTCGGCCGGGGTGAAGCCGGTGAGCAGGATGACCACGGCCGCGACGATGACGGTGGCGGACCCCACCAGGTCGCCGAACACCTCCAGATACGCCCCGCGCATGTTGATCGAGTGTCCGGCGGCGGGCCGGAGCAGCAGCAGCGCCCCGAAGTTCGCGACGAGGCCGATCACCGCGACGACGAGCATCGGGACGCTGTGCACCTCGGTCTCGCCGCCCACCAGGCGCCCGATCGCGCCGACGGTGACCGTGACCGCGACGACGACGAGGATGAGGCCGTTGATGAGCGCGCCGAACACCTCCGCACGGCGGAACCCGAAGGTCTGCCGGTCCGTCGCCGGGCGCGCGGCGACGATGGTCGCCATCAGCGCGATGATCAGCCCGGCGAGATCGCTGAGCATGTGGCCGGCGTCGGCGAGCAACGAGAGGGAGCCGCTCACCCACGCGCCGACGACCTCGACGACGAGCACGACCGCCACGATGCCGATGGCGATCAGCAGGCGGTTTCGGTTGGCGGTGTGGCCGTGGTCGTGACTCATCTCGCCTTCTACGGTAGATAGAAGTCGCCCGCGTCGCCAGGGGGTGGGGCTAGATGGGAATGAGTGCCGTTCTCAGCTCTCGCCGAGCGCCTGCAGCGCGGGGACGATGGCCGAGAGCGCGCGCGCCCGGTGGCTCTCCGCGTTCTTCGCCGCCGGCTCCAGCTCCGCCGCCGTCACGTCGTGGCCGTCCGGCACGAAGATCGGGTCGTAGCCGTGCCCGTTCCGCCCGCGCGGCGCCCGCGCGATGCTGCCCGGCCAGATGCCCTGGACGACGGTCGGCTCGCCGTCCGTGGTGACCAGCGCCAGCGTCGCGGTGAAGTGCGCGGAGCGATCGGCGTCCGGGATGTCGGCGAGCTGGTCGAGCAGCAGCTGCAGGTTCGCGGCGGCATCGCCGTGCGAGCCCGCCCAGCGGGCGGAGAAGATCCCGGGGGCGCCGCCCATCACATCCACGCAGATGCCCGAGTCATCGGCGAGGGCGGGCAGCCCGGTGTGCGCGACGGCGGCCCGCGCCTTGATCAGAGCGTTCTCCTCGAAGCTGACGCCGTCCTCCACCGGCTCGGGGCCGTCGTAGGCGACGATCTCGAGACCGGGCACCTCGCGGCCGAGGATCTGCTGGAACTCGGCGGCCTTGTGCTGGTTGTGCGTTGCGAGGACGACGCGGACCACGCTCAGCCCTCCGCGCCCACCGCGGCCGGGGCGAGCGCCGCTGCCTGGACGCCGGCGAGCTCGGTCGTGCCGGCCAGCGCGAGGTCGAGGAGCGCGTTGAGCTCTCCGCGGTCGAACGGGGCGCCCTCGGCCGTTCCCTGCACCTCCACGAAGAGGCCGCGTCCGGTCACGACGACGTTCATGTCGGTCTCGGCGCGCACGTCCTCGACGTAGGCCAGGTCGAGCATCGGGCTGCCGTCGATGATGCCGACGGAGACGGCGGAGACGGAGTCGATCAGCGGCGTCGCCTTCTGGCCGATGAAGCGGTGCTCGCGACCCCACTCCAGCGCCTCCGCGAGGGCGACGTAGGCGCCGGTGATCGCGGCCGTGCGCGTCCCGCCGTCGGCCTGCAGCACGTCGCAGTCGAGGACGATCGTGTTCTCACCGAGCGCCTTCATGTCGACGACGGCCCGGAGGCTGCGGCCGACCAGGCGGCTGATCTCGTGCGTGCGCCCGCCGACGCGTCCCTTGACGGACTCCCGGTCCATGCGCTCGTTGGTGGAGCGCGGGAGCATGGCGTACTCGGCGGTGACCCATCCGCGGCCCTTGCCCGACATCCAGCGCGGGACGCCGTTGGTGAACGAGGCGGTGCACAGCACGCGCGTGTTGCCGAAGGAGATGAGCGCGGAGCCCTCGGCCTGGCGGCTCCAGCCGCGCTCGATGGTCACGGGCCGCAGCTGGTCGGGGGTGCGCCCGTCGGCGCGGGTGATGTCGGTCACGAGGTCTCCTCGGTGGGTGGGTGGATGGTCAGAGCGGGAGGTCGATGACGCCGGTGTGCACCAGATCGACACGCGAGACCTCGGGGCCGATGAACCGGTGGGCGAG
The DNA here is from genome assembly GCF_013408745.1 of Leifsonia soli. Lineage (NCBI taxonomy): Bacteria > Bacillati > Actinomycetota > Actinomycetes > Micrococcales > Microbacteriaceae > Leifsonia > Leifsonia soli. The sequence continues at coordinate 584,295 of NZ_JACCBJ010000001.1, read as the reverse complement.
GCGCAGGAAGGTGTCGGCGTCCGACCCGGTGGCCTCGTAGTGGATGGTCGGCGGGAGCGGCGAGCGCCGCTCGAGCCCCTGGCCGACGAGCGTGCGGTAGACGTCTTTGGCGGTCTCCGTGTCGCTCGACACGAGCGACACGGACTCGCCCATCACGTACGAGATCGCGCCCTTGAGGAACGGGTAGTGCGTGCAGCCGAGCACCAGGGTGTCGACGTCCGCCTCGCGGAGCGGCTGGAGGTACTCGGCGGTGACCCGCAGCACCTCCTCGCCGCTCGTGACGCCCGCCTCCACGAACTCCACGAAACGCGGGCACGCCTGCGTGAAGAGCTGGAGCGTCGGCGCGGCGGCGAACGCATCCTCGTACGCACGGGAGGCGATGGTGCCGACGGTCCCGATGACCCCGACCCGGCCGGTGCGCGTCGCGGAGACGGCACGGCGGACGGCCGGCTGGATCACCTCGATCACGGGCACGTCGTAGCGCTCGCGCGCATCCCGCAGCATGGCCGACGATGCGGTGTTGCAGGCGATGACGAGCATCTTCACGCCCTGGTCGACCAGGAAGTCGAGCACCTCGAGCGAATAGCGGCGCACGTCGGCGATCGACTTCGGGCCGTACGGGGAGTGCGCGGTGTCCCCGACATACAGCAGGGACTCGTTGGGCAGCTGATCGCGGATCGCCCGGGCGACGGTCAGCCCGCCGACACCCGAGTCGAAGATCCCAATCGGCGCATCCGTCACAGCACTCCAGCCTACCCGTCCCTCCGCGCTGCCCGGCGTGGGTAGGCCCCGGCGTGGGTAGGCTGAGCGGCGTGACCGAGAGAGCCGCGTCCTCCGCCCTGCTGACCGACCGCTACGAGCTCACGATGCTCGACGCCGCGCTCCTCGCCGGGACGCACGACCGCGAATGCGTGTTCGAGGCGTTCACCCGGCGCCTCCCCGCCGGCCGCCGCTACGGCGTGCTCGCCGGCACCGGGCGGCTGCTGGAGCTGATCGAGCAGTTCCGCTTCCAGGACGCCGAGTTGCAGTTCCTGCGCGACAACCGCGTGGTGCGCGACGAGACCATCGACTGGCTCGCCGACTACCGTTTCTCCGGCACCATCCGCGGCTACCGCGAGGGCGAGCTGTTCTTCCCGGGTTCGCCGTTCTTCATCGTGGACGCCCCCTTCGCCGAGGGCGTCATCCTGGAGACCCTGCTGCTGAGCGTGTTCAACTACGACTCGGCCGTCGCCTCGGCCGCCGCCCGGATGGTCGCCGCCGCGGGCGGGCGGCCGCTCGCCGAGATGGGATCCCGCCGCGCGAACGAGCGGTCGGCCGTGGCCGCCGCCCGCGCCGCCTTCATCGCCGGGTTCTCGGCGACCTCCAACCTCGAGGCCGGCCGGACCTGGGGCGTTCCGACGATGGGGACCGCGGCGCACGCCTTCACGCTCCTGCACGACTCCGAAGAGGACGCCTTCCGGGCGCAGGTGAATGCGCTCGGTCCCGGGACGACGCTCCTCGTGGACACCTTCGACGTCGAGAAGGCGATCGAGACCGCCGTGAAGGTGGCCGGTCCGGAGCTCGGCGCTGTGCGACTCGACTCCGGCGACCTGCCGAAGCTGGTGAAGCAGGTGCGCGAGCAGCTCGACTCCCTCGGCGCCGCGAAAACTCGCATCACCGTCACCAACGATCTCGACGAGTTCACGATCGCAGCGCTTGCCGCCTCCCCCGTCGACTCGTACGGGGTCGGGACCTCGGTCGTGACCGGATCGGGGCATCCCGCGTCCGGCATGGTCTACAAGCTCGTCGCGCACCGCAGCGGAGACGGCGGCGAGTGGATCTCCGTCGCGAAGAAGTCGGACGGCAAGGCCAGCATCGGTGGCCGCAAGCACCCGATCCGCCGGCTCGACGCACGCGGGACGGCCGTGGCCGAGGTGGTGCACATCGTCGAGAAGGGCGACACGCCGGACGACAGCGGCCGCGACCTCCTGGTGCCGCTGATCACCGACGGCGAGGTGCACCGCGAGCATCTGGGCGTCGAGGGGACGCGCCGCGCGCGCGACCACCGTGCGCTCGCCATGGCGGAGCTGCCGGACGAGGCGTTCCGCCTGGGCCGCGGCGACCCCGTGCTGCCGACCATCTTCGGTTGAGCCGGACGATCACGGGCGGCGCGGCTACTCGCCCTGCAGGCCTTCGTAGATCTCGCGGCAGGTCGGGCACACCGGGAACTTCTCGGGGTCGCGGTTCGGCGTCCACATCTTGCCGCACAGCGCCTTCACCGGCTTGCCCGTGAGCGCCGACTCGAGGATCTGCTCCTTCTTGACGTAGTGCGAGAAGCGCTCGTGGTCCCCCGGCTCCTGGTTCTGCAGGAGCTCCTCGAGTTCGCGGTCGAGCGTCGTCGCCCCGCCACCGCTCGGCTGGCCGCCCGGCTCGGAGATGCTCGCTTCGTTCATGCCACCAGTTTAGACGCCGCGCGAGTGGATGCGGCCGGGAGTGCGCGAGCCCGCACCTCAGTCGTTGCGGTTCGCGAAGGCCATGATCTCCGGCCCGCGGCGGTCGAACACGCGACCGCCCAGCCAGATCCCGAAGAACAGGGTGGCGAAGCCGATCAGCACGGCGACGACCGGGGCGATCGCCAGCCAGAACGCGTTGACGGTGAGACCGAGGACGAGGAACACCAGCACGGGCGAGGCCAGGATCAGGATCGCGAAGAAGCTGAGCGACTGGACGAGCGCCGCCGATGCACCCGAGGTCTGCGGCTGGGTGAACGCGCTGTCGCCCGGCTTCGTCGCGGGGTACGGGAAGAGCGCCGACGAGATGCTGGACAGGCCGAGGCCGATCACCAGGATCGCGCCGCTGAGCGCCGCCACCGACGGAAGCACCGCCCAGTCGCCGAAGACGACGGTCGTCGCGATGGATCCGACCACCAGGACCGGGATGCCCACCACGACCGGCGGGAACATCCGGCCGGCGCGGTCGGCCATGCCGCGGGTGCCCGAGACGACGTGCAGCCAGATCGCGGTGCTGTCGTAGGCGAGGTCGTTGTGGATGCTCCAGCCGAGGAACAGGCACACCAGCGGGAGCGGCACCAGGGCGATGAAGTGCCACGGGAGCCCGGCGAGCGCCAGGGCGACCACGACCGCGACCGGGATGACCGGGAGGAGGACGATCGACACCCAGTAGCGCGCGTCCCTCCCCCAGTACGTCATCGAGCGCGCGGCGATCGCCGCGGTCGGGCCGCCGGGCAGCCGGTCGAACCAGCCGAGGCCGTGATACGCCTTGGAGCGCTGCTCGCGCTCGGGCGACGCGACGACGTGGGCGACCAGCGCCGTCCAGGCCAGCCAGAGCAGGCCGAGGGTCGCGAGCGCGATGATCAGCTGCAGCACGGCGGCACCCCAGTCGCCCTCCGCGGCGGCACCGGGCGCCGACCACATGGCGCCGAGCGGCGTCCAGGCCAGCCATCCCGCCGCGCCCCCGAGCGCTCCGAGGCCGTCGCGACCCCAGTCGACCGTCACGAGCAGCAGCAGCACGGGGCCGATCAGCACGAGGAGAAGGATGCCGATCACGCCTCCCGCCTCCCGGGAACGACGCGTCGACAGCATCGAGTGCGCGATCGCCGTCGTGACGCGGGAGGCGAGGACGCAGGTGAGCACGACGACGACCGCCGAGATCAGCGCGATCAGCACCGTCCCCGCGTTCTGAGACCAGGTGACGACGGTCGCCCCCGCGCAGATGACGAGCACGAGCGACGGGATGCCGAGCAGCCCGGCGAGCAGCAGACCGGTGGCGAGCACCCGGTTCGGGATGCCGAACAGGGCGAACTCGCGCGGGTCGAGCGTGTCGTCGACGCCGAACAGCAGCGGGAGCAGGGCGAAGCCGGCGAGCACGACCGCGCCGATGACGACCAGCACGCTGTGCGTCGCCGCCACATCGGGGACGAGGCGTGCGGCGACCAGCGAGCCGACGACGATGACGGTGATGAACCCTCCGTAGAGCAGCCCGATCACCAGGCCGAAGACCTGCCACGGGGTCCGCCGGAAGGCGTTGCCCATGATCCGCAGCTTCAGTCCGAGAAACTGTGCAACCACTCCATGCCTTCCGCTGCCTTGCGACCGCCGGCCAGGTCGACGAAGCGCTCCTCGAGCGTCTGCTCGCCGCGCACCTCGTCGATGGTCCCGGAAGCGAGCACCTGCCCGCGGACGATGATCGCGACGCTGTCGCACACGCGCTGGATCATGTCCATGCCATGGCTGGAGACGACGACCGTGCCGCCCGCTGCGGTGTAGCGCTGCAGGATGTCGATGATGTTCGCGGCCGACACCGGGTCGACCGACTCGAACGGCTCGTCCAGCACCAGGAGTCGCGGCGAGTGGATCATCGCGGCGGCGAGGGCGATCTTCTTGGTCATGCCCGCGGAGTAGTCGGCGACCAGACGGTCGAGGGCGTCCTCGATGCCGAAGGCGGCGGCGAGGTCGCCGGTGCGCGCCCGGACGGTCTTGGCGCTCAGACCGCGCAGCGTGCCCGCGTAGCGCAGGAACTGGGCGCCGGTGAGGCGGTCGAACAGCCGGAGCTTGTCCGGAAGCACACCGATGATGTGCTTGGCCCTGACCGGCTCGGCCCAGACGTCGACGCCGTGCACGACGACGCGGCCGGCATCCGGCCGGAGCAGTCCGGTGACGATGGAGAGAGTGGTCGTCTTCCCCGCGCCGTTCGGCCCGACGATGCCGTAGAAGGAGCCTTCCCGGATGTCGAGGCTCACTCCGTCGACGGCGACCGTGTCGCCGTAGCGCTTCTGCACGCCGGTGATCGTGAGTACGGTCGGCCGGGTGTCCACCGGCTCCGGCGCATCGAGCGCGACGGTCGGGGCGGCGCTCGCGGCGGCCGTCTCGGTCTTCGTGCGTGTGGTCTGACGCGGCTTCGCCGCGGTCGTCCGTGTCCGCGGTGCGCGCGTGCTCGTCCCGGCGGCGGCCGCAGCCGTCTTCGCCGGGGCGCGCTTCGCCCGTGGAACGGAGCCTGTCTGGGCCCCGCCCTCCGCGGTCGTCGGCTCTGCGGCCTCCGCCATGGTGTCCCCCCTCTGCGTGTTCCGTTCAGCCGTCTCCGCCGCTTCCGCCGCCCGGTCCTCCTCGGGCTCGGTGCTCTGGGGACGCGCGTGCTCGGAACTCACCCCGCTAACGTACCAACACCCGCGCGCCTGCGTACCCCCCGCACGAGCGTGAGGCGATCGGTCTGCTCCGAAAGTCCTGTGAGGAACATAACGACCCAACAACGACATCCGTCAACCCCTGCCGCCCGTGCCCGTCCCCCGATAGCCTGTGGGAGGCATAACGGGGTGTCTGAACGCGTAAGCGCGGATGAATTCCTGGGTGACCTTCTCCCGGGCGAGGCCGGCGGCGACCGATGAGGGCGCAGCAGACGGCCGGGTTCGCGTAGGACCAAGGAGATGATTGTGACGACCCAGGTAGTGATTCTCGCGGCCGGAATGGGAAGCCGACTCGGACGAAGCCTTCCGAAGCCGCTGACCGAGCTGAACGATGGCCGCACCATCATGCAGCAGCAGTTCGACAACATCCACGCGGCCTTCGGCAAGGACGCCCAGGTGACGATCGTGGTCGGCTACAAGCTGGAGCACATCATCGAGGCGTTCCCCGACGCCCAGTTCGTCTACAACGAGCAGTACGACCAGACCAACACGTCGAAGAGCCTGATGCGCGCCCTCCAGGCGTCCGGTCCCGGCGGTGTCCTCTGGATGAACGGCGACGTGGTCTTCGACCCGGCCGTTCTCGTGCGCGGCGCGGCCATGGTGGCCCGCGACCAGACCTTCGTCACCGTCAACACCTCGTCCGTCGCCGACGAGGAGGTCAAGTACACGACCGGGCCCGAGGGCTACATCCAGGAGCTGTCGAAGACGGTCAAGGGTGGTCTCGGCGAGGCGGTCGGCATCAACTACGTCTCCTCCGGCGACAAGGCCGCCCTGCTCCGCCAGCTGCAGCGCGTCGGCGACCAGGACTACTTCGAGCGCGGCATCGAGCTGGCCATCGAGCAGGACCGCATGCTGGTCGAGCCGGTGGACATCTCCGACCTGTACGCCGTCGAGGTCGACTTCCAGGAGGACCTGGAGCGCGCGAATCTTTTCGTATAGTCGGATGTCGGCGTGAGCTTTCACGCGGCTTCGATCAATACGATGGGTTCTCGTGACCAGTATCCCGACTGAAGTGCGCCCTGCGCAGCGCTCGCCCTTCTCGCGCTACCGGCACTCGCTCTGGCTGCTGACCAAGCGCGATCTCCGCGTGCGCTATTCGACGAGCGTGCTCGGCTATCTGTGGTCGATCCTCGATCCGCTCGTCATGAGCGCGATCTATTGGTTCGTCTTCACGGTCATCTTCAAGCGCGACGTCGGCGAGAACCCGTACATCGTCTTCCTCCTGGCCGCCCTCCTGCCGTGGATGTGGTTCAACGGCGCTGTCTCGGACAGCACGCGGGCGTTCATCCGCGAGGCGAAGCTCATCCGTTCGACGAAGATCCCGCGGACCATCTGGGTCAACCGGATCGTCGCATCCAAGGGCATCGAGTTCCTGCTCTCGCTCCCGGTTCTGGCCTTCTTCGCCATCCTGACGGGTGCCCGGCTCAACGTCGATGTCCTGCTCTTCCCGCTGGCGATCCTCATCCAGACGGTGCTGACGATCGGCGTCGGGCTGATCGTGGCGCCGCTCGTGGTGTTCTTCCGCGACCTGGAGCGCGCGGTGAAGCTGGCGCTGCGCTTCCTCTTCTACGCCTCCCCCATCATCTACAGCGCGCGAGACCTCCCGGGTGGATGCGGCGCCGGTGTCGCCGCGCGCCGCTGTGCCGCCTACCTGACCGAGCATCCCGGCGCGCAGACGGATGTGCTGTTCTCGCTGCACTTCTGGTCGGCGTTCAACCCGCTCACCGGCATCTTCAGTCTCTATCGCTCGGCGTTCTTCGCCGAGGAGCTGGACTGGTTCCTGGTCGGGGTGAGCGCTGCGATGTCTCTCGTGCTGCTGGGGATCGGCTGGCTCGTCTTCAAGCACTTCGAGCGCGACGTCCTGAAGGAGATCTGAGTGCCCCCCGTCATCGCCGTCGAGGGTCTCGGCGTCCGTTTCCGCCGCAATCGCGGCGCCCGCCGCTCGTTCAAGGACCTCTTCTCCACCCGTCAGCGCCGGGTGCGCCCCGACGACTTCTGGGCGCTGCGCAACGTCAGCTTCGACGTGCAGCCGGGCGAGGCGATCGGCGTCGTCGGCCGCAATGGACAGGGCAAGTCGACGCTTCTCAAGCTGGTCGCCGGGGTGATGCTGCCGGACGAGGGGACGGTCACCGTTCGCGACGGCGTCGCCCCGCTGATCGAGATCACCGGCGGGTTCGTGGACGACCTCACGGTGCGCGACAACGTCTATCTGACGGCCGGCCTCCACGGCATGACGCGCTCCCAGATCGACGAGCGGTTCGGCGAGATCATCGACTTCGCCGAGATCGGCGACTTCGTCGACACCCCGTACAAGCACCTGTCGAGCGGCATGAAGGTGCGCATCGCGTTCTCCGTCATCTCGCAGCTGGAGGAGCCGGTGCTCCTCGTCGACGAGGTGCTCGCCGTGGGCGACCGCGGCTTCCGGGAGAAGTGCTACCGGCGGATCGAGGAGTTGCTCGCGGGCGGGCGGACCCTGTTCTTCGTCTCGCACAACGAGAAGGACCTGCGGCGCTTCTGCGAACGCGGCCTGTACCTGGACAAGGGCGCGCTCGTGCTCGACGGCCCGATCGGGGATGTCCTGGAGCTCTACAACTCCGACTACGGCACCTGACGCTGCGGCCTTCTCCACAGGGGCGGAACCGTCCCCAGAAAAGATTTGGGCGGGTTGTCCCCGGAAGTGGTGTTCGTGCCCGATTTCGGGGCGTCGAGCGTCGGAGGGGCTGGTTAGCGTCGTTGCATGAATCGTCTCCGGTTTCTTCGCAGCCCCTCTCCCGCCCCTCGTCCGCGCCGCCTGGCGTACCGTGTCCCGTGGCGGGTCGACCGCTCCACGGCACCCCACTACCGCTTGATCAATGCCGGGCGCGAGACGCTCAGCGGCGTCACTGTGAGCGTCGCCGGAAGCGCGAGTCTGCGGGTCAGCCCGCCCACCTCCGTATCGCCCGGGGAGGCCGTCCGGGCGAGCGTGTCCGGCCGTGAGCCCGCACGCGACACCGTGCTCGTCGTCCGCTGGTTCCCGCCCGACGGCCGCGAGTACCTCTGGCAGATCAGCCTGTGACCCGGGCTCTCCGGGTCGCGCGAGCGGCCCGGAGAGCTCCCGGCGAACGCAGGCATCACCAGCATTTTCTGTGACCAACGCGTGAGGTCCGTGGTTCGGGATGCTCGTGCTCTGGAGCGGAGAGCCGTCCGGCTCTTCACTGTTGACTATGAAGAACCCCGCAGGGACCGCCGCCCTCCTGCTCGGCGAACGCATCCGTCAGGCCCGGGTCCGTCTGGGCCTCAGCCAGGAGGCGATCGCGAGTCTCGCCGCCATGCATGTGACCAACTTCGGCAAGATCGAACGCGGCGGGGCGAACCCGAGCCTCCTGACGATGATGCGCATCGCCGCCGTGCTCGGGACGGACGTGTCCACACTGACCCAGGACATCACGGCCGAACACCTGCCGAGCGACGTTCGCGTCCTGTCGGCCCAGGATTATCTGATCGCACGCGAGGGGAACCCCGGGTCGTCTTGATCAGGAACCGGCCTACACTCTGAGGAGATGGCTAAGAAGCAGCAACCGATCATCTCCGTCACCGGAGGACCGTCGCAGGGCGGGGACACTCCGCGCGCGGTCAACACGACCCTCGACCGCTTCCTCGGCATCCAGCGGCCAGTCGTGGTGGCGCACCTGCGCAGCATCCGCCGCCGCCACCCGGACGCCTCCGCGGAGGAGCTTGCCCGCGTCCTCGAACGGCGGTACCTCGCCGCGGTCACGAGTGGCGGGGCCGCGGTCGGAGCCACGGCCGTCATCCCCGCGATCGGCACCGGCATCACCCTCGCCCTCTCGGGGCTGGAGACGGCGGGCTTCCTCGAGGCGACCGCGCTCTACGCGCAGTCGATGAGCGAGCTGCACGGCATCGCCGTCGACGACCCCGAGCGCGCCAGAGCTCTGGTGCTCACCATGATGCTCGGCAAGGAGGGTTCCGATCTCGTGCGTCAGCTCGCCGGCCAGTTCGGCGGAGGCGGCGTGACCCGCACCGCCTATTGGGGCGAACTGGTCACGTCCACGCTGCCGAGCATGGTCGTCGGCCCCCTGGTCGACCGCCTGAAGAATGTCTTCATCCGCCAGTTCGCCGTACGCGGCGGTGCCAGCATCCTGGCCCGCGCCATCCCGTTCGGCGTCGGCGCCGTCATCGGCGGCACCGGGAACCACATCCTCGGGCGCCGCGTGGTGCAGAATGCGCGTCTCGCCTTCGGTCCTGTCCCGCTGATCATCCCCGAGGTCCTCACGCCGGTGGAGGGCCCTGGTGCGGTCCGCCGCCTCGGCACGGCGACCGGAACCCGGGTCGTTCGGGTCGGGACGGCGCTGCGCGGCGCTCTGCCCCGCGGCGGCCGGCGGAAGCATGAACACGGCGACCCGTCCCGGTCCGATCTGCCGCGCGGCCCGTTCGTCATCGAGGCCGGCGCATCGGAGCCGGCGCCTCGCGGACTCCCGGATGCGGATCGCACGGGCGAGGCTGCGGACGCGGCCGACGGAGACCGGCGCCGAGCGGGCTGACCGCGGCGATCGGCTGAGCGGGGCTCGGCTGATCGGCTGCCTCAGACGATCGGCGGCCGCCCGGCGGCGGTCATCCGCGCGACCGTTCGCCAGCGCAGCGGACGTCGCTCCCCCGGATCGGTGCGCCACCCTTCCGCCCAGCCGCCGAACCACGCGCGCAGGACGGCGGGCTTGCGGAACCAGCGGAGCAGCTGGATCCCCGTCCACGACCCCACGTAGAGCGGAATGAGCACCGCGGGCAGGTTGCGGCGCGCCAGCCACACCCGGTTCCGCGCATTGAGCCGGTAGTAGTACGAGTGCCGGGTCGGCGAGACGGACGGATGCTCGGCCACGAGGTCGCCGGCGTACCAGACCCGCTTCCCCTGATCCCACACCTTCCAGGCCAGGTCGATGCCCTCGTGCGCGTAGAAGAACGGGTCGGCCCACCCGCCGGCCTGCTCGAAGACGGCGCGCGGAAGGACGACGGCCGCCTCCAGCACGGCGAACACGTTGCTGGACCGCTCCGGATCGCCCTTGCGGATGCGCGGGATCCAGCGCCGGGGCGACGGCGTGCCGTCGGGCACCCGGAGCCGGGGCTGCAGCATCCCGATGCCGGGATCGGCGCGGAGCTTGGCGATGGCGTCCGCCAGGAACGTGCGCGAGGGGATGTCGGCGTCGTCGTCGAGGAAGAACAGCCACTCGCCGTGCACCAGCGGAACCCCCGCGTTGCGTCCGGCCGGGATGCCGACGTTCTCGGGCAGAGCGAGCACGTGCACGCCGTCCGGCAGCGCCGGATCGGCCGTCGCCGGATCCCAGCCGTTGCCCACCACGACGATGTCGGTGCCGACGCCCTCCTGGGCGAGCACCGACTCCACACCGCGCCGCAGCTCCACCGGCCGGGCGCCCTGCGTGAGCACCACGACCGCGACCGCGGGCAGCTCAGCCACGGACCCGCCGGGACGCCATGATGGTCACGAAGTGGCCGACAAGCGCGAGGATCGAGAGCGGGACGAGCGCGCACAGCAGGATGCGGTCGGCGAAGGTCGCGCCGATGAACAGGCCGACGATCGAGAACACGAAGATCAGGATGGTGAGCTCCACCGAGTGGTACAGGCGGTGGAACGGGAGGAACTTCGCCGCGCGCCGCAGGGTAGCGATGAGGCCGTGGGTCGGCGCGTACTCCGACTGCGTATCGGCGAGCTTCGGCAGGCCGGCGTTGGCCCGCGCCACCCGCACCATGTCGTTGAGCGCCTTGTTGAGCACGATCACGAGGGCGAGCAGCGTTCCGAGGTTCGTCCAGAGGAAGTCCTCCGGCGTCTCCAGCGGGTAGCCCGCAGCACGGATGCCGAGCGCGATCGCGATCAGGGTCTCGGTCGAATAGTGGCCGACGTTGTCGAGGAAGATGCCCGCGGGCGACGACGTGCGGCGCCAGCGCGCCACTTCGCCGTCGCAGCAGTCCACCAGCATCTGCAGCTGGCCGAGCACGAGGGCGAACGCCGCTCCGGCGATCCCGGGAATGAGCAGCGCCGCCGCGGTCGCCCATCCCGTCAGGATCATCAGGCCCGTCACGCCGTTGGCCGAGATGGACGTCTTGAGCAGCACCCAGGTGAGGTAGGGCGACAGATTGCGGAGGTACAGCGAGGCCGTCCAGTGCTCGGCGTTGCGGCGTCCGCGCACCTCCGGGGGCTGCGCGACAGCCTTCAGTTCGGCGATCGAGGACGGACGGGCGCCGTGCGCCGCAGGTCCGGGTGCGGTCATGCCTACCTTCCCGTGTGGGACGTGATGTTCCGGGTGAGCGACAGGTATCCGAGGATGAAGCCGATCCCCCAGCTGAAGTGGATGCAGGGCAAGACTACGAGAAACCACAGGAACGGGCGAAAACCGTCGCGCCGGCCCCACAGCAGCGCGGAGACCACGACGATCACGACGTACAGCGCCGGGACGGCGAAGCCCCAGAGCAGCCACGGAGCCGCGCCCAGGGCCGCCTGGACGATGCCGGCGAGGCCGAGCAGCGTGCCGATGCCGACACCCAGCACCATCACCGGCGGAGCGAAGTAGCGCAGCCCGTTCGAGGCCGGGAAGCGGCGGGCGAGCTCGCCGCGCCAGATGCCGGTGGAGAAGAACTGGCGAGCCAGCCGGTAGAGGTTCGGGCGCGGTCGGTAGGTGACCTTCAGCCGCGGCGTGAACCACACCGTCCCGCCGGTGGTGCGGAGTCGCCGGTTGAGCTCCCAGTCCTGACCGCGCTTGATCTCCTCGTCGAAGAGGCCGACCTCGATCAGCCGATCGCGGCGGAAGACGCCGAGGTACACGGTCTCGGCCGGGCCGGCCTCGCCGCCGACGTGCAGCTTCGTCCCGCCGAGGCCGACGCGGCTGCCGTACGCACGGGCGACGGCGCGCTCGAAGTCGGTGGTTCCCTGCGCATCCATCAGCCCGCCGACGTTGTCGGCGCCCGTCTCCAGGATCGTCTCGACGGCGACCCTGGCGTAGTCGGGCGGCAGGACGCTGTGGGCGTCGACCCGGATCACGATCGGGTACTGCGACTCGCGGATGGCGAGGTTCAGCCCCGCAGGCGTCGAGCCCACCACGTTGTCGACGACCCGGATGCGGTCGTCGACCGCAGCGAGCTCCTCGACCAGCTGGGTGGTGCCGTCCATGCTCGGCCCGAGGGCGATGGTGACCTCGAACGGGCCGGCGTAGTCCTGCGCCAGGAGGCTGTCGACGGCGGCCCGCACGTGGGTCACCTCGTTGAGCACGGGCATCACGTACGAGACACCGGGGAGGGTGTTCACGATGTCGTCCGGCATCTGGTCCTTCGCTGTAGCGGGTCGGCGTCGAGCCTATCAGCCGGGCCTGCCGCGGAGCCGGGAGACGGATGGGCGCAGAAGGGCCGCCCCGCGGTCGCGGGACGGCCCTTCCGTGCGTGCTCGATCACTCCGCCGGGAGGGACCCCAGCGTGACGGTCGCGGTCTTCGTCTGGCCGTCGCGGATGTAGGTGACGTCCACCTTCGAGCCGGCCGCGTGCGCCCGGACCTGAGCGGTCAGGTCGGTCGCGTCGGTGATCGGGGTGCCGTCGAGGTTCACCACGATGTCGCCGGCCTGGAGGCCCGCTCCGGCCGCGGCGCCGCCGCCGGTGACGCTCTTGATCAGGGCGCCGACGGTCGTCGCCTTGCTGTCCGTGCTCGCGTCGGTGACCGACGCGCCCAGGAGGCCGTGCGAGGCGGAGCCGTTCTTGATGATCTCGTCGGAGATGCGCTTGGCGAGGTTGGACGGGATGGCGAAGCCGACGCCGATGCTGCCGGACTGCGAGCCGTCGGAGCTCGACCCGCCCGCGCTGGCGATGGCGACGTTGACGCCGATCAGTTCACCCTTGCTGTTGAGCAGCGCACCGCCGGAGTTGCCCGGGTTGATGGACGCGTCGGTCTGGATGACCGGGAGCGAGATCGTTCCGGAGCTCTGCTGTTGCTGCTGCTGCTGACCGCCCTGGCCGGGGAAGTCGAAGTTGAACGGGTTCTGGCTGCCGCCACCGTTGTTGGAGTCGTCCTTCGGAGCGGCCGACGAGGCGATGCTGATGCTGCGGTTGAGCGCGCTGACGATGCCGTCGGTGACCGTGCCGGAGAGGCCGAGCGGCGCGCCGATGGCGACCGTCGTGTTGCCGACGTTGAGCTTGCTCGAGTCGCCCCAGCTGATCGGGGTGAGGCCCGACGCCTTGTCCAGCTTGATGACGGCGAGGTCGGTGGTCGGGTCTGTGCCGACGACCTTGGCCGTGTAGATCTTGCCGTCGTTGTCGGTGACCGTCACGTTCACGTTGGCCGCCTGGCCGTCGAGCGTCACGACGTGCGTGTTGGTGAGCACGTAGCCATCGGAGGTCAGGACGATGCCGGAGCCGGTTCCGCCGGAGCTGGATGCGCTCACCGAGATGGTGACGACGCTCGGGGATGCCTTGGCGGCGACCGCGGTGATGGTGCTGGCGTCGTTGGCGTCGTTCACGGTGATGTTCTGCGGGCCGGAGACGGTCTTGATGGTCGCGTTGCCTCCGTTGGTGGCGGCGTAGATGCCGACGCCCGCTCCGGCGCCGGCGATGCCGCCGACGAGTGCGCCGATGGCCAGCGTCGCGATGATCAGGCCGGTGCTGCCGCGCTTGGCGGGCTTCGCCGGGGCCGTGGCGGTGGGGGCGCCCGGTGCGCCCGCGTAGCCCTGCTGGTGGGCGTTGGGAGCGTAGGGCGGCTGCTGCGGCTGCTGGCCGTATCCTGCGGGCTGGCCGAAGGCGCCGTTGCCGTAGTGCGGCTGCTGCTGGCCGTACGGCTGACCGTAGGGCTGGGGCTGCGTGGGCTGGGTCTGGTGCTGCGGGGCGGCGGTCGGCTGCGGAACGGTCGGCTGCGCGGCGGTCGGCTGCGGCACCGTCGGCTGCGCGCCGGGGTCGCCCGCGGTGTGCGCCGCCGGAGCGGTCCAGCCTGCGCCGGACGCAGGCTGCTGCGTCGCGGGTGCCTGCTCCGCGGGAGCCGTCGGGGCCGCGGGGGCCGCCGCGGGGGTCTCGGTCTGGGCCGCGGGGGCCGCTGCCTCGGTGTGCTCGGTGTTCTCAGTGCCGGCAGCATCCACGACCGCGTCGGTGTCGGCGTCGTGCTGGGGCTTCGCGGGCTCCGGGGTGTTCGGGGTGTCGGTCATGGTGTGTTGCTCCTTCCAAGCACAGACAGCTTGGGATGCGAACCTGGGCGTTCTATTTGCCGTTGCTGTGGGCGACCTTCTGCCTGTCGATGACTCTCCCCAACGTACCCAATGGGTTGGATGCGAGTAAGGCCGTAGCGTTGTCCTATGACGATCACGGGAGGCTGGCGGCGCGCCGCCGCTGGTGCAGGGCTGCTCGGGGCGGACGGCTCCGTGCGGCCGACGATCTTCGCCGAGATGAGTGCGCTGGCGGCACGCACGGGGGCGATCAACCTCGGTCAGGGTTTCCCGGACGAGGACGGCCCCGCCGCCGTGCTGGATGCCGCGGTGGCCGCCATCCGCGCCGGCGAGAACCAGTATCCGCCCGGGATGGGCATCGCCGACCTGCGTCTGGCCGTCGCAGAGCACCAGAAGCGCTTCTACGGTCTCGACCTCGACCCGGACCGCGAGGTGCTCATCACCGCGGGGGCGACGGAGGCCATCGCAGCGACGTTGCTCGCCCTGCTCGAACCGGGCGACGAGGTGGTCACCTTCGAGCCCTACTACGACGAGTACGGCGCCGTGATCGCCCTGGCGGGCGGCGTCCACCGCACCGTGCCGCTGGAGCCCCCGGCGTTCCGGCCGGACCTCGACCGGCTGCGCGAGACGGTGACCGACCGCACGCGCGCCATCCTCGTGAACACGCCGCACAATCCAACGGGAACGGTGCTCGACCGCGAGACGCTCACGACCGTCGTCGAGCTGGCCGAACGGCACGACGCTGTGATCATCACCGACTCCGTCTACGAGCACCTCACGTTCGGGCCGGAGCACATCCCCCTCGAGTCCCTGCCGGGCGCACGCGAGCGCACCATCGCGATCTCGTCCGGCGGGAAGACCTTCAACACGACCGGATGGAAGGTCGGCTGGCTGACGGCGCCTCCCGAGCTCGTCACCGCCGTCCTCGCCGTGAAGCAGTTCCTCACCTACGTGAACGGGGCGCCGTTCCAGCCGGCGATCGCGGCGGGACTCCGGCTGCCGGACGCCTACTTCACCGGCATCGCCGACGCTCTCGCCCACAAGCGCGACGTGCTCTCCGCCGGGCTCTCGGCGGCCGGCTTCGGCGTCTTCCCCTCGGACGGGACCTACTTCGTTGTCGCCGACGCAGCGCCGCTCGGCTTCCCCGAGGGCGTCGAGCTGTGCCGGCGGCTGCCGGAGCTCGCCGGTGTCGTCGCCGTGCCGCTCGGCGCGTTCAGCCGGGGCGAGTACGCGGCGCGCACCGCATCCCTGGTCCGGTTCGCGTTCTGCAAGCGGATGGAGGTGCTCGAGGAGGCGGCACGGCGGCTCGCGGCGCTGGCTCCCTGAACCGCGGCTCCGGCCCCGTGAACCGCTGAGCCGTCCGCCCGCGTCAGCGCGCCGTCACTGGCGGCGCTCGCCCGCGAACAGGTGCGCGGCCCGCAGCCGGCCGCCGATGTCGGCGACGCACTGCTCGAACACGGCCGTGGCCTTCGAGGCGCCGATCGCCCCTCCGCTCACCGCCGCGCCCACCTGGTCGCGCGACAGCCGGGCGACCAGGCCTCCCTGCTGATCGGTCAGGAAGCGCAGCAGGAAGGTGATCCGCAGCTGCGACCCGGACAGACCGCCGAAGAGCACGGTCATGGCGGTGCTCCCCCGCTGCACGGCGAACGCACCGTCGGGCGCGGGCGTCACCGCGAAGCCTTGCGCGCGCAGGGCGTCGACGACGATGCCGCGGCCCTGCTCCGGGTCGCCGACGAGGAAGAAGTCGTGCGTCGTCGCCATCAGAGCGGCGTCACCCGGTAACGGCGGAGAGCGAGGGCGGGGTTGCGCTCCCGCACCTCGCGCACCCGTGCGGTCGACACCTCCGCGACGGCGACACCGGTGGTGTCGCCGAGACCGGCCAGGGTGACGCCCATCGGATCGAGGATCGCACTCGAGCCGACGCCGATCGACGGCGGATGGTCCGCCGCCGCGACGTACAGGGTGTTCTCGATGGCGCGCGCCGCGAGCAGCGTCGACCAGTGGAACTCCTTCAGCGGACCGCGCACCCACTCGGCGGGCACCGCCACCAGCTGGGCGCCCGCGTCGGCCAGGCGCCGCGTCACCTCCGGGAAGCGCAGGTCGTAGCACGTCTGCAGGCCGACGGTCACGCCGTCCACCGCGAACGTCTGCGGCTCGTCCAGCTCGCCGGGCACGACCCAGTCCGACTCCTTCGCACCGAACGCGTCGTAGAGGTGCTGCTTGCGGTAGGTCGCCAGCACGTCGCCGGACGGCCCCACCGCGACGAGGGTGTTCGAGAACCGATGCGACTGGTCCGTGCGCTCGACGAGCCCCGCCACCACGAACAGCCCGTGCTCGCGTGCCGCAGCGGTCAGCGCCCCGACGAACTCGCCGTCGAGCGGCTCGGCGTTGCGGGCGAACGACGGCCCGAGCGGATCGGTGAAGTAGGAGGCGTACTCGGGCAGGACGACGAGGCGGGCGCCGCGGGAGGCGGCGACGGCGATCAGCCCGGTCGCCGTGTCCCGGTTGCGCACCCGGTCGTCTCCTGGTGCGAACTGGGCGACGGCGACGGCGACGGCGATCGTGCTGTCGTCGATCGTGAGCTCTGCCGGCCGGTCGGTCACGGCGTCACCTCCACACGCGGGATGGCGCCGGTCACGGCCGCCGGCGTCTCGACGGGCAGGACGATGCTGATCGAGGTGCCCACCCCCTCCTCGCTGGCGATGTCGAGGCGGCCGCCGTGGGCGGTCACGATCGCCTTCGTGATGGTGAGGCCGAGCCCGACGCCCGGCACCGCGTTGCGGGTCGCGGTGGATGCGCGGAAGAAGCGCTGCGAGAGCTGGCTGAGCTCGACGGCCGGGATACCGATGCCGGTGTCGGTCACGGCGATCACGGCCTGGGAGCCGTCCGAGCGCAGAGCCACCGTGACGGTGCCGCCGGAGGGCGTGAACTTGAGCGCGTTCGAGACCAGGTTGTCGACCGCCTGACCGAGCCGCAGGGTGTCCCCGCGCACGGCCACCGTGTGATCGGGCACCTCGGCGACGAGCGTCACCCCGGCGTTGGCGGCGGCCGGGCGGGCCGACTCCACCGACGCGGACACGACGCTGCTGAGCTCGACGTCCTTGATGTCGAGCGGGAAGCGTCCGGACTCCACCTGCGCGGTGAACAGCAGGTCGCCGACGAGGCGGAGCAGCCGGTGCGCGTTGCGCTCGGCGACCGCCAGGTATTGCAGCTGCTCCTCCGACAGCGGATCCTCGTCGTCGTCGCGCAGCAGCTCCAGATACCCGAGGATCGAGCTGAGCGGCGTCCGCAGCTCGTGCGAGATGAGGCCGACGAACTCGTCCTTGAGGCGGGCGAACTCGCGCGCCTCCGTCATGTCCGTCGCCACGAAGATGAACCCGACCCGGTGGCCGTTCTCGTCGAGGCGCGGGGTCGCCGCCACCTGCACGACGACACGCTTGCCGTCCGGGCGCACGTACGTCCAGTCGCGGACGTCGGCGGAGCCGGCACGGACCGTGTCCACCAGGGCGGAGAACTCGTCGGTGGTCGCGACCGTCGTGAACCGCGCATCCATGTCCTGCAGCCGCTCCGCCAGCTCCGACGGGAGGTGGAAGTCGGTGATGTGGTGCCTGCCGTCGAGAACCTGCTTCTCGGTCAGGCCGAGCATCTTCTCGGCGCCGGGGTTCCACACATCGATGAGGCCGTCCAGGTCGGTGCCGATGACCGACTGCTCGGTCACCGCGTTCCAGATGCTCTGGATGAGGCGGTTCGCCGTCTTCAGCCGCGCCTCGTTGAGCACCAGCTCGTCCTGCGCGGTGACCGCCTGCGCCAGCAGTGTCTCCTGCCGCTCGCCCGCCTCCCGCGCCGCAGCGAGCTGGACCCGCATCCGGTGGGCGAGCTCGTTGATCACGATGGCGACGATCAGGTAGATCACCGGGGAGAAGAACGCCCGGACGACGTCGCCGACGGACCGCGTGGCCCCGTCGACCACCAGGGGCGCCAGGAGGACGACGAAGGTCGTGAGCGACGCGATCACGATGTTGATCCGCCCCTCCTCGGAGGCGATCCAGACGAACGGAAGCAGGGTCAGAACGACGAACGGCGACGCCGACGACCCCGTCCCGAGCCGGAGCAGCCCGACCGCGAGCAGGGACAGCGTCGGCACGACCACGGCCCACTCCGGCGCGAACCGTCGCCAGGGCACCACGAGCGAAAGGACCGACGCGACGGCCACGAGCACGACACCGGCCACGAACTCGGAGGTGTTGGTGATCGGCACGCCGTTCGGCAGCACGGCGATCACCACGGCGATCCCGAAGCCGACGATTGTCGGCACCTGCTTCATGAAGGCGGACGGCGAGTCGAGCGGCAGCCGGCTGAGCCAGCGGTCGAGGGTCATGCCGGCTCCTCCAGATCGAGCATCTCCCGGATGCGGGTCGACAGAACCCGCGGGCTGAACGGCTTGACGATGAAGCTGTCCGACCGGTCGGCGACGACCCCGTGGTCGGTGAGCAGCTGGACGGACGCGGACACCATCAGGATGAGCGTCGAGCGGGTGAGGTCGTCCGCGCGGATCGCCTCGGCCACCTCCACGCCGTTGAGCCCGGGCATCGAGATGTCGAGGACCGCGAGGTCGATCCCGCCCGCCTGGACGGCCGCGAGGGCGGCGGAGCCGTTGTCCACGGCCGCGACGATCTCCACCCCTGCACGGTTGGCGGCGATGGTCATCAGGCCGCGGATGTCGTCGTCGTCGTCCGCGATCACGACGCGCTTCTGGCGTTCAGACATGGAGGAACACCGTCCGGACGACCACGATCGCGGCGAGGACCAGGAGGGCGATGCCGCCATAGACGGGGAGGCGGTACTCCCAGCGGCGGTCGCGCTCCAGTTCGTCCTGGATGCGCTCGCGAAGCTCTTCGGGGAGTTCGGAGGGCGGTTCTGCGGAGTGTCGGGCAGTGTTCACCGTGCGTCCTCACGTTCTGCGGCCGGCCGTTCTGCGGCCGGCCGTTCTGCGGCCGGCCGTTCTGCGACCGCTCGATCCGCGGCCTCGGCGAGCAGGGCGGGGACGCGCTCGTAGCGTCCCACGTCCGTGGCGACATGGCTGTCGGTGGAGGCGACGATGCGGGCGCCGGCGTCCAGCAGCGCCGCGATGGCGTCCGGGCCCGGGCAGTTCCACTTCTCGTTGACTTCGACGATGGTCCCGGTCGCCGCGGCGGCCTGGGCCCAGGCCAGGAGGCGCTCCTCGCCGAGCCGAGCCTCGTCGAGGCCGACCTTCGGCAGGATCGAGAACCAGTGCGCCAGCTGCGCGTGCGGCGTGCGCTCCATGGCGCGGATGCTGCCCTCGATGAGCAGGTCGAGCGCATCGTCGACCGCCAGGCCGGCATCGAGCCGCTCGCGCGTCGCGGTGGGCGACCACGGGCCGTCGGTCCCCGGGAACTGGTGGTCGCCGATCACGACCGCATCGACGCCCCCGGGCCCGACGACCAGCCCGGAAGGAGTGTCGACGGCGCCGGACGCGTGCAGCAGCTTGGCCTCCACCCCGGTCAGGACGGTCAGCCCGTCGGGCACCGGCTCCGCCGCGACGGCGGAGAGGAATTCCGGCACCCAGGCGGTCGAGGCGCGCACGTGGTCGGTGAGGCGGATGGTCCGGAGCCCGACAGCGGACGCGGCGGCGATGTTCTCCGCGAGCGTGCTGCGGGCGTCGTCCGAGAACGTCGAGTGGACGTGGAAGTCGCCGTGGAGCAGAGCGGGCAGCCGGCCCGCCTCCGTCCCGCTCACTCCTCCAGGCCCTCCGCGTGCGCCGCGTTCTCGGAGACGAGCACGTCGGCGGGGGCCAGGAAGACGTCCTCCAGGAAGCGCACGTTCGCGAGCTCCTCGAAGTCGACCGCCGACGGCACGGGCCGGCCGAGCACCAGGTCGAGCAGGAGGGACGGCATGTCGACGCCCGCCGCGATCGTCAGCGGCATGGCACCGGGGAAGCGCGGATTCACCTCGAGGAGCGCCGGGGTTCCCTCGGAGCTGTAGCGCAGCTGCACGTTCGCGACGCCGGTCAGACCGATCGCGCGGGCCACCGCGGCCGCGGTGTCCGAGAGCTCCGGCCGCCGTACCGTGCGCCCGGCGATCGAGACGCCGGAGTCGACCCGCTCCCGCGACCGCGGGACCGCCGCGATGACGCCGCCGTCGAGCCCGGCGAGCACGTCGACGGAGAACTCCTCGCCCGGCAGGTTCTCCTGGATGATGATGCTCTCGTCGGTGCCGAGCGCCTCCAGGGTGCCGCGGTCCGCGATGAGACGGACACCGCGGGATCCGGCGCCGCTGCGCGGCTTGATGATGACCGGGAAGGTCCAGTCGGCGCCGATCCCCTCCGCGTTCAGCAGCCGCGTGACCGGGACGCGCGCCTGGTCGCCGACCCGCTGGACCAGGGCGAACTTGTCGAGGCAGGTGACCAGCGTGTCGTGCGACGGCGCGGCCAGCTTCGTCCCGACCGCCTCCAGCTCGTCGCGGCGAGCGGCGAGCCCGGGGAGCTCGACGTCGACCGTCGAGAAGAGCACGTCGATGCCGTCGGCCCGGCTCATCGCGATGAGCGCGTCGACGAAGCCGTCCGACCGCCCGGGCGGCACGATCCGCCTGCGCCCCTCCTCCACCAGGTACAGACCGCTGGCCCATCCGTCCATGTCGGCGGCGTAGACGTCGACGTCGTCCCGGGCGAGCAGCGAGCGGATCACCGCGACGCCGGCGGGGCCGCCTGCTCCCGTCACCAGGACGCGGGTACGGGGGGAATCGGTCATTCAGCGGTCCTGTTCAGTCGGTTCCCGGCGATGCGGGCGTCGGAGTGGATGGCGGAGGCAGGCACCGAGATGTCGGCGGTGTCGCGCATCACCTCGAGGGGCTCGCAGTTCTTTCCGCCGCCGAAGCGCGACCAGTAGCGGGCCGTCGCGAGCACGAAGTCGGGCTCGAGGTAGCCGCGCAATTCGGTCTGCGAGCGGAAGCAGTCGAGGAGCTGGAGCTTGGTGTCGGTGAACCCGTCGATCGGGACGAAGCGGGTGGGCCGGAAGTCGATGGTGGCGGACGGGCTCTGGTAGCAGCACACGGTGCGCACGGAACGGGTGGCGACGTTGGTCGCGGCGTGCACCGCCCGGTGGTCCTGGTGCCGGTCGTGGGACGAGTGCGTGTAGACGATGTCCGGCTGGATCTCGGCGACGACGCGCTCGATGATCCCGACCGTCGGGTCGGCCGCCGAGATGTGGGTGTCCTCGAGGTCTTCGAGGAACAGCCGGGCGCCCAGCAGTTCGGCGGACGCGAGGGACTCGTGCTGGCGGTCGTTGGCGTCCCCGCCGCGGGCGCCCCGCGACAGGGTCAGGATGACGACCTCGTTCCCCGCATCGCGGTGGGCGGCGAGGATGCCGCCGACGCCGATCTCGACGTCGTCCGGGTGCGCGCCGACGGCGAGCACCACCTGGCGGCGGGCGGCAGCGCGCTTGATCCGCCCCTCGGCGGCGAGCCGGTTCACGATCGCGACCAGCTCAGCCGACGCGACGGGCTTGCTCAGGAACTCGTCGGCCTGCGCCCGGAGTGCGGAGACCGCGTAGTCGACCGAGACGTGCGCGGTCATCACGACGACCGGCATCCCCGGATACTCGGCGCGGAGCTCCTTGAGCAGGTCGAGGCCGGTGATGCCGGGCATCTCGATGTCGGTGATGACGAGGTCCGGTTCGAACTCGGCGATCCTGGCCAGGGCGACGGACGGGTCCGTGACCGCGATGGCGACCGCATCGGCTCGCTTCTCCAGCACGGTCTTCATGAAGAAGGCCACGTCCGGGTCGTCCTCGACCACGACCACCCGGTACTTCGTCACGACACTCGCCATCGCATCCCCTATCTCGGATCGACTCTAGTAGGACGGCCGGTCCACAGGACAGGACGCGCCCGGGCGGGTGTTCGCGATTTCCCACCCCTCCGATCCCGTGCTAGAGTTTCTTCTTGTGCCGCGGGGTGGAGCAGCTCGGTAGCTCGCTGGGCTCATAACCCAGAGGTCGTAGGTTCAAATCCTGCCCCCGCAACCGGTAAGACCCCCTGATCAGGGATTCTCTGATCAGGGGGTCTTTTTTTGCGCGGTCTTCCGACGCGCGCCCGAGGTGCGGGAGCGTCCGCTCGACGGCGCGGATTGCAGCACCCGGCCGATCTCGTCGAGGGTGAGCGACGGGACGAACGCCGGATCCTCGTACAACGCCTGGAGCGCCGCCGTGTCGACCGCGGCCAGGGCACCGGAGGAGAACGCGGCATCCCCTGCCGCCGCCTTCCAGGCGCTCTGCCAGAGCATCGCGAGGGCGAGCGCTCCGTCGGCGAGTACACCGATCGTCTGCGGGCCGAACGCGGTCCACAGCGCGTCCGTGACCCGGACCGTCGAGTCGCCGGGCTTCGTCGCGACGGCGGCGTACGCGCTGACGAGGGCGCGCGGATCGATGGCCGTCGCCGACCGGTCCATGAGCCGGACGACGGCGACCGCCGCCTCAGTACCGGAGGTCACCAGCGGCGGCAGGGCAACTCCGTCGAGCGCGTGAGCGATCCCCGACACGATCTCGACGTCGTGGCGGTCGATCATCGTGGACTCGTAGGCGGAGTGGACGCCCTTCCCCGTGCCGTCCTCGAGGCCGTCGGCGAGGAACGAGCCGTGGAGCGGCTGGCAGGCGTCGCCGACGTAGTGCGCGACGAGACCAGCGGCGGCGACGTACCGGACGACGTCCTTCGCCCGCACCGCCGCGACCAGCTCGTCGAAGAACTGCTGGACGCGGAACGGCAGCAGCCCCCGCTTGTCGGGCTCGGTGTGCCCGAGTCGCGTGTAGTAGTCCTGCCACACCGGAACGGAGACGTTCGCCGGATCGTCGACGCAGCGCGCCCGGAGCGTCGTCCCGTCGAGGAGCTGATCGATGTCGGCGAAGTGGTTCGGATGCTCCGGCCCGGTGCGGAACGCGGTGTCGCGGCCGCCCTTCACCGCGCCCGGCAGGTTCTTCCAGACCAGGTCCGGCACGTCGGCGAGCGGGACGAAGCCGCCGTTCCTCTTGGCCTGGACGGTCGTCGTGTCGATGGTGCCGTGCCCGAGGCCCGCGAGGCTGAAGCTGATCCTGTCCGTGTTGGCGGTCAGCAGTGTCCGGAGCTTCGCATCCGTCGCCCGCTCGCAGGCGAAGGTCGCGATCGTGTAGTGACCGGTCTTCCCCCAGTAGGGCTGGGGGCCGGTGTTGTAGTCGACGACCAGTTCCACATCCAGCAGGCGCAGGATGGCGCTCAAACTGGTGGCGAGCGAGAAGTCGAAGCCCGCCCCCGACGCGCCCAGGAAGCCCTGCCCGCCCCACTGCACCGCGATCGGGCGGAGCGGGCCGTCGCCGGCCGGAACCAGGTACCACACCGTGCCGGAATCGCCCGGGCGCGACTCCCCCGCGCCCGGATCCGCATCCCCGGCCGCCTCGGGGTCCGGCGCGATCAGGACGTCGGTCACGTCGTCGAAGCCCCCGCGGCTGCGATAGCGGTAGAAGAGCGCCGCGATACGGCCGTGCAGCTCGCCCGAGGCGGCTCCGAAGGCCCGAACGCGCGCACCGATGAGCCGGACGCCGATGTTCAGCTCGTTGAGGTCGGCGAGCGCGCCCGCCGCCGGGAGTCCGTAGCCTTGCGACGTCCAGGCCGTGACGTCGTCCACCTCGACCAGGCCGACGTCGAGCGTCGCGAAGGTGCGGCGGCCGGAGAACTGCGGGTACACCTCGGCGAACGGCCGTCGGGTGAGGTGGCGCGCACTCGCCCGGCCCACCACGGAGAGCGATCCGCCGAGGAAGCTCGAGACAGGGCTCCCCGCCGGCCCGGTCACGTGACGGCTCGTCAGCGCGAACACGGTGTGCCCGTCCGTCACGAGGGTGCCGACACTGCCCAGGTTCTGCACGCCCTGGCTCTCGCTGACGAGCGGGAAGCCACCCCCGATGCGCGACGCCGGCCAGGTGCGCGGCGGAAGAACGGAGGCGTCGGGGGCGGAGGGCGTCACCTTGACCACGCAGACGGGGACCGTGCGCCCGTCGGGAAGGTACAGCGTGCTCGGCACCAGCTCTTCCGGCGACTCCTGCTCCGCACCGGAGCCGAAGCGGTCCGCGGGGATCCACGCGTCGACCAGCACCAGGATGCACGGGCGCGAGTAGTCCCGCACCTCGGAGTTGTCGAAGGTGCGCTCGCCGCGCACCGGCGCCCGCGTCGCTGCGCGGACGCCTCCTCCGGCGTCCGGCCGCTCGCCGACCGGCCACGGATCGCTCTTCCGGATCAGGGAGAGCCCGACGGCGGTGCCCACCACATTCTTCTTGTTGAGGAGATGCCAGTGGTAGAGGTCGCGTGCCTCGAGCAGATCCGCTGTCGACAGGCTCGCGAAGCTGCTGTCGGCGCTCAGGATGTCCATCTCGTCCCCCATCCCCTCGCCCACGCGGTCGTCGCCGGACGCGGGCGCCGCCAGGATAGCCCCGCGGGGTGAACGGGGGAATCGTGGATTCGCTAGTGTCGTGACGCAACGACACGGCGGGGAGAACAGTGGCAGAGGAGCACGGCAAGGCGACGCAGGCCGCCGTCCGCGAGCGGAATCTCACCACCGCCCTGCAACTCGTGCTGTCGGGGAACGGCACGGCGACCCGGGCGGCGATCGCTCGACGCACCGGCCTGACCAGTGCGACCGTCTCCTCCCTGCTCGCCGGGCTCATCGCCGACGGACTCGTGATCGAAGGGCAGCTCGCCGAGAGCACCGGGGGAAAGCGCGCGACCACCCTCCGCATCGCCGCCGAGAATCACGTCCTGCTCGCCCTGCTCGTGCAGCCGGGACTCGTCCGCGGCGCGGTCGTCGACCTGCTGGGCGACGAGCTCGCCACGCTCACGCACCGCGCGGCGACCCCCGGGTCCCTCGAGGACGTGCGCTCCGTCGCGCGACGGCTGGTCGCCTCCACCTCGGCACGGATCGTGGCGGTCGGGGTCCAGGTCCCCGGCATCGCCGACGGCACGCTGATCCGCGAGTCGGTGCAGCTGGGATGGACGGATGTCGACCTGGCACGCGAGCTCTCCGGGATCGTCGATGCGCCCATCCACCTCATCAACGACGCCGACGCGGAGGCGATCGCCGACGCGATCACGTCGGACGATTTCGGGGCGAACCAGTTGTTCGTCTCACTGAGCACCGGAGTGGGTGCGGCCGTCATCATCGACGGCGAGGTCGTCAGCGGCGCCGCCCACCGCGCCGGCGAGATCGGCCACGTGCCCGTGCTGTTCGGGCCGGAAGCGCCGCTCTGCGCCTGCGGCAACCGCGGCTGCCTCGAGGAGGTCGTCTCGGTGACCAGTCTGCTCGGACTCCCCCACGGCACCGACCTCGAGGCCCTCGACCTCGCCGCCCTCGCCGCCGCTCCGGACTCACGGGAACGGATCGCGGACGGCGCGCGCGTGCTCGCCCGCGCCCTCCTGCTCGTCGCCGCGGCGCTCGACGTCCCGAACATCGTGCTCGGCGGTGCTGCGCCTCGCCTCGGGCCGGAGTTCATCGGCCACCTGCGCGCCGAGGCGGCCCGGCATCCCGTCAAGGCGGCCATGCCGCTCAGCTTCCGGTACGCCCGGGTTCCGCAAGAGCACCCCTACCGCGGGGCGGCGCAGTACGCGCTGAAGTCGGCGCTCGGGGTCAGCTGGGCGCGCTGACGGGATCACCGGCAGGTCAGCGGCCGGTCAGCAGTCCGAGCAGCGCGGCGCCGTGACGGCGGTCGAATCCGTACGTCGCGATGTCGGCGTACGAGGGATCGGGACGCCCGCCCATGTCCACCACGAGCACCGAACGGCACGTCGCCCGCACCGCATCCACGACCTGCCGGGTCCACCGGGCGGCCGCGTTGTCCGCGCCGACCACCACGACGGGCGTCCCCGTGGCCAGCACCAGCTCGGGATCGTCCGACGGCCCGACCGCGACGACCGGGTTGCCCGACCAGGATGCCGCGGTGGCGCTCCCCGGCTCGGCCCACGCCTCCTGGAGCGTGTACCACCGTGGAACGCCCAGCACCTCGTTGTCGAGCGTCGCCAGCCGGACGACGGTGCACCGCCCCCGGAACGCGGCGAGCCTGTCCTGCACTGCGGGAGCGAACCGGAACGACAGTGCGGCATCGACGTCGAGGTCCGTGTCGGCGAGCAGCGTCATCACGACACCCCCAGCTGCGCGGACAGCACCATGACGACGCACCCGCGCAGCACGATGTCGCGACCCTGACTCGTCATCCGGACCGTGACGCCGGAGTGGAAGCCCGCCATCGTGCGGTTGCGGAGGGTCTCGCGCACCGCGTCCAGGAGCACCCCGTCGAGCAGCTCCTCCGGGCCGGCGAGGACGACCTCCGACAGGTTCAGCGCTCCGACGATGGGCGCGAGGGCGACGCCGAGGCGCTGGCCGGCCTCCCGCAGCACCGGCTCCGTCGGCGCCCCGACGGCTTCGGCGGCGGCCACGCGCGACTCCAGCCGCGGAACGGCCAGCCACGCCTCCAGGCAGCGCTCGCGGTCGTACGGCGCTTCCGGCCCGGCATCCGTGCCGACCATGACCTGGCCGATCTCGCCGGCGGCGAAGCGGCTGCCGAAGACCAGCGCGCCCGCGACCAGCAGGCCGGAGCCGACACCGTGGCCGACCTTGACGAGCATCATGTCGCCCTGTGCGTCGGCGAAGCCGTGCTCGGCCAGGACGGCGACGTTCGCGTCGTTCGCGACGAAGACCGGGAGTCCGGTGCGCTCGGCGATCCGGTGCTGCAGCGGCTCGTCGACCCAGCCGAGGTTCGGGGCGGTCGCCACGACCCCGTCGGCCTCGACGATGCCGGGCGACCCGATGCCGATACCGAGCACGGGCGCCGTGGTCGCCGCGACGAGACGGTCGACGAGGGCGAGCACCTTGGCGGTCGCTTCCTCCCCGCGGCTCCCGGCGAGCTCGACCTCCGCGGTCTGCAGGATGCGGCCGTCCATGTCGAGGACGGCGCCACGGAAGACGGCGTGCTCGCTGAGGTCGACGCCGATGATCTGGGTCGCGCCGCGGTTCACGTCGAGGAGGACGGCGGGCTTTCCCGGCCGGGCGTCGTCGCGCTGGCCGAGCTCCACCACGAGCCCCTCGGCGATCAGCTCCCCCACGAGGTCTGAGACCGTGACGCGGGTGAGGCCGGTCGTCCGGGCGAGATCGGCCCGGCTGACCCGGCCGGAGCGGTACAGCGACTGCAGCACGAGCGAGCGGTTGTGGCCGCGCGCGTGCTCCGGCAGCACCTTCGTCCGCGGGCGGAGGGCCCGGCCGGGGACGAGTCCGTGGTCGGACGGCGCACCCCGATCGGCGGCGGCGGTGCGCTTGGCCAGGTCGATCGACATGTTTGTTAGTAAAGCTGACAATCAAAGTCGGCGCAAGAGTTTGCGGCATTCGTCCTGTCGGATTCCGCACTTCGCACGGCGGCCGAGCATACGGCGGCTCGGATCGCCGACAGCGGGGTGCGGAGCTCCGACGTTCCGTATCCACACGGGTCGGTCACGGAACGCGAGACGGCCCGCGCGAGAACGCGCGGGCCGTCTCAGCCGTTCGCTGCGGCGGACTACTTGGCGGCGGGCTGCCCCTCCGCCGCGACGGCGTCGGAGATCGCCTGCTGCAGACGCTTCTGGGCATCGCCGTATGCGGTCCAGTCGCCGGACTTGAGAGCCGCCTGGCTGTCGCTGAGCGCCTGGTTCGCGCGCTGCAGCGCCTCCTGCAGGGCCGTATTGCCGGCCGCGGAGCCGCCGGTCCCTCCCCCGGTCTGCTCGCCGCCGCCGGTGGTGCCACCGCCGGTCGTACCCTGCGTCGGCACGTTGTTGTCACCGGCCGAGGCACCCGAATCGCCGCCGAACAGGGCGTCCAGCGCCTGATCGAGGGTGTCCTCGAACTCGATCTTGTCGCCGAACGCCACGAGGACCTTCTGCAGCAGCGGATAGCTGGTCTCCCCCGACGAGCGGACGTAGACCGGCTGCACATAGAGCAGACCGCCGCCGACAGGAAGCGTCAGCAGGTTGCCGTTGATGACCTCGGACTTTCCCTGCCGCAGCAGGTTCAGCTGCTGCGAGACCGTCGGATCGGAATCGAACTGGTTCTGCATCTGCCCGGGCCCGGGGATGCTGTCACCGGAGGGAAGCTGCAGGAGTCTCAGCTTTCCGTACCCCGACGCGACCTTTCCCTTGGTGTCGCCGGCATCCGCATCCACCGCCAGATAGCCCTTCAGGACCGAGCGGCTGGACTCGCTCGTCCCTGCCGGGATGAATGTGGAGTAGAGCGAGAACGCGGGGGCATCCTGGCCGGGCATCTTCAGCGTCAGATAGTACGGGGGCTGCAGCGCGGGATTGCTCGAGGGCGAGGTCGGATCGTTCGGCGTCGTCCACGCATCCTCCCGGGAGTAGAACGAGCCCGCGTCGTCCACGTGGTATTGGCCGAGCACGGACCGCTGCACCTTGAACAGATCGGACGGATAGCGCACGTGGCTCATCAGCTGCGCGCTCATGTCGCTCACCGGCTTGACCGTGGTCGGGAAGACCTTCTCCCAGGTCTTGAGCACCGGGTCGCTGGTGTCCCACGCGTACAGCGTCACGGAGCCGTCGTACGCGTCGACCGTCGCCTTCACGGAGTTGCGGATGTAGTTGATGTCGTCGAACGCGTACGCCGGCTTCGGGGTGTCCTTGTCCGCCGTCGCGTCGCTGAGGCTGCCGACGTGCGAGTACGGGAACTGATCGCTCGTCGTGTAGCCGTCGACGATCCACTTGACGCGACCGTCCACCACGGCGGGATACGCCTGCGAATCCAGGGTCAGATAGGGCGCGACCTTCTGCACACGCTTGATCGGATCGCGGTCGTACAGGATCTGCGAGTCGTTGTTGACCGCGTCCGAGAGAACGATCTGCTCGTCCTGGAACTTCAGCGCGTACACGAGCCGCTTGAAGATGTTGTCCAGCTTCGGACCGCCGTTGCCGTCGAAGGTCGTGTAGGTCTGCTGGGCGCCGTCGGCGCCGCCGGGGTAGTCCAGCTCGACCGGCTTCCCGCTCTTCGGACCGCCGACGATCGAGTAGGTGGGCGACTGCTCGCCGAAGTAGATGCGCGGCTGATAGGTGCCCAGCGTCCCCGACGACGGGATGCCGGACTCCATGAAGACCGGCTGGCCGTCGGGAGAGCGCTGGTTGCCGTAGGCGGCGACCAGGCCGTAGCCGTGCGTGTAGACGATCGTGTCGTTGTACCAGTTCCGGGTGCCGCCGAGGCCCGACTGCTGCAGTTCGCGCACGGCGACGACCGCATCCTGCTGTGTTCCGTTGACCTCGTAGCGGTCGACGTTCAGCTTCTCGGGGAACGCGTAGTACTGCCGGAACTGCTGCAGCTGACGGAAGGACGGACTGACGACGGCAGGGTCGAGGATGCGGATCTGCGCGGTCGTCTGCGCGTCCTGCCGGAGGGCACCCTGCTCGGCCGTGGTCGTGGCGTTGTACGGGATGGTCTTGATGTCGCCGAGCCCGTAGGCCTCACGGGTGTAGTCGATCCCCTTCTGGACGTACGGCGACTCCAGCGTCTTCTGGCTGGGGTCGACCTGGAACCGCTGGACCACCCATGGCACGATCGCGCCGACCACCAGAGCGGCGACGATGAGAAGCGCGGTACCGACCATCGGGAAGCGCCAGCGGCCGATGAAGGCGGTCAGCACGAACAGGATGGCGACGAAGACCGCCGCGCCCGCGAGGATCGCGCGCCCGGGGATCGTGGCGTTCACATCGGTGTACGCCGCGCCGTTGATCATGTCGTTGACATTGGAGTCGGTCACCGTGGCGTAGCGGTCGAGCCAGATGCTGATGCCCTGCAGGAGGAGGTACAGCGCGGCGATCACCGAGATCTGGACGCGCGCCGCACGCGAGATGCGCACCTCGCGGCCGCTGACCCGGATCGAGCCGTACAGGTAGGTCGTGGCGAGCGTCGCCAGCAGGGAGATCAAGACGACCGCCGACGCGAAGCCGACCGCGCTGCGGTAGAACGGCAGCGCGAAGAGGTAGAAGCCGATGTCGAGATGGAACAGCGGATCGGTCTTGCCGTAGGAGGTGCCGTTCAGCCAGAGCGCAGCCGTCTGCCAGCGGCTTGCCGTCGAGACCCCGGCGAAGATGCCGAAGACGATCGGGATGCCGTACATCGCGAGACGACGCAGCGGCTCGATGACCTGCTGATAGCGGTCGAGCTGCGAGTTGAGCTTGGCGTAGACCGGCCGCAGCCGGTAGGCGAGCTGGATGGACAGCCAGAGCGGAAGCGCCATCCCGAAGAAGCCGATGAAGAACATGGCGATGCCCGCGAACCACTGGGTGGTGAGCACCTGGAGGTAGCCGACCTGGTCGTACCAGAGGATGTCGGCGTACAGCCCGGCGAAGACGAAGAACAGGATGACCACCGCGACGATCACCCCGAGAGTGATCCAGATGGCCGCGCGTCGGCGGCCTGCGGGTCGAGCTGCTGCTGTTGAACTCACGTATGGCCTTCTTGGTCTCGCGTGGCGGGGATGTCACCCATCCTAGGCAAGAGACGCTTGGAGAACGCTGCTACGCGACCGTGCGCTCACCGGGCGGGGCAGGTGGCGAGGCCGGACATGCTCGATCCGTCGCGCACGGCCTTCAGCACTTTGAGCGAGTCGTCCAGCGTCTTCACGGCGAATACACGCAGTCCGGCCGGAATATGGCCGCTGACCTCGTCGCAGTTCGCGGCGGGCGCGAGGAAGTAGTCGGCCTTCCCGTCGTCGCGCGCGGCGTACATCTTCTGCCGGATCCCGCCGATCGGGCCGATCTCGCCCGTGTTGTCGATCGTTCCCGTCCCGGCGATGCGCTTGCCGCCGTTGAGAGGGCCGGGAGTCAGCTTGTCGATGATCCCGAGCGCGAACATCTGGCCGGCGCTCGGGCCGCCCACATCGTTGAGCTGGATCTTCACGTCGAACGGGAAGGTGTAGTCCATCCCGGCGCCGATGCCGAGGACGACCTGACCCTGCGACTCGGTCGGGGTGATCGAGACCGTCATCGCCGCGCCGTCGCGCACGATCCCGAGCTCGGCGGGCTTGGACGTCCCGTTCTTCTTCACCGCGGCGCGGAGCTCGTCGACGCTGGAGATCTTCTCCCCGTTGACGGAGACGATCTCGTCCCCCACCTTCAGGACCCCGGCGGCCGGAGTGTCCTTGATCAGCTGCTTCACGGCAACGCTCTCGGGGAAGGTGTAGCCGAGCTCGTTGAGCGCCGCTGCAATAGCATCCTGCTGCGAGTCGACCATGAGCGCGGCGTTCTCGGCGTTCGACTGCTCGGTGGTCGTGCCGGGCGGGAACACGGACTCCAAGGGCAGCACGGCCTTGCTCGGCTGGAACCAGGCGCCGGCGATCTCGAGCCACGACGGGCGCTGCTCCGGGTTGCCGACGACCGAGACGGTGAGCAGATCGAGCGAGCCGGAGGTGGGGTACGTCTTCTTGTCCGGGATGCTGATGAGCTCCTTGGCGTCCCCGCTGCCCTTCGCGCCCACCTGCTCGTCGGTTCCGAGCGTGTTGTAGACGGGTCCGGGCTGCTCGATGACGAACGGCGCAGGAACGAGCGCGAGCACCAGCGCGAGGACGACGGCGATGGCGATGGCGACCCATCCGACGATGACGCGGCGGGGCGGTGCGACGCGGGCGCGCTCCTCGGCGGGCAGCGTCGGGTCCTCGTCGCTGAACAGCGTCACGGGGGCGTCCTCTCGTCAGGTGGTCCGGCGGCGGCGAACGCCCTTCCGGTCGTGTTCGCCACAGGCGCACGGTCCGGATGCGAGCATAGGGCAATTCCCACCCGGCACCCCGGCGCCAGCGGCTAGCGTAGATGACAAGCCTGAAGCCGAGCCCGACGGCTGCTCACCGGACGGCCGGCACACTTCGAGGAGTAGGGAACGACGATGGCCGACGACCAGAACGAGGAGCGGGACGACGACGAGTTCCGCGACATGCTGAACCAGTTCCTGTCGGGGAACGGCGCATCGATCGACCCGAGCCGCCTCGCCGGCGCAGCGGGCCTCCCGAACGACCCCGCCAGCATCCAGGCCCTGCTCGGACAGCTGCAGAACGCGCTGATGAATCCGGGCGGCGGCATCAACTGGGACATCGCCGAGCAGCAGGCGCGCCAGCTCGCCGCCGAGGGCGCTCACGCGGTCACTCCCGCCGAGCGCGCCTCCCTCGACCAGGCCTTCCACGTCGCCGCCCTCTGGCTCGACCAGGCGACCGGCGTCGCCGGTCTCAGCGCGACGCCCGAACTGATCGGGCGCGCGGAGTGGGCGCGGCAGACGATGCCGCTCTGGACCCAGCTGGCCGAGCCGGTCGCGCTCAGCATCTCGGACGCGCTCACCCGCGTGCTCGCCGAGCAGGCGCCGGAGGAGATGCAGGCCATGCTGGCGAACGCCGGACAGGTCATGCGCTCCATCGGCGGCGCGCTGTTCGCCATGCAGCTCGGTCAGGTGGTCGGCCAGCTCTCCAAGGAGGTCGTCTCCGGAGGCGACATCGGCATCCCGCTGCTGCCCGACGGCACGGCCGCGCTGCTCCCCCAGAACGTGGCGGAGTTCGGCGACGGCCTCGACATCCCCGACGACCAGATCCAGCTGTACCTGGCGGTGCGCGAGCTCGCGCACGCCCGGCTGTTCCGGCACGCCAAGTGGCTGCGCCTGCAGCTGATCACGCAGATCACCGCGTTCGCCAAGGGCATCACCATCGACACCGACGCTCTGGAGTCGCTGGCCGAGAACTTCGACCCGTCGAACCCCGACGAGCTGCGCGAGGCGATGGTCAGCGGCCGGCTGATCCCGCCGCGCACGGAGGAGCAGCAGGAGGCGCTCGCGCGCCTCGAGACCGTGCTCGCGCTGGTCGAGGGCTGGGTGGACGTCGTCACCGCCAATGCGACGCGGCTGCTCCCCCGCGCGGACGCGATCGCCGAGACGGTCCGCCGTCGCCGCGCGTCGGGCGGACCGGCGGAGTCGGCCTTCTCGACACTCGTCGGCCTGGAGCTGCGCCCGCGCCGGCTGCGCGACGCCGCCGCGATGTGGCAGGCCGTGACCGATGCGGTCGGCATGGACGCCCGCGACGACCTGTGGTCGCATCCCGACCTGCTTCCGCAGTCGTCGGACCTCGACGACCCGTCCGCGCTGGTCGCGCGCCTCACCGCGACCGCGACCGGTCAGCAGCCCGAGCAGGACGCGCTCGACCAGGCCATCGAGGACCTCCTCCGCGACGACCGGGAGCGGCCGACCGAGGGCTGACCTGTGGATGACCGGGGCTCGTCGTCGGCGGCTGTGGACAACCGCTGACACGACATCGGCGTCCGGCAGGATGCGGGGATGACACTCGCACTCGACCCCCGCATCCAACGCGTCTGGCGCACTCCGGACAGCCTCCAGTTCGGGGTGGAGCGCCCCGTGCTCGTGCTCGACGGGATCAGCGCGGCAGAGGAGCGGATGATCGCCGCGCTGGTCTGCGGGATCACCCGGGAGGGCCTGCAGCTGCTCGCGGAGCGGGCCGGCGCGCCGCCGGGAGCGGTGGCGAGGCTGTTGGAGCGCGTCGCACCTGTGCTCGGCCGGCCGCGCGGGTCGCAGACAGCGGAGGAGCGTGATCGGGGCGCGCCGCCCCTCGTCGTGCTCGACGCGGCCGGACCGACGGCGACGGCCCTCGCCCGCATGCTGGCCGATGCGGGCGCCGAGGTGCGCGGCGGCCTCGCCTGGGACGACCCGGTCGTCGATCGCGCAGAGGCCGCGGTCGTCCTCGGCTCGTACGCGATCGAACCGCAGCGGTCTGCGCGCTGGCTCCGCCGCGACATCCCGCACCTGCCGGTCGTGTTCGGCGATGCCGGGATCACGGTCGGACCGTTCGTGCGTCCCGGCGCCGGCCCGTGCCTGCGCTGCGTCGACCTGCACCGCACCGACGCCGACCCGGCCTGGCCGGCGATGGCCACCCAGCTGCACACGCTGCCGCCACGCGGCGAGGACGCGATCGTGTCCGCCCTCGTCGCCGCCCGGGCGGCCACCCTGGTGCTGGCAGGCATCGCCTCGGCGCGCGGACGGACCGCGCCGTCGCCGCCTGCCGGGGCGAGCTGGCGGCTGCCCTCAGGCAGCGCAGACTGGGTCAGCGGCGCGTGGGATCCGCACCCCGGCTGCGGGTGTCTCGGCCTTCCGCCGTGACGGCGGCGGGGCGCAGCTCCGCCAGGAAGCGCGAGGGCTGCCGAAGCGACGGGCGGCCCGGCTGGTTTCCGCGCGCCGCCCAGCTGAGGTGCAGGGAGCGCCGCGCCCGGGTGATGCCGACGTAGAGCAGGCGGCGCTCCTCGTCGATCTGCTCGAACGTGCTCGCGTAGCTGATCGGGACGAGTCCCTCGCTGAGTCCGATCAGGTAGACCGACGGCCATTCCAGGCCCTTCGCCGCATGCAGGGTGGCCAGGGTCACCGCCGACATGGTCGGCTCGTGCTGACCGGCCTGCCGGGCGAGCAGCTCGTCGGTGAACCCGCGCAGGGTCTGCCCGGGAGGCTGCTCGTCCACCAGGCCCATGATGGCGTTCAGCGACTCCCAGCGCTCGCGGACCGCACCGCGCGCCTCGGGCGGCTGCACCGACCAGCCGAGCGAGCGCAGCACGTCGCTGACCGACTTGAACAGCGGGTCATCGGTGGCCGCGAGGCTGGCGGCGCGCAGCGACATGACGGCCTGGCGCACCTCCGGAAGGTCGAAGAACCGCTTCGATCCGCGGATCTGGTAGCTGATGCCCAGATCGCCGAGCGCCTGCTCGAGCACGGCCGCCTGCACGTTGACGCGGTACAGCACGGCGATGTGTTCCGGCCGGGCGCCGGCGGCCAGCTCCGCGGCGATGCGTGCGGCGACGGCGCGGGCCTCGGCCCGGTCGTCCTCGAAGGCGGCGGGCTCGGTGACGGGTTCGCCGGCCGGCGTGCCGCCCGCGACCTCGGCCGGGCGCAGGGTGAGTGCGCCCGACCGGCCGCGCATCAGCCGGTTCGCCGTGTCGATGACGGCGGGGGTGGATCGGTAGTTCTGCTCCAGCCGGACGACGGTGGCGCCCGGATGCTCCCTCTCGAAGCCGAGCAGATACTCGCTGCGCGCGCCCGCGAACGAGTAGATCGTCTGGCTCGCGTCGCCGACCACGCACAGATCCCGCCGGGTGCCCAGCCACAGGCTGAGCAGCTGATGCTGCAGCGGGGAGACGTCCTGGAACTCGTCGACCACGAAGAAGCGGTACTGCTCGCGCACCTGGAGGGCGACCGACGGCTCCGACTCGATCATCCCGGCGCAGGCGAGCAGCACATCCTCGAAGTCGATCTGCTTGCGCTCGTCCTTGAGGTCCTCGTACGACTGCAGCAGAGCGGCGACCTGGTCGGCCGTCAACGACCCCGGTGTCGGCCGTCCGGCGGACGTGTACTGCTCGATGCTCAGGCCGGACACCTTGCGCCACTCGATCTCCGCGGCGACGTCGCGCAGCGTGGGCGTGTCGACCCTCAGCCGCAGCCGCTCGGCGGCATGACCGAGGATGCGCCCCTTGCCGTCGAGCACGGAGGGCAGCTGGCCTCCGACGACCTGGGGCCAGAAGTAGTTCAGCTGCGCGAGCGCCGCCGAATGGAAGGTGCGCGCGGCCACTCCCCCGGCGCCGAGCTGCCGCAGCCGGCCCCGGAGCTCGGCGGCAGCGCGCGCGGTGAACGTCAACGCCATCACGCGCCCGGGCGCATAGGCCCCGGAGGCGACACCGTAGGCGATGCGGTGCGTGATCGCCCGGGTCTTCCCCGTGCCGGCTCCGGCGAGGATGCACACCGGGCCGAACAGGGCCTCCGCCGCCACCCGCTGCTGCGCATCCAGCCCGGCCAGCAGGGCGTCCGGGCCGGAGAGCGCGGTGCTCACGGCGCCGGCGGCTCGTCGAGCGGGCCGCCGTACCAGTCCTCGATCAGGGCGCGCGCGATGGACGACCGCCCCGGCAGGATGATCTGCTCGCGCGCCGCCCACAGCTCCTCCCGGGTGAACCAGCGGAGGTCGAGGATCTCCTCGCCGTCCGGGTCGAGGGCTCCCGCGGCCTGGTCGTCCGCCAGCCGCGCCGTCATACCGACCATGACCGACGCCGGGAACGGCCAGGGCTGCGACCCCTTATAGCGGGCGTCGACGACCCGGACCCCCGCCTCCTCGAACATCTCGCGCTCCACCGCCGCCTCGAACGACTCGCCCGGCTCGACGAAGCCGGCGAGCAGCGAGTAGCGGGAGTTCTCCCACATCGCGTTGGAGCCGAGGAGCAGGCGGTCGTCCGCATCCAGCACCGTCACGATGACCGCCGGGTCGGTGCGCGGGAACACCTCGGAGCCGTCCTCCAGGCAGCGCCGCACCCAGCCGGCCTGCTCCACCACCGTCGGCGATCCGCAGCGCGGGCAGTGCGTGTGGGTCGCGTGCCAGTTCGCCATCGCGAGCGCCTCGGTGAAGAGGCCCGCGTCGCGGTCGCTCAGCGCCGTCGCGACCGTCCGGAGGTTGCCCCAGCGCGCCTCGTCCGGCTCCAGTTCCTGGGCCGCGGCGTCGGTCAGCACCTGCAGAACGACGGCCGTGCCTGCCGGCTCGGCCGCCGAGGCGACCGTCGTGCGGCCGAGGTACACCCGGATGAGCGCGGAAGTGACCCGGTCCACCGGGAGCAGCTCCAGCTCGGCCGGACCGGCGTCCGGAGCCGACCAGCCGTCGGCTGCGGGGGTCGCGGCCGCCACGCTCTCCGCGGTGAGCAGCGCCCGCCCCTTCCACAGCGCCAGCACCCGCGTCGTCGGCTCCTCCCAGAGCTCGTCGAACAGCGCCGGACGCGAGCGCGCGGCGTGGTCGCGGTCGGTCGCGTGCCGCGAGAGGGGCAGAGCGGCGAGGGGAAGGGCGGGAGTCGGGGCGGACGACATCGAGGTCCTTTCGGGGCGTGGCGGACGGCCGTCGCAGGGAGGTCCAATTAGCCTAGGTGCATGGCCAGATCCCATCTCACTCTAGCCGCGCTGGCCACCTCGGCCGTCCCCGACCTCGACGTCTCCGGCGCCCGCAGCTACACCCGGAGCGGTGCAGGCGAGTTCGACTCGGCGCTGCTGACGACGCGGGACGGCTCCACCGTCATCGTGCGGGTTCCGACGAACCAGATCGCGGAGACCGAGCAGAGCGCCGACCTCGTCGCGCTGCGCGCTCTCACGACCGGCATCCGCAGCCGTCTGCCGTTCGAGGTCCCCCGCTACCTCGGCCAGGCACCGGTGGCCGGTACGCGCGCCGTCGTCTACGACTTCCTCCCCGGCGAGCACATCGCGGTCGAGGACGTCCCGCCGGGCGACGGCCTGGCCGGGTCCATCGGGCACGCGATCGCGGCCATCCACGCGCTCCCCACCGCCTTCGTCGGTGAGGCCGGGCTTCCCGTGATGTCGTCGGCCGAGTGCCTCACCGCGGCCGGCTCGGTGATCGAGTCGGCCGCATCCACCGGTCTCCTCCCGGTCGCCCTGCGCGACCGGTGGCGGGATGCGGCGGCCGACCACTCGATCTGGCAGTTCCAGCCGACCGTCATCAACGGCTCCCTCACGGCCGACTCCTTCCTGGTCGAGGACGACGTCGTCACGGCGGTGCTCGGCTGGTCGGCGCTGCGGGTCGGCGACCCGGCCCGCGACCTGCACTGGCTGCTGGCGATGAACCCCGACGCGACCGACGGCGCCCTCGGCGCCTACGCGTCGACCCGGCAGGTCGCCACCGACCGCCAGTTCACGCAGCGCGCCATGCTGTACGCCGAGCTCGAGGTCGCCAGGTGGCTGCTCCACGGCCGCGAGGTCCGCGACCAGACGATCGTCGACGACGCCGTGGAGATGCTCGACGGGCTCGTGGACCGCGTGCGCAGCAACTCGATGAACCCGCTCTCGACGGCCACCGGTCCCATCCTGGCGGTCGGCGACGTCGAGGCGATGCTCGACCGCACCCCGGGCGACCGGACGGACGCGGGAGGCTACGGACGCTCCGGCGGGATGAAGCCGGTGGCCGACGACCAGAGCGACGTCAGCTCCTCCTCCGCGTAGAGCCGCTCCGGTCGCACGACCGTGTCGTCCGCCACGAAGTAGAAGACGGCGTCGATCCGCTCCGGGTCGATCCCGGCGTACCGGGCGTACGCCAGCCGGTAGAGCGCGAGCTGCAGCTGCTTCCGCTCGAGGTCGTCGGCGTCCCGCGGCGCCTTGCCGGTCTTCCAGTCGACGATCTGGACGTCGTGGATGCCGTCCTCCACCGGGTAGACCGCGTCCAGCTTGCAGACGACCACCTGCCCCGCGAGGGTGATGTGGATCTCCAGCTCGACCTCCGACGGGCGGCGCCCGGCCCACTGGCTGGCCTCGAACGTCGCCCGGAGCTCCTCGAAGCGCTCGGCGTCGAGCACGTCGCCCGCGAGGTCGTCCAGCTCGGCGACGTGGGCGTCGAGCACGTCCGTCGCGCCGGCCACCGTTCCGAAGCGCTCCTCCACCCAGCGGTGGAACAGGGTGCCCAGGCGGGTCTGGCGGTACGGGCGCTCCGGCATCGGCCGGCGCAGGGTCGCGGCCACCGACGCCGGATCGGTCACGTAGTCCTTGAACCGCGACGCGGGGATGCGCGCGGGCAGCTCCACCAGGCCGGCCTCTTCCGCGCGCCGGGCGCGCTCGGCGAGCAGCAGGTCGAGGTCGCGCGCGTAGACCCCACCGTCGCCCGCGCCGCGCTCGCGTGCGCGGCGGACGGCCTCCGCCGCCGCTTCGACGCGCGTGCGGCGGGCGCCGAGCGGCTCCAGCGGCCAGGTGACGGTGGATGCGCTGAGCGCGAACGGGTTCTCGTCCGGCTCGTCGCAGTCGGGGAAGGCGTCGGCCGGCAGCAGTCCGGCCTCCTGGAGTTCGAGCAGGTACGATCCGGGGCCACGGGGCTTGGTCTGGGTCGACCAGTAGGAGCCGGACAGCAGCAGGCGCTGCCGCGCGCGGGTCACCGCGACGTAGATCAGGCGGCGCTGCTCGTCGAGGTGCCGGGCGAGGTTCTCCTCTTCGAACGCTGCGATGGAGTCGTTGACGTCCTTCTGGGTCTCTGCGGTGCGCCAGGCGATCACCGGCAGTTCGGCCGAATCGCCGCGGAACTCGTTCGGCAGCTGCCCGAACGCCAGCCAGCCCTTCCTGCTCTGCGGCGGCCCCGGGAGTTCTCCGTCGACCAGGCGCGGCACCGCCACGACATCCCACTCGAGGCCCTTCGCCCCGTGGATGGTGAGGATCTGCACCGTGCCGGGCTCCGGCTCCTCGCTGCGCGGTGCCAGGTTGTCGCGCTGTTCCGCCTCGGCGAGCCACGACAGGAACGACCCGAGGGTCGCCTGGTCGTCCGCGGCGAGGTACGAGGCCACCTGCTCGGCGAAGGCGTCGAGGCTCGCCTGACCGAGCTGGGCCGTCTCGTTGGCCGCGACCTCGATGTCGAGCAGCAGCTCCTGCTGCACCAGCGTGACCAGGTCGAGCAGGTCGAGCCCGACACGGGACCGCAGATGGTCGAGCCGACGGCCCGCGTCGCGCAGCCGTGCGAGGCCGGCGGGGCTGAAGCCCTCCAGCCGGCCGTGCCCGTCCGGCGCCTCGACCACGAAGTCCAGCGCATCCACGAGGGAGGCCGACTCCTCCCCCGCGACGGAGCGGCGCAACCGGTCGCGCAGCTCGGGGTCGAGTCGCTGATGGCGGTGGTCGCGCTCGGCGAGCCAGGACGCCACGTCGCGCAGCACGGCGATGTCCTTCGGGCCGACGCGCCACTTCGCGCCGGTCAGCAGGCGGATCAGCTCGGAGCCGGCGGTGGGATCGTGCATGACCCGCAGGGCGCTCACCAGGTCGGCGATGACCGGCTGCTCCAGCAGACCGCCCAGCCCGAGCACGTGATACGGGATGCCGTGGCGGGCGAGCGCGGACGTGAACACGTCGATCTTCTTCAGCGACCGGCAGAGCATCGCCGCGCTGGCCGGGAGGCCGTCCGCGTCGCGTTCGCGGAGCCGGTCGCCGAACCAGCGCGCCACCGTCTCGGCTTCGTCGGCGACCGTCTGCTCGAACACGGCCGTCAGCTCTCCGGCGTCGGCGCCCGGGCGCGGCTGCAGGCGCTCGACGTGCACCGGCGCTTCGGCCGTCAGTGGCTCGACGAGGGTGTTCGCCGCGTCGAGCACCCGGGTCGGATTACGCCAGCTGGTGCTCAGGGCGTACTCGTCCGCTGCGCGCTCCGCCCCGGTGCGGCGGCCGGTGAAGTCGGCGGAGAACCGGCCGAGGTTGGCCGCGCTGGCTCCGCGCCAGCCGTAGATGGACTGGTGCGGGTCGCCGACCGCCATCACCGGCTGCCCGGCGAACAGCGTCGAGAGCAGGCGGGTCTGGACGACCGAGGTGTCCTGATACTCATCGAGCAGCACCACCCGGTAGCGGCGCCGGTAGTCGGCCACGACGGCAGGGAGGCGCTCGCTGATATCCAGCGCGAGGGCCACCTGGTCGGAGTACTCCACGAACCCGCGGCGGCGCTTCTCCTCGGCGAACGCGCGGGCGAGGTCCAGGAGCGGAGGAAGCGAGCCGACCGCGACGACGGCGGAGCGCACGGAGGCGTACAGCTCCTTCACCCGGCCGTTGCCCGTCGGCAGCTCGGCGGTGCGGCCGAACTGCCCGACCATCCGCTCGACCTCGTCGGGATCGGCGACGTTCTCGCTGAGCGCCCGGCTCAACGTCACGACGGCGGTCGTGACCGCCTCGACGCCCCGGTCGAGCTCGACCAGGCGGTCGTCGGTGCTGGCCACGACGAGACGGCGCGCGAGCTGCCAGGCCGACGCCTCGCTGAGCACCGCAGACTCGGGCTCCCGCCCGATCAGCAGGGCGTTCTCACGGAAGATCGCGTTCGCGAACGCGTTGTAGGTGGCGACCGATGGGGCGTCGAATGGGTCGAACTCCACCTCGGTCACGCCGGAGGCGACCAGCTGCTCGATGCGTGTGCGGATGCGGCCGGCGAGCTCGCCCGCCGCCTTGCGGGTGAAGGTCAGGCCGAGGATCTCGGGCACCCGCACGTGACCGTTGGCGAGCAGCCAGACCACCCGGTTGGCCATCGTCTCGGTCTTGCCGCTCCCGGCCCCCGCCACCACGATCGCCGGCCGCAGCGGCGCCTCGATGACCGCCTGCTGCTGCGGGGTCGGGGTGGGCAGGTGGAGGGCGTCCGCGATCTCCACCGCGCTCAGCGCCCGGGCGGGACGCGGTCGCTCCAGCTCCGTCTCGGCCAGTGAGAACGCCTGCTCGACCAGGTCGAGCTCCGCCTGTTCGGTCGCCCACTCCAGGAGGCCGTCGTCGACGTGCGTCGCTTCGTCCGTCATGCTCCCCCTCCCGCGCTCACCGCAGGCACCAGATGGATGCGGTACTCGTACGACCCGTGCGGGTCGCGTTCGCCCAGGTCGACGACACCGGCGAAGGTCGCTCCCGCCATGCCGTCCGCCGCCCGCGCGACGCGCTCGCGCAGCCGGGCGAGGCCCTCGTCGTCGACCCGGTCCTGCGCGACCTCGCGATAGCCCTTCCCCCGGACCCCCTTGGCGACGAACAGCAGCTTGGCCCCGCCGGACGGCAGGTCGGCAGCCTCGTCGACCGCTCCG
Source organism: Leifsonia soli (assembly GCF_013408745.1). Lineage (NCBI taxonomy): Bacteria > Bacillati > Actinomycetota > Actinomycetes > Micrococcales > Microbacteriaceae > Leifsonia > Leifsonia soli. The sequence goes on along the minus strand of NZ_JACCBJ010000001.1, from coordinate 542,292 downwards.
TGCTCCAGGGCCAGCTGGTACGCGCCCAGCTGGGCGTGCTCCGCGGCTTCTGCCGCGGATGGCGTGCGATTGCCGGTCTTGAGGTCGACGATCACGACCGTGCCGTCCGGCGTGCGCTCGACCCGGTCGATCGTGCCGCGGACCAGCGCGCGGCCCAGTCGCAGCTCGAAAGCTCCCTCCGAGCCGAGCAGCACGCCGCCGGCGCGCTCGAAGTCGCGGAGGTACTCCGACACGCCCGCCGTGAGCGTCCTGGTCCGTCTCCGCTCCTTCTCCTCCAGCCACGGCGACTCGAACGCCAGCTCGTCCCAGCGGCGCTCGATGCCCTGCCAGAGCCGCTCGACGCTGAGATCGCGGTCCTCGCTCGTGCTCGCCTCCTCCATCACGGCGTGCACGACGGTTCCGATGCCGGCGGCGAGGCCGCTCGGCGAGGCCGCCATCGTGTCGACGAACCAGGCGAGCGGGGACTTCTCGAACGTCTCCAGCCGGGACGGCGACACCCGGACGACCGCCTCGGGGTCGTCGAGGTCGACCAGCGGCTCGGTGGTCGACGGCTCCAGCAAGCCGTACCAGGAGGCGGGATCGGCGCCCTCCACGTCGGCGTCCGCCAGCCGCGCGAGCGCCTCGGCCGCGTCCGGCGCGCCCGTCGTCGCCAGACGGCGGCGCAGCCGGCCGACCATCCCGCGGAGGGAGAGCGGATGGGCGCCGTCGTCGGTGTCGTCGACGGCCAGCTCGGCCGCGAGCCGGAGGAACGGCGACGGCTGCTCGTCGTCGTTCGCCGTCGCGGTCAGGATCACCTGGCCGCGGGCCCGCGAGACCGCCAGCGCGAACATCCGCAGCTCGTCGCCGAGCACCTCCGCGCGCTCGTCCTCCGTCTCCGTGGTGCGGCCCTCGACCGCGTCGGCGAGGTCCTGCGGGTGCAGCAGGGAACCCCGGAGGCGCAGGTTCGGCCAGACGCTCTCCTGCAGGCCGGCGACCACGACGACCTCGAACTCGCGCCCGACGGTCGCGCTCGGCGTGCAGACCAGGACGGCGTCGCCCGCAGTGCGGGCCGCCAGGGTGTCCTCCGGGACCTCGGCGCCGAGCAGCTCGACGACGAAGTCGGAGGCCGGCCGCTCCGGAGAGCGCTCGACGAAGCGCCGGGCGGCGGTGAACAGCGCCACGACGCCGTCGAGGTGCCGGTTCGCCTCGTCCGCCACGATGCCGGTCCGCGCCGAGTGCTCCAGCCACCGGGCGGCGAGACCGCTGCGCTCCCACACGTGCCAGAGCAGCTCCTCGATGGAGGCCCCGCCGGCGGCCTTCTCGCGACCCGACCGCAGCGTCTCCGCCAGCCGCCCCGCGCGGCGGGCCGGGCTCGCGTCGATCGTCGCCAGGTGGGCGGGATGCTGCAGAGCCTCCACCAGCAGCTCGTCTCCCGGCCGATTGCCGTCTCCGGCCAGCTCCTCCTGCCGGAGGGCGAGGCGCAGCCGCCGCAGGCTGACGCTGTCGAGTCCGCCGAACGGCCCGATCAGCAGCTCGGTGGCGACGGCCGGCGTCAGCTCGATCGCGCCGAGCTGCACGCCGGCGATCGTGATCAGCTGGCGGGCGGCGAAGTCGTCGCGCAGCGGCCGGCCGGCGATGCTCGTCGTCGTGGGCACCTCGGCGACGGCCAGGGCGCGGGACAGCGCGGGGACGTGGGCCCCGGAGCGCACGACGACGGCCATCGAGCTCCACGGCACGCCGTCGAGCAGGTGACGCTCGCGCAGCTTGCGGGCCAGCCTCGACGCCTCGGACGGGGCGGAGACGGCCACGATCCGGACGACCTCGGGGCGGCGCTCCGACGCGTCCGTCCCGTCAGCCGCGTCCGCCGCGTCCATCCCGCCGTGGTCGCCGGGCGGCTCCTCGCGCCCGGCCGCAGCCAGACGCTGCACGCCCGCCGCCGCCGTGCCGATCCGCTCCGTCACCCGCGCGGTGAGCTCTCGCAGTGCGGGCGTCTGGCGGTGCGCGGTCGTGAGCACGAAGCGCGTCACCGGAACCCCGATGCGGGCCTCCAACTGGCCGAGAGCCGTGGTCTGGGCTCCGCGGAACGTGGTGGAGGCGACGTCCGGGTCGCCGAACGCGATCACGGCGACGCCGCGCTCCGCCAGCGCCCGCAGCAGGGCCAGGGTCGCGACCGTCGCCTCCTGCAGGTCGTCGACGAACACGGCGCGCAGACCGTCGAGGGAGCTGCCCTCGGCGATGACCGTGACCGCCGAGGCGATGAGCTCGGCCGAGTCCACGAACCCGCCGCGGTAGCTGTCGACCACCAGCTGGTACTCGGCGATGAAGCGGGCGGCCGCGCGCCACTCGTCGTGGCCGGTGATCGCGCCGAGTTCGGACAGGCGGGAGGGGGTCACGCCCCGTTCGGCGCACCGCGCCATGAGCTCGCGCAGCTCGGTGCGGAACCCGCGCAGCGTCCGCACCTCCTCGACGAGGGGCTCCGGCCAGACCGGGCCCGTCCCGTCCTCCAGGTGGCCGCTGATCAGCTCCGCGATGATCTGGTCCTGCTCGCCGCCCGTGAGCAGGCGGGGAGGCTCCGCCCCGATCCGACGCGCCCGCTCGCCGACGAGCTGGAACGCGAGAGAGGTCGCCGTGCGGGCGAGAGGTCCCTGCGTCGGCACGCCGACGCGCAGGGCGATGCGGTCGCGGAGCGCCGTCGCCGCTGCGCGCGATGCGCTCAGTGCGAGCACCTCGTCCGTCCGGTAACCGCGGTCGAGCACACGCTCGGCGAGCGCCTCCACCAGGGTCGTCGTCTTGCCCGTGCCGGGGGCGCCGAGCACGGCGGCGGAGGAGCCGTCGGGGAGCAGCAGCACCTCCGACTGCGAGCCGTCGAGCGGTGCGCGGCCCGCGGCCGACGCGGAGGCGAGGGTGCCGGAAGGGTGCATCCGGAAGCCTCGAGCGATCATGGCTTTCACGCTATCGGCGTCCGCCGACAGAGAACGCGAGCGGGGGCCGCGAGCCGTGTGCCGTAGTCTGAACTCACACCCGCCGGTCAGACTCGAAAGGCACCTCAGTGGAGATCCGCATCGGAATCGTCAACGCCCCCCGCGAGCTCAACTTCGAGTCGTCGCAGTCGGCCGAGGAGCTGGCCGGGCAGGTGCAGGCCGCTCTGGCCAGCGGCACGGGACTGCTGCAGCTGACCGACGACAAGGGCCGTCTCTACCTGGTCCCGACCGCCGGCATCGCCTACGTGGAGCTCGGCACCGAGGAATCGCGCCGCATCGGCTTCGTCGGCTAACCTCCCACTCGTGGAACTGCTCTTCGTCGTCCTCGGCGGGGCCATCATCGGCCTGGCCGGACGCTATCTGCTGCCGAACCGTCACACGCACGGCTCCGTCCTGATCCCGGCCGTCGGCTTCGTCTCGTCGGCCGTGCTCTGGGTGGCGCTCACCTGGGCCGGCCTGAAGTGGGACGGCGGCTGGATCTGGTGGATCACGCTCCTCGGCACGGCGCTCATCGTCGCGGTCGCCGACCTGCTGATCGGACGCATCCGTGCCGCGAACGACGAACGGATGCTGCACGCGCTCGCGAAGGGCGCCGTCGCCCGCTGACGCTGCCGACCCGCTAGCGATTTCGTGCCGAATGGCGCGATTTCGTGCCGAATTTCGTGCCGAACGGCGCGATTTCGTGCCGAACGGCGCGATTTCGTGCCGAATGCCGAACGTCGCGATTCGTGCCGAATGGCGCGAATTCGTGCCGAACGGTGCGAATTCGTGCCGAACGGCGCGAATTCGTGCCGAATGGTGCGCGGGAACGCTACGCGGTCAGGCCGAGCGCGTCCATGCGACGCGTGTGTGCGGCGATCAGCTCCGTGAAGATCGGCTCGATGCGCGCGTCGTCGGTGGCGCGGTTGCCCGAGAGGTGCAGGGCCGACCGGGCGACGAGCAGCGTGTCGCCGACGAGCCTCCTGCCCCACATCGCGAGGCGCGATCCGAGCAGCGGATCGGCCGCGATCTGCCCGCGCAGCACCTCCAGCACACCCTCCTGGCCGGACTCGGAGCCGAGCAGGTGCGCGAGGCGCGGCCCGACGTCGCCGGGCAGGCCCGCAGCGAGCCGGATGAAGAAGTCGTCGAGCAGCCCGCCCGTCACCAGCGCCGAGAGCAGCGTCTCTCGCCAGTCCGCCCCGACGATGAGCGCGCTGAAGCCCTCGATCTCATCGGCGAACGGCTTCATCGCGTCGGCCGGGTCGTCGCCACGGCGCCGGATCTCGGCCACGATCCCCTGGTGCTTCGACAGGGCGTGACCCGCCGCGGCGGAGATGAGGCCTTTGTCGTGCAGGTCGCCGGCCTCGGCCGCGACGCGCGACAGCGTCTCGAACTGCTCCAGCTGCAGGTAGGCCGCCTGGCCCAGATACGGCAGCAGGTCCGGCATGACTTCGTGCAGGTCCACGCGCACGGTCGGCAGCGAGCGCGCCCGCGGAGTCAGGCGCGGGAGCTCGACGGAAGGCCGTCGCCGGGTGAACCAAGTCGACACGCTCAGCAGTGTATCGGCACCGTCCAGTAGGCTGGGGACGCCGTCGGCGCAGGATCGACGGCCCTACGCCTGCGACAGAGAAACAGGGCGTGGACACTCCAATCGAATCGACAGGCAATTCACCAGTGACTTTCTCAGAACTGAACATCGACCAGGACATGGTGGATCAGCTCGCCGCCAAGGGCATCATCGAGCCGTTCCCCATCCAGGCGCAGACCATCCCTCTCGCCCTCACCGGTCAGGACATCATCGGCCAGGCGAAGACCGGAACGGGCAAGACCCTCGGCTTCGGCCTCCCCCTCATCCAGCGGCTCGGCCCGAACCCCGAGCCCGGCGTGAAGGCGCTCGTCGTCGTTCCCACCCGCGAGCTGGCCATCCAGGTCTACGAAGACCTCGAGACGGCCGCTGCCGGACGCCCGACCTCCATCGCCAGCATCTACGGCGGCAAGGCCTACGAGGGCCAGATCGCCCAGCTGAAGGGCGGCGCCCAGATCGTCGTCGGCACCCCGGGCCGTCTGCTCGACCTCGCCGGTCAGCGCCTGCTGAACCTCGGCAACGTGCAGGAGATGGTGCTCGACGAGGCCGACAAGATGCTCGACCTCGGCTTCCTCTCGGACATCGAGAAGCTGTTCGCGCAGACGCCGGCCACGCGCCACACCATGCTCTTCTCGGCGACAATGCCGGGCCCGATCGTCGCGCTCGCGCGCCGGTTCATGACCCGGCCGGTCCACATCCGTGCGACCGACCCGGACGAGGGCCAGATCCAGGCGAACATCAAGCACCTGATCTACCGCGCGCACTCGCTCGACAAGGACGAGGTCATCGCCCGCATCCTCCAGGCCGAGGGCCGCGGCAAGACCGTGATCTTCACCCGGACGAAGCGCGCCGCCGCCAAGCTGGTCGAGGAGCTCAACGACCGCGGATTCAACGCCGCCGCCGTGCACGGCGATCTCAACCAGGAGCAGCGCGAGCGTGCCATGGCCGCGTTCAAGGCGGGCAAGAAGGACATCCTGATCGCCACCGACGTGGCCGCCCGCGGCATCGACGTCGACGACGTGACGCACGTCATCAACCACACCATCCCGGACGACGAGAAGACCTACCTGCACCGCGCTGGGCGCACCGGCCGCGCGGGCAAGACCGGCATCGCCGTGACCTTCGTCGACTGGGAGGACCTGCACAAGTGGGCCCTCATCAACAAGGCGCTCGAGTTCGGGCAGCCGGAGCCGACCGAGACCTACTCGTCGTCGCCGCACCTGTACACCGACCTCGACATCCCCCAGGGCGTCAAGGGCCGGCTCAAGCCGACCCCGGCCGTGAAGGCGCCGGAGTCGCGCGGGGGCCGCACCGACTCCACCGGCCCGGACAGCGGCGAGCGTTCGAGCAGCAACCGTCGCCGACGCACGCGCGGCTCCGGCCAGGGCTCGTCCCCGGGCTCGACGGCCCCGGAGGGCTCCGCGCCGGAAGGCGGCGAGGCGAAGGCCCCGGCCGCCGGCACGCACGACGGCGGCGGATCGCAGCACCGCGACGGCAACAGCGCCCCGCGCCGTCGTCGCCGTCGCTCGCGCGGCGGCTCCGCCACCACTCCCGCCAGCTGACCCCGGCCCCGACACCAACAGCTCCTGAGTTTTTCGCCCGATCCGGCCGGATCGGAGCGAAAAACTCAGGAGCTGTTCGCTTGGGACGGGGACGGGGACAAGAGCGAGGGCGCGGTCAGTACCAGTTGGGGTCGTGGCTCATCTCGAAGTTCCACGCCCGGCACGGGGAGCCGTAGCTGCGGTTGATGTAGTCGAGCCCCCAATTGACCTGGGTGTTCTGGTTCGTCAGCCAGTCCGGGCCGGCCGACGACATCTTGCTCGCGGGCCACGCCTGCGGGATGCCGTAGGCGCCGCTCGACGTGTTGTAGGCGTCTGCGCGCCACCCGGACTCGTGGTTCCACAGCTTGATCAGGCAGCCCATCTGGTCACCGCCCCAGCCGAAGGCGGACAGGCGGCTGGCGGCGTACGCCTGGGCGCCTGCCGGGTCGACCACCATGCCGGGCGGCGGAGCGAAACCGTCCGATCCTCCGCCCGGGTTCGCGGCGGCCGCGGCAGCCGCAGCGGCGGCCTGACCTTCGGCGTAGGACTTCTCGACGGACGCCTCGGTGTTCTTCAGGGTCGCCAGCTGGGCGTACAGCGTGTCCGCGTGCTGCTTCTGGTCCGCGAGCTGGGCGTCGGCGGCCTGTTTCGCTGCGGTCGCCGCCTCGAGAGCCTTCTTCGCCTCCACCGCGAGCTGATCGCGGACTTTCTGGGCGCTGGTCGCCTGCTCGCTCAGGGACGCGGCGAGGTTCCTCTGCGCATTCGCCCGGGCGTACAGCGAGCTGGCCTGGTCGGCGAGCTTCGACACGGCACCCAGCTGGTACAGCAGCGAGTCGGAGCGCGCGGCGTTCGGGCTGAGGAACAGCCGCAACGACACGGATGACGTGCCGGCGCGGGTGAGCTGCTCGGCGAGCTTTCCGCTCTGCGTTTTGAGCGCATCCGCCTCGGCCGACGCCTCCTGGGCCTTCTCGGCCAGACTCTGTGCCTTGGCGGTCGCCGTCTGCAGCGCCGTCTCCGCCGTCCCGTACTCCCCCAGCCGCTTCACGGCGAGATCGCCCGCGGCGTTCGCTGCTGTCTGCAGGGTGGTGAGCAGCCCGTTGATCCGGTCGACCTCCGCCTGGGCCGCACTCGCGTTGTTCTTCGCGGCCTGGACGTCGTCCCACGAGGGGTAACCGTCGGCGTTCGCGGGCGCGACACCGGCAGCGACCACGAGGACGGCCGTCAGGGCAGCGGTGACCGCCGATCCTCGCCACAACCGTCTCACCCGCGCACCTCGCATCCTTCTCGCCCCGATCGTCTCCGGGGACCAGGCTACGTCGTGGTGCTCACGGAGCGTAGAAAGGCGCCGCGCCTGTCGCTTCTTCGATCATCGCGTCGACCACGGCCGGATCGGTGGTGTTCTCACCCAACCGGTTCGGCTTTCCCGCGCCGTGATAGTCGCTCGACCCCGTGATGCGGAGGCCGTAGCGCGCAGCCAGCTCGCGCAGGCGTTCGACCCCGTCGGCCTTGTTCTCACGGTGGTCCAGTTCCAGACCGAACAGTCCGGCGTCGACGAGGCGCCGCAGCCGGTCCTCGGGGATGACCCGGCCGCGGCCTCCCGTCGCAGGATGCGCGAGCACGGGCAGCCCGCCCGCCCCGCGGATGAGACGGACGCCGGTCAGCGGATCCGGCGCGTAGTGCGGCTGGAAGTATCCGCTCCGCCAGTGCAGGATGCCCTCGAAGGCCGCACTGCGATCCGAGGCCAGCCCGCGAGCGACGAGGGCGTCCGCGATGTGGGGCCGCCCGACCGTCGCGCCCTCCGTCGCCTGCGCGAGCACGTCGGCCCAGGTGATGTCGTAGTCCTCGGAGATGCGGCGCACCATGTCCTCGGCCCGGCGCATGCGGCCGTCGCGGATGCGGCGCGTCTCGGCCATGAGCGCCTCGTCCGACGGATCGAAGAGGTAGCCGAGCATGTGGACGCTCGCGAACTCGATGCGGGTCGACAGCTCCATCCCGGGGATGACGGTGATGCCGGCGCGGGCGGACTCGGCCGCCGCCTCGGACCAGCCGGCCGTCGAGTCGTGATCCGTGAGGGCGACGGTGCCCAGCCCCGCGTCGGCGGCGGCGCGGATCAGCTCGGCCGGGGTCTGCGTCCCGTCGGACACGCTGGAGTGCGTGTGCAGGTCGACGGGACCTCGGAACCGCCGCGCATCAGCCATGGTGACCATCCTAGGAGGGCGCTGACCGGCCGGGCGCAAGGCGGCCTGCGGGTGGAAGAATGGACGTCATGTCCTCCCAGCCGACCACGCCAGAGACCGTCGTTGCAGAAACAGTCGTTGCAGAAACAGTCGTTGCAGAACCCGTCGCCGCCGAGTCCGACGAGGCTCCCCGGGCGACGCAGAACCGCTCCACCACTCCCGGCTCCGACGCCTTCCGGGAGTACATCGGCTCCGGCTGGGCCGAGCGTCCGGAGGTCGTGCCTGCGCCCCGACGTCAGGCGCAGTACGCGGCGGCGCGCCGTTCCCGCGTGTCCGAGCTGTTCCCGGGCAAGCGCCTGATCATCCCGGCCGGGCGCCTCGCGCAGCGTTCGAACGACACCGACTACCCGTTCCGCGCGCACTCGGCCTTCGCCTACCTGACCGGCTGGGGGTCGGACTCCGAGCCGGGCAGCGTGCTGGTCATGGAGCCGACGGCATCCGGCCACGAGGCGACGCTGTACTTCCGCGAGCGAGCCGGCCGCGACTCCGACGAGTTCTACGCGAACCCGGAGATCGGCGAGTTCTGGATCGGTCCCCGCCCGTCGCTCGCGCAGGTCGCCGGCGACCTCGCGCTGGAGACGCGCGGCATCGCCGAGGTGCGCTCCGTGCTCGACGCGGTCGACGGCGACACCCTCGTGCTGCGCGAGGCCGACCGCGGCATCACCGACGAGGTGGATGCGGCCCGCCTGCTCCTGGACGCCGGCACCGCGGGCACCGGCACCGACGCCGAGCTCGACCCGGAGGACCACGCGGACGACGACCGGCTGGCCCGCGACCTCTCCGAGCTCCGCCTGGTGAAGGACGACGACGAGATCGCCGAGCTCCGCGCGGCGGTCGCGGCGACGGCCCGCGGCTTCGACGACGTGATCGCCGACCTCCCGCGCATCACGGCGCACCCGCGCGGCGAGCGGCTGGTGGAGGGCGTCTTCTACGGCCGCGCCCGCGCCGACGGCAACGCGGTCGGGTACGACACGATCGCGGCGAGTGGACCGCACGCGTGCATCCTGCACTGGACGCGCAACGACGGCCCCGTGGTGCCCGGCGACCTCATCCTGCTGGATGCGGGGGTCGAGCTCGACAGCTACTACACGGCCGACATCACCCGCACCTTCCCCATCGACGGCACGTTCACGGAGACGCAGCGCCTGATCTACGAGACGGTGCGGGAGGCGGCGGACGCGGCGTTCGCGATCGTGCGCCCCGGCATCCGGTTCCGCGAGATCCACGCGACGGCGATGGCGGTCATCGCGCGGCGCACCGCCGAGTGGGGTCTCCTCCCCGTCAGCGCCGAGGAGGCGCTGGAGCCCGAGAACCAGCAGCACCGCCGCTACATGGTGCACGGGACGAGCCACCACCTCGGGCTCGACGTGCACGACTGCGCACAGGCCCGCCGGGAGCTCTACCTGGACGGCGTTCTGCAGCCGGGCATGGTGTTCACGATCGAGCCGGGGCTCTACTTCCAGCCCGACGACCTGACGGTCCCCGAGCGGTTCCGCGGCATCGGCGTCCGGATCGAGGACAACATCCTGGTCACCGACGACGGCGCGGAGAACCTCTCCGCCGGCATCCCGCGCACGGCCGACGATGTGGAGGCATGGGTGCGGCGGCTCTCGCAGCGCTGAGGGCGCTGAGGGCGCGGAGGCCGAGAACGGCGCCGCTCCGAGGCGGCGCCGTTCCGTCTCACGCGGGAGGTGCCGGCGGGCGCTCCCCCTCCGCGGGCGGCGCAGCCGCGGGCGGCGCAGCGGCGGGCGGCGCCGACGCGGGCGGCGCGGGCGGCGGGTCGGACGGATGCTGCGGCTGCGCGGGCGGCGTCCAGCCGGGTGCGGGGGCAGGCTCCTCCGCTCCGCCGCTCGCCAGCAGGTTGCGCGCGCGGTTGCCGAGATCGGAGTCGACGAGCACCGAGTAGCTGGTCGCGATCACCTGCTGGATCGACGTGAAGTCGCGCCTCCGCCGGTTGATGGCGTACGAGACGATGCCCCACAGCATCCCGAAGCCGGCGCCGAGCAGCAGGGCGGCGAGCACGAACGCGAGGCTGACCGACGGCGAGAAGATGATGAGCAGCAGTCCGAAGAAGATGCCGAGCCACGCGCCGGACGCAGCGCCCGCCAGCGCGACGCGTCCCCAGGTCAGCTTTCCGGTGACGCGCTCGACGCTCTTGAGGTCGCTGCCGACGATGGAGACCTTGTCCACGGGGAAGTCGGCGCGGGCCAGGACGTCGACCGCCTGCTGCGCCTCGGGGTAGCTCTCGAAGGTGGCGACGACCTCGCCTCGCGGGAGGGTCGGGAAGAGGATGCGGTTGCGCTGGTTGTTCAGCCCCGGTGTGCTCATTCCCCCATTGTTCCATCCAGGCTTCGGGAGGGCACAGGAAACAGCCGTCGTTCCCCTGTGAGGGCTAGGTTAATAGAGTGAGTTCGCCCAGAGTCTTCGTCGCCCGCCTGGCCGGGACGACCGTGTTCGACCCCGTCGGAGACCGGGTCGGCAAGGTCAGAGACGTGCTGGTCGTCTACCGCAAGAACGACCCGCCCCGCGTCGTCGGGCTGATCGTCGAGATCCCCGGGAAGCGCCGCGTGTTCCTGTCCATCGGGCGGGTCACCAGCATCGGCAGCGGGCAGATCATCACCAACGGCATCATCAACATGCGCCGGTTCGAGCAGCGCGGCGGCGAGGTGCGCGTGATCGCCGAGCTCCTCGGCCGCCGCGTGGTCTTCGCCGACGGCGGCGGCGAGGCCACCATCGAGGATGTCGCGATCGAGGAGACGGAGACGGGCGACTGGGCGGTCAGCCAGCTGTTCGTCCGCAAGCCCAAGGCGGGCGGCTCTCCCTTCGCCAAGGGCGCGACGACCTTCGTGACCTGGAACGAGGTGCGCGAGAAGCAGAAGCTCGGTGAGGCGCAGTCCGCCGAGCAGCTCATCGCCACCTACTCGGAGCTGAAGCCCGCCGATCTCGCGAACACCCTCCTGGACCTCCCCCAGCAGCGGATGCTGGAGGTCGCGGAGGAGCTGCCGGACGACCGCCTCGCCGACGTGCTGGAAGAGATGCCCGAGAGCGAGCAGGTGCAGATCCTCGCCCAGCTCAACGACGATCGTGCGGCCGACGTGCTCGACCAGATGGAGCCGGACGACGCCGCCGACCTCATCGCGCAGCTCTCCGACGAGCGCGGCGAGCACCTGCTGGAGCTGATGGAGCCGGAGGAGGCGGAGGACGTCCGCATGCTCCTCAGCTACAACCCCGACACCGCGGGCGGTCTGATGACGACCGAGCCCATCATCGTCTCGGCGGACGCCACCGTCGCGGAGGGCCTCGCCCTGATCCGCCGCCACGAGCTCGCGCCGGCGCTCGGCGCCGCCGTGTGCGTCACCCTGCCGCCGTACGAGCCGCCGACGGGCCGGTTCCTCGGCGTCGTGCACTTCCAGCGCATGCTGCGCTACCCGCCTCACGTGCGTCTCGGCACCCTGCTCGACCCGAGCCTCGAGCCGGTCACCGCCGACACCTCCGCCGCCGAGGTGTCGCGCATCCTCGCGTCCTACAACCTCGTCTCGGTCCCCGTGGTCGACGACAAGCATCGTCTCGTCGGGGTGGTGACCATCGACGACATCCTCGACTATCTGCTCCCCGACGACTGGCGAAGTCAAGACGAGGACGAGCCCGTGAAACGCACGGCGCCGTCCGACGAGACCGGAAGCATCCGCATCGTGAACGGAAGGAGGGGCGGAAGTGGCAGGAGGTAGGCAGGACGCGGGGCTCGACGCCCCGAAGGGACTCCGGACGCCGGTGCTGCGACGCAGCCCGGTGGAGTCGCGCGACCGGTTCGGCCGGTTCACCGAGTGGATCGCACGGGCCATGGGCACGCCCTGGTTCGTGCTGGGGCTGACGGTCTTCGTCGTGCTGTGGATGGGCTGGAACACGCTCGCGCCGAACGCCTGGCGTTTCGACTCCGCCGCCCTCGGCTTCATCGCCCTGACCCTGGTGCTGTCGTTGCAGGCCTCGTACGCCGCTCCTCTCATCCTGCTCGCGCAGAACCGTCAGGACGACCGCGACCGCGTGCAGATCGAGCAGGACCGGCAGCGCGCGGAGCGCAACCTCGCCGACACCGAGTACCTGGCGCGCGAGGTCGTCGCGCTGCGGCTCGCGGTGAAGGACATGGCGACGAAGGATTTCATCCGCGCCGAGCTCCGTTCGCTGCTCGAAGACCTCGAGAGGGGCGACGCGGGCGACGGCGAGCAGGCCCGTGCCTGAGCCCGACGGAGTCGTCGACCTCGCGGGCGCCGTCCGGAGCGCGCTCGGCGCGGTGCTCGACCCCGAGATCCGCAAGCCGATCACCGAGCTCGACATGGTGGGCGGCGTCGCGGTGGATGCGCGGGGTCGTGCCGAGGTCGGCATCAAGCTGACCATCGTCGGCTGCCCGGCGGCCGACGCGATCGAGCGGGATGTGCGCGCTGCGACCGCCGCGGTCCCGGGCGTGACCGAGGTCGCCGTCGACGTCTCCGTGATGACCCCCGCGGAGCGCCGCGCCCTGACCGACCGGCTGCGCGCCGGCCGGCCGGTGCGCGGCCAGCAGTTCGGCCCCGAGTCGCTGACCCGCGTGTACGCGGTCACCAGCGGCAAGGGCGGCGTCGGCAAGTCGACCGTCACGGCGAACCTGGCCGTCGCGCTGGCGGAGCGCGGGCTGCGAGTCGGGATCGTGGATGCGGACGTCCACGGCTTCTCCATCCCCGGCATCCTCGGGCTGACGGACGAGAACGGCGTCGCACCGCGGCCCACGCGCGTCGACGACATGATCCTTCCTCCGGTCGCCTACGGCGTGAAGGTCGTCTCGATCGGAATGTTCGTCGACTCGGCCTCAGCGGCCGTCGCCTGGCGCGGGCCGATGCTGCACCGGACCATCCAGCAGTTCCTCTCGGACGTCTACTTCGGCGATCTGGACGTCCTCCTGCTCGACCTGCCCCCGGGAACGGGCGACGTCGCGATCTCGGTCGGTCAGCTGCTGCCCGGCGCGGAGGTGCTCGTGGTGACGACACCGCAGCCGGCCGCGGCGGACGTGGCGGAGCGCAGCGGCGTCGTCGCCCGGCAGACCGGCCAGCGGGTCATCGGGGTGATCGAGAACATGGCCGGGCTCGTGCAGCCGGACGGCAGCGTGCTCGATCTGTTCGGCTCGGGCGGCGGAGCCGAGGTGGCGCGCCGGCTCTCGTCCGGGCAGGAGGACGAGGTGCCGCTGCTCGCGAGCGTTCCGCTCAGCATCCCGCTGCGGGCCGGGGGCGACACCGGCGCGCCCATCGTGGTGACCGATCCCGCCGATCCCGCTGCCGCCGCGATCCGCGCCGTCGCGGACCGCCTGGCCACCCGCTCCCGCGGCCTCGCCGGCCGCAAGCTCGGCCTCTCCGTCCGCTGACCCCGGCCCCCCGCCGTCGAGTCCGCAATCTTTGCACGCCCAACGCGCCCACAGCGTGCAAAGTTTGCGGACTCGACGGCGGGGAGGCGGGTCAGGCGTCGGGGGGTTCGACGGCGCGGGCGAGGAGCTCGGTGAGGAGGCGCTCCGTGATCGGGCGCGGGAGAGCCGAGACGAGCGCGAGCAGCGGCGCCTGATCGTCGGGCAGGCCGGGGGTCGCGCCTCCCGCGAGACCGATCGAGGCGAGGAGCTGCGCGGCCGTCGCCGAATCGAGCTCGACGTCGCCGGCCGCGAGCCCCGCGAGCAGGTCGCCGGGCAGGGATGCGAGCACCGCATCCGCGTCGACCGGGGGGACGCCGCGCGCCTCGTCCGCCGCGCCGCGCAGAGCGGCCTCCAGCTCGTCGATCCGTCCCTCCGTCACCGGGGTGATCGTGAGGTGCGTCGTGTGCGGCAGGCGGGTGCCGTCCGGCTGCACCAGTCCGGGCTGCAGCTGCAGCACCCAGCCGCGGCGGCGGACTCGGTCCGCCCAGTGGTGCGGGTCGATGCGACGCTCGGACGGCAGCGACTCGTCGGTCGTGACGGCGAGCAGCGGACCGGTCGGGTCGCCGAGCACCCGCAGCCCCTCGATGTCGCCGACGATGTCCTGCAGCCCGCGGGTGGCCCGGCGGCACGACTCGGCGAGACGCGCGAACCCGCGGGCTCCGAGCGCCTGGATGATGGCCCACGACGCCGCGAGCGACCCGGCCGACTTCGACCCGAGCAGCGTGGAGTTGACGACCGGGTAGCCCGGCCAGCCCGTCGTCGCGAAGTACTGCCGCCGCTGCCGGTCCCTCCCCCGCTGGAGCAGCACGCTGGCGCCCTTCGGGGCGTACCCGTACTTGTGGAGGTCGGCCGAGACGCTCGTCACGCCGGGCACCCGGAAGTCCCACGCCGGGAGCGCCGAGCCGTCCGCCGCCCGCCAGAACGGCAGGATCCAGCCGCCGATGCACGCGTCCACGTGACAGGCCACGCCCGCGTCCTCGCAGGCCGCCGCGACCACTTCGATCGGGTCGAGCGTCGCGTACGGGTACGACGGCGCCGAGACCACGACCAGGGCGACATCCGGGCCGATGCGCTCGATCAGACGGGAGACGTCCAGCCGCCCGGTCCGGGGGTCCACCGGCACGAGGTCCAGCGTCAGGTCGAACAGCGCCGCGGCCTTCTGGAACGCGGCATGCGCGGTCACCGGCGCGAGCAGGCGCGGCGTCCCCGTGCCTCCGGCGGCCCGCCAGACATCGCGGGCGGTCTTCACCGCGAGGAGGCATGACTCCGTCCCTCCCGAGGTCACCGAGCCGACCACGTCGTCGCCGCCGTGCAGCAGCTCGCGCGCGAACCCGACGACCTCGCGCTCCATCACGGCGACCGACGTGAACGTGGTCGGGTCCAGCCCGTTCACCGGCTGCACCAGCCGCATGGCCTCCGCCGCCAGCTCGTCGATCTCCGGCATCCCGGAGTCGTAGACGTAGCTCAGCACCCGCCCGCCGTGCGTCGGCGCGTCCGCCTCGCGCAGGGCGGCGAGGCGGCCGAGGATGGCCGCAGCATCAAACGACGCCATCGATGTCTCCCTTCCGGAGCCGGTACCGCGCCAGCGGCACCAGGCTGATCGCGATGATGATCGCGGGAACCAGGCTGAAGGTCAGGACGATCCCGGCGACGGCGCTGGACGGCTGCGATGCCCCCGCCTCGGCCACCGCCGCGCTGCGCGAGACGTACCCGCTCAGGGCCAGCACGATGCTCAGCGCGGTCGCGCCGAGGGCCATCCCGGTGGTCTCCCCCGCCGTCCACATGCCGCCGAACGTGCCGGCGCGGCCTTCGCCGTTGCGGCGGGCGTCGTGCGAGATCACGTCGGGGAGCATGGCCATCGGCAGGGACTGCATGCCCGCGTACCCGGCGCCGGCCAGGGCGACGGGCGCGTAGACCCAGGCGCCGGGCGCCCACAGCAGCGCGAACATGGACAGGGCCGCCAGCCCGAACACCAGGCTCGCGATCACGAACCCGCGCTCCTTGCCGATGCGGCGCGCTACGACGCCCCACAGCGGCGTCACGATGAGGGCGGGACCGATGAGCGCCACGAACAGGAAGGTCACGGCGTCCTCCGAGTGCAGCACCCAGGTCGCGACGTAGTTGGCCCCGGCGAGCATCAGGCCGGTGGCCAGTCCCTGGAGCAGGAAGGTCAGCAGCAGAGCGCGGAACGGCTGGCTGTCGCGCAGCACGCGCATCCCGGCCGCGTAGTTCGCCCGGACCGTCGCGATCATGCTCTCACGCGGCAGCGACGCGCCCGCGGGCAGACCGCGCGGTGCGACGAACGCGGACACGAGCATCCCGGCGCCGATCGCCACCCCGGCGACCAGGGCCATGAGGACGTACCCGGCGAACGTGTTCCCTCCGCCGAGCGACCGCAGCGCGGGGCCGCCCGCGCCGAACAGCAGGATGGCGAAGGTCAGCACCACCACCCGCCAGGTCAGCAGGCGCGTGCGCTGGTCGTAGCCGGACGCGAGCTCCGCCGGGAGCGCGATGTACGGCACCTGGAACAGGCTGAACGCCGTCGCCGTCAGCACGAACGCGAGCAGCACCCATACGGCGGCCGCCGCGGTGGGCGTCCCGGGCGGGACGGCGAAGGTGAGGAGGAAGAACACCGGCAGGGCCAGCGCGCCGAGCAACATCATCGGCCGGCGGGAGCCGCGCACCGCGAGCATCCGGTCGCTCCTGGCTCCGATCACCGGGTCGATGACCACGTCCCACACCTTGGCCACCGTCACGACGACGCCCGCGACGAGCGCGGCGACGCCCAGCGAGTCGGTCAGGTAGTAGACGAGCACCAGCCCGGGCAAAGTGGCGAAGCCGCCCGTGCCGAGCGAGCCGACGGCGTACCGCGCGACGGTCGCTCTGCTCAGCGACTGCTCCGTTGCGATCATGTCCGCAGCGTAGTGGATGCGCGCCCGCGCAGCCCGCCGCGCCGCGTCAGGTGGACTCGGTGTCGTACGGCGGGATCGCTCCGGCCGTCAGCGGCATCTTCCGCTGGGCGTAGGCGGACTGCGTCACCGGCTTGATCGCGCCGGTGGCCTCCGGGCCGTCCTCGAGCAGCGCCTCGCGGATGATGCGGCGCGGGTCGTACTGGCGGGGGTCGAGCTTCTTCCAGTCGACCTCGTCGAACTCGGGGCCCATCTCATCGCGCATCCGGTCCTTCGCGCCGTTGGCGAAATCCCGAAGCGACCGCACCAGCTGACCGAGCTTCGCGGCGTAGGCGGGCAGACGTTCCGGGCCGATGACGAACGCCGCGATCACCGCCACGATCAGCAGCTTGTCGAAGGTCAGCCCGAACACGTTTCCAGGGTATCGCGGCGGTGCCTGCACGGATGCCGCATGAGCCCGCCGTATCCTGAGAAGAGGCCCGCGCCCGAGGCCGATCGACGGGAGAGCTGTGTCAGACAAGGACTCGAACTGGAGATTCGCCGACGACATCGTCGTCGAGAGCGACGTGATCGCCCGGGCACGGCAGCAGTCGCTCGAACTGGGCATCGAACCGATCTCGCCCGCGACCGGCGCTCAGGCGGCCGTCGTCGTCGCAGCGACGCGCGCCGAGAACGTGGTCGAGATCGGAACCGGCGTCGGCGTCTCCGGCCTGTGGCTGCTCACGGGCGGAACGGATGCACAGCTCACCTCCATCGACGTCGAGGTCGAGTACCAGCAGCACGCCCGCGCGTTCTTCACCGAGGCCGGGCTGCCGTCGAACCGGGTGCGCCTCATCCCCGGCCGGGCACTCGAGGTGCTGCCGCGGATGAACGAGAACTCCTACGACATCGTCTTCATCGACGCCGACCCGCAGTCGGTCATCGAGTACGTCGAGCACGGACTTCGGCTCGTGCGACCCGGCGGCACGGTGCTCGTCGCCCGGGCGCTCTGGCGCGGGCGCGTCGCCGACCCGGCCGCGCGCGACGAGATCGCCACCGGCTTCCGCACGCTCATCACCGAGACCTCGGCGTCCGGCGCGGTCATCAGCGCCCTGTCGCCGGCCGGCGAAGGCCTGCTGCAGATCACCAAGCTCGCGCCCTAGGCGCCCGAGCATGCGAGAAGGGCCCCGATCGATGAGATCGGGGCCCTTCTCGTTACAGCGTTGGTCAGGCGGAGGTCACCACGCTCGCAAGCGCATCGTGGAGCTCTTTGGCTTCCGCATCGTTGACGGAGACCACCAATCGTCCCCCACCCTCGAGCGGCACACGCACGATGATGAGCCGTCCCTCCTTCACAGCCTCCATCGGCCCGTCCCCGGTCCTCGGCTTCATGGCCGCCATGCAGCTCCCCTTTCGTGGATGTCCTCCTATTATCCGACATCGTTGCCGACGTGCGGAAATCGGAGGGATCAGGGAGGTGACCAATCGTATCCGTCGATGTACCAGCAGACGGCGACCCAGCCGACCTGGAGGGCGATGAACAGCGCGACGATCGCCACCCGGTAGACCCTGCTGCGCGGCAGGGCGAGCGCGCCCAGCAGCGGGAAGAGCGGCATCAGCAGCCGGAAGGTGCTCGACTGCGGGAAGAACACGGCGAGGAGGTAGAGCGAGTAGGCGGCGACCCAGAACCGCAGGTCGACCCCGAGTCTCCGCACCGCCGGGGAGAACAGCAGGATGCCGAACAGCGCAACGATGACGACCAGCGCGACCATGCCCACCCAGCCGGGGATGCCGAGCATCGCGCTCGCCCACCAGTCGGCCCCCTGGAACCAGGGCGCGAACGGCACCAGATGGGTGTACCCGATGTAGGCGGAGCGCCAGGCGAGCTCTGTGTCCGTGTACGCGGTGAGCGATCCTGTCCCGATGGCGGCGATGGCCGGCCAGGCGAGCCCGGCGAGCCCGCTGAAGACGGCGAGCGCCACGCTGAGCACGCGCTCGCGGACGGGGAACGGGTCCTCTCGCCGTCGCAGCCACCGGTAGCCGACGTGCAGCGCGACCGCGAGCGCGAACGCGAGGCCCGACGGGCGGGTGAACGCCATCGCGAGCACGACGGGGAACAGCCAGCCGTACCGGCGCTCGACGAGCAGGAGCAGGGCGGTCGCGAGCAGCAGGATGTACAGCGACTCGGCGTACGCGACCTGGAACAGCGGGGAGACCGGCGCGACACAGAACAGGACGACGGCGAACAGACTCGTGGATGCGCCCAGCCCCACGCGGCGCATCAGCCGGGAGAAGACCAGCGCGGCCCCGGCGCCCGCCGCGAACGACACCAGCACCGCCGCGATCGGCCAGGGCAGCCGGGTCAGGAACATGACGACGTCGACCAGTCCCGGGTAGCCGGGCAGGAACGCCCACGCGTTCTCGCTCACGTGCACGCCGTCGCTCGTCGGCAGCGCTGCGGGGTACCCGGAGCCGGCGACAATCTCGTACCAGCGCCCGTCCCAGAGGTTGGCGAAGGAGAAGTAGTCGGGCGACGCGCTCGTCCAGGCGTTCGCGCCCTCTGCGGCGGCGAAGCTCAGCAGGATGACGGTCGTGACCGCACGCGCACCCAGATAGACGAGCAGGACCTGCACCCACCACAGCGTCCACCAGCGCCCGCGGACGGCCGCCCGGCCGCCCGGAGCATCCCGCAGCGCGCTGGAGTCAGCGGGCGCCGCTGCCGGTGAGCCAGGCACGCAGCCCCTCCTCGACCGCGATGATCTGCTCGACGTCGACGCGCTCGTCGTCGGCGTGGGCCTTCAGCGGATCGCCCGGGCCGTAGTTGACCGCGGGGATGCCCATGGCGCTGAAGCGGGCCACGTCCGTCCACCCGTACTTCGGCTTCGCCACACCGCCGACCGCGGCGACGAACTCCTGCGCGAGCGGCGCATCCAGGCCGGGTCGGGCGCCGTCGGCCCGGTCGACGACGGTGATCTCGTAGTCGCCGAACAGCTCGTGCATGTGCACGATGGCCTCCTGCGACGAGCGCGACGGAGCGAACCGGTAGTTGATGTGCACCATGCACTCGTCGGGGATGATGTTGCCGGCCACTCCCCCGGAGATGCCGACCGCGTTGAGCCCCTCCTTGTAGACGAGCCCGTCGACCTCGACTTCGCGCGCCTGGTATCCGGCGAGGATGTCGAGGATCGGAGCCGCCTTGTGGATGGCGTTGTCGCCCACCCAGCCGCGCGCCGAGTGGGCGCGCAGGCCGTACGTGCGCACCTCGACACGGAGGTTGCCGTTGCAGCCGCCCTCCACGACGCCGTTGCTCGGCTCGCCCAGGATGCCGAAGTCGCCGACGAACAGGTCGGGACGGTTGCGGGCCAGGCGGCCGAGGCCGTTCAGCTCGGCGTTGACCTCCTCGTGGTCGTACCACATCCACGTGACGTCGACGGAGGGGTCGGTCAGCTCGGCGGCGAGCTTCAGCTGCACAGCGACGCCGGCCTTCATGTCCACGGTGCCGCGGCCCCAGAGGTAGCGGATGCCGTCGTGCTCCTCGAACCGGGTCGGCAGGTTGTCGTTGAGCGGGACGGTGTCGATGTGGCCGGCGATGAGCGCGCGCCGGCCGCGCCCCAGGTTCGTGCGCGCGACGATCGCGTCGCCGTCGCGGATGACCTCCAGATGCGGCAGCTCGGCGAGAGCGGACTCGATCGCGTCGGCGAGCGTCCGCTCGTCTCCGGAGACGGACTCGATGTCGCACAGCTGACGCGTGAGGTCGATGGACGAAGCGGTCAGGTCGAGGGGGACGCTGCTGATCTGCACTCTACTAACCTAGGGGCATGCCCTCTGCCGTGCCTGAAAATGCCGCCGTGCCCCGTTCCGCCGATGTCCGTTCGGCCGATCTCCGTTCGGCCTGGGGGTACGGACTCGCGACGGTGTCCGCCGACGGCACCGTGCTCGACACCTGGTTCCCGGAGCCGCAGCTCGGCAGGCTTCCCGCCGGCCGCGACCGCTGGATCGCCCCGGCCGAGCTCGAGGAGCTGGCGGGCGACGATCCGCGTCGCGCGGTGCGCGTCGATATCGTGACCGTCGAGATCGAGCTGGATGCGCCTCCCGCCTCCACGCCGGACGCCTACCTGCGCCTGCACCTGCTGTCGCACCTGCTCGTACAGCCCAACGGCCTCAACCTCGACGGCGTGTTCGCGCACCTGCCCACCGTCGCCTGGACGAACGCCGGGCCGGTGAACCCGGCCGACCTCGACCGGCTCCGTCCGCGTCTGCAGCGGGCGGGCATCCAGGTGGCGGGCATCGACAAGTTCCCGCGGCTGCTCGATTACGTGACACCGGATCGCGTGCGCATCGCCGACGCGTCGCGTGTGCGCCTCGGTGCGCACCTCGCCCCCGGCACGACCGTGATGCACGAGGGATTCGTCAACTTCAACGCCGGCACGCTCGGCTCGTCGATGGTCGAAGGCCGCGTCTCGCAGGGGGTCGTCGTCGGAGACGGCTCGGACATCGGCGGCGGCGCATCCATCATGGGGACGCTGTCCGGCGGCGGGACGCACCGCGTCTCGATCGGCGAGCGGGCGCTGCTCGGCGCCAACTCGGGCATCGGCATCTCGATCGGCGACGACTCGGTCGTCGAGGCGGGCCTGTACGTGACCGCGGGGACCAAGGTCGTGCTCGTCGGCGACGCGCCGACCGCCGACGGCCGCCCCCGTACCGTCAAGGCCGCCGAGCTGTCCGGCCAGCCCGGGCTGCTGTTCCGCCGCAACTCTCTCACGGGCGCCGTCGAGGTGCTCCGCCGCGCCGGCACCGGCGTCACCCTCAACGCCGCCCTGCACGCCTGACCCCGCCTCCCCACCGTCGAGTCCGCAAACTTTGCACGTTTGCACGGCCCCTGGCGTGCAAAGTTTGCGGACTCGACGGTGGGCGGTCAGACGAGGGTGAGGACGGAGGCGGGGTCGGCCAGGATGCGGCCGATGTCGGCGAGGAAGCGGGAGGCCTGCTCTCCGTCCACGATCCGGTGGTCGAACGTCAGGGCGAGCGTGAGCACCTGACGGAGCGCGATACCGCCGTCGTGCTCCCACGGCTGACGACGCACCGCGCCGACCGCGAGGATCGCCGCCTCGCCGGGCGTGAGGATGGGCGTTCCCGCATCCACCCCGAACACGCCGACGTTGGTGATCGTGATCGTGCCGCCGGTGAGGTCCGCCGGGGCGGTCCGTCCCGCCCGCGCGGTCTCGGCGAGGCTGCGGATCGCGCCGGACACATCGCCCAGGGTCATACGGTCGGCGTCGCGGATGACCGGGACCATGAGCCCGCGCGGGGTCGCCGCCGCGATGCCGAGGTGCACGTACTCCGCCTCCACGATCTCGTTGGCCGCATCGTCCCAGCGGGAGTTGACCTCCGGAGTACGTCGCACCGCGAGCAGCAGCGCCTTGGCGACGACGGAGAGCAGCCCGGGGCGCGCCTCGGTATGCTCGGCCCGCTCCCGCAGCCGGGCGATCAGCTCCATCGTCGGCGTCACGTCCACCGTCAGGAAGACGGTCGCCTGCGGTGCGCCGAACGCGCTGCGGACCATCGCGTCGGCGGTCGCCTTGCGCACGCCGCGGATCGGGATGCGCTTCTCGCGCGACCCGGCCTCCACCGTCGGCCCCGCTGAATCCGTCGTGTGCTGGTCGACGTACAGCTGGACGTCACCGCGCGTGATCAGCCCGCGGTCGCCGGACCCGGCCACGGAGGCGAGGTCGACCCCGAGCTCGCGCGCGAACTTCCGCACCGGCGGCGTCGCGCGCGGGCGCTCCGCGAGCGCAGTGGCCGTGGTTGACGGTGCGGACGGCGCGGCTGTCACAGGAGCCACGGGCGCGGGAGCCGTTGCGGCCAGCCCCGGCCGGGCCCGCCGCGCCGGGCGCGCACCCGACTCCGGCCGGGCGCCGTAGCCCACCAGCGTCGGCTCGCGTCCGTCCGCCGACAGGCCGCCCGCGGACGGGGCGAAAGCACCAGCCGCGTCAGGCGCCGCAGGCGCGACCGGAGCATCGGCTGCCCCCTCCTCCGCATCCACCTCGAAGGCGACGAGCGGCTCCCCGACGGCGACCGTCACGCCCGGCTCGACGAACAGCCGAGCGACGCGTCCGTCGTACGGCGCCGGCAGCTCGACGAGCGCCTTGGCCGTCTCCACCTCAGCGATGATCTGGTTGAGCTGCACGGTGTCGCCGACGGCGACCTTCCACGCGACCAGCTCCGACTCGGTCAGACCCTCGCCGAGGTCGGGCAGCGCGAACTCGCGGACGGCCATCAGTCCTCCACTCCGCTCAGCGAGTTCGGCCGGTCCATGGCACGGTCGATCCCGTCCAGGATGCGGTCGAGGTCGGGCAGGTGCGCCGACTCCAGCCGGGCGGGCGGGTACGGGATGTCGTGGCCGGTCACGCGCACCGGCGCGTGCTCCAGGTGGTAGAAGCAGCGCTCCGTGATCGACGCCGAGATCTCGGCGGCCAGGCCGCCGGAGAGGGCCGCCTCGTGCGTGACGACGAGGCGGCCGGTGCGCTTGACCGAGGCGACGACCGTGTCCAGGTCGAGCGGCGACAGCGAGCGCAGGTCGACGACCTCCACCGAGACGCCGTCATCGCCCGCGGCCACGGCGGCGTCCCGCGCCAGCTGCACCAGACCGCCGTAGGTGACCAGGGTCACGTCGGTCCCCTGCGTCAGCACCCGTGCGGTTCCCATCGGGCGCGCGTCCGCGAGCGGAGCGTCCTCGTCCACCTCGCCCTTGGCGTGGTAGCGGCGCTTCGGCTCGAAGAACAGCACGGGGTCGTCGGATGCGATGGCCTGCTGGATGAGCGTGAAGGCGTCCTGCGGATCGGACGGACTGACCACCCGCAGCCCGGCGGTGTGCGCGAAGTACGCCTCCGGCGAGTCGGAGTGGTGCTCGGCCGACCCGATGCCGCCTGCGAACGGCACGCGGATGACGATCGGCATCCGCACCGCCCCCTGCGTCCGGTAGTGCATGCGCGCCACCTGGTTGACGATCTGGTCGAAAGCCGGATAGATGAAGCCGTCGAACTGGATCTCGACCACCGGACGGTATCCGCGGTACGCCATTCCGACCGCCGTGCCGACGATGCCGGACTCGGCCAGGGGCGAGTCCATCACCCGGCGCGGCCCGAACTCGGTCTGCAGGCCGTCCGTGACGCGGAAGACGCCGCCGAGCGTGCCGATGTCCTCGCCCATCAGGACGACGTGGTCGTCGGCGGCCAGCGCGCGCCGGAGGCCGGCATTGATGGCCTTGGCCATGCTCAGGGAGGTCATCGTCCGTCGCTCCCCACGAAGGTGCGCAGGTAGCGCGAGTAGTGGTCGCGCTGGCGCGAGAGACCGGTGTGCGGCTCGGCGTACACGTTGTCGAAGACCGTGAGCGGGTCGGGATCGGCGAGCGTGGTGATGCCCGCCCGCATCTCGGCGGCGACGGCGTCCGCCTTCGCGGCGACCGCCTGCCTGCGCTCCTCGGTCAGGGCGCCCTGTGCGTCGAGGAACGCCTCCACCCGGGCAAGCGGGTCCTTGCCGCGCCACTCGTCGAGCTCGGCGGCGTCGCGGTAACGGGTCGGGTCGTCCGCGGTCGTGTGCGGGCCCATGCGGTAGGTCACCGCCTCGATGAAGGTCGGGCCGCCTCCCGTGCGGGCACGGTCCAGGGCGGCCCGGGTGACCGCCAGCACCGCGAGGACATCGTTGCCGTCGACGCGGATGCTCGGCACGCCGAAGCCGGGCGCGCGGTCGGCGATCGGGCGCTGCGCCTGCAGCGACACCGGCTCGGAGATCGCGTACTGGTTGTTCTGGCAGAAGAAGATCACCGGGGCCGCGTACGTCGCCGCGAAGATCAGGGCCTCGTTCACATCCCCCTCGCTGGTGGCGCCGTCGCCGAAGTAGGCGACCGCCACGGCGTCCGTGCCGTCCGCCTGGATGCCGAGGGCGTATCCCGTCGCATGGAGGGTCTGCGCGCCGATGATGACCTGCGGGGTGGCCATGTTGATGTCGTAGGGGTTCCAGCCGCTCTGGGTGGTGCCGCGCCAGACGCGCAGCAGGTCGACGAGACCGGCGCCCCGGCAGTAGGCGACGCCGTGCTCGCGGTAGCTGGAGAAGACGAAGTCGTCGGCGCGCAGAGCGCGTCCCGACCCGATCTGGGCGGCCTCCTGGCCGAGGAGCGGCGGCCAGAGTCCGAGTTCGCCCTGACGCTGGAGCGCGGTCGCCTCGGCGTCGATGCGCCGGATGACCTGCATGTCCTCGTAGAGCGCGAGCAGCTGGTCCGTGCCGATGTCCGAGACCCAGGCGTCGTACCGGTCGTCCTCGTGACGGACGCCGTGGGCGTCGAGGAGGCGGACGAGGCCGAGGTCGCCGAGTCCTGCGTCGCCGAGCCGGAGCTCGTCGATGGCACCGAGGTCCGTGTGGGAGCCGCCCCGGCGGGTGGCGGGCTGATTGTCGATCGTCACGGTTCACGCAACCTTCACTCTCGCGCCCGGCCGACGCAGCTTGTGGCGCGCACGACCGGCTTCCGGCCCCTTCGCCGGAATTAGAGGGAAGGCTACGCTGCGGGATCAGCGCGCACAACCATCGGCGTGTCGACCATGCAGGATGCACTGTTCAGGCGGGTGCAGCCCTGCTAGGTTTCACACTATGCGCAGCTTCGACAACACCGACCGCCGCATCCTCCTGGCCCTCGCGGACGACCCGCGGTCGACGAACGTGTCGCTCGCCGACCGGTTGGGACTCAGCCGCAACACGGTACAAGCGCGCGTCGCCGAGCTGGAGCGCAGCGGCGCGTTCCTGTCGTTCGAGCGGCGCATCTCCGCCCGGGTCGCCGGGTACCCGCTTGCTGCCTTTGTGAACGTGCATGTGCGGCAGCAGCGGCTGGCGGCTGTCGTGGAGAGCCTCGCCGCCATCCCCGAGATCGTGCAGGCGCACGGACTCTCCGGGCCGTCCGACCTACTGCTGCGGGTGGTCTGCGTCGACGCGGAGGACCTCTTCCGCATCACCGGCATCATCCAGTCGACAGAGGGCGTCGACCGCGCGGAGACCTCCCTCGACATGGGCGAGCTCATCCCCTACCGCCTCCGTCCACTGCTCACCCGCGACGCCTGATCCCCGCCGCCGGCTCCCCCACCGCCGGCTCCCACACCACCAGCTCCTGAGTTTTTCGGGCCGACGCGCCGCACCGGGGGCGAAAAACTCAGGAGCTGTTGGTGTGGGACGGGGCGGAGCGGATCAGGGCGCCGGGACGCACGAAGGCCACGCCGACAGGGTCGGCGCGGCCTTCGGTGAGGTGCGGGTGCTTACGCCTCCGCGGGAGCCTCGACGGGGGCGTCCTCGGCGGGGGCCTCAGCGGACTCCTCCGCGATCACCGGGGCGAGCGACAGCTTTCCGCGGTCGTCGATCTTGGTGATCTCGACCAGGACCTTCTGTCCGACCGAGAGCACATCCTCGACGTTCTCCACGCGCTTGCCACCGGCGAGCTTGCGGACCTCGGAGATGTGCAGCAGGCCGTCCTTGCCCGGGAGCAGCGAGACGAACGCACCGAACGCGGCGATCTTGACGACGGTTCCGAGGAACTGCTCGCCGACCTCCGGGTTGGTGGGGTTCGCGATCGCGTTGACCTGGGCACGGGCCGCCTCGGCCGAGGGGCCGTCGGTGGCGCCGATGTAGACGGTGCCGTCCTCCTCGATGGAGATCTCGGCGCCGGTCTCGTCCTGGATGCCGTTGATCGTCTTGCCCTTCGGGCCGATCAGCTCGCCGATCTTGTCGACCGGGATCTGGACCGAGATCACGCGGGGCGCGGTCGGGGCCATCTCGTCCGGACGGTCGATGGCGGCGTTGAGCACGCTCAGGATGGTGGTGCGGGCGTCCTTCGCCTGCTTCAGCGCGCCGGCGAGCACCGACGACGGGATGCCGTCGAGCTTCGTGTCGAGCTGGATCGCGGTGACGAACTCGCTGGTGCCCGCGACCTTGAAGTCCATGTCGCCGAGCGCGTCCTCCGCGCCCAGGATGTCGGTGAGGGCCGCGTAGCGGGTCTCACCGTCGACGACGTCGGAGATCAGGCCCATCGCGATGCCCGCGACCGGGGCGCGCAGCGGCACACCGGCGTTCAGCAGCGACAGGGTGGAGGCGCAGACGGAGCCCATCGAGGTGGAGCCGTTGGACCCGAGGGCCTCGGACACCTGACGGATCGCGTACGGGAACTCCTCGCGGCTCGGCAGCACCGGCACGAGGGCGCGCTCGGCCAGGAAGCCGTGCCCGATCTCGCGACGCTTCGGCGACCCGACGCGGCCGGTCTCACCGGTCGAGTAGGGCGGGAAGTTGTAGTGGTGCAGGTAGCGCTTGTGCGTCACCGGCGAGAGCGAGTCGATCTGCTGCTCCATCTTGAGCATGTTCAGCGTGGTGACGCCCAGGATCTGGGTCTCGCCGCGCTGGAAGATCGCCGAGCCGTGGACGCGCGGGATGACCTGCACCTCGGCGTCGAGCGGACGGATGTCGGTGAGGCCACGGCCGTCGATGCGGATGCCCTCGCGCAGCACGCGGCCGCGCATGACGACCTTCGAGACCGACTTGTAGGCGGCCGAGAACTGCGTCAGCACCTCGGCGGGGAGCACACCGGCCTCCACCTTCTCGGTGAGGGCGACCTTGACGCGCTCCTTGAGGGCGTCGTCGGCGTTCTGGCGCTCGATCTTGTCGGCGATCTGGTAGACGTTCACGAGCTCGTCGTAGGCGAGGCCGGCGACGTTGTCGTAGGTCTCCCTCGAGTAGGGCAGGAACACCGGGTACTCGGCGATCGCCTTCGCGGCCTGCTCGGCGATGACGTTCTGAGCGCCGACGAGCTGGCGGATGAACGGCTTGGCCGCCTCGAGGCCCTGCGCGACGATCTCCTCGTTCGGCTTGACCGCTCCACCCTGGATGAGGTTCCAGCTGTTCTCGGTGGCCTCCGCCTCGACCATCATGATCGCGACGTCGCCCTCGGAGCCGTCCTCGTTGGTGAGGACGCGGCCGGCGACGATGAGGTCGAACACGGCCTCCTTCAGCTGCTCGGCCTTCGGGAACGCGATCCACTGGTCCTCGTGGGTGCCGTTGCCGGGGATGAGCGCGAGGCGCACACCGGCGATCGGACCGGAGAACGGCAGACCGGAGATCTGCGTGGAGGCGCTGGCCGCGTTGATGGCGAGCGCGTCGTAGAACTCGTCCGGAGCGATGCTCAGGACGGTGATGACGATCTGCACCTCGTTGCGGAGGCCCTCGACGAACGACGGGCGCAGCGGCCGGTCGATCAGACGGCACACCAGGATCGCCTCGGTGGAGGGGCGGCCCTCGCGCCGGAAGAACGAGCCGGGGATCTTGCCGGCGGCGTACGAGCGCTCCTCGACGTCGACGGTCAGCGGGAAGAAGTCGAAGTTGTCCTTCGGGTGCTTGCTGGCGCTCGTCGCGCTCAGCAGCATGGTCTCCTCGTCGAGGTAGGCGGCGACGGCGCCCTGCGCCTGCTGGGCGAGGCGTCCGGTCTCGAACCGGACGGTGCGGGTGCCGAAACGGCCGTTGTCGAGAACGGCTTCGGCGAATTTGATCTCAGGACCTTCCAAGAGGTCTGTCTCCTTTGTTTAACGTCGCTGTCCCGTGTGGACGCGACTTCATTCAAGGAGCAGGAACAGGCAGTTCGACACTTCGCGTGTACGCGGCATCCCATGCGGGTCGCGTGGGCTGAGCCCGTCTGGCCATCAGTAGAAATACACGGTTGCGGGCCGCTCTCGCTGCCACCGCATCCGGATACCACCACCGAGGACCAGCTCCTGCCAGCCTGCTCCGGGTTCCTTCTCGGT
Source organism: Leifsonia soli (assembly GCF_013408745.1). NCBI lineage: Bacteria > Bacillati > Actinomycetota > Actinomycetes > Micrococcales > Microbacteriaceae > Leifsonia > Leifsonia soli. The sequence goes on along the minus strand of NZ_JACCBJ010000001.1, from coordinate 513,849 downwards.
ATTGAGTTGGATGGACGGCGTTCGGCCGACCACCAGCATCCTATCAGTCGGGAGCCGTGAGAGAGCGGTGCGCCCTCCCGGCGCGCTCAGAGCGCGAGCGTCGCGCGCGCCGCGTCGGTGAGCGCCCGGCCGTACGACGGCCCGTAGCTGGCGGCGTGCACGGCCAGCGGGTGCAGCTGGTGGAGTGGGACGCGGTCGCGCCACCCCGGGCGCAGCGGCCGGGCGGCGTCGTAGCCGGCGACGAGCTCGTCGAGGTGCGGAGCGCCGAAGAGGGCGAGCATCGCGAGGTCGGTCTCGCGGTGACCGCCGTGCGCCGCCGGGTCGATCAGCACGCCGCCGCGGGCGTCCCAGAGCAGGTTGCCGGTCCACAGGCCGCCGTGGATGCGCGCAGGCGGCTCGTCGTCGTCGAACTCCCCCGACTCCACGCGATCGACGGCCTCCCGGATCACCGGCAGCTGGTCGGCGGTGACGCTCCCCGCATCCACCGCGATCTCGAGGTACGGCCGCACCCGGTCGCGAGCGTAGAACCGGCCCCAGCTCGCCTCGTGCGCGATCCGGAGGGGGCGCTTGCCGATGAAGAGCGGGCCGTCCCAGCCGTCCGGCGGCGCGCCGAACGCGGGAGCACCGGCCGCGTGCGTCACGGCGAGCGCCGCACCGAAGGCGCGGGCGGCCTCCGCGCTCGCCCGTGTCTCGCGGATCCGCTCCAGCTCGATCCGCCCGGGGCGAACCGACGCGACGCGCACCACGCGCGCTCCCCCGGACGTCTCCGGCTCCCCGAGCCAGCGGAGCCCGGCGGCCTCCGCCTCGAAGAATCCGGCGGGCGCGTCCGCCCGCTCCTTCGTCACCGTCTCCACGCGGCCACCCTACGTCCGTCCCTGGCTGCGGGAAGGAGGAACGCGATCCCGACGCCCACGAGCGTCCCGAGCGTGTTCGCGAGCAGGTCGCTCGGGTCGCTGAACCGTGCCGGGAGGAACAGCTGGACGAACTCGATGATGAGGGTGGCTCCGATGCCGATCGTCACCGCCAGCCACCAGCGCCAGCGGCCGAGCAGGAGCGTGAACAGCAGACCCATCGGCACGAACATCAGCACATTGGCCGAGAACTCCGCCGCCGCGTAGTCCACCCAGCCGAGGCCGGGAACCGCCGACACCGCCCGCAGCAGAGACCGCAGGAGGGGGTTGCCTGCGGGGTTCCCCGGCGCCGGGTTCAGCGTGATCCACGCGACGGCCGCCAGGTAGACGGCGATCACGGCGGGGAGCACGGGACGGCGGCGCATCCTCCTATGCTGGCGCACATGACCAGTGCCTTCCGCATCCGGATGACCGGCCGCTCCACCGACGAACGACACCGGGTGTCCAGCCCGCTCGAGCTGCTGTTCGACCTGACCTTCGTCGTCGCCATCGCTCAGGTGGCCGGGCAGCTGGCGCACGCGGGCGAGACGGGGACAATCCTCGCCCACCTGCCGTTCTACCTGATGGTGTTCTTCGCCATCTGGTGGGCGTGGATGAATTTCACCTGGTTCGCCTCGGCCTACGACACCGACGACGTGCCCTACCGGCTGATGACCCTCGTGCAGATGGGCGGAGTCCTGGTGCTCGCGGCCGGCGTCCCCGCGGCGTTCGAGCACGAGAACTTCACGGCCATCATCGTCGGCTACCTGATCATGCGCTTCGCGCTGGTCGCGCAATGGGTGCGGGCGGCCGTCGAGTTTCCGGAGGGCCGGAAGACCGCGATCCGCTACGCGGTGGGCGTCTCGGCGGTGCAGGTGCTGTGGGTGGCCTGGGGCTTCCTGCCGAGCCAGCTCGCGGTCGCGACGTTCGTGCTCGGCGCGCTGCTCGAACTGGCAGTGCCGCTGTGGGCGGAGCGCCCCGGGATGACGAGCTGGCATCCGCACCACATCGCCGAGCGGTACGGGCTGTTCACGATCATCGTGCTCGGCGAGTCGGTGTCGGCCTCGGCGATCGGGGTGCAGAACGCGCTCGCCCAGTCCGGCTTCTCCGCGGCGCTGGTGTGGATAGCGGTGGCGGCGCTCGTGCTGCTGTTCGCCCTGTGGTGGCTGTACTTCCTGGAGCCGGCGGGCGAGGGGCTGCGCTCGCACCGCAACCGCTCGTTCTACTGGGGCTACGGCCACTACTTCGTGTTCGCGTCGCTGGCGGCCCTCGGTGCCGGGCTGGAGGTGGCGGTGCAGGCCGGCGCGGCGCACTCGGAGGCGTCGAACACCGCGGTCGAGTACGCCATCGCTGTCCCCGTCGCCGTGTTCCTGCTGATGCTCTACGTGCTGCACGCTCCCCTGGTGCCGGAGGTGGTCATCCGGCCGCTGAAGACGTTCGTCGCGATCGCGCTCGTGCTGCTCCTGCCGCTGGCGTCGCCGGCGATCGGCCTGGTCGGAGTGACGATCGGGATCGCGCTCGTCGCCGCCGCGCTCGTCGCGTTCACCCTCCTGGACCGTTCGCTCGCCGCGCGCACACCTCCCGAACCCCGCGACTGAACGTCGGCATATTTGGCGCAAATCTTCGGCCTGGAGGGGGCCTTGCGGGTGAGGGAGCGGCGCGGGAGAGTCGTGGGATGAGCCACCGAGACGAACGCGCCGACCAGCTGACGACCGCTCCCGCCGCCGACGAGAGCGATGCCGACCCGCGCATCGAGGTCAGCGAAGGCTCGGAGGGCCGTCGCCGGATCGACGTGCGCGATGACGCGAAGGTCCGGCCGGGAGCGGACCCCGAGCACCGCTGACCCGTACGACCACACGCAGAACGGGCCGCCACCCGAAGGTGACGGCCCGTTGTGAAGAAGTTCGCGGTGTCTGTCGAAGACGCCGGCTTCCGGCTGCGGTTATCGACGAAGACCGAGGCGCTCGATCAGCGATCGGTAGCGGTTGATGTCGATGTCCGACAGGTAGCCGAGGAGACGGCGACGCTGACCGACCAGGAGGAGCAGGCCACGACGCGAGTGGTGGTCGTGCTTGTGCTCCTTGAGGTGCTCGGTGAGATCCTTGATCCGCTTGGTCAGGATCGCGACCTGGACCTCGGGGGATCCGGTGTCACCGGGGTGGGTCGCGTACTCTTCGATGATCGCCTTCTTGGTGTCTGCATCCAGCGCCATAGAGGGATCCCCTTTCTGCTCGTTGCGCGGTGCCCGGGGCCGTATGCCTGGGCTCTCTTGATCCGCGGCCGTTAGACGGCAACTGGAAGAGTCTACCAGAGCATCCAGAGCATCCCCGCCCCGCGGCCGCTCCTCAGGAGGGCTCGGGTTCCGGCTCGAGGAGGGCGAATCCGGCGCCCTGCGGATCGACGATCTCGGCCCACCGGCCGACACCGGGAGCGGAGAGCGGCTCGGTGCGCAGCGTGCCGCCGAGCTCCGTCGCGCGCACGATCGCCGCATCCAGGTCGGCGACGTTGAAATAGACGAGCCAGTGCGCGGGTTCGGCGCCGTCCGACCGGTAGGCCCCCGCAACGCTGGTCTCGCCGACGTCGAAGAGCCCGTAGGGCTCGTCGCCCACCCGCATCTCGCTGATGCCGACGCCGAGCACCGACTCGTAGAACGGGAACGTCGACGCCGGATCGGCGGCCACCAGCTCCAGCCAGTCCACCGCGCCGGGCTCGTCGCGCAGCCAGGGGTCGCCCTGCTCCTTCCGCTGCCAGAGACCGAACACAGCGCCGGCCGGGTCGGAGACGATGGCGAGCCGGATGCCGGCGACCGGCTCGCCCGGCTCCAGCAGCACCGTCCCTCCCGCAGTGGTGACCGTCTCCGCCGCTGCGGTCAGGTCGTCGACGGAGAAGTAGACCGTCCACATCGTCGGGACATCGTCCGACGGCAGCGGTCCCAGCGCGGCGACAGGGACGCCGCGGGTGCGGGCGAGCGAGAACCCGCCGGACTCGGCCGACGGGGCAGAGACGTCCCAGCCGAACAGCGACCGGTAGTAGGTGGCGGCGGCGGGCTGGTCCGGGCTCTGGAGGTCGACCCAGACCGGCGTGCCCTGCGGGAATACGTCTTCGATCGGCATGGGCCTCACGCTACTCGCCGCCGCCCAGGGCGGCGAGAGCGGATCGGACGCGGTGCGGCCGAACAGCAGGATGCGGCTCAGACGCCGCGCAGCACCTCGTCCATCGCGGCGACCACGACCGGCCCGGGCGGTCCGTCGTCGTGGCGCGCCCACCACAGCAGCGCGGAGAAGTCGGCCGAGCCGATCGCGTCCGCGAGCACCTGCACGCGCAGTGCGTCGGGGTCGGCCCCGAGGCGGCGGGCGAGGAAGCCGACGAGGATGCCGCGGTTCGCGGCGATGGCGGTGAGGCCGAACCCGACCAGGGCGGGATGCGTCCCCATGAGCGCCATGCGGCGCCGCGTGGCCTCCTCCGCCTCCGGCGTCAGCGTCAGCGACTCGGTCGCCGCGCGCGCGAGCACCTCGCGCAGCGGCTCGTCGTCCCCCGCGGCGTCGAGCACCGCGCGCATCCGACCGACCACCGGTTCGACACCGCCCCAGACCAGGTCGGGCTTGCTCGGGAAGTAGCGGAACAGCGTCCTCCGCCCGATGCCGGCGAGCCGCGCGATGTCGTCCATCGTCGTCTGCTCGTACCCGTGCTCGTCGAAGCGGCGGAGCGCCAGGAGGGCCACCGACTCTGGATCGACATCGGCCGGGCGTCCGCGACGGCGCGGCGGTGGCGCATCGGGCGAGGTCATGCTCCGATCATGGCACCGCTTCGCCCGGCGACGAGGCCCGCACGCGCTCCACGGCCTGCGCGAGCGTGCGCAGCCCGTCCGGGATCTGCTCGGCCGGGATGCCGCCGAAGCCGAGCAGCAGGCCGTCCGGCCCGGCGCCGACGCGGAACCGCGACACCGGCTGCACCGCGACGCCGGCGACCGCGGCCCGATCGGCGACGCGGCGGCCGTCGATGTCGCCGTCCGCGCCGTCCGCGAGCAGCGCGAGATGGAGGCCGGCGACGGACGGGACGAGGCGGAGGCCCGGCAGCAGCTCCCCCGCGGCACGGACCAGCTCCGCATGCCGCTGCTCGTAGACGCGGGTCGCCGACCGGACGTGCCGCGCGAACCCGCCCGAGTCGAGGAATCGCGCCATCGCCCGTTGCGTGACCACGTCGTTGTGCCAGTCGCTCAGCCGTTTCGCGTGCCGCAGCGCGGGCAGGAGGCTCGGCGGCGCGACGACGAAGCCAAGCCGCAGCGCCGGTGCCATCGTCTTGGAGAACGTGCCGACGTAGACGACGCGGCCGTCCGCATCCAGTCGCTGCAACGGGTCGAGCGGCCGCGCACCGAACCGGTACTCGCTGTCGTAGTCGTCCTCGATGACGACGGCGTCGTTGCGGGCCGCCCACTCCAGCAGGGCGACCCGACGCTCGAGCGGGAGCACACCGCCGAGCGGGAACTGGTGCGACGGCGTCACGTACAGCAGCCGCGCCGGCGGAAGCAGGTCGACGCGGAGCCCGAACTCGTCGACCGGCACCGGGACGACGAGGGCCCCCGTCGTCTCGAACAGCTGGCGGACGGGCGGATAGCCGGGGTCCTCGACGACCACGGTGTCGCCCGGGGTCAGCAGCACCCGGGCGAGCAGGTCGAACGCCTGCTGGGCGCCGTTGGTCACCAGCACGTCGCCCGGCCCGGCGTCCACCGACCGCGCGAGGGCGAGGTGGCGCGCGATCCCCTCGCGCAGCCGCTCGACGCCGCCCGGGTCGGCGTAGAGGGCCGAGCGCGCGAAGCCGCCGCGGAGCTCGGCCGTGACGTAGGGGCGCCAGGTCTCCAGCGGGAAGAGGGCGGGATCGGGCGCCCCGACGCTGAAGTCGTAGGCGATCGGGCGCGGCTCGGTCCACAGCGGGTCGTCGAGGTAGCTCCAGGTCGCGTTCGGCCGGGCGGCGCCGGGCCGGGTGGCGCCGGGCCGGGCGACCCCGGACGGAGAGCGGCGGGATGCGGCCCCCGCGCCTCCCGGCGCACCGGTGTAGGCGACGAATGTCCCGGCACCCACCCGCGCGGCCAGGTACCCCTCGGCGGTCAGCCGTTCGTACGCGGTCGCGACGGTCGAGCGGGAGACCTGGAGCCGCTCGGCGAGCTCGCGCGTCGCCGGCAGTTTCTCTCCGCGGCGCAGCCGGCCGTCCACGACCGCGTCGCGCAGCTGGCGGTAGATGCGGTCCGCGCGGTCGCCCCGCCCGCCGATCGCGACATGCAGTTCCAGGATGCCCTCCGGGGCTCGACGAATGGCCTGATCGGAATCGATCGGAATGGATCTTACCCACAGCCAATCCGGTTCCTAGCGTGGAGGACATGACAGAACGCATCCAACTCCCCACCATCGTCCCCGAGGGCTACCGCAAGGTCATCAACCTCGACGGCTACGTTGGCGGAAAGGTCGAGGAGCCCCTCGGCGACCTCATCAAGCTCCGCGCCTCGCAGATCAACGGCTGCACCTACTGCGTCGACATGCACTCGGTCGATCTGCAGGGACGCGGCGTCCCGCTCCGCAAGGTCTTCGCGGTCTCGGCCTGGCGCGAGTCGCCGTGGTTCACCGACCGCGAGCGCGTCGCGCTCGAGCTCACCGAGGCCGTGACGCTCATCCACGAGGACGGCGTGCCCGACGATCTCTACCAGCGAGCGCTCGACGAGTTCGGCGAGGAGGGCCTGGCGAACGTGCTGCTCGCCATCGCGACCATCAACATCTGGAACCGCATCGCCATCCCGACCCGGATGCAGCCGCCCGCCCTCTGATCCGCCGCTCGCGCGAAAGGGAGGAGATTCACCCGCTGAGCACCCCGAGACGCAGAAAACGGAGGGGATCGCCACGGCCGTTGCCGGGATCCCCTCCGTTTCCGACGAGCGGTTCGGAGTCGGCCGAGGTCAGCTGACGCCGAGCAGGTCGATCACGAAGATCAGGGTCTTGCCCGACAGCGGGTGACCGCCGCCGGCGGGGCCGTACGCGAGCGCCGGCGGGACGGTGAGCTTGCGGCGACCGCCGACCTTCATGCCGGGGATCCCCTCCTGCCAGCCCTTGATGAGGTTGTTCAGCGGGAAGTTGATCGACTGGCCGCGGCTCCAGGAGGAGTCGAACTCCTCGCCGGTCTCGTACTCGACGCCGAGGTAGTGCACGTCGACCTTCGCGCCGGGGGTGGCCTCGGGGCCGGTGCCCTCGACGATGTCGACGATCTCGAGGGTCTCCGGAGCCGGCCCCTCGGGGGCGTCGACGTCCGGCTTCTGGTTGGTGTTCTCTGCCATGCCTCCCATCCAACCGGTGCCGGGGTGCCGCGTCAAAGCGCGTTCGCTCACCGCGCAGTCGCGATCGGGGGTTGCGTTCCGACCGCACCGGGGGCATCCTTGACGCATAACTCGATCCCCCGGGAGCGCTGCAGGCATCGCCGCACCACCGGGGGTCGAGTCTGTTAACGGCGGGTGCGGGCGTCAGGCCCCGCCGAAGACCTTGCCCGGGTTGAGGATGCCGAGCGGGTCGAACACCGACTTCAGCTTCACCTGCAGCTCGTACGAGTCCGGTCCGATCTCGTCCGCGAGCCAGCGCCGCTTGAGGACGCCGACGCCGTGCTCGCCGGTCAGCGTCCCGCCGAGGGCGATGGCGGTCCGGAACAGGTCGTTCGCCGCATCCCAGACCGCGTCGGGCACCGTTTCGCCCGTGTAGACGAAGTTCGGGTGCAGGTTGCCGTCGCCGGCGTGGGCGACGGTGGGGATGGGGATGCCGTACCGCTCGGAGATGCGCTCGATCGCCGCGAACATCTCGGGCATCCGCGACCGCGGGACCGCGACGTCTTCGATGAGCACCTCGCCGGAGGAGGCCAGCGCCGGGTGGAACGCGCGGCGGATCGCCAGCAGCCGCTCCCCCTCCTGGGCGTCGGCGGCGACCCGGACCGTCCCGCCCGTCTCCGCCAGCAGGTCGCCCGCGGCCGTCGCGTCGACCGCCGCCGTCGCGCCGTCGAACTGGACGAGGAGGTAGGCCGCGCCGCCGGCCGCGCCGAACGCGTCCTCGATCGTCGCCGGGCCGAGGTACGCCGCGATGCGCTCCAGCGCCGGGGCGTCGAGAAGCTCCATCACCGCCGGGCGCAGCCGGGCCGCCGTGATCCGCGCGGAGGCCTGCGCCGCCGCCGTGACGTCGGAGAACAGCGCACCGAGGGTCACCGGCTCGCCCGGCGGGATGGGCTGGGCCCGCACCGTGGCGCCGACGATGACGCCGAGGGTCCCCTCCGAGCCGACGAAGAGCGCCGTCAGGTCGTAGCCGGTGACGCCCTTGACGGTGCGGTGCCCGGTGTGGATGAGGCGTCCGTCCGCGAGCACCACGTCGAGCCCCAGCACGGCCTCCCGCGTGACGCCGTACTTCGCGCAGAGCAGCCCGCCTGCGTTGGTCGCGATGTTGCCGCCGACGGTCGAGACGGCCTTGCTGGCCGGGTCGGGCGCGAAGAAGAGGCCGTAGGGTTCCAGCGCCGCATTGAGGTCGCTGTTGACGACGCCGGGCTCGACGACGGCGAGCTGATCGTCGGCCGAGATCTCGACGATCCGGTTCAGGGCGGACACGTCGAGCACGATGGAGCCGTCGGTGCCGTTCGCGCCGCCCGCCAGACCGGTGCCGGCACCCCGCGGGACGACGGGGACGCGGAACTCACTGGCCGCCCGCAGAGTGGCCTGGACCTGTTCCACCGTCCGCGCCGTCACGATGGCGAGCGGGCGCCCATCGGCCACCCAGCCCGAGCGATCGGTGCGGGCGGCATCCAGGAGTGCGGGATCGGTCGTCAGCGCGCCGGCGTCGACGGCCTCCTCGCCGAGCGCGGCCGCGAGCCAGTCGAGTACGTCCATCCCCTCAGGCTAGCGATCGGCGGCGGCACCACGTTCGCGCTCGTGTCCGATTTCCGCTATCGGATGTCGGCGGCGGGTGTCACGCTGGAGGACATGACCACGCTGCAGCACCCCCGGCCCGTCGCCACGGCGACGCCGGACGGCCCCCTGGCCGACCCGGTCTTCGCCGAGCGCTACCGGGCGATGAGCGCGAAGGACGCGCGCTTCGACGGGCAGTTCATCACCGGCGTGCACACCACCGGCATCTACTGTCGCCCCAGCTGCCCGGCGGTCACGCCGAAGCCGGGCAACGTCAGCTTCTACCTCACGGCCGCGGCGGCGCACGAAGCCGGGCTCCGCGCCTGCAAGCGCTGCCTCCCGGACGCCGTCCCCGGTTCTCCCGAATGGAACATCCGCGACGACCTCGCCGCCCGGGCCATGCGCCTCATCGCGGACGGGACGGTCGAGCGGGAGGGCGTCCCGGGTCTCGCCCATCGGCTCGGCTACACCCCGCGTCACCTGAACCGCGTGCTCACCGCGGAGCTCGGCGCCGGGCCGTTGGCGCTCGCCAGAGCCCACCGCGCACAGACCGCCCGCCTGCTGCTGACGGGAAGCGATCTGCCGATCACCGATGTCGCCTTCGCCGCCGGCTTCCGCAGCGTCCGGCAGTTCAACGAGACGATGAGCGAGGTGTACCGGCTGACACCCGGCGCCATCCGCACCGCCGCCCGGCGCTCCCCCGCCGCCGCGCACCGCGAGCCGGGCACCGTGAGCCTGAGTCTGCGGCTGCCCGCCCGCGCACCGTTCGACGGCGCGTCGGTGCTCGGCTTCCTGGCGGCCCGCGCGATCGACGGGATGGAGACCGCTGGCGCCGACGGCGCCTGGTACGCCCGGACGCTGCGGCTCCCGCACGGTCCAGCGGTCGTCCGGCTGGCCCTCGCCGGCACGGCCGCGGCCCCCGCCGTGCAGTGCGACGCCTCCCTCGCCGATGTCGCCGATCTCGCACCGCTCGTGGCACGGGTGCGGCGCCTCCTCGACCTCGACGCGGACGCGGAGGCCATCGACGCCGTGCTGGCCGCCGATCCCGCGCTCGCTCCCAGCGTCGCCGCAGCGCCCGGCCTCCGCGTTCCGGGGGCCGTGGATGCGGAGGAGATCGTCTTCCGCGCCCTGATCGGGCAGCAGGTCTCGGTGGCCGCCGCCCGGACCGCGCTCACCCGGCTCACCGACGCCCTCGGCGAGCGGCTCGACCTGCCTGTGCCCGGCGGGGGCGCCTTCACCCGCTTGTTCCCGACCGCCGCCGCGATCGCCGAGCGCGGTCGCGACGTGCTCCGTGGTCCGGCCCGCCGGGTGGACGCGATCATCGGCGTCGCCGAGGCGCTGGCCGGCGGGCGGCTCCGCATCGACGTCGGCGAGTCGCGCGACGACCTCGAACAGCGACTGATGGCGCTGCCCGGAATCGGCCCGTGGACGGCCGGCTACGTCGCCCTGCGTGTGCTGGGGAGCCCGGACATCCTGCTCACCGGCGACCTCGCCCTGCGGCAGGGGGCCGCGCGGCTCGGCCTCCCGGCGGATCCACGCGGCCTCGCAGAGCACGGTGCCCGGTGGGCTCCCTGGCGCAGCTACGCGGGCCTGCACCTGTGGCGCGCCTAGCCCGGCGGCTCCCTCTCCCCGCTTCACGGCACGCGTAGGATTGCCGGGTGCCGACCATCTCCGTCGTCATCCCGGCCCTCGACGACGCCGAGATGCTCACCCGCTGCCTCAGCGACCTGGCCGCACAGCTGCGCCCGGCCGACGAGATCATCGTGGTCGACAACGGCAGCAGCGACGGAACGGCGGACGTCGCACGGGCGGCTGGCGCGCGCGTGATCGACCAGCCGCACCGCGGGATCTGGCCCGCCGCAGCCACCGGGTACGACGCGGCGACCGGCGACATCATCGCCCGGCTGGACGCCGACTCCCGTCCCCCGGCCGATTGGCTGCTCCACATCGAGGCCGAGCTGGTGGATGCGCCGGAGGTCGGCGTCCTCACCGGCCGCGGTGTGTTCTACGACGGGAACACGGTCGTCGCCGGGATCGGGCAGGTGCTCTACATCGGCGGCTACTTCTGGTCGATGGGGATCTGGCTCGGCAACCCGCCGATCTTCGGCTCGAACTTCGCCATGCGCCGCGAGGTCTGGCTGGATGTGCGTGCGCGGGTCCACCGCGACCGCGGCGACATCCACGACGATCTCGACCTCGCCATCCACCTCAGCCTCGACACCGTTGTCCGCTATGACGACCGGCTCACCGTCGGCATCTCCGCCCGGCCGTTCTCGACCTGGCGCGGGTTCGGACGCCGCCTGCACTGGGCGTACACGACGTTGAGCATGCATCTTCCGGAGCAGTCGCCCTGGCGCCGTCGCGCCGCCCGGCGCCGCCTGGAGCATGAGCGCGAGAGGGACGCACCGGGCGCGGTCGCCTGAAACCGATAGCCTGGATCGGTGAGATTCTCGCACCTCAGCACCGCCGCAGATCCCAGGCCTCGCCTGGCCGCCGTCATCGGAGACGGAGCACTCTTCCTCGACGAGGTGATGGCGCGGCCGCCGAGAGACCTGCAGGAGCTGATCGAGCGCGGTGACGAGGGTCTGGCCGAGGTGCGTTCGGTGGTCGCAGCCGCGGAGGTCGATGGCCGCGAGCTGCCGGCCGTCCACGAGCTGCGCCACGCCTCCGCGATCCTGCGCCCGCCGCACGTGATCGCGATCGGCGCGAACTACGCCGCGCACGCCTCCGAACTGAAGCTGCGCAGCGAGAAGGCCGCGACCGTCTTCAACCTCTGGCCCAACTCGCTGGCCGGGCACGGCGGCACCACGACGTGGCCGGCCGATCTCTCGACCCAGGTGGACTACGAGGCCGAGCTGGGGGTCGTCATCGGCCGTCCGGCGCGCAACGTCTCCGTGCAGGACGCCCTGGACTACGTCTGGGGCTACACCGTGGTGAACGACATCACCGCGCGCGACCTGCAGTTCTCGGAGGCGCAGTGGTCGCGCTGCAAGTCGTTCGACGGGTTCACGCCCACCGGCCCCGTCGTCGTCACGGCGGACGAGATCCCCGACCCGCAGGACCTCTGGCTGACCACGAACGTCGATGGTGCGATCCTGCAGGATGCCTCGACGGCCGATATGGTCCGCAGCGTCCCCGAGCTGATCGAGTTCCTCTCCCGCTCGGCCACGATCCCGCCGGGGACCCTGATCTCGACCGGGAGCCCGGGCGGTGCGGGCTACTCCCGGACCCCGCCCGTCTTCCTCCGGGACCGCTCCACGGTGACGGTCTCCATCGGCGGGATCGGGTACCTCACGACGTACTGCCGCGTCACCTGAGCCACCTGCCGCGCCAGGTGCGTTAGCGTAATGCCTGTGTCGATCGGAGAGAGGCGCCCGGTCACGGGTGGGGACGACGAGGCCGCGCGCCTCGATGCCGCCCTGCCCGACATCGACTGGTCGGTCGCACCCGTCGGCACGGTCTTCTCCCGCTTCCGCGCCCCCAGCGGCGAGCTGGCGGTCGCAGCCCTCGGCGATCCCGCCGACCCGCGCGTCGTCCTCATCCCCGGTGTGACCGGCTCGAAAGAGGACTTCTACCTGTTGGCGCCCATCCTCGTGGCGGCCGGCTACTACGTGCAGAGCTTCGACCTGGCCGGGCAGTACGAGTCGGCGGATGCCGGTCCGGTGCCGGGCGGCCACTACACCTACCCCCTGCTCGTGGCGGATGTCGTCGCCTTCCTCCGTGACGGCCGCCCGGCGCACGTGCTCGGCTACTCCTTCGCGGGGATCCTGGCGCAGCTGGCGCTGGTCGAGCACCCCGAGCTGTTCCGCTCCCTCACCCTCCTGACAGCGCCGCCCGAGCCGGGCCAGTCCTTCCGCGGGGTGCGGATCATCGGCGTGCTCAGCTGGTTCGCGACGGCCCGCATCGGCGCGAGCCTGATGATCTGGGGCATCACGACGAACAAGAACAGGGTCTCCGACAGCCGGCTGGCGTTCGTGCGGTCACGGTTCGCGCTCACCCGCCGCTCCAGCGTCGACGACATCGTCGGTCTGATGAAGCGCGTTCCGGACGTGCGCGCACGCGTCGCGGCCAGCGGCATCCCGCTGCTCGTCGTCACGGGCGACCACGACCTCTGGCCCACCCACCTGCACGCCGCGAACGCGGAAGCACTGGGTGCTCGTCTCGCGGTGTACCGCACCGGGCACAGCCCGTGCGAGACCGCACCGCACCAGCTCGGGCGCGACATGATCACCCTGTTCCGCGAGGCCGAGTCCAGGGGGCGGTGACGGCCGGCCCTCCGGGCCAAAAGCCTAGGCCCCACATTTGGGGGTAGTGACTCTTTCTCCCGCTGAGCCACCATGAGAGGGCAGCGAGGGGGATGGTATGGATCAATGTCTGAAGACGACTTCCTTCACCCGCCGCACGCTCCGCGGCTCCGCGAACACGTCGGCATGATCCGCTGGCAACGCGTCGGCGACGGTGAATGGTCGATGGAGACTGCTCGCGGCCAGTACGTCGGGGGCAACAGCCACGTGTGGCGGGTCCGTCTCTACGACGGCGTCGAGCTCGAGTACGACCTCGACGAATGGGCGCCCTTCAACTGACTCTCTTCCGGTGCCGTCCGCCGCGCCACGAGCGGGACGCCGCGGACGGCACCGGCGTGCACTCCCCCTCCGAATGGGGATCGACCAGCGCCCGCCGACCGTCCTATGGTCGCAGCATGAGCGACGACCATGCGGACGGATGGATGCTCACCTGCATCCTCATCGCCCGTGACGGCAGCGAGACCTCCTTGACGGTGCCCGCCCTCGCCAGAAGACCGCCCAATCGCATCCGTCGGCCTTCGGAGATCGGTGGCGCGGCGGTCGTCGACGTCTATGTGTTCTCCGAGTTCCGCGGGACTCCGCAGCGCGCCGTGTACCTGTACGAATCCACCGTGCCGCAGAGCACGGACGAACTCCCGGCGGACGGCTCCCCGCCCGCCGGTCCCGCCCCGTCCGACTAAACGCCGGTCGGATCAGGTCGGGTGCCGGCACTCGGCGCAGCGAGATTCCCCGGTGCCGGCACCCTTGTCGTCATGTCAGGCATGACGACCTCTGTGGACGACTGCCATCACCCTCGCAGTCGGCAGTCGATGAGCCTAGACAGCACCTTTCGCTCTACTCCCGGCTGTCTTTCGGCGCGCATCCGGCCCCCGTACCGTGCGGAGGATGGACGACGTGACCGAATTCCGTGCCGAGCTGTTCCACGACGGCGTCGTGAAGGAGGTCAGCCTCCCGGTCACCGACCACGCGGCGCCGCCGCCCCATGTGCGCGTCGCAGCGGTGGACGCGCAGGGTGGCCGGGTCGTCGATGTCTTCCTGCTCAGTGACGCGTCCGGCTGGCCCGCGCGGGCCGGTTACCGCTATGCGGGAAGCATGCCGATGCGCCCATCGTCCGGGACCACACCCTGAGCCGTGTACCGAAGCCGGGCCGGTTGGCGGGAGCTGTCGGTGACCGCCGTCTGCAGGTGCAGGAAGAACAACGTGAACGACCGGTCGAGCGTGTCGGAGCCCGCGAGGCCGTGAAGCGTGCTGTCGGCCGCGACTTCGCGGGCGTTGGCCAGCAGCGCCTCCTCCTCCACCCGCACCTCCACGATGCGGCCGTCGGGGGCCGTCACCTGCAGCACCAGCCCGTCGGCATCCACGACGCGCACGCCCGGCGCCCGCTCGAGGGACCGCAGGAAGCGGTCCACGATCCGTCCTTCGTCCTGCGGCATCCGTCTCTCCCTCCGGCGGAGCCGGCCCGAACCCGCTGGACCACGGGGAAGCCGGACATCCGTCCATAGGAGTAGACGAACGGGTCTGAGAACGATGACGGGCGAGGCGAACCCGGGGTCACTCCGTATCGGAGCGCGCCTCGCGGATGGCGTCCGCCTGGATCACCGGGATGGCCGTCGTGACGACCTCGAGTCCGCTCAGGCGGGCCGGCGACAGCAGCCGGGTGACCTCCTCGCGGCTCATCAGCTTCGCCTCGACGACGAGGTCGGCGACGTTGCGGCCGGTGAGCAGCGCCGACTTGGCGAGGGCGGCCGACGCGGCGTAGCCGATGTGCGGCGTGAGCGCCGTGATGACGCCGACGGACGATCCGACCATGGCGCCGAGGCGCTCCTCGTTGGCGGTGATGCCGTCGACGCAGTTGATGCGGAGCGTGCGGAACGCCTGGGCCATCCACGTGATGCTCTGCAGCAGCGAGTGCGCGATCACGGGTTCGAAGGCGTTGAGCTGGAGCTGGCCGCCCTCCGCCGCCATGGTGACCGTCACATCCGCGCCTGCGACCGAGAAGGCCACCTGGTTGACGACCTCCGGGATGACCGGGTTGACCTTGCCCGGCATGATGCTGGAGCCGGCCTGCCGCGGCGGCAGGTTGATCTCGCCGAGACCTGCCTGGGGTCCGGAGGAGAGCAGCCGGAGGTCGTTGCAGATCTTGGACAGCTTGATCGCGCTGCGCTTGAGGGAGCCGGAGAACGACATGAACGCGCCGGCGTCGCTGGTCGACTCGATGAGGTCGGGGGCGGTCTCGAGATTCAGGCCGGTGATGGCGTTGAGGTGGCGGACGGCGGCCGCTGCGTACCCCGGATCCGCGGTGATGCCGGTGCCGATCGCGGTCGCGCCGAGGTTGATCTCGGCCAGCAGCCACTTGGTCTCGGTGAGGCGGGCGTGGTCCTCGGTCAGGGTGGTGGCGAAGCCGTGGAACTCCTGCCCGAGCGTCATGGGAACGGCGTCCTGCAGCTGCGTCCGGCCGACCTTGAGGATGTTGCGGAACTCGGCCGCCTTCGCCGCGAAGGAGTCGCGCAGCAGGGCGAGCTCGTCGAGCAGGTGCCCGAGGGCGAAGGTGAGCCCGATCTTGATCGCGGTCGGGTACGTGTCGTTCGTGCTCTGGCTGCGGTTCACGTCGTCGATCGGGTGCAGGTGCGAGTAGTCGCCCTTCTCGTGCCCGTCGAGCTCGAGGGCGATGTTCGCGATCACCTCGTTGGCGTTCATGTTCGTGGAGGTGCCCGCGCCTCCCTGCATGACGCCGACGACGAATTGGTCGTGGTAACGGCCGTCGATGATGAGCTGGCAGGCGCGGTCGATCAGCTCGGCCGTGTGCGCATCCAGCACGCCGATCTCGGCGTTGGCACGCGCGGCGGCCTGCTTCACGCTGGCCAGGGCGACGATGAGGTCCGGGTAGACGGAGATCGGGCGCTTCGCGATCGGGAAGTTCTCCAGGGCGCGGGAGGTGTGGATGCCCCAGTAGGCGTCGGCCGGGATCTCCCGGCTCCCCAGCGAGTCGGTCTCGATGCGGGTCGGCCGTCCGTCCGCGCTGGGGGTGGGGACGTCGGAGACGTTCTCGGACGCGTCGACGATCGCCGGTCCGGACGGGGTCACGACGGGGATGGGGGATGTCTTGGACTCGTCCATGGTTGCTGTCGGGTTCACGGTTGGCACCGTTGCCTCTCGTTGTGCGTTGGCATGACTCTCTGGCGCCGGACGTTCGTGGCCTCCGGCAGTGCCGAGCCTACCCCCGGGCACATCGCGCCCGGTGGACGATCTGTCCCCCATCTCCCCCCTCCTTCGACACGGTGTCCATGGCTCCCGATCGCCTCCGGTTCAGCCCAGTTTGCGCAGCAGACCGCGGGCGAAGCGGTCCTTCGCCTCGGTGTACGGCGGGTAGATCAGCCGGAGGGTGTCGGGGCTGAGCGGCTTGCTGAGCACCGCCTTCTCATGGCTGAACGTCCGCAGCGACCGCTCGCCGTGGTACGCGCCCGCGCCGCTCTCGCCGACCCCGCCGAAGGGCAGCCCGGCGACGGCGAGGTGCGCGGCCGGGACGTTGAAGCCGACCGCGCCGGAGCTCGTCTCGGTCAGGATGCGCCGCCGGGTCGTCGCGCTGGTGGTGAAGACGTACAGGGCGAGGGGCTTGTCCCCCGCACGGATGATGCGGATGGCGTCGTCGAGCCCGTCGACGGGCAGGATCGGCAGGATGGGCCCGAAGATCTCTTCCGCCATCGCGGGAGACTCCGGGCCGACGTCGGTGAGCACGGTCGGCGCGAGGTAGCGCGACGCGGCGTCATGATCGCCGCCCACCGCGGCGGTGCCGGAGCCGAGCATCCCGGCCAGCCGCTCGAACTGGCGATCGTTGACGATGCGGCCATAGTCCGGGCTCTGCGCGGGATCGTCGCCGTAGAGGTCACGGACCGCCTCGCGCAGGGCCTCGGTGAGACGCGGCACGATGGAGCGTTCGGCGAGCACGTAGTCGGGCGCGACGCAGGTCTGGCCCGCGTTCATGAACTTGCCCCACGCGATGCGCTGCGCGGCGGCGGCGATGTCGACGGTGTCATCCACGTAGACGGGCGACTTGCCGCCGAGCTCCAGCGTCACCGGCGTGAGGTTCTCGACCGCCGCCGCGGCGACGATGCGGCCGACGCGGCCGTTGCCGGTGTAGAAGATGTGGTCCCAGCGCTGCGCGAGCAGATCGGTGGTGTCCTCGACACCGCCCTCGACGACGGCGACCGCGCGCGCATCCAGGTACTGCGGGATGAGCCGGGCCATCGCCGCGGAGGTGGCGGGGGCGAGCTCGCTCGGCTTGAGCACGACGGCGTTGCCGGCCGCGAGGGCGCCGACCAGCGGCGCGAGCAACAGCTGCACGGGGTAGTTCCACGGTGCGATGACGAGCACGACGCCCACCGGTTCGAGCACCGTGGATGCGCGCGCCGGAAGGAGGGCGCCGGGAACCCGGACCCGCTTCGGCCGCAGCCAGCGCCGCAGGTGCGCGAGCGTGTGGTCGATCTCGCCGACGACGAACCCCAGCTCGGCGATCTGCGACTCCGTGGGGTTCTTCGCCAGGTCGGAGAGCAGCGCGTCCTCGAACTCCGCCGCGCGCTCGGTGAGCATGCGCCGCAGGGCCCGCACCTGAGCGAGGCGCCACGCGAGCGGCTTGGTGACCCCTCGTTCGAAAGCGGACCGGAGCTCGTCGACCGTGCGCGCATGCGTCATGCGCCCATCCTACGAACCCCGCGCTCCCGGAGCCGGGATCAGCGGGCCGCGATCAGCGGGCCGGACGGTAGGCCAGGTCGAAGATGGCGTGGCCGAGGCGCTCGCCCCGTCGCTCGAACTTCGTGACGGGGCGGTCGTCCGGACGCGGCACGAAGTGCGCAGCGCCCGCCAGGTTCACGAGTCCCGGCTCGGCGTCGAGCACCTCGATCATGTGCTCGGCGTACGGCTCCCAGTCGGTCGCCAGCCGCAGCACGCCCTCCGGCGCGAGCGCCCGGACGAGGAGCCGGGCGACCTCCGGCTGGATGAGTCTGCGCCGGTGGTGACGGGCCTTGGGCCAGGGGTCGGGGAAGAAGACGAGGATCTCATCCACCGAGCCGCCGGGCAGTCCGCGCTCGAACACCTCGACCGCGTCGTGCCGCACGATGCGGATGTTCGCCAGCCCGCGATCGCGGATCGCGCCGAGCACGCGGCCGATGCCGGCGCCGTGCACCTCGATGCCGAGGAAGTCGCGGTCCGGGTGGCGCTCCGCCAGGGTCAGCAGGTTCTCGCCGTTGCCGAAGCCGATCTCGACGACCCGGGGGGCCGTCCGCCCGAAGATCGCGTCGAGGTCGAGCAGTGAGCCGTCGAAGTCGACGCCGAAGCTCGGCCACAGCTCCTCGATCGCGCGCGTCTGGGCTTCGGTCTTGCGCCCGCGCACCACGAAGCTGCGCGGGCGGACGAGGGGGGATGGTTCCATCCCCCCATTGTCTCCGATCGACTCACAGCCAGGCGAACGGCAGGGCGATGGCGCCGATCCCCATCCCGACGAGGGCGAGGAGGGCGAAGAATGCGACGCCGGCCAGCATCACGGCGTTGAGCACGATGCCCCACACCGCGAACGTCTTGCCCAGCGGCTCGCGGCCCAGCGCCAGGATCCCGACGACGAGGCCGGCGACGGGTGCGACGAAGGTCCAGCCGAACACGATCGAGGCGAGCCCGAGGACGAAGCTCGTGATGCTGAGGGTGCGGACGGGAGCAGCGGTCTGGTACGGAGTGGTGGTGGTCATGAGTCCATCCAAGCGACCCGTCTCGCGCCACGGTATCGGGGTAACCCCCGATTCCCCCCTGAGGCGTCCCTCCCCCTCCTGAGGATTCGCGAGGTCAGACCTGCCCGAGGAGTCCCTCGATCGGGCCGCGCGCGAAGTAGATCAGGAAGCCGGCGGCGACGATCCAGAGCAGGGGGCTGATCTCGCGCGCCTTCCCGGCGAGCGAGCGGATGAGCACCCAGCTGATGAATCCGACGCCGATCCCGTTCGCGATCGAGTACGTGAGCGGCATGACGATGATCGTCAGGAACACCGGCAGGACCACCGAGAACTCGGTGAAGTCGATGTGCTTGATCTGCACCACCATCAGGGCGCCGACGACCACCAGGGCCGCGGCGGCCACCTCCAGCGGGACCACCTGGGTCAGCGGGGTGAAGAACATCGCGAGCAGGAACAGCGCGCCGGTGATGACGCTGGCGAAGCCGGTCTTCGCTCCCTCGCCGATACCGGAGGCCGACTCGACGAACACCGTGTTGGACGACGACGAAGTGCCGCCTCCGACGATCGCGCCGACACCCTCCACGATGAGCGCTGGCTGCAGGCGCGGGAAGGTGCCGTCCTCGTTCGCGAGACCCGCGCTGCGCGCCAGTCCGGTCATCGAGCCCATGGCGTCGAAGAAGTTCGTGAAGACGAGGGTGAAGATGAGCATGATCGCGGCGAGTGCGCCGATGCGGCCGAACGCGCCGAACAGGTCCACCTGGCCGACGAGGCTGAGGTCGGGCAGCGAGACGAGCGAGGTCGGCAGCTGCGGGACGGTCAGGTTCCAGCCGGCCGGGTTCTTGCCCATCGACGGGCCGACGTGCCAGATGGCCTCCGCGATGATCGCGACCACGGTGGCCGCGACGATCCCGATGAGCAGCGCGCCCTTCACCTTGCGGGCCATCAGCACGCCCATGATGATCAGCGCGATGAGGAAGGTGATGGTCGGGAGGGTCGCGATGGATCCGGCCTCACCGAGCTGGACGGGCGGCGAGGAGAGCGTCGTGGTGCGCACGAAGCCGCTGTCCACGAAGCCGATGAAGGCGATGAAGAGGCCGATGCCGACCGTGATCGCGGTCTTCAGCTGGGCGGGGACGGCGTTGAAGATGAGCTTCCGCAGACCGGTCGCCGACAGCAGCACGATGATCACGCCGTTGATGACGACGAGGCCCATCGCCTCCTGCCAGGTGAGGATCTTGACCACGTTCACGGCGAGGAACGAGTTGATGCCCAGGCCGGCCGCGAAGGCGAACGGCAGACGTGCGACCAGGCCGAACAGCACGGTCATCACGCCGGCGCTGAGCGCCGTGACGGCCGCCACCTGGGAGGTCCCCAGGGTGTGGCCCACCACATCCTTCGTCCCGCCCAGGATGAGCGGGTTCAGGATGACGATGTACGCCATGGTCACGAAGGTGAGGACGCCGCCGCGCACCTCCGTGCCCCACGTCGTGCCGCGGGCGCTGATCTCGAAGAAGCGGTCGAAGCGCCCCGTGGAGGTGGGCGCGCTGGTCGATGCGGAAATGGTGGACTCCCGTAGGATCGGTGGGCGGTGGCCCGGCGAAGACTCAGGTTCGTCGAGTAGTGCGCGAATGCGCAGCACCAAGCCTATTCCGACTCGAGACCTCTGAAGGACACGCATGGCGCTGCCCTGGACGCTGCACGGTGACGGCAAGAAGGTGGGCGCGCACGAGATCGTGCTCCCCGGCGAACGACTGACCTGGCCGCGCACGATCGGGCTCGGCGCCCAGCACGTCGTCGCCATGTTCGGCGCGACGTTCCTGGTGCCGCTGCTCACGGGCTTCCCTCCGGCGACGACGCTGCTGTTCTCGGGCGTCGGCACGCTGCTCTTCCTGGTCATCACGGGCAACCGCCTGCCCAGCTACCTGGGCTCGTCGTTCGCGTTCATCGTGCCGATCGTGGCGGCGACCAAGGCCGACGGGATGCCATCGGCGCTGTTCGGGATCGTCGTCACCGGTGTGCTGCTCGCGATCGTCGGCCTCATCGTCGTGGCGACCGGGACGCGGTGGATCGACGGGCTCATGCCGCCGGTGGTCGCCGGCGCCATCGTCGCCCTCATCGGCTTCAACCTGGCGCCTGCGGCCAAGAACAACTTCGTGCAGGCGCCCATCACGGCCCTCGTGACGCTGGCGGCTGTCATCCTGTGCACCGTCCTGTTCCGCGGGATGCTCGGGCGGCTCTCGATCTTCCTCGGCGTCGCCGTCGGGTACGTGTTCGCCGTCATCGTCGGCGAGGTGAACTTCGACGCCGTGGCGAAGGCGGCCTGGATCGGCTTCCCGCAGTTCACGCTGCCCGCCAACCCGTTCACGTCCCCCGCGGCGACCTGGGGCATCCTGCCCGCATTCCTCCCGGTCGTGCTCGTGCTGATCGCGGAGAACGTCGGGCACATCCGGGGCGTCGCGCAGCTGACGGACCCGTCGGTCAACCGCCTCACCGGCCGTGCGCTCTTCGCGGACGGCGTCGCCACGACGATCGCCGGCTTCTTCGGCGGTTCGGGGACGACGACGTACGGCGAGAACATCGGCGTGATGGCCGCGACGCGCGTCTACTCGACCGCCGCCTACTGGGTCGCCGGCATCGTGGCGGTCCTGCTCGGCCTCTCCCCCAAGGTCGGCGCCGTGATCAACACCATCCCCGCCGGCGTGCTCGGCGGAGTCACCACGGCGCTGTACGGCCTCATCGGCATCATCGGCGTCAAGATCTGGCTGGACAACAAGGTCGACTTCTCGAAGCCGGTCAACCAGTTCACGGCGGCGACGGCGCTGATCATCGGCGTCGGCGACTTCACCCTCAACCTCGGCCAGCTGACCTTCAACGGGATCGCGCTCGGCGCCATCGCCGCGATCGTCGTCTACCACGTGATGGCCTCGATCGCGCGGCTGCGCGGGACGGACTGAGAGAGGGCGCCGGCGGGCGCTCCTACTGGTGGAAGAACGGGATGATCAGGTACAGCCCGTAGAGGACGGCCAGCCCGCAGCCGGTGAAGCACGCGTACGCGCCGGTGAGCGCCAGCCGCTTCTGCCCGGTACTCAGCGGGTTCTTCCTCTGGGCCTTCTCGGCCTTGCGCTGCAGCTTCGCAGCGCGCTCCGGGGTGAGGACCGTGATCGCGTCGGTGAACTCGACCGGCTCGACGAACAGGGCGCGGCCCGCGGCGGCCAGCAGCCGGGTCCCGAGCGCATACAGCGCCACGACGAGGCACGAGCCGACGAGGGCGGCGCCGAAGACGATGACGAAGGAGGCCCAGTCGATCATGCGGATTCCCTCCTGCGCCGATCCCTCTTGAGCGGCTTGACCTTCTCGATCTTGACGACCTTGCCGGACGCCGCGACCTCGCTCTTGCCCTGCACGGGCAGCGGCTTGACGGCGTTCTCACTGCTCACCCGGTTGCGCCGTGCGCGCCAGAAGATGTAGACGACGACCGCCGTGCCGACCACGGTGTCGATGACGACGCCGACGGGGCCGAGGTTGGCGAGCAGCCCGGCCGCGGCGCCGACGATCGCGGCGGAGGGCAGCGTGAGCAGCCAGCCGATGGCGATCCGCCCCGCCGTCCCCCAGCGCACCGACGATCCCCGGCGGCCGAGGCCGGACCCGATCACCGATCCGGAGGCGACCTGCGTGGTCGAGAGCGCGAAGCCCAGGTGGCTGGAGGCCAGGATGGTGGCCGCCGTGCTCGTCTCCGCAGCGAATCCCTGCGCCGGCTTCACCTCGGTGAGCCCGCGACCGAGGGTGCGGATGATGCGCCATCCGCCCGAGTACGTGCCGATCGCGATGGCGAGCGCACAGGCGATGACGACCCAGATCTCCGGGCCGGAACCGGTCGGCTGGAGGCCGGCGGAGATGAGCGTCAGGGTGATCACGCCCATGGTCTTCTGCGCGTCGTTCGTGCCGTGCGAGAGGGCGACGAGCGAGGAGGAGAAGATCTGCCCGTAGCGGAAGCCGCCGCGACCGTCCGGCCGGCCGTCGTAGCGCCGGGTGATCCAGTACGCCAGCCTGGTGGCGCTCCACGCGACGACACCGGCCGTGAACGGGGCGATGATCGCCGGCAGGATGACCTTGTCGAGCACCACCACGAAGTCGACCGATTGCAGTCCGGCGCCGACGATCGCAGCGCCGATCAGGCCGCCGAACAGTGCGTGGCTGGACGACGACGGGAGGCCGTACAGCCAGGTGACCATGTTCCAGACGATCGCCCCGACGAGCCCGGCGAAGATGAGCACCGGGGTGATCTGCACACCGCCGTCGCCCTCCTTGATGATGCCGCCGGAGATGGTCTTGGCGACCTCCGTCGAGAGGAATGCTCCGATGAGGTTCAGCACGGCGGCGAGGGCCACGGCGACCTTCGGCCGCATGGCGCCGGTGGCGATGGGGGTCGCCATCGCGTTGGCCGTGTCGTGGAAGCCGTTCGTGAAGTCGAAGAAGAGCGCCAGCGCGATGACCAGCACGACGATGAGGGTGAGGTCCACCGTTCTCTTTCTCGTGTGGGATGCCTCCCCCGACGCGAACGATCAGACGCGAACGTTCATCGGAGGTTCATGCAAGGGACCTGGCGCGTTTCGACACCGTGACGATACTCACATGACGCCTGGGCCAGGTCAAACCCGCCGCGGTCCCGTGCCCGGGGCTAGAACCGCCCGACTCCCGTGACCCGGATCACCGCGACACCCTCGCGTGCGGAGTCCTCGAGCAGGACGTCCGCGGTGATGCCCCAGTCGTAGTCGCCCTCGGGGTCGGCGATGATCTGGCGGACCCGCCAGATCCCGTCGGCTCCCTCGGGCTTGTCGTCGACCAGGATCATCTGAGCCGAGCGTGCGGAGGCATCGGTGAGGATCTCGTCGTGCTCCGCGTAGTAGGCCTCGAGCGCCGCATCCCACTGAGCCTCGGTGAACGGCGGAGCGCCGCCGGCGAGGGCGGCCGCCTCCACCTCCAGCGCGCCGAGGTCGGGCACGCGATCGAGGGCGGCGAGCTGGATGCGGCGGAACAGCTCGTTGCGCACCAGCACGAAGAACGCGCGGCGGTTGGTGGTGACGTTCCGCGGGGCCGGAGGCGCCAGCTCGGCCGATTCGGCGGCGTGCTTCGCGGCATCCGGGTGCACCAGCTCCTCCCACTCGTCCAGGAGGCTGGAGTCGACCTGGCGCACCAGCTCGCCCAGCCACTCGACGATGTCGCGCAGGTCCTCGGTGCGGGCCTCGAGCGGGACGGTCTGGTTGAGCGCGCGGTAGGCATCGGAGAGGTAGCGGAGCACGACGCCCTCCGACCGGGCGAGCTTGTAGAACGCGATGAACTCGCCGAACGTCATCGCCCGCTCGTAGAGGTCGCGCACCACCGACTTGGGGCTGAGCGCGAAGTCGGCGACCCAGGGCTGGCTCGACGCGTAGGTCGCGAACGCCTCGTGCAGCAGCACGTCGTGGGGCTTGGGATGCGTCACCTCCTCCAGCGCCTCCATCCGCTCCTCGTACTCCAAGCCGTCGGCCTTCATGGCGGCGACGGCCTCCCCGCGCGCCTGGAACTGCTGGGCGGAGAGCACCGGCCGGGGATCGTCGAGCGTCGCCTCCACCACGGAGACGATGTCGAGCGCGTACGAGGGCGACTCCCGGTCGAACAGCTCGAACGCGGCGAGCGCGAACGGCGAGAGCGGCTGGTTGAGGGCGAAATTGGGCTGCAGGTCGACCGTGAGGCGGATCTCCACGCCGTCGGCGGTCCTGACCGCCTCGACGACGCCCGCGGTCAGCAGGGAGCGGTAGAGCTCGATCGCGCGCCGGGCCAGGGCGAGCTGTCGCTTCCACGGCTCGTGGTTGTCGAAGACCAGCGCTCGAACGTGCCCGTAGACGTCGCCGCCGCGGCCGATGACGTTGATCAGCATGGCGCTGGTGATCTGCATGGAGGAGGTCAGCGTCTCCGGCTCCGCCTCGATCAGGCGCCGGAACGACGGCTCCCCCCACGAGACGAAGCCCTCCGGCGCCTTCTTGCGCACGATCTTGCGGCGCTTCTTCGGGTCGTCGCCGGCCTTCTCCAGCGCCTTGAGGTTCTCGGACTCGTGCTCGGGAGCCTGAGCGGCCACGGTGCCGGCCGTGTCGTACCCGGCGCGGCCCGCCCGCCCGGCGATCTGGTGGAATTCGCGCGCATTGAGCTGGCGCATCCGCGTGCCGTCGAACTTCGTGAGCGCCGTGAGGAGCACGGTGCGGATGGGCACGTTGATGCCGACGCCGAGCGTGTCCGTCCCGCAGATGACGCGCAGCA
Organism: Leifsonia soli; assembly: GCF_013408745.1. Classification (NCBI taxonomy): domain Bacteria; kingdom Bacillati; phylum Actinomycetota; class Actinomycetes; order Micrococcales; family Microbacteriaceae; genus Leifsonia; species Leifsonia soli. The sequence goes on along the minus strand of NZ_JACCBJ010000001.1, from coordinate 488,729 downwards.
TCCCCCGCTGGGCGAGCTGCTCGACCAGCCGGCGGTACTTGGGCAGCATCCCCGCGTGGTGCACGCCGATCCCCTGCCGCAGCAGGCGCGACAGCGTCTTGCCGAAGCTCGTCGTGAAGCGGAACTCCCCGATCAGCGCGGCGATCGCATCCCGCTGCTCCCGCGTCGCGATCTTCGCGCTGGAGAGCGACTGCGCGCGTTCGAGCGCCGCGAGCTGCGAGAAGTGCACGACGTAGACAGGAGCCTGACCGGTGCTCAGCAGGTCCTCGATCGTCTCGTGGACGGGCGTGACCTCGTAGTAGTAGTGCAGCGGCACGGGCCGCTCGACGCCCGTCACGGTCGCGGTGGCGCGGCCGGTGCGACGCTCGAGGTCGTCGGCCAGAGCGGTGACGTCGCCGAGGGTGGCCGACATCAGCACGAACTGCGTGTGCGGGAGGGTCAGCAGCGGAACCTGCCAGGCCCAGCCGCGGTCGGGGTCCGAGTAGAAGTGGAACTCGTCCATGACGACCTGCCCCACCGGCGTCTCGTCCCCATGGCGGAGCGCGAGGTTCGCCAGGATCTCCGCTGTCGCGCAGACGATGGGCGCATCCGGGTTCACCGCGGAGTCGCCGGTCGTCATGCCGACGTTCTCGGCCCCGAAGATGTCGGCGAGCGCGAAGAACTTCTCCGAGACCAGCGCCTTGATCGGCGCGGTGTAGTAGGTGCGCTCGCCGCGGGCGAGGGCGGCGAAGTGGGCGCCGACGGCCACCAGCGACTTGCCGGTGCCTGTGGGTGTGCTCAGGATGAGGTTGGCGCCGCCCACGACCTCGATCACCGACTCGTCCTGGGCCGGGTACAGCCGGATGCCGCTCTCCTCCACCCAGGCGACGAACGTGTCGTACACGGCGTCCTCGGTGACGGAGCCCGGACCCGCCCACCCGGGGATGTCCTCGAGGCGGAGTCGCCGGGGGCTCTGGCGTGCGGAGGAGGACGGCGAGGCATCGGACATGATGCCCCCAGCCTCCCACGTCGCGGCGCGCGCACGTGGCGCGCGCTCAGGCGGCGGTCTTAGGTTTACTCCATGTCCGACTTCTGGCGGCCCGCCGGGGCCGGTGTCGCGAGCGTCGTCGCGGGCGTGGGCGCCGCCGAGCTGGTGAGCGCCGTCGTCGTGCAGAACGGCAGCCCGGTCCTCACGGTCGGAGCGCTCCTCATCGACCTGGCGCCCGCCTGGCTGAAGGAAGGCGTCATCGGGCTGTTCGGCACCGGCGACAAGGCGTTCCTCATCGTGTCGCTGGCGGTCGTCGTCGTGGCCGGCGCAGGCTTCGCGGGCTGGCTGGAGCGCGTGCGGCCGCCGCTGGGGCGCATCCTGATCGGGGTCGGCGGCGCGGTCGGCGTGCTGGCAGCGGTCACGCGGTCTGGAAACAGCATCGTGGACGCGCTCCCGTCGGTGCTCGCGGCCGGGGTCGCCATCCTGCTTCTCGGATGGCTGATCCGGATGCTGCGCGACACCGAGCCGACCCGCGTCGCGCCGAACGGGCGGGTCACGCGCCGCCGGTTCGTCGGCTCGACCGCCGCGACCGCCGCGGGCGGAGCGGTGGCGCTGATCACCGGCCAGGTGATCGCCGGCGGATTCCGGGCGGCCTCCGCCACGCGGGCCGCGATCCGGCTGCCCGCTCCGGCGCGGACGGCCCCGCCCGTCCCGCCGGGGGCGTCGTTCGACATCCCGGGGCTCTCCCCGATCATCACGTCGAACGCCGACTTCTACCGGATCGACACCGCGCTGCAGATCCCCGGCATCCAGCCGGACGACTGGAAGCTGCGGATCACCGGGATGGTCGAGGACGAGGTCGAACTGACGTTCTCCCAGCTCCTCGCGCTGCCGCTGGAGGAGTCGACGACGACGCTCACCTGCGTCTCCAACGAGGTCGGCGGCGACCTGATCGGCAACGCGACCTGGCTCGGCTACCCGATCCGGCACCTTCTCGCCCGCGCGAAGCCGTCGGCCGACGCCGACATGGTGCTGTCGACCAGCCAGGACGGCTGGACCGCGAGCACCCCGATCGAGGCGCTGACCGACGAGCGCAACGCCATCCTCGCCGTCGGGATGAACGGCCGCCCGCTGCCCCTGGAGCACGGCTACCCGGTGCGGATGGTGGTGCCGGGCCTGTACGGCTACGTGTCGGCCACGAAGTGGGTCGTGTCGCTCGAGGTCACCCGGTTCGACCGGCACACCGCCTACTGGACGGAGCGCGGCTGGTCGGAGCGCGGGCCGGTGAAGCTGTCGTCGCGGATCGACGTGCCCGCCGCGGGCCGGCAGGTGAAGGCCGGGACCGTCGCGGTCGCCGGGGTGGCGTGGTCGCAGCACGTCGGCGTCAGCGCTGTGCAGGTGAAGGTGGACGACGGCCCCTGGCAGCAGGCGACCCTCGCCGACGCGATCTCCGCCGACACGTGGCGGCAGTGGCGCTTCGCGTGGGAGGCGACGCCCGGGGCGCACACCCTCCGGGTGCGGGCGACGGACGCGAACGGGAAGGTGCAGACGGCGGCCGTGCGGGACGTCGTCCCCGACGGCGCGACGGGGTTGCACACCGTGCGCGTCACCGTGGTGTGACAGCGGAGACCACGCCGGCCCGGGATGTGATTGGCTGAGGTCATGGCCCTCCCGCCCCTGGTCGAACCCGGCCCAGAGCTGTCCCCCGAGCGGACCGCCCGCTACGCCCGCACCGCGCAGCTGCCCGGCTTCGGGCCGGTCGCCCAGCGCCGGCTCCGAGCCACGCGCGTGCTCGTCGTCGGCGCGGGGGGTCTCGGCTCCGCGGTGCTCCCGCTGCTCGCCTCGGCGGGCTTCGGAACGATCGGGATCGTCGACGACGACCGGGTGGAGCCGAGCAACCTGCCGCGGCAGGCCATCCACACGCCCGGCGACGTCGGGCGGCCCAAGGTGGACTCCGCCGCCGACGCCGTGCGCGCGCTGGACGACGAGGTCGAGCTGCGCCTCTACGCCGAGCGGCTGACCTCGCAGAACGCCCCCGGCATCCTCGCCGGTTTCGATCTGGTGCTCGACGGCAGCGACAACTTCCCGACCCGGTATCTGGTGGACGACGCGGCGACGCTCGCCGGCATCCCCGTCGTGTGGGGCGCCGTGCACCAGACCGGCGGCCAGGCGGGCCTCAGCTGGGCGGCGAACGGGCCGACCTACCGCGACCTCTTCCCGGTGCCGCCCGCGCCGGGCAGTGTCGCCAGCTGCGCCGAGGCGGGTGCGCTTCCGTCGGTGTGCGGTGTCATCGGCGGGCTGATGGTCAGCGAGGCCATCAAACTGGCGACAGGGACGGGTGAGCCGCTGCTCGGCCGGGTCATCATCCACGACGGCCTGCGCGGGACGTTCCGCGAGCTCGCCTACGAGCGCGACCCGCAGGCCGCCCCGATCACGGAGCTGATCGACTACGACCTGTTCTGCGGTGTGACCGACACGATGTCCCCCGCCGAGCTGCACGCGCGGCTGGGGGCGGGCGAGCCGCACACGCTGCTCGACGTACGGGAGCCGTGGGAGGCCGACATCGTCGAGCTGCCCGGCTCGCTGCTGGTGCCGCTCGGCGTGGTCGAGCGCGACCCGGCCGGCGTAGCGGGACGCCTGCCTGACGGTCCCCTGGTCATCGTCTGCCACCACGGCATCCGTGCCGAGACCGCGCGTCGGCTGCTCGCCGAGGCCGGGATGCCGGGGCTGGTGCTCGCCGGCGGCATCGACGCGTGGGCGCGCGACGTCGACCCCGGGATGCCGCGCTACTGACCCGCGATTCGGCACGAATGTGCGGAAAGGGCGACCCTGACCGCACATTCGGCACGAATCCGCGGCGGACGGACGGGGGATACTGAACGCATGACACGCGACCCCTCCGCGAACCCGCGCAGCGTCGACGACCACGCCGGCCTCATCGCGCGGATGCTCGCGCCGCTCTCCGAGGAGCCGGCCGCCGAGACCGTCCCGCTCGAGGCCGCCCTCAGCCGCGTGACGGCAGACGAGGTGCGATCGGAGGTCGACCTCCCGCTGTTCCGCAACTCCCAGATGGACGGGTACGCGGTGCGCGCGGCCGACATCCGGTCGGTCCCCGTCGCGCTCGAGGTGTCCGGCGACATCCCGGCCGGGCACACCAGCCCCATGACGTTGATCGCCGGCACCGCGCTGCGCATCATGACGGGAGCGCCCGTCCCGTCCGGAGCCGACACCATCGTGCCGGTGGAGGACACGGAGCTGGTGCTCGGCCGCGACGACGATCTGGCCGGGGCGATCGTCGAGATCCGCCGGTCGCGCGCCGTCGGCGAGTACGTCCGCGAACGCGGCAGCGATGTGCGCCGCGGGGATGTGCTCGTCCCGGCCGGCACGCGGCTCGGCCCGCGGCACCTCGCGGCGCTCGCCGCAGCGGGAATCGCGAACGTCCGGGTGCGGGCACGGCTGCGCGTGGCGGTGCTCACGACCGGCACAGAGCTCGTCGGGTCCGGAACCCCGGAGTTCGGCCAGGTGTTCGACGCGAACGGCATCGCCCTCGCCGCGCTGGTCGAGGAGGCGGGCGCCGTCGTGTCGGTGCGCGCCAGCAGCGACGACGACCCTGCCGCGTTCGAGCGCATCCTCGAGGACGCCATCCACCGCAGCGACCTCGTCATCACCTCCGGCGGGATCTCGCGCGGAGCGTACGAGGTCGTCCGCGAGGTGCTGCTCCCCCACGGCGCCGACGTCACCACCGTGGCCATGCAGCCCGGCGGCCCGCAGGCGACGGCCGTCGTCGGCGGCGTCCCGGTCTTCGCCTTCCCGGGCAACCCGGTCAGCACCCAGGTGTCGTTCGTCGTGTTCCTGCGCGACCCGCTGCGCGCGGCGGCGGGACTGCCCGCGGTCCCCCCGGTCGAGGCCACGCTCGCCGACGGCCTGCGGTCGGTGCCGGGAAAGCGGCAGTTCCTCCGCGGCAGTCTCGACCCCTCGGGGGCGGTGTCGCCGGTCTCCGGGCCGTCCTCGCACCTGGTCGCCGGCATGGCCCGCGCCGACGTGCTCATCGATGTGCCCGCCGAGGCCGACGCGCTCGACGCCGGCGCGGCCGTGACAGTCTGGACACTATGACGCAGCTCACCCACCTCGATTCCGACGGCCGCGCCCGCATGGTCGATGTCGGCGGCAAGCCGGAGACGGACCGTGAGGCGGTGGCCCGCGGCCGGTTCCTGACGACGCCGGAGGTCATCCGTCTGGTGGCCGCCGACGACCTCCCCAAGGCGGATGTGCTGGCCACCGCGCGCATCGCGGGCATCGGCGGCGCGAAGCGCACGAGCGAGCTCATCCCGCTCTGCCACCCCCTGCCGCTGAACAGCGTCCGGGTCGACTTCGAGCTCGACCCCGAGGCAGGAGCGATCGACATCGAGGTCGTCGCCCGGACGCGCGGGCGGACGGGCGTCGAGATGGAGGCGCTCACGGCCGTCGCGGTCGCCGGACTCACCCTGCACGACATGGTGAAGGCGGTGGATCCGGCCGCCACCCTCACCGACATCCGGCTGGTCGCCAAGAGCGGCGGAAAGCGCGGCGAGTGGAGGCGCGACGGCGAGGCGGCGGACGCACCCGGCGCTCCCGCATCCACCGCACCGGCCGCCACCGCACCGGCCGCCGCTCCACCCGCCGCCACCGCACCGGCCATCGTGCTCGTCGCCTCCACCCGGGCCGCAGCCGGAGTCTCCGAGGACACCACCGGGCCGGCGATCTCCGCCTGGCTGGCCGAGCGCCGGCTGCCCGCCGACGTGCGCGTCGTCGCGGACGCCGACGTGGATGCGGCCCTGCGCCAAGCGGTCGCAGAGCGCCCGCGCGTGGTCATCACGACGGGCGGAACCGGGGTCTCCCCCACCGACCGGACGCCGGAGGCGACCGCGGCCCTGCTCGACCGGCAGCTGCCCGGCGTCGCCGAGGCGCTCCGCGCGCGCGGAGCGGCCGCCACCCCGCTCGCCGCGCTCAGCCGCGGGGTCGTCGGCGTCGCGGGGTCCACGCTCGTCGTCAACCTGCCCGGCTCGCGCGGCGGAGTCTCCGACGGGCTCGCGGTGCTGGACGACCTGCTTCCTCACCTGCTCGACCAGCTGCGGGGAGGGGATCACGGATGAGCGACATCCTGGCCGCCGTCACGGGCGACCCCCTCGACCCCTCGACCGTCGACGAGTTCGTGTGGCGTTCCGACGCCGGTGCCGTCGTGTCGTTCCAGGGCATCGTGCGCGACCACGACGGCGGAAAGGGCGTCGTCTCGCTCGACTACCGCGCGCATCCTGAGGCGGAGACGTTCCTCCGCGAATGTTGCGAGGAGGTCGCGCGGACCACGGGACTGCGGGTCGCCGCGCAGCATCGCGTCGGGTCGCTCACCATCGGCGACCTCGCGCTGATCGCCGCGGTCGCCGCCCCGCACCGGGCCGAGGCCTTCGCCGCCTGCGCCGAACTGGTCGAGATCATCAAGGCCCGCGTGCCCATTTGGAAGCGTCAGCACTTCACCGACGGCGATTCGGAGTGGGTCGGCCTGTAGCCCGCTTCCGCATCTGCGGTCATAGGATGAGATCCATGCCGCAGATTCGGATCAAAGACGCCGCGCTCTACCTCGGTGTGAGCGACGACACCGTGCGCCGCTGGATCGACGGAGGCGTGCTCGGAAGCGCGAAGGACGAGTCGGGCCGCACGGTCGTCGACGGCCTGGAGCTCGCGCAGCTCGCCAAGCAGAACGCCGTGCTGCCGGGCGACCCCTCGGGCGTCGCGGGCTCGGCGCGCAACCGCTTCGTCGGGCTCGTCACCGGCATCGTGATGGACCGCGTGATGGCCCAGGTCGAGCTGCAGTGCGGCCCGCACCGGGTCGTCTCGCTCATCAGCAGCGAAGCGCTGCGCGAGCTGGGCCTCGAACCCGGATCGGTCGCGGTGGCCGTCATCAAGGCGACGAATGTCATCGTCGAGGCTCCGGCGGTCGCCCGATGACGGCGCTCCCGCCCCGCTCCGCGCGTCGCGACCGCCGCGCCCGCGTGACGGCGGTGACCGCCGCCGCCCTGACCGCCGCCCTCCTGGCCCTCTCCGGCTGCAGCGGCCCTGCCGCATCCCTCCCGTCCTCCACGCCTTCGTCCGCGGATGTGACCGGCACCGTGACCGTCTTCGCCGCCGCCTCGCTCACGAAGACGTTCACCGAGCTCGGCAGGCGGTTCGAGGCGGCGCATCCCGGAACGACCGTGACCTTCTCGTTCGCCGGCTCCTCCGACCTGGTCTCGCAGCTGGCCGCGGGCGCCCCGGCGGACGTGTTCGCCTCGGCCGACGAGGCGAACATGGCCAAGGCGGTGGATGCGCAGGTCGTCAGCGGCTCCCCCGTCGACTTCGCCACGAACGTGCTCGCCATCGCCGTGCCGCGCGGCAATCCGGCTCACATCACCGGCTTCGCCGACCTCGCCTCCCCCGGCGTCAAGACGGTGGTCTGTGCGCCCCAGGTGCCGTGCGGCGCCGCCACCGCGAAGGTCGAGGCATCGGCCGGCGTGACCCTGACGCCGGTGAGCCAGGAGTCCTCGGTGACGGACGTCCTCGGCAAGGTGACCTCGGGAGAGGCGGACGCCGGGATCGTCTACGCCACCGACGTGAAGGGCGCAGGCTCGGCCGTGGGGTCCGTGCCGTTCCCGGAGGCGGCGAAGACGGTCAACGTCTACCCGATCACCGCGGTGGCGCACGCACCGAACGCCCCGGGGGCGAAGGCGTTCGTCGCCTTCGTCACCGGACCCGAGGGGCGCCGGGTGCTCTCCGCCGCCGGATTCGGGGCACCGTGACCGCGGAGGTGCCGACGCGATGAGCGCGCGGCTGGGCGTTCCGCGGTGGATCGTGGTGGTCGCCGCCCTCGGCGGCCTGTTCATCGTGCTCCCGCTGGTCGCGATGGCCGCGCGCGTCGACTGGGCGCACTTCCTCCCGCTCATCACGTCGCCGTCGTCGGTGGATGCGCTGCTCCTCAGCCTGCGGACATCGCTGCTGGCCACGGCCGGCTGCCTGGTGCTCGGCGTCCCGATGGCGGTCGTGCTCGCCCGGGTGCCGTTCGCCGGGCGCCGCGTCGTGCGCGCCGTCGTCCTGCTGCCGCTCGTGCTGCCGCCGGTCGTCGGCGGCCTGGCGCTGCTCGCGCTGTACGGCCGCCGCGGCCTGCTCGGCGGCGCCATCGATGTCGCCTTCTCGACGCCCGCCGTGGTGATCGCGCAGACGTTCGTCGCGCTCCCCTTCCTCGTGCTGAGCCTGGAGGGCGCACTGCGCTCGGCCGGCGAGCGCTACGAGGCGGTGGCGGCGACGCTCGGCGCCCGGCCGTCCACCGTCCTGTTCCGGGTGACGCTGCCGCTGGTGCTGCCGGCGATCGTCTCCGGGTCGATCCTGTCGTTCGCGCGGGCGCTCGGCGAGTTCGGCGCGACCCTGACCTTCGCCGGCAGCCTGCAGGGGGTGACCAGAACGCTGCCGCTGGAGATCTACCTGCAGCGCGAGACCGATCCGGATGCGGCCGTCGCGCTCTCGCTCGTCCTGGTGGCCGTCGCGATCGCCGTCGTGGCCGTCGCCCACGGAGCCGGCGAGGGCCTCCGCCCGCGGCGGGCGGGCACCGACGCCGACGCCCGGCAGCGGACGGCATGAGCCTCCGGCTGGCCGCGTCGCTCGCGGCACGGGACGTCGCCGTCGAGCTCTCCGTCGCCGACGGCGAGACCCTCGCTCTGCTCGGCCCCAACGGCGCGGGGAAGTCGACGGTGCTCGGCATGCTGGCCGGCCTGCTCCGCCCGGACGACGGCCGGGCGACGCTCGGCGACGAGACCCTGTTCGACCTCCCCCGAGACTGGCGGCCGCCGCACCTCCGCGGCGTCGCGCTGCTCGCGCAGGACGCACTGCTCTTCCCGCACCTCAGCGTCCGCGAGAACGTGGCCTTCGGGCCGCGGTCGGCGGGCGCCACCCGCGCCGAGGCGGCGGACCGGGCGGACGAGTGGATGCGGAGGACGGCCACCGCGGAGTTCGCCGACCGGCGCCCTTCCGAGCTCTCCGGGGGGCAGGCGCAGCGGGCCGCCGTCGCGCGGGCGCTCGCCGCTGAGCCCCGGCTGCTGCTGCTCGACGAGCCGCTGTCGGCGCTGGATGTGGGGGTCGCCGCCGAACTCAGGGGAACGCTGGCCGGCGTGCTGGCCGGACGCACGACGGTCCTCGTCACCCACGACGCGCTGGACGCGTACCTCCTCGCCGACCGCGTCGCGGTCATGCACGCGGGCCGCGTGGTGGAGCAGGGACCGATGCGGCAGGTGCTCGAGCGGCCACGGCATCCCTTCACCGCCGAGCTCTCCGGGCTGACGCTGCTGACGGGCGCCCGGACGGCCGAGGGCATCGAGACGGGCGACGGGATGCGGCTGCGCGCCACCGCCGTCGCGGCCGTTCCGGTGGGTGCTCCGGCGCTGGCGGCGGTGCGCCCGTCCGCCGTTCGTGTGCTGGCGGGCGCAGGGTCGACCCGCGTCACGGACGCGGACCGCCCCGAGCGCGTCACGGACGCGGACCGCCCCGACCGCATCCCCGCGATCGTCACCGGCCTCGAGCCGCAGGCCGACCTCGTCCGGGTCCGCACCGACCGCCTCGACGCGCTGGTGCCGCCCGCCGACGTGGCCGACCTCCGCCTGCGCATCGGCGACCGCGTGACCCTCGACGTCCCGCCCTCCGCCGTGACCGTCTACCCCGCCTGACCCCACCGTCGAGTCCGCGATCTTTGCACGCTCGGGCGCCCGAAACCGTGCAAAGATCGCGGACTCGACGGTGTGGGAGGGTGAGCGGGTGGGCGGGTGAGGGCGGGGGTCAGCCGCCGGCGAACGGGGGGAGGACGTCGACGGTGGCCGTGAGTTCGCGGGACGGATCGCGCGAGACGACCCCGCCGACCAGGAACGAGCCGGAGCGCACGACGCGCTCCATCGGCTCGCCGTAACGGGCGACGAGCTCGGCCTGCAGCCCTCCGACCGTCGCATCCGCGACCTCGACGCGCTCCTCCGGTCGTCCGGCGGCCTCCTCGGCCGCGGCGAAGTAGCGCACGAGCACCTCAGCCACCGATCGCCCCCATGCTCCGCACCGGCGGGGCGAACCCGGCCGCGTCCATCCCGTGACCGGCCTGCTTGCCCCACATCGCCGCTCGCCACCATCGGGCGATCTCGGCGTCGTCGGCACCGCCGCGGAGCAGTCCGCGGAGGTCGGTCTCGTCGTCGCCGAACAGGCACGAGCGGACGGTGCCCTCCGCGGTGATCCTGGTGCGGTCGCAGGCCGAGCAGAAGGAGCGCGTCACCGACGCGATGATCCCGACCGTGGCGGGGAGCCCATCCACCGTCCAGCCGTCGACGAGCCACTCCTCGGCGGGGGCGTGCGGGTCGTCGCGACCCGCCTCGATGAGGGTGAAGCGCTCGCCGAGCACCGAGAGCAGCTCCTCGGCCGACACCATGTTCTCGCGCAGCCAGGACCGGTCCGCGTCGAGCGGCATCTGCTCGATGAACCGCAGCCGGCAGCCGTTCTCCAGCGCCCAGGCGAGGAGGTCGGCCGCGTCGTCGAGCGTGTCGCGCATCATCACGGCGTTGAGCTTCAGCGGAGTGAGCCCCGCCGCGTGCGCGGCGTGGATGCCCGCGAGCACCGCCGGAAGCCGGTCGCGCCGGGTGAGGCGGGCGAAGTGCTCGCGGTCGACGGTGTCGAGCGAGACGTTGACGCGCGTGAGGCCGGCGTCTACCAGCGACCGGATGCGGTGGTCCAGCCCGATGCCGTTGGTCGTGATCGACAGGTCCACTCCGGGGGCGACCGCCGCCGAGCGGCCGATGATCTCGGCGAGGTCGGCGCGCATCAGCGGCTCCCCGCCGGTGAACCGCACCTCGCGCACCCCCAGGTCGCGGACCCCGATGCCGACCAGCCGCGCGATCTCGGTCGCGCTGAGCAGGTCGTCGCGCGGGATCGCGGGCAGACCTTCCGCCGGCATGCAGTACGTGCAGCGCAGCGAGCACTTCTCGGTCACCGAGACGCGCAGATCGCGGGCGACACGCCCGAACCGGTCGAGGAGGCCGGGATGCTCGGGCCGCCCCGCGGTGTCGGGGACCGTCGGCGGCGCGGCCTGGCGCTGCGCACTCAGCGGGAGCCCCAGGTTGACGGCGGTCATGACTTCACCCTAGACCGCCCGCCCGTCAACACCGAGCCCGTCGTAGACCCGGAGGCACGCACGGCAATAAGCTGCCCCCATGGGAATCATCTCCTCCGGCTTTCTGGGCCGTCGCAGGTCCGACGACCCCCGCCTGCCACCCGGTCAGTACCTGACCGAGGGCTTCCCGGTGCTCTCGGCCGGGCCGACGCCCCGCATCGCCAAGGACGACTGGGCGTTCACCATCACCACCGAGAAGGGCCAGGTTCACCGCTGGAGCTGGGACGAGTTCCTCGCGCTCCCGCAGGAGGACGTGAGCACCGACATCCACTGCGTGACCAGCTGGTCGAAGCTCGGCACCTCCTGGCGGGGCGTCGCCCTCGACACGCTGTTCGCCGATGTCGACACCTCGTTCGAGTACACGATGGCGCACAGCTACGGCGGCTACACGACCAACGTGCCGCTCGCCGACCTGCTCGGCGGCAAGGCATGGGTCGCGCACAGCTTCGACGGCAAGGACCTCGACCCCGAGCACGGCGGTCCGGCCCGGCTGCTCGTTCCGCACCTGTACTTCTGGAAGAGCGCCAAGTGGGTCAACGGGCTGCAGATGCTCCCGCAGGACCAGCCCGGCTTCTGGGAGCAGAACGGCTACAACATGTACGGCGACCCCTGGAAGGAACAGCGCTACTGGTGAGCAGCGTATGGCGGGTGGCCGACGTCGTCGCCACGCGGATGGAGACCCCGACGGCCCGCACCATCCGGCTGCGCATCCCCGGATTGCACGGCCACCTCGCGGGGCAGCACGTCGACATCCGGTTGACGGCGCCCGACGGCTACCAGGCGGTGCGGTCGTACTCGATCGCCTCCGGGGGCGGACGGGGAGCGCTCGAACCGCGTGAGCTTCCGGACGACGAGCTGGAGCTGACCGTGGAGGAGCTCGCCGACGGCGAGGTCTCCCCCTACCTGGTGCGCGGGCTCGCCGACGGCGACCAGCTGGAGGTGCGCGGTCCGGTGGGCGGCTGGTTCGTCTGGCGCGACGGCGACACCTCCCCCGTGCAGTTGATCGCGGGTGGCTCAGGCGTCGTCCCGCTCATGTCGATGGCGCGGGCGCACGCGGCCGCCGGGAGCGCCGCCCCGTTCCGGATGCTCTACTCGCTGCGCTCCCCCGCCTCCGGGTACTACCCGGACGAGCTCGCCGCGCTGGCCGCCGACACCGTGGCGCCCCTCCAGCTCGACTACGTCTACACGCGGCAGGCTCCAGAGGGCGCACCCGCGCCCGCCCGCCTGACCGCCGAAGGCCTCATGCAGCGCACCCTCCCGGCCTCCGACTCCCCCACCTTCTTCATCTGCGGCTCCACGCCGTTCGTCGAGGCGGTCTCGGGCTGGCTCGTCGACGCGGGTCACGAGGCGGCGCGCATCCGCACCGAACGCTACGGCGGCATCGGAGGCACGCCATGACGGAACAGGACTTCCTCGACGGGAACGCCGCGGCCGGGATGCTGTCGGAGGTCTTCGCGGCCGACGTCACCACCGCGGTCGGCTGCTGCGGCAACTGCGGCGACGAGTCGGTCGTCGCCCGCGGCCGCGTCTACCTGGACGAGCACGGGCTGGTCGTCCGCTGTTCGGTCTGCGGCGACGTGCTGGCGGTCGCCGCGGAGCGCGCCGGACGGCTCTGCCTCGACCTGCGGGGCCTCGCCTGGCTGGAGTTCGCGGTCGAATAGCCCCGCTCCCGCTCTCCCTCTCTCCCTCTCGCCCCCCACCCGCCGCGATTCGTCACGAATGGCGACCATTCGTGACGAATGACCGCCGTTCGTGACGAGTCGCTAGCTCGGGCGCACGTGTCCTGAGCCCGCGATTCGTCACGAATGGTCGCCATTCGTGACGAATGGTCGCCATTCGTGACGAATCGGGGGCTCAGGACACGTGGACGAGCGGCCGGCGCTTGACGTCCTTCTCGGCCTCCCGCAGCACCTCGCGGGTCACCGGGGCGACCTCGCCGACGCCGGTGATCAGGTAGCGGAACATGTTCGAGATCGGGTTGCCCTCCGTCCACTCGAAGTAGATCGCCGGCACCACCCCGGTGATGTCGCGCATCTCGAGCAGCACGGCCGCGATCGTGTTCGGCACGTTGCCGCTGCGCACCTGCAGCACCCGGTAGCCGTGCTTGACGACACCCTGCACCTCCAGGTCCTCCTCGAAGTCGGAGGAGTCCGACGGCAGCACCTCGAGGAAGATGGTGCGCGACCGCTGCGGGATGTGGCTGAACTTCCGCTCGTCCTTGTTCTTCTGCGCGTACTCCTTGTCCGTGTCGACGTCCGGCTCGTGCGAGATGATGCGGATCTCGCCCTCCTCGGCGTCTTCGAGGATGAAGTCGAGCGCCGTCACGTCGAAGGTGACGGAGGTGGCGCGCAGCTGGAACGACCGGCCGATCCGCGACACGATGGACACGACCAGGATCGCGAGGATGAAGAGCGTCGCGATCCGCAGGCCGTCCGGCCGCTCGATGATGTTGTCCACCGTCGTGTAGACGAAGATCGCCGTGATCACGCCGAACGCGACCATGCGCTTGTGCTGCCGCTTCCGCCGGGCCGACAGCGTCACCGCGAGGGATGCGGAGGTGATCAGCACCAGGACGCCCGTCGCGTATGCGCCGCCCTGCGCATCCACGCTCGCCTCGAACACCAGGGTGATGAGGAACGCGATGGCCGTGAACACCAGGACGAGCGGACGCACCGCGCGCGCCCACTGCGGCGCCATCCCGTAGCGGGGCAGGTAGCGTGGAACGAGGTTGAGCAGACCGGCCATGGCCGATGCTCCGGCGAACCACAGGATGAGGATCGTGCTGATGTCGTAGACCGTGCCGAACCCGTTGCCGAGGTACTCGTGCGCGAGGTACGCCAGCGCGCGTCCGTTCGCGGGGCCGCCGGGCTGGAAGTCCTTCTGCGGGATGAGCAGCGTCGTCGTGAAGCTCGACGTGATGAGGAAGACGCTCATGATGATCGCCGCCGTCGTCAGCAGGCGCCCCGCGCCGCGGATGCGCCCCTTCGGGTAGGCCGGGTCGTCGTCCGGCCGGCCCTTGATCTGCGGCATGACGGCGACGCCGGTCTCGAAGCCGGAGAGGCCCAGGGCCAGGCGCGGGAACACGATCAGCGCGATGCCCACCACGACGAGCGGATCGCCGTTCTGCCGGAACAGCGCGCTCCACCAGTCGTCGACGGCGGTGGGGTGCTGGAACACCTCCACGATGGAGGTGGTCACCACGATGACGTTCAGCGCCAAGTAGACCGCGACGAGCACCACCGCGATGCCGATCGCCTCCTTGAAGCCCTTGAGGAAGACGGCGCCGAGGAGTGCGAGCAGGAACAGCGTGATGAGCACGTTGTTGCCGTGGAACCACTCCGGCGAGTACGGGTTCTCGATCGCGTGCGCCGAGGCGTCCGCCGCCGACAGCGTGATCGTGATCATGAAGTCGGTCGCCGCGAACCCGAGCAGGACGAGCACCAGCAGCTTGCCGGCCCACCACGGCAGCAGACGCTCCAGCATGGCGATCGAGCCGGAGCCCTTGAAGCTCTCGCGCGCAACCCGGCGGTACACCGGCAGCGCCCCGAGCAGGGTGAGGGCGACGAGCACCAGGGTCGCGAACGGCGAGATGAGGCCGGCGGCGAGCGCGGCGATGGCCGGCTGGTAGCCGAGGGTCGAGAAGTAGTCGACGCCGGTGAGGCACATGACCTGCCACCACGGGTGCGTGCGCTCGGGGTTGCGGCCGTGCGGTCCCTGCTGGGTACCGCGCTCATCCACCAGGCCGGTGAGCAGCCAGTGGCGGAACCTGCCGCCCTTCGCCTGCGCCGGGATGGGGCGGGCCTGCCCCGGGACGGGCACGGCGCTGCGGGGCGTGACCCGCGGGACCGGCGCCGGGGCGCCGTCGCCCGCGGTCGCCTCGCCCGAGGTCGCCTCGCCCGAGGTCGCCTCGCCGCTGGGGGTCTGCTGGCCCGGAGTGCTCGACATCGGCGTCCTTCCGCTCATGCCTTCGTCGTCAGCGTAGCGCTCACCAGGCCGAGGCACGGTAGTCCTTGAGGAAGACGCCGTAGACGTCCTCGCCCGCCTCTCCCCGCACGATCGGGTCGTAGACGCGGGCCGCGCCGTCGACGAGGTCGAGCGGGGCGTGGAAGCCCTCCTCCGCGAGCCGCACCTTCGTGTGGTGCGGACGCTCGTCGGTGATCCATCCGGTGTCCACGGCCGTCATCAGGATGCCGTCGGTCTCGAACAGCTCGGCCGCGCTCGTGCGCGTGAGCATGTTGAGCGCCGCCTTCGACATGTTGGTGTGCGGGTGGCCGGGGCCCTTGTAGCGGCGGCCGAAGACGCCCTCCATCGCCGACACGTTGACGATGTACGAGCGGCCGGCGGCGGCGAGGGACGGGCGCAGCCGGTCGATCAGGATGAACGGAGCGGTCTGGTTGCACAGCTGGACCTCGAGCAGCTCAAGCGTGTCGATCGCTCCGATCGTCTGCGTCCAGCTGTTCACGTGCGCAACATCCGGCACCAGCCCTCCCGCGTCGATGGCGGTGCCGTCGGCGTGCTTCTCGAGCGACGACGAGCCGGCGGCCATCGCGACGGCCGCGAGGTCGTCGGCGGTGAGCGCCGCGGCGCCGGCGACCTCCGCGATCGTCCCGCGGACGTCTGCCGCCGACAGCAGCGGGTGCGCCGCGACCGAGCGCTCCAGGGCGAGGGGATGCGGATCGGCGGTGTGGCCGAACGTCTCGAGCTCGGGCAGCGGACCGTCGGGCAGGGGCTGCGTCTCCGCCTCGGCGAGCAGCGAGTACGCGCCGGGCGAGCGCCGCACGGTCTGCGCGGCGTTGTTGATCAGGATGTCGAGGCCCCCGCGCTCGGCGACGGAGTCCGCCAGGGCGATGACCTGGGCGGGGTCGCGCAGGTCGATGCCCACGACCCGGAGTCGGTCGATCCAGCGGCCGGCGTCCGGCAGCTGCGAGAACCGGCGCACCGCATCCCGCGGGAACCGGGTGGTGATCGTCAGGTGCGCGCCGTCGCGCAGCAGCCGCAGGGCGATGTGCATGCCGATCTTCGCGCGGCCGCCCGTGAGCAGCGCGCGCTTGCCGGTGAGGTCGGTGCGCGCGTTGCGCTTCGCGTGGCTGAACGCCGCGCACGACGGGCACAGCTGGTGGTAGAACCAGTCGACCTGGGTGTAGTCCTGCTTGCAGATGTAGCAGGCGCGCGGCGTGATGAGCGTGCCTGCGGTGTGCGACGCCGTCGTGCCGGAGGTCAGCTCGCGGCCACGGGTCTCGTCGTCGATGCGGTCGGGCGCGCCGGTGGCGGTCGCGGCGATGACGGCGCGGTCGGCCGCCTGCACCTGCTCGCGGAGCTGCCGCTTCCTGGCCTGCTTCGACGCCTTGAACATGTGGGCGGTCGCGCGGCGCACGGTCACGTAGTCGGGGTGCTCCTGGTCCAGCTCATGCAGCTGTCCGAGGACGCGGAGGGTGACGGCGAGCTCATCGGGGTCGAGGCCGGAGGACGCCGGGGTTTCGGGAGGCACCGGAGAATTCTACGTGGCACCATGAGCACATGGATGCGCACGCGTTGTTCGAGGCGACCGGTACGGCGTTCGAGTTCGCCGGCGTCGCCGCGATGGCCATCGGCCTCCTCGTCGCGATCGGCCTGTCGCTGGTCGCCTGGCGGCGTCAGCGCAGCGGGGCCGCGGCGTTCCGGACCCTGCGCGAGAGCTTCGGCGGCGTCATCCTGCTCGGCCTCGAGATCCTCGTCGCGGCCGACCTGGTGAAGACCGTGACGTCGACGCCGTCGCTGACGGATGCGGTGGTGCTCGGGATCATCGTCCTCATCCGCACCATCCTGAGCTTCTCGCTGCAGGTCGAGATCGACGGCGTCGCGCCCTGGCGGCGGGCTCTGGTGACGGGGCCGCAGACGATCGCGCGGGCCGCGCGGTCGGCGACCCGCACACCGGACGGCAGCCCGGAGCCCGGCGGGGCGTGAGGCCGCCTACTCCTCTTCGGCCGCCCAGCGCGCCGCGCGCTCGGCATCGCGCTGCTTGACGCGCGCGTTCTCGGCGCGGACGGCCGCCTGCGTCGCCCGCTCGTCGACCAGCCACTGCGGCGGGTCGGCCAGCAGGTCCTTGATCTGAGCGGTGGTGAGCGCCTCGGTCACCCCTCCGCGGGCGAGGCCCGAGTTGGAGACGCCCAGCTTGCGTGCCACGACGTCGCGGGGATGCGGCCCGTCGGCGCGCAGGGTCTTCAGCCACTCCGGCGGCTCGGCGGTCAGCGCATCCAGCTCGGTCCGGCTGATCTCGCGGTCGCGGAAGTCGTCGGGCGCCGCCGGCAGGTAGATGCCGAGCTTCTTGGCCGCTGTGGCCGGTTTCATCGTCTGCGCCTTCATGTTCTCCAGGCTACCGTTCGCTACCCTCGTCAGGTGCCCTCCCGCTTCGCGATCGCCTTCCCGCTCGGTGTCACCGTCGGCAAGTGGACGCGCGCGTTCGAGCAGCGCCTCCCCGACGTGGAGCTCGTGGTGCGGCCGAGCGGCGATCCCCTCGCCGTGCTCGCGGCCGGGGACGCGGACATGGTGTTCGCCCGCGACGCCGAGGCGGACGACGATCGCCACCTCATCCCGCTCTATGCCGAGGATGTGGTGGTCGTCGCGCACCACGAGCACCTGCTCACCCTGGAGGAGCACCTCCGGATCGCCGACCTCGACGGCGAGCCGCGGGTCACGGGCGAGCCGTCGGAGGCGCTCATGCGCAGCGTCGCCGCGGGCGACGGCATCGCCCTGCTGCCCGCGTCGGTCGCGAAGGCCCTCCGTCGCAAGGACGTGGTGGCCCTGCCCCTCGAGGACGCCCCGCAGAGCCGCATCGGCCTGACCTGGCCGCGGGAGGGGCAGCATCCACTGGTGGACGACTTCATCGGGATCGTCCGGGGCCGCACGGCCCACAGCTCGCGCAACCCGGAGATCGCGGCGCGCGAGGCGGCCGACGGCCGCAAGGCGGGCGGCCCGCGCACGCCGTCCGGCGGCCGTGCGCCCTCGGGTCCACGCTCGTCCACTCCGCGCAAGCGCCCGCGCCGCCGCTGACGCGCCTCTTCGCCGGTCCAGTGGACACGACACGCCGTCCGGCCGTGCCCACCGACGGCGTGTTGCGTCAACCGGATTCATGGAGGATAGGAGCCATGAGCTCCAGCGCCGGGCGCGACGCCCAGTCCGAGATCTACCGCGACGGCGTCGCCGGCCGTCGCCCGCGCATCCCGGTGGGCTACGCACAGCTGGAACGGGCGGCGCAGCGCCGGCTGAGCCGTGCGGCGTTCGCGTACATCGCCGGGTCCGCCGGGCTCGAACGCACGGCGGACGCCAACGCCGACGCGTTCCGGCGGCGACGCATCGTTCCGCGCGTGCTGCGCGACGTGTCCGCTCGCGACCTCTCCGTCGAGCTGTTCGGCGTCCGCCGCCCGACGCCGCTACTGCTCGCGCCGATCGGCGTGCTGGAACTCGCCCGGCGCGGAGGGGATGCGGCCGCCGCGCGCGCAGCAGCGGCCCTCGGCGTCCCTGCCGTGCTCTCCACGCAGGCATCGCAGCCGATGGAGGAGGTCGCCGCCGCCATGGACGACGCGGCGCCCGGCGCCTCCCGCTGGTTCCAGCTGTACTGGAGCTCGTCGCGCGACCTCGTGGCGAGCCTGGTCGAGCGGGCGGAGCGCTCCGGCTGCGAGGCCATCGTCGTCACCCTCGACACGCACGTCCTGGGCTGGCGGCCCCGCGACCTGGCCCTCGGGTATCTGCCGTTCAGCCGCGGGCTGGGGATTGCTCAGTACACCAGCGATCCCGTCTTCCGGCAGCTGGTGCGGGAGCGGGCGGCGGTGGCCGTCCGACCGCGCACCACGCCGACGCCCGCGGCGCTCGCGGCCTTCGCCGGCATCCTGCGCCACCATCCGGGACCGCTGCGCGAGAAGCTGCGGTCGGGCGAGCCGCTCGCCGCGGTCGAGACGTTCCTCGACGTGTTCGCGGACCCCTCCCTGACGTGGGACGACCTGGCGTTCCTGCGGGAGCGCACCCGGCTGCCGATCGTGCTGAAGGGCGTGCTCCATCCCGACGACGCCCGTCGCGCGCTCGACGCCGGAGTGGACGCGGTGCAGGTCTCGAACCACGGCGGCCGCCAGATCGACGGGGAGATCGCGGCGCTCGATGCGCTGCCCGGAGTCGTCGCGGCGATCGACGGACGCGCGCCTGTGCTCTTCGACAGCGGCATCCGCGGAGGCGCGGACGCGGTGATCGCTCTGGCCCTCGGCGCGCGGGCGGTCGCGATCGGCCGGCCGTACGCCTATGCACTGGCGGTCGCGGGCGAGGCCGGCGTCCGGGAGCTGCTGCGCAACACCATCGCCGAGCTCGACATCACGCTCGGCCTCGCCGGCGTCCGCAGCGTCGCCGAGCTGGATGCGGGCATCCTGGCTCCGGCCGCTTCGCCGGTCATTCCGTAGGCTGGAAGGCCGATATCCGCCGAAGGGAGCCCGCATGGTGTCCGCATCCACCGGTGTGCCCGCGCGCATCCGGCCCTCCGCCGGACCAGCCGAGTACCCGGCTCTCGTGGCGATCTGGCGCCGAGCCGTGGATGCGACCCACGACTTCCTCTCCGCCGCCGACCGCGACGAGATCGAGGCACGGCTGGCGTCCGACTACTTCCCCGCCGTGACGCTGTCGGTCGCCGAGCGCGACGGCCGACCGGTCGGCTTCTCCGGTGTGCTCGACGGCACCCTGGAGATGCTGTTCGTCGATGCGGCCGAGCGCGGCGGAGGGATCGGCACGGCGCTCCTCGACCACGCCATCCGCGACCAGGGCATCGTCCGCGTCGACGTCAACGAGCAGAACGGGTCGGCCGCCGGCTTCTACCTGTCCCGCGGGTTCGAGGTCGTCGGCCGGAGCGCGACCGATGAGGCGGGGCGTCCGTATCCGCTGCTCCATCTCGGGCTCGCGCGGCCGAGCCTGCATCGCTAGGAGACGGACGCGCCGATCAGCGACAGCAGCGCCTGCGCGTACGCGGTGGCGGCGTCGTCGTGCTCGAAGTACCGCTCCTCCCTCTCGATCACCACGGTGACCCGGTAGCCGTCGGGTGTGCGCGCCAGATGCCGGAACGTGCCGCCGAGCAGCTCGCGCAGCTGGTCCTCGCGCGGGATCCACAGGGCGTCCTCCACCGCGAGCGAGTCGAGCGCCCACTCGGTGGTGCCGTTGAAGCCGAGGATCGTCCCCGTATCGAAGTGGTGCGGCTCGATCGTCATCTCGCTGACGGTGAAGCGCTCGCCCTCCATGCCGGGACGGTCGATGGCGAACGTGTCGCCCGACACCGGCTGCCAGCGCAGGCCCGCGGCACGAAGCTGCCGGGCGATGTCCTCTGCGATCATGGATGCTCCTTACGCTCAGTCGGTGACGATGACGATCTTGCCGCGCACGTGGCCGGCCTCGAGCCTGCCGTACGCCTCGACGGTCCGCTCGATGGGATAGATCGAGTCGATCGGCAGCACCAGCTCGTTCTCGGCGAGCAGATCGGCCAGTTCGGCGAGGTCGTCGTTGGTGCCGGCGGAGCCTCCGACGTTCTGCGCACCGTGCGCGGCCGGTCCGAACGCCGCGATGGAGTTGACGCGCTCGATCGGGACGCCGAGCTCCAGCGCCGCCTCGATGGTGTCCGCACCGTGGTTGTCCAGCACCGCGGTGACGCGGTCGTCGTCGAGCGCCTCGCGCACCCGCTGGGCGAGGCCGTCCCCGTAGGTCACCGGGATGACGCCGAGAGACTCGAGGAACTCGTGGTTCTCCTCGCTCGCCGTGCCGATCACGGTCGCGCCGGCGCGGACGACGAGCTGGGCGGCGAGAACGCCGACCCCGCCCGCGGCGGCGCTCACCAGCACCGTGTCGCGCTCGCGGATGCCCAGCGAGCGCACGCTCGCCATGGCCGTCCGGCCGACGACGCCGAGGGAGCCGGCCACCTCGAAGGTGAGAGGGTCGGGCTTGGGGATCACCTGGCCGTCCTCCGCCACCACGACGAAGTCGGCGATGGAGGCGAACGGCGCCGTGCCGAGTACGGCCTGGCCGAGCTCGAAGCGCGTCACGCCATCGCCGACCTCCTCGACGAACCCGGCGAAGTCCTGACCGATCCCGCTCGGCAGCGTGACGCCCATCCGCGCGGCGGACCGCTCGTCGCGATACGCCTTCACGTCCATCGGGTTGAGCCCGGCGGCCATCACCCGCACCAGCACCTGGCCCGGACCGGCCCACGGTCTCTCCCGCTCGACCACCTGCAGGTAGTCGCGGGAGCCGAACTCATCGAACTGGACGAAACGCGGCACGGTCGGGCTCCTTCCCTCTGGTAGCAC
This sequence comes from Leifsonia soli, assembly GCF_013408745.1. Taxonomy (NCBI): domain Bacteria; kingdom Bacillati; phylum Actinomycetota; class Actinomycetes; order Micrococcales; family Microbacteriaceae; genus Leifsonia; species Leifsonia soli. The sequence goes on along the minus strand of NZ_JACCBJ010000001.1, from coordinate 467,254 downwards.
GGAGCCTAGCCCCGACTCCCCCGGAACAGCAGAGAGCGGGGCGCGGGTGCAGCGAGCACTCAGCCGAAGAGGATGGCGGCCTCTTCGTAGCGGGCCGCCGGAACGGTCTTCAGACCACCGGTCGCGTCGGCGATCGAGACGTTGACGACATCGGTGCCGCGAAGCGACACCATCGAGCCCCAGCGGCCCTCGTACACCGCATCCACCGCCGCCATGCCGAGGCGCGTGGCGAGCACGCGGTCGTAGGCGCTCGGGACGCCGCCGCGCTGCATGTGGCCGAGCACCGTGGCGCGCGACTCGATGCCGGTGCGCTCCTCGATCAGCGGTGCGAGCATCTCGCCGATGCCGCCGAGGCGCGGCCGGTTGAACGCGTCCAGTCCCTTGTGCGAGTGCGCCTCCTCCATCGTGTCGAGGTGGAAACCCTCGGAGACGACGATGACGGGCGCGCGGCCGCGGTCGCGGACGGACTCGACCCACTCGCAGATCTGCTCGATGGACTGCGGCTGCTCGGGGATGAGGATGGCGTGGGCGCCGCCCGCCATGCCCGAGTGGAGCGCGATCCAGCCGACGTGACGGCCCATGACCTCGACGACCATGCAGCGCTGGTGCGACTCGGCCGTCGTACGCAGGCGGTCGATCGCCTCGGTGGCGATCTCGACGGCCGTGTCGAAGCCGAAGGAGTAGTCGGTGGCGGCGAGGTCGTTGTCGATCGTCTTCGGGACGCCGACGATCTTGAGACCCGCGTCGGTGAGACGGCGAGCCGCGGTCAGGGTGCCCTCCCCGCCGATGGCGATGATCGCGTCGATGCCGTTCTCGTCCATCATCCGCTGGATGTTCTCCGGGCCGCCCTTGTCGCCCTCGAACGGGTTGGTGCGGCTGGAGCCGAGGATGGTGCCGCCCTGGCGGGACAGGCCGCGGACGCTGTGCCGGTCGAGCGGCATGATGTCGCCGTCGACCACACCGCGCCAGCCGTAGCGGAAGCCGGCGAACTCGGAGCGGTACACGCGGTCGCCCTTCAGGACCGCGCCGCGGATGACCGCGTTCAGGCCCGGGCAGTCGCCGCCGCTGGTGAGGATGCCGATCTTCATGCTGCTCCGTTTCTCAAGGCGTCCCCTGAATCATGCCCGGACCCGGCGGGCTGCACAAAATCGCACTGGACGCCGGCGGCGGCGGGTGGTAAACGGCCCGGGGTAGACCGTCGCGTCTCAGAGTCCGAGCGCGCGCTGCAGCTTCGACGAACTCGCCGATGGGCGCGCGCCCGCGGCGAGCAGGCGCTCCTCGATCTCGTCGAGGAGGGCGGTGCGGCGCTGCCGGGTGTCGGGGGCGCCGCTCAGCAGCTCCACCTCCCACTCGCGCCACTCCTGCGCCCCGCCGGTGCGGAGGTTCTCGCTGTGCACGTGGTCGTCGGTGAGCTCCGCCACCTCGAAGCCCGCAGCATCCTGCAGCAGGACGCTGTCGCGATGATTGGTGACCAGGGCGATCGGGATGAGCGGCTCGTCGCCGATGACCTCGCGGAGGTACGCGCGCAGCTCGGCCGGAGGCTCGTCGCCGTCCGTCAGCTCCCAGTGCAGCTCGGTCCGGCCCTCGTCGGCCGGCAGCTTGACGTGCCAGCCGGCGTCGTGACCGCCGCGGCGGACGCGCACGGCGGTCCGGTGCTGAGCGAGGGCGAGGTCGGCCGTGTCGAAGTAGGTGGCCACCAGCTCGTGCCGCTCGGGCTCCCCCTGGACCGCGACCGCGCCGACGCCCACGAGCAGAGGATGCCGCGCCTCGGCGTCGACGTCGTACTTCCGCTCGATCTCTGTCTGGGAGTGGTGGGGCATATCCCCTGTCTAGCCCACAATTCGTCTGTCGCGAAATTACAAGAGGACAGCCCGCTGCGTCGCCTACGGTGGACGCATGACCTCAGAGACGATCACCGCCCGCTTCGACGTGACCGGATGGGAGCCGGCCGACCTGGCGGGCATCGACGGCGACTGGGTGGGCGCCGTCGTCATGCGGAAGACCTACACCGAGGGACTGGTCGGCGAGTCGCTCGCGCACTTCGTCTCGTCCGGCACCGAGGAGGGAGGCCGCGGCTACCTCGCCGCCGAGCGGATCACCGGCCGGCTCGACGACGGGAGGTCCGGGTCGTTCACCGTGCACCACGGCGCGCTGCAGCATCCCGACGACAGCTCCGCGTTCGGGAACATCGTGCCGGGCACCGGGACGGACGACTTCTCGGGGTTCCGCGGACGGGCGCGGATCGAGCACGACGACCGCGGGGCGTTCTTCGTCTTCGAGCTCGACTGAGACCGCCCTTCACGCCCGCGGCGCCCGGCGGTACCGTTGGGGCATGAGCGACCCCAGAGGACGTGAGTACCGAGACGACGAGGACCTCGACGACTTCCGCGAGGCGCAGGAGACCGACTACGAGCCGGAGCCCGTCATCCACGACCCGGAGGATGTGCCGGTCGTCGACGACGAGGACGACGAGCTGCTCCCCGACGACGACCGTCCGGTTCCCATCGACCCCGACGACGCCGAGATCGCCTAGCCGACAGCTCCTGAGTTTTTCCGCGGATTCGGCGTCCGGAACGCGAAAAACTCAGGAGCTGTCGGTGTGAGGGGAGGGACTCGGGTCAGGCGAGGGCGTCCTCGAGCAGGTGGATGAGGGCGTCGAGCTGCACGGAGTCGGCCGAGCCGACCTCGACATCGCTGCCGTCGAGGGCCCGCGCGGCGAGCCCCTGCTTCGCGTCGATGAGCTCGGCGATCTTCGAGTCAATCGTCTGCGCTGCGATGATCCGCCACGCCGTGACCGGCTCCTCCTGACCGATGCGGTGCACGCGGTCGATCGCCTGGGTCTGCTCGGCGGCCGTCCACGACAGCTCGGCGAGCACGACGTTCGACGCCGCCTGCAGGTTGAGGCCGACGCCCGCCGCCGTGAGCGAGCAGACGGCGACCGCGACCTCCGGGTCGTTGTTGAACGCGTCGATCTCCTTCTGCCGGGACAGCGCGGACTGGTCGCCGCGGATCGAGATCGTCTTCAGGTCGCGGGCGGCGAACGCCTCCTCCGCCGCGTCCATCACGTCGATGTGCTTGGCGAAGAAGACCACCTTGCCGACCGAGCGGGCCAGCTGGGCCGTGTAGTCCGACGCCAGGCCGGCCTTCGCCTGACCGATCCGCCGGACCATGGTGAAGACGTTCTCGCCGGACTTCGCCGACTTCGACTCCTCCAGCTCGGACTGCGCGACGAGCCGGATGAGGTGCTTCCTGTGCGCGTCGTCGTCGCCCTCGAAACCGGCGGGACGGCCGGCGGCCGCCGCGCGCTGGTAGCGCGTGACGAGCCGGGCGGCGAGCTCCTTCTCCGCCTGGCGGATGGAGCGGCCCAGTTCGTCGTCGAGTTCGACGGGCAGGTCGACGACACGACGGCTCGGCAGATCGGAGGCCACGTCCAGCTTGCGCCGACGCACGATCCCCATGTCGATCACGGCCTCGCGGGCCGCGGCGTAGAAGCCGAAGTCGGCCGGGGTCAGCCCGGTCTCCTCCAGGTGCTCCATCAGCGTCGCGGTCGGCTTGTTGCCGTCGATCCAGCCGAGGAACTGCCAGATGGCCTTGAAGTCGTCGATGTCGTTGATCAGCGGCGTTCCGGTCAGCGCGATCATCAGCGGATCCGGGGTCGTCGAGCGGATGGCGTCCGCCAGCCCCAGCACCAGGCGCGAACGCTGCGAGTGCAGGTTCTTGATGAAGTGCGCCTCGTCGACGACCATGCCCTTGAAGCCGAGGGTGCTCAGCCACGAGAGGTGGCGGTCGAGCACCTCGTAGTTGACGATGACGATGTCGGCGAACGCGTCGAGGCCCTCACCGTCGCCGTGGATGACCGTGGCACGGCGATGCGGCGTCCAGCGCTCCACCTCGCGCGCCCAGTTCATCTTGACGACGTTGGGCACGACAGCCAGCAGCGGGTACGCCCCGGCGACGGATGCGGCAAGGACGGACTGCGCCGTCTTCCCGAGACCCGGCTCGTCGGCGAGCAGGAAGCTGCGGTGCCCCAGGCGCACGCTCTCGATGAAGCGCGACTGGTGGTGCATCAGCTCCAGGCCCTGCGGCGAGTAGCGGTCGATCGGCGGAGCGGGCGGCAGGTCCATGCTGGCCGCCTGACCGCCCGCGCCGTACTCGAACGACTTGAACAGCGGGCCGAGCAGCTCCCACGAGTCGAGGCGGCGGCGCGGGGTCGGCGCGGCCGGGCTGAGCCGGGAGAAGTCGGGCGCGAGGAAGGGGTTGGACAGCTGGCGCGCCTTGACCGAGGGCGGAACGACCTGCTTATCCGCCAGCTCCGGCGGGATGACGCTGTCCTGCTTGGTCACGGGCCGCTCGATCGTGATGATCAGGTCGTCGGGCGAGAGCTCCGTGCCCGACTCGAGCAGCCAGTCGCGGCGCATCTTCTGCGCGGTGGCGGTCGACGGCGACTCGCTCTCGAGCAGCGAGATCAGCGACGTGTCGCGCGCCGCCGTCTTGGCCAGGATGGTCGCGATGCCGTCGAGGCGCTTCAGCTGTTCGGCGCGAGCGGCGTCGCTGAGCTCCGGGTCGGATTTCGCCCTGGCGCGCTCCTCGCGCATCAGGAACGCGATCACCTGGAACTTGGTGCGGTTCGTCGGCCCGAGCTTCTTGCCGTCGGCGGCCTTCGCCTCGACCTCGCGCACCTTGCGGGCGAGGACGGGGATGAGTCCGTCGTTGTTGGCGTGCCGGTTCTTCCGCTGCTGCGGCCTGGTCGGGCTGGTGCGCTGACCGGAACGAGACATGGTCCTCCAGGAGAGGCGTCGCGCGCTGCCGGAGGGTGCGACGCCGTGTTGGCGTGAGGCCGGCGGGGCGGGGAGGTCGGGTGCCGAGTGGACCGTATTCGCCGCGAGTGACGCCGGGAGCGCGACGCAGGATGGCCGCGCAGAACCCATTTTACCGGATGCGCGGCCGTTCAGCGACGCGTGTCTGCGGGGATCTTGATCGTGACCGCTGCTGCGACGAAAACCACGGCTCCCGCGATCGAGAGCCCCTGGAGCGCGACACCGCCGAGCGGCAGCGGCCAGACCGGATTCCAGACCACGGCGAGCGGGACGAGCCCCGCGAACCACCACCACATCCGCGCCTGTCCGGCGAACACGCACAGGATGAGCGCGAGGATGCTGACGGCGTACCGCACGTAGAGGTACCAGTCCCCGCCGATGAGGGCCAGACCCGCGAGGAGCACGATCGCCCCGAGCAGGCCGGGGACCAGCGCGGCGCGGTTGTATGCGGGCTGCTGCGGAGTGTGTGGTGCGGGCATCGGGAGTCCACTCTACGCAGTCGGCGCGCCGGACGTGGTGCGCCCGCCCGGGTGCGGAGACGTTCTCTCCGGCCGGGCGGGCGACGCTGTGTGCTGTGCGGGATGCTGTTGGCTACAGCACTCCGCGGCGGAACAGGAATGCGCAGGGCGGGGCGTCGGATCCGACGCGGACCATGACGCTGGAGTTTCGGGCGAGCTCGAGGAACGGTTCGAGTTCGAGGCGGGTCATCGGGACTCGACGGAGTTCTGCATCGGACGCGATCCCGTTCACCGCGAACGCGACGTCGGGCACGTCGTAGGGTTCGTCGGCGAGATCGAGGAACACGATCGGCGAGGCACTCTCCTGGTCGAGCGGGAACACGGAGAGGATCGCCTCGGCGGCGGCCTCCGTCGTGACGTCGTCACCGAGGTGGACGACGGGTGTGGTCATCTGGTCTTCCGGGTAGCCGCTGCCGACGAGGGTAAGCGTCGCGCCATCGTGCATCGCGTCGAGCGCACTCAAGAGCGCACCGGACAGCAGCGGGCTGAGGTTCTTCAGCAAAGTCGGGCCTTTCCTGTTAAACGAATATTTCTCAACCCCTACGTGGAGGATAGACCCGTCGGTATGTCCACCCCCACCCCCCCATTAGGGGGATACCTGCCGGTCCGCCGGGCGCAGGCGAGGGCGGAATGCCCTGCGCGAACACCCCCTCGTACCCCCGCCGGGTATGCCCCCTGCGGCACTATCCTGAGGGGGTGATCGCAGACATCAAGAAGCGGGCGCTGCACCGCACGCGCATCCTCGAAGGCCAGCTCCGGGGCCTCGAGAAGATGATCGAGAACGAGGACTACTGCATCGACATCATCACGCAGTCCCTCGCCATCCAGAAGTCGCTCGGGTCGCTCAACAAGCTCCTGGTCGAGAACCACCTCCGCACCCACGTCTCGGAGATGTTCGAGGAGGGCGGAAGCGCCCGCGACGACGCGATCGTCGAACTCCTCAAGGTCTACGAGCTCTCCAACAACCGCGGCTGAGACGCAGCCGTGACGGACCGCGAAGAGCTCATCCGCATCGTGCGCGGCGACATCACCGACGAGACCGTCGATGCGATCGTCAACGCCGCCAACAGCTCGCTGCTCGGCGGCGGAGGCGTCGACGGCGCCATCCACCGCCGCGGCGGCCCCGCCATCCTGGAGGCGACGCGCGAACTCCGCGCCACGACCCTCCCCGACGGACTGCCCACCGGCCAGGCCGTCGCGACGACCGCGGGCGACCTCGCGGCGAGGTGGGTCATCCACGCGGTCGGACCCGTCTGGTCGGGCAGCGAAGACCGCACGCCGCTGCTCCAGAACGCGTACCGCTCCTCCCTCCGCGTCGCCCGCGAACTCGGAGCCCGCACCCTCGCCTTCCCCGCGATCTCGGCCGGCGTCTACGGCTGGCCGATGGACGACGCGGCGCGCATCGCCGTCAGCACCGTCCGCGCCGTGCTGTCCTCCGGCGTCGGATCGGTCGAGCACGTCCGATTCGTGCTGTTCTCGGACGAGGCGTTCGACGCCTTCCGGGAAGCGGCCGGCGAGTGACGGCGGCCGACACCGCGGCACTGGAGCGCTTCCGCACCCTGCTGCGCATCCCGACGATGTCGCGCAACGCCGTCGAGGAGACCGACTGGCCGGCGTTCGACCGGTTCGTCGTCGCCCTGCCCGAGCTGTACCCGGCGCTCCACGCGGCGCTCGAACAGGAGCGCCACGGACATTCCCTGCTTTACCGCTGGCGCGGGCGGGAGGACGGAGCGCCGATGGTGCTGATGGCGCACTACGACGTCGTCCCCGCGACCGACGAGGGCTGGACGCATCCCCCGTTCGGCGCCGAGCTGACGGGCTCCGGAGAGCAGCAGCTGCTGTGGGCGCGAGGCGCGATCGACGACAAAGGGTCGCTCGTCGCGATCCTGGAGGCGGTGGAGGCGCTGGTGCGGGAGGGCTTCCGGCCCGAGCACGACGTCTACCTCAGCTTCGGCCACGATGAGGAGACGGTCGGCTCCGGCGCACGGACCATCGCCGCGGTGCTCGCCGAGCGCGGCATCCGCCCTGCGCTCGTGCTCGACGAGGGCGGAGCGGTCGTCGAGCGCATCTTCCCGGGCGTCACGGCGCCCATCGCGGTGGTCGGTGTGAGCGAGAAGGGCATCACGAGCGTCCGGCTCACCGTCGAGCAGCACGGCGGGCACGCATCCACTCCCCCGAGGACGACCGCGACGGTGCGGCTCGCACGTGCCATCACCCGGCTCGACGCCCGCCCGTTCCCAGCTCGGCTGACCGAGACCAATCTGCGGATGGTGGAGACGCTCGGCGCGCACGCGACCGGACCCCTTCGCGCGGTCTTCACGCGCGCCCGGCGCCTGCAGCCGCTGCTGCGTGTCGTGTTCGGGCGGCTGAGCGACGAGACGCGTGCGATCGTGCGGACCACGACCGCGGTGACGCAGCTGCGCGGCAGCCTCGCCGCGAACGCACTGCCCGAGACGGCGGAGGCGGTCGTGAACACGCGGATCGCCGTCGGATCCTCCGTCGCCGAGACACTGGAGCACATCCGGAGGGCCATCCGCGACGACGCCGTGCGGGTGGAGGCCGTGGATGCGAGCGAGCCGTCGCCCGTCTCCCCCGCAGACGGGCCGGAGTGGGACCGTCTCGCCGCCGCCATCGGCGCTGTGCATCCGCGGGCCGTCGTGACGCCGTACATCATGCTCGGCGCGAGCGACGGGCGGCACTTCACCGGCATCTGCGACGCGGTCTACCGGTTCACCCCGTTCGAGCTGAGCGCCGAGGAGCGGGGCGCGCTGCACGCGCGCGACGAGCGCATCCACGTCGCCACCTGGCAACGCGGCATCGCCGTCTACACCGCGCTCCTCCGCGCCTCCTGACCCCACCCCCACCGTCGAGTCCGCAAACTTTGCACGCTCCCGCGGCGTTTCGCGTACAAAGATCGCGGACTCGACGGTGGGGCGGATGGAGGGAGGGGGTGTGCGATGTGCACAGGTGGGCGGCGAAGTCGTGCGGGTTGCACATTCCGTCGAGGGGGAGGCGGTTACTACGGTTTCGGGCAACCGTCCCCCTCCCACCCGTATGAAGGACTCCCAATGGCACGCACAGCTCATGCCGACGACTTCGCCCTCTCCCGTGTGACCCCCGACGCGCGCAAGCCGTGGTTCGGGATCGCGGTGCAGCGCTTCGGCCAGGTCTCGGCTCTCTCGCAGTTCCTGCTCGGGGCGACCCTGGGCTACTCGATGACCTTCGGGGAGGCGGCGCTCGCGCTGCTCCTCGGCTCGATCATCCTCGAGGTGATCATGTGCATCGTCGGCATCATCGGCCAGAAGGAGGGCCTCAACACGGCCCTCCTGGCGCGCTGGACCGGCTTCGGCGAGATCGGCGCCTCCCTCGTCGGCCTGGCGATCGGCATCAGCCTGATCGGCTGGTTCGGCATCCAGTCCGCCATCTCGGCCCAGTCCCTGAACGTGCTCATGCCCGGCGTCATGCCGGTGTGGGTGTGGAGCCTGCTGTTCGGCCTGGCCGTCACCGCCATCGTCGCGTACGGCTTCGTCGGGATGCAGTGGCTGGCGAACATCACCGTCCCGCTCTTCCTCATCCTCGTCGGCTGGTCGATCATCAGCGAGCTGAGCAAGCACTCCATCGGCGAGCTGATGACATCGCCGGCGCCCGGGCCGACGATGTCGGTCTGGCAGGGCACAGGCATCGTCGCGGGCAGCCTCATCGTCGGCGCGATCATCACCGCCGACATGACGCGATTCAACCGCAGCCGGGCAGACGTCGTGAAGCAGACCGTGCTGGGCGTCACGCTCGGCGAGTTCGTGATCGGCCTGGCGGGCGTCCTCCTCGCCCACGCGGCGGCCAGCGGCGACATCGTCGCGATCGTGACATCGTCGATCGGCTTCGTCGGTCTGATCATCGTCATCACCGGAACGCTCAAGATCAACGACTGGAACCTCTACTCGTCCACGCTCGGACTGGTGAACTTCATCTCCACCGCGTTCTCGAAGAACCTGCACCGCGTGACCACCACGATCGTGCTCGGCATCGTCGGCTCGGTGCTCGCGGCCGCGGGCATCCTCGCCCAGTTCACCGGCTTCCTCACGATCCTCGGCGTCGCCTTCCCTCCGATCGCCGGCATCATGGTCGCCGAGTACTTCTTCGTGCGGCGCTGGCGCGGCGACCTCGACGAGACCCGCGCGACCGGGCGCCTCCCCCAGTACGCACCGCGGATCGTCCCCGTCACCCTCCTGGTGTGGCTGGTCTCCTCGCTGGTCGGGTACTTCGTGACCTGGGGCATCCCGGCCATCTGGTCGCTGCTGCTCTCGATCGTGCTCTACACGGTCGCCGGCAAGCTCGGCTGGGTGCGCGGCGTCGGCCGCGCGACCACGATCCAGGCGCCTGCCGGCACGCAGGACGCGGCGACGGTCCCCACGGCCGACTCCCCGTCCGGCCCCGAGGCCGTCGCCTCCAACTGAGCTCCGGCTCCCGCACCGCCCATCACCACAGAAAGCGACACAACATGCATATCGGCATCGACGTCGGCGGCACCAACACCGACGCAGTGCTCATGGACGGCCGGACCACCCTGGCCGGCGTGAAGAACTCGACGAGCCCGGATGTCACCAGCGGCATCGTGAGCGCGATCGAAGCGCTGCGGGCGGCGCGGGACTTCCGGGGCGACGACATCCAGGCGGTGATGATCGGCACGACGCACTTCATCAACGCGCTCGTCGAGGCGAAGCGCCTGGCGCCCACCGCCGCGCTTCGCCTCGGCCTGCCCGCGACCCGTGCCCTGCCTCCGCTGGTGGACTGGCCGGAGTCGCTCATCGGCGCCATCGGCGGCCGCAGCTACCTCGCGCACGGCGGCTACGAGTTCGACGGCCGTCCGATCTCGCCGATCGACGTCGCAGAGCTCAAGGGCATCGCGGCGGACATGGCGGCGAACGGGGTGCGGTCGGTGGCCATCTCCTCCGTCTTCTCGCCCGTGAACCACGACGTGGAGACGCAGGCCGCGGCCATCCTTGGCGACGAGCTGGGCGACGGCGTCGCGATCTCGCTGTCGCACGAGATCGGCCGGATCGGGCTCCTCGAGCGCGAGAACGCCACCATCATCAACGCGGCGCTGCGGGAGCTCGCCTCCGAGATCGTCGACGGCCTCACCTCGGCCGTCCGCGCGCAGGGCATCGACGCGCCCATCTTCCTCAGCCAGAACGACGGGACGCTGATGGACGAGGACTACGTGCGCCTCTACCCGGTCGCCACGTTCGCCTCCGGCCCCACCAACTCGATGCGCGGAGCCGCCCTGACCAGTGGTCTCTCGACCTGCGCGGTCGTCGACATCGGCGGCACCACGGCCGACATCGGCCTCCTCGTCAACGGCTTCCCGCGCGAGACCGCGAACGAGGTCAAGGTCGCCGGTGTCCGCACCAACTTCCGGATGCCGGATGTGCTCTCGATCGGCATCGGCGGCGGGTCCATCGTCGACACCAAGACGGCCGAGGTCGGTCCGGAGTCCGTCGGCTACCGGCTGACCTCCGAGGCCCTCGTCTTCGGCGGGTCCACCCTGACGGCGACGGACGTCGCCGTTGCGGCGGGCCGCGCCGTCATCGGCGACCCGGCGAAGGTCGCCCACCTCGATCCTGCGTTCGTGCAGCGCGTGCTCGACCGCATCGCCGAACGCGTCGCGGAGGCCGTCGACCGGATGCGCACCTCGCCCGACCCCATCCCCGTCGTGGCGGTGGGCGGCGGGTCCATCCTGCTGCCGGAGGAGCTGCCCATCTTCGGCGCCGTGCACCGGCCCGACAACTACGCCGTCGCGAACGCGATCGGCGCATCCATCGCACAGGTCGGGGGCGAGATCGACAAGGTGTACGCCGTCGAGCCCGGCCGCCGCGATGAGGCCATCGCCGCCGTTCGGGCGGAGGCGGTGGATAAGGCGATCGCGGCCGGCGCCTCCCCCACGTCGGTCGCGATCGTCGACTTCGACGAGGTGCCCATCCCCTACCTTCCCGGGAACGCGACGCGCATCCGGGTCAAGGCCGTCGGCGATCTGGCGATGGAGGTGCGGGTATGAGCTGGACGCTGACCGCCGACCGGATCGCCGAGCTCGCGCGCGGTGCGGCCGTGCTCGGGACCGGAGGAGGCGGCGACCCCTACATCGGGTCGCTGCTGGCCGCGCAGGCGCTCGCCGAGCACGGCCCGGTGACGGTCGTCTCGCTCGACGAAGTGCCCGACGACGCCCTGGTGCTCACGGTGGCGATGATGGGCGCCCCGACGGTCATGGTCGAGAAGCTGCCCAGCCTCGAGGAGGTGATCGCGCCCGTCCACGCGCTCGACACCTACCTCGGCCGCCCGGTGACCCACGTGGCGTGCGCCGAGATCGGCGGAGTCAACTCCACCATCCCGGTCGCCGCTGCCGCCGCGCTCGGTCTGCCGCTGGTCGACGCGGACGGCATGGGCCGCGCCTTCCCCGAACTGCAGATGGTGCTTCCGACCCTGTACGGCGTCACGGCGTCCCCGCTCGCCTTCGGCGATGAGAAGGGCAACGTCGGCGTCCTGAACACCGCCGACAACCACTGGACCGAGCGCATCGCCCGGGTGGCGTGCGTCGAGATGGGCTGCTCGATCATGATCTCCGGCTTCCCGATGAGCGGGTCCGTGGCCCGGGAGGCCCTGGTGCCGGGTTCGCTGGCGCACTGCCTCGCCATCGGCTCCGGGATCACCGCCGCGCGTGCCGCGAAGGCCGACGCGGTCGCCGCGACCGTCGAGCTGCTCGGCGGGCGCGAGTTCTTCTCCGGCAAGGTGGTGGATGTGGAGCGCGGCACCACGGCCGGGTTCGCCCGGGGACGCGCCCGCATCGATGGCGCGGACTCGTCGCTCGACCTCGCCTTCCAGAACGAGCACCTGATCGCGCGGTCCGGGGACGAGGTCTTCGTGACGACGCCCGACCTGATCATCGTGCTCGACGCCGAGAGCGGAGAGCCGATCACCACCGAGGGCCTGCGGTACGGGCAGCGCGTGCGCGTGATCGCCGCACCCAGCGACCCGCGCTGGCACAGCGCCGAGGCGCTGGCCATGGTCGGCCCCGGATACTTCGGCTACGACCTGCCGTCGCACCGCTTCGACGGGACGGCGGAGCGCGTGCTCGAGGGGGTGACCGCGTGAGCTGGACGCTGACCGCGGCCGACCTGCCCGACCTCGCCCGTGGGGCGACCCTCCTCGGCACCGGCGGGGGCGGCGACCCCTACATCGGCCAGATGCTCGTCGCCCGAGTGCTGAGCGAGCGGGGCATCGGAGACCGCGGCATCACCATCCTGGATCCGGACGACCTGGCCGACGACACGTTCGTCATCCCCACCGCCCAGATGGGCGCGCCGACGGTGATGATCGAGAAGATCCCGGCCGGCACCGAGCCGACGCTCGCCCTGCGGACGCTCGAGGCCCACCTCGGGCGCTCCGCCGACGCGACCATGCCGATCGAGTGCGGCGGGATCAACTCGATGATCCCGCTCATCGTCGCCGCCGAGACCGGTCTTCCCGTCGTGGATGCGGACGGCATGGGCCGTGCCTTCCCCGAGCTCTCGATGGAGACCTTCGCCGTCTACGGCGTGCACGGCTCCCCGCTGGCGCTGGCCGGCGAGCGCGGCGAGACGGTGATCATCGACACCGGCGACGACGACCGGCAGATGGAGTGGCTGGCGCGCGGCGTCACCATCCGGCTCGGCGGTGTCGGGCACATCGCGGAGTACGCGATGAGCGGTGCGGACGTGAAGCGCACCGCCGTCCCGCGCACCCTCTCGATGGCGCTCGCCCTCGGGCGGGCCATCCGCGTTGCGCGGGAGGAGCACCGGTCGCCGTTCGAGGCGATCGCGCACACCCTCTCGACGACCCTCTATTCGGAGGTCCGGGAGCTGTTCGCCGGCAAGGTCACGGACGTGGAACGCCGCACCACCGAGGGGTTCGCGAAAGGACGCGCGACCATCTCCGCCCTGGACGGCACAGGGTCGGGCAGCGCGGGCGCCTCCGGCGGCACGCTCGAGATCCGCTTCCAGAACGAGAACCTCACGGCGCACCGCGACGGCGAGCTCGTCGCGATCGTCCCCGACCTGATCTGCGTCACCGACATCGAGTCGGGAGAGCCGATCACCACGGAGGGGCTGCGGTACGGGCAGCGCGTCCGGGTGCTCGGCATCTCGACCCCGGAGATGATGCGGACGCCGGCAGCGCTCGCCGCGTTCGGCCCGCGCGCCTTCGGGCTGACCGAGGAGTTCGTCCCGGTCGAGTCGGCGCGGGCGCTGGTCTGACGCCGCCGCCGCGGCCGTCGCCGCCTACGCTGGAGGACATGAGAACTCTCGGCCAGGAGAGCCTGCCGGCTCTCGCCCGGGGCTTCTCGCTGCTCGGCTCCGGGGGCGGCGGCGCCACGACGATGCTGGAGCTGATGGTGCAGGACGCCCCCATCTGGCCGATCGTGCTGCGGGAGCCGGACGCGTTCGACCCGGCCACTCCGTGCGTCGCCGTCGCGTTCGCCGGGTCGACCTACCTGCTGACCGAGCGCCTCCCGGCGGCGGACGCGTTCGGGCCGCTGCTGGCGGCCGCCGAGCGCTGGACCGGGGTGCGCGCCAGCGCGGTGTGCGGGCTCGAGGGCTCCGGGATGAACGGGCTCAGCCCGCTGCTCCTCGCCGACCGCCTCGACCTCGTCGACGCCGACCTGATGGGCCGGGCGCTCCCCCGGCTCGACCAGATCTCGCTGCTGGTGGACGCCGTCCCCGGCGTGGTCGCGGTCTGCGACACCGGAGGCGGCGTCGTCGTGATCGACACCGCCCGGCCGGCGGACGTCGAGAGTCAGGTGCGCGCCGCCATCGTTCAGGCGGGAGGCGCCGGTGCCGTGCTCGTCGCCGGCTTCACCGTCGGCGATCTCGTCGAGCACGGCGTGGTCGGCACGGCCGGGCGCGCCCTCCGTCTCGGCCTCGGCAGCGCCGACCGGACCCTCGCCCCCTCCGCCCTCGCGGAGGCCATCGACGCCCGGCTGCTCGCGACGGGACGGGTGAGCGGCGTCCAGGCCTCCGTCGAGGACCCGTACGTCAGCGCCATCCAGCTCGACGGCGACGACGGCGCCCTGCTGCGGCTCGTGGCGCGATCGGAGCTGCTGGCCGTCGTGCGCGACGGCCTGACCACCGCCGCGAGCCCGGAGATCATCGTCGCGCTCGACTCCGTCTCGGGCGACGTGCTGCAGGTCGACGAGATCACCCTGGCCCGCAACGTGATCGTGCTCGCGCTGGCGGCCCCGGCCTGGTGGACCGCCTCCCCCGACCGCGAGCGGCACATCACGCCCGCCGGTTTCGGCCTGCGCGGACTGGAGGTGCACGCGTGAGCGACGGACTCGACCTCGCGGCCCTGTTCGCGCATCCCGCGAACGGCGGACTGCGCGCCATCGCGGGGGCGCAGCCGTCCGTCGTGTGGCGTGAACTCGTCGTCGCCGCGGACGAGTCCGGGCTGCCGGACGAGGGAGACGGACGACTCGCCGTGCTCACGGTCCCGCCGCCGGCGACGCCGTGGCAGCAGGATGCGCTGGTGCGCCGCGTCCGCGACCGCGGCTACCGCGGGCTGGTGCTCCCCGAGGCGGAGGGGTTCGGTGCGGGCACCCGCTCCCTCGCGGAGCGCCTCGGGCTGGCGCTCCTCGGCGCGGCCGACCCGATGGCGCTCGCCCGCGCCGGGTGGGAGCTGCGCGAAGGACGGGACGCGCTCACTCTCGGGTACGTCCGGCGCGTCGCGCAGTCGATCGAGTACCACGCGGACAACCTCGCGGATCTGCTGCGGCACCTCTCCGCCAGCGTGGGCCATGGCGTCGCCCTGATCGACAGTGAAGGCGTGCTGCTGGAGGCGGGGGAAGCGCTGCCCGCCTCCGTCCACGCCGCGATCGACTTCGGCCCCTGGATCAGCACCGTCGAACTCCCGGAGGGGTCCGCCGCCTCCGTCCGGGTGGACAGCCCGAGCCGCGCCGGCCTCCGGCTGGCGGTCTTCGGCCGGGGCCTCGGCGCCGTGCAGCTGAGCGCCCTGGCGGTCGCAGCGGAGGTGGCCATGCCCGCGGTCGCCGCGCGCATCCTCATCGACGAGGTGGCCGACGTGAACGATGCGGCGGTCGCCTCCGGCCTGCTGCGCGACTTCCTGGAGCTGCGCGACAGCCGCGACTCCGAGTTGGAGCAACGGATGCTCGAACGCGGCTGGCGGACGACCGGATACCATCTGGGGTTCCGTCTGGTCGGGCGCTCCCGCGTCGACACCCTCCAACTGCTGCGCCTGGTCGCCCGGGAGCTGACGGCGCTGCCCGTCGACTCGCACGCCGCCACGAGCGGTCGCGGGGTGACGGGCTGGCTCAGCTTCGCCACTCCGCCGTCGCCGAGCCGGGTCGAGGAGAGCGTGCGGGCGCTGCTCGCGATGCACACGGCCGCCCGCCGCGTGTTCAACGTCGCGACAGGGGTCGGGACGCTGGAGGGCGGCGCTACCGGACTCGTCGCCACAATCGACGGGGCCTCGGACGCCGCGCGCATCGCTGCCGGCCGCTCGGCGACGGGCTACTTCGTGCGGATCGACGCGCTCGGACTGGAGCAGCTGCTGCTGTCGTGGACCGAGAGCGACACGTTCGTCCCCGCGGCGGAATCCCTGCTCGCCCCGCTTCTCGCCCGCGGGCCGGAGCTCGTGGAGACCCTCGCCGCGTACCTGGACCACGAGTCGGGCATCGCGGCGACCGCCGAGGCGCTCGGTCTGCACCGCAACACCGTCTCCACCCGCGTCGCGCGCGCCCAGGAGCTGCTCGGTCTCGACCTCGCCGACCCCGAGACGCGCCTCGCCGTGCACCTCGCCTGCCGCGCGCTCCGCCGCTGACCCGTCCGCCTGTCCCCCACCGTCGAGTCCGCAAACTTTGCACGCCCGCACGGCGCGTCGCGTGCAAAGATCGCGGACTCGACGGCGGGGCGAGGAGGGTGGGCGGCTAGGCGGCGCCGCCGAGGTCGGGGAGGGTGATGGCGCGGCTCGACGGCGGCAGCTCGCGGATGCGCTCCAGCGCGGGGATGAGCTCGCCGGCCCACACGCGGTAGCCCTCGGCATTGAGGTGCAGACGGTCCTCGGTGTACGCGGGGTTCAGCTCGCCGTCCTCCAGCGCCATGGCCGGCCACAGGTCGAGCCAGCCGGCGTGCACGGTCGGGGCGAACTGCCACAGGTGCCGGTTGATGTCGCGGATCTGGTCGGCGAACTCGTGCCCTCGCGGCATCACGGACTGGGCCAGAATGCGCGTCTCCGGCAGCTCCTTGCGGAGCGTCACCAGCATGGTCTCGATGTTGCGGACGACGTGCTCCACCGAGCGGCGCCAGGCCAGGTCGTTGGTGCCGACGAGGAGGGCGATCAGCGCGGGCCGCGCGTCGATCACGTCCCCGAGTCGCGCGAGGACGTCGTCGGTGGTGTCGCCGGCCATCCCGAAGTTGCGAACCGCCTCACCGGGAAGCAGCGCATCCCAGTCGCCGCCCTGCGTCAGGCTGTCGCCGACGAGGGCAAGCTCACCGCGTTCGGGTCTCCACTCATCCGTCATACCGTGTCCCCGTTCCTCGCCCCCATCCTCCCTCACATCCGCGACAAGGGGAAGGAATGCGGGCCGGGGTCCCGCCGCGCGCGGCGCCTACAGCAGCGACTTGGTGTGCCAGACCGTCTTCGTCTCGGTGAAGAAGGCGATGCGGTCGAGCGACGGCGCGGCCGCATCGGGCCCGTTCTCGGGCGTCAGCACGCGCTTGAGGGTGTCCGCCGCGGCGATCTGCAGGTCCACCCAGTCGAGCTCGCCCGCGCCGACCAGATCGAGCGCGTTGACGTCGGCGTGCGAGGCCAGCCACGGCGCGATCTCGGCCGGCGAGCCGGTCAGGATGTTCACGACGCCGCCCGGCACATCGCTCGTCGCGAGCACCTCGCTGAGGCTGATCGCCGACAGCGGGAAGCGCTCGCTCGCGATCACCACGACCGTGTTGCCCGCGACCAGGGCCGGGGCGACCGCGCTGGTGAAGCCGAGCAGGCTGGAGTCCTGCGGCGCGACGATGGCGACGACGCCGGTCGGCTCCGGCACCGAGATGTTGAAGTACGGGCCGGCGACGGGGTTGGCGTTGCCCGCGACCTGCGCGAACTTGTCCGCCCATCCCGCGTACCAGACCCAGCGGTCGATCGCCTCGTCGACCTGCGCGGTCGCGACGGACGCCGAGACGCCCTCGGACTTCTGGATCTCGTCGACGAACTGGGCACGACGCCCCTCCATCAGCTCCGCGATCCGGTACAGCACCTGGCCGCGGTTGTACGCCGTGGCGCCCGACCAGCCGGAGACGGCGGCGCGCGCGGCGACGACGGCGTCGCGGGCGTCCTTGCGGGACGCCTTGGCCGCGTTCGCCAGGAACGCCCCCTTCGACGAGACGACCTCGTAGGTGCGGCCGGACTCGCTGCGCGGAAACTTCCCGCCGATGTAGAGCTTGTAGGTCTTGGGGACGGCCAGGCGGCTCATTTGGAGGCTCCCTTGCGGGTCGGGCGGACGGCGGGGATGCGGAGGCCGGAGGCGGCGGGCAGCGAACGGCCGGGCACGAGGTACGCGCCGAGACCGTGACGGCCGCCCTCGCGGCCGTAGCCGGACTCCTTGTACCCGCCGAACGGGCTGGCGGGGTCGAAGCGGTTGAAGGTGTTGGCCCAGACGACACCGGCGCGCAGCTTGTCGGCGACGGCCAGGATGCGGCTGCCCTTCTCCGACCAGATGCCGGCCGACAGCCCGTACGGGGTGTTGTTGGCCTTCGCGATCGCCTCGGCCGGAGTGCGGAAGGTCAGCACCGACAGCACAGGGCCGAAGATCTCCTCGCGGGCGATGCGGTGGCTGGTCGACACGTTGTCGAAGATGGTCGGCGCGAACCAGAACCCGTTCTCCGGGATCTCGCAGTCGGCCGTCCAGCGCTCCGCGCCCTCGGCCTCGCCGATGTCCGACAGCTCGCGGATGCGCTGCAGCTGCTCCGCGCTGTTGATCGCGCCGATGTCGGTGTTCTTGTCGAGCGGGTCGCCGAGACGCAGCGTCGACAGGCGGCTCTTCAGTCGCTCGACGACCTCGTCGTGGACGCTCTCCTGCACCAGCAGGCGGCTTCCGGCACAGCAGACGTGGCCCTGGTTGAAGAAGATGCCGTTGACGATGCCCTCGACGGCCTGGTCGATGGGAGCGTCGTCGAAGACGATGTTGGCGGCCTTGCCGCCGAGCTCCAGGGTCAGCTTCTTGGAGGTGCCGGCGACGGTGCGCGCGATCTCGCGCCCGACGGCCGTGGAGCCCGTGAACGCGACCTTGTCCACATCCGGGTGGGCGACCAGGTCGCGCCCGGTCTCCCCCGCGCCGGTGACGATGTTCACGACACCGGCGGGCAGGTCGGCCTGCTGCACGATCTCGGCGAACAGCAGCGCCGTGAGCGGCGTCGTCTCGGCCGGCTTCAGCACGACCGTGTTGCCTGCGGCGAGGGCCGGGGCGATCTTCCACGCGAGCATCAGCAGCGGGAAGTTCCACGGGATCACCTGCGCGGCCACGCCGAGCGCCCGGGGCGCGGGGCCGAGCCCGGCGTGCTCGAGCTTGTCGGCCCAGCCCGCGTAGTAGAAGAACCAGGCGGCGACGAGCGGCACGTCCACATCGCGGCTCTCCTTGATCGGCTTGCCGTTGTCGAGGCTCTCGGCCACGGCGAGCTCGCGTGCGCGCTCCTGGACGAGCCGGGCGATGCGGAAGAGGTATTTGCCGCGGTCGCTCCCGCTCATTCGCGACCAGACGCGGTCGTAGGCGCGGCGGGCGGACGCGACGGCCGCATCCACGTCGGAGGAGTCGGCGGTGGCGATGGTCGCGAGGCGCTCCTCCGTCGCGGGAGAGATGGTCTGGAACGGCGTGCCGTGCCCGGCGACGAACTCGCCGTCGATGAACAGCCCGTACTCGTCGCGCAGGGTGAGGATCGACCGCGACTCGGGAGCCGGAGCGTATTCGAGGAAGCTCATGTCAGTTCTGCTTTCGGGTCAGTCGATCGTCACGTAGTCGGCGCCGGAGTAATGCCCGGTCGCCAGCTTCTGGCGCTGCAGGAGCACGTCGTTCAGGAGGCTGGATGCGCCGAACCGGAACAGGTGCGGCTGCAGCCACCGCTCGCCCACCGTCTCCGCCACGGTCACGAGGTACTTGATGGCGTCCTTCGACGAGCGGATACCGCCGGCCGGCTTGACGCCGATCTCCTCGCCGGTGAGCCGGTGCCAGTCGCGCACGACCTCCAGCATCAGCAGGGTCACGGGCAGCGTCGCCGCCGGCGACACCTTGCCCGTTGACGTCTTGATGAAGTCGCCGCCCGCCAGGATGCTCAGCCAGGATGCGCGCCGCACGTTGTCGTACGTGTTCAGCTCGCCCGTCTCCAGGATCACCTTGAGGTGCGCGTACGTGCCGTCCTCGCGGCGGCAGGCCTCCTTCACGGCGACGATCTCGTCGAAGACGAGGCCGTACCGGCCGGACAGGAACGCCCCGCGGTCGATCACCATGTCGATCTCGTCCGCGCCGGCGGCCACGGCGTCCGCCGTGTCGGCGAGCTTGACCTTCAGGGAGGCGCGTCCGCTCGGGAAGGCGGTCGCGACGGCCGCCACGCTGACGCCGCCCTGGCCGCCCGCGCGGCGCACGGCGCCCGCGTGCGAGGCGCCCAGTGCCTCCACCGCATACGGCACCATGTCGCCGTAGACGCAGACGGCCGCGGGACGCGGCGCGGTCAGGTCGGACGGGTCGGGCGTGAGCGCCTTGGCCACGAGCGAGCGCACCTTGCCGGGGGTGTCCGCGCCCTCCAGAGTGGTGAGGTCGATCAGCTCGATGACCGTGTCGAGCGCCCACTTCTTGCTGGTGGTCTTGATGGAGCGCGTGCCGAGGCCGGCCGCGCGCTGCTCCAGGCCCACCGCATCCACTCCGGGGATGCCGTTGAGGTACCGCCGCAGCGATCCCTCCGTCAGGTCGCCGCCGAGCACCTCGACCGCGCGGGCCGCGGGTGCCAGGGTGCGCACGGGCGGCGTTGTCTCGATGGTCACGTGTTCCTCCAGATGGTGCAGCTCGGATGCTACGGAGCGGTCGTGCCGGGCGCCGTGCGCCCGAGCAGGTCGTTGGCGGTGGACTCGTCGGTGATGAGCGTCGTGCAGAGCCCGCTCGCGACGACGGCGTGGGCGACGCGGTGCTTGGCCTCCCCGGCGATGACGGCGATGGACGTCCGCGCCGAGCGGAGCTCGTCGAGGCTGAGCCCGAGGGTCCGCGCGTTGAGCTCGGGGTCGGCGACCTGTCCGTCGTCGGTGATGAAGCGGCCGACCACGTCGCCGACCGCGCCCTTCTCGGCCAGCGCGGCCACATCCTCCACCGAGAGGTACCCGGAATCGACGTGCACCGAGCTGGTGTCGACGACGCCGGCGCTGAACAGGTACGCGCTCGCGTCCCGCGCGAGCTCGAGGACGCTCTGCACCGAGCGGTCGGCCTCGATCGCCCGGCGGGTGGCGGCGTGCTCGAAGATCGCCGGGCTGGGCAGCAGGGTCGCTGTGCCCTGCGCCTTCCTGGCGATGACGACGGCCGTGTCGGCCGCCGCCGTGGCCTGGCGGGTCGAGGAGACACTGCCGTTGATCTGCACCGGGTTCACCCCGATGGCCCAGCCCGGGCGCAGGCGTGCGGCGACGGCGTGCAGGGTGCGGCCCCAGCTGACGCCCAGCGTGCGCGGCACGGGACGCAGCGTCGTCAGATAGTCCGCGGCGGCCTGCGCGACCCGGGCCTGGACGTCGGCGTCGGACTCCGCGGCGGGCACGACGACCGCATCCACCAGGCCGTAGAAGCCGCAGAGCTCGCGCTCGAGCGAGAACCGGCGGGCGCTGGGGTGGACGATCTCGATGCGCACGAACCCGTGCTCACGGGCGGCGACGAGCAGACGGCCGACCTTCCAGCGCGAGACGTTGAGGGCGACGCCGATCTCGTCCTGCGTCTTGCCGGCTTCGTAATAGAGTTCCGCGGCTTTGACGGCGAGGATCTCGTCCGAATCGTTCAGGGCCACGCCTCCAGCTTAGGAAGACCCCGCGCACGTGAGCAACATGTGTGTGGTGGATGCTCAAATGAGCAGAGCGCGTTTCGTTTATCGTTGGGTCGTGCCCACAGACCCCGCGCTCGCCGCCCCCGCCGCACCGACCCCCTACGTCCTGGCCGTCGACTTCGGCGGCACCAAGGTCGAAGCCGCCCTGGTGGATGCGGAGGGGCGCCTCGTCGAGGGCTCCCGGCACCGCCGTCCGACCGGGCGGAACGCCACCGTCCCGGAACTCGAGGAGTCGGTGGGCGGCGTCGTGCGCGCGGCTGCCGCATCCCTCCCCGCCGGTGCTTCGATCGTCGGCGTCGGCATCGGGAGCGCCGGACCGATCGACCGGCAGCGCGGGCTGGTCTCGCCCCTCAACGTGCCGCACTGGCGCGACTACCCGATGCGCGACTTCGTCGCGGGCGTCGCCGCCGAGCTCGGCCTCGCCGTGCCCGTGACGCTCGAGATGGACGGCGTGGCGATCACCATGGCCGAGCACTGGGTGGGCGCCGCCCAGGGCGTCGACAACGTCATGGGGATGGTCATCTCCACCGGCATCGGCGGCGGACTCATCGTCGGCGGCCGCGTGATCACCGGGCCGACCGGCAACGCCGGACACATCGGACACGTCGAGGTCGGCGACATCAAGGGCGAGGACACCTTCGGCAACCCGTACGCGCTGGAAGCCATGGCGTCCGGGCCGCACACCGTCGCGTGGGCGCGACAGCAGGGCTTCGAGGGGGCGACCGGGGAAGACCTGGCCGCGGCGTACGTCGCGGGCGACCTGATCGCGCGCGAGGCGATCGCCCGCACCGGCGAGGCCGTCGGGCGCGCGATCGCGTCGGCGACGGCGCTGCTCGACCTGGAACTCGTCGCCATCGGCGGCGGGTTCTCGCACTCGACGCCGGACTTGTTCGATCACATGCGCGACGTGATCGAGCACCACTACTTCCCGTTCGTGCGCAAGGTGCGGATCGTCCCGTCCGCCCTCTCCTCCGAGGGGCCGCTCATCGGAGCAGCCGCCCTCATCCACCGCGCCGCCCTCCTCCCCTGACGCCCCACCGTCGAGTCCGCACAAATTGCACGCGACACGCGGCAGCAGCGTGCAGTCTTTGCGGACTCGACGGCGGGTGGAGAGCCCGGGGGTCAGTCTTCGAGGTAGCGGGGGCGCGCGGCGACGGCGCCGGCGGCCGCCGCGGCGAGGGCGGTCGCGGTCAGCACGACGAGGGCGAGCGTCCACGAGGCGGTGAGCTGGTGGAGCACGCCCACCGCGAGCGGTCCGAGCGCGCCCAGCGTGTAGCCGAGCCCCTGCGTAAACCCGCTCAGCGCGACGGATCCTGCGTGCGTCCGGGTGCGCATGTTGATCAGCACGAGGCAGAGCGGGAACAGCAACGGCCCGAGCCCGGCCAGCGAAACCCAGAGCCACGTCGCGACGCCGGGCGCGAGGATGAGGCCGAGGTACCCCAGCACGAAGAACGCGACACCGGCGTAGATGAGCCAGGCGACGTTCCGCATCCGCGCCGCCAGCAGCGGCACGAGCAGCCCGGCCGGTATGCCCATCCCGGCATACACCGACAGCAGGGCCCCGCCCTCGAGCGGCGGGAGCCCGGCGACGTCGTGCAGGATCTCGGGCAGCCACGCGAACATCGCGTACGCGTTGAGGCTCGACACGGCGAACAGCACGGCCATCGCCCACGCCAGCGGCGAGTGCCAGACCCGGCCGGCCATCGCCGGCTGCGCCTTCTCCACCTCGACGTCGCGGTCCGGGTGCGCCGGCCTGTGCGTGATCAGGATGCGCAGCCACGGCAGGATCGCGAGCGCGCAGACCACGGCCCACATGCCGACGGAGACGTGCCACCCGGCCGCGTCGGCGACCGGAACGGCGACGAGCGGAGGCAGCAGCGTCGACACCGACATCACCGTCGCGTACAGCGAGGTGACGAGCCCGATCCGGTCCGGGAAGTACCGCTTGACCAGCGGAGGGAGCAGCACGTTGCCCACACCCATGCCCGCGAAGGTCACGGCGGACCCGATCGCCAGCACCGCGAACGACGGAGCGGCCGCGCGGATGAGATGGCCGGCCAGCATGACGCCGAGCGCCAGCAGCACGACGGCTTCGAGACTGAGCCGCCGGGTGAACGAGGGCGCGATCAGCCCGAACACGGCGAAGCAGACCGGCGGCAGCATCCCGAGCAGTCCGACCCCGATGCTCGACACGTCGAAATCGGTGCGGATCTCCGCGAAGATCGGCGACAGTGCGGCGACCGCGGTGCGGAGGTTCGCGGCGACCAGCAGGATGCCGAGCAGCGCGATCGCGCGCCCGTGCCAGAGCGGCCGCCGGTCGGCGGCCGGGTTCGCACCCGTCATCAGGCGCGCTCGTCGGCGTCGGTCGCCGGGACGACGCCGAGGATGCGCCGCGCCTGCTCGACGTCGGCCGCGATCTGCGCGATGAGCGGCTCGATGCCGGTGTACGCGACCATCCCGCGGATGCGCTCGACGAACGCGACCTCGACCGTGTGGTCGTACAGGTCGAGCTCGCGGTCGAGCACGTACGCCTCCACCTGCTTGTGGGGCACGCCCTCGAAGGTCGGGTTGTTGCCGACCGAGATCGCGGCGGGGTAGCGCTCCCCCGCGTCCGTCAGCCAGCCGGCGTACACACCGTCGGCGGGGATGAGCCCCTCCGACTCCGGCGACAGGTTCGCCGTCGGGAACCCGAGCTCGCGTCCGCGCGCAGCGCCGTGCACCACGAGTCCGCGCACGGTCGGCGCGGCGCCCAGCAGCTGCGTCGCGTGCGCGACGTCGCCGTCCGCGAGCAGCTCGCGGATCCAGGTGGAGGAGACGCGGCGGCCGTGCTCCGGCCGCACGTCGTCGATGAGCTCGACTGCGAAGCCGTACTTCTCGCCGAGCCGGCGCAGCAGGGCGACGTCGCCCGCGCCACGGGCGCCGAACCGGAAGTCGCTGCCGACCAGCACGGCCGCGGCATGCAGCCGGTCGACGAGGATGCGGTGGACGAACTCCTCGGGTTCGAGCCCGGCGAGCGCCCGGTCGAAGGCGACCATGAGCGTCGCGTCGACACCGGTGGACGCGAGCAGGTCGAGCTTCTGCGCGTTGCTGACGAGCGACGGCGGGCACTTCTCGGGCGCGAGCACTTCGAGCGGGTTGCGGTCGAAGGTGATGATGGTCGAGACCAGCCCGCGTTCGGCGGCGACGGTGCGCAGCCGGTCGATCACGGCCCGGTGGCCGGTGTGCACCCCGTCGAACTTGCCGATGGTGACGGCGCTGGGGCCCCAGCCGTCTGGAACCTCGGAGACGGTGTGGAAGACCTTCACGATGCGGCCCCGGAGGCGGCGGCCGGTGCCGCATCGGCCGGGCGGTGGCGGCGCAGCCACAGCATCCCGAGCACCGGGAGGGCCAGCGGGATGAACAGGTAGCCCATCCCGTACACCGACCACACGGTGGCGTCGCGGCCGAACGGGTCGACGTCGTGGAGGCCGAGGACGGCCGGCGCGAACAGGCTCAGCGTCCCGACGATGAGCACGCCCGCGAGCTCGAAGCTGATGGTGGCCCAGGCGACCCGGTACCAGAACCGTCCTGGCGCGATCAGCGCGATGGTCGCGACGATGTACACGACGGCAGCGAGACCGGAGAGCGTGAACGCGACCGGCGCCTCGTGGTAGCGGTCGATGATCTGGAAGACGCTGCGGCCGGTGGCCGCCAGCGCCAGGATGCCGTAGACGAAGACGAGCACCCGGCCCACCCCCGTCATCCGCCGCCTCGGGGAGGACGGCTCGGAGTCGGTGCGCGCGGACATGGTGTGGTGGGACATCGCCTTCGATTCTATTTGCCTGGAGAGGCCGTCACGCGCCCTGGACGAACCAGATCTGCCCCATCCGGTACACCATGACCGCGATGGCGAGGCAGACGCCGCCGAGGATGACCGTGCTCCACCGGTTGCGCTCGATCAGGGCCCAGAAGCCGCCGGCCAGCGGCAGGATGAGCGCCGAGATCAGATAGATGTAGAACTCGGCGAGGCTGCCCGAGGGCGGATTCCCCGCGGCGGGCGCGATGATCGCGATGACCAACTGGACGAGGAGCAGCAGCTCCACGAGGGCGACCGCGCCCATCGACACGTCGCCCGGCAGCCGTCCGACCAGCCCGAGGACGATGCACAGGATGCCCGCTGCGCAGGCGACGATCACCTGGAGCGTGACGAACCACTCGATCATGCGGGTCCGACCGCTTCGTCCGTCGGGAAGTTCACCAGGGTCCGTGCTTCCTTTCCGCGGAACTCGATGAGTCCCACCAGTGCTCCGTTCGGGGCGACGGCCGCGACCGGCACGCCGCCTGCTCCCTCGCGGTCCGCGATGTGGATGCGGCGGCCGTGCGTCAGATCGATCGCCTGCTGCTCGGTGAGGTCGAGGCGCTCGAACAGCCGGACGGCCGCATCCACCGCCGGGATCAGCGCGGCCTCCGCGTCGAGCGTAGCGAGGTCGTGGGCGTCGCGCACGTCGTACGCGCCGACCCGGGTGCGCCGCAGCGCGGTCAGGTGGCCGCCGACGCCGAGGCCGGCGCCGAGGTCGCGGGCGAGCGAGCGGATGTACGTGCCGGACGAGCAGACGACGCGGACGTCGAGGTCGATCGCGCCCGCGTCGCGGCGCGTGCCGATCAGCTCGAACTCGGACACAGTGA
Organism: Leifsonia soli; assembly: GCF_013408745.1. Classification (NCBI taxonomy): domain Bacteria; kingdom Bacillati; phylum Actinomycetota; class Actinomycetes; order Micrococcales; family Microbacteriaceae; genus Leifsonia; species Leifsonia soli. Next base: position 441,154 of record NZ_JACCBJ010000001.1, on the reverse strand, counting down.
CCGCCCGCGGCTTCAGCTCCACCTGCTCCCCCGCGCGGACGCGGGCGTACGCGCGCTTCCCGTCGACCTTGATCGCGCTGACGGAGGACGGGATCTGCTCGATCTCGCCGGTCAGCCGGGCGATGCCCGCGGCGATCGCGTCGCCGGTCACGGCATCGAGCGCAGCCTGCGACGCCTGCTCGCCCAGCTCTCCCTCGGCGTCGTCGGTCGTCGACGACGCCCCGAGACGGATGGTCGCCAGGTACTCCTTGTCCGCGCCGACGATGTAGGTCAGCAGGCGCGTGGAGGAGTTGATCCCGAGGATGAGGAGCCCGGTCGCCATCGGATCCAGCGTGCCGGCGTGCCCGACCTTGCGGGTGGCCGCCGCGCGTCGCACGCGCGAGACGACGTCGTGGCTCGTCATGCCCGCCGGCTTGTCGACGAGGATGAGACCGCTGCCGGTCATGCGCCCTGCGCCTTCGCCGGGGCGGAGGCGGCGCCGTTCTCGGCGGCCACCCCCAGGACCAGTTCCAGCTTGGTGCGGAACGTGCACTCCAGCAGCTCCGTCGCCGCCTCGTCCCGGCCGTACTCGTCGGGCAGCCGCAGTCCCAGGAGCGTGTTGAGCAGCATCCCCTCGGCGAGGAAGGAGCGCGTCTGCTCGGGCGTGAAGCCGGCCTCGTCGCGCAGCAGGCGGTAGATCGCCAGGAAGCCGTCGCGCGCCTTCGCGCCGATGGTCGGGTCCTGGCCCATGCTGAACGCCTGCATGAGCGACAGCAGGAGTCCGCGGTCCTCGATCAGGTTCACGTAGGCGAGGCCCAGGCGACGGCCGATCTCTCCGTGCCCGCCGGCGACCGGCGTGCCATCGCTGACGACGGCGGCGGCGGCCGCGGGCGAGCCCTCCGCCTTCCAGTCCTCCAGCGTGCGGGTGAAGGCGACGAGCAGACGCTCCAGCGACCGCGAGAGCACACCGACGAACAGGTTCTCCTTGCCGCCGAACATGCGGACCACGTACGGCTGGCTGATTCCGGCCGCCTTCGCGATCTGGTCGGTCGTCGCGCCGAAGTAGCCGCGCTCGCCGAACACCCGGCTGGCCGCTTCGAGGATCTGCTCGCGGCGCTCGGCCGACGGGATCCTCTCGCTGATCTTGTCTGTCACGCTTGACAGGTTATCAGCCGATTACTAGTGTCAGCTCTTGTAATCATCCGATAACCACATTTCCCGACGACCATCTCTCTTGGAGGCGTGCATGTCCGCTCCCCTCACCCGCGACGCCGGCGGCACGACCGCCCGCTCCCGGCGCATCCCGATCTGGCTGGCGATCGTCGCCGCCTCGCTGCCCATGTTCATGGCGACCCTCGACAACCTGGTCGTCACCAGCGCGCTGCCGGTGATCGCGAAAGACCTCAGCGCCTCCATCGAGGAGCTGCAGTGGGTGGTCAACGCGTACACCCTCACCTTCGCGACGCTGATGCTGATGGCGGTCGGCCTGGGCGACCGGCTCGGCCGGCGCTCCGTCTTCCTCGGCGGCATCGCCGTCTTCACCCTCGCCAGTGCGGCAGCCGCGCTCTCCACCGAGCCGTGGCAGCTCATCGGCGCCCGCGCGCTGCAGGGCGCCGGCGCCGCAGCCCTCCTCCCCCTGTCGCTGACCCTGCTCGCCGGGAGTGTGAGCGAGCGCATGCGCCCCGCCGCCATCGGCATCTGGGGCGGCATCTCGGGACTCGGCGTCGCTCTCGGTCCGCTCATCGGCGGGGCCGTGGTGGAGGGATGGAACTGGCAGGCCATCTTCTGGCTCAACGTCCCGCTCGGCGTGATCGCCGTCCCGCTGGTGCTTCTCGCCCTGCCGAACAGCTTCGGCGCCCGAGTCAGGGCCGACGTCGTCGGCCTGCTGCTCGCCGCCCCCGGCGTGCTCGGAGTGGTCTGGGCGATCGTGCGCGGGAACGACGCGGGATGGGGAAGCGCCGAGGTGCTGATCCCGCTCATCGCGGGCGCCGCGCTGCTGGTGGCCTTCGTCCTCTGGGAGTCGCGCACGGCGGCGCCGCTGCTGCCCCTCCGGCTGTTCCGCGACCGCAGCTTCACGGTGGCCAACCTCGTCGGCGTGACCTTCAGCTTCGGCATCTTCGGGGCGATCTTCATCCTCATCCAGTTCCTGCAGGTCGTGCAGGGCCACACGCCGCTCGAGGCGGGCGTGATGACGATGCCGTGGACCCTCGCCCCGATGGTCGTCGCACCGCTCACCGGTCTGCTGTCGTCGCGCACCGGCACGCGCCTCCCGGTCGTCGCCGGCCTCGTCCTGCTCGCCGTCGCGATGGGCTGGATCGCCCTCACCCTGTCGGCCACGCTGCCCTACTCGGAGATGTGGCCGCCGTTCCTGCTGGCCGGGATCGGCATGGGCCTCGTCTTCGCCCCCAGCTCGACGGCGGTGCTCGCGAACATGCGGCCGGCCGACCACGCAAAGGCATCCGGGACGAACTCCACGCTCCGGGAGGTCGGAGTCGCTCTCGGCGTCGCCGTCCTGACCGCGGTGTTCACCGGCGCGGGCGGCACGCTCACCCCGACCGGCTATGTGGATGCGGCGATCCCCGCCGTCTGGGTCGGCGCCGGAGTCCTCGGCGCGGCCGCGCTGATCTCGCTGGCGCTGCCCGGCCGCCGGGCAGCGGGCCGCATCCGCCCTCGCCGACGCCGAACCCATCCCCGTCCTCGCCGACTGACCCCGCCGTCGAGTCCGCGAACTTTGCACACCGCCACGGCGCGTCGCGTGCAAAATCTGCGGACTCGACGGTGGGTGGCGCGCCGCGGTTAGGCTGGAGCGCGTGCGTATCGGCGTGATCGGAGCGGGAGCCATCGGCGGGACGATCGCCGCGCTCCTCGATCGCGTCGGACACCTCGTCGAGGTGACCGCCCGGGGCGAGCAGCTGGCGGCCATCCGCGACGGGGGCCTGCGGCTCGACGGAGGATGCGGCTCCCACACGGCGCGGATCGCCGCCGCGGAGACCCTCCAGACCCGCCCGGAGCTGGCGTTCGTCACCACGAAGGCCCAGGATGCGCCCGCTGCGATCCGCGCCAACGCCGCCGTCCTCGACGGCATCACCGTCGTGGTCGTGCAGAACGGCCTCGCCGGTCTCCGCGAGGCGGAGCAGCTGCTGCCGGGATCCGACTGCGTCGGCGCCCTCGCGCTGTACGCCGCGAGCTACCTCTCCCCCGGCCTCGTCTCCGTCACAACGACGGCCAACACCTACCTCGGCGCCGGAGACGGCCCGCCACCGCAAGCGGCCGTCGACGCCGCGCGCATCCTCGACGCCGCCATGCCCGCGTTCGCGATCGACAACTTCACCGGCGCGCAGTGGACCAAGCTGATGGTCAACCAGATCAACGCCCTCCCCGCGATCACCGGTCTCAGCGCGCAGCAGGTGCTCGGCGACCGGCGACTGCGGGCGGTCGTCACGGCGAGCCTGCAGGAGGCCACCCGCGTCGGCTACGCGCGCGGGGTGCGCTACGGCAGCATCCAGGGCCTCGACGACCGCATCCTCCGCGTGGTCGCGCGGGCGCCGCGCTGGGCGGCGCAGGCCGTTCCCCTGCTCATGAAGCGGCGGATGGGGTCGACCCCGAACCCGGGATCGACGCTGCAGAGCATCCGCCGCGGTCAGCTCACCGAGATCGACTACCTGAACGGCGCCGTCGTCGACGAGGCCCGCACCGCCGGCATCGAGGCGCCGGTCAACGCGGCGATCACCGCCCTGGTCCACGAGGTGGAGCGCACCGGCACGTTCCTCTCCCCCGACCAGGTCCACGAGCGGATGCGTCCCCTGCTGGCGTGACCAGCGGGCCCCCGAGCGTGCGAACTCAGAGCGCGCGAACTCAGAGCGCGCGAACTCAGAGCGCGCGAACTCAGAGCGCGCGAACTCAGAGCGCGCGGTCGATGCGCAGCGGAAGCTCCGGCTCGGAGTCGTCGACCAGATGATCGGCGTGCGCGAGCGGCCGGGCGTCGTCGAGGTACACCGTCTCCTGCAGCGCGTTCACGAGCAGGATGGAGGTGTTCCAGGCATCGCGCAGCGACGGCCGCAGCACGAACTCCCCGTCGACGACGAGCACCGCATCCTGACCGGCCGACAGCCAGCGGGCCTCGACCGGCTGGTCCCGCTCCTCGTCGTAGGCCGCGGTCTGGAACCCGGCGCTGCCGCCCAGCCGGAACGGGTCGAGCAGCACGCGCCGCAGGGCCACGTAGTCGTAGGCGTCGCGGTAGTAGCTCGCCTCGGTCTCCGGTCCGAGGCGCGTCCGGTACGACCGCGAGGTGTGGAAGTCCGCGAGGCGGGCCCGGAACGTGTCCGCTCCTGCCTCTCGGAAGACCAGGGCGAGGTCGTCCGCGAAAGGACCGCCCTGCGTGCCTCCGTCGACCCCGACGATCACCCGGCCCACCGGCGAGACCGCGCGGATGTCGCCGACCAGCGCGCGCAGGAACAGCACACGCGGCGTCGGAGGAAGCATCATGCGACGAGCATAGGCCGTGCCACCGGTTAGCCTCGATGCATGCACGACTTCGCCCGATCGGTGGTGGACTGGTACCACGCCAACCGGCGCGACCTGCCGTGGCGGCGCGACGGTTTCACGCCCTGGGGCACCCTCGTCAGCGAGTTCATGCTGCAGCAGACGCCGGTCACGCGCGTCATCCCGCGCCTCGAGGAGTGGCTGACCCGCTGGCCGACCCCGGCCGCCCTGGCCGCCGTGCCGCCGGGAGAGGCGGTGCGCGCCTGGCAGTCGCTCGGCTACCCGCGCCGCGCCCTGTGGCTGCATGCGGCCGCGGTCGCGATCACCGAGCAGCACGACGGCGTCGTGCCGGAGGATGTGGATGCGCTGCTCGCGCTCCCCGGCATCGGCGACTACACGGCGAGGGCCGTCGCGGTCTTCGCCTACGGCAACCGCCACCCGGTCGTCGACACGAACATCCGCCGCGTCATCGCACGGGCGATCGACGGTCAGGCGGAGCCGGGACCGCCCGGGAAGCGCGATCTTGCCGCGATGGAGGCGTTGCTGCCGGAGGACCGCGCGGCGTCGGCCGCGTTCAACGCCGGGATGATGGAGCTGGGCGCGATCGTGTGCGTCGCCCGCACACCGCGCTGCGACGCGTGCCCGGTGGCCGCGCGCTGCGCGTGGCGTCAGGCCGGCTATCCCGCGTACGACGGACCGAAGAAGGCCGTGCAGAAGCGCTACGAAGGCAGCGACCGCCAGGTGCGCGGGCGCATCCTCGCCGAACTGCGCGGGTCGCACATCCCGGTGACCGCGGCCGAGCTCGAGGCGGTGTGGCCGGATGCCGCTCAGCGCGACCGCGCGCTCGCGGGTCTCCTCGCCGACGGCCTCGCGGTCGCGGCGGAGGGCGGCTACACCCTGCCCTGAGCGGCCCGCTCGGCCGTCAGCCGTCAGCCGTCGGCCGTCAGCTCTGCGAGAATACCAGCGGATCCCAGTCCTGGATGCGTATACGGAAGACCAGCCCCTCCGTGACGAACGGGTCGCCCGCGATGAAGCGCTCCGCGGCATCCCTGCTGCGGAAGATCGCCATGGAGCCCTGCGTGGCGGGATCGCCGAAGGTGCCGATCATCAGCACATCGCCGCCGGTGGCGAACTCGTCGAGGTAGGCGCGGTGGCGCGGGTACGTCTCGACGAGACGCTGGAAGTGCTCAGGACCCGCGTCGGGGTCGGCATCGTAGTACGAGACGGCGAACATGCCGTCAGCCTAGAGCCGACCCGGCGCGGCGGTCAGTGCTTCTCGACGCCGGACTCTTCGTCGTCTGCCTCGTCGTCGTCCTCGTCGTCGAAGTCGTCCTCGTCGTCGTCCTCGAACTCGCGGGGCTTGACGTACGGGTCCTCGTCACCCGCGTAGTTCGCGGAGGCCGCGAGGCCGGCGACCTCGGCGTCCCGCTCCCGCGCCTCGCGGAGCAGGCTCTCGATCTGCGCGGCGTTCTCCGGGATGGCGTCGAGCTGGAACTCCAGCGTCGGCGTGAGCCGGGCCGTGATGTTCTTGCCGACCTCGCTGCGGAGCATGCCGGTCGCCGCCTTCAGGGCGGCGGCGCTGTCCTCGCGCTCCTGCTCGGTGCCGTACACCGTGTAGAACACGGTGGCGTGCTGCAGGTCGCCGGTCACCTGGACGTCCGTGATGGTCACGAAGCCGAGGCGCGGGTCGCGGAGGCCGCGATCGAGACGCTTGGCGATGATCTCCTTGATCCTGTCCGCGAGCTTCCTCGCGCGTGCCGGATCAGCCATGGGGTACTCCTCTCAGACAAGATGGCCGGTGGCGATGCCACCGGCCATCCTCTCGACTCAGACGCGAGGCTTCTCGCGAAGCTCGGTCGTCTCGATCTCGTCGCCGATCTGGATGTCGTTGTACTTCCCGAGACCGATACCGGCCTCGAAGTCCGTACGGACCTCGGTGACGTCGTCCTTGAACCGGCGCAGCGACTCGATGGCGAGGTTGTCCCCCACCACCACGCCGTCGCGGATGACCCGCGCCTTGGCGTTTCGCGTGATCGTCCCGGAGCGGACGATGACACCGGCGATGTTGCCGAACTTCGAGGAGCGGAACACCTCGCGGATCTCGGCGACACCGGACTGGACCTCTTCGAACTCGGGCTTGAGCATGCCCTTCAGCGAGTTCTCGATGTCCTCGATGGCGTTGTAGATGACCGAGTAGAAGCGCACATCCACACCCTCGCGGGCGGCACGCTCGCGCGCCTTCACGTCCGGGCGGACGTTGAAGCCGATCACGATCGCGTTGTCGATGGTCGCCAGGTCGATGTCCGACTCGGTGATCGCGCCGACGCCGCGGTGCAGGATGCGGAGGCTCACCGAGTCGTCCACCTCGATCTTCATGAGCGACTCCTCCAGCGCCTCCACGGCACCGGACACGTCGCCCTTGATGATGAGGTTGAGCGCCTCGACCTTGCCCTCTTCCAGAGCGCGGGTGAAGTCCTCGAGCGAGATGCGCTTGCGGGCCTTCGCCAGCTGCGCGTTGCGCTCCGCCGCCTCACGCTTCTCGGCGATCTGACGGGCGGTGCGGTCCTCCTCGGTGACGAGGAACACGTCGCCGGCTCGCGGGACGCTGGAGAGACCCTGCACCTGGACCGGACGCGACGGGGCGGCCTCGAAGACGGCCTCGCCGTTCTCGTCGGCCATGGCACGGACACGGCCGTAGGCGGTGCCCGCCACGATCGCGTCGCCCACCCGGAGCGTTCCGGACTGGATGAGCACGGTCGCCACGGCGCCGCGGCCCTTGTCGAGCTTCGCCTCGATGGCGACACCGCGGGCGTCCTTGTTCGGGTTCGCGCGCAGGTCGAGACCGGCGTCGGCAGTCAGCAGGACCGCGTCGAGGAGGTTCTGGATGCCGATGTCGTTGCGCGCGGACACGTCCACGAACATGACGTCGCCGCCGTACTCCTCCGCCACCAGGCCGAACTCGGTGAGCTGCTGGCGCACCTTGGCCGGGTTGGCCTCCGGCTTGTCGATCTTGTTCACAGCGACCACGATCGGCACGTTCGCCGCCTGGGCGTGGTTCAGCGCCTCGATGGTCTGCGGCATGATGCCGTCGTCCGCCGCGACCACGAGGATCGCGATGTCGGTGACCTGCGCACCACGGGCACGCATGGCGGTGAACGCCTCGTGACCCGGGGTGTCGATGAAGGTGATGGCACGCTCGATGCCTTCGTGCTCCGTCCACACCTGGTACGCACCGATGTGCTGGGTGATGCCGCCGGCCTCGCCCGCGACGACGTTCGCGTTGCGGATGGCGTCGAGGAGGCGCGTCTTACCGTGGTCGACGTGACCCATGACGGTGACGACCGGCGGCCGGATCTCGAGGTCTTCGTCGGACTCGCCGGCGAGCTCGCCGTCGAGGTCGATGTCGAAGCCCTCCAGGAGCTCCTTGTCCTCGTCCTCGGGCGAGACGACCTGGATCTTGTAGCCCAGCTCCTCGCCGAGCACCTCGAAGGTGGCCTCGTCGAGCGACTCGGTCGCGGTCGCCATCTCGCCCAGGTGGAAGAGGACGGTGACCAGCGACGCGGGGTTCGCGTCGATCTTGTCGGCGAAGTCGGAGATGGACGCGCCACGGCGCAGCCGGACGACGGTGTTGCCGTCGCCGCGGGGAACGGACACGCCGCCCAGCGACGGGGCCTCCCGCATCTCGAATTCCTGGCGCTTCGCGCGCTTCGACTTGCGTGCCTTGCTCTTGCCGCCACCGCGGCCGAACGCGCCGGCCGTGCCGCCGCCCGGTCCACGACCACGGCCGCCGCCGCCACCGGGGCGCGGTCCGCCGAAGCCGCCGCCGGGGCGCTGGAAGCCGCCGCCGGCGCCCGCGCCAGCACCTGCACCGGTGCCGGGTCGCTGCTGGAAGCCGGGACGACCGCCGCCGCCCTGACGCGGGCCGGGACGGTTGCCGCCACCCTGGCCGGGAGCGCCGATGCGCGGCGAGCCGGGACGCGGCGGGGTCGGACGAGGGATGTTGCCGGGCGAGGGACGCTGTCCCATGCCCTGCGACGACGAGAACGGGTTGTTGCCGGGACGCGGCGTGCGCTGACCCATCCCCTGGTTCGACGAGTACGGGTTGTTGCCCGGGCGCGGGGCGCTCGGGCGCGGGATGCCACCGCCGGCGGGGCGGGGGGCGGACGCCGGCTTGACGGCGTCCGGGGTCGCCGGGGCTCCGGCGGCCGGGGTGCTCGCGGCAGCCTTCTCCGCCGCCTTCTCGGCAGCGGCCTTCTCGGCAGCGGCCTGACGCTCGGCGACCGACATCGGCGCCTGCGGCTTGGGCCCGGCATCCGTCTCGGCCTCGGCGGCGGCAGGTGCCTGCGCCGGACGCGGCGCGGCCGGACGCGGCGCCTGGGACGGCGCCTTCGGTGCGGCAGCGGTCGCCTTCTCGGCGGTCGGCTTCGCACCCTCGGCCTCGAGGGCGGCACGCAGCTTGCGTGCTACCGGGGGCTCGATGCTGGAGGACGGTCCCTTGACGAACTCGCCCATCTCCTTGAGCTTCGCGAGCGCGACCTTGCTGTCGACGCCGAGCTCGCTCGCGACCTCATGTACGCGTGGTTTTGCAGCCACAATTCTCCTGTCTGGGCCCACCCCAGACAGGGGCAGGCGTTAATAGCGGACGGATCTCATTTCGAGACACTCATCGGTTGTCACTCATGTGAAGTCAACTTCTTCAGCCTGTTCTAATGAATTGCGACCGGATGGTCGCGGTGTCGAGCGTCCCCTCCACCCGAAGCGCCCGCCCGAAGGCCCGGCGTTTCAACGCGAGTTCGAGACACTCCTCGACCGGATGCAGCCACGCGCCCCGCCCTGGACGGGTGGCGGACGGGTCCACCACGAGTTCCGAATCCTGGGCGACGATCCTCAGAAGAGAGGACCGGGGAGCGCGAGAACGGCATCCGACGCACGTTCTGACGGGTTCCATCCTACTCCTCCCGGCGGCACGCGCCGAACGGACGGGAACCCGCACAGTTGAGAACGTAGCGGAATGCGCCGACATTCCGCACGAAGCACACGGGTTCTGCAGAACTCAATCGCGGTCGAGGATCGAATCGGGCTGGATGTCGATCTTCGCGCCCGTCAGCTTCGCGGCGAGGCGGGCGTTCTGACCCTCCTTGCCGATCGCGAGCGACAGCTGGTAGTCGGGAACGAGCGCCCGGACGGCCTTCAGCGACTCGTCGATGACGAACGCGCTGGTCACCTTCGCGGGAGAGAGCGCGCTCGACACGAAGGTCGCGAGGTCCGGCGAGTAGTCGACGATGTCGATCTTCTCGTTGTTCAGCTCCGCGGTCACCGCACGGACGCGCTGACCCAGCTCGCCGATGCAGGCGCCCTTGGCGTTGACCCCCGGCTCCGTCGCGCGCACCGCCATCTTCGTGCGGTGCCCGGCCTCCCGGGCGAGCGACACGATCTCGACGACGCCGCTGGCGATCTCCGGGACCTCCAGGGCGAACAGCTTCCGGACGAGCGCCGGGTGGGTGCGCGACACCGTGATCGACGGACCCTTCGGCCCCTTGGTGACGCTGGTGACGTAGACGCGGATGCGCGAGCCGTGCGTGTACTCCTCGCCCGGCACCTGCTCCTCCGGCGGGAGGATGGCCTCCACCGTCCCGAGGTCGACGTGGATCATGCGCGGGTTCGGTCCCTGCTGGATGACGCCGGCGACGATGTCGCCCTCGCGCCCGCGGAACTCGCCGAGCACGGCGTCGTCCGCGATGTCGCGCAGCCGCTGGTTGATCACCTGCTTGGCTGCGAAGGCCGCGATGCGGCCGAAGTCGCTCGGGCTGTCCTCGGCCTCGCCGATGATGGTGCCATCTTCGTCGCGCTCGGGCACGTAAACCGTGACATGCCCCGTCTTGCGGTCCAGGTGCACGCGGGCGGCCGGCGGCTGGTCGCTGTGACCGTGGCGGTGATCGGCCTGGTTCGTGTGCTTCAGGTAAGCGGTCAGGATGGCCTGTTCGATGATCTGCACCAGCTCATCGAACGGGATCTCCTTCTCGCGCTCCATGAGACGCAAGACGCTGAGGTCGATGTCCATGCCGGCCTCCTCTATTCAGATCTCGCCGCCGCGTGACGGCGCGGCGGACTCAGTCCTCTACGGTACCCGAGATTCCCGAACGCGTGAACGCCGGGTACCGTTCACCGCATGACCTCCCCCAGCCGAGTCGCCTCCCGCGTCGAGCGCCAGCCGGCCGTCCGGGCCCTCGCCCGGGTGGGCCTGGCGGCCATCGGCATCCTGCACATCCTGATCGGCGTCATCGCCCTCGCCGTCGCGTTCGGCGCTGGTGGAAGCGCGGACCAGTCGGGCGCGCTCCAGGCGCTCGTCGCCGTCCCCGGCGGGCTCTTCGTGCTGTGGGCGGTCATCGTCGGGCTCGTCTTCCTCGCGGTCTGGCAGATCCTGCAGGCGATCACCGCGCACAAGCCCGGCCAGAAGGTGACGGAGGTCGTCAAGTGCATCGTCTACGCCGCCCTCGCCGGCATCGCCGTCTCCATCGCGGCAGGCGGCCGCAACGACGCGTCCTCCTCCGAGAAGTCGATGAGCGCGCAGCTGCTCGCGATGCCCGGGGGCGTGTTCCTCCTGGCGGGCATCGGCATCGCCATCGTGGTCGCTGGAATCGTCTTCGCGGTGAACGGACTGACGCATCGCTTCGAGCGCGACCTGCGCCTCCCGCCCAACCGCTGGGCGACCATCACGACGACGCTCGGCCGGGTCGGCTACGTGTCGAAGGGGGTCGCCCTGGTGATCGTCGGCGGCCTGGTCGTCTTCGGCGCCCTCACGTCCGATCCGGAGAAGGCCGGAGGACTCGACGGCAGCCTGAAGGCACTCACCGAGGTGCCGTTCGGCGTCGTGCTCCTCATCCTCATCGCCCTGGGCCTCGTCGCGTACGGCGCCTTCTGGTGCGTGCGCGCGTACGCTTCGCGCCTCGCGGAGCCGTGATCCGCGGCGCGTCGACCTGCGGGCGTCGCGCTCGCCGCGTCAGTCTGCGGCAACTCCCAGATCGATCGCGACGCTTCGGATCCGACGCACCAGCCGAAGGCTTCCCGGGACGCGGCTGAAACCGAACCGTTCATAGAACCGGGCGACAGCATCGTCCAACGCGTCGACCACGACCACCCGAGCGGCCACGACCTGGGTCGCGGAGACCACTCGCGTCAGCGCGTCAGCGAGCAGAACACCTCCGAGACCCTGACCGCGAAGGGTCGTGTCGAGAGCGAGTTTGCCGATCATGACCGCCGGTATCTCGACGGGCCCTCCCCTCCCGATCGAGCCGGGGACCTCGGTTCGGGCTACCTTGTGCGCGGACAAGCAATAGAACGCGACGATGCGGTCGCCGTCCAGCCACACCCAGGTGACGGCCGTGCTCCGTCGTGCCGCGTCCTCGGCGTTCTCGCGGAGCCATGCATCCATCGCCGGCACGCCGCACGAGAATGAGGTGGTGTCGTGACGAACCGGGTCGAATCGCTCCGAAGGCAGCCCGTCAGTCACGGGTCATGCCGCGCAGGCGGTCGGCAGCGGCCGCGAATGCAGCGTTGGGCTCTCCCGGCGCGTCGAGAGCGGCGAACAGGTCGTCGAAGAACCGAGCCGGGACATGAGTGGTCGCCTCGTGCTCGCGAAGGATCTGGGTGGCCCGCTCCTCGGCCGCGTGACGCGCGAACGTGGACGTCGGCTCACCGGCCAGCTCGGCTGCGTGCTCGATCCGGGCCCGGTCGGCCGGGCTCACCCGGAACTCCAGGCGTGCGCTTGCACCCATGACATCCCTCTCGACAAACGTGCTGTACGTACAACTGTACGGCACTCATTCAGACGCGTCGACCCCTTACTCGCTCGCCGCCCCGGCGAACTGCGCGTTGTAGAGGGAGCAGTACGCGCCGCCGCGGGCCAGCAGCTCGGCGTGCGTCCCCTGCTCGACGATACGGCCCGCCTCCATCACCAGGATGAGATCGGCATCGCGGATGGTGGACAGCCGGTGCGCGATCACGAACGACGTCCGGTCCGCGCGCAGCGCACTCATCGCCTTCTGCACGAGCAGCTCCGTGCGGGTGTCGACGGACGAAGTCGCCTCGTCGAGGATGAGCACGCTCGGCCGCGCCAGGAACGCGCGCGCGATCGTGAGCAGCTGCTTCTCCCCCGCCGAGATGTTCGAGCCCTCGTCGTCGAGGATGGTGTCGTAGCCGTCGGGCAGCGAGTGGACGAAACGGTCGACGTACGTCGCGCGCGCCGCATCCAGCACCTCCTCCTCGGACGCGTCGGGGCGGCCGTAGAGGATGTTGTCGCGGATGGTGCCCTTGAACAGCCAGGTGTCCTGCAGCACCATGCCCATGCGGCTCCGCAGGTCGTGCCTGCTCATCGACGCGATGTCGACGCCGTCCAGGGTGATCCGCCCGCCGTCGAGCTCGTAGAAGCGCATCATCAGGTTCACGAGCGTCGTCTTGCCCGCTCCCGTCGGACCGACGATCGCCACGGTCTGGCCGGGTTGCGCCACCAGCGACAGGTGCTCGATGAGCGGGGTGTCCTCCACGTAGCGGAACGACACGTCCTCGAACGCCAGGAGCCCCTGGGTGCCGGACGGGCTCGCCGGCGTGCGCGGGTCGGGCGACTGCTCGTCGGCGTCGAGCAGCTCGAAGACGCGCTCGGCGCTCGCGACGCCCGACTGCAGCAGGTTCGCCATCGACCCGAGCTGGGTGAGCGGCTGCGTGAACTGGCGGGAGTACTGGATGAACGCGGTCACGTCGCCCAGCTGCATCGCCCCCATGGCCACCTGGAGTCCGCCGACCACCGCGATGGCGACGTACATCAGGTTCCCGACGAACATCATCGCCGGCATGATGATGCCCGAGATGAACTGCGCGCCGAAGCTCGCCCGGTACATCTCCTGGTTCTTCTCGCGGAACCGGGCCTCCACCTCGCGGTGCCGCCCGAACACCTTGACCAGCGAGTGACCGGTGAAGGCCTCCTCGATCTGGCCGTTCAGCTCGCCGGTGTGCCGCCACTGGGCGACGAACAGCTTCTGCGACCGCTTCGCGATGAGCGTCGTGATCACCAGCGTCAGCGGGATGGTGATCAACGCGATCAGGGCGAGCAGCGGCGAGATCACGAACATCAGCACGACGACGCCGACGACGGTCAGCAGCGAGGTGAGCAGCTGGCTCATCGTCTGCTGCAGCGACTGCGAGATGTTGTCGATGTCATTGGTGACCCGGCTGAGCAGCTCGCCGCGCTGCATCCCGTCGAAGTACCGCAGCGGGAGGCGGTGCAGCTTGTCCTCGACATCCGAGCGCAGGCGGTACACGGTGCGCTGGGTGATGCCGTTGAGCACGTACGCCTGGAGGTAGCTGAACACCGACGAGAGGACGTACAGCGCGAGCACCCAGAGCAGGGTCTGGCCGACCGCGGTGAAATCGATGCCCGCTCCCGGCGTGAACGTCGTGCCGGAGAGCAGGTCGGCGTACTGGTCCTGCCCGTTCGCGCGGAGGCCCGCGATGACCTGAGCCTGCGTCACCCCTTTCGGGAACTGCAGCGAGAGCGCGCCGGCGAACACCAGGTTGATCGCGTTGCCGAGGAGCTTCGGCCCCAGCACCGCGAGCGTCACCGACACCACCGCGAGCAGGGTGACCGCGGCGAGCGGCAGCCACTCGGGGCGGAGGCGCCCGAGAAGGCGCTTCGCGCTCGGGCCGAAGTTCATCGACTTCTGGACGGGCATGCCCATCCCGGCGAACGGTCCTCCCCCACCGGGGCCACGCCGGATCGGAGGGCCGGCCGGCCGCTCGGGGGTCGTCGTCTTGTCGCTCATCCCGGTTCTCCCTATGCCGCATCCTGAGCCGCGAGCTGCGACGAGACGATCTCGGCGTAGGTCTCGTTGCTCTCGAGGAGTTCGTCGTGCGTCCCGCGGCCGACCACGCGGCCGTCGTCGAGGACGATGATCTGGTCGGCGTCCACGATGGTGGACACCCGCTGCGCGACAACGATCATGGTCGCGTCGGTGACATCCCGGGCGAGGGCCGCCCGCAGCCGGGCGTCGGTCGCCGTGTCGAGTGCGGAGAACGAGTCGTCGAAGACGAAGATCTCGGGCTTCCGCACCAGCGCGCGGGCGATCGCGAGCCGCTGCCGCTGGCCGCCGGACACGTTGGTGCCGCCCTGCGCGATGGGCGCGTCGAGGCCCTCCGGCATCGCCTCGACGAAGTCGCGGGCCTGCGCCACCTCGAGGGCGTGCCACAGCTCGTCGTCGGTGGCGTCCGGGTTGCCGTAGCGCAGGTTCGACGCGACCGTCCCGGAGAACAGGTAGGGACGCTGCGGGACGATCCCGATGCGCGACCACAGCACCTCCGGATCGAGCTCCGCGACATCCACACCGTCGACCAGCACGATCCCGCTCGTCGCATCGAACAGACGCGGGATGAGGTTCACCAGCGTCGTCTTGCCCGCGCCGGTGCTGCCGATGATGGCCGTGGTCCGGCCCGCCTCGGCGAGGAAGGTGATGTCGGTGAGCACGGGATGCTCCGCTCCGGGATACGAGAAGCCGACGTCGACGAACTCCACCGTTCCGTGCGCCTCGACCTCGGTGACCGGGTTCTCGGAGGCGCGGACGGACGGCTCCGTTCCGAGCACCTCGCCGATGCGGTCGGCGCACACCGAGGCGCGCGGCACGAGGACCGCCATCATCGTGGACATCATCACGCCCATGAGGATCTGCATGAGGTACTGCAGGAAGGCCGTGAGCGTCCCCACCTGGAGGGAGCCGTCCTGCACCCGGAACGAGCCGAACCAGATCACCGCGACACTCGACACGTTCAGCACGAGCATCACGATCGGGAACATCAGCGCGAACAGCCGGCCGGCCTTGAGCGCCGTCTCCGTCACCTCGTCGTTCGCGGTGCGGAACCGGTCGGTCTCGATGCGCTCGCGGACGAACGCCCGCACGACGCGGAGCCCGGTCAGCTGCTCCCGCAGGACGCGGTTGACCCGGTCGATCCTGTCCTGCATCCGCCGGAACAGCGGAACCATGCGGGCGATGATGATGCTCACCGCGACCAGCAGCGCCGGGACGCTCACAGCGATCAGCCAGGACAGCTCGATGTCCTGCTGCATCGCCAGCACGATCCCGCCGACCGCCAGGATGGGGGCGGACACGAGCAGCGTGCACGTCATCATCACCAGCATCTGCACCTGCTGGACGTCGTTGGTGTTGCGGGTGATCAGCGACGGCGCACCGAACGACGAGACCTCGCGCTCGGAGAACTCGCCGACGCGGCGGAAGATCGCCTCGCGGAGGTCGCGGCCGACGAGCATGGCGACCTTCGCCCCGAAGTACACCGCGGTGATGGCGCAGGCGACCTGCACCAGCGTCACCCCGAGCATCTCGGCGCCGACGGCCATGATGTACCCGGTGTCGCCCTTCGCGATGCCGTTGTCGGTGATGGCGGCGTTGAGCGTCGGCAGCCAGAGCGAGAGCAGCGACTGCGCCAGCTGGAAGACGATCACCCCGATCAGGAGCGGCCAGTGCGGCCGGAGGAACCGGCCGAGCAGTCTCAGGAGCATGATGCCTCCGTGTCGGATGACGGGATGAGGACGTGGGGCGAGGTCCCGGCGACACCGACCAGCGTCATCCGGGCGAGATCGTCGATGCTGAACTCGACGCCCTCGTTGAGCGCGGGGAACGCGGAGGAGAAGCTCATCAGCCGCAGCAGGTGCGCAACGCGCTCCGGCGGCCAGTTCAGCTCGGCCGCCTCCGGCTCCAGGATCCGGGCGATGATCTGGGCGAACTCGCCGCGCTCCTCCGGGACGGGCGGCCGCTGCTGGCCGAGGACCGGAATGATCCGCATGACGCTCTGGAATCGCTCCCGCAGCAGGTACAGGATCGCGCGCATCTTGTTCTCCAGCGGGAGCGATGGGTCGATCCTGCGGAGCGCCTCACGCAGCGGCTCCGGGTCGAGGTACTTCTCGATCGCCGCCGTGATGAGCGTCTCCTTGTCGCCGAAGGCGCGGAAGATCGTGCCCTCGGCGATACCGGCCGCGTCGGCGATCTGGCGCGAGGTCATCCCGCGCCCGTGCTCGAGCAGCAGCGGGATGACCGCCTCGATGATCATCGCCTTGCGATCCTCCGCGGCCATCGGCTGCGCGCGGGAGCGCGGCGGGTCGTCGGTCGCAGCGTCGTTCGTCACGCGGCGACTCTACTCGGAGTGAGTGCTCACTCACAAGAGTTCGAGAGCACGCATTTCAGGCGGCGGGCGCGAAGATCTCCCCGATCTCGGCGACCTCGGCGGCGGTGGGCTTCCAGGCGGTCGCCGCCTCGGCGTTGGCGACGATCTGCTCCGGCTTCGTCGCGCCCGCGATGACGCTCGACAGGCCCGGCTGGGCGAGCAGCCACGCGAAGGTCGCGGCGAGCATGGTCACTCCACGCTCGTCGCAGAACGCCTGGTAGCGCTCGATCCTGTCCCACGGGGCCTCGTCGAGCAGGTGGCGGCGGAGGTGCATGATCCGGCTGTCGGACGGGCCGCCCTCCCGGGTGAACTTGCCGGTGAACAGGCCGTTGTAGAGCGGGAAGAACGGCAGGAAGCCGAGGCCGTAGCGGTTCACGGCCGGCAGCACCTCGCGCTCGACGTCGCGCGCGAGGAGGCTGTACTCATTCTGGGCGGAGATGAACTTCGGATGCCCGTGCAGACGCGCGGTGAACTCCGCCTCTGCGATCTGCCACCCCGCCAGATTGGAGTGGCCGATGTAGCGGATCTTGCCCTCGGCGATCAGGTCGTCCAGGGTCGCCAGGGTCTCCTCGATGGGTGTCACGCCGTCCGGGCGGTGCAGCTGGTAGAGGTCGATCCAGTCGGTGCGCAGCCGGCGGAGCGAGCTCTCGACGGCGAGACGGATGTAGCGGCGGGAGGCGCGCGCATCCCAGTCCGGTCCGTTCAGGCCGGCCATGTCCATCCCGAACTTCGTGGCGAGGACGATGCGGTCGCGCTTGCCCTCCAGCGCCTTGCCCATGAGCGTCTCGGAGAGGCCGCGCTCGGAGCCGTAGATGTCGGCGGTGTCGAACAGCGTCACGCCGGCGTCGATCGCGGCGCCGATCACCGCATCGGTGCCCTCCTGCGTCTCGGTGAGCGTGTCCTTCCGGCCGAAGTTGTTGCAGCCGAGGCCGATGGTGGAGACGACGAGGCCGGAGCGGCCGAGGGTGCGGTATTCGATGTTCGCCATGCGTCGAGTCTAGGCAGGGCGCTTCTCCCCGCGTCGGGCACCACGGAATCGTCCACAGATCCGGGGCAGCGGCAGTTATCCCCCGATGTCCGATTCCCGCGAGTGCGCGTCGGTGGCGCGCCCTAGAGTCGTCCCATGAGCAGTTCCTTCGCCTATCTCCTCCGCACCACGAGCCCCATCGGGCGGCTCGAACTGACCAGTGACGGCACCGCCGTCACCTCTCTCTCCATCGAGCGATCGGGTCACCTCCCTCTCGAAGACCATCCCGAACGCAGCACGCCCGTGCTCGACGACGCGGCCGCCCAGCTGGAGGAATACTTCTCCGGCTCGCGGCGGGCCTTCGACGTGCCCGTGCGTCTGACGGGCACGCCGTTCCGCCAGGCGGTATGGCAGCGGCTCGCGTCACTGGAGTTCGGCACGTTCGTCTCGTACGGCGAGCTGGGCGCCTCCCTCGGCCACGCGGGCTACGGCCGGGCGATCGGCGGGGCCGTCGGGGCCAACCCGGTGCCGATCATCGTGGGCTGCCACCGCGTGCTGTCCTCCAGCGGCCGCGTCACCGGCTACAGCGGGGGCGACGGCATCCCCACCAAGCTGTGGCTTCTCGAGCACGAGGGGATCCTGCTGGCCGCATGAGCGACGCGACGACGACACCGACACCCCTCCGCTCCGCGCTCGTCATCGGCGAGGACGGCGTTGCGCGCTGCTCGTGGTCGGCGAGCGATCCCGAGTACCGCCGCTACCACGACGACGAGTGGGGGCGCCCGCAGCACGACCCGCGCGCGCTCTACGAGAAGATGTGCCTCGAAGGGTTCCAGGCGGGCCTGTCGTGGATCACGATCCTGCGGCGCCGTCCGGCCTTCCGGGAGGACTTCCTCGGCTTCGTCCCCGAGAAGGTCGCCGCCATGACCGAGACCGACGTCCAGCGCCTCCTGCAGGACGAGCGCATCATCCGGCATCGCGGCAAGATCGAGGCGACCATCTCGAACGCGCGTGCCGTGCTGCAGCTCGATGTACCGCTCGAGGAGCTCATGTGGAGCTTCGCCCCGGAGCCGCGCGCCGGTCACCGGCCGCGGGAGTGGGGCGAGATCCCCGCGGTCACGCCCGAGTCGACGGCGCTCAGCAAAGAACTGCGCCGCCGAGGATTCCGCTTCGTCGGGCCGACCACCATGTACGCGCTCATGCAGGCGACGGGCATGGTCGACGACCACTTCGAGGGCTGCTTCCGCGCCGGTTGACGGTCGCTGCGGGAGTACGGGAGAGGACCGAGAGAGTCGGGCCGACGGCGGATACGGACTCCGACGCCGGATTCTCGCTGGTGAGGGCGTACCGCTCGTGCCCGACCGCAGGCGGAATCTTGGTGCCTCACACTCCGGCGCAGGAAACGACGCATGGGGATGATGCGCCGGCCACCACACGACGGCCCGACTTGGTGAGGCGGATGACGCGCAACCAGTACGCGCACACGCCTCGGATCAGTGATCCTCTCTCTTGTGGTGAGCTTATCTCACTTTTCACTCCTGCACCACTGGGAGTTGCCCGGGAGCGGCGCGCCACACCCGCAGCAGCGCCTCACACCCGCAGCAGCGCCTCAGACCCGCAGCGCCGCCTCAGACCCGCAGCGTCGCCATGAGGTTGCCGGGCGCGCCGCGCACCTCCGGCACGACGAGCTCCAGGTCGCGAGATGCGCCCGCCGCCGGCCGGAGCTCGTACCCCTCGGCCTCCGCCCAGTCCAGCAGTGCCGCTGTGGTCGGGAAGCCCGCCCCCGCCTCGATGAGCGCCCGGGTGAGCAGGCCCTTCGCCTGCTTGTTGAAGTGATTCAACGCGCGGACATGGCCCGACTCGTCGCGGGCCAGGACACGCACGTAGTGTGCGCCGTCGCGCTTCGGCAACGGCGCCAGCGCCGCATACCCTTCGGAGCGGAGATCGAGCAGCAGGTCGTCCCTCTCGGCCAGCGCCGCAGCGCCGGCCTGCGCCCAGCGCTTCTTGAGCGACGCCGCGCCGCGGTGCACCGAGAGTCGCGAATCGAACGACAGCCGGTACGCGGGCACCGGGTCGCCCGCGCCCACCAGACCGAGCAGTGCCGACTGCACAGCGACCGACTCGGCGGCCACCTCCCAGTCCGCCGAAGAGAGCGAGCCCGCATCCAGGGCGTCGTACAGCACACCGGTGTACCGCTCGAGCGCCCGCATGGTCGGGGCCGTCGGGATGCCGCGGTTGCGCTCCACCTCGCCGGCCTGCTTCGGCCCGAGCTTGAGCGCGCGGATGGCAGCATCGTGATCCGCCGCCAGCTCGACGACCGCATCCACGACCTCGCGGCGGACCGCATTCAGCGAGGGGAAGCGCAGGCGCTCCAGGGCGAGCGGAGACCCCGCTCCCCCGTCCCTCTTGGTCTCGGAGGGCGGGAGCAGGATGAGCACGCTAGCCCTCCACGAAGGCGAGGGCCGTGTTCACGTTCTCGCCGAGCGGCGCTGCCGTGTCGAGCGTCACGCGAGGCAGGGTGCCGCAGGCACCGCGCCACTCGTCGTACTCGTCGGTGCTCTGCTCGACGGCGTACGCGGCGACGAGCCCGCTGCGCTTGCCGAGGCGCTCCTCGTGGAGGTCGGGGTCGGAGCACACCGTCTCGATCACACGGAGCTTCACGTCGCACCGCTCCGCCAGGTCGCGCCACTGCAGGCGCGCCGGCTCCACGGCGTTCACGGCGTCGACGACGACCGAGTGGCCGGAGAGCAGCACCTGCTCGGCCATCGTCTCGGCCACCAGATAGGCCGCGAGCCCGGTCGGCTGGTCGGAATCGATCCCCGCACGGATGATCGACGCCTCGATCGGGTCCACCGAGATCACCGTCGCGCCCATGCGCCCGGCCAGGATCTCCGCGATGGTGGACTTCCCGGAACCGGGAAGCCCCGCCATCGCCACCAGCATCGGGACGCGGACGTCTCCGAACTGGCGCTCCAGCGGGGCTCCCTGCTGCCCGGACATGTCAGACCAGCTCAGCCTGACGGGCCACGATGGTGACCGTGTTGTTCTCGACGGAGAGGAAGCCGTCATCGGCGTTCGCCGTGATCGACTCGCCCCCGTTCAGGGTCACGCGCACCTCGCCCTGCGCGAGGATGGCCAGCAGCGGCTCGTGGCCGGGCAGGATACCGATCTGCCCTTCCACGGTGCGCGCCACGACCATGCTCGCCTCACCCGACCACACTTCGTGGTCGGCGGCGACGACGCTGACGTTGAGGACAGCCATTGTTAGCCGTTCTCCTTCTGGATCTGCGCCCACTTCTCTTCCACGTCGGAGATCGGTCCGACGTTGAAGAAGGCCTGCTCGGCCACGTGGTCGAACTCGCCCTTGGCGATCGCGTCGAACGACTCGATGGTGTCCTTCAGCGGAACCGTGGAACCCTCGACACCGGTGAACTTCTTCGCCATGTAGGTGTTCTGCGAGAGGAACTGCTGGATCCGGCGCGCACGCGACACCGTGATCTTGTCCTCCTCCGACAGCTCGTCGACACCGAGGATCGCGATGATCTCCTGCAGCTCCTTGTTCTTCTGGAGGATCTGCTTGACGGTCGTGGCCACGCGGTAGTGGTCCTCACCCAGGTAGCGGGGGTCGAGGATGCGCGAGGTCGAGGTCAGCGGGTCGACCGCCGGGTACAGACCCTTCGACGCGATCTCACGGGAGAGCTCGGTCGTGGCGTCCAGGTGGGCGAACGTGGTCGCCGGCGCCGGGTCGGTGTAGTCGTCGGCCGGAACGTAGATCGCCTGCAGCGAGGTGATCGAGTGGCCGCGGGTCGAGGTGATGCGCTCCTGGAGCTGACCCATCTCGTCGGCGAGGTTCGGCTGGTAGCCCACCGCGGACGGCATGCGGCCGAGCAGCGTGGACACCTCGGAACCGGCCTGCGTGAACCGGAAGATGTTGTCGATGAAGAGCAGCACGTCCTGGTTCTGCACGTCGCGGAAGTACTCCGCCATCGTCAGGGCGGACAGGGCGACGCGCAGACGCGTCCCCGGCGGCTCGTCCATCTGGCCGAAGACGAGCGCGGTCTTGTCGAAGACGCCCGCCTCCTCCATCTCGTGGATGAGGTCGTTGCCCTCACGGGTGCGCTCGCCGACACCGGCGAACACCGACACACCACCGTGATCCTGCGCCACGCGCTGGATCATCTCCTGGATGAGGACGGTCTTGCCGACACCGGCGCCGCCGAAGAGACCGATCTTTCCACCCTGCACGTACGGGGTGAGCAGGTCGATGACCTTGATGCCGGTCTCGAACAGCTGGGTCTTGGACTCGAGCTGGTCGAACGCCGGCGGGTTGCGATGGATGGGCCAGCGCTCGGTGATCTCGACCTTCTCGCCCGGCTCGAGGTTCAGGATGTCACCGGTGACGTTGAACACCTTGCCCTTGGTCACGTCGCCCACGGGCACGCTGATCGGGGCACCGGTGTCGCGCACCTCGCCGCCGCGGACCAGGCCGTCGGTCGGCTTCAGCGCGATCGCGCGCACCAGGTCGTCGCCGAGGTGCTGGGCGACCTCGAGCGTGATCTCGGTCGACTGCTCGCCGATCGTGATCGTGGTCTTCAGGGCGTTGTAGATGCCCGGGATCGCATCGTGCGGGAACTCGATGTCGACGACCGGACCGGTCACGCGGGCAATTCGTCCCACACCGGCCGGCTGCGCGGTCGAAGCCTGGGCTTCGGCGGTAGCGGTAGTCATGATTGTTATCTCTCTCGTTGGACGATCAGTGGGACGAGCTCAGCGCATCCGCGCCGCCGACGATCTCGGAGATCTGCTGGGTGATCTCCGCCTGACGGGCGTTGTTGGCCAGACGCGTGTAGTCGGTGATGAGCTTGTCGGCGTTGTCGCTCGCAGCCTTCATGGCCTTCTGCGTCGCGGCGTGCTTGGAGGCGGCCGACTGCAGCATCGCGTTGAAGATGCGGCTCTCGATGTAGACGGGGAGCAGCGAGTCGAGCACCGTCCCCACATCCGGCTCGAACTCGTAGAGGGGAAGGACCTGCGTGCGGTCCGGCTCCTCCACGCCCTCGACGACCTCCAGGGGAAGCAGGCGGACGACCTGCGGCTCCTGGGTCAGCATGCTGATGAAGCGGTTGTAGATGATGTGGATCTCGTCCACACCACCGTCGGACGCATCGCGCAGGAAGGACTCCAGGATCGCGTCGGCGATCTCCTTGGCCTGCTCGAACTCCGGGGCATCCGTGTTGCCGGTCCACACCCGCTCGAACGCACGGCGGCGAAAGCTGAAGTAGCCCTGCGCCTTGCGGCCGACGAGGAAGTACACGACCTCCTTGCCCTGGCTGCGCAGCAGCTCCGCGAGCTTCTCGGACTCCTTGAGCACGTTCGAGTTGAACGCGCCGGCGAGGCCGCGATCGGAGGAGAAGATGACGATCGCGGCGCGCTCGATCTTCTCCGGCTCGGTGGTCAGGACGTGGTCGACGTTCGAGTACGTCGCCACCGCCGACACCGCGCGCGTGATGGCGCGGGCGTACGGCGAGCTCGCGGCGACCCGCGCCTGCGCCTTCTGGATGCGGGAGGCGGAGATCAGCTCCATCGCACGGGTGATCTTCTTGGTCGTCTGGGCAGATCTGATCTTCTGCCGGTAGACCCGAAGCTGTGCTCCCATGTCTCTCCTAGTATCTAGTCTCTCGTGGGCTCAGCGCTCAGCGCCGGGCCTTGACGATGCGCTCCTGGTCGACCTCGTCCTCGTCGATGGCCTGGAACTCCTCGCGTCCGACCGAGGCGAGCGGCTTGCCCTCGCCGGTCTGGAACTCGAGCTTGAATTTGTCCACCTCGGAGTCGAGCTTCGCCACCGTGTCGTCGTCGAGGACGTTGGTGTCGCGCAACGTGTCGAGGATGTCGGTGTTGCGGCGCAGGTGGTCGAGCAGCTCGGCCTCGAAGCGCAGGACGTCCTCGACGGCGACCTCGTCCAGCTTGCCGTTGGTGCCGGCCCAGATCGAGACGACCTGCTCCTCCACCGGGAACGGCGAGTACTGCGGCTGCTTGAGCAGCTCGGTGAGGCGGGCGCCGCGCGCCAGCTGACGGCGGCTCGCCGCGTCGAGGTCGGACGCGAACATCGCGAACGCCTCGAGCGAGCGGTACTGCGCCAGCTCGAGCTTGAGCGTGCCGGAGACCTTCTTGATGGACTTCACCTGCGCGTCGCCGCCGACTCGCGAGACCGAGATGCCGACATCGACCGCGGGGCGCTGGTTGGCGTTGAAGAGGTCGGACTGCAGGAAGATCTGGCCGTCGGTGATCGAGATCACGTTGGTCGGGATGTACGCGGAGACGTCGTTCGCCTTCGTCTCGATGATCGGCAGACCGGTCATCGAGCCGGCGCCCAGCTCGTCGGAGAGCTTCGCGCAACGCTCCAGCAGGCGGGAGTGCAGGTAGAAGACGTCACCCGGGTAGGCCTCGCGTCCTGGCGGACGACGGAGGAGGAGCGACACGGCGCGGTAGGCCTCGGCCTGCTTGGACAGGTCGTCGAAGACGATGAGGACGTGCTTGCCGCCGTACATCCAGTGCTGGCCGATGGCCGAGCCGGTGTAGGGGGCGAGGTACTTGAAGCCGGCCGGGTCGGAGGCGGGGGCCGCGACGATGGTGGTGTACTCCATCGCGCCGGCGTCCTCGAGCGCGCCCTTCACCGAGGCGATGGTCGAGCCCTTCTGACCGATGGCGACGTAGATGCAGCGGACCTGCTTGTTGACGTCGCCGGACTCCCAGTTGGCCTTCTGGTTGATGATCGTGTCGATCGCGATGGCCGTCTTACCGGTCTGGCGGTCGCCGATGATCAGCTGGCGCTGACCGCGGCCGACCGGGATCATCGCGTCGATGGCCTTGATGCCGGTCTGCAGCGGCTCGTGCACCGACTTGCGCTGCATGACGCCGGGCGCCTGGAGCTCGAGCTCGCGGCGGCCCTCGCTGGCGATCTCGCCGAGGCCGTCGATCGGGTTGCCGAGCGGGTCGACCACGCGGCCGAGGTAGCCGTCGCCGACCGGGACGGAGAGGACCTCGCCGGTGCGGGTCACCTCCATGCCCTCGACGATGTGGTCGAACTCGCCGAGCACGACCACGCCGACCTCGTTCTCGTCGAGGTTCTGGGCGAGGCCCAGGGTGCCGTCGGCGAAGCGGATGAGCTCGTTGGCCATCACGCTCGGGAGGCCCTCGACGTGCGCGATGCCGTCGGAGGCGTCGATCACGTGGCCGATCTCGGTGGCCTGTGCGGACGCCGGCTCGTATGTGGTGACGAAGTCCTTGAGCGCGTCGCGGATGTCGTCGGGGCTGATCTGTGTGTCTGCCATTGTGATTCCTATCTTGAGGCGGTCAGCCCGCCAGCTGAAGCCGGAGTTCGGCCAGACGCGACGCGATGCTTCCATCGATGACGTCGTCACCGATCTGCACCCGCAATCCGCCGATGATCGAGGGGTCGACGACCTGGTTGATCCTGAGGTCGCCGTAGGAGGCGCTGAGAACCGTGCGCAGGCGCTCGGCCTGGGCCGCGGGCAGCGGGGACGCGGCGTAGACCGTCGCGATCGTCTGGCCCGACTGCGCGGCCACCATGCGCGCGGCCGCCCGGAGCGACTCGCGGACGCTGCGGCCGCGGGGCTGCGCGACGAGCTGGCGCACGATGGCGACGGTCTCCTTCGACGCCTTCCCGTCGAGCAGCCGCTCGACGAGTGCGACCTTGGAGTCGGGCGATGCGAGCTTGCTGCGCAGCGCGAGCTCGAGGCGCGCGTCGGAGGTCACGGCGCCTCCGAAGGTCAGCAGCTCGGCGACGATGTCGACGTTCCGCGGTGCAGAGCCTGCGATGGCACGGATCCCGAGCTCCTCGATCGCGCCGAGCAGGTCGTCGTGAGACGACCAGCGCTGGGCGGCGATGACGGTGAGCAGTCCGACGGCCGGAGCCGAGAGCGAGCGGAAGACGCGCTTCACGAGCGCCGTCTTGCCCTCGGCCGAGACCGTGGGGTCGCCGAGGACGGCTCGGAGCTGGGCCGAGTCCGCGACGACTCGCCCTGCACTGAACAGGTCCTCGGCCGTCGCCAGATCGGCCGTGGACCCGAGGTCGGCGAGAGCCGAGACGGATCGGGCCAACGCTTCTCTGGTGGCGCTTCCCATCAGTTGCCCGATCCTGCCTTCTGGTCGGCCTGAGCCTTCTCGTCGGCCTCGAGGTCCGCCAGGAAGCGGTCCACGATCGCCTGTGCACGCTTGTCCTCGTCGAGGGCCTCGCGCACGACGGTCGACGCCAGGTCGATCGCCAGCGAACCGACCTCGCTGCGCAGCTGGACGAGCGCCGTCTGACGCTCCGCCTCGAGCTGCGCCTGCGCCTGGGCGGTCACGCGCGCGGCCTCCGTCGCGGCGGCCTCGCGGGCCTCCGCGACGATCTTCTGGCCGTCGACGCGGGCGGTCTCGCGGATCTTGCCCGCCTCCGCACGCGCCTCGGCGAGCTGGGCGGTGTACTCCTCCAGCAGGGCCTCGGCCTTGCGCTGCGCCTCGTCGGCCTTCTCGATGTTGCCCTCGATCGCCTCTGCGCGCTCATCCAGCAGCTTCTTCATGCGCGGAAGCACGAGCTTCCAGAAGAAGAACAGGATGATCAGGAAGCAGAGAAGCGCGCCGATGATGTCCGGCCACTCCGGGATCAGCGGGTTGTGCGACCCCTCTGAGGCTGCGATCACCACACTCTTGAGCATGGTTCCTCCTTACTGAGGGAAAAGAGGATTACTGGAAGATGAAGTAGGTAGCGATACCGATGAACGCGAGCGCCTCGGTGAACGCGATACCGATGTACATCAGGACCTGGAGACGGCCGGCCAGCTCGGGCTGACGGGCGACGCCCTCGATGGTCTTGCCGACGACGATGCCCACGCCGATGGCCGGGCCGATGGCGGCGAGGCCGTAACCGACGGTGGCGATGTTGCCGTTGATTGCAGCGATGTCCACGTTGTGTTTCCTTCCGTGATGGCGATCCGTGCGGGTGCGCGGATCGTTCTTAGTGTTCCTCGGCGACTGCCAGCTGGATGTAGACAGCGGTGAGCAGTGCGAAGACGTAGGCCTGCAGGACTGCGACCAGGATCTCGAAGACGGTGAAAGCGAAGCCGAAGGCGAAGGTGCCGACGCCGAACAGCGACCACCAGCCGCCCGCGGTGAAGAAGAAGAACTCCGTCGCGAGGAAGAACAGGACGAGCAGGAGGTGCCCGACGACCATGTTCATGAGGAGTCGCAGCGTCAGCGTGATCGGCCGCAGGATGAAGGTCGAGACGAACTCGATCGGCGTCACGATGATGTAGAGGAACCACGGGACGCCGGGCGGGAAGAGCGCGTTCTTGAAGAAGTTCTTCGGGCTCTTCTTGACGCCCGCGTAGATGAAGGCGATGTACGCGACGATCGCGAGGAGCAGCGGGACGGCGATGACCGAGGTGCCCGCGATGTTGAGGAACGGGATGATTCCGGTGATGTTGAAGAACAGCACCATGAAGAAGATGGTGGTCAGCAGCGGGAGGAACCGGCGGCCGTCCTTCTTGCCGAGCAGGTCTTCCGCGATGTTGACGCGCACGAAGTCGAGACCCATCTCGACGACCGACTGGAAGCGGCCGGGGATCAGGCGCATCCGGCGCGTGCCGAGCCAGAAGATGAGGATCAGCGCGAGCGTCGCGAGGACGCGGACGACGAAGATACGGTTGAACTCGAGGTCACCGATCGTGAACAGGGTCGGGGGGAAGAACTCGTTGATCGAGGGACCCTGGAAGCTTCCATCATCGGAGCTTGCGGCCTGGACCAGCAGGTTCACAGCGTTAGCTAACAGCGCTATCTCCTGTTTCGGGGCGTCGAGCTGGGAGCTCTCGCGACGACGAACGGTGGGACACCCTGCACTTCTCGCGACCTCAGGGTTTCTCGGGCGCGAACGGGGTGGGGATCGCTGATAACTCTACAAGAGTTTTCAGCCCATAACGAATTGGATACGGGTCAGCGCTTCTCCCCCGGCAGCGTCACGTCGCTGACGTAGGGCACGCGGGAGCGGAAGACCACGATCATGTCAACGACGAGCGATCCGATCACGCCGGCGATGAGGCTGAGGAACAGCACAACCGGGTTGATCCAGGGCTGGTCGCGCAGCAGGATCGCGAGCACCAGGAACAGCACGAACTTGAGGATCCAGCCGCCGAGGACGATGCCGAAGAACAGCCCGACGAAGAGATCGGTGCCGATGAAGCGGTTGGCGATCAGGATGCTCAGCGCGGTGATCGAGAGGAACACCGCCGCCATGGCCGTGCCGATCAGGGCGCTGGTGACGCCGACCCAGCCCGCGAAGAGACCGCCGAGCAGCATCCCGGCGACCGCGATCACCGCGGCCAGGATCAGGCCGTACTTGAGCACGTCCCGCAGCACGGGCGTCGAGGTCGGCTGGGCGGGCGGCTGGGCCGGCCGCGGGGCGGTGGCCCCGTCCTGCTGGTCGGTCATCGGGTCTCCTCGGTCAGGGGGGTCGGGGATGCGGAGGCGCCTTCGCTCGCCGCATCGAGCTGGTCGAAGCGGGCCGTCTCCGCGGCTTCGCGGCTGCCGGCGGGGGCGAGCTCGGCGACCGCCTCGTTCGCCTTCCTGCGGCTCAACGGAGCGAGCGTGAAGGCGGTGCAGACGACGAGCCCGATCGCGACGAAGACGATCGCCATCCAATACGGGTCGAAGAAGAACAGCAGGCAGCCGATCGACAGCACGGCAGTCCACGCGTAGAAGATGAGGACAGCGTGCAGGTGGGTATGACCCATGTCGAGCAGGCGATGGTGCAGGTGCTTGCGGTCGGCGCTGAACGGCGACTTCCCGGCCCGCAGGCGCCGGATGACGGCGAGCCCGAAGTCGAGCAGCGGGATGATGAGCACCGCGAACGGCAGGATGATCGGGATGAACGCCGGGACGAGCGACGACCGGCCGAGCGTCAGCAGGTCCTGCGGGTTGATGGTCCCCGTCACCGAGATCGCCGACGTCGCCATCAGCAGACCGATCAGCAGGGCGCCCGCATCCCCCATGAACATCTTCGCCGGATGCCAGTTGAGCGGCAGGAACCCGGCGCACGCCCCGACCAGGATGGCGGCGATGACGCCGGCCAGGCTGAAGTAGTTCTGCGGGCTGATCTCGCGCTGCAGGAGGTACGTGTAGACGAGGAACGTGCCGTTCGCGATGAGTGCGACCCCCGCGACCAGGCCGTCCAGGCCGTCGATGAAGTTGATCGCGTTCATCACCAGCACGATGGCGAAGAGGGTGATGATGATCGACATCACCGGCGAGCCCACCGTGAGGCCGCCGATCGGCAGCGAGTAGATCTGCACGCCGAGCCAGGCGACGAGTCCCGCGGCCACGAACTGCCCGGCCAGCTTCGTCATCCAGTCGAGGTCCCAGATGTCGTCGACGACGCCGAGCACGACGATGAGCAGGGATGCGCCCAGGATCGCGAGGATCGGGCCCTGGTCGGAGAAGATCAGCGTCAGGACGCCGAACTGGCTCGACAGCAGCCACGAGACGCCGAACGCCACCAGGATGCCGAGGAACATCGCCACACCGCCGAGGCGGGGCGTCGGCCGGGTGTGCACATCGCGTGCCCGGATCTTCGGGTACAGGCGGTACCGCATCGCCAGCTTGTAGACGACGAACGACATCCCGAACGTGATGACGGCCGAGATCAGAGCGAGGGCGAGGAGGAGAGTCACGGGGCGGCGTCCGCAGCGGCCGCCGGCTCGTCCAGCACGTCGCCGACGACCTCGCGCAGCTGCTCGGCCGAGATGACGCCGTGACGCAGCATGCGCAGACCCCCGACGCCGGCGGCCAGGGCCGTCGCGTCCACGATCGTCGACGACGAGTCCTTGCCCTCGATGCGCTCGTAGGCGGAGCCGGCCTCTCCCCCGTCGAGGTAGACGGAGATCGCGTCGCCCAGCATGGCTTCGGCCTCGGCGGCGGTGCGCGCGGCCGGGCGGCCGGTCAGATTCGCGGACGACACGGCGAGCGGGCCGGTCTCGGACAGCAGCTCGAGCGCGATCGTGTCCTTCGGCATGCGGAGGGCGACCGTGCCCTTCGTCTCGCCGAGGTCCCAGACGAGGGATGGCGACGCGGGCAGGACGATCGTGAGGCCGCCCGGCCAGAACGCCTGGACCAGCGCATCCACCTCGTCCGGCACCCGCTCGGCGAGGGCGGCGAGCGTCGGGATGCCGGGGACCAGCACGGGAGGCGGCGACTGCCGCCCGCGTCCCTTCGCATCGAGCAGCCGCTGGACGGCGGCGGGGCTGAAGGCGTCGGCGGCCACCCCGTACACCGTGTCGGTGGGGATGACGACGAGTTCGCCGCGCCCGATCGCAGCCCGTGCGAGGCGCATACCGGTGAGCAGCTCGGAGTCGACGGAGCAGTCGTAGATGGGAGCCATGACGGCTCAATGATAGCCGGGGCGCGGACACACAGACTGGGAGGACGATACTGGAGGGGATGGACGTCTACTTCTTCGACTGCGACAAGACGCTCTACGACTACGACTTCCACAAGCGGCTGCCCAAGCTCGCGGAGCTGGGCGGTGTGAGCCAGTACCGGCTCGCGTCGAGCTGGTGGGCGGGCGGCCACGAGCGCGCCGCCGAGATCGGCGAGTACTCCACCAGCGAGGAGTACCTGGAGGCGTTCGCCGAGGTCACCGGAGCCCGGCTGACGCTCGCGCAGTGGCAGGAGGCGCGCAAGGCGGCGATGACGCCCGTCCCCGGGGCGATCGCGGCGCTGCACGAGGCCGCGACGCTGGGGACGGTGTCGCTGCTGTCGAACAACCCCATCCCGTTCAAGGACTCGCTCCCGGTTCTGACGCCCGAGATCGTCGACGTGCTGCAGGACAACGACCTGGTGTCGGCCGTGCTCGGCGCGCGGAAGCCGGAGCGCCGGATCTACACCAGGGCGCTCGGGCGGTTCGGCGTGCGGCCGGAGGACGCCATCCTCTTCGACGACTCGATCGCCAACGTCGAGGGTGCCCGCGCCTGCGGGATGCACGCCTTCCACTTCGTGAAGCGCGACGACGGCACCTTCGACACCGACGGCATGCTCGACGCCCTCCACGCCTTCGCCGCCCGCTGACCCCCTTTCCCCGGTCCCCCACCGTCGAGTCCGCAAACTTTGCACACGACACGCCGTCGGAGCGTGCAAGAATCGCGGACTCGACGGTGGGGCGGGTCAGATGTAGATGGCGGGGTCGATCCAGTCGTCGCCGGCGATCTGCTCATGACCGGAGCGCGGGCGAGGATGCGCGGGCACGCCGACGAGCAGGGAGTCGGGCGGAGCATCCCGCGTCACGACCGCGTTCGCGCCGATGACCGAGTGCGCTCCGATGGTGATCGCGCCGAGCACCTTGGCTCCCGCTCCGACGATCACGCCGTCCTCGACGGTGGGGTGCCGCTTGCCGTGCCCGCTCCCCCGGCCGCCCAGCGTGACGCCGTGATAGAGCATGACGTCGTCGCCGACCCAGGTGGTCTCGCCGATCACCACGCCCATCCCGTGATCGATGAAGAAGCGGCGGCCGATGCGCGCGCCCGGGTGGATCTCGATGCCGGTCAGGAAGCGGGTGAACTGCGACAGCAGGCGGGCGGGCGTTCGCAGCCCCGACCGCCACATCCGGTGCGCCACCCGGTACGACCAGATGGCGTGCAGCCCGGAGTACGCGGTGGCGACTTCAAAGGCGGTGCGGGCCGCCGGGTCGTGCCTGCGCGCGTTGCGGATGTCCTCGCGCGCTCGGAAGATCGGCACCCCGTTCAGTCCAGCAGGTCGGCCCAGAGCGGCGTCGAGATGTACCGCTCCCCGGTGTCGCAGACGATCGCGACGATGGTCTTGCCGGCGTTCTCGGGCCGCTTGGCGAGCTGCAGCGCCGCCCAGACGATGGCCCCGGACGAGATGCCGGCGAGGATGCCCTCCTCGCTGGCGAGGCGCTTGGCCACGTCGAGGGCGTCATCGAAGGAGACGTCGACCACCTCGTCGTAGACCGTGGTGTCGAGGATCTCCGGCACGAAGTTCGCGCCGATCCCCTGGATCTTGTGCGGACCGGGCTTTCCGCCGTTCAGGATGGGCGAGTCGAGCGGCTCGACGGCGACCACCGTCACACCGGGCTTGCGCTCCTTCAGCACCTGGCCGACGCCCGTGATCGTGCCGCCGGTCCCGACGCCCGCGACGAAGATGTCGACGCCGCCGTCGGTGTCCTCCCAGATCTCCTCCGCCGTCGTGGCGCGGTGGATGGCCGGGTTGGCCTCGTTGGCGAACTGCCGCGCCCAGATGGCGTTGTCGGTCGTGGCGACGATCTCCTGGGCGGTCTCGACCGCTCCGCGCATCCCATCGGGGCCAGGGGTCAGCACGACCTCGGCGCCGAACGCGCGCAGGAGCACGCGGCGCTCCTTGCTCGCGGTCTCCGGCATGGCGAGGATGACCTTATAGCCGCGCGCCGCGCCGACCATGGCGAGCGCGATGCCGGTGTTGCCGCTGGTGGCCTCGACGATGGTGCCGCCCGGGGCGAGAGCGCCCGCCTTCTCGGCGGCGTCGACGATCGCGACGCCGATGCGGTCTTTGACGCTGCCGGCCGGGTTGTAGAACTCCAGCTTCGCCAGCACCGTCGCGTCGACGCCCTCGGTCAGCCGGTTGAGGCGGACGAGCGGCGTGCGTCCGACCGCCTGGGTGACGTTCTCGTAGATGTGACCTGACATGGTCTCTTCCTCGTGCTCTCGTACGGTGGATGACGACAGGGGGATGCGTGATCGCGTCTCCACTCTAGACGGCGTGCGTCAGGCGCTAGGCTCTTCTGGCGATGACCCCCACCACCCCCGCTTCCGGCGCATCCCCCGGCGCTGCCTCCGTCCGCTCCCTGCGCGAGGACGCCGTCGCCGTGCTGGCGCGGGCGAGCGTCCCCGACCCGGAGGTGGACGCCGAGCTCCTGATCGGCCACGTGCTCGGCGTCGGCCGCGGTCGGGTGCAGGCGCTCGTGGTGATGGACGAGACGCTCTCCGCCGAGGATGCCGGCGTCCTGCGGTCGCTCGTGGAGCGCCGCGCCGCCCGCGAGCCTTTGCAGCACATCACGGGGCGCGCCCCGTTCCGGTCGCTCGAGCTCACCGTCGGGCCGGGCGTCTTCGTACCGCGTCCGGAGACGGAGCAGGTGGCGCAGTTCGCGATCGACGCGCTTCGCGCGGTCGCCTCGCCCGAGCCGGTCGCCGTCGACCTGGGCACCGGGAGCGGCGCCATCGCTCTGGCTCTCGCCACGGAGGTGCCGCACGCACGCGTCTACGCCGTCGAGAACTCGCCGGAGGCGTTCATCTGGGCGCGCAGGAACATCGACGAGGTGGGCGCGACGAACCTGACGCCGGTCTTCATCGACCTCGCCGACGCGCTCCCACAGCTCGACGGGACGGTGGACGTCGTCATCTCGAACCCGCCGTATGTGCCGGACGACGCCATCCCGCGCGACCCCGAGGTCCGTCTCCACGACCCGCACGCCGCGCTCTACGGCGGACCGGACGGGCTGGATGTGGTGCGCACGATCTCCCGGGTGGCCCGGCGCCTGCTCCACCCCGGCGGCACGCTCGTGCTGGAGCACGGCGAGCTGCAGGGCGCGGCGATCCGCGACCTCCTCACCGCCGACGGCTGGCGCGCCGCCGCCACGCACCGCGACCTCACGACGCGCGACCGCGCCACGACCGCCCTCCGCTAGCGCCGACGCCGTCGAGTACGCGATCTTTGCACGCTGAACGTGCCGACGGCGTGCAAAGTTTGCGGACTCGACGGTGGGGGTGGGGGTGGGGGTGGGGGGCGGTCAGTCGTGAGTTAGGTCGGCGAGGCGGGTTTCTTCGTCGAGCTGGATGTTCGACTCGATGACCGGGTCGAGGGCTCCGTTCATCACCGCGTCGAGGTTGTAGGCCTTGTAGCCGGTGCGGTGGTCCGCGATCCGGTTCTCCGGGAAGTTGTACGTGCGGATGCGCTCGGAGCGGTCCATCGTGCGGATCTGGCCCTTGCGGAACACGGCCGCCTCCGCGTCCGCTTCCTCCTGCTGCCGGGCGAGCAGCCGGGCGCGCAGCACGCGCATCGCGGCCTCGCGGTTCTGCAGCTGGCTCTTCTCGTTCTGCATCGAGACGACGATCCCGGTCGGGACGTGCGTGATCCGCACCGCCGAGTCGGTCGTGTTGACCGACTGGCCGCCCGGACCGGACGACCGGAACACGTCGATCTTGAGGTCGTTCGGGTTGATCTCGACCTCCTCCGGCTCGTCCACCTCCGGGAAGACGAGCACGCCGGCGGCGGACGTGTGGATGCGGCCCTGCGACTCGGTCGCCGGCACGCGCTGCACGCGGTGCACGCCGCCCTCGTACTTCAGGTGCGCCCAGACCCCCTCCGCTGGATCGCTCGAGCTGCCCTTGAAGGCGACCTGGACGTCCTTGATGCCGCCGAGGTCGCTGGAGGTCTGCTCGATGATCTCGGCCTTCCACCGCTTCGAGTCCGCGTAGTGCAGGTACATGCGCAGCAGGTCGCCGGCGAAGAGGGCCGACTCGGCGCCGCCCTCGCCCATCTTGATCTCCATGATCACATCGCGGCTGTCGTTGGGGTCGCGCGGGATGAGGAGGCGGCGCAGCTTCTCCTCGGACTCCGCCACGCTCTGTTCGAGCCCGGGGACCTCCTCGGCGAACGCCGCGTCCTCGGTCGCCAGCTCGCGGGCGGCCTCCAGGTCGTCGGTGAGCTGCTTCCACTCGTTGTACGCGGCGACGATGCGGCTCAGCTCGGCGTAGCGGCGGTTGACGCGCTTGGAGCGGACCGGGTCGCTGTGCAGCTCCGGGTCGGAGAGCTGACGCTGGAGGTCGTCGTGCTCGGCGATGAGGCTGTTCACCGATTCGAACATGGGGTCTTCTTTCTCGAGGGATGCGGCCAGGGAACGACGAAGCGCCCGCCCTCCGTGCACGGTGGCACGGCGGGCGGGCGCTGATCGCAGCTAGCGGTGGTCGTTCTCGTGGCCGTGCGAGTGCGCGTTGCCGTGGCCGTTGGCCGGCGCGGGCATCGACTTCTGCACCTGCATCAGGAACTCGACGTTGCTCGAGGTCTCCTTGAGGCGGCCGAGCACGATCTCGAGCGCCTGCTGCTGGTCGAGCCCGGCGAGGGCGCGGCGCAGCTTCCAGGTGATCTTGACCTCGTCCTGGCCCATGAGCATCTCTTCGCGGCGGGTGCCGGAGGCGTTCACGTCCACGGCCGGGAAGATGCGCTTGTCGGCCAGCTGGCGCGACAGGCGGAGCTCCATGTTGCCCGTGCCCTTGAACTCCTCGAAGATGACCTCGTCCATCTTGGAGCCCGTCTCGACCAGGGCCGAGGCGAGGATGGTGAGCGAGCCGCCGTGCTCGATGTTGCGCGCTGCGCCGAAGAACCGCTTCGGCGGGTACAGCGCCGAGGCGTCGACACCACCGGAGAGGATGCGGCCGGAGGCCGGAGCCGTCAGGTTGTACGCGCGGCCGAGGCGGGTGATCGAGTCGAGCAGCACGACGACGTCGTGGCCCAGCTCGACGAGACGCTTCGCCCGCTCGATCGCCAGCTCGGCGACCGTGGTGTGGTCCTCCGCCGGACGGTCGAAGGTGGAGGCGATGACCTCGCCCTTCACCGTGCGCTGCATGTCGGTGACCTCTTCCGGACGCTCGTCCACCAGGACGACCATGAGGTGGACCTCAGGGTTGTTGGCGGTGATCGCGTTGGCGATCTGCTGCATCACGATGGTCTTGCCGGCCTTCGGCGGCGCGACGATGAGACCGCGCTGGCCCTTGCCGATCGGGGCGACCAGGTCGATGATCCGCTGGGTGACCTTGCTGGGCTCGGTCTCCAGGCGCAGGCGCTCCTGCGGGTAGAGCGGAGTCAGCTTGCCGAACTCGACGCGGGTGGCGGCCTCGTCCGGGGTCTGCCCGTTGATCGAGTCGACCTTCACCAGCGCGTTGTACTTCTGGCGGCTGTTGTTCTCGCCCTCGCGCGGCTGGCGGATCGCGCCGACGACGGCGTCGCCCTTGCGGAGGTTGTACTTCTTGACCTGACCGAGCGAGACGTACACGTCGCTGGCGCCCGGGAGGTACCCGGTCGTCCGGACGAACGCGTAGTTGTCGAGCACGTCGAGGATTCCGGCGACGGGGATGAGCACATCGTCGTCGGCCAGCTCCGGCTCGAACTCGTCGCCCGGGGCGCCGCCGCGGCGCTTGCGATTGCGGTCGCGGTAGCGGCCGGCACGCTCGCCCTCGGCCTGCTGCTGGGCGTTCTGGCCGCGGTTCTGCTGGCCGTCGCCCTGCTGGCCGCCCTGCTGCAGGTCCTTCGGCTGGTTCTGGCCCTGCGCCTGGCCCTGCTCGTTCTGCTGGCCGCTGTTCTTGTTGCGGTTGCGGTTGCGGCGGTTGCGGCCCTGGCCCTGCTGCTCACCGGCGTTGTCGCCCTGCTCGCCCTGCTGGCCGTCGACCTGCTGGGCGTCGCCCAGCTGGTCCTGCTCGGCCTGCGGCTGCTGGCCGTCGCGGTTCTGGCCGTCGCGCTGCTGGCCGTCGCGGTTCTGGTCGGCGCCCTGGTCGCCGTTCTGGCCACCCTGGCCACGACCGCGGCGGCGGCGTCCGCCGCCCTGGTTCTGGCCGTTGGCCTGCTCGTCCTGGCCGTTCTGGCCGCGCGCCTGCTCGCGGGAGGCGAGAGCGGAGTCGAGCAGCGCATCCACATCGGGGATGAGCGACTCGACGCCCGTCGCGCCGGAGTTGACGTGCGATCCGGCGGCGACGCCGGTGCCCGCAGCGATTCCGGTGCCATCCGGGCTGCTCACGCGGCGCGAGCCGCGGCGGCGCGAGCCGCTGGTCTGCTCGCCGGCGTCCGCCTGCGGAAGCACGGGGTCGCCGACGGTCGGCTCGACGCGCTGCGCGCCGGCGGTCTCTGCGACGAGCGGCTCAGCGATGAGCGGCTCGGTGAGCACCTGGGAGGCGGCGGCCGGCTCGGCCACGACCTCCTCGGTCTCGGGAAGCTCGAGGGCGTCGGCCGGAGCGGAGGCCGCGCGCGCGGCGGCGATCGCCTCGACCAGCTCGCCCTTGCGGAGCCGGGTTGCGCCCTGGAGCCCGAGCCCGGCGGCGAGAGCTTGCAGCTCTGCCACCTTGAGCGCGGTCAGGTCGCTGGTGTCCACGCCCCCGGCGTGGAGTTCGACATCAGTCACGGAAGAGGATCCTTTCCCCCGGCGCGCCTTACGCGCCGTCTGAAGCTTCGTCACATGAACTGCCGGGAACGTGCTGCGTTCGGATCCGCGCTACGTCGCCGCCCGAATTCTCCGTGAAGGGGGAACCGGGAAGGCAGGCAGGAGTGACGGCATGATTGCTAGGAGATCACCCGGAAGCGGAATTCGCTCGTGACGCGGGTTCTTCACGGGTGCGACTGCAGTTTACCACCTCGCGGTGGGGCCATCGGACCTAGGCCGCTGGCGTGTCCGTCCGCGTCGCGCCGGACTCGTCGGCGACCCGGCTGACCGTCGCGCCCTTGAAGTCGACCGCGAGCATGAGCGGCTGCCAGCGGGTCTCCGCGGACTCCTCGACGAGGCGCGCAGCGGCCAGCCGCTGGCTCGGGTCGCTCCCGAGAACGAGGATGGACGGACCCGCGCCCGACACGACAGCGGCGAAGCCGTTCTCGCGCAGCAGCGTGATCAGCCGGTCGGTCTCCGGCATGGCCGAGGCGCGGTAGCTCTGGTGGAGCTTGTCCTCGGTCGCCGCGTGCAGCAGCTCGGGGCTCTGGATGAGGGCCGCGACGAGCAGGGCGGAGCGGGAGACGTTGAAGACGGCGTCCTCGTGGGGCACCGACTGCGGCTGGAGGCTGCGGGCGAGCGCCGTGGACATCACCGTCTCGGGGACGAGCACGAGCGGAGAGACGCCACGGTGCACGATCAGCTTCTTGAAGCGCGGGCCCTCCGGGGTGACCCAGGCGATGGTGAGGCCGCCGAACAGAGCCGGAGCCACGTTGTCCGGGTGCCCCTCCATGTCGTTCGCGAGGGCCAGCAGGGTCTGCGCATCCAGGTCGACGACGCCGTCGAGCAGGCCCTTCGCGGCCATGATGCCCGAGACGATGGCCGCGCCGGAGGAGCCGAGCCCCCGCCCGTGCGGGATGCTGTTGCGCGCCCGCAGGTTCAGGCCGGGCAGCGGGACGCCGACCGCCTCGAAGGTGTGCGCGATGGCGCGGACGACGAGGTTGCTCTCGTCGGTCGCCACCTCGCCCTCGCCGACACCGGTGACCTCGACGGTCGCGCCGGGCTCGTCGCGGACGGAGACCTCGAGCTCGTCGTACAGCGCGAGAGCGAGCCCGAGCGTGTCGAATCCCGGGCCGAGGTTGGCGCTCGTCGCCGGCACCTTGACCGCGACGGTCCGGCCGCGGAGGTCGGGCGTGGTCACGCGGTCGCCTCGGCGGCGGAGGTCTGCCCGGCGGGCGCCAGGCCGAGCACGTCGGCGATGGCGGTCGTGTCGACCGGGACGACGGTGGGCTGGACATCGGACCCGTCGGCCGTGCGAAGGGCCCACTGCGGGTCCTTCAGGCCGTGGCCCGTGACGGTGAGGACGACGGTCGCTCCGGCCGGGATCATGCCGGCCTCCGAGCGCTCCAGGAGCCCGGCGACGCTGATGGCGGACGCGGGCTCGACGAAGATGCCGACCTCGGCGGACAGGATGCGGTGCGCCTCGAGGATCTTGGCGTCGTCGATCGCGCCGAACCAGCCGTCGCTGTCGTCGCGGGCGTTCAGAGCGAGCTCCCACGACGCCGGGTTGCCGATGCGGATCGCGGTGGCGATCGTGTCGGGGTCCTTCACGGCGTGGCCGAGGACGATCGGAGCGCTCCCCGACGCCTGGAAGCCGAACATCCGCGGCAGCTTGGTCGCCTCGCCGCGCTGCAGCTCCTCGCTGTACCCGCGGTGGTATGCGGTGTAGTTGCCGGCGTTGCCGACCGGGACCAGGTGGAAGTCCGGGGCGTCGCCCAGCGCCTCCACGACCTCGAAGGCGGCGGTCTTCTGCCCCTCGATGCGGTCCGGGTTCACCGAGTTCACCAGGTGCACCGGGTAGTTCGTGGCCAGCTCGCGCGCGATGTCGAGACAGTCGTCGAAGTTGCCCTGCACCTGCAGCAGCTGAGCGTTGTGCGCGATCGCCTGGCTGAGCTTGCCCATCGCGATCTTGCCCTCGGGCACGAGCACGACGGCCTGGATGCCCGCGTGCGTCGCGTAGGCGGCGGCCGATGCCGAGGTGTTGCCGGTGGAGGCGCAGATGACCGCCTTCGCACCGTGCTCGACGGCCTTCGAGATCGCCATGGTCATGCCGCGGTCTTTGAAGGACCCGGTCGGGTTCATGCCCTCGAACTTCACGTACACGTCCGCGCCCGTCCGCGCGGAGAGCGCCGGGGCGGGGATGAGCGGGGTTCCGCCCTCGCCCAGCGTGACGATCGGAGTGGCGTCGGAGATGTTCAGGCGGTCCGCGTACTCGCGGAGGACGCCGCGCCACTGACGACTGTAGGCCTTGGGCTGGGGCATTACGATCCTTCGACTCGGAGAACGGAAGAGATGGCGATCACGACGTCGCTCGCCGCGAGAGCCTCGACGGTGGCCGCGAGCGCGGCCTCCTCGGCTTCGTGGGTGCCGATCACCAGGGTAGCGGTGGCCGTCCCGCCGCCGTGAATCGGCCCGGCCGCCGCGGGCGCCGCTCCGGCGATCACGACGGGCCCCGTCGTGCTCGGCACGGACTGCTGCACGGTCTCGACGCTGACCCCGCCGTCACTGAGGATGCGGGCCACCGCGGCGAGCACGCCGGGCTGGTCCTCGACGTCGAGCGTGATCTGGTACCGAGTCACGACGCGGCCGATGTCGAGCACCGGCAGGTCGGCGTGCGTGGACTCGGCGACGCCCGGGCCGCCGACCACGTGCCGCCGGGCGGCCGACACGACGTCGCCGAGCACGGCGGACGCCGTCTCGACTCCCCCGGCCCCCGCGCCGTAGAACATGAGGTCCCCGGCGGCGGCGGCCTGCACGAAGACTGCGTTGTGGGCGCCGTGCACGGCGGCGAGAGGATGGTCCCGGCTGATGAGGGCGGGGTAGACGCGGGCGGAGACGCCCTCCTCCCCCGTCTCGGGATCGGTCATGCGCTCGCAGATCGCCAGCAGCTTGATGACAGCGCCGGCCTCGCGCGCCGCATCCACCTGCGCCTTGGTGACGCCGGTGATGCCCTCGCGGTAGACGCGGTCGAGAGGCACGACGGTGTGGAACGCCAGGCTCGCCAGGATCGCCGCCTTCTGCGCGGCGTCGTACCCGCCGATGTCGGCGGTCGGGTCGGCCTCGGCGTAGCCGCGGTCGGTGGCCGTCGCCAGCGCGTCCTGGAGCGTCTCTCCGTTGACGTCCATGCGGTCGAGCACGAAGTTCGTCGTGCCGTTGACGATGCCGAGGATGCGGTTGATGCGGTCGCCGGCGAGGCTGTCGCGCAGCGGGCGGATGATCGGGATCGCTCCGGCGACGGCCGCCTCGTAGTAGAGCTGCGCGCCGACCTGCTCTGCGGCGTCGAACAGCTCCGGCCCGTGCGTGGCCAGCAGGGCCTTGTTGGCCGTGATGACGTCGGCACCGGAGTTCAGCGCCTCCAGCACGTAGCCGCGGGCCGGCTCGATGCCGCCCATCAGCTCCACGACGATGTCGGCGCCGAGGATCAGCGAGGAGGCGTCGGTGGTGAAGAGCTCGCGCGGCAGCTCGGTGTCGCGCGGCGCATCCACGTCGCGGACGGCGATGCCGACCAGCTCGAGGCGGGCGCCGATGCGGGAGGCGAACTCGTCGCCCTGCGAGAGCAGCAGGCGGGCCACCTGCGATCCGACGGAGCCGGCCCCGAGCAGGGCGACGCGGAGGTTGCGGTACTCGATCATGCCTGGCTGCGCTCCTTCGACGCGGAGAGGGTGGATGCGGGCGCCGTGTAGCCGGCGTCCCGCGCGAGGAGGTCGTCGATGGTCTCGCCGCGGACGATCACCCTGGCCTCCCCGTCGCGCACCGCGACGACCGCCGGCCGCCCGATGTGGTTGTAGTTGCTGGACAGCGCCCAGCAGTATGCGCCCGTCGCCGGGACCGCGAGCAGGTCGCCCGGCTCGACGTCGGCCGGGAGGTACTCGGCGTCGACGACGATGTCGCCGCTCTCGCAGTGCTTGCCGGCGACCCGGACGAGGGCGGGCGCGGTCGGCGAGACGCGGTTCGCGATCCTGGCCGAGTAGTCGGCGCCGTAGAGCGCGGGACGGGCGTTGTCGCTCATCCCGCCGTCGACGCTGACGTAGCGGCGGACCGCGGTCTCGCCGTCGTCCTGGAAGGCGACGGGGACGTCCTTCGTCGTGCCCACCGTGTAGAGGGTGAGCCCGGCGGTCCCGATGATCGACCGGCCCGGCTCGAATGCAACGACCGGAGTCGGGATGTCGAGCTCCTCGCATCCCGCGGCGACGGTCTCGGCGATGCGGCGGGCGAGCTCGCCGATCGGCGCGGGATCGTCGGCGGACGTGTACGCGATGCCGAATCCGCCGCCGAGGTTCAGCTCGGGCACGTCGCCGCCGGCCAGCAGCTCCTTGTGGAGGGTGAGGAGGCGGGCGGCGGACTCCGCGAACCCGTCGGCGCCGAAGATCTGCGAGCCGATGTGGCAGTGCAGGCCACGGAAGGCGAGGGAGGCGTGGGAGCGGATCAGCGCGACCGCCTCG
The DNA here is from genome assembly GCF_013408745.1 of Leifsonia soli. Lineage (NCBI taxonomy): Bacteria > Bacillati > Actinomycetota > Actinomycetes > Micrococcales > Microbacteriaceae > Leifsonia > Leifsonia soli. The sequence goes on along the minus strand of NZ_JACCBJ010000001.1, from coordinate 399,780 downwards.
GCGGCGTGCTCCAGGGCGATCCCGAACTTCTGGTCCTCGTGGGCGGTGGCGAGGAACGCGTGGGTGTGGGCGTGGACGCCGCTGTTGACCCGCAGCCGGATGCTCTGGCGCACGCCGTGGCGCTCCGCGGCGGCGGCGACCCGGCCGATCTCCTGCACGCTGTCGATGATGATGGCGCCGATGCCGGCCGCGACGGCCTGGTCGATCTCGGCGAGCGACTTGTTGTTGCCGTGGAAGCCGACCCGCTCCGGGTCGACGCCGGCGGCCAGGGCGACCGCCAGCTCGCCTCCGCTGCAGACGTCGATGTTGAGACCCGCCTCCGACATCCACCGCGCCACCTCGACGCTGAGGAACGCCTTGCCGGCGTAGTAGACCTTGGCGGCCGTCCCGATCTCGGCGAAGGCGCGGTCGAACGCCTCGCGCACCTCGACGGCGCGCGCCCGGGCGTCCTCCTCGTCGACCACGTACAGCGGCGTGCCGAAGCGCGCGGCGAGTGCGGTCGCGGTCACACCGCCGACGACGAGCTCTCCGCCGGCGCGATCGGCCGTGCGCGACCAGAGGCCCGCGGCGAGGGCGTTCGCATCCACCGGCACGTGCAGCCACGGCGGGGCGAGCGGGTTGGACGCAGCGACGGAATCAGCCATAGGGAACCTCACGGGTGGCGACGAGTGGGGGTCTCCTAGGCGAGCGGACCCGGGTTGGCCCCTGAAGCCGGTGGAGATGACAGCAGAAGTCTATCCAGGCTGCACGGCACGCTCGGTGCGTGTTACGAACAGCTCCCCTTGCTGTTGAGGAACTTCTGGTCGAGGACGAAGTCGCTCGCGGTCAGCTCGACGGTCGCATGGCCCGGCGTCACCCGGATGTCGGACACCTGGACGCCCGCCGGCAAGTACTGCGCGGCGCACACGGGGAACGGCCCCTGCGACGTGAGGGCCTGGAGCAGACGGCTGAGGTTCACGTCTCCCGCGCCCGTCGTGAGGTTGGCCTTGTCCGGTTTCAGCAGAACCTGCGAGCCCGCCGCCTCCGGCGTCGCGGTCACCGTGTAGCCCACGGGGAGCCCGAGCAGGTCGATCTTCCCGTCGTAGCCGATCGTGCCGTCGCCGAGAGTGATGTCGCCGGTCGCTCCGGGGATCTTCACCAGGGTGTTCAGCGACGTCTGGTCGATGCGCAAGGTGCCGGTCGCGTCGGCGATCGGCTTCGAGAAGTCGGCGGGGACGCCCGTGGCGACGACCTTCGCACTCAGCGGGGCCCCCTGCACGACGAGCTTCGGCGCGTCCAGCTCGACCCGCTGGAACGAGCCGGAGAGGTACTGCTGCAGCACGGAGAAGCCGCCGATGTGCGTCGTCACCTCACCGCGGATGTCGGCGGGCAGGTTCTTCTCGATCTCGTCGGACACCCGCTGCTCGGCGTAGGCGCGGACGGCGGTGTCGGCCACCACGAGCAGGACGACCACCACGGCGACCGGGATGCCGATGGCGAGCAGGAGGCGCAGCCACCGCGGTCGCCTGCGGCGCGGCGCTGTCGCCTGCGGCCCCGGCGCCTGCGGCTCGGGGATCACCTGGGTGGTGTCGTCGCTCATCCGGTCGTCACATCCGGTCCGGCGCGGAGACACCCAGCAGGCCGAGGCCGTTGCGGATGACCTGTCCGGTCGCGTCGTTCAGCCAGAGGCGGGTGCGGTGCAGGTCGGTGACGGGCTCGTCGCCGTGCGGGAGCACACGCGTGGAGCCGTCGCGGACCGCGTACCACGCGTGGTACAGCCCCGCGAGCTCCTCGATGTAGCGCGCGACCCGGTGCGGCTCGCGCAGCTCGGCCGCCTGCGCGACGACGCGCGGGAACTCCTGCAGACCGCCCAGCAGCGCCGACTCGGTCTCGTGGGTGAGCAGCTCCGGCGCGAAGACGCTGTGGTCGACGCCGGCCTTCTCGGCGTTCGCGGCGACCGAGCGGGTGCGCGCGTGGGCGTACTGCACGTAGTAGACCGGGTTCTCGTTGCTGCGCTTGGTCAGCAGGTCGAGGTCGATGTCGAGCTGCGAGTCGGTCGAGGAGCGCACCAGGGCGTAGCGGGCGGCGTCGACGCCCACCGCATCCACCAGGTCGTCGAGCGTGACGATCGTGCCCGCCCGCTTGGACATGCGCACCGGCTCGCCGTCCTTCACCAGGTTCACCATCTGGCCGATGAGGATCTGCAGGTTGACGTTCGGGACGTCGCCGAAGGCCTCGACCATCGCCATCATGCGGCCGATGTAGCCGTGGTGGTCGGCGCCCAGCATGATGATGTTCTGCTCGAAGCCGCGCTCGCGCTTGTCGAGGTAGTAGCCGAGGTCGCCGGAGATGTAGGCGGGCTCGCCGTTCGAGCGGATGATGACGCGGTCGCGGTCGTCGCCGAAGGCGGTGGTGCGCAGCCAGATGGCGCCGTCCGCATCGAAGATGTGCCCCTGCTCGTCGAGACGCTGGATGGCGCGCTCGACCGCGCCGGAGGCGTGCAGCGAGTCCTCGTGGAAGTACACGTCGAAGTCGACGCCGAACGCGTGCAGGCGCTCCTTGATCTCCTGGAACATCAGCTCGGTGCCGATCGAGCGGAACACCTCCTGCTGCTGCTCGCGCGGGAGGCTCGCCAGGTCGCCGTCGTAACGCTCGACCACCCGGTCGGCGATCTCGCCGATGTAGCCGCCGCCGTAGCCGTCCTCCGGCGTCGGCTCTCCGAGGTAGGCCGCAAGCAGGCTGCGCGCGAACCGGTCGATCTGCGACCCGTGGTCGTTGAAGTAGTACTCGCGTGTCACGTCGGCGCCCTCGGCCTGCAGGATGCGGGCCAGGCTGTCCCCGACGGCCGCCCAGCGCGCGCCGCCCATGTGGACGGGACCGGTCGGGTTGGCCGAGACGAACTCCAGATTCACCGACAGGCCGTCGTAGATGTCGCCGCGGCCGTACGCGTCGCCGGCCTCGACGATGGTCTTGGCCAGCTGGCCGGCGGCTGCGGCCTCCAAGCGGAAGTTGATGAAACCGGGACCGGCGACCTCGGCCGACGCGACGCCGTCGATGCCGGCGGCCGCCGCCGCGATCTGCTCGGCGAGCTCGCGCGGGTTCGCGCCGACCTTCTTCGCGAGCCGCATCGCGACGTTGGACGCCCAGTCGCCGTGGTCGCGATTCTTCGGCCGCTCCAGGGGCACGTCGTCGACGGTGAGAGCGAGTTCGGGGAGCTCCGCGTCGGCCGCTCGTCGCTGCTCGACCACCGTCGTCACGATGTCGAGGAGGGCGGCGGAGAGGTCAGCGGGAGTCATGAGGATCGATTCTACCGGGCGGCCACGGACCCGCGATGTCGCGGCCCGTCCCCTCCGGCGCTCCGGCGGCTTCGCGGGTGCGCGAGTTGATAGGGTCATCGCGACGCGCGCTCCCGAACAGGAAGACGACAAGCCGAAATGCCTTCACTCACCCGCCGTTCCGGCCTTCTGACCGCGACCGTCGCGGCAGGCCTCGTCGCCTCCGTCGCGCTCGCCGGCTGCTCGCCGACGCCGACGCCGTCGAAGACGCCGGCTGCCTCCGCGCACGCGACGAAGACGCCGACGACGTCGGCGACGCCGCTGCCCGCCGTGACGCCGACCGCGCCCCCCACTCCGGTCGGGATCACCTGCGACCAGGTTCTGACGCTGGACCAGCTGTACGCGTACAACCCCAACTTCGGCGCGGACCCCGGTTACGCGCCGCAGGACGGCTCTCTGGAGAAGAAGATCGCCGGCTGGGAGGGCGTCGCCTGCGCCTGGAAGAACCAGACCAGCGGCGACGTCGTGCAGATCGCGATCGCCAAGCCGCCGTCGGACGCCCTCGAGTCGCTCAAGAACGCGGCGATCACCGCCGCGAAGCCGGTGCCGACCTACGGCGTCCCCCCGCAGGTGGAGGGCTACTTCAAAGCCGGCGACGCGGGCCAGGTGCAGATCTTCCGCGGGCCGTACTGGATCGTCGCCGAGTCCGTCGCGTTCTTCGAACCGGGTGACGCCGCCCCGCTCATGGGGAGCGTGCTGGGCAACCTCCCGGCCTCCTGAACGCGCCCGACGGCCGCCGCCGATTTCACGGTGGCGGCCGGCGGGATGCTAGCCTGGAGAACACCCTGGCCCCCATAGCTCAGGGGATAGAGCGTCTGCCTCCGGAGCAGAAGGCCGTAGGTTCAAATCCTACTGGGGGCACCATCCACCACGGCGGTCTCCCGCCTGTTCGCCGCTAGGCGGCGTCGAGGTCCGTCTCGAGCAGCTCGACGAGGTCGTCCAGCGCTCCCTCCGCGCCCGGCGCATCCGAGCGCAGGGTGACGACCGTGCCCTTTCCGGCGGCCAGGCCCATGAGCGACAGGATGCTGCGCGCATCCAGTTCGGGTCCGTCGCCGACGGCGATCGTGACCGGGATGGCCTTCTCCTGCACCGCCTGGACGAACAGCTTGGCGGGGCGGGCGTGGAGGCCGGAGGCGCTGGCGATGGTGGCGTGACGTTCGGTCATGGAGTGTCCTTGCTCTGCGTGTGTGTGTGCGGTGGCCGGGAGCCGCGGTCAGGCGGCCACGGTTTCCGGGATGGGCGACTCGGCGGCCTCGGCCGACATCGCGTCCGCCTTCCGCCCGGCGGCGGTGAACCGCTTCAGGGCCGTGACGATCAGAGCGGTGGTGACCGTTCCGGCGGCGAGCGCCAGGGCGAAGCCCCACAACGGGTCGATGGCGAAGAAGACGAACACGCCGCCGTGCGGAGCGCGCGACTCGACGGCGAAAGCCATCGCGAGTCCGCCGGCCACGGCTCCCCCGACCAGGTTGGCGGGGATGACGCGCAGCGGGTCCGCCGCCGCGAACGGGATCGCGCCCTCGGAGATGAAGGAGGCGCCGAGCAGCCAGGCGGCCGCGCCGTTCTCGCGCTCGACCTCCGTGAAGCCGCGTCGGTACAGCACGGTGGACGCGAGAGCCATGCCGAGCGGAGGCACCATGCCCGCGATCATGACGGCGGCCATCACCTGGAAGCTGGCGTCCGTCTGCTGCGCCAGCCCGGCGACGGCGAACGCGTAGGCGACCTTGTTGACCGGTCCCCCGAGGTCGAAGCACATCATCAGGCCGAGGATGATGCCGAGCACGATGGCCCCGCCGCCGCTCAGCCCGTTGAGGAATCCGTTCAGCTGGGTCATCAGCCAGGCGATGGGAGCGCCGAGAATGAGCAGCATCAGCCCGGAGGCGATGATCGAGGCGCCGAGCGGGATGATCACCACCGGCATCAGGCCGCGCAGCCACCGCGGGACGGTCGGCCGCCCGATGAGCCACGCTGCGAAACCGGCGAGCAGACCGCCGACGAGGCCGCCGAGGAAGCCGGCGTTCATGAAGACGGCGATGGCACCGGCGACGAACCCGGGGGCGATGCCCGGCCGGTCGGCGATGGCGAAGGCGATGTAGCCGGCGAGGGCGGGCACCAGGAAGCCGAGGCTCACGCTGCCGATCTCGAACGCGATCGCGCCGAGGTAGTAGCCCAGCCCTTCGGGAGGGAGGTTCCAGATCGCGAAGTGCTGCAGCGTGTACACGGCGTTGTTCACACCGGCATCGCCGTGGGCCAGCGCGATGCCGTATCCGCCGAGGAAGGGCAGGAAGCTGATCGCGACGAGCAGGCCGCCACCCGCGACGAACGGGATCATGTAGCTGACGCCGGTGAGCAGGATGCGCTGGATGTTGCGGCCCCACGAGACGTTCTGCGACGGCGATGCCGCGGTGCCGGTCGCCGAGCCGGCGCCGGCTTGCACCCGGGCGCCCGCCGGATTCTTCGCGGCCGCGACGGCCTCCGCGACGAGCGCCGCGGGCTGCTCGATGCCGCGCTTCACCCCGGAGCGGACGACCGGCTTGCCGGCGAACCTGGCCTCCTCGCGCACATCCACGTCGTTGGCGAAGATCACGGCGTCCGCGGCGTCGATCACGCTCTGCGGCAGCGCCTGGTAGCCACTCGAGCCCTGCGGCTCGACCACCAGGTCGACCCCGGACGTCTTCCCGGCGGCGGTGAGGGCGTCGGCGGCCATGAAGGTGTGCGCGATGCCGGTCGCGCACGAGGTGACGGCGACGATGCGCGCCGGCCGGCCGTCGATGAGCAGGGCGTCCTCGACGTCGGGGCGGGTCTGCACGGCCGGCGTCGCGACGGCTTCGGGGGCGACGGCCCCGGCCTCGGCCTCGCCGATCGCCTGGTCGACGAGGGCGACCACGTCCTCCGGCGTCTTCGCCGCCCGGAGACCGGCCGTGAACTCGTCGAGCATCAGGCTGCGGGCGAGCTTCGACAGCACGGCGAGGTGGGTCTCGGCCGCGTCGGCCGGTGCGGCGATGAGGAACACGAGGTCGGCGGGGCCGTCGGAGGCGCCGAAGTCGACGCCGGGCGTCAGGCGCGCGAACGCCAGCGACGGCACGGTCACGGCCGCGCTCTTGGCGTGCGGGATGGCGATGCCGCCCGGCAGCCCGGTCTCGTCCTTCTGCTCGCGGGCCCAGGCGTCCTCGAACAGGGCGGCGGCATCCGTCGCGCGACCCTGTGCGACGACGCGCGCGGCGAGCTCGCGGATGACCTCGCTCTTGTCGGTGTGGCCGACGTCCAGTTCGACGAGTTCGGGGATGATGGTCTTCGATGACACGGTGTCCTCCAGGGTGTTCGGGGGGTCGGGGTTCAGGGATGCAGCGCGGCGACGCGGATGTCGCCCGGCGGCAGATCGAGGGGGCGCGGGGCCTGGGTGCCCGGCAGGGATGCGGCGGCCGAGCCGTAGCGGACAGCGTCGACGAGCCGATCCGCAGGGTCGGCTCCGGCACGATCGGCGAGCAGGTAGCCCGCGAGCGCGCTGTCGCCGGCGCCGACGGTGCTCCGCACGGTGATGCGCGGCGCCTCGGCGACGAACGCGCCGTCGGCCGTGACCAGGACGGAGCCGTGCGCGCCGAGCGTGATCAGAGCGGCGCCGACGGTGTCCGGGACGAGCGGGCGGGCGACGGCCAGGACCGCGTCGATCAGGTCGTCGGCGTCCGGCTGTTCCGTGCCGGTGAGCTCCGCGAGCTCCAGCTCGTTCGGCTTGATGAGGTCGGGGTGTCCGTCGAAGACGGCGGCACGCAGGGCGTCGCCCGAGGTGTCGACCGCGATCTTCGGAGCGTCCCCGAGCCAGCGGTCGCGGACCGCGCGGATCACGGTCACATAGAGGTCATCGGCCGCCCCGGGCGGGAGCGATCCGGCCAGGACGAGCCACTCAGCGCCCTCGCAGGCGTCGACGACGGCCGCCACCAGCGCCGCGCTCTCGGCCGGTTCGAGGACCGTGCCGGGCAGGTTGAGCTTCGTGGTCACGCCCGCCGGGTCGGTGATGGTGAGGTTCGCGCGGGCGTGCCCGTGGATCGGGACCGGGCGCGTCGCCACGCCCGCGGCGTGCAGGGCGACGCCGAACGGGTCGTCGTCGGCGAGGGGCAGCACCGCGAGCGCCGGCACGCCGGCCGCAGCGATCACGCGGGCGACGTTGATGCCCTTGCCCCCGGCGTCCTCGCGCGCGCCGAGAGCGCTCTGGACCTCGCCGGCCAGCAGCGGCGCGTCGAGCGTGACGGAGCGGTCCAGCGACGGGTTGGCAGTGAGCGTGACGATCATGCGGACCACACCTCGACATCCGCCGCGGCGAGCGCCTCGGCCAGCTCGCCCTCCGGCGCGGCATCCGTCACGAGCAGGTCGATGGCTTCGAGCGGCGCGAAGGCGACGAGGGACTCCTGCTGGAACTTGCTGGAGTCGGCCACCACGACGACCCGGCGTGCAGCGCGGACGATGGCCTCCTTGACCGCCGCCTCCTCCGGGTCGGGCGTGCTCAGGCCGAAACCCGCCGAGACGCCGTTGGCTCCGACGAAGACGATGTCCGGTCGCAGCGAGTGGATGGACCGAACGGTTCCCGCGCCGACGGCGGCCGCGGTGACGCCGCGGATCCGTCCGCCGATCACGGTCAGCGCCACGCGATCGGCACCCGCGAGTTCCGGTGCGACCGCCAGAGAGTGGGTGACGACCTCGGCTTCGCCGCGCGTCCCGGTCAGCCGGTCGGGCAGGAGCTCTGCGACGGCGGCGGTGGTCGTTCCCGCGTCGAGGTAGAGGGAGCCGCGGAAGCCGTCTCCGAGGATGTCGAGCGCCCGCGCCGCGATGCGCCGCTTCGTGTCCGCCCGCAGCGCGGTGCGCTCGGAGACGGAGACCTCGGAGGTGCTGACCCGGTCGACCGCGACGGCTCCGCCGTGCACCCGGCGGAGGGCCCCGGACTGCTCGAGAGCGTCGAGATCGCGGCGGACCGTCTCGGTGGTGACCCCGAAGCGCTGGGCGAGGTCGACGACGGCGACGCGGCCGTCATCGAGCAGCATCCGCTCGATCAGCCCCTGGCGCTCCATTGCGTACACGCGGTGTCCCTCCGTTGGTTTCCCACACGTTACAACACGTTCACAGAGAAAACAACATTCAGATGTGGTTTTTGTTGTGATCGTGCGCCCGAACCGTGTCACAGCACGTGCCCGTAGAATCGGCACTCCGATGGATTGCTCGTACTTCGACGCCGGCGTGTGCCGGTCATGCACGCTCATGGGCGTCCCGTACGCCGAGCAGCTCGATGGCAAGGACCGCCAGGCCCGGGAGCTGCTCGCCCCCTACGGCGACGCCGCCTGGCTCGCGCCGGTCGCAAGTGCGGAGGCGGGCTATCGCAACAAGGCCAAGATGGTCGTCGGCGGCACGGTCGACCAGCCGACGATCGGCATCCTCGACGAGGCAGGACGCGGAGTCGACCTCCGCGAGTGCGGCATCTGCTCGCCCGGGATCCGCGCCGCCCTTCCCGTGCTGGCGCGGTTCATCACTCGGCAGCGGTTGGAGCCGTACCGCGTGCCGGAGCGCCGGGGCGAGCTGAAGTACGTGCTCGTCACCGAGTCGCCGGACGGCGAGCTCATGGTGCGGTTCGTCGCGCGGTCCGATCAGACCGTCGCGCGGGTCCGCGCGGGTCTCGGCCGGTTGGCCGCCGACCTGCCGAGCGCCCGCGTCGTCACCGTCAACGTGCAGCCGGAGCACAAGGCGGTCGTCGAGGGCGACACGGAGGTCGTACTCACCCGGGAGTCGACGCTCACCATGCGGGTCGGGGCGGTGTCTCTCCGACTGCGCCCGCAGAGCTTCTTCCAGACCAACACCGAGGTCGCCACCGCCCTGTACGGCCAGGTGGCGGCCTGGGTGGACGAGATCGGCCCGGCCTCGGTGTGGGACCTGTACTGCGGCGTCGGCGGATTCGCCCTCCATGTCGCCGCGCCGGGACGACGGGTCGTCGGCGTGGAGACCAGCCGTGAGGCCGTGCGGAGTGCGCGGGCGACGGCGGCCGCCGCCGGCCTGCCGCAGGTGGCGTTCCGGGCCGGCGACGCGACGGCGTTCGCCCTCTCCGCCGCGACGCCTCCGGAGCTCGTGATCGTCAATCCCCCGCGCCGAGGGATCGGCGCCGAGCTCGCCGGGTGGCTCGAGGGATCCGGCGTCGGAAGCGTCGTGTACTCCAGCTGCAATCCGAAGAGCCTCGCGCACGACCTCGCGCGGATGCCCTCCTACCGGGTGCGGGCCGGGCGGGTGCTCGACATGTTCCCGCAGACCGGGCACATGGAGGTCGCGGTGCTGCTCGAGCGGGGCTGAGCGCTCGCGCGTCCATCCGCTCCCGGCTCACGCGTCCTTGCGGATCCAGCGGAACGTGATCCTGCTCGCCAGCAGGCCCGCGACCAGCCACACCGAGAGCACGATCGCGATCCCGCCGAGCTGCCAGCTGCCGCTCGGCTCCCGGGACTCGAAGCTCTGTGGCAGGAAGACGCTGCGCATCCCCTCGGCGATCCACTTGAGCGGGAAGACGCTCGCGACGTTCTGCAGCCAGGTGGGCAGCACGCCGAAGGGGATGTAGACGCCGGAGATGAACTGCAGGATGAGGACGATCGGGATGATGACGGCGGTCGCGCTGCGGCCGGTGCGCGGGATGGCGGAGAGCGCGATCCCGAGCACGGCGGACGTCACGATGCTGAGCAGGTAGATCCACGTGAAGCGCAGCCAGAGGTCGGCGGAGGCCGGGAGGGCGACGCCGAAGGCGAGCCGGGCGACGACGAGCAGCAGGCCGATCTGCAGCACGCTGGTGGCGAGCACCTGGCCCATCTTCCCGATGAAGTAGGAGATCACCGGCAGCGGGGTGCCGCCGAGCCGTTTGAGGGTGCCGTCGCTCTTCTCCCCCGCGATGTCGACGGCGAGGTTCTGGACGCCGGAGAGCAGGATGCCCGCGGCGATCATGGCGGGGAGGTAGTACGCGGCCTGGGTGATCCCGCCCGTGCCGTCCGGCGCCGCGCCGACGTTCCCCATTCCCTGGAACGCCACGGAGAAGATGCCGAGCATCACGACCGGGAAGAGGAAGGTGAAGAAGATCGTGTCCGGCTGGCGGAAGTACACGATCGTCTCGTACCTGGCGCGTTCGAGACCCAGACCGACGGCGCTCACGACTCTGCTCCCACCCGCTGGACCAGGTCGAGGTAGACATCCTCCAGGCTCGGCCGGATGACCTCGAGGTCGGACGGCTCGCCGCCGGCCGCGGCGGTCAGCTGCGCCACGAGGGCGGCGGGCGTGTCGGTGCGCTCGGAGCGCGGGGTGCCGTCGGCCTCCCGCCAGCGCACGATCGGGACGCGGGCCTCCGCTCCCCCGAGCTGGTCGATGGCGCCCATGTCGACCAGGCGGCCCTCGGCGATCACGGCTGCGCGGTCGCTGAGCTGGGCGGCCTCGTCGAGGTAGTGCGTGGTGAGCAGGATGGTGGTACCCTCGCGCTTCAGCGAGCGGATCAGCTCCCAGAATCGGTGGCGTGCCTCCGGGTCGAACCCCGTGGTGGGCTCGTCGAGGAACAGCAGCTCGGGCCGTCCGATGACCCCGAGGGCGACATCGAGCCGCCTCCGCTGGCCGCCGGAGAGGCTGCGGAGCCGGGCCTTCGCCTTCTCGGTGAGCCCGACCGCCGCCATGACCTCGTCGACGTCGCGCGGCGACGGGTAGAACCGCGCGAAGTGCGCGAGCTGCTCGCGGACGGTGACGTTCGTCGCCTCCGCGCCGGTCTGGAGGACGATCCCGAGCCGCGCCTTCCACCTCGTCCCGCCCGCGGCCGGGTCGACCCCGAGCACGGAGACCTCGCCCGCCGACCGGTCGCGGTATCCCTCGAGGATCTCGATGGTCGTGCTCTTGCCCGCGCCGTTCGGGCCCAGCAGGGCGAAGGTCTCTCCGCGGCGGATGTCGAAGTCGATTCCCCGGACGGCGTCGAACGACCCGTAGGACTTCCGAAGCCCTCGGACCGTCACCGCGCTGTCGCTGCTCACGGCCCCAGTATGGCGCGGACCGGCCGGTGGACGCTGGTCCCCCGGCCGGTCGCGCACCCGTATCGGATCAGCTTGCGGCGGTCTCGCGCTTCGGCAGCTTCCAGCCCGGGCGCACGAAATGGCAGGTGTAGCCCCAGGGGATGCGCTCCAGGTAGTCCTGGTGCTCCGGCTCGGCCTCCCAGAACGGACCCGCGGCGCTCACCTCGGTGACGACCTTCCCTGGCCACAGCCCCGACGCGTCCACGTCGGCGATGGTGTCCTCGGCGACGCGGCGCTGCTCGTCGTTCTCGTAGAAGATCGCGGAACGGTAGCTGGTGCCGACGTCGTTGCCCTGACGGTTCTTGGTCGACGGGTCGTGGATCTGGAAGAAGAACTCGAGCAGGTCGCGGTAAGTGGTCCGCTCGGGGTCGTACTCGATCTCGATCGCCTCGGCGTGGGTGCCGTGGTTGCGGTAGGTGGCGTCGGGGACGTCGCCTCCGGTGTAGCCGACGCGGGTGCTGGTCACGCCGGGGAGCTTGCGGATCAAGTCCTGCATGCCCCAGAAACACCCACCGGCGAGGATGGCCTTCTCAGTCATTGTCTGTGTCCTTACTTCTCGAAGAGCGTGGTGTAGTCGCCGTAGCCCGCGGCGTCGAGCTCGGAGAGCGGGACGAAGCGGAGAGCGGCGGAGTTGATGCAATAGCGCAGGCCGCCCGCCTCGGCGGGCCCGTCGTCGAACAGGTGACCCAGGTGGCTGTCACCGTGGGCGGAGCGGACCTCGGTGCGCACCATCCCGTAGGTCCGGTCGACCTTCTCGACGATGTTCCCCGGCTCGACCGGAACGGTGAAGCTCGGCCACCCGGAGCGGCTGTCGTACTTGTTCACGGACGCGAACAGCGGCTCCCCCGACACGATGTCGACGTACAGCCCCTCCTCGTGGTTGTTCCAGAACTCGTTGCGGAAGGCGGGCTCGGTGGCGGCCTCCTGCGTCACCGCGTACTGGCGCGGTGTCAGCTGAGCGAGGGCCTCCGGGTCCTTGCGGTAGTCCTGTGTCACGTTTCCTCCTCGTGCGGCGCGCTGGCTGCGACGCCGTCAGTAGATGGAACACGCGGGCACTCCGGGTTGGTCCCGCTGATCCTGTGAGTTCGCCGAGTGCGCTCCGACGATGAGCGGCAGAGGGGTAGACGCGCGCCGCGGCCTCCCCCTAGCCTGGCGGCGTTCCGAGAGCGTCACCCATCCGTTCACAGCACAGAGCGAAGGAACATCCATGCCGAACCCCACCATCGTCCTCGTCCACGGCGCCTGGGCGGACGCCTCCAGCTGGAACCCCGTCATCTCGGACCTCCGCGCGCGGGGATTCACCGTGTACGCCCCGCCGAACCTGCTCCGCGGAGTGACAGGGGATGCCGCGTACGTCGCCGCCTTCCTCGCGCAGCACACCGAGGGGCCGGTCGTTCTCGCCGGGCACTCGTACGGCGGCGCCGTCATCAGCGGCGCCGGGCTCGGCGGCGGTGATGTGCGGGCCCTCGTCTACGTGGATGCGTTCATCCCCGACGAGGGCGAGAACGTCGTCGGCCTGCTCGGCGGCTCCGGCTCCGCCCTCGACGTCCCGGACCCGACGACGGTGCTCGACATCGTCGGCTACCCCGGGGCTCCGGAGGGCGACGCGGACGCCTACCTGAAGGCATCGACGGTCCGCGACTTCTTCGCCCAGGACCTCTCCGAGACCGACCAGGATCTGATCGCCGCCGGTCAGCGGCCGATCGCGCTCGCCGCCAACGTCATCGCGGCCGGCCCGCCCGCCTGGCAGAGCCTCCCGGTCTGGTCCGTCGTCGGCACCGAGGACCGCATCATCCCGCCAGCACTCCAGCGGCGGATGTCCGAGCGTGCGCAGGCGACGATCATCGAGACGGCCGCAGGGCACGTGTCGATGCTGGCCGCCCCGGATGTCGTGACCGGCACGATCGTCGCGGCGGCCGAATCCCTCTCCTGAGTCACGGCCGGGCCTCGTGGCCCGGTTCGCCGTGCGTCCGCCGCTGCTCCTTCAGCTCCGCCTCGTAGAGGTGGCGCCGGCCGCCGGCGAGCCGGTCGCGCGCCTCGCGCTCCAGCTCGCGGAACAGGGCGTAGTACCCGTCGTCGAAGTCCTCGACGATCTGGAACGTCCACCGCCCCTCGATGACATTGCGCCCGACCAGCTCGCGCTCGATGCGGTCGGCGAGATCGGCGTGGCCGGCGTCGCGCAGCTTGCCGACGGCCTCGCCGAGGGTGAAGTCGGCCTTCCCGGTGAGCCGGTGGAAGCCGTAGAGCAGTCCGCGCGCGTGCTCGACCACCTCGAGCGCCTCACTCAGGCTGCCGAGCGCATCCACCGTCGCGTCGTCGACGCCGTCCGGTCGTCTGTGCTGTTCGTCCGGTCCGTCGGTCATCGGTTCTCCTCGTCGCTCGTCATCAGCCCGTCACCGCGATCGGATCCCGGCTCGCCGTCGTCCGCCCCGTCGCGCACGATCGGGATGGCATCCGTGAACTGCTGGGCTCGCTGCTCGTTCTCCGGTGTGCCGCTGAACAGGCGTCCCTCCTCCTCGCTGCGGGCGCGGGTCGGCCGCTCACGTGGCTCGGCGGGCTCGACGAGCTCGACGCGCTGCCGCGGGAGGGAGGCGGGCGAGTACCGCTGCATCCAGTCGATGAGGCGCTCGCGCACCAGGCAGCGCAGGTCGAACAGGGTCGGTGCGTCCTTGGCCGTGACGAGCACGCGCACCCGCACCCAGCCGCCGACGGCGTCGGTGACCTGGAGCACGGCGGTGCGGTGGTCCCAGAGGTCGGTGGTGGCGAGGATGCGGTTCAGCTCGGCGCGCATCCCGCCGGTGGACACCCGCCAGTCCAGGTCGAACTCGATGGAGCCGAGCAGCTCGCTGTGCTGGCGCGTCCAGTTCTCGAACGGCTTGGTCGTGAAGTAGGTCGACGGGAGGACGAGCCGGCGGTCGTCCCAGACGTGGACCACCACGTAGGTGAGCGTGATCTCCTCGATGGTCCCCCACTGCTGCTCGACCACCACGACGTCGTCGATGCGGATGGCGTCGGAGAAGGCGAGCTGGATGCCCGCGAAGAGGTTGGCGAGGCTCGACTGGGCGGCGACACCGGCGATGATGCCGATGACGCCGGCGGAGGCCAGCAGGCTCGCGCCCGCCGCCTGCAGCGCGGGGAACGTCAGCAGCACCGCGCCCAGGCCGATGACGACGGCCGCGACGATGGTGAGCCGCCGGAGGACGAGCACCTGTGTGCGCACCCGGCGGGCGTACCGGTTGTCGGGCACATCGAGCCGATAGCGCGCCAGCCCGAGGTCGGCCACGAATACGACGAAGGCGGCGGCGAACCACACGCCCGTGGCGATCGTGAGGATCAGGAAGGTGTGGTGGATGCCGTTCCGCCAGGCGGTCGAGACCTCCGGAGGCATGCTGACCGTCACCGCGATCCACAGCACGATCACGACCAGGAACAGCCGGAACGGCACGCGGACATGGCGGATCAGCAGCTCGGGCCACTGCCTCCTCCGCCCGATCAGGCGCAGGATCAGCGCAAGAACGGCCGTGACGGCGACCGCGACGACGACGGCCAGAAGGCAGGCGACGGCGAGGCCGGGCCAGCTGTGGAGGGGGAACACGGGTGGGAGGACTCCTCTGGTCGAATTCGCGAAGGAGTGTACGCGCGGACCGGCGGACGGTCGACCCGGCCTCGCGGGCGCGGGGCCAGCGGACTAGCCTGGCCATTCGGGCGGACGTCCGCCGATCGGGGACGCAGGACGCGTAAAGGAGCGGGAATGGCAGCGACACGGACACTCTTCATCGGCGGGACGGGCGTCATCAGCTCGGCGTGCGTGGCGGAGGCGCTCGAGCAGGGCCACGAGGTCACCGTCGTGAACCGGGGGAACAGCTCGACGCGTCCCCTCCCGGACGGCGTCGAGGTGCTGCACGCCGACATCCGCGACCCGGAGAGCGTGCACAGCGCTCTGGGCGAGCGCAGCTTCGATGTCGCCGCCGAGTTCCTCGCGTTCACGCCCGATCACATCTCGACCGACTTCAACCTCTTCGAGGGCCGGGTCGGGCAGTACGTCTTCATCAGTTCCGCCTCCGCCTACCAGAAGCCGCCGTCGCGCGTGCCGGTGACCGAGTCCACCGCGCTGCGCAACCCGTTCTGGCAGTACTCGCGCGACAAGATCGCCTGTGAGGATGCGCTGATGGAGGCGTACCGCGAGCGCGGCTTCCCCGTCACGATCGTGCGGCCGTCGCACACCTACGACCGCACGATGATCCCGACGACCGGGCACTGGACGGACCTCGAGCGGATGCGGCGCGGCGCCCCCGTCGTGGTGCACGGCGACGGGACGAGCCGCTGGACGATCACGCACAACACCGACTTCGCGGTGGCCTTCGTGGGACTGCTCGGCCGCCCTGAGGCCGTCGGCGACGCGTTCCACATCACCGGAGACGAGGCTCCGACGTGGGATCAGATCTACTGCTATCTGGCGGAGGCGCTGGGGGTGGAGGCGGAGCTCGTCCACGTGGCGAGCGAGTCGATCGCCGCCGTGATCCCGGAGGCCGGCCCCGGTCTCGTCGGCGACAAGGCGCACTCGATGCACTTCGACAACAGCAAGATCAAGGCGATGGTGCCCGGGTTCAGCGCGCGGGTCCCGTTCGCGCGCGGCGCCGGGGAGATCGTGGAGTGGTACCTCGCCGACCAGGAGCGCCAGCGAGTGGACCCGGATCTGGATGCGGCGTTCGACCGTCTCGTCGAGCACGCCCGCGCATTCGGCTGAGCGCGCGGGCGCGATGCGTCACTTGGTGTAGCCGCCTCCGGAGCCCGGCGTCGAGGAGGACGACGTGATCTTCGCGCCGTCGGCGCCGACGACCCACCAGATGCCGCCGAACCCCTGGCCGGTGACGTCTCCGGCGGAGGAGTCGCCCGCGTAGGTGTACAGCGGGTGGCCGTCGAGGGTGACCTGCTTCTTGCCGTCGACCCCGGTGATCGTGCCGACGGTCCCGGTGACGCCCTGGACGGTCGGATGCGCGCTGCCGGTCTCGATCGCCGGCCACTGGGTGGCGCACTGCCCGGAGCAGACGCTCATGCCGGAGCCGGCGGTGTCCTTGTCGAAGACGTAGGCGGTGAGACCCTTTCCGTCGACCACGACGGTGCCGAGCGTGGTCGAGCCGGTCTTCAGGGCGACGGCGGAGGTACCGGACGACGTGGACGGGCTCGACGGCGTCGACGCGCCGGAACCGGGCGCCGAGTATCCCCCGCCTCCGGTGGTCGAGCAGGCGGCGAGCGCCAGGAGGACGGCGGCGGCTCCGGCCGCCAGCGTCGCGAAGCGCGTGGGTGAGGTGGTGTTTCTCATGAGCGGATGCTCCCTTCCACCTGGGGCACGCCGCCCGAGGGGCGGATGGTTCACCCTGCGGGGCTTTCTGAGAGGACCATCAGACAGGATTTCGGAAACAGGAGCTTTACTATAAAGAAACTTTCCTGATACATTTCCGCGAGAGCATCGTTCCAACGAAGGGATGAGGATGACCGGACCGGTTCGGGGCACCCCCGGGTGGCTGCGCGAGACCAACGACCGCACGGCGCTGTCGTTGCTGCTGCAGCACGGCGTCCTCACCCGCAGCCGCATCGGCGAGCTCTCCGGACTCTCCAAGCCGACCGCGGCGCAGATGGTCGCACGGCTCGAGACGGCCGGGCTCATCCACGTCGTGGGCGAGGTCTCCGGTGGACGCGGCCCCAACGCCGCCAGCTACGCCGTCCGGACGGATCGCATGCTCGGCGTCGCGGTCGACATCGACGCGGAGGTCCTGCGATCGACCGTCGTCGACGCCTCCGGCGCGGAACAGCCCATCGCCGTCACCCCGCTCGCCGGCCGCTCCCCGGAAGAGGATGTGCGCACGGCCGTCGACGCAGCGTGCGCCGCGGCCGACGCCGACCCCCACCAGGTCCGGGCCGTCTGCATCGGCGTGCAGGGCGCGCTCGACCCGCGCACGGACGAGCTGACCTACATCGAGACGCTCCCGGGCTGGCCCAAGCAGGGCATCGGCCGGCGGCTGCGCGACGCGCTCGGCATCGACGTGCGCATCGACAACGACGTGAACCTGGCGGCGCTCGCCGAGCGGACGGACGGCGCAGGACACGGAACCGGCGGCTTCGCCCTGCTCTGGATGGGCGACGGCCTCGGCCTGTCGGTCGACCAGGGCGGCAGCGTCCACCGCGGCGCGTCCGGCGGCGCCGGCGAGATCGGCTACCTGCCGATCCCCCGCTCGGCCGCCGAGCTCGACCCGGACGCCGACGACCTGCAGGACCTCATCGGAGGCCCCGCCGTCGCCCGGCTCGCCGCTCGTCACGGCGTCTCGCCGACGTCCGACGGCCACGTCGACGGCGACCCCGGCGCGCGGGAGGCGTTCCTCGGCGAGCTCGCCCGGCGCGTCGCCGTCGGCGTCGTCCCCGTCCTCGCCCTGCTCGACCCGGAGCTGGTCGTGCTGGGCGGCCCCACCGGCTCGGCGGGCGGCGACCGCCTCGCCGAACTCGTCACCGCAGAACTCCGCCCCGCCTGGGGCGAGCGCAGCGTCGTCGCGACCGGCGTCGACGCCCACCCGGTGCTCCGCGGAGCCCGGGAGCACCTCATCGGCGAGGTGCGCGACGCGCTCTTCGCCGAAGTGTCGCGAATCGCACCGTAGCGCCCCGCGACCGCATCACCGCATCCACCCGCACCACCGCATCCCGCACCACCACACCTGCACCCACCGACAGTGAGGGAGCCACCCGTGAAACACCGCCATCTCATCGCCGCGGCAGCGGTCACCGCCGCCGCCGCGCTCGCCCTCTCCGGCTGCTCCGGCGGCGGAGGCGGCACCGACTTCGCCGCGAGCACCCCGAAGGACCTCAGCGGCACCGTGTCGTTCTGGCACTTCTTCTCCGACCGCGAGGCGAAGGTCATCCAGTCCGTCGTCGACGACTTCGAGAAGAAGTACCCGAAAATCAAGGTCGACGTCCACTCCGGGCAGGACGACGAGAAGCTGCAGAAGGCGATCGCCACCGGCAGCAAGGTCGACGTCGGACTCTCGTACTCGACCGACATCGTCGGCAACTTCTGCTCGAACGGCGCCTTCCGCAGCCTCAACAAGGTGATCGAGCGCGACGGCGTCGACATGAGCCAGTTCTCGGACACCGTGAAGTCGTACACCGAGTTCAAGGGCACCCGCTGCGCGATGCCGATGCTCGCCGACGTCTACGGCCTCTACTACAACACCGACCTGCTCAAGGCCGCCGGCTACACCGCTCCGCCGAAGACGCTGAGCGAGCTGGAGTCGATGGCCGTGAAGCTGACGACGTTCAACACGGACGGCTCGATCAAGACCCTCGGCTTCAACCCGACCATGGGCTGGTACGAGAACTCGGCCGCCCACGTCGGCCCCGCCGCCGACGCGAAGTGGCTGAAGTCCGACGGCACCAGCGCGGTCGGCTCCAGCGCCGGCTGGAAGGAGCTGATCGACTGGCAGAAGAAGTTCGTCGACACCATCGGCTGGGACAAGCTCAACGCCTTCACCTCCGGGCTCGGCCAGGAGTTCTCCGCCGACAACGCCTTCCAGACCGGGCAGGTCGCCATGAACCTCGACGGCGAATACCGCACGGCGTTCATCGACGACCAGGCCAAGGACCTGCACTACGGCACGGCGCCGTTCCCGACGGCCGACGACCAGTCGCAGCTGTACGGCGGCGGCTACATCACCGGCAACATCATCGGCATCTCGAAGGGCTCGAAGCAGCCGGAGCTCGCCTGGGCGCTGCTGCGCTACCTGACCACCGACACGGACGCGATCGTGAAGCTCGCGAACGGCCTCAAGAACGTGCCGACGACGAAGGATGCGCTCGCCTCGCCGAAGCTGGAGGTCTCGGAGCAGTACAAGACGTTCCTCGACATCGCGTCGGACAAGAACGTCCAGACCACGCCGCCGAGCCCGCTCGGCCCCGGCTACCAGCAGTCGCTCCAGGACTGGTGGAACAAGTACCAGAGCCAGGGCGGCGACCTGGATGCCGGACTGAAGTCGGTCGACAAGCAGATCGACGACGCCCTCGCGCTGAGCACCGGGCCGTGAGCCGGACGCCATGACCGCGACCGCAGAACGCGTGGGGCGGGCCACCGCCCGCCCCACGCGCCGCTCCCCCGCCCGCCGCCGGCGCTCCCTGGTGACGCTCGCGCTGCTCGCGCCCGCCCTGCTCGGGCTGCTCATCTTCTTCGTCTACCCGCTGATCGCCTCCGTCTACTACTCGTTCACCCGGTTCGACCTCGTCTCGCCGCCGCAGTGGATCGGCCTCCGCAACTACCAGTACCTGTTCACGCAGGACCCGAACGTGTGGCTGGCGACCCTCAACACGCTGTGGTTCGTCGTGATCTGGGTTCCCGTGAAGACGGCGTTCGCGCTGATCGTCGCCGGGCTCCTCGCCCGGGCGCGGCGCGCATCCGGCTTCTGGCGGACGGTGTTCTACCTGCCCGCCCTGGTGCCGCCGGTGGCGAGCGTCGTCGCGTTCGTCTTCCTGTTCAACCCGGGCACCGGGCCGGTGAACCACATCCTCGGCTTCTTCGGCATCCAGGGACCGCTGTGGTTCAACGACCCTGCCTGGTCGAAACCCTCCCTGGTGCTGCTGGGCATCTGGGTGATGGGCGACGTCATGATCATCTTCCTGGCGGCCCTCCTGGATGTGCCCCGCGAGCAGTACGAGGCGGCCTCGCTGGACGGCGCGAGCGGTGCGCAGAAGGTGCGGTACGTCACGCTGCCGTCGATCGCTCCCGTGCTGCTCTTCGCAGCGGTGACGGGCGTCATCGCTGCGATCCAGTACTTCACGGAGGCGGCTGTCGCCTCCTCCGTCGCGTCGGGCAAAGCCGTCGTGGGGCAGGGCATCAGCTCCAACCTCGGCTACCCGGACGGCTCGCTCCTCACCTACACGCAGTGGCTGTACGTCCGCGGCTTCGGCACGTACCAGCTCGGCTACGCATCCGCCCTCGCGGTGCTGCTGTTCGTGGTGGCGGCCGTCGTCCTCATCCTGCTGCTCCGCCGCTTCAAGGCGTTCACCCCGGAAGGCGCGCAATGACCTCGGCCACCCTCACCCCCGGCAGCGCGACGACGGACAGCCCGGCGCCGCCGCCCCGCCGCATCCCGACACCGCGCTCGGCCCGGGCCCGCCGCATCCTCGCCTGGATCGCCGAGCACGCCGTGCTCGTCGTGCTGGCGGTGCTGTTCATCGCGCCCGTGGTCTTCGTCTTCCTCACCTCGCTGATGTCGAGCGAGCAGACCCTGACCGCCTCGCTCTGGCCGCAGCCGTTCCACTGGGACAACTACGTGAAGGTGTTCACGACGGTGCCGCTGGCGCAGTGGTTCGCCAACTCCGCGATGTATGCGGTGCTCGCCACGGCCTTCATGCTGATCTCGAGCGTTCCCGCGGCGTATGCGCTCGCCAAGATCCGCTTCCGCGGCTCCGGCGTGCTGTTCACCGTGATCATCATCGCCATGCTGCTCCCGCCGCAGGTGACGGCGATCCCGATCTACGTGATGTGGTCGCAGCTGGGGCTGACCGGCACGCTGTGGCCTCTTATCCTGCCGAACCTGCTCGGCGACGCCTTCTCGATCTTCCTGTTGCGGCAGTTCTTCCTCACCATTCCGAGCGAGTACGCCGACGCGGCCCGCATCGACGGCAACGGGGAGTTCGGGGTGCTGTGGCGGGTGGTGCTGCCGATGGCGAAGCCGGGCATCGCGGCGACAGCGATCTTCCTGTTCTTCGCCTCCTGGAACGACTACTACGGGCCGCTGCTCTACACCTCGGA
Source organism: Leifsonia soli (assembly GCF_013408745.1). Taxonomy (NCBI): domain Bacteria; kingdom Bacillati; phylum Actinomycetota; class Actinomycetes; order Micrococcales; family Microbacteriaceae; genus Leifsonia; species Leifsonia soli. The sequence continues at coordinate 378,616 of NZ_JACCBJ010000001.1, read as the reverse complement.
GAACCCGGCCGCCTGGCCGGTGGCCTACGGCCTCGCGTCGTTCCGCGGCGTCCACGGCACCGACTGGGGGCTGACCATGGCGATGACCATGCTCGTCACCGTCCCGGTCGTCCTCATCTTCTTCTTCGCCCAACGCGTCTTCGTGGAGGGCATCACACTCACCGGCGTGAAGGGATAACACGTGAAACTGACGGTCGTCGGAGGCGGCTCCACTTACACCCCCGAGCTCATCGACGGGTTCGCGCGGCTGCGCGACCTGCTCCCGATCGAGGAGCTCTGGCTGGTCGACCCCGATCCGGAGCGCCTGCGCCTGGTCGGCGGGATGAGCCGGCGCATGTTCCGCGCGGCCGGCCACCCGGGCCGCGTCGTGCCCACCTCGGACCTCGTGGCGGGCGTCTCGGATGCCGACGTGGTGCTCATCCAGCTCCGGGTCGGCGGCCAGGCGGCGCGTCACGGCGACGAGACCTGGCCGCACGAGTGCGGCTGCATCGGACAGGAGACGACCGGCCCCGGCGGCTTCGCCAAGGCACTCAGGACCGTTCCCGTGGTGCTGCGCGTCGCCGACGCCGTCCGCCGGCATGCGAAGCCCGGCGCCTGGATCGTCGACTTCACCAACCCGGTCGGCATCGTCACCCGCGCCCTCCTGCAGGAGGGCCACCGCGCGGTCGGCCTCTGCAACGTCGCCATCGGATTCCAGCGGCGCTTCGCCGGGATGCTCGGCGTCGCGCCCGCACAGGTGCAGCTCGGTCACGTCGGCCTCAATCACCTGACGTGGGAGCGGTCGGCCCTCGTCACCGACGACTCCGGCACCCGCGACGCCCTGCCCGAGCTGCTCGGCACACGGCTGGAGCAGCTCGCGGAGGAGGTCGAGCTGCCCGCCTCGCTCATCCGGCTGCTCGGCGATGTGCCCAGCTACTACCTGCGCTACTACTACGCGCACGATGAGGTGCTGCGCGAGCAGCTCGACTCCCCCACTCGCGCCGAAGCCGTGCAGCGCGTCGAGCGCGAGCTGCTGGAGCTGTACGGCGACCCCGCGGTCGACACCAAGCCAGAGCAGCTCTCCCAGCGCGGGGGCGCCTTCTACTCGGAGGCCGCCGTCGACCTGATCGCGTCGCTGACCGGCGACCGCGGCGACGTGCAGGTGGTGAACCTCCGCAACGACGGCGCGCTGCCGTTCCTGCCCGACGACCACGTGATCGAGGTCTCGGCGACGGTGGATGCGGGCGGCGTCACCGCCCTGCCGATCGAGCCGCTGCCCGCCGACCACGCCGGGCTGATCGCACACGTCGCCGGGTACGAGCGGCTCGCCCTCGACGCCGCGGTCAACGGTGGACGCGACCGGGTGCTGCGCGCGATGCTCGCGCATCCCCTGGTCGGTCAGTACGATCGGGCCGAGCGGCTGACCGACCTGCTGATCTCCCATAACCGCGACCACCTGGAGTGGGCCAAGTGACCGACGACGACGCGCCCCTCGACGCGCCTCTCGTGATCGCCGTCGACGGCGGCGGATCGAAGACGGACGCGGTGGCGCTCGAGCTCGACGGGACGGTGGTGGCCGAGGCGAGAGGCACGACATCCAGCCCGCACCTCATCGGGATGCGCGGCTCGGCCGATCTCGTCTCCGCCCTCATCGGCCGCCTGCTCGAACAGACCGGGCCCCGGCCGATCGCCGCGACCAATCTCTACCTCTCGGGCCTCGACCTGCCGACCGAGATCGTCGACTTCCGGGCGAGCATCGCCGGCACGCCGTGGGCGGCCGCGACGGTCGACAACGATCTGTTCGCCCTGCTGCGGGCGGGAACCGACGAGCCGGACGCCGTCGCCGTCGTCTGCGGAACGGGCATCAACTGCGTCGGCGTCCGCGCGGACGGCGCCGTGGTCCGCTATCCGTCGCTCGGCACCATCTCGGGCGACTGGGGAGGCGGCTGGCACCTCGGCGAGCGCGCCCTCTGGCATGCGGCGAGGGCGGTCGACGGGCGCGGTCCGGCGACGGAGCTCGCGCGGGCGGTCCCCGCGGCGTTCGGGCTGGACAGCGTCCAGGGGGTCATCGAGGCCCTGCACTTCGGCCGCCTTCCCAACCGCGACCTCGCGCGGCTCGCCCCGACCGTGTTCGCCGTCGCCCGCGGGGGCGACGCGGTCGCCGCCGCACTGATCGACGAGCAGGCGGAGGAGATCGCGACGCTGGCCGTGACGACGCTGCGCCGGCTCGACCTGCTCGACCGGCCGGTGCCGGTGGTGCTCGGCGGCGGTGTCATCGGCGGCCGCGACGAACGGCTGCTCGGGACCATCGAACGGCTGCTCGCCGAACGCGCGCCCGCGGCACGCATGGAGCTCGTCACGGCAGCGCCCATCCTCGGTGCCGCCCTCCTGGCGCTGGAGTCCGCCGGCGCGGGCCGTTCGGCCCTCGCTGCCGCGCGACGCACTCTGGAGGAGCGACCGGCCGCGGTGGTTCAATAGCCTCACGGACAACGATCGCGACGTCGAGAGGGCGCGGATGGTCGAGCAGCAGCTCGTCCCGCGCGGGATCGAGGACCAGCGCGTCCTCGACGCGATGCGACGTGTGCCCCGGCACCTGTTCGTGGAGCCGTCGGCGGCGCCGTACGCCTACGAGGACCACCCGATGCCCATCGGCGACGGCCAGACCATCTCGCAGCCGTACATCGTGGCGCTGATGCTGCAGGCCGCGCGGATCGGCCCGGAGGACGTGGTGCTGGACGTCGGCACGGGGTCGGGATACGCGGCGGCCGTCGCGTCGCTGCTCGGGCATCGTGTCGTGAGCATCGAACGGCATCCCGGCCTCGCGGTGGGCGCCGCGGCGACGCTGGACGCGCTCGGCTACCGGGTGGAGGTCGTGACCGGCGACGGGACGCTGGGCTGGCCGTCCGGTGCTCCGTACGACGTCATCCTCGCAGCGGCGACCGGCCCGGACGTCCCCGATGCCTGGTGGGCGCAGCTGGCGCCGGGCGGCCGGGTGGTGATGCCGGTCGGCCGGCCGGGAGGCGCGCAGCATCTCGCGCTGTTCACGCGCGCCGACGACGGGTCGGTGCGCGAGACGGACCTCGGCGGTGTCGCGTTCGTTCCGCTGCTGGGCGAGCAGGGCTGGCCGGAGCGTCCTCCCCGCGGCTGAGCGCGGGCGGCGCGTCCGGAGTGCGCGGGCGGAGTGCGCGGGCGGTTCAGGCAGCGACCACCTCGCGCGCCGGGGCGGCGAGCCGCAGCGCTCCGAGCAGCGCGGCGAGCTGTCCGGCCGGCGCCGCGATGTCCTCCGGGTGCCACTGCACCGCGAGCAGCGGCGCGTCGGCGTGCTCGATCGCCTCGACGTGCCCGTCGTGCGACCGGGCGGTCACGAGCAGGTCGGCGCCGAGCGCATCCACGGCCTGGTGGTGGGCGCTGCGCACCTCGAGCGATCCGGCGCCGAGCAGGTCTGCAGCCCGGCTGCCCGCATCGACCCGCACGGTGTGCGTGGTGAGCACCTGCGGGATGGGGACGCCGCGGTTCACGTGGGCGCACTCCTCGCCGAGGTCCTGCACCAGCGTTCCGCCCAGTGCGACGTTCACGATCTGCAGCCCCCGGCAGATGCCGAGGAGCGGCGTCCCGCGCACCAGGGCGGCGTGCACCAGCGCGATCTGCGCCGCGTCGGCCGCCGGGAGGTGACGCGACTCGTTGGCGTAGCCGGTCCGGCCGCCGTAGAAGTCGGGGTGGATGTCCTCCCCGCCGACGATGACGACCGCGTCGGCGGTCTCCGTCTCGGCCAGGAGCGCGTCGGCCCCGCGGTCGGCCGCAAGCCGGTCGACGCGCCAGCCCTGTTCCTCCGCCTCGGCGATGACATTGCCGACGAGCAGCTGGACGTAGTCGTGATAGGCCGGATCGTGACGGCGGAAGCGCGTGGCCTCGACGACGGCGAGGGTCGGCTGTTCTTGCATGCGCTCCTCCTCTCGACCGGCTGACACCATCACAGCAGCACTCCCGGCCGTGCGCACGGGTGGCCGTAACAGGCGGAAACAGTGACACTGTCGGAGAGCACCAATAGACTCGGCTGGGTATCAGCCGGACCCGAGAGAGTGGGTGGATGCGCTTGCGACGTCTGCTGACCGGAGCCCTGCTGGCGCTCGGGCTCGTAGTGGGGCCGGCGCTGCTCGCCGCGCCTCCGGCCTCCGCCCAGGACCCGGTCGATCTGGGTCCGAGTCACGTCGTCGACCAGGCGCAGGTGCTCAGCGGGACGCAGGAGGCCACGATCGCGGCGGCCGCCAAGAAGCTGTACGACGACCACCGCATCGACCTCTACGTCGTCTATGTCGACCGGTTCACCGACCCGACCGAGGCGGCGGACTGGGCCAACGAGACGGCGGCGCGCAACGGCCTCGGGCAGCGCGACTACCTGCTCGCCGTCTCGACCGACGGTCGCACGTACTACCTGTCCGGAGACGACAACGGCCCGGTGAGCGCCGACCAGCTCGACGCGATCGAGCGGAACGACGTCGAGCCCAAGCTCCACGCCGGCGACTGGACCGGGGCGGCGGTCGCTGCCGCCAACGGGCTCGGCGACGCGGTCGGAGGGGGCGGCGGCGCGGCGTTCTTCTGGGTGTTCGTCATCGGCGTCCTCGTCATCGGGCTCGTCGTGTTCCTGGTGGTGCGCTCGCGCGGCTCGCGGAAGAAGAAGGCGGCGGAGGGGCCCACCACTCCGCAGAGCGAGCTGCAGACCATCTCCCTCGCCGACCTCGAACGACGCGCGGGCTCCGCACTGGTGCAGACCGACGACGCGATCCGCACCAGCGAGGAGGAGCTCGGCTTCGCCACAGCGCAGTACGGGGCGGAGGCGGTGGTGCCGTTCCAGTCCGCCCTCGACACGGCGAAGGGGCAGCTGCGCGAGGCGTTCACGCTGAAGCAGCGGCTCGACGACGCAGAGCCGGACACGGACGAGCAGCGGCGCGAGTGGAACATCCGGATCGTGCAGCTCTGCGCCACCGCCAACCAGGCGCTGGATGCGCAGGCCGATGCCTTCGACGAGCTGCGGTCGATCGAGAAGCGCATCCCCGAGGCGAGTGCGGAGATCGCCGGGCAGGCCACCGCGCTGCGGCAGCGGCTGGCGGCGACGCGCGCCACCCTCGACGGGCTCGCCGAGCGCTACACCGACGCCGCGCTCGGCACCGTCCGGGACAACATCGACCAGGCGACGCAGCGCCTCGACTTCACGGGCACCGCGCTGGCGGGCGCGGCGCAGAAGGCGGCGTCGGGCGACGCCGGAGCCGCGGCCGTCGGCGTCCGCGCGGCGGAGGAGTCGGCGGACCAGGCGGGTCTGCTCCTCGATGCGGTCGACCGGCTCGGCGCCGACCTGACCGCTGCGCAGCAGTCGCTCGACGGCACGCTCGCCGAGCTCCGCAGCGATCTGGCGGAGGCGCGGGCCCTGGCCGGCACCAGCGACCCCGGCGGCGCCATCGCGGCCGCGGTCGCCGGCACGGAGCAGACCGTGACCGATGTCCAGACGGCCCTGTCCGCAGGCCGGGTCAACCCGCTCGAACTCGCCCAGCGGCTCGACGCCGCCAACCGCTCGATCGACGGCGTCCTCCGGGGCGTCCGCGACGCCAGGGCACAGGCGCAGCGCGCCCAGTCGGCGCTGCAGCAGACCCTGATGACCGCGAAGGCGCGCGTGTCCGCGTGCGAGGATTTCATCACCGCACGACGCGGAGCCGTCGGGGCCGAGGCCCGCACACGGCTGGCGGAGGCCGCCCGGCTCGTCGTCCAGGCCGAGCAGACGGCGGCGACGGATGCGGTGTCCGCCCTGGCCCTCGCGCAACGCGCGGCCGAACTCGCCGACCAGGCGACGCAGCTCGCCCAGCAGGACGTCGGCGGCTTCCAGCCCGACCCCGGCGGGATGGGCGGGGGCCTCGGCGACATCTTCGGCGGCGGCACCTCCGGCCGCGGCGGCGGCGGGGCGATGGGCGCCATCCTCGGCGGCATCCTCATCGACTCCGTGCTGCGCGGCGGCATGGGCGGCGGTGGATTCGGCGGCGGGAGCTGGGGCGGCGGCGGGTTCGGCGGGGGCGGCAGCCGCACCAGGAGCGGCGGCGGCGGCTTCAGCGCAGGAAGCTTCGGCGGCGGGGGAACCCGCAGCCGACGTGGCGGCGGACGGTTCTGAACCGCCGGACACACCTCACAAGCGCCCAACGGGGGCGGGAGCGAAAGGAAGAGCACATGGCGAAGCAGTCCATCTTCGGACGGATCTCGCAACTGTTGCGAGCGAACATCAACGCGCTCCTCGATCAGGCGGAGGACCCGGAGAAGATGCTGGACCAGATGGTCCGCGACTTCACCAACAGCATCGCCGACGCCGAGAGCGCGATCGCCGAGACGATCGGCAACCTGCGGCTGCTCGAGGACGACCACCGCGAAGATGTGGAGGCCGCCGCCGAGTGGGGCGACAAGGCGCTCGCCGCCAGCCGGCAGGCCGACCAGTACCGCGCCTCCGGCGACGCCGCGAACGCCGACAAGTTCGACAACCTCGCCAAGGTCGCCCTGCAGCGGCAGATCTCCTCCGAGAACGAGGCGAAGGCCGCGGAGCCACAGATCGCCGCGCAGACCGAGGTGGTCGAGAAGCTCAAGACCGGCCTCAACGCGATGAAGGAGAAGCTGGAGCAGCTGAAGAGCAAGCGCTCCGAGCTGATCGCCCGCGCGAAGAGCGCCCAGGCGCAGGCCCAGGTGATGGATGCCGTGAAGAGCGTCGACATCATGGATCCCACGAGCGAGGTCGCACGCTTCGAGGAGAAGATCCGCCGCGAGGAGGCCAAGGTCCGGGGCGCGCAGGAGCTCGCCGCCTCGAGCCTCGACGCGCAGTTCGAGCAGCTCGACGACCTCGGCGAGCTGACCGAGGTGGAGGCCAGGCTCGCCGCGCTCAAGTCCGGCGGAGGGTCGCAGGGGGCCGTGACCTCGGGCGCCCAGGGGTGAGCGGCGCGTCCTTCCTCGTCGTCCCGCAGTGGCAGGGGTCGGGGTCGTCGCGGGCCATGCGCCTGATCGACGGCGCCGACGCCATCCGCGGCGACCTCCCCGGCGCCCGCACCCACCAGGTGCCGGTGCCGGCCGCCGCGGGCGAGTCGCTGGGCAGCGGGGTGAACCGGTTCTCGTCCCTCGCGGCGGTCCGCGAGGCGACCGAGGCCGAGCTCGCCCTGCTGGAGGCACCGGTCGTCACGGTCGGCGGCGACTGCGGGGCGGAGCTCGCGCCCGTCCAGCACGCGCTCGCCGCGCATCCACCCGGGTCGGTGGCGGTGGTGTGGTTCGACGCCCACGGCGACCTCAACGACGTCGACTCGTCGCCGTCCGGCGCCTTCCACGGCATGGTGCTGCGGGCGCTCCTCGGCGACGGGCCCGATGGGCTCGCGTCCGCCGGGGAGTCGCGGCTCGCACCCGCCCAGCTGGTCCTCGCCGGCGTCAGAGCACTGGACGACGGGGAGTCCGCCTTCGTGGAGCAGAACGGCATCCGTGTCGTCTCCCCCGGCGAGCTGGACGACCCGGAGGCGATCGTGAACGCCGTGGCGGCCACCGGAGCGACGGCGGTGTACGTGCACATCGACCTCGATGTGCTCGACCCGTCCGCCATCGACGGGATCGGCTACCCCGAGCCGTTCGGCGTGCTCCCGGAGCGCCTCACCGAGGCGATCCGTGCGCTCCGCCGCCGGTTCGAGCTCGCCGGGGCGGGCCTCATGGAGTTCGCGCCGGAGAACCCTGACGCCGCGGCGCACGACCTCCCGGTCATCCTCCGCATCCTCGGGGCGCTGACCGGCCCGACCGCGTCGCAGGCCCCGGCCGGCTCGGACGGGGCGCGGTAGCTTGGGAGCCATGAGCGAGCCCAAGATCCTGACCGAACGGCGCGGACACGTGCTGCTGATCGGCCTGAACCGGCCCGAGAAGCGCAACGCCGCCGACTTCGAGCTGCTGAGCCGGCTCGCGCTGGCGTACGGAGAGCTGGAACGCGACCCCGACCTGCGCGTCGGCCTGGTGCACGCCGTCGGCGAGCACTTCACCGCCGGCCTCGACCTCGCCGACCTCGGCCCGCGGATCGGCCGAGACGGCCTCTCCTTCGTGGACGAGGACGGCATCGACCCCTGGCAGGTCTCCGGCACACCGCTCAGCAAGCCCGTCGTCATCGCCGTGCAGGGCACGTGCCTCACGCTCGGCATCGAGCTCATCCTCGCCTCCGACATCGCGGTCGCCGCCCGCGGCACCCGGTTCGGGCAGATCGAGGTCACCCGCGGCATCCTGCCGTTCGGCGGCGCCACGCTCCGCTTCCCCCGCGCGGTGGGCTGGGGCAACGCGATGCGGTACATCCTCACGGGCGACCTGTTCGACGCCGCCGAGGCGCACCGCATCGGCCTGGTGCAGGAGGTCGTCGAGGACGGCGAGCAGTTCGACCGGGCCCTCGAGCTCGCGGAGCGGATCGCCGCGCAGGCGCCCCTGGCGGTCCAGGCCGCGCTCGCCAACGCGAAGCGCGCCGTGCGCGACGGCGACGCCGCGGCGGAGGCCGAGCTGCAGCCGGCCCTCGTGCGGCTGGTCGGCAGCGAGGACGCCCGGATCGGCATGGAGGCGTTCCTGACCCGCACGGAGGCGCGGTTCGTCGGGCGGTAGCCATCCGATCCAGAGCGCGCGACGAACTCCACGGACGACGACCACGCATCACACGACACACATCCGACACACGATCGAAGGCGGCCGGCAGGCGGCAGGGAGAAGACATGAGCGAGATCAAGGACTACGACGTCATCGTGCTGGGAGCGGGCGCCGTCGGCGAGAACGTCGCCGACCGAGCGGTCCAGGGCGGTCTGCGGACGGTGATCGTCGAGTCCGAGCTCGTCGGCGGCGAGTGCTCCTACTGGGCGTGCATGCCCTCCAAGACACTGCTGCGGAGCGGAGCGCTGCTGCGCGCCGCCCAGAAGGTCGGAGGGACGCGGGAAGCGGTCACCGGTCCGCTCGACGTCGCGGCCGTGCTCAAGCGGCGCGACGACATGACCAGCAACTGGAACGACAGCGGCCAGGTCGAATGGCTGACCGGCGCCGGGATCGACCTGGAGCGCGGCTGGGGCGTCATCACCGCCCCGCGCGAGGTCACCGTCACGGCGGAGGACGGAACGGTCACCGTGCTGCGCGCGAAGCACGCGGTCGCGGTTTCCACCGGGTCCGCCGCCCTGATGCCCGATATCCCGGGGCTGCGCGAGAGCGAGCCGTGGTCGAGCCGTGAGGCCACGAGCGCCCAGCGCGTCCCGGTCTCCCTGGCCATCCTGGGCGGGGGCGTCGTCGCCACCGAGATGGCCACCGCCTACGCCGGCTTCGGCACCCAGGTGCACCTCATCGCGCGCAGCGGACTGCTGACCGGCGACGAGCCGTTCGCCGGCGAGATGGTCGTCGAGTCGCTGAAGAAGCTCGGCGTCACCCTGCACCTCTACTCCGGCGCCGAGCAGGTGGAGCGCACGGAGGACGAGGGCTTCCGCATCCGCCTCGACGACGGCAGCGTGCTCGAGACGGACGAGTTCCTCGTCGCCACCGGCCGCCTCCCCCGGACGTTCGGCATCGGGCTCGACGCGTTCGGTCTCGAGGACGGCGCCTGGCTCGACGTCGACGACAGCATGCGCGTGCTCGGAGCCGACGGCCGCCCGGTCGACGGCGGCTGGCTCTACGGCGTCGGCGACGTGAACCACCGCGCGCTGCTCACCCACCAGGGCAAGTACCAGGCGCGTGCGGCGGGCGACGCCATCGCCGCCCGCGCGCACGGACACGACGTCTCGCTGGAGCCGTGGGGCGCCTTCGTCGCGACGGCCGACCACCAGGCGGTCCCCCAGGTCACCTTCACCGACCCGGAGGTCGCGTCGGTCGGGCTCACCGCCGCACGGGCGGAGAAGGCCGGCTACCGCATCCGTGTCGTCGACTACGACATCGGCAGCGTGGCCGGGGCGCACGTCGTGGCCGACGGCTACGAGGGCAAGGCCCGCATGGTCGTCGACGAGGACCGAGGGGTCGTGCTCGGCGTGACCTTCGTGGGTCAGGATGTCGGCGAGCTGCTGCACTCGGCGACGGTCGCCGTGGTCGGGGAGGTGCCGCTGGACCGCCTCTGGCACGCCGTCCCCTCGTACCCGACGGTCAGCGAGGTCTGGCTGCGGCTGCTGGAGACCTACGGAAGACCCGAGAAGTGAGCGGCTTCGACCGCGGGCCGCTCGGGCGCATCCTGCTCGATTCGCCCCTGAGCCGCGCCGGATACCTGTACGCGACCGCGGTCGGCCTGACCTGGGGCTTCCTCTGGAGCACCGGGCGCATCGAGCGCCGCGCCGGGCTGACCGTGTTCCGCGGCATGCCGAAGGCGACCTTCGGGCGCGGCGGCTCGTGCGTCGGCGGCGTCTACCTGACCGACCAGAACGTCACCGACGACGTGCTCGAGCACGAGGCGGTCCACAAACGGCAATGGCAGCGGTACGGGATGCTGTTCCCGCTGCTCTACTTCCTCGCGGGGCGCGATCCGCTCCGCAACCGATTCGAGATCGAGGCGGGCCTCGAGAAGGGCGGGTACCGATGACGCGCACCATCGTGATCACGGGGGCGAGCTCCGGCATCGGCGCCGTCGCCGCCGAACAGCTGAAGGCCGGCGGGGACGAGGTCGCCGTGGTCGGCCGCAACCCGGAGCGCACGCGCGCGGTCGCCGAGCGGATCGGTGCGACGCCGTTCCTCGCCGACTTCGAGCGCCTGGACGACGTCCGGTCTCTCGCGGCCGCCCTGCTCGACCGGTACGAGACGATCGACGTGCTCGCCAACAACGCCGGCGGGCTCTACCACGACCGCGAGCTCACGGTGGACGGGCACGAGCGCACCATCCAGGCCAACCACCTGGCGCCCTTCCTGCTGACCGCACTGCTGCGCCCCCGGCTCGTCGAGACCGCGGCGACCGGACGGGATGTGCGGGTCGTCTCCACGGCGAGCCTCGCCAACCGCTTCGGGAATCTCCGCGTGGACGACCTGGACTGGGAACGCCGCCCCTGGCAGGGCGGCTGGCGCGCGTACGGCACGGCGAAGCTGGCGACCATCCTGTTCGCCGCCGAGCTGGCCGAGCGCCTGACCGGGACGGGCGTGACCGCCTACTCGTTCCATCCGGGAACCATCGCGACCAACTTCGGCAATTCGTCGCCGCTCATCCGCTTCGGCCACCTGGTGACGCGGAGCAGCTTCGGCATCCCCGTCGCCGCGGGGGCCGCTCCCCTGCTCTTCCTGGCCGGCCCCGCGCGCGTCGGCGCGCCGAGCGGGACGTACTTCGACCGCCTGACGGCGAACGGCCGCGTCAATCCGCAGGCGCGGAACGCGCAGCTCGGGCGCGACCTGTGGGCCGCGAGCGAGGCGCTGGTGGGGCTGGACGTCCCGGCCTGAGCGCCGAGTTGACGCAACACGCCGTGCGAGGCGGGCGCATCACGGCGTGTCGCGTCAACCAGCTGACCGATGTCAGCGGAAGGAGGGCGCCGCCACCGCGTCGGCGGACATGCCGACCGCGTGGACGAGGTGGTCGCGCACCTCGGTGGCGAGCGCGAATCCGCCGGTGACGATCGCGCGGGTCTCACCCGGACCGTCGCACAGCATCTCGTCGCACCAGGCGCGCACGGCGCGCGCGCCTGCCTCGCCGCGGGCGCACAGCTCACCGGTGCCGGGGCGTCCGCTCCGGCGCGAGCGGACCAGCCAGGTGACGGTCATGCGCATCGGCGTCGCGAGCGGGGCGATCTGCGACTCGTCTCCGACCTCGACGAACACCCGGCCCCGCGCGCACAGCGGAAGGAGCGCGAGCTCTGCCTCCAGCTCGGTGAGCGAGGACTCGTCGCCGACGACCAGGAACTGCACGCGGTCGTCGTGGTGCGCGGTCGTGGCGGTGTGGGTGGCGTGATCGGGACGGTACATCTCGCGATCGAGTATAGGTGAGCCTAACCTCAGAACCAACGGCTCCGACGGCATCCTCAGCATGTGCACGGGGCACCGCATCCCTTCCCGAGGTCGGTCGTTCGCGGCATGATCGGAGCATGCTCCCCTCCGCCTCCTCCCCGATCGCCCCGATGCTCGCGAAGGCGGTTCCCGCCGTCCCCGAGCCCGACAGCGTGGCGGGCGGTCTCAGCTACGAGCCGAAGTGGGACGGCTTCCGGGCCATCGTCTACGCCGAGGGCGACGGCGCCGTGGAGTCGGTGGAGATCGGCAGCCGCGGCTCGAAGATGCTGACGCGCTACTTCCCCGAGCTCGTGGAGGCGTTCCGCCATCTCCTGCCGGGCCCGTGCGTGCTCGACGGCGAGATCGTGGTGCCCACCGGGCCGGCCGGGGCGCAGCGGCTGGACTGGGAGGCGCTGTCGCAGCGCATCCACCCGGCCGCGAGCCGCGTGACCCTGCTGTCGGAGCAGACACCGGCGACGTTCGTCGCGTTCGACCTGCTCGCGATCGGCGACGAGTCGTACGTCGACCGGCCGTTCGCCGACCGCCGCGCGGCGCTCGAGGAGTTAGCGGGCGACCTGCCCGCGCCGCTCCAGCTGACCCGCACCACGACGGACGTCGACCTCGCCCGCCGCTGGCTCGTCGAGTTCGAGGGCGCCGGGCTGGACGGGGTGGTGGCGAAGCCGCTCGCCGGTCCGTACGCGCCGAACAAGCGGACGATGCTCAAGATCAAGCACCACCGCACCGCCGACGTCGTCGCGCTCGGGTACCGCATCCACACCAGCGGGCGAGGCGTCGGCTCCCTGCTCGTCGGGCTCTACGGCGACGACGGCCAGCTGCGCAACGTGGGCGGCGTCTCGGCGTTCACGGACGCGAAGCGGCTCTCCCTCATCGACGAGCTGGAGCCGCTGGTGGAGCGCGACGAGAGCGGCGCCGCTGTCACCGGCGAGACCGACCGGAGCCGCTTCTCGGGAAGCAAGGACGTGTCGTTCGTCCGGCTGCGGCCCGAGCGCGTGCTCGAGGTGCGGTACGACCAGATGGAGGGGATGCGCTTCCGGCACACCGCGCAGTTCGAGCGCTGGCGTCCCGACCGCGAGGCGCGATCGTGCACCTTCGAGCAGCTCGACCGGCCGATCGCGTACGACCTGGGCGACGTCCTGACCTGACGCCGCCGCAGCGGTCGACGACGGATCTCCGGCGGGAGCGGAGGCGGAACGGGACCCGCTACGCCTTCTTCGCGCGGCTCGGCTGCACGCGCGGCGGCTCCCCCGGCATCTTCGGGTAGTCGGGCGGGAACGGCAGCTCCCCGAGGCCGTCCGACAGGTCGCGCTCCCACCAGCCGAGCAGCACGTCGATCGTCCCGGGATCCGCGCCGAAGTCCTCCCACGGGTCACCGACGGTGCGCAGGCGCTCCGGCATGGTCAGCACGGTGAAGTCGCGCGGGTCGACATGCTCCAGCTCGTCCCAGGTGATCGGGGCGGAGACGGAGGCGTGCGGCAGCGCGCGCGGGCTGTACGCGCCCGCCATCGTGCGGTCGCGGTTCGCCTGGTTGAAGTCGACGAAGATCCGCTCCCCGCGCTCCTCCTTCCACCAGGCCGTGGTGACGTGGTCGGGCATCCGCCGTTCGAGCTCGCGGGCCGCCGCGATCACGGCGTGCCGCACGTCGAGGAACTCCCGCTCGGCGACGATGGGCGCGAAGACGTGGAGCCCCCGGTTGCCGGAGGTCTTGATGAACGCGGTGAGCCCGGCCTCCCGGAGCACGTCCCTGAGCTCGATCGCGGCGGGGACGGCGTCGGCGAACCCGGTGCCCGGCTGCGGGTCGAGGTCGATGCGCAGCTGGTCGGGGTTGTCGGAGTCCTCCGCCCGCGACGGCCAGGGGTGGAACACCACCGTGTTCATCTGCGCGGCCCAGACGGCCGCCGCCGGCTCGTCGATCACGAGCTGGGGATGCGAGCGTCCGCTCGGATACGTGACGGTGACGGAGCGCACGTACTCCGGCACACCGCGCGGCGGGTTCTTGGAGAAGAACTGCTCGCCGTCGATCCCGTCCGGGAAGCGCTGCAGCGACACCGGGCGGTCGCCGTTGGCGCGCACGAACGCCTCGCCGACCTCCACGAGGTAGGTGGCCAGATCGAGCTTCGTGATGCCGGCCTCGGGGAAGATCACCCGCTCGGGGCTCGAGATCCGCACCTCTCGGTCGCCATCGGGACCGGGGACCGTGAGGACTACAGCGCCGCCTGCCATGCGACCACCGTACCGCCCGAACCGCCGGTGTCCGCGATGTGAATTCCTTGTGGGATCACACGTCGTCGCTTGAGCGGTCTCACAAGTGGGCCAGAATGGCAGAGCGGGCGCGCATCCGTGCCGCCCGCGATCGAGGTCCTTCGAGAAGAGGTGCATGACCCTGAGGATCGTGAGCTACAACCTCCGCAAGCACGCCGCGAGCGGGGAGCTGACGGGCATCGCAGAGGCGTACGACGTCGACGTCCTGTGCCTGCAGGAATGCGACAGCGACGCCCTTCCCGAGCGCCTGCACCACCTGGTGCTCGCCGACACGACCAGGGCCAACCGCCTCGGACTCGCGATCTACGTGCGGGACGACCGCTACGAGATCCTGCACAGCCAGGTCTTCGCCGTGCAGAAGTCGCTGCACGACCGGGTGCTCGCTCCGGCGAACGAGCGGCTGCTCGCCGTGCACCTGCGCGACCGCGACAACGGCGAGGAGATCCTGGTCGGGTCGTTCCACGCCGCTCCGCTCACCGCCCTGAACTCGCTGCGGCGCAAGCAGATCGCGGCGGCCCATGACGGGATGCGCTCCCTCGCCCCCGGCACCCCGGCGGTGATGGTCGGCGACTTCAACTACCCGTGGTTCATCCGCGGCCTGGAGCGGCACCTCACGACCTCCGGGTACACGCTCAAGCGCACGACGCAGCCGACCTACCTGCGCTACAAGTTCTTCTCCGGCTACTTCGACTTCGTCACGTCGACCGGCTTCGAGATCGAGCGGGTGGATGTGCTGCCCGCCGGGGCGTCGGACCACCGGCCGATCCGGCTGGACGCCGAGCTCGCGGCCTGACGCCGCGCCTCGACGCGCCGGCGCTGGCAGGATGGTGACGTGACCGACACCGTGCCCTCCGCCCTGCTCGTCATCGACCTCCAGAAGGGCGTCCTGCCCGGGTGCTTCGACGCCGACGGCGTTCTCGCGCGCGTCCGGCAGCTCGTCGACCGCGCCCGCGCGGCGGGGACGCCGGTGGTGTGGGTGCAGCACGAGGAGGACGGGATGGAGGAGGGCTCAGAACCGTGGCAGCTCGCCGACGGACTCGTCCCATCCGAGGGCGAGCGGCGCATCCTGAAGCACTACCGCGACGCCTTCGCCGACACCGACCTGGACGAAGTGCTGGAGCGCCTCGACGTCGGCCGCCTGGTCGTCACGGGCGCGCAGAGCGACTACTGCGTGCGCACGACGGCGCAGAGCGCGGCCGTGCGCGGCTACGACGTCGTGCTGGTCTCCGACGCCCACACGACCACGGACACCGAGTGGGACGGCGTCGAGATCACCGGCGAGCAGATCGTCGCGCACACCAACCGGTACTTCGACGGGCTCCGCTACCCGGGCCAGCTGTTCGGCGTCGCCGAGTCCGCATCCGTCCCGCTCTGAGGTCACCGGGGACTCGTCGCGCCGCCGCGGGCGGCGTACGGTGATGGCGTTCGACGACGGGGGTGGTGCCGGTGGAATTCCCGGCGTGGCTGACCGCCTGGCTGGCCGGCGACGACTACACGATCGCGCGTGAGATCCTCGAGCGCGGTGTGGCCGCGCTGTACCTGGTCGCGTTCGTGTCCGCGGTGAACCAGTTCCCTGCGCTGCTCGGCGACAACGGGCTCCTGCCCGTACGACGCTTCCTGCGGCATCCCTACGCCAGGAAGCAGCCGACGCTCTTCCGCCGGCGCTACTCGGACCGGCTGCTGCGCACGGTGGCCTGGACGGGCGCGGTGCTCTCCGCGCTCATCGTCGCCGGGGTGCTCCAGCCGACCCCGACGTACGTCTTCGTCCCGGTGTTCCTGATCGTATGGTTCCTGTACCTCTCGATCGTGAACGTCGGGCAGACCTTCTACGGCTTCGGCTGGGAGAGCCTGCTCTGCGAGGCCGGGTTCGTCGTCGCTTTCCTGGGCGCGTGGGACACCGCTCCCCCGATCACCATCGTCTTCTTCGTCCGCTGGCTGGTGTTCCGGCTGGAGTTCGGCGCCGGGATGATCAAGATGCGCGGCGACCGGTCGTGGCGCGACCTCACGGCGCTGTTCTACCATCACGAGACCCAGCCGATGCCGAATCCGCTCAGCCGCACGGCGCACCTGCTGCCGAAGTGGTTCCACCGGCTGGAGGTGCTCGGCAACCATGTCGCGCAGCTGGTCGTTCCGTGGTTCCTGTTCTTCCCGCAACCGGTCGCGAGCGTCGCAGCCGCCGTGATGATCCTCACGCAGCTGTGGCTGGTGCTGACGGGCAACTTCGCGTGGCTGAACTGGATCACGATCGTGCTGGCGTTCGCCGGCATCAGCGACCCGGTGTTCTCGTGGCTCTTCGGCGGGGCGGACGTCGGCGGGATCGGCGCCTCCGACGTGCCGCTCTGGTACGCCCTCGTCGCGGTCGCGGTGACCGTCTTCCTGGTGGTGCTCAGCTGGCCGCCGCTGAAGAACCTGTTCGCACGCCGCCAGCTGATGAACGCGAGCTTCAACCGCTGGCACCTGGTGAACGCCTACGGAGCCTTCGGGAGCGTGACGAAGGAACGGTACGAGGTGGTCGTGGAGGGGACGGCGGACGACCCGTCCGACCCGGGCGCGCACTGGCTCGAGTACGGCTTCAAGGGCAAACCCGGCGACGTTCGCCGACTGCCCAGGCAGTTCGCGCCGTACCACCTGCGGCTCGACTGGCTGATGTGGTTCCTCGCCCTCGGCTCGCGCGACTCGCCCTGGTTCGAGGTGCTCCTGCTGCGCCTGCTGGAGGCGGACACGCCGACCCTGAAGCTGCTGCGGTGCGATCCTTTCGACGGGGAGCCGCCGCGCGCCATCCGCGCCCGCATGTTCCTCTACCGCTTCAGCACGCGCGCCGAGAAACGGCGGACGGGCGATATCTGGGTGCGGTCGGAGGTCGGCGATCTGGTGCCGCCGGTGAGCCTGCGCGGCCGTCAGTAGCCGGTGCGCTCCTCCTCCAGGCGGGCGAGGTCGCGCCAGATGAGCAGCTTCAGCCGGGCCGGCTTCTCCCGCTCGTAGTCCGCCTTCAGCGCCTCCGCCCCCGAGAACGCGTCGAGACCTGCCTCGATGGCACGGCCGACCTCGTCCCAGGCGTCCTGACGCCCGCGCTCGACGAGGGCGAGCAGCTCCTCCTCCGAGTCCGCCTTCGCCCGCAGCGCCGCCGCCAGCCGGATGGCCGCATCCCGCCGCAACCGCAGGTTGTCCGCATCCACCCGGCGGTAGTCGTGGGGGTGCTCGGCGTCGCCGCTCAGCTTCTCGGCCGCCTCCAGCTCCTCCTCGATGCGCCCGGCCGCGACTCCCTGCTCGGAGGCCAGCTCGCGCAGCATCGCCGCCGCCTCCATGGCGTGCATCGCCGGGTCGTACGCGGTGCCGTACTGGATGGTGTCCACGACGATGTGGTTCTTGACCGCCATGCGCGTGGCGTATTCCGCGAGCAGCATGCCCTCCTCGACGGACTGCTCGAGCGTGGGCGCGACCGGCTCGGGCAGGGCGTGCTCGTCGAACGGACGCGTGCGCGTCGTCTTCTCGACGCGCCTGCGGAACCACTTCGGCCAGCGCATGGGACTCCTCGAATCCGGCGCCGTACGACGCCGTCCTCCCATTCTGGCCGATCGGCCCCCGGGATTCAGCGGCCCGCGAAGAACCCGTTCGCCCGGCGCGTGAACAGCAGGACCACGATGAGCAGCGACCACAGGATCTGCACAACGCCGCTCGCCACCTGGTTGGTGAAGAGCAGCAGGACGCCGTTGAGGATGTCGACGATCATGACGACCGTGACCACCACGCGCGCGCCGGAGCTCCCGCGGAGCAGACCACGGGCCACGATGATGACGATCACGCCGAGCAGGATCGAGACGATCGCCGCCGTGGTGACGCCGGCGACCCCGCCGCCCGTCGGCGCGGCCACCTGATCGCGCGCGATCAGCAGGATGACGCCGCCGACGACGTTCAGGATGCCGTTGATGTAGGTGAGGACGGCCACGAACGTGACCGATCCTGGACGTGCCGCCATGCCGACTCCTCCGCTCCGCCGCGGCGCTCTTCTCGCCCGGGCGCTTCACCGGTAGCTTGGCGGATATGGCCGGTTATCGCTACGAGTTCGAGGCGGAGCTGTTCCGCTGGGCCTCCCGCCGGGAGCTGTGGGTCTTCGCGCAGCTGCCGCCGGAGGTGTCCGAGGAGATCCGGCTGCAGCCGCATCCACCCGCCGGTTTCGACTCCGTCAAGGTGTCGGTGACGCTGGGCGGCTCGCGCTGGGCGACGTCGATCTTCCCGCAGGCGGACGGCACGTACGTGGTTCCGATCAAGGGCGCCGTGCGCCGGGCGGAGGGCGTCGAGCTCGGCGACCGGGTGCGGATCGGCGTCGAGACCCTGCTCTGACGGCTACCGCGCGCCCGACATGATCGTGTTCAGCGCGAGCACGATGATCAGCCCGTTGAAGAAGTAGCTCAGCACGGAGTGCCAGACGATGGTCCACCGCATGCGGGTGCTGAGCACCTCCACGTCCGACGCCGCGAACGTCGTTCCGATGGTGAAGGCGAAGTACACGAAGTCGACGAACCGCGGAACCGGCGCGGGTGCACCGTCGGGATGCGGGAAGCGCAGCATCGGCTCGGCCGCGGCGAAGTAGCGCTGGTAGTAGATCTGCGAGAAGCCCCAGTGCAGGAAGCCCCACGCGAGGAGCATCGACCACACGCCGACGACGTCGGTAGCGGTCCCGACCTCGGGGTCGTTGTGCAATCCGAGCACCTGGATTGCGGCCGCCAGCCCGATCAGGCTCGAGAACACCGTGGCCGACCATGACACGATGCGGGCGAGGCGTCCCGTTTCCCAGGGGGACAGCCGACCGCCCGGAGGCGCCGGGCGCCGAGCGACACGACCCAGCACGATCAAAACGACGATCAGGTAGAGAGTGCCGATCCCGCACCAGATGGCGAGGAGCCCGAGCGTCGTGCCATCGTCACCCTCATCGACGTAGAGCCACACGCCCACGACGATCATGGCCAGCTGGGCCAGGAGGCTCGCGGCCAGGCCGAGGACGGCCGTCGGCCGTCGCACGGGCGCGCTCTGCGACATACCTGGATGCTAGCGGTGTCCTGCCCCCTCCCCGCGCAGGGCAGGATGGAGTGGTGCAGCCCCTCGTCGTCGTCGCGGCCGTCGTCCGCGACGGCGACCGCGTGCTGTCCTGCCGCCGTGCTCCCGGGAGGGATGCCGCCGGCCGGTGGGAGTTCCCCGGCGGCAAGGTCGAGACCGGCGAGTCCCCGGAAGCCGCGCTCGCCCGCGAGATCGCGGAGGAGCTCGGGGTGCGCATCCACGTCGGTGCGCTGCTCGACCGCACCGTGACCGAGAGAAACGGCGGCCGGGCGATCGACCTCGCCTGCTACGACTGCCGGCTCGACGGCGACGCACCCGTCGAGAGCACCGACCACGACGAGCTGCTCTGGATGCCGGTCCGGCGTCTCCACGAGCTGGACTGGGCGGAGGCCGACCTCGCCGCCGTCGCCGCACTGACCCGGGAGGACACGTGAGAGCCCTGTACTACGAGCGCTTCGGCGGACCGGTGGAGGTCGCGGAGGTTGCGGACCCGGCCGTCCCGGACGGCGGCGCGGTCATCCGGGTCGAGGCGTCCGGCCTCTGCCGCAGCGACTGGCATGCCTGGGCGGGCCACGACGACTCCGTGGCCCTTCCGCACGTGCCCGGCCACGAGTTCGCCGGGGTCGTCGAGACCGTCGGCGCCGGCGTCACCCGCTGGCGGCCGGGCGACCGCGTCACCGCGCCGTTCGTCAACGGATGCGGCGCGTGCGAGTGGTGCCGCGCCGGGCAGGCGCAGGTCTGCCCGCAGCAGACCCAGCCCGGCTTCACGCACTGGGGATCGCACGCCGAGCTCGTCGCCGTCCGCGCGGCGGACACCAACCTGGTGCGGGTGCCGGACGGCCTCTCCGCCGATGCGGCCGCGAGCCTGGGCTGCCGGTTCGCCACGGCGTACCGGGCGGTGACGGCCCGTGCGCGCATCCGGCCCGGCGACTGGCTCGCCGTGTACGGCGCCGGCGGCGTCGGGCTGAGCGCCGTGATGGTCGCCTCCGCGCTCGGCGCGCGCGTCGTCGCCGTCGACCGCTCCACCGCGGCGCTGGAGCTGGCCGCGCGTCTCGGAGCGGAGCACACGGTCGTCGCCGCACCGGACACGGACGACCGGGTGCGGGAGCTGACCGGCGGAGGCGCCGACGCGACGATCGATGCCGTCGGCTCGCCCGACACGGCGACGACGGCCGTCCGGTCGCTCCGCCGGCTCGGCCGCCACGTGCAGGTCGGGCTGCTCGCGACCGCCGTCCCCGAGCTGCCGCTGGACCGCGTCATCGGATGGGAGCTCGAGATCCTGGGCAGCCACGGCATGGCCGCGGCCGCCTACCCCGAGATGCTCGACCTCGTGGCCTCCGGTCGGCTGAACCCGCAGCAGCTGGTCGGCGGGGCCGTCGGCTTCGCCGAGGCCGCGCAGCTGCTCGAGACGGCGGACACCGCGCCGCCGACCGGCATCGCGGTGCTGCACCCCGCGGGCTGAGGCGCCGGCCGGCCGGCCGCTCGCCGCACCGAAACGGAGGTGCTGCCGGCCCTGCGGCCCGGTCCCTCCTCCGTTTCCCGCATCCACTCGGCGTGTCCGGCAGGATGTCCTCCGTTTCTCACCGACGCACCGCGGCGCTCGGGGCGCAGCCTCCCGGGCCGCGATCTGGCGCAAAGGGAGGCGTTCCGGCCCGTCCCGGGCGGAGACGGCGGGAAACGGAGGCGCTCGGGCTCATCGCCTCCCGAACCGCCTCCGTTCCCTCGTCCGCCCCGGGCGACCTCCGGCCCCGCGTTCCCCGCACGCCCGGCCCGCAGGCCGCCCGCATCCGGCAGGATGAGCACATGCGCATCGCCGACGTCCCCCGCCCCGACACCGCCGCCTCCCGTGCCGCCCTCGAGATCGCGACCGCGTACCACTCGCCGTCCTTGCTGAACCACGTGCAGCGGTCGTGGCTGTGGGCCGAGGCGTTCGCCACGGTGCGCGGCCTCACCCCCGACCACGAGCTGCTCTATGTCTCCGCGCTGCTCCACGACCTGGGCATCGTCCCGGAGTTCGACAACAACACCCTCGCCTACGAGGATGCCGCCGGTCACGTCGCCATCGCCCTCACCGCGGGCGCCGGCTGGCCTGCCGACCGACGCGTGCGCGCCCACGAGGTCATCGTGCGGCACAACTGGCCGGAGGTCGACCCGGCTATGGATGTCGAGGGTCACCTGCTCGAGATCGCGACCGCGCTCGACATCTCGGGTGCGCGCGACGGCGAGCTCCCCGCGGAGTTCCTCCGCGAGGTCGTGACAGCGTTCCCGCGGCTGGAGCTGGCGGCCGAGTTCGGTTCGTGCGTCGCCGACCAGGCCGAGCGGAAGCCGGACACGTCGGCCCGCCGGCTCGTCGACGGCGGGGTGCAGCGGAAGCTCCGCGACAACCCGCTGGAACGTATCCTCGAAGGGTGACCCTGACCTCCCTCGAGCGCCCGACGCTGCCGCCCACCCGGCTGGCGGAGCCGGACTGGCGTTCGCGCGAGCGCGCGCACGCCGAGCGGGCCGATGCCCTGACGGCCGCCCACCGTGAGCGGGCGTCCCGCGGCGAGAAGCACCCGGTCTGGGACTTCCTGTTCACCTACTACTCCTACTCCCCCGCGCAGCTGCGGCGCTGGCACCCCGGACCGGGCGTCGAGCTGGAGGGGGCGGACCGGGATGCGCGCTCCGCCTGGCGCTGGTACACGGCAGGGTCGACGCCCGGATCGCTGGCCGTCGACCACGCCGCCCTGGAGCGGGAGAAGGCGCCGCTCGTGCGCGGGGTGGAGCGCATCCTCCGCTCGACCGCTGCGCGACCCGGCCGGTTCGGCTGCTTCGGTCTGCACGAGTGGGCGATGGTCTACCGGCAGGACGAGCACCGGCATCCCGTTCCGCTGCGGCTCGGCCGGGAGGCGACGGATGCGGTGGTGGAGTCGCACGAACTGCGGTGCACCCACATCGACGCGTTCCGCTTCTTCACCCCCGACGCGGTCCCGCTGAACCGCTTCGCGCCGACACGCGAGACGCAGCCCGAGCTGGAGCAGCCGGGATGCCTGCACGCGGGCATGGACGTCTACAAGTGGGCGATGAAGCTCGGCCCGCTCGTGCCCGGCGAGCTGCTGCTGGACGCTTTCGAGCTGGCTCGCGACATCCGGCTTCTCGACATGCGGGCCTCGCCTTACGACATGCGCCCCTGGGGCGCCGAGCCCGTCGCCATCGAGACGCCGGAGGGCAAGGCCGAGTATGTCCGGCGCCAGCGCGCCTTCGCCGAGCGGTCGAACGCGCTGCGGGCGCTCATCCTCGCCGCCTGGCAGGGCGACAGGGTCGGGGCCGCCTGATCGAACCGGGCGGGCGGGCGGGTCAGCCGCCCTTCTTCTTGCCCGGCGGCGTCGGCGTCGGTGTGCTGCTGCTGCCACCGGGAGCCGGGTTGTCCGTGGCCTGACCCCCCTGCCCGTTGCTCACCGTCAGCGTCACCGTGTCCCCGTCCTCGAGCTCGGTCCCCGCCGTCGGGTCGCTGGCCGCGATCGTGCCCGCGGGCTGGTCGCTGGCCACGGGTGTCGGGTCGACGGCGACGTCGAGGCCGAGCCCCTCGAGCAGCTTCTGCGCGACGTCCGGCGCCTTGCCCGTCACATCCGGCATCGTGATCTGCTGCCCGTAGAGCACCGCGCTCGTCGGCTTTGTGAAGGCGTCTCCGCCGTACAGCGCGTTCACCGCCTTGAGGATCGGCTTGGCGATCGAGAACTTCACGTTGCCGCCGCCGACCCCCTTGAAGGACAGCGATCGCAGCGGAGTGGAGCCGGACACGTTCCCGACCCAGGTGGCGGTGGCGACCTTGGTGGTGGATGTGATCAGCCAGTTCTCCAGCGAGTTGTCGGTGGTTCCCGTCTTCGCCATGATCGGGGTGCCGTCGTACGGGTTGGCGCTCGCGGCGGTTCCCCCGCCCTTGATGACGCCCTGCAGCGCGTAGGTCACGCCCGCGGCGATGTCCGGCTTCAGCCCCTGCGTGCACGTGGTCTTGCTGACCTTGTGGTCGGTGCCGTCGGCGTTGACGACGCGGTCGATCGCGACCGGCGTGCACACCGTGCCGTTGTCGGCGATGCCCGCGTACGCGGTCGCCATCGTCAGCGGGGAGATGTAGTTCGTCCCGAGGATCAGCGACGGCGTCTGCACCCAGGCGTTGCTCTTCGAGGCGGGATGCACGTCGAGCGCCTTCGCGGCGTTCACGATCGAGCAGAGGTCGACCTTGGTGCCCATCTCGGCGAAGGCGGTGTTGACCGACTGGGCGGTGGCGGCCATCACGGACAGCCGGCTCGCCGAGCCCTCGTCGTTCGTGACGGGCCAGTCGGGACCGTCGATGTTCGCGCAGGTGTTGGTGAAGTCGGATGTCGGGAAGACGTGCTGCGAGGCGTTCACCGTCTCGTAGAGCCCGTGGCCGGCCTCCAGCCACGCCGCCAGGTCGAACGCCTTGAACGTCGAGCCGGTCTGGAATCCCTGCGAGCCGCCGTAGTCCTCGTCGGTGTTGTAGTTGACGGCGGTCGTCCCGTCGATCGGGGTGTCCGTGTTGTTGAAGGTGCGGTTCTGCACCATGGTCACGATGCGCCCAGTGCCCAGCTCCAGCGCCACGTTGCTGGCGCCCAGGTCGATGCCGGGGCGGGAGGCGGGGATGTACGCGTTGAGGGAGGCCTGCGCCACCTGCTGCAGGTCGAGGTTGAGGGTGGTGTAGATCTTCAGGCCGCCGCGGTTGAGCGTCTGCCAGCGGTCGTCCCCGGTGGCGCCGTACGCCGGGTCGTTGAGGATCACGTCGCGGACGTAATCGCAGAAGAACGCGGCGTTGAACTGCTGCGCTGCCGCGCATCCCTGCGTCGTCGGGGTGATCGTCGGCTGGATGGGGGTCGCCTTCGCCGCGTCGCGCTGCTGCTTCGTGATGGTGTGCGTGACGTACATGCGGTCGAGCACGTAGTCGCGGCGCTCCTTGGTGAGCTTGTAGCCGTTGGCGGCACCGTTGTCCGCGTTCGACGGCTGGTCGATGCGCAGGTTCGCGGGGTTGTTCA
The DNA here is from genome assembly GCF_013408745.1 of Leifsonia soli. Classification (NCBI taxonomy): domain Bacteria; kingdom Bacillati; phylum Actinomycetota; class Actinomycetes; order Micrococcales; family Microbacteriaceae; genus Leifsonia; species Leifsonia soli. Next base: position 354,323 of record NZ_JACCBJ010000001.1, on the reverse strand, counting down.
GGATGGCCGCGAGGGTGGCCGCCTGGGCGAGATCGAGCTTCGCCGCGGTGGTGTTGAAGTAGTACTGCGCGGCCGCCTGCACCCCGTACACCTGGCCGCCGAAGCCGACGACGTTGAGGTACCCGGTGAGGATGTCCTTCTTGCTGTAGGTCTTCTCCACCTCGACGGCGTAGCGCATCTCCTGCACCTTGCGCTGGAGGGTCACGCCCGCGGCGTCCGCGTAGCACGCCTCCACCTTCTTCTGGCTGGTGAGCGCCTCGCACTTCTCCACTTCGACGTTCTTCACGTACTGCTGCGTGATCGACGATCCGCCCTGCACGTCGCCTCCCGCGACCGTGGCGACGGCGCCGCGGAGGGTGCCCCAGATGTCGACGGCCCCCTCGGTGTAGAAGCGGGGGTCCTCGGCCGAGACGGTCGCGTCCTTCACCGTCTGCGCGATCTGGTCCCAGGTGACGTCCTGCCGGTTCTGGGCGTAGAACGTGGCGATGGGCACATCCTGGCCGCCCTGCTTGGCGTAGACGGTCGAGTTCTGCGCGAACTGCTGGATGTGGAGGTTCGCGGGCAGCGCGTTGAAGTCGCTGACCCCGGCCGCCGCCGTGACGCCGACTCCCAGGAAGCCGGGCAGCAGGAAGAGCGAGCTGAGCACCGCGGCGACCAGCGCGAGGCCGAGGAACTGCGCGACGAGCCCGCCGCGGGTACGGGCGGGCTTCAGCTCGAAGCGCTTGACGGGCTCCAGCCGCTCGTCGATGGCGGCCAGGCGGGGATTGCGGGGTCGATCGGATGCGGGCACGCCTTCCAACAAACCAGCCGCGCCTGGACGAGTCCAGGGGTTTGCATGTGCATGCCTTTGGAGACGTTCAGGATGCGAACGCTCCGGCCGCCCGCATAGTTGACGCAACACGCCGTCGCGCGTGCGAGACGGACGGCGTGTTGCGTCAACTCGATCTCATGACGGCGAGGGCAGACGCCAGCCTGATCGGACGGATCCCGCATGCTGCGCGCGAGCCGCCCCCAGTTGGGGTGCCAATAGGGCCGCGTAGGTCCGCCCATGGGCCGACCATCGCTAGTGTCTCTGTGAGATTCAATCGGGGAGTTCCACATGGAGTTTGCAGAAGTCTTGGCTGCTATGGCGCAGAAGGTCGCCAACCAGCGGGAGGCCATTCACACCGAGGAAGCAACGAAGAACGCTTTCGTCATGCCGTTCATCTCGAACGTGCTGGGGTACGACGTCTTCGACCCGCTGGAGGTCGTCCCGGAATTCACCGCGGACGTCGGAATCAAGAAGGGCGAGAAGATCGACTACGCCATCGTTCGCGATGGCGAGGTTCAGATGCTGATCGAGACGAAGAAGTCGACGGAAGCTCTGACGATCGAGAATGCTTCGCAACTCTTCCGGTACTTCGCGGTGACCAACGCGCGCGTCGCGGTGCTGACGAACGGCCAGGTCTATCAGTTCTATACAGACCTCGACGCTCCGAACCGGATGGACGACAAACCCTTCCTGGTGCTCGATCTACTGGATATCGACGAGACCTTGATCGCCGAGCTTCGCAAGCTCACGAAGGACTCATTCGATCTGGAATCCGTCATCAACGCGGCGGGGGAACTCAAGTACATCGGTCAGATCAAGCGGGTCCTTGCCACGCAGTTCCGGGAGCCGGAAGACGAGTGGACCCGATTCTTCATCAGCCGGGTCTATGACGGCGTCATCACGCAGCGCGTGCGCGATCAGTTCACGCCCCTGGTCACGAAGGCAACAAAGCAGTTCCTCAACGACCAAGCCAACGAGCGGCTCAAGACGGCGCTCGGGGGCGCGAGCTACGCCTCGGTCGAGCCCGCCCCCGGCGAGACCGTGAGCAGCCAGCCTGCTGCCGAGGACGATCTGAACCGCGACACCGAGATCGAGACCACGCTCGAAGAGCTCGAGGGCTACCAGATCATCAAGGCGATCGCCTGCAGCGAAGTGAAGCCACAGCGGGTCGCGCAGCGGGATTCCAAGTCGTACTTTGCGGTCATCCTTGACGACAACAATCGGAAGCCGCTGGCACGGCTTCATTTCAATGGGAAATCGAAGAAGTACCTCGGCCTCTTCGACGAAGACAAGAACGAGACCCGTCACGAGCTGGCCTCGCTGGACGAGATCTACGGCTTCGCCGAGGATATTCGGGCGGCGGTTCGGCGCTACGCCTAGGGCTCCCTCCGCATACAGAAGGCACCGACCCCTGCGGGTCGGTGCCTTCTGTATGAAACGCGGCGGGTTACGCCGCCACGGGGAAGGCCGCGGGAGCGGCGGCGACCCGCAGGTCGCCGGCCTCGGCGTCCACGATCACGCGGCCGCCCTCCTCCAGCTCGCCCGACACCATGAGCTCGGCGATGCGGTCGTCGACCTCGCGCTGGATGACCCGGCGGAGCGGACGGGCGCCGTACTCCGGCTCGTAGCCCGCGTCCGCGATCCAGGCGACCGCCGCATCCGTCGCCTCGAAGGCGATGTCGCGGGCGGACAGCCGGGAGGCCGTCGCGGTGAGCAGCAGGCGCACGATGTCGCGCAGCTGCTCGGCGTCCAGCTTCCGGAACAGCACGATCTCGTCGATGCGGTTCAGGAACTCGGGGCGCATGGCCTCGCGCAGCTTGCCCATGACCCGGTCGCGGATGTCCTTCTCCGAGGAAAAGCCGTCCGAGCCCATCGGGACGAAGCCGAGCGCGCCGCTCTTCGATGCCAGGAACTCCGAGCCCAGGTTGGAGGTCATGATGACGACCGTGTTGCGGAAGTCGACCGTCCGGCCCTGGCCGTCGGTGAGGCGGCCGTCGTCGAGCACCTGCAGCAGCAGGTTGAACACGTCGGGGTGCGCCTTCTCGATCTCGTCGAACAGGACGACCGAGTACGGGTTGCGCCGGACGCGCTCGGTCAACTGACCGGCCTCGTCGTAGCCGACGTACCCGGGAGGGGCGCCGACCAGTCGGGCAACGGTGTGACGCTCGCCGAACTCGCTCATGTCGAATCGCAGCATCGCCTTCTCGTCGCCGAACAGCGACGACGCGAGCGACTTCGCCAGCTCGGTCTTCCCCACGCCGGTCGGGCCGAGGAAGAGGAAGCTGCCGACCGGGCGACGCTCGTCGCCGAGGCCGGTGCGGTTGCGGCGGACGGCCTTCGCGACCGCGACGACCGCGTCGTCCTGGCCGATCACGCGGTGGTGCAGCTCGGACTCGAGCCGCGCCAGGCGCTCACGGTCGGCCTCGCCGATGCGCGAGACGGGGATGCCGGTCGACCGGGAGACGATGGCCGCGATCTCGGGCTCGCCGACGACCGCGTCCACCCGCGGAGCGGAACCGAGCTCGTCCAGCGAACGCTGCACGGCCTCGATCTCGTCGCGCAGGCGGGAGGCCTCCTCGTAGTGCTCGGCCGCGACGGCGGAGTTCTTCTCGGACTCCAGCGTGGCCAGGCGCTCCATCAGGGCGGACGAGTCGACGCGCTTGCCCAGCGACAGGCGCAGGCGCGCACCGGCCTGGTCGATCAGGTCGATCGCCTTGTCCGGGAGGAAGCGGTCCGAGATGTACCGGTCGGAGAGCTCGACGGCGGCGCGGATCGCGTCGGCCGTGTAGGTCACGCCGTGGTGCTCCTCGTACGCGCCGCGGAGCCCGTCGAGGATGAGGACGGCGTCCTCCACCGACGGCTCGCCGACGGTCACCGGCTGGAAGCGGCGCTCCAGCGCAGGGTCCTTCTCGATGCGGCGGTACTCCTTGAGCGTGGTCGCACCGACCAGGTGCAGGTCGCCGCGGGCGAGACGGGGCTTCAGGATGTTGCCCGCGTCCATTCCGCCGGACTCGCCGGACCCTCCGGCGCCGACCACGGTGTGCAGCTCGTCGATGAACACGATCAGCTCGTCCTTGCCGTCGCTGATCTCGTCCATGAGCTTGGTGAGCCGCTCCTCGAAGTCGCCGCGGTACCGGGTACCTGCGACCATCCCGGCGAGGTCGAGCGAGACGACCTTCTTGTCCTGCAGCTGCTCGGGCACGTCGCCCGCGACGATCGCGCGGGCGAGGCCCTCGACGATCGCGGTCTTGCCGACGCCGGCCTCACCGACCAGCACCGGGTTGTTCTTGGTGCGGCGGGAGAGGATCTCGACGGTCTGCTCGATCTCGTCCAGACGTCCGATCACCGGGTCCAGGCGGCCGTCCCGCGCGAGCGCGGTCAGGTCGGTGCCGAACTGGTCGAGCATCGGGGTCTGCGAGTCGCCCTGCGCATCGGGGTCGCCGGGCTGACCGGCGCCGACGGTGGTGCTCTGGCGCATCGCCTCGGTGAGCGCCTCCGGCGTCACACCCGCGGCCTGCAGCACACGGCCGGCCGGGGCGTCCCGCCCGATCACGAGCGCGAAGAACACGTGCTCGGGGTCGATGTAGGTCGAGCCGGAGGCCTGAGCCACCTGGTACGCGTGGAAGAGGGCGCGCTGAAGCGGCCCGGTGATGGATGCGCCGTCCGCCTCGATCACGTCGCCCGGGGCGGGCAGGCGCGACTCGGCGGCCTCGGCCACCCGGGAGGGGTCGACGCCGATGCGGCGCATGGCGTCGGCGGCCGGCTCCTGCTCGGCCATCACGCGCAGCACGTGCAGCGCGTCGAGCTCGCTGTGGCCGTGCTGCAGCGCGAACCGTCCGGCCTCCGCCAGGATCTCCTGGGTGCGCCGGCTGAGGAAGCGGCTGATGTCGATGGAGCGTGCGTTACGCGCACGCTCACCCGCGAGGTACCGGGCGAGGAACTCGTCGAACGAGTTGGCGCCGTCACCGTCGGGAGTGAAGTTCTCAGGCACGTGTTCTCCTGTTTCTGAAAGTTGAGCCTTGTGCACTCAAGTCCAACGCAGGAGGGACACCCGTATTCCCGTGAGCCCGAATTCCGTCATGCCCGGATGCGGCCGCGACCCGTCACTCACCCGCGTCGAGGGCGTCGAGAGCGGCGACGTCCTCCGCCGAGAGCTCGAAGTCGACGTCGGCGTTCTCGCGGATGCGCTCGGGGGTGGTCGATTTCGGCAGCGGCAGGATGTCCTTCTGCAGGAGGTAGCGGATGCTCACCTGCGCCACCGACTTTCCGTATTTGTCGGCGATCTCCTTGATGTCGGCGTTGTCGAGCAGTCGCCCGGTCGCGAGCGGCGAGTAGCCCTCGACGAGGATGTCGTGCTCCTTGCTGTACGCGGTGGTCTCGGGCTGGGTGTTGCCGACGAACCAGCGGATCTGGTTCGCGTGCGGGACGACGTCGGTCGCGTCGATCAGGGATTCGAGGTCGGCGACCTCGAAGTTGCTCACGCCGATCGCGCGGGTGCGGCCCTGCTCGTACAGCTCCTCGAAGACCTTCCAGACCTCGATGTTGCCGGCGCGGTGGTCGCTGCCGATCGCGTTCCACGGCCACGGCGCGTGGATGAGGTAGAGGTCGATCGCGCCGAGGTCGAGCAGGGCGGTGGAGCGGTCGAAGGCGTGCCGGGCGCCCTCCGCATCCTTCACCTCCGCCGGGCACTTGGTCGTGATGAAGATCTCCTCGCGCGGCACGCCGCTGTCGCGCACCGCCCGGCTGACGCTCGCCTCGTTGCCGTAGGCGCGCGCGGTGTCGATGTGCCGGTACCCGGCGTCGAGAGCGGTGCGGACGGAGTCGTAGGTCTCGGAGCCGTCGGGGATCTGCCAGGTGCCGAAGCCGATCTTCGGGATGGTGACGCCGTTCGACAGGGTGAAGGTGTCGGTCAGTGCGGGCATGGGCTGTTCCCCTCTCGGAAAGGATGCGGTGCCGCACATGGTAACCCGCGGGCGGACTCAGTCCACCGGCTCCGGGCTCCCGTTGCGCAGGTGCTCGTAGACGACGCTGGTGCGCACGTCGGCGATCTCGCGCCGCTGCGTCAAGCGGTCGATGACGAACGCGTACAGGCTGTCGTTGTCGGGGACGGCGACGTGCACGATGAAGTCCTCGTTGCCGCTCGTGACGAACACGCCGAGCGTCTCCGGCAGTGAGGCGACCCAGTCGCGGAAGCCTTCGATGACGGGCCGCGACGGCGGCCGGATGCGCACAGCGATGAGCGCCTGCACCGGCCGGCCGATGGAGGCGAGGTCGACGTCGAGCAGCGCCCCGCGGATGATGCCCCTGCGCCGAAGCGCCCTGGTCCGTTCCAGGGCTGTGCTCGGCGAGACGCCGACGGCGGCGGCGACATCGCGGTTGCTCTTCCGCGCATCCGACTGCAGTTCCCGCAGGATCGCCCGATCAAGTTCGTCCACGACGCCCAGAATAGCGTCGCTATCGAATTTCGTTCGGAGTTCCAGCGCGCAGCTCCCGTTATCTGTAGCTTCGAGCGCATTCAACCGAATGAAAGGAAGACAGGTGGCGGATCTGATCGGTTTCCTGCCCGATGACGTGGACACAGCGGCGCCGACGCGTGCGGCGCGGCTGAAGTGGGTCGTGGTCGTCGACGAGTCCCTCCCCGCGGGCATCGCGGCCAATGCGGCGATCTGCACAGCGGCGGCGACGGCGTCGGGTGTGACCGGCCTGCTCGGTCCGGACGCGGTGGATGCGGACGGCGGTGCGCATCCCGGTCTCCCCTGGGCGGGGGTCTCGGTGCTCCGGGCGAGCGCAGAGCAGCTGACGGCGATCCGGGCGAAGGCGGCCGCGGCGGACGACGTGTTCGTGGCCGACATGCCCGCCGCCGCGCAGCTGACGCGGGTCTACGACGAATACCTCGACGCGGTCGCAGGAACAGCATCCGACGCCCTCCCCTATTACGCGGTGAGCGTGGTCGGCCCGAGGAACCGCGTCGACCGCATCGTCGGGCGGCTCGCCCTGCTTTGAGCCCGCCGGGCACCCCTGCCCGACGGACGCCCCTGCCCGATGTCGGCGCCCCGCGGTAGCGTCGCCCCATGCAGATGGTTCTGGTCCCCGGATTCTGGCTCGGCGCCGACGCGTGGCGGGAGGTGATCCCCGCGATCGAGGAGGCGGGCCATACGGCGCACCCGCTGACACTGCCCGGCCTCGAGTCGCGCGACGCCGATCGCAGCCGCATCCGCGTGCGCGACCACGTGGACGCGATCGTCCGAGCGATCGACGAGACCGGCGGCGACGAGCGGGATGTGGTGCTCGTCGGGCACTCCGGCGGCGGCCCTCTGGCCTACGCGGCGACCGGCCTCCGCCCCGACCGCATCGCGCGGACCGTGTACGTCGACTCCTGGCCGCTCGGCCCCGGCGGCTCGGTCGCACCCGATCTGCCTGCGGCGGACGGCCAGGTCGAGCTCCCGGATTGGGAGGACTTCGAGGACGCCGACCTCGTCGACCTCACCGACGAGCAGCGCGACGAGTTCCGCCGCATCGCGGTGCCGGAGCCGGCCGACGTGGTCGCCGGCCCGATCGAGCTGACCGATGACGCGCACCGCCGTGCCGTGCCCGCGACCATCGTGGCCTGCGAGTTCACGCCGGCCGACCTGCGGTCGTGGCTCGACGGCGGCGAGCCGGCCGTCGCGGAGGTCGGGCGGCTGGAGCGGTGGGACGTGGTGGAGCTGCCGACCGGCCACTGGCCGATGTTCACCCGACCGTCCGAGCTCGGCGCCCTGCTCGCCGAGCTCGCCGACCGCTGAGCCCATGGCGGGGGTGCTGGATCGCGACGAGGCGCGGCGCATCGCCGTGCGCGCGCAGCGGCTCGACGCCGAGTGGCCGGCCGGCCTCGTGCCGCTCGTCGAGCACCTGACGTTCCTGCAGCTCGACCCGACCGCCGCCGTCGCGCCGAGCGCCGATCTGATCGCGTTCACACGCCTCGGTGCGTCGTACGACCCGGAGCAGCTGCTGCAGGCGGTCGAGCGCGACAGGGCGCTCTACGAGCTGAAGGCGCAGGACGACCCCGTGCAGCCTCCGTTCGCCATGGTCCGCCCGGTCGCCGACCTCGGGCTGAACCTGGCGCGGATGGCGGCGGGCCCGATCCACCGCGGATGGCGCGACTGGCTTGCGGCGAATCCGAGGTTCCGGCGCGACGTCCTGGATCGGCTGCGCGAGGCGGGGCCGCTGCTGTCGAAGGACATCCCGGACACGGCGGAGGTGCCGTGGCAGTCGAGCGGCTGGACGCACGAGAAGAACGTCACCCATATGCTCGAGCTGCTGCAGGGGCTCGGGGAGGTCGCCGTCGCCGGGCGGATCGGCCGCCAGCGCACCTGGGACCTCGCCGAGCGGGTGTACCCGGCGGACATCGAGGTCGTCCCCGAGCCGGAGGCCACCCGCCTGCGGGACGAGCGCCGGCTGCGGGCGCTCGGGATCGCGCGCCCGCAGCTCGTCGGGGAGGCGGGCGTCCCCGTGCGGGTCGACGGCAGCGACCGCGAGTGGCGGGTCGATCCCGCCGCGGTCGGCAGGCCGTTCGCAGGCCGCACGGCACTCCTGTCGCCGTTCGATCGGCTCATCCACGACCGGGTCAGGTCGCAGGAGCTGTTCGGCTTCGAGTACCTGCTGGAGATGTACAAGCCGGCGGCGAAGCGCCGCTGGGGCTACTTCGCGCTGCCGATCCTGCACGAGGACCGCCTGGTCGGAAAGCTCGACGCCACCGCCGACAGGAAGGCCGGCCTGCTGCGGGTCGCCGCCGTCCACGAGGACGAGCCGTTCAGCCCGGGCACACGCGACGCCGTCGACGCGGCGATCGACGAACTCGCCGCGTGGCTGGGGCTGACGGTCGCCCGCTCGTGAGCGTGGTCAGGCCGCGTCCTTGCCGTGCGGGTCGGAGGCGTTGAGCACCTCGACCACCCGGTCGTAGTCGCCGCGGGCCTCCCCGTAGCGCAGGAACTTGACGCGCTCCACCTGGAGCTCCTTCGCGTCCGGCTGCGTCTCGATGAGGGTCATCACCTCGGCGACGAACTCGTCGAGCGGCATGGCGAACTCGCTCTCCTCCTGCCCGGGCAGCAGTCCGGTGCGCACAGCCGGCGGCTCCAGCTCCACGATCTTCACGGTCGTGTCGGCCAACTGCAGCCGGATGCTCTCGCTGAGCATGTGGATGGCCGCCTTGCTGGCGTTGTAGCTGGGCGTCGCCTTGAGCGGGCTGAAGGCCAGGCCGGACGACACGGTGACGATCGTTGCATCCGGACGGGTCTGCAGGTGCTCGACGAACGCGGCGATCAGGCGGATCGGGCCGAGGACGTTGGTGGCCACGATCGATTCGGCCGAGTCGAGGAAGCCGGCCGGCGTGTGCCAGTCCTCGACCCGCATGATGCCCGCCATGGCGACGAGGACGTTGAGATCCGGGTGGGCGGCCAGCACCTCGGCTGCCGCTGAGCGGATGCTCTCGGCATCCGCCGTGTCGATCCGCACGGTGTCGATGCCCGGGTGCTCGGCGGCGATCTGCTCGAGCAGCTCGGTGCGCCGCCCTCCGACGATGACGGAGTTGCCGCGCTCGTGGAGGGCGACGGCGAGGGCGAGCCCGATGCCGCTGGTGGCGCCGGGGATGAAGACGGTGTTCCCTGTGATGTTCATGGCTCCACTGTGCGGGGGCCGGACAGGGCGAGGAAGTGGAGCAGTCATCCAGGGATCGGGCGTCCCTGGTTCGCGCCGGCCGCGACCGCCATCATGGAGGGATGGACCGTGCCGCACTCGCCGACTTCCTGCGCCGCCACCGCGAGACGCTGCGCCCGGAGGACGTCGGACTCCCGAACGGACTGCGCCGTCGCGCTCCCGGGCTCCGGCGCGAGGAGGTCGCGCTGCTCGCGGCCATGTCCACCGACTACTACACCCGCCTCGAGCAGCGACGAGGACCACAGCCGAGCGAGCAGATGCTGTCGTCGCTCGCCAGGGCCCTGCGCCTCACCGACGACGAGCGCGACTACCTGTACCGGGTCGCCGGGCACAACACCCCCGACCGGTTCTCCGGGGGCGGCCACGTCTCCCCCGCCCTGCAACGCGTGCTCGACCGGCTGGAGGACACCCCGGCGCTGGTCCTCTCGAATCTCGGCGAGACGCTCGTGCAGAACCGCATGGCCGTCGCGCTGCTCGGCGACCGCTCCGGGTACACCGGCCTCGCACGCAGCGAGTACTACCGCTGGTTCACCGATCCCGAGAACGCCCGCACGCAGTATCCGCCCGAGGACCGCGCCCGGCAGAGCCGAGCGCAGGTCGCCTCCCTGCGGGATGCGTACGGCGCCCTCGGTCCGCGCTCCCGGGCCGGTGAGCTGGTGCGTGCGCTGCTGGCGGAGAGCCCGGAGTTCGCGGAGCTGTGGGAGCGCCACGAGGTCGCCCGCCGCTTCGAGGACCACAAGACCCTGCTCCACCCGGAGCTGGGACCCATCGAGCTCGACTGCCAGGCCCTGTTCACCGAGGACCAGTCGCAGTGCCTGCTCGTGCTGACGGCCGCGCCGCGCACGGAGGCCGCCGAGAAGCTGGCGCTCCTCGGCGTGCTCGGCACCCAGTCGTTCGCCGCCGCCACACCGCGGGAGTAGCCTGGCCGCGTGAGCGAAGGGCGAGGGAGCCGAGACGACGCCGTCATCCGCTGGCTGCTGGAGGGCGACCCGGCCATCCGCTGGCAGACCATGCAGGATGTGCTGGGCGCGCCGCCGGACGAGGTCGCCGAGGAGCGCTCCCGGGTGGAACGCGAGGGCTGGGGCGCCGAGCTGCTGAGCCGCCAGGACGACCGCGGGACCTGGGGCGGCACGGTGTGGAAGCCGGAGGATCGCGACGCGACGGACGACATCGTGCTGCTGCTCGGGCTGTTCGGCGCACAGGGCGAGCGCACCAGGGAGGCGATCGATCGCGTCGCCGCCAACGTCGACTGGGGTGAGGAGTGGGACGACAGCCCGTTCTTCGACGGCGAGGTCGAACCGTGCATCAACGGCCGGGTGCTCACGGCCGCCGCAGCCCTCGACCGGCCGGCCGACGTGCTCGTCCGCAAGCTCCTCGACGGCCAGCAGACCGACGGAGGCTGGAACTGCTATGCCGAGACCACGGATGCACCCGGCTCGTTCCACAGCACGATCTGCGTCATCGAGGGTCTCGCGGCGTATCGCGCCGCGACCGGGCGCACCGATTTGGACGAGCCCCTGAAGCGCGGACAGGACTACCTGCTGGTGCGCGGGATGATGCGCCGCCGGTCGACCGGCGAGCTGATCGACGAGCAGTGGCTGCGATTCACTTTCCCGTACTACTGGCATTACGACGTGCTGCGCGGCCTCGATCACCTGCGCGCCTCCGGCCTCCGCGCCGAGGGCCGGGTCGCGGAGCGCATCGCCGAGGCCGTGGAGGTGGTGCTCTCCCGGCGGGCGCCGGACGGCCGCTGGCCCCTCGACCGGGTGCTCCCGGGCCGCCCGGCCCTCCCGCTCGAAGAGATCGGAGAGCCCAGCCGCTGGAACACCCTGCGAGCCTTGCGCGTGCTCGACTGGGCGGGCGTACAGTCCGGGGCATGACCGCTCGCACCCTGCTCCTGATCCGGCACGGCGAGAGCACGGCGAACGTCGCCGCGGCCGCAGCGGAGGCCGCGGGCGCCGACGTCATCGCCGTCGACGCGCGCGACCCCGACATCACGCTCTCCCCCCTCGGCGAGCTGCAGGCCGCCGCGCTCGGCGCCCGGCTCCGCGACGCCCTGCCCTCGGACGCCGTCCTGTTCAGCTCGCCCTACCGCCGTGCCGTCCAGACGGCGCGCCTGGCCCTGGGGGAAGAGATGCCGCTCCGGCTCGACGAGCGTCTGCGCGACCGCGAGCTCGGCATCCTCGACCGCCTCACCGCCCTCGGCGTGGAGCGGCGTCTGCCGCTGGAGGCGGAGCGGAGGCGCTGGGCGGGCAAGTTCTACTACCGGCCGCCGGGAGGCGAGGCGTGGACGGATGTGGCGCTGCGCATCCGCTCGTTCCTGCGCGATCTGCCCGACGCCGACACGGTGGTGGTGTTCGCGCATGACGCCGTCGTCAGCCTCTTCCTCTCCGTGCTGCTGCGCCTGACCGAGGCGCAGCTCGCCGAGCACCTGCTGACGCATCCCGTCGCGAACGCGTCGGTCACCGAGCTGAGCGGCGACGGCTCCGAGTGGACGCTTCGCACCTTCGCCGACGACGCCCACGTCGCGGTCGCCGGGCTCCCGGCCACGCAGCATCCCGGCCAGGCGCGCACCGATGCGTGAGCGGAGGACGGCCGCGGCGGCCGAGCGTGTCACCCCCGAGCTGCTGCGCACCTGGCCGCTGCCCGAGCCGACCGGATCGAAGCGGTCCCGCGGCCAGGTGGTCGTCGTCGGGGGCGCCCTGCGCTCCCCCGGTGCCGCCCTTCTCGCCGGGCGGGCGGCCCTGCGGGTCGGCGCCGGCCGGCTCACCCTCGCGGTCGGCGCGTCCGTCGCAGGACCGATGGCCGTCGCGCTGCCGGAGAGCGGGGTCGTGCCGCTCCCCGAGACGTCATCCGGGAGTGTGCGCGGCACCGGCGTCCGCGCGGCGGCCGGCGACCTCGGCGCCGCCGATGCCGTGCTCCTCGGGCCGGGCCTGGACGACGCGACGGAGACCGCCCGGATGATCCCCCGGGTCGCCCGCGCGGTCGGCCACGACACCGTGCTCGTCCTGGACGCGTTCGCCCTCGGCGCCCTCGCCGGGCATCCGCGCCTCGCGGGCGACGTGCCGCGCATCCTCACGCCGAACACCGAGGAGGCCTCCCGGCTGCTCGGCCGCGACGCCGACGACCTGGATGCCGACACCGTCGAGCTCGCCCGCCGGTACCGCGCGACCGTGAGCTGCTTCGGGCGGGTCGCCTCACCCGACGGCCGGCTGCTGACCGTCGGCGACGGGGACCCCGGCCTCGGCACCTCGGGCAGCGGGGATGCGCTGGCCGGCGCGATCACCGGGCTCGCCGCACGCGGCGCGGACCCGCTGCAGGCGGCGGCGTGGGGCACGTTTCTGCACGCCGTCTCGGGCGACGCACTGGCCGGGAGCGTCGGCCGGCTCGGCTACCTGGCCTCGGAGATCGTCGACCGCCTGACCGTGGAGCTCGACGCCCTCTCCTGACGCGGGAGGCCGATCCACCGGGTGTTCGTGCGGAACATGTCTAGCCGCGCGAACGTGCGCAGCGATACTCTCAGCCCACATCCAGGCTCGCCGAGCTGGAGTGGAGAGGGGAAACCGAACATGGACTGGAGCAACTTCTGGAGCGTCATCTGGCTCTTCTTCTGGAGCTTCGCCTTCGTGGCGTATCTGTTCGCGCTGTTCGCGATCATCAGCGATCTGTTCCGTGATCACAAGCTGAACGGGTGGTGGAAGGCGCTGTGGATCATCTTCCTGATCTTCGTGCCCTTCCTCACGGCGCTGGTGTACCTCATCGCACGCGGCCCCGGCATGGCGGAACGCAGCCAGAAGGAGGCGCGGCAGTACCAGTCGGCCACGGACGACTACATCCGGCAGGTCGCCGGATCGAGCCCCGCCGACGAGATCGCCAAAGCGAAAGCGCTGCTCGACAGCGGCGCGATCACTCCCGACGAGTTCGCACACCTCAAGGCGCACGCACTCGCCGGCCGCGGGACGACGGGCGGCACCGCCGCCTCCACCGCGGCGCCCGCAGCACCGACGGCCCCGGCCGCACCGACGACGCCGCCGCCGGCAGCACCAACGGTCTGACCTCGCGGTCGGGCGCTCGTCGTGACGAACGGACGCGGCGCAGCAGTCGCCAGGCGGCTGCCGCGTCGCGCCCGGTCCGGCCTCGCCCTCGCGTGGGATGAGCCGGCGCACACACGGGCCGTTTCGCGGCCCTTGACGCAGAAAGGGAGCGGCTCATGACCCAGGGCGATCCCGGCGCGGCAGCATCCGCTCCCGAGCCCGGCCGGCGGAGCGGCCGCCGCTGGCCCTTCTCGCGCACCCGGAAGCATCCCGCCGAACCCGCGGAGCCGGTCGACCCGGACACCGAGCTCGGCGCGGCCGGGGGTGTCGGACGCGGCGTGCGCATCCTGCTCGGCCTGGCCGCCGGGGTGGTGATCTCGTTCGGGATGGCCGCGATCGGCGGCATTCTCGCCCCGACCCTGCTCGCACTCGTCCTGACGATCTGCGCCCAGCCGGTGAGGGTCTGGCTGGAGCGCCATGGCACCCCGCAGGGACTCGCCACGGGTGCGGTCGGCCTGACCGTGTTCGCCCTCCTCGCCGGGTTCATCGCGGTGCTGTGGGTGGCAACCGCGCAGTTCATCGGGATGCTGCCCCAGTACAAACCGCAGCTCCAGCAGCTCGGGTCCCAGTTCACGACCTGGCTGCAGAGCATCGGGGTCGGGCCGCAGCAGGTCCAGCAGATCAAGGCGGGCTTCGACCCCGGCACCTTCCTGTCGTTCTTCTCCGGCCTCCTGGGCAATGCGTTCGGGCTGATCGCCTTCCTCGTGATCGTGCTGACGATGCTCATCCTCATGCCGGCGGATGCCGCGTACACGCCGACCCTGCTGCGTCAACTGCAGCCCACCCGGCCGAACCTGGTCTACGCGTTCGGCGGCTTCGCGCACTCGGTGCGCCGCTACATGGTGGTCACCACGCTGCTCGGCGTCGTGCAGGGCGTGATCAACGGCGTCGCCCTGTGGCTGCTCGGCGTTCCCGCTGCGCTGCTGTGGGCCATCCTGTCGTTCCTGTGCAGCTTCATCCCGAACGTCGGCTACTTCATCGCCCTCGTGCCGCCGCTCGTGTTCGGCTTCCTGACCGGCGGGTGGGGCACGGTCGTGGCGATCATCGTGGTGTACGGGCTCATCAACGCCGTCGTCCAGTCGGTCGTGCAGCCCAAGGTGGTGGGGAACGCCGTCGCGCTCAGCCAGACCCTGACGTTCTTCTCCGTGCTGTTCTGGGCGGTCGTCCTCGGCCCGATCGGGGCGATCCTGGCGATCCCGCTGACGCTCCTGGTCCGGGCCGTGCTTGTGGACTCCGACCCCCGGTCGCGGTTGTGGCGGCCGATCATCGGAGACCTGGCGCACACCCGCGAGCTGATGAAGGCCCAGGCCGACGAGCGCAAGACGCAGCGTCGGCAGCAGCAGGCGCAGCCGCAGACGCCGGGTCAGGAGTAGGCAGGTCGCCCTCTCGACGAGCTAGGCGCTGCTGCTCTGGACGGCCAGATCTCCTCCGCCCTCGGCCGTCAGGCGCCGGCCGATGCGGACGAGCTGCGGCTCCTCGGTGAACGCGCCGGCGAACAGCGCCTCGCCCTTCCGGAAGGTCGGCGACTGCTCGAGCAGGTGGTGCGGGACGAACCCGAAGACCTCGGCCAGCTCGGCGAGGTCGCGCGGCGAGTTCATCCGCATCAGTCCGAGGTTGTCGCACTGCGAGAGCACGTTCGGGTGGATCTTGGTCGGGCGCTGCGTGGACAGGAACAGCCACAGGCCGAACTTGCGGCCCTCCGCGGCGATCTGGATGAGCTGCTCGGTGAGCTGCGCCTCCACCGTGGTGCGGGCGACGGGTGGGCAGAAGTTGTGCGCCTCGTCGATGACGATGAGGAGCGGCCGCCGCTCCATCCGGCGCTCCCAGAGCTGTTCGAGGATGCCGAGGGCCGCGGCCTGCGGCTCGCCGGGGTGGGAGAACCCGCCGAGATCGAGCACGGTGGCGCGCGGGCGCTCGTCGACCACCGTCGCGGCAGACCCTCCGCCCAGCGCCCACAGCGGCCAGTCGAGGATCTGCAGGTTGTCGATGCGCAGGCCGAGCCGCCGTCGCGCGGGGTCATCGGACTCCAGCAGCGCGTTGAGGAAGGTCCCGCGTTCGAAGTGCTCCGGCTGCGCCTCCAGGTGCAGGAGGGCGTTGAACTCCTCCGCGTCCACGATCGGGTCGAGCCGGCCGACGGCGCCCTTCGCGGGCACGCTGAGGTCGACGAAGCGGATGCGGACCTGCGGCTCGCGCTCCGTGCTGGAGTGCAGCACACGGATGTCGAAGGCCTCCCACCGTTCGGCCGCCGCACCGTCGGCTCCCGTGCTCGTGCGCGCGAGCTCCACGAAGTCGGCGTTCGGGTCGAGGATGGCGACGGGCAGCTCGGTGTTCAGCAGAAGCTGCTCGAGCACGACGCCGAGGGCGTAGGTCTTGCCCGAGCCGCTCTGGCCGCACCAGAAGGTGTGCCGGTTGAAGCGCGAGCCGTCGATGACAGCCGGCCGTTCCGGTGTCTCCACCGTGGTGCCGACGGTGAGCGGGATCATCCGGCTCGTCCCCCGTTCTGCGGTCGCGTGCCGTCCGCGTGGCGCCGATGCTAGCGCGCGGACCCCCGTCGCGGACAGACCGGAACCCTCCAGGCGGCGCTCACGCCGGCCGCAGGTCGTCCGGGAGGGGGAACGGCAGCGTGTAGATCAGCTGGGGTGCGTCGATCGCGCCGAAGTCGTCCTTCTTGACCACGATGCGCTCGGTGGAGACCTCGGTGATGCGCACGCGCATCCACCGGCCGTCGTCCAGCCGCAGCTCGTAGCGGTCGGCGAGGTAGCCGATCCCGGCCGCCTCCAGCATCTCCTCGCCGGTGAGCCAGTCGGTCGGACCGCCGAGCTCCCGGCCGAGGAGGTCGATCGGGACGAAGCCGTCGCCGTCGGGGCGCAGCCAGCCGACGCGCTCGCCGTCCTCCCGGCGGTGCTCGATCCACTCCTGCTCGATCTGTTCCCGCATTCTGCTTACCGTAGCGGCAGACCGCGACCTATGATGAACGCGTGCTCGCCGGATGAGCCGACGGCGAGGGCGGGCACGTCGCTCCCGAAGGAGGCGCGGCATGACTCTGGATGTCGCAGAAGCGGGTGAGCGCGCAGCGACACCGCTCGCCCCCGAGGAGTTGGCCGCGGCCGGGCGGGCCGCCCGCGCCGCGCTGCCGCGTTCCGCCCACGCGGAGTACGCGCCGCCGCCCGGGCGCGATCCGATGGGCATCCTCCGCTCCCAGCACCGCGACCGGCTGCAGAACCTCGTCGACCTGCGGGTGGAGCGGATGAGCGCTGACGCCTTCGCCTTCTACCGGGGCACGGCTGCGATCCAGGCCGCCGATCTGGCGGGGGCGCCGACGACGGGCGCCGAGGTCGTCGTCTGCGGCGACGCGCACATCTCGAACTTCGGCGTGTACCGCTCGCCGGAGAACGCGATGGTGTTCGACATCAACGACTTCGACGAGTCCACCGTCGGGCCCTGGGAGTGGGACGTCAAGCGGCTGCTGACCAGCGTCGTCCTCGCCGGGCGGGCGCTCGGGATGTCGCCGACGTTCGTGCGGGACGCGACGTGGGCGGCGGGTGAGGCCTACCGGCGCTGGTTGGAGGAGGCTCTCACCGAGCCGTTGACCGCCCGGTTCTTCACGCCGATGGCCGTCACCTCCGGTCGCGGGCGGCTCAGCCCGGACATGGAGCGGCTCATCCGCCAGGTCACCAAGGAGTCGAAGAAGCGGACCGCCGAGCATGCCGCTCGACGCACCCTCCAGGCCGACGAGAACGGTGTGCTGCGCTTCATCGAGCGGCCCCCGATCCTGCGGCGCGCGGAGCCGGAGGTCCAGGCGCTCGCACAGGACGCGTACGACCGATACCGCCGCACCCTTCCGCCGAACACGGCGCTGCTCGCCTCGCAGCTGCGCCTCGACGACGTGGCCCGCCGCGTCGTCGGCGTGGGAAGCGTCGGCACGCGCTGCTTCGTGATCGCGCTGCGCGGGCCGGTCGGCGAGCCGGTGATCCTGCAGCTCAAGGAGGCGCGCGCGTCGGTGGTCGAGCGCTTCGGCGGGGTTGCGCCGCTTCCCGGCTACCTCGATCTCTCCCTGCTTCCGGACGACCAGGGGTACCGCGTCGTCGCCTGCCAGCGCATCCTGCAGGCGGTGTCCGATCCGTTCCTCGGGTTCCTGCGGGTGGAGGGCTTCGCCTTCTACCTGCGCCTGTTCCGCAACCGCAACGCGTCGTTTGACATCCCCTCGATGAACGCCGCGCAGTTCTCGGACTACGTCCGCGTGTGCGCCGTCGCCCTCGCCCGGGCGCACGCGCGCTCGCCGAAGGCGGCGTTCATCTCGGGCTACCTCGGCTCGGGGCCGGCCTTCTCGCGTGCTGCGACGGCCTGGGCGGAGCGCTACGCCGACCAGGCGGAGGCCGACTACCGCGAGTTCGTCGAGGTGGCGAGGGCGGGAGGCTTCGCCGTCACCTGACGGGCGTCCGGGGCTGCGCGGTGTCGTCGCCGCGTCATGTTCGCACTTCCCTCACGTCTATTAGGTCGAGGACGGGCGCTCGGCCGAGGCCCGTCGTTCCCGGCGAACGGAGAAGAGGGATGATTCGGTGGATCAACGTGGTCGCGCCGATGTGGACGTTCATCCTCGGGCTGCTCATCGGCGTCCTGCCCGGTGGAGTGACGAACCCGGCGAACGTCCTGGCGATCGGACTCTACCTGTGCACGTTGCTCCTCCTGGTTCCCCTCGGGATGTTCGCCCGATGGCTGGAGCGACAGGAAGACGATGAGAGCAAGCGCTCCTAGGAGCGTGCTGCGCCGGCGCGCTCGCGCACTGCCCGCGCACTCCACCGGCCATCGGCCTTCTCGACACGGATGCGGTGCTCGAACGCCCGGGTGACCGTCTCCGTCGTGACCGCATCGTCGATGCTGCCGCGGGCCACGATTCGCCCGTGCGCGATCAGGAGGGCGTGCGTCGTGGTCTCCGGAAGCTCCTCCAGGTGATGCGTGACGAGGACGCTGGCGAGCTCGGGCGCCGAGTGCGAGAGTCCGTCGATGGTCTCCAGCAGCTGCTCCCGCGCCGCCACGTCGAGGCCGGTGGTCGGTTCGTCGAGGAGCAGCAGCCGCGGCTCCGCGATGAGGGCGCGCGCGATCAGGGAGCGGCCGCGCTCCCCCTGCGACAGCGTCGGCCACCGGGCCTCCCTGCGCTCGTCGAGGCCGACCGCGTGGATGAGGTCGTGAGCGCGACGGACCTCCTCCCCCGTCGGCTCCCACCGCATCGGCAACTCCAGCGTCCCGGTGATGCCGGTGAGGACGACCTCGGTGACGGTCAGCGGCGACCGAACGGGGTGCCGCGGGTTGACGTGCCCGATGTGGCGTCGCAGCTCCTGCAGCTCCACCCGGCCCAGCCGGCGGCCCAGCACATCCACGGTCCCGGAGGTCGGGAAGGTGAGTGCGCCGCAGAACCCGAGCACGGTCGACTTGCCCGCGCCGTTCGGGCCGAGGAGCGCCCAGTGCTCGCCCGCCCGGACCGTGAGGTCGATCCCGTCGAGGATCTGCGTGCCGTCGCGGCGGAACGTCACGTCGCGGAGTTCGAGGACGGTCTCGGCGGGGGCGATGGAGGTCACCGATTCACCCTATCCGGGCCGGGAACCGGAGCTTGCGCACCCATACGGCCTCCGTCAAGGGACTCGTCCGAATGCCCGCATCGTGCGACGGTGTGAGCATGACGACCCCGACGCCCACCGCCCTCACCGCGTTCGAGCGGGCCGCGGCGGAGTCACCGGGCCGGGTCGGGCCGCTTCTGGACGCGCTGTCCCGGTCGGAACCGGACGCCGTCCCGCTGCCCGGCGCCGGTCGGACGGAGGAGCGATTCCGCACGCTCTCGCACATCGCCGCGATCGACCTGACGGCCGCCCGGGTCCTCGAACCGCACCTGGACGCTCTGGCGATCCTCGCCGAGGCCGGCCTCCCGCGTCCCGAGGCCGGCACGACCTGGGGCGTGTTCGCCGCGGAGGCGCCGGGCACGGCGCTGGAGGCGGTCCCGCGGGATGACGGATGGACGCTCGCTGGCGTCAAACCGTGGTGCTCGCTCGGCGGTCGCCTGACCCATGCTCTCGTCACCGCCCGCGTCGGGGAGGATCGCAGGATGTTCGCGGTCGACCTGCGGCAGGACGCCGTGACGGCCGAGCCCAACGCCTGGGTCGCTCGGGGCCTCGCCGAGGTGGAGAGCGGACCGCTCCGCTTCGAGGGGGCGACAGCCGAACCCGTCGGCGAGGCCGGCTGGTATCTCGAACGACCCGGCTTCCGCTGGGGCGGCATCGGCGTCGCCGCGTGCTGGTGGGGAGGCTGCGTCCGCCTGTTCCGCGCCCTGGCCGATCGAGCCGCCGCCCCGGGGAATCCGCTCCTGGCCGCCCGGGTCGGAGAGCTGTACCGCGCGCTCGAGTCCGCCCGCATCCAGCTGGACCGCGCGGCCGGCCTGATCGATGCCGGAGTGGACGGCGACGATGCTGCCGTGCTCTCCCACACCGTCCGCGGAGCAGTCGCGAATGCCGTCGCGCAGACGCTCGCGGCGGTGCGCGACCTGCTCGGCCCTGCCGCCCTCGCCTTCGACGAGGGGCACGCCCGCCGCGTGGCCGACCTCGAACTGTATGCCGCGCAGTACCACCGCGGCCGCGACGATGAATCGCTCGCGAAGCGGATCGGCGGACTGGATGCGCGGTCGGTCTGGTGGTGAGCTTCGACCCGCGCACAGCGGTGACCGACCCGGATGCCTGGGAGGCGCTGGACCAGTGGACGGACGTCCCCGCCGTCGACGACCTCCCGGACGAGCTGATCGTGTTCTCCGCCCACCCCGACGACGAGACGCTCGGCGTGGGCGGCCTGCTCGCGCGTGCAGGCGCCGCCGGAACCCCGGTGCGTCTGGTGGTGGCGGCCGCGTGCGATCCCGAGCGGCTGGACGAGCTGGACGCAGCGCTCTCGGCGCTCGGGCTCTCCATACCGGACCCGGCATTGACCTGTGACGACACTGCGCCGTCCGTCGTTGCGCTCGGGCTGCCGGACGGCGCCCTGAAGCACCATGCGAGCGAACTCCGCGCCGCCATCGCCGACGCCCTCGACGCGCCATCCGGCGCGCAGGACCGCCTCGTGCTCGCACCGTGGACCGGCGACCGCCACGGGGACCACCGCACCCTGGGCCGCGAGGTCGTCGCTGCGGCGCGCGAACGCGGGCTCCGCGTCATGCTGTACCCGGTCTGGCTCTGGCAGTGGGGCACGCCCGCCGACGTGCCGTGGCGACGGGTGCGCGAGGTGGTCCTCACCCCGGAGGAACGCATCCGCAAGCGCGCGGCGCTCGCCCGGTTCTCCTCGCAGCTGCGCACCCCGGCCACCCCGGACGGTGTGCTGGAGCCGGGCTTCGTTGCGCGAGCCGCCGACGGTCGGGAGGCGGTGATCGAGCCGCCCGAACCCGCCGAGCAGCATTTCGAGCGGATGCACCGGGAGCTGGGCGATCCGTGGAGCGTCCGCAGCCGCTGGTACGAGCGGCGCAGGCGGGCGGTGCTCACCGCGTCCCTCCCCCGGGAGCGCTACGGCCGGGCCATCGAGCTGGGCTGCTCGATCGGCGAGACGACCGCCGTTCTCGCCGATCGGTGCGACGAGCTCGTGGCGGTCGACGGCTCTGCGTCGGCCGTCGAGGCCGCGGCCGCGCGGCTGCGGGACCACGCAAACGTCGTCGTCGAGCGGATGCGCATCCCGCACGAGTGGCCCGCGGTCCCCGGCGGCGCCGACCTCGTCGTCGTGTCCGAGCTCGCGTACTACCTCGCCGAGGACGACTGGGATGCCGTCATCGACCGCATCCTCGGCTCGCTGAACCCGGGCGGCGAGGTGCTGCTCTGCCACTGGACGGGCGACTCCGACGACTTCGCCCAGCCGGGCGAGGCGGCGCACGCCCGGTTCCGCGAACGCTCGGAGCTGCGCGCCGCGGTCGTGCACCGCGACGAGGAGTTCGTGCTGGAGGTGCTGCGATGAGGCCGGCGATCCGGCGGGCGGTCGTGGTTATCCCTGCCCGCGACGAGGCGGCCACCCTCGACGCGTGCCTCGCGTCGGTCGAGGCGGCCGGCACGATCGTCGACGTGCCGACGGACATCGTGCTGGTGCTCGACGCCTGCACGGACGACTCCGCCACGATCGCTGTCCGGCATCCCGCCGTCCGCACGGTCGCGGTCGCGTTCGGCAACGTCGGGCGCAGCCGCGCCCACGGTGTCGAGACCGCGCTCGCCGGCAGCCCGCACGACCCGCAGAGCGTCTGGCTGGCGTTCACCGACGCGGACGGGACCGTCCCGCGCGGCTGGCTCGCCGAGCATCTGCGTGCGGCCCGCCACGCCGACGCGTACACCGGGGCGGTCGTCCCGGTGCTCGACGACTTGGACGCCGAGCGCCGGCGCGTCTGGGAGGACCGGCACCCACCCGGCGCGACGCTCGGGCACGTGCACGGGGCGAACCTCGGGATGCGGGCGTCCGCCTACCTCCGGGCGGGCGGGTTCCCTCCGCTCGCCACCGCCGAGGACGTGCGCCTGGCGGCACGGCTGCGGGACGCCGGGGTCCTCATGCTCTCCTCGGAGCACGAGCCGGTCGTGACCTCGGCCCGGCTGCGGGGACGCGCGCCCGAGGGATACGCGGGCTATCTGGAGGCGCTGGCGGCCGACCGCGAGCGCGGTCACGGTTCGGTCACGTTCGGGGTTCCTTCGACGTACACCTAGGGGACGCACAGGCCGGGTCCTTACGCTCGCCCGTTATGACGACGCAGCCGCTGAGACTCGGGCCGTTCGCGCGACGCCGGCTGATGCTCCTGGCGCGCCGCGACGCGGCCACCGTCCCCGACTCCGGGGTGGACTCCGGCGACCGGTCGTCGCCGACCGTCGCGGCCCTGCAGGCCAGGGCCGACGCGTTCGCGCGCCGCGAGGAACAGCGCTTCTTCCGCAGTATGCGCCGCGAGCTGACCGAGCACCGCGTCCTCACCGGCTCCCTGCGCGCCGACCTCGACGCCTACGACGAGCGGATCGACCGGCTGCCCGAGAGCGATCGGCTCCGCATCGCGGAGGGCCGGGGAACGGCGTTCGAAGAACTCCGCAGGCTGGAGCGGCGCATCCGGACCGCCCATCGGCGGAGCAACGAGCTCAGCGCCTCGATCAACGCGCGGTTCACCGTCGCTCAGCTGCGCGCGGCGCGGATGTTCGACCGCTCCGACGAGAAGGCCGCCGTGTACTGGGGCGCCCTGCGCCAGGCGACCTCCGGACGGGTCTCCGCGCATCCACCCGCGCTGCACCGCTCCGACTGGCTGACCTCGCGCGGCACAGCCGTCGACGCACTGCATCCCATCGCGGCCGCCCGCACGGCGGGCGAGGAGACGGCCGGCGTCCCCGCCGGCCACGACGACCCCCACAGGAGGACCGATGCCCCGGCGTGAGCGACTGACCGACTACCGCGTCCCCGCGACCGGCGGCCTCCGCCGTCGGCTGCTCCGGCGGCTGCGGCGCATGCGCCACGCGGTCGACGTCGAGACCCTCGAGGTGTTCGAGCACGAGCTCGCCGCCTTCGAGCGCGCGGGCGTTGCGGAGCTCGAGCGGCAGCGCACCCGCAATGTCGCCGCGGCCTCCGCCCTCGTCGCGGAAGCCCAGGCGCGGCAGGAGCTGATCCGCCGGGCGCTCGAGCGCGCCGAGGACGACATCCGCCGGGCCGACCAGGACGTCGCACGGCTCGACGCGAAGCTCGCCGGCCACGATCCCGACTTCCACTCCTACGCCTGAGAGGCCGCCCATGGCACGCGACATCGTCACCCGCCCTCCGCGCCTGCGCCCCCGCGTCGGCCACGTCTCCCCGCTCGCCCACGTCCTGGTCTACGTGCTGCTCGTCGCCATGATCGCGGTCGACTACATCCTGCTCGCCCAGGCGCTCACGCTGCTTCTGCGGAACGACAGCCAGTACGGCTCCATCGGGCTGCAGATGTACGTGATCACGCTCGGGATCTCGCTCGCGGTCGTCACGCTCCCGCACGTCGTGGCCATCGTGCTGCGCCGCGTGCAGGCGGGCGTCATGTCGCGGAGGTGGATCGCCACCGCCGTCGTGCTGGGGCTCGTCTGGGCGGCCATCCTCGCCGCGATCACGATCGCCCGGATCAAAGCGGGCATCGACGCGCAGAACGCGGGCGGACTCACCGGCCTCGTCGGCGGCGCGCAGACCGCCGCGCCCGCCGGGTTCTCGTGGACCGCTCCTGACACGATCATGGCGTTCCTCATGCTCGGCGTGCTGGCCACGTCGGGCGCGCTCAGCTTCATCACGGCGTGGCTCACCACGAAGCCGCTCCTCACCGCGGCCGAGAAGGCGCACGCCCAGGCCGCCCGCCTGCGGCTGCTCCGCGATCGCCTGCACGGCGAGGCGGTCGCCGCCGAGGAGCGCACCCGGCTGGCCCTGCAGCTCGACGCGCACGACGCGGTCCGCTACACGGGCGCCCGGGTGACGTTCCACTCCCGGATGGATGTGGTGCGCGCCCAGCTCGCCACCCGCCTGGCGCAGCGCGAGCGCAACCCGGAGAGCACCAGCCAGATCATCCGCGAGCTCCGCGCCCGCCGGAGCGTCGAGGCTCCCGACACCTCCTCCCCCTCATGAAAGCGCTCAGCATGCCCCTCCCCCCGTCGAGTCCGCACAAATTGCACACGACGCGCCGCGAGAGCGGTCAGTCTTCGCGGACTCGACGGTGGGGGACGCGGGTGGGTGCGGCGGTGGGAGTGGTGCTTGTGGTCGCGGCGGGGCTCACGGCGTGTGCGCCGGCGACCGCGTCGGGGCAGGCGTGCGATCAGTCCCACAAGCGCAATCTGGGCGTCGTCGCCGGGAGCACGGCGAACGCCCCGGCCGTCGCCCTCCCCGCCTCCGCATCCGCCCAGGTACAGGCGGCGGGCAAGACCAACGGTAGCGTGACGGTCGTCGTGCCGTCCGGCACCCCGCAGGTGATGGGAACGACCGCCCTCGGGTCGTCGGCCCAGGATGCGATCGTCTGCCAGAACGACCAGCGCACCAAGCTCACGCAGATCACGTCCTACATCGACGGGCTGAAGGCGTCCGCCCCGGAAGTCGACTTCCTGGGCGCCATCGACCAGGCGGCGCGCAACCTCGGCAGCGACCCGATGGGCGTCATCGTCGTCGGGAGCGGGCTGCAGACCACCGACCCGCTGAACTTCGCGGGAACGGGGCTGCTCTACGCCGACCCGGCGCAGGTGGTCGCCGACCTGACCGCCCGCAAGCTGCTTCCCGCCGACCTGAAGGGCGTGACCGTGTACTGGTCGGGGATGGGCGACACCGCGGGCGCACAGCAGCCGCTGACCGTCCCGGCGCGCAGCAATCTGGAGGCGATCTGGTCCGCCGTGATCGCCGCAGCGGGCGGCACCCTGTCGCTGCTGCCGGAACCCGCCTCCGGGAGCGCCGCCGCCGGGCTCCCGGCCGTGACGGCGGTGACCGTCGAGCCCGTTTCGACGAAGACGGACTGGTCGAAGCCCGTCGTGATCCGCAACAGCGAGCTGCTGTTCACCAAGGACACGGCGTCCTTCTCCGATCCGGCCGCCGCCCAGACGGTGCTCGCGACGCTGGTGCCCGCCATCGAGCAGAACGGCAAGCCGGTGACGATCACGGGCACCGCGTCCAAGGATCAGGCCACCGACAACACCGCAGACACGGCCCTCTCGCTGAAGCGGGCGGAGACGGTGAAGGCCGCGCTCGTCGGGCTCGGCGTCCCGGCCTCCCTGCTCCAGACGGCCGGGGTCGGGTTCGAGTGGTGCGGCTGGAAGAAGGAGACCGACGCGTCGGGCGCATACTCGGACGCCGTGGCCGAGCAGAACCGCACCGTCATCCTCACCTCGGCGGGAGTCGGCCTCTGCGGCTGAGCGGATGCCGCACGCGGGAATCATCCGGGGCCTGGCCCGGTTCTCGCGAGTATGACGACAATCGGATTCATCGGTTCAGGACACATCGGCTCGCAGCTCGCCCGGCTCGCGGTCGCCCGCGGCTACGACGTGGTGCTCAGCAATTCGCGCGGCCCGGAGACGCTGCGCAGCCTGGTGGAGGAGCTCGGCGAGCATGCCAGCGCCGGCACCCCGGCGGAGGCGGCCGCCGCCGGTGACCTCGTCGTCGTGACGACACCGCTCGCCGCCGAGGCGACGCTGCCCGTCGAGGAGCTCGCCGGCAAGATCGTCATCGACACGAACAACTACTACCCGCAGCGCGACGGCCACATCGCGGAGCTGGACGACGAGTCCACGACGGTGGCCGAGCGCCTGCAGAAGGTGCTGCCGACCTCGCACGTCGTGAAGGCGTTCAACCACATCGGCGCGGCCGACCTGACCGGCCAGAGCCTCCCCGCCGGCACCCCCGACCGCCGCGCCCTGATCGTGGCCGGGAACGACCCCGCCGCACGCGAGCGGGTCGCCGCGCTGGTCGACGAGTTCGGCTTCGACGCCGTCGACATCGGCGAGCTCGCCGAGGGATGGCGCGCGCAGCGCGACATGCCCGCCTACGGCCCCCGCTTCGACGTCGCCGGTCTGCGCGAGGCGCTGGCAGCCGCGAAGCGGTAGCGGGACGGCCGATCCGCCGGCTCGGAGCGCGTCGACCCGGCGCGCTCCGCCGGCGCGGCCGGCTCTAGCCCGCGCTCTCCGCCGTGACCAGATCGACGGTCGGCGCCGCGTCGTCGGCCGCAGCGGCGGCACGCGACGACAGGTAGCTCCCGCTGACGAACGCGATCGCCGCGAACACCAGCGCCACCACCAAGTCCGCCCACTCGGCGGAGTTCAGATGCTGCAACAGACCACCCGGCCCCTCGGTGGCGTCAGCGGCGTCGGGGGCCAGGAGCAGCCCCACCGCGATGGCGGTGACCGCCGACGCGAAGCCCAGTACGTACCACGCCAATTCCTTCACCTTCCTAGCTAACCTCCGATCACGATCTGTCTGAACCGCCTTGCGCAGACCCGTCGAGGAGTGCTAGCGGGCGTCCCCCGGCACGCCCTCTGTACATTTGCACAGGAACGCAACACAATGACGTGACATGAGCCACCCTCATGTAATCCGCACGCCGGACCAGCGGCTGCGGATCTTCGTCTCCTCGACGCTGCAGGAGCTCGCCGCCGAGCGCCGCGCCGCGCGCACCGCCATCGAGCGGTTGCACCTCGCGCCCGTGATGTTCGAACTGGGCGCCCGTCCGCATCCACCCCGCGAGCTGTACCGCGCCTACCTGGAGCAGAGCGACGTGTTCCTCGGGCTGTACTGGGAGCGCTACGGCTGGGTCGCCCCGGAGGAGGATGTCTCGGGGCTCGAAGACGAGTACAACCTGTGCCCGCCCGAACTGCCGCGCCTGCTCTACGTCAAGAGCCCCGCCGACAACCGCGAGCCGCGACTCGCCACGCTGCTCGCGCGCATCCGCGACGACGACCGCGCCGCGTACAAGTACTTCGAGACGCCCAAGGAGCTGGCGCAGCTGATCGAGAACGACCTCGCAACGCTCCTGGCCGAGCGGTTCGACCAGAGTCGGGCACTGATCACCGCCGATGTGGCGAGCGACGCAGACCGGGTCGTCGAGCCGGTCCGGCTGCCGGTCCCCCTGACCGGGCTGGTCGGGCGGGATGCGGACATCGCAGCCATCGGCGACCGGCTCGCGCACGGCACGCGCCTGGTGACGCTGGTCGGTCCCGGCGGGATCGGCAAGAGCCGGCTCGCCATCGCGGCGGCGCGTGCCGCCGCCCAGCACTTCGAGGACGGCGCGGTCTTCGTCGATCTCTCGGCGGTCCACGATCCGCAACGGGTGCCCAACCGCATCGCGCAGGCTCTGGGTGTGCGCGACACAGGAGACGCGCCCATCCTCGACAATCTGGCCACCGCGTTGCGCGACCGCAGCATCCTGCTGGTGCTCGACAACTTCGAGCAAGTGCTGGATGCGGCTCCGCTCCTGACCGGGCTGCTCGCGGCCGCACCCGGGGTGTCGCTGCTGGTGACGAGCCGGACGCTGCTGCGCGTGAGCGCCGAGCAGAGCTACGACGTCGGGCCGCTCGCCGAGGACTCCTCCGTCAACCTCTTCGTCGAGCGGGCGCACGCCGTGAAGCCCGACTTCGAGATCACCGCGGAGAACGCCGACGCCGTCGCCCGGGTCTGCACGGCCCTCGACGGCGTCCCGCTCGCGATCGAGCTCGCGGCCGCGCGCATCCGCGTGCTCTCCCCCGCCGAGCTGCTGGACCGCCTCGACCGCCGGCTGTCGGTGCTCGTCGGCGGTTCGCGCGACCTCCCGGAGCGCCAGCAGACCATCCGCCGCACCATCGAGTGGAGCACGCAGCTGCTGGCGCCGGAACAGCGCCGCCTTCTCGCCAGGCTCGGCGTCTTCGAGGGCGGCTTCACCCTGGAGGCGGCCGAGTTCGTCGGCGCGGACGGCGACGACGCCGCCGACGTGCTGTCGGACCTCGCCGTGCTGGTCGACTCGAGCCTCGTCGCGCAGCATGACAGCGACGACCGGCCGCGGTTCACCATGCAGGCGATCGTCCGGGAGTACGCCAGAGAGCAGCTGCAGGGCGACGGCGAGATCGAGCGCGCGCGCGACGCCCACGCCCGGTACTTCATCGACCTCGGGGCCCGGGCTCGCCTTCCGCTGAAGGGCGGAGGGCAGCGCGAGTGGATGCAGCGCCTCGGCGACGAGCGCGACAACCTCCGTGCCGCCGAGCGCTACCTCCTGGACGCCCGCGACTGGGATCGCGCCGCCGAGCTCGCCTTCAACCTCTTCCTCTACTTCTGGGTGATCGGCCTGCTCGGCGAGGTGCGCACCTGGATGGACGAGCCGCTCGAATCCGGCGAGGCGCTCCACGACCGCACGCGGGCCGTCGCGCTGTACTTCACGCGGACCATCCGGTTCTGGAAGGACCCGGACGGACGCGTCGCCGCCGACCTCGCGGAGAGCGCCGACCTCTTCCGCCGCTGCGCCGACCGCTCCGGAGAGGCGATGGCGCAGATCTCCCTGGCACTGGCCCTCCTCGCCGGTGAGAGACCGGACACAGCGCGGGCCACCGACGTGATGGAGCGGAGCCTGCGGCTGTTCCGGGAGACCGGCGATGTGTGGGGCGAGGCGATGGCGCTCGTCCTGCTCGGCCGGGTGGCGCTGCTGGAGCAGAAGCTGCACGCCGCGTTCGAGCGGTTCGACGAGTCCCTCGCGCTCACCCAACGAGCCGGGGACGCCGTGGGGGGCCGCATCGCCGCCTACCACCTGGGCTGGGCGCACCTACTGCTCGGGTCGCCGGAGGACGCCAGGAAGGACTTCGCGCTCAGCGTGACGCTCTCCACCTCACTCGGCCACATCGAGGGGATCGCGTACGGACTGGAGGGCCTGGCCGCGGTGGCGGCCCTCGCCGGGGATGTCGAGCGTGCCGGGCGCCTCGCCGGTGCCGCGCACGCCCTGCGGGAGCGGTCGGGCACGCACAACGGCCCCACGTTCACCTTCCACCAGCGGTACCTGGACCGTCTCGCCGCCGTCGCGCCGGCGGGCCGGCTGGCTGCGGCCGTCGCGGAGGGCCGCGAGCTCAGCGTCGAGCAGGCGGTCGCCGAGGCGCTCTCGGAGCCGAGCCTGAACTGAGCGGACGGGTCCCGAAACGATGGGAACCCCGGCACCGGGAAAGGTGCCGGGGTTCCGTCGAATCCCGGGTGGCGCACCCGAAACGCCGGCCGGGATGGTCTGGCGAGGTCAGGCGATGAGCGCCTGCTCCTCGGCGGGGGCCGGTGCGACCCAGGCTCCGTACACGGCGACGCGTGCGGACTCCAGCGTCCCGTACACGCCCAGCTCGCGGCCGGTGCAGTCGGTGGCCACGAAACCGTCGTGGTTGCGGTCGACCATGCCCACGTACGCGGTCGGCGTCGACGCGACCCACAGCGCGGCCGCGGGCGAGTGCCACGAGACGTACTCGGTGGGCAGGTCGATGATGTCTGCGAGTGACTCGGCCATGGCTTCTTCCTTACTTCCTCATCCGTCGGGGGCGATTCGAAGATCTAGTTAGATGATCGAACTACCCGCTCGGTGAAGCAAGAAATCCGGGGGGCCTTGTTTTCGCGAAACGCTTCCGCTATAAGCGCTGGGCCACGCTCAACGCCCGGGGTTCGGGCGGATCTCGGACTCCTCCATCACGATCATCCCGGAGGCCCGGCTGGCGGTCTGGATCATGGCCTCGATCCAGTCCTTGTTGAGCGTCGGGACCTTGGAGCCGGAGAAGAAGATGTGCAGGGGAACGCCGTTGTCGACCCAGACGGTGTGACGCCCGCTGCCGAGCTCGGCCGGCACCGGCCAGGTGAGGAAGAAGTTCTCCCCGCGGCGGAGCTTGGTGCTGATCGCGATCTGCATGTGGAACAGGAGGCGGTCGTCGAGCTCGTAGCTTTCGCCGTCGTAGCGGAGTGTGCCCACGGATGCCTTTCGTGTGGTCGTTCGTGTCGCCCTCAGAGGCTGCTGCGAGCATACTCGTCCGGAATACGGGTGTATCGTGACGCCGCGATAGTGTTCTACATCATCCCCTCGGAAAGGATCGCCGCATGATCGTTCACCGCCTCACGGTCGACGGAAAGGACTACTTCCTCCCCGATCCGGTGGACGACCTGCGCGGGAAGATCCTGGAGGCCGTGCGCGCCGGCGGCGGTTACGTCACGATCCCGCCGCTCCGGGGCGGGCCCGGCGTCGATGTGCTGTTCTCCCCGGGCATGCCCGTGACCTGGGCGCAGATCGAGGTCGATCCGCCCGCTCCCCGTCAGGAGGAGTCGCGCGTCGACATCGACTCGTTCGACGCCCTCTGATCCGCTGATCGGACATCCCGCACGCGCTCGGCCTCATCGCAGGCCGGGCGCGTTCTGCGTCAGGACTCGCGCGTGCGCATCCGGTACCACGACAGCAGCGCCGGAGCGGGCTGCGGCCGGGCGATCAAGTAGCCCTGGGCGCGATCGCAGCCGGCGGACGCCAGCCGATCCAGCTGCGCACGGCTCTCGACGCCCTCGCCGACCACGCGGATGCCCCGGCGGTGCGCCTCGGTGATGATCTGGGCGACCTCGCGCACACGGTCGTCCGCCTGCACCAGGCTCTTGTCGAGCTTCAGCTCGCTTGCGTGCAGGGACTCGACCCGCGCGAACGACGAATGCCCGGTGCCGAAGTCGTCCACCGAGATCGTGACTCCCGCCGCGGCGAGCGCCTCCAGCGGCGCGGCGACCCGTTCCGGGTGCTCGATGCTGTAGCTCTCCGTCACCTCGACGGTGAGCGTCTCCGGGTCGCAGCGGCCGGTCGCGAACGCGCCCTCGAACATGTCGTAGAGGGACGGATCCTCCAACTGGGTCGCCGAGACGTTGACGGCGACGTCGATGGTGCATCCCGGAATGTACTGGGAGGTCACATCGGAGATGATCCTCGCCGTCAGCAGCGGGAGCAGACCCGTCTTCTGCGCGATGTCGACGAAGACGTCGGGCGCTACCTCACCGTGCTCCGGATGGGTCCAGCGCGCGAGCGCCTCGACGCCGACGACCGCGCCGTCCGCCACGTCGATCTGCGGCTGGTAGGCGGCCGTGACCTGGCGCTGCGCCAGCGCGATCTCGAAATCGCGGGCGAAGTCCTCGAGGGTCCCGTCCACCAACGTCACCTTCGTGATGATTCCCACCGAAGGAGAGGTTGTCAACTTTTGAGGGCCCCCTTGCGGAAAACGGGGGTGTGGCGCTAGCGCGCCCGCCGTCGGCGGTGCCGCTGGCCTCCCGCGATGCTCAAGAACGTCGCAGCAGCCGCCCCCGCGACCCCGGCGACCACCAGATCCACCGCCTGGACCGCCGGCGTCACCACCTCGCCGATGGGCGCGAGCAGCAACACGATCGCTGCGACAGCGACCGCCGCGGCGAATGCTCCCGCCGATGACAGACCGTACATGGCCTTTCCCCCTCCGAATGGCCTTCCCCCGAACGATCCGAAGCATAGCCAGTGCACAGCTTACGGGGCAGACCCCCATTCGGCCTGTTCACCGAGCCGTCACGACCGTGTCGTTCGCGCTCCCCTGGTACTCGGCCGACAGCCGTCGGTAGGAGCGGGTGAGGAAGGCGCCGAGCGAGAGCCCCACCATGACGAGCCCCGAGACGAGGAACACCAGCGCGATCCCCCGCGCGCTTCCGTCGCCCAGCAGCCATCCCCAGGTGGCTGCGCCCGCGTCCGACGCCATGTACGGGATGATCAGGAACTGCGTCACCGGGGCGATCAAGAACGCCGTGATCGGGGCGGCGGCCGACTCCAGCGCCTGTGCGAACCCGAAGACGCGGCCCTGGCGCGCGAACGGCACGATCTTCTGGATCACCGTCTGCTCGGAGGCCTCGACGGCGGGCACGAGCGCCATGTACGCCCAGATGCCCGCGGCATACAGCGGCCACCACTCCCGGAGGGTGAAGGTCGCGCCGAGCAGCCCCATGACGGCGACCAGGATCAGCATCGTCCGGATGGGGTTCGCGCCCAGTCCGAACCTCGCGACCACCAGGCCTCCGATGATGAAGCCGGTGGAGGCGACGCCGAGCACGATGCCCCACATCTCCACCTCGAAGAGCTCCAGTCCGTACGGGTCCATCAGGGCCAGGTAGACCCCGCCGATGAGGTTGTTGAATGTCGAGAAGACGATGAGGGCGAACAGTCCGGGCGCCTGGCGGATCGCCGCGATGCTCCCCCGCAGATCGACGGCCGAGGCCGACGCGTCGCGCTCCGGGAGCTCCTCGGGGATGCGCAGCATGAGCAGGTGGAAAGCGGCCAGCCCGGTCAGCACGATCGCGATCACCAGTGTCCATCCCATCCCGAGCAGGCCGATGGACAGTCCGCTGAAGACGCTGGTGACGATGAACGCGAGCCCCTGGACGGTACCGACGAGGCCGTTGGCGTTGGCGTGCCGCTCGACCGGTACGAGCAGAGTGACCGTGGTCGACAGCGCGATGTTGCGGAGGTTCTCGACCACCGCACCGAAGAGGATGATGCCGGCGAAGATCCAGAACATCGGACCGCCCAGATCGAGCAGCGCCTCCTCCGGGAAGACGAGGTAGAGCACGCCGGCGATCGAGAAGGCGGCCAGCGTCAGCAGGGAGGCGAGCAGCATCACGTGCTGCTTGCGATGGCGGTCGACGACCGTGCCGAACAGGATCGAGAACACGGCGACGAGGAGCATGTACGCTCCTCCGACGATCCCGGTGGCCAGCACCGACCGGGTCTCGAGGTAGACCCAGAAGGTGAGGGCGAACCAGAGGTAGCTGGTCGTGACGTTGAACCCTACCGACCCCTCCCCCCACCGTCGAGTACGCACGAATTGCACGCGACACGCCGTGCGCGCGTGCAAAGATCGCGGACTCGACGGTGGGGAGGGGCGGGAGCGGAGCGGGGGTCAGGCGGACGGGAAAGGGGCGGGGTAGGGCTCGGCGGCGTCGGCCGAGCGGGAGACGGGCGCCCAGGCGAGGTCGGAGGCCAGGAGGCGGCGATCCTGCGCGACGCTCATCTCGGTCGCGTTCACCCCCAGCGGGAGGTTGTGCGGGATGTCGTCGGTCTGCGCGAGGCGCACCAGGATCTCGGCCGCGCGGTCCGGGTCGCCGGCCGGGCCGTCGTCGGACTGCCGCACCCGGCGATTCATCGCGCCGACGGTGCTCTCGTACCCCGCGGGGATCGCGCGCACCTCCATCGACGAACCGGCCCAGTCGGTGCGGAAGCCGCTCGGCTCGACGACGAGGACCTTCACCCCGAACGGAGCCGTCTCGACCCGCAGGACCCGGCTGAAGCCGTCGATCGCGAACTTCGCCGCCTGGTACGACGCGATGCCGGGAGAGCCTCCGACCCGCCCGCCGACGGAGGAGAACTGGATGACGAGCCCTCCGCCCTGTCGGCGCAGCAGCGGGATGGCCGCCTTGCTGATGGTGTAGACACCCCAGAAGTTCGTCTCGAACTGGGTGCGGAAGTCGTCGTCGTCCGTCGTCTCGATCGGCGAGACGTTGGCGTAGCCGGCGTTGTTCACGATCACGTCGAGCCGGCCGAAGCGCTCGTACGCCTCGCGCAGCGCTTCGGCGGCGCGGGCGGCGTCGGTGACGTCGAGTCGAAGGGGCAGGATGCGGTCGCCGTACTCGGCGACGAGGTCGTCGAGCTGTTCGGGGCGGCGCGCGGTGGCGGCGACGCGATGACCCGCCCGGAGCGCGGCGATGACGAGGGAGCGGCCGAAGCCGCGGGAGGAGCCTGTGATGAACCATGTCTGTTCCATGGCGTTAATGAAACACCGTTTCTTTAACTAATGCAACTCCGTTGCGCTAAGCTGGACACATGACCCAGCAGGAGACGTCGGTGAGCGGTCCCCGCCGAGCCCGCTCCCCCGAAGCCAAGGCGGCGCGCGAGCACGCCATCCTCGACGCCGCCCGCGCGCTCGGCCGGGAGCGCGGCATCCGCACGGTCACCCTGACCGACATCGCCGACGCGGTCGGGATGCACAAGTCGGCCATGCTGCGCTACTTCGAGACCCGCGAGGAGATCTTCCTCCGCCTCACCGCCGAGGCCTGGAGGGAGTGGACACCCGTGCTGTGCGATCGCGTCCGCCGCGCATCCACCGCCGACGGGGTCGCCGCCGCGTTCGCCTCCACGCTCGCCGCGCGCGGGGCGTTCTGCGACCTGCTCGCGCAGGCCCCGCTGAACCTCGAGCGCAACGTCTCCGTCGAGGCGGTGCGCAGCTACAAGCTGACGAGCGGCGAGAGCCTCGCCGAGATCGCCGACGCCGTCCGGGAGGCGCTGCCCGGCCTCTCGGATCCGGCGGCACGCGATCTGGTCGCCGCCGCGACCTCGCTGGCCGGCACCTTCTGGCAGATCTCCACCCCGCCCCCGGAGATCGCGGAACTGTACCGTTCCGATCCGCGGCTCGGCCACGCGCTGATCGACCTGGAGCCGCGGCTCCGCCGCATCCTGCGCACGTATCTGACGGGCGCGCTCGCGGCCTGACCCCGGCTGTACGGTGTCGGCGTGGCCGAAGCCGTCGCGCCTACTCCACCGGATCGACCGGGTTCGTCCGCCCGACGATCAGCGGGTCGATCGGCGTGAACGGGAACTGCGGGAGCTGCGCCTCGGGAACGCCGAACGCCGACGACAGCACCTCGCGCGAGAATGCGGACGCGGTGGCGCGGTAGCCGATGTCGCCGGGTGTCGGCTGGTCGAAGAAGATCAGGAAGTGGATGCCCTCGTCGCCCAGCGCCTCGATGTGGTGCGGGTAGGCGCGCGGGATGAAGTAGGCGTTCCCCGGCTCCAGCTCGTACGTGTCGAGGGAGCCGTCCGGGTCGAGCACCGTCATCCGCGCGTGCCCGCTCTGCACGTAGCCGAGCTCGGCCGTCACCGGGTGCCAGTGCGGCTCGCGCATGCCCGTGCGGCCGATCTCGAGCGAGTACATCGAGAGGTCGTCGAGGGCGGCCCAGAACTGCTTGCGGCCCAGCCGCGCGCTGCCGTAGTCGTACGACAGCGGCGGGTTCTGCCCGGCGATGTCGAAGAGGTGCGCGTTGGGAAGGCCGGCGGTGTCCGGGATGCGCGCGGGGCCCTCGCGGCGGACGATCTGCTGCGCGTCGTGCCGGTCGAACGCGGCGAACGCGGACGACGGGAGGTCGTAGGTGTTGCCGAGCACGGCGTCCGTCATCGCGTTGAAGCTGTTCTGCAGCGAGAAGTGCGCGGGCCGCGCGGTGCGGAGGGACGCGATGATCTCCGCCGTCTCCTCGCCGACGTTCTCGATGTGGTAGATCGCGCCGGAGGCGACGTGGTACATCTGACCCGGCTGTACGACGAAGGACGCGAACTCGTCCGCGTTGGCCAGCATCGACACCAGCACGGTCCCGCGGACCACGTAGGCGATCTGGTTCGCGTTCACGTTCCACTGCGGCTCGCGGACACCGCCCGGCTCGAGGACGATGCGCTTCAGCGACATCCGCTTCAGGATGGGGAAGTCGGCGGCGGTGAGCTGCGAGATGCGGCCGAAGTCGTTCTCGTAGGTGTCCGCGGCATCGGTGAGCGAGGCGACATGGGGCGAGGGGCTGGACGGCATGCGGGTCCTTTCGTCGGGGTGTCACCCCCAACCTATGGGGCCGCGGAGCCGCCGATCAACGCTTGTTCCGGGTGGGCCGGTCCGAGAGGATGGCGGGATCGAGGATGGTGGGATCGGGTCACTGCGGATGCGGCGTCTCGCCGCGCTCCAGCATCCCCACCAGCTTGGCCAGCCGGTTCGCTCGACTCGTCTCGCTGGGCGCCGTGATGATGCGGTGCAGGACGGAGTAGCGGTTCTGGCCGTTCAGTCCGGCGAACGTGTCGGCAGCCGTCGGTGAGGCGGCGAGGGCGGCCGCCAGGTCGTCCGGCACCTGGATCGATGCGGGCCCCGCGTATGCGCGCTCCCAGCGGCCGTCGGCCTTCGCCCGCTCGATCTCCGCATGGCCGGCCGCTCGCATCCTGCCCTCGGCGATGAGGCCCTCGACGAGCCGGATGTTGCGCTCCGACCACAGCGACGTCTTGCGCCGCGGAGTGTAGCGCTGCACGAAGGTCGTCGCATCGCGGGATCGGCGCTGCCCGTCGATCCAGCCGCTGCAGAGCGACTCGATCAGGGCCTCCTGGTAGGTGAGGCACGTCGGGTCGGTGACGCCCTTCTTGGCGAGCACCAGCCAGACGCCGTCGGAGCTCCGCTCGTTCTCGTCCAGCCAGGCACGCCACGCGGCCTGGTCGGCGACCACGAGGAGGTCGGGCGAGGGTCGCTGGGGGTCGTCGGCCATGACCCGATCGTAGGGCCGGCCACCGACGTCCCTCGGCGGCGTGGCCGTTAGTCGGCTGCCGGCCGGCGGTCGGCCGCAGGACGACCGCCGAGCGCGAGCGCGCTACGGCTGCGCGGTCGCGGCGGTGTCCGTCCCCTCGGACGCCTGCATCGCGCGGATGAGCGACTGGGCGTCATACGGGCCGACGTGGCGGCGGCCGTTGATGAAGAACGTCGGTACGGCCGTGATGTCCATCGCCTCCGCATCCAGCATGTCGTCGCGGACACGGGCGGCCACCTCTGGGGAGCTGAGGTCGGCCTCGAAGCGCTCGAGGTCGAGGTCGAGCTCCTCCGCACGGCGCAGGATGTCTGACGGGAGCTGGTGCTCCTGGTCGGCGAACAAAGCGCGCTCGAACTCGAAGAATTTGCCCTGACGCGCCGCGGCCTCCGACGCCTCCGCAGCCGCGAGCG
The DNA here is from genome assembly GCF_013408745.1 of Leifsonia soli. Lineage (NCBI taxonomy): Bacteria > Bacillati > Actinomycetota > Actinomycetes > Micrococcales > Microbacteriaceae > Leifsonia > Leifsonia soli. The sequence goes on along the minus strand of NZ_JACCBJ010000001.1, from coordinate 317,508 downwards.
CGTTGGGGTGGTACCGCGTGAGGGGCGCGTGCCGCCAGACGTACCGGAGGCGGTCGCCCAGCTCGCGCTGCACCTCGAACACCGACCCGGTCGCCTTGAGGCAGAAGCCGCACTGGAAGTCGCCGTACTCGACGATCTCGTACGGCGCATCCAGCGACCCGAAGATGTGGTCGCGCGCCGGGTCGACCGGACGGACCAGGGTCAGGCCGGCCTCGTCCTTCGGACGGCGGGCGTCCGAGATGCGGAACACGATGGTCGCGACGACGAAGGCCACGATCGTCGCCGCGAGCACGCCGACGCGGGCGGCGTTCTGCGCCGCCTCGTCACGCACTCCCAGGTCGACGATGAACAGCGAGATGGTGAAGCCGATCCCGCACAGCGCCGCTCCGCCGGCCAGGCGGTCGAGGGTGAGGCCCGGCCCGAAGTCGCCGATCTTGAGCAGGCGCAGCACGGCGGTGGAACCGAACACGCCGACGAACTTGCCGACGACGAGACCGGCGAGCACACCCCAGGCGATCGGCGAGACGAGCGCGCCGGCGAGGATGTCGCCGTCCAGCCGAACGCCCGCGTTGGCGAGGGCGAACAGCGGCAGCACGACGTATGCCACATACGGGCCCCACGCCGACTGCAGGCGTTCGTTGATCGAGATGGACTCGCGCAGGCTGTTCGCCGCGGCTCGTGCGTACTCCGTGTTCGGCGACTGCCGGAAGGTGCGGGCGAGATCGAGGGCGTGCTCCACATCCCGCCGGTTGGGCCGGTACACCGGCACGAGCAGGGCGATCGCCACGCCGGCCAGCGTGGGGTGCACGCCCGACGCGAGGAACGCGAGCCACACGATGATCGCGAGCGTCGCGTACACCGGCCCCCGGCCTCCGCGCAGATAGCGCGTGAAGTAGACGCCGACCAGTCCGACCGCGGCGATGATCAGCGGATACGGGTTGAAGTTCTCGGTGTAGACCAGGGCGATGATGCTCAGGGCGCCGATGTCGTCCACCACGGCGAGCGCCAGGAGGAACACTCGGAGGCGCCCGGTCGCGTGCGGGCCGACGAGGGCGAGCGCGCCGACGAGGAACGCCGTGTCGGTGGAGATCACGACACCCCAGGCGTGCTCCATCCCCGTCCCCAGGGTGAACAGCACGAAGATGAGCGCGGGAACCGCCAGCCCGAAGACCGCGGCGACGACCGGGACGACGGCGCGCGACCAGCTGGTGAGCTCGCCGATCGCGAACTCGCGCCGCACCTCCAGCCCGACGGTAAAGAAGAAGATCGCCATGAGGGCGTCGTTGACGAGCGCGTGGAGGGTGAAGTCGAGGTGCAGATCGCCGACCCCCACGATCAGGTGGGTGTCCCAGAACTGCTCGTAGCCCGTGAACGAGATGTTGGCCCACACGATCGCGATGAGCGTCGCCGCGACGAGCAGGAGCGCGCCGATGCGGCTGCGCCCCATCGAGCGGAAGCGCTCGGCGATGCTCGGCCGCCGGTCGCGCGACTGCCCGGCCGACTCGGGATCGGGCGAACGTTGGATGAGCGTGAGCGGAGTGGTCACGGGAAAAACTCTAGCGAGTCGCGCGCCTCCCGGGGCGTGGGGAACGGTCGTCGGAAGACGCCGGCCGTTTCGGGGGTTACGTTGGCAGTCACGGAAGGAGACCACGTGGACGACGAGGCACTCGAGGCGACGGAGCAGGACACGGCGACGGCACCCGGCGAGACCCCTGCGGAGGAGCAGGCGGCGCCGGAGGAGATCACCTACGACGAACAGCTCTACCCCGCGAGACCGCGCCGGCTGCGCCCGCGTGCGAACCTCCGCGGAGGCAGCATCCGCCGCACGTTCTCCGACCCCCGGGCGGCCAACGGCCAGAACCCCGCGTACGTCGAATGGCTGGTGCGGCAGTCCATGCTGAAGGATGCGGACGTGCTCAGCCGGCAGCTCTCCGGCTCGCCCAGCATGTGGCGCAACCCGTACGCCCGGCCGGACGCCCGCCGTGCGGTCTCCACATCCGACGTCTGGTTCACCGCGTACCCGATCTCGCTGATCACGCGACCGGGCGAGTCGTTCCTCACGGCGCTCGCCGACCCGGAGCTGTGGCGCGCGTTCCAGCGGATCGGGATCAACGGCATCCACACCGGTCCGGTGAAGCGGGCCGGCGGCATCCGCGGCTGGCAGGAGACCCCGAGCGTCGACGGCCACTTCGACCGCATCGGCACCCAGATCGATCCGGCCTTCGGCGATGAGGACACCTTCCGCCGCCTGACCGACGTCGCCGAGGAGCACGGCGGCAGCGTCATCGACGACATCGTGCCGGGTCACACCGGCAAGGGAGCCGACTTCCGGCTCGCCGAGATGGCGTACAAGGACTACCCCGGCATCTACCACATGGTCGAGATCCCGCCGGACGAGTGGCACCTGCTGCCCGAGGTGCCGGAGGGCCGCGACTCCGTCAACCTCGACCCGTCGACGGAGGCGGCGCTCGCCGAGCGCGGCTACATCATCGGCGAGCTGCAGCGCGTGATCTTCTACGCGCCCGGAGTCAAGGAGACGAACTGGAGCGCCACCGCGCCGGTGATCGGCGTCGACGGCGTCACCCGCCGCTGGGTCTACCTCCACTACTTCAAGGAGGGCCAGCCGTCGGTCAACTGGCTCGACCCGACGTTCTCGGGCATGCGCCTGGTGATCGGCGACGCCCTGCACTCGCTCGGCGACCTCGGCACGAGCGCGCTGCGGCTGGATGCGAACGGCTTCCTCGGCGTCGAGAAGAGCGCGGAGGGGATGCCGGCCTGGTCGGAGGGCCACCCGCTGTCGCACGCGGCGAACCACATCATCGCCGGCATGGTGCGCAAGGTCGGCGGCTTCACCTTCCAGGAGCTCAACCTGACCGTCGAGGACATCCGCGACACCGGGGCTGTCGGCGCCGACCTCTCGTACGACTTCATCAACCGTCCGGCGTACCACCACGCCCTCGCCACCGGCGACACCGAGTTCCTGCGCCTCACCCTGCGCACCTCGCTGGAACTCGGGGTCGAGCCCGTGAGCCTGGTGCACGGGATGCAGAACCACGACGAGCTCACCTACGAGCTCGTGCACTGGGCCACGCTGCACCAGAACGACGTCTACACGTTCCGCGGGGAGGAGATCAGCGGAGGGGAGCTGGCCCAGCGCATCCGCGCCGATCTCGTCGAGGCGATCACCGAGCCGACGGCCGACTACAACCTCGTGTTCACGACGAACGGCATCGCCTGCACGTCGGCCTCCCTCATCGCTGCGACCCAGGGGCACGCGACGCTCGACTCGATCACCGAGGACGACATCCCGGCGATCCGCGACGCCCACCTGCTGCTCGCCGCGTTCAACGCCTGGCAGCCGGGCGTCTTCGCTCTGTCGGGATGGGACCTGCTCGGCGCCCTCACGGTCCCCCGCGCCGAGGTGGCCGACCTCATCGCGGAGGGCGACACCCGCTGGGTCGAGCGGGGAGCGCACGACCTGCTCGGATCCGCACCCGATGCCGACCGCTCCGCCTACGGGATGCCGCGGGCCCGCTCGCTGTACGGGCCGCTCCCCGAGCAGTTGCGGAAGCGCGACTCGTTCGCGAACCGCCTGCGGGAGCTCCTCCGCATCCGCGACCGCTGGGGCATCGCGAGCGCCCGCCAGGTCGACGTCCCGGACGTCGCGCACCCGGGCATGCTCGTCCTGGTGCACGAGCTGGAGACGCTGGACGAGCAGGAGCTGCCCGTGGTGCAGCTGACGGTGCTGAACATGACCGACACCGCCGTCGACGGCACCGTGCGCTCGGAGGCGCTCCCCCACCGCGCAACGGTGACGGATGCCGCCGACGGCAGCGAGGTCGGGACCGTGGACGACCTGGCCAGCTTCCCGGTCAGCGTCCCCGCCTACGGAGCCCGCTTCCTCATCCTGAAGCGCGCCCCCCTCGAGCAGTAGCCCCCTCCCCCCACCGTCGAGTCCGCAAACTTTGCACGCTCTGACGGCGCGTCTCGTGCAAAGTTTGCGGACTCGACGGTGGGGGCGTGAGGCGGGAGGGCGCGGGCGGCGGCTAGAGGCGGACGGCGGCCTGGGCGGCGGACTAGATGTCGGCGTCGGTCGCTGCACTGAGGTCGAGCTCGGTGAGCGCGGTCACGCGCGCAGCGACATCCGCGTGCGCGGCGCGCAGGCGCTCGACGAACTCGGCGGCGACATCCGCCTTGCCCGACCCGTGCCCGATCACGACGAACGAGCGGTCGGGAGCGGTCGACCGCAGCGCCTCGGCGACGGCGTCGAAGAAGTGGTCCAGGTCGCGCTCGTCGTCATGGCCGGTGTGCCGCTCGACCGTGCGGAGGTGGTCGGCGCGGCGGTCCTCGTCGGTCACCGTGCACTCCGTGTCGCTGACCGTGCGCGCATCCAGATCGAAGTCGAAGATGCGGGCGTGCTCGGCGTCGATCGCGACGGCGAGCAGCTCGCCGTGGCCCTTCGGCTCCGGAGTCGCCGCCAGCAGGTGGCGGGCCCGCTCGATGTCCTCGATGGAGACGCGGCCGTCGTGCTGGCGGCGGAAGACCTCGCGGTGTCCGTTCAGCTTCACCGCGAGGCGATCGCCGGTCTCCTGTTCCACCTGGTCGGCGCGGTCCTGCCAGAAGCTGATGAACTCGGTCCACTCCAGGTCGCGCGGAGCCGGGGAGCCGGTGATGCGGGCGTAGGTCTTGTCGGCGTGCGTCGTCATGCGTCCTCCTGAGGTCGGTGCGTCGGTTGGGTGCACGCTACCAGCCGTCGAGTCCGCGAACTCTGCACGCGACGCGCCGTCGGAGTGTGCAAAGAGTGCGGACTCGACGGTGGGCGGATCCGTGAGGGAGGCGGTCAGGCGAGGAGTTCGCGGACGCGGGGGACGACCTCCTCGCCATACAGGCGGATGGCGGTGAGGAGCGACTCGTCCGTCATCCCGGGGATGCCGTACTTGAGGTCGAACCGGTTGGCGCCGACCACACGCAGGTTGGCGGCGATCTTCGCGGCGACGGTCTCCGGCGACCCGACGTAGAGGCTGCCGTCCGGTCCGAGCTCTCGCCGGAACGACGCCTCCGTCGGGATGGCGAACCCGCGCGTCGCGCTGACCTTGGTGATCATGTCGCGGTAGTGCGGCCAGAACTCCTCCCGCGCCTGCTCGTCGGTTGCGGCGACGTGCCCGGGCGAGTGCAGGCCGATCTGCTGGGGTTCCCGGCCGAACTGCTCGAGCGCCTTGTGGAACAGCTCGCTGTACGGGGCGAACCGCGACGCCGGTCCGCCGATCACGGCGAGCATGAGCGAGAAGCCGTAGTGGGCCGTGCGGATGACGGACTCGGGACTGCCGCCGACGCCGATCCAGGTGGGCAGCGGCGATTCGAGATGCGGCACCACATCCTGGTCGCGGAGCCCGCTGCGGGTGCTCCCCTCCCAGGTGACCGGCCCGCCCTCGCGGAGGTGGGCGAACAGGTTGGTCTTCTCCTCGAACAGCTGCTCGTAGTCGGAGAGGTCGAAGCCGAAGAGCGGGAACGAGTCGATGCTCGAACCGCGGCCGAGGATGATCTCGGCGCGGCCGTCCGAGACGGCGTTGAGGGTGGAGTAGCGCTGGAAGACGCGGACGGGGTCGTCCGAGCTCAGCACGGTGACGGCCGACCCGACGTGGATGCGCTCGGTGCGTGCGGCGATCGCGCTCAGCACGATGTCGGCGGCGGAGAGCGGCATGTCGTCGACGTGGTGCTCTCCGATGCCGAAGAAGTCGAGACCGGCCTGCTCGGCGGCGATACCGTGGCCGACCAGGTCGCGGATGGTCTGGGCGTGGGAGATGGGACGGCCGTCGGCGTCGCTCGTGACGTCGCCGAAGGTGTTCAGCCCGAAGGTCAGCGGGAAGCTCTGGGGTGCGGTGCTCATGGGTGTGCTTTCGGTGCGGGAGTGCTGGTGGGGTGGGGGTGGGATGCGGGTCGCTGCCGGTCAGGCGGCGACCTCGGCGGAGGCGAGCGCCGTCTCGACGGCCTCGCCAGAGACGGCGGCGCGGAAGTCGGCCGCGCCGAGGCGCGCACCGAAGACGGGGCCGCCCGGCTCGAACGCGACGCCGTCGCGCAGGCTCTCCACAAGGACGGTGTCGTAGCCGACGTCCTCGATGAGCGAGGCGACGAGCGCGGCGGCCTCGGGGTCGTCGGAGGCGACACCGAGCGCGCGGCGGTCCGGGTCGCCGGGAAGGCGGCGGTCCTCCTCCATCTCGTGGTAGCCGATGTGGTTGAACGTCTTCACCACGGTGGAGAGCGGGAGTTCGCGCTGGACGATCTCGCTGCTGGTCAGGGCGGTGTCCTCGAACAGCGGCTGGACGCCGTCCGTGGGCGCCCAGTAGTTCATCGAGTCGATGACGAGCTTGCCGTCGAGCATCCCGCGGTCGAGTCCGGCGAACCGGTGCAGCGGGATGGCGAGGATGACGACATCCGCGGCGGCGACCGCCTCCGCCGCCCACACGGGGCGGGCGCCGGGCATGACGACCGAGGCGATGAGCTGGATGCGCTGCGGGTCGCCGGAGGCCGCGACATCCACCTCGTAGCCGGCGTCGAGCAGGATGCGCGCGAGCGCCGAGCCGACGTGCCCGACGCCGAGGATCGCGACGCGGGGTCGCGCGGTGGCGGTGCTCATGGGCGGTGTCCTTCCGTCGAGTCCGGGTCGGCCGCTGTGCGGTCGAGATGGTTCTGGATGCTCTCGAGCGCCCCGGCGAGGGCGTCGAGCTGGTCGGGGCGGAGCGCGTCGGCGAAGAGCCGCTTCACGGCCCGCAGGTGCGGTCCGGAGGCCCGCCGGATCGCCTCGTAGCCGTCCTCGGTGAGAACGACCAGCGCGCCACGGTTGTCGCCGGGACATTCGGTGCGGCGGATGAGGCCGCGCTTCTCCATGCGCCCGAGGTGGTGCGAGACCCGGCTGCGCTCCCAGTCGATCGCGTCGGCCAGTTCGGACGACCGCAATGTGCGGTCGGGCGCCTCGGTGAGGGCCAGCAGGACGGCGTAGTCGCCGGGCGAGAGCTCCACCCGGTTCAGCTCGGAGGACAGCAGCCGGCGCAGCTCGCCGGTGGTGTCGAGCAGCGACCGCCACACCGCGAGTTCACGGTCGGTGAGTCGCTCCGGGGTCTGTGTGGGGCTCATGCGGTCCTCGTTCTCGATCGCGCCAGCCGGATAGCTGACATGTCAATCAACCGCACCCCGGGCGGATTTGTTCCCGACCTCGCGCGCGCCTTGTACCGTTGCACCATGAGCGAGCTGCCCGACGCCCTCCCCCACGACTACGACCCGGCGCACGTCTTCCGTGTGGTCGCGACGCCGGTCGCGCAGGGCTGGGGCGTGTGGCTGCGCGCGGCGGACGACAGCATCATCCACAGCTTCGGCCTCGGTTTCCCGGCCGGCACCCCGTTCCAGCCGGACGTGCTCGACGTGCTCGGCCCGCTCCTCAACCTGCAGTACCGGCTGGCGTTCCACGGCCCCGAGTCGTGGGACGAGCTCGGCGACCACTGGTCCGCCGTCGTGTACGAGTACACCCCGCGCTGACTGTAAAGCACACTTGACAGCCGGGCGGCCGTCGGGCAGGCTGTGGGTATGACAAGTGAACTTGACACCCGGACCGGCCCGAGCGAACGACGGCGGACGCAGCGTTTCGCCGTGCAGTTCGGCGCCGGCATGCTCGCGTACGTTCTCGTCCTGTGCGCCTCCCTGCTCTGGGGCGGCCTCGACGGCGACGACCCGATCCGGTTCGCCTGGGCGCTGGCGCCCGTTGTTCCGGTGGTCCTGGTGGCCGGGGTGCTCATCCGCTACGTCGTGCGGTCCGACGAGTACGAGACGGTGCAGACGCTCAAGGGTCTCGCTGTCGGCTTCGTCGTGACGATGCTGCTCGCGGTGGTCGCCGGGTTCCTCGACATCGCCGGGCTGAGCATCCCCGGAGCCGGATGGTGGCTCTACGGCGCAGGGATGCTGACCTGGCTGATCGCGACCATCGTGCTCAAGCTGCGATGAAGAACACCCTGCGCAGCCTGCGCGAGGAGCACGCCCTCTCGCAGGGCGCGCTCGCGGAGAGGCTCGGCGTCTCGCGCCAGACGGTGAACGCCCTCGAAACCGGGAGGTACGACCCGTCCCTCCCCCTCGCCTTCCGCATCGCGCGCCTCTTCGACCGCCCGATCGAGGCGATCTTCACCCCGGACGACTGAGCCGCCCCGGCCCTCGGCGGGTCGCCTCCCGGCCGCGTCGGACATCTGCCCACGTGCGTCGGAGATCCGGACCCCTTCCACCGACGGAGCAGGCACGACCTACCGCCTCCCCTGACCCCCGCGGCATTCGTGCCGAATGTGCGGAATGCGGCGCGCAAAGCGCACATTCGGCACGAATGTGCGGCCCCTGTCCCCTTCGCGGGGTGTGAGATTTGCGCCAAATCGCGGTTTTGGGCGCCGCATTACCGCGATTTGGCGCAAATCTCACGCGGGGAGGTGGCGTGCGGGGTGGTCAGGCGTCGGTGTCGGTGTGGGTGGGGCGGAGGGGGTGGAGGCGGGTGAACTGGGTGACGTGGTGGGGGCCGAGTTCGGCGCGCCGGGAGGTGGAGAAGCACCCCGGTGTCTCCCTCGAAATCGTCCCTGTCGACGCGCTGACCGTGCTCGAAGGACGCCGGGCCGGCGAAGAGCTGGTCCAGCGCGGCGCGAACCGCCGCCCGGACGCGGTGTTCGCCGCCAACGACCTCGTCGCCGTCGGCCTGCTGCAGGGACTGTTCATCAACGGCCGGATCCGCATCCCCGAGGACATCTCGCTCGTCGGCTACGACGACATCATGTTCGCCAGCGCGTCCGTCGTTCCCCTCACCTCGATCCGGCAGCCCAGCGCGCTGATCGGGCGGACAGGGGTCGAGATCCTCATCGAGGAGGCGCAGGACCCGGACCGCGAGCCGCGCCATGTGCTGTACCAGCCGGAGCTCGTCGTCCGCGGGAGCAGTTCGGCGGACGCGACGGACTAGCCCGGCCGTCCGTGCGCTCTCCCCGGATCGGCGTGGCCCGCTAGTCTCGACGTGGACACCGCGACGAAGGGGGACGCTCGTGACCGAATCCAAGCTGCGACCGAAGGTGGTGCTGTGGTGGGGCATCGGCCTCGCTGTGGCGGGCCTGCTGTTGAACCTGCTGCTGCCGCAGGTCGGCTACGCGCTGACCGTGCAGGTGAATGCATCGACCCGTGTCGACCAGGGGATGCTCACGGCCTTGAGTGTGGTGCTCGACCTCATCCGACAGACGCTGCTGCCGCTCGGGATCGCCCTGATCGCCGCCTCGGTCGTGATGGCGTACATCGCCGGACTGCTCGGGATGCGCGCGGATGTGGAAGCCGACGAAACCGGCGTCCCGGAGAGCTGACGTGGATCCGTTCAGCGCTCTCGCCCTGACCGTGGTTCTCTCCGGCGCTGCTCTGTATGCGCTGTACTGGGCAGTCCGCCGTGGGGTGGCGGACGGCATCCGGGATGCGCGGGGCGCGTCCACGGACGAGCCGTCGGCCGACACGGCGCAGCGGTGAGCGACGACACCGCACCCCAGATCGGCGCCGCCGACGTTCGCACGGACGGCTGGCGTGTGCTGGCCCTCTTGCCCTCCTGTCGCGCGAGATCGAGGAGTGGGGGCGGGAGTCCGCCGCGGGGTGACTCCCGTGACGGAGGGCACCCGGCCATCCCACGTCGCTCGAGCCTCCGTTTCCGGTCGACACGCGGCGCGTCGTGCCGTATCTCCTCCGGTTCCGCCCGGGCGCGAAACGGAGGACCTCCCGCCCGACACGCCGCCGCCGAGCCGGAGACGGAGGCGATCCCTGCCCGTTCGGCGCGAATCGCCTCCGTTTCCGCCCCGGCGGGCGAGGGACGGTGCCGATACGACGAAGGCGCGGCGCCCGTCGGGGGACGGGGCCGCGCCCTGGTGCTATCGCTGCGCTCAGCTCTGCTGCTGCGCCGCCTTCAGCTCGTCGTACTGCTTGCGCACCTCGGTCATGTCGAGGGCGCGGATCTGCTCGATGAGGTTCTCGACGGCCTCGCCCGGGAGGGCACCGGCCTGCGAGAACAGCGGGATGCCGTCGCGGTACGCGACGAGGGTCGGGATGGACTGGATACCGTAGGACGCGGCGAGCGCCTGCTGGGCCTCGGTGTCGATCTTGCCGAACGTGATGTCGGAGTGCTGCTCGGACGCCTTCTCGAAGATGGGGGCGAACATGTGACATGGGCCGCACCAGTCGGCCCAGAAGTCGAGCAGCACGATGCCGTCGGCGACGGCCTGGTCGTGGTTGGTCGACGTGATCTCTGTGGTTGCCATGCAGGGTGAAACGCAAGCTCACCAGGCAGTATTCCGGCTCAGCTCCCCCGCCGACCTGTGAAGACGGTGAATGCGAGCGGTACGACCGACGCGATCATCAGCACCGACCCCAGGGTCGCGTCCGTCGCGTGCACGATCGCGCCTGCGATGATCGCGCCGCCGAACACGACCGCCGCGACCAGGCGCCGCGCGGCGCGTTCGAGGCGGCCGACCCGCTGTTCCAGCCGCGGCGAGGTGACCGCCACCGTGCCGTCCTCCACCCGGGTGATCAGCGCATCCACTCGCTTCGGCAGCCCCCAGGCGATCCCGGCGATCTCGATGGCCTGCTGGCCGAGGTCCTGCAGGAGGTTGCCGCGCTCGTCGCGCAGCAGCTGGGCCGCGTACGGCTCGACCGAGTCCCAGAGGTTGAACGACGGGTCGAGGGCGCTGCACACCCCTGACGTCAACGACATGGCCCGGATGATGAGGAGGAAGTTCTCGGGCAGCTGGAACGGAAGCGAGCGGACCACGTCGCCGAACTCGACCGCGAACTCGCGGAACTCGCGCGGATCGACCTCGCGCAGCTCCGCGAAGCCCATGCCGCCGAACCGGGCGAACAGGTGGGTCATCGCGCGTTCCAGCTCGGCCGTGTCGGCAGTGGGGAGCAGGACGCCGATGTCGCGGATCGCATCCACCAGGCCCTTGCCGTCGCGGGAGGCGGCGGCGATGAGCAGCTTGCGGAGCCCGCTGCGCGTGCCGGAGGGGACCTCGCCCATCATGCCGAAGTCGACGAAGGTGAGCACCCACGGGCGCTCCCCCGCGGCCGCGGGACGCGGTGTCACGAAGATGTTGCCCGGGTGCGGGTCGGCGTGGAAGAAGCCGTTGCTGAAGAGCTGGTCGAACATGACCTCGGCGAACACCGGGGCGACGTCGGCGGGATCGATGCCGGCGGCGCGCAGCGCATCGGCGTCGGTGATCTTGATCGCCGTGACGTCCTGGAGGGTGAGGACGCGGCGGGTGGTCCGCTCCCAGACCACCGCGGGGACGGCGACGCGGTCGTCGCCGTCGAACTCCTCGGCGAAGCGCTCGGAGTTGGCCGCTTCGTGCAGGTAGTCGATCTCCTGCAGGCTGGTGCGCGCGAACTCCTCCACCAGCGCCGGGGCGTCGACACGGTCGGAGACCAGCCGGACGTGGCTGAGCCAGCGGCCGACTCGGCGCAGGGCGGCGAGGTCGACATCCACGATCGTGTCGATGCCGGGACGCTGCACCTTGAGGACGACCGCGTCCTGCCCCGTCTCCGCCGCCACCTCGGCGGTGAGCCGGCCGCGGTGCGCCTGCCCGAGGGATGCGGCCGCCACCGGTGTCTCGTCGATGTCGGCGAACGCGCTCTCCAGTGAGACCCCGAGCTCGGCCTCGGCCAGCGCCCGGATGGCCGGGAACGGCACGGCGGGCACCTCGTCCTGCAGCCCCTCCAGCTCGCTGGTGATCTCCGGCGGCAGCACGTCCAGCCGGGACGACATGAACTGGCCGACCTTGATCATCAGGCCGCCCAGCTCGACGGCGAGGCCGTGGAACCGCTGCGCGAACCGCCGCATCCGCTTCGATCGGGTGCGCGCGGCGACGCCGGCGAGACCGATGCGCGGGAGGACCAGTTCGTACCACCAGGTGACGGTGAGGTTCCATCCGGCGAACCGCAGGATGCGGCGATAGCGCGCACGGGTGGCCGGCGTGCCCGCCGGAGCCTTCGACGGCGCGGCGGGCGCCTCGTCCGACGTCACTCCCGTCAGCCCTGGGCGAGGATCGCGTACAGCTTCCGCCGTGCCTCGTCGAGCACGGCGGCGGCCTCCTGGACCTGCTCGGGCGTTCCGCTGCGGTGCACCTGCGCTGCCGCCTGCGCGAGTTCGGCGCCGGCCTTCGGGAGGTTGGCTCCGCGACGTTCTCCGGTCGTTGCTCCGGAGTCGCTCGCGCCGGTCTGCCACGGGGTGGACGCTTCGGCCGCGGCGACCTCGCGCCCCGCCTCGGTCAGCGCGTATGTCTTGCGCCCGTTCGACTCCTCGGCCGAGATGAGCCCTTCGTCGGCGAGCAGCTGCAGGGTCGGGTAGACGGACCCGGCGCTCGGCTTCCAGCTGCCGCCGCTGCGCTCCTCGATCTCGCGGATGATCTGGTAGCCGTGCATCGGCTTCTCGCTCAGCAGCGAGAGGACGGCCGCGCGGACGTCGCCGCGGCCCATGCGGGTGCCGACCTTCTTCTCGAACGTCGACCGCAGCTGTTCGAACGCCTGCCACATGGCGTCCGGGTCCATGCGGGCGCCGAACCCGCCGGTGGGGAATGAGGTGGACATGAGAGCCTCCCTGATCAGGTAGCGATACTCAACGATATATCGTTGAGCTGTGAATGAGAAGGAGAAGGGAGGCTAGATCCTTCACGGTGTCATCGTCTCTTCTTCAACGCGCAACGCCGCCGAAATACCGCCTTCGTAGCCTGGTCTCATGACCTCGTTCACGTTCAGGGAATGCGCACACTGCGGCGAGCAGCATCCCGTGCTCGCGGACGGCCGCACGGCGATCCACTTCACGGGGTCGGGCGACCGCTGCGCGGGCTCCGAGCGACGCGCGCATAACGAGGGCGTGACCGCGCAGCAGGCGCGCGTCATCGAGGCGGAGTTGCGCCGGGCGCTTCGCCAGGTGATGCGGCAGCAGGCGTCGTAGCGAGGTTGCTTCTCCGGTCTAAGAAGCGATGGCCTCGACCTGCTCGAGGTACCTGTCCGCCAGGCGGTTGTCCAGCCACACCGTCCCAACGACGAACTCCGATCCGACTGCGGCCGAACGATGCTGTTCCGCGTCGGTGTACTGGGCCGCGAGAGCCGTTATCGCCTTCTCCTGACCCGCCGGCACGCGCGCGATACTCGTGATGATGCCGCCGTCGCTCGGCCCGCGGGGGCTGAGCCATGCGCATGTGACCTCGGGGTGGACGGCAGCAGCGAGCTCACCATGACCGAACCCGTTCGTCGCCAGCGGCGTCTCAGCCAGCCACGACGGATTCAAGGCCAGTCCCATCGCCGTCAGGTCTGCTTGCGTCGCTTCGTCGACCATCGCTGCGCACTCGGGCAGCGCTGACGGCGCACCCGTGGCGGTCGGAAGGTCCGTCGCCGTCGCCGTCGATGCGACCGGCGGCATGGACGACCCGGTCGCGCCCGAGGTCGTGGCGCTGCATCCGGCGGTGACCAGGAGAACGGCGGCTGCTACAACGGTGACAAGGGCACGTGCTCGCATGACCACAACCTAGCAGTGGAGCTGAGCGCACCCCGTCCAGCGCGTCGTGGGTCAGCGCCCGCCAGCCTCCGCCGTCGCCCGGATGCCGACCGCCGGAAGCAGGATGTCGTCGAGCACGCGGAGCAGGAACGCCCGATCCACGGGCTTGCGGAGCACCAGCACGCGATAGGCGGCCATCGAGGGGGCCAGGATGGCCAGCTGCTCGATGTCCACGTCGGCGGGGATCTCGCCGCGGTCGACGGCGCGCTGCAGGAAGATGCGGTTGATCGAGGCGCGCGGCTCGACGATGGCCGCGTTCACGGCGTCGGCGAACTCCGGGCTCTGCGCGAGCATCGACACCAGGCCGGCCATCACCTGGAGCTTCTTCTCCGCGTCGACGATCGTGTGCGGCTTCATCATGGCGACCAGGTCGCCGCGGAGCGTGCCGGTGTCGGGCAGGGACGCCGCGTCGACATCCACCTTCTTCATGCACGCGACCGCCTCGATCACCAGGTCGGCCTTCGACGACCAGCGGCGGTACATAGTCGCCTTGCCCGCCTTGGCGCGGGCGGCGACCATGTCCATCGTCATGCGGTCGTAGCCGACCTCGGCGAGCACGTCGAGGGCGGCGTCGAGGATCTCCGGGTCGCGCGAGTGGTCCCGCTTGCGCCCGAGCTTCGTCGCGGGGGCTGAAGTTTCCATCGATGACAGTGTAGATGAATTTCTGAACAAAAGAGATCCGGAACTAGTTGGTTTCGTATATGCTGTCCTCCATGCCACAGACCTCCCCCTCCCTCTCGCCGTCCTCTCCGGCGGCGCCGGCCCCCTCCACCCGCCGCTGGTGGACGCTGGTCACGGTCGCTCTCGCCCAGCTCATGGTGGTCCTCGACTCGACGGTCGTGAACATCGCGCTCCCCTCCGCACAGGCGGACCTCGGGTTCTCCAATGCGGACCGCCAGTGGGTCGTCACCGCGTACTCGCTCGCCTTCGGCAGCCTCCTGCTGTTCGGCGGGCGCATCTCCGACCTCATCGGCCGCAAACGCGCGTTCATCATCGGCCTGATCGGCTTCGCGGGCGCCTCGGCTCTCGGCGGCGCGGCCGGCACCTTCGGGCTGCTCGTGGGCGCCAGAGCCCTGCAGGGAGCGTTCGGAGCGCTGCTCGCCCCCACCGCCCTGGCGGTGCTCACCACGACGTTCACCGTGCCGAAGGAGCGCGCCCGCGCGTTCGGCATCTTCGGCGCGATCGCGGGAGCGGGCGGCGCCGTCGGCCTGCTCCTCGGCGGCGTGCTCACCGAGCAGCTGGACTGGCGCTGGAACCTCTACATCAACGTCGTCATCGCGCTCGTCGCCGTTGCGGGAGCCGTCGTCTTCGTCACGACCGCGCCGCGCACCGGCCCGCGTCCGAAGCTCGACGTGCCGGGCACCATCCTCGTCTCGGCCGCCCTGTTCTCCCTCGTCTACGGCTTCTCCAACGCCGAGTCCGACGGCTGGGACTCGCCGCTGTCGTGGGGCTTCCTCGCCGCGGCGGCCGTGCTGCTCGTGGCGTTCGTCCTCTGGCAGCGCCGGGCGACCCATCCGCTCCTGCCGCTCCCCATCGTGCTGCACCGCAACCGCGCCGCCTCGTACAGTGCGATCCTGATCGCCGGCGCCGGGATGTTCGGCATCTTCCTGTTCGTCACCTACTACCTGCAGGCGACGCTGAAGTTCACGCCCATCCAGACCGGCCTCGGCTTCCTGCCCATGATCGTGATGCTGGTGCTCGCCGCCCAGCTGTCGACGAACATCTTCGTGCCGCGGTTCGGCCCGAAGGTCATGGTGCCGATCGGCATGACCATCGCCGCGAGCGGGATGGTGTACCTCACGCACCTCGGCGTCACCGCGAACTACGCGGCCGACCTGCTCCCGCCGCTGATGATCCTCGGCTTCGGGATGGGCTCGACGATGCCTGCTGCGATCCAGACCGCCACGCTCGGCGTCGACCGCCACTACGCGGGTGTCGCCTCGGCGATGGTGAACACCAGCCAGCAGGTCGGCGGCTCCATCGGAACGGCGCTGCTGAACACGCTCGCCGCGACGGCAGCGACCGACTACGTGGCCTCGCACCTGCCGCCGACCCCGCAGGTGATGGCGGAGGCCGCCGTGCACAGCTACGCGACGGCGTACTGGTGGGGCGCCGGGTTCTTCGCCTTCGGCGCGGTGCTGACCGCCTTCCTGTACCGCCGGCGGTCGGCTACGGCGACCCCGGCCGCGGGCGGCGCGGGCAGCAGCGACTCGGCCGACGTGCCGGAGCCGGTGGTCGCGCACTGACGGGCGCGGGCGGAGACGCCGAGCAAAAGAGGTCGCGTCAGACTGCGCCCAGTCCTTCGCGCAGGAGACGAGGGTCAATTGCTTTCACCTGGGCAACGGGAATGCGGGCGATCGTTTCTCTCCATTGGCCACTCGTCCCGCTGAGAGATAGGTCGAAGCACATGAATCCCGCTTCGATCAGCACTGAGTTGGCCGCGATCGTGAATGCGATTCCCTCAGACAAGTGGACGTTCCAGCGTGGCAGCTCTGGTTGAGCGAAAAACCTCCGACCAGAGTCGGCCCACGGCGGATTCAACGCAACGTCCGACGTAAATGATCCACGGTAGAAACTCGAGTCGATCTCCGCGACAGTGAGAGTTCGCCCGCTGCCGCCAGTCGACACCAAACTTCCGAAGTCTACAGGATCCGCGTCTTGGCCCACGAAATCCGACTCGATGTGGAGGACGACTCCATTGCACAATTCGACTTCCCACGAGGCACCAAGTGGCTGATGATCATAGGAGAGTCCGTGAAGGTCGGTCTCCATATCAGGGTGCCCCAATCTCCTCATCGTCAGCCAACACTTCTTCTAGACTCGAGCCCACGCGGGGCTGGAAGGCGCCTGCTGCTGCGTGGACACCGGTTGCCCCGCCAACGTCAAGAACCGGCGCTGGCGCCGGGTGCCGGCGCGCATGAACTCCTGCGCACGCTCGGACTGAAGACATCCTTGGGCTGAGCGACTTGTGAGCCGCGCATTCTCGTCGAAGACCTCGCTGTAGAACGCCAGAATGGCGTCATCGATACCCTGCTGGTTTCCCACACGCCATCCTCCCCTGATGAACCCCGGCTAGGTCAACCCTTGCGCTCGTTCGCGACGGCACCCGTTGCTTGCCTTCCTCTACTCTCTTGCCTGCCTCGAAGTCCAGAGCGAGATCGCTGCGTAAGCTGCAGGCATGCCGATGTCTGAGTACGTGCAATCCATCCGCGCCCGCATCGGAAACGACTTCCTTTTTCTGCCCGCTGTGACCGCAGTCATCCGCGACGGCGAGCGGTTTCTGTTAGCGCGCGATACAGGCGAGCACTGGAGTCTCATTGGAGGCGGCATCGAACCGGGCGAAGAGCCGGCGGACGCCCTTGTTCGCGAGGTCCTCGAAGAGACAGGTGCCGAAGTCCGGATCACGGGACTCGTGGGCGCCTATGGAGGCGAACAGATGATGAGGACCTACGGAAACGGTGATCAAGCCGGCTACGTCACCATCGCCTACGAGTGCGAGTTGCTCACCGCCGCAGCACCGGACATGGAGGAGATCTTCGAGCTGGGCTGGTTCGAGCGCGCCGCGATCGCGGAGCTTCCCCGACAGAAGTGGATCGATCGGGTCATCGCGGACGCGCCCGTGTAAGCGCGCGACTGCTGTCGGCGGAGTCGAGTCCGATGGACACCGTCAGGATCGGCACCGCTCGTTGAGCGGGCTCGTAGGCTGTCAGCATGGGTCTGCTTGCGCTGCTCGCTCGGATCAACGCGGCGCACCCGTGGTCGCACAACGATGCCTACGCTCGGTTCGTTCTGCGGAATGCCCGAGCGGTTCGCCGCCGCGGCGGTACCACGGCGCTGGATGTGGGCTGCGGGACGGGCAATCTGCTGGTCCGGCTCTCCCCAGTGCTCCCTTCGGCCGTGGGTTTGGAGCCCGACGGCGACGTTGCGGCTATCGCGGTTCAACGCTTCCGCGAGTCCTCCAACGTCCGTATCGAACAGCGCCATTTCGGCGTTGAACCAGCCCAGGCATACGACCTGATCGTTTTCGCCGCCTCACTTCACCACATGCCCTTGAGTGCAGCACTCAACGCGGCCCGGACGTCGCTCAGACCGGGTGGACGCCTCGTGATCATCGGAGTGGCGAAGGAGACCCCGGATGATGCCCTGCGCTCGTGGATCTCACTGCTCCTCAATCCGATCGTCGGGCTGATCCGCCACCCACAACGAGCGCACCAGACACCGCCGCACCTGCGGGCTCCGACGGCAGAGGCCGACCAGTCGTTCGACGAGATCCGCGCGATCGCCAGCGCCTTGCTTCCCGGCATCCGGATGCGGCGCCGTCTTTTCTGGCGGTACACCGCAGTCTGGGTGAAGGAACCAGAGCACTACTAGCGCTTCGAGGAGCGGATCAACCTCTTCCCATCCTCAGTCGCGCAGGAGGGCCTCGTGGAAGACGTCGATGTTCGAGCTCAGCACACCACGGCAGCTGCTGGCCCATTCGACGGCGGCGCGAGCGTGGTTGCGTCGCCCATCGCTGAGGCGTTCGTCGATGGCGTTCGCCCCCTCGATCCGGATGATCGAGTCCTGGCACGCGAAGATCGCCTCGATCAGAACATCGGCCGGCAGTTCAGGGTCGTAGCCCCGCGCGAGTTGACGCAGCCGCCGCGCTTGATCCGCGACCGGCACGTTTCCCGTGGCGTAGATGCACCAGCTCCATCCCGCATAGCCGATGTCTTCCATCGGGTCACCGGGATGGACGCTGTCCCAGTCGATCAGCGCCACCGGCATCCCGTCCGCCATGACGACATTGAAAGGACCCGGGTCACCATGGACCAGACACTCGGCGCCGGACGCAAGTGGGATGCCACGGCTGAACTCGTGAAGTTCGCGCAGGATTCCTCCGACGACCGCATAACAGCGCTCGTCGCGCTGCGAGGGGTGATCGGTGGTCGCCCCGGGGATGTAGGCGAAGGTATCGCGGCCTTCCGCGTCGATGCCGAGGTAGGTGGGCGCCCATGCGATGCCCGCGGTGTTCAGGGTGCGAAGAACCTCGCTGGCGAAGTCCGAACGATGGTCGCGCGGACGCCGAACCGTTCGGCCGGCTTTGACGACGCCATCGGTCGTGTTCCCGCCGGCCAGCAACTCCTCCATCGGCCCCCGATCCTCGCCACGAGCATACGGCCACGCACCCCCAGGCGTCCTGTTCGTCTCCAACGAAATCGGCTTAGGGCGGGTCGATGCTCTCTCGCCTGCAGAAGCGCTGCATTTCCGTCGCACCGGAGAGGAACAGCTTCGGAAGGGTCGACTCCTCGAACACCGCGCGGCGACGCTGGCGGTTGGCGCGCGTGTTGCGGAGGATGTACTCGATCATCGACCAGGACAGCCTGTCCCTCGTACCCTCAAGACCGCCGACCCGTCTGGACATTGGCTGCAAGGTGCGCCGGTAGTATCGCGCCAAGCTCACCGAAGTGGAGATGTCGACGACGATGAGACCCGTTGCGCGCTGGAGACGCCGCGGCATGAGCTTCGAGTAGTTCCCCTCGATCACCCAGCGATTGCCGCGGATAGCCGAATCGTGCAGCTCGACGAACTCTTCATCCGGTCGGTGGTGCCACTGCGAACCCGGCACGTGTCGATACTGGTCCAGATGAACGACCGGCAGCCCCAGGCGCTCACCGATCGCGGTCGCAAGAGTCGACTTCCCGCCACCCGACTGGCCGATGATGCAGATCCTTTCGCCCAGATCAGCAAGCCGCATCTTTCAACGTTAGGCCACACGGTCAACATCTGTCTCGGCCGGGATAGGCCACGGCCCTTCAGATCACGGGCACCGGCTTGGCGCTCCCGCGGCTCGACCCGCTACGTCGGGCTGCGCCCCACCCGCTCCCCCGAACACCGGCCCTCGCTGCGCTCGGGTCAGCGCCCGGGGCCCCTCGCGCGCGGGGACCCCCATAGACAGCAGCGAGTAACGAAAGAGCCGGTGGGCATGACGGTCGCTTTGCGACCTCATGCCCACCGGCTCTTTCGTTACGTCGGGCTGACAGGATTTGAACCTGCGACCCCTTGACCCCCAGTCAAGTGCGCTACCAAGCTGCGCCACAGCCCGCTGTCACCGCGCTGAACCGAGGCTCCTCGCGAGGCAACTCGACCATCCTACCGTGTCTGTGAGGCGGCTCGCGCACGCCCCGGTCAGATGTCCTTGGCCACCCAATGGATGAGTTTCGGAGAGCCGAGCGTGCCGCCGAGCTGGCAGTCCACGATGACGCCCCCAGCCCCCTCGACCGGTGGCTGGATCGAATAGGCCACGACCGCGTCCCAGGTGCCGTCGTCCCGTTTCGTCGGCGGATGCGCTGGATCGTACGGGCTCATCACCGAGTCCGGCGCCTGCGTGCCGTACACCTTCTGGGCAAGCACCGCGCACGCCGTCCATGCGGTCAGGGCGTCGAGCGGATCGTCCGGCGACGCGGTGGCCGGAGCCGGAGTCGCCGTCACCGTCGACGTAGCGGTCACTGTCGGCGTCGGCACGTCTCCCGCACCCGCCGCACACCCGGCCAGCGCGAGAAGGGACGCAGCAGCCCCGGCCGCCAGCGTCACCGCTTTCCATCGGTTCATCGTTCCCCCAGAGTCTGTCGAGCTGCAACGCGCAGCAACGCAAGCCTAGGGATCGTGCGCCCGCCTCGGTGTCACGATCCGATCACGGGTGTTCTTTCGTGCCGGCAGGGATGCTGCACGCCACCCGAAGGCACGCGCATCCCCGCCGGCACTGCGCCGTCGCGCCGGCCGAATGCCGGCGCGGACGGGCGCCCGGAGCGCCCCGCCCCGCAGCGGGTGTCCAGGTCTGAGTCGGCGACGGGACGCGAGTGGGGGGAGTCAGCGTCCCGCCGCCGAGCTGGTGTCAGTGGCCGGAGCCGCCGATGATCTGGTCGACCTCGTCCTGGCTCAGCGGAGTCCAGGGCGACGAGTCGGGGTTGGCGCTGGCGGCCTCCGGGCTGTCGCCCTGCGTCCACCACTTCGCCTCGTAGGGCACGCCGTCGAAGAGGACGCGCTGCCCCTTGTCGTAGGCGCCGGTCCCCGTCCACGTCGGGTACGTCCCGGCCGGGAGCGTCGGCTGCGGGATGGGCGTCTCGCCCGGCAGCACCGGGCCGACGAGCTCCCACGGCGTCTCCCACGCGTTCAGCACGGGGTTGTCCGGCACATCGCCCTTGGTCCACCACTTCGCCTGGTACACGTTGTGGTGCCAGACCACCTTGGTGCCCTTGAGGTACGAGTTCTTCGACGCCCACACCGGGTACGGCGAGTGGGCGGGGTCGTCGGCGGTCGCCGTGGAGGTCGGCTCGGCCGTCGTGACGGCGCCCTCCCCCAGCGCGATGTGCCCGTCGAAGCCCTTCGAGAGGACGCCGGCGAACGACTTCTTGCCCTGGTTCACACCACTGCAGGCGTCGGACACGACGGTCACGTCCACGTAGTTCGATCCGCAGGTCTTGTCACGGTTCGCCGACCACATCGACATGCGGCCCAGGCCGTTGGACACCGCCCAGCTGTTGAAGGATGCCGCATCGGCGAGGGTGAACACCTCCCCCTCGGTGTCGTTCTGGCCGATCATCGGGGTGGCGCCGAGCTTCGCCCACAGGCTGGGGTCGCTCTGGTGCAGCTTCGCGCGGTCGTAGAGAATGCCGAGCTGGCGCTGGGCGGCGGAGACGGCCGACTCCGCGGCCTTCGCCATCGAGGTCTTCGCATCCTTGGCGTCGCCGAAGTCCATGGTCATCACGTTGACGCCGGCGATGTCGACCTTCGCCTTCAGCATGGCGGCGATCGCATCCGTGCCGTCCGAGGTCATGCCCGTCGGCGCCACCGGCAGGGTCAGCCAGACGGCGAGGCTCTTGCCCGCGGCGCGGCGCTCCTGCTGCAGCGCGGCGATGGCCTCGGCCCGGCGAGCGGCGGCGTCCGTGTCGGTGATCCCTGTGCCCTCGAGGTCGAGGTCGATCGTGCCGATCTTGTAGCGGTCGACGACCGACGCGTACGCGTTCTTGAGCGCGGAGGGGTCGACGCAGTGCACGGCCAGCTCGTCGTTCCGCTGGCCGCCGAACGACACCGCGACCGTTCCGCCCTGCTGCTGCAGGCGGGCGATGCGGCGGTCGAGGTCGAGCGAGCCGCGCGCCTGGTCGAGCGAGTAGGCGCCGCCCCAGCTCGGGGCGCACGGGTCGGACGGGGACGAGACGACGAACGAGAGGACGGCGTCCTTCGTCGTCGTCCCTCCCAGGTTCTCGAACGCGAACCGGGGCGTCGCCGTCACATCCACGTACGAGGCGAACCACGGCTTCGCGTCGACCGCCGCGCGGGCGCTCCACCACTGGAGGCCGACAGCGCCGGCGGAGACCACGACGATGGCGACCAGAGCGGCGCCGATCACCCGCCACGGCGACAGGCGGCGGCCGCTCGCGGCCTCGGGAGCCTGTGCGCGCTCGACGGCGTCCGCCGAGGCGTTCTTGGATACGCGAGCCATCAGGCGGCCTGCCTCTCGCCCGAGACGGACTCGGCCGGAGCGGACGCGGTCACGGCGGCCGCCGCCTCGGAGCCCTCGGCCCCGAGCGTCCCGTCGTGCGCGGATCCGGCGGAGGCGCTGGCGGCGACCGTACCCTCGGCGACCGCACCCTCAGCACCGGGCACGGACGCCGCGGTGTCGTCTGCCGGAACCTCGACGACCGCGCCGACGCGGGCGAGGTGCGGAACCTCGCCGCCCGCGTGGCCGTGGTAGAGCACGGAACGCCAGTCGATGGATGCGGTCTGCGGCGCGGCCTCCTCGGTCGAGCGGCGCCGCGACTTGTCCACGTACAGCGGCTTCGTCATCCCGATCCAGATGTCCACGATCGTGTTCCAGATGCCGATGTATGCGACGATCGCCCAGATCGCGAGGGTGGCGTTGAACGCGGCGAACGCGGCGTTGCCCCAGTTCTGCGCGTTGACGTCACGCCACAGCGTGAACAGCGAGAAGGCGACGATCGCGAGCGGCGCGATCACGTACAGCAGCGGCGAGGCCGTGCGGTTCTTGACCTTCGGCGTGCGGGCGAACGGGATCTTCTTGCCGGTCAGCGACTGCTGGATCGACTTCAGCACCCCGGCCAGGTTGACCGGGAGCAGGATGAGGTTGAACCCGTAGATCCGGAAGATGTCGGTGGCCTTGTACCCGCTGTAGCGGAGGTCGGCCGCCTGGCTGATGAAGTACGGCAGCGCGGCGAGCAGCACCATCGGGCTGAGCAGCCGGCCGTCGTACGGGTAGGCCAGCAGGAAGATCAGGCCGAAGCTGGCCCAGCTGATCGACGCCATGTAGTTGACGCGCAGCAGCAGCTCGATGCGGGAGACGGTCTCGCCGCGGCGCTTCCGCTCCTTCACCTGACGCCACAGCTTCGGGAGGATGAGCAGACCGCCGTTCGCCCAGCGGCGACGCTGCACGATCAGCGAACCGAAGTCCGGCGGGGTCGCCGAGTAGCTGAGGCGCTCGGGGTAGTTGGACAGCGTCCAGCCGTGGGTGCCGAGGTCGATGCTCGACTCGGTGTCCTCGATGACGGTGCGGTCCTGGATGTACCGGCGCACCTCGAATCCGCCGACGAACTCCGTCTCGACGATGTCGTCGAGGGCGCTCTTGCGGATCACCGCGTTCGCGCCGACCCAGAACGTGGCGCCGTAGTACGACTTGCCCTGGTGCAGGATGTGCTGGATGTCGGTGGTCGCGCCGGCGAGACGCTCGATGCGGGTGCCTGCGCCGCGGAACGAGGAGTACGGCGTCTGCGTCACGGCGACGCGGGCGTTGTCGGGCTGCTGCAGGAAGTAGGTGAGCCGGAGGCAGTACTCGCGCAGCAGGATGGAGTCGGCATCCAGGGTCAGCAGGAAGTCGCTGTCCGGGATCTCGATGTCCCCGGCGCGGCGCTGGCCTGCGGCGACCGGCGTGAGGATCTGCCCCTCCGGCGTCTCCTCGACGCGGTAGGTGCCGCCCATCAGGCCGATGTACGCGTTGAGGTTCATGGCCTTGTTGGCCTCGTGCGACAGGGAGGCCCACTTCTTGCGCTCGAACACCGCGAGGTCGGCGTCGAACGTCCACGACAGACGGCGGTAGAGCTGGGCGACGCGCTTGCTGGTGAGGGATGCGCCCTCGGCGATCGCCGCGGAGACGGCCTCGCCGGTCAAGGCCAGGTCGTCGCCCAGGGCGCGGAGCACCTGGTCGGCGAAGAAGACGTCGACGTGGTCCTCGATCGTGTGGGCGTCGGCCTGGGCGTGCAGCCACTGAGCGGCCCACCGGTAGTGGTCGGCGAGCTCCAGCGCGGATTCGTCGGTCGCGTACACGCCGGTGTCGCCGAGCTCGTACCGCATCAGCGCGTCCGAGAAGCGGAAGCGCGGCTCCGCCAGCGTCGCGCTGATGTCGTGCGCGAGGTCGCGGGTGGCCTCGAGGCGCTCCCGCACGGCCGGGTCGCTCGGGTCGGGGTTGTCGTCGAGCAGCAGCACGACGCGCTTGGACGGGAACTCCTGCAGCGCGGCGGAGAGCAGCGTCATCCTCACCACCTCGGGCTCCTCCGCGTACGACGGGACGAGCACGGTGATCGACGGCTGGTTGTCGGCGAAGTGCCGGTCGAGCTCGGCCCGCGGGACGCGGACGTGCTTCTGGAAGCGCTGAAGCGCTCCCTGCCGGGCCACCAGGTACATCAGCGCCGAGAAGGTGAGGAAGGTGACGACGACCGTGTAGCCGATGGCCTCCATCGTGAAGCGGAAGTTCTGGCTGCCGCTGTCGATGAACTGGCGGATGATCGTGGTGACCACGTAGATCGCCCAGAAGAGGACGGTCAGCACGATGGCGACGCGGCTCCAGGTGATCTTCCGGTCCGACGGTTTCGGGTGGACCGTGGGGAGCGGTTCTGTGCGCTTCTCGGAGCCGAGCTGGCGCTTTCGGGCAGGGGTGTATGCGGTAGCAGAACTCATGATCGGGTATGCGTCCTTCAGAAGACGGGAGCCCGGCCCTCGGGTGGGCACGGTCGGGTGGCTCCCGGTTGTCCACACTAGTGAGGACAAGCCGGGGTACAAATACCCCCCTTAGGGTCGCCCCTCCTTTGGGGTGGCCCGTCTGTCGTCTTTCTCAGAACGGGAGGGTGTGTCGCGCTTGCGCGGCATCGTTCCCATGCATATGCATCGACCCTCGGAGGGGAGTTTGGCGGGGTGGCGGCGGGGTGTCGGAGGGTGCGGTCTAGGCTGGCCGCATGCCGTCGCAGCCGTCACCGCAGCTGTGGCGGGGGCGCAGTCCGGCGGCCACCGCCCTTCTCCTGGTGGGTCTGCTGGCCGGCGTCCCGGTGGCCCTGGCGCTTGGGATCGTGCTGGCGGCGCTCGGCCTGGTCGGCGGCGTCCTCGTCGCGATCGGCTGGCTGCTGTCCGTCGCGGCGGCCTGGGCCTGGTACGCGGTGCAACGCGGGCGGCGCATCCCGTATCCGTTCGGCGCACCACCACCGACGACCCGCCGCGCCAGGCGGATGGCCCTCAGCGGACTGTACCTGTCGCTCGTGCCCCGCACCGTCGGTGGCATCGCGCGGGTCGCCGGGTGGCTGCTCTCGCCGCTCGCCCTGCTCGTCTCGCTCGCCGGGCTGGTGCTGCCCCGCTGGCGGGCCAAGCCCTACCTCGCGGTGTTCACGCTGCCGTCGCTGCTGCGCAAGGTGGTGAACCTCGGCCGCAGGCGCGGGCTGCTGCGGGACGGGCACGACGCCGTCCTGACCGGCTACGACGACTTCCTCGGGCGGGCCTTCCCGCTCATCCGCGACGTGCTGGACTGGTGGAACGACCCGCTCGCCGGTGACGACTATGTGCCGACGCCGGGCATTCCCGACGTGCCGGCCGGGCTGCTCGGTCTCCCGCTCGGCCCCTCCCCCGATCCGCTCGGGCAGCCCGGCATCGCGGCGGGCGCCATGCGCCGGCGGTCGATCCGCTCGCTGCGGGATGTGCTGCTCAGCCAGCGCGAGATCGACGACCTGTGCGACCCGGACCTCGACGACCGCGCCGACGTCGCCACGGTGCGGATCGTCGAGGTGCCGCCCTCCGCATCCACCGGCCGGCGCTGGATCGTGCAGTTCGCGAGCACCAAGTCCTGGCATCCGCGCGCCGGGGCAGCGCCCAACGACCTCACCGCCGATCTGCTCATCGGAGCCGGGGACGAGCCGACGATCACCCGGGCGTCGCTGACGGCGATGCGGGAGGCGGGCATCCGCCCCGGTGAGCCGATGCTGCTCGCCGGGTTCAGCCTGGGCGGGATGGTGGCCGCCCAGGTCGCCGCGTCGGCCGTCGCCGAGGGACTCGATGTCACGCACCTGGTGGTCGCGGGCTCCCCGCTCGGACGCATCGCCGTGCCGCCGACGGTCAGCGTGCTCGCGCTGGAGCACGTGCTCGACCCGGTCCCGCGGATCGAAGGGCGCGAGAACCCGCTCCGCACGGAATCCGGCGCCCCGTTCCTGACGGTGAAGGCGCGGCCGCCGCTCTCGCTCGGGTTCCGCATCGGAGCGCTGCATCAGTCGACCGCCTACGCGGACACGGCGGCGATGATCGAGGCGGACCCGCCGGATTCTTCCGTCGCCGCCCTGCTCGCCGGGCTGGCGCCGTTCTTCGCGCCGGGTCAGCGCATCCACGACCGTGCTGCCGTGCGGGCCGGCGGGCTGCCTCCGCGTCCGTCCGTTCCGCTGTACCTGCACAGCACGGTCGACGAGGGGATCACGCGCGGGACGCTGCGGCAGACGGTCCGGCGGCTGCCTGGCGTGATCGCGGTCGACGTCTACCAGTCGCCCAGCGGGTTCGCGACGACGATCCTGTGGAACGCGGACATCCTGGTGCGGGAGCTCGACCCGTGGCTGGTCGCCGCGGGACGGACCGCGGTGTATCGCGGGCTGCTGTCGCTCCTGGCGCGGCGGAGGGCGGTCGGCATCCACCTGCGGCTGCAGGCGCGGTCGACGCCCGGGATCACCTGGGAGGCGACGGTGCAGCGGCTCTCGGACGGCCGCTGGCGCGAGTCCATCGACATCACACTCGACGACCGCGCGGACCCGGACATGGTGCGCCGGCTGTTCCCGGCCGAGACAGGGCCGGTCACGGTCGTCCACGACCCCGACGCCTTCGACCCCATCCTCGACGTCGCCCGCCAGCGCTGACCCCGACGTCGCTCCCGCCCCACCGTCGAGTCCGCACAAATTGCACGCTGCGGGGCAGTTTTGTGTGCAGTTTTTGCGTACTCGACGGGGGCGGGGCTAGCGCTTGCGCTTCTCGCGGACGCGCATGTTGAGGACGATCGGAGTGCCCTCGAAGCCGTAGACCTCGCGGAGGCGACGGATGATGTACCTCCGGTAGCCCGGGTCGAGGAATCCGGTCGTGAACACCACGAATGTCGGCGGGCGGCTCGACGCCTGCGTGCCGAACAGGATGCGCGGCTGCTTCCCGCCGCGGACCGGGTGCGGATGCGCGGCGGTGAGCTCGGCGAGGAACGCGTTGAACTTGCCGGTCGGGATGCGCGTGTCCCACGAGTCGAGCGCGAGCTCCAGGGCGGGGACGAGCTTCTCGAGGTGACGCCCGGTGCGCGCGGAGATGTTGACGCGCGGCGCCCAGGAGACGTGCGCGAGGTCCTGCTCGATCTCGCGCTCCAGGTAGCGGCGCCGGTCGTCGTCCAAGAGGTCCCACTTGTTGAACGCGAGCACGAGCGCACGGCCCGACTCGAGCACGAGGTCGATGATCCGGACGTCCTGCTCGCTGATCGGCTCGCTGACGTCGAGGACGACCACGGCGACCTCCGCCTTCTCCAACGCGGTGGAGGTGCGGAGCGACGCGTAGAAGTCGGCGCCCTGCTGCAGGTGGACGCGGCGGCGGATGCCGGCCGTGTCGACGAACCGCCAGATGCGGCCGCCGAGCTCGACCTGCTCGTCCACCGGGTCGCGGGTGGTGCCCGCGAGCTCGTTGACGACCACGCGCTCTTCTCCGGCCGCCTTGTTGAGCAGCGACGACTTGCCGACGTTCGGGCGGCCCAGGATGGCCACCCGTCGCGGGCCGCCGACCTCCTGCTTCGCGACCGCCGATACCTCGGGCAGGGCCTTCAGGAGCTCGTCCAGCAGGTCGGCGACACCGCGGCCGTGCAGAGCGGAGACGGGATGCGGCTCGCCGAGCCCCAGCGACCACAGCTCGGTCGCATAGGGCTCCTGGCGCGCGTCGTCGACCTTGTTCGCGGCGAGGAACACGGGCTTCTTGGTCTTGCGGAGCAGGCGCACGACGTGCTCGTCGGTCGAGGTGGCGCCGACCGTCGCATCCACGACGAAGAGAACGGCGTCGGCGAGGTCGATGGCCACCTCGGCCTGCGCGGCGACGGACGCGTCGATCCCGCGGGCGTCGGGCTCCCATCCGCCGGTGTCCACCAGGGTGAACCGGCGTCCGTTCCACTCGGCCTGGTACGACACACGGTCGCGGGTCACGCCGGGGGTGTCCTCGACGACGGCCTCGCGGCGGCCGAGGATGCGGTTCACGAGCGCGGACTTGCCGACGTTCGGCCGCCCGACGATCGCGAGCACCGGAAGGGCCGGGAGGTAGGTGATGCCGTCGACGTCCTCGCCGGCGACCTCGAGGATGTCGAGGTCGCTCTCGTCGAGCTCGTACTCCTCGAGACCGCTGCGCAGCGCGTTGGCGCGCTGGACGGCGAGTTCCTCGTCGAGCGCGGAAAGCCGGGTGACGAGGTCGTCGTCGCCGGTCGGCTCGTTTTCGATGTCAGACATGTGCTGCTTTCTGTACGACCTGGATGACCGCGTCGACGGTCTGGTCGAAGTCGAGGTCGGTGGAGTCGACGGTGGTCACACCGTCCGCGGCGTTCATGAAGTCGACGACACGGGCGTCGGCCTCGTCGCGTCTCCGGAGTGCCTCGCCGACGTGGGCGGCGGAATGGCCGGCCAGCTCGGCGGAACGCCTGGCCATTCTAACGGCTTCGTCGGCGGTCAGCAGGATGCGCACCGGCGCATCCGGGCAGACCACCGTCGTGATGTCGCGCCCCTCGACGACGATGCCGTCGCGGTCGGTCTTCCGGATGATGCCGCGGAACAGCCCGGTGAGGAACGCCCGCACCTCCGGGACGCGGGCGATCGCGCTGACGACGGCGGTCACCTCCGGGGTTCGGATCGCCTCGGTCACGTCGGTGTCGCCCACGTACACGTGGGAGGTGGCGGGGTCGGTGCCGATCCGGTAGTCGAAGTCGGGGAGCGCGTCGATCACCGCCGCGGCGTCGGTGGGGTCGACCTGCCGCTCCACGACGTACCAGCTGAGCGCGCGGTACGCGGCGCCGGTGTCGAGGTAGGCCCAGCCGAGCCGCCGGGCGGCCGCCTTGCTCACGCTCGACTTGCCGCTGCCGGCCGGTCCGTCGACCGCGACCACGATCGTCTCGGTCATCCGGTGATCCTCCATCCCCGTTCGGTCAGGTCTTCCACGGTGCGGTGCAGCACCTCGGGCAGCACGGCGATGTCGGCGAGGCCGAAGGCGGCGCCGGGCGAGTGCTCCAGGCGCAGGTCCTCCATGTTGACGCCGAGGTCGCCGAGCTCGTGCAGCAGGCGGGCGAGCTCGCCCGGGCGGTCCTCCACCATCACCACGAAGCGCGAATATTTCCGGTCCTGGCCGTGCTTGCCCGGGAGCCGGGACACCCCGATGTTGCCGCCGGCGATCTCCTCCGCGATGGTGCGGCGGGCTCCGGCGGCGTCGACGTCGCCGAGGGCGACCAGCACGCGGTCGAGGTCGTCGCGGTAGGCGCGCAGGATCTCGACGATGGCGGGCGCGTTCGCGCCGAGGATCTGCACCCACAGTTCCGGCTCGCTGGCGGCGATGCGAGTGACATCGCGTACGCCCTGACCCGCGAGGGCGAGCGCCGCGTCCGGTGAGTCCGCCAGGCGCTTCGCCATCAGGGACGAGACGAGCTGCGGAGCGTGCGAGACGAGTGCGACGGCGGCGTCGTGCTCGGCCGCATCCATCTCGACGGGCGTGGCGCCGAGGTCGAGGATGAGCGCCTCGACGAGGCTGACGGCCGCCCGCGGATTCTCGGGCCGAGCGGCGACGACCCAGGGCCGCCCGATGAACAGGTCGGCGCGCGCCGACGATGGACCGCCGCGCTCGCGCCCGGCCAACGGGTGGCCTCCGACGTAGCGCGCCAGGTCCACCCCGGCGGCCTGCAGCTCGGAGAGCGGTGCGACCTTCACGCTCGCGACGTCGGTGACGACGGCGTCGGGATGCGCGGCCAGCTCGTCCGCGACGACCGTCCCGGTGAGGTCCGGCGGCACCGCGACCACGATGAGCGACGGCTCCGCTCCCCCGTCGTCGAGCCGGCCCGCCCCATAGTCCGCCGCCAGCCGCAGGTGCGCGGGCGACGCATCGGCGAGCAGCACGTCGACGCCCCGGGCGCGCAGCCCGAGTCCGACGGAGGCGCCGAGCAGCCCCGCGCCGACGACGCGGACGGGGCCGGAGAGGCGGGCGGAGATGTCAGTCACCCGTCCACCTTAGCCAGCGCGTGCCGCCCGTTTTCGCACTCGATCGGTCTGGGAGGAGGCTCCGGCGATATCCGTCGCGGATCCCCTCCGTTTCCGGCGTGCCCCCGGCGCGCCGCGGGAGGATTCCTCCCTTCGCCGCAGCCGAGACGGATGCGCGCGAAAGGAGGAGTTCCACGGCGACACGCCAACGACGTGCAAGGAACGGAGGTCGCTGCAGCGCGCACCCGCCGAACATCCTCCGTTTCCGCGGCGGCCGTCCGCTACGAGCCGGACGGCCGGTTCTCGCGCGAGATCGTCAGCAACCGGCCGAGCTCCGCCGCGGTCAGGTCGCGCAGCTGTCCGGACTTCAGCGTCCCGAGGTGCAGCGGGCCGAACTGGCGGCGCACCAGTTCGACGACGGGATGCCCGACCTCGGCGAGCATCCGCCGCACGATGCGGTTGCGGCCCGAGTGCAGGGTGATCTCCACCAGCGAGTCGTCGCCGCGGGGGTTCGACTGGAGCAGCTTGGCCTTGTCCGCGGCGATCGGCCCGTCCTCCAGCTCGACCCCCTTCGTCAGCCGGCCGATGGTCTGGGGCGTGACGACGCCGCGCACACGCGCGATGTACGTCTTGGTGACACCGAACGACGGATGCGCGAGCACGTGCGCCAGCTCGCCGTCGTTGGTCAGGATGAGCAGGCCGGAGGTCTCCGCATCCAGCCGCCCGACGTTGAACAGCCGCTCCGGATAGTCCGCGGTGAAACGCGACAGGTCGGGCCTGCCCTGCTCGTCGCGCATCGAGCTGACCACGCCGACCGGCTTGTTGAGCATCACGTAGCGGCGGGAGGTGTCCAGCTGGACCGCCGTGCCGTCCACCGCCACCTGGTCCACCAGCGGGTCGACGCGCGTCCCGAGCTCGCGGACGACCGTCCCGTTGACCGTCACGCGGCCCGCCACGATCATGTCCTCCGATACCCGGCGCGACGCGACGCCGGCGGCCGCCATCACTTTCTGCAGGCGCTCGCCCTGCGCGGAATCAGCGGACATCGCCCTCGAACCCGTCCGCACCGTCGGCGAGCAGCGGCGAGATCTTCGGCAGCTCGTCGATGGAGTTGATGCCCAACTGGCTGAGCAGCAGGTCGGTGGTGCCGTAGTTGATGGCGCCGGTCTCGCTGTCGGTGAACAGCTCGGTGATGAGGCCGCGGCCGAGCAGCGTCCGCACCACCGAGTCCACATTCACGGCACGAATGGAGGCGATGGCGCCGCGGCTGATCGGCTGCTTGTACGCGATCACCGCCAGGGTCTCGAGCGCCGCCTGGGAGAGCTTGGTCGGGTTCTGCTGCAGCACGTAGTCGGCGACGACGTGGTCGAACTCCTCGCGGACGTAGATACGCCATCCCCCGCCCACCTCGCGCAGCTCGAAGCCGCGGCGGACGCCGCCGCCCTCTCCGTCGAAGTCGGCCACGATGGCGGCCAGGGCGGCGCGGACGCGCTTCACCGGTGCTCCGACGGCCGTCGCGAGCGTGACGACGCTCATCGGCTCGTCGGCCACCATCAGGATCGCCTCCAGCGCCCGCTCGATCTGCGCGTCCTCGACCGGCGCGGGGACCTCCGTCGTGTCGGTCACCTCGGTGGTCTCTCCGACCTCCGTGGCCTCGGCCGTGTTCTCAACCGTCATAGTCGGCTCCCAGATTCGACAGGTTCTCTTCCGACCAATGCTCGGCCGTCCATCTCAGTGTCAGCTCGCCCAGCGGCTCCAGCTGCTCGAAGGCGATCGCCGCCCGCCGGTACAGCTCCAGCACCGCCAGGAACCGCGCGACGACGACCCCCTTCTGCTCGGCGCCGGCCACCAGCTGCCGGAAGCTCATCGGCTCGCCGTGGCGCAGCATCCCGACGACGACGGCGGCCTGCTCGCGGATGCTGACGAGCGGAGCATGCAGGTGGTCGAGCCCGACGACGGGGACCTCCCGCGGCGTCATCGCGAGGGTGGCGAGCGCCGCGAAGTCGTCGAGGCTGAGCGTCCACACCAGTTCCGGAGTGCGCTGGCGGAACTTGTCCTCCAGGCGCACCAGCCGGGCGTGACGGGCACCCTCGGCCTCGAGCCGCTGGGCGAACCAGGCGGACGCCTCCTTGAACGCGCGGTACTGCAGCAGCCGGGCGAACAGGAGATCCCTGGCCTCGAGCAGGGCGACGTCCTCCGCATCCACCAGCTCCCCCTGCGGCAGCAGCCCGGCCACCTTCAGGTCGAGCAGGGTCGCGGCGACGAGGAGGAACTCGCTGGCCTCGTCGAGGCTCTCGTCGGTGTCGAGCTGGCGGAGGTACGCGATGAACTCGTCGGTCACGCGGCTGAGCGAGATCTCGGTGATGTCGAGCTCGTGCTTGGTGATGAGCGAGAGCAGCAGGTCGAACGGTCCCTCGAAGTCGCCGAGGGAGACGCGGAATCCTGCGGACTCGGCCTGCGCCGCGTTCTCGGGCTCGGTGATCTCAGGCGACGGCGCCACGGAACACCAGTTCCCGCGCCAGCTGGCGGTACGCCTCCGCCGCCTGGTGCTCGGGCGCGAACTGCGTGATCGGGGTGGCCGCGACCGAGGCGTCCGGGAACTTCACGGTGCGCGAGATGACCGTCTCGAGGACGCGGTCGCCGAACGCGTCGACGACGCGCTCCAGCACCTCGCGCGAGTGCAGCGTGCGCGAGTCGTACATGGTGGCGAGGATGCCGTCCAGCTCGATCGCGGGGTTCAGCCGCTCGCGCACCTTGTCGATGGTCTCGATGAGCAGCGCGACGCCGCGCAGGGCGAAGTACTCGCATTCGAGCGGGATGAGGACGCCGTGGCTGGCGGTGAGGGCGTTGACGGTGAGGATGCCGAGCGACGGCTGGCAGTCGACCAGGATCACGTCGTAGTCGTTCGCGACCTTGCGCAGCACGCCGGCGAGGATCTGCTCGCGGGCGACCTCGTTGACGAGGTGCACCTCGGCCGCGGACAGGTCGATGTTGGCCGGGATGATGTCGAGCCCGGGCGTCGACGTGGTCTGGATCGCGCCGTGCACGTCCGCGTTGCGGTTCAGCAGCAGGTCGTAGATGGTCGTCGCGTCGTGGGTGTGCGCTCCGAGACCCGCGGACAGCGCGCCCTGCGGGTCGAAGTCGACCGCGAGGACACGGCGGCCGTACTCGGCGAGCGATGCGCCCAGGTTGATGCTGGTCGTCGTCTTGCCGACCCCGCCCTTCTGGTTGCACAAGGCGATGATCTTCGCGGGGCCGTGCTGCTTCAGCGGAGCGGGCACCGGGAACGCACGGAGCGGCCGACCGGTGGGTCCGGGCTTCGGGGCGATGGATGCGGCATCCATGCCCGGCAGCTCGGTCTCGACCTCGTCGTTGCGCGTCACCTGGGTGTTCCTCGTCCCTCTCGTTGCCGGTCTTTCAAGGGGACAGTCTATCCGCGCCGTGCCCCGCTTGCGGGGCGCGCGCCCGGCGGTTCGGTACGCTGGCGGCGTGCAGCCGATGCCGTCCGCTCTCGAGACCCCGCGCCTGCGTCTGCGCCCGCGCGACGGGCGTGACGCCGAGTGGAACCTGGCGCTGCTCGCCGAGCATCCCCTCGGCCGGGCGGCGGGGTCGCTGGAGGACGAGCGGGAGCGGCTGGACGCACAGCGCGCGATGTTCGACGAACTCGGGTTCGGGCTGTATGCGATCGAGCTCGCTTCGACGGGTGAAGCGGTCGGGTACTGCGGGCTCGTGGTCGGACGGGCCAGCGCATCCCAGCCGGAGATCGCCTACGAGCTGCTGCGCGGCCATGTCGGGCACGGCTACGCGACCGAGGCCGCGGCTGCCGTCGCGGACGCGGCGTTCGACGCGGCGTTCCCGGCCCTGTGGGCGACGGTGGCGACGTGGAACGCGCCCTCGTTCGGTGTGCTCGCGAAGCTCGGCTTCGGCGGGACGCGCCGCGCCGGTCTCGACGGCGGCAACGTCTACGTCTGGCTGCACCGCCGCGCCCCCCGCCGCCGCCACCGCGTTTCGCCCGCCTGACGTTCGGCCGCGCGCCGCCATTCGTCACGAATCGCGACCATTCGTCACGAATCGCGACCATTCGTCACGAATCGGGCCTTTCCTGAATCAGGGCGGGGCCGGCGATTCGTGACGAATCGCGGCGATTCGGCACGAATGGATGCGGTTCGGCGCGAATCGCGGGCCCGCGTGCGCACAGTCGCGGGTCAGCGGGCGCGCGGGTGGGAGGCGGTGTAGACGTCGCGCAGGGTGTCCGCGGTGACCAGCGTGTAGATCTGCGTCGTCGCGACGGACGAGTGGCCCAGCAGCTCCTGCACGACACGCACATCCGCTCCCCCGGCGAGCAGGTGGGTGGCGAACGAGTGCCGGAGCGTGTGCGGCGAGATCTCCTGGTCGAGCTTCGCGCGCTCGGCGGCCGCCCGGATGATGAGCCAGACGTTCTGGCGCGACAGCCGCGCGCCGCGCATGCCGAGGAAGAGCGCCGGCGTCGCCCGTCCCTTCGACGAGAGCACCGGCCGGGCGCGCACCAGGTACGAGGAGAGGGCGGCCTGCGCGTAGCCGCCCAGCGGCACGATGCGCTGCTTGCTGCCCTTGCCGGTCAGGCGCACGACGTCGGTGTCGATGACGTCGTCGACGTTGAGTCCGACGGCCTCGCTGACCCGGGCGCCCGTCGCGTACATCAGCTCGAGGAGCGCTTTGTCTCGCAGCGCGGCGACGTCGTCGCCGTCCGTGGCGGCGAGCAGCGCCGCCACCTGGTCGACGGTGATCGCCTTCGGGAGCCGGCTCGGGAGCTTGGGCGGCCGCAGGTCGCGTGCGGCGTCGGCCGGCACGCGCCCCTCCTCGAGCAGGAACCGGTGGAATCCGCGGACCGTGGACAGCATCCGGGCGAGGGACGACGCCGTCAGCGGCGACTCCTCCCGTGTGCCGAGGTGCACGGCGAAGGCGGACAGGGTGGCCGGGGTGACGACCGCGACATCCCCGATCCCCTGCTCCTCCAGCCAGGACGCGTACACGGCGAGGTCGCGCCGGTAGGCGGCGACGGTGTTCTCCGAGAGGCCGCGCTCGATGGCGACATGCCTCAGGAAGGCGTCGACATCGGCCGCGACGGTCATCTCGGCAGCTTGGGGTGGCTCGGCCAGGGTTCGTCCGCCGAGCCGAGCGTCGTCCATCCGCCGTCGCGCGCCCCCCGGGCAGCGAATAAGGCGATCATCAGCGGCGCGTTGTGGACCCGGCGCTGCAGGACGGCTTCCACCGCCTCGTCGAGGGGCACCCAGCGCACCTCGATATCGGCCTCCTCGGCCTCCCGCGCGAATGCGCTTCCGGTCGACCGGACCCCGCGGGCCAGGTAGATGCGCACCACTTCGTCGTTGCCGCCCGGGCTGCTGAACATGTCCGCGAGCACGTTCCACTCGTCCGCCTGGAGATCGGCCTCCTCGCTCAACTCGCGCTGCGCGGCGGTCAGCGGGCTTTCGCCCGCCATGTCCAGGAGTCCGGCCGGAATCTCCCAGTCGCGGTGACGGACGGGATGCCGGTACTGGCGGATCAGCAGTACGCGCCCGTCGTCGTCCATGGCGAGGATGGCGACGGCTCCGGTGTGGTCGACGTACTCGCGCGTGATTTCATCACCGTTGTAGCGGAAGACATCGCGCCGGATGTTCCAGACCGCTCCGGTGAAGACCGTCTGCGACGACACGATCTCCGGGGTGACGGGCTCGTCGTTCAGCTCAGCGGCGGTCACAGCGCCTGCGGTCCCGGTGTCCTCCGCCATCAG
Organism: Leifsonia soli; assembly: GCF_013408745.1. Classification (NCBI taxonomy): domain Bacteria; kingdom Bacillati; phylum Actinomycetota; class Actinomycetes; order Micrococcales; family Microbacteriaceae; genus Leifsonia; species Leifsonia soli. Next base: position 281,669 of record NZ_JACCBJ010000001.1, on the reverse strand, counting down.
GCTTCGGCGACCATCTCGGCATCCGCCTCGGCGACCTCGAACAGGAGGCTGGCCTTCTGGCGGTCGAGGGCGGCTCCGACGAGCCCGGCGAAGAGCGGGTGCGCGCGGTTCGGGCGCGAGCGCAGCTCGGGGTGCGCCTGAGTGCCGACATAGAACGGGTGAACGTCGCGCGGCAGCTCGACGTACTCCACCAGGTGACCGTCCGGCGAGGTTCCGGAGAACCAGAGGCCGGCGTCGGCGATCTGCTCGCGGTAGTTGTTGTTCACCTCGTAGCGGTGCCGGTGACGCTCCGACGCCTCGTTCGAGCCGTACAGCTCGGAGACCAGGGAGCCATCGGCGAGCGTCGCCGGGTAGAGGCCGAGGCGCATCGTGCCGCCGAGGTCGCCCCCGGCGATGATGTCGACCTGCTCCGCCATCGTCGCGATCACCGGGAACTCGGTGTCCGGGTCGAACTCGGACGAGGACGCGCCGCCGAGGCCGGCCTCGTGCCGCGCGTACTCGATGACCATGCACTGCAGGCCGAGGCAGAGGCCGAGCGCGGGGATGCCGTTCTCGCGGGCGAAGCGGAGCGCGCCGACCTTGCCCTCGATGCCGCGAACGCCGAAGCCGCCGGGCACGCAGATCGCATCCACATCCGACAGCTGCGCTGCTGCGCCCTCCGGCGTCTGGCACTCGTCGGAGGCGATCCACTTCAGCTTCACCTTGGTGCGGTGGGCGAAACCGCCGGCGCGGAGGGCCTCGGTGACGGAGAGGTAGGCGTCCGGCAGGTCGATGTACTTGCCGACCAGGCCGATGGTGACCTCGTGCTTCGGGTCGTGCACCGACTCCAGCAGGCGCGCCCAGCCGTCCCAGTCGACGTCGCCGGCCTTGTCGAGGCCGAGCTGGTCGATGATGTACGCGTCGAGCCCCTGCTCGTGCAGCATGGTCGGGATGTCGTAGATGCTCGGGACGTCGACGGCGTTCACGACGGCCTGCTCGTCCACGTCGCACATCAGCGCGATCTTGCGCTTGTTGCTGTCGGACACCGGGCGGTCACTGCGGAGCACGAGCGCGTCCGGCTGGATGCCGATGGAGCGGAGCGCGGCGACCGAGTGCTGCGTCGGCTTGGTCTTCTGCTCGCCGGACGCGTTCATGAACGGGACCAGCGAGACGTGCACGAAGAAGCAGTTCTTGCGCCCGAGCTCGTGGCGCACCTGGCGGGCCGACTCGATGAACGGCTGCGACTCGATGTCGCCGACGGTGCCGCCGATCTCGGTGATGATGACGTCGGGGGCGGGCTCGCCGTCCGGTCCGGGCTGCGCCTGCAGCCGCATCCGGCGCTTGATCTCGTCGGTGATGTGCGGGATGACCTGGACGGTGTCGCCGAGGTACTCGCCCCGCCGCTCCTTCGCGATGACGTTGGAGTAGATCTGCCCGGTGGTGACGTTGGCCGACTGGCCGAGGTTGATGTCGAGGAAGCGCTCGTAGTGGCCGATGTCGAGGTCGGTCTCTGCGCCGTCGTCGGTCACGAACACCTCGCCGTGCTGGAACGGGTTCATCGTGCCAGGGTCGACGTTGAGGTAGGGGTCGAGCTTCTGCATGACGACGCGCAGTCCGCGGGCCGTCAGGAGGTTGCCGAGAGAGGCGGCCGTGAGGCCCTTGCCCAACGAAGAAACGACACCACCTGTCACGAAGATGTGCTTGGTAGTGCCGTTCTGAGTGCCCGCGTCTGAATAATCCACCACGGGCTTATAGCCTATCACCCACTGGGGGCCCGGCTGACCTCAGCGGCGCGCGGCCGACGCCATGTCGACCAGCTCGCGGGCGTGGGCGAGACCGCTCTCGGAGTCCGGGAGGCCGGAGAGCAGGCGCGCCATCTCTGCGATGCGCTCGTCGCCGTCGAGACGGCGGACGGAGGACGCGGTCACGGCGCCGTCGCTGCCTTTCACCACGGTGAGGTGGTTGCCGGCGAACGCGGCGACCTGGGCGAGGTGCGTGACGACGATGACCTGCGCTGTCTCGGCCAGCCGCGCCAGCCGGCGCCCGATCTCGATGGCCGAAGCGCCGCCGACGCCGGCGTCGACCTCGTCGAAGATGAAGGTGGGAACGGGGTCGCTGCCCGCGATGACGACCTCGATGGCCAGCATCACGCGCGACAGCTCGCCGCCGGACGCGCCCTTTCCGAGCGGGCGGGGCTCGGCGCCGGGATGCGGCTGAAGCAGGATGGCGACCTGGTCGCGGCCGCTCGCGGTGTAGGTCTGCGGGTCGGCGTCGTCGCGCTGCGTCACCTCGACGACGATGCGGGCGTCCGGCATCGCCAGCGCGGAGAGCTCGTCGGTGACCGCCGCCGACAGGCGGGCGGCGGCCTCGGTCCGCTCGGCGCTCAGTTCCGCGGCGAGTTCGGCCACCAGGGCCTCGTCCGCCTCGACCTCCTGCGTCAGCTCGCCGATGCGGTCGGCGTCGCCGTCGAGCTCCAGCAGGCGGAGGCTGCCCGTCTCGAGCGTGCGGATGACGTCGTCGAGCGTCGGACCGTACTTGCGGATGAGGATCGCCAGCTCCGAGCGGCGCTCCTGCACCACCTCCAGCTCGTGGGCGCCGTCGGCGTCGAGCGTTGCGAGATAGGTCGACAGCTGGGCGGCGATGTCGGAGATCAGGTACGTGGCCTCTGCGACCGACTCGGACAGGGGCTGGAGCGCGCTGTCGTGCGGCGCGACCCGCTCGAGCTGACGGCGGGCGTTGTCCAGCAGGCCCAGGGCGTCCGTGCCCTCCGACTCCTCAGCGCTCAGGAGCTCGCGGGCCGCAGCCGCGGCGAGCCGGAGGTCTTCGAGGTTGGTGAGCCGCTCTGCGCGCTCGGCCAGTTCGTCGTCCTCGCCCGGCTGCGGGGCGACCGACTCGATCTCGGCCATCGCGACCCGCAGGTCCTCCGCTTCGCGCGCGCGGCGGTCCTGATCGGCGATCAGCTCGTCGAGCTCGGCGCGGTTGTCGCGCCACCGGTGGAAGACCTGCTCGTACGTGCCGAGCTGCTCGGCGAACTGCGGGCCGGCGAAGCGGTCGAGGGCGGCACGCTGAGCGATCGCCGACCGCAGCCGAATCTGGTCGGACTGGCCGTGGACGACGACGAGCTGCTCGCCGAGCTCGGTCAGCACCGAGACGGGCGCACTCCGCCCGCCGACCACGGCGCGCGAACGGCCCTCGGCGGACACGGAGCGGCTCAGCACCAGCTCCGCCTCCTCCGCATCGATCGGGTCGACGTCGCCGCCGGCGTCGCGCACGCGCGAGACGACGTCGCCGGCCGATGGCACGCGCCAGCGGCCCTCGACCCACGCCTGCGAACTGCCGAGTCGGACCGCCCCGGTGTCGGCGCGCTCGCCGAGCAGCAGGCCGAGCGCCGACACCACCATGGTCTTGCCCGCGCCGGTCTCCCCGGTGATCGCTGTGAAGCCGGCACCGAGCGGGAGGGAGGCGTCGGCGATGACGCCCAGGTCTTTGATCGAGATCTCCTCGATGCCGCCGCGCGCGTCAGTCACGACCGACCGGCCCCCTCCAACCCGTCACGGGGAGGTCGAACTTGTGCACGAGGCGGTCGGTGAACGGCCCGGGGTGGAGGCGCGCCAGCCGCACCGGGATGGGCGAGCGCCGGACGACGACGCGCGCGCCCGGCGGGAGGTCGAAGGGACGGCGGCCGTCGCACCACAGGATGCCGGCGCCGCCCGCGCGATCGAGCAGTTCGACCGCGAGGGAGGAGTCCGCATCCACCACGAGAGGTCGGGAGAACAGCGCGTGCGCGCTCAGCGGCACAAGGAGCAGGGCAGCGACACCGGGCCAGACGACCGGCCCGCCCGCCGAGAACGAGTACGCCGTCGAACCGGTGGGCGTCGACATCACGACGCCGTCGCAGCCGAAGCTCGACATCGGACGGCCGTCGACCTCGATCACGACCTCGAGCATCCGCTCGCGACTGGCCTTCTCGACCGTGGCCTCGTTGAGGGCCCAGCTCTCGTAGACCACCTCGCGGCCCACCTTGACGCGGGCCGACAGCGTCATGCGCTCCTCGACCTCGTAGTCCTTCTCGAGCCCGCGGGCGACCGCGGTCTCGAGGTCGTCGCGCTCGCTCTCGGCGAGGAAGCCGACGTGCCCCAGGTTCACGCCGAGCAACGGGGCCGAGCACCCGCGCACCAGCTCGGCAGCACGGAGGATCGTGCCGTCGCCTCCGAGGACGATGACGAGCTCGAGGTCGCTCGGCGCGACATCGTCGCCGAGCACGGCGACCGCATCGAGCGACGGATCGGCCTCCAGCAGATCCCGTCGCTCATCGGCGCTCAGCACCGGGACGACGCCCGCGTCGAGCAGCTGCCGGGACACCCGGACACCCGCCTCGAGGGAGTCCTGACGACCGGTGTGCGCGACGACGAGGATGTACCGCGTCGCTGCACCCATCAGTGTCACGTTCCCTCCTGTCGAAAGCCGTTCTCCCATTCTGTCTGTTTTCACGCGGAGGGCGAGGCCACGCGGCCAGGTTTGTGGAGAACGTTCACCTAGCGCGAAAGCCGGACGACCTCGTCGCGGAGGCCGGAGGGGTCCGGAGCACCCACGCGGAACCAGACCAGGAACTCGCGGTTGCCGTGCCCTCCGGCGATCGGCGACGGGATGAGGCCCGCCGTCCCGAGGCCGAGGTCGTGCGCAGCCCACAGCACATCGGACACCGCGTCGGCCCGCAAGCCCGCATCCCGGACCACGCCCTCGCGGACACCCTGACGCCCGACCTCGAACTGCGGCTTGATGAGCAGCACGAAGTCCGCGCCGCGGACGGCGGTGGCCACGAGCGCGGGAAGGACCTGCGTGAGCGAGATGAAGGACAGGTCGGCGACGACCAGCTCGGGGCGCGCATCGTCCCCGGTCAGGCCGGCGAGCACCTCGGGGGTGAGCGACCGGACGTTGACCCCCTCGTACGACTCCAGCCGTTCCTCCCCCGCCAGGGCGGGCGAGAGCTGGCCGTGTCCGACATCGACGGCGATCACGCGGGCGGCCCCGCGCTCCAGGAGCACCTGACTGAAGCCGCCGGTGGACGCACCGGCGTCGAGCACGACCCGTCCGGCCGGGTCCACCCCGAACCCGTCCAGGGCGGCGATCAGCTTGTGCGCGCCGCGGCTGACGTACTGGTCGGCGCCGGCGACCACGAGCTCCTGCCCGTCGCCGACCTTCGCAGCCGCACGGACCACCGGCTGCCCGTCGACCGTGACCAGCCCGTCCGCGATCAGGGCGGCCGCGTGCGATCGCGAGCGGGCGAGGCCGCGTTCGGCCAGAGCGACGTCGAGTCTGCGGTCAGCTCCGGCCATGGTCGTCGTCGCCCTCCAGGGTGCGTCGGAGCTGCTCGTGGAGCTGTGCGTAGGCGTCGGCCCGCACGGCCAGCGGCTGCTCCTCGATCACATCCAGCCGGTCGACGAGGCCGTCCTGGTCGGCCGATCCCTGCGGTTCATCGGACATGGCTCAACCGTACGTCAGAGGCTCACGCGACGAAGACACCGGCGAGCGTCTTCTTCCCGCGTCGCAGCACGACCATCTCGCCGGGCAGCACCGAGGAGCCGATCGGCTGCTCCGCATCCTCGACCTTCCCGTTGTTGACGTAGACGCCGCCCTGGGCGACCGCACGCCGGGCTTCGCCGAGGCTCGACGTCAAGCCGGTGTCGACGAGCGCCTGCGCGACCGTCGTCGACGGCTCGGTGGTGGTCGTGTTGGGGAGCTCGCGCAGCGCGGCCTCCAGCGTCGCCGGGTCGAGGTCGGCGAGGTCGCCCTGGCCGAAGAGGGCCTGGGAGGCCGCGATCGCCGCCTCGGTCGCGGCGACGCCGTGGACGAGCGCCGTCACCTCGAAGGCCAGCCGGCGCTGCGCTTCGCGCTTGAACGGCTCGTCGGCGACCTTCTGAGCCAGCTCCTCGATCTCGGCCCGCGTGAGGAAGGTGAAGATCTTCAGCCGGTCGATCACGTCGTCGTCGTCGGTGTTCAGCCAGAACTGGTACATGGCGTACGGCGTCGTCAGCGCCGGGTCCAGCCAGACCGCGTTGCCCTCGCTCTTGCCGAACTTCGTGCCGTCGCTGTTGGTGATCAGCGGCGTCCCGATGGCGTGGACGTGGGCGCCCTCGACCTTGCGGATGAGCTCGGTCCCGCTGGTCAGGTTGCCCCACTGGTCGCTGCCGCCGGTCTGGAGGATGCAGCCGTACTGGCGGTAGAGCTCGAGGAAGTCCATCCCCTGCAGGATCTGGTAGCTGAACTCGGTGTAGGAGATGCCCTCGTCGGAGTTGAGGCGCGCGGCCACCGCATCCTTCTTGAGCATGGTGCCGACCCGGAAGTGCTTTCCGATCTCGCGCAGGAAGTCGATCGCCGACATCGGCGCGGTCCAGTCGAGGTTGTTCACGAGCCGGACGGCGTTCTCGCCGTCGTCCGAGAGGAAGCGGGTGACCTGCGCCTGCAGGTAGCCGACCCACTCGGCGACGGTCTCCTTGGTGTTGAGCGTGCGCTCGGCGGTCGGGCGGGGGTCGCCGATCAGGCCGGTGGAGCCGCCGACGAGTCCGAGCGGCCGGTGGCCGGCGAGCTGGAGGCGGCGCATGGTGAGCAGCTGCACCAGGTTGCCGAGGTGGAGGCTCGGCGCGGTCGGGTCGAAGCCGCAGTAGTAGGTGATCGGGTCGCCGGCCAGGAGCTCCTTGAGGGCGGCCTCATCCGTCGACACGTGGATGAGTCCGCGCCACTTCAGCTCGTCCCAGACGTCGTCGAAGGACGCGTCGTTGGTCTGCGCGGCGAGGCCGTGCGCACGGAGGTCGCGTGCGCTGGTGCTCGGGTCGCGGGAGAGGGCGGTTTCTGACACCCGTTCAGGCTATCAGCGGGTCTCCGGCCCGGTGGGGCGCGGGGCCGGAGCGGAACCGGAGCAGGATCAGGGCCACAGGCCTGATCACCTGGACATCAGGCTCAGAGACCTGATACGGTTGTCATCAGGCCCACAGCCCTGATGAAGGAGCTCGCATGTTCGTGATCACCGCCGACCAGGTCGACAGCCGGCGCCGCGCCGACATCGTCGCCCCGGCACTCGAGACGATCCGCGACCGCTACGGCGAGCGCCTCGCCCTGCCGCCCGACCGCAACGCCGGGGACGAACTGCAGGCGCTGACGGCCGATCCCGCCACCGCCCTCGACCTCGTCCTCCACCTCACCCGCGAGGGCGCGTGGAGCGTGGGGCTCGGCCTCGGCGACGTTCGCCTGCCGCTCCCGGAGAGCACCCGAGAGGCCACCGGCGACGCCTTCATCGCGGCGCGCTCCGCCGTCACGCGTGCCAAGCGCTCCCCCGCGCGGTTCGCCGTCGAGGCCGTCGCCGCCGAGGAGCCGGCGGCGGACGCGGAGGCGCTGCTCGTCCTGCTGCTGACCCTCCGCGAGGGCCGGACGGCCGCCGGCTGGGAGCTCTACGACCTCGTCTCGTCCGGTCTGACCCAGGCCGAGGCCGGCGCGCGCCTCGGCATCACCCCGCAGTCGGCCAGCGATCGCGCGCGGGCCGGGGCGATCCGCGCCGAGCTGGCGGCGATCCCCGCGCTGACTAGGCTGTTGGCACGTGCCGACGCGGCCCAGGCCGATCGGCGGACACCCGAGGAGGACGCATGACGACGTGGCCGCCGGTTCCCGTGCTGCTGAACCAGGTGGCGCCGCACGCGCTCTGGGTGCTCGCGCTCCTCCTGCTGCTCGCCGCCCTCGGCTGCATCGTCGCCACCCTGCGGACGCCGCGCCGCCCCCTGGTCTATTGCGCGACCGGATTGCTGGCCGCTTCTCTCGTGGTCGTCCTCATCCCGGCGCAGCACGCGCCCTTCGCGCTGCGCCTGCTGATCGGCGCCGCCGCCCTCGCCCTGGCCGTCCTCGGCGGCTGGCCGGTCTCCCAGCTCGTTCTGGCCCTGGCGACGCGGAGCACGACCGAGCCGAGCGCGCACGGCGGCATCCTGGTCCGGGCGATGACGCCCGAGGGCGAGACCACCCGCGAGGTGCTCCGCGGCGGGACCACCATCGGCCTGCTGGAGCGGCTGGCGGCCGCCGGCACGATCATGGCCGGCTTCCCGGAGGGGCTGGCCGTCCTGGTCGCCATCAAGGGCGTCGGCCGGTTCACGGAGCTCGAGGAGGCCGAGGCGCGTGAGCGCTTCATCATCGGCACCCTGACGAGCATCATCTGGGCGTGCGCCTGCGCGGCCGTCTTCCGGATCGTCGCGGGCTGACGCCGGCCCGGACGCCATCCGCTCAGTCGTCCGACCGGGGGTGCCGCTTGTACGGCGACACGGTCGGGTCGCCGGTCAGCCAGTAGCGCCAGGGATAGGCCGCCCCGCCGCCCGCGCCCGACACCCCGGTCCGCGGCCCGGTGGAGAACTCCGCCTGCTCCGTCGGCAGCAGCAGCTCGAACGGCGGGAGGAAGAGATCCGCGCCGTCGTCGGCGAGGCTCATGCCCGCGGCGACGACCAGTCTCGCCGGCCCGCGCGCGAGGTCGCGATGCGGGATGGTGCGGCCGCTCGTCCCGATGCGCCGCAGTTCGGCGAGATCCACCCCCTCGACGACCTCGGCCGCTCGCAGCAGCACAGCGGACGCCTCCCCCTCCGGCGAGCAGACGATGTTCGCGCACACGTGCATCCCGTACGTGAAGTAGGCGTAGAGGTGACCGGGCGGCCCGTACATGACCGCGTTCCGCCGGGTGCGGCCGCGGAAGGCGTGCGACCCGGGGTCGAGGCCGTCGCCGATGTACGCCTCGACCTCCGTGATCCGCAGCCCCACCGTGCCCTCGGGCGTCTCGTGCCGGAGCACGGCGCCGAGGAGCCGGGGCGCGACCTCCAGCGACGACGCCAGGAAGATGTCGCGCTCCGGGCGGTACAGCGTCACGTCAGAAGATCCGGCCGCCCGCGGCGACGGCGACGACCAGGCCGATCACGATGACCGCGACGGCCAGCACCACGACGGCCGGGATGATCCACGGCCGCTTCCGCTCCGGTTCGAAACGCGCCATCAGACCAGGTCCCTTCTGGATGCGCGGAGGGCCAGCGCGGCCTTCCTCACGTGATCGGTGAGCGCCGCGAGCTGCTCGGCGACCCGGGCAGGGGCCGTCCCGCCGACACCGTCGCGGCTGGCGACGGACCCCTCCACCGAGAGCACCGTGCGCACCTCGGGAGTGAGCAGCGGCGAGATAGCCGCCAGCTGCTCGTCGTCGACCTCGTGCAGCTCCAGTCCGTTCTCCTCGGCGAAGCGCACCAGGCTGCCGCTCAGCTCGTGCGCGGTCCGGAACGGGACGTGCTGCTTCACGAGCCACTCCGCGACGTCGGTCGCGAGCGAGAAGCCCTGGGGAGCGAGCTCCGCCATCCGGTCGGTGTGGAAGCGCAGGGTCGCGACCATGCCGGTGAACGCCGGCAGCACCGTCTCGAGCGTCCGCACCGAGTCGAACACCGGCTCCTTGTCCTCCTGCAGGTCGCGGTTGTACGCGAGCGGCAGGCCCTTCAGGGTGGTCAGCAGGCCCGTGGCGTTGCCGATGAGCCGGCCGGCCTTGCCGCGCGCGAGCTCCGCGATGTCCGGGTTCTTCTTCTGGGGCATGATCGACGAGCCCGTCGAGTACGCGTCGTCGAGGGTGACGAACCCGAACTCCCGGGTGTTCCAGAGGATGATCTCCTCGGCGAACCGCGAGAGGTCGACACCGATCTGGGCGGCGACGAATGCGAACTCGGCCACCACATCCCGGGCGGCGGTGCCGTCGATCGAGTTCTCGGAGCTGCGGGCGAACCCGAGCTCCCGGGCGACCAGCAGCGGGTCGAGTCCGAGCGTCGAGCCGGCGAGCGCCCCCGACCCGTATGGCGAGACGTCCGCCCGGCGGTCCCAGTCGGCCAGGCGGTCCAGGTCGCGCACCAGGGGCCAGCAGTGCGCGAGCAGGTGGTGGGCGAGCAGGACGGGCTGGGCGTGCTGGAGGTGCGTGCGCCCCGGGAGCACGGCGGCGGGATGCGCGTCCGCCTGGGAGGCGATCGCGTCGATCAGGGCGATGAGCTGCTCGGCGATGACACCCGCGTGGTCGCGGAGGTACATCCGCACCAGCGTGGCGATCTGGTCGTTGCGGCTGCGGCCGGCGCGCAGCTTTCCGCCGATCTCCGCCCCCGCCCGCTCGATCAGGCCGCGCTCGAGGGCGCCGTGAACGTCCTCGTCGGTCTCGGCCGCCACGAACGCACCGGAGGCGACATCGCGGTCGAGCTTGTCGAGGGCGGCCAGCATGCCGTCGAGCTCCTCCGGCGAGAGGTACCCCGCCGCGGCGAGGGCGCGGGCGTGCGCGCGGGATCCGGCGATGTCGTAGACCGCGAGCTCCCAGTCGAAGTGCGTCGACTTGCTCAGCGCGGCGAGTTCTGGCGACGGCCCGCCGGCGAAGCGCGCGCCCCAGAGGGAGCCCTCCCCGGTCCGGCCGACTCCGCCGGTCTGCTCCGTATCGCTCATGCTGCGGCCTCCTCGTTCTTGGCGAGCAGCCAGGCGAGCAGCGCCTTCTGCGCGTGCAGGCGGTTCTCGGCCTCGTCCCAGATCACGGACTGCGGGCCGTCGAGCACGTCGGCGGTCACCTCGTAGCCGCGGTAGGCGGGCAGGCAGTGCAGGAACACGGCGTCCGGGGCGGCGAGCCCCATGAGGCGCGCGTCGACCGTGTAGTCGCCGAAGACGGCGACGCGCTCGGCCTTCTCGTCCTCCTTGCCCATCGACACCCAGGTGTCGGTGACCATGACATCCGCGCCGGCCGCCGCTTCGGCCGGGTCGGTCAGCACCGTGACCGAGCCGCCGGTGCGCTCGGCGATCGCCCGCGCGTCCGCGACGATGGCCGCGGCGGGCGCGTAGCCTGCCGGCGCCGCGACGCGGACGTGCATGCCCGCCGTCGCCCCGCCCAGCAGGTACGAGTGCGCCATGTTGTTCGCGCCGTCGCCGAAGTAGCTCATGACGAGGCCCGCGGTGCGTCCTTTGTGCTCGCGCACGGTCAGCAGGTCGGCGAGGATCTGGCACGGGTGGAAGTCGTCCGACAGCGCGTTGACCACGGGAACCCGCGTCCCTTCGGCCATCTCCTCCAGCCCCGCCTGCGCGTAGGTGCGCCAGACGATCGCCGCGACCATGCGCTCCAGCACCCGGGCGGTGTCGGCGAGCGACTCCTTGCCGCCGAGCTGGCTCTCGCCGCTCTGGATGATCAGCGGGCTGCCGCCGAGGTCTGCGATGCCGACGGAGAACGAGACGCGGGTGCGCGTGGAGGTCTTGTCGAAGATCACGGCGACGGTCTGCGGGCCGGCGAGCGGCTTCGCCGAGAACCGGTCGCGCTTCAGTTCGGCCGCGAGGTCCAGGATCTCCGCCTGCTCGGCGGGCGTGATGTCGTCGTCACGGAGGAAGTGCCGGGTCATGCTGGCCCTTTCGTGGATGTGGGGGTGGTCGGCCGCTGGTCGGCCCGGGGTCAGAGGGCGGCGAGAGCCCGCGCGAAGCGGTCGCGGAACTCCGCCAGCTCGGCGTCGCCGACGATGAGCGGCGGCGCCAGCCGGATGCTCGACTCGTTGGGCGCGTTGATGATCAGCCCGTTGGCGAGCGCGGCGTCCGAGAGGCGGTGCGCCTCGCCGTCCGTCAGGCCGATGCCGATGAGCAGGCCGTGGCCGCGGACATCGTCGATCAGAGGCGACTCGAGCGACCGGATGATCGCCTTCAGCTCCTCCCCACGACGCGCCGCGTTGCCGACGAGGTCGGAGCGCTCGATCTCGGCGAGTACGGCGTTGCCCGCCGCGGTCGCGAGCGGGTTGCCGCCGAACGTCGACCCGTGCTGGCCCTGGGTGAACAGGTCGGAGGCCCAGCCGAAGGTCACGAGAGCGCCGATGGGGACGCCGCCGGCCATGCCCTTCGCGACGGTGACCGCGTCCGGGAGGATGCCCTCGTGCTGGTACGCGAACCACGCGCCGGTGCGGCCGACGCCGGTCTGGATCTCGTCGATGATCAGCAGGGCGCCGTGCTGCTCGGTGAGCTCGCGCGCCCGCTTCAGGAAGCCGGCAGGCAGGTCGAGGACGCCGGCCTCGCCCTTGATCGGCTCGACGAAGAGCGCGGCGACATGGTCGTCGATGGCCGCCTCGAGAGCGGCGATGGTGGAGTCGATGTGCTCGACACCGCCGGGGAGGGGCTCGAAGGCCTCCCGCATCGGCGGCTTGCCGGTGAGCGCGAGCGACCCCATCGTGCGGCCGTGGAACGCGTTGTGGAGGGCCAGGACGCGGGTCTTCCGCCCGTGCGGTCCGCGGTTCAGCCGCGCCAGCTTGAACGCCGCCTCGTTGGCCTCTGCGCCCGAGTTTCCGAACAGCACCCGGCCGCGGTCGCCCGCACCCGTGATGGCCCGGAGGCGCCCGGCGAGCTCGAGCTGCGGAGCGGTCGAGAAGTAGTTCGAGACGTGCGCGAGCGTCGCGACCTGCCGGCCCACCGCATCCACCAGGGCGGGATGCGCGTGTCCGAGCGAGTTCACGGCGATCCCGGCGAGGAAGTCGAGGTACTCGTTGCCGTCGACGTCCCACACCCGGCAGCCCTCGCCGCGCGACAGCATCACCTTGGGCGTCGCCAGGGTGCGCATGATCGCGTCGCCGAACGGCGCACGCCAGGCCCCGTCACGCCACTGCGCACCGGGCACCCGGTTCTCGGGCTCTTCCGTCATGGTCCTGTTCAATTCCTGGTCCTCGCTCACGCGGGCACCACCTCCGTCCCGATGCCGGACTGCGTGAACACCTCGAGCAGGATCGAGTGCGGCACCCGCCCGTCGATGATCGCCGCCTTCTCCACTCCACCGTCGACCGCGTCCAGGCAGGCCGCCATCTTCGGGATCATGCCCGACTCCAGCGACGGCAGCAGCTCGCGCAGCTCGTCCGCCCCGATCTTCGACAGCAGCGAGTCGCGGTTCGGCCAGTCGCTGTAGAGCCCGGCCACGTCGGTCAGGATGACCAGCTTGGCCGCGCCGAGCGCGACCGCGAGCGCTGCCGCGGCCGCATCCGCGTTGACGTTCAGTGCCTGGCCCGCGTCGTCGATGTCCGGCGCGATCGACGACACGACGGGGATGCGCCCCGCCGCCAGCTGCGCGAGCACGCCCTCCGGGTCCACCGCGACGACATCGCCGACGAGCCCCAGGTCGACCTCTTCCCCGTCGATGACCGCTGCGCGCCGTCTGCCCTGGAAGAGCCCCGCATCCTCGCCGGAGAGACCGGCGGCGAGCGGACCATGCTTGTTGATGTTGCCGACGATGTCGCGGTTGATCTGCCCGGTCAGCACCATCCGGACGACCTCCATCGCCTCGGGGGTCGTGACGCGGTAGCCGCCGCGGAACTCGGAGTCGATCCCGAGCCGGTCGAGCATGGCCGAGATCTGCGGGCCGCCTCCGTGCACCACGACCGGCCGCAGACCGACGTAGCGCAGGTAGACCATGTCCTCCGCGAAGGTGCGCTGCAGCTCCTCGTTCACCATCGCGTTACCGCCGAACTTCACCACGATGATGCGGTCGTGGAAGGTCTTCAGCCAGGGCAGCGACTCGATCAGCGTCTCGGCCTTCGCCGCCGCATCCGCGTGGTCGCGTTCGGCGGCTTCTGCTGCCTCGTCGGTGCCTGTCGCCGGCGTGTCCATGTCGTCCGTCGTCGTCATCAGCTGGCGTACGCGCTGTTCTCGTGCACGTAGTCGTGCGTGAGGTCGTTGGTCAGGATGGTCGCCGTCTCGTCGCCCGCGTGCAGGTCGATGAGGACGTGGACGGCGCGCGGCGTGAGATCGACCAGGTCGCGCGGCTGGTCGGGCTCGCCCGACGTGCACACCTGGACGCCGTTGATGGCGACGTCGATGCCGTACGGGTCGAACTCCGCGTCGGTCGTGCCGACGGCGGCGAGCACGCGGCCCCAATTGGGGTCGTTGCCGAAGATCGCGGCTTTGAACAGGTTGCTGCGCGACACGGCCCGGCCGACGACGACCGCGTCGTCCTCGCTCGCGGCGTTCACGACCTCGATCGCGATGTCGTGCGACGCGCCCTCGGCGTCCGCCTGCAGCTGCTCGGCGAGGTCGCGGCAGACGGCCGTGAGCGCCAGCGCGAACTCCTCGTCGCCCGGCTCCACGCCGCTGGCGCCGGAGGCCAGGAGGGCGACGGTGTCGTTGGTGGACATGCAGCCGTCCGAGTCGAGGCGGTCGAAGGTGACCCGCGTCGCACGGCGCAGGGCCGCATCCAGCCGTCCGGAGGTGAGCACCGCGTCGGTCGTGACGACGACCAGCATCGTGGCGAGCCCGGGCGCGAGCATCCCGGCGCCCTTCGCCATGCCGCCGACCGTCCAGCCGTTCGGCGACCGGAACTGCGCCTCCTTGGCCCGGGTGTCGGTGGTCATGATGGCCTCCGCCGCTCCGAGCCCCGCGTCGCGGGCGAGCGCGTTGGCGGCCGTCGTGACTCCGGCGACCAGCTTGTCCAGCGGCAGCTGCTCACCGATCAGGCCCGTGGAGCAGACCAGGACGTCACCCGCTGAGACGCCCAGCTCGGTCGCGACGGCCTCGGCGGTGGCGTGCGTGACCTGGAAGCCCTGCGACCCGGTGTAGCAGTTGGCACCGCCCGAGTTGAGGACGATCGCGGACACCACGCCGTCCTGCATGACCTGCTGGCTCCACAGCACCGGGTTCGCCTTGCAGCGGTTGGTGGTGAAGACGGCGGCAGCGGCGTTCAGCGGGCCGAGGTTCCTGACGAGGGCGAGATCGCGCCGGCCGCTCGCCTTGAGGCCGGCGACGACGCCCGCTGCGGCGAACCCGGATGCGGCGGTGACGCTCACGACCGTGCTCCCGTCGCCGTCGGTGCGATGGCTGGCGTACGCGTCACGGTGCGACTCCGTTCACGGTCAGGCCCGCGGTCTCGTCGAGTCCGAGGGCGATGTTGACGGACTGGATGGCCGCTCCGGCCGTCCCCTTGTAGAGATTGTCGATCGCGAGCACGGTCACGACCCGGCCGGCGGCGGCGTCGAGGGCGACGCCGATCAGGACGGTGTTGGCCCCGAGCACATCGGACGTGCGCGGCAGGACTCCGGCGGGCAGCACGTGCACGAACGGCTCCCCCGCGTATGCGTCCTCCCAGGCGGCCTGGACCTGCTCGGCGGTGACGCCGGGCTTCACGCGCGCGGTCGAGGTCGCGAGGATGCCGCGCGACATCGGGACGAGCACCGGCGTGAACGACACGGTCGGCGATCCTGCGCCCGCCTTCCGCAGGTTCTGCTGGATCTCGGGGATGTGCCGGTGCGTCCCGCCGACCGCGTACGGGTTCGCGGACCCGAGGATCTCGCTCGCCAGGTACATCGTCTTCAGCGACTTGCCCGCACCCGACGGGCCGACTGCGAGCACCGCGACGATGTCCTCGTCGTCGATCAGCCCGGCCTGGATGCCCGGGGCGAGAGCGAGCGACACCGCGCTCGCGTTGCAGCCGGGGGCGGCGATCCGCCGGGCCCCGACGAGGTGGTCGCGCTGCTTGCCGGGCCCCCCCGCGCTCCCGCCGATGGGGAGCTCCGGAACACCGTAGGCCCAGGCGCCGAAGTGCTCGCCGCCGTAGAAGGCCGCCCAGTCGGCCGGGTCCTCCAGCCGGTGATCGGCGCCGCAGTCGACGACGATCGTGTCGGCCGGGAGCTGAGCGGCGATCTCGCCCGAGGTGCCGTGCGGCAGCGCCAGGAAGACGACATCGTGCCCGCTCAGGGTCTCCGCGCTCGTGTCCTGCAGGGTGAGGTGTGCGAGCGAGCGCAGGTGCGGCTGGTGCGCGATCAGCGGATGGCCCGCGTTCTGGTGCGCGGTGACGGTGCGGACCTCGAGTTCCGGGTGCCCGGCGAGGATGCGCAGCAGCTCACCGCCCGCGTATCCGGAAGCGCCTGCGACGGCGACCGAGAAAGTCATGCTTGTTCCTTGTTCGAGTGGACGACGGTTGTCTCGGCGACGGCGGCGCCCACGTCGATCCACTGGTCAGGACCGCCCGGAACGCCGCCTAGCTTCGGCGGTCGCGCAGGCGTCGGCGCATCGCGCGAGCGGCGAGAGCCGCACGCGTCGAAGCGGTGCGCCGGACGGAAAGCATGGGACAACCCTAGCGCCCCTTCCCCGGCGGCCACCAAATCCGGGCGGGGACGCACGCGGCCGGCCCCGTCGCGCAGCGGATGCGGGTGCATCGCTGCGGTCAGGGACCGGCCAGGGGTGCTGGTGGCGGCAACCGGGCTCGTGGCGGTTACTCCCGGATCGCCGCGCCGAACAGCTCGCCGGCCCGGGCCGCGCCGGCCAGCTTCGCCTCGCTCGCCTCTGCGGCGGTCAGGGTGCGGTCCGCCGCGCGGAAGCGCAGGGCGAAGGTCAGGCTCTTGTGCGCATCCGGCAGGCCGGGTCCGCGGTAGTCGTCGACCAGCCGGACGTCCTCGAGCAGCTCCCCTGCACCCTCGCGGACGGCGCGCAGCACCTCGCCGGCCGGGGCGTCCTCCCGCACCACGAGCGACAGGTCCTGCGTCGCGGCAGGGAAGCCCGCGATGACGCCCGCGACGATGTCGGCGGGGGCGACGGCGATCAGGGCGTCGAGGTCGAGCTCGAAGACCGCGACGACGCGCGGCAGATCGAGGTCGTCGGCCAGCGCCGGGAGCAGCTCGCCCGCGTATCCCACCGGGGTCTCGGACCCGTCGGCACCGCGGGCGACGAGCCGCGCGGTGCGACCCGGGTGCAGCGCCTGGTGCGACGACTGCACCAGGTCGACGGTCACGCCGACGGCGGCAGCGGTCTGGCGCACCATGTCGAGCGCGTCGACCAGGCCGGCCGGCACGGCGGCGAGCCCCGGCTGCTTCTCGACGGCGTTGCCGACGACGAGGCCGGCGAGGTGTCGCGGCTGCGCCGGGATGCCCGCATTCAGTCCGGCGAGGATGTCGGCACCGGGCAGCGCGGCGCCGGGCGGGAGCGTCTCGCTGCCGATCGACCCCTCCGACGGCCGGAAGACGGTGCCGAGCTCGTAGACGCGGAGGTCGACGAGCCCGCGCGCGAGATTCCGCTTCGCCGCATCCACCAGGCCGGGGAGCAGCGACGTGCGCAGGTACGGCGCGGTCGCGTCGAGAGCATTGGCCAGGCGGACCGCGAGGACGCCGCCGGGCTCGGCGGAGCCGAACAGGTCGTTCTGGGCCTCGCTCACGAACGGGAACGACAGCACCTCGGTGGCGCCGTTGTCGGCGAGCGTCTGGGCGACCGCGCGACGGAGGCGCTGCTCGCGCGTCAGCCCGCGGCCGGGAGGCGCGACCGGCAGCACCGACGGGATGCGGTCGTAGCCGACGATGCGGGCGACCTCCTCCGCCAGGTCCGACTTGTCGCGGAGGTCCGGGCGCCAGGTCGGCGGGGCGACCAGCAGGCCGTCGGCCGTCTCGGTCACCGTGCCGCCGATCTCGGCGAGCGCTCCGCGCACCTCGTCGTCGGAGAACTCGACGCCGACGAGCGAGGCGATGTACCCCTTCGGCAGGCGGATGGGCTCGGCGGCCTCGGAGTCGTCCAGCAGCGAGCCGAGCTCGTCCGCACGACCGCCGGCGAGCTGCTCGAGCAGCTGCACGACGCGCGCGGCCGCGGCCACGGCGACCTGCGGGTCGACACCGCGCTCGAAGCGCTTGGACGCCTCGCTGGGCAGCTTGTGGCGGCGGGCCGTCCGCGCGATCGACACCGGGTCGAAGTTCGCCGCCTCGACGAGCACGGTGCGGGTGCCGTCGCCGATCTCGGTGGATGCTCCGCCCATGACGCCGGCCAGGCCGATCGCCCCGGAGGCGTCCGCGATCACGAGGTCTTCCGGGTCGAGCTTCCTGGTCTGGCCGTCGAGGGTGACCAGCGTCTCCCCCGGCGTCGCGCGGCGGACCACGATGCCGCCGGACAGTTTGTCGAGGTCGTAGCCGTGGATGGGCTGCCCCAGCTCGAGCATCACGTAGTTCGTGATGTCGACGATGAGCGAGATCGACCGGATGCCGGCGAGCGTGAGCCGCGCGATCATCCACGGCGGGGTGGGGCGTGAGCCGTCGACGTCGCGGACGACGCGGGTGACGAAGACGCTCGCGCCGACACGACCGCGGATGGGAGCGGTGTCGTCCACCGTGACGCTGAAGCCGCTCGGGTGGTCGGCGACGGAGCCGAGCGGGACCGCGTCGGCGGGGTCGCGGAAGGCCGCACCCGTCGCGTGCGAGTACTCGCGCGCGATGCCGCGGATCGAGAACGCGTAGCCGCGGTCGGGCGTGACGTTGACCTCGACGGCCGCGTCGTCGAGCCCGAGCAGGCTCACCGCGTCCGTGCCGACCTCCGCGTCGAGGCCGAGCGTCGACAGGCGGAGGATGCCGTCGTGGTCCTCACCGAGGCCGAGCTCGCGGGCCGAGGCGATCATGCCGTCGGACACGTGCCCGTACGTCTTGCGTGCCGCGATGGGGAAGGGTCCGGGAAGCACGGCGCCGGGCAGCGTCACGACGACCTTGTCGCCCTCGAAGAAGTTGCGGGCGCCGCAGACGATGCCGCGCACGTCGGCGCCGCCGTCGGCCGCCTTCTCACCATCGGGGGCGACGCGCACCTGGCACCAGCGGATGGTCTTGCCGTTGCTCTGCGGCTCCTCGACGAACTCGAGCACCTGGCCGACGACGATCGGACCGCTCAGCTCGAAGGTGTGGATGTCCTCCTCCTCGAGCCCGACGGACACGAGGGCGGCGTGCACCTCCTCCGGCGTCGTGCCGGGCTCCAGGTCGACGAACTCGCCGAGCCAACTCAGGGGGACGCGCATCAGACCACCATTCCGAACTGCTGGGAGAAACGGACATCGCCTTCGGCCATGTCGCGCATGTCCTTGACGTCGTTGCGGAACATCAGGGCGCGCTCGACGCCCATCCCGAACGCGAAGCCCGAGTAGACGTCCGGGTCGATCCCGGCGGAGCGCAGGACGTTGGGGTTGACCATGCCGCAGCCGCCCCACTCGATCCAGCGGGCGCCGCCCGTGAAGGTGGGGTGCCACAGGTCGAGCTCGGCGCTCGGCTCGGTGAACGGGAAGTAGTTGGGGCGCAGCCGCACGCGCGCCTCGTCGCCGAACAGCGTCTTCACGAAGTGGTCGAGCGTTCCGCGCAGGTGCGCCATGGTGAGGCCCTTGTCGACCGCGATGCCCTCCGTCTGGTGGAACACCGGGAGGTGCGTCGCGTCGAACTCGTCGGTGCGGAAGACGCGGCCGGGAGCGATCCGGTAGACGGGCAGGTCGTCGCCGAGCAGCGCACGCAGCTGGACCGGCGAGGTGTGCGTGCGCATCACGAGGTGCGCGTCCGTCGGCTCGACGAAGAAGGTGTCCTGCATCGCGCGCGCCGGGTGGTCGGCGTCGAAGTTGAGGGCGTCGAAGTTGTACCACTCGCTCTCGAGCTCCGGCCCCTCCGCGACCTCCCAGCCCATCCCGACGAAGACGTCGGCGATGCGCTCCTGGAGCAGGCTCAGCGGGTGGCGGGCGCCCGGCGTCCAGCGCGAGGGCAGCGCCGTGACGTCGACGGTCTCGGCGGCGAGCTGCGCGGCCTCCTCCGCCGCGGCGATCTCGGCCTCCTTGGCGGTGAACGCCTGGTTCACGCGTGCGCGTGCACCGCCGACGAGCTTGCCGGCCGCCGCCTTCTGGTCGCCGGGGAGCGACCGGATGCTCGCGTTCAGCCGGGCGAGCGGCGAACCCTCGGCCGTGTGGTCGTGGCGCACCGCCTTCAGCGCCGTCGAGTCGTGCGCGGCATCGATCGCGGCGAGCGCCGCACCGACCGCCGACTCGACCGCGGATTCGGTGATCTCCGTGGAATCTGACACGGTCACCCAGTCTAGTCGGCGCGACGGCGTCGACTCAGCGCGGAGCCCGGGCTGTGGATGGTGCCCGCCTGTGGAGAAGGACCGTTCAGGAGCGCTGCGCGAACGCCGACTCGTAGAGGCACACCGAGGCGGCCGTCGCCAGGTTCATCGACTCGGCCTTCCCGTAGATCGGGACGGTGACCACGCGGTCCACCAGCCCGAGCAGCTCGTCGTCGAGCCCGTGCGCCTCGTTGCCGAACACCCACGCGGTCGGCCGGGTGAGCTCGCCGTCCCGGCGCGCGGAGAGGAGGTCCTCCCCCTTGATGTCGGCGGCGAGCACCTGCAGGCCCGCGGTGTGCGCGCGTCCGACGACGTCGGCCAGGTCGGCCCCCACCGCGACCGGCAGATGGAACAGGGAGCCGGTGGTCGACCGCACCACCTTGGGGTTGTACAGGTCGACCGTCCGGCCGCTCAGCACCACGGCATCCGCTCCGGCCGAGTCGGCTGCGCGGATGATCGTCCCGGCGTTGCCCGGGTCGCGCACCTCCTCCAGCACGGCGACGAGCCGCGGAGACCCGGCGAAGATGTCGCGGATCGAGGTCGGGAACTGGCGCGCGACGGCGACGAAGCCTTGGGGCGTCACAGTGTCGGCCATCGCATCCAGCACGTGCTCTGAGACGAACTCCACCTCGATGCCGGCGTCGGACGCCGCGCGGGCGATCTCGGGATACCGCTCGAGCGCCGTCGGAGTGGCGAAGAGGTCGACGACGAGCTCCGGCCGGAACGCGAGCGCCTCTTCAACGGCCTGCGGCCCTTCGAGGAGGAACAGTCCCGTCTCGGCACGGGCGGGACGCTTGGCGAGCTTGGCGACGGCCCTGACGCGCGGCGAGCGCGGGTTGTCCAGCATGGCACCAGCTTAGGGTGCCGGTGATCCGGACGGCCTCGCGTCTCGTGTTAAGGGAGAACGGATGGAGGCTGAACGATGAGGAACAGCATCAGGATGGCGTGGATCGGCGGCGCGGCGGTCGTCGCCCTGGGTCTCGGGACGGCCGCGGCGGTGGCCGCGACGGCCGGTGCCGGCGGAGACGATCGTCTCCACAGTGTCCACCAGAGCGGGACACCGTCGCCGGTGCTCGATGACCGTATTCAGCGCCCGACGCCGAGCGATCCGCCCACGGCGGTATCGGTTCCGGCACCCGACGACCACGGCGCAGACGACCCGGCCGCCCATGACCTCGGCGACGACCACGGGTCCGGCGGCCACGGCGCGGATGATCCCGCCGGTCACGACGCGGGCGACGATCACGGCTCAGGCGGCCACGGCGCCGACGACTGACCCCGCGGGGCTACGGGCGGATCACCCGTCCACCCGCAGGCCGCGCACCACCAGGTCGAGCAGCCGGTCCACCTGACCGGGGTCGGAGCTCTGCGCCGTCGAGAGGAACACCCCGATCATGGCGGCGGTCACGTCGTCGGCGACGGCGTCCGAACGGAGCACGCCCTGCTGAGCTCCCTCGGCGAGGAAGAGCCCGATCGCCTCGTTGACCCGGCGCCGCGTGTCGGCCGACGCCGCGGCCGAGCGGAGGGCTCCGGCACGGACCGACTCGGCCATTCCGCGCTTCGTGGCGATGAACCCGGCGTACCGGCGCATGAACTCCCGCAGCGCCGCGTCCGCCGGCATCCTCTCCAGCAGCGGTCCCACCGTGCCGAGCACGGCGTCCAGCTCGCTCGCGTAGACCGCGGCCACCAGCTCCTCCCTGGTCGGGAAGTTGCGGTACAGCGTCCCGATCCCCACGCCCGCGGCGCGTGCGATGGCTTCGAGCGCGGGGTCCTCCCCCGACGACGTCAGTGCGTCGCGTGCCGCGTCGAGGATGGCCGCGCGGTTGCGCGCCGCATCCGCTCGCGGGCGTCGGGGATGCGCCGGCGTCTCCGTCAAAGTGGAGGTCCCTCCGGTTAAGTGTTACGGTCGGAATAGCGGAGGCTCCTCCGCTTTCATCCCAGTGTAGGAGGTTCCATGACCGCGAGCAGCATCCGACCCGGCGGCGTGTACCGGTTGGGCGGCCGGGAGGTCGCCCGCATCGGGTACGGCGCGATGGCCCTCGAGAGATTCGAGCACGAGCCGGAGGCGGGAACGGCGCTCCTCCATCGCGCGGCGGAGCTCGGCGTCGACCACCTCGACACGGCCGACTTCTACGGTCGCAGCGTCTCGAACGACATCATCCGGCGGGCATTCGGCGACGACCCGGCGATCGCGGTCGCCACGAAGGTCGGCGCCGTGCGGGTGGATGCGCCGGTTCCGCTCGCCCTCGCCCAGCGGCCCGACGAGCTGCGGGATCAGGTGCACGCCAACCTGCGCACGCTCGGTCGCGACCATCTCGACGTCGTCAATCTGCGCCGCCCGGAGGTCGGACCGGGCCTCACCGTGCCCGACGACGAACTCGTCGATCTGGACGACCAGCTCGCCGAGCTCATGGCGCTGCGCGACGCCGGCGTCATCGGCGGGATCGGCCTGAGCGCCGTCCGGGTGGACACCGTCCGGCGGGCGCTTCCCGCCGGCATCGCGTGCGTGCAGAACGGCTACTCCGTGCTCACCCGCGACTTCGAGGACATGGTGGCCCTGTGCCGCGCGGAAGGAATCGCCTGGGTGCCGTACTTCCCGCTCGGCAGCGGCTTCCCCGGGCTGCCGAAGGTCGCCGACCACGCGGTGGTGCGGAGTGTCGCCGCCGAGGCCGGCGCGACGCCGGCGCAGGTGGGCCTCGCCTGGCTGCTCGCGCACGCACCGGACATCCTGCTCATCCCCGGCACCGGCAGCGTCGCCCACCTGGAGGAGAACGTGGCCGCCGGCTCCGTGCGCCTCACCGACGACCAGGTCGAGCGGCTCGACGCGATCGCGGGCGACTGACCGCTGCACAGACGCAGAACGGCCCGGCCGACGTGAGTCGACCGGGCCGTTCGTGGATGCGCGTGTTACGCGGCGGCGTCCGCCTTCGGGGCCGACGTGTCGGCCGGCAGCGCCTTCTTGGCGGTCTCGACGAGAGCCGCGAAGGTCGCGGGCTCGTTCACGGCCAGGTCGGCGAGGATGCGACGGTCGACCTCGACGCCCGCCAGGCCCAGGCCCTGGATGAAGCGGTTGTAGGTGAGGCCGTTGGCGCGGCTCGCCGCGTTGATCCGCTGGATCCAGAGACGGCGGAAGTCGCCCTTCTTCTGACGACGGTCGCGGTACGCGTAGACGAGGGAGTGGGTGACCTGCTCCTTGGCCTTGCGGTAGAGGCGCGACCGCTGACCGCGGTAGCCCTCGGCGCGCTCGAGGATGACCCGACGCTTCTTGTGGGCGTTGACCGCCCTCTTCACTCTTGCCATTAGTCGATTTCCTTAGTGCTGATAAAAGATCTGAGCGGGCGAGTTACTTGCCGAGCATCCGGCGGATGACCTTGGCGTCCACCTCGGGGACGACCTGCTCCTGGTTCAGCCGGCGCGTGCGACGGCTGGACTTGAGCTCCAGGTTGTGGCGCATACCGGACTGCTGCTTCATGACCTTGCCGCTGCCGGTGATCTTGAAGCGCTTCTTGGCGCCGGAGTGGGTCTTCTGCTTGGGCATTACTTCTCCTCGTTCGTCGCCTGGGCGGGCGAACTCTCATCGGACTGAGCAGCGTCGGCTGTCTCAGCAACCGCGTCCTGGTCGCGCCCCTGGGCGCGCGCCTTGGATGCGGCACGTACTGCGTTGGCCTCGGCCTTGGCCTCGGACTTGTTCTTCACGGGGCTGATGATCATCACCATGTTGCGCCCGTCGATCGTGGGGTTGGACTCCACCGTGCCGAGCTCGGCGACGTCCTCCGCGAAGCGCTGCAGCAGACGGACGCCCTGCTCCGGACGCGACTGCTCACGGCCTCGGAAGAGGATCATGGCCTTCACCTTGTCGCCGGCCTTCAGGAAGCCTTCTGCGCGCTTGCGCTTGGTCTCGTAGTCGTGCTTGTCGATCTTGAGGCGGAACCGCACCTCTTTGAGGATGGTGTTCGCCTGGTTGCGCCGGGCCTCCTTGGCCTTCTGCGCAGCCTCGTACTTGAACTTGCCGTAGTCCATGATCTTGGCGACCGGCGGCTTGGAGTTGGGCGCGACTTCGACCAGGTCGAGGTCGGCCTCCTGCGCGAGTCGCAGTGCGACCTCGATCTTGACGACACCGACCTGCTCTCCGCTGGGGCCGACGAGTCGTACTTCGGGGACGCGGATACGGTCATTCGTACGGGGTTCGCTGATGTCTGTCTCCTCTGATCAAGCGATTCTTCGCGAGCCACGGATCGTCGGTGACGTTCCGGCGAAAGAGGAGGTTCCACGCACCAGCGCGGCCTGCGATCCGAGGATCACAGGCCTGGTACAACACCCTGACTACCCCTGCGTTCGCACGCGGTGGCGGAGTGCAACGACCCGGTAACCTAGAAAACGGTCAAGCGCGGGTGGGAGGAATCTCCACTTTCGTACCGGGACAGAAGTCCCGGAGCCCAACGATTCTAACAGAGGAATGCAGTGAGCGACACATCCTTCACTTTCGACGACTCCGGCCACGGCGAGGACGGCGTGGCCGAGGCCACCCGCGACATCGCCGAGGTGCCCGCCGTCGAGGTGATCACCACCACCGCGGTGCACCTGATGAGCGCCGCCGCCGTCAAGTGCGGGCTGGCGGACGACCCGGAGCACCAGACCGATCTGGATGAGGCCCGCAAGCTCATCGACGCCCTCGCCGGCCTGGTCACGGCGAGCGCGCCGCACGTCGGCGACCAGCACGCCAGGAGCCTCCGCGACGGCCTCCGCTCCCTGCAGCTGGCCTTCCGCGAGGCATCGGCGATCCCGGACGAGATCGGCAAGGGGCCGGGCGAGAAGTACACCGGCCCGGTCAGCTGACCATGGCGTTCACGCCGCCTCCCGCGTTCACAACGCGCCCCACCCTCCAGGGCACGTTCGGAATGAGCGCGTCGACGCACTGGCTCGCCACGGCCGCCGCGCAGGCCGTGCTGGAGCGCGGCGGCAACGCCTTCGACGCTGCGGCGGCCGGCGCCTTCGTGCTGCACGTCGTCGAGCCGCACCTGAACGGACCGGGCGGCGACCTCGTCGCCCTCGTCGCGACGGCGGACGACCCGGCCCCGGTCGTGCTCTCGGGCCAGGGGCCGGCGCCCGCGGGGGCGACCCGCGAGCACTACCTCGCCGAGGGACTGGAGCTGGTCCCGGGTTCCGGCGCGCTGGCCGCGGCGGTCCCGGGCGCCGTGGACGCGTGGCTCCTGCTGCTGAAGGATCACGGCACCTGGGAGCTCGCGGACGTGCTCGCGTTCGCGATCGGCTATGCGGAGGGCGGCCATCCCGTGCTGGAACGCGTGTGCGCGACGATCGAGCGCGTAGCACCGCTGTTCGCCGAGCACTGGCCGACGTCGGCGGAGCGGTGGATGCCGGGCGGCCGCATCCCGCAGCCCGGCGAGCTGATCACCGACCCGGCGTACGCGCGGGTGCTGCGCCGCCTCATCGCCGCGGGCGACGGCGCGGCGCGGCGGGAGGAGCGCATCGAGGCAGCGCGCACGGAGTGGGCGACGGGAATCGTCGCGCAGGCCGTCGATGCGTTCGTGCGAACGCCGCACCGCCACTCCGACGGCGGCGACCACGCGGGTGTCATCGCCGCGTCCGACTTCGCGGCGTACCGGGCGTCCTACGAACCGGCGATCACCTCGGAGTTCCGCGGGCACACGATCGCGAAGACGGCCGCCTGGGGTCAGGGCCCCGCTCTGCTCGCGACCCTCGCCATCCTGGACGGCTTCGACGACGACCGACTCGACCCGTCCACCGAGCTCGGCGCCCACACGATTCTGGAGGCGCAGAAGCTCGCCTATGCCGACCGGGACGCCTACTTCGGCGACGACGACGTGCCGCTCGACACGCTGCTGTCGCCCGCCTACGCCGCCGAGCGCCGCGCCCTGATCGGCGATCGCGCCTCGACCGGGTTCCGTCCGGGCGCGCTGCCCGGCCGCGAGCCCTTCGCGCCGCCGCTGCGCACCGCGTACACCCCGCCGTCCGGCGTCACGACGGCGGGCGTCGGCGAGCCGACCGTCTCGCGGACCGGCGAGACCCGCGGCGACACCTGCCACATCGATGTGGTCGACCGCTGGGGCAACATCGTCTCGGCGACGCCGTCCGGCGGCTGGCTGCAGTCGTCGCCGACCATCCCGGAGCTGGGATTCTGCCTCGGCACCCGCCTGCAGATGACCTGGCTGGAGGAGGGATCGGCGTCGACGCTCACGCCCGGCCGCCGACCGCGGACCACGCTCACGCCGACGCTGGTGCTGCGCGACGGCGTCCCCGTGACCGCGCTGGGCTCCCCCGGCGGCGACCAGCAGGATCAGTGGCAGCTGCTGTACCTGCTGCGCACGATCGTGGGCGGCTACTCCCCGCAGCAGGCGATCGATGCGCCGGCGCTGCACACGACGGCCATCGCGGAGTCGTTCTGGCCGCGCACCTGGGAGCCGGCCGGCGCGGTCGTCGAGGATCGCCTCGGCGACGACGTCATCGCGGGACTGGAGGCGCGCGGCCACCGCGTCACCCGCGCAGGCGACTGGACGCTCGGCCGTCTGTCGTCGGTCGGCCGCGACCCGCAGACCGGCGTGCTCACGGCCGCAGCCAACCCCCGCGGCCAGCAGGGGTACGCCGCGGGACGCTGAGAACCCCGGTCGACCCGCGCGCCGCAGCCCACCCGCCGGTCAGCCCACCCGCCGGTCAGCCCACCCGCCGGTCAGCCCACCGCGTCCACCGCGCGGCGGACGGCTGCCACGGTGCGGCCGGCCTCCTCGGTGTCGGTGAGCCAGTTGCTGACCGAGAAGCGCAGCACCGCCCTGCCCTGCCACGTCGACGGGGATGCCAGCGCCGCCCCGTCGGCGAGGAGCGCCGCTCCGACCGCACGGGTGCGGTCGTCGTTGCCGAAGGACGCGCACACCTGCGTGTAGACGACCTGGTTGAGCACCTCCGCACCGGGGATGCCGCGGATGCCGTCGGCGATCACCGCCGCCGCGTCCGCCAGCTGCTGGACCAGGTCGGCGACCCCGAGGCGGCCGAGCTGAGCGAGCGTCGCGTACGTGGTCAGCCCGCGGGCGCGGCGGGACAGCTCCGGGACGCGGTCGCTCGGGTCGGCCACGTCGGCGGAGGAGGCGAGGTAGGCGGCGTGCTGCGCCATGGCGCCGTGCAGTGCGGCCGGATCGGCGACGGCGGCGATACCGCAGTCGTAGGGGACGCTGAGCGTCTTGTGCGCATCCGTCGCCCAGGAGTCCGCGCCGTCGATCCCGTCGGTCAGCGCGCGCAGCCCGGGGGCGGCGGCCGCCCAGAGGCCGAACGCGCCGTCCACGTGCACCCAGGCGCCGGCGTCGCGCGCGATCCGGATCAGCTCGGGGAACGGGTCGAACGCTCCCGAGTGGATGTTGCCCGCCTGCAGCACGACGAGGGCCGGCCCGTCGCCGTCCGCCAGCGCCTCGCGCAGGGCGTTGGGCAGCATCCGCCCCTGGGTGTCCGCCACGATGACCCGCGCGCGTCCGAGCCCGGCGAGATGCGCGGCGCTGTCCACCGAGCCGTGCCGCTCCGCGCCGGCCAGGACGCGGATGCGCGGAGACCCGGCCAGTCCGTCGCCGGGGTCCCATCCGGCCCGTCGCAGCAGTTCGTCCCGGCCGCAGGTCAGCCCGACGACGTTCGCGACGGTGGCGCCCGTGACGAACCCCACCTCCGCGGTATCGGGCAGCCCGAGCAGGTCGAGAAGCCACTCCGCCGCGAGCTCCTCCGCGCCGGCGACCCCGGGCGTGACGGAGCGGAGGCCGTTGTTCTGGTCCCACGCAGAGGTCAGCCAGTCGGCGGCCAGCGCGACCGGCTGAGCCCCTCCCATCACCCAGCCGTGGAAGCGCGGCGAGTGGATGCGCATCAGGCCCGGCTCGATCGCCGCAGACATCCTGCGGATCACCTCGACCGGGGCCGGCCCGCGGTCGGGCAGCGCGCGTCCCAGCGCATCCTTCACCTGCTCCACGTCCGCCTCGGGCGGGATGCGTCCGTCGCGGACGCCGTCGAGCCACCGCTCCGCCGACCGCACCGCTTCCGCGAGCGGCTCCCGAAATCCCTCCCGATCACTCACACGCGCATGCTAGTGGCCGCCGAGGTGCTCGTTGTTGCTGCCTTTTCGGGGCGGAAGGCAGCACCTGCGAGCATCTCGTCACCAGACGGGCGGGCGTCGCTCCGCCCAGCGGAGGCGGCGCTCCAGCTGGGCGGCCAGCGAGAGCAGCGTCCGCTCGCCGCCGGGGCGGCCGATCAACTGCACCCCCATCGGCAGGCTGTCGGCGGTCTGCGACACCGGGAGGACGATCGCCGGCAGGCCGGTGACGTTCAGCATGGAGGTGAAGGGCGTGTACTGCACCTGCTGCTCGAAGTTCCGCTCCCCGTCCTCCTGGTCGTACCAGCCGACCGGACGCGGGGTGAGGGCCATCGCGGGCGTCAGGACGGCGTCGAACGACGACAACTGGCGGATGAAGCTCCGCTCGTACGCGGTGAGGGCCGAGAGCGCCTCGCTCAGCTCCCGTGCGCTGAGGGAGCGACCGCGCTCGACCAGCCACGCGGTCAACGGCTCGAGCAGGGCGAGCGCGTCCCCCTCGGCCGGGATGCGCGCCGCACCGGCCTGCCAGATCGTGCGGAACGCCGGAGCGTAGGTGTCGTCGGGTTCGAGCGCGGTCTCCTCGACCCCGTGGCCCAAGGAGCTGACGGCGTCGACGGCCACGGCGAGCGCTTCCTGCGCCTCCGGAGCGATCCGGATGTCGTACGCGCCGTCCCAGGCGGAGGTGGTCATCACCCCGAGCTGGAACCGGCCCTCGCCGCGCACGGCCGTTCCGAGGAAGGGGCCGTCGTCGTCGTACGGCGCGCGTAGCGTGTAGTGGTGATCGATGCGGCCGTTGCGCTTCGCGATGATCCCGTCCAGCAGCAGGGCCGCATCCGCTGTCGTCCGGGCGATCGGGCCATCCACCACGAGCCCCGCCAGCGAATCGATCCCGCTGCCGGCGGGCACCAGCCCGCGCGACGGCTTGAGCCCGACCAGCCCGCACGCGGCGGCGGGGATGCGGATGCTGCCGCCGCCGTCGGACCCCGGCGCGAACGGCAGCATCCCCGCCGCCACGGCGACCGCCGCTCCCCCGCTCGATCCGCCCGCGCCGAGCTGCGGATTCCACGGGTTGCGCGCGGGCGGCGCGGCCAGCGACTCCGTGTACGCGGGGAGTCCGAACTCCGGCGCATTGGTCTTGCCGAGGCTCACCGCCCCCGCCGCGTCGAGCGTCTCGACGATCTCGTCGCTGGTGTCCGGCACGAAGCCGGCCATCGCACGGGAGCCGAACCCGGTGGGCACGCCGGCGCGCATCCACAGGTCCTTGTCGCCCGACGGCAGCCCCCACAGCGGCGCGGTCTTCGGCACCCGCTCGGTCACCTCGTCGGCCCGTTCGAGCGCGAGCTCCCGGGTGACCGTGACGAACGCTCCCAGCTCGGGGTTCAGGCGTTCGATGCGGTCCAGGTAGTGCGAGGCCAGCTCACGGGGCGACACGCGCCCGGACTGGAGTTCCTGCCAGAGTGCGAGCGCGGTCAGCTCGTGGAGGTCGGCCATGGGGCCAGGCTAGCCGAGGTCGTGGTCGGCCTGGAGGAAGTCGATCACCGCCCGGTTGAACGCCGCAGGGTCGACGTTGTACTCCCAGCAGTGGTCGGCCGGCGAGAGCTCGACCAGCCGGACCGTCCGCGGGTTCGCCATGGCCAGCAGGACGGACGAGGCGAGGGGGACCTGTCGATCGCCCTCGGAGTGGATCACCAGCGTCGGGACCGGGAGGCGCCCAGGACGCGACCAGTCCAGCCGCTCGAAGTCGATCGGCTCGGGGAGGCCGAGCCTTGTGCTCCTGCGCGGGTCCGAGAGCGCTCGGATGGCCGCGGTCCCGGCCCATCGTGGCAGCCCGCGCTCGGCCGCGCCGGAGTGGATCGCGGCCCGCCAGTCCGTCACGGGCCCGACGAGCACCAACCGGTGGATGAGCGCGCGGAAGGCGCTGCGCTCGACGAGCTGCAGGGCGATCGCGCCGCCGAGCGACCACCCGACCAGCACCACGCGCCGGGCGCCGTGGGCGACGGCGTAGCCGATCGCGACATCCACGTCCTCCCACTCCCGCAGCCCGAGCGTCGAGGCTCCTCCTGGCGACGGGGACGCCTCTCCGTCTCCGCGGTAGCTGACGACGAGCGAGACCATGCCCAGCGCGTCGACCGCCGGAACGGAGCGCAGGCTGGTCACCCGGCTGGTCCCGCGTCCGTGGATGTGCACCGCCCAGGTCGCCGGAAGCGCCGGCCGCGCCGGCTCGATCAGCCACGCCGGCGCGGTGCCGGCGGGCACCGCCAGCAGCACCTCCTGGAAGTCGCGCCCGAGGGCGGCCGGGCCCGCATGCAGGTGCCCCGTCCAGTAGCCGGCGCCGGCCGACGCCAGGTCGCCGGTCACCGTCAGCACTTCACGCGTCACCGTCCGCGCGCGGACGTCGTGCGATCGCAGGTGGCCGATCACCGCGTGACCGCCGTCTCCGAACCACAGCCCGAACTGGCCGCGGTGCAGGGTCCGGCGGTCGGCGTCGAGCGTCACGCTGGTGTCGGAGATCCGGTGGATGCGGGTCGCCCGCCGCTCGCGCGGCCGGACCACCGCGCGCGCCAGACGCAGTCCTGCACTGCGCACGCCCCACAGCACGCCGGCCCACGCGAGGCCGAGCGCTGCGAGAGTCACGAGAATCCAGCCCATACCCGGGGGACGCACCGAGGACCCGCTTCGTGACGCGGAAGCCGGCTCTTGACAAACGCGAGGTCGCCTGGTTGGTTAGTTACATGAGTAATGAACCGGTGAAGCTCGCGTGATCGACGAAGGCAAGCCGATCTTCGTCCAGATCGCCGAGCAGATCGAAGACGACATCATCGACGGGGTCTACCCCGCCGAGACGCAGGTGCCGTCCACGAACGAGTTCGCCGCCTTCTACCGGATCAACCCGGCGACCGCGGGCAAGGGCGTGAACCTCCTGGTCGACGACGGAATCCTCTACAAGAAACGAGGCATCGGCATGTTCGTCTCCGACGGCGCACGCGAGCGGCTCGTCACCAAACGACGCGACGCGTTCAGCGACGAGTACCTCCGCCCGCTCCTCGCGGAGGCCGCGAAGCTCGGCATCGGCGCGGAGCAGCTCACCCACATGATCCAGGCGGCCGCGGACCAGCGGCCGGCCACCCCGGAACCCCGGACGACGCCGTCGGCGGCGTCCCCGTCGAAAGGAGTGCGCGCATGAGCGCCGCCCCCGCCCCGACCTCCATCACCCCGGCGGTGCAGGTGTCGGGCCTGACCAAACGGTTCGGATCGTTCACCGCGATCGACGACGTGTCCCTCACCATCACGCCCGGCCGCATCCACGGCCTCCTCGGCCGCAACGGCGCAGGGAAGACCACCCTGATGCAGCTCATCACCGGGCAGGACTTCGCCACGCAGGGCGACATCCACGTGTTCGGCGAGAAGCCCACCGAGAACGCGCGGGTGCTGCAGAACCTCTGCTTCATCAAGGAGAGCCAGCGCTACCCGGAGGACTTCCAGCCGAAGCACGTGCTGCGCAGCGCGCCCTGGTTCTTCGAGAACTGGGACGCCGAGTACGCGGAGCAGCTCGTCGACGAGTTCCGGCTGCCGCTCACCCGGCGCATCAAGAAGCTCTCCCGCGGCCAGCTCTCCGCCATCGGGGTCATCGTGGGGCTCGCGTCGCGCGCTCCGCTGACCTTCTTCGACGAGCCGTACCTCGGCCTCGATGCTGTGGCCCGCCAGCTGTTCTACGACCGGCTGCTCGAAGACTTCTCCGAGCACCCGCGCACGGTGGTGCTGTCGACGCACCTGATCGACGAGGTGGCGAACCTCCTCGAGCACGTCATCGTCATCGACCAGGGCCGCATCCTGATGGATGAGGACGCCGAGACGCTACGCACCTCCGCCACCACGGTCGTGGGCCCGCGCGAGGCCGTCGACGAGTTCGTGCACGCACGGGACGTGCTGCATCGCGACGGCATCGGAGGCCTCGCCTCCGTGACGGTCGCCGGCCTCAGCGCCTCCGAGCGTTCCCAGGCAGCGGCGGCGGGCCTCGAGCTCGCGCCGGTGTCCCTCCAGCAGTTGATCGTCCGCAGGACGGACGTCCGTGACACAGGAATCGAGCAGACCGCATGACCACCGCGACCCCGGCCCCCGCGCTGATCGCCGCGCCCCCGGCGGGGCGCCGCATCTGGCGCGTCGTCCGCCTCAACCTCGTCAACAAGTGGACGGTGATCTGGATCCCGGCCATGATCATGTTCTTCATCGGGGTGGTGAACTGGCTGATCTGGTGGATCATCTGGGCCGCCACCGCCCCCGCCGACCGCGCCGACGCCATGGACGGCACGCAGTGGAGCGGCGGCGCGTTCTACATCTTCGTCTACATGCTGGTGGTGGGCATCCAGGTGATCTCGGCGACGTTCCCCTTCGCGCTCGGTTACAGCAGCACCCGACGCGACTTCGCGCTCGGCTCCGGGCTGACCTTCCTGCTTCTCGCTGCCGGATACGCCGTCGGCTTCACTCTGCTCTCGGCCATCGAGGAGTGGACGAACGGCTGGGGCCTCGGCGGCCATCTGTTCACGTCGGTGTACTTCTCCGGGGAGAGCCTGGGCGGGCGCCTGTTCACCGTGTTCGCCGCCATGCTGTTCTTCTTCGCCGTCGGTGCGTTCTCCGCCGCGCTCTTCATGCGGTGGCGGATGAACGGCATCCTCGCGGCCGGAGCGGCGTTTGCCCTCCTGGTCGTCGGCGCGATCGCGCTGATCACATTCACGCAGAGCTGGCCGGCGGTCGGCGACTGGTTCGCCGCGAACGGGCCGATCGGCGTGACGGCGTGGCTGCTGCTGCCGACCGCCCTCGCCGCTGTCGCCGGGTACGCGGTGCTGGGCCGGGCGACCCCGCGCAGCTGAGGGGTCCGGCGCAGCTGAGGGTTCCGGCGCCGGACATGGACGTGGCCGGGAGTCTCGCGCTCCCGGCCACGGTTTCATGCCATCGGCCTCACTCGGCCGGCGCGGTCTCCACGCCGTCCGACGATGTCGTCGCCGTCAGGCTAAGCCGCTGCGGCGACGCGCGACAGAACGTGCGGTGAACTCATAGCGGGATGCCAGAGAGCGCTTTGTCGTTCGCTAGCGTGTGTTCCGTGCTGGGCTACCTGTTTCTCGCCGTCGCCATCGCGACCGAGGTCGTCGCGACGACCTTCCTGAAGTTCACCTCCGGCGACAACCCCAAGTGGTGGGCGTTCGTCATCGTGGTCGTCGGGTACGTCGCGTCGTTCTTCGCGCTCTCGCTGGCGCTCGGCCGCGGCGTGCCGCTGGGGATCGCCTACGCGATCTGGTCGGCCGTCGGCGTCGCGGCGATCGCGATCATCTCCTGGGTGTTCTTCAAGGAGTCGCTCACCTGGGTGCAGATCGCCGGGCTCGTGCTCGTGATCGGCGGCGTCGGCCTGCTGGAGCTGGGCGCGAAGCACCCGGCCTGACGGCGCGTCAGGCGGAGCCGACGAAGGCCCCGAGAGCCTCGTCCAGGGTCCGGGCCGGGGCGATGTACTCGTAGCGCGCACCTTCGCCGGTCGGCACGTACTCCCCCTCCGGCGTGACGGTCACCGCGCCGAGCAGCCGGCCGCGGCCGAGCTCGGCGTCCTCATCCGGGAACGAGTGGTCGTAGACGTCGTACCGGTCGCCGTCTTCGTAGACGGTCAGGTCTTCCAGCAGGGGCATCAGAACCTCCTCGTGAACGGCAGCGGCTTGCGCATCCGGATGAGCAGCAGCAACGGCACCAGCACGTACGGCCCGTTGTAGAGCAGGAAGACGACCGGGTTGGGCGTGCGCTGCCCCACCGGACCGAAGAACTCGACGCCGAAGATCGGGATCGCCGTGAGGCTGATGATCATCGTGGCGTAGATCACGGCGAACAGCTGGATCCAGTTGAACCCCTTCACCAGGCAGATCACGAGCAGCACGTAGAACGGCAGGTAGACGAAGGCGCTGGTGCCGGTGATGAACCGCAGCCACAGCGGCTCCTGCATGTAGAGCGGGTCGTACTGCGACGAGTACGTGTAGTTCCACTGCGCCAGGATGTTCGTCGTCGTCGCCGTCTGCGGGATCCCCAGCGTGGGGATCGCATCGCTGATGATGCACGTCACGATGAACAGCGAGAACATCACGATGAAGAAGATGTCGAAGGGCCGCTTGCGCAGGGGCAGATTCACGGGCGTCGCCGCGGAGGGGGCCTGAGCCGTCCCGGTGGCGGTCTCGGGATTGACGGTGGTCACGAGGGCGAGCCTAGCGCCGCACAGCCGCCACCACGCGTCACTTGAGCGACTTCTGCATCAGCACGGTGCCGAGCCAGCGGTCGAACTTGTAGCCGACGCGGCCCATGCGGCCGATCTCGGTGAAGCCGAAGTTCTCGTGCATCCGGATCGACGCCTCCGCGCCCTTGTCGGCGATGACGGCGATGATCTCCTTGAGGCCGGCCGCCTTCGACCGGTCGATCAGCTCCTGCATCAGCACCGGCCCAAGCCCCTTGCCGGTGGACGCGGCACCCAGGTAGATCGAGTTCTCGACCGTGAACCGGTACGCGCGCTTCTGCTTCCACGGCTGCACGAGCGCGTACCCGAGGATCTGCCCCGTCGGCGACTCCGCGACGATGAACGGCATCCCGAGCTTCGTCAGGTACGCGTATTTGCTCTTCCACTCCCGCAGCGTCATCGCATCCTCGTCGAAGGTGACGGTGCTGTTGGCGACGTAGTGGTTGTAGATCTCCCGGATGTGCGGGAGGTCCTCCGGTCGCGCCTCGCGGATCGCGTACTCGAACGGCGCCTCGGCGGGCGGCGGCTTGCGCAGGTGCCGCGGCAGCACCCGACGCTCCTGGTATTCCTCTTCCAGCACCCGTCCAGCCTACGTCGCCCGCATTGCGGGCGCGTTACGGTTCGAGCGACCAATCGACCGGTTTCCCGCCGCGCTCGGCGAGCAGCGCGTTGGCTCGCGAGAACGGCTTCGAACCGAAGAAGCCGCGTGACGCCGACAGAGGGCTCGGGTGCGCCGACTCGATCGCGGGGTTGCCGTCGAGGAGCGGCCGGAGGGTCGCAGCATCCCTCCCCCACAGGATCGACACGAACGGGCGGCCGCGCGCGACGAGCGAGCGGATGGCGTGCTCGGTGACGGCTTCCCAGCCCTGTCCGCGGTGCGACGCCGGCTCCCCCGGGCGGACCGTGAGCACCCGGTTGAGCAGCATGACCCCGTGGTCGGACCACGCGCTCAGGTCGCCGTGCGGGGGCGGCGTGATGCCCAGATCGTCGCGCAGCTCCCGGTAGATGTTCTGCAGGCTGCGCGGGAGGGGCCGCACGTGCCGCTCGACGGCGAAGGAGAGCCCGATCGGATGCCCGGGCGTCGGGTACGGGTCTTGGCCGACGATCAGCACGCGGACATCGGCGAGTGGAGCCCGGAACGCCCGGAGGACGGCGTCGCCGGCGGGCAGATAGTGCCGCCCCGCGGCGACCTCGGCGCGCAGGAACTCCCCCATCGCGGCGATCCGGTCGGCGACGGGCTCGAGGGCGGTCGCCCACCCCGGATCCATCGAACCGTCGGCGGCGAGCTCCGCCAGCGTCTTCGGCACGGTGCCGCTCAGTGGGTCGCGGCCGTCACGGGCGGAAGGGCCGACCACGGGAACGTGATCCAGCGATCGGTGCGGCGCCAGACGAAGTCGGGCTCCAGCACGGTCCGCGGCTTGGAGTAGAGGCACACCGTGCGGACGTCGGCGCCGGAGGCGGCGATCAGGTCGACGACCATCGCCAGGGTCCGGCCCGAATCGGACACGTCGTCGACGAGCAGGACGCGCTTGGACTGGAGCGCTGCCGAGTCGAGCATCGGCGGGAGGACGACGGGCTCCGGGAGCCGCGTATCGACACCCGTGTAGAACTCGACGTTCAGCGCGCCGCACGCCTTGATGCCGAGCGCGTAGGAGATGGCTCCGGCGAGCAGCAGTCCGCCTCGCGCGATCGCGACCACCATGTCCGGCTCGAACCCGGACTCGACGACCTCGCCGGCCAGATGACGCGATGCCTCGCCGAACTCCAACCAGCCGAGGACCTCCCGTTCCGCCTCCTGAAGGACGTCTGCACCGGAATCGTCGAGTTCGCTGGCCATTGCTCTACCGTACCGGGGCCGCCCGGGTGTTAGCATCCGCGCATGACTTCGGAGAAGACGTCGGCCCAACGCCGGGCGGCGGTCGTCATCGGCACCACGGCGGGGCTGATCGGCTGGCTCGCCCTGGTGGAGCTGACCAGCGGCATCCTGCAGGGCTACTACGTCCCGCTGATCTCCGACATCGTGAAGCACCTCGGCATCCACGACGCCGACTACAACTGGTTCGAGGCCGCCCAGCTGCTCGTCTCCGCCCTGGTCGTCCCCGTGCTGGCGAAGCTCGGCGACATGTTCGGCCACAAGCGCATCCTGCTCATCGCCACCGCCCTCACCGCGCTGTCGACCTGGTGGCTCGCCTTCGCCGGCGACTTCACGACCTACCTGCTGGCGTTCGCGCTGCAGGGGTTCTACGTGGTGTGGCTTCCCCTGGAGGTCGCGCTCATCTTCGATCGCGGACGCCGCACGGGGACGGCCGCATCGGGAACCCGGCGCGCCGCCGGTCTGCTCGTCGTCGCCCTGGAGGCCGGGGCGATCGTGGGCGCGATCGGCGCCGGACTGCTCTTCGAGGCGCTCGGCGGGAGTGTCGCGCTCACGCTGATGGTGCCGGCCGTCGCGGTCACGCTCGTGTTCTTCGCGATCCTGTTCGGCGTGCCCGAGTCCGAACCGGTCCCCGGCCGCAGCCTCGACGGCGTCGGGTTCACGCTGCTGGCGCTCGGGCTGCTGCTCATCACATCGGGCCTGACGTTCCTCCGGCTCAACGGGGTCGGCACGTGGTGGGTGTGGGTGCTGATCGCGGTCGGGGTGCTTGCCTTCGTGCCGTTCGGCCGCTGGGAGCTGCGCCAGGCCGATCCCGCCATCGACCTCCGTGTGCTCCGCCGCCCCACCATGTGGCCGGTGCAGCTCACGGCCGGTCTGATCGGGATCAGCCTGCTCGGCGCGCAGGCGCCGCTCAGCACCTACGCAGGCACCGACCCGGCCAACGGCTACGGTCTGGGGCTCTCGGCCGGCCAGCGCAGCATCCTGATCGGCGCGTACCTCATCTCGATGATCGTGGGGGCGCTGCTGTTCCCGCTCGTGTCGTCGTGGCTGACGCCGCGGGTGACCCTGATCGGCGCCGCCTTCCTCGTGGCGGTCGGGTACCTGATGTTCCTGCCGTTCCACCTCGAGACGTGGCAGGTGTTCACGAACATGGCGATCGCCGGCATCGGCTCCGGCGCCCTCGTCGGCGCGCTCCCCGCCGCGGCCGCCGCGGCGGCGCCCCGGGGGCAGACCGGCGTCGCGACCGCCCTGACGAACACCACCAAGACCATCGGCGGGTCGTTCGCGTCCGCCGTCTTCGGCGTCGTGCTGCTCGCGGGCGCCGCCACCGTGACGGCCACGGCCGCCAGCCTCGTCGGCTACATGCTCGTCTGGACCATCTGCGGTCTGGGCGCACTCGTCGCCGCTGTGCTGCTCTTCTTCGTGCCGCGGCTCGCGTTCGCGGATCCGGAACCCGCCCTGGAGTGACCATGACCGAGCAGCAGCTTCCACCCGCCGTCGCCGACGCCCTCACCGCGTTCCTGCTGGAGCAGAGACGCATCGCGCCCGGGCTGGTGAGCCGCGCGGTCGTCACCGGATCCGCCGTCGCCGGGGACTGGCATCCCGGGGTCAGCGACATCGACGTGGTCTTCATCGTCACCCGCGACCCGGTCGACGACCTCCCCGCCCTCGCCGAGCTGCACGCCGCATCCCAGCCGCACATCGACGGCGTCTACCTGACCGAGTCCGAGATCGCCCGCGGCCCCGACGTGGTCCAGACCGCTCCGCAGGTGGTCGAGGGCGTCCTCGTCTCCGCTCTGGCCGGCGCGCAGCTCAGCTGGATCACCTGGCGGGAGCTGGAGTCGGGCGTTCAGGGCATCGTCGACGGCGGCGATGTGATCTGGTCGCCGGTCGCCGACCGCCACCCGCGCACCGCGCAAGGGATCGTGTCGTTCTCGCGCGACAACCTCCTCGACTACTGGCAGCGCATCGGCGACGGCCTCGAGGCGGAGATCGCCGACCGGCCCGACGACGGCCCGGTGCGGTCCGAGACCGTGCGCTGGGTGGCGCTCGGCCCCATCCGGCTGGTCGCCACGATCGAGACCGGCGACGTGCTCTCGAAGACGGCGGCCGCCACGTTCGCCGCGGAACGCTGGCCCGAGCACGCCGAGCTGCTGGAGCGGACGGTGCGCGACCGGGCGGGCGAGCGCCAGGAGTTCACGGTGCGGGACGCCCGGCAGGCCCTCGCGCTGCTGCGCTCGTGCGTGGCGGTCGCCGAGGGCTGACGGCCGGCCGGGAGAGGGTGCTCAGCCCCGGTCGTTCCTGCCGTCGTGCGGGTGCTCCGCGTCCTCCTGCTGCGCCCCGGCACGACGGAGGTGCTGGGTGTGATCCGCCAGGTAGCTCACGATCGTGGCGCTGGCGGTTCCGACGATGACGATGCCGCCGGCCATCAGCACCACGGCGAGCAGACGCCCCTGCAGGGTCACCGGGTAGTAGTCGCCGTAGCCGACGGTCGCCAGGGTGACGCAGGCCCACCACAGGGAGTCGCCGAAGGTGAGGATGTTCGCTCCGTGCGCGCCCCGCTCCGCCTGCAGTTCGGCGAGCGCGATCACGTAGAGGAACATCAGCACGAAGCTCGCCGCGATGATCAGCACCCGCCGGCGCAGGTGGGACGCCGTGTTCCCACGGAGACCCGGGATGCGCCGCAGCGTGGTCAGCAGGCGGAACGGCCGGGTCATCGGGAGGAACACCGAGAGCAGGTCGATCGGATACTTCCGGACGAAATGGAGCTTGTGCCGTGCGAGCGAGAAGCGGACGACGTAGTCGACGAGGAAGAACAGCCACACGACGAGGAGGACGGCGAGCAGCGCGACCTTCAGCGCCTGGGGCTTGGTCTCATCCAGGATGTTCCAGGAGTACGCCACCAGGAAGAGGGCGCTGGCCGTGATGCCCGGCCAGGCGGTGGCCCGCTCCCAGCGTTCGCGCTTCTCGTCGTCGTCGTCCATCTCACCCCTTCACCCGGAGCTCGCCCTTGTGCAGCCGGTACGGCGCCGCCTGGGCGACCGGCTTGACCACGATCAGGTCGAGGTCGACGTGGCGGGGGCGGGTGAGCGCGTGGACGATCGTCTCGGCCACGTCCTCGGCCGAGAGCGGCTCGGGCACGTCCTCGTAGACGGCGTCCCTGCGCGCCTGGTCGCCGCCGAACCGGACGAGCGAGAACTCCTCCGTCGCGACCATCCCCGGCGCGATCTCGACGACACGGATCGGCTCGCCGTTCAGCTCCAGCCGCAGCACCTCGGTGAGGGCGTGCTCGGCGAACTTCGCGGCGTTGTACCCTCCGCCTCCCACGTAGGCGGTGAGGCCGGCGATGGAGGTGACGACGGCGATGTCGGCGTGGCCGGTCCCGGCCGCGCCCGCCCGCAGCAGCGGCAGGAGGGCGGAGATCACCCGCTTGGTGCCGATGACGTTGATCTCGTACATCCACACCCAGTCGTCGACGCTGGACGACTCGACGGAGTCGAGCCCGTGCGCACCGCCCGCGTTGTTCACGAGGGCGTGGATGCCGCCGGTCGCCGCCAGGTGGTCGCGGAGCGCATCCACGTCGTCCTGCCTGGTCAGATCGGCGACGACGAACTCGGCGCCGGTCTCGTCGGCCAGCGCGCGCAGGCGGTCCTCCCGGCGGGCGACGGCGACCACGTCCCAGCCATCGCTCCGGAAAGCGCGGACCGTCGCCGCCCCGATGCCCGAACTCGCTCCCGTCACGACCACACGTCTGTTCATGCCCTCATTGTCGCGGGTTACGGCGTGTTTCGGATACGTTGCCCGGGTGCGACGGCGCGTCTAGCCTGCTGACAACGGCGGTGGCCGACCGCTCGCATACCGTGCGCATCGCGCGCTCACAGACCCGAAGGAGAGACGCCATGACCGACGCCGCCGACTGGCAGTTCGAAACCAAGCAGATCCACTCCGGCGCTGCTCCCGACCCGGTGACCAACGCCCGCGCCACCCCGATCTACCAGACCACCTCGTACGTGTTCAACAACGCGGAGCACGCGAAGAACCTCTTCGCCCTCGCCGAGTTCGGGAACATCTACACCCGCATCCAGAACCCGACCCAGGCGGTCGTCGAGGAGCGCGTCGCCGCGCTCGAAGGGGGCACCGGCGCCCTCCTCGTCGCCTCCGGTCAGGCCGCTGAGACCTTCGCTGTCCTCAACATCGCGCAGGCGGGCGACCACATCGTGTCCTCCAGCTCGATCTACGGCGGCACCTACAATCTCTTCAAGTACACGCTCGCGAAGCTCGGCATCGAGACCACCTTCGTCGAGAACCAGGACGACGCCGAGGAGTGGCGCCGCGCCGTCCGGCCGAACACCAAGCTGTTCTTCGCCGAGACCATCGGCAACCCGAAGATCAACATCCTCGACATCGCCCTCGTCGCGGAGGTCGCGCACGAGGCCGGCGTCCCCCTGATCGTCGACAACACGATCGCCACGCCGTACCTGATCCGTCCGTTCGAGCACGGCGCCGACATCGTCGTCCACTCGGCGACCAAATTCCTCGGCGGCCACGGCACGGTCATCGGCGGCATCATCGTCGACGGCGGCTCGTTCGAGTGGTCGAAGAACGTCGAGAAGTTCCCTGGCCTCACCGAGCCGGACCCGTCGTACCACGGCGCGAGCTACACCGCCGCGGTCGGCGACGCCCTCGCCTACATCATCAAGGCGCGCGTGCAGCTGCTCCGCGACCTCGGAGCGGCGATCGCCCCGGCGAGCGCCTGGCAGCTCATCCAGGGCATCGAGACGCTGTCGCTCCGCGTCGAGCGTCACACGCAGAACGCGCAGGAGATCGCCGAGTTCCTCGAGTCGCACCCGGACGTCGCGTCGGTCAACTACTCGGGCCTGCCGACCAGCCCCTGGTACGCGGCCGCCAACAAGTACGCCCCGAAGGGCGTCGGCGCCGTTCTCTCGTTCGAGCTCAAGGGCGGGGTGGATGCGGGAGCCGCTCTCGTCGACAACCTCTCGTTGTTCAGCCACCTGGCCAACATCGGCGATGTCCGCAGCCTCGTCATCCACCCGGCATCGACAACGCACTCGCAGCTCACCCCCGAGCAGCAGCTGACCGCCGGCGTCACGCCGGGCCTGGTCCGCCTGTCGGTGGGCCTCGAGAACGTCGACGACCTGAAGGCCGACCTCAGCGCCGGCCTGGCCGCCGCCCGCTCCGTCGCCGAGGCCGCCCGCGCCTAGGCGCCCCCGTCGAGTACACAAAAACTGCACGCGAAACTCCGGTTTCGCGTGCAGTTTTTGTGTACTCGACGGTGGGCGCGGTGCGCGGCGTAACAGAGCGGGCGGTCGGCGCGGGGTCCGGGAGAATGGTCGCTATGGAGTGGCAGACATCCGCCGACACGGCGCCGTCGAGTTTCATCACGGAGGCGCAGGCGAGGACGCTGCTCGGGAAGCCTCCGGCGAGCGGCGCCTGGAAGGAGTCCGACCCGGCGGGCGATCGGCAGTTCGCGGGCATCGGCGCCTTCTCGTTCGAGAGCGGCGAGACCCTGCCGTTCGTCCGTGTCGCGTATGAGACGTGGGGGGCCCTCTCGCCGGAGCGCGACAACGCCGTGCTGGTGCTGCACGCGCTGACGGGCGACTCGCACGCGGCCGGCCCCGCCGGTCGCGGCCACCGGACGCCCGGCTGGTGGCAG
This sequence comes from Leifsonia soli, assembly GCF_013408745.1. Taxonomy (NCBI): domain Bacteria; kingdom Bacillati; phylum Actinomycetota; class Actinomycetes; order Micrococcales; family Microbacteriaceae; genus Leifsonia; species Leifsonia soli. The sequence continues at coordinate 239,920 of NZ_JACCBJ010000001.1, read as the reverse complement.
GGCATCATCGGACCAGGAAAGGCCATCGACACCGACCGCTGGTTCGTTGTCGCCCCGAACATGCTGGGCGGCTGCCAGGGGACGACCGGTCCTGCGTCGCTCGCGCCCGACGGCGCCGAGTGGGGTGCCCGGTTCCCGTTCACGACCATCCGCGACCAGGTCGCCGCGCAGGCCGCCCTCTCCGACGCCATCGGCCTGGACCGCTGGGCCGCGGTCGTCGGCGGCTCGATGGGCGGGATGCAGGCGCTGGAGTGGGCCGTCATGTTCCCGGAGCGGGTCGAACGGCTCGCGGTCATCGCCGCTCCCCCGTACTCGACCGCCGACCAGATCGCCCTCAACTCGGTGCAGATCGAGGCGGTGCGCACCGACCCGCTGTTCCGCGGCGGCCAGTACTACGACGCCGAGGACGGCGACGGACCGCACCGTGGGCTCGCGCTCGCCCGGCGCATGGCCCTGCTCAACTACCGCAGCCCGTCCGAGCTGAACGAGCGCTTCCAGCGGGCCTGGCAGAGCGAGATCAGCCCGCTCGGAGGCGGCGGACGGTTCGCCGTCGAGTCGTACCTCGACTTCCACGGCAACAAGTTCACCCGCCGCTTCGACGCGAACAGCTACATCACGCTGGTGGAGGCCATGAACTCGCACGATGTCGGCCGCGGGCGCGGCGGAATCGCTGCAGCGCTCTCCCGCGTCACCGCACGCACCCTGGTGGTCGGCATCGACAGCGACCGGCTGTTCCCCGTCGAAGGACAGGAGCAGATCGCCTACCATGTTCCGGACACGCTGGACGGTAGAGTTCCAGTGGTGATCCGGTCGGACTTCGGCCACGACGGGTTCCTGATCGAGGACGACGTCGTCAGCGCCCAGCTGAGGCGACTGCTCGACGTGTGATGGAGGACGGAGGGGCATGTCGCGCATCCAGAAGGAGCGTGATCGTCTCCTCGCTGCGACGGCCCGCACCGTCGGGCTGACGGCCACGGTCACGGCGCTCTTCTGCCTGAGCATCCCCGGCTCGCTCCCCCTCCCCCTGTACCTGGCGTCCCTGGTCCTCATCGTGTGCCTCGGCTACGCGCAGTGGCAGCTGGCCGGCCTGCTGCGGCTGACCCTGTGGATGTGGGTCATCGTCGTCGCGGGCGTCGCGCTCATCCTCATCCACCTGCTGCCGGGGACCGCACTCGGGCCGTCGGCGATCAGTGCGGTCAGCGTGATCGGCGCCGCCTCCGTCGCCTGCGTGTGCGTGGTCGGCGTGAGCTCGCGCAGTCGTCTGGTGCTGCTGGTGGCGGCCGCGGCCGCGACCGTCACCGCGCAGGGCGTGACGCTCGGGATGACGCACTCCCGGATGGTCGAGACCCTCGTCTTCACCGTGACGGGCTGGATCGCCCTGACCGCGACGGGCGTCTGGCTGGCCCGCACGGTCCCGCGCACCCTGAAGCGCATCTCGACGATGAGCCGGGCCTATCGGGTCGAGCGCCAGGCGAGCGAGACCGAGGCGCGACGCCGGCAGAGCGCCCGGCTGCTGCACGACACGGTGCTCGCCACCCTCACCCTGCTCGCGCACTCCGGCGTCGGCGTCAGCCACGGAGCGCTGCGGGAGCAGGCCGCCGAGGACGCCGCGCTGCTGCGCCAGCTGCGCCTCGGCTTCACCCCCGACCCGGCGCGGTCGGGCGACTACAAGCTCAAGCCGGTGGAGGAGTCGACGCTCGGCAACACCCTCGAGTCGGTGAAACAGCGCTTCCGCCGCATGGGACTCGAGGTGAACTGGCACGGCGCCGGCCAGGTGCTGCTCCCGAGCGACGTGCTCGACGCGTTCCTGCTCGCCCTCGGCGAGTGCCTGGAGAACGTGCGCAGGCATTCCGGCGTCAACGAGGCGCACGTCACGATCACCGACGACGAGACGAACGTGCGGGCGATGGTGACGGACGCAGGCAAAGGCTTCGACGTCGCATCCATCGACACCGGCCGGCTGGGCTTCACCGAGTCGATCGTGGCGCGGCTGCGCGATGTCGGCGGCAACGCGCGCCTCTTCTCGTCGCCCGGCAGCGGGACGACCGTCGTGCTGGAGGTGCCGAAGTGACCGGGGTCGACGAGCGGACGGTTCCGCGCAGCCCGCTGGCACGCGGCGCCGCCGGGGACGAGCGGGATGCGCTCGGCCGCGCACGCCTCGACCTCGGCTTCAACGTGGCCACGGTCGCCCTGATCGCATTCCTGGTCACCCTGTTCGGCTTGAACATCGCCGAGTACCCGCTGCTGGGCTTCACCGTCACCGCGTGGGTGCTCATGGCCGTGACGCTGGTGGCCGCGCTCGTGCTCCGCTTCCGGCTCCCCGACGAACTGCCCACCTGGCTCTTCCTCGGCGCCCTGGGCGTCTGGGCAGCCGCGGTCGCGCTGGACATCGCTGGGACATGGCCGGTCGGCGGCGCCATCGTGCCCCTGACCGCCGCCGCTGCCGTCGGGCCGGCCCTTCTGCTGTGCGTTCCCGTCCGCCCGGCGCGCGACATCGTCCTCGCCACCGCGGTGCTGGGCGTCGTCCTCGCGGTCGTCGAGGTCTGGAGGTCGCTGCCGGACATGCAGCTCCTCGGCCCCGGGCTGGTCACGGTGGCCATCGCGGTGGCGCCGCCGCTCGTCGGCGTGCAGATCGTGCGGTCGCTGCGCACCCTGGTGCAGCTGGAGCTCGACCTCGTCCAGGTGCAGAGCACCGTCGTCTCGCCCGGCTACGCCATCGGGATGCTGGCCTCGGAGGAGCTCGCCCGCCTCGACCTCGCCGCTGAGCGCCTGCTGGACGGCGTCGCCACCGGCCGCACGGCGCTGCCGCTCGACGAGGACACCGCGGACGCCGCCGCCTCCATCGCGACGGAGCTGCGCCTCCACCTCATCCAGGGCCGCCGCGAGACCTGGCTCTACCACGCCGTCACCGAATCGGCGCTCCTCGGCCCGTCGGTGACCCTGACCGATCCGGACGGGCTCGCCGCCGGGCTGAGCCGCGACCAGCGCGACGGCCTGCTCACCGCCGTCTGGCTGCTGATCAGCGACCCCGTCCGCAGCGGAGCCGGCCAGCCGCGCACGCTCACCCTGGATCTGACACGGCCGGTCGGCACCTACCCGCGTACCGCCAATCCGGGGGCCACAATGGCTATCGTGATCTCGACCAGCGGTGTGCCGCGAAACGGGGTAGACCCTGCGGCATGGCAAGCTATCCGTAAGGTGGGCCGCTACGTCGAGTCGTTCTCGGGTTCGACCCTGCGCATCGAGATCACCACGGTGAGCGACACATCAGCCGAGCTGGTCTGATCCAGCCGGTTCGATACAGAGAGAGGCACCCCATGGGCGAGGAACCCCCGATCAGGATCGCGATCGTCGACGACCACAAGATGCTGCTGGGAGCACTGACCGAGTGGATCCGCAGTGCGGCGGACGACATCCGGATGGTCGCGGCCGTCGCCAGCTGGCCGGAGCTGCTGACGCATCCCGAGTTCCCGGTGGATGTCGTCCTCCTCGACCTCGACCTGAAGGACAACATCCCGATCTCGTTGAAGCTCTCGACGCTGAAGACGACCGGGGTCGCCACCGTTCTCATGAGCACGTACTCGGAGCCTGCGGTCGTCCGCGAGGCCCTGGCGGCCGGGGCGATGGGCTACCTGGTGAAGAGCGAGGACGCCGAGATGATCGTCGAGGCGATCCGCGCGGCGCGCATGGGCGAGTCGTTCATCTCGGCCGAGCTCGACCTGGCGCTCAACGCCGGCGAGGTCGGCGGGGCCCCGAAGCTGAGCGCGCAGGAGCGGCGCGTGATGGCGCTCTACGGCGCAGGCGAGCCGGTCAAGGCCGTCGCCTTCCAGCTGGGGATCTCGGACGAGACCGCCAAGAGCTACCTCAAGCGCATCCGCGAGAAGTACCGCGTGGCCGGCTACGACGTCGGCACCAAGGTCGCCCTGCGCAAGCGCGCCATCCAGGACGGCATCCTGCTCCAGAACGACTGACGGCCGTCCGCGTCCGTCAGTCGATGGGCGCGGAGACCGGGGTCCGCTCCGCCGGCCGCTGAGCCGCGACCGAGCCGGTGGCGACGCCGCGGCGGATGCGCGAGCGGTCGATGCCGAACGAGATCAGCGCCAGCGCGATGCCGCCGAGCGCGAGGAGCCCTCCGACGACGACCGGCGACAGGTAGCCGAGCCCCGCGGCGATCGTGAGGCCGCCGAAGAAGGCACCGGCGGCGTTGGCGATGTTGAGCGCCGAGTGGTTGAGCGCGGCGGCGATCGACTGGCTGTCACGTGCAACATCCATCAGCCGGGTCTGGATGGTCGGCGAGAGCGCCGAGCACGCGCCCGACACGACGAACACCGAGATGAGCAGGCCGACGACGGTGGATGCGGTCAGCCAGAGCGCCGCGAGGCCCACCAGCAGGATCACGAAGAACAGCAGCATGCTGCGCCGGACGCTGTGGTCGGCCGCGCGGCCTCCGAGGATGTTGCCGATCGTCATCCCGAGCCCGGCGAGGACGAGCACGAGGGGAACGGTCGACTCCGGCATCCCGGTGATGGTCGTGACGATCGGGGCGATGTACGTGTAGACGGCGAAGAAGCCGCCGAAGCCGACGGCCCCGATGAGCAGCGCCACCCACACCTGCAGCCGGGTGAACGCCCGCAGCTCGTTCCGCATGGTCGCCTTCGCATCGCCCGCCTGCCACGGCACCAGCAGGGCGACGGCCACGAAGGTCAGGGCGAAGATGGCCGCGACGACCAGGTAGGCGATGCGCCACCCGCTGTGCTGGCCGATCCAGGTGATGGTCGGAACGCCGATCACGTTCGCGATCGTGAGCCCCGACAGCACGAAGGCGACCCCGCGCCCGCGCTTGCCCGGCCCCATCAGGGATGCGGCGACGAGCGAAGCGATGCCGAAGTAGGCACCATGCGGCAGCGCGGAGACGAAGCGGGCGACCATCACCAGCTGGAACGTCGGGGCGACCGCCGACGCCAGGGTGCCGACGGTGAACGCGACGAGCAGCCAGAGCAGCAGCTTCTTCCGCGGCCAGCGGGCGGCGACCGCCGCGATCGTCGGGGCGCCGACGACGACGCCGAGCGCGTACGCCGAGATGATCCAGCCGGCCTGCGCGTTGGCGTCGGTCGGCGAGGCGGCGTACAGCTGCGGCAGCAGGTCGTGGGCGATGTTGGGCAGAAGGCCCATCGCGACGAACTCGGTCGATCCGATGCCGAATCCACCGAGGGCGAGCGCCAGCAGCGCAAGACGGATACGGGCCGACGACAGCTTCGTCGGCCCGTCGATAAGCGGGGTCACCCGCTCAGCCTATATCGAATCGTTTCGACCCGCCGCCGCACCCCTCTTCCACAGCACGAGATTTGGCGCACATCTCGCGAATGGGCGGCTCAGAACCGCGATGTGGCGCACATCTCGGCCGGTGGCGTCTAGGGGCGCGGTGCGGAGGGGGCCGAGGGCGCGGCCCCGGCCTCGGCGGCCTGCTCCTCGAAGAACTGGGCGACGTCCACGTCGCGGGTCTCCTCCGGTTTCGAGACGCCGGCGCGCACGGCGCCCACGATGGCGACGACGACGCAGCCGAGCAGAACGCCGCCCACCAGCACCGCGACGATGATCAGGAACGGCCCGAACTGCACGAACATGCCGAAGAGCAGAAGCAGGAGGGTGTCGACATCCACGTCAGTCGCCCCGCTCCAGGGCGGCCTCGAGCCGCTCGACCTTGCCGTCGAGCTCGCCGGAGTACCCCGGCCGGATGTCCGCCTTCAGCACCAGGGAGACCCGCGTCCCGTAGCGGCCGACCGCCTCCGTGGCGCGGCGGACGACATCGAAGACCTCGTCCCACTCCCCCTCGATGGTCGTGAACATCGCGTCCGTCCGGTTCGGGAGGCCCGACTCGCGCACGACGCGGACGGCCGCAGCGACCGCGTCATGGACGGACGCGTCGGCCCCTTCGCCACCGCTCGGCGCGACAGAGAATGCCACCAGCATGTGTTCCTCCTTCTCTCAGCGTGCGCTTCCGCCGACCGGTTCGGGGTGAGCCCCGGGGGTCGAGCGGAACGGCCACGCGTGGGCCGGGACCAGGTCGCCGGCCGCCTCCTGGCGGTGGCGCCGGCGCCAGAGCGCCACGACGGTCCAGCCCAGTATCACGAAGTACATGAGGTTCCGCACGGTCAGGACGGCCACCATGCTCGGATCGGGCACCAGAAGCCAGTCGTACAGGAACGGGTAGAAGACCTGCGTGAGCGCCGCGGTGATCAGCACCAGCACCGCCGGGGTGCGGAAACCGCGGCCCTGGTAGACGAGCCCGACCACGACGGGAGCGGCCAGCCACACGACGTACTGCGGGGAGCCGACCTTGTTGAACGCGATGAAGGCGGTCACCAGAGCCAGCGACAGCTCCGGCAGGATGCGCGTGTACGGCGTTCCCCTCCGGTACGCCCGCACGCCGATCAGCAGCACGACGATCGCCGTCAAGGCGAACAGCGGGTTCATCAGGGCTCCGGCCGTGGCCGTCCCCTGACCGCTGACCTGGAAGGTGAGCAGCTGCCGGTCGTAGTAGACCTCGGCGCCCGGCACGTGGAACGCGGCCTGCCACATCCAGAACGTGCTCACCGGCGCCTCGATCTGCAGGCCGCGGTCGGTCTGCATGGTGATGAAGCTCAGGATGTGCCACCCGGCGCCGAAGATCAGCGGCACGGCCGCGATCACCGCCGAGGTCGTCACGGCGACGAGGACGATGTGCCAGCGCGAGCGCAGCGCGACGACGGCGGCCAGCAGGATCGCCGCCGGCCACACCTTGACCCAGGTCGCCGCCGTCAGCACGACGACCGCCGCCCGCTCGTGGAGCGTCAGCCAGAGCAGCCCGACGATCGCGAGGGAGGCCGAGACCGAGTCCAGCCGCCCGACCGCGATCGGCCCGAGCAGGAGCAGGAAGCCCAGCCACCACCAGGCCGCGATCAGCCGACGCGGCTCGCGGCCGACGATCAGCACCGCGAAGGCGGCCGCGTTCAGCAGCAGCACCATGTTGAGCCACGCCCAGACATAACCGTCCGCGCCGAACAGCAGAGGGAGCATGACCGGGACGATCGCGCCGAACGGGTACACCCAGTCGGAGTCGACGCCGACGATCTGGGTGCCCTGGGCGGCGAGCTGCGCCCACGGCTTGTAGACGAGGAAGACGTCGCCGAGGCCCTTGCCCTGGTCGAGCGCGAGGCCGCTGATGATCAGGTGGACGGCGAGGAACGCGATCCAGAGCGACAGCGGGCTGAAGGCGACGCGGCGCAACAGCCCGGCCTCGGCCCGAGGGGTCGGCGCGGCGCTCAGCGGCACCGCATCCATCCCCATAGCGCCACATCCTAGGGGATGCGCTTGACGCGTCCCTGAACCGATCAGCCGGCCGCGCGCACCAGCTCGCGCACCACGCCAGGGAGTTCCCCGACGATGTCGAGGGCGACGATCGGACCGCCGTCCGACGCCCGCTCCCCCGCGCGCCCGTGGATCCAGGCCGCTGTCGCCGCCAGGGCGGCGAGCGCGGCGTGGCCGTCCTCGTCGATCTCGCGGGCGTGCGTCGCGACCAGGGCGCCGAGGACACCGCCGAGCACGTCCCCACTCCCGGCCGTCGCCAGCCAGGCGGGTCCTGCGGTCACGGCGTAGCGCGGTCCGCCGGGCGCGACGACGTACGTCGTGTGGCCCTTGAGCAGGACGGTCACACCGAGGCTCTCGGCCGCGCGGACCGCCCACGCGGCTGGATCGGCGGCGATGTCGTCGGCCGTCACCGCGTCGGAGTCGTCGTCCGCTCCGGCCGCGAGCATCGTCGCGAGCTCGCGGAAGTGCGGCGTGACGACGACCGGGGCCGAAGCACGGCCGACGAGGTCGAGGGCTCCCGCATCGATGACGAGCGGCGTGCCGTCACGCAGCGCCGAGCGCAGGCGATGCGCGTCGTCCGCCGGGCGGCTCGCCGCATCCATCCCCGAGCCGATCAGCCAGCCCTGGACGCGCCCGGGAGCCGTCACCACCTCCGGGCGGCGGCGCATCACCTGCTCGGCCGGACGGTCGGCGCCCAGGTAGCGGATCATCCCCACCCCGGTCCGGGAGGCGCCCTCCACCCCGAGCACGGCAGCGCCCGGATAGCGGTCGGATCCGGTCACCACCCCGAGCACGCCACGCGAGTACTTGTCGCTCGACTCCTGCGGAACGGCGATCCACGCCGCGGCATCCCGTTCGTCCCAGCTCTGCCAGTCGCTCACCGGCGCCTCCCGTCGTCGCTCCCGTCGGCCGCGCACCGCGACCCGGGCCCATCGAACCCCTACCGACCTCACGATAGGTTGTGAACATGGCGATCAGCATCCCCGGAAAGGTGATCGTGTTCGACTACGGCGAGGTCATCTCGGTGACCCCGTCCGACGAGGACCGCACCGCCCTGACCGAGCTCGCCGGCGGCGACCCGAAGGTGTTCTGGCCGGCCTATTGGCGGCACAGGGACGCGCTCGACCAGGGCACGCTGAGCATCCAGTCGTACTGGCGCGGCATCGAGCGCGAGCTCGGCGAGAACTGGGGCGATGCGAAGATCCACCGCCTGTGGCTCGCCGACTTCCGGAGCTGGCTGACCATCGACCACGACACGCTCCAGGTGCTCCTCGACCTCAAGGAGGGCGGAACGCGGATGGCGCTGCTCTCCAACGCCGGCCGCGACTTCGGCTCCTACTTCCGCCACGGCACCCTCGGCGACCTCTTCGAGAAGGTGTTCGTCAGCGGCGAGCTCGGCACGATCAAACCAAGCGCGGAGATCTTCGAGCACGTGCTCTCCGAGCTCGGCGTGACGGCGGAGCAGACGGTATTCATCGACAACAAGGAGGCGAACGTGCGCGGGGCGGAAGCCCTCGGCATCGCCGGGCACGTCTTCACGTCGCCGAGCGACCTCCGGGCATATCTGGACGGTCTCGCGGCTTAGATGGTCATATGCCCTCTCTTTTCGACCCCCTGACCCTGCGCGGCGTCACCGCGCGCAACCGCATCTGGACCTCCCCGATGTGCCAGTACTCGGTGCTCGACGAGTCCGGAGTCCCCGGCACCTGGCACCTGATCCACCTGGGGTCGTTCGCGACCGGCGGCAGCGGAATCGTCTTCACCGAGGCGACCGCGGTCGACCCGGAGGGTCGGATCAGCCCGCGCGACACCGGCATCTGGACGGACGAGCAGCGCGACGCGTGGAAGCCGATCACCGCATTCATCGAGAGCCAGGGCGCCGTTCCCGGCATCCAGCTCGGCCATGCCGGCCGCAAGGCGTCGTCGTGGCCGGCGTGGGGCTTCGACGGCCGCACCGGCTCCGTCCCGGAGACGGAGGGCGGCTGGCGCACGGTCGCTCCGTCGCCCATCGCGTTCGACGGGCTCGATGTCCCGGACGAGCTGGATGCTGCCGGGATCGACACGGTCGTCGACGACTTCCGCTCGGCGGCGCGCCGGTCGACCGAGGCGGGATTCCGGGTGATCGAGCTGCACGCGGCGCACGGCTATCTGCTGCACCAGTTCCTCTCCCCGATCTCCAACCGGCGAACCGACGAGTACGGCGGCTCGCTGGAGAACCGCGCGCGACTCCTGCTGCGCGTGATCGCGGCCGTCCGCGAGGAGGCGCCGGACGCGCCCCTCTTCGTGCGCTTCTCGGCGAGCGACTGGACGGAGGGGGGCTGGGACGAGGACCAGACCGCGACGGTGGCCACCTGGGCGCAGGAGGCCGGCGCCGACTTCTTCGACATCTCCAGCGGCGGCATCCAGGCGGGCATCCGCATCCCGCTCAGCCCGGGCTACCAGGTGCCGTTCGCGCACCACGTGCGCAGCACCTCCGACGTGGATGTGAGCGCGGTCGGTCTCATCACCTCGCCCCAGCAGGCGGCCGAGATCGTCGAGAGCGGTCAGGCGGACGCCGTGATGCTGGCGCGCGAGCTCCTGCGCGACCCGCACTTCCCCCTGCGGGCCGCCCACGAGCTCGGCGTCGAGATCGGCTACTGGCCGCCGCAGTACCTCCGCGCCCGCTGGCGCTGAGCGACGGGGCCGGTCAGGCCGGTTGCGTGAGGCAGAGGTAGTTGCCCTCGCTGTCCTGGAACCACGCCGACCGGCCCATGTCGTCCGTCGCGATCCCGTTCTCGGTGTGCAGACCGGGGAAGTCGTAGTCCGCGAACACGACACCCCTCTCCCTCAGATGGGCCATCGTGGCCTCGATGTCGGGCGTGAGCCAGCACATCGCGGTGTTCTGCGCCGTCCCGGCGTTCCCGGTCTCGTACACGTAGATCTTCGCTTCGGACCCGGTGCCGTACAGCACCCCGCCCTCGGTCGTCCGCTCCGGTTCGAGCTCCAGCTTGTCGCGGTACCACTCGACGGCCCGCTGCAGGTCGGAGGCAGGAAGGACGGAGTACGTCACATACGACTCCAACATGGTGATCCTCCTTCATCCAGGCGGCACCATACGCGCATGCACCGGTATCGGGGCCACTGGAATCCCGCGTCTACGCCGCCTGGGAATCCGCCCCGGAATCCACGGTCCCCCGGCATCCCCCCTCGATATACTTGCGGGCAAATGGACGACCCTCCCTCTGCCAGCCCGTTGCCCGGATCGAGCCCGTTGGGATGCGAGCGAGGTGACGGCCGTGCTCTCTGAGTGGATCATGCTCGGCGTCGGTCTCCTGCTGACCGTCGGGACGGGGCTCTTCGTCGCCAGCGAGTTCGCCCTCGTCAACCTGGATCGCGGCGATCTGGAGGCGCGTCGTGAGCGTGGCGAGTCGCGCCTCGCCATGACCATCGCGGCGCTGAAGATCACCTCGACGCATCTGTCGAGCGCCCAGCTCGGCATCACGCTGACCACGCTGCTCACCGGTTACACGATGGAGCCGGCCATCAGTTCGCTGCTGCGCGGCCCGCTCACCTCCACCGGCCTCCCGGAGGGCGCCGTGACGCCCATCGCATCGATCGTCGCGATCGTGGTGGCGACCCTGCTGTCGATGATCCTCGGCGAGCTGGTGCCCAAGAACTTCGCCCTGGCCCTCCCGCTCGCGACGGCCAAGCTGGTGATCCCGTTCCAGACCGTGTTCACGGCGGTGTTCCGGCCGTTCGTCGCGCTGCTGAACGGCACCGCCAACGGGTTCCTCCGCCTGCTCGGCATCGAGCCGAAGGAGGAGCTGTCCGGTGCCCGCACCGCGGACGAGCTGTCGTCGCTGGTGCGCCGCTCGGCGAGCGCGGGGGTGCTGGAGGAGGACACGGCCACCCTGCTCAGCCGGACGCTCGCCTTCTCCAGCCGCACCGCGTCCGACGTGATGACGCCCCGGCCCCGCATCGAGGCGGTGCAGCGCACGGACCCGGCCCAGGCGGTCAGCGAGCTCGCCAGGAAGACCGGCTACTCCCGGTTCCCGGTGATCGGCGACGACATCGACGACGTGCTCGGCGTGGTCCACGTGAAGCAGGCCGTCGCCGTTCCCCGGCAGCGGCGCTCCCGGGTCCCCGCGTCCGCCCTGATGACCGACCCGCTGCGCGTACCGGAGACCATGGGCCTCGACACCCTGCTCGGCGAGCTGCGGGCCCGCGGATACCAGCTCGCGGTCGTCGTCGACGAGTACGGCGGGACCTCGGGCATCGCCACTCTGGAGGACCTGGTCGAGGAGATCGTCGGAGAGGTCGCGGACGAGCACGACCGCACCCGCGCCGGCGTGATCCGCGGACGCGACTCGATCACCTTCCCCGGCATCCTGCGCCCGGACGAGCTCGAGGAGCGCGCCGGCGTCACCGTCCCGGAGGAGGGCCCGTACGAGACGGTCGCCGGCTTCGTCATGAACGAGCTCGGCCGGCTGCCGAAGGTCGGAGACGAGGTCGTGATCGACGGGGGCACGTTGCGCGTCGAGCGCCTGGACGGCCGCCGGGTCGACCGCATCCGCTACACACCCGATCCGGTGCCTGTCGCCGAGAGCGCGAACGGAGAGGGGGCCTCCCATGAGTGACTGGGCCGGAATCGCCTGGCTGGTCGTGCTGCTCGCGGTCAACGCCTTCTTCGTCGGCGCGGAGTTCGCCGTCATCTCCGCACGCCGCTCGCAGATCGAGCCGCTGGCGGAGCGCGGGAAGCGCAGCGCCAAGACCGCTCTCTACGCCATGGAGCACGCGACGCTGATGCTCGCCACGACGCAGCTCGGCATCACCGTGTGCTCGCTGCTGATCCTGAACGTGTCGGAGCCGGCCATCCACCACCTGCTGGAGGTGCCGCTGCACGCGACCGGGTGGTCCGAGGAGGTCATCGGCACCATCGCGTTCATCGTCGCGCTGGTCGTCGTGTCGTTCCTGCACGTCGTGTTCGGCGAGATGGTCCCGAAGAACATCTCGTTCTCGATGCCGGACAAGGCCGCGCTGCTGCTGGCGCCCCCGCTGGTCGGGATCGGCCGCGCCGTCCGCCCGATCATCGTCGCCCTGAACGCGACCGCGAACGCGGTGCTCCGCCTCTTCCGAGTGGAGCCGAAGGACGAAGCGGCCAGCACCTTCACGCTCGACGAGGTCGCGACCATCGTGTCGCAGTCGACGCGCGAGGGCGTGCTCACGGACCGCACCGGCGCGCTGACGGCGGCGTTCGAGTTCACCGAGAAGAAGGTGCGGGATGTGGCGGTCGCGCTCGACGCGCTGGTGACCCTGCCGGCCGCCCCCACTCCCGCTGATGTCGAGAAGGCCGTCGCCAAGCACGGCTTCTCGCGCTACGTCGTGCCGGACGCCGACGGAGAGCCCACCGGCTACCTGCACCTGAAGGACGTTCTCGACCTGGAGGAGACCGGCTTCGAGCTCCCCGTCCCGGCCAAGCGCATCCGCCGGCTGGTGACCGTCTTCGCCGGAAGCGACCTCGAGGACGCCCTGGCGACCATGCGCCGCTCGGGCAGCCACCTGGCCCGCGTCGTGGATGCGGAGGGCGCCACGGCCGGCGTGCTGTTCCTGGAGGACATCATCGAGGAGCTGGTCGGCGAGGTCCAGGACGCGACCCGGCGCAGCTGAGTCCGCCGCTATCGGTACTGGTTTCGATCGATTGAGGATTCGAAGCACGCCCGATCGAGATTCGTGTTCCAGATGCGGCGGGGGCTCGTCGGTCTCAGACCGCCGCCGGAGACGGTGTCCTCCTCTCGAAACCGTCGGTTGTACCAGGCGAAAGTCTCGACCTTGGCGTATCTGGCAGGGTCTGCTCCGCGCAGGTCGTAGACCTCGTCCAGGGCGGGCACGAGGTCTGTGTCGCGAGAGGCGAGGACTACGACGTCGATATCCGGACGTGCCGCCTCGCGCACCAATGCCAAGGCACACAGGACATCGATGCCCTTCTCCTTTGGCCGCCCCTTCGGAACCTTCTTGCCGGTGATGTCGCGAATCGGCGCCCGGTCGGCGCCTAGCTCATAGGTGTACTTGAGATCCCGCAATTCGACAATCGCACCGTCGCGTTTCCACTGCTCGGCCTGGTCATTGCAGCGTCGGTGCTGCTCCCAATGGTGGTCGACGTGATGGCGCCCGCGGTAGACGATCGTTCGAGCCAGCACAGCGGGGTCCATGCCTGCTCGTTGACGATCGTTGCGCTCCCGGACAGCGCGGTTGGCGAACTGCACCGGATGGATGAGCGATTCGTGCAGCTCACCCCGCGGGTCGAACACGTCGTGAGCTGTCATGTGGACGTTTTGATAATCGATCACCACGGATGTTCGCAGCACTATCGCTCCCGGGATAAAAAAATCCCCGCCAATCCGTAGACGGCGGGGAACAACACGTTCAATCTACTATGTTTCGGCGCGCTGTGCACTGCGTGTGCTTTCGGAAAGGCCACCTGAGGCTGAGCTGCTTGACTCGACAGGAAGAGTGAGTGTACAGTCACTCACATGCCACGAACCCTCTCCACCGCCGACGACCGCCGCGAAGCGGTGCTCGACAGCGCCATCGCCGTCTTCGCCGTCGGCGGGTACCTCGGCACTCCGATCGCCGCGGTCGCCAAGGACGCGGACATCTCGCCCGCGTACGTCTTCAAGCTCTTCCCCAGCAAGGAGGGGCTGTTCGTGGCGGCTCTCGAGCGCTGCTTCGAGCGGATCGAGCAGGCGCTGGAGGCCGGTGCACGCGGGGCCGACGGCGAGACGCCGACGGTGATCCTCGACCGCATGGGCGACGCGTACGCGGAGCTCATCGGCGACCGCTCGCTGCTCATGCTCCAGGTTCACGCCCAGTCCGCGTCCGATGTCCCGGAGATCCGCGAGGCCCTGCGGCGCGGGCTCGCGCGCATCACCCGGTTCGCGGCGATCCGCTCCGGCGCATCGCCCGACGAGGTCCAGCGCTTCATCGCCTACGGGCAGCTGTGCCACCTGGTGGTCACGGCCGGCCTCGAGGATGTGCCCGAGGAGTGGGCGCGCACGCTCACGAACGGCATCCAGCACCCCTGATCCCCCTTCCCTCCCCTCGCCATCACCCGGCTCCCGAGAGTGATTGATCGATCACTCACAACGAAAGGACAGTCTCATGGAAACGCCTCTCGCCACCGCAGCGGCACCTCTCGCCGCTCCCACCCCCCGCAGCACGCACCGCTGGTGGGCGCTCAGCGTTCTCGCCCTCGCACAGTTCCTCGTGGTGCTGGACGCATCCATCGTCAACATCGCCCTCCCGACCGTCGGGACCGCGCTCGGACTCGACACCGCAGCGCTCGCCTGGGTCGTGACGGCCTACGTCCTGCCCTTCGGCGGTCTCCTTCTGCTGGGCGGACGTCTCGCGGACCGGTTCGGGCATCGCCGGGTGTTCCTCATCGGCGTCGCCGGCTTCGCACTGGCGTCGCTCGCGGCCGGTCTCGCAGCGAACGGCACCATGCTTCTGGGTGCACGAGCCGTTCAGGGGGCGTTCGCCGCCCTGCTGGCGCCCGCATCCCTGGCACTCCTCACGCAGCTCTTCCCCGACGCCGAAGCGCGCGGGAAGGCCCTGGGCCTGTGGGGTGCTGTGGCCGGAATGGGCAGCGCGGCGGGCGTCCTGCTCGGCGGGGTGCTCACCGCAGCATTCGGCTGGTCCGCCGTCTTCTTCGTGAACGTGCCCGTCGGCATCCTCGTGCTCGCGGTCATCCCGTTCCTCATCGGCCGCGACCCGGCGGCACGAGCCGAGCGGATGGATGCGGCGGGAGCCGCGACCGCGACCCTCGGACTCGCGGCGGCCGTCGCCGCCCTCAGCGAGGGCGGCACGCTCGGCTGGACGAACCCGATCGTCCTGGGGCTCGTTGCCGCCGCTGTCGTCCTTCTCACCGCGTTCGTGCTGATCGAACGCCGCACCGCGCACCCCCTGCTGCCGTTCTCCTTCTTCCGCAATCGCGACGCCCTGGCCGGCGACATCGTGATGCTGCTGGTCGGCGGCGCCACGGTCGCGCTGTTCTTCGCCCTCTCGGTCTACCTGCAGGAGGTGCTGCACCTGGACGCTCTGGCGGCCGGACTCAGCCAGCTGCCGCTCGCCGTCGCACTCGTGGCGATCGCCGGCGTGATCCCGGCCGTGGTCGCCCGGGCGGGGCTGCGCACGACGCTGGCCGGTGCGCTCGTCGTGCTCGCCGCCGGGGTCGTCTGGTTCGCCCTCGCCGGGAGCACCAAATTCGTCGCCGGGTTCATCCTGCCGAGCATCGTGATCGGTCTCGGTCTGGGTGCCTCCTTCGTCACGGTCACCCAGCTCGCCGTGCGCGGTGTGCCGGAGTCGGAGTCCGGCCTTGCCAGCGGCCTGGTCAACACCGCTCAGCAGATCGGCGGCGCGCTCGGCCTCGCCGTCCTCGGCGGCATCGCTTCGGCCCGCACCTCCGCACTGCTGGACGCGGGAAGCGGCGCGGCGGACGCCGCCGCCGGCGGATTCCTCCTGCTGTTCCTGGGCGTCGCGGTGCTCGCGGTCGTCGGAGCGGCGATCACGGCACTTGTCCGCTCCCGCTCCAACTGACCCCTCCGTCGAGTACGCACAAACTGCACGCCGGACACCCGCTCGGCGTGCAGTTTGTGCGTACTCGACGGTGGGGGCGACGGGGGGCTACCAGCTGACGGGGAGCGCCTTGCCCTCCTCGTAGCCGGCGGCGGACTGGATGCCGACGAGCGCTCGCTCGTGGAACTGGGCGAGGGTGCGCGCGCCGGCGTAGGTGAACGAGCTGCGCACCCCGGTCGTGATCATGTCGAGCAGATCCTCGACCGACGGCCGCAGCGGGTCCAGGTAGATGCGAGAGCTGGAGATGCCCTCGGCGAAGAGCTCCTTGCGGGCGAGCTCGTAGGCGTCGAGCCGCTCGAAGCGGCCCTTCACCGCCTTGGTGGACGCCATGCCCCAGCTCTCCTTGTAGAGGCCGCCGTTCGCGTCCCGGTCGAGAGTGCCGGGCGCCTCGATCGTGCCGGCGAACCAGGAGCCGATCATGACGGACGCACCGCCCGCGGCGAGCGCGAGCGCGACGTCGCGGGGATAGCGCACACCGCCGTCCGCCCAGACGTGCGCCCCGAGCTCCCGTGCGGCCGCGCTGGTCTCGAGCACTGCGGAGAACTGCGGGCGGCCGACCGCGGTCATCATGCGCGTCGTGCACATGGCGCCGGGGCCGACGCCGACCTTGAGGATGTCGGCGCCCGCCGCGACCAGGTCGCGGACGGCCTGCTCGGTGACGACGTTGCCCGCCACGATGGGCAGCCCGAGGCCCAGCTCCTTGACCGTGCGGATAGCGCGGACCATGCCGTCCTGGTCGCCGTGCGCGGTGTCGATGACGAGCACGTCGACGCCCGCTGCCGCGAGCGCCTTCGCCTTGCCCGCGACATCGCCGTTGATCCCGACGGCCGCGGCGACGCGGAGCCGGCCGTGCGCATCCAGTGCGGGCGTGTAGATCGTGGAGCGGAGGGCACTGCGCTTCGACAGGGTGCCGACGACGCGACCGTGGTCGAGCACCGGCGCGAAGTCGATGCCGGCAGCATCCATCACCTGGAAGGCCTGACGCCCGTCCGAGAGGTCCTCGGCGTCGAGCGAGGTCAGCGCGCCGTGCAGCAGGTCGCCGACCCGCGCGTCCGCGAGCGCAGAGCCGAGCTGGACGGCCGCGAGGCAGCCGAGGTACGCGCCGTCCGCATTCGTGACCACAATCCCGTGTCCTTCGACCGCCGGGATGCGGCGGAGCACGTCGGCGACGCTCTCGTCGGGGTGCGCCTCGTACGGGGTGTCGTACATCACCGGCTGAGCCTTGACCCAGCGGATCGCGTCGTCGAGGTCCTGCAGGTGCATGTCCTGCGGGAGGACGCCGAGACCGCCGCGGCGGGCCAGCGTCGCGGCGAGCCGCTTGCCTGTCACCGAGTTCATGTTCGCGGACACGATCGGGATGGTCGCGCCGGTGCCGTCGTTGGGGGCGAGGGACACGTCGAGACGGCTCGTGACGTTCGACCGCGACGGCACGAGGAACACATCGGAGTAGGTGAGATCGTGGCGCGGCGATGTTCCATAGAACTGCATGGGAATAACGCTATCCCGCTCGGCTGAGCGCCCGCACGCGAGCACCGATGGGATTAGGCTTGAGGATCGGATGGAAGCGGGCGGTGACAGGCCGCCCGGTCACGACGAATCGATGGAGAGAGTGGGCGATCGGCTGTGTCGAGCCAATTGACCGGAGTAGGGACCGAAGACGGCGCCGCGGGCGAATTCGGAGCCAACGAATGGCTGGTGGACGAGCTGTACGAGCAGTTCGTGCACGACAAGAACTCGGTCGACAGGTCGTGGTGGCCCATCCTCGAGAACTACCATCCGGCGGTGAAGGACGAGTCGATCCCGTCGCCGGGTGAGACCCCCACCGAGACCCCGTCGGAGCCCGGCGTGCCGGCCCCGTCGGAGCCGACGGTCCCCAGCCCGGCCGAACCCTCCGTCCCGAGCCCGGCGGAGCCGACGGCGCCCAGCCCGTCCGAGCCGTCGACACCGGCTCCCCCGGCGGGCGGAGCGCCCGCCCCGCACCCGAACGAGCCGAAGCCCGTCACGACTCCCATCCCGGTGATCGGCCAGCAGCCCGTCGCCCGCACCACTTCGGTGGCGGCCAAGCCGCAGCCGGTTCCGGCTGACGCGCCGGTGACCGCCCCCAACGCGACCCTCGAGGCGACGGAAGAGGACAAGGTCACGCCGCTCCGCGGTATGTCCAAGACACTCGCCACCAACATGGACGCGTCGCTCACCGTCCCGACCGCGACCAGCGTCCGCACCATCCCGGCCAAGCTGATGATCGACAACCGCATCGTCATCAACAACCACCTGAAGCGCGCGCGCGGCGGCAAGGTCTCGTTCACGCACCTCATCGGCTGGGCGCTCATCCAGGCGCTCAAGGAGTTCCCGAGCCAGAACGTCTACTACGAAGAGGTCGACGGCAAGCCCTCGGTGGTGGCCCCGGCCCACATCAACCTCGGCATCGCGATCGACATCCCGAAGCCCGACGGCACCCGCGCTCTGCTCGTCCCCAGCATCAAGCGCGCCGACACCATGCGCTTCGGCGAGTACCTCGCCGCCTACGAGGAGCTCGTCGCCAAGGCCCGAAACAACAAGCTCGCCGCCGGCGACTTCGCCGGGACGACGATCTCGCTCACCAACCCGGGCGGCATCGGCACCGTCCACTCGGTCCCGCGCCTGATGAAGGGCCAGGGCTGCATCATCGGCGCCGGCGCCCTCGAGTACCCGGCCGAGTTCCAGGGCTCCAGCGAGAAGACCCTCGCCGGACTCGCGATCGGCAAGACGATCACGCTGACGAGCACCTACGACCACCGCGTCATCCAGGGCGCCGGTTCTGGTGAGTTCCTCAAGATCGTGCACGAGATGCTGATCGGCAAGCGCAGCTTCTACGAGGACATCTTCGCCGAGCTGCGCATCCCCTACGTGCCGATCCACTGGAACCCGGACATCAGCGTCGACCTGGCCAGCGCCGTCGACAAGACCGCCCGCGTGCAGGAGCTGATCAACTCGTTCCGCGTTCGCGGCCACCTCATGGCCGACATCGACCCGCTGGAGTACAAGCAGCGGTCGCACCCGGACCTCGAGATCGAGAGCCACGGCCTCACCTTCTGGGACCTCGACCGCGAGTTCGTCACCGGCCAGTTCGGCGGGGACAAGCGGAAGATGAAGCTGCGCGACATCCTCGGTGTCCTGCGCGACTCGTACTGCCGCACCGTCGGCATCGAGTACATGCACATCCAGGACCCGGCCCAGCGCAAGTGGTTCCAGGACAAGCTGGAGCGGCCCTACGAGAAGCCGACCCACGACGAGCAGCTTCGCATCCTCGGCAAGCTCAACGAGGCCGAGGCGTTCGAGACCTTCTTGCAGACCAAGTACGTCGGCCAGAAGCGCTTCAGCCTGGAGGGCGGCGAGTCCACGATCGCGCTGCTCGACTCCATCCTGCAGGGCGCGGCGGAGGCCGGCATGGACGAGGTCGCCATCGGCATGGCGCACCGCGGCCGCCTCAACGTCCTGACCAACATCGCGGGCAAGACGTACGGCCAGATCTTCCGCGAGTTCGAGGGGACGCAGGACCCGCGCACCGTGCAGGGCTCCGGCGACGTCAAGTACCACCTCGGCACCGAGGGCACCTTCAAGGGAGCGGGCGGCGAGGAGATCCCGGTCTACCTGGCCGCGAACCCCTCCCACCTGGAGGCCGTCGACGGCGTCCTGGAGGGCATCGTCCGCGCCAAGCAGGACCGCCGCCCGGCCGGAACGTTCCCCACCCTGCCGATCCTGATCCACGGCGACGCGGCGATGGCCGGTCAGGGCGTCGTGGTCGAGACGATGCAGATGTCGCAGCTGCGCGCCTACAAGACCGGCGGCACGATTCACGTCAACATCAACAACCAGGTCGGCTTCACCACCCCTCCCGGCGAGGCCCGCAGCTCGGTGTACTCCACCGACGTGGCCAAGACCATCCAGGCGCCGATCTTCCACGTGAACGGCGACGACCCCGAGGCCGTCGTCCGCGTCGCGGAGCTCGCCTTCGCCTACCGGCAGGAGTTCAAGCGCGACGTCGTCATCGACCTCGTCTGCTACCGCCGCCGCGGGCACAACGAGGGCGACGACCCCTCGATGACCCAGCCGCTGATGTACAGCCTCATCGAGGCGAAGCGCTCGGTGCGACGCCTCTACACCGAGGCGCTCGTCGGCCGCGGCGACATCACCGAGGAGGAGTACGAGCAGGCGCACCGCGACTTCCAGGACCGCCTGGAGCGCGCGTTCATGGAGACGCACGCGGCTCAGACCAACTCGACGCCCGTTCTGGACGCCGACGGCTCCGGCGACCTCGCGCAGACGGCCACCGAGGACGACAACGTGGGCGAGCCCGAGACGACCGCGGTCAGCGCACAGGTCATCGGCATGATCGGCGACGCGTTCAACAACCCGCCCGCCGGCTTCACCGTCCACCCGAAGCTGCAGCAGCTGCTCAACAAGCGCAGCGAGATGAGCCGCAACGGCGGCATCGACTGGGGCTTCGGCGAGCTGCTCGCGCTCGGCTCGCTCCTGGTGGAGGGCACACCGGTGCGCCTCGCCGGCCAGGATGCGCGCCGCGGCACGTTCGTGCAGCGCCATGCGGTGCTGCACGACCGGGTCAACGGCCAGGAGTGGCTGCCGCTCGCGAACCTCAGCGACAACCAGGCGAAGTTCTGGATCTACGACTCGCTCCTCAGCGAGTACGCCGCCATGGGCTTCGAGTACGGCTACTCCGTCGAGCGCGCGGACGCGCTGGTGCTGTGGGAGGCGCAGTTCGGCGACTTCGCCAACGGCGCCCAGACGATCATCGACGAGTTCATCTCGTCCGCAGAGCAGAAGTGGGGCCAGCGCTCGTCGCTGGTGCTGCTCCTCCCCCACGGCTACGAAGGTCAGGGGCCGGACCACTCCAGTGCCCGCATCGAGCGGTACCTGCAGATGTGCGCCGAGAACAACATGACCGTCGCACGCCCGTCCACACCGGCGTCGTACTTCCACCTGCTGCGCCGCCAGGCCTACGCCCGCCCGCGCCGTCCGCTCATCGTCTTCACCCCGAAGGCGATGCTGCGACTGCGCGGAGCCGCGAGCAACGTCGAGGACTTCACGAACGGCCGCTTCGAGCCGGTGATCGACGATGCGCGCATCGCCGACAAGGGTTCCGTGAAGCGGGTGCTGCTGATGGCCGGCAAGCTCTACTACGACCTCCTCAACGAGCTCGAGAAGAACCCCAACCCCGAGATCGCGCTCGTGCGGGTCGAGCAGTACTACCCGCTCCCTGCCGCCGAGCTGAAGGCGGTCGTGGACTCCTATCCCAACGCCGAGCTGGTGTGGGTGCAGGACGAGCCGGAGAACCAGGGCGCGTGGCCGTTCATGATCCTCGAGACGTCGAAGCTGGGCCCGCGCCCGCTCGGTGTGGTGTCGCGCCCGCCGTCGGCGTCGCCCGCCGCGGGTTCCGCGAAGCGTCACGCGCAGGAGCAGCAGGTGCTGATCCAGCGGGCGCTCACGCTGTAGTCCGCGACAGAATCACGGGAGCCCCGGTCCGAACAGGATCGGGGCTCCCGTCATTCCGCCCGCGGCTCAGGCGTCGGCGGCGCAGCGGAAACCGATGTGCGTCGTCGCGCTGTCCTCCGCCTGCGGTGAGCGCGCCGCTGGACGGAAGCGCAGGCAGTACTCGGGGCTGCACAGGTACGAGCCGCCCTTCAAGACCCGGCGCGGGATGTCCGAGCCGGGTTCCGCGCTGCTCGCACCCAGCAGGTTCACCCGCCCGCCGACCTCCGGCGCCCGCTGGCCCGGCACGATGTGGCGCGGTGCGTAGTAGTCGCTCGTCCACTCCCAGACATTTCCGATCAGGTCGTACAGTCCGTACCCGTTCGCCGGGTACGAACCGACGGGCGCGGGCGTCGCGCCGAAGCGACCCCGGTTCTCGTACGGGAAGGGCCCGATCCACGAGTTCGCCTGCGGCTCTCCGCCGGGATAGGCCTCGTCGCCCCAGGCGAAACGCGCACCGTCGACTCCGCCGCGTGCCGCGTACTCGTGCTCGGCTTCGGTCGGGAGGCGCTTCCCCGCCCATTCCGCATACGCCGTGGCGTCCGCGTACGCGACCTGGACGACGGGCCGGTCCATCCGGGCGTCGATGTCCGATGCGGGGCCCTCGGGATGCCGCCAGTCGGCCCCCGGCTGCCACCGCCACCACTGCCGCCAGTCGGTGAGGTCGACCGGACCGTCCGTGGCCGTGAACACGAGGGCTCCGGGAAGGAGGTCGTCGTCGGGCAGTTCCGGGAACTCGGCCGGGTCGAGCGGACGCTCGGCGACGGTCACGTGGCCGGTGTCCGCCACGAACGCCGCGAAGTCGGCGTTCGTCACCTCGAACCGGTCGATGCGGAAGGCGGCCACCGTGCGTTCGTGCACGGGCTGCTCGTCCGGGAAGAACTCGGCGGAGCCCATCCGGAACCGTCCGCCCGGAAGGGCCACCATGTCGTCCATGGCCTCACGCTAGCGACCCGATGCCGCTCCCGGACAGACCCCTGGTGCGGCTGGCACGCCCGGCGGACCGCGGCGTATGGTGAGCCCATGACCGTCGTCACCACCCACCGCCTCGGCGAGCCCTGCTGGGTCGACTACACCTCCTCCGATGTCCCGCGCGCGACCGAGTTCTACACGGCCCTGTTCGGCTGGACGGCCGAGACCGCCGGCGAGGAGTACGGCGGCTACGTGACCTTCCGCCGCGACGGCCGGAGGGTGGCCGGCCTCGGCCCGCGGATGGGCGACGCCCAGGCGAACACCTGGCTCACCCATCTGCTCGTCGAGGATGCGGACGCGGCCGAGAAGGCCGCGCTGGACAACGGCGCCCAGGTGATCGCGCCGACGATGACGGTCGGCGACCAGGGCCGGCTCGCCGTGATCGCCGATCCGGGCGGGGCCGTCGTCGGTCTCTGGGAGCCGGAGCAGCACCGCGGCTACGAACTGGTCGCCGCGGTGGGCGGCCTGGCCTGGCACGAGCTGTACGCGCGCAACTACGCGGTGCAGGTCGACTTCTACACCCGCGTGTTCGGCTGGAGGACCCAGGTCCTGGGCGACACCGCCGACTTCCGGTACGTCACCTTCGGCGACCCGGATGCGCCGGCGGGCGGCGTGTACGACGCGAACGGCATGCTGCCGGAGGGCGTCCCGTCGCACTGGGTCGTCTACTTCGGGGTCGCCGACGCCGCAGCGGCGTCACAGCGTGTGATCGACCTGGGCGGAACCGTCATCCGCGATCCCTGGGACAGCGAGTTCGGCCGCTTCGCGCAGGTCACCGACCCGCTGGGCGGCCTGTTCTTCCTCCACGAGGTCGGAACAGGCGGCGGCGCCTAGCGCCGTCACCCTCGCGCATTCGTCACGAATCGCGCCCATTCGCCACGAATCGCGCCCATTCGTCACGAATCGCGCCCGTTCGTCAGGCTCACGCATTCGTCAGGCTCGCGCATTCGTCACGAATCGCGCCCATTCGCCACGAATCGCGCCCATTCGTCACGAATGGGCGCTCAGTGCACGCTCGCATGGAACGAGCGGATGCGCAGCAGCACCTCGGTACGATTCGTCACGCGTGGCGTCCATTCGTCACGAATCGCGCCCATTCGTCACCAGTCGCGCCCATTCGTCACGAGTGGACGCTCAGTGGACGCTCGCCTGGAACGAGCGGATGCGCAGCAGCACCTCGGTGCGCAGCGTCTCGGGCGCCGTCTCCTTGCACGCCCGCTGCACCACCTCGGTGAGCACGACGTTCAGGTGGGCCTCGTCGGAGCATCCGGTGCAGTTCGCCAGGTGCTCGCGCACGTCGGCAGCATCCTCGCTGCACAGTTCGTTACGCAGGTACTCTTCGAGTTCGGCCTTCGCCTTCTCACAGCCGCAGTCGGTCATTTCTTGCTCCTGGGGGTCTGCACGGCCCGGTCTCCCTGAACGGCGGAGAGGCCGCGCTCGTGCGCGTAGTCGGTCAGAAGCTCCCGGAGCATCCGGCGGCCGCGGTGCAGGCGGCTCATCACGGTGCCGATCGGGGTCTTCATGATGTCGGCGATCTCCTGGTAGGAGAATCCCTCGACATCGGCGAGGTACACGGCCAGCCGGAAGTCCTCCGGGATGGCCTGCAGCGCGTCCTTGACGGCGCTGTCCGGCAGATGGTCGATCGCCTCGGCTTCGGCCGAGCGGCTGGACGACGAGGACATGGACTCCGCGCCGCCGAGCTGCCAGTCCTCGAGCTCGTCGATCGTCCCCTGGTAGGGCTCGCGCTGCTTCTTGCGATACGTGTTGATGAACGTGTTGGTGAGGATGCGGTACAGCCACGCCTTCAGGTTCGTGCCCTGCTGGAACTGGCCGAACGCCGCGTAGGCCTTCACGAACGTCTCCTGTACGAGGTCCTGCGCGTCGGACGGGTTGCGTGTCATGCGCAGGGCAGCCGCGTACAGCTGGTCCATGAAAGGCAGGGCCTGATCCTCGAAGAGGTGGCCCAGATCCTCGGTCTCGGTGCTCATCACCGGCCAGTCTAGTTGCGACGCCAGCGACGTGCTGAGAAGGCCATCGGGGTCGACGAGGCCGTGCGGGGTGACGCTGGGAGCGTCGAGCACGGCGGTGGCGGCCACGGGCGGATCCTTCCTGATACCGGGAACACGGATAATCTGGACAACAATGCTGATCTCGAAATATTCCGCCCCCGACTTCGACCCGTACGGCGACAACCGCGTCGAGGAGCCGAACACGCTGTGGCCCGCCCCTGTGGCCGACGGTCCGGTCGTCGCGACGGTGTCCCTCCCCGGCTCGAAGTCGCTGACCGCGCGGGAGCTGGTGCTCGCCGCCCTCGCCGACGGGCCGTCGCTGCTCCGTGCTCCCCTGCACTCACGCGACAGCGCCAACATGGTGGAGGCCCTCCGCGCTCTGGGCGTCACGATCGAGGAGCGCGCGGGCGACGGCGAGTTCGGCGCCGACCTGCTGGTGACCCCGGCCGAGGAGCTGCTCGGCAGCACGACGATCGACTGCGGACAGGCGGGCACCGTGATGCGGTTCGTCCCGCCGATCGCCGGGCTGGCCCTCGGCCCGACGATGTTCGACGCGGACGACTCGGCGCGCGGCCGCCCGATGGGCGCCATCATCGCGGCACTCCGCGCGCTCGGGGTCGACGTGAACGACGACGGCCGCGGCTCCCTCCCGTTCACCGTGCACGGCACCGGTCGCGTCGCGGGCGGCGCGATCGGGGTGGATGCGTCCAGTTCCAGCCAGTTCGTGAGCGCCCTCCTGCTCTCGGCCAGCCGCTTCGACGACGGCCTCGACCTGACGCACAAGGGCGAGCGGCTGCCGAGCCTGCCGCACATCGAGATGACGATCGCGGCCCTCGCCGCCCGTGGAGTGACCGTCGAGTCGCCCGAGGTCGGACGCTGGATCGTCTCCCCCGGCACGATCGCCGCCCGCGACGTCGCCATCGAGCCGGACCTCTCCAACGCCGCCCCGTTCCTCGCCGCGGCCGTCACGACCGGAGGCACGGTGACGATCACCGGCTGGCCCGCGTCGACGACGCAGGTCGGCGCAGACCTGGCCGACCTGCTTCCGCTGTTCGGGGCGACGGTCACGCGTGACGGCGACCGGCTCACCGTGACGGGCCCGGAGCGCCCGACCGGCGTCACCCTCGATCTGACGACGGGCGGCGAGCTCGCTCCTGCGCTCGTGGCGATCGCCGCCCTCGCGGACGGCCCGAGCGAGATCACCGGCATCGGGCACATCCGTCATCACGAGACGGACCGCCTCGCCGCCCTGGCCGCCGAGATCAACGGCCTCGGCGGCGCCGTCACGGAGCTGGAGGACGGCCTGCGGATCGACCCGCGCCCGCTCCACGGCGGCGTGTGGCGCAGCTACGAGGACCACCGCATGGCGACGGCCGGGGCGATCGTCGGGCTCGTCGTGCCGGGGGTCGAGATCGAGAACGTGGCCACCACGGCGAAGACGCTCCCGCAGTTCACGCAGCTCTGGACCCGGATGCTGCAGAAGGGCGCCGGCATCGCGTGACGGACAACAGCGGCTCCTGGTGGGCGGACGACGAGGACGACGACGAGCTCGACCTCTACGACGAGTCCAGCATCCGCAGCCGCCCGAATCCGAAGGGCAACCGCCCCCGGACGAAGACGCGCCCCGAGCACGCCGATGCGCAGATCGCCCGGGTGCTCGGCGTCGATCGCGGCCGGTACACGGTCCTGCTCGACGAGGACACCCCCGAGGAGCGGCAGGTCACGGCGGCCAGGGCCAGCGAGCTGCGGCGGAATCCGATCGTCACCGGTGACCGCGTCGCAGTCGTCGGCGACACGACGGGCGAAGAGGGCACCCTCGCCCGCATCGTCCGGGTGGAGCCGCGCACCACGCTGCTTCGGCGGAGCGCGGACGACACGGACGAGGTGGAGCGGATCGTCGTCGCGAACGCCGACCAGATGCTCATCGTCGTCGCGGCCGCGAACCCGGAGCCGCGGACACGGCTGGTCGACCGCTATCTCGTCGCCGCCTACGACGCCGGCATCGAGCCGATGCTGTGCGTCACGAAGACCGATCTCGCCGACCCCGAGCCGTTCCTGTCGAATTTCGCCGGCCTCGACCTCCCGGTCTTCACGAGCCGCCAGGACGACATCCCCCTGCACGACATCACAGCGGCGCTGATCGGCCACGACACGGTCGTCGTCGGCCACTCCGGGGTGGGCAAGTCGACCCTGGTCAACGCCATCGTCCCCAGCGCGCACCGCGCGACCGGTCATGTCAACGTGGTCACCGGGCGCGGCAGGCACACCTCCTCGTCGACCGTCTCCCTCCGCGTCGAAGACGACGAGGGCCGCCACGGCTGGGTCATCGACACCCCGGGCGTCCGCTCGTTCGGGCTCGGGCATGTGAACACCGACAGCATCCTGAAGGCGTTCACCGACCTCGCCGAGCTCGCCGAGGA
The DNA here is from genome assembly GCF_013408745.1 of Leifsonia soli. Taxonomy (NCBI): domain Bacteria; kingdom Bacillati; phylum Actinomycetota; class Actinomycetes; order Micrococcales; family Microbacteriaceae; genus Leifsonia; species Leifsonia soli. Next base: position 213,036 of record NZ_JACCBJ010000001.1, on the reverse strand, counting down.
CTGCCCGCGGGGGTGCACGCACCTGCCCGACGCTCCGGACTGCGCGATCATCGAGGCCGTCGAGGCGGGGAAGCTCGGCGAGGCCGGCCGGGCGCGCCTCGACTCGCTGCAGCGCCTGCTCGCCACTTTCGCGCGCTGAACGGTCCTCCGGCTGGGAGAATGGAGCCATGACTGACGCTCGACTCGAGGCCGGAACACCGGCTCCCTCCTTCACGCTCACCGACCAGGACGGCGCCGCCGTCTCGCTCTCCGATTTTGCCGGCCAGAACGTGATCGTGTACTTCTACCCGGCCGCGATGACGCCGGGATGCACGACGGAGGCCTGCGACTTCCGCGACAACCTGAACTCGCTGAAGTCGGCGGGTTACCAGGTCATCGGCATCTCGAAGGACGCACCGGCGAAGAACAAGCAGTTCCAGGAGCAGGACGGCCTCAACTTCCCGCTGCTGTCCGATGAGGACCTGGCCGTGCACCGGGCATACGGCGCCTACGGCGAGAAGAAGCTCTACGGCAAGACGGTAGAGGGTGTCATCCGGTCGACCTTCGTCGTCGACCCGGACGGCACGGTGCGGCTGCCCCTGTACAACGTGAAGGCCACCGGCCATGTCGCATCGCTGCGCAAGAAGCTCGGCATCGACTCCTAAGCGGGGAGGCGCGGCACCGACGCCAGCAGACGGCGCGTGTAGTCGTCGCTCGGCGTCCTGAGGACCTCGGCGGTCGCGCCCTGCTCCACGATGCGGCCGCCGCGCAGCACGACGGTGTGGGCGCAGAGCGCAGCGACGACGCTGAGGTCGTGCGACACCATGACGACGGTCATCCCCTCGTTCGCGGCGAGCTCTCCCAGCAGGTCGATGATCTGGATGCGCGTCGTCACATCCAGCGCGCTCACCGGCTCATCGGCCAGCAGCACCCGGGGGCGGGACACGATCGCCCGGGCGATGGCGATGCGCTGCCGCTGGCCTCCCGAGAACTCGTGCGGGTAGCGGCGCGCCGCGTCGGCGGGCAGGGCGACGGAGTCCAAGGCGTGAGCGATGCGCTCGCGCGCCTCCTCGCCGCTCGCGAGCCCGAGGGACGCGAGGGGCTCCCCGACGATGCGGCCGACGCTCTGCCGCGGGTCGAGCGAGGAGTACGGGTCCTGGAACACCGGCTGGACGCTGCGGCGGAAGGCGCGCAGCTGCGCCCGGTCGCGCGGGTTCAGGGGCTCGCCGTCGAAGAGCACGGAGCCGCTCGTCGGCGTCGTCAGCCCCAGCAGGAGCGAGAGCGCCGTCGTCTTGCCCGCTCCCGACTCGCCGACCAGGCCGAGGCTGCGACCCGGCTCGACGGCGAACGAGACGTCGTCGAGGGCAGCGGTGGCGGCCTTTCGGTAGCGGAAGCCTGCGTTGCGGAGTTCGAGGATCGGGGTCATGGCAGCTCCAGTGCGGCATCCAGCTCGCGGGCGCTCCGCACGAGTTCCGCGGTGTACGGATCGCGCGGCTCCGACAGCAGCCCACCGATGGCGCCCTCCTCGACCACGCGGCCCTGACGCAGCACGATGGCGCGCTGCGCCATGCGGGACACCACGGCCAGGTCGTGGCTCACGAACAGGAGCGCCATTCCCCGCTCCGCGACCAGGCGCTCGAGCAGGGCGAGCACGTCGGCCTGCACGGTGACGTCGAGCGCGGTCGTGGGCTCGTCGGCGATCAGCAGCCGCGGACGACAGGCGAGGGCCGCCGCGATCGCGACGCGCTGCCGTTGGCCGCCGGAGATCTCCCACGAGTAGGCGCGCGCGATGCGCTCCGGTTCCGGGAGGCCCACCTCGGCGAGCGCGTCGTGCACCGCCCGCCGCAGCGCGTCCCCGCGCAGCCCGAGGTGGCGGCGGAGAGGCTCGCCGACCTGCCGGCCGAGGCGCATGAGCGGGTCCAGGGCGGTCATCGGCTCTTGGAAGACCGTCGACGCCACCTGGCCGCGCAGCGCGACCAGGTCGCGCTCCCGCGCCCCGATCACCGGGACGCCGTCGAGGAGCACGCTGCCCGTCGCCTGCAGTCCGTCCGGAAGCAGACCGGTGAGGGCGAACGATGTCAGAGACTTCCCCGAGCCGGACTCGCCGATCAGGCTGAGCCGCTCCCCCGCGTCCAGACGGAACGACACGTCCCGCACGAGGACGTCACCGCCGCGCGTCGTGACCGTCAGGTTGTCGACCTCGAGGAGCCGCGGAGTCGCCTGCTTCTGCGCGCCCACCGTGTTCGCGCTCATCGTGACCTCCTCCGCGTCGGATCGGCCACATCCCGCAGGCCGTCGGCGACCAGGTTGACGCCGATCACCAGCACCACCAGGGCCACACCGGGTGCGATCGCGCCGGCGGGCGCGGTGGACACCGTGCCCTGCGCCTCCTGCAGCAGCCGCCCCCACGACGCGTTCGGAGGCGGGGCGCCCAGCCCGAGGTACGACAGGCTCGCTTCGGCGAGCACGGCCACCCCGAACTGCAGGGCCAGGTTCACGCTGAGGGTCGGCCAGATGTTCGGCAGGATGTGCCGCGCGATGATCCCGGACCACGAAGTGCCCGAGGTTCGCGCCGCCGTCACGAACTGCTGTGCGAGCACCCGCTTGGCGAGCACACGCGTCAGCCGGGCGACGACCGCGGACATGGCGAGCCCGATCGCGACGATGGCGGTGCCGAGCGAGGCGCCCTGCGCCGCCACGATCAGCATGGCCAGCAGCAGCGTCGGGAACGCGATCAGGATGTCGAGGACGGCCGAGAGCGTGTCGTCGAGCCACTTCGTGGCGAACGCGGCGAGCAGGCCGAGCGTACCGCCGACCACCGCACCGATCGCAACGGATCCGAGGCCGACGGCCAGGGCGATCCGCGCGCCGATCATCAGCTGGGTCGCCAGGTCGCGGCCGAACCGGTCCGTGCCGAGCCAGTGGGATGCGCTGGGCTGCTCGAGCCGTGTCCCGGACGTGTCGGACTGCGCGTAGGGCAGCCAGAAGAACGAGACGACGGCGACGATGACGACGAGACCGACCAGCACGAGGCCGATGCCGAGGGTCAGCGACCGGCGACGTCGCCGCCGGTGCGCGGCGTCCGGCGCGGCGGCCTCCGCCGCCTGCTCCACGATCGCGCTCATGCGTTCCCCGAGATACTGCGACGGAGTCGCGGATCGACGAGGCGCTGGGCGACGTCGGCCAGGAAGCCCACGATCAGGACCAGCAGCGTCGAGACGAACAGGATGCCCTGGATGTTCGGGTAGTCGTGCTGCTCGATGGCCTTCAGCAGCATGCTGCCGAGACCCGGGAGCGTGAAGACGCTCTCGACGACGACGGCGCCGAGGAACGTCGTGGCCAGCTCGATGCCCAGGACGGAGATCACCGGAACCGCTCCGTTGCGCAGACCGTGACGCCACATCGCGCCGGCGAATCCGGACCCCAGCGCGCGGGCGTTGCGCAGGTAGTCGCTGCCGATCACATCCAGCGTCGCACTCCGCACGTAGCGGGAGATGGACGCGCTCATCACGAGGGCGATGGTGACGACCGGGAGGGCGAGGGAGGTGAGGGCCTCGGCGGGATCGGACCAGTCGTCGCGTGGGAAGCCGCCCGACGGGAACCAGCCCAGCGTGATGGCGAACACATCGACGAGCAGGATGCCCACCCAGAACACGGGGACGGCGATGCCCAGCTGGGAGAACGCGGACAGCAGGATGCCGTACCAGCGGTCGGCCTTCCACGCCGCGACGAACCCGATGGGCAGGGCGAGAACGAGGGCGAGCACGAACGAGAGCAGCGTCAGCGGAATGGTCACCGACAGACGGGCCGCGATCTCGGGGCCGACGGGCAGCGAGCTGATGAACGACTCGCCGAGGTTCAGCGACAGCAGGCTGCCCAACCACGAGAAGAACTGCTGCAGCAGCGGCTGATCGCTGCCCACCTGGCGCTGAGCCGCCGCGATCTGCTCCTTCGTCGCTCCGACGGAGAGCAGGGCGTTCGACGGGTCGCCCGGCAGCACCCGGAGGAGGAAGAACAGCACGACCATGGCCAGCAGCAGCGACACCACGAGGAACGCGGTGCGACGCACGAGATAGAGGGCCATGGTCCTTTAAGCGTAGGTGCTCGGGGAGCCGGTCGGCTCCCCGAGCACTCGGGTGGTGGAAGACGGTTCCTGTGGAGAACCGGCTACTTCTTGACGATGTCGTAGGCGAAGAACTGCGAGTTCAGGCCGTTGACGGGGTATCCGCTCACGTCGCTGTCCGCCACGACGATCTGCGGGTACAGGTACAGCCAGGCGCTGGCCGCATCCTTCGCGATCTGCTCGTTGACCTGCTTCAGCTTGGCGGTCTGCTCGGCCGTGGTCGTGGCCTGCTCGGCCTCGTTCACCCAGGCGGTCACCTGGGGATTGTCGTAGCCCCAGTAGAAGTCCGGGTTTCCGTACCAGACCACATCGCGGTCGTTGACGTGCTCCTGCAGCGTCGCGGTGAAGTCGTGGTTCTTGAACACCTTCGTGTACCACTCGTCGGCCGAGATGGAGTTGATGTTCACCGTGATGCCGACCTTCGCCAGCTCGCTCTTCAGGAACTCGGCCACCGCGGGGTGCGGGTCGTACGTCGGCGTGTCCAGCGTGAACGTGAAGCCGTTCGCGAACCCGGCCTCGGCCAGCTCCTTCTTCGCCAGGTTCACGTCGTACGGGTTCACCTTGGTGAGGTCCTCGTACCAGGGGTCGCTCGGCGGAACCATCGAACCGATGAGCGTGCCGTAGTCGCCCCAGATGGAGTTGAGCAGCTTCTTGGTGTCGATGGCCGAGTAGACCGCCTTGCGGACCTGGACGTTGTCGAAGGGGGCGACCTTGTCGTTGAACGCCAGCAGCTCCTTCGTCGTCGACTTCCCGTCGGAGATCGTGTAGTCCTTGTTGCCCGTGAACGTGCTGAGGGCGTCCGGGCTCTGGATGCTCGTCACGATGTCGACCTGCTTGGTCTGCAGCGCGTTCGACAGGGCGGAGGCGTCGGTGAAGTAGTCGAACTCCACCTCCTTGTTCTTGGCCTTGTCGCCCCAGTATCCGCTCCAGCGCTCGAGGCTGAGCGAGCTCCCGCGCTTCCACGTGCCCAGGGTGTATGGGCCGGTGCCGTCCTCGGCGGTCTTGTAGTTCGACGTGCCCGGACCGTAGATCCAGATGTAGCTGAGGTTGTAGGGCAGCGAGATGGAGCGGGACGACAGGGTGATGGTCACCGTCTTGTCATCCGGGGTGTCGATGCTCTTGATGACCTCGAGCTGGGACTTGCGCGCCGACTGCGAGTCGTCGGAGGTCACGCGCTCGATGCTCCGCTTGACGTCGGCGCTCGTGAGCGGCTTGCCGGAGTGGAACTTCACCCCGTCGCGCAGCGTGAACGTGTAGGTCAGGCCGTCGGCGCTCGTGGTGTACTTCGTCGCGAGCAGCGGCTCGACCTTGCCCTGGTCGGTCAGCTTGAACAGGCCCTCGTAGACGTTGCCGTTGAGCGCCTCGGTGACGCCCTGACCGCCGCCCGCGGTGTTGTCGAGGTTGACCGGCTCGTAGAGCGAGCCGATCGCGATGGTCGCATCGCTTCCGCCGGCGGACGACGAGCCGCCCGCGCAGCCGGCGAGCGTCAGGGCCGTCGCCAGGCCGATCGCGAGCGCAGCGAACAAGGGGGTCTTTCTCACGGTGGTTCTCCAGTGCTGTGGGGGTGAATGCGAAGGATGTCCGGGCGCTCGGCCCGTCAGGGGGTGTGCGCCGCCTCGTGGTGTGCGCCGCCGCGGAACGCCACGCGCTTCTCCCCAGCGGTGACCGCGACGGGGAAGCGGTTGTTGCGCGGCGGCAGCGGACAGTTGTACTGGTCCGAGAACCCGCAGGGCGGCACGAACGCGCGGTTGAAGTCCAGGACGACGTGGTCGTCCACGTGCTCGACGAAGAGGAACCGGCCGGACGCGTAGGTCCCGTCCTCCCCGTCGGCGCCGTTGGTCGGGTCGCCGAACACCAGAAGCAGCGTGCCGTCGTCGTCGAAGGCGCTCAGGGTGTACTCGACGCCATCGCGCCGGAAGGCGATGTCGCCGGGGACGACGAGGTCGCGGGTGAGCCCGTTGTCGCGGATGTGCTCGAAGGGGATGGTGCGGTCGTCGCTGACCGGCGTGAAGGTGGCCTCGACGACCCAGCTGGGGTCGAACGGGAAGACGTCGATGGTCTCGAAGTCGCGGATGGCGGGAGATGCGGCATCCCAGAGCCGGATGCCGCGCTCGACCTCGCCGGTCTCGAGGCTGCGACGGGTGAGCTCCGTCGCGGTGACCGACTCCGGCTGCCCGGCCAGCGCCTCGTCCGGCGTCGTGGTGTGGCCGGCGGGCAGCCACCGCGTCTCGATGAGGGCGAGGTTGCCGGTGGGCGCGGTCACGCTGCTCAGCCGGCCCGCTCGCCAGGCGTCCCAGCCTGCGCGGGCACGCTCGATGGTCGCGGTGGACGCCGAGGTCTGTGTGGAGATATCAGTCACGATGCCGGACATAACCATTCGAGTCTCCGGCTTGTTCCCGCCGGACGCTATTCGTGTTGCTCCGTGTTGCGCGCCGTGGCGCGGACCACGGCCGGGGAGACGGCCAGGACGCCGGCGACGACCGCGGGCACCAGGAGGGCCCAGCCGACGTCCGGGCGCGCATAGAAGCCCTGGAAACAGCCGACGGCGACCGCGAGCTGGAGGATCTGGATGGTGAGGGCGGACGCACGCGCCCAGCCCCGGCGGCGCAGCAGGCCGACGAGTGTCGCGATCAGCCAGGCCGCGGCGAGGAGGACGAGGATCACGATGGCGACCGCGGAGGGGTACGACTCCGGCGTCTGCGTGAGCAGTTCGTAGACCAGCCAGCACGCCACACCGGCCACGAGGGCCGTCTCGAGCGCGAGGATCACGGTCAGCACCGTGAGGAGGGGCGGGCGCGCCGGGCGGTGCTGAGCGGCCGCCTCCGGGGCGTTCTGGGGGTCGGGCACTATAGCATCCTGACGTTTCCGGCTCGTGTTCTCAGCGTTATCCCATACAAAACTATTGATTCGCAATAAGGGCTATGGGAGCATATTCAACGGTCGAGTTAACGCTCACAGGGTCGTGGGCAGGTCTGATTCCCCACGGATCTAAGCACCCTGCAACCCGACTGCTTATCTGCATTCTATGGCCCTCTCGGGTCAGGAACCCCAGTAAACAAGGAGCACATCTTCATGGATTGGCGCGACAAAGCCGCCTGCCTCACCGCGGACCCTGAGCTTTTCTTCCCGGTGGGCAACACCGGCCCTGCGGTCGACCAGATCGACAAGGCCAAGGCGGTCTGCGCACGCTGCACCGTGACCGAGATCTGCCTGCAGTACGCCCTCGAGACCGGACAGGACTCGGGCGTCTGGGGCGGTCTCTCCGAGGATGAGCGCCGCGCTCTCAAGCGCCGCGCCGCACGCGCACGTCGCGCATCCTGACGCTCCACCCCATCCCCCATCGTCGGCGCGGGCCCTACCCACCCGCGCGTCCGACACAGCCGAGGCGGCGCTCACACACCTAGCACCGAGCGCCCCTCGGCATTTTTCTTTCTGCGGGAGCGTCCGCCGGTCAGATCTTGGTCAGGTACCGTAGCGGGACCTCGATGGTCACCTCGGTGCCCTGCCCCATCATCGTGTGCCAGTCGATCGCTCCGCCGAGCTCCCCCTGGATGAGCGTCCGGACGATCTGGGTTCCGAGACCCGTCCCGACCTTGCCCTCCGGGAGGCCGGACCCGTTGTCGACCACCTTGACGGTCAGCGACTCCTCCGACCGGTTGGCGACGATCTCGACCTCGCCCTCGCGGCCGGCGAGGCCGTGCTCCACGGCGTTGGTCACGAGCTCGGTGAGCGCCAGCGCCAGCGGTGTCGCGTACTCCGACGGCAGCTTGCCGAAGGTCCCCGACTTCTTCGGATGCACCGTCGTCGTGTGGCTCGCCGCGACCTCGGCGACGAGCAGCAGCACGCGATCGAACACGTCGTCGAAGTCCACGATCTGCGCCAGGCCCGTCGACAGGGTGTCGTGCACCACGGCGATGGCCGCCACGCGCCGCATGGCCTGGCTGAGGGCTTCGCGCGCCTCCTCCGAGTGGGTGCGGCGCGCCTGGATGCGCAGCAGGGATGCCACGGTCTGCAGGTTGTTCTTCACGCGGTGGTGGATCTCGCGGATCGTCGCATCCTTGGTGATGAGCTCCCGCTCCTGGTGCCGCTGCTCTGAGACGTCGCGGCAGAGCACGATGGCGCCGACCCGCTCGCCGCGGTTGCGGATGGGGATGGCACGCAGCGACACCGTCACGCCGCGCGCCTCGATGTCGGTGCGCCAAGGCGCACGGCCGGTCACGACCAGCGGCAGGGACTCGTCGACGGTGATGGTGCCCGCCAGGAGGCCGGTCGTCACCGTGGCGAGCGACTCGCCCTCCAGCTCGCCGGTGAAGCCCATGCGGTTGAAGGCGCTCAGCGCGTTGGGGCTGGCGAAGGTGGTGATGCCGTCGACGTCGAGCCGGATCAGGCCGTCGGCAGCGCGCGGGGCGCCGCGTCGAGGGGCAGCCGGGGCTCCGAGGTCGGGGAAGTCGCCCGTCGCGATCATGTTGAAGAGATCGTTGGCGCATTCGTTGAAGGTGAGCTCCTGGCGGCTCGGGGTGCGCGCCTCGCTCAGATTGGTGTGGCGCGTGATCACCGCAACGGGCTCCGGAGCGGTGTCCGGCGAGTGGACGGTGAGCCGGCGGATCACGGGCACCGCGCGCACGCGCGTCGGCGTCTCTTCGTACCAGTCGGGAGCCGACGTGTCGATGATCTGCTTCGACCGGTACGCGTCGGTCACCTGCTGGCGCCACTCCGGCTTGATGCGCTGGCCGACGAAATCCCGGTAGAAGAGCGTCGCCGCCGAGGAGGGGCGGGCGTGCGCCACCGCGACGAAGTCGTCGTCGGCGGTCGGCACCCACAGCACGATGTCCGCGAAGGCGAGATCGGCCAGGAGCTGCCAGTCGCCGACGAGGCCGTGCAGCCACTCGACGTCCTCTTCCGAGGAGCGGCCATGGGCATGGACGAGATCGCTGAGGGTCGACACCTCCCCATCCTAAACGGCGCTCCGACAGGGATGACGAGAGTTATCCACAACGCGTTTGTGCCCTGGTCCGACGCCCGTCGACCTGTTTGAGTGAGGAATCGCACATATCACGACTCTATTTCAGCACAGACCACCGACACACCCCTCCGGGAGATCACATGCACCACCTCGCCCTCGCCCCCGCGACCCCGTCCCCCTCGGCACTGCCCGGCGGACGGCCGGCAGCCGCCGGCCGTCCGGGCGCTCTCCTCGGAGATCCGTCATCGGACCGGCCGCCGGCCCAGCCGCTGGCCGACGCGGGGCTTATGGACAGGGTCATCGCACGACGGGAGGGGCGCCCCGGCGACCTCGTCGAGTTTCCGACGAACGGGGAGCCGAGTCCGGCGACCCTGTGCTCGAACCTCGCGCGGTCGGTGGTGGAGATCCTCGCGGGAGCCCGCCCGCTCGATCAGATCGGCCGCTGGGTGAGCGACTCGGTCTACGTCCACCTTCTGCGTCGCACCATGCTGACCGTCCAGGCGCGGACGACCGCGGCCGACAATCCGCTGCGACCGCGTATGACCATCGGCGATCCTCTGCTGGCGTTCCCGGTCGAGGGCGTCGTCGAAGCGGTCGTGATGGTGCACCAGCCCGGTCGGTCACGGGCCGTTGCCATCCGGCTGGAGCGCCACCGTACCCGGTGGCGCGCCACGGCCATCAACGTCCTGTAGCGGCGGAGACGACGATGGCGGCCCCGCGGGGCCGCCATCGTCGTGCGATCAGTTCCCGATCAGCGCTTCTTCGCCTGGGCGCGGCGCTCCGCGCGGTTGACGGGAGCCGCGTCGTCGGCGTTCTCGACGCGCTGGCCGAACGCACCGCGCTGGTTGCCCGCCTGCGCCGGCGGAGCCGCCGGGGCGGCCTGCTGCTGCGCCCGCTGCGCACGGGCCGTCGCAGCCTGCTCCAGCTGGCCGCGCTGGTTGCGCACCTCGACACCGCCCTGCTCGGCGGGGGCGGAGTAGCTGAGCGCGGTGTCGCTCTCGCCGCGGGCCAGTCCCTTCGCGGCGACCGCGGGCGCCTCGACCTCTCCCGGTGCCTGGTTCACCTCGACCTCCAGGTTGAACAGGAAGCCGATGGTCTCCTCGCGGATGGCCCCCATCATCTGCTGGAACATCGCGTAGCCCTCGCGCTGGTACTCGACCAGCGGGTCGCGCTGCGCCATCGCCCGCAGGCCGATGCCGTCCTTCAGGTAGTCCATCTCGTAGAGGTGGTCGCGCCAGCGGCGGTCGATCACCGACAGCACGACACGACGCTCCAGCTCGCGCATCGCCGGGGCGCCCAGCGACTCCTCGCGACGCTGGTAGGCGATCCGGGCGTCCGACATGATCTCGCGGCGCATGAACTCGCGGTTGATCTTGCCCTTGTTGCCGGCCTCGGCGATCACCTCGTCGATGCTCACGCCGACCGGGTACAGCGTCTTGAGCTCGGCCCAGAGGGCGTCGAAGTCCCAGTCGTCGCCGCTGCCCTCGCCGGTGTGCTGGTCGAGGATGTCGTCGATCACGTCGGTGAGGAACTGCTGCACGCGCTCGTGCAGGTCGTCGCCCTCGAGGATGTGCCGGCGGTCGCTGTAGATCGCCTCGCGCTGGCGGTTGAGCACGTCGTCGTACTTGAGGACGTTCTTGCGGATCTCGGCGTTGCGGGCCTCGACCTGCGACTGCGCGCTGCGGATGGCGCGGCTGACGACCTTCGACTCGATGGCCATGTCGTCCGGGACGCTGCTGCGGCCCATCAGGCTCTCGGCGGCTCCCGCGTTGAACAGGCGCATCAGGTCGTCCGTGAGCGACAGGTAGAACCGGCTCTCGCCCGGGTCGCCCTGTCGGCCGGAACGACCGCGGAGCTGGTTGTCGATGCGCCGCGACTCGTGGCGCTCGGTGCCGAGCACGTAGAGCCCGCCCGCCGCGATGACCTTCTCGGCCTCCTCCGCGACCTGCGCCTTGACGTTGTCGAACACGCCCTCCCAGGCGGCCTCGTACTCGTCCGGCGTCTCGACGGGCGACAGGCCGCGCGCGTTCATCTCGGCGACGGCGAGGAACTCGGAGTTGCCGCCGAGCATGATGTCGGTACCACGGCCGGCCATGTTGGTGGCGACGGTCACCGCGCCCAGGCGCCCGGCCTGGGCGACGATCGCGGCCTCGCGCGCGTGGTTCTTCGCGTTCAGCACCTCGTGCCGCACGCCGCGCTTGGCGAGCAGCCGCGACAGGTACTCGCTCTTCTCGACGGAGGTCGTGCCGACCAGGACCGGCTGGCCCTTCTCGTGCCGCTTCACGATGTCCTCGACCACCTGATCGAACTTCGCCTTCTCGTTCTTGTAGACGAGGTCGGACTGGTCGATGCGCTGCATCGGCTTGTTGGTCGGGATGGGGACGACGCCGAGCTTGTAGGTGCTCATGAACTCGGCGGCCTCGGTCTCGGCCGTACCAGTCATGCCGGAGAGCTTCTTGTAGAGACGGAAGTAGTTCTGCAGGGTGACGGTCGCGAGGGTCTGGTTCTCGGCCTTGACCTCCACACCCTCCTTCGCCTCGATCGCCTGGTGGATGCCCTCGTTGTAGCGGCGGCCGACCAGGATGCGGCCGGTGTGCTCGTCGACGATGAGCACCTCGCCGTTCATCACCACGTAGTCCTTGTCGCGCTTGAACAGCGCGTTCGCCTTGATGGCGTTGTTGAGGAACGAGATGAGCGGGGTGTTGGCCGACTCGTACAGGTTGTCGATGCCGAGGTAGTCCTCGACCTTCTCGATGCCCGGCTCCAGCACGCCGACGGTGCGCTTCTTCTCGTCGACCTCGTAATCCACGTCGGGGGTGAGCCGCTTCGCCAGGTTCGCGAACTCGTTGAACCAGCGGTTCGCCTCGCCGGAGGACGGACCGGAGATGATGAGCGGCGTGCGGGCCTCGTCGATCAGGATCGAGTCGACCTCGTCCACGATCGCGAAGAAGTGGCCGCGCTGCACCATGTCGCTCGCCTGCCACGCCATGTTGTCGCGCAGGTAGTCGAAGCCGAACTCGTTGTTGGTGCCGTAGGTGATGTCGGCCGCGTACTGCTCGCGGCGTTCCTCCGGCGTCTGGCCGGCGAGGATCACGCCGGTGGTCATCCCGAGGGCGCGGAACACGCGGCCCATCAGCTCGGACTGGTAGCTCGCCAGGTAGTCGTTGACCGTGACGATGTGGACGCCGCGGCTGGCGATCGCGTTCAGGTAGGCCGCCGTCGTGGCGACGAGGGTCTTGCCCTCTCCCGTCTTCATCTCGGCGATGTTGCCGAGGTGCAGCGCGGCGCCGCCCATGATCTGCACGTCGAAGTGACGCATCCCGAGGGTGCGCTTCGCCGCCTCGCGGACGGCCGCGAACGCCTCGGGGAGCAGGTCGTCGAGCGATTCGCCGTTGCCATAGCGCTCGCGCAGCTCGACGGTCTCGTGCGCGAGTTCCTCATCGGTGAGTTCGCTGAAGTCGTCTTCGAGGGCGTTGACCGCCTTCGCGTACGCCTCCAGCCGACGGAGGGTTCGGCCCTCGCCAACACGGAGGACCTTTTCAAGAACTGAGGCCACTGATGCACTCCACTTACGCTCGGTCGGGCGGACAGCCCGGCGCCCCGGCGGACGCACGCCGGACGGCATACTCCGCCGACGCTAGAGACATGCTACTTGTTCCGCCCTGACGTTCGACCTGCCCGGCCTGAGAGGAGTCTGGACGCCCGCTCGGCGCAGCCTCGGGAATGCTGATCGGGCGAGTCGATGGCGGCCGCCGCCCGGGCGGCCGCCATCGACGCTTCCACGGCGTGCGCCGCGGTCAGCCCAGCTTGCGGGCCGCGGTCGCGACCTCCTGCAGCTCTTCGGCCTCGTCGTCGAGCGCGATCACGCCGTAGTCCCAGCCCTTGCGGCGGTAGACGACGCTCGGACGCATGGTCTCCTGGTCGACGAACAGATAGAAGTCGTGTCCGACGAGCTCCATGTAGTACAGAGCGTCGTCCACGGTCATCGGTACGGAGGCGAACACCTTCTTGCGGATGACGACGGGAGAGTACTCCTCCTCCGCCTCCGCCTTCTCCTCCGTTTCATCGGACACGGCGGGCATCGCGCCGGTTCTCACCTGGTCGAGCACTGCGACGGGAGCCGCCGCGAGTCCGACCGCACTGAAACCGTCCGTGCTCGCCTCACGCAACGAGGTCGGTCGGTGCTGCCCGCGATGGACCTTGCGTCGGTCCTTCGCTCGCCTCACGCGCTCGAGGAGCTTGCCGAGGGCGATGTCGAAGGCGGCGTACTTGTCCTGCCCTGTCGCCTCGGACCGCACGACGGCCTTCGGACCGACGAGGGTCAATTCGACCCGATCGTCGCCGTTCTGGCTGCCCAGCTTCTCGTTGTGCCTGCTGACCTTGATCTCGAACGAGATCGCCCTCTCGGCCAGATGCGCCACTTTCTCGGACTTCTCGGTGGCGTACTCCCGGAAGCGATCAGTGATACCCAGGTTGCGTCCGATGATGTTGATGTCCATGGAGACCTCCCTGTTCCGGCGTGACGACCGCCCGGATCACGAAGGGCGGATCGACCACACCTTTTCGACTACCGTAGTGCCGCCGACCTCATTTAGAAACCGGAAAACAGGCGGCATCTCCCCAGGGTCCGCTGTGTGGTTGCTGGACACGCCCTCCACCGCGGAGCGGCGTCCGGGCGATCGCGGCCGCACCCGCTACCCGGCCGCCGACGGCTCGGATCGCTCTGGCCGCTTCGGCGATGGTCGCCCCAGAGGTCACGATGTCGTCCACGATCAGGCAGGTGCGGCCGGCCAGCCGCCTCGAGGCGACGAAGCTGCCCCGCCGGTTCCCGGAACGCTGCGTGGCCGTGAGCCCGGCCTGGTCCGCCGTTTGGCGCGACAGTCGCAGCGCTCGCCAGAGCGGAGGGACCAGGATGTGCGCCCGGGCGAGGACCGAGCGGCTCGGGTGGTAGCCCCTCCGGCGCCAGGCGGACCGGGTGGACGGGATGAGAACGGGCAGCAGGGCCGCGTCGCCGGCGTCGGCTTCGCCGGGCGCGCGGGCGGTCTGCCTCTGCGCCTCCGCCACCGCACAGCGCAGGGCGCGCGCGAGCGCTCGCACCACGTCCACCCGGCCGCCGTCCTTGTAGGCCAGCAGCACGCGCCGCGCGACGCCCTCGTAGCTGAGCGCGGACCAGACCGGGATGTCGCCTATCGCATCGAGCCGGGCGACCGGGCGCAGCGCCGCGTCGCAGTCGTCGCAGAGAGAGCGGTCGGGACGACGGCACCCGGCGCATCGCACAGGGAGGACGATCGCGGCGGCGTCGAGCAGGGATTCGCGGACCAGGGTGTTGGCTGTCATGGTTCGAGCATCCCGGGGCGCGGTTCCGGGCGGGCCGTCGAGGCGGAATCTGTGGAGAACCGGCTGGTGGCGGCGGCTGTGGACACGCAGGGAGAGCGGTTTACGGCTGACCCTGCTGCACGGCCACGGCCCCGACCTTGTCGATCTGCGCCTGCCAGCCGGTGCCCGTCGGCGCGAGCAGCGTGCCATCCGCACCGAGCACCACGTAGGGCGCCAGTCCGGACGCCCCGACGATCACGCGACCGCCCGCAGGACCGGAGGTCGTGGTCTGCTCGCCGCCGACGGTCTGCTGCGCGATGCTGGTCGCTTCCCCGTTGGTCGAGCTGAGCACCGCGATGGTGAGATCACTCGTCCAGGCGGCCGAGCGCGGCACCGACGTCGGCACAGCGAGCTCGACCGGCTCCGTCAGCGAGACGGGCGATGCGTTTCCGCCGCGGACGATCCCCGCTGCCATGAGCGAATAGCCGGTCGCGGTCTGAACGAGGGCCGCAACCCGGGTGCCGTCCCGCGAGACGGCGAGCGAGAGGATGGCGGTCGCGTTCGGCCAGTTGACGGTGACGGCGTGGGGCTCTCCTCCGGTGGCGGACGCGACCTGGATCGCGTTCGGGGCCGCCGCCGGCACCGACCAGACCCAGCCGTCGGCGTCCAGCGACGGACCGATGAGACCGGGGCGCGCATCCACCCGGACCGGATCGCCGCTCTTGCGGACCGAGTACACGCCCGCCTGCGACAGGACAGCGGCCTGGTCGCGCGACGCGCTGAGGGTGACGGCCGACGGGTGCAGAGACACGACCTTGTCGCTCAGGCCGCTGAGCGCTGCCACCGTGTCCCCGTTGAGCGGGCCGAACACATCGCCGCGGTCCACGAACGGATGCGCGTCGACGGACGGGTTCCGGATGGGCAGAGCGGCGGTGCTGAGCGACGGGACCTGCTGGGCGTTGCCCTCGATGGACAACTGGACGCTCTGCGCGAGACTGCCCAGGGACTGCTCCAGCTGGTACTGCATCCGCTGCAGTTGCGTCGGGTCGGCCTGACCCGCTTCCGAGCTGAGGTCCACCCGGGCGACACCGCCGGCGGTCGTCACCGAGGGGACGGCGAGCTGGGTGCCCTTGGGGAACGCCGTCGTCACCGCCCCGCTCAGCCACGGCGCCGGCCCGGCGAGCAGCGAGCTCGCCACGCGCGTCGCCGCCGACGCCACCCGGGCCGGGAACCAGCGCGCATCCGGCACGAGGTAGGAATAGCCGGGGCTGAAGAAGTACAAGGTCTGCTGCGTGTACACGGCGCGGAACGTCGGATCGTCGATGACCACGCCGTCCGGTGCCACCGAGATGCGCCACTCCCCGTCCTCTTTGACCAGCTGGTAGTTGAGACCGACGGGAGCCGTGCTCCTCACCGGGTGGTACATGCCGATGGAGTCGATGTTGGCGACCGGGGTGACCTCCACGCGCCAGAGAGTGCCCTGATCGTCGTAACTCCGGTTGCGCCCGTCGTCGACGGTCACCGACTCGTCCGGGTTCCAGTTCGCGGCCATCGACCGCGTCAGGTACTCGCGCGCGATGGCGAAATTGTTCTTCGGGCTGGAGGCCGCGTCGATGAACCCCTGAACGATCCGCTGCTGGCTCGCGCCCTTCTCGGGCTTCGACGGGTTGAAATCGAGGTCGAGGGGGTCGTTCACCTGGGCGACCGGCGCTCCCTGACGCACCGGCCCCGAGTCCGGGATGCTGGCGCAGGCGGCGAGCGCGACCAGCACCAGGGCGGTCACCGATGCCACCGCGACGCGCAGGCCCCAGGATCGCGTGCGTTCGCTCATGCGTGGGCCTCGCTCCCGGTCGGGGTCCCGCTCTCCTGGGGCATCGTCGCGCCCGCGTCGGCCGGCGGAAGGGGCAGCGGCGACGCGGTGATCTCCCGACCGACCACCCGCGGAAGGGTGAGCCGGAAGCACGAGCCGGCGCCCGGCGCCGACCACACCTGCAGCCAGCCGGAGTGGAGGGTCGCGTCCTCGAGCGAGATCGCGAGCCCGAGGCCCGTGCCGCCGAGGGTCCGCTTGCGCGACGGGTCCGCCCGCCAGAACCGGTCGAAGACGTGGCCGGTGTCCTGCGGGCTCATCCCGATGCCGTAGTCGCGGACGGTGAGGGCGACCGCGCTCTCGTTGCTGTCGACCGTCACGACGACCGGACGTCCCTCGCCGTGCTCGATGGCGTTGCCGATGAGGTTGCGCACGACACGGCGGATGCGCCGCGGGTCCATCGGCACGTCGAAGTAGCCGCCGGGGGCGTCCAGCGTCAGTTCCGAGCCGTTCTGCTCGGAGAGCGTCCTGAGCTCGTCGACGCAGTCCTCGGCGAGCCGGACCAGGTTGGTGGGTTCTGCGTCGAGCACGACGGAGCCCGCGTCGTAGCGGCTAATCTCGAGCAGGTCGGAGAGCAGGCGGTCGAACCGCTCGATCTGCGTGTGCAGCAGCTCGGCCGTGCGGGCCGTCGCCGGCGCGAAGCCCTCGCGCTGGTCGTAGATCACGTCACCCGCCAGGCGGATGGTGGTCAGCGGGGTGCGCAGCTCGTGGGACACATCGGACACGAAGCGCTGCTGCAGCTGCGACAACGTCGCGAGCTGGTTGATCTGGCTCTGGAGGCTGTCGGCCATGCCGTTGAACGAGCGGGCGAGAGACGCGAACACGTCCTCCCCGCGCTCCGGGATGCGCACGGCCAGATCGCCCGCGGCGAGCCGCTCGCTGGTGCGCGCGGCCACCCGGATCGGCTCCACCACGAACCGCACGATCACCCAGGTGATGGCGCCGATGAGCAGGATGAGCGCAAGGCCGGCCAGCAGCAGGGTGTTCTGCACGAAGAGCAGGGTGTTCTCCGAGTCGCGCAGGTTGTATCCGATGTAGAGCTCGTACTCGCCGTAGGACGGAAGGGTCAGCTGCGACCCGACAACGATGCCGGGATCGCTGTCGCTCCCGGCGGGCAGCGCCACCGACTGGTAGTACTGCTTCGAGCCGCCGTTCTGCACCTTCTCGCGCAGCTCGGGAGAGATGACCGAGTTCATGGCGGGGCTGCCGCGGTCGGGGGGCGCGAGGATGCCCGTGTCCTGTCCCGGCACCCGGTAGGCCGCGACCAGACGGCTCGAGGTCGACGCCTGGACGCTCTGCAGGACGGTGTTCAACAGGTTCTTGCCCGCATCCCCGGAGGAGACGTCGGAGGCGTTCAGCGTCGACTGGGCCGTTGTGGTCGCGCGGCTGGAGTCGCGGAGCGCCTGGTCGAGCCGCGACTGGTACAGGTCGTTGCTGATGCTCAGGGACATGTAGATGCCGGTGACGAGGATGGCGACGCCGGTCAGGAGCAGCGTGATGGCGACGGTCCGCAGCTGCAGCGAACTGCGCCACAGCCGGGCGAGACGGGCGGGCGTCTGGCGCCACCAGTCCCGCGTCGGCCACCGCGCGCCCATCCGGCCCTCCGGTCGCTAGGCCGCCGCGCCGGCGCGGTAGCCGACGCCGCGCACGGTCATGACGATCTTCGGGTTGTCCGGGTCCTGCTCCACCTTGGCGCGCAGCCGCTGGACGTGCACGTTCACGAGCCGGGTATCGGCTTTGTAGTGGTAGCCCCAGACCTGCTCGAGCAGCATCTCGCGCGTGAAGACCTGCTGCGGCTTGGAGGCGAGCGCGAGCAGGAGGTCGAACTCCAGAGGAGTGAGAGCGATGCGGGTCTCTCCCCGCCGCACCTCGTGCCCGGCGACGTCGACGACCAGGTCGCCAACAGACAGCTCGTCGGTCGGCGGGGCGGCCGGGGCCGGACGCAGCCGGGTGCGGATGCGGGCCACGAGCTCCTTCGGGTTGAAAGGCTTCACCATGTAGTCGTCTGCACCGGACTCGAGTCCCTTGACCACATCGGCGGTGTCGGATTTGGCGGTGAGCATGATGATCGGCGTACCGGACTCCGAGCGGATGCGACCGCACACCTCGATGCCGTCGAGGCCCGGGAGCATCAGGTCGAGCAGGACGAGGTCGGGCTTGGACGACCGGAAGATGTCCACTGCGAGTGCTCCGTCCTCGCAGAAGACAGGGTCGAATCCCTCGGTCCGGAGAACGATGCCGATCATCTCCGCAAGCGCGGTGTCGTCGTCGACAACCAGGATGCGACTAGTCATGTGCGAAGTTCCCCGAACCCCTCTCGAGCGGCCTCAGGCCGTGAAGTGACATCAACAGCGTAATGGAGCAGTCTGCTACCAGCTTGAATGAAAGCACGACGTGCCCTGTGGATGGGACAGCGGGCTCGGGAACGACTGTGCCAGCATGGGAGCAACGCACGGGGGACGAGAGGGACGGCGTGAGCGACGAACAGAACTGGCAGGCGCCCGGCTCGAGCGGGCCCGCGCCGGAGGGCGCGCCCTCCCCGCAGCAGTACGGGCAGCAGCAGCCTCCGCAGTACGGGCAGTACGGCCAGCAGCCGGGCTGGCAGCAGTCCTCCCCGCAGGGCGGCACGCAGCCGGCGTGGACTCCCCCGCCGAAGCCCGGTCTGATCCCGCTGCGGCCGTTGACGCTCGGTCCGCTGCTCGCCGCACCGTTCCAGGCACTCCGACGCAATCCGCGGATCACCGTCGGCGCGGCTCTTCTGCTGCAGGGCATCCCGTCCATCGTGGTCAGCGTGGTGATCGCCGGGGGTATCGGTCTGCTGGCCGGCCGTGTCTTCTCGGGCGAGGCCCAGGACCAGCCGACGCTCCAGGCCGGATTCATCGGCGGCACGATTCTGCTCGGCGTGCTCTCGATCGTCATCTCCACCGTGTTCAGCGCCCTGCTGCAGGGTGTCATCGTCGGCGATATCGCTCGCGAATCCCTCGGAGAGAAGCTGACCTTCCGCGCGCTGTGGCAGCTCGTCCGCGGGCGGATCGGCGCGCTCATCGGCTGGACGCTGCTGTACGCCCTCGCCTGGATCGTCGCCATCGCCCTGGTCGTCGCCGTCGTCGTCGCCCTCGCCGCGATCGGAGGGACGGCCGGAGCGATCGGAGCGGTGCTGGTGGGAGTGATCGGCGGCCTCGCCCTGATCCCCCTTGCCTTCTGGATCAACACCAAGCTCGCGATGGTGCCGAGCGTGATCGTGCTGGAGCGACTGCCCCTGACGCAGGCGGTCGCGCGGTCGTGGCGGCTCACCACCGGCTATTTCTGGCGGACGCTGGGCATCATCCTGCTGGTCGGCGTCATCGTCTATGCCATCACGCAGACGGTCGCCATCCCGTTCGGCATCATCGGCGGCCTGGCGGGCGGCGTGTTCGCCCCGACCTCGGCGACCTCGGCCGATCCGATGCAGGAGGTGCTCGTCACCCAGCTCAGCGTCAACGTGCTCTCGAGCATCGTCACGTCGATCATCGGGGCGATCGGCAGCGTCATCCAGACGGCCGCCGTGGCGCTGCTCTACATCGACCTCCGGATGCGCAAGGAGGGCCTCGACCTCCAGCTCGTGCGCTTCGTCGAAGGCCGGCAGACCGGTCAGGACCTCCCCGACCCGTACCTTCCGCCGACTGAGCGGCCGCAGCAGACGTACCAGCCCCCGCAGCCACCCGCGGGATGGCCGACCGCCAGACCGTGATCCGCTTCGACGTCCCGGTCGACCCCAGCTCGCCGGAAGCGCAGGACTGGCTGCGCGGAGAATTGTCGCGCCCGGAGTACCAGTCGGCGAAGCCCACCTGGTTCGATCTCGCCTCCAAGGCGGTTCAGGACTGGATCGGCTCGCTGTTCCAGGGCCCGGGCGGCGATGCCGCCCCCGTTCTCCTGCTGGTCGTCGTCGTAGTGATCGCCGGCCTCATCGTCGCCGCGTTCTTCCTCTTCGGCCGGCCCCGGATCAATCGACGGTCCGCTCTGGACCGCCGCGCGCTGTTCGGCGCCGACGAGGCACGCAGCGCCGCCGACCTCCGGGCTTCGGCCGAGCAGGCGGCACGGCAGGGCGACTGGGTGACCGCCGTCGAAGAACAGTTCCGTGCGATCGCCGTCTCGCTCGATGAGCGCACCCTCGTCCACGTGACACCCGGCACGACGGCGAACGAGTTCGCGCTGCAGACCGCCCGGATCGCGACCGACGAGAGCGAGGCGCTGCGTCGGGCAGCACGCGCGTTCGACGAGGTGCGCTACCTCGACCGGCCCGGCAGCGAGAGCGCGTATCAGCATCTGGTCGCGCTGGATCAGCGACTGCAGCGGGTGCGCGTCTCCGTGCCGGCGGTGACCGCGTGAGCGCCCCGGCCCCCGTCCGCGGACCGGACACGCTGGGCGAAGCGCGCCCCGGTCCCGCGGTTCCGACGGCGCAGACCCCGACCGTCCGGCAGACCGCGCGGCGGGCCGTCCCCTGGATCGTGCTCGCGCTGATCGCCGTGGTGATCGCGCTCGGCGGCTCGCTGCTCACCGGCGGCCGTGTCGGGCCGGGGACCACCCTCGATGCGACCAATGCGGCCCCCGCGGGAGCCAAGGCGGTCGCCCAGGTCCTGCGCAGCCAGGGGGTCGACGTACGGACGGTGTCCACTATCGGCCGCGCCACCGCGGCGGCCGCCGATGGCGCGACCGTGCTGGTCTACGACCCGCTGGGCAACCTGACCTCCGACGGCTATCGCGCCCTCACCGGAGAGGGACGGACCCTGGTGGTGGTCGAGCCGGACTTCGAGGCGCTGCAGACCCTCGACCGTGACGTGACGGCCGCGGGCGCCCCGCGCGGAACGGCGAGCGCCGGCTGCACCGTTCCTGCGGCCGAACGCGCCGAGCGGATCGACCCCCGAGCGACGACCGCCACGGAGGACATCGCTCTGCCCGGCACCTTCCGGGTGTCCGACGACGCGGCGACCTGCTTCGCCGACGCCGGTGGACGCGCCTCGCTCGTGCGCACCTCCTTCAACGCCTCCCCCGTCTATCTGCTCGGGTCGGCGGCCGTGCTGACCAACGACGGCGTCGACCGTCTCGGCAACGCGGCTCTCGCGCTCAACCTGCTCGGCGGCCACCGCACCCTGGTGTGGTACCTGCCGTCGCTCGACGACCGCCCGGTGAGCGGGCCGCCGGACATCGCCCAGCTGACGCCCGGCTGGGTGACCCCGGTGATGCTGCTCCTCGTCGCCGTGTTCGTGGCGGCGGCGATCTGGCGCGGACGCCGCTTCGGCCCGCTCGTCGTCGAGAACCTGCCGGTGATCGTCCGCGCCGGCGAGACGCGGGAGGGCCGGGCGCGGCTCTACCAGCGGTCGTCGGCGCGGCTCCGAGCGGCCGACGCGCTGCGCGTCGGCACCATCGGCCGGCTCTCCGCCCTGGCCGGCCTGCCGACGACCGCCACCGTCGCCGAGGTCGCCGAGGCGGTCGCCGCACTCACGCGCCGCGACCGGCTGGCCGTCCGCGACGTGCTGGTGGAGCGCATCCCCCAGACCGACCGCGACCTGGTCGCGCTCTCCGACGATCTCGCGGAGCTCGAGAGAGCCACCGCCTCCGCCGTTTCGCCCTCTGCAGGGCCCGACCGGAAGAATGGATGAATGACAGACGTCACGACGGGGACGGCGTCCCCCTCCTCCCCCGGCGCACCCGCTGACGCGGCGCGCCTCCGCTCCGCTCTCGCCGCCGTGCGGACGGAGGTCGGAAAGGCGGTCGTCGGCCAGGACGGCGCGGTCACCGGCCTCATGATCGCCCTGCTGGCGCGCGGCCACGTTCTGCTCGAGGGCGTGCCCGGCGTGGCGAAGACCCTGCTGGTCCGATCGCTCAGCCAGGCGCTCAGCCTCGACACCAAGCGCGTCCAGTTCACCCCCGACCTGATGCCGGGCGACGTCACCGGTTCGCTGGTCTACGACGCCCAGACCGGCGGCTTCGTGTTCCGCGAAGGACCTGTGTTCACGAACATCCTGCTCGCGGACGAGATCAACCGGACGCCGCCGAAGACCCAGTCCGCGCTGCTCGAGGCGATGGAGGAGCGCCAGGTGAGCGTCGACGGCGTCAGCCGCCGCCTGCCGGACCCGTTCATCGTGGCCGCGACGCAGAACCCGATCGAGTACGAGGGCACGTACTCGCTCCCGGAGGCGCAGCTCGACCGGTTCCTGCTCAAGCTCACGCTCGATGTCCCGGAACGGGACACCGAGGTGGAGGTGCTCCGCCGTCACGCCGCCGGGTTCAACCCGCGCGACCTCGCCGCCGCCGGCGTGACGCCGGTCCTCGGCGCCGCGGAGCTGCAGGCCGCTCGTGAGTCGGCGGCCCGCGTCGGCGCGAACGCCGATGTGCTGGCCTACATCGTCGACCTCGCGCGCGCCACCCGGCGCAGCCCGTCCGTGCGCCTCGGCGTGAGCCCGCGCGGCACCACCGCTCTTCTGGCCGCCGCCAAGGCGTGGGCCTGGCTTTCGGGCTACGACTCGATCACCCCTGACCACGTGCAGGCGATGCTGGTGCCCGTGTGGCGGCACCGCATCCAGCTCCGGCCCGAGGCCGAGCTCGAAGGCGTCGGCGCTGACGCGATCCTGCGGTCGATCGTGCAGCAGGTCCAGGTACCGATCTAAGTCCCGACATGACCGTATCCGGACGTTTCGTCGCCCTGCTCGCGCTCGGCGTGCTCCCTGTCGTGCTCCTCGGCGCTGCGACGGGGACGGCGTACGCCGTGCTCGGCGGATGGCTGGTGCTGTGCGTTCTGCTCGGGTTGCTCGATCTCCTGCTGGCCGCCTCCCCGCGCGCTGTCGCGCTCGAGCGCACCGTGCCCGCCCGCGTGCGGCTCGGCGCCGAGGCCCCCACGGAGCTCTTCGTGACGAACACCGGCCGGCGGACGCTGCGCGGGACGGTCCGCGACGCGTGGGAGCCATCGGCCGCCGCCGAGCCGACGCGGACCGGGGTGGACATCCCGCCCGGCGAGCGACGCCGTCTCGTCGCGTCGCTCCGCCCATGGCGCCGCGGCGAGCGCCGGGTGACGAACGTGACGGTCCGATCGTGGGGTCCGCTGCACCTCTGGGCACGACAGGCGACCCTCGACGCTCCGGGACGCATCCGCGTCCTCCCGCCGTTCACCGCCCGGAAGCACCTGCCGTCGCGGCTGGCACGGCTTCAGGAGCTGGAGGGCACGACGAGCGTCCTGCTCCGCGGCCAGGGTACGGAGTTCGACTCGCTGCGCGAGTACGTGCGCGGCGACGACGTGCGATCCATCGACTGGCGTGCGACGGCCCGGCGCCACGATCCGTCCGGTGGGCGCGGCGCCCGTGTCATGGTGCGCACCTGGCGTCCGGAGCGGGACCGCCGGGTGATCGTCGTCATCGACTCCGGCCGCACCTCCGCCGCCCGCGTGGCCGACGAGCCGCGCATCGACACCGCCTTCGAATCGGCCCTCCTCCTCGCGGCGCTCGCCTCGCGCGCGGGCGACCGCGTCGATCTGCTCGCCTACGACCGCATGGTGCGCGGGCGCGTGCACGGGGCGACCGGTCCGGAGCTGCTGTCGCGGATGGTGGATGCGATGGCCGTGATCGAGCCCGCGCTGATCGAGATGGACTGGTCCGCCATCCCCGCCAACGTGTCCTCGCTGACGTCGCAGCGTTCGCTCGTCGTCCTGCTGACCTCCATCGAGTCCCCCGGCGGCTCCCGTGGTCTGCTCTCCGTGCTCCCGCAGCTCACGGCGAAGCACCTGGTGGTCGTGGCGAGCGTGACGGATCCGGACACGCTCGCGGCCACGGCTCAGCGGCGCGACCGCACCGAGGTGTACCGCGCTGCGGCGGCGGAACGGTCACTGCTCGATGTCAGCCGCGTCGCCGCGGCGGTCAGGCGCCTCGGCGGAGACGTCGTCACCGGCTCCCCTGCCGATCTCCCGCCTGCGCTGGCCGATCGCTACCTGGCCCTGAAGGCGGCGGGACGGCTCTGAGCCGCACGTGTGACCCGCCCTCAGGCGGCGACGATGCGGCGCGCGCCCGCCTCGAACTCCTCGAGGTCGCCGGTCTCGCCCGCACGCACCGCGCGCCGGCCCAGCACCAGCATGTAGGCGAGGAAGGCGGCGAGCGCGAGGGCGCCGATGCCGATCTTCGCCCAGACCGGCAGCCCGGACGGTGTCACGAAGCCCTCGATGAGTCCCGAGACGAAGAGCGAGATCGCGCACCCGACGGCGACCGCGAAGAGAGCGCGGCCGTCCTCCGCCAGCGCCTGTCCGCGGGTGCGTGCGCCCGGGGCGATCCAGGCCCAGAAGATGCGCAGGCCCGCCGCGGCGGCCACGAAGACGCTCGTGAGCTCGAGCAGCCCGTGCGGGAGGATGTACGAGAACATCACGTCGCCGCGCCCGTAGGCGAACATCACGCCCGCCGCGGTGCCGACGCCGACGGCGTTCTGGATGAGCACGTACGGCACGTACAGGCCGGTGATCCCGAAGGCGATGCACTGCGCCGCGATCCACGCGTTGTTGGTCCACACCTGTCCGGCGAACGACGCCGCGGGGTTGTTGGAGTAGTAGTCGATGAAGTCGTGTTCGACGTACTTCCGGAGGTTCGCGTCGTCACCCAGGTTGCGCAGGACATCCGGGTTGCCGGTGATCCACAGCGCGTACAGGGTGGCGATCACGATCGTGGCGACCGCCACACCGAGCACGATCCACCGCAGCCGGTAGAGCGCTGCGGGCAGCTGCAGCACGAAGAAGCGCGGCAGCTGGGCGAACAGGTTCGCTCCGGCGCCGGTGAACCGCAACCGGGCGGACGACAGCGCGAGCGAGAGCCGGTCGCCCGCCGCGGTCGAGCCTGCGCTCGTCTGGATGGCCGAGAGGTCGGCCGCTCCGGACTGGTAGAGGTCGATCAGGCGGTCCGTCTCCGGGCCGTCGAGGCGTCGCTTCGACGCCAGCCGGGAGAGCTCCTCCCAGTCGGCGCTGCGTGCGGCGGTGTAAGCGTCGAGGTCCATCTGCTTAGATGATATCTATGATGCAGGCCGGGGCGGGGAACGGGTCTCAGGACGACCGGGAGCTGATCACCGGCGAGGCCGTCGCGCTCGACGTGAAGCCCGCCAGCTACATCCTCCGGGCCGCGGGCACCATCATCGACTGGCTCACCTACCTGCTCGTCATGTTCGGGTGCATCATGCTGCTCGTCTCCACGGGCGCCGGGCTCGACGAGGCCATCGCCCGGGCCCTCGTCATCCTCATCCTGGTGTTCGGGATGGTCGTCCTGCCCACGACGGTCGAACTGCTGTCGCGCGGCCGGTCCCTCGGCAAGCTGGCAGTCGGGGCACGGATCGTCCGCGACGACGGCGGCGCGACCGGGTTCCGCCACGCGTTCATCCGCGCCCTGGTCGGCGTGCTCGAGATCTTCCTGACGTTCGGATCGATCGCCGCGCTGACCGGGCTCCTCAACAGCCGGTCGAAGCGCCTCGGCGACCTGCTCGCGGGCACATACAGCCAGCTGGTTCGCGTGCCACGGCCGCAGCCGCTCCCCCTCTACCTGGCGCCGCACCTGACCGCCTGGGCGGCCACAGCGGATGTGGCACGCCTCCCCGACCGGCTCTCGCGCCGCATCGCCCAGTTCGTGCGCCAGGCGCCCGACCTCACCCCGGCGGCCCGGCACGGCTTGAGCACCGAGCTCGCCCGCGAGGCGGCCCCGTACGTCTCGCCGCTGCCCCCGGTCGATGCCGAGACCTTCCTCGTCGCCGTGGCCGTGCTGCGTCGCGACCGCGACGCCCGCGGCTTGGCGCTCGAGAAGCAGCGCCTGGACCGGCTGGAGCCGGTGCTCGGCGCCCTGCCGCACGGTTTCCCCGACCGCTGACCGGCGAACCACGCGATCCTCTCTGCCCACCGCCCACTCCGATCGGAGAGCGCATGCCGCACCACCGCCGCATCGTCGACCTCAGCCACCGCATCCGCGCCGGCCTCGTGACCTATCCCGGCCTCCCGGCGCCCACGATCGAGCCGCACCTCACGCGCGAGGCGTCCCGGCAGCTGTACGCCCCGGGGACCGAGTTCGCGATGGACGTCATCACCCTGATCGGGAACACCGGCACGTACCTCGACAGCCCCTTCCACCGCTACGCGGACGGACCGGACCTCGCCGGTCTCGACCTCGAGACTCTGGTCGGTCTGCCCGCGGAGGTCATCCGTCTGACCGGGCGCGGGGAGCGCGGCATCCCGGTGTCGGCTCTGGAAGGACGCACGGAACCGGGCGGCGCCGTCCTGCTGCACACCGGCTGGGACGAGCACTTCGGGACGCCCGCCTACGCCACCGGCTCGCCCTACCTCACCGAGGAGGGCGCCCGGATGCTGGCCGACGCCGGTGTCGCGCTGGTCGGAATCGACGCGCTCAACATCGACGACACCGAGTCGGGCGGCAGCCGGCCGGCGCACAGCATCCTGCTGGCCGCGGGCGTCCACGTCGTCGAGCACCTCACGGGGCTCGCCGGGGTGCCGGAGCACGGAGCGCTGTTCACGGCGGCCCCTCCGGCGATCGAAGGATTCGGGACCTTTCCGGTGCGCGCCTACGCGGAGCTGCCGGCCGCAGACTGACGGCGGCGCTGACGCGCCGGCGGTCAGTCGTGCAGGATGCGCTGGAACAGGACGTGGTCCTGCCAGCGGCCGGCGATGTTGAGGTAGTTCGGGGCGACCCCGATGCGCTCGAACCCGGCACGGGTCAGCACCGACTGCGACGCATGGTTGGCGAGCAGCGTCGCCGCCTGCAGGCGGTGGAGGCCGTAGTCGTCGCGCGCGGCATCGACCAGGGTGATGAGCGCAGCGGAGGCGAGGCCCCGGCCCACGTGGTCGCGGTCGAGCCAGTACCCCACGTTCGCCGATTGGAACGCGCCGCGGACCAGCTGGCTGAGCGTGAACCCGCCGGCGATCTGGTCGCCCTCCGCGATCACCAGCGGGAGGGCCGCATCCATCTCGCGCAGCGCCAGCAGCTCGCGGGTTTGGGCGAGCTGTCCCGCCTCGGTGAAGAAGTCCTCGGTGCGGGTCGGGTCCCACGGGGCGAGGTGGCCGCGGTTGCGCTGGTAGGCGGCGGCGAGCGCACCGGCGTCCTGCTCTCTCCGCACCCGGAGGATCAGGCCGCCGGGGAGCTCCCGGTCGGCGAAGTCGAGGGCCATCAGTAGCGGTAGTGGTCGACCTTGTACGGTCCGTCGACCGGGACGCCGATGTAGGCGGCCTGCTCGTCGGTGAGCGTCGTCAGCTCGACCCCGAGCGCGTCGAGGTGCAGACGCGCGACCTTCTCGTCGAGGTGCTTGGGGAGCACGTAGACGCCGACCGGGTAGTTCTCCGGCGACACGTAGAGCTCGAGCTGGGCGAGCACCTGGTTGGTGAAGGAGTTGCTCATCACGAAGCTGGGGTGGCCGGTCGCGTTCCCGAGGTTCATCAGGCGCCCTTCGGAGAGGACGAGGATGCTGCGGCCGGTGGGGAGGCGCCACTCGTGCACCTGGGGCTTGATCTCGACCTTCTCCGCACCGGGGAGCGCCTCGAGCGACGCCATGTCGATCTCGTTGTCGAAGTGGCCGACATTGGCGACGACGGCGAGGTGCTTGAGGCCGAGCAGGTGGTCGAGCGTGACGACGTTCACGTTGCCCGTGCCGGTGACGAGGATGTCGACCTGGTCGATCACCGACTCCAGCCGGGCGACCTGGTAGCCGTCCATGGCGGCCTGGAGCGCGTTGATCGGGTCCACCTCGCTGACGATGACGCGCGCGCCCTGTCCGCGCAGCGCCTCAGCGGCGCCCTTGCCCACGTCTCCGTAGCCGGCGACGAAGGCGACCTTGCCGCCGATGAGCACGTCCGTCGCGCGGTTCAGGCCGTCCGGCAGGGAGTGGCGGATGCCGTACTTGTTGTCGAACTTGCTCTTGGTGACCGAGTCGTTGACGTTGATCGCCGGGAACAGCAGCCCGCCCTCCTTGGCCAGCTCGTACAGCCGGTGGACGCCCGTGGTGGTCTCCTCGGTGACACCGAGGATGTCGGAGGCGATGCGGGTCCAGCGGTCCGTCGATGCGGCGAGCGACTCGCGCAGGGCGGCCAGGATGACGCGGTACTCGTGGCTGTCGGAGGCAGCGTCGTCGGGCACGGCTCCCGCGAGCTCGAACTCGCGCCCCTTGTGGACGAGCAGGGTCGCGTCGCCGCCGTCGTCGAGGATGAGGTTCGGGCCGAGGTAGTCGGCTCCGTCGGCGGCGGCCTCGGCCGACCAGTCGAAGATCTGCTGGGTGCACCACCAGTACTCCTCCAGCGTCTCGCCCTTCCAGGCGAACACGGGAACGCCGGCGGGCGCGCCGGGGGTGCCGGTCGGCCCGACCGCGATCGCGGCAGCGGCCTCGTCCTGCGTGGAGAAGATGTTGCAGCTCGCCCAGCGCACGCGGGCGCCGAGAGCCACCAGGGTCTCGATCAGCACAGCTGTCTGCACGGTCATGTGCAGCGAGCCGGCGATGCGCGCTCCGGCGAGCGGCTTCGCGTCGCCGAACTCGGCACGGAGGGCCATCAGGCCGGGCATCTCGTTCTCGGCGAGGCGGATCTGGTGGCGTCCCGCGGCGGCGAGGGAGAGGTCGGCGACCTTGAACGGCAGGGCGGTTGTGGCGCTAGCTGGCATGGGCTCTATTGTGGCATGCCCTCCCCGTTCTGAGCCGGGCATGACGCTCAGCCGCGGATGAGCGCGAGCACCTCGTCGCGGATGCGCGCCATGGTGGCCTGGTCGGCCGCCTCGACGTTGAGCCGCAGCAGCGGCTCCGTGTTGGATGGACGCACCGAGAACCACCAGAACGGCTCGTCCTGCGCCACGCGGCCGGTGACGGTGAGGCCGTCCAGCTCGTCGAAGTCGGCGCGCGGCGTGAAGGCCTCGACGATCCGCGTGAACGCGGCAGGGACGTCGTCCACGGTCGAGTTGATCTCTCCCGACATCGCGTACGGGGTGTAGCGGGCGGAGAGCTCGGACAGCGGGCGGTCCTGCGCGCCGAACTCGGCGAGCAGGTGCATCGCCGCGAGCATCCCGTTGTCGGCGCTCCAGAAGTCGCGGAAGTAGTAGTGCGCCGAGTGCTCGCCGCCGAACACGGCCCCGGAGCGGCGCATCGCATCCTTGATCAGGGTGTGGCCGACGCGCGTCCGCAGCGGAACGGCACCCGCCGCCTCGATGGTCTCCGGCACGATGTTCGAGGTGATGAGGTTGTGGATGACCGTGATCTCCGCGTCCGGGTCCTCCGCGCGGGCACGCGCGATCTCCCGCACGGCGACGATCGCGGCGACGGCCGACGGAGTGACGGCGGACCCGCGCTCGTCCACGACGAAGCAGCGGTCGGCGTCGCCGTCGAAGGCGAGTCCCAGGTCGGCCCCGTGCTCGACGACCGCGCGCTGCAGGTCGACGATGTTCTTCGGCTCGAGCGGGTTGGCCTCGTGGTTGGGGAAGGTCCCGTCGAGCTCGAAGTAGAGCGGGATGACCGTGATGGGCAGCGCGGGGAGCCCGGCGGCTTCTCCGAGGACCGCGGGGACGGTCAGCCCGCCCATCCCGTTGCCCGCGTCGACGACGACCGTGATCGGCCGGATGCCGCTGAGGTCGACGAGCGAGCGGAGGTACGCGACGTAGCGCTCCAGCACATCCTCTTCGCGGAAGGTCCCCGGACGCTCCACGGCGGGGATGCCGTCGCGCAGGTACTCGGCGGCCCGGTCGCGGACGGCGCCGAGGCCCGTGTCCATGCTCAGGCCCTGCGCACCGGCCCGGGACAGCTTGATTCCGTTGTAGGTCGCCGGGTTGTGGCTCGCGGTGAACATCGCGGCGGGCGCCTGCAGGTAACCGGAGGCGAAGTAGGACTCGTCGGTGGAGCACAGCCCGATCGAGACGACGTCGGCCCCGCGGGTCTGCGCGCCGCGCGCGAACGCCGCAGCGAAAGCCGGAGAGGAGTCGCGCATGTCGTGGCCGACGATGACGTCGGTCCCCGCGGCCTGCACCTCGTCGACGAACCCCGCGGCGATGGCCTCGACGACCTCCTCCGTGAGGTCCTTCCCGACCAGTCCACGGATGTCGTAGGTCTTGACGACGGACTGCAGGCGCGGGTCGGTGATGCTCATGGCCCCTAACCTACCGCGACGACCGCCTCACGCGTCGGTGACGCTGACGTGACGGACGATCTGCCAACCCTGGGGAGCGGAGAGGCGCTCCGCGTGGATCGCGCACAGGTCGTAGGAGTGCGGTTCGTGCTTCAGGCTGAGGGGTCCGAGCACGGCCATCGAGTCGGCATAGACGTAGGTGAGCGTTTGCACGGCGTCGCGCGGACACGCGACACGGGAACACGGGCGGCTCAACATCGGGCTCAGACTACCCGACAGCGTCCGACGTAGGATGGCGACATGCCCCGCAACCGCCGCACCAGCAGTCAGACCCCGGCGACCAGCCGCTGGCGGAGCAGGCACGGCCGGGGCGCACGGGGGCCGGTGACCGGCCCGCACCTCCCGATGCTGCAGAACCGGATCGACTTCTTCGACATGACGGTCGCGTCCACCGCCGACTACCTCAAGGGCGTCTGGCCGGAGGAGCTGGCGAACGTCCACTTCGAGGTCGCGGCGACCCCCATCGGCAACTCGGGCGCCGACGGCGTCGACCGGTGGCGCGTGGATGCGGCCCGCAGGCGGATCGTGCTGTACCGGGTGCCCATCCAGCGTCTGACCAAGCTGCACCACGACGACGAGCTGCACCGGCGCATGTACATCGAGGGATGCGTCTTCCGCGCCGTCGCCGAGCTTCTCGGCAAGGACCCGTGGGACCTCGCGCCAGACCGGTACCGGCACTTCTGACCGGCGGCGGCCCTCCGCGCCTACGTCAGTTCGGGTAGACCGTGATCGGCGCGGCGAGCGGTCCGGGCGGGCTGAGCGCGAAACTGCTCGCGCGACCGTCCGCCGCGAAGCTGACGCTGCCCCGCAGCCCGTCGGCACCCGTGATGCCGTAGGCGCCGGGGCCGAGACGGGCGTGCGATCCCCCTTCAGCGGGAACCACGATCTTCGTCGGCGTGCCTCCCGGACGTGTGCGGGACACCGTGACCGTCGTGTCCGCTTCGCCGGCGTTGGCGAAGTGGATGGTCGCATCGGCCCCGGAGGGGATGGACGCCAGCAGGTCGTCCTGCAACTCCTGCGCCGACGCGAACCAGGTGAAATCGCGCGCCTTCGTACCGATCACAGAGGTGCGGACGGAGGCGACCACGGGAACGTTGGAGTTCACCGTCACCGTGTAGCTGCCGTCCTTGAGGTGATCGAGCGGGATCTCGGCGACCTGTCCGGCCTTGACCGTGGTCGCGTACGAGTTGCCGACGGCCGTCCCCGTCTCTCCGACGGCCCCGACGGTGACCTGCGCGTCGGCCTGCCCCGGGGCGAGCAACCGCACGACGGGGAAGGCGAACCCTACGCCTTCGGCCGACTGCTCGCCCTGGATGGCGTCCGTGGAGGTAATCGTCACGCCGGGAACGATCTGCTGCCGCGCGGGACCGCCGGTCGGGCCGGCGAGCTCGGCCCCTCGCGGCTGGATGCCCTGTTCGAAGCTCTGCTGGAGCGTGGCGGCGACCTGGCCGCCGGTGGTCTGCACACGCACGACGGTCGCCGCCGCGGACGGGACGAGGCCGGCGAGCGGCACGACCTTCTGAGACCGAGCCGGGACGAGGATCCCCGCCGCACCGGGGGCGTCGACGGCCCCGGTCTCGGTGAAGACCGTCAGGTCGACGGTCGCGTCGACCTCGCTCGGGTTGCTCAGCAGCACGAGACTGGTCTGCCCGAGAGCCGTGGAGCCGGCGACCAGCCACGTATCGGCTGCGGGTTCCGCGCAGGCGGCGGCCGCCAGGCCGGCCAGATCGTCGGCGTCCGCGCTCTGCATCTGAGCGGCCGCGAAGAGGGGCGGCTTCGTCGCGTTCCGCGGAGTCGCGACGGAGGCGACCTGCGGAGCCTGATCCCGCGACGCCGTGTCCGCATCGGGCTTCAGGGAGGTGATGTCCACGTCCGCGTCGTCGGCGGCGGACGCGAAGGTGGGGGTGCCGACGGCGCTCGGGCGAGTGGCCTCTCCGGCGTCTGCCGCCAGCTGGAGGAGAGGGCCGGGGCAGACACGCTGCTGATCGGCGGGCACGGGGGTGACGGTCTGGGCGGGGGCCCCGATCGCGAAGTCCGGGAGGGGGAGCAGGGTCGCCCCCGCGACCGCCGCGACGGCGATGCCGACGCCGATCACCCCGCCGACCGCGCGGACGCCGATGCGGGCGAGGCCTCTGCGGTCAGCCACGGTCGCCTCCGTCGGAGGTTCGTCGGGGTCGGATGATGGTCTCCTCCAGTCCGTCTTCGAGCGTCGTCGGCGCGGGAGGCGTCGTCACACGCTCGACGTCCCGCTCGACAGGGCGATCGGTGTCGTGGACGCCGGGTTCGTCGAAGGGGGCGGCCGGGTCCTCGGCGGACGCCGGCGCATCCTCCGGACGCTCCGCGGCCGTCTCCGGCTCGGGTACCGGCTCGGCCTCGTCGACCGGCTCCGGCTCTGCGACCGGCTCGGACTCCGCGACCGGCTCGACCTCTGCGACCGGCTCGACTTCGGGGACGTCGTCGACCTCGGCGGACTCCACGACCGCCTCGTCGTCGGGCTCCGCCTCGTATTCGTCGAGGCTCTCGGCCGCCACGCCGTCGGCGACGGCCGGCTCCTCCGGCTCGTCGTCGGGCTCGACCGCGGTCTCGTCGTCGCGTCGCCGCTCCGGTCGGCGGGCGGACAGCTCCGACACCCGGTCGGCGGACCGGGTGGTGGGGATGGCCATCAGCACGGTGACACCGATGACGATGCCCTGGACGAGCAGCACGAGCACGCGCCAGATGCCGCCGGCGTCGGCCGGGATCTGCGCGGCGGCCGGGAGATCGGAGGTCCCGCGGTCGAACGCCCAGAGCCGGCCGGAGGAGGTGATGCCCACGGGCGCGAGCAGGGGGTTCGCATCCATCGCGACGGCTGCGCGCGATCGTGTGGCGACGCCGGCGGCGTCGTCCTGACCAGGGAGGGCCGTCTCGGTGGGAGTCAGCAGGACGAAGTCGATTCCGAGACGTTTCAGCTGTGCGGAGGCGTCGTACCCGCTGCGCGAGGCGAGATTGCCGGCCAGCTGAGCGAGCGCCCGCTGGTCGGCTGTCATCGAGCGCTGGGTGTCGGCAAGCGTCGACTGGTCGTCGAGCGTCTGACCGCTCCCCCGCACGATCTCCGCGCGGATGCCGCCCTGTCCTTGCGGGACGATGCGCAGCGTCCCGGTGCGCGGCTGGGTCGCCGCCTTCGCCGTGACAACGGCGGGCATGGTGCGGCCGTCGCTCTCCTGGACGTCGGAATGGCCGGTGAGGGTGGCGATTCCGACCGGAACAATCGCGACGGTCAGTGTGACGATCGCGACCCACGCCGGGTAGACGGCGGCACGTCCGACGGCGGACAGGGCCAGCACGGCCGCGGCGATCAGCCCCAGCCAGTACAGGCTCACCGCGCTGCCCGGCCAGATCGGCACGACGGTCGCACCCGAGACGGCGATCTGCACATGGAGGGCGGCGACGGCCGTCAGGAAGCCGGCGAGGGCGACGAGCAGGGCGACGATCGCGCGGACCGTCCCCCGCAGGAACAGCGCGAGGATGGCCAGCACGCCGAGGGGCGCCAGCAGGATCGGGACGATCAGGCTGGCCGACGCCGAAGGAAGATGCAGCGACGTGGCGAGCGCGTGCCAGCCGCCGAGGGCGCCGTCCGGGAAGCCGAGCGCGAGCTGCCAGGCCGGCGTCTGGCGTGCATCCAGCGGAACGCCGGGATCCGCGAAGATCGACAGCCACGCTCCCCGTGCTCCCTGCTGCCAGACGAGCGGCGCGAACAGCACGACGGCGGGCAACGGGATGAACGCGATCCGCGCGGCGCGACGGCCGGCGAAGACGATCGCGGCGATCCAGGCGATCACGAGAGCGGGGATGAGGACGGGCGCGCACGCGGCGGTCGCCGCTGCGAGCAGGGCCGTCGTGGCGCTGGCCGCCCACGAACGGCGAGCGGCCAGGCCGGCGAAGAACAGCCAGGGCAGCAGGATGTGCGCGAGCACGGCCGATGGGCGCCCGCCCTGCAGCGCCACCAGCAGGGTCGGCGCGAGGGCGTAGGCCAGAGCGGCGAAGGCGCGCAGGGTGGCGCGGGTCGTCAGCCGCGCTGCCGCCAGCCAGGCTCCGAGCGCCGCGAGCGGGACGGCGAGGACCCAGAGCAGGACGAGCGACTGCGACGGCTGCCAGAAGGTGAGCGTTCCGAGCACGGCGAGCACCGCAGAGAACGGGTCGGCGGCGCCCACGAAGCCGAGGCCGGCGTCGCGCCAGCCGTACCCGAGGTTCGCCCACAGCTGGCCGACCGAGGTGTCGAGCGGGAGGAGTCCGCCTCCCGCGAGCGCGCCAGAGCCGATCAGCGGGAAGAACAGGGCGACGCCGACGAGGAGCGCGGCGAGCACCGCCCATCCACCGCCCGTCCCGAAGAAGTCGAGGTCCTGCTTCTCGCCCTGCTGGCGCACCATCGCGGCTTCGCGTTTGAGGGCACGCGCGCGGCGAACTTCGGGGAAGGGGATGCGCAGCGGAGCCACCGCCGCCCAGCCCACCTCGCGTGCGGATGCGAGCCTGCGGCGGGCGCTGCCCACCGCCATGCCGGAGAACGCGACCCGGAAGGCGGCGCCGAGTTCTCCGCCGACGGAGCCGGGCTCCTTGCGCAGCAGGCGTACGAGCCCGCGCAGGATGCCGAGGGGCACCAGGGTCAGCCAGTGCAGCGGGACGGCCCAGCCGGGAGCGTAGGCCATCCGGCGGTGCAGCTGGGCTCTGCGGCGCTCCCCCGAGAGACGGCGGCGCACGGTCCACTTGGACGACAGGTTCGGGCCCGCGACACCGTCGCCCGCGATGGCGACGCGCGCCTGGGCGACGAGGGTGACGCGGAACCCGGCGAGGCGGGCCCGCGTGCAGAAGTCGAGGCCGTCGTCCACGGTCGGGAGGGCCGGGTCGAAGCCGTCGAGCCGCTCCCAGAGCGCCTGCCGGACGAGCATCCCGGCGCTCGAGACGGCCAGAACATCGCTGAGGCCGTCGTGCTGCGCCTGATCGAGCTCGTTCTCGACGAGAGGAACCGAGGCGCCGAACGGCGTCATCGCCTCGCCGAACTCGCGGATGAGCGCCGGGTCGTCCCAGTCCACCAGCTTGGGTCCGACCACGGCGACAGAGGGCGACACCTCGAGAGCGGCGAGCAGCGCCTCCAGCGCCTGCGGCTCCGGAGCGGTGTCCTGCGCCAGGAGCCAGAGGAGCTGCCCGGCGTCGGATGCGGGGGGAAGGACGCGGACGGCGGTGGCGACGGCCGCACCGAACGGCAGCTTCTCCGGCACGCTGAGCAACTGGGTGGGCCGGGACTCGGCGAGCAGGCGCGCAGCGTCGTCCGACGTCGCACAGTCGACGGCGATCACGGCGTCCGGTCGACGGGTCTGCTCCGCGAGGGCGTCGAGAGTGCGCTGCAGGCGGGGGCCGCCGCTGTGGGCGACGACGATGGCGGTGACTCTCGGATACATCGCCAGTCAGCCTAGGTCGGCCTCGCGCCGATCCCGTCTTTGGGTCGGGCGCGGCGTGGTTTCGGCGGCCGGGTCAGACGGCGCGCTTGCGGAGCTTGCGGCGCTCGCGCTCGGAGAGTCCGCCCCAGATCCCGAAGCGCTCGTCGTTGGCGAGGGCGTACTCGAGGCACTGCGAGCGCACCTCGCAGGAGGTGCAGATGCGCTTCGCGTCGCGGGTGGAGCCGCCCTTCTCCGGGAAGAACGCCTCCGGATCCGTCTGGGCGCACAGAGCGTCGGTCTGCCACGCGAGCGGATTGTCGTCTTCGACCTCCGCCGGACGGACGCCCGGGACCCCGAGCCGGACCGGGTCGATGAACCAGTCGTCGGGTACCCCAGAACGATATTCAGGAACTGGCATATCGGTCTCCCCACCCATGAACTGCTGAAACACGAGATTCCCGCGTTGCCCTAATTACACCGTTGTCATTCGCTCACGTCAAGTCGCGAATCGTAAAGCCTTGACCGCTGGTCGAGAGTTCGCGACGCGCCGGAGAACGACAACAATCCCGACACGCCCGGTTGACGGGTGTGCCGGGGAGCGGTGTCAGGACGCCGCCTGGCGTGCTTCCCAGGCGCTGCGCACCATGTCCTCGAGCGAGTGGCGCATCTTCCAGTCGAGATCGCGGGATGCGAGCTCTCCGGATGCCACGATCCTCGCGGGATCCCCCGCCCGTCGAGGCCCCACTTCTGGGGTGAAGGCGATTCCCGTCACCTCGGCGACGGTCGCCATGATCTGCCCGACGGAGACGCCGTCGCCACTCCCGAGGTTGTAGACCGGCTCGATCGTGTCGTGCGCGTCGAGGCGCTTCGCGGCGGCGACGTGGGAGACGGCGAGGTCGGCGACGTGGATGTAGTCGCGCACGCAGGTGCCGTCCGGCGTCGGATAGTCGTCCCCGTTGATGCGCGGCGTTCGCCCGGCGACCAGTGCGTCGAACACCAGCGGGAACAGGTTGTGCGGGCTGGTGTCGCGCAGGCTCGGATCGCCCGATCCGACCACGTTGAAGTAGCGCAAAGAGGTGTGCCGCAGACCGGCTGCGACGCCCTGGTCGCGAAGCAGCCACTCCCCGATCAGCTTCGACTCCCCGTAGGGCGACTCGGGGTTCTTCGGCGTGGTCTCGGTGACGATGTCGACGTCCGGCGTCCCGTAGACGGCCGCGGAGGAGCTGAACACGATGGCGTCGACGCCCGCGTCCTGCATCGCCCCCAGCAGCACCGCGGTCGCCGTCACGTTCTGCTCGTAGGTGTGCAGCGGACGCTGGACGGAGACGCCCGCGTACTTGAAGCCGGCGACGTGCACGACACCGCTGACGGTGTTCTCGGCGAAGATGCGCGCGAGCAGCTCGGCGTCGAGGATGGTGCCCCGGTAGAACGGAACATCCTCCGGGACGAACTCCTCATGACCGCTCGACAGGTCGTCGACGACGATGACGTCGATCCCCTCGTCGCGGAACGCCCGCACGACGTGCGCTCCGATGTAGCCTGCGCCTCCGGTCACCAACCACGCCACGGGGGTCCTCCTCGTTCCTCATCCGGCCTTCGCCCACCCTATCGGCCGGAGAAACGGAGGCTTTCCCGGCCCGCCTCCCGCCGCTGTCCTCCCTTGCCCGACCATCCCCGGCGTGTCGAGCGCGACATCCTCCCTTTCAGCGCAGCGGGAGATGCGAGTTCGCTCGTGCCGACTCGCGGAAAAAAGGGAGGTGAAGAGGGACGATAACCGCCTCAATGTTCAGGAAGGGAGGAGTCCGGCGCGCGTGTGGGAGGGACGTCCTCCGTTTCCGACGGAGGACGTGGAGGGGCTCAGACGAACGCGGCCTGCCCGGTGATCGCCCGGCCGACGATGAGCGTGTTCATCTCGCGCGTGCCCTCGTAGGAGTAGAGCGCCTCGGCGTCGGCGAAGAACCGCGCGACGTCGTAGTCGAGCACGATGCCGTTGCCGCCGAGGGCCTCGCGGCACCAGGCGACCGTCTCGCGCATGCGTGCCGTCGCGAAGGCCTTCGCCAGGGCGGAGTGCTCGTCACGCTGCTCGCCGTCGTCGAGCATCTGCGAGACGCGGGTGCACAGGCCGATCGACGCGGTGATGTTCCCGAGCGACTTCACCAGGAGGTCCTGGATCAGCTGGTGGGAGGCGATCGGCTTGCCGAACTGGACGCGCTCCTTCGTGTAGCGCAGCGCGGCCTCGTAGGCGCCGACCGCGACGCCGACCGCGGCCCAGGCGACCTCGGCGCGGGTGAGGCGGAGGACGCGGGCCGTGTCCTTGAAGCTGTTCGCGTTCTGCAGCCGGAGCGACTCGGGCACGACGACGTTCTCGAGCGTGATGTCGGCGTTCTGCACGATGCGGAGGGACTGCTTCCCCTCGATCTTCGTCGCCGTGTAGCCCGGGGTCGAGGTGGGGACGATGAAGCCCTTGACCTGACCGTCCTCCGCGCTCTTCGCCCAGATCACGGTGATGTCGCTGAAGGTGGCGTTGCCGATCCAGCGCTTCGAGCCGTTCAGGATCCAGGTGCCGCCGTCGCGCGTCGCCACGGTCTTGAGCCCCTGCGCCGAGTCGGAGCCGGACGTGGGCTCCGTCAGCCCGAACGCTCCGAGCACTTCGCCGCTCGCCAGCTTGGGCAGCCACTCCGCCCGCTGCTCGTCCGAGCCGCAGACGCCGACCGCACCGAGCGCGAGGCCGTTCTGCACGCCGACATAGGTGCTCACCGACGCGTCGACCCTGGCCAGCTCCAGCGCGACCCAGCCGCGGAACACCGCCGAGTTCTCGAACGGGGCGGTCTCCGGGAAACCGAGGCCGATCGCGCCGTTGCGGTGCAGCACGTCGATGATCTGGTGCGGGAACTCCGCCTTCTCCCAGTACTCGTTGACGATCGGCTTCACCTCGGACTCCAGCTGTGCGCGCAGGGTGGTGATGAAGTCCTTCTCCCGGTCGGAGAGGAGGGTCTCGAAGCCGTAGAAGTCGCCGGCGATGGTCTCGAAGGGCATGTGTGCTCCAGTGCGTCCACAGGGATGGTCGGGCCGCCGCCAGCCTAAGGACCCGGCACGGCGCGGACAAAGCGATTGGTAGTTTGGTCCAACGGAACGAAAGGGACGGCGACGGATGTTTGTGCGCATCGGCAACACCCCGCGCGACTACGCGTGGGGCTCCACGACCGCGATCGCGGGCCTGCTCGGCACGCGGCCGAGCGGCGGACCGGAGGCGGAGCTGTGGCTGGGCGCGCATCCCGGCTCTCCCGCGCGGGTGCTCGATCCCGCCATCGCAGACGGGGCGGCCGACCTGGCCTCCTGGGAGCGGACGAAGAACCTCCCCTACCTGCTGAAGGTGCTGGCCGCCGCAGGACCGCTGTCGCTGCAGGCGCATCCCTCCCCCGAGCAGGCCCGCGCCGGCTTCGATCGGGAGAACGCGGCGGGGCTTCCGGCCGACTCGGCGGAGCGCAACTACAAGGACCCGTTCCACAAGCCGGAGCTCATCTTCGCCCTGAGCGACCCCTTCGAGGCGCTGTGCGGCTTCCGCGATCCGGAGGAGAGCCGCGCCGCCTTCGAGCGTCTCGCCGCGGCCACGACCGGGGGCGCCGTCCTCGCCGGATTTGCCGGCACCCTCGTCGGCGAGCCGGGCGCCGTGCTGCGGCGGGCGACCGAGTGGCTTCTCGGCGAGGACCCGGAGGTCGACCTCCTCGTCGCCGAGGTGGTCCGCGCGGCACGTGCGCTCCCCGACGACCGCGACGCGGACACGGTACGCATGCTCGACGACGCGTTCCCCGGCGACCCGGGGATCGTGCTCGCACTGCTGCTCAACCGCGCCACCCTGCGCCCCGGGCAGGTGCTCTACCTGCCGGCCGGGAACATCCACGCGTACCTCCGCGGTCTCGGCATCGAGCTCATGGCCGCCTCCGACAACGTGCTGCGCGGCGGACTGACCCGCAAGCGCATCGATGTGCCCGAACTGGTGAGCGTGCTCGACTTCACGCCGATCCGGGCGACGCCGCTCGCGCCGGAGCACCCGGCGGCCGGGGTGGAGACCTTCCGCCCGGACGTGCCCGACTTCGCCCTCGAGCACATCGCGCTGACGGCCGCGACCGCGTCCGCCACCGTGGCCCTCCCGGGCACCGCGATCGCGCTGGTCACCGACGGCGAGGTCGAACTCCGCGGACGCGCCGGCTCCGTGACCCTGGCGCGCGGGGAGGCCGCGGTCATCACCGACGAGACGGAGCTCACCGTCACCGGCCGGGGCACGGTGTTCGTCGCGCACCCGAACTCCTGAGCCTCCGAGGGGATCGCGGGCGGCTGTCGGCTATCCTTCCCAGGTGACAACGCCCCGCGCCACGCTCCCCGCCCGCATCGCCTTCGCGCGCACCGCGACGGGCACGGCGGAGAACGCGTTCGCCGCACTGGTGCTCTTCACCCTGTTCGCCGGAGACTTCTGGCGCAACACGATCAGCTGGCCCGGCTACTTCCTCCTGGCTGCGGTGCTCGCCGTCGTCAGCGCGGCGCTCATCATCCGGTCGCGTCCGCGGTTCCGCTGGCGCACCACCCCGAAGACCCTCGTGCTCTTCCTGGCGCTGGCCGTCGTCTCGATCGCCTGGTCGGCGTACCCGGGCGCCAGCGCCCTCGGCGCCCTCTCGACGCTGGTGACGACGATCGCCGGCGTCTTCCTCGGGCTGCGGCTGGGATGGCCGGGACTGCTCAGCGCGCTCGGCAACGCGTTCCGCTGGATCCTGGGGCTGTCGCTGGTCTTCGAGCTCGTCGTCGCGATCTTCGTGCGGCAGCCGGTCCTCCCCCTCACTCCGGTCTACGCGGTGCCGCAGGGGAAGCTGCCCCAGGCCTTCTACTGGAGCCGTGACCTGCTCTTCCACGGCGGCCCGGTCCAGGGCATCGTGGGCAACAGCAACCTGCTCGCCATGATCGCGCTCCTGGCGATCGTCGTGTTCGGCATCCAGGTCGCCGACCGGACGACGCGTCACGGCTCGGCGTTGGGATGGCTCGTCGTCGCCGTCCTCACCCTGGCACTGACCCGGTCCGCGACGGTCATCGCGGCCGCCCTCGTCACCGCGGTCGTGCTCGGCTTCGCACTGTGGGCGCGCCGGGCGGGCCCCGACCGGCGCGGGCCCGTCTACCTGGTGGCGATCGTCGTGGTCGCCGCTGCGATCGTCGGCGTCTCGCTGTTCTCCTCGCGCATCCCCGCGCTGTTCGGGAAGAGCGAGGACCTGACCGGCCGCCTGGACATCTGGGCGGCGGTCACCCGTCTGGCGCAAGAGCGCCCGGCGTTCGGCTGGGGATGGGTCAGCTACTGGGCTCCGTGGGTGAAGCCCTTCGACGGGCTCGCCACCCGGAACGGCGTCGAGTACCTGCAAGCGCACAACGCCTGGCTCGACGTGTGGCTGCAGCTCGGCATCGTCGGACTCGTCGTGTTCATCCTGCTGGTGCTCACCACGTTCGGCCGGGCCTGGTTCCTCGCGATCGACCGCCCGCGCTCCACGATCGCCGACGACCAGCCGTACCGTGCGGTCGCCCTACTGCCCCTGCTGGTGCTCGGCGCTCTGATCGCTCAGAGCTTCGCCGAGAGCCGCATCCTCATCGAGGGCGGCTGGGCGCTCCTGGTGGCGCTCTCGGTCGCCACCAAGCGGGCGGCGAACGCCCCCGCCCCGTAGTCTGTGAGCATGGCAACGCCCCGTCGAACCCTGGTGCCGCCCGCGGCCATCGAGTTCCTCGGCTCCGCCCGTTTCACCTCCACCCTGGCGTTGCTCGCGGTGATCACCGGCTTCTCCACCCACGCCATCCGCGGTCTCATCGGCTGGCCAGGACTGATCGGCGCCCTCGCGGTGCTTGTGGTGCTCGCCGCCCTGTCGTTCGCGGCGCAGTGGCGGCTCATCGAGTGGCACGGCCTGCTCCCGATCTCGGCCCTGGTGTTCGTCGGATGGTGCGCCGCCTCGATCCTGTGGAGCCAGTACCAGTGGGCGACGCTCACCGGGGTGATCTACCAGCTGATCTTCGCGTTCCTCGCCGTCTACATCGCGCTCGTGCGCGACGCGATCCAGATCGTCCGCGTCGTCGGCGACGCCCTGCGGTTCCTGCTCACCCTCTCGCTCTCGCTCGAGGTGCTGAGCGGACTGCTGCTCGACGCGCCCATCCGCTTCCTCGGCATCCAGGGCAACATCGGGCTGGGCGGTCCCATCCAGGGACTGTTCGGCACCCGCAACCAGCTCAGCATCGTCGCCCTCATCGCGTTCGTGACGTTCCTCGTCGAACTCCGGACCCGATCGGTGCGTCCGCCCGTCGCCGCGTACTCCATCACACTCGCCGGCGTGTGCATCCTGCTCGCCCACTCCCCCGTGATCGCCG
Organism: Leifsonia soli; assembly: GCF_013408745.1. NCBI lineage: Bacteria > Bacillati > Actinomycetota > Actinomycetes > Micrococcales > Microbacteriaceae > Leifsonia > Leifsonia soli. Next base: position 170,832 of record NZ_JACCBJ010000001.1, on the reverse strand, counting down.
CCGTGTCGGTCGTCGTCGGGCTCGCCACGCTTGCGCTGTATCTGATGCGCAAGGCGCGGGCGCAGCAGCGGCCGTACTATCAGTGGGGGCTCGCCATCCTCACCGTCGCGGTGCTCGTCGTCGCATACATCTACCGCACGCGCGTCATCGACATCCTGAACGCGCGCTCCGACTTCCAGGTGCGCTACCAGCTCTGGATCCAGATCTGGGAGCTCATCCCGGTGCAGCAGACGGTGGGATGGGGCTGGGTCGGCGCCTGGCCGACGGACCTCTACCCGTTCACGGCCATCCAGGCGAACACCGGGGTCTACCACTCCGACGGCCTGAACGCCTATCTGGACGTGTACCTCCAGGTCGGCATCATCGGTCTGCTGCTGTTCATCGTCCTGATCGCGCTGGCGTTCAGCCGCTCCTGGCTCCTCGCATCCAATCGTCGGAGCGTCGTCTACGCCTGGGCCCCGCTCGTACTGGTCGCCCTGCTCGTCACGAGTGTGTTCGAGAGCTCGATCCTGGTGGAGTCCGGCTGGATGCTGCTGATCATCTGCACGATCAAGGCGTCCCAGGGGATGAGCTGGCGGCTGCGGCTGCCGCACCGCGACGCGAGCTGACGCCGTCGCCGACCACCCGCAGGCCGATGAGATGCACAGCAAGGCCGACGGCGGGCCCGGCGGCGAGGGCGAGCGCGGCGCGGCCTGCAAGTGGCAACGGCACGAACAGCAACGCGAGGGTGACGACGGAGGCTGCCAACCAGCCCAGCGCGTAGAGCCCGTGCAGATTCCGGGCGAGCACTGCAGAGCCACTGACGAAGAGCGCGCCGATGAGTCCAGAGGACGCAATGAGCGCCACCAGCACGCCCGCCGACAGGTCGAACTCCGGTCCGAAGAGGAGATGCATCACGGGTTCGCCGATCAGCCACGCTACGGCGCACAGCACGAGGATGACAACGGCGATCCCCGCGAACAGGTAGGCCATCGTACGTGCCGCACGCTCGGGGTGATGAGAGAACCTGCTGACCAGGAAGCTGGACAGTGCGGTGAGCGGCACCAGGATCGGCGCCCGGGTGAGAGTCACCGCCAGGACGAGCGATCCCAGGTCGGAGTGGTTCGCCGGACCGGAGAAGAACGACAGCACCAACGGAAACCCATTGATGAGGACCGCCGTTGCGGAGGCTGCGAGCATCGTGCGGCCCGTGTTGGCGACGAGTGCTCGCACACCGATGGTGACACGGGCATTCCCGACGAGCGCACGCGGCGACGTGAGGAAGACGATGATCAGCGACACCGGAAACGGCAGGATGACGGCAATAGCAAGCGGGACAATGTTGTGTGTCACGCTCAGCACCGCGACGACTCCGGCCACGCGCAAGATGCCGTCGAGAGCCACGATCGCGGCAAGCTGGCGCCACATCCCGGCTCCCGCCATGACGCCGGAAGCTCCGGCCACCAGGCAGTTGAGCGCAGCGCCGAGCGCGACGAACCACGAGAGGCCCGCATTCGCCGTACCGAGACTCGGGACCGCCCACAGGACACTGGTGGCGGCGACCGCGAGACCGACTATCAGTGCGGCAGCCGAAACGAACGCCCACAGCGACGTGCGACGCGTGGCGCCGCGCGCTCCGACCTCCGCACCCTCGGTGACGACCGTCTGGGCAGTCGCCCTTGTCGACTCCTGCTGCAGGCCGAAGAGGATCCCGACGACCAGGAACAGGGCGGACCAGAACACCGAGAACACGCCGTAGCCGGCCGCGCCGACCTCGGTGTAGACGCGCCACGTGACGACGTAGCCCGCGATTCCGGAGATCGCCGTCGCCCCCAGGATCAAGACGACAGACGAGCGCGCCGACCGCGGAGCTGTCGGGGCCTCGACGTCCGGGATGGGCTCGTTCAGCGGCTCGAAGGCGGTGATGGGTCTCTCCCAGGATGACGCGTGAAAGGATGGATGCCGACCGCGGTGCGCGCGGCAAGCCAACCCTATGACGAAAGCCTGGACGCAGTGACGATCGACATCATGATGCCGTTCTACGGCGACCCAGGGGTGTTCCGCGACGCGGTGCAGAGCGTCCTGGCCCAGACCGACCGCGATTGGCGGCTGGTCGTCATCGATGACGTCTACCCGGACACTGCACCCGGCGAATGGGTGTCCGGGCTGGGCGACGACCGCATCGTCTACCTTCGCAACGAGGTCAACCTGGGCGTCAGCGGGAACTTCAGCAGATCGGTCGAGCTGGTCCGCTCTGAGCACTTCGTGCTGATGGGCTGCGACGACCTCTTGGAGCCCGAATACGTCGCCACGATGCGCGCAGCGGTGGGACGTCATCCGGACGCCGCCTACTTCCAGCCGACGGTGACGGTCATCGACGGCGAGGGCCGGCCGTGTCTCCCACTCCCTGATCGGGTGAAGGGCTGGTACCGGCCGAAGGCGCCCGGCGAGCAGATCATGCGCGGTGAGGAGCTCGCCGTGAGCCTGCTGCGGGGCAACTGGACGTACTTCCCATCGATCCTCTGGCGCACCGACGCCGTACGCCGGCACGGCTTCGACGCTGCTTTCGAGGTGGTGCTCGACCTCAACCTGCAGCTCGAGATCGTCCTCGACGGCGGAGCCCTGGTGGTGCTGCCGGACGCCGTCTTCCGCTACCGCCGGCATGGCGCCAGCGTCTCCTCCTGGACGGCGAGCGACGGCACACGCTTCGACGAGGAGCGCGCGTTCTTCCTCAGCAGTGCGGCCGTCCTCGACGAACGCGGCTGGCGGCGCGCGGCTCAGGTCGCGCGCGCCCACTGGTCCTCCCGGTTCAATGCCGTCACACGCGTTCCCTCCGCCCTGCGCAACGCGCGCGGGCTGCGCTCGCTTGCCCGTCACGCGATCACGGGATGGTCCCCCTCCCGGTGACCGGACCGCGCCACTGTTAGACTTCCGGCATCATGGCTACACCGCTGGAGCAGACCCTCATCGTCGTTCCCGCGTACAACGAAGAGGCCTCCGTAGGAGCGACCGTCAGCGAGATCCTGACCACCCTCCCCGGCGTCGCGTGCCTTGTCGTCGACGACGGTTCCACTGATGCGACGTCGATCGTCGCGCAGGAGGCGGGGGCGACCGTCGCGGTCCTGCCGTTCAACCTCGGCGTGGGCGGTGCCATGCGGTTCGGGTTCAAGTACGCAATTAGCCACGGCTTCCGGAACGTCATCCAAATCGATGCGGACGGTCAACACGACCCCGCCAACGTCCCCCAGCTCCTCACCGCCCTCGCCGATGCCGACCTGGTGATCGGCGCCCGCTTCGCCGGTAGCGGTGCGTACGAGGTCAAGGGCCCCCGCAAGTGGGCGATGAAGGTGCTCTCCTCCACGCTGAGCCGCTCGGCACGGACGACCCTCACAGACACCACGAGCGGCTTCAAGGCGAGCGGTCCCAAAGCGGTCGCGTTGTTCGCGTCGAACTATCCCGCCGAGTATCTCGGCGACACCATCGAGGCGCTGGTGATCGCGATGCGCGCGGGGTGTGTCATCACTCAGATCCCCGTGTCGATGCGTCCTCGAACCGCAGGAGTTCCGTCCCACAACCCGCTTAAGGCGGCCACCTACCTCGGCCGCGTGTTCCTTGCGCTGGGCTTCGCCCTCTTCCGTCCGATCGCGCGTCCCGAGCAGCAGGTGGAAGCATGACCCTCACCGCGTACATCCTGGGCATCGTCGCCGCCCTCATCACCCTGACCGTTGTCATCGAGATGATGCGCCGCAAGCGGATGCGCGAGCGGCATGCCGTGTGGTGGCTGCTCGCCGGCGTCGTCGCCCTGATCGTCGGGATATTCCCTCAAGTGCTCAACTGGGCTGCCGAGGTCTTCGGTGTCGGCGCGCCGGTCAACCTGGTGTTCTTCGTCAGCATTGCGGTTCTCTTCTTGGTATGCATCCAGCACAGCTCCGAACTCACCACCCTGGAAGACAAGACGCGCACACTCGCCGAAGAGGTCGTGCTGCTCCGACTTCGGATCAACGACCTCGAGGCCCGATCCGAGGCGACGTCGAGCGATCCGGACGGCGAGCGTCACTGAGCAACTCCACCGGGGTCACCTCGAAGAGGTGCCCACCTCGCCGGTGCGCACCGTGATATCGGCATCCGGGCACTGTGTCGCAAGCTCGTCTTGCAGCTGCGGGTTCCGGGTGTAGACGTCCACATGGCCGCCCCACTGGTTGACGACCGAGCACACCTGGTCGATCTTGCTGGTGTCGAGGAAGTATGCGTTGTCGCGCATAGGATCGGCGCTGAGGTCCGAGTGCTCCTGGATCAGCCATCCGTTGATGAAGAGATCCCGCAACGGGTCCGTGTAGTACTGCACAGCGAGCGACTTCTTGCCGGGGTCCGAGATAGCGAACAGGACCGCCGCCTCCTGATCGTTGGCGCTGATCCCGCCGACGCGGCCGATGCTCAGTGCCGGGAGAACCTGGCGCGCCGACCACACGGAGGGCGGCACCTGTCCCGCCACGAAGGTGACGATAGCGCCCGCTGCGACGAAGATCGCGGTTGACTCGATGATCCGTTTGCCCGCCACATTGAGCCAGCCCACGATCAGCGCCGCCGCGATCACCAGGGCGAGGATGGTCAGCTGCCAGGTGAGCTTGGCCGAGTAGTAGCCCCACCCTCCGCGTGCCGCTGCCTGGTGGGAGAGCCAGGCGACGGCCGCTCCCCCGGCGACGATGATGACGCAGACGCCCGCGAATGTGCGGCGCTGGCGGCGGCCGGCCGCACCGATGCTCGCCAGTGTGAATGTCACGATGCCGGCGATGACCAGCGACGCCGGACCGATCGGAACCATCGCTCCTCCACCGCCCAGAGCCTGCCCGTCACGGCGCAGGTCAGGAAGGGTGACCAGAAGGACATAGGCCAGCAGTTGGAGGACGGCGAGCCCGATGAGGAGCGCCCCGGGCCAGCGAACCGCGACACGCCAGTCGCGCCAGCCGGCGACTGCGGCGGTGACCACCAGCAAGGCAGGAATGGGCGCAAGCGGCGCCCAGACGGCGAGCATCAGCGTGGTCGCGAGCAGGAGACTGCTCACGCCGACAAGGGGACGCCTCCCGGACTCCCGCCACACGATCCAGATGCAGAGCATGACGACGAGCGACACCGTGACGTTGACGAACCCGTAACTGTACGAGAATCCGCTGACGTACCACAGCAACGGGATCACACCGGCGGCGACTGCAGCTATCGCACGCGCCCAGCGTCGCTCGGGCGCGATTTCGCGGGCGACCACCAGCGACGAGAGGGCGCTTGCCAGGAAGGTGAGGAAGAGCCACAGCTGGATGATCCTCAGGATGTCGTGCCCGAGCAGATCGGACGGCGCGAGACGCCCGCGGCCGGGGGCCATCGCCGAAGCCATCAGCTCGTTGCTGAACGGGCTGGGATTCGGGTGCACCGAGGCGACGAGGCCGCCGTCGGTCACGAAGAGACGGGCGGCTACGGTGTTCCAGACCGAGTCGTTGCCCATCACCCAGGACACATGACCGCCGCCGTAGGCGACGATCGAGAAGACGGTGGCGGCGACACCCAGCGCGGGGACGACCATGGTCGCAGCGAACAGCCAGGTGGCGGAGCGGCCGGGAACGCGGAGGGCTCCCTTGCGCTTCGAGATGACCGCCAGCGCGCCGGACGCGAGGACGGCGCACACGACGATGTTCGACCACTCCAGCCCGAGGTGCGCCACAGGGTAGAGCGGCATGAGGAGGGCGAGCACTGCGAAGGCTCCGATGATCTCGGTGGCGAGCGCAAGAGCCCATCCGAGGAACTGCCCGAGCGCGAGCAGTACCAGGAGCGCACTGACCAGGAAGAACGGCCATTGGACGCCCGTGGCCCCTCCGAGGACGACCAGCACGACCTCGACTCCGGCAGTCGCCCAGATGGCCGCCGACGGGAGCCGGAGCCGACGCATATCTGCTTCTGTCGCACTCTGGAGCATCTGCCGCCTTTGCTTTATGAGGGTTGAAGGAGATCCCTGAAGATGTCTGCATTTCCACGGCTCGCGAACCGCGCATAGCGACCTGTGGCCGCCTCTCGGAGGACCGGGATCACCCGGCGCACGCGGTTGCCGGGGAGCTGGGCTCGGAACTTCTCGTGTCGCAGCTTACCGTCCACCAGCTCGAGGTCCCGGGCACGGACGCGCGGGGAGAGCAGGATGAGCCGTTCACGCAACAGCTCGGACCGGCGCCAGAGGTTCCTGTTCCTGTCGCCCCGAGCTTGGAGGACCCTGGCGATCTTCCGCCGTACGGTCGGAGCCTGGACACCGATCTGATTGGCACCGTGCTGGCGGTAGTCGATCAGCGGCAGACCCAGGCCACGGACGGACCCGAGTGCAGCGGCGAGGATCGCCAGCCACTCGTCGTGCACCCACAGCTCAGGGAATGGCGCGGCGTCGGCCACGAGGGCGCGGCGGAAGACGACGGTGGCACCCGTGACGGTGTTTCGCCGGAGGAGTTCGGGGAATGCCCCGTCCGAAGCGATCCGGGCCAGCAGTCCGTCATCAACCTCGAGCTGGCCGAAGAGAGTGCCGCCGAGGTCACGCCCCGCCGCGTCGATCAGCCTCGCGTCGCTGTAGGCCAGAAGCAGGTCCGGACGGTCCTCGAAGATGGCGGCCATGCGCTCGATCTTGTCGGCGCGCCACACATCGTCCTGGTCGCACAGAGCGATGAGATCGCCCGTGGTGGCCAGGATCGCCCGCTCGAAGTTCGCGGTCACTCCGTGCCGCCCCACCCCGGGCAGCACGACGAGCCGTGGGGTGCCGCCTGCGCCCTCGAACACCCGCTCGACGACGGCGAGCGTGTCGTCGCCCGAGCCGTCATCGGCCACCACGACCTCGTCCACTGGGTGGGTCTGCTGCAGGATGCTCCGGAGCTGCTGCTCCACGTATGCGCTCCCGTTGTAGGTGCAGAGAGCTACGGAGATCGTCGGCGCGGAGGCTGTCATGGCGCCTCCAGCATCTCACACGGACCATGCCCTAACCTGGGGTGGGTGATGCCACCCTCATATGCTCCCGACGACGGAAGGCGGTTCACCCCACTGATGGCCGAGAGCCCGACCAGGCGACGCTTCATCCCGACTATCACCGGCAACCGCTGGGGTGTCTTCGGCCTCGGGTTCGTCCTGACGCTGCTGCCGATGCTGCTATGGAACCTGGCATCCCCGATCGGTTCCTCGCCGGACGAACCGACGCACCTGGTGCGGGCGGCTGCCGTCGCCCGCGGGCAGGTCTTCACTCAGCCCTGGGACGGCAATCGCCGGATGTCCGAGGCGAAGGTGCCCGAATACGTCGACACCTGGATCCTGGGCGTCAGCTGCTACGCCTTCCGGCCGAACGTGCCCGCGAGCTGCGTCCCCCCCATCACAGGCGACCCGGACCGCATCGTCGAGACAGGCCACACCGCCGCCGCGAACAGTCCCGTGTTCTACGCAGTCACGGGCCTGCCGAGCCTGTTCCTCGATGGCAGCAAGGCCCTCTACGCCATGCGTGGGATGAACTCGCTGATGTGCGCGACCATGTTCGGCTTCATCTTCATGGCGCTGAGTCAGCTCGCCCGGCCCCGCTGGGCGTACTTCGCCGCGTTCGTGGCGGCCACACCGATGGTGTTCTACCTGGGCGGCACCTTGAACCCGAACGGCATCGAGGCGATCTCCGCCGGAGCGCTGCTGTCCGGGCTCGTCGTCGTCGGGTCGCGCATGATCCGGGGTGCCCGGCTCATCGAGCTGCTGGGCGGGATCGTGCTCTCCACGGTGCTGCTGACGGCCACGCGGAACATCTCGCTGCTCTGGGTGTTGATGGTGGTCGTCACCGCACTGCTGCTTTCTCGGCGGGCGATCCTCAAGCGTCTTGTCCGGCTGCCGTCGGTGTGGGTCGCGATCGGGCTAGCCGCGCTCGCCTGCATCCTCGAGTTCCTGTACTACATCCACCCGTCGCTGACGGCTCAGCCGCAGCAGTTCAACGGTGCGGGGACCACCTTCCGCGACGGGTTCACGTACATGATCCAGCACACGTTCGACTACGGGATCGGCTGGATCGGCTTCTTCGGATGGGTCGACACCCCGGCCCCGTCGTTCACCCTCATCGTCTGGGCGTCGCTGATGCTCGGCACTGTGGTGGCGGCTCTGGCCATAGGGATCGGAGCCCGCCGCTGGTCGCTCATCCTGCTCGTCGCCGCTCTGGTGCTCGTTCCCGCCATCGCACAGGCGGCGGTCATCACGCGAGCCGGGTTCATCTGGCAGGGTCGATACACGCTCGCCATCGTGATCACCCTCCTCCTTGCTGCGGGCATCGTGCTCGACCGCTCCGGCTACGGCATCCCCGCGGTTCCGCTCCGCCGGGTCGCCACCATGGCCGTCTGGTTCATGGCCTTCGGACACTTCTTCGCGTTCGCGGTGACGATCAAGCGATACGTGGTGGGTGACGCCGTCTACCTGCCGGTGCTCCTGCTGCACCCGAAGTGGCAGCCGCCGGGCACGTGGATCGTGCTGTGCGCCGCCTTCATCGTGGTCATCGTCGGGGCCTCGATCGTGGCGGTCAAGGCGCTGAAGGGCGTCGACAGGAGATTCCTCCCCCAGACGGTCGCACTGAGCCGCTGATCAGGCGGCGGTGCCGTTGGGGATAGTGGCTGCCAGTCCCGCGGTCACGTCGACCCAGCCCGCCGCACCTCCGAGGGCATTGAAGCGATCCATCGAGGAGATCGGTCGCTTCGTGCCCCCGTCGAGCAGATAGATCGATCCGTTCGGCGTACGGACGAACTTCGTCGCCGGCTTACCGACGGCCAGCTGGGCGCAGGTGTAGCTGTCGAGCTTCGTGAAGGTGAGCGGATACAACGGCCTGGTCGTTCCGTCGAGTGCGCGCAGTGTCCCCGACGCCGCGACGTAATCGGTGGTGCCACAGGTGATCCCATAGCCGAGCAACGCGGCAGACTTCGGATACCCGGCGAGGACGGCGTCCGAGACGAAGGAGAAGCCGTTGATCCCGATCGACGACGTCAGGTCGAACGAGGTGAAGGGGATCTTGTTCGTCAGCCCGTTGACCAGGTACACCGTCGCATCGGCGTTGCTGCGGACGAGCGTTCCGGAGGTGAGGGCGGTCGGGCCCTTCGGCAACGTCGTCAGCACCGAGTCGGCGACGTTCCGGATGACGGGGTCACTCCCCTTCGGCGTCAGCGCGACCAGAGCGTCCCACGAGGAGACGGGCTTCAGGTCGCTCGGGCCGACGACGTAGACAGTCGGCGTCGACCCCTTGAGGAAGGACCCCACGTCGACACTGCCGACCGCGGGGTAAGTCGCCAGCATCGTGGTGGTCACGGGAACCGACGAGAGCGTGCCGCCCCCACCGCCGACCCAGTCGAGGCGACCGCCGGAGGTCAGCACCGAGACGGTGCTGCTGCCCGCGACAGAGATGACGCCCGCGAACGGCGTCGGGCTGGCCGGGATCTTCGTAATGCTCGCCGCCGAGAGGGTACCGTTCACGCGCCCCGGAAGCCCAGCGACACTTGTCGCCCCCGTAGCGACGCCGTACGCCGCACCACCGGAGAGGAACGAATAGCTCATGGTTCCGCGGCTCTGCACGAACGCCTGGTCCCGCAGGATCGGGGTGCCGAGGGCGAGGCCGCCGAGCGAGGCATCCGAGAGCACGTTGAAGCCGAGCGGGATCCCGGCAGCCGTCTGGGATGCGTCGTCGAGGATCTCCCGCTTCGTGCCGAGCGTGACGTAGTAGCGAGCGCCCGTCGTCGTGCCCATGACAGACGTCATGTTAGGTCCCGTGTGGAAGAGCGCGAGCTGCGCATCCGTCAACTGCATGTATCCGGTTCCGGAGCACGAACCGCCATAGTCGGTCACCAGGCCACAGCTGCCGAAGGCCAGCTTCATCCCCGAGTCGAAGAAGTAGATGGTCCCGTTTGCGGCTCGGAGGACGCGTCCCGCCTGCGGGCCGGTGGCGAAATTGTCGAGGTAGTTCTGCGAGACATACGCGACGGGCCCGAGCGGAGCGAGCGCGCTGAGAAGGTCGAGGCCGCCGACGGGATACTTGCTGGTACCGCTGAGCACGTACACCGTCGAGTTGTCGAGGGTGCGGGCGAGGTTGGCGACGCCGGTGGTCGATCCGAACCAGTCGGTATAAAGCCGCCAGAAGTTGCGATTGCCATACGCGCTGCACCCGTCGCCCGTGCCGTACAGGTTGGCGAGAGCCGCAGCGTTCGGCTGGTACGGGGTGTAGTTGTAGAGCCCCGCGGTCGCCTGGTTCTGGATGTACACAGCGCTCGATCCGCAGGAGGCCGTCGGGCTGTACCGGATCTGATTGACCCGCCCGGCGATGTGGTTCCAGCTGTCGGGCGACGCGGCATAGCGTTTGAACTGCAGCGCTGCGTTATAGACCTGGTTGAAGAACCCGTAGTACTGACTGTCGCACGCTGCGGTGTCCGGACAGCCGTATCCGGTGGCGCTCCGGTACTGCCCGGTGCCGGGCCAGGTGTCGCTGACGAGGCTCTGCTCCTTCTCGAGCAGCACCAGGATGACCTTCTGGCTGACATCGCACGCGGCTCCGACCTTGGCGATGATCATCGCAGCGGATTCCACGCCCTGACTGTTGTAGGCGTCGCAGCGTCCGGAGACGGCGGCCTTGCTCGTGGTCGCCTGGGTGTAGTCCTTGAGGCACGTGTAGCCCGGGCGGCACGACGAAACCTTCGCGTTCAGGAAGGCCTGCACCTGACTCGCGTTCAACGCACCGCCGTCGAAGAACAGGGCATCGCTGATGATGTTGCCCGGGTCGAAGTTGCGGGCGTCCGCAGCGCTCGCCTGTGGGGCCGGAGTCGTCATTCCGCCCGTCACGGTCATCAGGCCGCCGACAAGGGCGCCGACTACGGCTGCGACGATCCACCGCGCACGCATCACGGGACCTCCACCTGGCTGGCCTGCGAGGTGTAGGTCCGGCCGCCGCTCGCGTAGCGGAGGACGACGTTCCACGTCCCGCGGGTGAACTGCGACAGGTCCGGCTGCACCGTGCCGCAGGACGTGGTCTGCCTGTCGGCGACGGCGTCGTGCTGCACCGGGACATCGGCGGAGCCCTCGCGCGAGAACACGAAGGTGCAGGTACCGCTTTCCTCGACCAGCCCCTGCACGTATCCAGAGGCCGTCAGGTGCTTGCCATCCGGGTCCACGGCGGCGACGACCACGACGGGCTCGATCGTCGCGCTCGGCGACGGCGTGGAGGCCTTCGAGGCCGATGAGGACGGCGACGTACCGGGCGTGCTCGTCGCGGCCGGTGCTCCTTCAGGGGAACTGCACGCGGACAGCAGGCACCCGATGAGAACGACGCCGCCGACGATGGCGGGCCGGAGGGATCGTGGTCGCATAATGAGGTCCTCATGTCGGGGCGCGCAGCCGGCGGCTCTCCCAGCGTACCCTCGGCGTCAATCGATCGAGGCGTGGATGAACGCGATGAAGTCCCCAATGAGGGGGGCGCCCGACGACGGATGTCCGCCAAACGAAGGTCTGACCTGCGCGGCGACAGGGAGGGGTGGAACGCGTGTACTAGTCTGCCTGGCATACCGACAAACGGAACGGAGTCCCCATGCGCTCCAGCTCGCGGACGCTCATGGCAGGGACGGCAGGAATCGCGGTGATCGCTGCCCTGACCATCGGCATCACAGCCATGCAGACCGGCACGACACCTGCCACGCCGAGTACGGTCACGGGGTCCCCCTCTCCGGACACGGTGACCGGCATCACCGACCCCGTCACGGAGTCCACCGGCCCTGGCAGCCAGGTGATCGCACCCGACCCGTCGCTGGCGACGCAGAACGCCGCGCGGAACCACAGCATGGGATCCACGCTCGAGACGTTCGACCCCGATTTTCCTCGATCGAAGAAGCAGACCCAGACGCTTTCGGTGATCGGCGGACCTCCCGGCATCGACGGCCTCGACGTGAGCGGCTGGCAGGTTCTCAGCACGGCCGACTGGTCGCGGATCGCGTCCCAGGGGGCGAAGTTCGCCTACGTCAAAGCGACGGAGGACACGGACTACGTCAGCAGCCAGTTCGCCTCCCAGTACGCCGGCTCCTACAACGCCGGGTTGCTCCACGGGGCTTACCACTTCGCGACGCCGAACACGTCGACCGGCGCAGCCCAGGCCAACTGGTTCCTGGACCACGGCGGCCAGGGCACGTCCGACGGTCGGACCATGCCTCCCCTGCTCGACATCGAGTACAACCCCTACGGACCGACGTGTTACGGGCTGAGCCAGGCGGCGATGGTGAACTGGATCGCGGACTTCTCCAACACCGTCCGGCTGCGCACGGGTCGCCTTCCTGCCATCTACTCCACGACGAACTGGTGGATTACCTGCACGGGGAACAGCTCGGCTTTCTCTGCGAGCCCGCTCTTCATCGCCCGGTACCCCAGCAACCTCTCCGATGGCGCGGGGACCCTCCCCGCGGGGTGGTCCACTTACACACTGTGGCAGTACGGCAGTACCGGTGTGTTCCCCGGCGACCAGGATGTCTTCAACGGAAGCGCCCTCGAGCTGCAGACCTTCGGTCTCAGTTCGAGCCTGATACGCACGGTGGCCAATCCGTCGGTCTACCTGGTCTCTGGCAGCACCAAGTACCCCGTAACGAATCAGGACATGCTCCAGGCGCTCTCACCGCTCGGTTCGGTCGCCTACGTCGGGCAGAGTTACCTCGATCAGTTCAGGACAGCCCAGGCCGCGTCTCGCATCATCCGCGGGCCGGACGGGTCGATCTACTTCTTCGACTCAGGGATCAAGCTGCCCATCACTTCGTGTTCACTGGTCTCCGACTACGGCGGATCCTGCGACTCCACGGGATACGTCCAGTTGAACGCGCAGCAGGCGGCTCGTTTCGTCACGGGGCCGTACGCCACCCCGCTCATCACCTCGGCGGGCGGACCGCTCTATCAGATCGCAGGCGGCTCGAAGCACGAGGTGCTGGACTCGACCTCGCTGTCGCAAGCGGGTATCAACGCGGGGGTCAACAGTCTGTCCGCCGGGGCTGTCGGCTATCTCCCGTTCGGGCAGCCCGTCGTCCGCAACGACGCGGTCGTGTCCCTACGGGGCGGAAGCGGCGGCGTCATCCTGACCGGAGGCAAGGCCTCTCCGATCGACCCGAGCGCGGCGACGCTGGCGGTGACCTCGAAGGCGGCAGGCAGCCTCAGCTCGCAGAGCATCGCGCTTCTGCCGGCGGGGGCTCCCTTCACCGGCGCATTCAAATCCGCCCAGGACGGCTCGATCAGCGTCGTGGCCGGCGACGGCATCCATACCTGGCCCGCAGGGGTGGGCGGCGCGTCGTTCGCGACCCTGACGGTGCCGGCCGCGATCCTCGGCCTGTACCCGACGGCCGCGCCCATCCAGGCAGGCACCGCGATCATGTCCGCGTCGGGGGGCACCGTCTACCTCGTGATGCCCAACGACATCCGCCCGATCAGCTCGTGGAACGCACTGCTCGCACTGTCGGCGGGCAAGACGCCTACCATCACGACCGTTCCCCAGTCGGTGATCGCGTCCCTGCCCGTCGGGCCCGTGGCGCTCGAATCGGGCACGCTCGTGCGCAATGTGAGCAGCGCCACCGTGTATCTGGTCAACGGAGTCACCAACAAGATCCCGTTCTCGACCTTCGACCCCGCGACCGAGGCCGGCTTCACGTCGTTCACCTTCACGTCGGACGACCGCCTTGCCGCCTACCCCACCTCGTCTACGCTCCTCAACTTCGGAGTGCAGTGCGGGACCACGAAATACGTGAGCGCCGGGGGCTCCATCCATGCGCTGAGCGCGACCACTGCCCCGCTCTACCCCTTCACGACGGTACAACTCGACCAGTTCACCTGCGGTCTGGTGAAGAAGGGGATAGACGCAACGGCGTTCATCCGCACACCTGACGGCTCGATCTACTACCTCAACGGGGACGGGAAGAAGCATCCCGTCTCGTCGATGGCACGATTCGCCCAGCTGGCCGGAGGACAGACCTACCTGGACGTCGCGGCGTCGTTCGGCGCCGCCTTCCCGACGGGGGCGGCGGCGTAGCCACACCCCCATCCTCGGCAAACTCCCGGGTCGCTCGGCGTTAGACTCTTCTCCGTGCTCGGGGTGTCCCGTCGCACCCCAGATCCCATTCGAGGTAGACCAAATGACTACACCTGTGGATGCGGACACGCGCGCAGCGGTGATCGAGACGCTCCCGATGGAGCACGTCGGACAGAAGTCCGGCTTCGTCCGAGGCACGCGCCGTTCGCTCGCCGATGTGTGGGCCCACCGCGAGCTGCTCGGACTGCTTGTCCGGCGCGAGCTCAAGGCCCGCTACAAGGACAGTTCCCTCGGCATCGTGTGGAGCCTCTTCCGCCCGCTCGCGCAGCTGCTTATCTACTACTTCGCGATCGGCCAGGTCCTCGGCGCCGCCCGCGCCACCCCCGACTTCGCGATCTTCGTGTTCATCGGCTTGACCATGTGGGGCCTTTTCGCCGAGATTGTCACCGGAAGCACGACGGCCATCCTGGCGAACGCAGGGCTGGTCAAGAAGGTGTATCTGCCTCGCGAGATCTTCCCGCTGAGCGCCATCGGCGGCGCGATGTTCAACTTCCTCGTCCAGCTCGTCGTGCTGGTCATCGCGATCGCGCTGCTCGCCTCCGTCCCGTTCGCCTGGAACCTGAACCTGCTACTCGCACCGCTCGCCGTGGTGACGCTCGTGGTCTTCGCGACCGCGATCGGCCTGTTCCTCTCGGCGGTGAACGTCTATCTCCGCGACACCCAGCACCTGGTGGAGATCGCGATCCTCATCCTCTTCTGGGCATCGCCGATCGTCTATTCATTCACGTACGTGAACAAGCTGCTGCACGGCAACTGGCTCGAGCAGATCTACCTGGCGAACCCTGTCACCATCGCCGTCATCGCGATGCAGAAGGCGCTGTGGACGGCCGGGTCCACCAGCACGGGCGCGCTCGCCCAGACCTGGCCGCCCAACCTCGGCATCCGCCTCCTCATCACCCTTGTCGTGAGCATCGTCCTGCTCTGGCTGTCGCAGCGGGTCTTCTCCCGCCTGCAGGGCAACTTCGCACAGGAGCTCTGAGAACATGTCCATGCCCTCCCTCGTCAGCGCCAGCGGTGTCTCCAAGCGATTCGTCCTCCACAAGGACAAGTCGCTCAAGGAGCGTCTGGTCAACTTCAGCGCCTCACGTCGTCACAAGGACGACTTCTGGGCTCTGCGCGACATCGACCTCGACATTCCGGTCGGAAGCACGGTGGGCCTCGTCGGCCACAACGGTTCCGGCAAGAGCACACTGCTCAAGGTCGTCGGCGGCATCATCCAGCCGACCACCGGCTCGGTCACGCGACGTGGCCGCATGGCCGCCCTGCTGGAACTCGGCGCCGGTTTCCACCCCGATCTGACCGGGCGCGAGAACGTCTACCTGAACGCGGCGATCCTCGGCCTCACCCGCAAGGAGACCGACCGGTACTTCGACGCGATCGTCGACTTCTCCGGCATCGAGTCGTTCATTGACACGCAGGTCAAGTTCTACAGCTCCGGCATGTATGTGCGGCTCGCCTTCGCCGTCGCCGTGCACGTCGACCCCGACCTGCTCCTGGTCGACGAGGTTCTCGCCGTCGGCGACGAGCCGTTCCAGCGCAAGTGCATGGACAAGATCGAGGAGTTCCAGCGCGAGGGCCGCACGATCGTTCTCGTCAGCCACTCAGCCGAGCAGGTCGGCCGCCTCTGCGACCGCGTGGTCGTGTTGAACCACGGCAACATGCTTTTCGACGGCGATCCCGCCGACGGACTCCGAGTGCTCCGCTTCGGTTTCGAGCAGGAGCGGCTCGAGCACGAGCGCGTCCACGGCGGCGAGCTCGTCGAGCCAGAGGCCAGGATCGCCGGCATCGACGTCGCCTCGGCGGAGTTCGACCAGGAGCGCATCATCGTGCGAGCCGCGAGCGATCTCACCCTGCGGTACCGTTACACGCTCTCGGCTCCGCAGAACCCGCTCGTCGCCGGCATCGCCATCGAGACCTCGACCGGCCAGCCGGTATACGGAGTCAACACGAAGATGCTCGACATCGACCTGCCGACCACGCCGGGCGACCATTCGGTCGACTTCTCGTTCCCCAACCACACGCTGGGCTCGGGCAACTACATCGTCCGCGGCAGCCTGGAAGAGAAGGCAGGACGGTCACTCGACCGGCTCAACCCGGCCGCGACCTTCGAGGTGGACCAGCCGCAGCACGGCTCCGGCCTGGTCCGGCTGGATGTCCGGGTCGCCGTCGACGAGCCGGCTCGCGAAGCCTGAAGTCCGGCCGAGACCCCGAAGTCTCCCGGCGCGACAAGAGTCACAGTCGCTTGACTCCTGAGCGTCAGGCACCCAGCCCGCGGACCCAGCCCCACTGGCGCTCGAGTCCGCTCTCCAAAGTCGTCCGAGGATGCCAACCGAGCGCGGTCTGCGCCTTCTCGCTGGAGCCGCCCGTGCGGAACACGTCGCCACGGACGTGCGGCTCGTACCTCACCGCGACATCGAGTCCGGTGACGGAGCGGACGACGTCGAGGACCTCGTTCACCGAGACGCTCGAGCCACCGGAGAGGTTCATGACGGGCGGAAGCGGCTGATCGGCGTCGAGAGCAGCGATCAGCGCGGAGGTGATGTCGCCGACGTACGTGAAATCTCGGATCTGCTCACCGTTTCCGAAGACCCGGATGCTCTCGCCGTCGCGCGCCGCCCTGAGGAAGCGCGTGAAGGCCATATCCGGCCGCTGGCCCGGTCCGTACACGGTGAAGAACCGGAATGCGACGGTGTCGAGACCGTCGTTCGCCCGGTAGAGCCCCACCAGATGCTCCCCGGCCAGCTTCGTCACACCGTACGGGCTGTAGGGAGCGGGCAGGGTCTCCTCGGTCGTCGGGTACGTCTCCGCCTGCCCATAGACAGAGGAGGAGGACGCGTAGATCAGACGGACGCCGGGAACGGCCTTGACGGCCTCCAGCAGACGCTGCGTCGAGAGCACGTTTGCGTGTGTGTATGCCCCGAACTGCTCACCCCAGGAGCCGCGGACTCCCGGCTGGCCGGCCAGGTGGAGAACAGCTCCAACTTCGTAACCGGCGAGCGTCTCTCCATCCAGATCGGCGACATCGCCCTCGATGAAGCGGTAACGAGGTGACGAGAGGCGCTCGACATTGGCGCGTTTGATCGCGGGGTCGTAGTAGTCGGTGAGCGCGTCGAGCCCGACGATCTCGTCGCCGCGCTGCAGCAGGCCCTCGACGAGGTTGCTTCCGATGAAACCGGCCGCGCCGGTGACGAGAACCCTAATCGGTCCGCCCTCCAGACTTGATGCGGCGCACGCCCATTCCGACGATCCGGATCGGTCTGGACAGCCGCCATGAGAAGCTGGCCGCCATGCTCGCGAGACGCCGTTCTGCCTCGGCTGCGCGCGCCTCTGCCTGCGTCATGCGCTCCTCCGCCTGAGCACGGAACTGCTCCGCCTCCGCTGCGCGGCGAGTCGCGTCCTCCGTCTCCCGCTCTCGCTCGTCGGCCCGCGACACCTGGGCGGCGACCTCGCGCTCCAGACGCGCGACCTCGGCCAGCAGCGGTCCCGTGCGTCGGCCAGTGACCGTGCTCATCGCGGCCCGTCGCTTCACGTCGACCGGCCAGCGGTGCCAGGTCGACACGTTGTTGTCCTGCGCGATTGGCTTCACCGCCACGGGACCGATCGAGAACGCCACGTTCGCCGACAGCTGGTCGCGGCGCGAGTACCGCAGCACGTGCTCGAACCAGATCCGCATGGTCTCGGCGACCTCGGGCGTCCGGCGCCGCGCGAGCATTCCGTTCCAGAACGGATGCTCGAGCAAGACGTCCGGGTAGGCCTCCGCATAGTGGAGCAGCTGCTCGTTGACCCGTCCGGCGTCGTCGTAGTTGAGCCGGACGATCTCATCGAACTCATCGATGACACGGTCGCGCCAGCTGTGCTGCAGTGCTGCGAAGTCAGCATCGCTCAGCCACTCGTCGAGGATCGTGTCCGGCGTCGCCTCCAACAGCACCGAGTTGTCGATGTACAGAGTCTCGTCGAACTCCTCCAACATCGGATGTCCCTGGATCTTGTAGTGCCGCTGGCTGCGCACGAGGTCGAAGCGGAACGGGATGTCGACCTTGACGATGGTCCACGTTTCGCTGACGAGATCATCGCGGTCGGTGAAGCAGATGAACGGGATGTCGGTCTGCGCGGCGACCGGTTGCTCGCTGATTTCTTCGTAGTCGCCCAGCAGGGCGGTATAGACCGCGCGGCGCGGTGTCATGGGGCCTCTTTCTTCGGGTGGGTGCCGGGAGGACGTCCTTGTCGGCCGGCAGAGAAATCCCAACAACTCTACCGGGCTAGACTCGACGCCATGTTCACACGCGTGCGCCGGATCCATTTCGTGTACGCCGAGGAATTTGCAGGAGCAGGTTCGACCGTGATGCGAGGGGAGCAGCTCTCCCTGCTGGCGTCCGACGCGCTCGGTCGCACCGCCGAGGTGTCCTACCGGCCGTTGACCGACGACTTCCGCAATGCGACCCTGTTCCTGACCAAGGGCGCCCTGAAGGTCGCGACAGCGGAACGTCTCCAGGCGCTGAGGGACGCGGGCAACCGGATGCTGTTCGACGTGGTGGATGAAGCTCCGCCACCGACGACAGGATTCGCCGACGCTCTGGTGGCCGCTTCGATCACCGCGTTCCTCGATCTCCAACGCGACCACCCGGGCATCGAGGTGCTGCTGGTGAACCACCACGTCGATCCTCGCCTGGATGCGGCCGCGGCCGGCGACCGGCCGGCCGATCGGCTGCGCGCCGGGTATTTCGGAGAGCTCGTCAACGCTGTTCTCTCGCCGGCAATCGAGGAGATCGTCACCCCGGTGCTGGTCGACACGTCTCGTCAGGACCCCGCCTGGCTTGCCCGCGTGCCCGAGTTCAACCTCCACTACGCTGTTCGCCGCTTCCGGGCAGCCGACCTGCACAAGCCGTTCCTCAAAGGGTTCACGGCCGCGCATGCGGGGTGCAACATCCTGATTCAGCGCGGCCAGGTGGAGGCGCTGCACTGGCTGGGCGACGACTACCCGTATCTCATCGCGGGCGAGCCGGACGATGCGGCCATCGTCGCCGAACTTGAGCGGCTGCGCGACGACTTCGGCTCGCCAGCATGGCAGTCGGGCCTCGAGACGATGCGCGGGGTCCGTGAACGCACGAGCCGCCAGCGCATCGCCGCAGAGGTGGCGCGCGCCCTCCGCTGACCTGCCTACGCCGAGGTCTTGCGGGAATGCTCCAGAGAGCCGGCGCGAACGGCCTTCTCGTCGTTCACATCGATGAGGGTGGAGTCGCGGTAGCTCTGCCACTTCACGACCTGATAGGGCGGGTTGAGCGCCAGCCAGTAGAGCTTGCGGCGCCACGAGAAGTCCGGGTCCCGAAGGATCCGCAGCGTGTCCCCCACGATCCCCCGCGCCGTGAGCCGCAGCTGAGCGGACTTCGTCATGGGCGGGATCGGGAACCCGATCTGCCGGAGCCCCACGGTCTCGTCGAAGACCCTGCGCTTGTACTCGGCTCGGGTGAGGTCGTTTGAGTGCTCGACCGCCGCGCGGCCGGCGTACGCCTTGCGGTAGCCCGCTTCGAGAAGGTCGCGCCCGAAGAGCTGGTCCTCGGCGTAGCGCACGTCCCGGTACGGAACGACGTCCCGCAAAAAGTCGCGACGGGCTGCCGAGTTGACATCGGAATAGAAGCTGATCGCGCCCATCACGCCCTCGTCGCGCACGAAGTCGTCCTTGTAGAAAACCGAAGTGCCGAAGTCGGGTCCGAACCCGGCGAACACACCCTTGATCTCGTACTTCAGCAAGGGGAAGCAGCCGGGACGGGGGATCTGCTTTCCCATCACGCCGACGATCTTCTCATCGAGCTCGAACGGTGCGAGCAATTCGCGCAACCATGACTCGGAGGCGGGGATCGCGTCGTGCGTCAGGTAGGCGACGAAGCGGCCCGTGGCCAGCTGCGCAGCCAGATTCCGGGTGCGGCCGTGACCGAACTCCGAATTCGGGATCTCATGGAGCCGCACCTCTGGGAACGAGCGGACGATGCTCAGCGTCCGGTCCGTTGACCCCGAGTCGATGACCAGCACCTCCACCGACCCGGGGTAGTCCTGGCGCCGGATCATCTCGAGGATGCGGGCGAGGTACTCCTCGCCGTTGTAGGTGAGGATGGCGATCGTCACGTCCACGGGCTCGGCGTCAGACACGCTGGCTCCTGATCTCTTCATAGGTGCGCGCGATCCCTGCGTGCAACCCCAGAGGGCGCTCCAGCGGACCGAACTCGTCGTTGTACCTTGCAGTGTCGAGCACGACCCGCTGAACGAAGGTCGGCGGGCTGGGGCGCACCTCCACAGCAAAGTCCACACCGGTGACCTCGCGGAGGGTGGACAGGATCTCGCTGACCGTCGAGCCGTGCCCGCTGCCCATGTTGTAGAGCCGATGACGGGAGGGCCTGCCGATCAACGGGAGGATCATCCGTACCAGGTCTTCGACGTAGATGTAGTCGCGGACCATGCTCCCGTCGCCGAGCTGGACCACCGGCTCACCGTTGGCGATACGACGCAGCGCGATCGGGATGATCCCCTGCTTGCGGTTCGCGTGCTGCCTGGTCCCATAGGGGTTCGAGATGCGCAGGATGGTGTAGTCGAGCCCGTGGGACAGGCGGAAGTACTCCAGGTAGTGCTCGATGGTGAGCTTGCCGATGCCGTAGGGCGAAACGGGAAGGGCACGGTCGGCCTCGGAGTACTCCGGCTTGCCCTGATCGCCGTAGATCGCACCGCCGGTCGACGCGTAGAAGACGCGCTCGACACCTGCGTTCACGCAGCTCTCCAGCAGTTCCACCGTCTGTGCGACGTTCGTGCGGATGTCGAGCGTGGGATCGCCGGCAGCGGTTGCGGGAGTCGTCGTGGAGAGGAAGTGGAAGACGTAGCGCTGCCCGGTCACCGCCTCCTCCAGATCCGAACGGCTGAGGAAGTCCCCCGTCACCGTGCGGGCGACCGCCTGGAACGATGGCCGCGCCGAGAAGCGATCGAACGCGGTCACGTCGAAGCCCTCGCGCGCGAGCGCGTCGACGAGGTGGGAGCCGAGGAACCCGTTGGCCCCGATGACAGCTGCCCTATCCACGCATCGCCCTCTCGAACGCGGTCACGAACGTCTTCCCGGAGTCTGCCCACGTGGTACCGGCCACCGACTGGGAGATGCGGCGGGCGTGTTCCGGCGCATCCGGACGGTCGATCACCTCGGCGAGCTTGCGGGCGATCGCGACGGGAGATGCGGGGACGTACTCGATGAAGGGGTTGTCGGACACCATCCGGTTGTTGGGTCCGTCGTTGACGACCGGCACCACACCGCTCGCGAGCAGTTCGAGCGGAAGCAGCGACATGTTGGACAACGAAAGGACGAGACCGGCCGCGCAACGGTTGTACACCGCGTTGAGCTCGCTCAGCTGCAGGCTCGAGAGGTTGGTGTAATCGAACGGGATCTCCCAGTTGGAGACGTCCCAGCCGGCTAGGTTGATCGTCACGTCCGGGCGCATCCGGGCGAAGTCCTCTAGGGCGACCAGACCGAACTCGAACGCACGGCGCGGGGTCACCGGGCGGGCATAGAAGAAGATCTCGTTGCGCCGATCGGTGTTCTCGAACCGGTACAGGCTGCGGTCCACGGAGAAGTCAAAGGAGTCGGCCTTCATGCCGAACTCGCTGCTGAGCTTGTGGGCCAGCCAGCCGCCCGCGGTGATCCCGTGGAAACCGAAGCGATAGGTGTTCTCGGCGAGGAGAGCTTCGGAGCCCAGCGGGTAGAAGAGAGGCTCGTAATCCTGTACGAAGTAGAACCGGCGGGCGTTGCCCGGGTCGAGAAAGGCAGGGTACGCCGTCTCCCAGCCGGTGGCGAAGATCGCGTCGGTGCCGTCGGCCACGCCGGTGGTCCGGTCCCAGACCCGGATCTCACCCTCGAGATGCGGGTACGCCTCGGAGGACTCCAGCATCCCGCGGACGACCTGGAGATCGACCGCGACTTCTCCCGCGTGGTACAGGTAAACATCGCAGCGGTGACCCGCCTCCTCCGCGAACTTGATGAAGCGGAAGAGATTCTGGTGTCCGCCGCTCTCCTTGCCCGGGGGAGACATGATCCACGCGATTCGCGAAGGGCGATCGACGACGGTGACGGGATCGGTGATACGGCCGGGCAGCTCGGTCCAGTCGACGGCCGCGGCATCGCGGAGGTCGACGAGCAGGCGAGGCTTCTGGCTGCCGGTGACCGCATTGACCTTGCCGCGGAGGTAGCCGAGAGTCGCCCGAAGACCGTGGTTCTTGAGCATCAGCGAGCCGGTCCGGGCCTTTCGGACGATGACACGGGGCCCCCGCTCGACCGCGCGTGTGAAGAGTTTGCCTACAGATGCCACGTCGTTCGTCTTCCTGAGTTTCGCCCTACATCACTGCTACTGGTCGCTGCCGTCCGTAATCTTCCCATACCCGCTTGGGAGCATCGCTCAGGGGTCATGAAGTACGCTGTCATGGTGCTCCGATCAGTTGAGGCGACGGCCGTCGTGACCGTCAGCTACAACTCCAGCGGGCAGCTCGACTCCTTCCTGTCCTCGCTCGACAATGAGATCCGCGCCGGCGTCCGGGTCGTGATCGCGGACAACGCGTCGGGCGACACGGCCGAGACCCAGCGAATAGCCGATGCACACGGAGCGCAGGTGCTGCCGCTCTCTGACAACCTCGGCTACGGCGGTGCCGTGAATCGTGCCGTGGCCTCTCTCTCTGCCTCGGTCGACGCGGTGCTGATCTGCAATCCGGACGTCCTGGTCGGCGAGGACGCTCTCGACACACTCCGCGAACGGCTCGACGCCGATCCCACCATCGGCGCGGTCGGACCGCGCATCCTGAATGAGGACGGGACGCTCTACCCGTCCGCCCGCCGCATCCCGTCGCTGCGCACCGGCATCGGGCACGCCCTGTTCGTCCGCGTCTGGCCGGCCAACCCCTGGACGAAGGCCTACCGCTCCGAGAACCAGGTGAGCGCTCGCGATGTCGGCTGGCTGTCCGGCGCGTGCTTGCTCGTGCGCCGGTCGGTCTTCGAGGAGCTCGGCGGGTTCGACGAGGGGTACTTCATGTACTTCGAGGATGTCGACCTCGGCTACCGGGTCGGCCGCGCCGGGTTCCGCAACCGCTACGAGCCTGCCGCGTCGGTCGTGCACGTTGGCGGCCTGTCGACGCAAGCGGAGTCGCGCCGGATGGTGCGCGTGCACCACGCGAGCGCGTACCGCTTCCTCGCGAACAAGTACCGCGGGCCGCTGCTCGCGCCGGTGCGCGCCGTGCTTCGCGCCGCCCTCGCGGCGCGCGCCTGGCTGCTGACCCGGCGACCCTAGCCCCGCGCGCTCACCCCTCGACGAGGCGCATCAGGTACCGGCCGTAGCCGCTCTTGACGAGCGGAGCCGCCAGCTCGGCGAGCGCCGCGTCATCGATCCAACCGGCGCGCCAGGCGATCTCCTCGATGCAGCCGACCTTGAAACCCTGGCGGTCCTCGATCACGCGCACGTACTCCGAGGCCTGCATCATCGACTCGAATGTGCCGGTGTCGAGCCACGCGGTGCCGCGGTCGAGTACCTGCACCTGCAGCTTGCCCGCCTGCAGATAGCGCTCGTTCACAGTCGAGATCTCCAGCTCGCCGCGCGCGCTCGGCTCGATCGTCTTGGCGATCTCCACGACCGAATTGTCGTAGAAGTAGAGGCCGGGAACGGCATACGTGCTCTTCGGCTGCGCCGGCTTCTCCTCGATGGAGATCGCTTTGAAGTCGTCGTCGAACTCCACGACTCCGTACGCCTTCGGGTCGCTCACCTGGTACGCGAAGATCACCGCTCCGTCGACCTCTGTGTGGTTGTGCAGCGCCGAGCCGAGGCCGGTGCCGTGGAAGATGTTGTCGCCGAGCACGAGGGCCACGGACTCGTCGCCGATGAACTCCTCGCCGATGATGAAGGCCTGCGCGAGACCGTCGGGCGAGGGCTGCACCGCGTACTCGATCCGGATGCCGAGCTGCGAGCCGTCGCCGAAGAGGGCGCGGAACTGCTCGTTGTACTCCGGCGTCGTGATGATCAGGATCTCGTTGATCCCTGCCATCATGAGCGTGGACAGCGGGTAGTAGACCATCGGCTTGTCGTAGATCGGCATCAGCTGCTTCGAGATGCCCTTTGTGATGGGCCACAGCCGGGTGCCGGATCCGCCGGCCAGGATGATTCCGCGCATGTGTGGAACGATTCCTTACTTGTTGTCGAGGGACGCGTAGAAGGCTCGCGCCGCGTCCCAGCTGGGGAGCAGACCGCTCTCGGCGGCCTCGGCGAGGCCCGGCGCATCCGTGTCCTTCGGCGAGAGCAGGAGCTCGTCGGCCGGGACGGGGAACTCGAGGGCGATCTGCTCGTCGAGGGGATTGATCCCGTGCTCCCGCGTCGGGTTGTACACGTCGGTCACGAGGTAGCTGACGGTCGCGCCGTCGGTCAAGGCCACGAAGCAGTGCCCGACGCCCTCGGCGACGTAGATCGCCCGGCGGTCCGTGTCGTCGAGGAGGACGGAGTCCCACTGGCCGAACGTCGGCGAGCCGACCCGGATGTCGACCACGAAGTCGAGGACGGCGCCGTGCGGAGCCGTCACGTACTTGGCCTGGCTCGGCGGGATGTCGGCGAAGTGGATGCCGCGAACGGAGCCCTTGCGCGACACCGAGGTGTTGGCCTGCTTGAGATCGAGCGAGTGGCCGACGACCTCCTCGAGCCGGTCGAACCGGTAGAACTCGAAGAACAGGCCCCGGTCGTCCTGGTGTTGCCGAGGGGTGATCTCATAGGTGTCGGGGATCGAGAGCTCGCGGATCTGCACCACGGGAGTCTACCAATCTGTGACCTGTAGACTCTCAGGCGGTTTCCCGACAGAAAAGAGCCTGGACTCCCTATGAAGATTCTCGTCACTGGCGGGGCCGGTTTCATCGGCTCCAACTTCGTCCGCCGCACGCTGCAGGACGCCTACCCCGGCCTCGAGGGCGCCGAGGTCGTCGTGCTCGACGCGCTGACCTATTCCGGCAACCTGGCCAACCTGGCGCCGGTCGCCGACTCTCCGCGCTACACGTTCGTTAAGGGCGACATCCGCGACGGCGGGCTGCTCGACGAGCTCTTCCCCACGGTGGATGCCGTCGTCCACTTCGCGGCCGAGTCGCACGTCGACCGTTCGGTGCGCGACGCCTCGATCTTCGTCGAGACCAACGTGCTCGGCACCCAGCAGCTGCTCGACGCGGCGCTGCGGAACAACCTGAAGCGCTTCGTGCACGTCTCGACCGACGAGGTCTACGGTTCGATCGCCGAGGGCTCCTGGGCGGAGGACCGCCCGCTCGAGCCGAACTCGCCGTACTCGGCGTCGAAGGCCGGCAGCGACCTTCTCGCGCGCAGCTACTTCCGCACGCACGGGCTCAACCTGTCGATCACGCGCTGCTCGAACAACTACGGGCCGTACCACTTCCCCGAGAAGGTCATCCCGCTGTTCGTGACGAACCTGATCGACGACAAGCACGTCCCGCTCTACGGCGAGGGCAACAACATCCGCGACTGGCTGCACGTCGACGACCACACCCGCGGCATCGCGATGGTGCTCGTGAACGGCCGCGCCGGCGAGATCTACAACATCGGCGGCGGAACGGAGCTCACCAACAAGGAGCTGACCCAGCTGCTGCTCGACGCGACCGGCAAGGACTGGTCGTACGTCGACCGCGTCGCCGACCGCCTCGGCCACGACCTGCGCTACTCGGTCGACATCTCCAAGATCCGCTCCGAGCTCGGCTACGAGCCTCTGGTGCCGTTCCAGCAGGGCCTCGCCGACGTCGTCCAGTGGTACCGCGACAACCGGGCCTGGTGGGAGCCCCTGAAGGCCCGCGCGGCACTCGACAACTGATGTCCATCCTCATCGCCGGTGCGGCCGGGATGCTGGGCCAGGACCTGCAGAAGGCGCTGGCCGGCCGCGAGGTCACGGCGCTCTCGCGTGCCGACCTCGACGTCACCGACCGGGGCGCCGTGCTCGCCGCGGCCGCCGGTCACGACGTGATCGTCAACGCCTCGGCCTACACGAAGGTGGACGACGCGGAGACGCACGAGGACGACGCCTACGCCATCAACGCGCTGGGCACCGAGAACCTGGCGATCGCCGCTGGGCGCGGCGGAGCGCGATTCGTCACCGTCTCGACGGACTACGTCTTCGACGGGCACGCGACGGCGCCGTACGCGGAGGACACCCCCCGCGACCCGATCAACGCCTACGGCCGTACCAAGGCCGCCGGTGAGGAGCTGGCGCTGGCCGCGCATCCCGATGGCACGTTCGTCGTCCGGACCGCGTGGCTCTACGGCGCAGGCGGGGCGAACTTCGCGAAGACCATGGTGAAGCTCGCGGGCAGCCACGAGACCGTGAGCGTCGTGGACGACCAGTTCGGCCAGCCCACCTGGACGGGCGACCTGGCCGCGCAGATCGTCGCCCTGCTCGACAGCGACGCCCCGGCGGGGGTGTACCACGGCACCAACTCCGGCCAGACCAGCTGGTACGGGTTCGCCCGCGCGATCTTCGCGCAGGCCGGCCTCGATCCCGAGCGGGTGAAGCCCACCGACAGCTCGACCTTCGTTCGGCCGGCACCGCGCCCGTCGTACTCCGTGCTCGGCCATGACGGCTGGGCGCGAGCAGGTCTCTCCCCCATGCGGCCGTGGCAGGACGCCCTCGCGGCGGCGACGGCGGACGGACTCTTCGCCGGATGACCACACTCCGGGTGATCGTCGACGAGCTCGTCGGAGACGAGCCCGGTGGCGCGCGCCGCTACACGGAGGAGCTCACCCGTCAGCTCATCGCCACGGCGCCGCGGGACTGCGACGTCGAGGCCGTCGTGTCGAACATCGGCGACGAGCAGCTGCAGGCGGTCCGGGACCGCCTGCCGGGCGTCGCGGCGGTCACCCGCCTGCCCCTCGCGCGGCGGGAGCTCGCCCTGGCCTGGCAGTCGGGGCTCGCGGTCGGCGGGCACCCGGGGATGCTGCACGCCCCCACCCTCCTCGCGCCGCTGCGCAAGCACGGGCAGCTCGACACCCCGCAGCAGATCGCGGTGACGATCCACGACACCCTGGCCTGGACGCATCCCGAGGCCCTCGGATCCGCCGCAGCCCTGTGGACCAAGGCGATGGCGAAGCGGGCGAGGAAGCACGCGGACGCCATCGTCGTCCCGACCCACGCCGTCGCGGACCGGCTCGGCGACCTCATCGATTTCGGCGACCGAATCCGGGTCATCGGCGGAGCGCCCGCGACCGCCCTGCGGCTGCCTCCGGACGCCGACGAGCGCGCGGAGCGGCTCGGGCTTCCCGAGCGGTACGCGTTCACGCTCGGAACGGTGGAGCCGCGCAAGGGCATCGCCCCGCTGATCCGCGCCGTCGCGCGCCCCGAGGCGCAGGGCATCCCGCTGCTGATCGCCGGTCCCGACCGCGTCGGCGAGCGCTCGGCGACCGGTGTCGCCGCCGCTGCCGGGCTGCCGGAAGACCGCGTGCGCCCGCTCGGCCGCCTCGACGACGGCGACCTCGCCGTCGCGCTCGACCGGGCCACCCTGTTCGTCTACCCGAGCGTCGCCGAGGGTTTCGGTCTGCCCATCGTCGAAGCGTTCAAGTTCGGGCTGCCCGTCCTCCACTCGGACGACGCCGCCCTCGTCGAGGTCGCCGCGGGCGCTGGCGTCGTGGTCGAGCGCCCGGCTCCGGGTGAGGACGACGAGCCGTATGCCGAGCGCCTCGCGGCGGCCATCGGCCGGGTCCTGTCAGATGCCGAGCTGAGGGCGCGCCTCGGCGTGCTGGCCTCCGACCGGGCACGGGCGTTCAGCTGGCGGGACTCCGCCGAGCGCGTCTGGCAGCTTCACGCCGACCTCTGACCCGCCGCCTGCGGAGTCCGATCGTCGGTCCGTGCACCGGAGTTCCGCGACTCCTCCTCGCCGTCGCGACCGAACCACGTGCGGTAGCGCTCGGATGCCCAGTTCCCGACGGCCTTCGACCAGCCGTGGCTCCGCTTCTCGATCAGCCAGGTGAAGCCGACCGCGACCAGGACGGCCACGGGAATGCCGAACAGCAGCGGCACGTACCAGGGCTCGTCCGCGAACAGGTAGGTGCTGAAGATGAGGATCGGCACGTGGACGAGGTACAGGCTGAACGAGATCGTCCCGGTGAACTGCACGGGGCGCGTGTCGAGCACGGCGCGCAACGGCTTCCAGCCGAGTGCGGCCACCACGAGACCGGCGGCGGCGAGCGGCACCAGACCCTTCAGCGCAGGCTCCAGCTCGGGGATCTCGCCCACGTTCGGTCCGACCAGCCACGGTGCGATGAGCAGCAGGAGGCTGGCCACCGTCAGGCCTGCCCAGAGCGGGTGCCGGTACCAGTGGGTGTTGATGCGGTCGGCGACGTTGCGCACCGCCTCCAGGCGGACCGCGATGACGGCGCCGACGAAGAACGCCGGGAGGTATTGCAGCGCACCGGAGTCGGCGTGCACACCGAGGTAGGTGAGTGCGCACGCGGCGGCGAGGCCGCCCATCCACCACTTCCGCACGGCGAGCGCCGCGACCGCGAAGATCGGCAGGGCGAGCGAGAACAGCAGCTCCCAGCGGAGCGACCACAGCGGATTGTTGATCTGCCCGTCTCCGCCGAGGAGGTCCCAGGCCTTGACGATGTACTCCCAGCTGAAGCTCGGCGTGGAGGAGTTGCTCAGCCAGGTGCCCTTCGGCTGCGTCGACACCTGCGGGATGGCCATCACCCAGACCGCGGCCAGCACGACGGATGCCATCACCGGCACCAGGAGCCGCACGGCGCGCCGGGGGAAGTAGGCGACCCAGTCGAAGCCGCGCTTGCGGATCACCGGGAGCGTGACGACGAGTCCGGAGAGCACGAAGAAGACGACGACCGACTCCACCCCGGCCGTCGCGAGCTTCAGCGGGGTGTAGCTGATCCACCACATCGCGGAGCCCGTCGGAGCCGACCCCGTGCCGGGTGCGCCCGGGAAATCCGGGTTCGTGTACATGGCGTGATGGAGCAGGACGACCACAGCGGCGATGCCGCGCAGACCGTCCAGCGCCGCCAAACGGCCGCCCGTCGTCTGTTTCGTCCTCTCTGCCACCGTTACACCTGTACCCGTCATAGGCGGGCGACGGTACCCATCCGGCCTGGGCGGTTCCTGTGACCTGTTCAGGGGTCACCTGGATGCGCGCACCCCTGTCCGGCGCACCGCCCGCGTGGCTACCCGGCCGCGCAGGAGGCGGCACCTAGCATGTTCGCTATGCCCGCATCCACATCACCGCTGGTCTCCGTCGTCATGGGATCGGACTCCGACTGGACGGTCATGGAGGAGGCGTCCCGCCTGCTCACCGAGTTCGACGTCGCCCACGAGGTCGAGGTCGTCTCCGCGCACCGCACGCCCGAGAAGATGATCGCGTTCGGCAAGGAGGCCGCCGGCCGCGGCGTCCGGGTCATCATCGCCGGCGCCGGCGGGGCGGCCCACCTGCCCGGCATGCTGGCGGCGGTCACCACTCTCCCCGTCGTCGGCGTCCCGGTGCCCCTGGCCCGGCTCGACGGCCTCGACTCCCTGCTCTCGATCGTCCAGATGCCCGCCGGGGTGCCGGTCGCCACCGTCTCCATCGGCGGCGCGCGCAACGCCGGCCTCCTCGCCGTCAAGATCCTCGCCACCTCCGACGACACCCTCGCCGGGGCCCTCGCGCGCTTCGCCGCCGACCTCGAGGCGAGCGTCGAGCAGAAGAACCGGGCCCTCCAAGCCCGGCTGTGAGAACCGCGCCATGACGATCGCCACGCCGCTGCGCCATCCCGACGCCTCTTCATCCCACACGATGACGAAGCGCGGCTGGTGGCTGGTCACGATGAACGTCCTGCTGCCCGGCTCCGCCCAGGTGGTCGCGGGCAACCGCGTCCTCGGGCGCGTCGGCGTGCTGGCCACCCTGCTGCTCTGGCTGCTCGCGGTGGTGACGCTGGTCGTCTATCTCGTGTCCCCGTCGTCGATCTACACGCTGTTCACGCAGGCGGGCAGCCTGACGCTCGTCCAGACGCTGCTGATCGCCTACACGGTGCTGTGGGTGGTGCTCACGCTCGACACCCTGCGGCTCGTGCGCCTCATCCGCACCGCACCGAACGCGCGCGGCTGGATCGCCGCGTTCTCCGTGCTCGTGCTGGTCGGACTCACCGGCACCGCCGGGTACGCTTCCGTCGTCGCCGGATCGGCGCGCGGCGCGCTCGGGGACATCTTCTCGGCCGGACCGTCGCAGCCTCCCGTCGACGGCCGGTACAACATCATGCTGCTCGGCGGGGACGCCGGGCCGGACCGCGACGGTCTCCGGCCGGACAGCATGTCCATCGTCAGCATCGACGCGAACACCGGCCAGGCGGTCACGATCGGCCTCCCACGCGACCTCGACCCGGTGCCGTTCCCCGCCTCGTCCCCGCTTCACACGGAGTACCCGGACGGCTACGGCTACAACGACCGCTGCGACGTCGACGTCTGCCAGCTCAACTCCATCTACACCGAGGTGGAGCTGTACAAGCCGGACCTGTACCCGAACGCCAAGAAGAACAAGAGCGAGCCGGGCATCGAGGCCATGCGCGACGCCCTCGAAGGCGCCACCGGCCTGACGATCCAGTACTACGTGCTCATCGACATGCAGGGGTTCGCCGATCTCGTGGATGCCCTCGGCGGCGTGGACATCACCGTGAAGGACCGGATCCCGATCGGCGGCGACGAGAACCTCAACGGGGTGATCGAGTGGATCGAGCCGGGCAAGCGCCACCTCGACGGCTATCACGCCCAGTGGTACGCCCGCGCCCGTCACGGCTCCAGCGACTACGACCGCATGGCCCGCCAGCGCGAACTGCAGGACGCCATCCTGAAGCAGGTCAACCCGGTCAACGTGGTGTCCAAGTTCCAGGACATCGCCACCGCGGGCGCGCAGGTGATGAAGACCGACATCCCGCAGTCGATGCTGGGCTACTTCGTCGACCTGGGCATGAAGACCAGGAAGCTGCCCGTGCAGCAGCTGGAGCTCGTCCCCCCGACGATCGACCCGACCGAGCCGGACTACGCGCAGATCCAGGAGCTCGTCCGCCAGGCCGTGCACCCGGCGACGGCCAAGCCGAAGGGGAGCTGACCGGGCGCGCCCTCCTGCGTCTCACCCCTGCGATTCAGCCCTCGGCTCAGCCCTCGAAGAAGGCCGCCGCCGCCCGGGCGCGGTACACGACGTCCTCGAGATCCTCCCCGCCCACCACGGTCACGTGCCCGACCTTGCGGCCGGGCCGCGGCTCCTTGCCATAGCCGTGGAACTTGGCCTCCGGATGCGCGGCGAGCGCGGCCGGGTAGCGGTCCTGGAGGCTGCCCTCCGACGGCCCGCCGAGGATGTTCACCATGACCGACCAGTCGGCGCGCGGCTCGGTCGACCCCAGCGGGAGGTCGAGCACGGCCCGCAGGTGCTGCTCGAACTGGCTGGTGACGGCTCCCTCGATCGACCAGTGGCCGCTGTTGTGGGGGCGCATGGCCAGCTCGTTGATCAGGACGCGCCCATCCGTCGTCTCGAACAGCTCGACGGCGAGCACTCCGGTGACTCCGAGCCCGGCGGCCACGTGCCGGGCGATGTCCGCCGCGGCCTCGGCCACCCGGCCGGCCGCACCGGGCGCCGGCGCGAGCACCTCGGCGCAGACGCCGTCGCGCTGCACGGTCTCGACCACCGGCCAGACCGCCATCTCGCCCGACGGCCGTCGGGCGACGAGCTGGGCGAGCTCCCGCCGGAAGGGGACGAGCTCCTCCACGAGCAGCGCTCCTCCTCGGCCGTCCTCGGCGAGCGCGAGGAACCAGTCGTCGGCCCCGCTCGCGTCCGAGACCACCCGGACGCCCTTGCCGTCGTATCCGCCGCGCGCGGTCTTCACGACCGCCCGTCCGCCGTGGTCCGCGAGGAAGGCGCCGAGCTCGTCGGCGGACTCCACAGCGGCCCAGTCCGGCACAGGGAGCCCCAGCTCGCTCAGCTTCGCCCGCATCTGCAGCTTGTCCTGGGCGTAGAGGAGGGCGTCGGGACCGGGGTGCACGGGGATGCCGCGCGACACCAGCTCCCGGAGGATCCCCTGCGGGACGTGCTCGTGGTCGAAGGTGATCACATCCACCGTCTCGGCGAACGCCAGCACGGTGTCGAGGTCGCGGTAGTCGCCCACGCCCGAGGCCGCGATGTCCGCGCTCATCCCCTCGGCTTCCTCGAGCACCCGGATGTCGACCCCGAGCTCGATGGCCGGAGGGATCATCATCCGTGCCAGCTGACCTCCGCCGATCACTCCGACGATGTGACTAGC
The DNA here is from genome assembly GCF_013408745.1 of Leifsonia soli. Classification (NCBI taxonomy): domain Bacteria; kingdom Bacillati; phylum Actinomycetota; class Actinomycetes; order Micrococcales; family Microbacteriaceae; genus Leifsonia; species Leifsonia soli. The sequence goes on along the minus strand of NZ_JACCBJ010000001.1, from coordinate 138,429 downwards.
CATGGACCATCTGCTCCTCTGATACTTATCATGCTGGCCGGGAATATTCACAGGAACGCGAAACCTGGTCCGCGTAGTGTGACGAACGCATTGACCATCTTCCCGCATCTCAGGCAGGGCATGACGACAGACACCAGCACCGCACCGCACCGCGCGCGCCTCTTCCCGCAGCTGATCAAGTTCGGCGCGGTCGGAGCCGTCGGTTTCGTGGTCAACCTGCTCGTATTCAACCTGCTCATGCTCTTCGTGCTGGTGAACGTGCCGCACAAGACCCTGTTCTCCACGGCGATCGCGACATTGGTCGCCATCGGCACGAACTGGGTCGGCAACCGGTACTGGGCGTTCTCCGGCAACCGCAACGAGAACGCGACGCGTGAGGGCATCGAGTTCTTCATCGTCAGCCTCGCGGGCATGGCCATTCCCCTTCTCTGCGTCTGGGTGTCGCACTACCTGCTCGGCTACCAGAGCCTGCTCGCGGACAACATCTCCAACAACGTGGTCGGCCTCGCGCTCGGCACGGTCTTCCGGTTCGCGTTCTACCGCTGGTGGGTGTTCTCGCCCGAGCGTGCGGCCGCTCGCGCCGGGCACCGGGTCACTGCCTCGGGTACGCAGCATGTCCCCGCCCGCGGCCGCGAGCTGGCGCCGATCACGGGCTCGACCCTAGCGAGCACCCCAGACCGTGGTCTCGTCGGAGACTGACTCCGACTGCTGACGCCGCACCGCGACGACCGTCTGCGAGTGGTCCATCAGCTCCGACAGCGCGCGCTGCACCTGATCGGCTTTCGGCACATCCTTCAGAACGACAGGATGATCGAGACCCGAGTTGATGAGGATGTCGCCGGAGCGGAAGAGGCTCTGCAGCCACGTCCGCCGCACGCTCACGTCGTAGCCGCGGCTGTGCAGGAGCTCCTGGCGGACCCGCACGAAGAAGCCGTGCCGGAGGATGAGACGGCGGTTGGTGATCGTATAGCGACGGCTCAACCAGGCCGCGAGCGGCAGGAGGAACAGCAGGAGCACCACGGCGGCCGCGGCCGACCACAGCAGGACGATCTCCCAGACCTCACCGACCCGTCCCGCGAGGAATCCCACGGCCCCGGCAGTAGCGATCAGCACGAGGCTCGGGAAGAACAGCCGACGGGCGTTCGACCGCAGCCGGGCGATCACCCGCTCGGGCGGCTGGGCGGGGATCCCGTCCGGGCTGCTGCTCATCCTCCATTAATACCGCAGGTGCGTCACGTCGCCCGCCGCCACTGCGGTGCGGCCCGCATCCGACTCCACGATCAGTCGGCCGCTCTCGTCGATGCCGACCGCCGTGCCGAGGAGGTCGTCGCCCGACGGCAGCTGGACGCGGACCGCCCGGCGGATGGTGTGGCACGCCTCGGCGACCTCGTCGCGCAGCGCGCTGCGGAGCGGATCTCCGCCTGCAGCCTGGAACTCGCGGTACAGCGTCGTCAGCTGGATCAGATAGGCGGAGAGGACGGCGTCCGCCTCCACCGCATCGGCCCCGGCGATCGCCAGGGAGGTCGACGTGTCGGTCGGAAGCTCCTCGCGCGTCTGCGAGAGATTGACCCCTGCGCCGATCACGAGCCCCGACATCCCCGGGAGCAGCTCGGTCAGGATGCCGCAGACCTTCTGGCCGTCGATCAGGACGTCGTTCGGCCACTTCACCTGCACTCCCCCCGGCACGAACCGGCCGAGCGCGCGGCTCATCGCCAGCCCGCCCAGCAGCGGGAACCAGCCGAAGGACTCCGGCGGCAGCCCGACGGGCTTCAGCAGCACCGAGATCGCCAGGGCGGTGTCCGGAGGCGTCACCCACACCCGGCCGAGGCGTCCGCGACCGCCGGTCTGGTTGGCGGTGACGACCACAGCGAGATCCGGGAGGTCGCCGGCCCTTGCGCTCAGGACGTCGTTGGTGGATCCCGCCTCAGGGAGCACCTCGAGCACGGGGACGATGGTTCGGCTGCGTCGGAAGTCCACGGAGTCAGTCTCTCGCACTGGGCCAGTCTGCCAGGGCAGGCCGGCGGATTTGTAGGGTTTCGTCAACGGCACGGCCATTCGGCTGGCCGGTAGAGTGAACGACGTGACCGACACCGAACCTCGTCAGACCGATCAGAACCCCGACCTGACCACCACCGCCGGCAAGCTCGCCGACCTGAAGGAACGGTTCCACGAGGCCGTCACCGCAAGCGGTGAGGCGGCGATCGAGAAGCAGCACGCCAAGGGCAAGCTCACCGCCCGCGAGCGCATCGACCTCCTCCTCGATCCGGGCTCCTTCGTCGAATTCGACGAGTTCGTCCGCCACCGCACCCACGCCTTCGGCATGGAGGCCAAGCGCCCGTACGGCGACGCGGTCGTCACCGGCGTCGGAACCATCCACGGCCGCAACGTCGCGGTGTTCAGCCAGGACTTCACGATCTTCGGCGGCTCCCTCGGCGAGGTCGCCGGCGAGAAGATCATCAAGGTCATGGACCACGCGCTCAAGACGGGCGTGCCGATGATCGGCATCCTCGACTCGGGCGGGGCGCGCATCCAGGAGGGCGTCGTCGCCCTCGGCAAGTACGGCGAGATCTTCCGCCGCAACACCGCGGCCTCCGGCGTCATCCCGCAGATCTCCATCGTGATGGGCCCGGCCGCCGGCGGCGCCGTGTACTCCCCGGCCCTCACCGACTTCGTCATCATGGTCGACAAGTCGAGCCACATGTTCGTCACCGGCCCGGACGTCATCAAGACGGTGACAGGAGAGGACGTCGGCTTCGAGGAGCTGGGCGGCGCGCTGACCCACAACAAGGTCTCCGGCGTCGCGCACTACCTCGCCAGCGACGAGGAGGACGCCCTCGACTACGCGCGGACCCTGCTCAGCTACTTGCCGCAGAACAACCTGGCCGAGCTCCCCACCTTCCAGGCGGAGCCGGAGCTGGAGATCACCGACGCCGACCGCCGGCTGAACACGATCATCCCCGATTCGCCCAACCAGCCGTACGACGTGAAGACGATCATCGAGGGCGTGGTCGACGACGGCGAGTTCCTCGAGATCCAGCCGCTGTTCGCCCCCAACATCATCATCGGGTTCGCCCGCGTCGAGGGACGGTCGGTCGGCATCGTCGCGAACCAGCCGAGCGCCATGGCGGGGACGCTCAACATCGACGCGGGCGAGAAGGCCTCCCGGTTCGTCCGGTTCTGCGACGCCTTCAGCATCCCGATCCTGACGCTGGTGGACGTGCCCGGTTACCTGCCGGGCACCGACCAGGAGTGGACCGGCGTCATCCGGCGCGGCGCGAAGCTGCTGTACGCCTACGCCGAGGCGACCGTTCCCCTCGTGACGATCATCACCCGCAAGGCCTACGGCGGCGCGTACATCGTGATGGGCTCCAAGCAGCTCGGCGCGGACATGAACCTCGCGTGGCCCACCGCCGAGATCGCGGTCATGGGCGGTCAGGGCGCGGTGAACATCCTCTACCGCAACGAGATCAAGCGTGCGGAGGAGGCCGGTGAGGATGTGGCGGCCGTCCGCACGAAGCTCGCCAACGAATACACGTACAACGTCGCGAGCCCGTTCCTCGCCGCCGAGCGCGGAGAGCTGGACGGGGTCATCGAGCCGGCGGCCACGCGCGTCTCGGTCATCAAGGCGCTGCGGGCTCTCCGCACCAAGCGCGCGACGCTTCCCCCGAAGAAGCACGGGAACATCCCGCTGTGAGTGACGCAGAGGCAGCGGGAGGCGCGCCGCTGGACCCGTCTCAGCTCCGGTTCCTCACGCGCGGCGTGACCGCGCAGGAGATCGCGGCGGTCACCGCCGTCCTCACCGCCGCGGCAGCCGAGCAGGCGGCGGCCGGCAAGGCGCTCAGGGCCGAGGCCGGACCGGACGCGTGGGCGCGGACGCAGCGGGGCCTGCGCGGCGAGCTCCGGCCGGGCGCGGGGGCATGGCGGTCGTTCTCGGGCTGATCTGTACCCCGACTCTCGCGTCCCCCAAGGTGGGCACATGCGGATTCTTCGGCGTGCGCCCCGAACGGGGGTCCCGAAATGTCCCCCAGGTGTCCTCCAAAATGACGACTATGTATTTACTGGGAGCGCAGTCAATATAGATATTGCTAGGTGTCTCTCCTCGTGAGTCACACCGCCAAACACTCGCCGACTAGGGTAAGCAGGCGAGTGCTTTGGGGGCGAGTCAGGGCGATATTCGGGTTGTCGCCCTGACTCGGGGTTTGAAAAGGGGCCGACAATTCGGGTGTCGGCCCCTTTCCCCTTGTCCGGGGACGTGTCCGTGGATCAGCGGACGTCAGGCGACCGGCCGCGGGATCTCCAGCCAGAGGTCGACCTCGTCGTCCTCCGACTCGGCGCCCAGCGCGTTGGCGGCGCCGTCGTCCGACATGCGCAGGCCCACCACCGTCACGGCGGTCTTCGACGACCGGGGAACGGTGCGGATGATCAGCTTGTCCGTCGTCGTCCCGCGGATGGCGTCGGCCAGCCGCCGGAGAACCGTCTCGAGGCCGCGCTGATCGAGGTCGTCGATGCCGCCCTCGTCGAGCAGACTGACCACGACGCCGCGGCGGCGCGCATCCATCACCTCGCGCCGGACATCGTCGTTCAGGAGCCGCCGCCCGCGGATCTCGTCGCGGATCGCGCCCTCGAGGTACCGGCACTCGCGGCGCTCGGCCTCGGTGAGGTCGCCTCCGCGACGGACGATCTCGGCGAGCATCGGAGCGGCGACCCGGTAGGTCTGGCGGAGCCGCAGCTGACGTTCCATGACGTGCGCCTCCTGGGCGGCCTGCCACTCGGTCGCTTCGCGCTCCGCGCGGGCGAACTGGAGCGCATCCCTGCCCGCTTTGGCGAGCGAACCCGAGATCACGACCGCGACGCCGACCCACACCACCGAGCCGATGACGCCGAGGCCCGCCAGGGCGCCGAGCCCGGCCCAGACGACCGTCTGCACGGCCAGGAACGCGACACCGGCCCACGCGACGACCTGCTGCCGCCGGACCGCGCAGATCGTCATCAGTGTGCCGACGGCCGCGACGTACCAGGTGGCGTACCCGTTGTCCTTCGACGGATCGAGCTGGCTCGTGACGAGGATCGGGATGACGACGCAGACGGCCAGGTCGAAGGCGGCGAGCCAGAGCGGCATCCTGGTCGGGCTGGTCGGCCACAGGCTCATCACCGTCGCGGCGGCGTAGAGGGCCATCGCGACCACGATCGGGCCGGCGTCGCGCGGCATCCAGAGCGACGACAGAGCGAGGAAGAGGTGATAGGCCGAGAAGAGCGCGCCGAGGATGAGGAAGAGGACGCGGTTGAGGGTGATCACTCGGCCGCCTCCGCTTCGCGCGAGTCGGCGGGCGTGAGTGTCCCCTGCTCGAAGCGGGACGACCCGGGTGCTTGAGCGCCGACGGGCTGCGGTTCGGCGGAGGGCCACAGGATGGTGACGGTCGTGCCTTCTCCCGGCTGAGACCGGATGTCGGCGCGACCGCCCACCTTCGCGAGGCGGTCGCGGATGCTGATGCGCAGGCCGAGCCGCTCCGCGGGGACCTCCGCCTCGGTGAATCCACGGCCGTCGTCGCCCACGATGATCTCGACCGTGGCCGCCGGGCCACCTCCCCGGATCGACAGGCTGCGATGCACCTCCGGACCGCCGGCGTGCTGCATGCTGTTCACCATCGCCTGCACGGCCGCCGAGTAGACCGCCTCGGCGACGTTCACCGGCAGCATGTGCACCTCGACGTCGCGCACCTCCACCTCCAACGGGGAGGAGAACGCGTTGGCGGAGGTCACCAGGCGCTCCGCGAGCTGGCCGAGGCCGACCAGGGACTGGTCCTCCGGAGTCGCCGCTTCTGCCGCGTGCAGGTGCCCGATGGCGTCGGCCGCCATCGCTGCGGCGAGTTCCTTCTGCTCCGGCGTGCGGGCGGATGCGGCCGAGAGGAGCGTCGTCAGCACGCTGTCATGGACGATGGCGTCGACCTGGACGCGCTCGACCTCGGTGGCGTGCTGGCGTACCGCTGTCGCGTAGCGGGCGAGGGCCTGGCTCTGTGCCGCATCCACGGCGCTGGACGCCTGGCGCATCATGGCGATGATCGCGAGGATGACCCCGCCCAGAATGACGGCGTAGATGGTGTCGAGCGCCGCCAGCTCGACCCCGACCCCGCCGCCCGCGGGCAGAGCCCGGACGATGCCGTAGGCGATGGGGGCGACGAACGTGTACGCGATCGCGAGCCAGAGTGGGTAGGCGACGGCCGCGAACGCCGTGAACACCGAGCAGAGGAACCACACCCACGGCTTCTCCGAGCTGAACGCGCTCGGGTCGCGGACCAGCAACGGCCAGGTCGCGATCGCGGCGAGGTACAGGATCGACAGCACGCCCATCGCGATCTTCACGCCGCGCTGCACCACCGCGAGGATCACCGTGAGGGCGAGGCCGCCGAAGATTGCGATCATCCACACGGCGCCCCACGGCTCCCGGAGCGCACTGAGCTGGCCGAGCGCCGTCGGCAGGGTCTGCAGGCCGAAGACGAGCCCGAAGGCCGACACCGTGCGGTCGGCGATGCGCTCGATCCGCGCGCGGCTGAGGGGGTTGCGGGGTTTGGCCGGCTCGAGCGGTGCCCCCGCGCGAACCCCGCTAGGAGCGCTCATTGCCCGTCTCGGGGTCGAGCCCGGGAAGGATGCCGTCTTCGACGGCGCGCCGGAGGAGGTCCACCTTCGTCGGCGCAGGACGCCCGACCTCCACGTACTTCACGCGGATGCGGTCGAGATACTCGCGGGCGGTGGAGTTCGCGATCCCCAGCTGCGCGGCGACCGCCTTCAGCGGGAGGCCGGAGGCGTAGAGGTGCAGCACGTCGCGCTCGCGCCGGCCGAGCTGGGCCTTGGCGAAGTCGCTGTCGGCGTCGATCGCGGTCGCCCACTCGAGGTTGTTGAGGACGTCGCCGCGCGCCACCGTCGCGATGGCGCTGATGACCGTCGTGGTGGGAGACGATTTCGGGATGACCCCGGCGGCTCCGGCGGCGAGCGCCTCGCGGACGCTGGCGACGCGGTCGGCGATGCTGTGCACGAGTACGGCGGCCCCGGTCGCCTGCGCGCGCTTGACGTTGTCGGTCACCTTGGAGCCGTCGCCGAGCGACAGGTCGAGGACGACGACGTCGCACTCCTGCGAGCCGAGCTGGGCGACGAAGTCGTCGACCGTCGGCGCGGTCAGGACCACGTCGTAGCCGGCGTCCTGGCAGGCCGCCTTCAGCCCGAGACGCACGGACTCGTGATCGTCGACGATTGCCACCCGCACCATGTTGACCATCGTAGGGGGTGATTGCATGGGGAGGGTCGTGCGCGCGTCAGCGCGTCAGCGCGGCGACGGCTTCGACGTGGTGGGTGTTCGGGAACAGGTCGAAGGCGCGCATCCCGCGCAGCTCGTAGCCGTGCCCGGCGAAGAAGGCGAGGTCGCGGGCGAGGGCGACGGGGTCGCAGGCCACATAGATCACCTGCGCTGGAGTCAGGGAGGCGATCGCATCGACGACCTCGCGGCCGGCCCCGGACCGCGGCGGGTCGAGGACGACCGTCGCGGCGCGCAGCCGCGCGCGCTCGGCCGCTGACGCGTCGCCGGCGAGCCGGGTGACGTAGCGCTCGACGCGATCGGTGATCGCCGAGGCGCCCACCCAGTCGGCGAGGTTCTCGGCCGCGTCGTCCGTCGCGGCCTCGTCGCTCTCGACGGAGGTGATGCGGAGGGTCGAGCCGAAACGGTCGCCGAGCGCCGCGGCGAGGAGGCCGACGCCGCCGTACAGGTCGAGGTTCGCCGCGCGGGGGTCGAAGAGCGCCTCGTCGACGGCGGACTGCACCGCCTGCGTGAGGGTCTGCGCCGCGCCGCGGTGCACCTGCCAGAAGCCGCGGGCGTCCAGCCGGAACTCGCGATCGCCCACACGCTCGCGGATCGGCACCGGACGCCGCCTGGGGCGGATCGTGCGCCGGCCGCGTCGCTCCGGCGGGTCGTTGACGAGCACGTGGGATGCTCCGAGACCGGTGGCCACGACATCGATCGACTCCGCGCCGGGGAACAGCTGACCGAACGGAGTGGCCTCCTGCACGGCGGCGGTCGCGAGCGGGAGATCGGTGACAGGGATGACGGTGTGCGAGCGCTGCGCGTACGGGCCGATGCGGCCGGCGGCGTCGACCTGCAGGCGGACGCGGGTGCGCCATCCCGTTCCGTCGGTGGTTTCGCCGTCGACCGGCTCGACGCGGACCGGGGTGCCGTCGACGCCCGCCACCGCGATGGCGTCGGCCGACAGCTTCGCGGTGCGCTGGAGGGCGTCCTCGATCACGCGCCCCTTCAGCTCGCGCTGGTGCTCGAGCCGGATGTGCCCGAACTCGGCCCCTCCCGCGCGGTCGGCGGGCTGCCGCTCGACGGCGGCGGCTCCCCAGACGTGCGGCTGCCGTTCCGGAGCCGCCTGCACCACCTCGACGACCTCTCCGCGCCAGAAGCGGTCGTGGCTGGTGTCCGCGATCCGGACGCGCACGCGCTCGCCCAGCATCGTGTCCGGCACGAAGACGACCCGGCCTTCGTGCCGTGCGACGAATACCCCGCCGTGGGCCACGTTGGTAATGTCGAGCTCGACCTCGTCCTTCTGGGGCATCCTTCGAGCATCCCACAGGTGACCATGCGCCTCTACCTCGCCTCCACGTCTCCTGCCCGCCTCGCGCTGCTGCGCGCCGCGGGCGTCGAGCCGGTGGTCGTCCCCTCGCACGTCGACGAACCGGCCGCCGTCGCTGCGGCGGAGGCGGAGCACGGCCCGCTGAGCGCCGACGCCATGGTGCAACTGCTCGCCCGACTTAAGGCGGAGGCGGTGCGCGGCACGCTCGACGGCGCGCCCATCGACGGGTTGATCCTGGGCGGCGATTCGGCTTTCGCGATCGACGGCGCGATCCACGGGAAGCCGCACCTTCCGGAAGTCGCCCGCGAGCGCTGGCTGCAGCAGCGGGGACGCACCGGCACCCTCCACTCCGGTCACTGGCTGATCGACCACCGCGGCGGCCGCGAGAATGGTGCAGCCGGCGCGACCGCGGTCGCGTCCGTCACCTTCGCCGATGTCACGGACGACGAGATCGACGCCTACGTGGCGAGCGGCGAACCGCTCGAAGTCGCGGGCTCCTTCACGATCGACAGCCTCGGCGGCCCGTTCATCACGCGGGTGGACGGCGATCCGAGCACGGTGGTGGGCCTCTCGCTCTCGACCCTGCGCGAGCTGGTACGCGAGCTCGGAGTCGAGTGGACTTCGCTCTGGAACCGCGACCGCTGACGCGCGTCGTTGTAGGCTGCCGGAGTCTTCGGACGCCCATTTTTGTGGGGATCGCCCAAATCCACTCCCATTTCGAGCAATAGGCTAGGGAACTGTGCCACGTATCACCAAGGTTTTGATCGCCAACCGCGGCGAGATCGCCGTCCGCGTCATCCGTGCGGCGAAGGACAGCGGGATCGCCTCCGTCGCCGTGTACGCGGACCAGGACAGGGACGCCCTCCACGTCCGCCTCGCCGACGAGGCGTACGCGCTGGACGGGACGACGAGCGCCGAGACGTACCTGGTCATCGACAAGCTCCTGTCGGTCGCCCGCCGGTCGGGCGCCGATGCCGTTCACCCGGGTTACGGCTTCCTGGCCGAGAACGCGGACTTCGCCCGCGCCGTCATCGACGCCGGTCTGACCTGGATCGGCCCGTCGCCGGAGGCCATCGAGCGCCTCGGCGACAAGGTCTCCGCCCGCCACGTCGCCGAGAAGGTGGGCGCGCCGCTCGCGCCGGGCACTCTGAATCCCGTGAAGGATGCCGCCGAGGTGCTCGACTTCGTCGACGTCTACGGCCTTCCCGTCGCCATCAAGGCGGCGTTCGGCGGCGGCGGCCGCGGCCTGAAGGTCGCCCGTGCCCGCGATGAGGTCGCCGAGCTCTTCGACTCGGCCACGCGCGAGGCGATCGCCGCCTTCGGCCGTGGCGAGTGCTTCGTCGAGAAGTACCTCGACCAGCCGCGCCACGTCGAGACCCAGTGCCTCGCCGACGCGTACGGCAACGTGGTCGTGGTCTCCACCCGCGACTGCTCGCTGCAGCGCCGTCACCAGAAGCTCGTGGAGGAGGCGCCGGCGCCGTTCCTGACCCCCGAGCAGACGGAGAAGCTGTACTCGTCGTCCAAGGCCATCCTCAAGGAGGTCGGCTACCAGGGCGCGGGAACGTGCGAGTTCCTGATCGGCAAGGACGGCACTGTGTCCTTCCTCGAGGTGAACACCCGTCTCCAGGTGGAGCACCCCGTCTCCGAGGAGGTCACCGGGATCGACCTCGTCCGCGAGCAGTTCCGCCTCGCCGAGGGCGGCGAGCTCGACTATGACGACCCGGCCCCGCGCGGACACTCGTTCGAGTTCCGGATCAACGGCGAGGACGCCGGTCGCGGCTTCATCCCGTCCCCCGGCCCGGTCCACGTCTTCAAGGCCGCCGGAGGTCCCGGCGTCCGTGTCGACAGCGGCATCCAGGCGGGCGACGTGATCAGCGGCGCCTTCGACTCCATGCTGGCGAAGCTCATCGTGACCGGGGCCAACCGCGAGGAGGCCCTCGAGCGCTCCCGTCGTGCACTCGACGAGTTCGAGGTCGCCGGCCTCCCGACGGTTCTCCCGTTCCACCGCGCGATCGTGCGCGACCCGGCATTCGCGCCACAGGACGGCGAGCCGTTCTCCGTCTACACGCGCTGGATCGAGACCGAGTGGGTCAACGAGATCGAGCCGTGGTCGGGCGAACTCGGCGATCAGTCGCCCGCGGAGCGCCGCAGCAACGTCGTGGTCGAGGTCGAGGGCAAGCGCATCGAGGTCTCGCTTCCCGCGCGACTCCTCACCGGCGGCGCCGGTGAGCCGGCGGCGACGCCCGCTCCGCGTCGCCGTGGCGCAGCGCACGCGGTCGACACCGCGACCGGCGACTCCGTCACCGCCCCCATGCAGGCGACCGTCGTGAAGGTCGCCGTGGCCGACGGCGACCCGGTCGTCAAGGGCGACCTGGTGCTGGTGCTCGAGGCGATGAAGATGGAGCAGCCGCTGACCGCCCACAAGGACGGCACGATCTCCGGCATCAACACGAGCGTCGGCGAGACGGTCTCGTCGGGTCACCTGCTCCTCAACATCGTCTGACCTCCCCGCTCGCGTCACGAGCCTTCCGAAAGGGAGGAGCACCGGCCCCATCCGGCCGGCCGCTCCTCCCTTTCGTGCGTCATGCCGCCGATGCACGGCGGAACCCCTCCCTTTCCAGCGACCCCAGCAGTTCCTCGATGGTCGCGACCATCGCATCCGGACTCCGCAGGACCTGCCGCGCGGACAGCCGCACCCTCGGGAGCCCCCTCAGCGCCATGGCGATGTCACGCCGGCGGTCGCGCTCGAACGACGCGCGGTCCGCGTGGAACTCGAAGCCGTCGATCTCCAGGTACAGCACGCCATCCACTCGTGCGTCGACGCGCCCAACTCCGGCGACGGCCAGCTGCTGCTCCACGATGTGCCCGCGAGCCGTGAGGCGCTGCCGTACGAGGGACTCGACGCCGGAGTCCGAGCCGGGGCGTGCGAGCTCGATCAGACGCCGTGAGCGCTTCGGCTCGTCGGCGAACATCCGGCGCAGCCCGTTCCGGGTCGCCTGGCCACTCGAGATCGCGGTGTCGAGCACGGCGGCCGCGGTCTCGTCATCCGCGCACCGGACGCTGCTGCGCAGACAGTCGGCCAGCGAGACGCGCCACACCTCGCCGTGCCGTTCTGCGCGACCCCAGTGACGGACCGTCCGGCCGTCGGCGGCTCCGGCTCGCCCCGCATGCGACGGCACCAGCAGATGTGTCCGTTCGTCGTGGCCTCCCCAGAGTCCGTACGTGCGTGCAGCGCTGACGCAGGAGAGGCGGCCGCCCGCCCGCAGCGCCGTGAGGGTGGGATCGCCGACCCCGGGCAGGGCGTAACGGCCACTCCTCGGCCGCACCAGACGCCCGTCGCGCACGGCGGCGGACAGAGCGCGTTCCCGCACCCCGGCCGCCCTCAGCTGACCGATCGACGCCGCACCGCCGAGCCGCACGAGTTCCGTCATCCATTCCATGTCCTCCATCCTGCGGAGCGGGGATGACCGACGGGGTCGACAGCGGCGATCTGTGGACAGCCCGGGGCAGCCTGCGGGTGTGGACACATCCGCGTGGGCCGGGAGCGCAGCCCGGAGCGCGCATCCACCGGCGGAATGGCCTGACGGAAACGGAGGAGTCGAGGGTCGACGCGCCGACGGAATGCCGGAAACGGAGGAGATCGGAACGCCCGAGCGCGCAAAGACCTCCGTTTGCGGCGGCACACGTCGGCGGCGACGCGCGTCAGCCGGTGGCCTCCGTCGGATCGCCCTTGAGGTCGATGCTGATCTCGTCGGCGTCGAGGTTGCTCAGCGCCCCGGCGAGGACGTCGGCGCTGAACGTGCCGTCGTCGCGGGCGTCGAGGAGGGCGTTGCGCTGGGCGCGGAGCCGGGCGAGGCGCGCCCTCTTGTGCTCGGCGAACGCCTCGGGCGTCCGCTCCGTCGTGGTCGGCAACGGGATCGTCTTCGCCGCGTCGTAGAGAAGCTCCATCAGCCTGCGGCGTTCCTGACGCTCCGCCTCGGGGTCGGATGCCGCGGGCTTCACGGCTTTCAGCACGAGGCCGAGCGTGCCTCCCTGGAGGAGCAGCGAGCCGGCGGCCACGAGGAAGGCGATGAGCACGAGGACCGACCGGCCGGGGGTGGAGCCCGGCAGCGACTGCGCTGCCGCGACGGTCACGGCGCCGCGCATCCCGGCCCAGACCACGATGGTCCCCTCGCGCCAGCCCAACGGTGCGCCCGTGAAGTACTCGATGTCGGCGATCAGGCGGCGGAGCCGTGTGCCGAACCTGGTCAGGTTCTCGACGGTGGGGACTCCGCGGCGGGCGAGCCGGCGACGCCGGCGTTCCGCCTGCTTGGCCGAGATCGGACGGCGGTTCCCCGGGTCGCCCGAGGGCGGGTCACCGAAGGACGGGTCGCCGAAGGACGGGTCGCCGAAGGACGGGTCGCCGAAGGACGGATCGGGGAACGCCGGGTCCGGGAACGCCGGCTCGGGGACCACGGTCGCGGCGGAACCCGCGGCAGCAGCGGCCGGCTGCTGCTCCGGCTCGGCCGGGACGTCGGCTCCCGATCCGGCGCCGGACTCGTCGACGACCTCGGCATCACCCCCGGCCTCGCCCTCCCCCGACGATCCGGCGCCCAGCGCCCGCTGCTCGCCCGGCTGCGCGATGCGCTGGGCGATCCCCCGCTGCACGGCCTCCGGATCGCTCAGGTGCTCCTGCAGCTGTTCCAGCCGGGGCCGGATGCGTTGCCCGCGCTTGCTGCGCCGGGCCAGCAGAGTCAGCAGCGGAGCGACGAACGCCGCGCGGACCAGGATCGTCAGCAGGAGCGCTCCCGCGGCGATGCCGACGGCCGGGGCGACGCCGGAATGATCGCTCTGCACCTTCTGCAGGATGCCGAACAGCTCCAGACCCATCGTCAGGAAGATGAGCCCCTCGAGGATGAGTTCGACCGTCCGCCAGTTCTGGGCATCCGACAGCCGGTGCTCGGGAGAGAGAACGCGCGGCGCCCTGCTCCCGGTCACGAGGCCGGCGACCACGGCGGCGACCAGGCCGGATGCGCCGAGCGCCTCGGCCGGGATCGAGGCGAGGAACGGCACGGTGAACGAGATGACGGTGTTGACGGTCGCGTCCTTCACCCGGGCGCGGACCACCAGGTTCAGCCAGCCCACCACCCCGCCGAAGACGACGGCGACGAGCACCGAGTACACGAAGGACAGCGTGACGGCGCCGAGGGTGAACGATGCACCGGCGGCCGCAACGGCCGCGCGGAGCAGCACCAGGGCGGTCGCGTCGTTGAGCAGGCTCTCGCCCTCCAGGATCGCGACGACGCGCGGTGAGACGCCCGCCCGTTTCACGATTCCGGTCGCGACGGCGTCGGTCGGGCTGACGATCGCTCCGAGCGCGATCCCCCACCCGAGACCCAGCCCGGGGATCACCCAGGCGAAGAAGAGCCCGAGCAGGACGGAGCTCACGATCACCAGCAGGACGGAGAGCCCGCCGATCGCTCCGAACTCGCGCCGGAAGTTCATGGCGGGCATCGACACGGATGCCGAGTAGAGCAGGGGCGGGAGCACTCCGGCGAGGATCCACTCCGGTTCCAGCTCGATCGCCGGCACGAAGGGCAGCAGGCTCACCAGGATGCCGACGACCACCAGGATGAGCGGCGACGCGACCCCGAAGCGCGGCCCGAAGGTCGTGGCCGCGGCGATGGTGAGCACCGCGAGCACCCCGATGACGAGCCCGACCTCCATCCCCCCGGCCTCCCGTCAGAGCACGATGTGCATCGCGCGCGCTGCGTCGGTGATCGAGCCGGAGAGGGACGGGTACACGGTGAACGCCCGGGCCACCTGGTCGACGGTCAGGCGCTGCTCGACCGCGAGCGCGAGCGGGAAGATCAGCTCCGACGCGCGCGGGGCGACGATGACGCCCCCGATAACCGTTCCGGAGCCCGTGCGGGCGAAGAGCTTCACGAAGCCGTCGCGGATGCCGAGCATCTTGGCCCGCGGGTTGGACTTGAGGGGCAGCTTGTAGATGTCGCCCTGCGCGATGCCCTCCTCGATCTGCTTCTGGCTCCAGCCGACCGTCGCGATCTCGGGCTGGGTGAAGATGTTGGAGCTGACGTTGCGCAGCTCGATCGGGTTGACCGCGTCGCCCATGGCGTGGAAGACGGCGGTGCGGCCCTGCATCGACGCCACGGAGGCGAGCGGCAGGGAGTCGGAGCAGTCGCCGGCCGCGTAGATGTTCGGGATGGAGGTGCGCGCGACGCGGTTGACCCGGATGTTGCCGGAGTTCGTCACCTGCACGCCCGCCTCCTCCAGGCCGATGCCGGCCGTGTTGGGCACGGAGCCGACCGCCATCAGACAGTGCGAGCCCTCGATCGTCCGACCGTCGGTGAGGGTGGCGACGACGCCGTCGTCGGTGCGCACCACGGACTCTGCGCGCGACTTCGACAGCACCTGCATGCCGTTCCGCTTGAAGACGTTCTCGATGACGCGGGCGGCGTCGGCGTCCTCGCCGGGGAGCACCTGGTCTCGCGACGAGATGAGGGTCACTTTCGATCCGAGCGCCGTGTACGCCGAGGCGAACTCGGCGCCGGTGACACCCGATCCCACCACGATGAGGTGCGACGGCACCGTCTGCAGGTCGTACAGCTGGGTCCAGGTGAGGATGCGCTCCCCGTCCGGCACCGCGGAGGCCAGGACGCGAGGACGTGCGCCCACCGCGACCACGATGGTGTCGGCCTCGACCCGGTCGAAGTCGGTGCCGGAATCCTTCGAGGTGGAGACGATGATCGCACTGGACCCGTCGAGCCGCCCCTCCCCCGTGACGATGCGGACCCCGGCGCGCACCAGCTCCGCCCGCATGTCCTCCGACTGCTGGCGGGCCAGGCCCATCAGGCGCTTGTTGACGGCGGCGAGGTTGACCGCGATCTCGGGGCGGACGGGCTTGCCGGTCTCGCCGCGGGAGAAGAACTGGACGCCGAGGTCGGCCGCCTCGGCGAGCGCGTTGGTCGCCTCAGCGGTGGCGATCAGGCTCTTCGAGGGAACGACGTCGGTGATGACGGCGGAACCGCCGACCCCCGAGCGCTCCACCAGCGTCACGTCGGCGCCGAGTTGCGCACCCGCCAGCGCCGCCTCGTAACCGCCGGGGCCGCCGCCGAGGACCGCGATGCGCTGTTTCCGCTCGAATTCGTACGCCATGCGCCCCATTCTTCCGTATGGGGTGCACCGATGCGCATTCGGGGCCGGGCCTGTGGAAAGCCGCCTGCTCAGTAGAGTTGGCTCATGCTGGAATCCATCACGAACCCGCTCGACGACCCCGCTGCCGACCCGTTCGAGATCGCGCGGGAGGCCGCCGGTCAGCTCGCCGAGAAGACGGGCGTCGAGCGCCACGACATCGCGCTCACGCTGGGCAGCGGCTGGGGCCGTGCCGCCGACCTGATCGGCGAGACCGTCGCCACCCTTCCCGCCACCGAGATCGTCGGCTTCAGCAAGCCGGCGCTCGAGGGCCATGTCGGGACGCTGCGCTCCGTCCGCCTGCCGAACGGCAAGCACGCGCTGGTCATCGGCGCGCGAACCCACTACTACGAAGGGCACGGCGTGCGCCGCGTCGTCCACAGCGTCCGCACCGCCGCGGCCGCGGGAGCGACGACGATGGTGCTCACCAACGGCGCGGGCGGCATCAAGGAGCACTGGAAGCCGGGCACGCCCGTCCTCATCTCCGACCACATCAACCTGACGGCGGACTCCCCGCTCGAGGGCGCGACGTTCATCGACCTCACCGACCTCTACTCCCCGCGCCTCCGCGCCATCGCCCGAACCATCGACCCGTCCCTCGACGAGGGCGTGTACACGCAGTTCCGCGGCCCGCACTACGAGACGCCGGCCGAGGTGCAGATGGCCAAGACCATCGGCGGCCACATCGTCGGGATGTCCACGGCGCTCGAGGCGATCGCCGCCCGTCAGGCGGGCATGGAGATCCTCGGCATGTCGCTCATCACCAACCTGGCGGCGGGCATCCAGAAGACGCCGCTGAGCCATCAGGAGGTCATCGACGCCGGTCGTGCCGCCGAGCCGGTGATCAGCGCCCTTCTCGCCCAGATCGTGGAGGCGCTGTGACCGACCTGACACCCCCGACGAAGGACACCCCGGAGCTGCTCGCCGAGGCGCGGTCCTGGCTGGCTCAGGACCCGGACCCGGAGACCCGTGACGAGCTGGAGGCGCTCATCGTCGCCGCGGAGGCCGGTTCGGCCGAGGCGGTCGCCGACCTGCACTCGCGGTTCGACGAGCGGCTCGCGTTCGGAACGGCTGGCTTGCGCGGCGCCATCGCCGCCGGTCCCAACCGGATGAACCGGGTCCTCGTCGCCCAGGCCGCCGCCGGATTCGCCCGCTGGCTGCTGGAGCACGCCGAGGGTGGAACGCCGTCGGTCGTGATCGGCTACGACGGCCGCAAGAACTCCGACGTGTTCGCCCGCGACACCGCCGAGCTGATGGCCGGAGCGGGCGTGCGCGCCATCCTGCTCCCGCGCCTCCTGCCGACGCCGGTGCTCGCGTTCGCCGTCCGGCACCTGGATGCCAGCGCCGGCGTCATGGTGACCGCCAGCCACAACCCGCCGAACGACAACGGGTACAAGGTCTACCTGGGCGGCGAGGATCACGGTTCGCAGATCGTGTCGCCCGTCGACGCCGAGATCGCCGCGCGCATCCTCGACGTCGCGCGGGGCAGCGTCGCCGAGCTTCCGCGCTCCGACCGGTACGAGATCGCGCCGGACGACGTCGAGCGGGCCTACATCGACGCGACCGTCGCCGTGGCCGTCACGGAGACGCCACGGGATGCGGTCTCGTTCGTCTACACCGCGATGCACGGCGTCGGGTGGCGCACCGCGCGCGAGGTGTTCGCGCGCGCCGGGTTCGCCTCCCCCACGCCGGTCACGGAGCAGATCGATCCCGATCCGGCCTTCCCGACCGTCGCGTTCCCCAATCCGGAGGAGCCGGGAGCGATGGACCTGTCGTTCCGGACCGCCCGCGACGCCGGAGCGGACCTGGTGATCGCGAACGACCCCGACGCCGATCGCCTCGCCGTCGCCGTGCCGGACCCGTCGAGCCCCGACGGCTACCGGCGCCTGTCGGGCAACGAGGTCGGCGCGCTGCTGGGCTGGCGCGCCGCCGAGATCGCGGCGGAGCGGGCGGATGAGCGCGGACCCGTCGGAACGCTGGCGTGCTCGGTCGTCTCCTCACCCGCCCTCGCCGCCGTCGCGCGCGCGTACACGCTGGACTTCGCGGACACGCTCACCGGCTTCAAGTGGGTCTCCCGCGCGCCCGGACTCGTCTACGGCTACGAGGAGGCACTGGGCTACCTGGTGAACCCGGACACCGTCCGCGACAAGGACGGCATCTCTGCGGCCGTCGCGCTGCTCGACCTGGCGAACGGGCTGGCCGCCGACAGCGTCACCATCGCTGAGCGTCTGGAGCAGTTCGCCGAGCGGTTCGGCTTCTTCGCCAGCGACCAGATCTCGCTCCGGGTGACCGACCTCTCGCGGATCGGCGAGATCATGGCAGCGCTGCGGTCCACGCCGCCCAGCCACCTCGGGGATGTGCGGGTGACGCAGATCGACGACCTGCGCGACGGCTTCGGCGGCCTGCCCCCGAGCGATGTGCTGCGCATCCTGCTGGAGGACGGCTCCCGCGTCATGGTCCGCCCCAGCGGCACCGAGCCGAAGCTCAAGATCTACATCGACGCCTCGAGCGACGAGGGAACCGTCGAGGAGCGCCGTCGAACGGCGACCGGCCGGGTCGCCGCGCTTTCCGAGGCGATGCGCAGCCTCGTCGGCTGATCATGACGCTCCGACGCAGGCCCGTCTCGGCGGGTCCGCGTCGGAGCGTCCGGTGCGTCCGGAGCGTCGGAGCGTCCGGTGCGTCGGGTGCCGGCGCGTCAGGCCGTCAGCGGGCGCGGAGCCCGCGCGAGGTAGCCGACGACGAACACGGCGAGCGCTCCGACGGTGACCGCGGCACCCGCGAGGGGAACGGCGACGGCGCCGCCCGCAGCCAGAGCGAGCGTCCCGATCGGGGGCGCGATCGCGATCCCGACGTACATCGCCGTGGAGTACCAGGACAGCGCGAGCGCCGAGCTCTCCGGATCGACGTGGACGAGGCGGTGCTGCACCGGGATGGCGATCGCGAACGCCGCGACGCCCCACAGCGCGAACACGATGACGGACGCGACGAAGGACGCCTCGGTGAACGCCAGGACCACCAGCGTGAGCGCCTGGCCGGCGAGGGCGACGACCGCGACGATCCTGCTCCCGAAGCGATCGGTGAGCGGACCGGCGACGGAGTTACCCGCCACGCCGGCGACGCCGTAGGCGAGCAGCAGGATGGCCAGCAGCGACCCCGAGCCGCCGGTGGACGCGTGGGTCACCGCTGCCGAGAAGATGTAGACGATGTTGAAGCCGGCGACCATGAGCAGTGTTGTCGCGAGCGGCGCGACGATACGGAGGTCCGCCAGCGGGGCGAGCCGCCGGCGCAGGCCGACGGCCGGGGGAACCGGCACGCCGCGGACGACGAGCGGGATGGCCACGACGAGAACCACGGCGATGCCGACGATGCACCAGAGTGCGAAGCGCCACCCCGCGACGCCGCCGAGGGCGGTGCCGAGCGGCGAGCCGACTGCCGTGGCGAGCGTGAACCCGGCGCCCACGATGGCGAGGGCCTGGCCGCGCTTGCCCGGCCGGGCCAGGGAGGCGGCTGCGGCGGTTGCCGTGGGCACGAGTGCGGCGCCGCCCAGGCCGGAGAACGTGCGACCTGCGATGAACAGCGGAAGGTTCGGGGCGAGGGCCGAGGCGGCCGTTCCGACGGCGAAGACCGCGAGTCCGGCTGCCATCAGGGTGGCTCGGGGCACGCGCGGCAGGAGGACGGAGACTGCGGGTGCGGCGACCGCCACGACCAGAGAGTAGGTGGTGATCGACCAGCTGACCTGGGTGGCCGTCGCGCCGATCCCCTCGCCCACGCGCGGCAGGAGTCCCGCGATCACGAACGCGTTGGTGCCGACGACGAACAGGGCGAGGGCGAGCACCAGCAGGGCCGGGAGGGATCTGCGGTACGATTGTTCGATGAACGTCATACCGTTAAGGTACGGCTATTGTTCGATGATTGTCAAACAGTTGTGGTGAGATGACCGACTACCCCACCCCCGACATGGCGGATGTGCAGCTCGTCGAGGTGCTGCGCGCCCTGGCCGACCCCATCCGCCTGCAGATCGTCCGAGTCCTCGCGGACGGCCGGCCGCATCCCAAATCGATGACCGAGTGGGGCTTCGACATCCAGAAGTCGACGATGGCGCACCACTTCAAGACCCTGCGCGAGGCCGGCGTCACTCGCACCATCGTCTCGGGCCGCACCCACGCGATCCAGCTGCGCCGCGACGAGCTGGACGAGCGGTTCCCTGGACTGATCGAGGCCCTGCTGCAGGGCTGAGTCAGCCGAGCGCTTCGTCGAGCTTGCGCTCCAGCTCGTCCAGGTCGAAGTAGTTCTCCACCACGATGACGTCGGCGTTCGTCCGGCCGATGCGGTCGACCAGCTCGGGCGAGGTCAGCACGACCTGGGCATCCGCGGCGGCCTCGTCGATGTGCGCGGCGTCTGACGCTGTGACGTCGGCGTCGATCCCCAGCCGGTCGAGCACGCGCTCGGCGTTGACCTTGAGGATGCCGGAGGTGCCGACGCCGACACCGCAGATCGCGACGATCTTCACCGCGATGCCTCCTCGCTGAGGGTGAGGATGCGCTGCACATCGGCCACGTCGGTGGCGGCGGCCAAGGCCGGGATCGCCTCCGGGTCGTTGAACACGTTCGCCAGCTCGGCCACGCTCGTCACGTGCGCCTCCGGCGTGGAGACGGCGAGCCCGAGGACCACCGAGACCGGGTCGTTGTGCGGGTGCCCGAACACGACGGGCTCGTCGAGGGTGACGACCGAGAGACCGTCCGCGTTCACGTCCGGCCCCGGACGGGCGTGGGCCAGAGCGAGCCCCGGCGCGATCACGATGTATGCGCCGAACTCCTCGATGACCTGGATCATCCGCTGCGCATAGCCCTGCTCGGTCGCGCCGGAACGGGCCAGCGCCTCCCCTGCCAGTTCGACCGCCTCACGCCAGTCGGCGGCATGCGCGCCGACGGTGATGGCGGAATCAGGCAGCGGTGGCAGTGGCATATCTTCAGCGTAACGCCCGAGGGGTTACGAACCCTCGAAACCCGCTGTGATGATCTCCGAGAGCTCTTCGCGCTCCTCCAGCGGCAGGAAGGACGCCGCCGCAGCGTTGAGCTGGAAGATCTCCAGGTCGGTGCGGTCGTAGGCGAACGCGTCCGCGAGGATGCTCAGCTCGCGGGTCAGCGTCGTCCCGCTCATCAGCCGGTTGTCGGTGTTGACGGTGACGCGGAAGCCCAGCTGGTAGAGGAGGTCGAACGGGTGGTCGAGGATGTCGTCGCCCCACGCGGCGATGGCGCCGGTCTGCAGGTTCGACGTCGGGCTCGTCTCGAGGGCGATCTCGCGGTCCTTCACCCACTGCGAGAGCGTGCCGAGGGTCACGTAGGTGTTCTCGTCGTCCTGACGCTCCACGGTGATGTCCTCGGCGAGGCGCACGCCGTGGCCGAGGCGCAGGGCGCGGCCGTCGAGGAGCGCGCTGCGGATGCTCTCGAGGCCGTCGGCCTCGCCCGCGTGGACGGTGGCCGGGAAGAACTCCGACGCCAGGTAGTCGAAGGCGGCGCGGTGGTTGGAGGCGGGGAAGCCCGCCTCCGCGCCGGCGATGTCGAAGCCGACCACGCCGCGGTCGCGGTGGCGGACGGCGAGCTCGGCGATCTCGAGACCGCGGTCGTTGTGGCGCATGGCGGTGACGAGCTGACCGATGCGGATGCGTCCCCCGGCGCCGCGGACGTCGGCGATGCCCTGCTCGATGCCCTCCTGAACGGCGTCGACGGTCTCGTCGAGGCTGAGGCCGCCGGAGAGGTGCTGCTCGGGGGCCCAGCGGAGTTCGCCGTACACGACGCCGTCCGCCCCGAGGTCCTGGACCGACTCCCGGGCCACGCGCACGAGGCCCTCGCGCGTCTGCATCACGGCCGTGGTCAGGTCGAAGGTCTTCAGGTACTCCACGAGCGAGCCCGAGTTCGACTTCTCGGCGAACCACCGGCCCAGCTCGGTCGCATCCTGCGCCGGCAGCTCGAGCCCGATCTCCTGCCCCAGCTCGAGCACCGTCGCGGGCCGGAGGCCGCCGTCGAGGTGATCGTGGAGGGAGACCTTCGGCAGCGGGCGGATCTCCGTGCCGTCGGCCAGCGTGTACTCGTTCCAGGCGTCGCTCATGCGTCCAACCCTAGGCGATGCGGTCGGCGATCAGCGGGCCGCGCTCGTACGCGGTGCCGGGCGCCGCGATCCGGTAGGCGCCCTCCAGCGCCTCGAGCGCGCGCTCGAACCGAGCGGGCTCGTCGGCCGACAGCGTGAACAGCGGCTGTCCGGCCCTGACCTCATCGCCGGGCTTCGCGTGCAGGTCGATCCCGGCCGCGTGCTGCACCGGGTCCTGCTTGCGGGCACGCCCGGCGCCCAGGCGCCAGGCGGCGATGCCGAACGGCAGCGCCTGCTGCTCCACGAGGACGCCGTCCTGGTCGGCGACGACGGTGTGCGTCTCCTTCGCGACCGGAAGCGCCGCATCCGGGTCGCCGCCCTGGGCGCGGATGACTTCGCGCCACTTGTCCATGGCGCGGCCGTCCTTCAGGGCCGCCTCGACGTCCTCGTCCGGGCGTCCGGCGAGGGCCAGCATCTCGCGGGCGAGCGCGACGGTCAGCTCGACGATGTCGGCGGGGCCGCCGCCGGCGAGCACCTCGACGGACTCGCGCACCTCGTTCGCGTTGCCGATCGCGAGCCCGAGGGGGATGTTCATGTCGGTCAGCAGCGCCGACGTCGCGACGCCGGCATCCCGGCCGAGCTCCACCATCGTCCGGGCGAGCTCGCGCGAGCGCTCGATGTCCTTCAGGAACGCACCGGAGCCGAACTTCACGTCGAGCACCAGCGCGCCGGTCCCCTCCGCGATCTTCTTCGACATGATCGATGAGGCGATCAGCGGGATGGCCTCGACCGTCCCGGTGATGTCGCGCAGGGCGTACAGCTTGCCGTCGGCCGGAGCGAGGCCCGACCCGGCGGCGCAGATCACGCCGCCCTCGTTGCGCAGCTGGGCGAGCATCTCCTCGTTGCTGAGGTTCGCCCGCCAGCCGGGGATGCTCTCCAGCTTGTCCAGGGTGCCGCCGGTGTGGCCCAGACCGCGGCCGGACAGCTGCGGCACGGCGACGCCGAAGGTCGCGACCAGCGGCATCAGCGGCAGGGTGATCTTGTCGCCGACGCCCCCGGTTGAGTGCTTGTCGGCGGTCGGCTTGCCTAACCCTGCGAAGTCCATCCGCTCGCCCGACGCGATCATCGCGAGGGTGAGATCCTTGATCTCACGCCGCGTCATCCCGTTGAGGAAGATCGCCATGGTCATCGCGGACATCTGCTCGTCGCCGACGTAGCCGCGCGTGTAGGCGTCGACCAGCCAGTCGATCTCCGCGGTGCTGAGCTCGCCGCGGTCGCGCTTCGTCCTGATCAGGTCGACGGCGTCGAACGCCTCGACCTCTGGTGCACGGTCGGTCACGAAGGTGTTCCTCTTCAGTCGTTGTCGTGCTCGGCCGCGTAGGCGGCGAGCTGGCGCGGCCCGAAGGCGTCGGGCAGCACCTCATCGATGGTGCGGATGCCCGAGACCGTCTCGAGCAGCATCCCCTCCGCCGAGTGCTCGTAGAGCAGCTGGCGGCAGCGTCCGCAGGGCATCAGGATGTCGCCGTCGCCGTTCACGCAGGTGAACGCGACGAGGTGGCCGCCGCCGGTCATGGCGAGCGACGAGACGAGCCCGCACTCGGCGCACAGCGTCACACCATAGCTGGCGTTCTCGACGTTGCAGCCGCTGACGATCCGGCCGTCGTCGACGAGCGCCGCCGCGCCGACCGGGAATTTCGAGTACGGCACGTACGCGTGCGACTTGGCCTCGATCGCGGCGGAGCGCAGGGCGTCCCAGTCGATCGGCCCGGGGTTCTGGTCGACGGCGCTCATGACTTGATGTACGGCTTTCCGTCCGCTGCCGGAGCCCGGGAGAGCCCGAC
This sequence comes from Leifsonia soli, assembly GCF_013408745.1. Taxonomy (NCBI): domain Bacteria; kingdom Bacillati; phylum Actinomycetota; class Actinomycetes; order Micrococcales; family Microbacteriaceae; genus Leifsonia; species Leifsonia soli. The sequence goes on along the minus strand of NZ_JACCBJ010000001.1, from coordinate 114,692 downwards.
GAGCCCGGCGACGGCGAGGATCGTCACGACGTAGGGCAGCATCAGCATGAACTCACTCGGCACCGGCGAGCCGATGGTGCTGAGAACGTTCTGCAGGTTCGTGGCGAAGCCGAACAGCAGGGCCGCGAGGGTGGCCCGGATCGGATCCCAGCGCCCGAAGATCACGGCGGCGAGGGCGATGAAGCCCTGGCCCGCGGTCATCTCCTTGGAGAACGCCCCGACCGATCCGAGCGTGTAGTACGCGCCGCCGAGGCCGGCGATGGCGCCCGCGAGAGCGACGTTCCAGAACCGCGTGCTGTTGACCTTGATGCCGACCGTGTCCGCGGCCTCCGGGTGCTCGCCGACCGAGCGCAGACGCAGGCCCCAGCGGGTCTTGAACAGACCGAACCAGACCAGGAAGACGGCGAGGTACATGAGGTACTCGATGATCGACTGGTCGAAGAGCACCTTGCCGATGATGGGGATCTCGCTGAGCACCGGGATCGGCCAGCTCGGCAGGCGCGGCGGGTGGTTGAGCAGCTGCGGGTTGCCCGCGAGCACCTTCGAGTACAGGAAGCTCGTGAGGCCGATGACGAGGACGTTGAGCACGACGCCGACGATCACCTGGTCGACGAGGTACTTGATCCCGAACGCGCCGAGGAGGAACGACACCAGGACGCCGGCGACCATCGCGGCGATGAGGCCGACCGCCCAGCTGCCGGTGAGCGTCGCCGTCATGGCGGAGACGAACGCACCGGCGAGCAGCTGACCTTCGATGGCGACGTTCACCACGCCGCCGCGCTCCGACACGACGCCGCCGAGGGCGCCGAAGACCAGAGGGACGGCGAGGCTGATCGTGCCGAGCAGGAGGCCGGTCACCGGCACCGGGTACGGGCTGCCCGAGTCGGCCCAGGTCAGGAACGCGAACATGAACAGCAGCGAGAAGACGATCACGACCCAGATCGGCGTCCTCCGCGCGCGGTAGGACAGGTACGCGCTCCACAGGGTCAGCGCCAGCAGGAGGACGGTCACGACCGTCGTGGTCGCGAAGCTGTCGACCGTCAGGGTGGGCAGGCGGACGGCGTCCGATTTCTCCGAGAACCGGAAGGTGCTCTCCCCGTGGCGGGAGAACCCGAAGAACAGGATGATGCTGATCAGCACGAAGATGCCGAACGCGATCGGCGCCTTCCACGAGCGGATCTCCGCCTTCTCGAGGACGATCGGCGAGGAGTTGGGAACGGCGGGGGCGGTGGTGCTCACTTGGCCGCCACCTCCTTCGTGACGATGGGACGCTGTCTCCGGGGAGTGCTCCCCGGAGTGGGCAGGCGGAAGATCGCGCGCACCAGCGGCGGCGCGGCGACGAACAGGACGATCAGGGACTGCAGGATCAGCACGATGTCGATCGGGATGTCATTGGCCGCCTGGATGGTGTAGCCACCGGCCTTGAGCGCTCCGAACAGCAGACCGGCGACGAACACGCCCCACGGGCGCGACCGGCCGAGCAGGGCGACGGTGATCGCGTCGAAGCCGATGCCCGCATCCACACCGGAGCTGATGCCGGCGGGGAACACGCCGAGCGCCTGGCTGGCGCCCGTGATGCCGATGAGACCACCGGCGATGAGCATCGCGTACACGTAGACGTTCTTCACGTTGATGCCGGCGACCCGCGCCGCGTTCGGGTTCTCGCCCACCGCTCGGAAGCGGAAGCCGAGGCTCGACCGGTTGATCAGCCACCAGACGAACACGGTGGCGCCGATCACCAGCACGAACGCCCAGGTGAGGTTGTACTGCGAGCCGAACAGCGGCGGGAAGACCGCGTTGGGGTGCACCGCCGGCGCCTTCGGGTTGTTCGACCCCGGCGCCTGCAGGAGCCCCTGCGTGCGCAGCATGTAGGAGATCAGATAGAACGCGATGTAGTTGAGCATGATCGTGACGATCACCTCGTGGGCGCCGGTCCTGGCCTTGAGCAGGCCGACGATGCCGGCCCAGATCGCGCCGCCGGCGATGCCGGCGACGACGGCGAGCACCAGGTGCACGACGGGCGGGAGGTCGAACGAGAATCCGACCCACGCCGATGCGGCGGCGGCGATGAGGATCTGTCCCTGACCACCGATGTTGAACAGGCCGACGCGGAACGCCAGGGCGACGCCGAGACCGCTGACGATCAGCGGGGTCGCGAAGGTGAGCGTCTCGGTCAGCGGACGGATCCCCGCACTGAAAGACGGCCGGCGGAAGTTGTAGATCGCGCCCTGGAACATCGAGACGTACGCGTCGGAGACCGACGTCCAGATAGCGGAGAACGTGTCGCCGGGCCGCGCGAAGAAGTACCCGGCGGCGCGCTGCACCTCAGGGTCGGTCACTGCGATGAGGATGGCGCCGACGATCAGGGCGAGGACGACCGCGAGGATCGAGATGACCACCGGGCCGCCCATGATCTCGCGGACCGCCTGGTTCCAGCGCGACGGCTCATCGCCCTGGGCTGCGGGAGCCGGATTTCCCGGCTCCGCGGGCTGGGCCGGCGCCACAGGCTGCCCGGGCGTGGGGGTCCCCGTCATGCTGCTGCTCCTGACTGCTCCGGCGATTCGCCGGCCATCATGAGGCCGAGCACGTCGCGAGACGTGTTGCCCGGCACGATTCCTACGATTCCGCCGCGGTACATCACGGCGATGCGGTCGGCGAGGGCGGCGACCTCGTCGAGCTCGGTCGACACCACGATCACCGGGACGCCGGCATCCCGGGTCGCGACGATGCGCTTGTGCACGAACTCGATCGAACCGACGTCGAGGCCGCGCGTCGGCTGCGCCGCCACGAACAGCCGCAGGTCGCGGCTGAGCTCGCGTGCGAGCACGACCTTCTGCGCGTTGCCGCCGGAGAGCCGGCCGACCTTCTCGTCGATGGACTGGGTGCGGACGTCGAACTCACTCACCTTCTCCTCGGCGAATTGCTTGAGGTACGAGAACTGGATGTTGCCGCCCTTGACGAACGGCTCGCCCGTCGAACGGTCGAGCATGAGGTTCTCCTGGATGGTGAACTCCCCCACCAGGCCGTCCTCGTTGCGGTCCTCCGGCACGAACCCGACTCCTTCGTCGAGCACTTTGCGGACGCTGTTGCCCTGGATCGGCTTCCCGTCGAGCACGATCTCACCCTGCACCCGCGGCTGGAGACCGATGATCGCCTCCGTCAGCTCCGTCTGGCCGTTGCCCTGCACGCCGGCGATCGCGAGGATCTCTCCGGCGGCCACCTCGAAGCTGACATTGTTCACGACGATCTGCCCGAGCGGGTCGATCACCGAGAGATCCTTCACGACCAGGGCAGGATCGCCGGGCGTCGCGGGCTTCTTGTCGACGGTGAGCGACACCGCCCGGCCCACCATCATCGACGCGAGCTCGACGTTGGTCGCGGTCGGCTGCGCCTCGCCGATCACCGTGCCGAGACGGATGACCGTGATGCGGTCGGCGACCTCGCGCACCTCGCGCAGCTTGTGGGTGATGAAGACGATCGCGGTGCCCTGCTCCTTGAGCTGGCGCATGATCGCCATGAGCTCATCGGTCTCCTGGGGCGTCAGCACGGCCGTCGGCTCGTCGAAGACGAGCACCTTGGCGTCCTGCGACAGCGCCTTGATGATCTCGACGCGCTGCTGGACGCCGACCGGGAGGTCCTCGACCAGTGCGTCGGGGTCCACGTCGAAGCCGAACCGGGCGGAGATCTCGCGGACCTTGGCCCGCGCGGCGTTGAGGTCGAGGCGGCCGCCGAACTTCGTCTGCTCGTGGCCGAGCATGACGTTCTCGGCGACCGTGAAGACGGGGATGAGCATGAAGTGCTGGTGCACCATGCCGATGCCGGCCTTCATGGCGTCGCCGGGACCGGCAAAATGCTGGACCACGTCGTCCAACAGGATCTCGCCCTCGTCGGGCTGATAGAACCCGTAGAGCACGTTCATGAGGGTGGACTTGCCTGCGCCGTTCTCGCCGAGCAGGCAGTGGATCTCGCCGGGTTCGACCGTGAGATCGATGTGGTTGTTCGCGACCAGGGGACCGAACCGTTTGGTGATCCCGCGGAGTTCGAGCTTCATTCGGGTGGGTTTCCTTCTCTACTCGCCCGGGCGGAGCGAAGAGCCTGTGTGAGGAGGGGCACGCGGAACGGCTGGTGGCCTCGTCGCGCATCCTCACCCTACCTTCCTGCGCAGATGTCAGTGTGTGCTCAGATGAGCAGGGAAGGCAAGGGATGGAACGGAACGGGGAGGCCAGCCGTGGCTGACCTCCCCGTCGAGCGTTTCTCGTCGCTGTTACTGCTTGGGCGACGAGGGCGAGGTGACCTTGATCGAGCCGTCGATGATGCCGGCCTTGATCTTGTCGAGCTCACCCTGCAGACCCGAGTCCACCTTCGACTCGAAGTCGTGGAACGGGGCGATGCCGACGCCGTCGTTCTTCAGCGTTCCCACGTACGGGGTCGCGTCGAACTTGCCCTTGGCGGCCTGGGTGACGACATCGTTGGTCGCCGGCTTCATGCCCTTCATGACCGAGGTGAGGAGCAGGTCCTTCACGGTCGGGTCGGACTCGTAGACGTCGGCGTCGACGCCGATCATCGCGATCGGCTTGCCGGAGTCCTTGATCGCCTGAGCGGCCGACTGGTAGATCGGACCGCCGACCGGCATGATCACATCGGCGTTCTGGTCGATGATGCCCTGCGCGGTGTTCTTCGCGGTCTCGTTGGCGTCGAAGCCACCGGTGAAGAGACCGTTCTGGCTGTCGACATCCCAGCCGACGACCTTGACCGACTTGCCCTTCTGCTCGTTGAAGTACTTCACGCCGTCGGCGAAGCCGTCCATGAAGATGGTGACCGTCGGGATCTGCATGCCGCCGAAGGTGCCGACGATGCCGGTCTTCGAGTAGCTGGCGGCGGCGTATCCGGCCAGGAACGCGGCCTGGGCGGTGTCGAAGATGATCGGCTTGACGTTCTTCGCCTGGATCTCGTTGTCGTCGATGATCGCGAAGTCGACGTCGGGGTTCGCCTTCGCGGCCTTCTCCGTCGCGTCCTTGAGAAGGAAGCCGACCGTCACGACGAGGTTGCAGTTGGCGTCGACCATGCTCTGGATGTTCGGAGCGAAGTCGTTCTCGCTCTTCGACTCGGCCTGCTTGTACTTCACGTCGAGCGACTTCGCGGCCTGCTGCAGGCCCTCGTAGCCGAGCTGGTTGAACGAGTGGTCGTCGAATCCACCGGAGTCGGAGACCATGCAGGGCAGGAAGTCGCTCTTCGCGGCGCCACCGGACGAGCTGTCCGACGGGGCAGCCGAGCACGCGGCGAGCAGCGAGACGACGCCGATCGCCGCCAGGCCGACGAGGCCGGCCTTACGGGCTGTGATTGTCAAGGTTGTTCCTCCAAGATGCGTAGCCGCGCGGGTAATCGCAGGCTTCTGCGGTTCACGTTACCGAATGTGACGAACCACTCCGTTCGAAAATCCGGGTTCTTCATGCAAGCGTTACAAACGCTCACGCGGTTGGCACGTGCTCATTCGAGCAGCCCGTCCCCCGTTCGGGGAGGGGGTTCAGAGCCAGCCGCGCCTCTTGAAGATGGAGTACAGCAGACCGCTCAGCCCGAGCATCGCCAGGAGGGCGAGCGGGTACCCGAGCGGCCACGCCAGTTCCGGCATGTGCGTGAAGTTCATGCCGTAGATGCCGGCGATGAGCGACGGCGCGAACAGGATGGCCGCCCACGACGAGATCTTCTTGACCTCTTCGCCCTGCCGGTTGCTCGAGTGCGCCAGCCGGGTCATCTCCTCGTTCTGCCGTTCGGAGACGAGCGTCGAGTTCACCGTCAGGATGTCGCGAAGCAGATAGCGGAACCCGTCGACGCGCTCATTCACCTGGGTGAGGTGGTCGGCGACGTCGCGCAGGCGGCGTTCGAGCTCCTGGGTCACCCCGTACTTCACCGAGCCGCGTTCCAGCGCGAGCATCACGGCCGAGAGCGGATGCGTCGCCCGCTGGAAGTCGATCACCTCGCGCGACAGCTCGTAGATGCGGCGGGAGACCAGGGCGTCCCCGCCGAACACCTGGGTCTCGATCTCGTCGATGTCGTTGGCGAGACCGGCGACGACCGGGCTGTACGCGTCCACCACCGCGTCGATGATGGCGTACAGGATCGCCTGCGGTCCGAGCGCGAGCAGCTCCGGCTCGCTCTCCATCCTCTGGCGGACGTGCGAGAGGTCCGGCGACTCGCTGTGGCGGACCGTGATGACGAAGTTGCGCCCGACGAAGAGGTGGAGCTCGCCGAAGTCGACCTCCTCCGGGACGTCCAGGTAGTTCGCCGCCTTGAGGACGACGAAGAGCACCGTGTCGTACCGCTCGAGCTTTGGACGCTGGTGGGCGACGATGGCGTCCTCGATCGCCAGCGGGTGGAGGTTGAACTCCTCCGACAGCGACAGCAGCTCCTGCTCGCTCGGCCGGTAGAGGCCGATCCAGGCGACACCGCCCGGGGTGCGGTCGAGCGCCGCATAGGTCTCGGCGAGGGAGGTCGGGGAGGCGACGCGGACGCCGTCGGCGTAGATCGCACTGTCGACCATGCTCCGCCGGCCGGCGGACGCTTCGACCGGCGACGTCGCGACGGCCGGAGAGGGAGGCTCGACCCGGCGGGTGCGCGTCACGAAGGGCATCGGGATGCCGCGACGATTCTGGTTGGCCATGAGTCACCTCCGTGGTCCGGACGACGTCGTGTCGACTCGAGAGCTGGACGGCCCGAGGGGCCACCTCACTGTACGCTCGCAAACCCTCCGGCGGCTGGATGCTGAGGAAGCCCGTGCCTGTGCGCACGCCATCCACCTCCCTTTCGCGCCGATCCGGCGATCTCGCGCCGGATACGCCTCCCTTTCGTGCGCGGGACGGGCCGAGAGAGAACGGAGGCGATCAGCACGCACTGCTCGGCGCGTCGCGAGGAACGGAGGACAGAGTCGGGCCCCGACGGCCGGCCGACCTCCGTTTCGGCGGACGGGTGGGGCAACCGGGAGATCGAGCGCTCCGCCGTCACCGGACCGCCGTCGCGGCCACAGCGCCCAGGATGACGCGCTCGTAGTGCCGCGTCAGCTCGCCGCACACCACGTCCCAGCTGCGCCCGAGCACGGCCCGTCGGCCCGCCTCCCCCATGCGCCTCCGGAGGGCGCCGTCGCGGACGAGCATGGCGACGGCGGCGCGCAGCGCCCGGTCGTCCGACGGGCGGAACAGCAGGCCGTCCACCCCGTGCTCGACCAGGTCGATCGGTCCGCCGGCCCGGGGAGCGACGACCGGGAGACCGGAGGCGTGGGCCTCCTGCACGGTCTGGCCGAACGTCTCCTCCGAACCCGTGTGGGCGAACACGTCGAAGGCGGCGTAGGCGGCGGCGAGGTCCTCGCCGCCGAGGCGGCCGAGCCAGGTGACCGGGATGCCGCGGAGCTCGCGGGCGACGGCGTCGCGCGAGGGGCCGTCGCCGACGATCGCGAGCGACACTCCTCCGATCCCGCGCAGGGCGCGCAGGCGCTCCACCTGCTTCTCCGGCGCGATGCGGCCGACGTAGCCGACGACGGTCTCGCCGTCCGGCGAGAGACGCTCCCGCAGCGCGACCGCCGCAGACGTCCTCCTCTTATTGGGGTGGTAGCGCACGAGATCGACGCCGCGGCCCCAGCGGGCGATGCGCGAGACGCCCGCCGTGCGCAGGTCGTACTCGCTCGCCGCCGACGGAGCCAGGGTGAGGTCGGCGCCCTCGTGCACCCAGCGGACGTACTTCCAGGCGATGGCCGAGGTGACGCCGAGGCCGTTCCTCCGGGCGAACCCGGCCACGTCGGTCTGGTAGATCGCGACGGAGGGGACGCCCATCCGGTTGGCCGCGGCGATCGCCTGCGCGCCCAGGAAGAACGGGGAGGCCGCGTGCAGAACGTCGGGACCGAACCCCGCGAGGATGCGCTGCACCTGCGGGCTCGGCAGCCCCACCGGGAACTGCCGGTAGGCGACGGAAGGCACCTGATGGATGCGGAACCCGGCGTACTCCGCCGGCGCCCCCGCGTCCGGGCAGATGACGATCGCCTCGTGTCCTTCCTCCGCCAGATGGTCGAGAACCCGCAGCACGCTCGTCGTGACCCCGTTGACCGTGGGGAGGAAGCTCTCGCTGACCACTGCGACCCGCATACCCGCACGTTAGGCGGCGCCGGTGTCGTCGCCGTGAACAGCCGGTGTCCGGGGACGCTCGCTATCCTTTCGGCATGACTCAGAAGCGCAGGATCACGCAGGGCCCGCCCATCGAGCGCTTCTACAGCGTGATCCCGGCCGGCGGCATCGGTTCGCGGCTGTGGCCGCTGTCGCGCGCAGACGCCCCCAAGTTCCTGCACGACCTGACCGGATCGGGCCAGACGCTGCTGCGCGACACCTGGGACCGGCTGGTCCCGCTCTCCGGCGAGCAGCGCATCATGGTCGTCACCGGCCGCGCCCACCGCGCCGCCGTCGAGTCGCAGCTGCCGTCGCTCACGGACCCGAACGTGGTGCTCGAGTCGGAGCCGCGCGACTCCACCGCGGCGATCGGTCTCGCCGCCGCCATCCTGGAGCACCGCGAGCCCGGCGTGATCATCGGATCGTTCGCCGCGGACCACGTCATCAACAACCTCCCGCTCTTCCAGTCGGCGGTGCGGGAGGCGGCGGCCGCCGCGCGCGCCGGGTACATCACGACGATCGGCATCCAGCCGACGGAGCCGGCGGTCGGCTTCGGCTACATCCACTACGGCGAGCGCCTGGAGATCGCGGGAGCGCCGAGCGCGCTGGCCGTCGACTCCTTCAAGGAGAAGCCGGACCTGGCGACGGCGGAGGGCTACCTCGCGAACGGGTCGTACCTGTGGAACGCGAGCATGTTCATCTCCCGGGCCGACAAGCTGCTCGAGGAGATCGGCCGCAACAAGCCGAAGCTGCTCTCCGGACTGCTGGAGCTCGCGGAGGCGTGGGACGACCCTGCGAAGAGAGGGCCCGCGGTCGACCGGATCTGGCCGGCGCTCGAGAAGATCGCCATCGACTACACCGTCGCGGAGCCGGCGGCCGCGGCCGGACGGCTGGCGGTCATCCCCGGCTACTTCGACTGGGACGACGTCGGCGACTTCGCGTCGCTCGCGAAGCTCAACTCGGGAGGCCGCAAGTCGGACCTCGCCATCCTCGGCGAGAACGCCCGGGTGCTGTCCGACTCGTCCAGCGGCATCGTGGTGAGCCAGAGCAATCGCGTGATCAGCCTGATCGGCGTCAAGGACATCGTCGTCGTGGACACGCCGGATGCGCTGCTGGTGACCACCAGCGAGAACGCGCAGCGGGTGAAGGCCGTCGTGGACGCGCTGAAGATCACCGGCTCGACGGACGTGCTCTAGCCCGGCGGCCTGCCTGCGGGTCGGTCAGTCGACGACCGACGGACCGTTCTGGATCTCCTGCACCAGCCGCGAGACCTCCTCGGGCGGGAGCTGGATGCCGGACTCGTCGAGACGCTGCTTCAGCGTCTTCTCGCTGTCCTCCTGGCTGCGCAGCTGCATGTCCGCGCGGACCTGCTCGACGATGCCGGCGACCTTGGCGTCGTCGCTCGCATCGGTGCTTCCGTGCATGATCGGTTCGTCCTGTGTCATGCGCTGGACGGTACGCCGGGCCGATCCCGCCGTACAGGGCGGGTTATCTCGACGTCGAGATAACTGAGGTCACCCTAAGAGGCGGCTGGACCCCTCCCGGCATAGACTGGCGCTGCGCTCACCGCGCCGCATCAGCGATCAGCAACCAGGGAGGGTTGTCCGTGTCAGACCAAGCGACAGGGACCCTGCAGCCGGCCAAGACCCGGCCCGGCGGAACTCTGTACCGTGGCCGCGAGGGGATGTGGTCGTGGGTCCTCCACCGCATCACCGGCGTCGCCATCTTCTTCTTCCTTCTCGTCCACATCCTGGACACGTCGCTCATCCGCGTGAGCCCCGAGGCCTACAACGCGGTGATCGGCACCTACAAGAACCCGATCATGGGACTCGGCGAGATCGCCCTCGTCGCGGCCATCGTGTTCCACGCCTTCAACGGCATCCGCATCATCCTGATCGACCTCTGGAGCAAGGGCGTCAAGTACCAGAGGGCCATGTTCTGGATCGTCATCGCGCTCTGGGTGATCCTGATGGCCGGCTTCGTGCCCGTCCAGCTCGTGCACATCTTCTCGGAGGTGAACTGACGTGACGACCATCGAGGCGCCGCGCACCCCCGCCGCCCGGTCCTCCCGCGGCAAGAACTGGGAGAAGTGGGGCTGGATCTACATGCGGGCATCCGGTCTGGTGCTCGTGATCCTCATCTTCGGCCACCTGCTGATCAACCTCGTCCTCGGCGACGGCGTCAAGCAGATCGACTTCGCCTTCGTCGCCGGCAAGTACGCCACGCCGTTCTGGCAGGTCTGGGACCTCCTGATGCTGTGGCTCGCCCTGATCCACGGCGGCAACGGGATGCGCACGCTCATCAACGACTACGCCTACAACCGGGTCGTGAACCGCGTCCTGAAGTGGGCCGTCCTCGCCGCGGTCGTCGTGCTGATCGTGCTCGGAACGCTCGTGATCTTCACGTTCGACCCGTGCCCGGCCGGTGCCGCCGCCGCCGACCTGCCGTCCTTCTGCCCGGCACGCTGATCCTTCGACAACGGAAGACTTGTGACAACAGAAGCTACTGAATCCACCGTCATCGACGGCGTCCACTACCACGAGTTCGACATCGTCATCGTCGGCGCCGGCGGCGCCGGGATGCGCGCGGCGATCGAGGCGGGCCCGCACGCCCGCACCGCCGTGATCTCGAAGCTCTACCCGACGCGCTCCCACACGGGCGCGGCGCAGGGCGGCATGGCCGCCGCGCTCGCGAACGTCGAGGAGGACAGCTGGGAGTGGCACACCTTCGACACCGTCAAGGGCGGCGACTACCTCGTCGACCAGGACGCCGCGGAGATCCTCGCCAAGGAGGCCATCGACGCGGTCATCGACCTCGAGAACATGGGCCTCCCGTTCAACCGGACCCCCGAGGGCAAGATCGACCAGCGCCGGTTCGGCGGCCACACCCGCGACCACGGCAAGGCGCCGGTGCGCCGCGCCTGCTACGCGGCCGACCGCACCGGCCACATGATCCTGCAGACGCTGTTCCAGAACTGCGTCAAGCTCGGCATCAACTTCTTCAACGAGTTCTACGTGCTCGACGTGATCATGACGGACGTCGACGGCGTCCCCCAGCCGGCCGGCGTCGTCGCCTACGAGCTGTCGACCGGCGAGCTGCACGTCTTCCACTCGAAGGCGATCATCTTCGCCACCGGCGGCTTCGGCAAGATCTTCAAGACCACCTCCAACGCGCACACGCTGACCGGCGACGGCGTCGGCATCATCTGGCGCAAGGGCCTCCCGCTCGAGGACATGGAGTTCTTCCAGTTCCACCCGACCGGCCTCGCCGGGCTCGGCATCCTCCTCACCGAGGGAGCCCGCGGCGAGGGCGCCATCCTCCGCAACGCCTCGGGCGAGCGCTTCATGGAGCGCTACGCGCCGACCATCAAGGACCTCGCGCCGCGCGACATCGTCGCCCGCTGCATGGTGCAGGAGGTCGCGGAAGGACGAGGCGCCGGCCCGCACAAGGACTACGTGCTGCTCGACTGCACGCACCTCGGCGCCGAAGTCCTGGAGACCAAGCTCCCGGACATCACCGAGTTCGCCCGCACCTACCTCGGCGTCGACCCGGTGGTCGAGCCCGTCCCGGTGATGCCGACCGCGCACTACGCCATGGGCGGCATCCCGACCAACACCGCCGCCGAAGTGCTGCGCGACAACACCACCGTCGTCCCCGGCCTCTACGCCGCGGGCGAGTGCGCCTGCGTCTCGGTGCACGGCTCGAACCGGCTCGGCACCAACTCGCTGCTCGACATCAACGTCTTCGGCAAGCGCGCGGGCAACAACGCGGTGGAGTACGTCAAGACCGCCGACTTCGTGCCGCTGCCCGAAGACCCGGCCGGTGCCGTCCGCGGCATGATCGACGAGCTCCGCACCTCCACCGGCACGGAGCGCATCGCCGCCATCCGCAAGGAGCTGCAGGACGAGATGGACCGGAACGCCCAGGTGTTCCGCACCGACGAGTCGCTCGCCCAGGTCACCCAGACCATCCACGAGCTGCGCGACCGCTACCGCAAGGTGCAGGTGCAGGACAAGGGCAAGCGCTACAACACCGACCTGCTGGAGGCCGTCGAGCTCGGCTTCCTGCTCGATCTCGCCGAAGTCGTCGTCTACTCCGCGCGCAACCGCAAGGAGTCGCGCGGCGGCCACATGCGCGACGACTTCCCGAAGCGCGACGACGAGAACTACATGAAGCACACCATGGCCTACCTCACCGGCGACCCGCACTCGTCGGACGCGGCAGACCACATCACGCTCGACTGGAAGCCCGTCGTCGTGACCCGCTACCAGCCGATGGAGAGGAAGTACTGATGTCGAACGCCGTGCTCGAGACTCCCCCGGCCCCCGAGGCCCCGGTCCCGTCGTTCACCGTCACCCTCATCATCCGCCGCTTCGACCCGGATGTGGACACGGAACCGCGCTGGCAGGACTTTGACGTCGAGCTGTACCCGACCGACCGAATCCTGGACGCCCTGCACAAGATCAAGTGGGAGCAGGACGGCTCACTGACCTTCCGCCGCTCCTGCGCGCACGGCATCTGCGGGTCGGACGCCATGCGCATCAACGGCCGCAACCGCCTCGCCTGCAAGACGCTGATCAAGGACCTCGACATCTCGAAGCCGATCTACGTCGAGGCGATCAAGGGCCTGCCGCTCGAGAAGGACCTCATCGTCGACATGGAGCCCTTCTTCGAGTCGTACCGCGAGGTGCAGCCGTTCCTCGTCGCGAACTCGAAGCCGGAGAAGGGCAAGGAGCGCATCCAGTCGGTCGCCGACCGCGCCCGCTTCGACGACACCACCAAGTGCATCCTCTGCGCCGCGTGCACGTCGTCCTGCCCGGTGTTCTGGACCGACGGCCAGTACTTCGGCCCTGCGGCGATCGTGAACGCGCACCGCTTCATCTTCGACTCGCGCGACGACAACGCCCAGGTGCGCCTCGACATCCTCAACGACAAGGAGGGCGTGTGGCGCTGCCGCACGACCTTCAACTGCACCGACGCCTGCCCGCGCGGCATCCAGGTCACGCAGGCGATCGCCGAGGTGAAGCAGGCGATCATGCGCGGGAAGCCCTGATCCACCCCCGACGACCTCGACGACGGCCCGCTCCGCACCGGAGCGGGCCGTCGTGCATCTCCGGGCCGGCCAGGGCCTCGGTATCCTGACGGCGTGGCCAAGAAGTCCCGAGGCGAGCCCTCCCCGCCGGACCCGGGTCTCCAGCGCGCCGCGGGCAATGTGGAGCCGGAGGCGGAGGAGTCGCTGAAGGAGCGCCTGGTGGAGCGCGCCGACCCCCTGGTGCGGCGGTTCCAGCGCCCGGTCGCCCGCGTCACGGGCTGGGCGAAGTGGGTCAAGGATCTGCGGCCCTACCGCGTGTACATCAACTACTCGTACTCGGACGGCAATCTGCGCGCCGCCGGGATGGGGTACCAGTCGCTGTTCGCCGTGTTCGCCGCGGTCTGGGTGGGATTCTCGGTCGCGAGCTTCTGGCTCGCGGGCAACGAGGCCGTCTTCGACGCGCTCGTCGCCCTGATCAACCGGGCGGTCCCCGGACTCATCCAGACCCCGACGACGGTCGGCGCGATCCCGCAGGACGAGCTCAGGAACGCGAGCTCCTTCGGCTGGACGGGCATCATCGCCGCCGTCGGCCTGATCTGGACGGCCATCGGCTGGCTGTACTACACGCGACAGGCGGTGCGCGCGGTGTTCCGTCTCAGCCGCGACACCACCAGCTACGTGCTGCAGAAGGTGCGCGACCTCGGGCTCGCGCTGGTCTTCGGCGTGCTGTTCGTGTTCTCCGCGCTGCTCAGCATCCTGAGCACGCAGGCGCTGACGCTCATCCTGGACCTGGCCGGGCTCTCGTCCGACTCGTTCTGGACGAACGCGGCCGCCCGCTTCTCAGGTCTCGTGGTCTCCGTCGCCCTGAACATCGTGACGCTGGGGGCGATGTTCCGGATCATGTCGCGCGTCGCCATCCCGTGGCGGAACCTGTTCTTCGGCGCGCTGCTCGGCGCACTGGTGCTCGCCGGACTGAGCGCGCTCGGCGGGCTGCTCCTCGGCGGCACCTACAAGAACCCGCTACTGGCGACCTTCGCCGTGTTCATCGGCCTCCTGCTCTGGTTCAACCTCATCTCGCGCGTCATCCTGCTCTCGGCGTCGTGGATCGCGATCGGGATGTTCGACCGCGGCCTCTCGCCGCGGGCCGTCACCCCGGAGGAGGAAGCCGCGGAGCGCGCCGCCGCCGAGCACGAGGCGCGTGTGCTCGTCGCGCGGTCGGAGCTGGCCCGGGCGCAGGACGAGCTGGCGGCGGCACGATGGTTCTCCCGCCTCGCCGCGCAGCGCCGGGTCGCGCGGGCCGAGCAGCGGCTGAATGACCTGCTCGACGGAGAACCGGCGGGCCCGCTGGGTGTCGGCCGCCCCCGGTAGGCTGGAAGCATGCCCTCGAGTCGCTTGCGCATCGCCACGATCAACGCCAACGGCATCCGCGCCGCCTTCCGCAAGGGCATGGGCGCCTGGCTCGACGGGCGCGACGTCGACATCCTCGCCATCCAGGAGGTGCGGGCCTCGTCCGAAGACCTGCAGGGGCTGCTCGGCGACGAGTGGGACATCGTCCACGACCCGGCCACCGCGAAGGGCCGCGCTGGTGTCGCGATCGCGAGCAGGCACCGCGCGTCCATCCACCGTGTGGAGCTCGGCCCGAGCGAGTTCGACAGCGCGGGCCGCTGGCTGGAGGCCGACTACGAGGTCGCCGGAACGGTGATCACCGTCGTCAGCGCGTACGTCCACTCCGGCGAGGCGGGCACGGAGAAGCAGACCGAGAAGTACCGCTTCCTCGACGCGATGGAGGCGCGGCTCCCCGAGCTGCAGAAGCACAATGAGCTCGCGGTGGTGATGGGCGACCTCAACGTCGGCCACCGCACGCTCGACATCCGCAACTGGAAGGGCAACGTCAAGCGCGCCGGCTTCCTGCCAGAGGAGCGCGAGTACTTCGACCGCATCCTCGGCGCAGAGGGCGACCCGGCGTACAACGACGGAGCCGGACTCGGCTGGGTCGACATCGTCCGCAAGCACGCGGGCGAGGTCGACGGGCCGTACACGTGGTGGTCGTGGCGCGGGAAGGCGTTCGACAACGACACCGGATGGCGCATCGACTACCAGCTGGCGACCCCCGCACTCGCGGAGCGGGTCACGGGCTGGTCGGTCGACCGCGCGGCCGCCTACGACGAGCGATGGTCGGACCACACGCCTGTGGTCGTCGACTACGCGCTCTGACGGCCCGAAGCATCCGCATCCCTCCAGATTTCGAAAGCAGAACCATGACGACACTCCCCCGCCTCTACTCCGGCATGCAGCCGTCGGCCGACTCGCTGCACCTCGGCAACTACATCGGAGCGCTCCTGCAGTGGAAGGAGCTCCAGAGCACGCACGACGCGTTCTTCTCGGTGGTCGACCTCCACGCCATCACGGTGGCGCAGGACCCGGCCGAGCTGCGCGAGAAGACCCGCCGCACCGCGGCGCAGTACATCGCGGCCGGGATCGACCCGTCCGCATCCACCCTCTACGTGCAGTCGCACGTGCCCGCCCACGCCCAGCTGGCCTGGATCCTCAACACGATCACGGGCTTCGGCGAGGCGTCGCGCATGACGCAGTTCAAGGACAAGTCGGCCAAGCAGGGCGCCGAGGCGACCTCGGTCGGGCTGTTCGCCTACCCGGTGCTGATGGCGGCGGACATCCTGCTCTTCGACGCAGAGGTCGTGCCCGTCGGCGACGACCAGCGCCAGCACGTCGAGCTCACCCGCGACCTCGCCGAGCGCTTCAACGGCCGCTTCGGCCCGACGTTCGTCGTTCCGCAGGCCATGATCCTGAAGGACAGCGCGCGCATCTACGACCTCCAGAACCCGGAGTCGAAGATGTCGAAGTCGGCGGAGTCGGGCGCGGGCATCATCTGGATGCTGGACGAGCCCGAGGTGACCCGCAAGAAGATCATGCGCGCCGTCACCGACACGGACGGCGTCGTGTCGTTCGACCGCGCGGGCAAGCCGGGCATCTCCAACCTGCTCTCGATCTACTCCGCGCTGAGCGGCCGCACGATCGAGTCGATCGAGGTCGAGTACGAGGGCAAAGGCTACGGCGACTTCAAGAAGGGTCTCGTGGAGGTGGTGGTCGAGGAGTTCGCCCCGGTCCGCAAGCGCGCGCTCGACCTGCTCGCCGACCCCGGCGAGCTCGACCGCATCCTCGCGACCAACGCGCAGCGCGCGAGCGAGGTGGCGGAGGGCACGCTCGAGAAGGCGTACGACCGCATCGGTCTGCTGAGACGGGCCCGCTGATGCCGGCGCCGGTCGTCCTGACGGGGGCGCGGGTGACGCTCTCGACGCCCGGCCACGCGGATGTCGACCGGATCGCCGAGGTGTGCGCCGACCCGGCCATCGCCCGCTGGACGACCGTGCCGTCGCCGTACACGCGCGACAACGCGGTGGGATTCGTGACCAGCGTCGTCCCGGACGGCTGGGCGAGCGGCCGGGTCTGCACGTGGGCGGTCCGGGCGGAGGGCGCACTCGTCGGCATGATCAGCATCGGTGACATCCGCGAGCACCAGGGCGAGATCGGCTACTGGATGGCGCCGGAGGCGCGCGGGCACGGCATCATGTCCGAGGCGGCCGCGCTGGTGATCGGCTACGGTTTCGCACCGGCACCGGACGGCCTCGCGCTGCGGAAACTGGTGTGGCGCGCGCTGGCGGGCAACGCCGCCAGCGCCGCCGTGGCCCGCCGCGCCGGCTTCCGCTGGGACGGCGTCGTCCCGGGCGGGGCCGAGCAGCGCGGCGAGCGGTTCGACGAGTGGCGCGGCACCCTTCTGCCGGCGGACGCCGGACGCGCGGCGGGCGACTGGCCGGACGTCTCGTACGTGCAGGCACCCGCGTGAGCGACCTCCGGATCGTGCTGTTCGACCTCGACGACACGCTGTTCGCGCATCGCGCCGCCGTCGAGGCCGGCATCCTGCGCTACGCCGAGACTCTCGGCCCGCCCTACGGGACGGCCGAGGCGGACGAGGTGGTCACCCTCTGGCACGACCTCGAAGAGGAGCACTACCACTCCTACCTCGCGGGCGACCTCGACTTCGAGGGGCAGCGCCGGGCGCGCGCCTGCGACTTCGCGGCCCGGCACGGGGTCGAACTCGACGACGCGCAGGCGAGCGCCTGGTTCGCCGACTACTTCGAGCACTACGTCGCCGCCTGGTCGCTGCACGACGACGCGGTGCCGGCGCTCGATGCGCTCCAGGCGGCCCTCCCGGGGGTCCGCTTCGGCCTGATCACGAACGGCGACCTGGCCTTCCAGGGCCGGAAGGTGGAGGCGGTCGGCCTCGACGCCCGCATGGACCACCTGATCGCGTCCGGGGAGGTCGGGGTCGCCAAGCCCGAAGCCGCGATCTTCCGCTTCGCGTGCGACGCCTTCGGGGTCCGCCCCGACCAGGCCGCCTACGTCGGCGACCGGCTGAGGACGGACGCGATCGGCGCCGCCCGGGCCGGACTCACCGGGGTGTGGCTCAACCGGCGCAACGCCGTGCCGTCCCCCGACGACGAGCGCGACGCCGTCGCCGCCGCTGTGCACATCATCCCGACCCTGGCCGACCTCGCCCCGCTGCTGACGCGCATCGCACCGCCGGCATCGAGCTGACGCGGCACGCCGTCGGCGGAGCGCCGGGACGGCGTGTCGTGGCAACCAGGTCGGCGGGCGAATGGCGAAGCGCCGCCCGGCGGATGCCGGACGGCGCTTCGAGGGGAACGGCTCAGGCGTTGCGCACGTCGTCGTCGACCCAGTCGAAGGTCTTGGTGACGGCCTTCTTCCAGAGACGGATCTGACGGTCGCGCTCCTCCGGCGCCATGTTCGGCGTCCAGCGGCTGTCCTCCTGCCAGTTCTTGCGCAGGTCGTCGAGGTCCGACCAGAACCCGACGGCGAGGCCGGCGGCGTACGCGGCGCCGAGGGCCGTCGTCTCCGCGACCACCGGACGGATCACCGGGACGCCGAGGATGTCGGCCTGGAACTGCATGAGCAGGTTGTTGGCGATCATGCCGCCGTCGACCTTGAGCTCCGTGAGGTCGACGCCGGAGTCGGCGTTGACGGCATCCAGCACCTCGCGGGTCTGGAAGGCCGTGGCCTCCAGCACCGCCCGGGCGATGTGGCCCTTGTTCACGTACCGGGTGAGGCCGACGAGCGCGCCACGCGCGTCCGCCCGCCAGTACGGCGCGAACAGTCCGGAGAACGCCGGCACGAAGTAGGCGCCGCCGTTGTCGTCGACCGTCTTGGCCAGCTCTTCGATCTCCGGTGCGCTGGAGATGATCCCGAGGTTGTCGCGCAGCCACTGCACCAGCGAGCCGGTGACCGCGATCGACCCCTCCAGCGCGTAGTGCGGCGCCGCATCCCCGAGCTTGTAGCCGAGGGTCGTCAGCAGACCGTTCTTCGAGTGGACGATCTCCTCGCCCGTGTTGAAGATGAGGAAGTTGCCCGTGCCGTACGTGTTCTTGGACTCGCCGGTGTCGAACGCGGCCTGGCCGAAGGTCGCGGCCTGCTGGTCGCCGAGGATGCCCGCGACGGGCACCTCGCGGAGGAGGCTGGACGCCTCGACCTGGCCGTAGACCTCGGACGAGCTCTTGATGGCAGGGAGCATCGACTTCGGCACCCCGAACACCTCGAGGATGTCGTCGCGCCAGCTCAGCGTCTCGAGATCCATGAACAGCGTGCGGGACGCGTTGGTCACGTCCGTCGCGTGGACGCCGCCGTCCGGGCCGCCGGTGAGGTTCCAGAGCACCCAGGTGTCGGTCGTGCCGAACAGCAGGTCGCCCGCCTCGGCGCGCTCGCGGGCGCCCTCGACGTTCTCCAGGATCCACACGATCTTCGTGCCGGAGAAGTAGGTCGCCAGCGGCAGGCCGACGATGTCCTTGAAGCGCTCCGTGCCGCCGTCGGACGCCAGGCGGTCGACGATCGGCTGGGTGCGGGTGTCCTGCCAGACGATCGCGTTGTAGACCGGCTCGCCGGTGTTCTTGTCCCACACCACCGCGGTCTCGCGCTGGTTGGTGATGCCGACCGCCGCGATGTCGTGGCGGGTCAGGTCCGCCTTGGAGAGCGCCTGGCCGATGACCTCGCGGGTGTTGTTCCAGATCTCGACCGGGTTGTGCTCGACCCAGCCGGCCTTCGGGAAGATCTGCTCGTGCTCGAGCTGTCCGGTCGAG
Source organism: Leifsonia soli (assembly GCF_013408745.1). Lineage (NCBI taxonomy): Bacteria > Bacillati > Actinomycetota > Actinomycetes > Micrococcales > Microbacteriaceae > Leifsonia > Leifsonia soli. Next base: position 95,346 of record NZ_JACCBJ010000001.1, on the reverse strand, counting down.
ACGATCGACCCGGACTTGTCGAAGATGATCGCCCGGGTGCTGGTCGTGCCCTGATCGATGGCGACGACGTAGTCGGCCATAGGTAACTCCTTTGTTCTTTGGGGGTGGAACGGGGAGGGGCCGGCGGGATGGCTCCCGGCCGGCCCCCGATGTCACTTGATGAGCGGGAGGAGCAGCAGCGCCAGCCAGCCGGCGATCAGACCGCCGATGATCGGGCCGACGATCGGGACCCACGAGTACGCCCAGTCGCTCGAGCCCTTGCCCTTGATCGGGAGGATCGCGTGAGCGATGCGCGGACCGAGGTCACGAGCAGGGTTGATGGCGTACCCGGTCGGACCACCGAGGCTGGCGCCGATGCCGATCACGAGGAGGGCGACGGGGAGAGCCCCGAGGGCGGCGAGGCCGGCCGCCTGGCCGGGCTGGTGGCCGAACGCGATCACCACGAAGACCAGCACGAACGTGCCGATGATCTCGGTGACCAGGTTCCAGCCGTAGCCGCGGATGGCCGGGCCGGTCGAGAAGACACCGAGCTTGTTCGCCGGGTCCGGCTCCTCGTCGAAGTGCCGCTTGTACGCCAGGAACGTCAGCACGGCGCCGATGATCGCGCCGATCAGCTGAGCCAGGATGTACAGCAGCACCGTGATGAAGTTGACCGGCACCAGGGTGTGCGCCGCCGCGGAGCCGAATGTCTTGGCGCCGTTGGCGACGAGTCCGAGGGTCACAGCCGGGTTGAGGTGCGCTCCGGAGTTGTAGGCGACGACCACACCCGAGAACACCGCGATGCCCCAACCGAAGTTGACCATCAGGAACCCGCCGTTGAAGCCCTTGTTCTTGATGAGGGCGACGTTCGCCACGACACCGGTACCGAGCAGGACCAGCATCGCTGTGCCTACCAGCTCGGACAGGAAATCTACACCGATATTGTCCACGTTGACCTTCCAGTTGTTCAGTTGACCCGCACCCTGTCGTGCGTTCTGGTGTGGCTCTTGTCAGGGTGGGCATGTGAACGCTATTGCGGGCACGCTCACCTTGACAAGAACCGTGTCATGCACGTTCGTGCATTATCGAAGCGCCGCGGCTTCGCTCCCGTCCCCCGACTTCAACTGCACCCGGTGGGCGTCGGCGAGGTCCGCTACGAACGAATCTTCCTCCTCCGCACGGCGGTTTGGCGACCATCCGAGCGCGTTTGCCGTTATTTCGGCGATCTCGTGCACCAGAGGCAGGCTGACCGCGCCGGTGAACGCCAGGCTCGTGCGCCGCAGGAACACGTCGTCGAGGTGCACGACGTGCTCGCTCCGGACGACGTGGTCGATCTCCGCACGGGAGTAGGTCGGAGCGGCGGCGAGCGGGACGTCGTCCCCGTCCCAGCCGGCGATCGCGTCGATGACGTACGTGGCCTTCGTGCCGTAGCGGTGCAGCAGCATGGCGGCGCGCTCGTCGCCGACATCCGCGCCGTACCGGGCGATCCAGTCGCGCTCCGCCTGCGGCGTGGTCGGGAAGCCGGCCCCGCCGCCGATCGGCAGCCCGAGGGTCTCGACGGTGCGGGTCGCGCCGAGCGCCTTCAGCGTCTCGTTGGCGAGGTGCTCGCTGAGTGCTCGGAACGTCGTCCACTTGCCGCCGACCAGGCTGAGCACCGTGGTGTCGCCGAGGCCGGCGACCGTGCCGGGGACGATCCGGTAGTCGCGCGACACGAACCCGGGGGCCGTGTCGTCGTGGTGCGGCAGCGGACGGACGCCGGAGAAGGTGTAGACGATCTGCTCGCGGGTGACCGGGATGCGTGGGAAAACGTGCGAGACCAGTTCGATGAAGTAGTCGATCTCGTCCTCGGTGATGACTGCACGCTCCGACATGTCCGCGTCGATGTCGGTCGTGCCGACCATGACGCGGCCCTTGAGCGGGTAGATGAGGACGATGCGGCCGTCGTTGTTCTCGAAGAACATCTCGCGGCCCTGGCAGGCCTCCAGGAGCTCCGGGTTGTCGAGCACGATGTGCGAGCCCTTGGTGCCGCCCATGTAGCGCGTCTCCTGGCCGAGCGCCTCGTTGGTCAGGTCGGTCCACGGACCGGAGGCGTTGACGACGACGTCCGCCGTGATCGTGAACTCCTCGCCGGTCTCGCGGTCGCGCACCAGCACGCCGCCGTCGCGGGCGCCGATGGCCTCGACGTAGTTGACCGCACGGGCGTGCGGGCCGGCGGCGAGACCGTCGGAGAGGACGTCGAGGGCGAGGCGCTCCGGGTCGTGCACGGAGGCGTCGAAGTAGGTCGCCGTGTACTTGAGGTCCGGGTTCAGCGCCGGCAGGATCTCGAGCGACTTCTTCCGGCCGTGGAAGGTGTGCCGCGGCACCGAGCCGCCGTCGCGCGAGAAGGAGTCGTAGATGGTCAGGCCGGTCTTGATGAGGAACGCGCCGCGCTCCTTCGGCTTGCCCTGCTTGTGGGTGAGGAAGCGGAGCGGGGCCGCGAGGATGCCGGAGAAGGTGGAGAAGATCGGGATCGTGGTCTCGAGCGGCTTGACGTAGTGCGGCGCGATCTTCAGCAGGCCGTTGCGCTCCGTCACCGACTCCTTGACGAGGCGGAACTCGCCGTTCTCGAGGTAGCGGATGCCGCCGTGGATCATGTGGCTGGAGGCCGCCGATGCGCCGGAAACGAAGTCGTTGCGCTCGACGAGGACGACGTCGACGCCCTGCAGGGCGAGGTCGCGGAAGGTGCCGAGTCCGTTGATGCCGCCGCCGACGACGAGCACCTGTGCTCGCGGGCGTTCGCGGAGGCGCTGGACCTCGGTGCGGGTGGTCGACTTCGTCGTCACGGTCTTTCCTGCTTTCTGCTGGTGTCGGGTGGTGCTGCAGCTATAGTTTTCGTGTCGGCACAACTTCGATCAAGCTCGATGCACATACGTGCACACCCCCCGATCCGCGTGAAGCGAACGTGCCGGAGGAGAAAGAGGCCCCGAATGCCCCAGCCCGAGACCGAGCATCTGCCCGACAAGGTCCGCGACGCCCTCAAGGCGGGCCACCTGTACTACATGCAGGACCTCACGATGGAGGCCATCGCGCACGAGATGCACACCTCGCGCTCCAGCGTCTCCCGGCTGCTGAGCTATGCGCGGTCGTCCGGTCTGGTCACCATCCAGATCGCCGAGCCGCACGAAGGCGCGAGCCGCATCCAGCAGACGATCCACGAGCGCTTCGGCATCGCGGCGCACATCGTGCCCATGCCGAGCGCGATCAGCGACGTCGACCGGCTGGAGCGCGTCGCGATCTCCGCTGCACGAATTCTCGACCGGTTCATCGACTCCAACCAGACCGTCGGGATCGCGTGGGGCTCGACCATGAGCGCTCTGAGCAGGCACCTCATCCCGAAGGAGCTGCACAACGTCGAGTTCGTCCAGCTCAACGGCGCCGGCAACACCTACACGACCGGCGTGCTCTATGCGTCCGAGATCCTCCGCCGCTTCGGCGACACCTACTCGGGCACGATCCAGGAGTTCCCGGTCCCCGCGCTGTTCGACGACCCGCAGACCAAGATCGCGATGTGGCGCGAGCGCAGCACCCGGCGCATCCTCGACATCCAGGAGCGGATGGATGTGGCGATCTTCGGCCTCGGCTCCCCGTTCTCGGAGGTCCGGTCGCACGTCTATGCAGGCGGCTACCTCGACCAGGCGGACTACGCATCGCTCGACGATTCGGGCGTCGTCGGCGACGTCGCGACCGTGTTCTTCCGCGAGGACGGCAGCCATCACGGCATCCCGCTGAATGAGCGCGCGAGCGGTCCGGACATCGACCTGATCAAGCGGGTCCCGCGCCGGGTCTGCATCGTGTCCGGCCCCTCCAAGGTGCACAGCCTCCGCGGCGCTCTCGCCGCAGGCCTGATCACCGACCTCATCGTCGACGAGGGCACGGCGCGGGCGCTCGTGCAGCTCACGCAGCCCCTGCCCGTCGAGCCTGCCGGCGAGCCGCGGTCCGCTGCCGCCGCGTAACGCGGCGTCGCGCCGTTTCCGGGAATAGACCGCGTCAGGGCGCGTTGATCTAGACTCGACAACGAAATACGTGCTCCGGGGTCGGTGAAAGTCCGAACCGGCGGTGACAGTCCGCGAGCGGGACGCCCAGGCGCCCTGCTGAGCCGGTGGAATTCCGGCACCGACGGTAATGCGTGCAGGCGAGAGCCGGCCCGCTCAGTCCGGATGGGAGGAAGCACGGTGGGCAGCCCGTATGGGCTGGCGCCCACGCGACCCCGGCGACACGTCTCGACGAGAGACAGGATGGCAACGGGATGACGTGGGAAGCCCCCATGCGCACGGCGCTCGAGCTCGCCGCGAACGGTCCCGCGACCGGCGCGAACCCGCGGGTCGGCTGCGTGATCCTCGACGCCGACGGCCGTGTCCTCGCCGAGGGCTGGCATCGCGGCGTCGGCACGGCGCACGCCGAAGTGGATGCGCTGAGCCGGCTGCCCGAGGGCGGAGCCCGCGGGGCCACCGCCGTCGTCACGCTCGAGCCGTGCAACCACTGGGGCCACACCGGTCCGTGCTCGGTCGCGCTCATCGAGGCCGGCGTCGCGCGCGTCGTCTACGGGACCGACGACCCTGGCCACCACTCCAGCGGCGGGGCCGAGCGGCTCCGCGAGGCCGGCGTCGAGGTGATCGGCGGCGTGCTGCGCGACGAGATCGAGGCGTTCCTGGGCGACTGGCTCACCGCCGCCCGGCTGGGCCGGCCCTACATCGTCGTCAAGTGGGCGAGCAGCCTCGACGGGCGGGCCGCCGCCGCCGACGGCAGCAGCAAGTGGATCACCGGAGCCGCGGCCCGGCAGCGTGTGCATGAGCAGAGAGAGGCGTCCGACGCGATCGTCGTCGGCACCGGGACCGTGCTCGCCGACGACCCGAGCCTCACGGCGCGGGGCGACGCGGGCGAGCTCCTGGGCACCCAGCCGACGCCCGTCGTGGTGGGCACCCGCGCCATCCCGAAGGACGCCGCGGTGTTCCGCCACCCCAACCCTGTGATCTTCGAGGGAACGCACGACCTGGAGGAGGCGCTCGCCGACCTGCACCAGCGCGGCTTCCGCCGCGTCTACGTCGAAGGCGGCCCGACGCTGGCGAGCGCCTTCGTCGCCGCCGGCCTCGTCGACGAGTACGCGATCTACCTCGCCCCGACGCTGCTGGGCGGCCCGCGGGTCGCCCTCGGCGACATCGGGGTCGAGACCATCGCCGACCAGCGCCGCCTGCGCGTGATCGACGTCGAGCGCCTCGGCGGCGATCTCCTCATCCGCGCGGTCCCCGTCGCCGACGGCGCACCCCGCACCTCCCGCCCCGCCGACGAGGGCGTCGACGCGGACGGTGCCGACATCGTCCCCACATCCCCGATTTCCACAGGCCAGGAGGGCTGACCACCATGTTCACTGGAATCATCGAAGAGCTGGGCGAGATCACCGCCGTCGAGCACGGCGAGGACGCCGCCCGCGTCACGGTGCGCGGTCCGCTCGCCGTCAGCGACGCCAAGCACGGCGACTCGATCTCGGTCAGCGGCGTGTGCCTGACGGTGATCGGCAAGGACGCGGAGACGTTCACGGCGGATGTGATGGCCGAGACCCTCGCGATCAGCACCCTCGACGGCGTCCGGCCGGGCCGCCGCGTCAACCTGGAGCGCGCCGCGCAGGTCGGCGACCGCCTGGGCGGCCACATCGTCCAGGGTCACATCGACGGCACGGCCACCGTGCTGGCGATCACCGACGGAAGCGCCTGGCGCGTCGTGCGGCTGAGCCTCGACCCCGAGCACGCACCGCTCGTCGCGCGCAAGGGTTCGATCGCGATCGACGGCGTCTCCCTCACGGTCAGCGCCGTGGGCGGCGGGCGCGAGGACGGCTGGTTCGAGGTCTCCCTCATCCCCGAGACACTGGCCGCGACGACCCTGGGCGACCGGGTCGTCGGCGACCGGGTCAACATCGAGACGGACATCCTGGCCCGCCACGTGGAGCGCATGCTCGCGCTCGAACCGGCACTGAGCGAACGGAGCGCATCATGAGCCTGGCCACCATCCCCGAGGCCCTCCAGGAGCTGCGCGCCGGCCGACCGGTCATCGTCGTGGACAACGAGAGCCGCGAGAACGAGGGGGACGTCGTCCTCGCCGCCGAGCTCGCGAGCCAGGAGTGGATCGCCTGGACGGTGAAGAACTCGTCCGGCTTCATCTGCGCGCCGATGACGAACGAGATCGCCGACCGCCTGGAACTGCCGGTGATGGTCGCCAACAACGAGGACTCCCGCGGCACCAACTACACGGTCAGCGTGGATGCGGCGGACCGCCTCTCCACCGGGATCAGCGCTGCCGACCGCGCCCACACCCTCCGCGTGCTGGCGAACCTCGACTCGACGCCGTCGAGTCTTCACCGGCCGGGACACATCCTGCCCCTGCGCGCGGTGGAGGGCGGAGTCCGCGAGCGCGACGGGCACACCGAGGCCGCGGTCGACCTGCTGAAGCTCGCCGGGATGACCCCGGTCGGGGCGATCGCGGAGATCGTCGCGGACGACGGCGAGATGATGCGCCTCCCCGGCCTGATCGAGCTCGGGCAGCGCGAGGGAGTGCTCGTCGTCACGATCGAGGCGCTCATCGCGTACCTGCAGGAGTTCCACTGCGACCAGCCGCTGGAGACGGTGGCGCCCATCCCGGAGACCTCCCGTGTGATCTTCGAGGTCGAGACGACCGTCCCGACCACGCACGGGCCGTTCCGGATGCGCGCCTACCGCGACCGCATGACGGGCGCCGACCACGTCGCGATCGTCGCTGGCACCCCGCAGCGCGACGGCACGCTCATCCGCGTCCACTCCGAGTGCCTGACCGGCGAGGCGTTCGGCTCGCTCAAGTGCGAGTGCGGCCCGCAGCTCGACGCCGCGCTCGACACCATCCAGCGGGAGGGCGGCGTCGTCGTCTACCTCCGCGGGCACGAGGGCCGCGGCATCGGGCTCATCAACAAGCTGCGCGCGTACAAGCTGCAGGAGGAGGGGCTCGACACGCTCGACGCCAACCTGGCCCTCGGCCTGCCGATCGACGCCCGCGACTACGGCGCGGCCACCGCCATCCTGCAGGACCTCGGCATCGAGTCCGTGCGCCTGCTGACCAACAACCCGGAGAAGGTGCGCCAGCTCGAGGAGCACGGCATCGAGGTCGAGGAGCGCGTGCCGCTCGTCGTCGGCGTCGGCGCCTTCAACGAGGGCTACCTGGAGACCAAGCGCGACCGCATGGGTCACGCGATCGGGGACATCGACACGGTGTCCCCGGCCACCGAGACGGCCGCGGGACTCGCGGCGGAGAGGACTGCACGATGAGCGGAGCCGGAGCCCCGAACGCGGAGGAGCGGATCGACGGGAGCGGCCTGAACGTCGTCATCGTCGCCGGAACCTGGCACGAGACGATCAGCGACGGCCTCATCGCCGGCGCGAAGCGGACGCTGGATGCGGCGGGCGCGACCCACACGCTCGTCCGCGTGCCCGGCAGCTTCGAGCTGCCCGTCGTCAGCAAGGCGGCGCTGGATGCGGGGGCGGATGCCGTCGTCGCGCTCGGCGTGATCATCCGCGGCGGCACACCGCACTTCGAGTACGTATCGGCCGCCGCGACCGACGGCCTCACCCGCGTCGCCATCGACACCGGCAAGCCGGTCGGCTTCGGCGTCCTCACGCTGGACGATGAGGCGCAAGGCCTCGCCCGCGCCGGCTTCGCGGACTCGCAGGAGGACAAGGGCGCTGAGGCCGCGCACGCGGCACTCGCGACCGCGCTCACCCTCCGCTCCCTGCGCGGCTGACGCACCTCGACGCGCCGCGGTGTCCGGGCGCTCCGGTCTATGCCCGCCAGGGCATGTGCTGGAGCGCCCAGGTGTTCCCGTCGGGATCGGCGAACCAGGCGTAGAACACTCCGCCCATGTCCTGGACGGGCGAGACGTCGACGCCACGCTCGACCAGGGTGGCCCTCGCCGCCTCGATGTCGGCGACCACGAGGTGCAGTCCCCGCACGGAGCCGGGCTCCGGCGGCGCCTGCCCGATCCCGGTGGTCATCGTGACCGAGCAGTAGGAGCCGGGAGGCGTCAGCTGCACGACGCGGACGCCCTCCGCCGGCCGCACGTCCACGTCCAGCGTGAAGCCCACCCGGTCGCGGTAGAACGCGAGCGAGCGGTCGATGTCGGCGACCGGCAGCATCACCAGTTCGAGCATCATCGCCCCGGCGGGCACGGGCGGCGTCGGGTTCGTCATGATTCCTCCTGGTCGGTGCTCTGCGCGGCGGGCCCGCGGCGCACGGGGTAGCGCAGGTGCAGCACCCGTTCGCCCGGGATCACGATGTCCGGGTCGTCGAGTACGAGCGGTCCACCCGTGAACGAGCCGAAGTAGCGCTTCCCGCTGCCGAAGACCGCGGGCACCAGATCCATGGCCACATAGTCGATGAGCCCGAGCGCCAGGGCCTGACCGCCGATGTCGCCAGCGGTCACGCCGACCTCGCCGTCGCCGGCGAGCTCCTGGGCGAGCGCGACCGCCCGCTCCACCGAGTCGACGAAGTGATACGACGCCTCCGGGTGCCAGCCGTCGGGCTTCGCCCGGTGCGAGACCACGACGACGTGCTCGCTCGCGGGCGGGTGCCCCTCCCACCCGTTGCTGAGGTCGAAGAGCCTGCGGCCGATGACGAGCGCGCGCTGTCGCGACCACATCCCGCTGACATAGTCCACGGAGGCGGCGGAGACCCGGAACGGGCCGCTGTGCACCTCGGGGTGGTCCTCGACCTCGAGCGGATGGTCGCCGTCGAAATACCAGTCGTGCAGGGGCCCGACGTCATCGTCGTCGGCGGCGATGAACCCGTCGAGCGATGCCACCGCGTGCAGGTAGGTCAGTGCCATGTCTTCGTCCCCCTCCGTCGTCAGGGCGCCCGGCTGCCTCACGCGCCCTGGCGGAGCAGCAGCTCGTCGAGCTTCTCGTATCCCTCGCGGACGCCGTACTCCATCCCGTTCTCGATCATGCTCTCGAGCGCTTCGCGCGAGCTCATCACCGACCGGGAGGAGAGCCGGGAGCGGCCGTCCGGCAGCTCCTCGAAGCGCATGAGTTCGAGGGCCACCTCGTCCGGCATCCCCACGTACTCGAAGGTCTGGATGATCAGCTCGTTCTCGACGACGCTGTGGAACACGCCGCGGAACGCATAGACGGCTCCGTCGGTGTCGCGCTGCTCGTAGGCGTAGCCGCCGCCGGTGCGGACGTCCCACTGCGTGATGGTGGTGGTGAGGCTGCGGGGACCGATCCACTCGGCGAACGACGTGCGGTCCGTGTGTGCGCGGAAGACGGCCGCGACGGGCGCGTCGAACTCTCGCGTGAGGTCGGCGTACGAGGTGCCCGGGACGGCTTCGATGACGACGGGGTTGCTCATGATCTCTTCTCCCTGTTCGGGGTGTCGCTGGTCTGATGTGTGGTGAGGACGGCGTCGAGGCGGCGGTAACGCGACTCCGCCTCGAGGCGGTAGCGGTCGATCCAGGAGGTGAGGCGTTCGAGCGCGGCCGCGTCGAGGTGCACCGGGCGGCGCTGAGCCTCGCGCGTTCGCGAGACCAGGCCGGCCGCCTCGAGCACGCCGATGTGCCGCGACACCGCCTGCAGGGTGATGTCGAACGGTTCCGCCAGCTCGTTCACCGTCGCCGGGCCCCGGCTGAGGCGGGCGATGATCGCCCGTCGCACCGGATCCGCCAGCGCCGCGAACGCCGCGTCGAGACAGCCCTCAGCCTGCATGATCAACCACTTTCTTTATCAACCGTTTTGTTGAATACAACAGTAGAAGAATGCGCGCCCGGCGTCAAGAGCCGAGCGCGCAGCGCGGGGATGCCTCTACGGCTTCCAGACCATGAGCACGACCACGGCGAGCAGCAGCAGGCTCGCGACCCCCGACCCCGCGGCGATCTGCGGGTACCGGGACGCCGTGCCGTCGCGCAGCGCCTCGGCGGCCCGGCGCATCGCCGGCACGACGACGAACAGGGTCAGGGCCAGCGCGACGACATAGAGGATGAGCGACCAGAGGATCCACGGCGTCGTGACGCTGAGATCGTACTTCTTGTCGGCCAGGCCCATGACGCCGAACCCGAACAGCACCACCAGCAGGGAGAGCAGCGACAGCAGATTGGTCGACTTCGCGAGCGTGTCGACCTGACGGGCGTCGCCCGCACGGACGGCGCGCATCGCCGTCATGGGAAGGATGGCCATCGGACCGACGATGAAGACGGCGGTCACGACGTGCAGCACGGCGAAGAGTGTTTCCATGCCCTCAGCGTAGCGACCGGGCCGATTGGGCGGGCCACGCGGAGGCCGCATAGGGTAGAAGGTGCGCCACAAGCGCTTTCCACCCCCGCCCACGCGCGCCTTCCGCCCGATCGACGCCGCGCACGCCATGTGGCCTCTCTCGTCTCCACCGGAAGCTCTTCACACGCATGTCTACGACGGCACCCGTCACCACCCCTGCGCCCGCGAACACTCGCGGGCGCGTCATCCTGGCCAGCCTCATCGGCACGTCGATCGAGTTCTACGACTTCTACGTCTACGCGACCGCCGCCGTGCTGGTGTTCCCGGCACTCTTCTTCACGAACGAGAACCCGACGACCGCCCTGCTGGCGTCGTTCGCCGTGTTCGGCGTCGCCTTCATCGCGCGTCCCGTCGGGTCCATCCTGTTCGGCCACTTCGGCGACAGGATCGGCCGCAAGGGGACCCTCGTCGGCTCGCTGCTCACCATGGGCGTCGCCACCGTGCTCATCGGCTGCCTGCCGACCGCGCAGGTGCCGGGCTGGGAGTTCTGGGCGCCGTTCCTGCTCGTCGTGATGCGGTTCTGCCAGGGCCTCGGGCTCGGCGGTGAGTGGAGCGGCGCGGCGCTGCTCGCCACCGAGAACGCCCCAGCAGGCAAGCGCGCCATCTACGGGACGTTCCCACAGCTGGGCGCCCCGATCGGGTTCATCGTCGCCAACGTGCTGTTCCTCATCCTGAGCCTGACGATCTCCGCCGACGCGTTCGCCGCGTGGGGCTGGCGCATCCCGTTCCTGCTGAGCGCCGTGCTCGTCATCGTCGGGCTCTACGTCCGGCTGAAGCTGGTCGAGACCCCGGCGTTCCAGAAGGTCGTCGACAGCGGCGAGGTCGCCAAGCTCCCGCTCGCGCGCGTCTTCCGCACCAGCTGGTGGCAGATCGTGCTCGGCACGTTCATCATGCTGGCCACCTACGTGCTGTTCTACCTGATGACCGCGTTCACGCTGACCTACGGCACAACCGCCTCGACCGCCGCGCAGGCGCAGGCCGCGGCCGAGAAGGCCGGCAAGCCGTTCGCCGCGGCGAGCTTCGTGCCCGGCCTCGGGTACAGCCGCAACGACTTCCTCGTCATGCTCATCATCGGCGTGGTGTTCTTCGGCATCTTCACGCTGGTCGCCGGGCCGCTCGCCGAGCGCTTCGGCCGCCGGAAGACGCTGATCTGGGTCACGCTCGGCATCATCGTGTTCGGGCTGCTGTTCGTCCCGCTGTTCGCGGGCGGCACGGTCGGCACGATGGCGCTGCTCATCATCGGCTTCACGCTGATGGGGCTCACCTTCGGGCCGATGGGCGCGGAACTGCCCGAGCTGTTCCCGACGAACGTCCGCTACACGGGCTCGGCGATCGCCTACAACCTGTCCAGCGTGCTCGGCGCGGCCGTCGCGCCGACGATCGCGGTGTGGCTGTGGACCCTCGCGGACGGCAGCACGTTCTGGGTCGGCGTCTACCTGTCGCTCGCCGGCGTGCTGACGCTCATCGCCCTCCTGCTGTCGAAGGAGACGCGCGACGTCGACTTCACCGCGAACGTGAGCTGACCGATTTCATCTCCTGGCTGCTGAGGCGGCCCGTCCGGCGGGATCGCCGCGAAGGAGGTTGCGGGTGAATTCCGCCACGTCCTCGGCGACCCCCGGATGGGCCCGCGGGTCGGGCTCCAGCGTCTCGACAGCGCGCGCCACCCGGTCAAGCGCGTCCAAGACAATCGCGCGCGCGTCGACCACTCCCCACCCCTTCACCTCGGAGATCAGGTCCTCCGCGGTGATCGCAGCGTGGAGGTATCGGTCGTTGACGGCGAGCGCCATCTCGCCATCGTTGCTCTCATGCGCCTGCGGGACGATGTCATACGCGGGCGCCAACGTCACCCGCCCATCCGGCCGATGGATCATGCTGACATTCTTGGCGTGTGCATCGAGGTTGCCGGTGGCCACGGAAAGCGCCACGAGGCGCGCTAGACGAGTCAGCGAGTCCGCATCCCCGCGGGACGAGAAGACCTGGGCGATCCGCCGCAGAGTCACCTTTCCCCCGAGCCGCTGATACTTCTCATTGCCCTGCGCGCCCAGCGCCTGATTCATATCCTCCTGATGCAACCGCCCGTCGGGCAGCGCGGCGTCGCGATCGTATCGCTCGATGACGAGCGCGGTCTCCCCCGCGAAGTCGGTGAGGACGACCTCGTAGTCGAGGAGTCCGAGCGCTCGAGCGAGGCGTGACCCGTACTCCTCATTGAAGATCAGTGCTGGATGCCCCTCGGGGATGGGCTTCAGAATGTGGGTGGACGGGTAGCCGTCTTCCACGCCGTTCCAGGTTCCCCTGGCGCGGGCCAGGACAACTTTCGGCTGCACGCCCACGAGGCTGGACTTCCCACCCCCAGGGACGTTTCCCAGCGGCATGGCCCGCCGATTACGGAGGACTTCAGCTACCCCCGAGTCATCAAGCGGCCGTAGCCGAGGCGTTCGCGGCTCTCCTGGGTCGTGGAGGTCCCAGAGCTGCACCGCGCCAGCGACGTCGCGACCGAATGCCGCAAGGAGCGAGAGGTGCTGCCACGGCCTCAACCCGGCCTCGGCGGCAAGCCACTCGCGCTGCTCACCTTCCGGAAGGAGCTCGATGAAGTAATTCTGCCGTCGCTTCCATCCGGCCGGTCGCGTCACCACAGTGAGTGGGACGGACTCGGACAGCACGGTTGAGCCGAGGCCGAACGACTCGATCGCACCGCGCTCGGACTCGAAATCGAACCGGCGATCGTCTCCGGTGACGACGCCGAGTCTCATCCCGTACAACTCGACGGCCAGCAGACGCTCGGTCACTGATCCGTGCCCTTCTCGTCGAGTTCGGCGAGGAGCGTGACGCCGAGAAGGTCTGACGCCCGGAGCAGGCGCTGAATTGCGACCGTCGACTTGCCGTTCTCGAGCTCCCACACATACTTCTGGTCCGTGCCGAGCATCCGTGCCAGCTCGCGCTGAGAGAGGCCTCGCAGCAGCCTCGCCTGCTCTATTGCTCGCCCGAGGGATTCGGGGGAGTCAATCCGCGCCACCAGCGACATCGCGACCTCCATGACGGTAATTTTCCCATCAGCGTAGATGACGGCTAAATCCCCGTCAAGTTACCTGACGGTAGTATCACCGTCACCCGTGCCGATGGTGATATTCCCATCGGTGCAGCCGGTGGCAGAGTCACCGCTCGGCGGCTCTCGCCGTTCAGTCGAGGAAGAGGGCGCGCAAGCGGCGGGTGGTCAGGATGAGGCCGAGCACGATCATGACCAGGAAGTACAGCACGTGCCACAGCATCCCCGGGTCGACCATGCCCGTGGTCAGGCCGCGGACCAGCTCGACGCCGTGCCACAGCGGCAGGGCCTTGATGATCACCTGCACCGGCTCCGGGTACACGGTGATCGGGTAGAACGTGGCCGAGAGCAGGAACATCGGCAGCAGGATGAAGTTGATCCAGTCCATCTGCTGGAACGTCTTCATGTAGCTGGTGATGCCCATCCCGAAGCTCGCGAAGCCGAAGGCGATGAGCAGGACGGCGGGGAGGGCGAGCAGCGCCCACCACGACAGGTTCAGACCGAGCGCCTGCATCACCAGCATGAAGCCGAGCGCGTACAGCGCCCCGCGGAGGAGAGCCAGCAGGATCTCGCCGAGCGCCACGTCGAGCGGCCCCAGCGAGGTGGCCAGCATCCCCTCGTACAGCTTGGCGAAGTGCATCTTGAAGAAGACGTTCCAGGTGGAGTCGTACACGGCGCCGTTCATCGCCGCCGTCGCCAGCAGCGCGGGAGCGATGAACGCCGCGTATGGCACGGTCTGCCCGGACGAGGTCTGCACATCGCCCACGAGGGCGCCGAAGCCGATGCCGAGGGAGAGCAGGTAGAAGATCGGCTCGAAGAAGCCCGAGACGATCACCAGCCAGTTGGTGCTGCGCGTCGCGGACCAGCCGCGCTGCATCACCGAGCGCGCGTTGCCGGCGTAGAGCGCACGGAACGCCCGCGGACGCGGAGTGGATGCGGCCAGCCGCTGATCCGTCGCGGTCACTTGTTCAGCCTCCTCGCGGCGATGCGCCGGCTCCACAGCCAGAACGCGACGAAGAGCGCGACCAGGTACACGACGTGGACGGCGGACAGCCAGAGCGGTTCGCTCATCCCGTACGTGAACACCCGGCTGAGCTCGGTCGAGTGCCAGAGCGGCGAGATCCACCCGATCCACTGCAGGGACGGCGGCATGGACGACAGGGGGAAGAACGTGCCGGAGAACAGGCTCATCGGCAGCAGCACGAACCGCATCAGCATGGCGATCTGGCCGGTGTCCTGCTCCAGCGTCGCCACGTACGCCATGACGGGCGCGCCGAACGCGAGACCGCCGAGCGTTCCGACCAGGATGCTGACCCAGCCCCACGGGCTCGGCACCGCCCCGAAGATCACCATGAAGGCGAAGTAGATGGCGCTGGTCCCCAGGATGCGCGCGACGACCGCGATCACGACGCCGTCGATGATCTGGCCGGGCGCGATCGGCGACGCGTTGATGCCGAAGAACGTCGGATTCCACTTGAAGCCGAGCATGATCGGGTACGTGAACTCCTCGCTCGCGACGGTGACGGCCGCCGTGCAGAGCAGCGCGGGCGCGACGAACGCGAGATAGCTGACGCCGTCGACCGCGTTCGGTCCCAGATTGGCGCTGACCAGCGAGCCGAGACCGAGGCCCATCGCGAGCAGGTAGAGCAGCGGGTTGCCGAACCCCGTGACCAGCACGGTCTGCAGGTAGGAGCGCATCACCCGGAAGCGGTGCTCCGCCACGTACCAGGCGCCGAAGCGGCGTGGGCGGACGGCGGCGGCGAGCGCCTGCCGCGCCTCGGCGCGGGCCTCTGGGCCGGGGTCGCCTGCCGCTCCCCCGGCGGAGCCGACGGCGACGCTCATTCGATCAGGCTCCGTCCGGTGAGGCGGAGGAAGACGTCCTCGAGGCTCGACCGGCGCACCAGGCTGGTCAGCGGGTGCAGCCCGCGCTCGACGATGCGCACGAGCTCGGCCTCGCCGTCGTCGCTGTAGACGAGGATGCGGTCGGGCAGCACCTCGATGCGGTCGCCGACGCCGTCGAGCCGCTCCGCGACCTCGGCGTTGCGCTCGGAGCCGAACCGGACCTCGAGCACCTCCCGGGTCGAGTACGCGCGGATCAGGGCCGCGGGCGAACCCTCCGCCATGATCGTGCCCTTGTCGACGACGACCAGGCGGTCGCAGAGCTGTTCGGCCTCATCCATGTAGTGCGTGGTCAGCACCAGGGTGGTGCCCTGCTCCTTCAGGCGGAACAGGCGGTCCCAGAGGATGTGGCGCGCCTGCGGATCGAGCCCGGTCGTCGGCTCGTCGAGTAGCAGGATGCGCGGATCGTTGATGAGCGCGCGGGCGATGGTCAGCCTCCGCTTCATCCCGCCCGAGAGGTCGTCGACCTTCGCCTTCGCCTTGTCCTCGAGTTGCGCGAAGGCCAGGAGTTCGTCCGCCCGCGCGCGCACGCGGGAGGACGGCAGGCCGAAGTACCGCCCGTACACGATGAGGTTGTCGCGCACGCGCAGCTCGGTGTCGAGGTTGTCGGCCTGCGGCACGACGCCGAGCTGCGACCGGATCTCGGGACCGTAGGTGTCCGGGTCGAGGCCGAGGATGCTCAGCGAGCCGGCCGTGCGCGTGGAGACCGCGCCGATCATCCGCATCGTCGTGGACTTGCCCGCGCCGTTCGGCCCGAGCAGCCCGAACGACTCCCCCGGCTCCACCTCGAAGCTGATGCCGTCGACGGCCGGGACGTCCTTGTACTTCTTGACCAGATCACGGGCGGCGATGACGGGCGTCGGCATAGTTCAGCACTGTAGCCGCGACCACGGACATTCGGAGGGGGCAACGGCACGCGATGTCAGCAAACAGGCAGTTCACACGAAGTACCTTCGGAGTGAGCGGAAAACACCCGCCCCGACGCCCCTCCTCCTCCCCCGAACGGAGACACCGTCATGTCCACCACGTCAGCCCCCGCCCGCCGCCGTCGCGGCTTCGGGCGGCCCACCGACGACGCCGGCCCCCGCGCGCGGTTCTCGCAGCTGCTCCCCTACCTGCTGGAGCACAAGCGCGTCCTCGCGTTCGTCATCGTGCTCAGCATCCTGGGCGCCGCGGCGAGCCTGGCGCAACCGCTCCTGGTCAGCCAGGTCATCGAGGTGGTCGGAAAGCAGCAGCCGCTCGGCGGCCTGGTGTGGGGCCTCATCGCGCTGGTCGTCATCTCCGGCCTCATCTCGGGATACCAGCACTACCTGCTGCAGCGCACGGGCGAGGGCGTCGTGCTGTCGTCCAGGCGCAAGCTGGTCGGGCGGATGCTGCGGCTGCCGATCAGCGAGTTCGACACCCGCCGCACGGGCGACCTGGTGTCGCGGGTCGGGTCGGACACCACGCTGCTGCGGGCCGTGCTCACGCAGGGGCTCGTCGAGGCGATCGGCGGAGCGCTCACCTTCATCGGCGCGCTCATCGCGATGCTCATCATCGACCCCGTGCTGCTCGGGCTGACCGTTCTCGTCGTGGCCGTCTCCATCGTGGTCGTCGTGCTGCTGTCCGGCCGCATCCGCGTCGCGAGCCAGAAGGCGCAGAACAAAGTGGGCGACCTGGCCGCGGCGGTCGAGCGCGCGATCAGCTCCGTGCGGACCATCCGCGCCTCCAATGCGACGGAGCGCGAGATCGCGGCCGTCGACGAGGATGCGACCGGAGCGTGGCGGATGGGCATCCGGGTCGCCAAGATCTCGGCGCTCGTCGTGCCGGTCGCCGGCATCGCGATGCAGGTGTCGTTCCTGGTCGTGCTCGGCGTCGGCGGCTTCCGCGTCGCCAGCGGGGCGATCACGGTCGCGAACCTGGTCGCCTTCATCCTGTTCCTGTTCATGATGATCCTGCCGCTCGGACAGGCGTTCGGAGCCATCGCGGCGGTCAACTCGGCGCTCGGGGCGCTCGGGCGCATCCAGGAGATCCTCGACCTGCCGACCGAGGACCAGCACGACCGCGACATCGCGCCGCTGGCCCTCACCGTCGGAGCCGCGAACGAAGCGCTGGCTCCGGAGGCGCCGGCGATCGAGTTCGTGGATGTGCGGTTCGCGTACCCGGAGTCCACTGTGGCCGACAGCGCGGAGGGGACCACCGGTGCGGGCGCCGGGCCGGCCGCCGTCGAGCAGCCGACGCCGGAGCGGCTCGCGTTCGAGGCGCTGACCGGGGCGGACGTCGTCGCCGAGGCGGAGGCCGCTGCCGGAGCGGGCTCCGACGAGGGCGCCCACCGGCACGGTGGGGTGCTCCAGGGTGTCAGCTTCCGCGTCCCGCGCGGCAAGCGCACCGCGCTCGTCGGGCCGTCCGGCGCGGGCAAGTCGACCATCCTCGCCCTCGTCGAGCGGTTCTACGACCCGCAGGCGGGCGAGGTGCGCTTCGGCGGGATGGATGTGCGCACCCTCGACCGCGTCTCGCTCCGCTCGCAGATCGGCTATGTCGAGCAGGATGCGCCCGTGCTCGCCGGATCGCTGCGCGACAACCTGACGCTGGCCGCGCCGGACGCGACCGACGCCGAGTGCATCGACGTCCTGCACGCCGTCAACCTGACGGAGGTGCTGGAGCGGAGCGAGCTCGGCCTCGGCGCCCCGGTCGGCGAGGACGGCATCATGCTCTCCGGCGGCGAGCGCCAGCGCCTCGCGATCGCGCGCGCGCTGCTGGCGGCTCCGCCCGTTCTGCTTCTCGACGAGTCCACCTCGAGCCTCGACGGCCGCAACGAGCAGTTGATGCGCGAGGCGATCGACGCCGTGGCGGAGGACCGCACGCTACTCGTGATCGCCCACCGGCTGTCGACCGTCGTCGACTCCGACCAGATCGTGGTGCTCGACCACGGCCGCGTCATCGGCAGCGGCACCCACTCCGAACTCGTCGAAACCACCCCGCTCTACCGCGACCTCGCCAAGCACCAGCTCCTCGTCTGACCGACCCCCGTCGAGTACGCAAAAACTGCACGCCATCCGCTCGGATAGCGTGCAGTTTTTGCGTACTCGACGGTGGGGTCTCAGGCGCGGAGGTGGTAGCGGAGGGAGGCGAGCTCGGCGCGCAGGGCGGCCGGGACGCGGGTGCCGAAGCGGGCGAAGAACTCGTCGGTCAGGTCGCACTCGGCGAGCCAGCTCTGCGGGTCGACCTCGAAGAGGGCAGCCACGTCCTCCTCCGGGAGGTCGAGGCCGTCCAGGTCGAGCTCCTCGACCACCGGCAGCTGCCCGATCGGCGTGGACACGCTCCCGGCGCTGCCCTCGACGCGACGCGCGATCCACTCGATCACCCGGGCGTTCTCGCTGAACCCCGGCCACAGGAACCGGCCGTCGTCGCCCGTGCGGAACCAGTTCACCTGGAACACCGCCGGTGCGTGCTCGCCGAGCCGCTCCCCCATCTCCAGCCAGTGCGCCCAGTGGTCGGCCATGTTGTAGCCGCAGAACGGCAGCATCGCGAACGGGTCGCGGCGCAGCTCGCCGACCGTGCCCTCCGCCGCAGCGGTGCGCTCGGAGGAGATCGTCGCCCCGATGAACACCCCGTGCCGCCAGTCGCGAGCCTGGGCGACGAGCGGGACGTTCGTCGCCCGCCGTCCCCCGAACAGGATCGCGTCGATCGGAACGCCGTCGAAGGCGTCCCAGTCGTCGGCGATGGACGGGCACTGCGCGGCGCTCACGGTGAAGCGGGAGTTCGGATGCGCGGCCGGGCGCCCGCTGCCGGGCGTCCAGTCCTTCCCCTCCCAGTCGATCAGGTGGGCAGGCGGCTCGTCGGTCAGCCCCTCCCACCAGACGTCGCCGTCGTCGCGCAGCGCCACGTTGGTGAAGATCGTGTTGCCCCACAGCGTCTCCACCGCGGTGCGGTTGGTGGTCTCGCCGGTGCCCGGCGCGACGCCGAAGAAGCCCGCCTCCGGGTTGATCGCGCGCAGCCGGCCATCCGGTCCCTGGCGCAGCCAGGCGATGTCGTCCCCGATGGTCTCGACCGTCCAGCCCGGGATGCTCGGCTGCAGCATCGCGAGGTTGGTCTTGCCGCACGCCGACGGGAACGCCGCGGCGAAGTGGAACACGCGGCCCTCCGGCGATGTCACCTTGACGATGAGCATGTGCTCGGCGAGCCAGCCCTCGTCGCGGGCCATCACCGAGGCGATCCGCAGGGCGAAGCACTTCTTGGCGAGGATGGCGTTGCCGCCGTATCCCGAGCCGTACGACCACACCTCCCGGGTCTCCGGGAACTGCACGATGTACTTGGTCGTGCTGCACGGCCAGGCCACGTCGTCGTGGCGGGTCCCGTCCGCGTCGACGAGCGGGAAGCCGACGCTGTGCACGGTCGGAACCCACTCCTGCCCGGCCGCGATCAGATCGAGCACCGTCTCGGTGACCCGGGTCATCATCCCGAGGCTGACGGCGACGTACGCGGAATCGGTGAGCTGGATGCCGACCTGCGAGATCGGACCGCCGACCGGCCCCATCGAGAACGGGACGACGTACATGGTCCGGCCGCGCATGCTGCCCGCGAAGACGTCGCGCAGCTCGGCGCGCATCGCGGCCGGCTCGCGCCAGTTGTTGGTGGGGCCGGCGTCCGCCTCGTCCTCCGAGCAGATGAAGGTGCGGTCCTCGACCCGGGCGACGTCGCCCGGGTCGGTGCGCGCGAGGAAGCTGTTCGGCCGCCATTCGGGGTTCAGCCGGATGAGCTTGCCCTCCGCGACGAGCTGCTTGGTCAGACGGTCGGCCTCACCGAGGGAGCCGTCGCACCAGACGATCTCGTCGGGCCGGGTGAGGGCGGCGATGTCGTCGACCCAGGCACGCACGGCGTCCATCCCGTCGGACGGGGCCGTGTCGGCGATGGTCAGCTCGGCGATGCTCATGACGGAGTCCTTTTCGTCGTAAGAAGTGGTGTCTCCTCCAGCATGTGAGAGATTCCGACGGTTCGACCCGACAAATTCGCTGTAAGAATCGCGAATCTTTCGCTATTGTGAAGCCATGAGCACTCCCGTGGAGGCGGGCGACATCGATGTCGCCACGCTCGGCCATCGCATCCGGCATTTCCGCACCAGCCGCCGCATGACCCTCGACGACCTGGGCGCCGCAACAGGCGTCGCCGCGAGCCAGCTGTCGCTGATCGAGAACGGCAAGCGCGAGCCCCGGATCTCGCTGCTGAGTTCCCTCGCCGCCGCCCTCGGCGTCCAGCCGGCGGACCTGCTGTCCGCCGAGCCGCCGGACGAGCGCGCCGCCCTCGAGATCGAGCTCGCCCGGGCGCAGCGCGGACCGCTGTACGCGTCCCTCGGGCTGCCGGCGGTCAAGCCGACGAAGGGCACCCCGACCGAGACCCTGCGTGCCATCGTCGGCCTGCACCGCGAGCTGAGCCGCCGGGCGAGCGAGGCGATCGCGACCCCCGAGGAGGCGCGGCGCGCGAACACCGAACTGCGCGAGCGGATGCGCGCCCAGCACAACTACATGCCCGAGATCGAGGAGCTCGCCGAGCAGCGCGTCCGCGCGTCCGGCCACACCCGCGGCGCACTCACGCACCGCGAGGTCAGCGTGATGGCGGAGCAGCTGGGCTTCGAGCTCATCTACGTGAACGACCTCCCCCGGTCGGCCCGCTCGATCACCGACCTCGAGAACGGGCGGATCTACCTGCCGCCCGCGTCCATCCCGGGCGGCCACGGCCTCCGCTCCATGGCCCTGCAGGCGATGGCGCACCGGCTGCTCGGCCACACCCGTCCCGAGTCGTACGCGGACTTCCTGCGGCAGCGGTTGGAGATCAACTACTTCGCGGCCTGCTGCCTCATGCCCCGCGAGGCGGCGGTCGCCTTCCTGCAGCAGGCGAAGAAGGAGAGGGACCTCGCCGTCGAGGACTTCCGCGACGCCTTCGGCGTGACCCACGAGGCGGCGGCGCTGCGGCTGACGAACCTCGCGACGAGCCATCTGGACATGACGATGCACTTCCTCCGCGTCGGCGACGACGGCGCACTGTACAAGGGTTACGAGAACGACGGCCTGCCGCTCCCGACGGATGTGACCGGATCCATCGAGGGCCAGGTCGTCTGCCGGAAGTGGGGAGCACGGACGGCCTTCACGCACACCAACCGCACGACGGAGCTGTACCAGAACACCGACACCCCGGCGGGAACCTACTGGTGCGCGACCCAGACCGGGACGACCGCGGAGGGCGGGTTCTCGATCACCGTCGGCGTGCCGTTCGACGAGGCGAAGTGGTTCCGCGGCCGAGAGACGACGGTGCGGGCCGAGTCGCGCTGCCCCGACGAGTCGTGCTGCAAGCGTCCGCCCGCCACGCTCTCGGGCCGCTGGGCGGGCAAGGCGTGGCCGAGCGCCCGGCTGCACGCGCACATCCTGTCGCCGCTGCCGTCGGGGTCGTTCCCCGGCGTCGACGACTCCGACGTCTACACGTTCCTGGAGGCGCACTCGGGCGCCTGATCTGTGTAGCCCCCGCCCTACGCCAACAGCTCCTGAGTTTTTCCGCCCGACACCCCGCCGTGCGGCCGAAAAACTCAGGAGCTGTCAGCTGGGGGTCGGGCGCTCGGGCTACTTGGGCTGCATCCGGATCGCGCCGTCGAGGCGGATCGTCTCGCCGTTCAGCATCGGGTTCTCGACGATCGCGCCCACCAGCGCCGCGTACTCCGCCGGCCGGCCGAGCCGCGAGGGATGCGGCACCTGGGCGGCCAGTGAGTCCTGCGCCGCCTGCGGCAGCCCCGCCATCATCGGCGTCTCGAAGATGCCGGGCGCGATCGTCATGACGCGGATGAGGCTGCGCGCGAACTCCCGCGCCAACGGCAGCGTCATGGCGGCCACCCCGCCCTTCGACGCCGAATACGCCGGCTGGCCGATCTGGCCGTCGAACGCCGCGACCGATGCAGTGTTGACGATCACGCCGCGCTCCTCGCCGACCGGCTCGGTCTGGGCGATCGCGGCCGCCGCGAGGCGCACCACGTTGAAGGTTCCGATCAGGTTCACCCGGATGACGCGCTCGAAGTGCTCGAGCGGGATGACGCCGTCACGCCCCAGCACCTTCTCGGCGGTGGCGATCCCGGCGCAGTTCACCACGACGCGCAGCGGGGCGAGTCCGGACGCGGTGTCCACCGCCGCCTGCACCTCCGCTTCGTTGGTCACGTCCGCCGGCACGAACCGCGCGTGCGGACCCAGCGCGACGGCGGCCTTCTCGCCCTCCGAGCGGGGGAGGTCGACGATCACGACGCGGGCGCCCGCCTCGGCGAGCGCGTGCGCGGTGGCGTTGCCGAGTCCGCTGGCTCCGCCGGTGACGATGGCCGAGCATCCGTCGAGCTGCATGGTTCTCCTTCGTATCATCCGGTGCCGCGCCGTCAGCGCAGCACTTCGATCAGTGTCGCGTTGGCGGTGCCGCCGCCCTCGCACATCGTCTGCAGGCCGTAGCGGCCGCCGCGGGACTCGACCTCGTTGAGCAGCGTCGCCAGCAGGCGCGTGCCCGACGAGCCGAGCGCGTGCCCGAGCGCGATCGCGCCGCCGCGCGGATTGAGCCGCGACGGGTCCGCGCCGAACTCCTCCCGCCACAGCAGCGGGATGGGCGCGAACGCCTCGTTGACCTCGTACGCGTCGATCTCATCCAGCCGCACACCGCTGCGCTCGAGCAGCTTGCGCGTGGCGGGCAGGATGCCGGTGAGCATCAGCAGGGGGTCGCTGCCGGCGACCGCGAACGAGTGGAACCGGGCGCGTGGGCGCAGGCCCAGCCGCTTCGCGGCGTCGGCACTCATGATGAGGGCGGCGGAGGCGCCGTCGGTCAGCGGTGAGGAGTTGCCCGCGGTGATGCGCCACTCCAGCTGCGGGAAGCGCTCCGCCAAGCGGTCGGTGCGGAACACGGGCTGCAGCTGCGCCAGCTTCTCCGCGGTCGTGCCCGGCCGGATGGTCTCATCCGCGTTGACGCTGCCGGAGTCCGGTGTCGGCACGGCGACCAGCTCGCCCTCGAACGCGCCGTTCGCCGCGGCCCAGGCCGCCCGGCCGTGCGAGTCGGCGGCGTAGTCGTCGAGCTGCGCCCGGCTGAACCCCCAGCGGTCGGCGATCAGCTCGGCCGCGACGCCCTGGGTGACCAGGCCCTCCGGATACCGCGCCCTCAGCAGCTCGCCGCCGAGGGATGCGCCCTGCGCGTTCGATCCCATCGGCGCACGGCTCATCGACTCCACACCGCACGCGATGACCACGTCGTACGCGCCGGACAGCACGCCCTGGGCGGCGAACGCCGCCGCCTGCTGACTCGATCCGCACTGCCGGTCGATGGTCACCGCCGGAACGCTCTCCGGGAAGCCGGCGCTCAGCACCGCCGTGCGCGTGATGTTTCCCGCCTGCTCTCCCGACTGGGTGACGCATCCGCCGATGACGTCGTCCACGACCGCCGGGTCGATGCCGGTGCGCCCCACCAGCTCGAGGAGCACGCCCGCCAGGAGGTCGGCGGGATGGATGTCGGACAGTTCGCCGTCCGGCTTGCCGCGCCCGGAGGGGGTGCGGACGACGTCGACGATGACCGCTTCTGATCGCGACACGTCAGGCTCCGAACGGGTTCGGGGTGAGCGTGTACTTCGTGTTCAAGTACTCGCGGATGCCCTCGAATCCGCCCTCGCGTCCCAGTCCGGACTGCTTGACGCCGCCGAACGGCGCGGCCGCGTTGGAGACGACTCCCACGTTGAGGCCCATCATCCCCGTCTCCAGGCGCTCGATCATCCGTTGTCCGCGGGCCAGGTCCCTGGTGAAGACGTACGAGACGAGCCCGTACTCGGTGTCGTTCGCGATCCGCACCGCCTCGTCCTCGTCCGAGAAGCGGACGATGGACAGCACCGGACCGAAGATCTCCTGGCGCAGGATCTCGCTGCCCGCCGCGACGTCGGCCACGACCGTCGGCGCGAAGAAGGTGCCTGTGCCGCCGACGCGGGAGCCGCCGGTCAGTACCGCGGCCCCGCGACGGACGGCATCCTCGACCAGCTCCGATGCCTTCCTGACCGCGTCCTCGTTGATGAGCGGGCCGATGGTGACGCCGTCGTCGGTTCCGCGGCCGACCTTCAGGCCGTTCACGCGCTCTGTCACCCGCCGGGCGAACTCGTCGGCGACGGCCTCATGGACGATGAACCGGTTGGCCGCGGTGCAGGCCTCGCCGATGTTGCGGAACTTGGCCAGCATCGCGCCGTCGACCGCCTTGTCGAGGTCGGCGTCGTCGAACACGACGAACGGCGCGTTGCCCCCGAGCTCCATGGAGGTGCGGAGCACGTTCTGGGACGCCTGCTTCAGCAGCGTCCGGCCGACCTCCGTCGAGCCCGTGAACGACAGCTTGCGCAGCCGCGGGTCGGCGATGATGGGGGCGGAGACCTTTCCGGAGGTGGTCGTCGTGACGACGTTGAGGACTCCGGCGGGCAGTCCGGCATCCTCGAGCAGCCGGGCGAAGTACAGCGTCGTCAGCGGCGTCAATTCCGCCGGCTTGATGACGACGGTGCATCCCGCGGCGAGCGCCGGCGCGATCTTCCTGGTCGCCATCGCGAGCGGGAAGTTCCACGGTGTGATCAGGAAGCACGGGCCGACGGGATGCTGGGAGACGATCATCCGCCCGGTGCCCTCCGGGTTGCTCCCGTAGCGTCCGGTGATGCGGACGGCCTCCTCCGAGAACCAGCGGAGGAACTCGCCGCCATAGGTGACCTCGCCGCTCGCCTCGGCGAGCGGCTTGCCCATCTCCAGCGTCATCAGCAGGGCGAAATCGTCGCGCCGCTCCTGCAGCAGGTCGAAGGCGCGGCGCAGGATCTCGCCGCGCGCCCGTGGCGGCGTCGCGGCCCAGTCGTCTGCGGCGGCGACGGCGGCGTCGAGCGCACGGATGCCGTCCTCCGGCGAGGCATCGGCGATCCGCTTGAGGGTGTCGCCCGTCGCCGGGTCGTACACCGGGAACGTCCCGGCCGATCCGGCGGTCCACTCCCCTCCGATGTAGAGCCCGTCGGGCACACGATCCAGCAGAGCCTTCTCATCCATCAGCCGCGTTCCTCCTCGTTCTTCGCGTCGTCGTCCGCGTTCTCGTCGGTGTCGTCGTCCGCGTTCTCGGCGGCGACCGCGGCCTGCACCAGCGGCACCGCGCGGTGGTCGATCTTGGTGGCGAGCGCGATGACCGTCGACGTCCGCATGATGCCCGGATCACTGACGATGCGGTCGATCACCCGCTGCAGGTCGGTGTTCGACCGCGCCACCGCACGGATCATCAGATCGCCCGCGCCCGTGATGGTGTGCACCTCGAGCACTTCGGGGATGGCCCGCAGATGCTCGACGACGGTGACATCCCGGTCGCCCTGGGCGATCTCCGCGGTCACGAAAGCGGTCACCGGGTACCCGAGCCGGTCGGTGTCGATCGTCGGAGCGAAGTCGCGGACGACCCCCGACCGCTGCAGGCGGTCCAGGCGGGCCTGCACCGTCCCGCGCGCCACCCCGAGACGCCGGGACGCCTCGAACACCCCGAGGCGCGGCTCCTCGGTCAGCAGCGCGATCAGATCGGCGTCGAGCTTGTCGATCATGCGGCCTCCTTCGGTCCTCGCACATCGTACGACGCAGGGTACGCGCCTACGGCACGCTGACCGAAGCTCCCAGGAACGGAAGGGCAGCCTGTTTGAAGGCGCGGGCGCTCAGGGTGGTGACGTGGTTGCGCCGCGGGAGCACGACCAGCTCGGCCCCCAGCAGCCGGGCCGCTTCGTCGGCGCCCTCGGTGACCGGGTCCGCGTCGCCCACGACGAGCATGGTCGGGACGGAGCTCGCCAGCGGGAGCGGATGCGCGGCCATGCCGGCGGCGCAGGCGGCGAGCGCCTCGCGGTCGATGCCCGGCGCCTGGCGGAGGGATGCGAGGAGCGGCGCAAGCGGGCTGGCCGGGTCGAGCGCTGAGGCGTCGTCGTGGAGGGCGGCCTGCACCGCCGAGACACCCCAGTGGCCGAACTGCTCGACCGTGCCGACTCCGCCGATCACGAGCCGCCGCACGCGGTCGGGGGCGAGGGCGGTGAGCGCCAGGGACACCCAGCTGCCCATCGAATAGCCCATCACATCCACGCGGTCCACATCCTGCTCGTCGAGAACGGCCAGCAGGTCGCCGGCGAGGAGGTCGGGCGAGTACGCGTCGGCGTCGTGCGGCGCCTCGCTGGCGCCGTGGCCGCGGAGGTCCGGGACGATCGCGCCACGGCCCGCCTCGGCGAGCGCGCGGACCCAGCCCGTCGCCTCCCAGGTGAGCGAGCCGGTAGAGGCGAAGCCGTGCACCAGCAGGACGGGGTCGTCGCCGGGGTGCCTCTCGACGTGGATGCGCATCCCGGCTCAGTCCTCCGGCAGCGACAGTCGAACACGGCGGCGCGGCGCCTCCTCCGTCGGGACGGTTCCGACGATGCCCGCCTGGTCGTCCTCGACGGTGAAGGTCACGAGCGGGGCGCCCACCTCGAGAGCCTCGCCCTCGGCGACGTGGAAGCGCGCGACGACGCCGGACTGCGGGGACGGCAGCTCGACGGCCGACTTCGTCGTCTCGACCTCGACGAGCGGCGCATTGCGCTCGACGTGGTCGCCCTCGGCGACCAGCCACTCCAGCACAGTCGCCTCCTGCAGGCCCTCGCCCAGATCGGGGAGGTCGAAGGTTCGTTCAGCCACGGCGGTACTCCAGGGTCTTCTGGACGGCGTCCAGGATGCGGTCGATGGACGGCAGGTACTCATCCTCCAGCACCGGCGACGGGTACGGCACGTCCCATCCGGTGACGCGCTGGACGGGCGCCTTCAGGTCGTCGAAACAGCGCTCGGTGATGAGGGCGCTCACCTCGGCGCCGAGGCCGGCGGTCAGCGGCGCCTCGTGCACGACGACGGCTCGGCGCGTCCGCGCGACCGAGGCGGCGAGCCCGTCGGCGTCGATGGGCTTCAGCCAGCGCAGGTCGACGACCTCGATCTCCACGCCGTCCTCCGCGCCGAGCTCGGCCGCCTGCAGGCAGCGCGCGACCATGGCGCCCCAGGCGACCAGGGTGACGTGCGTGCCGGTGCGGACCACGCGCGAGGTCCCGACCGGGAGGCACTCCTCCGGCTCGTCGAGCGAGACGGTGTCCTTGTGCCAGTAGCGCGACTTCGGCTCGAGGAAGATGACGGGGTCCGGGTCGTCGATCGACTGCCGCAGCAGCGTGTACGCCTCGGCGGGCGTCGACGGCGCCGCCACCTTCAGGCCGGGCACGTGCGCGAACAGCGCCTCCAGGCTCTCGCCGTGGTGCTCCGGTGCACGGATGCCGCCGAAGCTGGGCAGGCGCAGCGTGATCGGCATCCCGAAGGCGCCGCGGCTGCGGTAGTGCATGCGCGCCACCTGGTTGACGATCTGATCGACGGCGGGATACGAGAAGCCGTCGAACTGGATCTCCGGCACCGGGCGCCATCCGGCCATGGCGAGCCCGACCGCCATGCCCATGATCCCGGACTCGGCGAGCGTGGTGTCGAAGACGCGGTCGGCGCCGTACTTGGCCTTCAGGCCGTCCGTCACCCGGAAGACGCCGCCGAGCGTTCCGACATCCTCGCCGAACACGAGGGTGCGGTCGTCTGCGGCGAGCGCGTCGTCGAGGGCGCGGTTGAGCGCCCGCTGCATGGTGGTGAGCTCAGCCAAGGCGTGACTCCTCCCACGCGCGCCGCTGCCCGAGCAGGGCCGCAGGCGGGTCCGAGAAGACGAAGTCGAACATCTCCTCCGCCGGGCGTCCGCCCAGGGCGGCGACGTCGTCGCGCACGCGATCGGCCAGGGCGCCGGCCGTGTCGGCGACCTCGGCGAAGAACTCGTCTCCGACCGTCCCGGTCTGGCGGAGCTGCTGCTCGCACAGGGCGAGCGGGTCGCGGGCGAGCCAGCTCTGCTCCTCGTCGAGGGTGCGGTAGCGGCCTGGGTCGTCGGAGGTGGAGTGCGGGCCCATGCGGTACGTCATCGCCTCGATGACGGTCGGACCCCCGCCGGTGCGCGCGCGCTCCAGAGCCTCGGCGGTCGCGTCGTAGACGGCGAGGACGTCGTTGCCGTCGACGCGCACGCCCGGCATGCCGTACCCGGCGCCGCGCGCCGCGACGGATCCGCCCGCGACCTGCTGCTCGGTCGGCACGGAGATGGCCCAGCCGTTGTTCTGGCAGAAGAACACGACGGGGAGCTGCGAGACGCCCGCGGTGTTCATGGCCTCGTGGATGTCGCCCTGCGAGCTGGCGCCGTCGCCGAAGTAGGCGATGGCCACTCCCCCGGTGCGGTCGAGCTTCGCGCCGAGTGCCCAGCCGACGGCGTGGGTGACGGCGCCGCCGACGACGGCGTTGATCGGAGCGAGGCGTGCGGCCGCCGCATCCCAGAGCCCGCCGTGCCAGGCGCCCTGGTGGGAGGCCAGGTAGGCGACGGGGTCGACGCCCATGGCCACGGCGACGCCGAGCTCGCGGTAGGTCGGGAAGGCGAAGTCGCGGGTGAGGTCGAGCGCGGCGGCACTGCCGACCTGGGCGGCCTCCTGACCGCGCATCGGCGCGTAGCCGGGGATGATGCCCTGGCGCTGCATCGCGACCCCGTCGAGGTCGAGGCGCCGGACGGTCGCCATCGTCCGGTACAGCCGCCGGAGCAGCGCCGCGTCGTCGGGGCGCGCCGCGGCGGCGCGCTCGGTGGTGGTCATGGTCATGACGCCACTTTCGCGCACCGCTCATGATCGAGCAACACGCACAGTCTGAGCTGGTCAGACTGTCCGATCAGGACGAGACTTCGGCCTTTTCGCTATGCATCTTGCTACGCGCCAGCTTCGACGGCCACCAGATGGTGCGGCCGATGTCGTACGACACCGCCGGCACCAGAAGCGACCGCACGACGACGGTGTCGAGGAGCACCCCGAACGCGACGATGAAGGCGATCTGCACCAGGAACAGGATCGGGATGACGGCGAGCGCCGCGAAGGTCGCCGCCAGCACGATCCCGGCCGAGGTGATCACGCTTCCGGTCAGTCCCAGACCGCGCAGGATGCCGGGCCGGGTGCCGATGCGCAGCGATTCCTCCCGCACGCGGGTCATCAGGAAGATGTTGTAGTCGACGCCGAGCGCGACGAGGAAGACGAACCCGAACAACGGCACCGCCGCATCCGCCCCGGGGAACCCGAAGATGTGGTTGAAGACGAGGGCCGAGACGCCGAGCGCCGCCGCGTACGACAGCACGACGCTGCCGATCAGGATCACCGGCGCGACGATCGACCGGAGCAGCAGCATCAGGATGAGGAGGATCACGGCAAGCACGATCGGGATGATCTTGATCAGGTCGCTCTGCGCGGTCTCGTTCGTGTCGAGCGCGATGGCGGTCACGCCGCCGACCAGCACGGAGCCGTCGGTGGAGAGCGATTCGCGGAGCCCCTTCACCACCTTCTCCGCCTCGGCCGAGTCAGGCTCGGAGGCGAGGGTCGCCTGGATCAGCACATGGCCGTCCTTGACCACCGGCTCCGGGGTCGCACCGGGCTGGGGGCGTCCGCCGCCGGTGAAGAAGGCGGCGGAAGCGATGCCGTCCGTCTTCTCGGTCGCCGTGAGCACCGCCTCCCCCTGGCTCTCGGGTGCGACGATGAGCACCGGCGATCCCGAGCCCGCGTCGAAGTGCTTTGCGACCACCGCCTGCCCGTCGACGGCGTCGGACTGCGACAGGATCACGTCGGTCTGCTGCACGCCGTTCGCCTTGAGCTGGGTCAGCCCCAGAGCGCACGCGACGAGCAGGACGAACGACACGATCCAGGTGACCCGGGGCCGGCGGGCGATCAGACCCCCGACGCGTCGCCAGACGCCCCGCACCCCCTCGAGCCCGGTGAGGGTCACGCCGTCGGCATGCTTGTGCGCGTGAGCCCCGACGACCGGACGGAACGGCCAGAATGCCGACCGGCCGAACACGGCGAGGAGAGCGGGAAGCAGGGTCAGCGCCGAGAACAGCGAGAACACGATGCCGATCGCGGCGATCGGGCCCAGGCTCTTGTTCGAGTTCAGGTCCGAGAACAGCAGGCACAGCAGGGCCAGGATGACGGTGGCGCCGGAGGCGACGATCGGCTCGAACGAGGCCTTCCAGGCCCGCAGGATCGCCACCCAGCGCGACTCCTCGACCTCGAGCGCCTCCCGGTAGCGCGAGACGAGCAGCAGCGAGTAGTCGGTCGCGGCACCGATCACCAGGATCGACAGGATCCCCTGACTCTGCCCGGAGAGCTTGATCCATCCCCAGAGCGCGAAGAGGTAGACGATGAGGATCGCCGCGCACAGGGCGAACACCGAGGTCAGCAGCACCAGGAACGGCAGCAGCAGGGCACGGTAGACCAGCAGCAGGATCAGGAACACGGCCGCGACGGCGACGAGCAGCAGGATGCCGTCGATGCCTCCGAACGCGTTGACCAGGTCCGCGGTGAGCCCGGCCGGGCCCGTCACCCACACCCGGGCGCCGTCGGGCACGGCGTCGTCGGCCGCAGCGCGGAGATCCGCGACGACGGTCTTGAGCTCGTCCGAGTCGGAGATCGGCACGATGTACTCGACCGCGCGCCCGTCCTCCGACGGGATGGGCCCCGCGACGCTGGTGGTCTGCCCCTCGGGCGGCGCCTCGACGCCGTCGACCGCTCCGAGCTTCGCACCGAGGTCGGCGTAGGTCGTGCCCAGCTCGCTCTTCGGGATGCTCTCATCGGCTTCCACGACGACGATCGCCGGGATGGACCCGGAGTCGGTGAACCGCTTCTGCCAGTCCTGCACCTCGGTCGATTCGGCGCTGGCCGGGAGGAATGCGGCCTGGTCGTTGCTGGAGACCCCGGAGAGCTTGCCGAAGGTGGGGCCGCCGATTCCGGCGAGCACCAGCCAGATCAACACCAGGACCGTCGGCACGACGATCCGCAGCCAGCGGGCGGGAACGCGGGGAGCGGCCGTCCGGTCGGGAGCTTCCTTCGACACTACGCCTCCTGATTACTAGATGAGCTAGCAATTACAGTACCGTGGATGCCGCCGGGCGTCCACGGGCAGGCGTCGTCCGGTCAGTCCACCAGTTCGGCACCGGCGTGCGCGAGTTCGGCGAGCGCCGCCTGCGAGCTCGCCTCAGCGACTCCGGCCACCAGGGACGTCAGCACGCGGACGTGCTGACCGTGCGCCAGCGCGTCGAGGGCGGACGCCCGGACGCAGTAGTCGGTCGCGATCCCCGCCACGTCGATGGTGTGGATGCCCCGCTCGTCCAGGATCTCGTGCACCGTCGCGCCCGATTCCGTCCTGCCCTCGAACAGCGAGTACGCCGGGACGCCCTGCCCTTTGAGGACGTGGAACGTGACCCGCGACGTG
The DNA here is from genome assembly GCF_013408745.1 of Leifsonia soli. NCBI lineage: Bacteria > Bacillati > Actinomycetota > Actinomycetes > Micrococcales > Microbacteriaceae > Leifsonia > Leifsonia soli. Next base: position 63,775 of record NZ_JACCBJ010000001.1, on the reverse strand, counting down.
TCGAACGCCGCGTGGTAGTCGGCCCCGGGCGTGCCCGCGACGCAGTGCGGCGGCCAGCTCTCCACGAAGTCCGGCTCGTCGTCCGTCGCGAAGTGGCCGCCGTTGTCGTTGTCGGCGTCGTGCCAGTCGCGGCTGGCGACGATCACCGCGTAGTCGTCGGCGTGCTCGCGGAGGAACGCCGTGACGCCTTCCGCGACCGCCGCCCCTCCCGCGACGCCGAGCGCCCCGCCCTCGGTGAAGTCGTTCTGCACGTCGACGATGAAGAGCGCCTTGCCCATCCCGTCCTCCCGGTGGTCGTGGTCGCTGCGCCGGCCGGCTCAGCCGTTGGAGAGGTTGTCACCGCACTTGTAGAACCCGGTGACGAGCGTGTCGATCGCCTGTTTCGCGTTGTCGCTGACCGGTCCGAGCGCGAAGACGGCGAACGTCAAGGGCGTGCCGTCGGCCGCGTTGATGATGCCGGACAGCGTGTACCCGTTGTCGATCCAGCCGGTCTTCGCCAGGACGGCGCCGCGGGCAGCCGAGTTGGCGCCGGTGAACCGGTTGTAACCCGGCCCGAGCGTTCCCGACTTACCGGCCACCGGCAGGCTGTCGTAGACGACGCCGAGTCCGTTCTGACGGTTCAGGACCTTGATGAACAGCTGCGTCAGGTACGACGGGGGAACCGCGTTGTCTCCACTGAGTCCGGAGCCGTCGGCGATGTGGATGCCCGCGGTGTCGATCCCGTAGCCCTTGAGCCCGGCGAGCACACCGGCGTTGAGGGCGTCGAAGGTGTTGCCCGCGCCGTTCTTGATGGCCACGAGCCGGGCGAGCTCCTCCATGATCGTGTTGTCGGAGACGCGCATCGCCTGGTCGATCAGCGTGGTGACCGGCTGCGACTGGACGACGCCCAGCTGGCGGGCGCCGGCGGTTGCGACGCCCTGACTGACGCCGACGTTGGTGCCCAGGTACTGCTGGAAGTACTGCACCGCCCGGCCCACCGGATCGGTGCTGCGCGGCGACTCGACCGCGGTCGGGTCGTCGCGGTCGCCGTCGACCATGAGGGCGGTCATGTACGGAGTCGACCCCTCGACGACGCGCTCCTCGCGCTCGTCCCAGCTCGGCTGCCAGAACGGCGCGCCGAAGAGCGAGGCGTCGACGACGATCGAGGTGATCTGCTGGCCGCCCATCGCCTGCTTGACCTGGTTTGCGAGGTCCTGGATCTTGGGCGCGCCGGTGTAGAAGGACGCCTGGCCGTCGGGAAGCCGCGAGAGCGTCACATCCCCGCCGCCGACGATGACGACCTGTCCTGGCGTGCTGCCGGCCACGACGGTGGTGGAGACCCGATAGTCCGGTCCGAGGGTGGCCAGGGCGGCCGCCGAGGTGAGCGTCTTGAGCACGGATGCCGTCGGTCCGGCCTTCGTCCCGTTGCGGTCGAACAACGCCTGGCCCGTCTTCGCGTTGACGACCTGCGCCTCGAGGTTGCCGAGCCGGCGGTCGCCCGCGAGCCCGGCGACCGAGCAGGTGCGGATGCGTGTCGCCGCCGCCTGGTTCGCGGGAACGGGACGCTCGGGGTCGACGGTCGGCGTCGGGGTCGGCGTGGAGGTGCGCGTCGGCGTCGGGGTCGCCGTGGAAGTCCGCCCGGCCGCTGCGGCCGGCGAGCCGATCGTGGCACCGAGAGCGACGCTGCCGGTTCCGAGCAGCAGGAAGACGACGGCGGCCGCTGCGGCCATCCACGTCTTCGGGTGCTTCCGGATCGCCGAGAGGACGCCCGCGGCGACGCCCGAGAAACCGGACGCCTTCGCCGGGCGCACCGCGGCGCGACGTCCGGAGCCCGCGGTCGCGGGCGGCTCCGAGTCGGCTGCGGAGTCGGCGGACGGAGTGGGAGAGGTCGGGGGTGTCGACGGGTCGGGTCCGGTGACCGGCTCATCCGATTCGTGCATCCGGGTATGTTACCTGGCGATTCTGAATGCTGCTACGCGCCCGGGATCAGGGCACCGCGGTGACGAGGTAGTTGTCGAAGCGCGCGCTGACCGGGGTGGCCGTCGCCGAGGCGGACAGGTAGGCGCGGAGGCCGACGCCGCCCGCCGACTGCAGACCCGCCGTGGAGTCGGTCGCGGTGACCTGCCAGGCGGCCGGCTCGGCCTGCGTCGACGACCAGAGCTTGGCACGCAGGGTCGTCGGGGACGAGCCGACCACCTGCACGCGAAGCGACAGCTGCTGTCCGGCGCTGTAGGTCAGCCCGCTCACCGGAACCGCCTGCAGGGTCGTGCCGTTGGCGAGCAGCTGCACCTGCACGCTTCCGCTGGCACTCAGCCACGCGCGCCCCTCGTACGCCGCCGAGCCGACCTGGCGGCCGATCGCCGAGATGAAGATCCCGCCGCCGGAGGGGCCGAGGTCGGTCGTGACGGTGACCGTGGTGTCCGTGCGGCTGGACGACACGCTGCCCAGCGTCTCCGTCCGGGTCGAGCCGGCCGGGACGTTCATGCGGCCCGTGCCCGAGGCGACGGTGTAGAAGGATGCGGTGCCGGCCGCCGTCCAGGCGCCCCCGGTCTCCGCCGATCCCCAGCCGCTGGCGACCGTCCGTTCGAAGCCGTCCTTCGCGATGCTGCTGCCGCTCGTCGCGGCGACGGTCACCTGGCGCGTGGTCGACGCCGTCGCGCCGACGTTGTCCGTGACGGTCAGGGTGATCGTGTAGGTGCCCGCGTTCGCGTAGGTGTGTCCGGCGGTGGACCCGCCTGCCGTTCCGCCGTCCCCGAAGTTCCAGCTCCACGACGCGATCGCTCCGTCCGGGTCGCTCGACGCGCTGCCGTCGACGGCGACCGCGAGGCCGTTGGCCCCGGCCGTGAAGCTCGCCGTCGGCGGCTGGTTCGCTCCCCCGCCGGCGATCACGACACGGTTGCCGGTGCGGGCGATCCGGTTGCCGTCCGGGTCCGTCACCGTGAGCGTGTACGTGTGCGCGCTGCCGCCGGCGAGGCCCGTGTCGGTGAACGACATCGCCGGCCGGTTCCAGAAGGTGGAGGTCCGCGTCACCTGCGACACGGGATGCGCGGTGTCGCCGTCCCGAGCGAGCGCGTACGTGAGCGCGACGTTGTCCTGATCGTAGGTCGCCGTCCAGCTGATCCTGGCCTGTCCGGCGGCGGGCGAGGTGGCGTTCGGCGTCAGCGCCGTGTTGTTGTTCGGGCCGGTCGTACTGCGGACGACCGAGTCGGCCGCGAACCGGGTGAGCCCGTATTGAGCTGTGCCGTTGACGGCCGGGAACTCCCCGCCGACGACCAGGTAGCGGCTGTCCCCCGCGACGCTCCAGGCGGCCTGACCCTGCCCGGTGTACGAACCGGTGACATAGTCGGGGAACCAGTTGAGGAGGGTCGGCGACGGCTGGCCCCGGAAGTTCGCGTACGAGCCGTTGCCGTCGTTGGTCAGCGTCCCGGTGCGGGCCTTCGAGAAGGCGATCGTGTGGTGGAAGGTACGCGGATTGGTCTCGGGGAAGCCGCCGACATTGCGGCAGTCGTGAGGGTGACCGGCCGCGTACAACGCGTTGCCGAGCGGGACGATCGAGTACGTGTCGCCGTGGCAGTCCTCGAGCCAGATCAGGGCCCCGGTCACGCCGTCCGCCGCGAAGCTGCCTTCGAGGTTGCCGCCGCTGCCGTACACGTACCCGGACCCGTAGACGCGGTCGCTCGTCGCCTGGAGGGAGGTGATGCTGGCGTTCGCCCCGGCGTCTCTGACGACGCTGTTCGCCGGGAACGGCAGAGCCGAGCCGGTCGAGCCGCTGAGCATCGCGAGCCCGTAGTGCGCCGCCCCGTTGACGTTCTTGAAGCGGCCTCCCGCGTAGACGCGGTTGCCGTCGGGGCTCACCGCGATGGCATCGACCACGTTGTCGGCCGACGCGCTCCACGAGGTGACGAGCGATCCGTTGGATGCGTCGATCTTCGCGATGTACCCGCGGGAGACGCCGTTGACGCTCGAGAACGTCCCGCCCGCGTAGACGGCCGTGTTCGTCGCGGCGATGGCCCGGACCTGGCTCTCCATGACGGGCCGGAAGGAACCGATGGGCTGGCCGGTCGCGGTGCTGATCGCCACGATGCGGTAGTACGTGGCGCCGCCCGCGCTCGTGAAGTCGCCTCCGATGTAGACCCGGGAGCCGTCCGGCGATGCGGCGATCGCGAGGGCTTGCCCGTTGAGGGGCACGTTGATGCTCGTGATGAGCGCGCCGGTCGTGATGTTGTAGGCGAGGAAATTGCTCCGCGGGGTGGTGTTCGAGCCGGCGGGCGAACCGGCCGGACGCGCGGTGCCGAACTTGCCCGCGACGTAGACCGTGTCTCCGACCACCGTCTGCGCCCAGGCGACGCCGTCGATCTGCACGGTCGGGAGCGCGGTCGCCCCGACCGTGGGCGGCGAGGCGGGATCGTTCGGATCGGGCGGCATCGTGTCCGCGGAGGCCGGGCCCGCAACGCCTCCCCCGACCAGCAGCAGTGCGCTCAGCACCGCGGTGAGCAACCCGAGCGCACGCGCCCGGCGGGACTTCGATGTTGCATCCATGACAGCCTCGGGCAGACTTGATCGATCCTCAGTTTGTGCCTTCAGGCTACTCCGCGCAGGGCGCGGGCGCACGAGCGAATCCTCGAGCGCGGGAGAGGGATGCGATGGAGCCGCCCAAGGGAATCGAACCCTTGACCTTCTCATTACGAGTGAGATGCTCTGCCGACTGAGCTAGGGCGGCGTGGGCCGGGCTACCGCCCGGCGCACAGGAAGATAGCTTACCCGATCGCGCGGCATGCTGCGGACCATGCCGGCTCCGGGTCAGCGGACCTGCGTTCCCAGCGCCGAGAGCTGCTCGAACGAGCTGCGCAGGCGGTCGGAGAGAGGTTCGACCCCTCCGTGATCGGCCCAGCACGACCACGCGTGCCGCATGCCGGCGAACGCGACGTAGGTGACCAGCCGGGCACGCTGGTGCAGCGCCTCCTCATCGGCCGCGAGGGCGGGATCGTCGTGAGCGAGACGGCGCTGCACGACACCGCTCAGCGCATCCTCGAACTTGTGCATGCTGGCCATCCGCAGCGCGAACAGCTCCGGGTTGTCCTTGAGCAGGGCACGGCGCAGGGTGTGGAGCCGGTGGACGCTCTCCGGCGCCTGCTGAGCGTCGTCGTCCTCGCCGTCGACGGGCTCGCCCACGTCGATCGCGGCGATGAGGAGGGTGCTGATCCCGTCGAGGATCGGCTGGCTCGGGCCGGCTGAGACAAAATCCTCGACGGTCTGCTCGTCGGGGAGCTCCGGAAGCTCTCCGATGATCGCGGACTCCTTCGACGGGAAGTAGTTGAAGAAGGTCCGCGGTGAGACGTTGGCGACGTGACTGATCTCGTCGATGGTGACACGGTCGAACCCGCGCTCGCTGGCGAGCTCGACGGCGGCGAGCTGGATCGCGCGGCGGGTCGCTATGCGTTTCCGCTCGCGGAGTCCGAGCTCGTTCACCGTGGAATCGGGGGCCACTGACACGCCTACGATTATTTCATTCCCTGCAAAATTGCACCACTCACCCGGACATCGGACCCTGTCGGATCAGCAGGTCTTCCCCTCCGCCGGCACGGTCCCCTTGACGAGGTATTCGTCCACCGTGTCGTTCACGCACGAGTTGGACTTGTTGTACGCGGTGTGCCCCTCACCCTTGTAGGTGAGCAGGTGCCCGTTCTGCAGTTCGGAGGCGAGGTTCTTCGCCCAGACGTACGGGGTCGCGGGGTCGTTCGTGGTGCCGACGACGAGGATGGGCGCGGAGCCGTCCGCCGAGATCGGGCCCCGCTGTCCGGTCGCCTTATAGGGCCAGTTGGCGCAGCCGATGTCGCCGTAGGCCATGTACGGGCCGATGACCGGGGCCGCCTTGGCGAGTTCCGCCGCCTGCTGGCGCATCAGCGCCGGGTCGGCGTCGTACGTGTAGTCGAGGCAGTTGATGGCGACGAACGCCTCGGTGGAGTTGTCGGAGTACGTGCCGTCGGCCTGACGGTTGTTGTAGGTGTCCGCCAAGGAGAAGGCCACGGACGCGCTGCCCTTCATGACCGACTCGAACAGCTTGTCGAGGTATGACCAGGCGGTGGCGTCGTACAGCGGCGTGATGATCGCCGTGACGAGGGTGTTGGCGCCGAGCTCCCGGCCGTCGGAGTTGCGGATCGGGCTCTTCTCCACCGCCGCGAGCAGCTGCCCGACCGTGCCCATCGCCTCGTCGACCGTGCCGCTGAAGGGGCAGTCCTTCCGGGTCAGGCAGTCCGTCAGGTAGGCGCGCAGCGCGCTCTCGAAGCCCTTCGCCTGCACCTCGGTCACGTCGAAGTTCGTCGCGGCGGGATCGAGGGCGCCGTCGAGCACCAGCCGACCGGTCTTGCCCGGGTAGAGCCCCGCGTAGACGGCGCCCAGGTAGGTGCCGTACGAGTAGCCGAGGTAGTTGAGCTTCGTGTCGCCGAGGGTCGCCCGGAGCAGGTCGAGGTCGCGGGCGGCGCTGACGGTGTCGACCTTCGGGAGCGGTGCGCCGGTGTTCTTCTTGCAGGCCTCGCCGAAGTCCTTCGCGATGGTGGTGTTCTCGGCGATCCACTGATCGGAGCCCCGCTCGCCGGGGGTGATCCCGTACAGGTACTGGTCCATCTGTTCGGCGTCGTAGCACTTCACCGCAGTCGAACGGCCGACTCCTCGCGGGTCGAAGCCGACGATGTCGAAATGCTCCTGCAGCGTGCGGTCGGCGACGAAGTCGACAGAGTCCTTGACGAAGTCGAAGCCGGATGCGCCCGGGCCGCCGGGGTTCGTCAGCAGCGAGCCCTGCTTGGTGCCCTTCGCCTGCTGCCGGATCAGTGCGAGCTCGACGTCGCCCTTTCCGGGGTGGTCCCAGTCGAGGGGCGCCTTGGCGGTCGCGCACTGCTTTCCGCCGCTGCAGTCCGTCCAGTGCAGCACCTGACTGTAGTAGGGCTGCAGCTCGGCGGAGACCGCGTCGGGCGCCGGGGTGGAGGTGGTCACCGTCTTGGCGGGCAGGAACCAGGTCACGCACCCGCTCAGGGTCAGCGCGACGACGGCCGCGACGGCGACGAGCGCGGTGCGTGCGGTGCGCCGCCGAGCGGCCTGGTCGCGTTCCGGGGCACGGCCGGCTCGGGTGGTCACAGGTCGGTCCCCTTTCGAGCGGTCGTGCCGCGCAGGATGGTGGTCAGCATGGCCTCGAGCGCGAGGGCCGGGGCGACGTTGCCGTCGATGCGTTCGCGTGCTGTCGCAACGGCGTCCATCGCGGCGAGCGTAGCGGCCGGAGTCGTGTGGGCGCTGAGAGCATCCAGCTCGGCGCGCAGCTCACGGTTGACCAGCTCGCTGGCGCTGCCGAGCTGGATCATCATCACGTCGCGATACAGCGAGAGCAGGTCGACCAGGATGCGGTCGATGCCGTCGCGGAGGCTGCGCGTCGCCCTGCGCTTCTGGTCCTCTTCGAGCTGCCGCAGCTGGCCGCGCAGCGCGGGCGGGATGGTGCCGCCCGGCTCGATGCCGAGCGAGCGCAGGGCGTGCTCGCGCTCTTCGGCGTCCCGCTCCTCGGTGATCGCCTTCGCGTCCGCTCCGGCGATCTCGAGCAGCGTCGCCGCCGCGAGGACGGCATCGGAGACGGAGCGGATGCCGAGGGCCAGCTGGAGCGTCTGCTCGCGCCGGCGCCTGGCCTCCTCGTGCGTGGCGAGGCGGTGCGCCATGCCGATGTGGCTCTGGGCGTGCCGGGCGGCGCGCTCGGCGGTCTCCGCATCCACGCCGTCCCGTCGCTGGATGAGGCGGGCGACATCGTCGACGCCGGGCACCCGCAACCGTACGGTGCGGACGCGGGAGCGGATGGTCGGAAGCAGGTCGGCGTCGCTCGGGGCGCAGAGGATCCAGACCGTGCGCTCCGGCGGCTCCTCGAGTGCCTTCAGCAGCACGTTGGAGGTGCGCTCCGTCATGCGGTCGGCGTCTTCGATCACCATCACGCGATAGCGCCCGACCGACGGCGCGAACTGGGAGCTGGCGACCAGGGAGCGCACCTCGTCGATGGAGATGATCACGCGCTCTGTGCTGAGGACGGCGAGGTCGGGGTGGGTGCGGGCGTCGACCTGGCGGCGGGTGGCGAGGTCGCCCTCCGGGGTGCCGGGGCTGAGCAGGGCGGTCGCGAACGCGTACGCGAGGTTCGAGCGGCCGGAGCCGGGCGGACCGGTGATGAGCCAGGAGTGCGTCATGCCCCGGCCCGGCGCACCGGCTCCCGTGCCCGCGGCGGAGCCGACCGCGGCGGCACGGACGATCTCGATCGCCTCGTCCTGCCCCGTCAGCTCGTCCCACACCGTCATGGTCTCCAGGCTAGCTGGCACGACGGACACCCCCGCCCGCTCTCTGCACGGACGGGCCTCAGACGCGAGCGGCGAGCCGGTCGCGGATCTCTGCGGCGATGTCGTCGACCGGCCGGCCCGCATCCACGACGAGGAAGCGCTCGGGCTCCTCGTCGGCCAGTGCGAGGTACGCGGCTCGGACGCGGGCGTGGAAGTCGGAGCGCTCCGCCTCCAGCCGGTCGTACCGGGTGCGCGCGGAGTCGAGCCGGGTGCGGGCGGTGTCCTCGTCGAGGTCGAGCAGGATGGTGAGGTCCGGCAGCAGGCCCTCCGCCGCCCAGAGCGAGAGGTCGCGGATCTGCTGTGCGTCGAGGATGCGGCCGGCTCCCTGGTAGGCGACCGAGGAGTCGATGTAGCGGTCTTGAACCACCACGTCCCCTCGGGCGAGAGCCGGACGGACGACGGTGGCGACGTGGTGCGCCCGGTCGGCGGCGTAGAGCAGCGCCTCGGCACGCGGCGCGATGTCTCCGCGGTGGTGGAGCACGATCTCGCGGATCTCGACACCGGCGTCCGTCCCACCGGGCTCGCGGGTGCGCACCACGGTGCGCCCGCGCCCGGTGAGCCACTCCTCCAGGAGCGCGGCCTGCGTGGACTTGCCGACCCCGTCTCCGCCCTCGAGCGTGATGAAGAGGCCCTCGCTCACTCGGCGGACTTCTTCGCAGCGGCGGTCGTGGACTTCGCCGGAGCCTTCTTGGCGGCGGGCTTCTTGGCCGTCGCCTTGGCCGCGGGAGCCTTCCGCGCCGGCTTCTTGGCCGGGCCCTTCGCCCGCTTGTCGGCGAGCAGCTGGACCGCGCGGTCGAAGTCGACCTCGTCCACCGTCTCCCCGCGCGGGATCGTGGCGTTGGTCTCGCCGTCCGTGACGTACGGGCCGAAGCGGCCGTCTTTCACACGGATGGGCTTGCCGCTGACCGGGTCGGCGTCGAACTCCTTGAGCGCGCTGGACGCGCGGCGATTGCCGTACTTCGGCTGGGCGAACAGTTCGAGGGCCCCGGGAAGGTCGATGTCGAAGATGTCGTCCTCGCTCGGCAGCGAACGCGTCTCGGCGCCCTTCTTCAGGTACGGGCCGTAGCGGCCGTTCTGCGCCTGGATCTCTTCGCCGCTCTCGGGGTCGGCGCCGACGACGCGCGGCAGGTCGAGCAGCTTCAGCGCGGTGCCGAGGTCGAGGGTCGCGAGGTCCATGGACTTGAAGAGGGATGCGGTGCGCGGCTTGGCGGCGGCGGCCTTCTTCGTGGTCTTCGCCGGCTCCTTCACCTCGCCCGTCTTCTGGTCGACGGCGGCTTCGTCCTCGGGATCGGCCTCGGTCACGTAGGGCCCGAAGCGGCCGTCCTTGGCGAGGACGAGCTTGCCGCTCTCGGGGTTCGTCCCGAGGACGCGGTCGGTCTGGACGGGCGCCTCGATGAGTTCGTGCGCCTTGGCGGGCGTGAGCTCGTCGGGAGCGAGCTCCGGCGGGATGTTGACCCGGCGGGGCGGAGCGTCCGGTCCGGCATCGGGGTCTGCGACCTCGAGGTAGGGGCCGTACTTGCCGATGCGGAGAGTGACGCCGTCGTCGATGGCGATCGAGTTGATGCTGCGCGCGTCGATGTCGCCGAGGTTGTCGATGACACGACGGAGGCCTTTGTGCTTGTCGCTGCCGAAGTAGAAGCTGTTCAGCCAGTCGACGCGCTCCGCCTCGCCGTCGGCGATGCGGTCGAGGTCGTCCTCCATCTCGGCGGTGAAGTCGTACTGCACCAGGTCGCCGAAGTAGTCCTCGAGCAGGCGGACGACCGAGAAGGCGACCCAGCTGGGGACGAGTGCCTGACCGCGCTGGGTCACGTAACCGCGGTCGATGATGGTGGAGATGATGCTCGCGAAGGTGGAGGGACGACCGATCCCGAGCTCTTCGAGCGTCTTGACGAGGCTCGCCTCCGTGTAGCGCGGCGGCGGGGTGGTCTCGTGGCCGTCCGCGGCGATGTCGCGGACGCTCAGCGGCTGCTTCTCGGTGAGCGGCGGGAGCTTGGCCTCGGCCGCGTCGGTCGCGTTGCGCTCCTCGTCGCGGCTCTCCTCGTAGGCGTTCAGGAACCCGCGGAAGGTGATGACGGTTCCGCTGGCCGTGAACTCGGCCACGGTTCCGTCGAGCGGTCCCTCCGAGAGCCGCGCCTCGACCGTGACGGAGGCGGTCTGCCCCTTCGCGTCGGCCATCTGGGAGGCGACGGTCCGCTTCCAGATGAGCTCGTAGAGGCGCAGCTCCGGTCCGCGCAGCGAGCGCTCCAGCTCGGCCGGCGTGCGGAACGTCTCACCCGACGGACGGATGGCCTCGTGCGCCTCCTGCGCGTTCTTGCTCTTGGATGCGTAGGTCCGCGGCTTGTCGGGAACCGTCTCCGGGCCGTAGAGCGTTGCGGCCTGCGTCCGCGCCGCGTTGGTCGCCTGCTGCGACAGCGACGCGGAGTCGGTGCGCATATAGGTGATGTACCCGTTCTCGTACAGGGTCTGGGCGACGCTCATCGTCTGCCGCGCGGAGAAGCGGAGCTTGCGCGCTGCTTCCTGCTGGAGAGTGGAGGTCGTGAACGGAGCGGCCGGTCGCCGCGAGTACGGCTTGGAGTCGACCTTCGAGACGGCGACCGTCGTGCTCGGCTGCCGGATGGCCGCCGCGAGGGTCGTCGCGGACGCCTCGTCGAGGATCCGTGCGTTGGTGGTGAGGCGACCGTGGTCGTCGAAGTCGCGGCCGGTGGCGACGCGGTCGCCGTCCACGCGGGCGAGACGTGCGTCGAACGCGTTGGCGTCCTCCGGCGCCAGCTGGGCGGTGAGCCCCCAGTAGGAGGCGGGCACGAACGCGAGCCGCTCGCGCTCGCGGTCGACCACGAGCCGGGTGGCCGCGGACTGCACACGGCCGGCGGACAGGCCCGGTCCGACCTTGCGCCAGAGGACAGGGGAAACTTCGTAGCCGTAGAGGCGGTCGAGGATGCGGCGGGTCTCCTGCGCATCGACCAGCGCCGTGTCGATCTCGCGGGTGTTGTCGCGGGCCTTCTCGATCGCTTCCCGGGTGATCTCGTGGAAGACCATCCGCTTCACGGGCACCTTGGGCTTCAGCACCTCGACGAGGTGCCACGCGATGGCCTCTCCTTCGCGGTCCTCATCCGTCGCGAGCAGGAGCTCGTCGGCGTTCTTGAGCGCGCGCTTGAGGTCGGCGACCGTCTTCTTCTTCTGGTCCGACACCACGTAGTAGGGCTCGAACTCGTTCTCGACGTCGACGGAGAACTTGCCGAGCGACCCCTTCTTGAGCTCGGGGGGCAGGTTCTTCGGCTCGATGAGGTCGCGGATGTGCCCGACCGAGGCCATGACCTCGTAGCCGTCGCCGAGATACTGGGCGATCGACTTCACCTTGTTCGGAGACTCGACGATGACGAGCTTCTTCGTGTCAGGCACCTGACTCCTCTTATATATGCACAGACTGTGTCGCCACAGCTCACGGTGTCGTCACGACTGGACCGGCGTGGCGCGCTCCCCCCGCAGACGCCGGTCCACGCCTGGCATGGTCCGTGCGGCCGACAGGCAAACCATACACACCTTCGCCGCTTGTCCGCCTAATCGGATGTCCGACGTTCGCCCTGGGCGCAGGAGCGGCAGAGCGCGCTTTCGAAGGCCGAGCGGCCGAGGGAGCGGCCGGAGAGCCGCCGGAGGACGGTCGAGGACCCTATGCCGATGCTGCCCTCTGGAGGACAATGCCGGTATGGCAACGACGATGACGTACACCGCCAAATTGATCGACGGACCCTTGGAGGGCAAGACGATCTCGACCGGCTTCCTCGACTCCGGAGACGCCCGCCCCCGCTTGGAGATCTCGGCGCCCGCAGGCTCCAAGCACTACCTGTATGTGAGAGCCTCCGGAGCGGAGCTCGAGTACGCGTCCGACGACGGCCGCGGGCAGCGCCCCACCGCCGTCTCCTACCGCTACCTCGAGACGGTCTTCGACTGACCGGATCCGCTCGGCATCCGCTGGCCACCCGGCATCGACATCACCGGCGTCGACTTCACCCGGCGCGATGTCACCCGTCGGGCGGTCCGGCGCGCGCTGAGGCTGAGGCGTCGAGGCCCAGATAGCGTTCGCATGCGGTCACAGTCACGACCATTCCGAGCTGATCGCAGGCTGCGAGCTCCACTCGGTTGACGAGGGCGACCTCGCGAGCCACGTCGCACGGCACCCCACCCACGCGACCGCCGGCGACATCGGCACCGGCCAGCGCCGCGAGGTCGGCCGCCACGGCTGCGCGCGCATGCGCCGCTGCGGCCCCGACCACCGCCGCCCCGCCCGCCGCGACCGTGAGCATCCCGCACACGACCGCGAGAGCGAGCACGGAGCCGCTCCCCCGATCGTCGGACGCAAGAGCTGCTGCGAGTTGCGCTCGCGCCTCGGACATCGTGCGGACCACCCGGTTCATCCGACCGCCGTCTCGTCCAGCGCACACGCCCGGGCGCTGAGCCGGATGCCGATCCGGCCGAGGACGGTGTCGCCCGCTGCCGTCAGCCGAACGCAGACCGTTCTCCCCTCCCGTTCGATCTCCGCCACCGCTCCCGACGGCACCACCCCGGCAGGATCGTCGCCGCGCCCTTCCAGGCGCGCTGCCGCCGCTGCGCCCGCCGCAAGCGCTCCGTACTGGGCCGCTCCGTGGAGAGCACCGAGACAGAGTGCAAGACAGGCGAGCACGGCAGGCAGCGCGACCGCGAACTCGGCCGTCACGCTGCCCCGCTCGTCGTGCGCCGTCATGCGAGCCGGCACGTCGGCGGCGACACAGGACCCCGCGGGGACTCTCATCCGCCCGACAGCGCACGGTGCACCAGGTCGGAGAGGATGGCCTTCACTTCATCGCCCTTCAACAGCGCGACCAGCAGGCCGGCGAACCCGACCGCGGCCAGAATGGTGATCGCGTACTCGGCGGTCGCCGCTCCGCGGTCGTCGGTCAGTCGTCGGCGATATCGCCGGCCCAGCTTGCGCCACCGCCACTGCCACCGCGGCCACCTCTCGGTGCCGAGAGGATGGCGCAGCCCCTCCGTCGCTCGCACTTCGCTCGTCGTGTTGTTCATGACTCCATCCTTCGTTCTGCGGCTCGCGGTCGGGAGACGGGCGCCGGATCTGTGGAGACTCAGCGCAGCCCGGCCGTTGTGGACGACAACAGCGACAGCACGAGCGGCGCAACGGCCAGCGACAGGAAGCTGGGGAGGACGCAGACGCCGAGGGGCAGCATCAACCGGACGCCGAGCGTTGTCGCCCGCCGTCGCCCGTCGGCGTGCGCCACACGCCGCTGCTGACGAGCCGCGGCGGTCAGCAGCTCGTTCACGGGCGCCCCCGCCGCCGATGCCAGCCGGAGCACACGGGACGCCTGCCGCTCGTCGAGCGGGGCGAGCCCCGATTCCGCGATGGCCCCTCTCGCGATCTCCCGAGCCGCGTCGGCTGACGCCCCACCGGCGAGGCCGACCGCGATGAGCTCCTCCGCGAGCCCGGCATGGGGCGCCCGGACGGTCGCATGCTTGACCAGCGTGCTCATCCACCACCGCCCCGCCAGCAGGAGCGCACCGCCCACAGCCACGGCCGTCGCACCGGCGACCGACCCCACCGCGCCGAGAAGATCCGCTCCGAGGGCGACGGCCATCAGCGCCCCGACGACCGGCAGCCACGACACCAGCCGCGCCGTCGCGCGGGGTCCGCTCAACGCGACCTCCGCCTCGCGCTCCGTCTCCGCCGCGTCGCGCAGGATCTCCGCGGCCGCTCGCAACGTGTGACCCAGCGGAGCGCCCGTCCGCTCCGCCACCCGCCACACGACCGCGATCATCCGGAGGTCGTCGGAATCCACCGACCTCACGAGCGCAGCAGCACACGACGGTTGCTGCCGCAACGCGCTCACGACGCGTTCCGCCAGCGGGTGGACGCCGTCGGTGGCGACGACCTCCCACGTGGATCTCGGCGACAGGCCCGCGTCGAGCAGAACGGCCAGCGACTCGGCGAGTGCTGCGGCGGCGTCCGCCTCCGCCCCCGCCGCCCGGCGCATCCGCGTCACGGCCCGCCGCCGACGCCGGAGGCGCGCTCGCCGTCTCCGCGCTCCCCGAGCCGGGCGATCATCAGTCGTCCCGCTTCATCCCGCCGCAGCCGCCCGAAGCCCGTGACCCTTCTCGTCCTGCCGAACCGGGACAGGTGCACCACCAGTCCGATGGCGCTGACCGCCTGCCTCGCCAGGGCTCGGTCGTCCAGTCCCGCCAGGGCGCCGAGCGCCTCGAGCCGCGCGGGCACGTCCTCCAGCGAGTTCGCGTGCAGAGTGCCTGCGCCGCCGTCGTGGCCGGTGTTGAGAGCCGCGAGGAGGTCGCGCACCTCTTCGCCCCGGCACTCCCCGAGCACCAGCCGGTCCGGGCGCATCCGCAAGGCCTCTCGAACCAGACGACGAAGGCCGACGCCTCCCGCGCCTTCGAGATTCGGCTGCCGGGTCTCGAGTCCGACGACGTGGGGATGGTCGATGCGGAGCTCGGCGACGTCTTCGATCACGACGATCCGCTCGTCCGGCGGGGCGTTCCCCAGCAGAGCGGCGAGGAGCGTCGTCTTGCCGGCGCCGCCTGCGCCGGTGATCAGCAGGTTCGTCCGCGCCTCGACCGCCTCCAGCAGCCGATCGCGCTCGGACGGACCCAGTCCATCGTGCGCGACGAGGTCGTCGAGCGTTGGCTGGTCGCGCGCAGGCACCCGGATCGACAGCAGTGCGCCCCCGGTGGAGACCGGTGGGAGGACGGCGTGGACGCGCACGCCCCCGGTCAATCGCACATCGACGAACGGAGTCGCCTCGTCGATGTGACGCCCGCCCGCGGCGATCAGCCGGACCGCCAGTTCTCGTGCCGTCTGCCGGTCGGCGCGCCAGCCGTCCTCCCGACGCAGTCCATCGGGAGGTCCGTCGCTCCACAGTTCCCCCGATGCCGTGACGAAGAGGTCTGTGACCCCGGCACGCAGGAGGTAGGGAGCGAGTGGTCCGAAGGTGCGCCAGAATCCGGGTGGGTCGTCGCCGCGCTGTGGATTCGTCATGCGATGACGCTATGGATGCCGGCCGGCCAGCCGGGGTCTCGCCACCGGATCTGTGGAGAAATGCAGCTCGGCCGGCCTGTGCACAACGGCCGCAGGCCGGGCCGGCCGGTTAAAAAAAGGGGGGCCGCACCTATTGGGGGGAACAGGTGCGGCCACTGCGGCGCAGGATTGGGGGGAATCGATTGCGCCGCACGCACGAATTTACATTCGGCCGGGGTCCAGTTTACGCAGAATCGATGCAAACGCAAGTCTCCTGGGGCGGTCGCTCGACCAGGTTGTAGAGTCAGGCATTGTCGCGCCACGACCCGTATCGACCGCATCGCAAAGGAGCGAAAAGACTCCCCATGAGCAACACAATCGACAACCTGCTGCATGAAGCCCGCCGGTTCCCGCCGAGCGACGAGTTCGCTGCGAACGCGATCGCCGACGCGGAGCTGTACGAGCGCGCTGCCGCCGACCGGCTCGGTTTCTGGGCGGACCAGGCGCGCGAGCTGCTGCACTGGCACACGCCGTTCACGCGCACCCTCGACTGGAGCGCGCCTCCGTTCGCGAAGTGGTTCGACGACGGCGAGCTGAACGTCGCCTACAACTGCCTCGACCGCCACGTGCTCGCCGGCAACGGCGATCGGGTCGCGATCCACTGGGAGGGCGAGCCGGGCGACACCCGCACGATCACCTATGCCGAGCTGACGGCAGAGGTCAAGAAGGCGGCCAATCTGCTCACGAGCCTGGGCATCCGCGCCGGCGACCGCGTCGCGATCTACCTCCCGATGATCCCGGAGGCCGTCATCGCCATGCTCGCCGTTGCGCGCATCGGCGCCGTCCACTCGGTCGTGTTCGGCGGGTTCAGCGCCGAGAGCCTGCGCTCGCGCATCGACGACGCCGAGGCGAAGCTCGTCATCACCGCGGACGGCGGCTGGCGCAAGGGGCGGGTCTTCCCGTTGAAGGATGCGGTCGATGCCGCACTCACCGGCGACGCCACCACGGTCGAGCACGTGCTCGTCGTGAAGCGCGGCGAGAACGAGGTCGCCTGGACCGAGGGTCGCGACCTGTGGTGGCACGACGAGCTCGCGCTCGTCGACGCCGATCACGTCGCCAAGGCGTTCCCCGCCGAGCAGCCGCTCTTCATCCTCTACACGTCCGGAACGACCGGGAAGCCGAAGGGCATCCTGCACACGACGGGCGGGTACCTCACGCAGGCCTCGTTCACGCACAAGTTCGTCTTCGACCTCCACCCCGAGTCCGACGTCTACTGGTGCAGCGCCGACGTGGGATGGATCACCGGCCACACGTACGTCGTGTACGGCCCGCTCGCGAACGGCGCCACCCAGGTGATGTACGAGGGCACCCCCGAGACGCCGCATCCCGGCCGCTGGTGGGAGATCATCGAGAAGTACAAGGTCTCGATCTTCTACACGGCGCCGACGGCCATCCGCTCGTTCATGAAGCTCGGCCGCCAGCACCCGCAGCGGTTCGACCTGTCGAGCCTGCGTGTCCTCGGCTCGGTCGGTGAGCCGATCAACCCCGAGGCATGGATGTGGTACCGCGAGGTCATCGGAGGCGACACGACCCCGATCGTCGACACCTGGTGGCAGACCGAGACCGGCGCCATCATGGTCTCGGCACTCCCCGGCGTCACGACGCTGAAACCGGGTAGCGCCCAAGTGCCTCTTCCGGGGATCTCGATCGACATCCTCGACGAGACGGGAACTCCCGTCGGCAAGGATCAGGGCGGTCTGCTCGTCGTCACCGAGCCGTGGCCGAGCATGCTGCGCGGCATCTGGGGCGACCCGGAGCGTTTCACGGAGACGTACTGGTCGAAGTTCGGCGACAAGTACTTCGCGGGCGACGGCGCACGGTACGACATGGACGGCGACATCTGGCTGCTCGGCCGCGTCGACGACGTGATGAACGTGTCAGGTCACCGCCTGTCGACGGCGGAGATCGAGTCGGCCCTGGTCGCGCATCCTTTCACGGCGGAGGCGGCGGTGGTCGGCGCGAACGACGAGACGACCGGGCAGGCCGTCGTCGCGTTCGTGATCATCAAGCAGAACCAGCTGGAGCAGGCCGGCGCGATGGATGTGGCGGCCGAGCTGCGCAAGCACGTCTCCGAGCAGATCGGTGCGATCGCGCGTCCGCGTGACATCTTCATCGTCACGGAGCTGCCGAAGACCCGCTCCGGCAAGATCATGCGGCGTCTGCTGCGGGATGTGGCGGAAGGCCGCGAGGTCGGCGACACCACCACCCTGGCGGACACCGCCGTGATGAGCTCCATCCAGGCCAAGCTCTCCTGACCGGACGACGACGGGGCGGCGCCGACCGGCGCCGCCCCTTCGTCGTGGATAGGGTCAGTCGACCGCCAGGACGAGCTCCACCTCGACGGGCGCGTCGAGCGGCAGCACGGCGACTCCGACCGCGGAGCGGGCGTGGACGCCGGCATCGCCGAAGATCTCGCCGAGCACTTCCGACGCGCCGTTGATGACCGCGGGCTGGCCGGTGAACGCGGGGTCGGACGAGACGAAGCCGACGACCTTGACGACGCGGGAGACGCGGTCGAGGGAGCCGAGCACGCTCTTCGCGGCGGCCAGCGCGTTGAGGGCGCAGATCCGCGCGTAGCCTTTGGCGTCGGCGGGCGGGACGAGCCCGGGACCCTCGCCGACCTTGCCTGTCGCCGGGAGCGCGCCCGCCACCATGGGCAGCTGGCCCGAGGTGTAGACGTGGTTCCCGTCGAGCACCGCCGGCGTATAGGCCGCGACCGGCGGGACGACGTCGGGCAGGGTGATCCCGAGCTGCGCGAGACGCGCCTCAACATCCGCCATCAGGCCTGCTCCTCGTCCGTCACGGGGCGCTTCAGATACGCGACCAGCCCGCCCTCCGGACCGGTGACGATCTGCACGAGCTCCCAGCCCTCCGACCCCCAGTTGTTCAGGATCGCTGCGGTGTTGTGGATCATCAGCGGGGTGGTCAGGTATTCCCAGCGCGGCATCGTGCTCCTCGGATCGGGGGATTTTGCAGGTTCATCACCTACTCTGATCCTATGTCTGCGCAAAAACCACAGGCTAGAGGTGTGCTCGGCGCCGCCGGTGCGTTCATCGGCATGAGTGTCGTGGCCGGTCTTCTGGTCACTGCTGCTGTCACGCCTGCGATCGCGGTGACGGGGATGGCGGCGAATAACAGCATCGGCGTGTTCGAGGGTCTTCCGGAGTATTTGAACGTCGATCAGCTGGCTCAGCCGACCACCATCTATGCCAAGAACGGTGACCAGGATGTGCCTCTGGCGACGTTCTATTCCCAGAACCGGCTCCCGGTCGCGTTCGATCAGATCTCGCAGGCGGCGAAGGATGCGGCGATCGCGGGTGAGGATCCCCGGTTCTACACGCATGGCGGTGTGGATATTCAGGGCACGGTGCGTGGTGTGCTCTCCACGGTCGCCGGTGGTGGGGTGCAGGGTGGTTCCTCGATCACTCAGCAGTATGTGAAGAACGTGCTGCTGCAGAAGTGCGAGGCGCTTCCGGTGAAGACCAAGGAGCAGAAGGCCACGTACCAGCAGTGTGTGGATGATTCCACCGGGGTCTCTCCTGACCGGAAGGTCAAGGAGATGAAGTACGCGATCGGGATCGAGAAGAAGTACACCAAGGACCAGATCCTGGTCGGGTATCTGAACATCGCCGGGTTCGGCGGCACCGTGTACGGCATCGAGGCTGCTGCGCACTACTACTACAACACCACCGCGGCCGCGCTCACCCCGGCGCAGGCGGCCAGCCTGATCGCGATCGTGAACGAGCCGACCAGCCTGAAGATCGACAACCCGGACTCGGAGACCAACGGCGCCGCGAACGGGTACGCGAAGAACAAAGAACGCCGCGACTACATCCTGCAGAAGATGTACCAGTACAAGCGGATCACCAAGGCGCAGTACGACGAATCGGTCAAGACCCCGATCCAGCCGGTGATCACCCCCTCCGAACGCGGCTGCCAGACCGCCGGCGGGTCCGCGTACTTCTGCGACTACGTCCAGAAGATCATCCTCAACGACCCCACCTTCGGCGCCGACGAGGACACCCGAGCCTCCAACTTCAACCGCGGCGGCTACAAGATCTACACCAGCCTCGACCTCCAGCTGCAGCAGGTCGCCGAGTCGACCATCAACTCCTACGTGCCCCAGGCGTACGACCGAGCCGACCTCGGTGGCGTGCTCGTGGGCGTGCAGCCCGGCACAGGGCGCGTGCTCTACATGGCGCAGAACAAGACATACAGTCAGGACCCGGAGATCCTGAACCAGGGCAAGCAGTACACCTCGGTGAACTACGCGACAGACCAGAACTACGGCGGCTCGAACGGCTTCCAGGTCGGATCGACGTACAAGGTCTTCACCCTCGCCGAGTGGCTCAAGCAGGGACACTCCCTGAATGAGACGGTGAACGCGAACGTGCGCACCTACGACCAGTCGAAATTCAAGGACACCTGCCCGGGCGCCGCATGGGGTGGCCCATGGAAACCGACCAACGACAGTAGCGGCGAGGAGGGCATTCGAAGCGCTCAGAACGCGACGACGAACTCGATCAACACCGCGTTCGTGGCCATGGCCTATCAGTTGGACCTGTGCGAGATCAAGAAGGATGCCGAGGCCTTCGGCGTGCATACCGCCACGGGAAGCCCCCTCGACACGAACCCCGCCTCTGTCCTCGGGACGAACAACATCGCTCCGCTGACCATGGCCACCGCGTTCGCCGGCATCGCCAACAACGGCATGACCTGCTCCCCCATCGCCATCGACAAGATCGTCGACGGCAACGGCAAGGAGATTGCTCCCCCTGCGACGAAGTGCACTCAGTCGGTCGACCCTGCGATCGCCAACACGATGGCCAAGGCCTTGCAGGGCCCGATCCAGAACGGTACCGCGGCCAATATGAACCGCACCGGCAAGGACATGCTCGGCAAGACCGGAACCACCGACGGCAACGAGCAGCTCTGGCTGGTCGCGTCGACCACCAAGGTCGCCGGCGCCTATTGGGTGGGCAACATCAGCGGCCACGTCGACATGCGCCGGATCTATCCGACGCATGGAACCACGCCGGCGATCGCCCGAACGGCCGTCATGCGAACGATGATGACCGCGGCGGTGGGCAAATACGGTGGCGACGACTTCCCCGCGGCGCCCGACAAGCTGACGCGCGGCGTCCAGGTGGCCCTCCCGGACCTCACGGGCAAGACGCCCGACGAGGCGAAGTCGATCCTGACGGGCCTCGGACTGGACTCCGCTGACGGCGGCCCGCAGGACTCGGTCGCTCCCGCAGGCACCATCTCCGCCACTGATCCGGCCGCCGGCACCCAGGTCAGCAAGGGAACGGTGATCACGCTGTTCACCAGCAACGGATCTCTCGTCCCCGTCCCGAACGTCGTCGGGCAGAAGTACGGCGACGCCCTCGCCGCATTGACGGCTGCGGGTTTCAAGGTGAAAACCAACGGCGGCAACAGTCCCACCGCGACCGTGCAGGCGCAGGATCCGGCGGGCAACGCTCCGGCGAAACCCGGTACCGAAGTGACTCTGACGCTTGCGGCACCCGCCGCCCCGCCGACCCAGGGCACCGGCGGATAGTGGCTCGCGGAGTCCGACCTGCGGCGTCCGCGCTGGCGGTCCTCGCCGGTGCGGGTGCCGCCGCGTTCGCGTACGGTTCGCTGGTCGAGCGTCGCGCGTACACGCTGCGTGAGGTGAGTGCTCCGGTCCTTCCGGCCGGTGCGCAGCCGATCCGGGTCCTCCACCTGTCCGACCTGCACATGGCGCCCTGGCAGCGCGACAAGCAGGAGTGGATCCGCTCCCTCGCCCGGCTGAAGCCGGACCTGATCGTCGAGACCGGCGACGTGCTCGGTCATGCCCGCGGGCTCGAGGGCGTCCGTGCAGCGTACGACGGCTTCCGCGGCGTCCCCGGCGTGTTCGTTCACGGATCCAACGACTACTTCGGGCCGCAGGCCAAGAACCCGCTGAAGTACTTCCTGGGGCCGTCGAAGAAGCGCACGTCGACCGCACCGCGGCTCGACACCGCTGCGTTGACCGCGTACTTCCGCGAGCTGGGCTGGACCGATCTGGACAATCGTGCGGCCGGCCTGGAGATCCGGGGAACGCATCTCGAGTTCTTCGGGGTGGACGACCCGCA
Organism: Leifsonia soli; assembly: GCF_013408745.1. Classification (NCBI taxonomy): domain Bacteria; kingdom Bacillati; phylum Actinomycetota; class Actinomycetes; order Micrococcales; family Microbacteriaceae; genus Leifsonia; species Leifsonia soli. Next base: position 42,254 of record NZ_JACCBJ010000001.1, on the reverse strand, counting down.
CATCCGCTTCGACCGCGTGGAGGCCATCCCCGGCGCGCTGGACGAGCTGCGCGAGGACGACCCCTTTTCAGACGACAACACGTGGCCGGACGAGGGCCCGAGCGCGCAGCGGCAGGCCGTCACCATCGGCGTCACGCACTCTCCGTACCGCCGCATCCTGGATGCGTTCGTCACCTACGGCGCCTCGATGATCTTCGCCGGCCACACCCACGGCGGTCAGGTCTGCGTTCCCGGGTTCGGAGCGCTGGTCACCAACTGCGACATCCCGCGCGCGCAGGTGAAGGGATTGAGCATCTGGCGTCACGCCTTCCGCTCCGCCTACCTGAACGTGTCGGCAGGGCTCGGAACATCCATCTTCGCGCCGGTGCGCTTCGCCTGCCGCCCCGAGGCGACCCTGGTCACCCTGACCGCAGCGCCCTGAGCCGACGGGTGCCGGAGCGACGGGTGCCGGGGCGACGGGTGCCGGGGCGACGGGTGCCGGGGCGACGGGTGCCGGGCGGAGGCGCTGTGGTCATGACCACTCCCCCGCTCGTGTATCCTGGATGAGGCCTTCGGGGTGTGGCGCAGCTTGGTAGCGCGCTTCGTTCGGGACGAAGAGGCCGCAGGTTCAAATCCTGTCACCCCGACGCAATGGAAAAGAGGAAGCCCCGGCTCGCATCGCGAGCCGGGGCTTCCTCTTTTCCATTGCTCGCTGGTGTCTCCTGGGGTCCCCGCCCGCGAGGGGCCCCGGGCGCCGCTCCGAGCGCCAGCGAGGACCGGCGTTCGGGGTAGCGGGTGGGGCGCACCACGCGACACCCGTGGAGAAGCCGCTGACGGGCCCTGGCTCGACCTCAGAACGCGTCGGGACGGGCGAACTCCGGCTCGGCCAGACGCGACGCCGTGTCGTCCGAGCGGACGAGCGGGAGCGTGCGCGCGACCGCGGTGTCGATGCGGTCGCGGAGGTCCTGCGAACGGATCTCGTAGTCGGCGAAATCGCTCTCGCTCGCGTAGATGCCGAGGGGCAGGGTCAGCGACTGGAAGAAGCCGAACAGCGGACGCATCTGGTGCTCGACCAGAAGCGCGTGCCGGTCGCTGCCCCCTGTCGCCGTCAGGATGACCGGCTTGTCGACCAGGGCGTACTGGCCGACGTGGTCGAAGAAGAGCTTGAACAAGCCCGTGTAGGTGGCGCGGTAGGCGGGCGACCCGACCACCAGGATGTCCGCGTTCTCGACAGCCTCCAGGGCCTCCGTGACTGTCGGGCTGAGGCTGCTGCGGAAGGGTCCGGCACCGAGCTCGGGCAGAAGGGGCGCCAGCCGGATGGTGCGGGCGACGCCCCCGGACGCCTCGGCGTACGCGCGGGTGACCTCGTCGACGAGCACAGTGGTGCGCGAGGGGTGCGTCGGGCTTCCGCTCACTCCGACCACGCTGAGTGGATGCGACATGTGGGAACCGCCTTCTGGCTGGGGACCGGGATTTCGCCCAACGGTACCCGGAGCCGCCCCTCATCGCGCGGGGCGGCGTCACGGTCCGTCATGCTGCGGGGTACAGCTCCCGGACGATCTCCAGCGAACGGATGCGCCCCTCGAGCGTTGCGGCTCCGGACGACACCATCAGCTCGTCCACCTGGGTCGAGGCCAGCAGCGACTCGAGGCGGGCACTCACCTCGTCGGGGGTGCCGATGGCCTGCCGGGCGTTGCGGGCGGCGATGAACTCCTCTTCCAGCGGCGTGAACTCGTGGGCCAGGGCCTCCTCGACACTGACCGGCTCCGGCTTGAGTCCTTGCCGCATCCGCAGGAAGGACAGCTGACCGGGCAGCGAGAGGGAGCGCACGGTCTGCGGGTCCTCATCCGCGATGACGTTGACGGCGATCATCGTGTGCGGCTCGGCGAGAGTGTCGCTCGGCTCGAACCGAGACCGGTAGAGGTTCAGCGCGGCCTCCGTGTTCTCGTCGGCGAAGTGGTGGGCGAAGGCGAACGGGATGCCGAGCGCTGCCGCCACCTGGGCGCTGTATCCGCTCGACCCGAGCAGCCAGATCTGAGGGGCGTCGCCGAGGCCGGGGATGGCCGTGATGCCGTGCAGCGGGTTCGCGTCGCTCATGCCGCCGTAGAAGAAGCCGAACAGGTCGAGGAGCTGCTGCGGGAAGTCCTCGACGCCCAGCCCCTCCGGGCTGCGCCGCAAGGCCATCGCCGTCGCTCCGTCCGTGCCCGGCGCACGGCCGATGCCGAGGTCGATGCGGTCGCCGTACAGGGCGCGCAGGGTGCCGAACTGCTCCGCCACCACCAGCGGCGCGTGGTTGGGCAGCATCACACCGCCGCTGCCGACCCGGATGCGGTCGGTCGCCGCGGCGATGCCGGCGATCAGGACGGCCGGGGCGCTGGAGGCGATGGCGGGCATTCCGTGGTGCTCAGCCACCCAGAACCGCTCGTAACCGAGGCGCTCCGCCGCCTGCGCGAGTGCGATGGTGCCGGCGACGGCATCGGCGTTGGTGCCCCCGGCGGGGCGGCTGGCGAGATCGAGGACGTTGAGGGGGATGCTGCTCACCACTGCTGCAACGCAGCCCCGGACGCAGCGATTCCCGGCCCGGCCAGACGGCCGGACCGGGAATCACCGAGGGTGGATCGTCAGGACGCTTTGACCTTGCGCACCCAGCCGACGATCGCCAGGGCGATCAGGCCGAGGACGACGAGCGAGCCGCCCATCCATGCCGCCCAGCTGGCGACGACGGAGCCCGTGTGGGCCAGTCCGTCGCTGCTGCCCGGGTCGAGGACGGTGCTCGCCTGGTCGGCCGGAAGGACGGTCAGGGAGGCGGGGCACTCGTGGCCGCTGCTCTGTCCGAGTCCGACGACGCTGTAGGTGCCAGAGGCGCTCGCGGGGAGCGTTACGGTGAGGACGTCGCTGCCGTCCGCGTTCGCGTGCTTCGTGAAGGTGAGGCTGGTGTCTGCGGTGCGGAGCGAGGCGAGCTTGAAGCCCGCGCCGTCCTGGCCGCTCACGGTCCAGTTGATCGCCTCGCCCGGCGACCACGTGCCCGGGATGCAGATGAGGGTGGCTGTTCCACCCGCTTCTGCGACGCTGACGTCGAACTTGCACTGGGCGCCGTCGGTGTAGTTGACGGCGTTCGCCGCAGTCGGGGCCGCAAGCAGCAGCCCCGCGGTCACGGCGACAGCCGCCAGGATCTTCTTGAACATCGGCCGCCTTTCTGTTGGGGCCCGGCTCACGGTCGGGGTTGAATGAGTAATTCTCACTTTACGACGGATGAGCACTGCACGACAATGGGCGCGACGGCGTTGCGTGCCCCCATATCGGGGGTCGTCCCGTCCCCCGGCAGCGTCGGAGTCGTCACGACGCTGAGATCCGACGATGTCTGCTGGTCGTTGAGGAACTGCACGGTGACCGTCTTCGACTCGCCCGGCGCGAGCTCGACCGTGTAGAGGCTGACCGGCCGGGATCTGTCCACCCCCGCCACGGTCGTGTAGTTCTCGCCGCCGCTGAGCGTCGCTGCCAGAAGGCCCCCCGTCGGCCCGTAGACCGCCACCCGGGTGCGGATGTTCCCGGGAGTCACCCCGTATGTGCCCCCACCGGTCACGTAGCGGGGAAGCGCGGTCGCCGCGTCCGCAGGAGCCCGGTTGGTGAGAGTCACCGTCACGACGGTCGAGGGTTTGCCGTCTGCTCGGCACACGGCGGAGCCGGCGGCGACGGAGGTACGGAGGTAGTAGTCCATCTTGGCGCCGGTGGCATCGTTGAAATAGACGCCGATGCCGGCGGTCGAGAGGTCGGATGCGGGAAGACCGCCCGCGAGGGTGGTGCCGTTGAGCACCTTCTGATCGTCGCCGTGGTTGGTCCAGATCAGCACGCGACGCGACTCTCCCGCGTCGGCCAGCGCGGTGAGCAGCTTCTTCGCATCCACGTCGCCGGAGGACATCCGGTCGAACACGGCGCTCGCGGCGGAGGCGAAGAAGGCATCCTGCTGCGCGGGATCCGCATATCGCTGGTAGACATCGCTCAGCAGCAGCTGCACGGCGTTGGCGGAGGTGAGCCGATCCCCGGTCGGGAGCGTGACCGGCCCGGTCGCCTTCAGGAGCCCGCTGAGGACGACCGGGTCGACGGCGACGACGCCGTCGACCGTTCCGCCGTAGGTCGTCGTCCACATCCGCGACGCCGTCGCCGCGGCGAGCGGGAAGTCCGGCGTGAGGTTCGCATCCTGGAGGTAGCGCCCCACGAGGGGGCCGTAGAGCCCCTCGGTGTTGAGCGGGATGTCGGCGACCGGCGCCTTCCACGGCCCGATGGATGTGCCCGCCTCCTGACGCTGCAGCGTCACGGCGCCGTTGTCGGCGTGGACGAGGGCGACAGCACCGATGAGGCCGCCCGTCGCCCGGAGCTCTGCGGGGTTCTGCGCGGCGAGGAGGTAGTCGCGCGGCCCATCGGCGCCGAGCATCGCCGGAAGCAGGCGGACGGCGTTGCCCAGGGCATCCATGTCCGGCGCGGCCTTGTCGAGCACGTCGTGCAGCCGATCCACTCCCTCAGCGACCGGGCTGACGAGAGCCCCGGTCTCGATCGTGGCGACGCTCGCGCGGGCGTCGGCGAACGCGCTCCGCGCCTTCGCCACCGCGGGTTGAGCCGCCGTGATCGGCGCGAGATCGATCCGGCCGCCTGTGATGGCCAGGGCACGGAGGTCCACCCCCGCTCCCGCGGCGACCAGCGGGCGGACGACGCGCGAGGCCACGTCGTCGGACGCGGCGGCGGCGGTCCGGACGGCGGTGAGGTTCGGGCCCAGCCACGGGACGGCCTCGACCGTGACCCACACCGGGTCGGACGTGAGCGCCGCGGCGTCGCGCGTGTGCCGGCTGAGTTCGTCCGCGGCGCGGCCCGCGGCCACGAGGTCACCCGACCCGATGGCGGACTTGACCCGCTCGGCGGCGGGGATCGCATCGGTCAGCGAGCGCTGCGCCAGAAAGCCGCGCACGCCGATCCACACGACGGTGAAGAGCAGGATGATGCCCAGCCCCACGAGGATGCCGACGACGACGGGGTGTCGCAGCCGGAGCCGCCGTCGTGGCGCGGCCGACGGCCCGACCGCGGGACGCGGCGGCGCGTCCGGCTCCGTGAGACCTGTCGCCATGCGACAAATCTAACAAATCCTCACTTTTTTGGCGGCCCCCAAACGGGGCGATTCGCGCGAGGGGTGCTCAGCGGCCCAAACCGCGGTACGTCCAGCCGGCCGCGCGCCACGCGGCCGGATCGAGCGCGTTGCGACCGTCGATGATCGTGCGATGCGCGACGAGGTCGCCGACGGCGACCGGATCCAGTCCCGTGAACTCCGGCCACTCGGTGATCAGGACGACGACATCGGCGCCACGGACGGCATCCTCCGCCGTCTCGGCGAAGAGCAGCTGGGGCGCGCGGTGCCGCGCGTTCTCGATCGCCTGGGGATCGGACGCGGTCACGATGGCCCCAGCGTCGGCGAGCCGCATGGCGATGTCCAGTGCCGGCGAGTCGCGGAGGTCGTCCGAGTGGGGCTTGAACGCGAGGCCCAGCACGCCGACACGAACGCCGGCGAGACCGCCGGCCTCCTCGCGGACCAGCTCGACGACCCGGGTCCGGCGGCGGAGGTTGATCTTGTCGACCTCGTCGAGGAACCGGACCGCTTCGCCCTTTCCGAGCTCCCGCGCGCGAGCGCTGAACGCCCGGATGTCCTTGGGGAGGCAGCCGCCGCCGAAGCCGACGCCGGCATTGAGGAAGCGGCGTCCGATGCGCGCATCGTGCCCGATCGCATCCGCGAGCTTCGTCACATCCGCCCCGGTCACCTCGGCGATCTCGGCCATCGCGTTGATGAACGAGATCTTCGTGGCGAGGAAGGCGTTCGCGGACACCTTCACGAGTTCCGACGTCGCGTAGTCCGTCACGATCACCGGCGTGCCCGCGGCGACGGCGGACTCGTACACCTCGTTGAGCAACCGCGCGGCGCGCTCCCCCGACTCCCCCTCCGGCACTCCGTAGACCAGCCGGTCGGGGTTCACCGTGTCGCTGACCGCGAATCCCTCGCGGAGGAACTCGGGATTCCAGGCGAGCGTGACCTCCGGCTGCACCGACGCGACGAGGTCCGCCAGGCGCGCGGCCGTCCCGACCGGGACGGTGCTCTTCCCCACGATGAGGTCGCCGGGCTTCACATGCTCCAGGAGCGAGGCGAAGGCGGCGTCGACGAAGCGCATGTCGGCGGCGTCCCCGTCGGCGACCTGCGGTGTCCCGACAGCGACGAAGTGCACGTCGGACTCGGAGACGGCGGAGAAGTCGGTGGTGAAGCGCAGGCGCCCCGACGGCGTCGCCGACTCGAGCACCTCCGGCAGTCCGGGTTCGAAGAACGGCGGCCGACCCGCGGAGAGCAGGGCGATCTTGGCCTCGTCGACGTCGATGCCCACGACGTCGTGACCCAGATGGGCCATCGACGCGGCGTGCACGGCTCCGAGGTAGCCGCATCCGATCACGGAGATTCTCATGGTGTTCCGTTCCTTCGAGTGGGGTCGCCGTCGAGCGTGACGCGGGGTCAGGTGAAGTCGGGGTCGGGTTCGTCCACGTAGGCGGGAGCCGCCTCGACGGGCCAGTGCCTCCGACCGTTGTTGAGGATGCCTCGACTTTCCTGAAGGTAGCAGTTTCCGCAGAGCGACTCGTACGACACCGACGCTCCGTCGATGGCGACCTGGTCTCCGTCGAAGACGAACACCCCATCGATCTTGCGGGCGTTGAAGATCGCCTTCCGCCCGCAGCGGCAGATCGTCTTCAACTCCTCCAGGCTGTGCGCGACCTCGAGCAGGCGGCGGCTCCCCGGGAAGGCGACGGTCTGGAAGTCGGTGCGGATGCCGTAGGCGAGCACCGGGACATCGTCGAGCAGGGCGATGCGCAGGAGATCGTCGACCTGCGCCTCGGTCAGGAACTGCGCCTCGTCCACGAGGAGCGCGCTGACGTCGGTGCCGAAGCGCTTGAGGGTGCGCTCGCGGTGCCGGTGGAAGGAGCCGTATGCGTCGGTCTCCGGGGCGATGAGGAAGTCGACCTCCCTCGTCACGCCCAGACGGGAGAGGATGCCCAGATCGCCCTTGGTGTCGATCGACGGCTTCGTGAGCAGGACGCGGTGGCCGCGCTCCTCGTAGTTGTACGCGGCCTGAAGCATGGCCGTGCTCTTGCCGCTGTTCATCGCTCCGTAGCGGAAATACAGTTTTGCCACGCACCGATCCTACGGGGCGGGGGCGGGGGAAGCCCGACGGCGCGTCAGGTGAGGTAGCCGTCCTCGGCGGCGCGGCGGATGAGGTCGGCGCGGGAGCTCGTCGGACGACCCGCCTTCCCGTACTTCTCGCGCACCCGGCGCAAGTAGGTCTTGGCCGTCTCGTACTGCACGTTCATGGCGCGTGCCACCTCGGACGTCGTGCGTCCGTCGGCGTAGAGGACGAGCGCCTGGCGCTCCCCGTCGCTCAGCCGCGGCCGGGCGGACTCCGGGATGAGCGGCTTCGGCCGCCAGGCGGGCGGCGCGGCGGCGGCGCGGCCGGCGCCGCGGCCGGAAGCCGCCAGCGCGGCGGCGACGAGCTCGGTCATCGGCTGCGACTTCGTGACGTAGGCGACGGCGCCGGCGGCGAGCGCCGCATCCCGGTCCTCCGGCGTGTCCACGGCGCTGAGGACGACGACCTTCGCACCCGCCGCGCGGCAGGTGCGCACCCGGGCGCCGATCGACACCGACTCCTTCAGCTGCAGGTCCATGATGACGAGGTCGGTGGGGAAGGCGTCGCTGTGGACGAGCTCCAGCCAGCTCCCGGCCCGGACGACGAGATCGAACTCGGGGGCGTTCTTCTCGATCCAGGAGGACAGGCTGTCGAGCAGGATCTCGTGATCGTCGAGGATGGCCAGGCGGATCGGGGGCTCGATGGACCGCGCACCGGTCGAGGTCGCCGTCGCTCCGGGGTCGTCCGGGCGGATGGTTCTCATCGTCTTCTGCCTTCATTGTCGGGGAATCCGCCGTGGGGGTAGGCGAACCGGATGGTGACGTCGCCTGCGCGCAACCGCATGGTCGCGCGCATGGCGACGGAGTTGAGGGAGCTGACGAACGGGAGGAGTTCGCGGCGCAGGTCGCGGCGGGGCTCCGCGATCGCCGCGTGCAGCGCGAAGGACGGCCGTTCTGGTTCTCTCGCCGTGAGGAGGACGGAGCACGGGTCGAGTCCAGGGCGCCCCGCCACCGTCGCGATCATGGCACCGACGATGGCGCGCTGGTCGGCCGTCAGCACGCGCTCGAGCCGGTCGGGGTCGTCGACGCGCGGACCGTCTCGCTCGTCGGTCGCCGCCGCCGGCGCCTCCACGAGCCGGGGAGCGAGGGCGAGCTCGAGGGTGTCCTCCAACCAGGTACGGGAGACGGCACGCACCGACATCCTGCGCAACCGCTCGGCGATGGAACGGGCGCTGTCGATGTCCTCCGCCGTCACCGTGCCGCGATGGGCGAGGGACGTGAGGAACGGCACCGCCTCGGCGTTCAGCGCGGTCATGCGCTCCTGGGCGACCATCCGCTCGGCCGCCTGACGCAACTCGGCCTCGAGCCGGAGCTGCCCCTCGCGCGCGACTTCCCTCCAGCGCAGCGTCTCGCCGGTGAGCGTCCACGCATATCCGGCGCCGCCGGCGGCGAGGGCGAGGATGGGCGTCGCCGCGACGGTCGCGTACACCAGGGGGATGTTCGCGATGACGAGCGAGTGCTGGGCCGCCGCCAGGCCGCCGAGCACGATGGCCGCGACGACGGCGGACCCGGCGACCTCGCCGATCGGCCGATAGAGCGGCATCGCGATGAGCAGGAGGGCGACGGCGATCTGCCCCCAGTCGTCTTGGATGCGCTCGTTGCGTCCCCACACGGACGAATCGAAGAGCGCGGCGGCGGTGACGCTGAAGGCGACGACCGAGAAGTGCGACCACCGCCCGAACGGTGCGAAGCCGGGGTGCGTGCGGATCGTCGCGATCACCACGGCGAGGAGGAGGACGCCGATCGCGACGATGGCGAGCGACGCGTCCCGGATCTGGCCGGCGTGGATGATGGTGGAGTAGACGGCGTACGCGAGGGCGACGCCCCCGAGCAGCGGCACGAGCGGCCAGGCCGACTGGGCTCCGAGGGGGTCCAATCGCTGGGGCGTGCGCTCGAGCGTCACCGATCGCGCCCGGACGATGGTGCGCGGGTTCAGGGCGGTCATCCGCCGCACCCCTCGGCGATCGAGGCGCCAGGCGCGATCGGAACGGTGAGGATGACGGTCGTGCCGACATCGGCGCTCGAGTAGATGTCGACCGTTCCTCCGACGCGGGCGATCCGGTCGCCGACGGACTGGCGGAGCCCGAGACGGTCGGCGGCGGGAGCCGATGTGGGGAAGCCGCTGCCGCCGTCCACCACCATCACGGAGAGGGATCCCCCTCCGGCGGACAGGGCGACCTCAGCACTCGGGCTTCCGGAGTGCCGGACGACGTTCACCAGACACTGCCGGACGGCCAGGCCGAGAGCGCGGCGGGCGTCGTCGCCCAGGGTCGTGTATGCCGTGCGATCGCCCGAGATATCGACCGTGAGGCCCTCGTCGCGGGCCGCTTCGATCGCGCGATGGAGTTCGCTGTCGTACCAGGGGTCGGCCTCGGCGGTCGTGACGGCCCCGTCCCCGTCCGCGGTCGGAACCCCGGCGGCGAGACCGCGGAGGTCGGAGTCGATGCGGCGGGCGAGGCGCTCGTCCAGCGGGCCGGGCTGCGCGGCGGCGACGGCCACCAGCTCGCTGAGCACCGTGTCGTGCAGGTCGGCGGTGGACGCGGCCAGCAGTTCGCGCCGCAGATCGATCAGCCGGGCGTCGCGCACGGCGCGATGCAACGCGGCCTGAGCGCGCGACCGGGTGCCCCGGGTCAGTCCATCGAAGGTGAGGACGCCGACCAGCAGCAGGTAGGCACCCAGCGAGATCGCATCCGGGATGTAGGCGCGGCCGGTCGTCGCTGCGCCGAGCATCACGGCCGCCTCCGCGAGCGCGAAGCCGAGAGTCGCCCAGAGGATGCCGGCGAGAGCCCCCGTGCCCGTCCCGCCGACGAGCGTCATGGCGACCACCGGCAGCGCGACGACGAACAGGTTGGTGTCGCGGTACGCGGGTGTGCTGGTGAACAGGGCGACGACGTAGAAGTAGGTGCAGACCGTGCCGACGAGCAGGTACGCGACCGTGAGCCCCACGGTGCGGCCCCGCGCGAGCGCGAGGAGGAGCGCGACCATCGGCACCAGCACGAGCAGGGTCACCCACGACGTGACGTTGCCGTCGGCCAGGCTGGCGCTGCCGACGTTCACGACGGCGGCGCCGAGGCAGATCAGGCCGGCCCAGCGGGCGGCCGTGGCGAGAGCGCGCGAGTTCGCAGGTCGTGCCAGATGGCTGGGCAGACCGAGCGACACGTCGCCGTCCCTTCCGAGCCCGAGCACTCCTCGGTCCCCTCCCGGATTATGGCATCCGAGACGGCGTCTGTGTACCCCGGCCGCTCGTACCCCGATCGCCGCGCCGACGCTATGGAGTTGGTGCGGAGAGGACCGCTGTCAGAACAGGGTGGGCTGGACCCCCAATCCGGTCAGCGATGCGCTCACGATCGACGCCGCGTCGGGCGCCTCTCCGTGCGGCGGAGTGGACGACACCGCACGCGCCGCCGACCCCACCAGCTGCCGCTCCCCCTCGTCATCGCGCAGCATCCCGAGCGCGCTCGATCGCACACCGCCGGTCAGCGGATCTTCGCGGCCGCGCTCCAGCCCGTGCGCCCGGATCAGAGGCTTGATGCGACCGGCCAGCCACCGGCGATACTCCTGGGGCGCATACGTGCCACGGCCGTACATGCGCCGATACTGCGGCAGCAGCTCCGGGTGCTCTCGCCCGAGCCACAGGTAGAACCACTCTTTGACGCCCGGCTTCAGGTGCAGGGCCGAATAGAGCACGGAGGTGGCCCCGGCCTCTTTGGCCTGGCGGAGGGCTTCGTCGAGATGCGCACGGGTGTCGGTCAGGTACGGGATGATCGGCATCAGGAAGACGGAGCAGTCGAGACCGTGCTCGCGCACCGCGGTGACGGTGGCGAGACGCGCTTTGGTCGTCGGGGTGCCCGGCTCGACGGACTGCTGCAGGTCGTCGTCGTAGACGGCGATCGACATGGCGAGGTCGACCGGGACCCGCTTGTTCGCCTCGACCAGCCGGTCGAGGTCGCGTCGCAGCAGTGACCCCTTCGTGAGGATGCTGAACGGCGTGCCCGACTCGGCCAGCGCGTCGATGATGCCCGGCATCAGCCCGTACCGGCCCTCCGCACGCTGATAGGGATCGGTGTTCGTGCCGAGCGCGACCGGATGATGGCCCCAGCTGGGCTTGGCGAGTTCTTTGCGCAGCACATCGGCCACGTTCACCTTGACGATGATCTCGTTGTCGAAGTCTTTCCCCGAGTCGAGATCGAGGTAGGTGTGCGTCGGTCGCGCGAAGCAGTACACGCACGCGTGCGAGCACCCCCGGTACGGATTGATCGTCCACCCGAACGGCATCGGCCCTCCACCGCCCGGGATGCGGTTGAGCGCCGACTTCGCCAGCACCTCGTGGAACGTGATGCCGGCGAAGTCGGGGGTGCGCACGGAGCGCACCAGATTGTTCAGCCGCGCAAGCCCGGGCAGAGCGGACGGCTCGTCGACCGACAACTCCTGACCACTCCAGCGCATGCCACCATTCGAACATATGTTCGAAGGCTAATCAAGGTGCACCGTCTCCCCCGCCCATCCGGAACGGAGCCAGCGGTCGTGACTGGCGACCACGACCGCCCCGGGATAGGCGCCCAGCGCATCCTCCAGCTCCGTCGCCAGGGCGAGCGAGAGATGGTTGGTCGGCTCGTCGAGCAGGAACAGGTGCGGCGGCCGGGCGAGGATCAGCGCGAGAGCGAGCCGTCGCTGCTGACCGACCGACAGTGCACCGACCGGCCGGTCGGCATCGCGCTGTGCGATCAGCCCGAGCGAGGTGAGCGGAACCGCCTCCGCCCGCCGCTCCCCCACCGCCGCCTCGTAGATCCTGCGCGGCGAGAGCCCCGGGTCGGCGAACCGCACGTCCTGCTCCAGCAGCCCGACCCGGAGGCCGCGCCGTCGCTGCAGCGCACCGCTCCCAGGTTCGAGGCGGCCCGCCAGCACGGACAGCAGGGTCGACTTGCCCGCACCGTTCGCACCCGTGACCAGGATGCGGCTGGTCGGCGCGACGGCGAAGTCGTCGACCTGCAGACGGCCGGGCACGCGCACCTGCCGCGCATGCACCAGCAGCCCCGACCCGTCGTCGAGGCTCTGGAACCCCGAGGGGATGCCCGCGAAGCCGAGACGCGCGGGAGGCTTGCGCACCTGGGCGGTGCGCAGATCCTCCAGCCGCCCCTCCGCATTGCGGATGCGTCGGCTGATCTGGCGATCGAGGGCGTTGCCCTTCACGGACTTCACGAACTTGTCGTTGTCGCGCACCTTCCCCGACCAGGCGATGGACCGCGCGGTGACATCGACGGAGTGCGTGAGCTCTCTGAGTTCCTGCTGCTCATCGGCGTACTGCTTCTCCCACCGCGCCCGCTCGGCCTCCTTCTCGGCGAGATACGCGCTGTATCCCCCGCCGAAGGCCGTGGTGCCCGACCGCGCCGGGTCGAGATCGAGCAGCCCGGTGGCGACGGCGTCGAGGAACGCCCGGTCGTGGCTGGCGAACACGACAGGCCCGGCCCATTCCCGCAGCTGTCGCTCCAGGAAGGCGGCCGCCTCATCGTCCAGGTGATTCGTCGGCTCGTCGAGCAGCAGGGCGTCCGGCCGGCCGAGGAGCAGCGCGGCCAGGGCGAACCGGCTCCGCTGACCCCCCGACACCTCGCTCAACCGACGGGTGAGCGGGATGCCGCCGACACCGAGTCCGTCGAGCACCTCGTCCCGGCGCGCCTCGATGCTCCAGATCCCGGCGCGTTCCGCCGCCGCGAGGGCGGCGTCGTAGCGCGCGTCGGACGCTGCGTCTCCGGAGCCGAGCGCCGCGGCGGCCGCCTCGAGCTCCCGCTCGATCGCGCGCACGTCGGTGAGGGCGTGCTCGATGAGCGCCGCGAGCGTGTCTCCCGGCTCGAACCGCACCTCCTGCCAGAGGAAGCCGGTGCGTTCCGGTCGCGTGAGCGCGCCGGAGTCCGGCGTCTCGGCGCCGGCGAGCACACGCAACAGCGTGGACTTGCCGGCACCGTTCTCGCCGATGAGCCCGACCCGGGCGCCGGGGCCGACGGTGAGGGAGACGTCGGTGAGGACGCGACGCTCGCCGTAGCTGACCGAGACGCCGTCGGCGCGCAGCGGGGTGAACGTGATCGTTGACATGGGGAATCGCCTTTCCGGGCGCTCCACGAGGAGCGGGTTCCCGCCGGGCGATATCCGTCGTGAGCGGGCGCCGGAGCGCCCAGGTGCCTGACCGGGCAGCGCAGCGACCGAAGGGTCCTCACTCACATCGACGGCGCCTCAGGCGCGGGACGTCAGGAGGTTCTCACTTCATAGCGAGGACGACCATAACAGGTCGCCCTCGCCACTGTCCAGCGATCAGTGCTGCAGGTGCAGGGTCTCCGCTGTCGTCTCGAGCACGCGCTTGGCGTCGGCGGGCCGGTCGTTCAGCGTCGTGCCGACGGTCGGGATGAGCTCCTTCAGCGTCGGAAGCCACTCGCCGAACCGGTCGGGGAAGCAGTGCTTCAGCAGGTCGACCATGATGGGGACCGCGGTGGATGCACCCGGCGAGGCTCCGAGGAGACCGGCGATCGAACCGTCCTCCGCGGCGACCACCTCGGTGCCGAACTGCAGGACGCCGCCCTTCTTGGCATCCTTCTTCATCACCTGCACACGCTGGCCCGCGGTGATGAGCTCCCAGTCCTCCATCTTCGCGGTCGGCATGAACTCCTGCAGCGCCTTCAGCTTCTTGGCGCGGTTGGCGAGGAGCTCGCCGACGAGGTACTTGATGAGGTCGAAATTGTCGCGGGCGACCGCGAGCATCGGGCCGATGTTGCCGGGCCGCACGGAGCCGGGCAGGTCGAACCAGGAGCCCGTCTTGAGGAACTTCGGGCTGAATCCGGCGTACGGGCCGAACAGCAGCGAGGCCTGACCATCGACGACGCGGGTGTCGAGGTGCGGCACCGACATCGGCGGGGCGCCGACGGCCGCTTTGCCGTAGACCTTCGCCTGATGCTGGGCGACCAGCTTCGGGTTGGTGGTGCGCAGGAACTGGCCGGAGATCGGGAAACCGCCGAAGCCCCTGATCTCGGGGATGCCGGACTTCTGCAGCAGGTGCAGCGCGCCGCCGCCCGCGCCGACGAAGACGAACCGCGCCGTCGCGACGTGCGGCGTGTTGCCCACTTCGTGACGGACGGAGAGCCGCCAGAGGCCGTCCTTGGTGCGCTTGATGCTGCGGACGGTGTGGTTGAGCGCGAGCTCGGCGCCGTTCTCGATGAGGTTGTCGATGAGCGCGCGCGTCAGCGCGCCGAAGTCGACGTCGGTGCCGGAGGTCTGACGGGTGGCGGCGATGCGCTGGCGCGCGTTGCGCTTCTTGGTGAGGAGCGGCGTCCACTCGCCGATGACCGCGGGGTCTTCCGAGTACTCCATGCCGGCGAACAGCGGCTGGTCCTTCAGCGCCTCGTAGCGCTTGCGGAGGTAGCGCACGTTGTCACGGCCGCGCACGAAGGTCATGTGCGGGGTGGAGTTGATGAACGTGTTGGGCTCCGGCAGATCGCCGGCGGCGACGAGGCTCGCCCAGAACTGGCGGCTGAGCTGGAACTGCTCGTTGATGCTGATCGCCTTGGCCGGGTCGACGGTGCCGTCGGACGCCTCGGGCATGTAGTTGAGCTCGCACAGGGCCGCGTGGCCGGTGCCCGCGTTGTTCCAGGGGTTCGACGACTCCTGGGCCACTTCGCCCAGGCGCTCGTAGATGCGGATGCTCCAGTCGGGCTGGACACGCTGGATCATGGCCCCCAGCGTGGCACTCATGATGCCGCCGCCGATCAGGACGACGTCGATGGGAGAATTGCTCACCCGTCAATCCTATGATGCGGCGGACGTGACACCGCCCGACGGCGCGTACACCGCCCGTTGGCGAGGAGTTGTCTCGATGTCGAGACAACTCCCTCCCCGCGGAAACGACGGGACGGCGAGCCGCTCAGGCGGTGACGGGGTTCGACAGACGCTCGGCGACCAGCTCGGCGATCTGGACCGCGTTGAGCGCGGCGCCCTTCCGCAGGTTGTCGTTGCTGATGAACAGTGCGATTCCCCGGCCCTCCGGCGTACCCTCGTCGGCACGGATCCGGCCGACGAAGCTCGGGTCGCTTCCGGCCGCCTGCAGCGGGGTCGGGACGTCGGTCAGCTGCACGCCCGGCGCATCGGCCAGCAGCTCGGCGACACGCTCCGGGCTGATCGGCTTCTCGAACTCCGCGTTGATGGAGAGCGAGTGGCCGGTGAAGACCGGGACGCGGACGCAGGTGCCGCTGACGAGGAGGCCGGGCAGGTCGAGGATCTTGCGCGACTCGTTGCGCAGCTTCTTCTCCTCGTCGGTCTCGTTCAGCCCGTCGTCGACGATCGAACCGGCCAGCGGGATGACGTCGAAGGCGATCGGGCGGACGTACTTGACCGGCTCGGGAAGGGTCACCGCCGAGCCGTCGTGCACGAGGTCGAGCAGGTGCTCGTCGGCGACCGCGGCCCGCGCCTGCTCGGCGAGCTCCTCGGCGCCGGCCAGACCGGAGCCGGAGACGGCCTGGTAGGTGCTGACCACGAGACGCGAGAGACCGGCCTCGTCGTGCAGGGGCTTGAGGACGGGCATGGCCGCCATGGTCGTGCAGTTCGGGTTCGCGATGATGCCCTTTCGCGCCCCGGCGATGGCGTCGGGGTTGACCTCCGAGACGACGAGCGGGACATCCGGGTCCATGCGCCAGCCGCTTGAGTTGTCGATCACGATGGCGCCCGCCTCGGCGAACCGGGGGGCGTGCGCCTTCGACCCGGTGGCGCCGGCGGAGAACAGCGCGATGTCGATGCCGGAGACGTCCGCGGTCGCCACATCCTCGACCACGATCTCCTGCCCCTTGAACGGCAGCGTCGTGCCGGCCGAACGGGAGGAGGCGAAGAAGCGGATGCTCTTCACCGGGAACGCGCGCTCCTCGATCAGCCGGCGCATCACGCCGCCCACCTGGCCGGTCGCGCCGACGACGGCCAGACGGACGCCGTTGCTGTCGAAATCGGTGAACTCGGTCATGTCAGCCCCTTGGGTCGTTTCGTGTGGTCAACCGCGCCGGTCGCGCGGCCATTCCCGTTCGCCGTGCGGTCTACCGCCCGGTGCCGGCGTAGACGACGGCCTTCTCGTCGCCGTCGAGGCCGAAGGCGGTGTGCACGACGCGGGCCGCCTCGGCGACCGTGTCGGCGCGCGTGACGACGGAGATGCGGATCTCGCTGGTGGAGATCATCTCGATGTTGATGCCCGCGTCGTAGAGCGCCTCGAACAGCTTCGCGGAGACGCCGGAGTTGGTGCGCATCCCCGCGCCGACGAGCGCCAGCTTGCCGATCTGGTCGTCGTACTGCAGGGACTGGAAGCCGACCTCGTCGTGCTCGGCGGTGAGGGCGGTCAGCACCCGCTGCCCCTCCGACTTGGGAAGGGTGAAGGAGATGTCGGTGAGGCTGGTCGCCGCAGCGGACACGTTCTGGACGATCATGTCGACGTTCGCATTGGCCTTTGCGACGATCTTGAAGATCTGCGCGGCCTTTCCGGGAACGTCGGGCACGCCGACGACGGTGATCTTGGCCTCGCTCAGGTCGGTGGCCACGCCGGAGATGATGGGCTCTTCCACGGTTCCATCCTTCTTGGCGGCCTCGGCGGCCGCTGCTTCGTTGAGGACATACGTGCCCTCCTTGTTGGAGAACGACGACCGCACGTGCAGCGTCACGTTGTGACGCCGGGCGTACTCGACGGCGCGGATGTGCAGCACCTTCGCCCCGGCGGCCGCGAGCTCCAGCATCTCCTCGCTGGTGATGCGGTCGATCTTGCGCGCGAGCGGCACCTGGCGCGGGTCGGAGGTGAAGACCCCGTCGACGTCGGTGTAGATCTCGCACACCTCGGCGCCCAGGGCGGCGGCGAGGGCGACGGCGGTCGTGTCGGAGCCGCCGCGGCCGAGCGTCGTGATGTCGCGCGACTCGCGGCTGAACCCCTGGAAGCCGGCGACGATCGCGATGGCGCCCTCGGTCAGGGCGTCCTGGATGCGGCCGGGCGTGACGTCGACGATGCGGGCCGACCCGTGCTGCGCGTCGGTGATCATGCCGGCCTGGCTGCCGGTGAAGGACCGCGCGTCGTATCCCATGCTCTTGATCGCCATGGCGAGAAGCGCCATGGAGATGCGCTCGCCGGCCGTGAGAAGCATGTCGAGCTCCCGTGGCGCGGGGATGGGGGTGACCTCGTGCGCCAGATCGATGAGCTCGTCCGTCGTGTCGCCCATGGCGGAGACGGCGACGACGACCTCGTTGCCGGCCTTGCGCGTCTCGACGATGCGCTTCGCGACGCGCTTGATGCTCTCAGCTGTCGCGACGGACGAACCGCCGAACTTCTGGACGATGAGGGCCACGGACTCTCCTGAACTCACGGGCTTCCCATCCTACCGAGTGGGATATGACCGTTCCTTCATGTGACGACACCGGTGGACAGGCCTCCACGAGTTGCGGCATCTGCTCACCACTCGCGGGGAATTCCGGCCACGACTCACGACTCGGCGAGCGGTGCGGGGGTCAGGAGACCTGGCGGCGGCCCTCGAACGCGCGACCGAGCGTGACCTCGTCGGCGTACTCGAGGTCGCCGCCGACCGGCAGGCCGGACGCGAGCCGCGTGACGCGGATCTCGAGGGTGGTGAGCAGCCGGCTGAGGTAGGTGGCGGTCGCCTCGCCCTCGAGGTTCGGGTCGGTGGCGATGATGACCTCCTGGACCGTGCCGTCCGCGAGCCGCTGCATCAGCTGACGGATGCGCAGGTCGTCGGGGCCGACGCCGTCGATCGGGCTGATCGCGCCGCCGAGCACGTGGTACAGGCCGCGGAACTCCCGCGTGCGCTCGATCGCGACGACGTCCTTCGCCTCCTCGACCACGCAGATCAGGGTGGGCGTGCGCCGGGGGTCGCGGCAGATGGAGCAGGTGACCTCCTCCGACACGTTGCCGCAGATCTCGCAGAAGCGCACCTTGTCGCGCACCTCGAGCAGCACCTCGGCGAGGCGCGTGACGTCGAACGTCTCGGTCTGCAGGATGTGGAACGCGATGCGCTGAGCGGACTTCGGGCCGATGCCCGGCAGCCGCCCGAGCTCGTCGATCAGCTCCTGGACGATGCCTTCGTACACCGGCTACCTCATCCCCGGGGTCGGAGGCGCTGGCTGCTCCTCGATGAAGGTGGCTCCGAGGATCTCGCGCACCACCGCCTCGCCGTAGCGCTGCGGCTGCTGGAAGGTCGGCGTGCGGGAGCCCGCCGCCGGGGCGGAGGACGAGCGCGCGGGGCGTCCGGCAGCGGACGGCGCGGCTTCGCCGGTCGGCGCGGACGCCGCCGGGGACGGCGCAGCGACCGCCGTCGCGGAGGGGCCGGCGGCCCAGTCGCCCGCGGGCTCCTCGGGCACCGGCGGCTCGAACGGCGGCTCGATCTCCGGCGGGGGGACGTCGTCGTACGGCGGCTCCTCCGGGGCGCTCGGGGGGGCAGCGGGATCGCTCGGCGGGGCAGCGGGCGCGGCCGGTGCAGCCGCCGCCTGCGGGGCAGCGGCGGGCGTGGCCGGACGCTCCATGGTCACGACCGCGGACGTCACCGCTGCGGCAGCCTCGGCGGTCTCGCTCGACGAGGGGATGGTGACCGTCGCCCACTCGGTGACCACCGATGCGGGAGCCGTGGCGTCCGAGGGGGCCGTCGCGGCCGACCGCGTGGGCGCGGTTTCGCGCGTCTCTGGTGCAGCGGTCGGGACGGATGCCGGCGTGGGTGCCGGGCGCGCGCCCGGCACCGCCGTGCTCGCCGCGGCGGGCTCAGCACCCGGCCAGGACTCGGCCGCCGGGGCGGCGGGCGCACCGCCGGAGGGGCGGGGCGATCCGCCGGAACCGGGAGCCGAGTCGGCCTTCGCGATGAACTTCACGCGGATGCCGAGGACGTCGACGATCGCCTGGCGGAGGTACTCGCTGACGCCCGGGGCGCCGGCGGCGTCGGGCTGCCGGAAGCTCTGCACATCGTTGTCGCTCGGGAACGACAGCGACAGGACATCGCCGTTCAGGGAGCGCACCTGCGCGGTGAAGACGACCATCCACGCGCTGCGCTTCGCACGCTGGACGGCGTCGAGGATCTGCGGCCAGGCGTCCTTCACCTGCTGCGTGCTGACGGGGCCGACCGGGGCCGCGGCCGGAGCCGGCTTCTCCGCCGCCGCTGCGGGGGTCTGCTCGGGTGCCGGGACATCCGCGGCAGGAGTCTGCTCCGCAGCTGCCTGCTCGCCGACGGCGCGCGCGGCCGCGGCGGTCTGCGACGGGGCCGGTCCGGCTGCCGTCGTCTCCGCCGCGGGAGCGTCGGCGGACGGAGCAGGCGTCGGTGCAGCGGACGGGGCCGACGGGGCTGCGGCACGGGCCGGCTCCTGCGGCGCGACCGGTGCGCTCGGCGCAGCGGGAGGCGCCGCCCGCTCGGCACGAGCAGGCTCGGCACGAGCAGGCTCGGCACGACCGGGCTCGGATCCGATGGCGTCGCTCACGCCCACGCGGCGCTCGAGACGCTCCACGCGAGCGAGCGCTCCCCGCTCGCTCTCGTCGCTCGACGGCACGAGCACGCGCGCGATCATGAGCTCCAGGTGGAGCCGCGGCGACGTCGCGCCGGTCATCTCGGTGAGCGCCGCGTTCACGATGTCGGCGGCGCGGCTCAGCTCGGCCGCGCCGAACTTCATCGCCTGCACGCCCATCCGGTCGAGCTCGTCCTGCGGGACGCCGCGCAGCACCGCCGATGCCCCTTCGACACTCGTCGCGGCGACGACGATCAGGTCGCGCAGACGCTCCAGGAGGTCTTCGACGAACCGCCGCGGGTCCTGTCCGGTCTGGATGACGCGGTCGACCGCGGCGAAGGCGCCGGCGGCATCCCGCGCCGAGATCGCGTCGATCACGTCGTCCAGGAGCGCCGCGTGCGTGTAGCCGAGGAGCGCGACCGCCCGCTCGTAGTCGATGGCGCTGCCCTCGGAGCCGGCCATCAACTGGTCGAGCAGGGAGAGGGTGTCGCGCGGCGAACCGCCGCCCGCGCGCACCACCAGCGGGAGGACGCCCGGTGCGACCGTCATGCCCTCGCTGTCGCACAGGCTCTGCACGTATTCCAGCATCTGCGCGGGAGGGACGAGCCGGAACGGATAGTGGTGGGTGCGGGAGCGGATCGTCCCGATCACCTTCTCGGGCTCCGTCGTCGCGAAGATGAACTTCACGTGCTCCGGCGGCTCCTCCACGATCTTGAGCAGGGCGTTGAAGCCCTGCGGGGTGACCATGTGCGCCTCGTCGAGGATGAAGATCTTGTAGCGGTCGCGGGCGGGGGCGAAGATGGCCCGCTCGCGGATGTCGCGCGCGTCGTCGACGCCGTTGTGGCTGGCCGCGTCGATCTCGACAACGTCGAGGGAGCCGCCGCCGTCGCGGCTCAGCTCGATGCAGCTCGCGCACTTTCCGCACGGGGTGTCGGTGGGACCTTCCGCGCAGTTCAGGCAGCGGGCGAGGATGCGGGCCGACGTGGTCTTGCCGCAGCCGCGGGGACCGGAGAACAGATAGGCGTGATTCACCCGATTGGTGCGCAGCGCCGTCATCAGCGGCTCCGTCACCTGAGACTGGCCGATCATCTCGGCGAAGGTGTCGGGCCGATAGCGGCGATACAGGGCGGTTACCACTCACACATGCTACTCATCGCCGCCGACATTCGGCTGGGTCCGCGGAGATCACGGCCCGCGGACATCGAGCGCGCGCCCGATCGCCGACCACAGGGCGACCCTGGCGTCCTCCGTGGGCTGCGCCTGCGGTGCCGGGGGCAAGTCGAGCGGCGTGTACGGAGGCAGCGAGAAGCTGTGCGTCGCCCGCGGCGCGCGGACGTACGCGTCTCCCCCGCGCGCCGGCCGCACATCGGCCGCCGCGTCGAGCCACCGGCAGCCGTTGTCGAGCTGCTCGTCCTGCCCGGCGCATCCCAGGACCACCGGACCGGGGATGCGACCGAGGTCGAGCACCGCGGCCGCCGTGACCTCGTGGGTGCCGCTGAGGCACGGCACCCACGACCCGCCCACCGTGATCGCCGGGCCGGGAACGGGCGACGGGCAGACCAATCCGGTCGTGCCGGCCGGGGCGATGGCGCCATAGACCAGCTCGGGATGCGCGACAGCCGTCCACAGCGCGAGCTGCGCACCGCGCGAGGCCCCGAACACGAACACGCGCCGCGCATCCACCCCCGGCTGAGACCGCAGCCAGTTCAGCGCGGCGACGACGCGTTCGGCGGGCAGCGTCCGGACCGGCCCGAGCTGCCCCGCCGAGCCGTACGTCGAGAACGCGAGGGCCGGGTATCCCATCGCCGAGAGGGTGGCCGCCGAGAGCACGCCGGTCTGCACGTCGGGTTCCGTGCCGTCGAAGACCAGCACCGCGGGCCGGGGCGCTGCGGAGGCCGAGGCCGGCTCGAAGTAGTCGCCCGTGATGCCGTCGTCGAACACCGCCCGCGACGGCGCGACGGACGACAGGCCGACGCGATGCAGCCGGCGGAGCGCGACGCGGCGCCCGTCGACGACGGCCTCCAGGTCGACCGTCAGGGTCGTCCCGCCCCACAGATGGGGAGACGTCGCCTCCCTGCCGGAATCGCTCTGCAGCGACCAGAACAGCCCCATCCCATCCGCTCCGCGGAACGGGGCCTCCACCGGAACGTCGTGGTCGAGGTCGACGACGCCGGACGACGGGACGCCGTAGACGGCCTGCGAGCTCCACCGTTCACCCGCCGCCGCACCGGATCGCGCCGTCGCGCGCACCGTCACCCGGCCGCCGGGCGGCAGAGAGACGAGACGGACGTGCACCGGCTCCCAGACACCGCTCGGCTCCTCGCTGATCTCGACGCGCGGCCCCGCACCGCCCGGCGCGGCGACGCATCCGGCGAGCGATGCGACCAGCAGCGACAGCACCACCCCCGCCAGCACGCGCCTCACGGCCGCATCGCCCCCGCCAGCTTCGCGATGACGACCTGCCAGAACGCCGTGCGCGCATCCTCGGTCGCCTGTGCCGTCGCCGGGGAGAGATCGCTCAGCCCGATCGGCAGCAGGGGCGGGGTGGTGATGTCGTGCCCGGCGCCTTCGGAGTAGAGGAAGGCGTCCCCCGGCTCGTCGCCGCGCGCCTGCTCTCCCGCCCGCGTCCAGTCGCAGGCGGTGGGAAGCAGCCGGTCGGCGGTGCCGCACGCGAGCACGAGCGGCCCGCTGATGCGCTGCAGCGGCAGGATGTCGGTGCCGGCGATGGTGCGCTCGGGGTTGGCGCACGGCAGCGCCCTCCCGTGCTCGATGAGCAGAGGGCTGCCCGCGGAGGATGTGCACTGGAGCGCCGTCGCGCCGGCGGCGGCGAACGCGCCGTGCACCCGCTCCGGATCGTTCGCGGCGAACCACAGGGCCAGCGACGACGCCCGGCCGGTTCCGTACACGAAGACGCGTCCCTCATCCACGACCGGGAGGGAGGAGAACCACGTCAGCACCGCGTCGAAGGTCTCCACCGACAGGGCGGCGGAGCCGGGGATGCGGCCGGCCGGGACGAAGGCCGGGAGGATGACGACCGGGAAGCCCGCCGACGCGATCACGCGGGAGGCGAACGCCCCGGACGCTCCCCCGTCGTCGCCGTCGATGATGATGACGCCGGGCCGCAGACTCACCGGCGTCGGCACGGAGTCGACCAGCGTCCCGATGCTGGCCGTCGGCGCGAGACCGGACGCCTCCGGATCGCCCGTGTCGATCAGGTCGCTCCCCAGCACGTCCCGGCTGATCGTCCCCGCCGAGAGCGCGGCGCGGTGGAGCTCGCCGGACGCCACCTGGTGGCCTCCCTGCTCCGCAGAGAACCGGATGTCGAGCGGGCTGAACGCCCACTGCGCCTCCAGCTGCTGCTGGCTGAGCGAGGGTCCGGTCAGACTCCACAGCAGACCGGACCCGTCGGGGCGCGGGTAGGGCGCCGCCGCCGGTTCCTGCGACCACAGCCGGACGCTCCCGCTGGGCGGCACCGCGTAGACCGCCCGCGACGACCACGAGCCGGAGGAGGAGTGCGCCCGCGCGGTGAGCACGACGGGTTCTCCCGGTTCGAGTCCGCTGACCTGGATGCCGACCGGCTGGGTGATGCCGTCCCCGAACCGGCTGAAGACGAACCGGGCTCCGCCGCCCGAGCCCGGCGCGCACCCGGAGAGGACGACGGCCGCCACCGCTCCGGCGGCCGCGATGCGCAGCAACCGCGCCACCCTCCCGCGCCGCGTCATCCCAGCACCGCCCGGAGCAGATCGCGGCCGACAGCGTTCCAGAACGCGATGCGGGCTTTCTCGGTCGGCTGGCCACCGGTCGCCGGCAGCGCGATCGGCAGGCCGGGCGGCACGCTGACGGGATGCGTCGCACCGTCGGCGTAGATGATCCGGTCGCCGGGGCGCGGCACCCGGGTGGCGGCGAGCGCGCGCTGCCACCCGCACGCCGACGGGAGCGTGGCATCCTGCACACCGCACGCGAGGACGACCGGGCCGTCGACGACGTCGATGGACGGGACGGCGGAGGGGACGACCGTGCCGGCGTCGGAGAGGCAGGGCAGGCCGGACTCGCCTTCGAAGACCGGCGCGACGCGTGCGGCCGGCAGGCACAGCAGCGCCGGTGTCCCCCCGGCGGCGAACAGCCCGTGGATGCGCGACGGGAACCGGGTGGCCGCCCAGACGGCCACCTGCTCGGCCGCGCCGGTGCCATAGAGATAGACGCGGTCCTGCTCGATATCGGGCCGATCCGCGAGCCAGTCGAACACGGCCTGCACCGTGGTGTCCGCGATGATGCCGGTCGAGCGGACGCCGTCCGCCGCGGCCGCGACCGGCACCAGCAGCACCGAGGCGCCGAACTGCGCGATCACCGGTGCCACGTAGTCCCCGGACGCCCCCGGCCGCGCGTCGTCGAACATCAGGACGACCGGGGTCTGCGGGTGCTCCAGGCTCGCCGCGCTGTAGAAGGTGGCGAGCGCGACGTCCTCGTGCGTCTGCCGCGGCAGGCGCGGATCGATGGCCGGTCGCAGGTCGCGCGTGTAGATCGTCCGCACCGGGAGGGTCGACGCCAGTCCGTCCAGCTCGAACGCCCGGGTGGCGATGACCCTGCCGGCGTCGGAAGCGGCGATCGTGACGTGGATGGTGTCGAGCATCCACTGCCGTGCCGCCTCCTCGCCCGACAGCCGCGGACCGCGGAGCGACCAGAACAGCCCGGCCGAGTCCGGCTCGGTGAAGGGGGCGAGCTGCGGCCGCGCAGCCGCCAGGTCGAGGGTTCCCGAGGCCGGGACCGTGTAGGTCGCGGCGGACGTCCAGGTCCCGTGCACCGTGGCGAGACGCGCGGTCAGCCGCAGCCGCGCGCCCGGCTCGGCACCGACCAGCTGCAGCGGGAACGGCCACAGCACGGCGCTGTAGCGGACAAGCGGAGAGGTCACGAAGCGCGCGCCCGCTCCCGGGTCCGCGGCGCCGCATCCGGCGAGCACGGTCACCGCGAGGAGGGCGGAGGCCAGCACGGCCGCGATCCGGGCCGGCCGGCTCGTGCGGCGCGCGGTGGAGACGCGTCGCGGCATCCCGTGCCGTTCGCCCTCGCCGCGCCGTCGCCGCATAGCCTCCGCTCCCGTCAGCCCCCGGTCGCTCCCCGGACCGCCTCGAGCGACTGCCGGGAGATCTCGAGCTCCTCGTTCGTCGGCACGACCAGCACCGTCACGGCCGAGTCGTCCGCGGAGATGACCCGGGCCTCCCGCGATGTGGTCGCGTTGCGTTCGGGGTCGAGCCGGATGCCGAGCACCTCCAGCCCCGACAGCACCTCGGCGCGGAGCGCAGCGTCGTTCTCGCCGACGCCGGCCGTGAAGGTGAGCACGTCGAGTCGCCCGAGCAGGGCGGTGTAGGCGCCGATGTAGTGCTTCAGGCGGTGCACCGTCACCTGCAGCGCCAGCGCGGCTGCATCGTCCCCGCGACCGGCGGCCCGGCGCACGTCGCGCATGTCGCCGCGCCCCGAGAGGCCGAGCAGCCCGCTCCGGCGGTTCAGCAGCTCGTCCAGGTCGTCCGTCGACAGCTGCGCGCGCCGTGCGAGGTGGATGAGCACCGCAGGGTCGAGGTCGCCGGACCGGGTGCCCATGACCAGGCCCTCCAGCGGCGTCATCCCCATGGAGGTCTCCACCGAGCGCCCGCCGTCGACCGCGCACGCGGACGCCCCGTTGCCCAGGTGCAGCACGATCTGGCGCAGCTCGCCGAGCGGGCGCCCGAGGTAGGCGGCAGCGGTCTCGGACACGTACTTGTGCGACGTGCCGTGGAAGCCGTACCGCCTCACGCGGTGACGCTCCGCCAGCTCGGCGTCGATCGCGTACGTGTACGCCTCCGGCGCCAGCGTCTGGTGGAACGCGGTGTCGAACACGGCGACGTGCGGGACGTCGGGGAACGCCTTCTTCGCGGCGCGGATGCCCTCCAGGTTCGCCGGGTTGTGCAGCGGAGCGAGGTCGGAGAGGTCCTCGATGTTGATCTCGACGAGCGGCGTCACGATCGTCGGCTCGAAGAAGCGCTTGCCGCCGTGGACGACGCGATGGCCCACCGCGTCCAGCGGGTTCTCGTCGAGGCTCGGGCCCTCCGCCGCGAATGCGTCGAGCATCGCGCGGAACCCCACGGTGTGGTCCGGGATCTCGAGCGACCGCTCGCTCGTGCCGTTCGGGCCGCGGTGCGTCGTATGCCCGCTCGACTCCCCGATGCGTTCCACCAGGCCGGAGGCCAGCGACTTCTCGGTCTCGCTGTCGATGAGCTGGTACTTGAACGACGACGAGCCGCTGTTGACGACCAGGACAGCGCTCATGACAGCGCCGCCTGGATCGCGGTGATCGCCACGGTGTTGACGATGTCGTCGACCGTCGCCCCACGGGACAGGTCGTTGATGGGCTTCCGCAAGCCCTGCAGCACGGGGCCGATCGCGACGGCGCCCGCGCTGCGCTGCACCGCCTTGTACGTGTTGTTGCCGGTGTTGAGGTCGGGGAAGATGAACACGGTCGCCCGTCCGGCCACCTCCGATCCGGGCATCTTCGCGGCGCCGACGGCCGCATCCGCCGCGGCGTCGTACTGGATGGGACCGGCCACCGCGAGCTGCGGCGCACGCTCGCGCACCAGCTCGGTCGCGGTCCGCACCTTCTCCACGTCCGCCCCGGCGCCCGAGTCCCCGGTGGAGTACGACAGCATCGCGACGCGCGGCTCGATCCCGAACTGCTCGGCCGTGCGGGCGGACGAGATGGCGATGTCGGCGAGCTGCTCGGAGGTCGGGTCCGGGATGACGGCGCAGTCGCCGTAGACGAGAACGCGGTCGGCGAGGGCCATCAGGAACACGCTGGAGACGACCGACACCCCCGGCGTCGTCTTGATGATCTCGAAGGCCGGCCGGATGGTGTGCGCCGTCGTGTGCGCGGCGCCGGACACCATTCCGTCGGCGAGTCCGAGGTGCACCATCATCGTGCCGAAGTAGGACGTGTCCGTGATCGTGTCCGACGCCTGCTCGACCGTGATGCCCTTGTGCGCACGCAGCCGGGCGTACTCCGTCGCGAAGCGCAGACGCAGCACATCGTCGAACGGGCTGAGCACCTCGGCGCCGGAGAGGTCGAGTCCCAGCTCGATCGCGCGCGACTTCACCTCGAACGGCTCGCCCAGGATGGTCAGCCGGGCCACTCCACGCGCCAGCAGGGTGTGGGCGGCGCGCAGGATGCGGTCGTCCTCCCCCTCCGGAAGGACGATGTGCTTCTTCGCCGCCCGCGCGCGCTCGATCAGGTCGTACTCGAACATGAGCGGGGTGACGACATCGTGGCGGGAGACATTCAGGCGGGCCAGCAGGGCGCTCGCGTCGACGTGCCGCTCGAACAGGGCGAGCGCCGTGTCGTACTTGCGCTGCGAGTCCGCGGCGAGCCGCCCGCGCGCGTGCGTGATCCGCACGACGGTGTCGTAGGTGTCGAGCCCCGTCCGCACGATCGGCAACGGCGAGCGCAGGCCGGCCAGCAGCCGCTCGATCGGCTCCGGCAGGTCGAACCCGCCGTTGAGGACGATGCCGGCGACGGACGGGAAGGTGCCGGAGGCGTTCGCCATGAGCACCGCCAGCAGCACCTCCGTGCGGTCGCCGGGAACGACGACGACCGCGCCGTCCACCAGCCGCGGGAGCACGTTGTTCATCGACATGCCGGCGACGACGACCCCGAGCGCCTCGCGGGTGAGCAGGCCCTCCTCCCCGGCGATCAGCGTCGCGCCGGTCTCCTCCATGATGGAGCGGATGCTCGGCGCCACCAGGAACGGGTCCTCCGGGATGGCCCACACCGGCGGCCGGTCCGCGCTGCCCGCCGCGGCCGCCGCGGCGCCGACCACAGAGCCGACGGCGGCGACGATCGGCTCCAGCATCCCGGCGTCCGCACGGTTCGCGATGACGGCGAGAAGCCCGGCGTGCTCGGCCCGCAGCTCGGCGACGGCGATCTCCGCCAGCTGGCGGAGCTCCTCCGGCGAGCGCGGGTCGGCTTGGCCGAGACGCTCGCCGAAGCCCTGTCCGATCCGTCCGCCGAGCACCAGCAGCACGGGCGCGCCCAGGTTCGCGGCGATCCGGGCGTTGTAGCCGAGCTCGGTCGGGCTGCCGACGTCCGTGTAGTCGGAGCCGAGGATGACGACCGTGTCGCACAGCGCCTCCACCGCGCGGAAGCGCTGGACGATCTCGGCGAGCGCCGCATCGGCGTCGACGTGGACGTCCTCGTACGTCACGCCCAGGGCGTCCTCGTACGAGATGTCCGCGGTGATCCGCTGGAGCAGCAGTTCCAGCACGTAGTCGCGCTCGTCGGTCGAGCGGGCGATCGGCCGGAACACGCCGACGCGCTCGACGGAGTGGCGCAGCGACTCGAGAACGCCGAGGGCGACGGTCGACTTGCCGGTGTGCCCCTCGGCGGAGGTGATGTAGATGGAGCGCGCCACGTCAGCCGATCCGCTCGATCGCCGGGATCCGGTAGTGCCCGTCCAGCACCTCGTCGCCCGGCAGGTACAGGCGGAGGATGGGCCGGAAGCGTCCGGCAGGCGCAGGCAGCCAGTTGGCCGCCGCCTTCTCGTCGGTCGGTCGGGTGGCGCTCATCGTGATGGTCAGTCCTCCGTCGTCGTCGTACACGAGCCCGCGGGTCCTGTCGCCGACCGAGTAGCGGTCGATCGGGTTGGCGACGAGGTAGTAGTGCGGGAGGTCGTACATGGTCAGTGACCAGAAGGCGCCGACCGGCGGTGTCGGGCTGAGCCGCAGCCGGTAGACGTGCTCGCCGCTGAGCGGCTCGCCGTCGGCGTCCTCGTAGGTCATGATGTAGGCCGCTTCGTAGGCGTGGTTGCCCCACAGGCCACCCAGAGCCGCGCCGGCCCGGGTCGCGTATCGCGTCCGCGGGTCGGTCAGCTTCCATTCCGGGGAGTCGATCGCGCCCACTTCGAAGTAGTCGAGGTTGTAGTCGAAGACGTGGAGGTTGACCATCCAGTGGTCGATCAGCGTGCCGGAGGTGCGCAACGCCGACTCCAGAGCCTCCTTGCCGAGGGCGTACCCGTCGACGAGGGCCTGGCGGACGCCCTCCGGCTGCTCGGCGATCGGGTACGGGCTCACCAGTCCGAGAGGCGCGTACGAGTCGAGCGCGGCGCGGTCGCGCGGCGCGGGCGGGAAGGCCTGCGACCAGACGCGCAGCTTCTCGAAGAAGTCGAGCGCCTCGCCCTGGCCCCCGTCCACGGCCGGGACTCCCTCCGGCGGGACGAGGGTCTCGTGCAGCGGGGTGAGTGTGAGCGCATCCTGCAGCGCGTGCACCGCGGGCAGGTCGTCGGCGCCGTCGACGGCCCACCGCCCGACGATCGTGGCGACGCGCGTGGGGAAGCGGACGGTCGGGAGACCTGCGGCGTCGTCGGCCCCCTCGTCGGCATCGGGCGGCAGGAGCAGGAACTCGCCACCCCCTCCCCCGGTCGAGCGCGTGCCGATGTACGCGAAGTTGTCGGTCCAGGCGTCGACGAACTGCAGCACGAAGTAGCGGTCACCGGTAGCGGGGACGGTGAGCTTCACGGGCCCGACGCCCAGATCTACCTGGGCGATCGAATACACGGTGTCGTTGTTGATCGAGACGAACGTGTCACCCGGCCCGGCCAGCTCGCGCGCGTGCCCGAAAGAGTTGTAGGGAGTGGAGGCGACCGACCCGATGCCCGCCTCGGTGAACCGTGCGACTTGCTCCAGGTCGAACACGAGAGGGAAGCCCACGACGTATGCCTCGG
The DNA here is from genome assembly GCF_013408745.1 of Leifsonia soli. Lineage (NCBI taxonomy): Bacteria > Bacillati > Actinomycetota > Actinomycetes > Micrococcales > Microbacteriaceae > Leifsonia > Leifsonia soli. The sequence continues at coordinate 12,779 of NZ_JACCBJ010000001.1, read as the reverse complement.
TCGCCAGCTCGGTCAGCTGCTCGGTCATGCGGCACCCCGTCCATCCAGCGCTCCACGGAAGACACGGATCATTCTACAGGGCGTAGAAGCTCCGGCATTGCTGGCCACAATATACGCGGCGGCGGTGACCCGCGGCTGGACACGGAAAGACTCCCCACGCACCCGCCAGAGCCCGGTTACCCTTGCTGCGTTTCCGCCCTGGGGGAGTTGGCCTGGATGGCGCCACGTGGGGAGCCGGGAACCAGTGTAGCGGGTGCGGGTGGGAGCCGTGTGCGCGAGGCCCTCCGGCGTTCGGGTAAGATACTGGGAGCCGCCGGCCGCGACAGCGGAAGGCGACGACCAGGAGAATTCGCCTAGTGGCCTATGGCGCACGCTTGGAAAGCGTGTTGGGTGCAAGCCCTCGGGGGTTCGAATCCCCCATTCTCCGCCAACTGTTCAGGATGCGCCGCCGGGTGCGCGCACAGCGCCACACCGGGGTTCGAATCGCCCATTCTCCGCCAACTATTCAGGATGCGCCGCCGGGTGCGCGCACAGCACCACACCGGGGTTCGAATCCCCCATTCTCCGCCATTGTTCAGGAGCGCGCACAGCACCTCCGCTCCATATCAGGGCCGACCCTCGGGCTGAGCCGCCGAACGGCGGGAATCCCGCCGCCGATCGGCGTGTGATCCCATCCCCTCGCCGGATGCGACATCCGCCGCCCGCCGGGAGGCTGGCGTGGTGGATGATCTCTTCGCGTCCGTGCGGGCTGCCGTCCTGCAGGTCGACATGCTGTCCGGACCGGCGCCGGTGCTGGTGTACCTCGCCGCGACCACGGGACTCCTCGCCGTGCTGCTGTGGCGCCCGAGCCGCCGCTGGCTGCTGTTCTCGGTGCTCGCCGCCGTCGTCGGGATCCTCGCGGCGGTCGCGCTCTGGCTGATCTGCGTCCGGTGGCTCGATCTGTTCGGAGGCGGCCTGGGCCTGCCGACGTACGCCTGGCTCGCCGCGACTCTCGCCGGAGTCGCGATCGCCATGGTCAGCCTCGTCCGGCGCGGCGCCCTGCGGCGGGCGGTGTCGGCGGTGACCGTCATCGCGGTCGCGGTCGCGGGGGTCTTCGCGATCAACGCCGAGTTCGGCATCAATCGAACCCTCGGCAACCTCCTCAACGTCGTCGTCAACAGTCCCATCCACCTGACTCCGCCCTCAGACGATGCGGTCACCCCGTCGGCGGGCTCACCTCTGTGGAAGACGTGGCACCCGCCGGCGGAGATGCCGAGCGCGGGGAGGACGGGCACCGCGTCCATCCCGAACACGGCCAGCGGATTCGCGGCGCGACCGGCCGGCGTCTACCTGCCGCCGGCCGCGCTCGTTCCCCATCCGCCGCGCCTCCCCGTCGTCCTGATGCTGATGGGCCAGCCGGGAAGTCCCGACCCCGGTCCGATCAGCCGGGTCCTCGACGCCTACGCCGCCAAGAACAACGGGCTGGCACCGATCGTCCTCGTCGCCGACCAGACCGGGGAGAAGGTCGCCGACACCGGATGCGTCGACTCGACCGCGTACGGACGCTCGCGCACCTACCTCCTGAAAGACGTGATCCCGTGGATGCGGACGCACCTGAACGTCCTGCCGGACCCGCGCTTCTGGACGGTCGCGGGCTACTCCAACGGCGGTCAGTGCGCGATCTCGCTCGGAGCCGAGCACCCGGAACTGTTCCGCACGATCATCAGCGCGTCGGGCGAGGAGTTTCCGGGCGCCAGCAATCCGGCTCACGCCCTGACGACGCTGTTCGGCGGAGACCGAGACCGGTTGGAGCGGGAAAAGCCCGTCACGCTGCTCAGCATGCGGCAGTTCCCCGGGTCGACAGCCGTGTTCACCGCCGCGAAGGACGATCCGCATTACCTCGAGGTGGCCCGGAGGCTCGCGACGGCCGCACGCGCCGCCGGAATGAACACACAGTTGCGCGAGCTCGATCGCGGCGGTCACGGCGCCGGGGCGCTGATCGGCGGCCTGACGGACGGTTTCGCTGTGGCGTATCCCGTACTGGGGCTGTCCCGTCCAGGAGTCGAGGCGTCCGCCCGAGGTCTCGCTCCCTCGTCCTTCCACGTTCCCCCGCCCGGCCCCCCGGGCGGGGACCGTCTCCCGCCGGACGGCGGGTCCTCTCAGGCCGTCGCGCAGCGAGCATGGACTCAGCGCAACCGACCGGCCACGGCGGTGCCAACGCTCACCTGCGAGAGGAAACAGCCATGCAGAACTCCGACATCCGACTGATCGTCGACCTCGCCGAGTCCGTCCGCAACGCGGCGCCCATCCCGAAGGACCCGGAGGCGGCACAGCTCATCAACCAGCTCATCGGAAGCCAGCCGGACGCCCTCTACTTCCTGGTCCAGACCGTGCTGCTTCAGAAGGAGGCGCTCGCCGGGCAGCAGAGCGCTGCGTCCGGCGGGCCCGCGTTCCAGGGAGCGTCGGACGCCGTGCCGGCGACGACCGCGGCCCCCGAGCAGCGGGGACGGTGGGGCGGTCTGTTCGGCGCGCGCCCGTCTCAGGCCTCCGGGAGCGCCGACGGCGCGCGCCCGGCAGGGGGAGGCGGCAGCTTCCTGAAGACCGCCGCAGCCGGTGCGGCGGGTGTCGCGGGCGGTGTCCTGCTCGCCCAGGGGATCTCCGGGATGTTCACGCCGCCGGCCGGCGAGAACGGCTCCGAAGCCGACAGTCACGACGCCGAGTCGGACTGGGGCATGGACAGCGACTGGGGCGATGTCTGAGATGACGGACACGCCTCACATCGACGTCGCCCTCAGCCCGGCGTCGACGGACGACCTCCCGGACCTCGGCCGGCGACTGCAGACCGCCTTCGCCCTCGCGCTGAAGGACGACCCGCACCACCGGCCGGACGACGAGCCGATTCCCTCCGACCGGGAACTGCGGGAGTGCTTCGACGCTCCGGAGTCCGAGGTCCTGCACGTCACAGCGAACGGCGAGAGGGTCGGCGGGATGGTGCTCCGCATCGATCCCGCCGACCACCGCAACGGCCTCGAGCTCTTCTTCATCGACCCGGAACATCATTCCCTCGGACTGGGCCGCCGGGCCTGGTCGGCGGCCGAACGACGGCACCCGGAGACACGCGTCTGGGAGACGATGACGCCGCACTTCGAGACCCGCAACATCCACTTCTATGTCAACGTGTGCGGCTTCGACATCGTCGAGTTCTTCAACCCGTACCACCCCGAGCCCGATCGTCCGGCGGACGATCCCCGGAAATCGGGCGAGGACGACCTGATGTTCCGCTTCGAGAAGGTCATGGGACCGGACGATGGGAGCGACGCTCGGCGATGATCGCCGCCCGACGGCAGCGCTACAGGAACGCCGAGACTCCCGTCGCCACGGCGTAGATCGCGAGACCGGCGAGCGCGCCGACGACCGTCCCGTTGATGCGGATGAACTGCAGGTCGCGTCCCACCTGGGTCTCGATCTTCTCGGTGGTCTCGGCCGCATCCCACGACTGCACCGTCTCGGTGATGACGTGCGAGATGTCGCTGCGATAGCTCGTCACCAGGTGCAGCGCTGCGTCCGTCAGCCGCCGATTGAGGGACGCCCGCAGGTCGTCGTCGGCGAGGACGCGCCGGGCGACATCGGCGACGACGGCCTCCGCGCGGCGGCGCAGCTCGCCGTCCTCGTCCGAGAGCGCATCCACCGCGGCGGAGCGTGCCGCCGTCCACGTGGAGGCCGCCAGCTCGCGGATGCGCGGATCGTCGAAGGCGCGACCCTTCGCCAGCTCGAGCCGGTCGATGGTCGCCTCGTCGTGCTGCAACCGATCGGCGAGCTGGGCGAGGTACTCGTCGAGCGAGCGCCGGAGGCGGTGGTCGGGGTCCTCGCGCATCTCGCGGACGAACCGGAGCGCCTCGGCGTGGAGGCGTTCGTCGATCAGGCGGTCGACGAACGACGGCAACCACGACGGGAGCCGACGCGACACCACCGGCCCGAACGCCTCGGGGTTCGCCGCGAGCCACTCGTCCAGCCGGTCCAGCAGCAGATCCACGGCCTCGTGGTGACCGCCCGAGTCGAGCACCCGCGCGCCGAGCCGGCCGAGCGGCGGGCCCCAGACCGGTGCGACGACGTGCGTGCGCACGACCGCCTCCAGCGCCTCGCGCATCCGGTCGTCGTCGAGCAGGGCGACCAGCCCGGTCATGCCGCGGAAGGACTCCGCCACCACTCGACGCGCGTTCTGCGGCTCGGTGAGCCAGTCGGCCACCGCTCCGGCGAGGTCGATGGTGCCCAGCTTGCCGGCGACGACCGCGTCGGAGAGGAAGTTGGTCTCGACGAACTCGCCGAGGCTGGCCCCGATCTCGTCCTTGCGGGTCGGGATGATCGCCGTGTGCGGGATGCGCAGCCCGAGCGGATGCCGGAACAGCGCGGTCACGGCGAACCAGTCCGCGAGCGCTCCGACCATCGCACCCTCGGCGGCGGCGCGCACGTACCCGAGCCAGGGATAGTGGTCCTGGAGCGCGAACGCGACCGCGAACACCACGGCCGCGACGGCGAGCAGGCTCGTCGCGAACACCTTCATCCGCCGCAGGGCCAGACGGCGTTCGGCGTCGGTGGGCAGAGCGCTCACGCGGCGCTGCACAGCGGGCGGTCGGTGTTCCGCCTGTGCCCGCCGCTGCATTCGGCGGCCATGGCGTCCTGGATGCGCACCTCGTACCTCCCGGCCAATGTTGCGGACGGTGTCCACCGTACTCACGGTCGGCGTGGGGCGATATCTCCGACGGTACGGCGAGTGCCAGGAGCGCCAGGTGAGCAGTTTCGGAGAAGCGCTGTGCACCCGTCCCGCTCTACGGTCGAGGCATGACGAACACAACCGAGTCCTCATCCAGCTCCGCCGCGTTCACCGAGGAGGAGCGCGCCGCCATGAAAGAGCGGTCGAAAGAGGTGAAGACCGCGCGCAAGGGCAAGACGACGCGCGAGGACGACACCCGCGACCTGCTCGCCAAGATCGCCGAGCTGCCCGACCACGACCGGGCGCTGGCCGAGCGCATCCACGCGATCGTCACCGAGACGGTCCCGGACGTCTGGCCGAAGCTCTGGTACGGGCAGCCCGCCTACGCCATCGGCGGCAAGACGTTCTGCTTCTTCCAGCCGTCGTCGAAGTTCAAGACCCGCTACTCGACGCTCGGGTTCAACGATCCGGCCAAGCTCGACGACGGCACGATGTGGGCGACGGCCTTCGCCATCCTCGACCTCGGCCCGGAGGACGAACAGCGCATCCGCGACCTGGTGCGCACCGCAGCCGGGTGACCCCGCGGGACACCCGACCGCCCCGCGAACGGGTGTCCCCCAAAATGCCGCTACCGGAGCCTCCCGGATTGAGAAAGGCTCGTCTGGTGAGTGAGCAGGCCGAGGTGGGGACGGATGTGGCAGCGACCCGTGAGACCGTCCTCCGCCCGCACCGGCACCTGTTCACCCGGGGCATCGTCGCGGTGCTGGCGCTCACCACTCCGGTGTTCGCCGTCCTGTACTGGCTGACCATCCCGTCCGGCGCCTGGGTCTTCGTGCTCGTCGCTCATCTCGTCGTCATCGCGGCGACGGTGGTGGGGGTCGCGTCGTTCCTCAACACGACGATCGGCTACGGGCCGGACGGCGTGCGCGAGCGCGGATTCTTCGGGCGGACCGTCCGGGTGGGCCACGGCGAGGCGGGCGCGGTGATCCTGGTGCAGGTCTACGAACGCAGCACCCTCGACGTCCTGCCCCAGCTGTTCGTGGCGTCGAAGGAGGGGCGGCTGCTCATCCGGATGCGCGGCCAGTTCTGGTCGGCGGACGACATGGAGCGCGTCGCGGAAGAGCTCGACGTTCCCGTCACGCGGCCGGAGGAGCCGATGACGCACGGCCAGCTCCGCCGCGCCTGGCCGCGCCTGCTGTACTGGTTCGAACGCATCCCGCTCGGGCGCTGAACCCGTCCGCGGCGCCCGGCCGCGAAGCCCCACGCCCGCGGGCGCATGCCAGGATGGCAGGGTGACGCCGCGCACCGAGGTCGAGCCGCGCAGCAAGGGCCTGCTCACGCCGAGCCGCGTCGCCCCGGCGGCGACCGCGCCGCCGGTGGCGATCGCACGGCGCGCTGCGGACGGCCGCTCGGCTCTGTTCGTCCGGCACTACTGGCTCCCCCGCTGGCAGCTCGCGGACGGCGCGACCGTGCGGCAGGACGTGCTCGAGTATCCGACGGCGAACCTCGTCGTCGAGGAGCGGTCCGCCGCCCTGTACCGCGCCGGCCGGGGGCGGGGGTCCCGCACGCTGGAGGGCTCGGGATGGGCGCTCGGCATCCTGCTCCGTCCCGGCGTCTCGCGGGCATGGGCCGGAGCGTCGATGCGCAGCGTGCCGCCGGTCCTGCCGTTCGACCGGCTGACGGTCCGGGAGGGAGCGGCCGGGATGGTCGCCTCCGTCCGCGACCGCATGGCGGACGACGACGACTCCGGCGCGATCGCGGCGTTCGAGGCCTGGCTGGACCGCCTCCCCGAACCGGATGACGACGCCCGCCTGGTCGACCGCATCGTGGCGGCGGTCGAGGAGGACCGCGAACTGCTGCGGGTCGAGCAGCTCGCCGACCGCTTCGGGCTCGGCGTCCGCCACCTGCAGCGGCTGGTCGCGGGGCACATCGGCTTCGGCCCGAAGTGGCTCATCCAGCGGTACCGATTGCAGGAGGCGGCCGCGGCACTCCGATCGAGCGAACCTCCCGCACTCGCCGCCCTCGCCGCCGAGCTGGGCTACGCCGACCAGGCGCACTTCAGCCGCGACTTCACGTCGGTCGTCGGGTCGACGCCGGGGACGTACGCCGCCGCAGAGGGGCGCGGGTGACCGGGCCCGAGGCCGCGCTGGCGCCCTGGCGCGAACGCTGGCGCCTCGAACCCGACGGCGCGGCGTTCGCCACCCCGTCGAGCGTCGTGCAGCCGGTGCGTCGCGATGCGGACCCGCTCTTCCTCAAGCTGGCCGCGTCCGGCGAAGAGCGGGCGGGCGGCGCGGTGATCGCCTGGTGGAGCGGAGACGGTGCCGCCGCCGTCATCGAGGCGGATGCGGACGCGGTGCTCCTCGAGCGCGCGACCGGTCCGGGCGACCTCGCGGAGCTGTCGCGGTCGGGGCCGGAGGGCGACGACGAGGCGACGCGCATCCTGTGCCGGGCCGGTCGTCGTCTGCACGCAGCGGGGAAGGGGCCCCGCCCGGACGGCCTGTTCGACCTCCGGCGCTGGTTCCGGGAGCTGCTGCGCCGCGGGGAGGCGCCCGGCGCAGGCGACCAGCTGGACGCCGTCGCCGTGCGGGTCGCGGACGAGTTGCTGCGGCATCCCGCCGGAGACGTCGTGCTGCACGGCGACCTCCACCACGGCAACGTGCTGGACTTCGGGTCGCGCGGATGGCTCGCGATCGACCCCAAGCCGCTGCACGGCGATCCCGGTTTCGACGTCGCCAACATCCTCTGCAATCCGGATGCCGCGACCGCGCTCGCGCCGGGCCGCCTGGAGCGGACGGTCGCGGTCATCGCCGCGGAGGCGCAGCTGACGGAGGACAGGGTGCTGCGCTGGGCGCTCGCCTGGGGCGCGCTCTCGGCGGTGTGGTCGGAGCAGGACGGCGGAGAGGCGACCGCTGCTGCCGGTGTGGCGCTGCGCGCGCGGGCGCTCCTCGGGCTCTGACCCGGGCGATCCGGCCCACGGGTGTCAGACCCCCTGCGTCAGCGCGCAGGCGTCAGCGCCGACGGCGCGTGCCGAAGATGCCCTCGACGACACCGCCCAGGATGTCTCGGGTCGCCTTCGAGCCGAGCACCTGCTCCAGCACCGTCTTCGACGAGCCGGACGACGTGCGACGGCTCGTGGACCGCGGGGAGGTCTGGCGCAGGATGCGGTCGTACTCCTTCTGTGCCGCCCGCTCGGCCGCCTCCCGCGCCTTGGCGTCGGCCTTCGCCTGCGCCTCCGCCGCCTTCTGTGCTTCTGCGGCGGCCTTCGCGGCGGCGGCGTCGGCGTCCGCCTTGGCCGCGGCGGCCGCGGCGGCGTCCAGCTTGCGTCCGAGCATCTCGCGGGCGGAGTCGCGGTCGAGCGGCGTTCCGTAGGCCGCCTGCAGCGGCGATGCGGCGATCGTCGCATCCACCTGCTGTTCGGGCGCCGGAGACATCGAGCCTCGCGGGGCGCGCAGGCGCGTCCACGCGACGGGCGTCGGCGCTCCCTTCTCGTTCATCACGGTGATGACGGCCTCGCCGGTCCCCAGCGACTGCAGCACCTGGGCGAGGTCGTAGCCGGAAGTCGGGTAGGTCGACACGGTCGCCTTCAGCGCCTTCGCGTCGTCGGGCGTGAACGCGCGGAGCTGATGCTGGACGCGCGAGCCCAGCTGAGCCAGCACGTCGGACGGCACGTCCTTCGGCGTCTGGGTGACGAAGAAGATGCCGACGCCCTTCGAGCGGATCAGGCGGACGGTCTGCGTGATCGCCGCGAGGAAGTCCTTCGACGCATCGCGGAACAGCAGGTGCGCCTCGTCGAAGAAGAACACCAGCTTCGGCTTGTCGAGGTCGCCGACCTCGGGCAGGTCGTTGAACAGGTCCGCGAGCAGCCACATCAGGAACGTGGAGAACACGGCCGGTTTGTCCTGCACGCCCGGTAGCTCCAGCAGGCTCACCACGCCGGTGCCGTCCGGCGCGATGCGGAGGAACTCGGCCGTGTCGATCTCCGGCTCGCCGAAGAAGGCGTCCGCGCCCTGGTCCGCGAAGGCGATCAGCTCGCGCAGGATGACACCGACGGTCGATCCGGACAGACCGCCCAGCCCCGACAGCTCCTGCTTGCCGTCGTCGCTCGCCAGGTAGGTCAGGACGGCGCGCAGGTCGGCGAGGTCGAGGAGCGGCAGGCCCGCCTGCTCGGCGTAGTGGAACACCAGGCCGAGACTCGACTCCTGCGTCTCGTTGAGGCCGAGCACCTTCGACAGCAGCAGCGGCCCGAATCCGGCGACCGTCGCGCGGATCGGGACACCGCGCCCGACGCCGCCGAGCGAGAAGAACTCGGTCGTCGCCGCGTGCGGGGTCCAGTCCTGCCCGATCCCCCTGGTGCGCTCGAGCAGCTTCTCGTTCGGTTCGCCCGGGGTCGCGACCCCGGAGAGGTCGCCCTTGATGTCGGCCGCGAACACCGGGACGCCCACTGCCGAGAGCTGCTCGGCGAGCACCTGGAGCGTCTTGGTCTTGCCGGTGCCGGTCGCCCCGGCGATGAGCCCGTGGCGGTTGGTCATGGCGATCGGGATGCGGATGGGCACGTCCGGAAGAGGATCCCCGTTGACGAGTGCGCCGAACTCGAGCACGTCGCCGTCGAACGCGTAGCCGTCGCGGACGGCCTCGATGGATGCTGCGTCCAGGGGCCCGGATACCGGGGTCGCTGCTGCAGCCGCTGAGGCAGCCGCCTGCGCTGCCGCAGCCGCCTCGCGCAGTGATGCAGCCTGAGCCTCCGCCGCGGCGGATGCCTCCTGTGCCCGGCGCACCGCCTCGGCCGCCTCCGCCTGCAGCCGTTCGGCCTCATCGGCCGCCGCCCGTGCTTCCGCCTGCGCCTTCGCCAGCGCGTCCGCGTCGCTCATGCGGCTCACTCTACTGGCGCGTGCCGCCGGGCGAGCCAGAACGGATGCGGCTGCGTCGCCTCGATCGCGAGGCGATGAGCGAGCGGTGCCCAGACGATGACGGCGACGCCGGCACCGAGCAGGATCCCGCCGATCGTGTCGCTGATCCAGTGGGCGCCGAGGTACGTGCGGCTGACGGCCATGAGGACGGCCCACACGACGCCGACGCACCACACCCAGACCCGCGGGAACAGGATCCCGAGCACGACCACCATCGTGGCGGCGTTCGCCGTATGCCCGGACGGGAATGAACCCGTGTCGGCGTGCACGAGGATCTCCGTCGGCCGTGCCCGTCCGACCGTGTGCTTGAGCACCTGGACGCACACCACGGACAGCACGCTCGCGATCGCGAAGAAGGCGGCGCCCCACGGCCTGCGGAACGCCAGGAGCAGCAGGAAGATCAGCACCGGGATCACGACGGATCCGATGATGCTGCCCCCGGCGTAGTTGAAGAACAGCGCCGGGCCCAGCCAGAGCGGGGAGCGGTGCTCGACGATCTCGCCCATCCACTCGGCATCGATGGCGAACGGTTCGCGTGGCCGCAGGGCGATGATCAGCCCGAGGCCCACCACGACGACGACGGCCACCGAGCCGGCGACGACGGGCCACCTCCGCGCGACGCGGGCCGCTTTGACGACGTCGTGTCCTTCGGCGTCCTCGGACGGCGGGGCGGGGTGCGGTACGGTCATGCGGTCCAACGTACCCGCGGCGGCATGGGCCGCCTAGGTGCCCGGCCGGCGCCGAGTCAGTGCACCTAGTGCGCCAGCTGCGGAACCGACCGCGGCCGCACCACGATCCAGAGCGAGGCGATCGACACCAGCGCGCAGACGGCCATGACCGCTCCCATCGGGGCGGCGCTGCCGACGCCCAGGATGCCGACGACCGGCGACACGATGCCCGCGATGCCGAAGTTCAGCGCGCCGAGCAGACTGGCCGCGGTCCCGGCCTCGTGGCCGTGGCCGTTGAGCGCGAGAACCTGGACGCACGGGAAGCCGAACCCGCACGCCGCGATGAAGAACCACAGCGGGATGACCGTTCCCCACAGTCCGACGTGCGACTGGTCGAGCACAACGATGGTCACGGAGGACAGGAACATCACGATGGTGGAGCACGCCAGGATCCACTGCGGCCCGACGTACTTGGTGAGGCGTGCGGCCGACTGCACGCCGATGATGATTCCGATGGAGTTGATCGCGAACAGCAGGCCGTACTCCTGCGCGTTGAACCGGTAGATCTCCTGGAAGATGAACGAGCTCGACGACAGGTAGGAGAACAGGCCGGTGAAGTTGGCGGCTCCGACGATCGCGATGCCGACGAACACGCGGTCGCTGAGGACCGCCTTGTAGCGCTGGCCGACGGTCGAGTGCCCCGCATCCTGGCGGCGCGCCTTGGGCAGCGTCTCCACGATCCACAGGGCGACGCAGATGATGACGAACGCGCCGTAGCAGGCGAGCACCACGAAGATGCCGCGCCACGGCATGACCAGCAGCAGCCAGGAGCCGAGCACGGGGGCGAGCACCGGGGCGAGGCCGTTGACGAGCGCCAGGCGGCTCAGCATCCGGACCAGGGGGCGGCCGCCGAAGAGGTCGCGGACCATGGCCATGGCGACGACGCCGCCCGCCGCGGCGCCGATGCCCTGCAGAGCCCGCGCGACGCCGAGGAGCTCGACGTTCGGGGCGATGGCCGCCGCGAGGCAGGCGATGATGTGCACGGCGGTCGCGGCCATGAGCGGCGTGCGGCGGCCGATCTTGTCCGACCACGGTCCGACCAGCAGCTGCCCGACGCCGAAGCCGATCGTCGTGGCCGTGAGGGTCAGCTGGATGGCCGCGGTCGAGACGTCGAAGTCGTTCTGCAGGGTCGGCAGCGCCGGCAGATAGGTGTCGATCGTGAACGGGCCCAGTGCGGTGAGCGCGCCGAGGATCAGGATGTAGGCGAGGCGCTGGCGGCCGGAGAGCGAGTCTCCGGGATGCACGACGGTGGTCACGAGAGGGTCCTTGGCAGGTCGAGGTGGATGCGGGTCGCGCCCGCCGTCGGACGCACGAACAGCACCGCGCGCAAGCGGTGCTGTCGGGAGTGTGGTTCGAATCGATTCGATTGATCGACTACAACAAACTCTATACCGTACAGCCCCTCGATGTGAACGTGCACATCACGTTCTCCTCGCCGAGATGTGCGCCAAATCTCCTGCAGGCGTTCCCAGGGCGCAGATTTGCGCCAAATGTGCGTTATGGCGGCGCCAAAACACACATTTGCGCCACATCTTGAGCAGGCCGGACGCCCAGGGAGCGACGGGATGCGGACGGAACGCGGTCAGGACGCGGGGGCGGCCAGCAGCGGGCCGAAGGCGAGCTCGGCGGCGCCGATCATCAGGATGTCGGAGCCCAGCCCCGCACGGACGATCGAGAGCCGCTCCGCACTCGCCGCGAGCGCCTGCTCGCCGACCAGCCGCGGCAGCCGATCGGGGTCGAGCGCGTGCAGCGCGCCGAGGAACCCGCCGAGCACGATGAGCTGCGGGTCGAACACGTTGGTGGCGTTGCGGAGCGCCGTCGCCAGGAACCCCACCTGCCGGTCGACCTCCTCCGCCACGGCCGGGTCGCCCGCGGCGATGGCCGCCGAGAGCGCCCGGTCGAGCTCCTCCGGGTCGGCCGCTTCCATGCCGAGGACGCGCAGCAGGGCGCTCTGGCTCACCTCGGTCTCCAGGCAGCCGATGGCTCCGCAGTGACAGCGGACGCCCGCGGAGTTGACGAGGGTGTGCCCGAGCTCACCCGCATAGCCGCTGATGCCGGTCAGGGGCGACCCGCTGACGATGACCCCGGCGCCGATGCCCGAGGCGCCGCCGTTCAGGTACACCAGGTCGCTCGCGCCACGGCCGGCGCCGAACAGGCGCTCGGCGTTGGCACCGAGGCTCGCGTCGTTCGCGGCGAGCACCGGGTACCCCGTGGCCGCGGCGAGCTCGGCGGCGAACGGCTCCTCGGCCCACTCCAGGTGGGGAGCGAGCCGCACGACCCCGTCCTCCTCCCGCACGAGTCCGGGCACGGCAACGCCGATCCCGACGACGCGCGAGGCCCCGGCGAGGTCGGGACGCAGTCCGTCGACGACCGCCGCGGCGATGGCCACCGCCTCCGCCGCCGAGGGGATGTGCCCGGTCGGGTACCGCACGCGCCGCCGCACGGTCCCGTCGA